>CAWKGP010000001.1:0-1088154 GCA_963849205.1 uncultured Acidobacteriota bacterium
GACGTGCGAGCACGGGCTGGCCAGGTCGATATGGCCCAACCTTTCGCGTCGCACTTTCGCCTGAGTCACTTCGACGCCGCACTTATCGCAGATCACCCCGCGGTGCTTCATGCGTTTGTATTTTCCGCAGAGACACTCCCAATCCGCGACGGGACCAAAAATACGCGCACAGAACAGACCGTCGCGTTCGGGTTTGAAGGTGCGGTAGTTGATTGTTTCTGGTTTGGTCACCTCACCGTGCGACCATTGCCGGATCTTTTCCGGTGACGCAAGTGAGATACGAATAGCTTCAAAGTCTGGAGCCAGTTGCGTCTTTTCTTGTTGGAATCGAAACATATCTCTCCATTTCCAATTGCCAAATGCCGATTGCCAATTTCAAACCCAGGAACGCCTGAGAGCCAATTTCCAAATCGGCAATTGGAAATCGGCAATCGGCAATAAATTTACGCCTCTACAGCGCTCGTCACGATCGCTTCGCCAACGCCGTCTTCCGCTCCGGTGCCGTCGCCTGCTGCTTTCTTGTTGATCAACTCAACATCGAGACAGAGCGACTGCAGTTCGCGGACGAGCACGTTGAACGACTCCGGTAAACCTGGATCGAAGTCGGCCTCGCCTTTAACGATGGCCTCGTAGATCTTCGAGCGGCCGGCAACGTCGTCAGACTTGGCCGTCAACAACTCCTGAAGAATGTGTGCTGCGCCATAAGCTTCGAGCGCCCACACCTCCATTTCTCCAAAGCGCTGACCACCAAACTGCGCCTTACCACCGAGCGGCTGCTGCGTGATCAAGCTGTACGGTCCAATCGAGCGAGCGTGGATCTTGTCGTCGACGAGGTGCGACAGCTTCAACATGTAGATGTATCCGACTGTCACTTTCTGCTCGAACGGATCACCACTCAGACCGTCGTACAAGACTGCCTTGCCTGATTCGTTAACAATCTCAGGCAATCCGAGTTCGCGTGCGCGCTCACCAGACAGTTGCAGTTTCTTCTTGATCTCGGCTTCTGTTGCGCCGTCGAATACAGGTGTCGCGAAGTGCATTCCCAGCACACGCGCGGCCCAGCCGAGGTGTGTCTCGAGGATCTGGCCCACGTTCATGCGCGAAGGCACGCCGAGCGGGTTCAAAACGATCTCGACCGGTGTTCCGTCGGGCAGGTAAGGCATGTCCTCTTCCGGAAGGATGCGTGCGATGACGCCCTTGTTTCCGTGACGACCGGCCATCTTGTCGCCGACTGACAGCTTGCGCTTCATGGCAATGAAGACCTTCACCATCTTGATCACTCCCGGTGAAAGCTCGTCGCCCTGACGCAGCTTCGCGATCTTCTCTTCGTAAATGTCAGAGAGGATCTTGATCTGGCGTTCCGTGCGATCTTCGTACTCCTTGATTTCGGCGCCGATGTCGAGTCGTGAAGAAGCAAGTTGAACCTTGCGCAATGCCTTCGGCTCAACCGCCTTCAGCATCTCGCGTGTGATTTGAACGTTCTTTTCAATCAACACTTCGCGATTTGCTGTCAGGTCCGCAGAGAGCTTACGACCTTCGAGCAGTTCATAAATTCGCTCGTCACGCTGCTCGCGCAGGATACGAATTTCGTCTTCAAGGTCGCGTCGCAGGCGATCTTCTTCGTCCTGTTCGATGGCGAGTGAACGTTGATCTTTCTCCTGACCCTTGCGGGTGAAGACCTGAACGTCAACGACCGTGCCGTCTATACCCGGCGGGCTGACGAGCGAAGCATCCTTCACGTCGCCGGCCTTCTCGCCGAAGATCGCGCGCAAAAGTTTCTCTTCCGCAGTCAGTTGGGTTTCACCTTTTGGTGTCACCTTACCGACGAGGATCGAACCCGGTTTCACCTGAGCGCCGATGCGAATGATGCCGCTCTCGTCGAGATCGCGGAGCATGTTCTCGCCGACGTTCGGGATGTCGCGTGTGATTTCCTCTGGTCCAAGCTTCGTGTCGCGAGCTTCGATTTCAAGCTCTTCAATGTGAATCGAGGTGTAGTAATCCTCTTTCACGAGTCGCTCGGAAACGAGGATCGCGTCTTCAAAGTTGTAACCGCGCCACGGCATGAAGGCGACGAGGACGTTGCGACCGAGTGCCAGCTCACCGCGATCCGTACACGGACCATCGGCGATTACCTGACCTTTCTCGACGCGCTCGCCAACGTGGACAATCGGACGCTGATTGATACAAGTGTTCTGGTTCGAACGCTTGAATTTGATCAGCGTGTAGATGTCAGCCGTCACCTCACGCGAAATCGTGCCGTCGACGTTGTGATCGGCCTTGACGATGATGCGTTCGGAGTCGACGTAGTCGACCACACCGTCGCGCTTGGCCACGACCACCGCACCGGAGTCACGAGCAGTAACCTTCTCCATGCCGGTTCCGATGTACGGAGCCTCGGCACGCAGCAACGGCACTGACTGGCGTTGCATGTTTGAACCCATCAGAGCGCGGTTCGCGTCGTCGTTCTCGAGGAACGGAATCAGCGATGCTGCCACTGAAACGAGCTGCTTCGGCGAAACGTCGACATACTCGATGTCTTTGCGCAAAGCGAGAATGAACTCACCGGCTTTTCGTGCCGCGTTACGCTCGTTGATGATGTGGCCGTTTTCGTCGAGCTCGATGTTGGCCTGGCCGACGACGTGTTTGTCTTCCTCCCACGCGGTCAGGTAGAACGGCCATGGCTCATAGTCCGCCTGACGGGCTTCGGAGCCGAGCTTCTTGTTTGCCTTCTCGACTTCTTCCACCGGAATGTGGTCGCCGGGCTTGAGCTTGGTATCGCCGCCGTTGACGACGCGTACGTATTCAACCACGCGACCGTCACTGACCTTGCGATACGGCGCTTCGATAAATCCAAACTCGTTGATGCGCGCGAAGCACGAGAGACTCGAGATGAGTCCGATGTTTGGACCTTCAGGCGTCTCGATAGGACAAATGCGTCCGTAGTGCGTCGGATGTACGTCGCGTACTTCGAACCCGGCGCGTTCACGCGAGAGACCGCCCGGTCCAAGTGCCGAGAGACGACGTTTGTGCGTGATTTCCGAAAGTGGATTTGTCTGGTCCATGAACTGCGACAACTGGCTCGAGCCGAAGAACTCACGCACCGCAGCCGTCACCGGCTTTGCGTTGATGAGATCGCGCGGCATGGTTGTCTGCATTTCCTGGTGGATCGACATCTTCTCCTTGATCGCACGCTCCATGCGCTCGAGGCCGATGCGGAACTGGTTCTCCAGCAACTCACCAACCGCGCGCACGCGGCGATTGCCCAGGTGATCGATGTCATCCGCCTGGTATTCAGACGGGTTCTTACGCATCTTCAGAACGTAAGAAACAACCTCGTAAAAATCGTGCGCGGAGAGCAATGGATCGTCGATCCGATCACGCTCGCCCTTGCCCATCTTGATGTTGAACTTGAGACGTCCTACGCGCGAGAAATCAAACTTGCGCGGATCGAAGAACATCGCTTCGAGCAGCCGATACGCCGTTTGCACAGTCGGCGGATCGCCCGGACGCATCTTGCGGTAAATTTCGAGCAGTGCATCGACCGGCTTGGTGATGACGTCTTTCTTCAACGTCAACGAAAGCACCGGTCCAACGTCGTCGCGTTCAGGGAAGAACACTGAGAAGCTGGTGATACTGGCTTCAATGATCTCCTGCAGTTTGGCCGGCGTGATCTCGTTATTCGCCTCGAGAATGATTTCGCCACTCTCCGTGTTGACGATGTCAGCCACAGCGAAAGCGCCTTCAAGCTGAGACGAGTCGACTTCGACTTCGCCAATGCCAGCCTTGCGCAAGGCTTCGAGTGCGGAAGTCGCGACTTTCTTGCCACCACGAACGATCGGGTCCGGTCCTTTGCCCTTGATGTCGTGGTCGACCTTCATGCCGACGAGGTTGGTTGGTCCCTGTTCGGGAACCTGCACTTTCAGATGGCCGTCCTGCAGATGAATCTCATCAGTGATGTAGATGTGCCGGATCATGTCCTCATCAGTGAATGAGGCATTCTTCACACCTTCTTCCAGCTGTGAGTCAGTGCGCAGTCCTTTTAGCTCGACTTTCGGGTTGAACCAGAGGCCGAGTGCTCGCAAAAAGATCGAAGCCAGGAACTTGCGTTTTCCGACACGCACGTAAAGCAGGTTCTTCTGGTCGTATTCAAACTCGACCCACGAACCGCGATACGGAATGATCTTGGCGACGTAGATCGCGCCGCGCTTGAAGAACACGCCGGGTGAACGGTGCAACTGCGACACGATGACGCGTTCGGTACCGTTGATAATGAAAGTACCGTTGTCAGTCATCAGCGGGATTTCGCCAAAGAAGACTTCTTCTTCCTTGATGTCGCGGATCGAGAGCACTTCCGTGTCGGGATCCTTGTCAAAAACCGTCAGACGGATCTTTACCTTGAGCGGAACGCTGTAGCTCATGCCGCGTTCCTGACACTCCTGTTGGTCGTGCTTGTGTTTCAGACCGACGGGCTCGCCGCAGTTTTCGCAAAGTTGCGGGCGAACAAAATTGAACGTGCCGCAACGATGGCAGAGCGTTTCGCCCGCAGCGAGTGGATTGACCTTAATAGTAGCGCCGCAGTTCTTACAGTTTGAGCGAAGGTAGTTAAGACCTTCGAGACGTCCGCATTTGCACTGCCAGTTACCGATTTGGTACTCGACGAAGTCGAGCGTGGCGGTGCCGCGGAAGTCGGAGATTGGAAAAACCGACTGAAAGACGGCCTGGAGACCGGTAGCTTCGCGCTCTTCCGGCAGCAGGTCCATCTGCAGAAATCGGTTATATGACTCGCGTTGAATCTCAATTAGATTTGGTATCCTGACGGCGGTGGCGATCTTGGAGAAGTCCTCACGCTCAGGCGCCTGACTGGTACGTCTTCCTAACCCGGTATTAATAGTTTGAAGCAGATTTGCAGACATGTGAGATTCCTTAGTTATTGCCGATTTTCAATTTGCCAATTGCCGATTTGTGACTGCCTTAACGCCAATTAAAAATCGGCAATCGGCAATCGGAAATTGGCAATGTCCGGAGACGCCAAATCGCGGTCAGAGCGCACAATGCCCCTGACCGCTTGTTACGCAAAAGCGGCGGATCTATCCGTCAGAATTTTTGGGAGTAACGCCAGCGCCTCAATACTCCCTTAACTTAGCCACTTACAATTCCAGTGTCAAGCCAAGAACAAGGATCCACAGATTGCACAGAAATATTTCTGTGTAATCTGTGGATGATCGATCGATCCTACTTAACTTCGACGGTCGCCCCAGCGTCAGCCAATTTCTGCTTGATCGTTTCGGCCTCTTCCTTCGAGACGCCTTCCTTAACTGCTTTGGGGGCTGCCTCTACCAGATCTTTGGCTTCTTTCAATCCGAGCGCAGTGACTTCGCGGACAACCTTGATCACGTTGATCTTGTTACCGCCGATTGCCTGCAGGATCACGTCAAACTCAGTCTTCTCTTCTGCCGCTGCCGCACCACCACCATCGGCGGTTGCCGCCACCGGCGCTGCAACTGCTGCTGCCGCTGCTGAAACACCAAAGGTCTCTTCCAAATCCTTCACCAATTGTGAAGCTTCCAGAAGAGTCATACTCTTCAAAAACTCGATAACGTCTTCGCGTGTTGCTGCCATGATACCTTTCTATCCTCCTCAAAAATCCTTATGCGGTCTTTTGCTCACCAATCTGTTTGATAACGACTGCCAGGTTACGCGGCACGGCGGAAATGACCGTGACCAAACGCTGCGCCTGACAATTGATTAGGAACATAACCTTCGAAATTAACTCTTCCTTCGACGGCAAACTGGCAATCGCGTCGACTTCGTTCAGAGCGACCACCTTGCCTTCGACGACTCCGGCCTTGAACGTAAAGATGTCCGGATTGGCCTTCGTAAATTTTGAAATAGCTTTTGACAAACCAACCGGATCACCGGTGCTCAGCGCCACTGCAGTCACACCTTTGAAGTGCTCTGAAGCGGCTTCGAGTGCCGTTCCTTCCGAAGCCCTGCGCGCCAGCGTGTTCTTCACCACTTCGTAAGAAACACCTGCTTCGCGCAGTTGATTGCGAAGCTCCTGGTCCTTCGCGACGGTCATCTTCTGGAAACCAACCAGCATCGCGGCCCTGGCGTTCTTAAACTGTTCGGTGAGAGCGTCGAGATCCTTCTGTTTCTGTGCCTTTGTTTTCATGTTCTGCTCCTCACCTCTACTTCGCGTACGCCGCTTCGTCCAGCAAGACCCCAGGACTCATCGTGGCAGCGAGATTTACTTTCTTGATGTACTTGCCTTTTGCAGTTGCAGGCTTCGCTTTCACCACTGCGTCGAGCAATGCCTTGGTGTTGTCGCGAAGCTTGTCCTGGTCAAATGACACTTTGCCGATACCGACGTGGATCACGCCGGTTTTATCAACGCGGTATTCCACTTTACCGGCTTTGGTCTCTTTGATAGCGGTGGTGACGTCGGGAGTGACAGTGCCTGTTTTCGGGTTAGGCATGAGTCCACGTGGACCAAGGATCTTACCGAGAGCGCCAACCAGACGCATCATGTCGGGCGTGGCGATTACGGCGTCGAAATCCGTCCAACCGCCTTTAATCCGGTTGACGACATCTTCCCCGCCGACAATGTCAGCCCCCGCCTCTTCCGCTTCACGGAGCTTATCGCCCTGAGCGATGACGAGAACCGTTTTTGACTTGCCAATGCCGTGCGGCAGAACGAGGGTCCCACGCACGAGCTGATCGGCTTTTCGCGGATCGACACCGAGCCATACCGTTAGCTCAACTGTTTCGTCGAACTTCGCGAATGCGATCTCTTTGACTTTAGCTATTGCTGTTTCGAGGTTGTATTTGCGACCCGGCTCGATCTTCTCGAGCGCTGCGCGGTACTTCTTTCCGTGACTTTTCATTCTTGACTCCGAGGTGCAAACGGGATTACGCCATTGCCGATTTCCAACTGCCGATTGCCAATTGAAAATCTGGTAACGACCTTAAATTCCCTCCCTCTCAAACAATTTCGATTGCCTTAATCAAATTGGCAATTGGCAATCGGAAATTGGCAATTACTCCACCGTGAGACCCATCTGCCGTGCAGTACCTTCAATCGTTCGAATCGCCGATTCCAAACTCGTGGTGTTCAGATCCTGCAACTTGGTCTTGGCGATCTCCTCGATCTTGGCCTTTGAGATCGTTCCGACCTTTTCACGATTTGGCTTTCCGGAACCCTTTGGAATTCCGGCAGCCTTCTTCAGCAAGTCGGCCGCGGGCGGCGTCTTGGTTTCAAACGTAAACGAGCGATCGGCATAGACCGTGATCACAACCGGCACTTTCAGATCCGGATCCATCTGCGCGGTCTTGGCGTTGAACGCCTTGCAGAACTCCATGATGTTCACGCCGTGCTGACCAAGCGCCGGACCAATCGGCGGCGCCGGATTCGCCTTCCCGGCGGGAACCTGCAGCTTTATATAACCTGTAATCTTCTTTGCCATCTTTTATATTTCCAATTGCCAATTGCCGATTGCCAATTTATGAGCTTGCCCAACACGCCAATCGGCAATTGGCAATTGGAAATCGACAAATGCTTTCATTCTTCTTCCGCGAATGTCACTTTCTCGACGTCGAGGAAATTCAACTCCACCGGCGTCGATCGACCGAAGATCGTCACCGTCACTTTCAGCGTCGACTTGTCCTCATTAACCTCTTCAACCTTGCCGGTAAAACTCTGGAATGGTCCAGACTTGATACGCACCGTCTCCCCGGCAGCATACGAGAACTTCGGCTTCGGTTTTTCAGCGGCTTCTGCCTGCTGGTTCACGATCTGATCGACCTCCTGTGGCGTCAACGGCGTCGGATTATGACCGCCGACAAATCCCGTCACTTTTGGAGTGGACTTGATCATGTGAAACACGTTATCGGGAATGTGGCCACGTTCGTCACAATCGATCTGCACCAGCACATAACCCGGGTAGAACATGCGCGCCGACTCGATCCGCTTATTACCGCGCATCTCGACGACGGTCTCCGTCGGCACCAGCACCTCCGTAATTTCATTCTGGAGATCGGTGTCCCGGATACGCGCCTTCAGGCTGTCGCGCACCTTTTTCTCGTGTCCCGAGTACGTATGGAGGATAAACCACTGCTGCATTAGAAACCCTTTTCCTCAGGCGAGGCCCAAAAACCTTGCTAACTTTTCGATGGCCCAATCGAGACCGGTTATCAATCTTGAAAGAGCCTGATCCACTAAAAACAGGTAAACAGCAAAAAAGATGACCGCGATCACCGTGATTATCGTCTGGTGTTGCACGTGTGTGAGACTCGGCCATGAAACTCGCTTCATCTCCGCTCGCACATCGTGCAAAAACTGGAAAATGCGTCCCGGCCGCCGCGGCTGCGCGACGTGTCCACCACGCTCGCGCCGGGCCGCCTTGCCTTCCGGTCCTTCACCAAAGCGCGCGGCGCGTGGCGCCACGATTGGTGCGTCTGGATTATCTGTTTCCGCCATAACTCCTGAACTCGGTTCTGCGGCTGATGCTGCTTTCAACTTTGTCTGGCAGGGGTACCAGGATTCGAACCCGGACTTTCGGTTTTGGAGACCGACGTGCTAACCGTTGACACTATACCCCTACGGGCATTGCCGATTGCCGGTTCCCAATTGCCAATTTAATGATGTCGGTCCCCTCAATCGGCAATCGGCAATCGGCAATCGGCAATGTTCTTACTTAGTTTCTTTGTGACCAGTGTGCTTGCGGCAACGGCGGCAGAACTTGCTGAATTCCAGCCGATCAGGCGTGGTTTTCTTATTCTTGGTCGTTACGTAATTCCGGCTTTTGCAATCTTGACACTGAAGCACAATGTTATCGCGTGGCATAACTTTATTTCCAATTTCCGATTGCCAATTGCCAGTTTCGACCTCTTGCCTTTCAAATCGGCAATCGGCAATTGGCAATCGGCAATGCTTTTATTCAACAACTTCCGAAACCGTGCCGGCTCCAACCGTGCGACCGCCTTCACGAATTGCGAACCGCAATCCCTTCTCCATCGCAATCGGCGCGATCAACTCGATATCCATCGCCACGTTGTCGCCCGGCATCACCATCTCCACGCCTTCCGGCAAGTGCGCCACGCCAGTTACGTCCGTCGTACGGAAGTAGAACTGCGGCCGGTAACCGGTAAAGAACGGCGTGTGCCGTCCACCTTCTTCCTTCGTCAGCACGTAGGCTTCCGCCTTGAACTTCGTGTGCGGCGTGATCGAACCCGGCTTCGAAATTACCTGCCCGCGCTCGATGTCCTTGCGCTCAACGCCACGCAGCAACAAACCGACGTTGTCGCCTGCTACGCCTTCGTCCAAAAGCTTCTTGAACATCTCGACGCCCGTCACCACGGTCTTTATTGTCGGCCGGATACCGACAACCTCGACCGTCTCGTTCACCTTCACTTTGCCGCGCTCCACGCGACCCGTCGCCACCGTACCGCGACCCTGAATCGTGAAGATGTCTTCCACCGGCATCAGGAATGGCTTCTCAATGTCGCGCTCCGGCGTCGGGATGTAGCTGTCCACCGCCGCCATCAGCTCGTCCACCGTCTTCTCCCATTCCGGCTCGCCTTCCAGCGCTTTCAACGCACTGCCACGAATCACCGGAATGTCGTCGCCAGGAAACTCGTATGAGCTCAACAGTTCGCGCACTTCCAACTCGACCAACTCCAGCAGTTCCGGATCGTCAACCGCGTCAGCCTTGTTCATGAACACCACCATCGCCGGCACACCGACCTGACGCGCCAGCAGAATGTGCTCGCGTGTTTGCGGCATCGGGCCGTCAGTGGCTGCCACCACCAGAATCGCGCCGTCCATCTGCGCCGCGCCCGTGATCATGTTCTTCACGTAATCGGCGTGTCCCGGACAGTCAACGTGCGCGTAGTGACGGTTTTTCGTCTCATACTCCACGTGCGCGGTCGCGATCGTGATTCCGCGTGCCTTCTCTTCCGGCGCCTTGTCGATCTGATCGAAGGCCACAAACTGCACTTTCGGATTATTCTTCGCCAACACCTTCGTGATCGCTGCCGTCAACGTCGTCTTGCCGTGATCAACGTGTCCAATCGTGCCGATGTTCACGTGCGGCTTGGAACGGTCAAATTTTTCCTTCGACATCTTTTCCTCTTCTATATAAGAACTCTAACTGGAGCCCGCGATGAGATTTGAACTCATGACCTCCTCCTTACCAAGGAGGCGCTCTACCCCTGAGCTACGCGGGCACGAATCCCTCGGAGCGCCAAAAATTGGAGCGGGCGACGAGATTCGAACTCGCGACCCTCAGCTTGGAAGGCTGATGCTCTACCAACTGAGCTACACCCGCCCAATAACTTCATTGCCAATTGCCGATTTCCAATTGCCAATTAGATGAACCGTAAGTTGCCCTGAATTCCAAATCGGCAATCGGCAATTGGAAATCGGCAATCTCAACCGGTGCAGGGGGTAGGATTCGAACCTACGTAGGGCGTGAGCCCGCCGGGTTTACAGCCCGGTGCCATTAACCACTCGACCACCCCTGCAACACTTTGTTTTGCCGTGGAGCCGGCGAAGGGACTTGAACCCCCGACCCTCTGATTACAAATCAGATGCTCTACCAACTGAGCTACGCCGGCCCGCTATAGAGTAAAATAGCGTATTCCGACAAAATGCGGATACTACCAAGCGAGTTTCAAAAACGCAAGCCAAGTCCCACAGATTGCACAGATTACGCCGATTACTAAAACAAAGTCTGCGTAATCTGTGGATTGGTTGAAATAATATTATTGACCCCAAAAGATCAGGCAAAGTAGGATGAAGAGACCTCACGCTTGTCACTTTGCCCCAATCCCTCTACTCAGGACACCAAAGGAGACCAGAAATGTCACGGTTTGGATACTTGAAAACGTCGCTGTGTTCGCTCGTCTGTCTGCTCGCGGTCGTGTTTACTGCCAGCGCCCAGTCGCCCGCCCCAACACCCACGGTTGCCCTGCCACCGCCTGCGCCGCCAGCCACCGTGGCCGGTGAGTCAACGCTGTTTTGTGCCGGATATATCCGCCATCAAAAACTCCCGCACATGCCCGAAATCGTGGGCGCGCAGGAAGAACAGGAACAGTTCACGTTCGCTGACGGCGACGTCGTTTATCTGAACGCCGGCTCACAGCAAGGCATTAAAGAAGGCCAAACCTTTCAAATCATCCGTCCACGAGGAACCGTAAAGGGCGTTCACAAGGAGAAACGAGGGTTTTTGGGCATCTACGTCCAGGACGTCGGACAGCTTCAGGTTTTTAAGGTGCGCGAGAACACCTCTGTCGCTAAGATCACTTTCACTTGCGACGCCGCGCTGCTCGGCGACCTCCTCGCACCCATCCCGGATCGCGAATCCCCGGCACAGCGTGCGGAAGGTAGTCTGGATCGTTACGCGGACCCAACCAATAAACAAACCGGCCGCTTGATGATGGCAAAGGACAGTCGCGAGATGCTGACCCGCAACGATGTGGTTTATATCGATCTCGGCGGCGAGGACCAGATCAAACGCGGCGACTATCTCACGATCTATCGCCCGCTCGGAACGGGAAACCTCACGCGCGTCGATAACGAAGAAATGGCCCGCAATCGTGCCACCGGTTTTCAAAGCGATCGCTACCGTGGTGGCGGCTTTTCAAGCCAGGGATCACGCGCGAAAGACTCTACCGCTTTCGTAAACTCGGAAGGCCGCTATCGTCATCGTCCGATAACTACCAGAGAAGTCAAAAAGCACCGGCCTCCGATGCCCCGAAAGATTGTCGGTGAATTGGTTGTGATTGACGTTCAGGCGAGAACCGCGACGGCAATCATCACGCGTGTAACGGGCGAAGTGCACACCGGCGACTGGGTCGAGATTCAGTAGGAAGTTTTGGCCGCGGATTCACGCCGATTTCGCAGATCGTCTCTATCTGCGTTTAGCTGCGTGAATCTGCGGTAAAAAGAAGTGAAGTATCCGTACATCGAAGTGCACGCCGAGATCACGACCAGCCAAAGCATCGCCCTGCCCGCCGTATAAATCAGCACCTGCCAGTCGTTGCCTGTAGTTGGACCATCACCAACGAGGTGGTGCCATGCCGCGCGCAGCTCCGGCACTGACCAGAACTCGATCGCTGGAAACGGTTTGCCGAAGTTCGCGACCGGAGGTTTACCCGCCACGCTCGATCCGATCAGGAGAGCGACGGTGATCACCTGGGCCAGCATCTTGAACTTTCCCATCTTCGACGCGGAGATCACGATTCCGTCGACTGCTGCGATTGACCGCAAACCGGTAACGGCAAACTCCCGCCCGATAATGATCACGACCGCCCACGCGGGCGCGAGCTGATTCTCGACGAGTGAGATCAACGCCGCTGAGATGAGCAACTTGTCGGCAATAGGATCGAGTAACTGACCGAGTCTTGTGACCTGACCGCGACTCCGCGCAATGTGACCGTCGAAATAATCGGTCAGTGCTGCTCCTAAAAATAACGCTACACCCAGCAGATGCCTTGGAACTCCAAGCCAGTTTTCGGAAAAAGGCGTCAGGAGGACGACAACGAGCAGCGGTACGATAAAAATCCGCAGGAGAGTTAACGCGTTGGGCAGGTTCACATCGCTACTCTACTAAGATTTCAAAGACTGTCAAACTTTTCGCAGGATTTGGTGGTGTCTTAAGTCGAGATTCTTCTCTGTGCAACCTCTGTGTCCTCTGTGTCTCTGTGGTTGATTTTTCCGCAGGTTTAGTTAACCACAGAGACACAGAGGACACAGAGATTGCACAGAGAAGAAGATCTAATAAGGCCCCAGACAGGATTTTGGTGGAACTTTCTTTGGCGCTCATGTGAATACCCAACATGAGCAAACTTCTCCTAATCCTAACCCTTATTCTATCGAGCGCCACGGCGGCCTTCGCCGACGATGCGCGCGCCCAGGAAATTCTTAAACAAGCACGCCAGGCAATCGGCGGCGAAGAACAGTTACAAAAGATCCAGGGACTGCAGATCAACGGTCAATATCGTCGTGTGTTCGGTGAACGCCAGATGGGTGGCGACCGCGAGATCAGCATCCTTCTTCCAAACAAATACCTCGTCGAAGACGCGATGAATGCAGGCGGGCTCAGTACCGCGATGATCAATACGCGCGGTCTCAACGGCGATAAAGCATGGAGTGGAAACAGCGGTGGCGGCGGTGGAATGGTGTTCCGCATGGCTGGACCAGGCGGTCAGCAAGCTTCTCCGGAACAAATGGAAGCAATGCTGAAACGAATCTACAACGCCGAGTTTTCACGTTATTTGCTCGCGATGATTTTAGCGGCGCCTCCGTCACTCCCAGTTGAATACAAGTATGCGGGCGAGTCGGACGTGGAAGACGCGAAGGCGGACGTGATCGATGTCAGTGGTCCTGACAACTTTGCTGTGCGTGTTTTCTTCGACAAGTCGAATCACCTGCCCTTGCTGCTCAGTTATCGCGGTCCAAAACCACGCGTCCTGACGATGTCGCGTCCGGCCGGTAGCGCTGCGAAACCCGAAGACATCAAGAAAGCGGGTGAAGAAGCGGAGAAGAAGATGCACGCTGAAGCTCCGCCAGTTCCTGAAGAGGTCGAATTCTACATCCGTCTGACAGACCACAAGAAAGTCAACGGCGTCATGCTGCCGCACAAACTGACGTTTCTAACTGAGAGCGAGGTTTCGGAGGAGTTCGAGATCTCGAAGTATCAAGTTAATCCGCAGTTCAAAGCCGATCATTTCGACAAACACTAAAACCAGCCACAAAAAGGCGCCAAAAGGCACATAAAAGAGATGCGAGTTACTCCCCTATATTCTCGGGCGATAAGTGTGTTTATTGCTTTACTGCTGGCTGCTGGTCCTTGTTTGGCCCAAAGCACGGCAAGTGCGAGTCTCGAAGTGGTCGTCAAAGATCCGACGGGCGCTTTGATAAACAAGGCGGAGGTGCAGTTGATCCGAAACGGCAAGTCGCAGTCGTTCAGCTCAACGAACCAGCGGGGCGAAGCACGATTCAACAAAGTCCCCGCCGGACGATACCAGATTCACATTGAAGCGCCGGGTTTCAAGGCTCAGGACATCGACGATGTTGAGCTCGCTAACGATTCGCATCGCCGGGAAGTCACGCTCGAAATCGATGTGATTAAAGTCGATGTCGACGTTGACGAGGAAGCTCAGGTAAAAAACACAAACCCGAACGGCGCTGCGTTCTCGAATGTTCTGACCGCGGAACAGATCGCGCAACTCCCTGACGATCCGGAAGAGTTTGAGAACGCAATCAACCAGCTCGCAGGTCCGGGGGCGCAGATTCGCGTGAATGGTTTCAAAGGGGGCAAGCTGCCGCCGAAGTCACAGATTCGCGAGATCCGCTTCCGCATGAATCCGTATGCGCCCGAGAATCACGATGCCGGTTTTGGCCTCGTCGACATCACAACCAAACCCGGCGTGAACGCCTGGCACGGCTCGTTCAACTTTGGCTTTCGCGACGAGGCATTGAACGCTCGACAGGTGTTCGCACCGTTTCGTGGTCCGGAACAGCAAAGGCGGTTTGGTCTTTCACTCGATGGTCCAATCTGGAAAAATCACACGTCACTCTTTCTGAATGCGGAAGGCTCGTTGTTCTTCGATGCGCGTCCGATCTTTGCGACGCTGCCTTCTGGAACGCTTTCCGATCTCGCGTACCGGCCATCACGACGATTGAATCTCGACGCTCGTATCGAACACGCGCTGACCAAGACACACACTTCGCGATTTCAGTTTCAACGCAATGCGAATTTGCAGAACAATCTCGGCGTCGGCGATTTCGATCTTCCCGCTCGTGGTTATTCACAGGAGCAGACTGAATACATCGCACGACTCGGCGATTCGGGCGTCTTCGGGAAGAAGTTTTTCAACGAAGTGCGCTTGCAGGCGCGTTGGATCACAACCGGGGTGCGTTCAGTGAGTTTGGGACAAACGATTCTGGTTCCCGGCTCGTTCAACGACGGCAGTGCCCAAAGAAGCGGGGGTCGCAGGTCGCTCGATTTTGAACTGGCAGACAATGTTGACTATGCGCTCGAGAAGCATGGAATTCGCTTCGGTGCTCAACTCGAAACCGGCGGCTATCGCAGTAACGACAGGACCAACGCATTCGGCACATTTCAGTTCGCAGATCTTGCTGCTTACGAAGCAGGACTACCGACGCAGTACACACAACGCATCGGCGATCCGACGGTCAAATATCGGCAGTATCAATTCGGCTGGTACGTTCAGGATGATTTCCGCGTGCGGAAGAACCTGACGCTTAGCTACGGCGCGCGTTACGAAGTACAGAGTCACGTGCCAGGTAAGTTCAACGTCGCGCCGCGTTTCGGTTTTGTCTGGTCACCATTGAAGAGTGGAGCGGTGACAATACGTGGTGGCTCAGGTATTTTTTACGACTGGTTCGCGGCGCAAACTTACGAACAAACGTTGCGAGTCGATGGTCAACGGCAGAGAGATCTCGTGATCGCCAATCCCGGATTTCCGAATCCTTTAAGCGGCGGCATGCAGACAGTGCTGCCTCCGAGTCGAATCCAAACCGATCCGGATTTACAGATTCCGTATATCATCCAGAGCTCGATCGGTGTGGAGACAAACCCGTTCAAGTTGTTTCGACTCACGACGAACTACCAGTATCAGCGCGGCGTTCATCTGCTGCACGGTCGCAACCTGAACGCGCCTGTGCCAGGTCTTGGCCGGCCGGATCCGACGGTCGGCAACATTACAAACATTGAATCGTCTGCCTACCAGTCGAGTCACCGGCTGATGGTCGGCATTGGTCCGGCGAAATTTGTCCAGGGCCTGTTTTGGAATATCAATTACCTGCTGATGAAGAACACGAACGAAGCGGACAGTCCGTTCAGTTTGCCTTCGGACAATTTCAATTTTCGTGTTGATCGTGGTCCGGCGGCGAACGACTTGAGGCACCTGGTCTCAGGTTTCATTAGCAAACGACTACCGAGCGGCTTCAACATTTCGACGATATTTCAAGCGACTTCGGCGTTGCCGTACAACATCACCACGGGATTCGACAACAACGGCGACACCATTATTAACGATCGGCCGTTGGGATTCGGACGTAATAGCGCGCGTGGCGCTTCGCGCTGGGAGATTGGATCCCGTCTGAGTTGGGGCAAAGACTTTGGTCCGGAACAACAACAGACCGGCGCACCGCAGGTCAAGATGGTACGCATTGGCGGCGGGGATGGTGCCGCACCACCTTCAATCGGAATGGGCGCCACGAAGAAATATCGGCTCGAGTTCTACGCGCAGGCTTTCAATCTTCTGAATCATGCGAATCTGGGCGCCTTTTCCGGGGTCCAAACCTCGCCCTTCTTCGGCCAGGCCACCTCGGCGCAGTCTCCACGCCGTATGGAATTAGGAATGCGCTTCAACTTTTAATCCACAGATTACGCAGATTATCTGTGCAATCTGTGGATGGCTTGCCGCGCGAAAATCCGTCCGCTACAATGACGGGTTTTCGCTATGGCCATTGATCGCATCAGTGTTAGGGGCGCACGCCAACACAACCTGAAGAACATCAACGTCGACATCCCTCGCGATCGCTTCACCGTAATCACTGGTCTGTCCGGTTCCGGCAAATCTTCCCTCGCTTTCGACACAATCTACGCTGAAGGCCAGCGTCGCTACGTCGAATCACTCTCTGCGTATGCGCGCCAGTTTCTGGATCAACTGGAAAAACCCGATGTCGATTCAGTCGACGGCCTGTCGCCTGCCATTTCCATCGAACAGAAGACAGTTTCGCGTAGTCCACGCTCAACCGTCGGGACAGTAACAGAGATTTACGACTACATGCGTCTGCTGTTCTCGTCGATCGGAATCCCGCATTGCCACATGTGCGGCGCTGCAATCACACGACAGAGCGTGGATCAGATTGTTCAGAACGTGCTCGCGCTGCCGGAAGGCGAACGCGTGATGGTGCTTGCGCCGATCGTTCGCGGCCGCAAGGGTGAGTTTAAGAAAGAACTGGAAAAGCTCGCGAAGGAAGGATTTCTGCGCGCGCGTGTCGACGGCGAGTTGCTGTCGCTCGACGAAGAGATTCGTCTCGACAAGCGAAGGAATCACACAATCGAAGCAGTTGTTGACCGCCTGTTGATTAAGACCGGCATTCGCGAGCGACTGACCGATTCGATTCGAACGGCGTTGAAGCTTACCGGCGGCGCTGTGCTTATCTCGATTGTCGACGGCGAAGAGAAGCTTTATTCCGAGCGCATGGCGTGCGTGAACTGCGGCATTAATGTTCCGCCCCTCGAGCCCAGGTCATTCTCTTTCAACTCCGCTTACGGGGCTTGCAAACGCTGTCATGGACTCGGAACCGTGATGGAGATCGATGCTCTGAAACTGATTCCCGACTCCAGACAGACGCCGGAGAAACTCGGCTACATGGGCACGGCGGACAAACAGGGTTCCGCTTATCTGCGCAGTGCGCTGCTCGCCGTTTGCAAACACTTTCACGCTGATCCAAAGATCCCTTTTGCAGATTTGCCGAAAGAGGTGCGTGAAGGATTTTTAAATGGAGTCGCAGGCAAGATAACTTTTAATCAAGGGCTCTATAGCTACCAGAACGATTGGAAAGGCGCGCTCAAATGGCTTCAGGAACGTCTGAATGAAGCGTCGTCGGAAAAGATCAGAATCGCACTTGAGGAACTCGTTTCACCGTCCGTCTGTAGCGAATGCAACGGGCGACGTTTACGGTCAGATTCATTGTCGGTCCAGGTGGGCGGACGTGGTATTGCTGAATACACCTCGTTGCCGATCGAGGATACGGTTGAAGCGTTTGATCAGATTCGACTCAACGCTCGGGAAGAACAAATTGCCGGTTCTATTTTAAGAGAGATCAAAAGCCGCCTGCGCTTTTTGAAAACTGTCGGTCTGGGTTATCTGACGCTCGACCGATCGTCGTCAACACTTTCCGGTGGTGAAGGTCAACGCATCCGGCTTGCAACTCAGATCGGTTCGCAGTTGCGTGGCGTTCTTTACGTGTTGGACGAACCCTCAATCGGGCTTCACCCGCGAGACAATCAAAAACTCCTGGAAACACTGTCAGCACTTCGCGATCTCGGTAACACGGTCCTCGTAGTCGAACATGACGAGGAGACGATCAGGCGCGCGGATTACGTCGTCGACCTTGGTCCAGGCGCCGGTGCGCATGGAGGAAAGGTTGTTGCAGTCGGAACGGCTGCTGACGTGGCTGACAATCCCGAGTCGATCACTGGACTGTACATTCGTGGAGCAAGGAAGATTGAAGTACCGGCGAAACGAAGAGCGCCAAATGGAAAGTATCTGACGATCACCGGTGCTTACGCGAATAATTTGAAAGAGATCGATGTCTCTTTTCCGCTCGGTTTGCTAACTGTTGTGACTGGCGTATCAGGTTCCGGTAAGTCCACGCTCGTCGAAGACATTCTCTACTACGCACTCGCTCAGCATCTTTACGGCTCACTGACCGAGCCTGGACCCTATAAAGCTATCGAAGGCCTCGAACACGTCGACAAAGTGATCGAGATCGATCAGTCGCCGATTGGGCGAACACCGCGCTCCAATCCGGCGACTTACACCGGTCTGTTCACACCGTTGCGCGAGCTCTACGCGATGCTGCCTGAGTCACGTGAACGTGGTTATAAACCCGGGCGTTTTTCTTTCAACGTTAAGGGCGGGCGCTGTGAGGCGTGCGAAGGCGACGGCATGAAACGCATCGAGATGAACTTTCTTCCCGATGTATACGTGCTTTGTGATGTGTGTCGTGGTGCGCGCTACAACCGCGAGACGATGGCCGTGAAGTATAAAGGCAAATCGATCGCTGATCTGCTCGATACGACCGTCGAGGAAGCCCATCAACTGCTGGAAAACATTCCTCAGATTAATCAAAAACTGCAAACATTACTTGATGTCGGCCTCGGCTACATCAAGCTGGGCCAATCAGCAACGACACTCTCCGGCGGCGAAGCACAACGTATCAAGCTCGCGAAAGAACTTTCAAAACGTGCGACCGGCAGGACCATCTACATCCTGGACGAACCCACCACCGGACTGCACTTCGCGGACGTCCACAAACTACTCGACGTTCTGCAGCGACTGGTTTCACTTGGGAACACAGTGCTCGTCATCGAACACAATCTCGACGTGATCAAATCCGCCGACTACATCATCGATCTCGGCCCGGAAGGCGGCGAACACGGCGGCCGCGTCGTCGCCGCCGGCACCCCCGAAGAAGTCGCCCGCTCGCGCCGCTCCCACACGGGCCACGTCCTCCGGCCGCTACTCAACGGCGGTCTATCCAGGAACGGTAATGGACAATCCAAGCCGCCCTCAGGACAATGATATACTGTTGCGGTCATGAATAGTTTATTCGAGAAGTTTAGGCTGGATAAAAGCGCGTTTAGAGTTTTCTCATCGTTCGAAGAAGCGGAAGCTGCTGATCGTGCATATTGGCAGGCGCGCACTCCGAAGGAAAGGCTACTAGCTGTTGAATTTCAGCGCCAGAGCGCCTATGGATACGACCCTGCTACCGCCCGATTTCAGAGAGTTTTTGAGGTTGCTCAACTCAAACAACGCTGAGTATTTGATTATTGGTGGCTATGCAGTTGGATACCATGGCTATCCTCGTCCCACCGCAGATTTGGATATATGGATCTCCAATACACCGGATAACGCCGAGCGTGTTCTTCGAACCCTTGAAGAGTTTGGATTCGACTGTCCTATTGCACTCCTGCTCCAGGATAATCAGGTGTTTCGGATGGGCATGGCCCCACTTCGGATTGAAGTACTGACAACCATTGATGGAGTGAGATTCTCGGACTGCTACGCAGAAAGAGTTCAAGATGAAATCGATGGTATTCAAGTTAGTGTGATAAGTTTGGCGCGGCTTAAAGAAAACAAGAAAGCTACTGGCAGATTAAAGGACGCGGCCGATCTAGACCATCTCCGCCCATAATTCTAAGAGCCTACATTGCCATCCATCTACGACGATGATCTGAAACCGCTCGAGCTCGATAAGGTCAAAACCTATCCGCTCGCCTCGCGCAAGAGCAAAGTTGATCTGCAGGATTTTGCGAAGCCAATTAGTGATGATGCTTCGTTGAGTGACTTTCTCGAGAGTCTGCCGAATGTGCTGGCCGGACAGGCAATTCGCGAAGTTGCAGAACGTGTTCGTCGTGCACGTGAACTGAAGAAGCCGATCATCTGGGGTATTGGCGGTCACGTAATCAAGACTGGTCTCGCGCCGGTGATCATCGATCTGATGAAACGTGGCTACGTCTCCGCGATCGCGGCAAATGGATCGGTCCTGGTCCATGATTCGGAAATCGCCACCGTGGGTTCAACTTCGGAAGACGTTGATGCGACATTGTCGGAAGGAGCTTTCGGTGGTGCTGAAGAAACAGCACAGCTACTCAATACCGCCGCAAGCGAAGGCGCAAAAGATCAGATCGGTCTTGGTGAAGCAGTGGGACGTACACTTCTCGCACGCAGTCCAAAACATCGTGACTACTCACTGCTCTGTGCCGCTTACGAATCGAAAATTCCCTTCACCGTCCACGTCACTATCGGCGGTGACATCGCACACTTCCATCCAAGCTTCGATGGCGCAGCGCTCGGCGCGACAACACACACAGACTTTCGCTGTCTCGCAGAGTTAGTGCGACGAATGGATGGCGGCGGGGTTTACCTCAACATCGGATCAGCGGTGGTCCTTCCGGAAGTCTTTTTAAAATGTGTGACGCTCGTGCGTAACCTGGGCCACTCCCTCACAGACATCACGACAGCGAATTTCGACTTCATTCAATCCTACCGGCCACTGACAAATGTGGTCCGTCGTCCAACCGAGAACGGCGCCGGCCGAGGCTACTCGATCACAGGTCATCACGAACTAACGATTCCCCTGCTGGCTGCCTTCATTAATTCCGAAAAACAAAATTCAACCCGATCCGCTTGACCAATTCCTGAGTCTGAATTATTCTGAGCCCTCTGAAATTGAAAACGGATTTCAATTTCTGCCCCCAAATTCTGAAGATTGAACCAGGCATTGCCTTCAAGGTTGAAAGGGACCGACATGCTCTCCGTTTCTCATCGCTTCTTCTTGCTTATCCTATGTTCAGCAATCTTGATCACCCCGGCTTTTGCACAGCCAGGAATGGCCAGGAAGATTCTCTTACGCGGCAAAGTGGTAGATCCGAATCGGGCCGCCATCCCCGGAGCTGATGTCTGGGCCTCCGGTAACGGCCTTGGGTCTGCCTCGGTAACAACGGACCGAAATGGCGAGTTCTCTCTCATGGTCCAACCAGGCGCGTATCAGGTGCGCGTGGCGGCGGAAGGTTTCTCGGACGTTACTGAAACGGTAAATCCAGCTACCCTCCCGAGTTCTCAGCCGATCGAGATCGTTCTTGAAGTTGCACCATCGAGCGCGAGTGTCACTATCACTGACGCTTACGGTGTTAGTTCAGTTAATACTGCTACCAAGACGCTGACGCCTCTGCGCGACATTCCGCAATCGATCTCGGTAGTCACCAAAGAACAGATTCGCGATCAGTCAATGTCGAGCGTCGCGGACGTCGTTGCTTACGTTCCCGGAATTACATCACACCAGGGTGAGAACAATCGCGATCAGGTCGTCATCCGCGGTAACAGCACTAGTGCGGATTTCTTTTTGAATGGAGTGCGCGACGACGTGCAGTACTACCGCGACCTCTATAACGTCGAGCGTGTCGAAGCGTTGAAAGGACCAAACTCCATGCTCTTTGGCCGTGGCGGCGGTGGTGGAGTTATCAATCGCGTAAGTAAAGAGGCAGGCTTCTCCTCTTTGCGCGAGATCACGTTACAAGGTGGCTCGTTCGGCAACAAACGCGTTTCGGCCGATTTTGACCAGCCATTCGGCAGCAAGGTTGCGCTGCGAATGAACGGTGTTTATGAAAACTCAGGCAGTTTCCGAGACCATGTGGACCTGGAACGCTACGGCGTTAATCCAACTGCGACGTTCATCGTTGACCCAAAGACAGCTGTCAAACTCTCGTATGAATACTTTAGCGACTATCGCACCGCCGATCGCGGAATTCCATCATTTCACGGAAGACCGGTAGACGTTCCAATCGAAACGTTCTTTGGGAATCCGACTAATGCATGGGCTGAGATCGGGGTAAATCTCGTCTCGTCGGTTGTGGAACACCTGGCGGGACGTTTCAACATTCGCAATCGCACGATGTTTGGTGACTACGATCGCTTCTATCAAAACTACGTGCCTGGCGCCGTGACGGCAGACAAAAGCAAAGTGTCTATCTCCGGTTACAACAATGCCACCAAGCGACGAAATATTTTCAATCAAACTGATGTGACATTCCAGGCATCAACCGGATCGATTCGTCATACTCTTCTCACCGGAGTGGAGTTGGGGAGGCAGCTGACGGACAACTTCCGAAACACCGCCTTTTTCAACAATACGACCACGTCGATCCTCGCTCCACTTTCGGACCCGACAATCGATATTCCGGTTACATTTCGTCAGAATGCGACTGATGCTGACAACCACCTCAAAACAAATCTTGGCGCAACATACATTCAGGACCAGATCGAAATTAATCGTTATCTACAGGTCGTAACCGGTGTACGTTTTGACTATTTCGATCTGCAGTTTCACAACAACAGAAACAATCAGGATCTGCGACGCATCGATCGTTTGGTTTCGCCGCGCGCCGGCCTTATCGTCAAGCCAGTCACGAGTCTTTCAGTCTACGGAAATTATGCCGTGGCCTACCTGCCGAGCTCAGGCGATCAGTTTTCATCGCTGACGACGATCACTCAGCAGGTCAAACCTGAAAAATTCACCAATTACGAATTCGGAGCTAAGTGGGATGTACGACGCAATCTATCACTGACCACCGCGCTCTACCGACAAGATCGAACCAACACCAGGGCCACGGATCCAAACGACCCGACGCGGATTCTACAGACGGGAAGTCAACGAACGAATGGCTACGAGCTTGGACTAAATGGTTTCGTAACGTCGAAGTGGAGTATCGCTGGTGGCTATGCTTACCAGGATGCGTTTATCAGCAGCGCTACCGTCTCTGCGGCGAAAGGTGCACAAGTCGCACTTGTTCCACATCACAGCTTCTCATTGTGGAATAACTATAGATTGCTTTCCAGACTCGGTCTTGGACTCGGAATCATTCATCGTTCGGACGAGTTTGCTGCCATCGACAACACCGTCGTTTTGCCGGGATACACACGCGCGGACGCGGCCGTGTTCTTTTCCATCACAGAAAAGTGGCGTCTTCAGGCAAACATTCAGAACCTCTTCAACAACACGTATTACCTGAACGCAGATGGTAACAACAATATCTCGCCGGGTGCGCCGCGCGGAGCTCGTGTTGCTTTGATCGCAAGGTTCTGAAGCACATGAAGAAGCTACGCAGGATAATCTTTTGGTGTCATTTACCAGTTGGCGTCACAGCGGGATTAGTGATCCTGATCATGTGCGTTACCGGAGTACTGCTGAGTTATGAAAAGCAGATCACTTCGTGGGCCGACACGCGAGGTTATCGTTCAGCGCCTCCGACTCCGGAGACCCAGCATCTTCCAGTCGAGACACTGATAACCAAAGCACTTGAAGCACGCGGTGCAACACCAACCGCCGTCACGATGAAGTCTGATCCATCAGCGCCGGCGGAGATCGCGTTCGGACGTGAAACCACAATCTTCGTGAACCCGTACAGCGGCGCGATTCTCGGCGAAGGATCACAAAAGACTCGAAACTTCTTTCGTGTTGTAACGGACTGGCATCGATGGCTCGGAGCCAAAGGTGACAATCGCAACGTCGCACGAGCGGTCACTGGGGCCTCTAATCTCGGGTTTCTGTTTCTCGTGGCCAGCGGTTTCTATTTGTGGTGGCCGCGAAATTGGAACTTGAAAGCGGTTCGTAATGTGACGTGGTTTCGTCGTGGGCTGCCTTCGAAAGCACGCGACTTTAACTGGCACAACACGATCGGTTTCTGGTCGGCAGTGCCACTCTTCATTGTTGTGCTTTCGGCAGTCGTGATCTCCTACACGTGGGCAGGAAATCTTGTGTACCGCATCGTCGGCGACACGCCGCCCGCACCGCGTGCAAATCAACCTGCACCGGCGTCTAACGCAAACAAAGAGAACACTCCTCAAACCGACAATCTCAACTCAGCGTGGACACGCGCCGAACAACAGGTTGGTGATTGGCGCAGCATCTCAATGCAATTGCCGACTGCGGCCTCTGCGCCGCTCACGTTCAATATCGACCGCGGCAATGGTGGTCAGCCCCAAAAGCGCGCTCAACTTGTTTTGGATCGTGCGACGAACAACGTGGTCCGATGGGAACCGTTTTCAACCTACACACGTGGACGTCAGTTGAGATCGATTCTTCGCTTCGCGCACACGGGGGAAGTTATCGGAATTGCTGGTCAAACGATCGCAATGATTGTCTCTGCGGGTGGAGCAGTTTTGGTCATAACCGGATTGGCCCTCGCAATCAGGCGGCTACTCGCGTGGCGTGCAAAACCTTCCAAATCCCCTCAACCGGCGATCACAGATCCGCTTCCAAACTCGGCTGGCGATTGAAGTCTTTGCTATACTGGCGCGCATTACAAACACGGGAGTCGGGGCTTGCGTTTGATTTGTGACGCAGATGTAACTTAGATGGACGCTGAAAAACTGAAGCATTTCCGCAATCTTCTTCTTATTGAACTACGCCAAAACACCGAACAGATCCGCACCGATCAGGCGGCCGCACTCGAGCTTTACGACGACGGCGTTAAAGACAGTGTGGATTTGTCAGTGCAGGATCTAAACAAAGAGATCGCACTGCGTCTCGGTGAACGCAGTTCAAAGGTCGTCGCCGATATCGATCAAGCGCTGTTGCGTATGAAGGAAGGAAGCTACGGTATCTGTGCGCGTTGCGGTCAACCAATCGACGAACGACGACTGGAAGCCTTACCCACGGCACGCTACGACGCTGCCTGCCAGGCTGCGATTGAAAGTGCTAACGGCGAAGACGATCTACCCACGCTTTAATCTGTGCAATCTGTGGATTAAGCCTTGGGATGCGCCTTGTCGTAGACCTCGATCAACTTCTCCATCGAAACGTGTGTATAAACCTGCGTGGTCGAAAGCCGCGCATGGCCCAGCAGTTCCTGTATGTCGCGAAGGTCCGCGCCACTGTCGAGTAGATGCGTGGCAAATGAATGACGCAAAGCGTGAGGGCTGATGTTGTGCATACCCGCGCAGATGCGAATGTACTTCTCAACCATTCGCCCAACGGATCGTGTGGTAATTCGCGTCCCCTGATAATTCAAAAACAGCGCGGCGTCATCGCGCTTCGAGATCGGCGCGTTTAGAAGAAACTTGTCACGCACGTCGAGATAGTTCTTAATCGCCGCACCTGCAGGATCTCCAAACGGTACGATCCGCTGTTTCCGTCGTTTTCCCGTCACGCGCACGAGCTGATTTCGAAAGTCGACGTCCGGAAGATTCAACGTCGTCAGTTCTGCGACCCGCACGCCGGTCGCGTACATCAACTCCAGCATCGCACGATCGCGTTTCCCCAGATCAGTCTCCGGATCGGGAGATTCGATAAACCTGACTGCCTCTTCGATCGAAAGATGCTTCGGAAGTTTCTTTTCCAACTTCGGCGTCGCGACGAGCTTCGCTGGATTCAATTCCAACACACCTTCGCGCACGAGGAACTGAAAGAAGGTGCGCAGAGCAGCCAACTTGCGCGCGATCGATGCTTTTTTCTTTTGTGCCGTGTGAAGTGACGCGAGCCACTCACGAATCGTCAGATGATCGATCGCCGAGACTTCAGGCGTCCTTCTCTTCCCCGTTGTGGGATCCGCCGGCGCGAGGAAGTCGAGAAACTGTTCGAGGTCGCTGGAATAATTTCGTAAGGTGTGACTGCTGACGTTGCGTTCGTAACGCAGGTGTTCGAGAAATTGCTCGATCAGCTTCTCCATGAACGAATCTTGTTCACTCTAATAGTTCGCGGACGCCGGAGGCTTCGGAGCATAATAAACCTTTCGCGAGCGCACGCGAACATCATTTCTCGTTTTCACTCGCAAATCTAGTTTGTGTATCTGCCCATCGTGCTGATCGGCGCTCGGGTAATAACTCAAAACGTACTGCTGCGACAGATCCGCCGCGATCTGATCGAACGCCACATCAAGCTGATCGGTTGTCTTAGGTAGATAGACGGCGCCGCCAGTTTGTCCCGACAACTGTTCCATACGACGTTCTGCTGCAAGCGCGCGCAGATTTGCTCCCTCATACAGTCCGGTCTGGACCACGTAGATTTGGCAATCGTCTGCCAGGACCTGCTGCATCACGTAATCGAAATCGGTGTGCCGGCTCGTCGTTTCAATGCCGTCAGAAACGATGACGATAACTCTGCGCCCGGAATAAGGTCGCAGATAGGTAGCGGCGCTGATGATCGCGTCGAATAGTGATGTACCTCCCTCGGGTCTGCCGAACATCGCAATCGTCTGCTCGAGACGAAGAATATTATTGGTTAAAGGCTGCGCGAGGTAGCTGTCAGTTTCAATTGAATAGATCGCGGCCTCGTCTTTTGCCCGCAGCACTTTTCTGAAGAAACGAATCGCCGCCTGTTTTTCGAAATCGCGAGCCGCATCAAGGCTGCCGCTGTTGTCAAAAAGCATTGCCAGGCGAACACTTGTTTCCGAACGAGTCAGCTCGCTGAGCGGACGCAGCTCGCCGTCAACACGAAGTTCGAACTCGTCCAACTTCAGATTGATGATTGCGTTGCCGCGCCTATCAACCACCGACGCCGGAATCGGCACGAGACTCGAGCTGATTTTCACAACGTCGTCGGCATCGACTTCGTCGCCTGTGCTCTTTGCGGGACGGTTTGGTGAAGAAGGATTGCCGGGTCTGTTTGGATCGGCGATTGGTCCGGTCGGTGGTTTCCCGCCTTTACCGGGTTCCTGCCGTCTTCCTGATTGACTCCATGCAGGGACTGCTATGAGACAGATGCTCATCAGCACCAGCAAGTGGATCAACGGGCCTGCGCCACTTCTTGTCTTGTGTGATTTCGTTCGAGCCACTGTGCCCATTCTTTCAAGGCTAATTCGACCTGCAATTGTCTGCGTTCCCACTTTTTACGCACCTGGCGCTTTGCAGGTTCAGGAAGAGGAGGTAGAAGCGCGAAAGTGATATTTACTGGTTGGAAGCTTGTTGCCTCCGCATGCGAAACGTAGTGTGCCAGTGCTCCGGTCGCGCTACGTGCCGGAGCTTCCAACAATTCGTCGCCAAGCGCAAGTCGCGCTGCATTAATACCTGCCAGCCAGCCGATTGCCACTGACTCAACGTAACCTTCGACTCCCGTGATCTGTCCGGCGAAGAACAAGTTAGGACGTTCGCGCACCTGCATTGTTGCGTTGAGCACGCGCGGTGAACAGATATACGTGTTGCGGTGAATCTGACCAAACTGAAGGAACTCCGCATTCTGTAAACCTGGAATGAGTCGCAACACTCGCGCTTGTTCGCCGTAGCGTAGATGATTTTGAAAGCCCACAAGGCTGTACGCGTCAGCCATTAAATTTTCCTGGCGCAACTGCACGGCGGCGTAGGGCTCGCGACCGGTCTGCGGATCGCGTAATCCGACGGGCTTCATCGGACCAAAGCGAAGCGTATCGACACCACGACGAGCAAGCTCTTCGATCGGCAAACACGCCTCAAACCAGCGAGTCTCCTCAAAACGTTGCAATGGGACGCTCTTTGCTTCCAGTAGTTCTGCGTAGAAGCGTGCATACTGTTCCTGATCGAACGGGCAGTTGAGGTAATCGTCCCCGCCTTTGTCGTATCTCGCGGCGCGAAATGCAACTGACGTATCGATCGAATCGGCGGCGACAATCGGTGCGATGGCGTCGTAGAAGTACATTTGATCGTTGCCGGTCAGCTTCATGATCTCGGCAGTCAATGCGTCAGAGGACAAAGGGCCCGTGGCGATAATCGTGATCTTGTCGTCCGGAATGCCTGTGACTTCTTCCCGAATCAGTTGGATGCGCGGTTCGTTCTCGATGCGCTCAGTGATGAGTGCGGCAAACTTCTCTCGGTCAACCGCTAACGCAGCGCCAGCCGGCACACGCGTCTCTGCCGCTACAGACAGTACTAATGAGCCACCCTGCCGGAGTTCCTCCTTTAATAAATAGGACGCGGTGCCGGGTTCGTCGGATTTTAGTGAGTTGGAACAGACAATCTCGGCGAGCTTATCGGTGCGATGCGCGGGCGTCTGCATCACAGGCCGCATTTCATAAAGATTCACATTCACACCAACTCGCGCCGCCTGCCACGCCGCCTCAACACCCGCCAATCCGCCCCCAATAATGTTCACTTCCATCCTGTACATCCTGCTTAATCTTGTAAATTCTGTCTAACTACGGCTTCGTCACAGCGGGCGCAGAGATTTTGTAATCCTGCACATCACCCGAGAAATGCTTGTAGTCGCTCCACTCGATCGTCTTGTTGTAATCGCCGCCACCAAACAACAAAACCTTCACTGACAAATTTATCTGGGCCAACTTCGGCAGCCAAACGCCCTGCACCATTCGCGTCTGCTCCATCACGAGCGCGGCGCCCGGCTTTAACGAAACCAACAACCCGCCGGCCATCTTAAAACCTTCAGCCAACCGCGCCTCAAGTCGAATCACCTGCTTGTCGACTGGATCGATCCAGACGACACCGATCAACTTCGCAATCAAACTCTCTTCGCTGTTCTTTGGTTTGAAACCTGGGCGCGGCCGGAAATCAAAAACGATCGTATCGCGACCGCTGAGTGTCTCGCGTCGCGGGGAAACAAACTCACACGCCTTCAGAAACGTCGAGATATCGGTCGCTTCGTCGCCCTCTGCCTTTTTCTTCTCGCGTTCGGCACGGCGCCGGGCCACCTTCTTCTCGTCTTTTTCCTTTTCGCGTTCGGCTTTTGCAAACTCCTCCTGGACGCGTCGGTCTTCCTTAGCCGCGCGCTCGGGTGAAAGAGTCACGCCATTCTCGCTGATCAGCTTTTGCACGGGCTCGCGATTCGGCAGCGGGTAAACCTCGTAGACTTTCACTGTCTCTTTCTTCAACTGGCCTTTGCTGTCGATCGAGCGATCAGTCTCAGTTTGTTTGAACGCATATTCCGCAACACGATTCTCGAGTTCGTCCTGATTTTGTCCGACTTCGCGAAGCAGCGCCGCCACGTCGAGATTCTCGGTCGCTGCCGGAGGATCGAAAACACGATCGTCGATACCGGTGTTGTACTTCACACTGTGTAACTGCAGCGTCAGCTCGCCCGAACCCTCGACGTTCATGCGAACGCGATGTGGCTCTTGAATACCTTGTTCCGGTCGATAGTCTTCAAACAGAACTCTGGTCTTTCGCACGTCGCCCGTGATCTTCGTAATCAGTGACGTCTTCACACTGAAGTAATACTGAAAACGCGCGCCGCTGCGTGTTGAGAACTCGACAATGTAAGCCGGCTCAGAACCGAGATCTCCCAGTGACAACACGCGCGCGAGTATGTTTGCTTTTTTGAAATTGACGAGGCGTGAAGCGTCGAGTGAGACACGAAGTTTTGCCGCGATGCTCTCGGGGCCGGTCAGAGTTCGGAGTTGTTTATCGAGTCCGATCTCCCAGGCTGAACGTGTGTTGCTCGCGGAAATGATTTGACCGTTGCCGAAGGTGAGTTCGAGACGTTCAGACGCCGGTGCTTTGCGTTGTGTGCGCGCAGTCCCGATCGGTTGACCGTTGAGTTGAATGGTCCACTCGTACGTCGCATCTCTCAACGCGCCGACAGCCTTCTTGCCACCGGACGCTTTCAAATAGTTGTCGACGATCTTGTCGGCTGAAGGAAGTTTCTGAGCATACGACACCGGCGCCGCGGCAGCCACGAACAACAGTAAACACAGAATCGGCACACGCCTGCGCAGCTTTGGAGAATCGGGGGAATAAAACATAAAACCTGATCAACCTTACTTCTTTGCAGCCTTTCGCGCCGCTAACTTCTTCGCGCTTGCACCTCTCGTCGTGCTCTTAGTCGCCTTCTTGGTCGCCTTCTTGGCTGCTTTCTTGGCGCTCGTGGCAGCTTTCTTCGTCTTTGTGCTTTTTGTGCTTTTTGTGCCTTTTTGTGGCTTACTTTCCTTTGTGGCAACCCGCACTTCAGGTGGCGTTCCGGGTATCAGTTTCCCGTCGCCCTTTGGTTCATTCCTGGCCAGCGACTCCTGATTCTCGTGATACTCGTACTCGTTAATATTTCCCCCACGAATCTTATATCTATCGACATTCTTAGTTGGATCTTTCGGCATACTATCCCTCCTGTAGGTTCGATCCGTCCTGCTTGACACTGCAAACTCGGCATTCGTATAGTGCAACAGCGTTTCCGCTAGGTATATTTCACGCCTTAGCCGGCTTAGCTCAGTTGGTAGAGCGTCTGATTCGTAATTAGAAGGTCGCCGGTTCAATTCCGGCAGCCGGCTCCACGTAATCTAAACTCCAGAACACTTAAGCGCAATAATGAAGGACTAGATAGAGCCTGTGCCATTTACTGGAACCGGGCTTTCGTGAGCTAAACAGTGTGCTAAATTAAGCGAGTTAGTATTGGTAACTATGCAGAGCCTGATTGTTAAAATAAGCAATCCTGATACAGTTCACGCCATTGCAGAGGCGGCGAAGCGCCAGGGAACCACTCCTGAAGCCGCCGCCTTGGAACTGATTGAAACGGCGGTTCTCGCTCAGAAACCGTTTGAGGAGATCGTCGAGCCGATTGCGCAAAGCTTCGATGAAAGTGAGATGTCAGAAGAAGAACTGAATGATCTCGTAAAATCCGCTTAACAGAGTTCGGCCCTCTAGAAAACCGCGATCGGATTAACTGTAATCGTTCTGGTCGCGTCCGAAATTCCCACAATTACATTTCCGAACACGCTGGCCCGAATTTTCTTCTCCTTTAGATCTTCGATGATTTCTCGATTCTCAGGAGAAATGTCAGTCTTCTTAAGCTTTAACTCACAATTCAACGGTTCGGTTACATTCTCAATGAAAGCTCGCTTAAAAAGATACGTGTCTTGATGTGTTTCAACGGACCAATCTCCTTGGATCAAAACGAGTCCGCGCAGTTGTCTAAGTTCCGTTTTCAGCTTCAAGATCTCTTGGCTCAACAATTGATCTCTAACCTTTGTTAGTTGACTGTTATCTACAGCCAAACCGTATTGCGTACCTAACAGGCTGACAGCATCATCTAGTTTTTTTATGTCTTCCGAGGTCGTTTGTAGATCTTGATACCTCTTTATGAAGTTGGTCGAGACCAAATACTCCAGAAGGTCCTTCAACTTGCGCTCCGCATTCTTGGAAATGCGCTTGTATTCGGTCATTCTGCGTTCTAACTCATTTTTGCCGACTTCCGTAGTTAGGTATTCATCAAGCTTAACACCTGCCTTTAGTTGATTCGATTTTTGCATTTCATCGATCACGGTCGCTGGAATCAATTCGGGCTCATACTGCCCGTAGAGGGAATCAATGTTTTGTGAAGATAAGAAAATGAAACTCGTCGGGCCAGCAAGCGGAGGGTTGTTAACCCCTTTACGCGCAAGCTCTTTCCTATACTCCTCAAGTTCCAGGTGTTCCTGTCGTTTCACCTCAGCTATTCTTGAGTCCAATGTAAACAGAGAGAAAATGATGAAACCAACAAGAATCACACGGACTATTCGGCCCCCTGTCCCCTCGATCAACTTTAGCCCAAAGGATCTCATTGCAGTCCGTAATGACGATGGCAACATCATCAAGACTATGAATCCCAGAACTAATGCCACCACAAAAAGGCTGACTAAATTGGCATTGACGTACTCTAGACCTGTACTCCAGTGAGACCAATCGAATACTCCGCCTTCAAAGAAGAAGCTGCGCCACCACTCGGGAGCGAAATACCTAATGCCAATCGCTACATATAAGAGTAGCCCTGTTAACAATAGCTTCGCGAGAAGACTGAACCGGTCATCAGTTGATCGGGGAGCTTGGAAGAACCGGACGAGTCTAGCTAACAGTGGCGAGTTGGGCTCAGTCCCTTTCGGCGAGGCGGGTTCTTCATTTTTTGGTGAGTCAGGCGTGAGAGTCGTTTCAGAAACTGTGTGTTCGTGACTCATAGTAGTTTTCCATACCTTCACTTGAAAGGAAATCACGCTCGGAAGTAGGGCGCAAGGGCGATAGGACTCAACTCTATTCACCATGTACACCTCGTCCGAGCAGAATATCTTTTTGGACCATTTGAGGACCACTGTTAGCGGACGGTCTGAGTGGTGGAGATGATATGTCGATGGGGAAAGTGAAATCAACGCACAAGACTAAGGGTTATCCGTCCATACTGTGACGTAGTTTTGACGCAAATTGTTATAAGCGCATCAGGAAGCGATAAAGCTACGAATTAAATCATCAAAAACCGCTGTAAAACCACGGTGGCTGCAACCTGTTTGAATTAAGTTTACTTGCTATTTTCCTTGACCTGATTCGTAATTAGAAGGTCGCCGGTTCAACTCCGGCAGCCGGCTCCACGTGATGTAAGTTTGTACAGCAATTTAGGGCAATAATGAAGGCGGCCGATTGGCCGCCTTCACGCGTTGGCACACTATAGGCTCACCGAAATATCAGCCTCCGTCCTGACGCAATTGAGCGTCGGTCACTCGGTGGCAGTGCCCGCTGCGTAATCTTTTGAATGTCGATTGAGCGAACATCAATGATTTACGCGCCAATCATTACAAGCCAGTTTGAATCAATCCTCCATGCAGTGGCCCGCGATCGTCGTCGTCTAAGGACAGTCTGTATTTACTTTTTCCACTTTGAACGAGCGGACAGGGCTCCATGGTCCCCACACACCGAGCACCCTTGCGCGCACCATCCAGCGCCAGCCGGTCAGATTAGTATTGATGATGTAATCGCTTGGCGCGCTCGTGTGATGGTACGACGACGTCATAAGGATCGTCTTGTTAATGACAGGAAGGGCACGATTCTTCCAGACTCTGAGTTGATACTGAGTAGTAGGAGCTACGCTCGGCACGTCGCTCCAGTCAAAGTCCCACGTGATCCCTTCCGGAGTCCCCTTGCAGCCGTTGTCCATCACGGCTCCGGCGGCCGGTGAAATCAAAATGGGTGCGGCGAGCGGTGCTGGCGGCGTTGACGATACAACCGGCGTCAAGGCCGATGCCAGGAGAAGCGCCGAGACGAGCGAAAGAGCTTTGACGTGAAGATGAATAGTCATATTGGCGACCTCCGTTGTTAGCGAGAGAGTTGGACGATCTAATTGGGCATGATACACCTTTCCGACAAACATGATGGCTTAGAACCGCCACTCGAGCCGATCGCCCTTCGTGTAAAGGTAAGCATTGGGGAAAAGGCTGTTGCCGCCGAGAACTCCATCACGATTCGTCGGCGATGGCGGTTGCAGCACGAGATTGGTTTCACCAATGCCTTCGAAGTAGTGTGTGGTCCATTTATAGGTGACTCTCTCCAGCTGATTAGGTCGCGTCTCCTGGACCACCCCTTCGAGACTTCGCAGAGTCGCTTTGCTTGTTCGTGGAGTGATTGTTAGTGAATCGCCATTTACTGCAAACGAACCAGTCTCCTCGATGGTCCACCATTTCCGCACCTGATAACTGCGTTCTGACTTGAAGCTGTAAGTTCCATCAGCGTTGAAGATGTATCTGAGACGCATCACTCCGCCATGTGTCGCCGAGGAGGCGAACGTCCACGTACCGATGATCTGATTGTAATCGGAGTAGCACTTACCGGTGGCGCTGAAACGTTTAGCCGACTTCCAGCGAGACTCAGTTTTGCACCTTCAACACCGAGCACGATCCGCATCGAAAAGTCAGCAAAGTCTTTGATCGTTGCTAGTCCTTGCGCGTCACGGTTTTGTTTTGCATCGGTGTAGTTCGCTAACGAAAACCCACCCATGTAGACAAGCCAATCGTGCAACTGTTGCTTCTCAGCGTTTGACATAGCAGCGAACGCTGGAATTTGGGCCATTGCTTGTTGCATTGATTCAAAGAGCCTGTCTGTGTCGGCATCGGAGGGCAACTCGGACTGGTGATAGGCGGCAACGTTCGCCGCGATAAAAAAAGTCATTGCGGCAGCGAGATTGTTCGACTTCCCTTCCTTCGCGACTTCAGCTTCGTAACCTTGCTTGATCTGTGTGAACGCTTCGAGCAACGATGCCCGTTGTTCAGCCGAACTTCCGAACGCATCCACCAGGACTTTCGCGACACCTGAATCAGCTGCCGGCGTAAACCTCATCGGGTTACTGCGACCCTGCGGTTTCGGACTCTCTTCCTTGAGCAAGCCCCAAATAGCCGAGACGTCGGGACCTTTCCACGTCCGTTGAATTCGATCGCTTGATTGCGCGTGGCAGTGAATCGCGAAAAGAAATAAGACCGCAATTATCTTCATAGAACTCCCGTGCTCGTATCTGTGTGTTGCTGCAAGCCGCGGCTAAAATACCCTCAAGCCGCGGCTCGCAGCAACACGCAGTCTTAACGCTTCAACCTTAATCCACGCCGAGATGCTTTGACATCGCCCGTGTGTCGGCTTATCGTGCCAATTGATTCCCTTCGCCCCCGCCCGCAGGGGCCCGCCGCTCGCGAGCCTTACTTAAACCACCTTAAGAGCAGAAGGAGGATACTCATGGCCGACAAGCAAGACGAAAGATTAAAGGGCTATATCGTGATCGCGCTCACAGCGAGCACGGGCAAGAAATATGAAGACTGTAAAGTGATTCCGCAGGGCGATGTCTTTCCTGCAATTTACAGCCAGGTCTACGGGCCGGCGAGCCAAAAGGATTGCGAGAAGTGGGCGGCTGCCAACTGTGGCAAGGCAGACAAGTAAACAAACTGCGCGGAGTACAAAAAAGAATGGCGGCCGTTAGGCCGCCATTCTGTTTAAGGTGAGACAGTTGCTAATTGCCAGTTTGCTTCGGCACGGAGAAGTTGCCGCCTGACAGTTGAATCGGATCAAAGGTTAGATCTACCAGGATGTTCCCTGATGGACCCGTGAGTCGCAGCCCAAACCGATCTGTCGATCCGGGTTCGCCGTTGTCGATGAGCCGAGCAATGAAGCTGTGATTGCCGACGCCGTTAACCACGGCCTTTCCGGTCGGCAGCGCTTCATTCCCCACGATCGCCATCGTGCTGATCGTGTTGCTCTTAACCACAACGTCGCCGGTTGGTCTGTGCTCGATGTAAAGCAGCGACCCTTGAGCATTACCACTCTTCAGGTATTTGATGTTCACACCGATACTGGCTTTAAAGCCGTTGTGAATCAGCTGACCTCCACCGCTCACGAATCCGAGTGACGGATCATAGACAGTGAACACCGTGCTGCCGGTACCCTGATAGAAGCTCCCATTGATCGTCAGAGTTACATCATAGACATTCACGGGAACATTATTCAGAGTCACACACGCCGTGCGCGTTGCGCCCACGCCGCCACCACTCAAGACCGCAGCACCAGCGGCAACAGCCGAGCCACTACCAATCGGAGTGACGTTAACTGTCACACTCGTAATGTTGCTGGTGTCTCCTGGACTGCCATCGCTTACTTCATCCATGTTGAAGCAGAGCGTGGCTGGTCCACCGGTTCCTCCAGGCGCATTCACCTGAACTGCAAAGGGATTCGCAGCAGCCGGGCTGACATCAGCATCCTCTCTCGACACCGTGAGCGTCCCAGTGTTGCTGCTATTCAGGAACGCAGAGTTAGTGCTAGTGAATGCTGCCGTGATCGTATGCGGTCCAGCCGGTACATTTACCGTGTACGAGGTTGTAGCGACGCCGCTCGAATTTACAGCAACCGCAGCGCCCACCGGATTACCATCAACCGAGAACTGCACGTTACCGGAGATAGTTTGATCGAGATAAGTGGACGGGCTCACGGTTGCCCTTAACGTAGTCGGGTCGCTGTAAACACCGGACGCCGCATCCACGGTAACTGTGGTCGCTGTTGGTTCCTGCACGCTCAGTATCTGATCGTGCGCTCCGAACGCGTTGTGATGGTGCAACAACAGCATACCGAGAGAACCGTTTGCCTGGAAGTTAGCCTTGTTGTAGTTGACAGGAATAACGGCGCCATTCAGGTCGCGATAAATCGTCGCACCCGGGATGCCACCAGTCACATCGAAGCCGGGATTAGCAGCATCGTACGTGCGAGTTGGCATCGTATCGATGATGCCGCCGAACCCGCGACTCGTAGTGGTGATGCGGTAGTTAAATTTGGCGTTCGCGGTTGTCAAACCGATGAATTGAGCGGTTACCGGAATCACCATCATGTTGGTGTTGTAGGGAATAGTGTCGACCGCGGCGTTGATGTTGTTGATGAAACTATCCACCGTGAGCGGCCCAAGGGGTACTAAAGCACGACGCGCGGAAATGAAGACGTCAAACGCATTTCCCTGCGCATCCGCAAAAGCGGTGTTGATGATCTGAAAATCATCGGTACCGTTCCGGTCACGATCAATGAAGATATTGACCTGGACGTCACTCGGAGTCGACCATTTACCATGCATGGCGATGCCGAAGAAGACCTTGGTTTGAAGGTTGACCGAGTTCGTGGCCTTGTAGTCGCTGGTTACGCCGACAGACTTCAAGTCAGCGTTACTCGCAAAACTTGTAGAGGGTACGTTAGCTGGACTGGTTCCCTGTAACTCGAAAGCACTAACCAGTGAGATCTCATCCTCAGGGACAATTGGACCAGTGTCCAGGCCTTGTCCTGTCAAACCGACGTTAGTCGACCCTGTCGGTCCGGTGAACAAAATGTAATTATGCTCGGTTGTCATGTTTGAAGCTGGACGCGGAGCCGCATACAGAGGTAAACGAAGTGCGGTGCCGCTGCCCGGCGTCAACGTGACGTAGCCCGATTCCTCGCTCAGATAATGACGAGGATTACCTGGAGCAGCACCCTGCGTAGGCGCCATCGTCAGATCGCGCGGGTGCTTCATCGTTGCGACATTCGCCGTCAGCTCGACGCGAAACGTCGTCGAACCGCCGGCGGGCACAGTGATATTTGGGCCATCCGGGAACGAATAGCTCACACCGGGCACGTCTGAAAGACCCACATAAGAAAGATCGTAGCTCACGTCGACCGAACCTTTGTTCGCAACGCGGACTGTCCGGATTAGACTCGCCGTGTCGACTACTTCAGGAGCGCCGAAGGAGACACTCACACCACCAGAAGAATCATCGTTGTAGGCAATGACTTCATCGTTGCTTGCGTCTTCGAGGTCTATGCGGCCTGCGCCGATTCGAGCAACTCCAAACTTAGATCCCGTACCATTTATACCTGTAAATAGATCGTGGTTGGCGGTGTTCATCACGAGGGCTTTTAACTCTTCGACAGTCCACGTCGGATGCAACTGACGCAGCAGAGCCATCGCGCCGGCCACATGCGGAGAAGCCATTGAAGTTCCGCTAATGGTTGAGGACAAGTTGCCGGTGCTGAAACCAGTCGAGCTGATGGAAGTACCAGGCGCAGAAATGTCAGGCTTGGCGCCCGTGTCGTTACGTCGCACGCCACGCGAAGTGCTGCCGCTGACTGTGTCGCCAAGATGAGTAAAACTCAAAGTGGCATTCACGCCGGTGCCGAGTTGGCCCTTGATCGCGTTGCCGTCTGCTAGCGTAATCGACAACGACAAGATGGTGATCGTGGGATCGCTGCCGCCCATCGAGATCGTGCCGCCAGCGTTGTTGGCAACGATTACGCCAGTCGCTCCCGCGTCCTGGGCATTCTTCACTTTAAAGGTGAACCCGCAGCCACCTCCTCGATCCACGAGGGCAATTAGTCCGTTGAAGAATCCTGGTGCGAATGTTTGGCACCCGTCAGTAGTTGTCCCGACTGAGCCTGGGGCCGCGCCCGGGAACAGTTCGGTGGAACCGTCGTTCGCGAGTTTTACACTACCGCTGATGTTCGTCGGTGTACTTATCAACGGGTTAAAGGCTGCGGGGAGAGACGCCTTGTTTCCTGCAATTGCAGCAGGCGCGTTGATCGTCGTCGTTGCTTGCTGAATACCAAAGTCAACAATATTTGCCACGCTGATCGCGCGCGCTGAAGTGGATGGGCTTCCCACGATGTAATGCGTGTCGCCCGCATTACCGGCGGAAGTGACAACAATTACACCCGCCAGAACTGCGTTGCTGCTGGCTGCTGCACTCGCGTCAGTGGAAGTGCCGAAATTGGAGCCAAGCGACATGTTGATAACGTCGACGTGATCCGAAGGGTCACCGTCACCGTTAGGATCAACCGCCCAGTTAATGGCCTGCGTAGTAAGACCGGTACTGCCGGAACAGCCAAACACTTTCAATGGGTAAAGTTGAGCTCTCGGTGCGACGCCGGGTCCGATGCTGAAAGAGCCAAAAGGTACTGAGCCGTCGTATGGACCCAGAAAGGTCGTACCGTTCGCATTGACACCTAATCCAGTGGCAGTGCCGGCGACGTGTGAGCCGTGTCCATTGCAATCCAGCGGGTCCGGATCCGGAACCGGTATGTTCGCGCCGGTGTAAGCATCTCCGGCAAAGTCCATACCGCCAACGACTTTCGCAGTTGGGAACGTGCCTGGTTCGAGGATGGTTCGGTTGTTTGCAGTGTAGGCTGCGGCTGTACCGGGTCCGCCAAAGTTCGCATGCAGGTAGTCAACGCCTGTGTCAATGACGGCAATCCTTACTCCGTCACCTGCGTTGCCGCTCGTGGCCGCCCACGCACTGGCCGCTTTAATGAATGGCAGGCTCGATGAGTTCTCGATGTAGTGGATCGGAAGTGCGTGCACTGCTTTAACATCAGCATGACCTCTTAGTTGCGAGAGGATACTGGCATCGATTCTTGCCGCGATGCCGTTATACGCAGTCTGCACTCGATAAAGGGTTTTTGCTCTCTGACCGAAGTTGCCGAGATGCGCGAGCACACGTTGCTGCGCTCCCCTGATTCGCACCATTTGAGCACGCGCTGCGCCTTGAGCGGCGGCCCGCTGTTGCGGGTTGGCAGCGCGGTCACTTCGATTACCCAGAGCTTGCGCATAGACTCTTGACGTCGGTTCATCGAACAATTCGATCATTACGTTGAACTCGCCTGATTCCGGGAGTTCCTCTGGCCCCTCGAGTTCACCGACGGGTCTGTCGTTTGCGTATTGCGAGCGATCAAATCCACCTGTCTGAGCATGACCGACTTCAGAAGGTCGAGTAAGGAGATATGTGATTAAGCCCAATACAAGGAGTAGTAAGAGCACTTTTAGCGAGGTTCGTGGGGACATCTTTCTGGCCTTTCGATTGTTGGATTGTAAAACGATGAACCTTCTGTCGCCGCAGAAACGGAAGGCAAAACCTCAACACTCGCACTCACTAGGACGGGGGGGACGAGGGAATGCAGAGTTTAGACTATGAGCTTCCAGTCTAAAGGCCGCTTACTATATAAGAGGTGGGCGCAATCACACAAGCGTACCGGGCTTAAAAATCTCGATGTCGATTTCAAGAGAACAAGTCGCAGCATACCTTGATGATGGCTTCCTTGTGATTGATGGGTTTGTCGACGCTGCCACGTGTGACGAATTGCGCACGCGGGCCGCGGAGATGGTCCAACGAATTCGATCCGGCCGAAGTCGTATCAATCTTCTCGACACACGAACAGAACCGAACGACTGACGATTACTTCTTAACCTCCGGAGACAAGATCAGGTTCTTCTTCGAAGAGAATGCTTTCAACTCGGATGGCACGTTGAAGTATGAGAAGGAGAAGTCGATCAATAAGATTGGACACGCGTTGCACGATCTAGATCCAGTCTTCGAACGGTTCTCGCGCAGCGCGAAGATCAAAGACCTCGCGACGGCAATCGGAATGAAGAACCCACTGCTACTACAGTCGATGTATATCTTCAAACAGCCGAACATCGGCGGCGAAGTTACGTGTCATCAGGACAGCACGTTCCTCTACACTGATCCAATCGATATCCTTGGGCTATGGTTCGCACTCGAAGATGCGACGATTGAGAATGGTTGTCTTTGGGCGATACCCGGCGGACATCGTCGCGGACTCAAGTCACGCTGGGTGCGATCGGCTGAAGGAATGAAGTTTGAGATCTTCGACACTGACCCATGGCCCGAAGATCAGCTCGTGCCACTTGAAGTCTCGAAAGGCAGCTTGATCCTTTTGCACGGACTTCTGCCGCATCGAAGCTTCGAAAACAAATCTTCACGCTCACGTCACGCCTATACTCTTCACCTGATTAACGCGCGACGCAAACTACCCCGCTGACAACTGGCTACAACGCTCCGCAACGATGCCGTTAAGAGGCTTCTGATTTTGTGATTTTTGCGCCTTTTTGTGGCTAATTACTGGGTCTGAGTAACCCGCGGAAGATGCCCTGCACGCGCACCTGGCTTGCCGGAACTGTAAGCGGTTGGAGTTGTGAATTCGCCGGCTGCAACTCGATATTCATACCGCGTCGATAAAGTCTCTTGAGCGTCGCCTGGTTCTCTTCGATCAGCAAAGCAACAACGATCTCACCATCGCGCGCGTCCGTACGATTTTCGATGAGTGCGATGTCGCCGTCGCAAATGTGCTCGTCGATCATCGAGTCGCCCTTCACACGCAACGCATAAACTCGATCGGGCTTCACACGTCCGAGCAAAAAGCGCGGCACCGGGATGCGCTCTTCGTAATCGACTACCTCGAGCGGAGCACCAGCAGCGATCCGGCCAAGCAGCTTAACTTCACACAACGAATCGCTACTCTTGTCTTCGACTTTTACATTGAGCGCAAACGATCCGTCTTCATGTTCACGGGCCAACAACCCACGACGTTCGAGCGCAGCAATGTGCTTCGCAATCGTGGCGCGTGACTTCACTCCAAACTGCCGCGCAATCTGTGCGTAGGAAGGAATGTAACCGTGGCGTTCCTGAAAACGAGTGATGTAGTCGAGAATCTCTTTTTGTCGCTGCGTTCGTGGGAGCATTTGCTTCAGGAGTTCCCGGACGTTTCCCGCTTGTAGTATGAGAGATCGCAGTCGGCCACTTTAGGGTGACGAAGCATTCTAGGTCGCCCACAGCAAAGCGTCAAGAGTTTGAACAGATTAATTTCACCGAATCGAGTAGCGCACCAGAGTGCGTGGGAAAATTCGCACTGAGGCCGGCATCTGCGCAAACGTCATCGGCGGCGATTGCAGCACCTCATCGGCTTTCTTTCCATACACTGCTTCATTCAGATCATTATCAGGAGAGATCATCGCGCCTTTCAAAGCAGCACCGATGAAAGCGCCTTTACTACGTGAGTAAGAAAGTATGCCGGCATCCAATCGCGGATTAGTCGACGCGGCGGCTTCACGACCGACTGGACCAGCAGCGACGCCTGCTTCACCACCGATTTCAAACTTGTCTTTCAGCAGACCATTCAAACCACTCGGATTCATGATGAGTAAAACGTAGTCGGTTCGCTGTGCACCGATCTGTGGTCCAAAACTTCCACCGCCAAGGTTGAAGAACGCAGGCGCGGTCCAACCTCCTTTGACGCGACGACTGATCACGCCCTGACCACCACGACCACCAAAAACGAACGCGGCTTTGAGCACTCCTGGAAAGACTGCTATCGCTTCCGCAGTGTCGAGTAGTTCCTGCGGGATCGCCTTGTCTTTGACATTCATGATCTCGGTGAAAGTTTTAGCCGCGTCACTCGAGTGACGCGCGGCGTCCTGCGTGCGTGACTTTTTCTGAGCGGGAGTTATGACGACGGAACAAACAAGTAGCGCGATAAGAACTGTGGCACACCAGAGACGACCGTTTTTCATGCGAAAATTACCCTCCTTGAAATCCCGAAAATGTTTGTCAAATAGTAACGTGTGGAAACGGAAGGAGACAAATCAAACGAGCATGAAACTTCGCGCGGCCGATGGACTTGATACGTGTTACCGCATCATTGAATTGGATGGCGACTGCTAATTTAGGTTTTAGTTAAGAAACCCTTTCCGCAAAGGCGCATGACGAGAAGCCCGAGCTTCGCTTTGCGCCTTTTGTGCTTTTCGCGTGCCTTTGTGCTTGCACCTTGTTTTTACGCACATCTTTCACTTTGGCGCCGGCCCTTGTGCCTTCACAACTGACCGCCTTTATCCTTTTGCACACGCCTTGGTGCTTTCAACTGAGCGCCGAAGGCGCGGAATATGAAAGCCAGGGGCAAGCGCGAGCGAAGCGAAGCGCGTCGCCCCTGGTTAACCCCCCAAAGCAAGACGAGGCCTGAAAGGCCGAAATAGACGTCGCCATATTCCGCCCTTTCAGGGCTCGTTACACATGGGGCTCTGCACCAGGGGCGACGTCCCGACAAGGTCGGGACTTGCCCCTGAAACTATGAAGCCGGGTCTCCCAAAGTCGATTTGAAAGCTGGACAATGTCCAGTATGAACGAGTTTGGCCTTTGCAGGTTGACTCAAAATCTGACTTTGAAGGGAGTACCCGGTGATGAAGATATTGGCATTGGACTTAGGAAAATTCAAGACAGTGGGTTGTGTTTACGACGGCGCGAGTGGTGAGCATCGATTCAAAACGAGTGGCACGACGCCGACAGGGTTGGCGCAGTTAGTAAAAGAAGTAAAACCAGATCGGGTGGTGATCGAAGTTTGCAATATCGCGGGCTGGGTTTGTGATCTGTTACGTGAGCTTGGCGTAGAGGTCCAGGTAGCGAACACCAGTGAGGATGCGTGGCGTTGGCGCAAGGTGAAGAAGAAGAATGATCGCTGCGATGCGTTGAAAGCAGCGCAACTCTCAGCCGTTAATCAGTTGCGCGAAGTACACATCCCAAATATCGAGGTGCGGCAATGGCGGGCGTTGATTGCGTTTCGGCAACAACTGGTGCGGCGCCGGGGCAAGGTCAAGAATCACATTCGCGACTTGTTGGTCAGTGAGGGCCAAATACTACCGCGCGGGGCCAAATGTTGGACCCAACTGGGACGGGCGCACTTAGAAGCGCTGGCCAAGGACTTCGGTGAATTAGGAATGCATGAGTTGTGGCGCGGGCAACTGAAGGTCGAGCTACGGCAGTTAGAAGAGTTGCAGCGTGAGATTGACCAGGTGGAGGAAAAGTTGGACGCGATCGCTAAAGCAGAGCCACGGCTGGCGCTGTTGCGTACTATACCGGGAGTGGGGCCGCGCTTATCGGAAGCCATAGTAGCTTTGTTAGATCAACCCGAGCGGTTTCGCAAAGCGCGTGAAGTGAGTGCCTATGTGGGCATGGTGCCGAAAGAACTTGATTCTGGTGAGACGGTGCGCCGCGGCCGGATCACGAAACATGGTAGTCGTTTAGTGCGCTCCTTGTTGGTGGAGGTGGCATGGGCCGGCCTGCGTTATAACCCCTGGGTGCGCGAAACCTTTCACCGAATCAGCGGCGGCAAGAAGTCGCGCCGGAAGATTGCGATCGTGGCGGTGGCCCGGAGATTATTAGTGCGTTGTTGGGCCATGTTGCGCGACGGTACTAGGTGGCGGCCAACGTTCACTACGCCCTGTGTCGCTAAGTCCTGAGCTGGCCCCAAGGCAGTAATCGCGGAAGTGAGGACCAGGGGAGAACGATCTCGCAGCTACCTGAATGCTGGTTAGTCTTGAGTGGGTAGAGAAAGGTTTGGCACGATTGAAATGACGCTGAGCTCGCAGAAAGCCTGAGTGAAAAACTCGTGCCCCTGAATCAGCCGCGTCGCACCGTTGACTGAGACCACGTATTTACAGAGTTCAAACCTCGGCCACGTGGAATCTCGAATAGATGGGTGAACCAATCAACCCAAACTCATTTCTTGACACGACCCGGCTTCATAGATGGCTATCATATTTCGCGCCGTTGGCGCTGCCGCGCTGGGTGCGGTATATGTAAATGCAATTAGCGAAACTATGTAAACGCTATTCGCGAAGCTACGCAAACGCTATTGGCGAAGCTACGTAAACGCTATTCGCGAAGCTACGTAAACGCTATTCGCGAAGCTTAGGTAAACGCAATTCGCGAAGCTTAGGTAAACGCCATTCGCGAGGTAAACGCGATTCGCGAAGCTACGTAAAACGCCATTTGCGAACTGCAAATACACTAACGAGAGAAACTCGACTGAAGATCGTCACTGAGTTTGGATTAATTTTTTTGCTATCGATATGATTGAAACGATCCACTAATAACCCCTAATGCCTTGACGTACCAGTAATCCGCATTACTCGAATTTATGAACTCACCTCCGAATGAATGTAAACGAACCTTTCAAAGTAGTCACAAATTTGTGTCCTCATTGACAGGATTTTGTCTCATGTAGTATTAAATCGCGGCCTTCAAACCGACGCCCTCCCAAGTGTCCTTTGCGAAGGCATCGCACCTCGCAAATGCGATCAATTTATTGCCCGACTCAGTTTTGCCGCTTTAGCAAGATCCGCCCAGACCCGATATCACCTCACAGGATTATATTCAAGAAGAAGTATTTGCTGTTGAGTAATATCGCTCCAGTAATGTCAATTAATATCGGATTTCAATAACACTCCCCTGGTTATTTGTGGATAAAAGAGTCGAAAAAATCATCCAGATGATGCGAGATGACGATCGTGGTGAGATGTCTCTCGCGGAGTTCGCCCAATCAGTAAACCTTTCGGTTTGGCGACTCAGTCACATTTTCAAGTCCGATGTCGGAATGCCTCCAATTCGCTATCTGCGCCTGTTGCGCATGGAGCGAGCCAAGAATTTGTTGGAGTCGAGTTTCCTGAGTGTGAAAGAGATCGCATACCGGGTTGGATTGAACGACGAGAGTCATTTCGTGCGTGACTTCAAATCAACCTACGGCTTCTCTCCCGCACTGTACCGATCGCATTTCAAAAACAAAGCGACTGAGGACCACACGGGAACGCACGGCAACGGCAACGGCGATCAACCCGGCAAGATCAGACAACAACTCGTACAGATTGCAAGACACTCTGCTCTCCCTTCATTGCATCTGTTTATTTGTCTTTATTCAACTCTCTAAATAGAGATATGGACCACGATTGCTCTTTGTGCGGACGAATTTCGATGCACGATCTCAAAAACAAAAACGGCGTAAAGCAAAATCCGCTAACGAACAACAAGAACCGCCAAGCATGAGGTCTTGCTACTGGAAAATTGAAGTCGTAATCTTTCGCACGATTCAGCAACAAGCGCACAGTAAGTTTTTCCATCAACCAGTTTCTTGTAAGTCAACGTAAGTTACTCAACTGTTTCAGCAGAAACCCTCGCCTTTCAAACTGATCGCCTTTGTGGGAAGTTGGATCAGGATTCGGGAGGCAACATAGCTACACTCTTCGAGTAAAGGTCATAACCACCAGCAAGGGTTTTTGATTTGAGGCCAAACCCAAACGGCTGAAAGGAGATTCTATGCCTAAAACGAAGGCAAAAAACCGGCAGGGAATTGAAAAGAAAACTGATGGCACAATCAGTCGAAGAAATGTGCTGAAGATAGGAGCAGCAGCCGGGGCCGCCACTGTTTTGGCCCCAAACATCATAACCCGGAGTAAAGCATTAGCCTTTGCTGCCGACCCAGTGCCAATACCGCTGGTCCAATGCAGCGCAGCTCCTAATAACCGGAGTCCAGCACACGTACCTTTTGTGGATGAACTACCGATTCCGTTTCCAGCGATAGACCATCCACTGAACCCGCAGCCCACTGAGACAGCCAATACAGGTGCGGGTGAATGGCCCCGAGCGCCACATCAACGCTGGAATCAGTTCACCCCGGCCCACGTGACGACAGAATTGGAAGCCAGGCCCGGTCTGCACCGGTTCCACTCGCAATGGGGTCAGAGTTACGTCTGGGGGTTCAATGGTGTCTATCCAGGCCCAACGGTCCTGAATAGATATGGCAAACCCACAATCGTGCGGTTCCGAAACAGCTTGCCGCCCAACGGCGACAACACGTTTGGCCACCCCGAGATCACGATCCACTTGCATAACGGGCACCACGGTTCCGAAAGCGACGGCTTCGCGGGCGACTTTTTCCCGAGCGGCCGCTGGAAAGACAATCTCTACCCGAATTGCTACGCCGGACTCGACACATTTGGTGGCAATGGCGATCCACGGGAAAAGATGGGCACTTTCTGGTTCCACGATCACCGTGCAGAGAAGACCCTCCAAAACAACGTCCTGGGTCTGAACGGCATGTTCATCGTTTATGACGAGACTGATCCGGGCCACGAGCACCCAAGCAACGGTTCGCTGCGACTGCCGGGATACTACGGCGTCACTGACATTCCTTTGATCCTTACCGAGAAGAGGTTCTGTCCCCTGGATGCACAAGGCCGAAATGAGATGGTCAATGCAGCCGGTGGTGACAAGTGGATCGTCAACGGAGCGATTCAGCCGAGGATGACTGTCAGGAACAGAAAGTATCGGTTCCGCATTCTCTCTACTGGACCGACAACGGCCCAGTGGGACCTCAGGCTCTTCGGGCCGGATGGCAACGTTAAAACGATGACTGTGGTCGCCACTGATGCCAATTTCCTCGAGCATCCGGTTCCGGTCGATGACAGCGCCGCAAATAAAAACAACAGCAACTCCATCCTGGGAGAAACGCATGTAGTTCAGGGCGCAATTCGAGTGAACGTCGCTGAGCGCTACGACGTGATCATCGACTTCTCGGACTTCAACCCGGGCGATAAGCTGTATCTCACCGATGCCAGGATTCAGAATGTCAACCTCAACCCGCCCACCCAACCTTTGAACATCCCGCCGCCGGGATTCTTGACAAACATCGATATCGGAAACGTCATTATGCGGTTTGACGTGGTAAACCGAGAAACCTGGTTCCCGCAAGATACACCGGATATTCCTGATCCGCTTTGTACATTTCCTCCGATCTGTACGCCGGCCACCACGTTCCAGTGGGATTTCGATCGCGATCCGGCGGGAACAGTTCCGCGATTGTTCAAGATCAACCAGCGTGTCTTCGACGCCAATGTGCCGCAGCATTGCGTTATCAAGGGCACCTGTGAAGAGTGGCTGATCAATAACAACACTCCTAACGCAGACGGACCTACCAACTGGGCCCACCCCGTGCATATTCACTTCGAGGAATTTCGTATTCTGAAGCGATTTGCGATTGTCGGGGGCATATTTAAGGAAGTTGCCGTAACTCCGCTATCGAGAGGCAGGAAAGACGTAACGAAGGTGGAGCCGGGAGAGGCCGCACTGATCAGGATGAACTTCCGAGACTATATCGGCAAATACCTGATCCACTGTCACAACATGGGCCACGAGGATGCGTTCATGATGGTGGCCTGGCACATCGTTCCCGATGCGGCAGCCAAGGTAGTGTGTGACAGCCAGATTGTTCAGGCTAACAAAGAGTTCGAAGCCAAACTGCGCGGTGAGGAGGTGTAGTTATGGATAGAAGATCAATGATAAGCAAAGTGTTCAAGCCGAATCCCTATTCACAGGGCGCTGCGAAGTTCACAAATGCGGTGCTTCGAACACAAGACAACAAAGAGGTCAGGTTCTATGACGATCTGATCAAAGGCAAGCAATGCGTGATCAATTTGATGTATGCCGATTGTCACGGTGCCTGCCCTCTGGTGACTACGGTTCTCAAACGAACTTATCGTGACCTGAAAGATCGCATGGGTAAGGACATCTTCTTTTACTCAATCTCGGTAAAACCACAGGACGATACGCCGGCCGCGTTGAAGCACTATGCTCAGATGCGCAAGGCTGATCTGCCTGGCTGGTATTTCCTGACCGGAGATCCCTACGACATCGAAACGATCCGCTTCCGGCTCTTTAATATGGGCCACATCGGGGTCGACGTTGATTTCGCTATGCACTCCGGCACGTTCCGTATTGTCAACGACGCCACCAACTACTGGGGCCATGCACAGGCGTTTGCCAGTCAGAAGAATATTCTGCAACGCATCGCCTGGGCCGATCCTTACAAGACACCCGCAGAATGGGATGTGTACGCACGCAATCTGCAGGCTTCGATCGATAAGGACGTCAAGAAATACGGCTACCGCCGAGAATTCTGAGTTTGCGGCACGGGTTCAGGGATAGAGTCTGCCGACGGTGGCCTCTATTCCTGGCCCAATTCGAGAATTTCTCTGTGCAACTCTGTGTTCTCTGTGCCTCTGTGGTTATTTCCGCAGAGTCTCACAGAGGCACAGAGAACACAGAGGTTGTACAAAGGGAATACATCATGAAACTAACCGCCATAATTTCGCTGCTGGCTATCATGTTTCTGGGTTCAAACGCATTGGCCCAGGAAAAGAGTTGTTCATTCGATCTCGTTGGAACATGGAAAGCGCAGCTCTCCCCCACCGAAGCAATACTTTATCGATTTGATTCCAAGGATGCCGTCACTGTTCTTTCAGTTAGTGGCAAAGGTGAACCGCAGCAGATCGCTACCGCTAAATACGAGGTGATCAATGAGCTCGGCAAACCACAAGCGGTTTTGTTTACTGCATCCGGCAACAACCGGATATTCGGAGCCGTCAAAAAAACAATGAGTCTTGTCAGCTATGACGACACTTCGATCACTTGCTCAATACCGGGCATAGGAACCACTCGCTGGACGAGAGTTGACCCCGACCGGTATTTCATGGTGCTCGCGGCACGCACAGGAGAGTTCTACGATAAGACTGGCTCGGCGTTTCCGATGGTTATCAAACTGGCTGGAGGAGTTCCCACAATAGACGCCTTCGGTGTCTATGTAGGGAAGAACGGAAGAGACTTTGGTACCGTTCCCAGCAACGTATACAAGAACTATCTTCGAGAGGCACGCAACGACTCGGAAACCACCCTGCGTCTGGAAATCAACTCCCGGCAGTATGAAAGGGCGTTGAAGGTCATTAAGGAGTGGGAACGACGTGACCGCGAAAACGCGCTTTTATACAACACCGCTGTAGAGACTTTAGATGATCCCACCTGGCTCAATGCCATTCTGGTCGTTAAGAGGGTTACGGAATCGCTCAACCAGTGCTCTGCCGATTTCGATATGCATCCCCTCAATTACATTCTTAAGGACGACTGGATCACTAACAAGGTCGGTTCCGCGTATGTGCCGTTCTATTACTTCAAGGAACTCAGGCAGCGTAATGAGGCGCGACATATTGACGACAAAAAGTTTCAGGAACTCGTGCCGTTGCCCAACGTGGCTAGTCGTTAGTGTCAATCCTGACTTGGACACGGTCAGTACCACCTCGCGGTAGCGGGTGGGTGCGAAGCCAAATTGAGACATGTCTCCCTAGCGAGGCGCAAACAGACGATAAAGGGGAGGATATGAGTTTGAGATTTGAAAGTCAGAAAACCAGGGTTATGAAACGCTCTCTCATAGTCGCGGTGATGGTGTTTATCGGGTTAGGTTCCCATCAGGTGCTGCGCGCACAAACTCCGACTGCGCCTGATGAGAAGCGCGCGACTCAACCAAAAAAGCGTGGTGGAATCTTTACCCTGTATATCCACGATCCGCTTGCCCGTACGATGTGTCTTAGTGACGGGAAAGAAGGCTTTGCGTTTGTTGATAATGACTGGCGTAACCGTTGCAGTGATCTTAGTTACATTCTGGCAAGTGGTGGCAGTCTTGCGAGCGGTGTCGAGGTCAACCGAGTGGCGGCGATCGTCGATCTCGGCACACCAGACGAGCTTCGTCAGCGTTATGGCTTCGAGGAGGCGCAGGGCGGCGCCACCGGGTTCGCTTCGATACATCTTAACGGCAACAAGATCATGATTCTGAAGCAGGATCTTAGCAGCCCGGAATATCAACGACTGCAAGAAGGGTCCAAACTCTTTACGGAGCTTGCACCAACTGCCAACGCGCCAATCCATCTGGGCCATATTTACCTTGTGCGAATTGCGGACAAGAAAGACACAAATTTCCAGCAGCTCGCTAAGCTGATGGTGATTGCGTATCGTCCTGAAGAATCGGTGACGCTGCGATGGGAGTTGCTCTTTTAGTAGCTCCAACGCACCAGTCGTGCCGGCAACAAAAAATCACTAGCCGCTTCCAGAAATAGTGGAAGCAAGTTATGAACTTAAATCCTTGAAGGAGAACAGGTATGCAAACAGAATTCAAAACCGGCGGCCAATCCGGCTTCACGTCGGGCGCGATCTGCACTGATACGAACCTTTACAAATGTACCGACAACAAAGTTGTGTACATCGAGCATATTGCGGCAGGAGCCGCCTTCCCGAAGTTTCCGGGAGGGAACGGCAAAGGCAATGCAACGTGGTTTAAGGTCACCTTAGCAACTGACGGCGACAAAACAGAGTTCAGAGCGGTCACGGCAGACATTGCTTAGGAGAAGTACAACCCACCTACCAAGCGGGCACTACAAGCGCTCTTCCTGCTCATCGGTAATGACATGAGCAGGAGGGCGCTTGGGATCACGGGGTAAAGGAATGCGCTTCCTGAGATTTCTAATGCCGCTCTTTGCGGCTGCATTGCTTCTAAATAGTTACCAGGTGTACGCTGCGTCCGTCGTTACAGCAGAACAGAAGGAACGCTCGGCGCACTCTAAAAAGCCCACACAATTCCACTATGTCTGCCCCATGCACGCGGACATAACCTCGAAGAAGCGAGGTACGTGTCCGAAGTGCAAAATGAAACTGGTTAAGAAGCCAATCGTTCAGGAGCCCGCTACCAGTTCCAACTAGCGTTTGCTCCGAAGGATCAGCATGTTTATAGCGCGCTATAAACAGATCGTCCCACTGAGACGAAGGGTCGCACGTCCTTTCGTTGCAATGACGATTGCTTTGTCGTTTGTCGCGACACTGATCCCCGTTGCAAGTGCTTCCCTGACGAAATCGAGCACGATGGCCTGCTGCGTCGGTAAGACAGCGGGCCATTGTGATTCGGGCATCAGCGCGCAAAAGGTTCCCCCCCCGAAGTCGGAACCGATGTGCGGTCTGGACGGCGCCGAGATGGAGGACGATGGAATCACCATCGTCGCCCAGCCCGTCGCTCAACCTTCTCACGCTGAATCTCAACTCTCACACAGCCACGCTGTTGAAATAAACTCCTCACAAACCGTTGCTGAATCAACTTCGTTGAGCCAGCCCTGTAACATGAATTGCGCTTCGTGTGCAGCCGTTGCGTCTCGACAACAAAAACGCGAACGAAATACTGTTCAGCCCACCATTTATCAAAATGCCTCCTCGACGACGCTCTCGTTTGATGAGGATCGAACGCTCCTTTTTTCATCGAACGAAGATTGGGAGCACGTTATCCCTCGCGGTCCACCGCTCAGTCTCCGCTAACCCCAAACGCTGAAACACACAATCCGCACTGGAACTTAAAGTTTCCGGGGGGCCGTCTTTCACTTGCGGAGAAAGTTCGATGAAGTTATCCATCTATCTATGTTCAATCTTAGTCTTGATGTGTGCTGGTGTATGTGCCGCGCAACAAAACGTAACCTCAGCATCGCTTAGTGGTCGAATCGACGATGCTCGTGGAGCGGTAGTGAGTGGCGCAAATGTGACCGCCACCAATCTCAAGACCAATCAGCGACAACACACGACCAGCGATCACGAAGGTCGTTATCGCTTCCCTTACCTGCGAACCGGCGACTACGACGTGACGATCGATGCGCAAGGTTTTGCGACCATCACAAAGCGACTAACACTCTCTATTGGCCAGGCCGTCGATCTCCCAATCAAACTCGAGGTTGCCGGCGTGTCTGAACAGGTAAACATCGGCGGCAGCGAAGTTCCTATGATTGAGACTGTGAGAACGCAGCTCACCGAAACCATCAGGCCGAGAGAAATCAATGAACTGCCATTGAACGGACGCAACTATCTCGACCTGGCGCTGCTGATTCCGGGAGTGTCACCTACCAACACCGGCAGCAATCAGCGCTTCGCCGAGACTTCAGCGGTTCCCGGTCAGGGAATCTCAGTTGCGGGCCAACGCAATCTCAACAACAGTTTCATCGTCGACGGCGTTTCGGCAAATGACGACGCCGCGGATCTGACCGGCACTTATTACAGCGAGGAAGTCATCGATCAATTTCAGGTGGTGACTTCAGGCGGTATCGCCGAATTCGGCCGCGCTTCGGGCGGTGTCGTCAATATTCTTACTCGATCCGGGACGAACGATTGGCGCGGAAGTCTTTATGGTTTTGCACGCAACCAGCGTTTTGATGCTCGCAATCCGGTGGCACCGACAAAGGATTTTTTAACGCAGGCGCAATACGGCGGGACGATAAGCGGTCCGATCCGGCGCGAACGAACATTCTTTTTCTCGAACTTCGAACAGACGCGAAGAAACTACTCGGCTGTGTTAACAATCGATCCGGGAAATGTCGCTTCGATCAACAATCGTCTCCGGGCACTAAACTACCCCGGTCCGCTCATCAGCACTGGTGTAGTTCCCGCAAGTTTTGACACGACTAACTTCTTCACGCGCGTCGATCACTCGATCAACGATCGAAACCAGCTTAGCGGACGTTACAGCCTGTATCACATCGACGCGGTCAATTCACGCACAGTGGGCGGACTCAATGCAGTCAGCCGTGGCACTGGGTTGGCCGACACGGATCAAACTGTTGTAGTCAGCAACGTCACGACGATCAGCAGCCGCTCGCTCAACGAAGCTCGCGTGCAGTTTACCAACAGCCGGCTTGACGCACCCGTCAATGACGAAGTTGGTCCAGCAGTAAATATCGGGGGTGTTGCGAGTTTCGGTACGGCGACGTTCTCGCCCATCGGACGCGACATCAATCTGTTCGAGGTTGTCGACAACGTTTCCACCCAACGTGGAGCACACTCACTCAAGTTTGGCGGAGATTTTCTCTACAATCGGGTCAACATCTTCTTCCCGGGCGCACTTCAGGGTGTCTATACGTTCAATACCCTGAACAACTTTCTGATCGGGAATTACCAAACTTACCAGCAGGCGTTCGGCGTCCCGAATCAAGTTCAATCAAATCCAAACCTCGGCGTGTTTGTTCAGGATGAGTGGCGAGTGCGGCGCGATCTCACCGTGAATGCCGGGCTGCGCTATGACGTTCAGTATCTGCCTGATCCGATCCGGACCGACACGAATAACTTTGGGCCGCGGCTGGGATTCGCATACGCGCCCGGCAATCGCAAGACTGTGTTTCGCGCGAGCTATGGGCTCTATTACGATCGCATTCCCCTCCGTGCGACTTCGAATGCCTTGCAACGTGACGGATCGAAGTACCTGGTCATGCAGCTATCGCCGACACAACCCGGTGCTCCTGTATTTCCAAACACCTTGTCGGTTCAGCCCGCAACACTGCCCACGAAACCGAACATTACGCGCATCGATCCAAACATCGAAGCGAGTTATAGCCAGCAGGCCAACCTCCAGATCGAACGTGAGTTGCCGGGTAACGCGGTGTTATCGGTTGGTTACCTGCACTTGCGAGGTCTCCATGTGATTCTTTCACGAAACGTGAATGTGCCGACTGTTCCTCTCTCCGCGGGCATTCCAAACCAGGGGCGGCCCGATTCGAGCTGGGGCAACATCGCGCGTTTTGAGAGTTCCGGAAACTCCTACTACAACGGCATGGTTGTTTCCTACAACCAGCGCGCCGCGACGTGGGCCAGCCTGCGAGTCTCGTACACGCTTTCGAAAACGATTGACGACGCCGGCAACTTCTTCTTCTCGAGTCCGCAGAACAACTTCAACGTCCGTGACGATCGCGGACTTTCAGACAACGATCAGCGGCACCGGCTCGTAGTCAGTGGTTCACTTGAAGTGCCGCCACACGACAAGGCAACGGGATTGCAGCGGTTCATGTGCGGCTTTCAGTTGGGTTACATCTTCACCTATGCGTCGCGATTGCCGTTCAACGTGCTGTTGGGACAAGATCGTAACTTCGATTCGAACACCAACGATCGTCCAGCCGGCGTGGGAAGAAACACGGGGCGTGGTTTCGATTACGCCTCTCTCGATTTGCGTCTGAGCCGTAGGTTCAAACTAACGGAGCGAGTTGACCTGCAACTTCTCGCGGAAGGTTTCAACGTTTTGAATCGTGCGAATCTCGGAGTGCCGATAAATACGCTCACCGCCGGTCCGCGTTTTGGACAACCAACACAGGCTTTCGATCCCCGGCAGTTTCAGTTTGGGATGAAAGTGAGTTTTTAGGTCACGCGTTCTTTGCGTCTTTGCGTGAAACAATTTTGTATGTCAACAGCTACAAGATCGATCATCGGGATACTTTTGCTCGCGCTGCTTGCGTTAACAGGTTGCAAACACGTCGCAACTCGCGGAGCAGTCAAAGACAAACCACAACCCATTCAGCTTTCTGATTCCGGCATCGATGCGGCTGAGCCTGCAATTGCACCGGCGCCCGACGGTTCGTTCTACGTTGCGTGGGTTAATCACGACGCCAGGCAGGCGGACGTCATGCTGGCCCGGTTCAATAACGTTGGTGAGATACAGGGTCCGGCAGTTCGAGTTAACCGCCAAGCGGGTGCGGCTACTGCATGGCGCGGTGATCAGCCAAGTCTCGCGGTCGCACCGGACGGCGCGGTCCATGTGTTGTGGACAGCGCGCGTCAATGCCGGCGAGAAACACGGCACCGACGTCTATCTTTCAAGTTCGACCGATCGCGGGCAGAGTTTTACGACGGAAGTAAAAGTCAACGACGATAAAGCTCCCGGTCCACACGGGATGCACTCGCTTGCAGTTGCCGCCGATGGTCGCATTTATGCCGCCTGGCTGGACGAGCGAAACGTTCACGTTCCGAAACCTTCGACGAAGGGCGAAGGTCATCACATGGAAAGCAATCGCGACGTGTATCTCGCGTACTCGACTGACGGCGGGCGTAGCTTCTCTGCAAACAAGAAGGTCGCATCAGACGCGTGCCCGTGTTGTAAGACTGCGCTCACGGTTTCGTCTGATGGAACGTTGTATGCGGGCTGGCGCCAGGTGTTGCCGGGAAGTTTTCGTCACATCGCAGTAACCGGATCGACTGATGGCGGCAAAAACTTTTCTACTCCGGTGATCGTGAGTAACGATCACTGGGTGCTACAAGGCTGTCCAGTGTCTGGACCATCATTGTCAGTCGATCGTGCTTCCGGGAATCTGAAAGTAGTCTGGTATGCAGCCGGTGAAGGTACTGCTGCCGGAGTCTACTTTGCTGAGTCGAAAGATAAAGGACGCAGCTTCTCTCCACGCCAATTGTTATCGCAGGAAACCGTTCGCGGCACCCCCTCAATGGTCGATACTATCGCTCTCTGGCAGACATCCGAGACAGCAGAGACTAAAATGCGTTCAGTCGGAAATGCCGGATCGGCCCTCAGCGTTGCAGCGAATGCAGAGTTGCCGGCGGGCACATTCGTGAACGACAAGCTCTTCGTTGCATACATTGGGAAGGAAAAGGAGAAGCGAAGTATATGGCTCATAAGAGCCGCATTGTGATCATCTGCGCAGCACTCATATTGGCAACAGCGTGCAATAGCCAGCCCGCTAATCAACAAACAAACGCTCCCACGCCGACTGGTCCTGCGGCGGCGGTCGCATCAAACACTTACAAGGGTGTTGGAATCGTCAAGAGCATCACTCCCAAAACTCCAGCGATCGAGATCGATCACCAGGACATCGAGGGACTGATGCCAGCAATGCAAATGGAATTTCCGGTGACTGACCCAAGCATCCTGAACGGCATCGCCGTCAACGATCACATCGACTTCACTATCGAATCCGCAAAAGGTGAGATGAAAGTCACCGCTATAAAGAAGAAGTAGCCACAAAAAGGGTCACAAAACGCAGATAAAGCAAAAACGCAAAAGATTTACTGAGAATTTACGTGCTTTTTATCCTTTTGCGTTCATGGCCGCGTGTCATCTTGTGGCTATAAATTTATTGCTTTTGAAGAGTGGCTAGTGCCGCCAGCACTTCCTCACTATGCGCGGCAACTTTTACCTTCTCATAAACCTTCACGACCTTGCCCTGAGGATCGATGATGAACGTGTTGCGTGCGGAGAGCTTTGCCCCGTTGTATTCCATGACCGAACCGTACTGCTCGGAAACTTTCGCATCCGTGTCGGCAAGCAGTTTGAAGTTCAACCCTTCCTTGGCGCAGAACTCTTTGTGTGATTCCGCATTATCGACACTGACACCGAGAATCACGGCGTTCGCAGCTTCATACTTCGCGAGGTCGCGTTGAAAGTTGCGCGCCTCGATCGTGCAGCCCTGCGTAAAGTCCTTCGGGTAAAAATAAAGTACCACCCACTTGCCTTTGTAGTCGCCAAGACTTACCTGTTTGCCTTCGTTCGAAGTGAGATTAAAACCTGGCGCCGCAGCTCCCACGGCCGGCAGCTCATTGACCGCGCTGGCACGGTTACAAGCCAAAACGGCTACGATCGCAAACGCCAAGAGAAAAGCGTACTTACTCATTTCTTGCTCCTTCCGCACATCCGTTGAATTTGATTTAGACCGATACTATACAAACTAATGAGAGTATTTCGCCACGATGGCATCGCGTATCTGCGCCGGCGTCATCTTCTGCTCTTTTTCCAGCGTCAACGCCATCAATGCTTCCCTGACGCACACATCGCAGTGCGACGCGTGATCGTCTTCGAAACAACTGTAGAGACTCTTGTGTCCAAAACCCTGATCGCAGTGGCAGTAACAAGGCAACTGCGCGATCGTGACGGGAATCTCTCGCACCGCTCGATAAGCATCGCGGGTTATGCCGCTGAATTGCCCGGGATCGAGTGTCGGTGCAAGACTCGACTTGCTTGGCGCCACTTCAAAGTGCGCCGGAACAGTCTTGGCCGAGGGGTTCGCGGAATGGTCGTGCTGAGGCGCCGGTTGCCCCGGAGTGCTGTTTGAGATTCGCGTCGGCGCCGGCTTTTGGTTTGCCGAATTCACCATTAACACTGCCCCGACAACCAACAGCGCGATACTGCCAATCAATAACCAATTTCTCTTCATTAGAACGTACTCCTTATTATTAGTGCGTTCCGTGCATCGCACTCATATTCATCTGACTCGGTCGCACACGGAAAAACAGTTTCCACGAAACCGGATTTGACCCGTAAATCGGATCCAGCAGCGACGGTTTGGAATAGAACGTCAGATCGCTGCCGATAGCAAACGACGTCTTCTCGGTATTCCAAATATCGCGAGCGCCGCCGAACGTGTAAGCTCCGATGCGAAATGACGGATGATCGTCAGTAATACCGAGACTGATGCGGTCAGCCGCGCGCAATAGCTGATTCTTGTCCGTCAATTCGAGGCGCGTGTAGAAGTAATTCCGGTCCAGAAACTTCACTGTGGATTCTGCCACATATCCATTCAAGTTAAAAATTTCCCCGTCATGACTTTCGTGATTTCGGCCCCAAATCAGGCTCGAGGCCCAGTTGCCACGTTCAAATTTCCGGTTATAGCTGATCGACGCGGTCGTGCGGCGCACATCGCCCGGCTCGAGGGCTTCAGGATTGCGCAGAAAGCCATGACTCACCTGCATGGACCAGTTGCTGTTTGGCACAAACCATAATCTCACCGAACGTGAGTTCCACGGATTGGCTTCGAAGTTGTAGCGGTTTTCGCCCGGCTCACGGCCGTTAAAGAGAGAGCCTTCAAGCTTGAACCAGCGATACTGGAATCCCGTCGTCACTACTCCGAAACTGATGTGCGTCGAGTCTTGCAGGTGGTGCGACAACGGCGCCGACGTATTCTCGGAAGCAGATGCGCGATGCATAAACGCATTTGGTCCAAGCGCCGGTTCTCCCGGATAGCCCGCATAAACAAACCAGCTCGCACGCTCACCAACAGGAATCGTGTAAGTCGCACTCAGCTCCATGAACAAGTCGTGTGGATGCTGTCGATCGATTATCGGTTGGCCTTTGTAAGTCTCACCAGTCTGGAACAAAAGCGGCGAGCCACCGGGAGGTAAGGTAAAAGGTTCGGCGCTAAACATTCCGCGCAGTTCGAGAGTGCCTGGACCGACACGTCTTGCGGCGGAAGGCATGAACCAGTTTGCTGATTCAACCTTCGTCACGCCTCTTGGTCCACCCTGGCGATTCACGCCCGCGACGAAGTTGTAATGAAACATCAATAGCCACTCGCCCGATTGCTTGTGCAACATCGGCATCGGACTGGTGTCCGGCTGCCACGACGTGCCCGACCCCATGCGACCCATCGGCATCAGATTCGATTCGCTCTGCCCGATACGAAGGAACATCTGATCGTCGTGCATAACGAAGATGCCGTGGTCCATGTGACCGGATGTATCCATCTCCGTTTGCTCCGGCGCCGCGGGCTTTTGCGGACTCGGAGTCGCCTTTGGCGATGGCTTTGCCGCGGGCTTGGGCGGCGGCATGGTGTGCCCTTCGTGTTGTGCGAAAACAGTTTGACCTGTCGCAGCGACGATCAGCGCTGCGCAGAGTAGTGCATGCTTCATAGATCTCATTCTCAACCCCTTAAAATCAGCCACGGATTTACACGGATGAATTACGGATTAAGAGATCTCTAGATTAGGAATACACAACACTGCAGGTGGGTAGATCCGCGATTATGAAGGACCGGAACAACGTGGGCGTATTGCTTGTGAATGGTCTGTTTCTGGAAATCCGGTAACGCCTGCACAAGTTCACGGCCAGGGTCCGGCATATGAGCACTGCTCTTCGAAGTTGCGGCAGTTGCGCTCAAGCTCAGCGGACAATCTTTCATCATGCCGCGTAATCCAGAGATACTGTACGCCACACCATTATCCGACGGCATTGCGTGACAGCTTGCTCTGTGCTCGACTGCATTTTCCTGAACCGGCTCGGCGCCCATCACCCCCGTAGTGCATCCGAAGAGGCAACCGCCGGCCATCCAGATCGACACGCTGACGGAAAGAAGCAATCGCACTGCATTGTTCGAGAAGAACAGACTCATTTCCGGTTTTGAGTCTACTCCCGCGGAAGAAGATTGTCGAGAAAGCGTAGGACCTGGAATTTCGCCTATTGACGAAAACAATATCGAGTTCGTAGCCTTAAACGAACGAATATGTCATGAAACGCAAGAAGATATTGCCAATGACGGTTGCCGATTTGGAAGCACTATCAACCAGGCAGTTGATTGGCAGGCTCCAGAGTTTGCATCGTTGTGAGGAGTCTTTGGCCCTGTCGGATCGAGATGCTGAAACCTACGAGCCCTCAAGTGCTATCGAGTTTAAGGACAGTCCGGAATGGGTCGCAGAGTTTAAGAAACTAAAAGAGGTTTTGGCTCACCGAGAACATGTACCGAAGGGTGCGGAGCTAGCCGAGGCGCGACGACAGAGAGCACGTGGGAAATCTGCACCGGCGCGAACCGGCCACTCTACTCCTCGTAGGAGAACCTTTGGGCCCAATTAGAACTGGTACAGATCTCCCTCAGATAGTTGATGCACCCTGCTGGACCGTAACTCCGGCGGATCTCACAAAGTTTCTGGAGGAGCTATACGCTTTTGTGCCGTCTAATTCTGTGTTGTGTCTTGAGGGGGTATATGCTCCGGACATTGAGTGCTATCTAAAGGAGAGGCCGAGTTCTTTCGAGAATAAAACGAATCAAGGTTTTCTGAGAATGCGGCCAAAGGTCTACTTCATGCCGATTACGGCAGAGAATCTTCAGGGCCTTGCAACCTTAGCGTCTATCCATGCCGAGCCAGAGGTATGTAGTCATCTGCGGGTCTATCGCAATGAAACAATAATTCTCTCCTGGCATGACCTACCAGATGACCCATTCTATGTGGCCACCGAAATAGACGAAACTGCTGTCATGAGCTTCTGCAATGCCCTTGGTTGTCGGTACGAACCTTTGCCTCAAAAGCAACTACTATGAACACCAGAGCCCGCTCGCCAGTGTCGCCTGGCTGATCGGGTTGCACTTGCCCGGACCGGGCTTGCCAGTTGTGCCGCACTCGCGGCAGATAAAGTGATTGCCCTGCTGGTCGACAAAGATATCGCGACAGGGACCGGCTGAAAACTGAGTCCAGCAACCCGAAAACGTCCAATTGGCTATTTTCGTGGTTGTAGCGTTCCGCACGGCAGCGCCACGCCCTGTGGGCTGTGCCACGCCAGAGGAGAGCAACAGAGTGAAAAGAACCACGGCAACTGCTGAGAATTGAATTCTGCGCAAAGTCATCAGACACATCTCCTTGTTTGTTCAAGTTGAAGGAGCAGGCGCGGAGCGCCTGTTAACACCTGCTCCGCAAGTAAGAAACATGGGAGGTGGTCACAAAGGTCCAGCTACTAGGCCGCCGAGGGATCGGCTGCGTGTCTGGGTCAGCAGGACGGCTGATTATCGGGAGTGGGTTGAGTATCTCTTAAACGAGTTACGAAAACAATATGGAGGTCATAGCCTTTGCGATGAGAACTTTCTGATTTAAATTTGAGATTAGGTTAGAATGCCCAGCACTAGGCGTAGACTACCGTTGTGAGGACGGTGGTCACAGAGGCTAAATGTCTCGCGCCAACTTGAGAGCCCTGGGTAACCGGGGCTTTCGGTTTCCAGGCGCACTCTCCGACCGATATCGCTAACCATTAATCACATCTGGAAAATTTTCAAAGTCGTCTGAGTCTCTCTGCTGCTCTACTTCAATTAGCGAGCTATTCTGTTCGGCGATCCAGGTCTCCAGGATTTCGCGTGTAAGGTCATTTTTTCCTCTTGCAGCGTTAATCTCATTTTTAATCTGTTCATCTAAGCTTGGATTCATGGCAGTGAGATTGATCATCGCACTGTCTCCGCTGCGAACCTGGATAAACAAATAGTAATGTCCATCCGCATCCTTCCTCACCCGTGCGTTCTTTAAACACGGAGACTCCTCTTTTCGTCCTTTTGCTGATGTACTCACGATACCTCTTTGACTCTTACGACATAAACGAAACAATCGAGAGGCGAAACATGTGCCATCGTGAGTACGGCCCACAAGTCACGTCTTCAAGCGGCCCGACTTTCGCTTGGCAATGGTTTGGTACGAACAGGATGTAGCGAACTATTACGTCTGCCGTCTACGGTAATTCTGCAAGGTACGTTGCATGGCGAGAAAGACAGAACAATTAACGATCGGACGCAGGCGTATCGCCGTGTCCAATCTCGACAAGCTGTTGTATCCGGGCACTAAATTCAAAAAAGCTGATCTCATCGATTACTACGTCAGTGTGGCTAAATACATACTCCCTCATTTGAAAGATCATCCGATAACTCTGAAACGTTTTCCTGATGGTGTTTTCGGTGAAGCTTTCTATGAGAAAGATGCGCCAGCATTCAGTCCTGCATGGGTGAAGACTGCTCGCGTTCCGCGACGCGAAACACCCGGATCAGATATTCAGTACATTTTGATCAACGATCTGCCTACCCTCGTATGGGCCGCGAATCTCGCAAGCATTGAATTGCATCCATTTCTTCATCGAGCCGGCCGCCTGGATCGACCGACGGCGATTGTCTTCGATTGTGATCCAGGCGAAGGCGCTAACATCCTGCAGTCAGCAGAAGTCGCCTTAATGCTGCGTGACGTGCTTAAAGAACTTGGCTTTGATTCACATGTGAAGGTGTCGGGCTCTAAAGGCGTGCAAGTCTACGTGCCACTAAACTCGGCGGTCACCTACGACGAGACGCAACCGTTTGCACAAGGCATCGCCCAATTGTTGGCTCAACGAGAGCCGAAGCTCATTGTTTGGCAAATGCCAAAACGATTGCGAACGAAGAAAGTTTTTATCGACTGGAGTCAGAACACAGACTACAAAACAACTGTGAGTGTCTATTCGTTGCGGGCCAAGACGTATCGGCCGTATGTGTCTCTGCCGGTTGATTGGAATGAATTGTCAAAGGCTTTGAAGAATAAGGATCCCGACGCCTTGTTCTTTACTCCTGCTGAAGCGGTGGAGCGAGTACAAAAGGTCGGCGACCTGTTTAAGCCGGTGTTGACTCAGGTGCAACGATTCCCGGCTGAGCTGCGACGTTACTTTCAGCAACAACGTGTAGCACGAACGAAGAGTAGTGAAGCCCTCAAACCATATGCTGAAAAGCGAGACTTCCATAAAACGGCGGAGCCGAAGCCGACCGTGCCTAGACGCAGCGGACAAGGAAGCCGGCGCCGGTTTGTTGTTCAGAAACATGCGGCCAGCCATCTGCATTACGACTTTCGTCTCGAGATGCATGATGTTTTGAAGTCATGGTCCGTTCCCAAAGGTCCTCCATTCAAGAAAGACGAACGACGTCTTGCGATGCCGACTGAGGATCATCCAATTGACTATCTGGACTTCGAAGGCATCATCCCTAAAGACCAATATGGTGGTGGTACAGTGATGGTCTGGGACATCGGTACCTACGAACTGATCGAGGGCAACTACTACAAGGGATTTCTGCGCTTCTTTCTCAATGGCAGCAAGCTCAAGGGTGAATGGACACTCAAGCGTTTTGCGGCCGCCAAAGACGAGTCTGATCAAAGAGAGAAATGGCACCTGATTAAGACAAACCACAACACACGCGTGATCTCAAAAGCCCGCGACGATCAATCAGCCTTAACAAAACGGACGATGAGGCAGATCGCAACTGCGGCTGACGCTGTGTGGCAGAGTAATCGAGCATGAAGATCGATTCACTACTGCCCAGAGCACGTCATGAAGAAGATTCCAGTGGCTCCGTCCCACGACATGCTTGACGCGGACGGCGGCGGGCAACTGCTGGTCTGGCCCATCGAGCCCTCAACCTTAATGCCGGTTCGCTATTCCCAAACATTCGCTCATTGTGATACTAAGCTCTACGCATGGAATATTTAGGCGAATATCTAATACCGCTGGCGGCAATAATATTAGTGGCGGTCGTATGGTATTGGAAGGATATCGCCATTGTAGTGCTTCTGGTAAAACGGCTAATCATGCGTCTCTCGCAGTTCTAGCTTGTCATCGATCAGGTTCGCAACTGGAATCCCCGTGAGGCGGGGCATAAGCGGTAGGACCATGAGCGGCGGTTCGTTAATATCACGCTCGTACTTTGATCTGAATCTCAGATTACGACACTACCTCGATTAAGGTAATGGGTCAGTTTGAAATATGTCTCACGCAAAGGCGTCACGAAAACGCAAAGAAAATCAGACGTTTCTCTTTGCTGTCTTTGCGTCCTTGCGTGAACAAAATGTAAACTGACCCCACTACCCTCGATTAAGAACCCTATAGACGCGGTGGAAACTTTCGGCTAAGATTCGCGTTCCCCCTTCTCACAGAATCCCGATACACAAAGGTATAAAGTCTTACGTTTGATTTCTGCTTTGACGAGAAGTGCATGATGAACGCAATCCTTCGCGTTTCAGTGGCGGTAATACTTTTCGTTTTTACTACCACTGCCGTTAACGCTCAAGCTTGGCCTGATGTATTCAACCCGTTCCAAATTCTCACTCTGAATTTACAAATCTCTGATCAGGACTGGGACACGATTCGATTCGATACCACTAATGAGATAGAGGTGCCGGCCTCGTTTTGGGCAGATGGTGAGTCGCCCATTCTCGTGTCGGTTCGGCGGAAGTCGTCACGCGCGCTTCCCTCGGAAGCTAATCCCATCAAAATCGGTTTGAAGATAGACATCAACGAACTGGTCGATGGTCAGAAGTGGAGAGGCTTAACTAAGGTGAGCCTCGAGAACGGCGCCGACTCGTGCGTGGTCCAGGAAGGATTGGCCTGGAACCTTCATCGACTCGCCAGCAACTCGTATGGATACCAGGCTGCTCTAGCATCATGGGCTCAACTACGTATCAATGGCCAATTGATCGGCGTTTTCGTTAACGCGGAACAACGCGATAAGCAAATGCTGCGTAACCGCGGTTTATGGACCGATGATGAAACGTGGATCTTTGATCAGGATGACATCGGCGTACCCGAAATAGAAGAGGGTGACGGATTCAGTCCGACCTATGATCTCTTGTGTTACGTTCCGTTCCGAGCTGCAGGCAAGAAAGGTTCTGGCGTGTGTCCGACACCAACAGATACTCAACTGGCGAACCAGTTACCCCAGCTCATTAATATGCAGGGCACGCTGACGCAGGGAGCCGTGGACGCGTATACCGATAATCCCGATGCTTTACTATCGCACGGCAAGAATTTTCAGTTCGTTGATTTCATTGATCCGAACAACACAGGAAAGGACACTCGACGACTCTATTTTCCCTGGGATCTCGACGCGGTCTTCCGCTCAACAACGGGCAACATTTACGCTTCAGGCTCCGGCCGTAAAGTATCGACTTCGCCATATCAAGAGGTAATCCTGCGTCATCCGATTTTCCGAGCGCAATACAATCAGATCATGATCGATCTCCTGAATGGTCCACTATCTGTTGCGAACGTACAAAATTTTCTTACTCAGGCCGAGGCCGTTACCTCAACGGCGCTGGCCAATGATCCGTTTCCGACGACAGATGGATCGCCGTCTGATGAGTTTGCCCGGCTCCGTGCCTGGGTAGCAGCACGTGATGTAAATGTCCGCAGTCAATTATCTGCGAATGGACCACCAAATCCGCGGTTTTAAGTATGGACGTTGGAACTCGCACGGTGAGGTGACCGACGTGCAACGAACTTTAGGATAGGGCTCGGTAACGGCAGATTAACTATGTGTGCTGGTGTGTTGATGTGTCGGGCAGTCCTGATACTAATCTTTCAACACCAACGTTGCGCCCCGTGTCGATTAAATTCGACGAATCCCAGGCGGTTAGTTTGCCATCGCAAATTAACCGTCCCTCCGCGTTTATTTCATATTGCCAACGGCCACACAAGAGTCTGTATGAGGCCTGTCCGTCTTGACGTCTACATACGACAATAAGTTCACGCCCATTCGGCAAACAGTAGACACCTCCGACCTTAAGATCCATCGGGTCACTCCCCTTGTTCTTATCGCAATCGCATCGGAGCATTTGAACAAGGCGAGACGTCGGGAATCTCGCCGAGGTTCAAAATGGTGATTTAGCGATCGCCACCACCCGAGCGGCCGCCGCCGCTGCCTTGTTTGCCGCCACCACCCTGGCCGCCGCCGCCACCCTGGCCACCGCCGCCACCTTGTTTACCACCACCTTTTTTACCTCCACCGCCTTGGCCGCCGCCTTGGCCGCCGCCTTGGCCGCCGCCTTGGCCTCCACGCTCGTCTCGATCTTTATCTGGCATGGTTTACTCCTTGTTCCTGTTTGACCAAATGAATATTGGGGGCTAAATGTTGACGCGATCGAAGTATGTGCCACTGGTCCGTTGTGACGAGATGTTCACCCCAAGACAGCTCGGCAGATTTAGGACTGTCGGTTCGGATGCAGATTGCTACCACCGAACCGTAACCCGTTTTTTGTTTTGGATTGATCCAGCACGCGGCGCTGGAGTCCCATACCCTTATTTCATTCGGTGCTGTCTCAACGCCGCATACCTCGTGATAGATCAACGCGCCGTGAATCCAGTGGGTTGAGGCCCCATGGTCCGTCCATTTTCTTGTCCACTGATACGTCGTGAGGTCCGTGTATTGTTGAATGAGTTGAACGGAGTAAGAATTAACGGAACGAGCAGCAAACACACTCTTGCTCAGAAATGCCAATGCACCGCAATCCAGGTATTTCTCTTCCACAGCTCGACACCAGGTCATCGGCCATTGAGAAGGACCCCATTTATATTTCTGTAATAGCCAACGTGGCCCAGTTAATTTGTGTTGGCCACTTAATTGAGATTGATCTGTTGCAAACAACCACTCGCGTGCTGTGCTACAGCACCGGCGTCCATGATGCGTAAACGCCGAGGATGGTGCGTACCGCCACCGATCAATTGCTGCGCTGAGGTTTACGCTACCGAGATCATGCATTTGCATCGATGGTTTATCCGCGACCAAAGTCATAAGACATGCTCCTATCGTAAGCACCCGCATCACAGAAGACTAAAACATCACCCTTCTGTACATGCGGCGGCAGCTCTACATTTGCGGCAACTACGTCGTGTTCCATGCATAGCCGCCCCAGTAGTCGAGTTCGTCCTCTCCTGAGCGGAGTCCATTCTCCCGTGGAGTTTTGATGAAGAATCCGATGAGGCTGCACGAAGTGCATTGGCAATTCCGCAATCGACCCATCGACGACGGCTTCTTTGATCTGTGACTGAGAAGAATCAATTTCAAGTAGTCGCGTAGCCAAAGCCATGGTGGGCTGGGCCATCGCTTTACCCGGCTCTGAAATGATCTCTCGCAAGTTCGGCAATTGTTTTTTAGCTCGCGCAATTGCGCTCTTAAAAGTTTCGGGTGATTTGAAATGCCAATCGTCCGGAAACCAACCGCCGCCAAGGTCTAAACACTCGACCGGTCGTCGCGTGAGCTGTTCGATTGAATGGCACCAACGCAGCATCGACTCGTAGAGATGCCACCACTGTCGAACGCCGATGTTGCTGCTCGCCAGGTGAAAGTGAATTCCAAACCCGTGCTTTCGTGGGAGCGTGTCGATCATATCGACCAGGGCATTGAAAGCTTGCGGCATATCAATTGAAACTCCGAAACGAGATCCGCTATTGGGCGGCCTTAAACGGACGCCTACCAACTTTGCGTCAAGTTGTTGTTTTTCCAGACTTCTGATTACACAACTAAGATCGGAAAGCGAGTCGGCGAAAACGGCATGAATAGGTGAGCTCGGGACGGATACCTCTGGCCACCACTTACCTGGACCATTTAATACAACTTGCGCCGGATTGAAGCCGACTGCAAGAGCTGTTTGTACTTCCGCCAAACTTATTGCTTCCGCCAAAAATCCAGCGTCAAGAGCGAGGCGGCCAAGTCTTTTATCGGGGTTCGTTTTGATACTGTATCCGTTGCTTATTCTTAAATCAGGGCTACTTAATTTGTTGGCCAATTCCGAAGCCTGTTTGAATAATGAAGCGGCAGTCCTTTCGAAGAAGAGCCACGACGGCGTTGCTCTATTTTTGACATCCAGATCGTTGAGGTCCGCGATAAATGTCGATGGTACCTGTGGAGCTGCGAGGAGTTGAGACACACCGTCGCGATGAAAACCATTCCCGTTTTTGTGTCCATTTCCGTTCCCATTGCCCGTTGAGTGGCGTTTCGCCAGATCCTCTCGGCCGCGTGATTCGGAATCATTGTTTTTGGCGTTCCCGTCGATAACGTTTAGCCGTTGTAGTCGTTCCGCCAGGGCTAATGTGCCTGAAGGATGTTTTAGCGAGTGGCCGATAGCACCGGGAAAAGGTTCCGCCAAACTCGGCAACGGAAATCCATCTCGTAGCGGAATCTCCAATACAACCCGCGTGAATTCGTCGCTTGTCGATTCCGGCTTGATAGCTTTGTTACGCGTAACACGCTCCACCAACGCGGCCGGTAGATTCCGGCCGGTGATTGTTGCTCCATGAATCCACGCGGGGAATCGCGGATTGCATTCCAGCAACCATCGCTGTCCGCCTGCGTCACGGACCATCTCGAATTCAGCGCCGCCGGTCCAGTTTAAATCGCGAACGATTTCCCGGAGCGGTGTTGCAAGCTCGTGAGGGAGTTCAACAACTTCACCGGCCCAGGTCTTTCCCTCATCAGTCAGCTCCCGCTTACTCATGTAAACAGCCTGGATAAGTTCTCCCTGATAGGCACAAAAGCAGATCGATTCTTCGTACCCGGTAACGTGAGCCTGCAGGAATAAATCCTCGGTCGACCACGCTTCCGAAAGAACGCTTCGCGTTCGTTCGAATATGTCCCAGCTCGGCGTTCGCACGGCTTCGTAGTAAGGTCCCTTCAACCACACTCTCCAACCATGCTGACGACAGAAGGCATGGAGATCCCAATCAGACGCCACTGTCGAAATGAACTCAGGAATTTTTACGGGCAAGCCGCGATGGGCTTCGACCGCAGGTTTACTGATTCTCCGGAGTGCGGAGGCAGGCGCGGTTAGCAGGTTTGGATGTCCGTTCGGAAAAACTGAAGCGAGCCACATGATTTCCAGGTCCGCACCGGAAATCCAAAGTGCGCCACTATCCAGCAACTCTTTGATTGACTGGGCGTAAGATTCAAGATCAATGTCCTCCCAACCACGCTGCAGTATCACGTCGTCCAGATCATTCCAATGAATCCCTGAACATCGGCTCGAGTACTCAATTCCCACCAAAGTTGCGGAGGGATATGCTGCTCGAAGCGATCTCGCAATTCCGACACCTGGTTGTGGATTTGTTCCACTGTATAAGCCACTGATGTAAATCTTCATAAATATTTATTCGCAGTTGCGCGCAGATCTGTTACCGCGCACGCGGCTGTGCTCCGAAGCGGGCAAACAACCGTACGCCATACTGCCGACTATCCGTTTGCTTGAGTGAGTGGTGCGCTTAACGCGCAGGAAAGAACTACCACCCTCCTTGTTCTACACCATGCCGGGGGCCAAATAGGGGGCGCCGATGATTCGGACAATTATTAATTACTCACAAGGCGAACCTCCGTCTGTGCGAAAACGTACCGCGGAGAAAAAAAAGTTGGCGATATTCTGTTAGCAGACTGCGATGGCGGGAGACCCTTGTGCGATGGCGCCGCTTATAGAACAGAAAACAGAGCAATCGAATGTCGATAGTTCGGGTCGATCTATTGGTTGTCCTGCCAAGTATCCCAGTTATAAGTCCTTCGACGCTTTCATTGATGTCGAATGGTTGAAGTCGCTCGACGGTTATATCAGTGAGCGACTACGCAGTCGTATTCAGTCGGAGAATGATCTCGCATTCTATACCGGTCCATATCGTTTAGATGGTGCCGCGCCCGATCTGCCCGGTTCGCGAATGGTTTACCTCGCCCAATCGATTCGTCCGGATAGCTACTTCGATCTCGATAAAGCGGAACTGTGGCAACCAACTCCCGCGACGAACGAGTTCTCGTCATTGATGGACTTCATCGCGACGTTACCTTTCAAGTCAACCGGAAGGATGCTAATCATGTATGACAGCGTGAGTAATCCCGTCCCCGCTCATCGCGACCATGTTGAAGGCCAGACATGTCATGAATTCATTTGGTTGCGGACAAACCTGAGGAAGCCGTTTTACCTATTGAATCCAACGACGAATGAAAAACTCTATGTCGCGGGTTATAGCGCCTGGTTTGATTCAGTAAATCAATTTCATGGAAGCGACGGCGTTGAAGGTCTTTCGTTTAGTATCAGAGTTGACGGCACATTTACTGACGAGTTTAGGAAGCAGATTCCTTTTGCAGTTGCTCAGGATCGGGCCTCAACACCTTCGGTGTGGGCTTCCCTTGAAACATAAACGCGTCATTATCGAACCAGTGGGAAAGGGCTAAATTTTGATTGAACAGGCAGCGCCAGTCGATTTGTTGAACTCACCTATCGCCGCAGGTGACACCGGTCTAAAATATCCTAGCTATAAGTCATTCGACCGTTTCATTGATGTGGAGCGGTTGAAGGCTTTGGACAGTTACCTTATCGAGAGAATTGAGCGGCACCGTCTTCTGGACCTCCCGGATTTCTTTTTAAATGAGCATCGTCTTGATGCGACTGCACCTCATAAACCGGGCGCCAGGGAAGTATGGCTAACCAAGACTAAGCCCGGGACAATCTACAACTATCTTGACTTAAACAAGCCCGAATTGTGGGAGCCAACAAAATCGGCGGCTGAGTTTTCTTTACTAATGGATTTCATTGCCACCTTGCCGTTTCACAAAACCGGACGGATGCTAATCATCTATGACGATCAGGGGTTGGAAGTTCCCGCGCACCGTGACCATCTTGATAGTGAGATTTGCCACGACTTCCTTTGGTTTCGTACGAACCTTAACAAGCCGTTCTACATGTTGAATCAAAATACGGGTGAAAAGCTTTACGTGAGTTCATACAGCGCCTGGTTCGACACGGTAAATCAATTTCATGGAAGTGATGCCGCCGCGGGGTTGTCTTTTAGTGTTCGCGTCGATGGGATTTTTAATCGAGACTTCAGCCGCACGATTCCCAGACCGCTTTCCAATCCAGCATCAACGCCAGCCTATTGGGCATCGCTTACAGGTGAAATTAAAAATTCAGGATGAGGCGGGTCATGTAGATGCGACGATTATTCCAACGGAACGGTCTTTCAATTGTTTTAATAACGCTATTCCTCATCTCCCTCGCTGGTCAATCTATTGTTGGTCATCGTCACTACAATCACGAGCAGCAAGAACATCAACAACCCAAAATTACATATCTGGAATACGTGACGGGAAGTCACTTTCTCGAAGCCACTATGGAGAATTGGGAGAGTGAGTTTTTGCAGATGTTTTTCTTTATCGTTTTGACCATATTTCTTTACCAGAAAGGCTCAGCGGAGTCCAAAGACCCTGACAAAGAAGAAGAAGTCGATCAAGACTCACTTAAAGCAAAAAAGAAAAATTCTCCTTCTCCTGTAAAGAAAGGTGGATGGAGACTGAAGTTATACGAACATTCGCTCTCATTGACGTTCCTATTATTGTTTCTCGCGAGCTTTTTTCTTCATGCAAAAGGCGGCGCTACCGATTACAACGAAGAACAAGCAGCACATGGTAGTGACAGAATTCCTCACCACGATCGGATATATGGCCACGTCGCGTTTTTGGTTTGAGTCATTCCAAAACTGGCAGAGTGAATTTTTAGCTGTTGGCTTGATGGTGATTCTTACGGTCTTTCTGCGAGAAAAGGGGTCGAAGGAATCCAAACCAGTGGCTACGCCGCACGACGAACACGGTGAATGAGAGTTTCTAGCGGGCCGGACTTCTGATCGCACACAAAGCCAAATGAAGGTTCGCAGTACATCACTCTTTCAATGTAGCTGTAAGACGGTCGAGAAGATTCTTTAGTTGTTCTGGTTCTTCACCCAGATAGAAAATCCAATCATTCCCGCCAACGTTTTCATCCGTTCCCTCTAAATCATGGCCATACTTCTCGGCCATCACAACGAGCGGCGTATTGCCATCTAACTTTGCAAGTTCACGGATGCGCCTTCCCATTTGCAAAGTATCTTCGACTGATTTACCGACGATGTTAATTAAGACCAAATCGACACTCATCTGCCCGGTGGTGACTCTATCAAGAGCATCCTCTTCATCCATTGCAACAGTGAGGCGGTAACCATATCTGATTAAACCTTGCTTCAAGACTGCCCGCGTCTCATCGTCCTCTTCTATCAGGAAAATGGTAGGCTGCTTCTCCTGTCCTGGGCCCATATTGGTTGTCTCCCTTTTTAATTAAAGTGCGCAGTATCGCACATGAATGTAGCTTTGTCTGTCGGTAATCATCATATTCCTTTATGTCTAAATACGAGAGACTCCTTGTGTTCATTTCGGACGGACTTCTGTTCGTTTCGGACAGAAGGTGGTATGCTTCTTTTCAAACCAGGACAGTTCTTTTGACAAGCTGCATACGACATCTGGTTAGCTTTCGAACCTTGCCTCCTGCCGCGTGTTGTCTTTAGCGACATAACCGCAAACAGAAAGAGGCTACCGATGTCTACCACTGAATCACCTGGAACCATCACCGCGAACAGAATCCTTAAAGCCCTACCATCCGAAGAATACGAGCGTCTAAGCCCGTATTTAGAACCCGTCTCGATGCCGTTCGGAGAAATCCTCTACCACCCTGACGAGCGGATTACGCACGTTTATTTCCCTAATCGCGGCACGGTTTCCCTCATCTCCAATTTTGACGACGGCAGAAGTGTAGAGGTGGGGATGGTCGGAAACGAAGGGATGTTCGGGGTCTGCGTCTTTTTGGGCAGCATCAGCACTCCTCTTTTAGCACAGGTGCAACTTCCGGGCGCGGGGCTACGGATGAGAACAGACGTGTTGAAGAGGGAATTTAAGAAGGGCGGACAGCTACAGGACTTGTTGCTTCGGTACACGCAAGCCTTCATTACGCAGATAGCGCAGACTGCGGCTTGTAATCGCGCTCATTCGATAGAAGGGCGGCTGGCGAAGTGGCTGCTGATGTGCGAGGACAGGGCGAACTCTAAGGAACTGGAGTTGACGCATGATTTTATCAGTATGATGTTATGCGCAAGACGAGCGGGCGTGACGGAAGCTGCACTCGGTCTCAAAAGCAGCGGCTTGATTGATTATAGGCGTGGACACCTCACCATCCGTGACCGTGAAGGTCTTGAATCAGTAACTTGCGAATGTTATGCCGTAGTAAAGAAGGAATTTGAACGCTTGATTGGTTCGTAACCGGAGGTATGGAGCGCGTCACTCTTTGGTCCGACAAGAAGCAAACTCTCTACGCATATTTCGGCCTAACAATTTACTTAAAAACTCTTGTTGCCTGATAGCACTCACAAGTGAACTCTTCCAAACCGGGCCGGTCAATGATCTTGATGTGTCCGCGGCTATATTGAATTAGCCCGTCGGTCTGTAATACCATCGCCGCGAGGCTCACAGTTGCCCTCCGCGTCCCCAACATCTCGGCGATGAACTCCTGCGTCAGCTTCAACTCCGTTGAATTGATGCGATCCTGGCACATTAGGAGCCAGCGAGAAAGTCGCTCTTCGGCTGTGTGACTGGCATTGCAAGCTGCTGTTTGAGAAACTTGCCGCATCAACTTACGAGCATAAGCCAAAAGCGACTTTTGTAACTGCCCGCCGCGACTGAACTCTTCCTGGATAACGCGTAGCTCCGCCCGCGTTCCCATTCGGTATTTGGACAATAGCACGGTCTGGTGAAGTTCCTTCACTCATTAAAGCCGTTAACCCGGACATCCCATCGTTACCGATCAGACCTACTTCAACAATCTTGCCATCTGTCATTTGTGTGACGAGGGATATCAAAGCGTTATTCGGAAAGTAGACGTGGCGAACCTTCTCTCCGATTTCGTACAGAATCTGCCCGTGTGGCAGCTCACGTGGTTCTAAGTGCGGCGCGAGCCGGCCAAGTTCGTCCCTTGAAAGCGCAGCCAGAATTTCGTTTTTTATTGATGGAAGCGCGGACTCGTGCATCGAAATAACCTCCAGTCGGTCGCGTGTGTGAACACAGCAGACGGCACAAGGAGGTGTTGCTTCGCAACTCCCGATGACGAGTGTTGATTCTGAAAGATCAGAAGGGATCTTCTAACGCCTGATAAAGAATGTACGCTCTAAAGATGTTGAACACAACACGGCAGGATAGGCAGATAGTGGGTCAGTTTGAAGAATATTTCACGCAAAGACGCAAAGGCGCGAAGGCGTGAAACATCCTTCAAACAGTCAGGCAATTTGTTTCTCCAGTTCGGAACCGTCGGCGCATTTTCCAATCAGTTTTTCCACCGCTTCGATCAAGTCAGCTAGATCTACAGGCTTTACCAGATACGCTTGTGCGCCAGCTCCAAGGCCGTCCGTTATGTCCGAGTCATATGCCAGACCGGAATAAAAAATGATCGGAGTCCGTTGATTAAACTTCCGAACGCGTCGGCATAATTCCACGCCGGATCCATCAGGCAAGAGCGAGTCGAAAATGAAAAGGTCGAAGGGGTGCGCATCGACGAGTTGGAGCGCTTCGGACACGGTTGAAGCTGTCTCTACTCGGTATTTTGAATGCGCCAGCAAAAACACGAGACACTCGCGTGTATCTGCGTGATCCTCGACGAGCAAAATTCGAGAATCTGACGAGGAGTCCGCACCCTCAGGTGGTACCGCTTGCCTGGGCATCTTGGATCAGTTCTGTGGGACCGGGACCACAAAGGCCAAAGAATTTAGGCTCAGATGTACCGCAATCTTCCGAAGTCAATTGAAATACCTCTGAGTTCTTAATGACTGTTGACTCTTTCGCCATGTGACCGCATACTTTCCACGGTAATCTTCCCGGCTCTTTCCGGCTTCTTAATTTCTCAAAACACGTAAGCGAGGGTTCCCCCCATGCCCTTAACGTTCTGCGAGCCTAACGCCTGGTATCTTGTCGTCGCTTGTAAAAAGTGCAGCGTTCGACAACCGATTCATAGAGACCACTCTGAAGGTAAAGCAGCTCTTTTACGAAAGTATACGTGTCGGTGCGCGCAGTGCAGTCACGTTGATACTTACGACCCACACGAAGTCGAACGCTACCAGCATGTCATTGAGCGGCGTAAGCAAAACGGTCCGCAGCACACTTTAACCCCGGACTAGTTGACGGGAGTTGATAGGTCGCCACAAGCTCAATGATTAGTCATACGTGTTGATGATTCCTTCCGCACGTTATCAGCCGGTTTTGAGAGAGGTGTAGCTGAAAACCGCATCTTGGATTGTCCGGTGTTGCGCACTCCGCTGGCTTCTCGAAACCAGTCGGTCCACTGGCCCCATTTCTGCGACCAACTCTGCCAGGTAATTGAATCAGAAGGTGTCCTCATCGTCATTGGTCCACCCTGCAAGTTTTTTGAAGAAAGAGCTTTGAGTAAGTGGAGCATGCGTACGCCATGCCACTAGGTGGAATGTGCTCGAAGTGTCGAGATGCTAATGACTTAACGAAAATTTGGCCTCCGTTAACACTTTGCATTGCCCGCATTGAGACAATACAGCGACCGACTCAGAACGTTAGATTTTGTTTCACGCAAGGGCGCACAGACAGCAAAGAGAATTTTCTTTGCGTTTTCGTGGCGTCTTTGCGCCTTTGCGTGAGACATACTTCAAACGGACCCATTACCCCTAACGTATGTCCGTTTGATCCTTCGATACAGCTAACGCATAATGCGCACTGAACCCGGTTCTTCCCCCGTTCTGACTCTTCCTGGATTAATCGAATAGCTAAAAAGACGAGGACAGACAATGTCAGAACTTCGCAGGATACAAACATTAGCAATCGGAATCATGCTGCTCCTGAGCTACGGTACTGTTGCTCGTGGGCAGGATGAAAAGAAAAAACAACTGCCACAAGGCACTCAAGTACTCTGGCGAGAGCCTACGGACATCGCGTCTCGCGATCTTTTGCTTGGCCCAGGCGGCGAGCGAATGAAGCCCGATATCAAACGCGTCACCTTTATTAAAGAAGAGAAGGGTGGATATTCAAAGAAGTATCGAATTAAGGATGCGCAAGGGCGTGTCTGGGTGGCGAAGATTGGCAAAGAGGCACAAAGCGAAACTGCTGCCGTCCGGCTGGTTTGGGCAGTTGGTTATGTCAGTGAGATCAACTATCTCGTCCCGCGCCTGACGATCGAAGGTAAAGGCACCTTTGAAAACGTTCGTCTCGAGGCTCGACCAGACAATGTGGACCGCTTCGATGAATGGGCCTGGGAGAATAATCCTTTCAGCGGCAAGCGCGAATTACAGGGGCTGAAAGTGCTGATGGCATTGATGGAGAACTGGGACCTAAAGGATTCCAACAATCGCATACTCGTGGTCCAACGCGGCGGTCGCAATGAACTCCATTACATCGTCAGCGATCTCGGAACCACCTTCGGAAAGACTGGCGGACAGAAGTCTCCGATGGCCTTTATTAGGAGTATCAAGGGCAGCCGAAACGAGCCCGATGATTATGCGACGGACCAGTTTATTGACGAGGTTCAAGGTAATACGGTGCGTCTCGACTATTCCGGTAAGAATTCAGACATGATGCGCAACATCACGATTGCCGACGCTAAGTGGATTGGCGGATGGCTGTCGCGGCTGAGTGATCGTCAGCTTCAGGATGCGTTTCGGGCTGCCAACTACAATTCAGAACAAGTACGTCTGTTAACAGGTGCTGTTCGCAAGAGAATCAATGAGTTAGTGAATTTGCCGGGACTGCCGGCAGGTTAGCGGCAACGTGAACCCGGTGCACAACCATAGGCTCGACGTGACAAAAACGTGACAGTCCGTTGAATAAGTTGTCACGAAGTTCATCTAAATAAAACCACCCCGATTTCTTCCCCTTTAATTACAAGCTGCCTGAACCAGCAACTTTGCTGTTGATTGGGCGGACTGTTTGGAACGGCGACCGTCTTTCTTTAGGAAAGAGTCGTCGATTCTAGGTTTGTCAGTGAAGCGTTCGTGATGACCTCGGATGCGGCGTGGTCATTCCCGACAAACGAACAAGGTAGAGAGGTAAGTGGTCTCAGTTCGAATTGCCCCGAGCTGAGTCCTCCTGAATAGCCCTGCTGCTTTCGAGCAGCACGGAGTGCCGATTTACTTAATTTGGAGCTGGGCTTTCAGACTCCCGACACTGAGGACAAAACATATGAAGAACTTTAGAAGAGCAGTGATGCCACTCCTAGGCGCCGCGATTTTGGTGTTTACCGCAGCGGTGGCTCAAGCTGATCCGGTGACGTTTAGTACGACTGGTGTTTTCAGTATCAGCGGTACTAACGTCCTCGTCCTTAACAACATTAATGGCACGACGACCGTAACTTTCAATGGCACCACCAATCCGGTAAACACACCGGCGGGAACCAGCTTTGGTGACATCGTAGTTACTACGACAGTACCAGCTAACCTGGCCGGTCCAGCGATCGGCGGGAATTTCACGTTGAATATTGTTCAAGTTGCGCCTCCGGGAGCTGGCAGCCTTGTTGCTACGCTCGCGGGAACACTTGGCTTTAACACAGGCGTCGCGACCATAACCTTCACAACGACATCGATAAACATTGGTGGATTCACCTACACGGTGAACCCTGTGTATACGATTGCGTTGCCGGTCACGGGCGTCGGCGGAGGAGCAGGCACGGGAACCACGACTATCCAGGGTACCGTTACCGGTAGTGCGATTCCGGAACCGACCAGCATGGTCCTGTTGGGTACGGGGTTGTTAGGAATCGCAGGCGCTGTAAGACGTCGATTTAAGCGCCAATAAATCCTAAGAAACGCTTCTAAGTCGGGATATCGGAATCTGTATCGCCAAGGGGCTGTAAAGGGTCGCTCGGTGGCGGCCCTTTACTGTTCGTTTGGCCATTTGCATCAACGTCAATCTCGTACTCGATGGATTACCAATACTTCCAGCGTGGTATGACATGTGACTCGAATGCGAAAGGATAATCCGCGCCTGGAGTAACGACGACTCGCACCCAACCCACTTGAGGTGAACCCGGCACCTCCAGCCTTGTGACATTTTCTAATCGACGTTTCGTCGCCGCTCGCACAACCGGGTGATCGATTGTGTATTTATGTTCGTCACCGTGCGCAATCAACACCGGACGCGCGAACCGTTCGGCTTCGTCTTCGAGGGCCGTGAGGAGCGGTTCGAATGGCTTGCGATCTGGATCATCAGGAGAGTCGTCGAAGTCCGGACTCGCATGAAAACTGATAACAACTGCAGATGCATTCAACGTCCGGGCCTCGTTGAAAGTCTCACGTAACCAAGCGGCGGCCGCATCTGTTCTTCGCTTCGCCGCGTCATCATCGCTAACCGCGCGGCCAGGGAATTGTTTCATTCCGTTGTGGCTTCCCACCAGATGTATGGTCGCGAGAACAATTCCGTTATGAACCCAGCGAGCATTGTCGACGAATTCCTTGTATGGCCCTCTATCTCCCTGGCTAACAAGCGCAATGGAATTCTGGCCCAGACTGCGAGTGTGATTGGCGAAAAAGATCTGCCGGATCCGATCGAGCCTTTCCGTTGGTTTGAAGCCGCCTGATTGGCGTTCCCAACAATCGGACCACTCATTGTCGCCAGGCGTATAAATCACCGGATGCCGCAAGCTGTTAAATCGTTCCAGCGCCAGTTGGTAGTGCTCGTCAGTGCAGGGTCGCCAGAAAATGTCGCCGACATGGATCACCCAACTGAGATCGTGAGAGTTCAAAGACTCGAGAACAAGACGGTACTGAAGTTCTTCTAAGTTGTCATAGGGAGCATCACCGAGCACGGCGAAAGAGAAAGTTCCCGGTGGATTCGGTGTCGGAGTTTCTGGACCACGAGTGAACAGCACAAAGGCCAGTAATGCCAACAGGACGATGGCCCCGGCCCACATTTTTCGGCGAATGCGTCCCATGCTGTTATTTCATCACTTCGCAGAATATTTCACGCGAAGACGCAAAGACAGCAAAGAGAAACGTCTGATTTTCTTTGCGTTTTCGTGGCGCCTTTGCGCCTTTGCGTGAGACATACTTCAAACTGACCCATTATTCGTATCTCAGCGCCACTAGTGGATCGACTTTCGTGGCCCGTCGTGCCGGAATAAAGCAAGCCAACAATGCGACGATGATCAAAACAAGAGAGGAAATGCCAAAGGTCATTAGATCGGTGGGCGCTACTGCAAACAAAAGGCTCCTCATTAGACGTGTGACCGCTATCGCTCCAACAAACCCGATCGCAACACCTATCAGCGTCAGTTTCATTCCTTGACCCATCATCAAACGCAGGATGTGTCGGGGTGTTGCGCCCAGTGCGAGACGAATCCCGATCTCTCTCGTGCGTTGCGAGACTAGATAGGCGATCACTGCATACAGGCCGGCGGCAGCCAGAAGCAATGCCGTTGCTGCAAAGATCCCTAGCAACTCCATATTGAATCTGCGCGCTGCCACAGACGCAGCGAAAAACTGGCCCATCGGCCTGACCCCCGCTGTCGCTACATCGACGTCCACATTGCGGAGTTCTCGACGCACCGTTTCCGCAAGTGCCTCAGGTTCTATTCCGGTGCGCACGACCAGGCTGAGATTATTTGCCATAAACGGCACCGCAGATTTTGGAGCTTGGGGAATGGGTCCGTAGAGTGTCGGTATCGGCTCGTCGGTCAAGCCCATGTGCTTGACGTCTGCGACGACGCCGACGACTTCGTAGTCCCGCGCGGGATTTCCGTCGCCCATGTTTATAAGCACATGAGCACCCAATGGATCTGCAGTGCCGAAATACTGACGCTGCAGCGCTTGGTCTATGATGATGACGCCCGCGCCTTGATCGTGGTCGCTATCAGTGATGTCGCGTCCACGCACAATCGGGATCTTCATTGTTTCAAAATAATCTGGTCCAACCCAGCGGTGCTGCGCGAATGGTGTTTCACTTGGTTTGACTGGCGCACGACCGGCAATCGTGAATGTTGTCCGCGCGATCAGCCCACTGAGCGGCAACGCACTGGCTGCGCTAACCCCTTCTACGCCAGGTACCCCGACAATGCGCGTCTTGATCCTGTCGTAAAAAGTCTTCACCGATGCGGCGTTTGAGTATCGCGCGCCGGGTAAAGACAAACGCACGGCCAGAACATGGTTGGCGTCGAAGCCTGGATTAACGGCGCGAAGCCGCCCGAAACTTTTTAGCAGCAAGCCGGCTGCTACCAGCAGCACCAGCGAAAGGGCAATCTCGCTGACAATAAACAAACTGCGAACACGATTTCGGGTTTGACCCATAGCCTCGCGTCCACCTTCCTTCAGTTCAGAGTTGAGATCGCTCCGCGTGTGTTGAATAGCCGGGGCGAGGCCCAAAGCAAACCCTGCAAACAAAGTGACAAGCAGCGAAAAGAGAAGTACACGACCGTCGATACTCACGGCGGAGGCGCGCGGGAAATCCGCAGGGCTCACTGCCAACAATAGATCCTTGGCCCAGAAGGAGAGCAGCAACCCTAAGCCGCCACCCACAACCGCGAGCAACATGCTCTCGGTCAGGACCTGACGCATTAAAACTTTGCGCTTCGCTCCCAATGCAGAGCGGATCGCCATCTCTTTATGTCGTAATGCTGCCCGGGCCAACTGAAAGCTCGCGAGATTGGCGCAGGCAATCAGCAATACCACGATCACTGCCGCGAGGATCAACCAGAGTCCCTCGCGATAACCACCGACGACCTCATCCTGCAACATCAACACGCGAGGTGATGCGATATTCCCGTTCTCATCCGGGTAAAGATCACGCAGACGATTAGTAATCGCGCCAAGATCGGCCTCAGCCTGAGCCGGAGTAATTCCCGGTTTGAGACGTGCTACTAATCGTAGAAAATTCGAGCCTCGCTCGTTGCGTCGAGGATCCCGATCCATCCTCAAGGGAACCATGATCTCGGTCTCGGCGTTGGGAATGACGAAGCGCTGCGGCAAAACACCGATTATTGTGTACGAGTCGTTATTGAGCGTAAGCGTTTGCCCCAGCACTTCGCTTGTTCCGCCGAATCGTCTTTGCCATAACGCGTAGCTCAGCATGACGACGCGAGTGTTATTTGGATTGTCGTCGTCAGGCACCAGCACGCGCCCTGCGGCGGGTTCGACACCCAACATCTGCATTGCGTTGGCCGAGATTCGCACTCCCTGCAAACGTTCAGCTTCGCCTTGTCCGGTCAGGTTCGCGGGCCAAATTGCGAATGGTGCAACTTCGGCAAGTGTCTGGTTTTGATCGCGTGTGTCGATGAAATTGGGAATCGAGAAAAACGCCCGACTGACGGTTTTGCGTTGTGCCCAAATCCATACCAACTGATCTGGCTCCTTGAAAGACAAGGGCTTCAGGATCACAGCGTTCACGATACTGAATATCGAGCTATTAGCAGCGATGGCTACTGCCAACACCAACACGACGAGCAATGAAAACACGGGCCGTTTGCGTAGTGAACGAACCGAGAAGCGAATGTCTCTAAGCAAGCCTTCCATAGTCACACCTCCGTTTATTGGGCGTTCCTAACTGGCGTAACGTTCCTCGACAGTCATGATGAAGACAGCAGTTCCAACCAGTCCGATCACCCCGGCAGTGACGAACGGCACTTGTGGTGCGATCTTCCAGAGCAATCCACCGATCGCGGCTGCGGGAGTGATCGAAAGACTGCGAACGAGGTAATAGAGCCCGACCGATCTCGCGCGAATGTTGTCGTGCGCAAGATCCACGATCATCGCCTTCCTTGAAGGCTCCCCAATCTCGCGCAGACCACCGATCACGTAAGCGACGATCAACCATGCAAAGTTTGACGCGAAAACAATTGCGATGGGAAAGAGGGCAAAACTCACAAATGTGAGAATCACAAAAGGCTTGCGTCCAATTCGATCCGCAATCTTTCCTGCCGGAATGTATACAAGGATCGAAGTGATCATCTGAATGGCGATGAGAGTGCCGTAGGCCGCGACACTTACACGGTGAACGTTGGTTACATAAAGTATGGCCAGTACCCCGGTCATACCCTCACAGGTTCTGATGATGATGTCGGAAATCAGCAGACGCTTTAGGACACCGTGAAATGATTGCCAAACGCCCCTAATGCCGATGGGATGCGGGGGTTGCTTAAGAGTTCTCAGCTTCAATACGAGCACGATCGTCAACGCTGCCAACGCCAGTGTAATCAAGAGACCAATGTGGACACCGTCGACCAGACCCATTGACGCGATCAAAGCACCACCAACAATTGGCGCGATCACTATAGGCACACGTTTTAAGATCGACTGCAGCGTGAATCCCATTGCTCGTCGCTCGCGAGGCAGGGAGTCTCCGATAACGGCGAAAATTGCCGGCGACGCCATGCTTTGCCAGGCCATCACCAATGCCAGACCGACAAACAAGAACGGCCACGAAGTGCTGAAGAGATAAACGAGGTAGCCCAGCGATGCGAGTGTAATGAAGCTTAGAAAAGCTAGACGCCGGCCAAAACGATCGGCAACAAATCCGCCCGGATACTGATAACAAGCATCGAAAAAAACTTCTGCCGTACCGAAGAGACCAATGATTGGCGTCGTCGCACCAAGCGCTTCAAGATATTTTGGTAGAAACTTTTTCCATAATTCTTCGCCAAATCCGAGAAGAAATACCGCCGCAGACGCAATCGTGACGTTATGTTCGAGCGCGAGGTAGTCAGTGACTCGCCTGCGCCAATCTGAGTCTCGATCTGTCAGCACCACTTCCTTCATAGTCTCTGAGGTTTCTCTGCTATTGTGACTTTTTGTGCAGAGCCGTCTTGCGTCCTGGTTTCGCAACGTCCTTGCTCAACAACGCGTGGAGCCCATCAAAAACAACGCCGGTCTGTTGTAATAACTTGCGATCGTCTCGCAGCACTTTACTGAGTCCATCAATAATCGCGTTCAGCCCCACCGCCTCGAGACGGTGAAACTTGTCGTCCTTCAGATCGATGTCATGAACGATCTCGGCGATCTCGCGCAGGCCTTTGTTTTCACTGAGTCCGAACCGCTTCAGCATCGTCTCGAACGTGCAGTCTTCCCCGTGATGACTGAACTCAGCTCCAAACATGTCAAAAGGAATTGCACCTTCGATTGTTTCGCCTTCGGCAACGAAATAGAAACGCGGACTCTTATCGATAAACTGTTTGATTAGCCAGGCGGAGGCAAGCCGGTCGATGTGGAGATTTCGGCGCGTCACCCAACGTTGGCCTTGATATTTTGCAACGTCGAGCTTTCCACCCACGGCTTGGGAAGAAGGTGTTTGTGCTTTTGGACCTTGAGCCGCGCGCAACTCCTTTTGACATCGTTCGTAAGCAGCGAAAGCGGCCACACGTCCCTGCGCGGCAAAGAAATCATTACCGGCGATGCGTTCCAACTCACCATGTAGTTTGTCGATCTCACTCTCGTGCGCCGATAGTCTGCCGGCGGACAAATGCTTGCCACGAGCCTGTTCTCGGATTGCACCCGTCAGGCCGTCCAATTCCGCCGCAATCCGAGCGAACTCTTCATCACGCGCTTTACGGAATGCATCGATAATCTCGCGATCTGTCGCACCCTCAACTGAAGCAGCCTTGAAAACTGAGGCTTCACCTCCGGCCGATTCGATCTCTTGCTTCAGCCATTGGAAGTCTTCGTGAGCTTTTTCCGTTGCGGGAAGAACGTAAACGGAGTTTTTGATTGCCACCGCTCCAAGCTTTTGTAATTTACGCCAAATGCGTACGCGCAGATTTGTCGGCCTGGGTGGCAACTGATGAATCAGCAGAATCCATTCTGGCGCAGATGTTCGGCCCGTTCGCGGCATAAAGTAACGTGAGGCGCAGTGTAACGAGTGTTACTATTTAAAGCAAGGCTAGAGGCGCAATGAGGCAGTCGCATCACAATCGTAATGAAAACCAAGCACTTCCGTAACGGATCAATTGTTAGCCTGAATCATCGGGAGAACATAAGGATGAGTATCGACAAAAACAAAATTACAACCCAGGACGAACTAAATGAACCGGCGCCCATGGATCAGGCGGATCAAAAAGTTGAAGCTGAGATGAAGAAATTGGAAGACGAGACGAGGAAAGAGGTCGCCGAGGGTTTGAAACAACAGGATGAGGAACCTGCGTAATCTGTGGATTTAACTTTTCAGTGCTTCATCGAGGGCTTCCCTGATTTGTTGCGGAGTTGCGTCGGGTCTGAAACCGATAAAGCGCTTCACGATACGTCCGTCGCGCGCAATGATGAAGCTCTGAGGAATATTCGTGCGGCCCTGCATTAAGGTGATCGCAACTTCGCGCGTCGCCCATCCGATGTGATACTTCACGTCGTATTCCTTCACAAACTCGGCAACGCTTTCCGCAGACGCATCCGGATCCTCAGTTGAGAGTCCAATCATCTCCACGCCGCGACTCTGATACTCCTTGTGAAGTTTCACCAGCTCAGGCGTTTCCATGCGGCATGGACCACACCACGTGGCCCACAAATTAACGAGCAAGACTTTTCCGGAGTAGTCGGCCAGCTTTATTGGACCACCTGTCGCGGCCCTGTTTTCCGCGTCGAGAATCGGCCGCGGTAAAGTGACCAGCCCGGTCGGGCGACTCGACGACGACGATCGATTCACAACGGCGTTGACCGGCGGATCGTTCGAATTGCAACTCGATACGCCAAAGGCTGCCAGCAGTCCAAGCGAGATAACCGTGCACACAATGCGCAGCGGCGTCCAAAACTTCACTTTATTTACTTCTTTCATTTACTCTACTTCTTACCAAACCTGAACGAGTCGAGTATCACCGGCGCTTCACCATGTGCACCAACATCTTCCACTGAAGACAATTCCGGCGCAAGTGAGGTCGTGAACATACTCAGAATCGCGCCCGTCGCGTCGCCTTCCTTTCCAGTGGGCAGGAAAATAACACGGCCCCAGAGACGAAGATCGCCTTTTTCAGTTCCCTTTGACAAACCTTCCCATTTGAATTCGTAAGCGTCCATTGAGTTTACTTTTGTTGGACCTTCCGAGACCTTTCGATACTCAGGAAAAGACTTCGCTAACGAATTGCTGAACTCTTCTACCTTCTGCGGAAAAGTGTTCAGGTCGCCCACAAACGTGCCGGTGCTTGGATACCAGCGGACCACGAAATTCTCCTGCGTGAAGTCAGGCGGGATGCGACGTTCGACTTTTACAAAGTTAGTCGCACCGGCTACGCCGGCCTTTGGATCAGTCAGCCAGTTCTTGGGATAGTAAAAACTGAAATCAAAATAATGGTCAGCCAACGCGCCGTCGAGCTTGTCTTTTGAGTTTACAAACTGAACCGTTCCGGGTGGCGGCACATAATTGTCTGCGGGCGTTGGCGCCGGCGTGGATGTTTCCACTGTGCTCGCTGGAGTCGGTGTGCTCAGGTTTGTATTTTCAATCGGCCGGTTTGAATTTTGCTGCGCGGCCATCTCGTCTAACTTAGGCTTGACGACAAAGAAGAACACGCCTGCTAAAGCAGCACCTCCAAGCAATAGAAACAGCAACACTCCCGCGATGATCCACGGCATCTTCGACTTCTTCTTTGCCACTGGCGGTAACGGCGCCGATGGAGCCTGAGCGACCGCTGGCTGTGGTGGTGCTGCGATCTCACCTGTGGTCACGCGCGACGGTTCTGCTGCCGCAGGCGTTGGTGGCGCAGGAGGCGGCGTAACCGGAGGTGGCGGCGGCGGCGGTGGAGTTACCGGTCTGTTGATGTCCGAGGTGTTGGGACTAGCACTGGTTGGGCCAGTGGTTGGACCAGTGTTGCGAGGCAGTGCAACCGTTGCGGGATAGTTCTCGATGATCGTGGCGTTCGGATCGGGAAGGTCGCGACTGGTCGGTCGCTCCGAAGCAGCATTCAAGTCAATTGACGTCGCGCGAATCGTCGCATTCGGATCGAACGTTTGCGGCGCGATCAACAGACCGCCGTCAAACGTGCAGAACTTCTGGCCTTCATCCGGAAACGTACGATTACACTTAGGGCAACTCTTCATACACACGGACCTCTTAAGCGGGAGTCAAGATCGATTTCAGGCACTTAATTCGCTCGCGCCCGGGCGAGTTTCTGAGCAGCGCCATTGTTGTTTGGGTCCAGTTCGAGCGCACGCTGATACGCGCGAATGGCTTTATCTTTCTGGTTGGACTTAAGGTAACCGTCACCGACACCTTCAAACCCAAAGACCCCGGCAAGTTGTTTTTTCTCGCCTGTTCCGGCAATTGCCGAGGCGCGCTCATAAGTTGCTTCAGCGTCACTGTAACGATTCATTCCCAGATAAGCACGTCCCAGCAGGTTGAATGGTTGAAACGCGCGGGAGCTTACTTCAGTAGCGGACTTCAAAAACGGCTCAGCTTCCTGGTACTTCTTGTAAACGACCAGCAGGCGTCCCATCATGAGCAACGAAAGCGGATTGTTTGGTTCAAGTTCGAGCGCACGTTTGAGCACTGGTTCAGACTGTTGATACAACTGCTCGCCCTGAAGCGAGTCGGCAATCAGATTGAGCGTGGCCGGATCCTTGGCCAACTCGGTGGCCTTTTCATAAAACGGCGTTGACTCCGTACCGCGGCCCACACGATTGAGCATGCGGGCGAGGTGTGCGTACGCCACTGCAAACTGCGGATCCAGTTCGATCGCGCGGCGGTAGGAATGTTCTGTTTCACTGTTCGCGAGTCCGCGTGCTTGCAGTGCGACGCCGAGACGATCCCAGCCGACAGGATTTTTTGGATCGAGTTGAACGGAACGACGCGCGAACGTCTCAGCATCCGCGAATCTCTTTGCATTGTCACCGCCAGCGCTCGGTTGTACGAGCACTACACTCAACGCTACATGCGCATCCGCATCATTCGGAGCCCACGCAACAGAGTTTCGATAAGCAGCTTCAGCCTCGTCCCAACGCTGCTGATCGGAGTAGACGTTGCCTAAACCGTATGCCGCGCGCGCATCGCGTGCTTTGAGTTTCAGGACTTCTTTATACGCGGTTTCAGCGTCAGCAAACTTCTTCGCGTCGCGTGCCTCGTTGCCTTTGTCCAATAGTTCTTCGACACGCTCTGCCAGGGCCGCTGACGGTCTCGTGCGAGTTGGTCCGGTTGTTCGGGCGGTGGGCTTCGTTCCCGTGCTGGGCTTGGTCGCCTTCTTCGTCTCGGGGTTCTTCGGACGGAAGATTCCTGCGCCTCCACCGATATCTGAGCCAGGGCCCTGGCCGAGAGCGGCGGAAGCCGTAGCAAGGCTCAAGCAAAGTGCGGCCAAACTTAAAACCGCGGCGCGCAGTATCGCGTTAGTGCTCATCATTACTCTCCCTGGTACTGTTTGGATTGCTAATATCGAGACTAACCTCGGGTTAAACGGTTCAGAAAAAAAGAACTTATGGATCACTGAAGAAGTACTGCATTGGATTGTAGATCAGCTTCGCCCGATGATCTAATGGCCAACTATTAACAGTCGGGCTTCGCTCAAATAACAGTCGGGCTTGGCTCAAATAACAGTCGGGCTTCGCTCAAAGCTCTTAATATTTCGAGCTTTGCTCAAAAGTCGGAATTCAGACCGCAGCGCCAAAGGCGCGGCATATGTTAGCCAGGGGCAAGCGCCGAGCGAAGCGAGGCGTCGCCCCTGGGAAAACGATAATGAACGGTTGAGCTCTGAAAGAGCGGAATAACGAAGGGTGATATTTCGCACTTGCAGTGCTCTCTTCGATTTATTTACGTTACCAGGGGCGACGCGCTTCGCGTTGCTCAGCGCTTGCCCCTGGCTATCATATTCCGCGCCTTTGGCGCTGCTCAGACTGAATTCGAAGTTTTGAGGTCAGCCAATAGGTCGTGAGACCTCTTCAACCAACAGGGCGTGAGACCTCTTCACCTTCTCGGACCGACTATTCACCCACTTCGCACCAGCCGGAAACCCAATAGCGTCGTCTTGGTAGTGGGTGGCACGAAGTCACGAAAGCAGGACGTTATCGGAGTTTCCGGATTCTTCGGATCGCTAACGTAACAACCACCCCGAATGGTAATCCACTCCACCATACTCCTCGGCACCTGGGCCGTATTACCGGGATAAACTGAGGCCTTCGCCGAGGTCCATTCCCAAACATTTCCGATCAAATCGTATACTCCCCACCTGTTCTTTCCGTCGACGCGAGACCCAACCGCAGATGGCGTTGCATCCTTTAACACTGCCACACCGTCTTTCCAATCAGGCCCCCACGGATACAAGTCAGCCCGCTCTCCGTTGCGGGCCGCATACTCCCACTCTTCTTCCGTCGGCAGACGGTAGGTAGCACCATCGCGTTTAGAGCGCCAGGCGGCAAAGGCGTTCGCATCTGCGAACGTTACGTTGACGACGGGCCAATTCTCCTGCCCGAATGGCGGCTTGTTGCCGATCCAATGTGCAGGAGGCGTGTGATTTGTCTCCCTAACGAAGTCGGCATACTCGGTATTGCTGACCTCTGTGCGATCCATCTGAAACGGCTGAACCGTCACGGCATGAGCAGGAGTCTCCTGAGGTGGACCAGTCTTCCGTCCCATCAGGAATGTGCCACCATCGATCGCGATCAAATTAGCCGTGAATTTGGGCGCCGGGGTCGGCGTCGGAGTTGGAGAAGGATTGCCAGTGGTGGAATTTTTCAGCATCAGATAAGCACTGATACCAACGCCGCCGAGCACAAGCACGAACACTGCAACACCGATGAGGAGTAATGGTGCGGACTTTCGCTTCGGCGAAAAATCCACGATCATCTGTTGCTTTGCTGGTCCGACCGGCGAGACTTGAGCGGAGTTTGCAGCCCAGTTCGGATTCGTGCCACTTCCCTGCACTCGAGTCACTTCCGGATCCATGTTTGGCGGCATGCTTCCCGACAATCGTTCCAGCCGATCCTCGAGCTCTTTCGCCTGCAGCGACATCCGGTCGAATTTTTCCTGCTGCTCTTTCTCCCGTCGATCTTGTTGCTGTTCCTTGCTTAAACGCTCCTGCTCCTCACGCTTTTTTCGTTGCGCCTCTTCTTCAAGAACTTTATCGAGTTGCGCGCCACTGACCGTGCCGGCCATTGAATCGAAGGACGTTCCAAACTGGGTGTCCGGCGCGATCGGAGGTTGAGACGACGTCGCCGACAAATCGGGTCCCTGATTTACAGGAGGCTGCGTCACTGAAGCGATGGTCTTGTTCGGATCCATCACTACTGTTTTCGGCATCGAGGCAGCGACCACAGGGGAAGAATTCAACGCCGCATGCAGGTCTCTTAAAAACGTCGGCACTGAATCGATGCGTGCTTCGACTTCTTTCTCGAGCGCATGACGGACAACAGATTCGATTGCCGGCGGCACCGAAGCTCCCATCGACTGAAAACTCGGCGGCGGAAGCGTGAGATGCTTCTTCATGATCGACGGGATCGACGATCCCTTGAACGGCACTTCGCCTGCGAGCATTTGATAAAGAATGACTCCCAGACTGTAGATATCAGCACGCGCATCAGGCTCTTCATCGGACCACTGTTCGGGAGCCATGTAAAAAGGCGATCCCATCAAACCGCTTGTTTGCGCCTGCACGAACGAGCCGAGCAGCTCACCGGATTTAATCTTCGCCAAACCGAAGTCGAGGATCTTGACGCCCTCCGCGATCGGCACATCGTCCTGCACCATGATGTTGAGCGGTTTTAGATCGCGATGAACGATGTTCTGTTTATGAGCAGCACCAACACCGGATGCGATCGCACTGATGTATTCCCACGCACGTTGAGGCGGCATCGGGCCTTCCTTCGCGAGTATGTCTTGAAGCGATCGGCCTCTGACAAACTCCATCACCAGGAACGGCATCGTGCCGCGCACCACGCCGAAGTCGGTAACGGCGATGATGTTCTGATGACGAATGGCAGCGGCAGCGAGTGCTTCCTGACGAAAGCGCGTGGTGAGCATCGGATCGTTACCAACGAGATCCGGAAGAATGACTTTGATGGCGTGCGAGGTTTTGAGAAAGATGTGACGCGCCTGGAATACGACACCCATACCGCCTTGCCCGAGACGACGCTCGAGCAAGTAGCGGGCGTCTAATGTTGGTTCACCCAAAAGTGACGGCGCAGTAGCATCACCATCCTGGGGACAGTGATTGATTTCGTCTGGGTAACAGCGCCTACAGGCTGGACACTCTTTCATCTATTCTGTAACCACAGATTACACAGATTAGCACGAATCTATGGCTTTGCGGACGCTCAGACACGTCCGAATATATCGGACACGTCGAACGTACTGTAGGGGCGGCCCTCCGTGGCCGCCCCTGTGGCGAATTCCAGGCAGGGGCGGCCACGGAGGGCCGCCCCTACAGTACGTTCACCGGATCACGATATTTACGAGCCGGCGCGGGACGACGATCACCTTCATTACTTCGTGACCGTCGATCTGCGCTTGTACGCGTTCATCGGCGAGTGCGGCAGCACGCAGATCCTCTTCAGACACGTCCGGCGAGGTGATCACACGTGATCGGAGTTTGCCGTTTACCTGAATCGGAATCTCCAACTCCTCACTGCGAGCCAGCTCAGGGTCGGCAACCGGCCAGCGCGGAGTGGCGCTGACCAACCCACCAGCGTGACCTAAGCCTTCCCACATCTCCTCCGCAGCATGCGGAGCAAACGGAGCCAGCATGATTACGAGTGATTCCAACGCCTCACGCATCGCAAAGATGTCTTCCTCTGAAGCTTTCGCCGGATCGGCGTCGAAGTCGACGATCTGATTGAACAACTCCATCAACGCAGCCACACTGGTGTTGAGGTGTAATTGTTCGAAGTCCCTCGTGATCTTCGCGATCGTCTGATGAGTCTTGCGACGTAAAGTTCTCGCCCTCGGACTAAACTCCATCGCACTCGCCTGGATCGGATTTGACAGTCGCTCCTGCCATTTCCAAACCATCGTGTACACGCGCCTCAGAAACCGGATGGCACCTTCAACTGCACTTTCAGACCAGCGCAACTCGTTTTCAGCCGGCGCGGCAAACAAAACAAACAGACGCGTAGCATCAGCACCGTATGCCTCGATCATCTGGTCAGGATCAACTCCATTGCCGAGACTCTTCGACATCGCTTTCCATTCGTCGGTTCCTTCGACGCGATTCGTGACCATACCCTGTGTCAGCAATCTCTTGACTGGTTCGTTCATGTTAACCAGTCCGATGTCGCGCATGAACTTGGTCCAGAAGCGCGTGTAGATCAAATGCATTACTGCATGTGAATCACCACCGATGTATTGGTCCACAGGCGTCCATTGACTCGTGATCCTGCTGTCAAATGGTGCTTCTTCATTACGCGGATCGCAGTAGCGGAAGAAATACCACGATGAATCAACGAACGTATCCATGGTGTCTGTATCACGGCGAGCCGGACCGTCGCACTTCGGACACGTTGTGTTTACAAACTCCGGCACACCCGCCAAAGGCGACTCGCCTGTGCCTGTGAAGTCAGCGGTTTGTGGCAACATCACCGGCAACTGATCGTACGGAACCGGCACCATGCCGTCCTTATCGCAATAAACAACCGGCACCGGCGCGCCCCAGAATCGTTGCCGGGAAACGCCCCAATCGCGAATGCGATACGTGACTGCGGCCTCGCCAAATCCATGCTCTTTCGCGAAAGCCGACATTATCGGGATTGCAACGTCAGACAGTTTGCCGCCCCATTCGCCGCTATTGATTAAGACACCGTAGTCAGTGAACGAGTGTTTGATTTCCGCGGATGCATCGCCCGCGGTTGTCGGCGCCGGTTCGGCGTCGAGGTGTTGATGATCGATCGGCGCAATTACCTGACGGATCGGCAACGAGTACTTCTGCGCAAACTCGAAGTCGCGTTCGTCATGGCCCGGCACACTCATAACAGCCCCCGTGCCGTACTCCATCAACACGTAGTTTGCTACCCACACCGGAATGCTTTCGCCGCTGAACGGATTGATTGCGAGCACACCGGTGTTGAGTCCTTCCTTCTCTTCGTCGCCGACTTCGCGACCGGCTGCTCTCTGCGTTCTTATCTTTTGTGCAAACGCTTCGATGTCCTTTTTCAACGCCGAACCTTCGAGCAACTCGTCGAGCAGCGGGTGATCCGGAGACAGGACCATGGCCGTCGCACCGTAGATCGTGTCGATGCGCGTTGTGAACACACGAATCACTTTGTCGCTGTCCTTGACCTGAAAGTCGATGTACGCGCCTTCACTCCGCCCGACCCAATCGCTTTGACGTTTCAAAACCTTGTCCGGCCAACCGGCTTCGATCTCTTTAATATCGGCGACGAGTTGTTCCGCGTAGTTAGTAATGCGCAAGAACCACTGTTCCAGATCTCGCTTCTCGACCGGCGTACTACAACGCCAGCAGATCCCTCCCGACGACTGTTCGTTCGAGAGCACAGTCTCTTCCTTGGGGCACCAGTTGACCTGCGAGATCTTCTTATAGGCCAAATCCTTTTCGAGCATCTTCAGGAAGAACCACTGGTCCCACTTGTAGTAATCAGGCCGGTGCGCCGCGATCTCTCGCGACCAGTCGTAACTGATACCGAGACGCTTCAACTGCCCGCGCATGTGCGCGATGTTGTCTTCGGTCCAGTCGCGTGGATTCACGCCGCGTTTAATCGCAGCCTGTTCCGCAGGTTGTCCGAAACTATCCCAGCCGATGGGATGCAACACGTTGAGACCCTGCAGGCGCTTGAACCACGCGAGCGCATCACCGATGGAATAGTTGCGCACGTGCCCCATGTGCAGGAAACCCGAAGGGTAAGGCAACATCTCGAGGCAATAGAATTTCTCGCGAGGATCATCGGTTTTTGCCTCAAAAGTGCCCGCTTCAGCCCAGCGCTGCTGCCACTTACTTTCGATCCGTTCAGGAAAGTATTTTTCGTCCATAACGTTATCCAATCATACACGTCTCCGTCTAAATCTTGCTTATTTGAGTGTAGGAATCGCCGCCCTGCCGAACACGCGCTTACGCGCGGCGCAGAAGCGGCACCGTTAGGAGGAGGTTAGTTGAGAAATGCTTCGCAAACATTACGCGGATTTTACACGGATCAGCGCGGATCAGCAACGAACGATCTGAGCATTTCGAGATTTTTGACATCTGCACGTGGGTCGTCGTAAGGAGTTTCAAGGATAAAGGCAGCGTGTTTGAGTTTGGGGTGGCGGGCGACGCGACGCAGAGCGTCAGTGCCGATGTGACCTTCGCCGATGTGCCAGTGCCGGTCGACGCGTGAGTTGTAAGCGGCGCGCGAATCGTTGAAGTGAATCGCGCGAACGTTCTTAGTCTTCACTGTTTTTTGCACGCGCTGGAGCAATGCTTCGAGGCCGTCCTCTTCTCGAATATCGTAACCGGCTGTGAAGGCGTGCGCGGTGTCGAGACAAACGGCGAGCGGAAGTTTCGGGCACATCCGCATAAGCTCTTCGAGGTGCTCGAAGCGATGTCCGATGCAATCGCCCTGTCCGGCAGTGTTTTCCAGCAAGATGCGGAGTGAGCCGAATTTCAATCCCTTGCAAGCGATCTTCAAACTCGTCGCACACAGTGCGATGCCATCGGTTTCACAAGCGCCACGTGCACTGCCTGGATGGACCACAAGGTAATCCACACCCAACAAGAGCGCGCGCTCGACCTCTTCGCGAAACGAGGCGCGCGATTTCTCCAGGAAGATATCGTCCACTGCCGCGAGGTTCACAAGATAGTTGCAGTGGATTAAAACTGGCGAGATCTTTGTTTGCTTGCGGATCCTTCGAAACAGGAGGATATCTGCACGCGTCAGCGGCTTCGCCATCCAACCCCGCGGGTTGCGCGAGAAGAGTTGTACAGTGGTGCAGCCCGTGTCCTTGGCGACGAGAAGCGCATTATGAACGCCGCCCTTAATTGGTGCATGAAACCCGATTTTTGGAAGTTTTTTAGCCACAGATTAACGCGGATTTTTTACGAATTGATCCATTACTCGTAACATGTTTCCGCCGAGGATCTTGTTGACGTCAGCTTCAGTGTAAACGCGTCGCAAGAGTTCCTTTGTAAGGTTTGGCAGATCAGCGACCGTTCCGAGATCCGCCGTTGTGGCTTGTACGCCGTCGAAATCGGATCCGATGCCGACGTGGTCCACACCAACGAGCTTCACAATGTGATCGATATGATCCACGATGCGAGACGCATTCACTGGTGGCAATCGACGTGCATATTCACGCGATCGCACCAGATCACGCGCGATCTTCTTGTGAACTGCATCGCCCGTTTCAGCAGCAGACGCCGCCTGGACCATACTCGCTATTTCAGCATCGACCTGCTTCTTCTTCTGACTCCAGCCCGGCTCGAGATGTTCGGGATAGAAGATCACGTTGACCACACCGCCGGTCTTCGCCAGCGCACGTATCATGTCGTCGGTCAGATTTCGCGGCACGTCTGCAATCGCCCTGCACGCCGAATGAGTGGCGATGACCGGCGCAGTTGACGTGTTCACGATGTCCCAGAACGTCGGATCCGACACGTGCGAAACGTCAATCATCATACCGAGACGATTCATCTCGCGCACCACGCTCTTTCCAAACTCGTTCAGACCACGTGTGGCGCCCACGTCATCACCTGAAGATCCGGCCCAACTCGTACTGATGCTCCACGCCGGGGACATATACCTCACACCGAGATCGTAATACCGCTGAACATTTTCCAAACGTTCATCAATCGCGTAACCACCTTCAAGTCCCATCAGCGCTGCAATTTTTCCCTCATTCGCCGCGCGACGGATATCGCCAGCCGTCGTTGCCAGTACCCATGTGTCCGGATGTTTGTCCGCTAGCGTACGAATCGCCGCAATTTGATCGTCAGCTCGCTTTACCGCTCGTGCGCCAGTCGCGCCAAACAATTGTGGCTCCACCCAGATCGAAAAGAATTGCGCATCTAGACTTCCTGACCGCGCACGTACGGCGTCGAAGTGGCCGTCGCTGAGTTGCTGTTGAATATCGACGTTCTCGTCAAGGATTCGTTGCACCGTATCAACGTGCATATCAATCGCGATTGCGCGTTGGTGAATGGAAAGTGGGTCGGCGACAGAAGTCTCGGCCACGGACGTGTTTTGGTTGTTTTGGTTCATCTTCTTCTCAGTGCAGCCGGAAAAAAGCGTTGGGAGTAAAAGTAACGTAATAACAATGCGTGTAGTGAGAGTTTTTGAGCGGTTTTCCGGTAGGGACCACGAATTAATAATCTCTAACTTAAAGGGTTGCAAATTGGATGTTACGCAACTCTGTTTACGGCGTGCAAGCGTTCTTGCCAAGCGACTCAAAACTACTGTATTGTGCCATGTTTGATAACCCACTCCGAACAATTGAAGAGTATCGCTTTCTACCAATGTCGAAGTGTTTCTACGCAAAGATGAGGGCCTTCCCCCGCATCTCAGTATTTTCCTAAAGGAGTAAACAATATGTTCTCAAAAGACGGCAACACCAAAGATGTAAAGACACCACGTATATGCGACGTTGTTTGGCATAACGGCGAGTTTATCCAGTGGACGGACGCGCGTGTGCACGTGATGTCGCATGTCTTGCACTATGGATCGAGCGTCTTTGAGGGAATCCGTTGTTACTCCACCAAACAGGGACCCGCCGTCTTTCGTCTGCGCGAACACATGCAGCGATTTCTAAACTCCGCGAAGATTTATCGCATGGACCACGAGTGGACTCTCGATCAGTTGTGCACCGCCTCAACCGATCTCGTGCGACGCAGCGGAATGGATCAGTGTTACATCCGGCCCATACTATTTCGCAGTCTCGACGAAGAACATCCGGCGTTTGGTGTGAATCCGTTTCCAAATCCACTCGCCTGTTACATCGGGGCATGGGACTGGGGCAAGTATCTTGGCGACGAAGCGATCGAACGCGGCGTGGACGTTTGCGTCTCGACCTGGCAGCGACTTCACGCGAACGCGATGCCGGCGATGGCAAAGAGTGGCGCCAACTACATGAACTCGCAGCTAATCAAAATGGAAGCTCTGTTGAACGGCTTCGCGGAAGGCATCGCCCTCGACGATCGTGGCTATGTTTCAGAGGGTTCAGGTGAAAACATCTTCATGGTGTCTGGTGACGTCGTGTTAACGCCGCCGCTCTCGTCGTCCATTCTTCCCGGCATCACTCGCGATAGTGTGATTCAGATCTGTCAGGAACTAGGCCTGACCATCAAAGAGCGAACGATTCAGCGTGCCGCGCTTTACGTGGCCGACGAGCTGTTCTTCTCCGGAACGGCCGCGGAAATTACGCCAATTCGCTCCGTCGACCGCATCACGGTGGGTAGTGGCGCGCGTGGTCCAGTCACCGAAAGGATTCAGAAGGCGTTCTTCGAAATCACCAAGGGCGAGCGTCCGGCTCCGGCCAAGTGGCTTACGTACGTCAACGAGTCCAAGGCGGCGCCGACCGATAACAATGGCTTCTCTCGAGCGGCAATCGAGACCCCGGCGGGCACTATAAACTAAAGAGTATCCACAGATTACACAGATTTGCTTTCATAATCTGCGTAATCTGTGGATGAAGTTATTGACGCTTCTCACGGCGTCAAGCTATATTCGAAGAGCCCGAGCGCTCCTCACAGTGCTCCACTCGCCAGCAAACCTCTCGTAATCCCACAAGGTTTTCATTAGTTCAGGATATTCATGGCCTTAAAAATCGACGATTTACTTCGAGTTGCCTGCGGTCATAACGCGTCCGATCTCCACCTCAAGGTGGGGGCGTTCCCCGTGATGCGGATCGGCGGCGAACTCCATCCGGTCGCTGATGCTCCGCGACTGAAGCCGGAAGACACTCTCGACATGGCCTTCTCGATGATGTCCAACCGGCAAAAGCAACGCTTTAAAGAGGTTTCGGAAGTCGATATCGGCTATGGCGTATCCGGCCTGGGACGATTCCGAGCGAACATCTTTCAGCAACGCGGCACGGTAAGCATCGTGCTCCGCGTCATTCCGGATCACACGAAGACCGCGGCCCAACTCGGTCTGCCACCCGTAATCGATAAGATTGCCGAAGAACGACGTGGTCTGATCCTCGTCACGGGAGCAACCGGTTCCGGTAAATCGACAACGCTCGCGGCGATGATCGATTGCATCAACTCCACACGCAGCGGTCACATAGTCACGATTGAAGATCCGATCGAGTTTCTGCATCGCGATAAGCAGTCGTTTGTGACGCAGCGTGAAGTCGACGTCGATACACGTTCTTTCGCGGAAGCTCTCCGCGGCGCGTTGCGTCAGGATCCCGACGTCATTCTCGTCGGCGAAATGCGCGATCACGAAACGATTGAAACAGCATTGACAGCCGCGGAAACGGGACACCTCGTGCTTTCAACTCTGCACACACTCGACGCGACAGAAACCATCACGCGTATTGTTTCATCGTTTCCGTCGCACCAGCAGAAGTCTGTTCGCATTCAGCTAGCTGGAATCCTGAAAGCCGTGATCTCGATGCGTCTGGTCCGTGCCGCAAAAGGCGCCGGACGCGTGCCGGCAATTGAAGTGCTCGTATCGACGGCTACCATTCGCGATCACATCATCAATGAAGAGAAGACATATCTCATTCGTGAAGCGATTGCGGCAGGCACATCACAGTACAGCATGCAGACCTTCGATCAATCCTTGTTCCATCTGCTTCAATCACGACTCATCTCACAGGAAGAAGCGCTGCATAACGCAACTAATCCGGATGAATTCAAGATGCGCGTCTCCGGTATTTACGCAAAGGACGACACCCTCGATCACATCACCACCCCCGCCACCGCCACCGTTGTCCCACCACCACTCAGCAACGAGCCCGACAGCATTTTTGTGAAGCATTAACAGCCACAAAAGGCACATAAGGGTACAAAAAGCACAAAAGTAAAAACCAGTCTCGAAACGGGTCTGATAAACAACTCTCTTTTGTGCTTTTGTGCTTTTGTGCTTTGTGCCTTTTGTGGCTCTTTTTGTGGCCTGAAATGAAACTGGCTCTTTTTTCATTGTTTGTGTAACTGATTAAACATTAGGAGCCCGACCATGTTCACGCAACCCCCCTGCCGGAATTACTGGTTAACGGTTTTGCTCATGTTCTCCCTGTTTTCGTCCGGTCTCTTACCGCTATCGACCGCTGCCGCACAGGACCGAAGAAGAAAACCCGTGGTGGTCAGCTTTGGCCAGCCGAACATCTGGTCGCTGGAGCAGGCGCATTACCTGCTCGCACGGATGCATATGACAAACCTGGAAATACAGGCCAGGACGCTCTCAGACGACGACCTCGATCCGAACAGGATTACTGGCACTCGGATCCAGATTCTGAGACAACTGCTGGAAGTCGGAGCTCAGTTTGATCAGGGTATTGGGTTTCAAAATTCGCGCATCGTCGAAAAGGAACGTTTCAACGACGACCGGCGCCGGAACCTGGTTACGAGCCGCGATCAGCTACGCGATGAGTCGTTAAGTATCGAGCGTGAGAAGAACAAACTCATCAGTGAACGCGAGACGATCACAGACCCCGACAGCGAGCGTGCCAAGGAATTAGACGCCAAAATCAAACAGATGACCAACGATCAGAAGGCGATCGATAAACGGGCCGATGCCCAGGATAGTGAGATTGGGAAGATAAACGAAGCCACCGGATCCGTGTCTTCTCCGACGCCGTCGGCGTCTCCCTTTACTAAGGAAAGACTGCCTGACAGTATCCTGAATAAGCTCAGTGAGGACCAGTTGAAGAAGCTGTTTAGCACCGATAAAGATCCCCGGCTGAACGCGACGACAATGCTGGACAACACGGTGCAATTGCAATACGAAATCATCGCCAAGCAGTTGACTTTGTTGCGCGATGAAGTTGGCCCCGGTGAACGTCTCGTTTTTCTTGAACTACCACAATCCGTCTACACGACGCCTGGTCCGGGCGACGAGAAGATGGCCCAGGCATGGTGGCACGTCAACGGCTACACGCGGACCGATCCAATCATTCGTCTGCTGCTCGAACTTTACGAAGTTGAAGTGAAATGGTCCAAGATCCGGGAAGTGAATGCTTATAAGAAATATGAGGGTATACTCCGTGACATCAATTGCCCTGTAAAGGCCGAAGACTTCCCGAAGGATTTCCGGAAAGATCATATCCTGGGAGTTTTCGCCGGACTCAAGTGTGAACGCCAAAGCGCCCGCAATGCAGTGCTGGATAAGTTATTTCGTGAAGCGAACAGCCTCTTCGCACGCGTCGAACAAAACGGCGCTCGCGATACAAGCGAGACGGTTGAAGCCATTCGCAAGCTGATCGCCGTAACACAGGCGCCAAAAAAGATCGATCCGAAAGGTAAAGAAGGTGAGAGCACAAATACGGATTTGTCCGTCAAGCCGATGGGAGAGGAGAATTTAACCTCCGATGCACCGTCGAAAAATGAGGAGGAGACCCGACGCAAGGAAATTGAGAAGCTTAAGAATGATTTGCTTAAAATACTGAGCGACGATCAACCGCTGAGCGATTCTAATAAAGGCGCACTGCAGGCATTAAAAAATCGCGGTATTGAGACAGGAACCGAATTTGAACGAGGCATCGAGTTCATTCGACTGGATGAAGAGCTTGCCCGCGCCGCCGCCGACAAGGATATCAAGCGCCGCACAGTGCGAACTGTAGACATCATCCCGCGGCAAAGCTCATTGAACGTCAATGATGTTCAGTCGACAGTCAAGGCGACCGGCATCCTCGCGGCCTTTAAGTTCCTCTTCGGCTTTGCCGGTCAGGTCAACTTCCAGCGACAAAAAGAACAGTTTGAGCAGTACGTCCATCAGGAAATGTATGCGTCCGGCTTCGGAAAAGGAAACCGCGATTTTGGTTGGACCTTTGGCGCCTTGCCGGGTAGTAATCGGGTTGCACCTGGCGTGCGGACTACGTATGCCGCACTAGTTGTTCCGGAAGATGCCGAGTCGCTCATTCTTTCGGCCCGCGGCTGCTACTTCCCGCGCAAGAGTTATCAACCTCTGGACTTTGAGGACACCGGTCACGAGGATTGGAAGGAACCGAATAAGTTCAAAAGCTATAACTGTGGCGACGATCAAACCTACATCGTGCCTATTCCTGATGGTGGCAAAGCCAGCAACTTCTGGGTCACAAACATCGACTACGAAGAAGGCAAAAACGGCGGCGAGTTTACTACTGTGTCTATTCGCGGCAATAACTTCTCGTCACAAATGGGAGTGCTCATCAATGGCGTCCCGCTCGCTGCAACTGTCGGACTGGCACACCCACACTTAATGCCAAAGAAACCCGGCCCCAACAACACAATGGTTTTACAACCAGCGAATAATTGTTCGAGTGACGCAAACACTCAAACGCCAATTTGCGGCAGCTACGAACGGATTGACGCGGAGCAAATTGTCTTCTCGTTCAAAATGCCGGCCAATTATGTTGGGACACCGACGATGACGTTAGTTGCGCCGGGCAAATCTATCGATCTGAATTCGCTTCGCAACATAAGAATCAGAGGAAGGTCAAACGAAAGTCTCAACGATGGTGCGGCGTTCATGTTTGGCCGGCGGCCCGACATGCAACTTCTCAGTTTCACTCCGGGCTCGGCACGCGTCACTGGGATTCTCACTGGAGGTGGTTTTGCAGCCACCAACAACTTGTACATTAACGGCACAGAAATCACCGGAGCGCAGAAACAGTTCAAGTCGGCCAGTCTGTATTGGTTCGAATTTTACTTGAATGCAGACGACATGGTGAAACTCATCCTGGTACGTGACAACGACACCATCACCAGGTCCATTCCGAATCCGGCTGCGCTCAAAATCACCCGGGCAAGTGTGTATGCCTACAAGCCTCCGGCTAACAATCAACCCGGCGAGCTAACGGTGCAGCTTGATGGTACAGGTTTCGCGCCGCTTCTGAGCCATTTAGTTGTCGGTGTTCAGCAATCGTGGTGGCTGTATTTGTCGCCTACCCAAGGTCGGGTGATTATTCGGGCACCTCAGGCACCTGTGAGGATCAGGTTGGCGAATACCGCTACTGGCGGTTTGGCAGACGCAACTATTCTTGAACTACCTGCGCATGCAGTCCAGCCACCTCCGTAGCGGCTGCATTCACCCGCAGGCGGCGCATGACGCGGACGCCCGAGCGCCAATCTTCGTTGATGTCGAAGCGATAGATTTCGATGTCGGAGGAGATGCATTGGGCGAGTGTTTGGAAGGCTGGGTGAACGCGCAGAGTGGGAGCGACGAGATAGACGAGGGGTGGGTCGTCGCTGATTACGCGGGCGCCGAATAGTTTTGCTTGTGCGATGTGGCCGCGGCGTCGGTGGGCTTCGACGCGGCGCCAGTAATCAGCACCCTGCAACACGTGCTCACGGTCTTCTGAGACTTTCAATTCGATCACGACTAAACGGCCGTCTTGTCGCAGCGCCAGTAGATCTATTGGTCTGATACCGAGCTTCGCACCGCGTGCAGTTCTGAATTGCGCGTGCAGCGGTGCGATGATTAGACCCGGATCGAGTCGAGTGATGTCTCGACGCAGGAGCGATTCGAGCCACGCTTCCGGTGCGGCGCGATAAAAGGCGTGACGATGATCGGGCGCCGACGACGACCGGTGCTCGCGCAAGTCGCGCAGTAAATTATCCCAGTCGTTGAGCGTTGATGCGTCGAGCATGCGACGATGCGCGCGATCGATACCAAACCAGGCTCGTTCGTGCCCAAGCAACGAACGCACACGCGCGAATGGCAACCCGAAGTAACGAAGTGTTTCGCCGTGACGCGCATGGACCACGTCGATCGCGTCCGGTGCTTCAGCAACAATTGCGTTACTGAGTTCACACGGTGTCGCGGCGGCGACTGGAGGGAAGCGGGTAAGCCTTTTCTTCCATAGCTCGTCCTTGTCAGGACACGAGACTTCGGTCAACGCTGTCAGATGCTCGTCAACTGTGAATACCTTGATAATGCTCCGCAAACCACCGCGCAAAAGTGCGACGCGGTAGATCATCGGCTGAAGCATTTCGGGAGTAACAATCAGCCACAGTTGCTCAACGGATGTGCGGCTGAACCACAGCAATGCCGATGAAAGAAACGCGTCAACTGCCGAAGGCGGACACGCGACAACTGGACCAGTGATAGCAATTCTCTCTCGCCTCCTCCGCAAAACAATCTGCGCGTACCGGCCCGGCTGGCCCGGCTTTGTTCCCCGACTCAAAGACAATCGTTCAACTGCAGTCTCCCTTCCTACTGCCGCGGCCAGTTGGGCCAGTCGCTCACACAACATCTGTCGCGCAGCCCGAATCGTCGCCGTAACGACTTTCGCCGTGGTGCGTGGAACCAACTCAATCAGCGAGACCTCCGCTCCCATTCGTCGCGAGACTTTCAACTCGAGCAGTTGTCCGTTCCAATCCCAGCCAACAAGCCGCCACACACGAGTGCCCGCTTCGGTCCAACACGAGAACATTAATTTCTGATGAACGAAGTTGAGCTCGATCTCTTCTCGTCGCAGCGGCTGCACCATGCCATCGGAGACAAACAGCCACTCCGCATGTTCGCGAAACAACGCCGTAATCTGTTCGTGCGCAGATTCGCGCAGGTTTAGAGTCGTGAGGTCTTGAAGCATGTGAGCCGCCTTTTTGTGACTTTTGTGTTTTTTGTGCCTTTTTGTGGCCTACTTCTACCCTGTGCTACATTTTTGGTCAACTTATGAAGAACGTTTTTCTTGCAGGAGCAGTCCGAACGCCGATCGGCAAATTCGGCGGCACGCTGGCTTCATGGACGGCCGCCGATCTCGGCGTAGCAGTGGCAAAGGAGAGTCTGCGACGCGCAGGCGTCTCGCCCGATCAAGTTACTGATTCGATCTGGGGATGTGCGCGGCAGGCCGGTGGTGGACCAAACGTCGGTCGCCAGATCACGTTCCGCGCCGGCGTGCCGGAAACAGTACCCGCAGCAACGATCAATCAGGCGTGTGGTTCAGGATTGAAAGCAATCATCCTCGCGGCGCAGGAGATCATGCTCGGTCGCGCGGATGCAGTTCTGGCGGGTGGCACGGAAAGCATGTCGCGCGTGCCGTATTTCGCCGAAGGTGCACGATGGGGCGCGCGCATGGGTAACATGCAGCTTGTGGATGGTATGTATCGCGACGGCTTCAGCGATCCTCTCTCAGGACTATTGATGGGCCAGACCGCGGAGAAATTGGCGCGACAACACGAAATCTCTCGCGAGGAACAAGACGAGTTTGCATTGCGGTCGCAGCAGAAAGCGGAAGCAGCCATTGCGTCGGGAAGATTCAAAGACGAAGTGCTGTCGCTTGAAATCAGTGGCAAGAAAGGCGAGACGACAAGCTTTTCACAGGACGAACACTGCCGCGCCGGAACCACACTTCAGGATCTCGCGAAACTGTCGCCGGTGTTCTACAAAGACGGATCAGTCACGGCAGGCAACTCGTCCGGTATTACTGACGGCGCAGCCGCACTCGTGGTGTTGAGTGAAGAAGGACTTGAACGATTCGGAACGACGCCGCAAGCACGCATTGTTGATTATGAGATCTGTGGTGTTGCGCCGGATATCATGGGTATCGGTCCTGTACCCGCGGTGCGTGCGCTACTGCAGCGGCAGCATCTCTCGCTTGCCGAAATCGATTTGATCGAGTTGAACGAAGCATTCGCGGCGCAGGTGATCGCATGTGATCGAGAACTTGAGTTCGACGCCGAGCGTTTGAATGTTAACGGTGGTTCAATCGCGTTGGGCCATCCGATCGGATGTACTGGAGTTCGCATCACGACCACGCTCATCTACGAAATGCAAAAGCGACAAGCCAAACTCGGTCTCGCAACTCTGTGCGTAAGCGGCGGCATGGGACTCGCTCTCTTGCTGGAACGCGTATGACTTTGCGTTGGAGCGACGGACGTGCGCTGTTCGTAGTTTCGCTGGCGCTGATCACGGTCTCCTGTCGTCCGCAGAGTAATTCCACTCCGAACAAAAACTCGACAACCGAGGTTGTTGTTTCCACAACTCCTCCCTTTCAAACTAAGGAACCGGACCGTTACCGCGCAATCCGAACCCTCACGGTCGTAACGGCAAACGGCCAAACCGTAACTACCAGGAATCTGATCGCACGCGACGGCGACTTGCGTCGCGCTGAATCTCAAGTGGCGTCGAAAACGATCGCTTATCTTGAAAGGCCTGAAGGCAGGTTTGTTTTGTTGCCTGCTGAGAAGATCTACGCCGGGGTCACGGCAGACACGAGCCTTCCGGGAAATGAGGACGAGGATGCTTTGGAGCGTTCTCCCGAAGGTCTTTTGCATGCGGACACAGGCGGCACCAGCTACCAGACGCTGGGTAAGGAAGCGATTGGACAGCGCGGTACAGACAAATATCGTGTTGTTGTTAACGCTGCAAGCGCTGCGAACGTCAGCGTAAATGAGACGTTGATCTGGATCGATGAGGCTCTGAAGATGCCCATCAAATCCGAGACTAAATCATCGGATGGCACGCGCGTCTCGATGGAACTTTCGGAGATTTCGCTTGAGGTTGATGCGAATTTGTTCAGCGTTCCGGGCGACTATCAAAAGCTTACTTTTGCTGAGTTTCTTAAGCGCCTGAGAAATTGACGCCTCCTTGGAGTGCGGTGCCTTGGCACCGCTTTGGTAAAAATACCAAAGCGCCAACAAGTTGGCGCACTCCAAAGAGACGCCCGATTTAATGGATTTGGAACAACCTACGAGTCGAGTCGAGGCATCAACTAAACTCTCATACGTTTGGCAGAAAGGCAGTTTGTAGTGAGAAAAACACTTTTGACCCTCGCGATTGTTTTCGTCGCACTGGTTTCACAAATCGAAACGCACGCCCAGACACGCGGCCGCAGCACCACCGCTGCTGCACCTCCAACCCTGATGTCCTCGTTGCCGGAATCAGACGCAGTCGCCCAGATTAAAGTCAATCAACTTCTGAGCGAGGCAATGCCACGCATACTCGCAAACAATCCAACGAAGCTTAGCGAAGTCAATGCAAGCCTCGATCGCTTCAAGGATCGCACCGGTCTCGACCCGCGCATGTTTCAGCAGGTTGCGCTCGGCGTTCGTTTCAGCTATCCGGCTGAAGGCGTAACGAAAGTGCAGACTGTCGCGCTTGCCAATGGAAGCTTTAGCGCCGCCGCCATGGTTGCGGCAGGCAGAGTGGCTTCAAATGGCAAATATCGCGAAGAAAAATATCAGGACAAAACGGTTTACATCTTCACGCTAGACGAGAACATAAAGCTGCTTGGTCTTTTTGATTTAAAGATCAGCGAACTGGCTGCCGCGCCGCTCGACGCAAACATTCTCGCACTCGGAGATCCGGTCGGTGTTCGCAGAGTGATCGACGCAAGCCGTTCACGCAAACGAGCGAACTCAGAACTGATCGCGCTTGCCAGTCGCGATCCGAATGCAGTGATCGGATTCGGCAGCAACGTTACTGAGCAATTGATTGGGAATCTCGATATCGGCAACGCTCCGATCGCCGCCGATTTGCGAACGCTGCGCCAGGTTTATGGTTCAGTCGGTACAACCACAAACGATCTGCAGTTGTTCCTCGCAGCACGAGCCGTTAACGCACAGGCTGCTAAAAACCTCGGCGACACACTAGAAGGATTGAAACAATTTGGTGCGCTGTTGGTGGGCCGTTTGTCAGGAGCAAGAGGCGTGCTCGCAAAGAGCGCACTGTCGAACCTGCAAATCCAGTCACAGGCAAACGAGTTGCAAATACGCACGACGGTGGCCCAGGCTGAGATTGGACCACTACTCGGAAACTGATCCACAGATTTCACAGATTACACAGATTTCCAAAGTGAGAATCTGTGTAATCTGTGGATGCTTCTACTCCTGGAAACCTGCGGGCAAGTTCGGTTCGGCTGCCGGTTCCTCGAGCTGGTCCAGCACTTTCTGATAGATCTCGATCTTGCCGTCTTTTTTCATGCGCTGCTGCACGCCGGCGATGTAATCTTCAAACATCTGGTCCTGCCGTTCGGTTATCATCGATTGCTTCAACGTATCGCGTTGGGCGGCAAAACCAGTCTGATCGGCCTCGTATCTCTTCGTAACGCCCACAATCACCCATTTGTCTTCAACTCTGAGTGGCGTCTTGCTGAACTCACCCGGCTTCAGACTGAAGATCAAATCATCAAGCGCCGTGCTGATGCCTGCCTTGCCGAGCGATGAACCGAGTTTGAACGACTCTTCGGCGCCCGAATCAAAGCCCTCTTTCTCACCCGCGGCCTTGATTGCATCCGGACCAGTCAGACTTGCGACAAGGTCTTTCGCTTTCTGTTCCAACTGTTCCTTTGCCCGCTGCTGTTTGATGGCATCCGCGACTTTCGTCTTAACTTCATCAAACTCAGGAATCCGCGGTTCTTTCTTTTCGACGAGCATCGGGATAGCGAAACCGTCTTTAACACCAGTTGCCTCGCCGACGTCGTTTGGATTGTTCAGCGGTTCCAAAGCCTGTTCAAACTGCTGATTGGCTCCGATGTTTTGAACGTCGTCGCCAGGCTTTATGAATGCGGTTTCGCGGACCATGTCTGCCGGAGCCATGTGGGCGTCGCCGGCAAGTTCCTGTGCGACTTTTTGTGGGTCCTTGGTTTCGTCGAGACGCGCCTTCGCTTTCTGCGCAAGCTGAAACGCTGCGTTGTAAGCTCTGCTATTGCGTGCGGAGACAAGCAACTCGGGCTTCGCTTCTGCGAATGTCTTCTGAACCGGATCGCCGCGGCGGAGGATGTACCAGTTGCCGGCGTAACGAATCGGGATATCAGAAATCTCTCCGACCTGCATGTCGATGGTGCGATCGTAAAGTCCGTCTGGCTTGTTCGGATTCCGTTTGAACGGCTTCGCCAGAAAACCTCCGTTTCGTGCGGTGGCCGGATCTTCTGAGTTTCCTCTTGCGGCATCGGCGAATGCCTGCTCGGTTCCCTGTCCGTTAGGACCACGCAGTTTTGCAATCAGGTCTTTGGCTTTCTGTTCGACCTGCGCATCCAGATCCTTGCGCGCAACTTTCAGAAGAATCTGCTGGACCTTGACGCCCGCCTCCTTGAATTGCGGCTGCATACTGTCGAATTGCTGCTGTAGATCCGAATCGGAAATCTGAAGCGTGGAACCAACTTTTTCAGTGTTGATGAAGACGTAACGAACTTTCTTTTGCGGCTCGAGAAAACGGTAATCAGTCTTGTGACTCTCGAAATAGCTGCGCAGCTCGTCGTCGCTGGGCTGAATCTTCTCAGCCAACTTATCGGCTGAAAGTGCGATGTAGCTGACGTCGAAAGATGTGTTGCGTCGTGTGTACTCTTCTTGTATCTGTGCGTCAGAAACATTGACACTCGCAGTTACGAATGCTCGCAGTTTCTCCTGGGCGATCTCGTCGCGAATCTCATTCTCAAAACTTTCGATATCGCCATACTGCGAGATCACGATTTCTTTGTATCTGTCAAAGCCGACGAAGTTTCCGGAAGCATCCGAATAGCGCTTGCGAATCTTCTCGGCGAGCTCAGCATCGCTGGCGCCGAGGCCAAGACGTTCGGCTTCCTGCGCAATCACGTGGCGGCCGATCAGCCCGTCGAGGAAACGCTTGTTACCACCCAGTTGGGCCAGGTTGATGCGGCTCCCGAACATCCGTGCGTAGTTCTCTCTCACGCGCGCGACATCAGCGATGGTGACGTTCCGAGAACCGACCTTGGCCACGACTTCGGTGTTCTTGGTCGGGTCGAGACCGCTCGATGAACGGCTCGGAGCGTAGAAAATCACAAGGCTGACGGCCATCAGGATGGCGAATAAGAGAATGACGATGTTGCGGGTTCGTTCGAGGCGTCCTAGTGCTTTGAGCATTGTTGATTACCTTTCAGAAACTGCGGATTGTAAGTGAGAGTACGGAAATGCTGCAACCCCATCCACAGATTACACAGATTGGATCAATCATCCATGGGCTGAAGAATCTGTGTTATCTGTGGATGCCTTGTTTGCTCCAAATGAAACCCTGATGCTATTTTGAATCCCCTACATGGACCCAATTGGCGGCAACACCTGGCTCTGGCTTGGATTCAGTTTGTTCATTCTCACCATGCTGAGCCTCGATCTGGGCCTTTTCAATCGCAAAGCTCACACAATTCGATATCGGGAAGCGTGGATCTGGAGCGCCGTCTGGGTGACCCTCGCGATGATCTTCGCGGGCATAGTCTTTCACTATCAGGGTTCTACACGAGGCTACGAGTTTCTTACCGGTTACCTCATCGAGCTATCGCTTTCGGTCGACAATTTATTCGTCTTCCTCCTGATCTTTTCGTATTTCAAGGTCCCCGCGCAGTTTCAACATCGGGTGCTTTTCTGGGGCGTCATGGGCGCGCTGGTAATGCGTTTGACGATGATTTTCATCGGCGCCGCGCTCATTAATCGCTTTCACTGGATTATCTACATCTTCGGCGGTTTCCTGATTTACACGGGAATTAAGATGTTCCGGCACGACGAGATTGAGGTCGAACCGGAAAAAAACATCCTGGTTCGCGTAGTAACAAAGTTCCTGCCAGTCAATCGTCATTACACTGAGGAAAAGTTCTTCACGCGAGAAAACGGCAAGTTGACGGGAACGCTCTTGCTGCTCGTATTGATGGTGGTTGAAGTTACCGACCTGGTTTTTGCGGTCGATTCGATTCCCGCAATTTTTGCGATCACGACCAATACGTTCATTGTCTACACGTCAAACGTGTTCGCAATTCTCGGCCTGCGATCGATGTATTTCCTGCTGGCGGGCGTGGTCGAGAAGTTTCGCTATCTCCGCACCGGATTGGCTGTTGTATTGACGTTTATTGGCTTGAAGATGCTGCTGGGTGCTGTCCACGTCCTCATTCCGATTAAGTTTTCGCTCGGATTCGTGGCGGTCGTACTGGTTGGCTCCGTGGTCGCCTCGCTGATATTTCCGCCTGCGGCCGAACCCACCATCGTTGTGGACCTGCCACCGGATTTCAACCTCCCGCTGGGCGAAGAACTCAACGAAGCCGACCAAAAACCAGACAAATTCGCCGCAGATTAACGCGGATTTCGCAGATCAGCGAAAATCCGCGTTAATCTGCGGCTAAAAACTCTGTGTACAAACATCTTGTACGCTGATTCCGTGGTGTGTTAAATTCCTGAACTGGTAGTGTTGCTGCCTGATTTGGACTCACATCTGGTCCCAACTTGCGGGGGCCCCTTCCCAAGTTCGATTTAGCCAATGGTTGCGAATAAAACCAGTCGTTTTGCTTTTGATTGGTGGATTATTCAGAAGCGTTTCGTCTATCTGGTAATCGCCATTTTCCTCCTCTGCGCCAGCGCAGCCGGCGCGGCTCTCTACGTTTGGAAATACGGCAATCCGTTCAAGAATGTCGCGATTGTCAATGATCCATCCGGAGCCAGATTCGTGTCGTTTGAGGGCGACGTACGCGTCATCCGCGCCGCTACCCGCGAAATGCTACCGGCCAACGCCGACACAGAACTTTACCCCGGCGACACCGTGCAAACGCAGGCCAACGGCCGTGCGCGTATCGGTCTCGCGGACGGCTCAACCCTCCTGGTCAAGCCAAACAGCACGATCATCATTCGCGACAATGCCCGCGCCAACGACGGCAAGAAAACAAATATCCACGTCAAGGTCGACAGCGGTCAACTCTCAGTCAGAACCGAACAGCAAGCCGACGGAACTACGAACGTCGTAGAAACGCCGAAGACTAGGAACACTATGGGCGAGCAGACGAGCGCGAGTTTCGGCGTCAATCCTGAGGGCACTGAAGAAATTCGCGTTGCTACCGGTGCGATTGAAACTACCAACCAGAACGGCGATAAAGCATCGATCAAAGGTGGCGAGTACGTTTCGGTAAACAACTCCGGTCGAATCTCACCCGCGCAGAAATTGTTGGACGTACCGCAACCTGCCAAACCTCAGGATCTCGAACAGGTCACGGTCGGATCAAATGGCGCGGCAAACGTTGCGCTGAAATGGCAGCGCCCGCAGTCAGGCACACCTTCGTACTATCGAGTTGAAGTCGCCACTTCGCCGTTCTTCGTCGCCGATGGAAAAGTGATCGAACGAGATCAACTGGTGGCCACTGAGTTTGGCGCCACTGATCTTCGTCCTGGAGTTTACTTCTGGCGCGTGAGAGCAACTGCCGCCAGCGGTCAGGCGAGTGATTGGAGTGATCCACTCAAGTTCATCGTCACCAACAGGGGCACTGGCTCACAAGTAGCAGTTTCGGATCTAAGCACAGAACTTCTCGGAGGTAATATTTATCTGATCCGAGGTAAAGCTGAGCCCGGAACTACAATTCGCGTGAGTGGACGTGAAGCGAGTGCCGCGCACGATGGAGCTTTTCAGATCCAGGTCACGGCAGGAAATACGACGCGAGAACTCACACTCGAGGCAAAAGATTCGCAGGGAAACAGTAGTCAATACAAAGTTTCACTTTCAGCACGCGCGGGGCGCGGCAGAACCTAGCGGAAAGAAATGTCGAGTCACGTAATCCTATTAACGGATGCCCATGAAGCTCCCGCCTACGAGTTAATCGAGGCGTTGCGGGCGGCTGGCGTAAAAACGTTGATTGAAGGCTTGCGTGAAGTCGAGGTCGAAGTGGCCCTCGCCAAACAACGGAAGCGGGAAGGAATGGGTGACGCCGAAGGACCACCACCCCTCGCCGTGCTTTATGAGGTTGTACCCGGCGCCGACATGGTCGAGCTTCACACCGCCATCGACCACGCAAAAGCGTTCTGGCCCGGCGCTCCTCTCGTCGCTTGTCGCCGGCAAACCAACGGTTATCAAAGTCATAACCTACGCAGTCTCGACGGCGTGAGTCTCAAGCGGCTTGGCTTTGCCGCGATTGCCGACAAGTCAGCGCAACTCCCGGCGCTGTTGCGAGAAATCGAAGGTCACGGTGCTTCGGGCGAGTTGCGAATACCGGTTGGGCTTGAAAAACCAGCAGAGACGGAAACCACTTCGCTTCCCCGAAAGATCAAGGCCAGTCACCTGCGTGCGGCTTACGATCTGGTCTCGTCGTTACACTACAGTGGAGATCAGACTGGTGCTGCAAACACTGCACTCGCCGGCTTGCAGGATCTGATTTACGCGGATCGTTGGGCCATCTATCTGTTTTCCGAATCAAAGGGTGTTGAAGGTGCGACGCTCGAAGCGATCGCAGTTCGAAAACCGGGACAGGAAGGTTCCAAGAGTGAAGAAGAATGGGGCCGGCTGATGGTCGAACCCGATCTTCCGATTGGATCCGAAAGCAAGGCAGCCAAACGCGCCGCCGCCGGAATGGGCATCGTCAAGAGGAAGGAAAAAAAACAGTTCGTCGTCGCGATTCCTTTGATTTGCGGTGAACGAATACTGGGAGTCATCGAAGGCATTCGTGAAGGCTCCGGCGCTCATGCATTCAAGAAACCGGATGTAGCTTTACTCGACTCGCTCTCATTACCGATTGCCTCAGCACTCGCGAACGCAGTTCGCATCGCCGAAGCCGAACGGCTTTCGCAAACCGACGATCTCACAAAACTTCACAACGCTCGCTACCTGCGGCAGTTCTTGTTAAATGAAATCCGGCGCGCACGCCGCTACGGCTCAAGCGTGGCCGCGTTGTTTCTCGATCTCGACGACTTCAAACAGATTAACGACTATCATGGCCACCTCGTGGGCTCACACGTGCTGATGGAGATGGCCGCGGTGATTCTTTCGTCAATCCGCGACACCGACGCAGTCGCGCGTTATGGCGGAGACGAATTTGTGATCGTGTTGCCCGACACTGGAACCGAGCTCGCAGGACAAGTCGCAGAACGCATTCGCCAGAAGATAATCCGGCACATGTTCAACGGCGGCCGTCGCCTGCAACTCTCATTGACGGCGAGTTTTGGAGTGGCGGCATTTCCGAAACACGCCTCATCCCCCCAACAACTTATCGCCTGTGCCGACACGGCGATGTACGAGGCAAAAGCTGCCAACAAGAACTGCGTTCGTTTCGCCGCCGACCTGGCTTCCCGAGAGCCAGCCAAACGCACGGCCGTAATCCCTGAAACCACGGAATACACAGAGTTGTCGAACTAACCAGTTCCCGTTTGTGCAATCTGCGGCTAAACCATGTAAAGTTTCCCATTTACGCCGTGTATGTTCAGGGTGTATCTTAGGATTTCGGACGTGTTTGGGCGTCTAAGGGGGGTAAAGAGCGACGATCAGGGAGTCGCTACTTACTGAATTTACCGCCGATCCCACCCGAAGTTCCATTCATACAACCACGGGAAGTGAATAAGTCTAGATGGCCTTCAAATCTATCTTCAGTCTGTTTTCCAGCGATCTCGCCATTGACCTCGGGACGGCAAATACCCTCGTTTATGCAAAAGGACGCGGCATCGTCGTGTCTGAACCCTCCATCGTTGCGATTAATAAAGTAACCAATCAGGTCGAAGCTGTCGGACGCGATGCAAAAGATATGTTGGGCCGCACTCCCGGAAACATCGTCGCCATTCGGCCGATGAAAGATGGTGTCATTGCCAACTTCGAAGTCACTGAGAAGATGTTGCAGCACTTTATTCGCAAGGCTCACAACGGAAAAACGTGGGTCAGTCCGCGTGTCGTGATCGGCATCCCGTCGGAGATAACTCAGGTCGAGCGACGTGCTGTTGAAGACTCGGCTTATCGCGCCAAAGCTTCGGAGGTCTATCTCGTCGAGGAAGCGATGGCGGCAGCGATCGGCGCCGGACTTCCGATCACGGAACCACATGGAAACATGGTTGTCGACATCGGCGGTGGCACTACGGACATCGCAGTTATCAGCTTGAGCGGAATCGTTTACTCACGCGCAGTGCGCGTCGCCGGCAACGAAATGGATGAGGCGATCATTCAGTACATCAAGCGCAAGTACAACCTGTTGATTGGTGAACGAACGGCTGAAGCGATCAAGATTGAATTGGGCTCGGCGTATCCGCTGGATGAACCTCTCTCGTTTGAAGTGCGTGGTCGTAACCTCATCGAAGGCATTCCGAAGACGATCACGATTACGGACGAAGAAGTGCGCGAAGCACTCGCTGATTCGATCTCAACGATCATCAACGCCGTGCGCGTTGCACTTGAACGAACTCCCCCCGAACTCTCGGCAGACATCGTCGAGCGCGGCATCGTACTGACAGGCGGCGGCGCACTGCTGAAGAATCTCGACAAGCGGCTCTCAATCGAAACCGGATTGCCAGTGTCACTCGCCGACGACCCCCTTGCGTCGGTTGTGCTAGGCACAGGCAAAATGCTATCGGACTTCGATTTGCTCAAGCGCGTTAAGTGGGAAAACACGATGGTGAGCGGCATGTAAGACAGGTATCCACAGATTACGCAGATTTATTTTACAAATGAATCTGCGTAATCTGTGGATGGGATTTATGGCTTTTGTTCGCACACAAAAAGAGATTCGACAGCGAGCTCCCATCTGGCTCGTGACCCTCCTTGTCGCCAATCTCATCATCATGGCTGTTGACGCCAGAGATGCTGACGGACAGCAGAAAATATTGCGCGTCTGGACACAGACCTTTGCGTCGCCGTTGCAAACAACGTCTTCAAAAGTGACCGGCGCCACTTCAGGCTTTTTCCAGCAGATCTGGAACTTCCGCAGCACCGCCCGTGAAAACGAACAACTCCGAGAACGCCTGACCCAAGTCGAAACAGAACTCCACACTGCTCAACAGGCAGCCGCTGAGAATGAACGTCTCAGAGCGTTGTTGAATCTGAACGAGCAGAACGATATCAAGAAAGTTCCCGCTCGTGTCATCGCCCGCGATCCCTCAGTGTGGTTCAACACGATCACGATCAATCGCGGCACCAGCTCGGGCATCGCGGTCAACATGCCGGTCGTTACTGCCGGTGGAATCGTCGGACGCATTATCACGGTCAGTCCATGGGCTTCGCAGGTGATGCTGATTACTGACGAGAAGGCCGGCGCGGGCGCCGTAGTGGGCCAACTCGGACAGTCAGGCGCACTCGGTTCAATCAAAGGACGAGCAGATCTCGGTGCCGCCCTGATTGAAATGCGTTACGTTTCCGGTCTCGAGAAAGTCGAGAACGGCGATTATGTGATGACGACTGGACAAGATGGAATTTATCCGCCAGGTTTGAATGTAGGCCGAGTTGTTGAGGTGAAGAGTGGAACGGCGACGACGGCCCATCAGATTCTCATTCAGCCCGGCGCTCAACTCGATCATTTGGAAGAAGTCGCCGTACTGCTTTACCGCCCCCCGCCGCGTTCTGTACCCGAACAGAGTCCGCAACCCACGGAAAGAACCAGGAGATGACCCAATTGCCGATTGCCAATTGCCGATTGCCAATTGGCTGTGTGCTGCGTGTTAGATCAAATTTTGCCAATCGGCAATCGGCAATTGGCAATCGGCAATGTTCGTATGTCGCATATTAAGATTGCCGTAGTTTTATCGGTCGCAATAGTGCTGCAGCTGCTGCTGCGCGAGGTTTGGCGGCCGCTGGCTTACATCGACTTTCCCCTCGTAGTAGTTGTTTACATTGCTTTGCAGCGCGACGCTTGGAAGGCATTGCTCGTGGGGACACTCGCGGGACTGATCATTGACGCCGGCAGCGGGGGATTAATTGGTGCTGGTGGGTTTTCGAAGACACTGACGGCCTACATCATCTATTTCGCCGCGACACGCGTAAATCTTGAAAATCCGCTGTTGAGAATTCCGGTGCTGGCCGCCGCTTCACTGCTCGACTCGGCAATATACGTTTTCTGGCACCGTGCGTTGGGCTATCCACCGACCGTGCCGTTTGTGCAGACGATGTCTTATAAACTGATTGCCACCACGATCGTCGGAACCATGGTGCTTTACCTGCTCGATGCTGTCGTGGCAGAACGTTCGGCACAAAGCCGTCAATTCGCGACTCGGCGCCGCGTTGCACGCCGGTCGACCGGACCGCTGCGGAGGAGATAACAAATTGCTTTGCCTGGACGTCAAATACGTGCTTGGACAGGGTCAGTACCACCTCGCGGTAGCGGGTGGGTGCGCAGCCTTTTGGATCCGGGCGCGTCTACGACGTACCCACCCGCTACCGCGAGGTGGTACTGACCCTGTCCAAGTCGGTTTGTGTGTTTAAATACAACTAAGTACAAAGAACGAAGCACTAAGTACGAGTAATCACCAATGAAATTCGAGGACTCATCTCAAAACCTTCGTGCTCGCCTTCGCTTTATCCAGGCGCTGGTCGTACTCCTGCTTGGCGTGCTCAGCGTTCGACTCTACGTGCTGCAGGTTGTCAGAGGTGAGCGATACGCCGAAATCGCTGAAAATCAGCGCCGGCGCCGGTTGCCTATACCCGCGCCCCGTGGCGTCATCTTCGATCGCCTGGGGCGTGTCATCGTCGACTCGCGTCCGATCTACAACGTGATTCTTTCGCGCGAGGACGTGAAGGACAAGGATCTCACGTCGCTGATCGAGCCACTATCCGACGGCCTCCGCGTCGACAAAGACATCCTGCGCGATTATTTCGAGATGGTGAAAACGATGCCGGCCTTCGAGTCGATCACGGTTAAGCAGGAAGCCACGCACGGCGACATCGCATGGGTTGAGTCTCACAACCTCGAGTATCCCGAACTGCGTGTCGAGCAACAGCCGCAACGCCGCTATCCGGAAAACGGATCGCTCGCTCACGTGCTGGGATATGTCGGAGAAATCAATCCGGAACAACTCAAGCAACAAAGTTACAAAGACAAAGGTCTCAAACCGGGCGACATCATCGGCCTGAGCGGTATCGAGCAGATCTACGACGACTACCTGCGCGGAACGGACGGTTATCGCGAAGTTGTGGTCGATAGCCGCGGCCGCATTCAGGATGAGATTGAAACTGTCGCGCCAATACCGGGTCGCGATCTGGTAACCACGATCGATCTCGATCTACAACAAGCCGCCGAAGAGCAACTGTGGAACTCTGCTACAAAGCGCGGCGTCCTTATCGCAGCCGATCCAAACAACGGCGAGATTTTTGCGCTCGCGTCGGCTCCGACCTTCGATCCGAATCTCTTTTCGCAACGAATTACGACTAAGGAAGGGCGCGCGGAGTACGCAAAGCTTTTGAACGACCCGGATACTCCCTTAATCAACCGTGCGGTTCAGAGTAAATACCCCCCGGGTTCGACGTGGAAGATCCCGATGGCCGTTTCCGGTTTGAAGCAGGGCGCCATCACGCTCGAACATTCGAATCTCGTCTGCGGCGGCGGTATCACGATTGGCAACAAGTTTACGCGATGCATGGGCAATCACGGCTCGCCGGATGTTAAGGCCGCCATCACACACTCGTGCGACGGTTATTTCTATCGGCTCGGATTGAAGATGGGTATCGACGGCATCGTGCAGATGGTTGACGAGTTTGATCTCAACAAGCGCACCGGAATCGATCTTCCGAATGAGGTGCTTAGCTCGACACCTTCGCGCGAATTCAAACGTAAGCAGTGGCCGCGCGATCCCGAATGGCGTGACATCGATACGGTGTATGCATCGTTCGGGCAGGTTTACGACATCATCACGCCGATTGCGTTGTTAAGAACGATTGCCGGTATCAGCGTCGATGGACGTCTCTACATCCCGCACCTGCTGAAGGAAGTCAAACCCGTCGGCAGTCCCGGGGACGCGGACTATCGTGGTCCAGTCACTTTCCAGCCACTCGATCAGTCACGTCCAAACCCGAAGGTGGTTCCGATTCCGGAAGCCATCGACCAGGCTGTGGTCGAAGGTATGTGGCGTGTTGTAAACGGCGGTGGTACAGGCGCACGCATTCAGATGGCTGGGTTCGACATCGCCGGCAAGACAGGAACGGCGCAGGTAGTCGGACTCGGTAAGGACGTCGGCAAGAACAAGGATCACTCGTGGTTTGTCAGTTACGCTCCGGCATACAAACCCGAAATCGCGATGGTGGCGCTGATCGAGAATTCGGGTTTTGGCGGCACGCACGCAGCACCTGCAGTTCGTGGCGTTTACGATGTTTACTATCGCAAGACGCGTAACGAGGAACCGCCGGGCGCGGCGTCGAAACAGATCGCGAAGAAAGAAGAAATCCCGGCTCCAACGAAACCGGCCGCCAAGCCTAAACCCGTGGCAGCCGCACAAACAGCAGTAAATAATTAATCTGTGTAATCTGTGGATTAGATGGTCGCGATTATTCACAAACGTAGTTGGCGTGATTTTGACTGGATACTGGCGCTGCTGGCCATTGGCATCGTGCTGTTCGGCACCGTCCAGATTCGCAACGCCCAGCCGACTGAGACCTACTGGGTCAAGCAACTCATCGGACTCGCAATCGGTCTGGTTGCGATGCTGGCAATCGCTTTCACCGACTACCGTCGTCTACTCAATCTCGCACCGGCGTTTTATGTCTTTGGTCTGATCCTTCTCATCCTCGTCCTCCTGCCGGGAATCGGTTTGAAGATCAACGGGCAGCGGGCGTGGATCAAAGTGCCTGGCATCGGCCAGTTTCAGCCGTCCGAGTTTGTGAAAGTGACGACCGCGATGATGCTCGCGCGTTACTTCGGCAAGAACCGTGTAGATGTGCTCGCGCTCAAGGAGATGATTATCGGCGGGCTGATTCTCGCACTTCCGATCGGATTGATTCTCCTCGAGCCGGACGCCGGTTCAGTACTGACTTATCTTCCGATTCTGGCGGTCGTGCTTTTCTTGTCGGCGATCAGGTTGAGACTTGTCGTGATCAGCGCTGCGCTGGCGGTGGTTCTGATTCCTGCGGCTTACGTAGTCGGTGTCAAAACCGGCGCGGTGAAAGCTTATCAGCAGGAGCGAATAAACGTGATCTACGATCCGGAGAAGGCCGATCGAAAGGGTATCGGTTATCACACGTGGCAGTCGATTCTGACGGTTGGCGAGGGAGGACTGTTCGGGTCGCGCTCATCTGTTGCGTACTCACAAAGCGGCCTGAAGTTTTTGCCTGAGCCACATACTGATTTCATTTACGCCGTGACGGCCGAGAACACAGGCTTCGTAGGCTGTATCCTGGTCCTACTTGCTTACATCATCCTGATATCACGTCTAATCACGGGCGCGAGGCGCGCGTCTGATCGAATGGGTATGCTCTTCATCATGGCATTCGTGGGCGGACTGACATTTCAGATCTTCATCAACATGGGCATGGCCCTGGGCATCTCGCCCGTGATCGGCGTCCCTCTTCCCTTAATGAGCGCCGGCCTCGCCTCCCTCATCGCAACCTTCATCGCCATCGGGTTTGCCATCAGCGTTCAGTTAAGACGATTTGTGAATTAAATATTTGTCGTATCCAGCGCGGACCAGGACTTCGAACGCTCCCCACACTTCGTCTGGAATGTCCTGTGCGATCTGATAGCCGCGAGCCGGATAGAGTTTAATCCGCTGTAGATCGCCCACCATTATACTTACGACATCGGACGCCGTGAGATTGCGATTGGCATACTCAGCCAGATAATCGCGAAACGAAACCTGCGGGGAAGTAACAATCAATTCTTTCTCGGGCCAGATTTTGCGGAACGTCGCGTAACTGCGGCGCTCCATGTATGGCTTCTGCACGAGAATGAACTTGTGCGGATTCAGACCTCGCTCGAGTAAGAGTCTTTTCGTGAACTCGATGTTCTCGCCGGTGTTGGTCGAGTGTGGCTCGACCAGAATACTCTCACGAGGAACGTTCAAACTCTCGGCGATGCGTGCGAATCGTTCTGCTTCCGGTTCGCTCCAAAGTGTTTTGGTGATAGCGCCCTGCCCGCCGGAAAAAATGAGTAGCGGCGCCCAGCCTTCGAGAAATAATTGTGCGCCTCGTTCCGCAACTCGTTCGTCATGACTGCAAAGCACGAGGATCGCATCTGCCTCCGCGACCTCGTGCTGCATCAAGTGATAATTCCAGATCGTTTCTGCTAAGGCCTTAATCTGACTATCCATGAGCGACTGAATTGGGCGTAACTGTAGGGGCGGCCCTCCGTGGCCGCCCCTGTGTCGAATTCCGCGCAGGGGCGGCCACGGAGGGCCGCCCCTACAGTAGCGTCCAATCGGATCAAACGGATTCTGCGGAGACGGGTTCGGTGTTGGTCTTCTTCGATGTTGGATCGAGCAGACGCGCCAACACCGGAATAAGCATAAAGGCCAGCGGCGCGATGAATATACTAACGAAAGCAAGAACGATCGCCACAGCGCACGCAATCGGCACTGCGAGCGAACGCCGCGCGATGCGACGCTCCAACGCCGGGCTCACATCCTTCTTCAACAGATTTGCTTTCACCGCATGACGCCAGATCAAAAGCTTCGCAGTCGCCACGCCACCAAAACTCGCCGTATACAAGATGAACGCCGTCCTACTCCAGAAATTCTCACTGAAAAGCGCGGTCGGAAACGGAACGAAAGAGACACAAAGCAACAGCAACAAATTTCGCCAGAGTAGACCACCATCGTAGTCTTCGATATAGCGAAAAATGCGATGGTGCTCGATCCACATCAGACCGATGATCAGAAAGCTAACCACAAATCCGATCACTCGCGGAAAGAGTTCCACTAACGCATGACGCAACGCTGATTCGCTGTGTTCAGTCAAATGAGGAACTTTGAGTTCGAGCACAAGCAACGTGATCACGATCGCAAACACTGCATCGCTGAAAAAGACAACTCGCTCAAAGCTCAAGCCTGTTTCGGGTTGATGTTTGTCCATGGGGGAGCCTCAAAAGGGTTTTAGCCAAAAATGCACAAAAAGCACAAATCAGATAATCTTGATCTCCAGCGAAAGGAACCAAAATGGCGCCAACACTCTACCGGATCATTCTGCAAGTCGACAATCTCGACAAGGCTGAAGAGTTTTACAGCAAGCTGCTCGGCGATCGCGGGCGGCGAATTCCGCGCGCCTCGCGGCACTACATCGATTGTGGTCCGGTGATTCTGGCCCTCGTCGATGTCAATGGAGAAAACATTCCCGGTCTGAAGCCGGTCCCATTGCCGGATTACATCTACTTCTCTGTGCCCGACGTCGAAGCAGTCCACGAACGCGCGCGCGAGTTGCAGTGTCTTTCGACTGAAGACGTACACGGCGCAAGCGCTGGAGATGTTGCGAAACGTCCCTGGGGCGAACGCTCATTCTACGCGCACGATCCATGGGGCAATGGCCTTTGCTTCGTCGATGAGAATACACTCTTCACGGGCAAATAGATTCATGAGCACGCACCCAACATATTACGCAGCAAAAACCGTCGCGCCTATAGTCGAGGCACACTTCAAACGTAACCTTGCCGAAGCGCGCAAGATGGGCGAGGACGACCTCGCGCCCGAACCGAATGCAGAAGCGATTGCAGCCATCATCAACGCAACTTTCTGGGCCAGCTTCCGACCTGAGGAAGGTCGCTTTCCCAAGATCTCGCTGGCCTACTTGTCGCCGGAACATGCAAAACAACCGATGGTTTTTGAACATCCGCTTCCGTTGACGGCAGGAGTGTTGACGAAACTCGCGCCCGCGGTTGAGCGGCCTGAGATTCATCTCGGCGTTTGGAATCATGGCGATGAACTCAAAGTTTGGGGGACGACGCGCGCCGTTCCGAGTTTCTGTTTTGTTCTCGAAGACATCGAGCCAGGGTTGCTCGTCGTCAAACATCGCCGTCTCGATGGCCTTGGCAAGTACGCGAACGTTGCCGTGCTCAAAGGCGAGCAAGTCAAAGTCATCGATGAGAAAGGCACGAGCCTGCCTGACTGTCCCGCATTACTGAAAGCATTATTGGCCTTCACCGCAGCCGCGACCAACGGACCACAGCACTCTTTGAACGTGCTGGTCCAACTAAGCGCTTCGATGCGCGCACAGGGTCACGGTGGCACGTTGCTGGTCGTGCCTTCCGGGGTGGAACGCTGGCGCGATTCGATCGCGCAACCGATTCTCTATTCCATTACACCGGCCTTCTCGGCACTCGCTGAACTGATGAATCGAGAAGTTGGAGAAGAAGAGGAAGGTCGCAGGCAATGGGAAAGCGCGATTCGTAGAGCGGTGGACACGATTGGTGGATTGACTGCAGTCGATGGCGCGACGGTCATCAACGATCGATATCAAGTGCTGGCGTTCGGTGCGAAGATTCGCCGTCCTGAAGGGACACCACCAGTTGATAAATGGGTGATCACTGAGCCCGTCGTCGGCAATCTTCCGATCGTCGTGCAACCGACAGAGCACGGCGGCACACGCCATCTCTCGGCGGCGCAGTTTGTTTACGATCAGCGTGACACGCTTGCGTTAGTCGCTTCACAGGATGGAAAGTTCACGGTCTTCGCCTGGTCTCCATGTGAGGAAATGGTCCATGCACATCGAGTAGAGTCGTTATTGATGTGAGCCGCGTGATCTGTGGATAACTCATGGTGTGAATACACGCCTGAAGACGATTCCCGAGAAGTTGAGCCGCATCGCGCGTCCATCAACAATCGATTCGAAACTGATCCAATCCGGCGCCTCCGGATCGCCAATTCCAAACTTTCCATCACCACGCGGCACGAGCGGCTGAGTTCCATCGAGAAACAGTTGGCCCTTGCGCATCACCACACGCGTATCGCCATACCACGGACTGTCGTTGTGGTAATGCCCGACAAAGGCATCCCACTCTTTCTTCGCTTCAAAAGTCTTGGGTCCTTTATACTTCTCACCTGGATACCAATCAGGACCATAAACCGCCTGAGTCACCTGCTGGTTCTCGCGCACGAACCCGAGTAAAAACGTATCAAAGTCCGGATGCTTCACAAGGAACCGGTCGCCACCAACACGCTCGAGCACAATTCGCCGGTTAGCGTGTAGGAGAATGAGTTTATTCCCCTCCGCCGCGAACTCCAGTTTTTTCCCGTCGAGCGAAGTAAAAGTTCCGGCGTAATCAGCCGCATTCTTCACTTCGTCCGGAGCTGCTGGTGGCGCAGGCGGATCGGGAAGAGACTTGCCTGCCGCTGACGCATTAAACAGCTCGACGGCGTATTTCGTCACCGCGACTGGACGATAACCACGCAGGTTTGCGTTGACAGATGCAAAGGCGCCGATGTTGCCGGTAATGTCAACGTCGAGAGAAGAGCTGAAGGCCACCATGCCACCCGTATGACGCAGCCGCGTATGACCCGCAATGTCACTCACCCAAATGCCATAGCCATACGACGCCGGTTCACCGCGGTAAGGTGAATCGATCGCTGCCTTTGTGAAGAGCGCGAAACTTTCTTCCGAGAGCAGACGGCCCTTCGGCAACGCACCTCGATTGAGCAGCATGCGCATGTATTTCGCCATGTCAGCCGGAGTTGAAGCAACACTTCCGGCAGCAATGTCGACCTCGAGCCACTGCGCTTCAGCAAGTGGTCCATGGATCGGAAAAGGCTTGCTTTCTGTGAGCGGTTCATAACCGATTGCCATCAGCTTGCGCAGGTCGTTGGTAATGATCGGCGAGCTGGCACTCATGCCGAGTGGGACAAGCATTCGTGCGCGCATCGACTCGGCAAACGGGCGCTTGTCGATCGCTTCGATCAAAAATCCGAGGATGTTGTAGCCGGTGTTTGAATAAAGGAAACGTTTACCTGGCTCCCACGCGGTCCAGAGCTCGCTAAGCAGCGCGTCAAGCAGAAGCGGCGTGCCTGGCAGTCCGCCGGTGTGACTCAGAATATGATGTGTCGTGATTGCCTGGAATTTTGAATTGATCTTGATCCAAGGCAGATACTCGGCAATCGGTTTGTTGAGATCAAGCTTTCCTTCGTCGCGCAACTGCAAAAGCAGCAGACCAACAAACGACTTCGAGACCGATCCGATCTCAAACATCGTTTCCGGCGCGACTTTCAAACCCGCTTTGGTATCCGCATAACCGTAAGTCGAAGCACGAATCAACCCGTCGCGATTTGCGAGAGCAAGTATTAATCCCGGCGCGCCCGTCTCACGCATGTGTCGAGCAATGAATTCATCCAGCTTCGCAAATACCGGCTGCACCGCGGCCGCCTGTGCAAACACACTCGGCACTGAGCGCAATACAGTTATTGCAACCGCCGACTTCGCGCTGTTTGATAAAAACCTTCGACGTGAAAGATTCATAGACGATTTCTCCCGCAAAGGCGCAAAGGCGCAAAGGAAAGGCAAAGAATCTACTTTTCAACTTTTGTACTTATCTTGCCTCTTTGCGACTTTTCTTTGCGCCTTTGCGCCTTTGCGCGAGAAAACTTCTACGGCAAACCCAGACTTTTCGCCAACTCGATAAATCGCGGCTCTGAACGTAGATTCTTCAACACCGGATCGACCTTGATGAACGGCATCCAATTGAAACGCTCGCCGCGTGCCTTCTCCAACCACTCGAGCGCCAGCGTGCGTTCATCCATCCCCGCGTAAACCACTGCAGTTTGAAACGGCGAAACGTACTGCTGTTTCGAAAGCTCATCGAGCCGGTCGATCACTTTTTCCGCTTCGGCTCGTTTACCTGCGCGCGCCTGCGCATGGCCCAGTGCAGTCAGCGCTGCGACATTGTCAGGTAAATACTTTAATCCGGTTTTGAATTCGGCGATCGCCTCGTCCAGCTTCCCTTCTTCTTCGAGCACGAGACCCAATTCATAATGAGCACGCGCGAAGCCGGGATCCATCTCTGCGAGTTTTAACGATTCTTTCCGTGCTTCGTCAAGACGGCCGGCATAATAAAGTCCACGAATGTAGTCGCTGTAGATCGTGAGCGAAAACGGCTCAAGCTCGTGGGCCGTCTTAGCTTCGACTACGGCTTCATCCAGTCGTCCGACTGCGGCGAGATAACTCGCGTACCACTGATGCGCGGTCGCATAGTTTGGATTGAGCGTGATCGCTTTTTTGAAATGTTGCTCTGCTTCGGCCCACCTCAGGTCGTAACGATAACTTACAAACCCGAGCGATGTATGAGCTTCGGCTAAACTCTCATTGATCGACAACGCTTTTCGTGAGGCGGCTTCAGCTTTTGGAAACGACTCGTCAGCCGAGGCCACGTTGTATACGTTGAGCAGCAGATAACAGTCCGCGAGTCCGGCGTAGGCAAGCGCATAATCCTGGTCCCGCAAGATCGCCTTGCCGAAGTAGTCGATCCCACTCCGCAACCCTTCGACCGTTCGCTTGTTCCAGTTGTAACGACCTTGCAGGTAGAGACGATACGCCTCGGAGTCGGGCGAATAGTTTCTCGTCAGCTGCGCGTGGTCCATGTTCTCCGTACGCGAACGCAATCGCTGCGATACGTCGCGCGAAATCTGCTGCGGGAGGGCAACGACTTCTGAAACTTTGCGACCGTAACGTTCTCCCCAGATGTGACTGTCGTCGCGTACGTCGATCAACTCAACACTCACCGACAAGTCATCGCCAACCTGCGACACGCTACCGGAGAGCAGTGCATGCACGCCAAGCTCACGGCCGATCTTCTTCGGATCGGTCTCGCGGCCCTTGTAGTGAAAGACGGTGCTGCGTGATTTAACTTTCAGATTTGGAACTCTCGAAAGACTATCGATCAGGCTTTCGGTTATTCCGTCGGAAAGATATTCACTATTGGGATCGCTGTTCGTGAACGGCAGGACCGCCAGCGAATTGATACCTGGATCAGCTTCAACAGCCTGACGGTTGGGCCGAAAAGCAAAAAACGCGAGCGCGACGATCAACACCAATCCAAGTGCAGCGATGAGCTTGCGCGGCGTGGTCCAAAAGACTGTTGGTTGAGGTTCCCTCCAACGTGCCGCGGCTGCGAGTGGAGCGTCAGTCAACGTGTTACCAACACTCATATCGACATCGATCTCGCGCAACACCTCCTGAAGATCGGCGCGCATGTCTTCGATCTTCTGGTAACGATCCTCAGGAGCTTTCTCGAGTGCTTTGTCGAGTATCTCCTGAATACGACGCAACACCGGTGAATCGTCACCTCTCGCTTCGACGATCGACTTTGGCTGGTGATAGACCACTGCATAGCGCACGTCCAACGCTGTCTTCCCACGAAACGGCCACGTACCAACCAGCATTTCGTAGAGCAACACGCCTGTTGAAAAAATGTCTGCACGATGATCGGCTTTCAGTCCCTGTGCCTGCTCGGGCGCGGCGTACGTAGACGTCCCATACGGCACTCCGACTTCAGTGAGTTGTGGATCACTCGAGCCTGTGTGGGGACTCTCAATCAACTTTGCGAGACCAAAGTCGAGCACCTTCACTGTTCCGGAACGTGTAACCATCACGTTTCGCGCTTTGATATCGCGATGTGCGATGCCACGACTGTGCGCCGCGGCGAGCGCGTCAGTAACCTGAATTGCAATCGAGAGTGCCTGGCGTAGATCGAGTGGTTGTCCGTTGACGAGCTGCCGCACATTCCGTCCTTCGACGTACTGCATCGCGATGAAATGAATATCGCCCACTTTATGCAGACCAAAGATCGTGCAGATGTTTGGATGGTCTAAAGAAGACGCCAGCTTCGCTTCGCGTTCGAAGCGCGCGAGATTGGAAGCGCTGTCAGTGAGGTCGGGCGGCAGCACCTTGATCACTGCCGGGCGATCGAGCGACGTATCGATAACTCTGTAAACGGTGCCCTGGCCGCCTTCGCCGATTTTTTCGACAACACGATAATGGAGGAAGAGTTGCCCGATCATAGAGAACTTAGCCACAGATTACACGGATGAACACAGATTGAAAATGTAATCCGCGTTTATCCGTGTCCATCTGTGGCTAAAAATTTTTCAATTTCCCCACACTCTCACCTGTCGTTAAGAAACTGGGAGCCAACCAGTCTTTGTGAGGGGTCGATCACTGATCGCTTCGCGAACCGCATACTTCGCGAGGAGTCGTGTTGAATCAAGTGTTGGCAACGCGGAATTGTCCGGCGTGACGATCAGTGGGATCTCTGTGCAACCGAGGATCACGCACTGGGCGCCTCTGGATTTAAGATCGTCTATTGCTCGTAAGAAGTAGTTAGTCGTGGTTGTATTGAAGACTCCCATGCACAGCTCGTCAAAGATTGCTGCATTTAGTCGCTCTCTCGTCGGTTCGTCGGGAACCAGGAGTTCGCAGTCGCGTTTTTCCAACGCGGACCTATAGACCGGTCCAGTCATGGTCCAACGGGTGCCCAGCAATCCGATCTGCTTCCAACCTTGCTTACTAATTTCGCTGCAAACTACCTCCGCGATGTGCAAACCCGGCAATGGCAGATCACCAGCGATCTTTTCCAGCACGATGTGAGCCGTGTTGTCAGGGCAGACGAAAAAGTCAGCACCACCCTCAGAGACTGTCTGCACGCCTTGCGCTAAGAATTTGCCAACCGCAGCGTGATCATTTGCCTCCCAACCCGGCAGACTCAGCGCCATCGGCACCGCGCTCATGACGATGTTCGGATACATGTGTGGGCCAAGGAGTGAAGATCCTTCGTGGCATGCGGTTAGGAAACAGAGTGCGGCGCCTTCGGCGCTATGCGCTACGATTCCGATAGTTTTCATCTTGTCCAAATACTACTCCGGTCGATAGAATTCACAAACCCGCTGCGTAAATACAATGAAGTTGCCTACGTTAATAAGCAGAGTTCTTCCGACACTCAACCGCGCGCAACAGTGCCCCGCGTGTGGACAAGCGTTCGCCTGTGAGATCAGCTTGAACGGTTGTTGGTGCAGCGAAGTCAAAGTCAGCGCAGAAAAGCTGCAAGCACTAAGAGCCAAATACAACGGCTGTTTATGTCGCGCGTGTTTGGAAAGCGCCGAAGCTGATGAGGAGTTTCTAACCCACGTATGAAGACTCTTGCCGTACTTTTCACCATAATTATGCTTGCCACACCAACCTGGACCACGCAAACGAGTGGTGTCACGGCGCGATTGCGTGGTGTTAGTGCGGTGAGTGAACGCGTGGCGTGGGCGAGTGGTTCGGCGTCGACGGTGCTGAGGACGACTGATGGTGGTCAGACGTGGCAGAAACTCACCGTCACCGATGAGACACTCGACTTCCGGGACGTCGATGCGATCGATGCTCAAATCGCGTACATACTCAGTATCGGCAACGGGCCCGCTTCTCGAATTTATAAAACTACTGACGCAGGAAAAACGTGGAAACTACAATTCAAGAACGACGACGAGAAGGCATTCCTCGATGCAATGTCGTTCTGGGACGCAAACCACGGCATCGTATTCGGCGATTCAGTCGATAAACAATTCTACATATTGACGACGGCTGACGGTGGAAACACGTGGTCACGCGCTCCATCTGAGAATCTCCCGCCGGCACAGGAAAACGAAGGGGCGTTTGCCGCGAGCGGTACCAACATCGCGCTGTTCGGCAAGTCGCACGCCTGGATCGGCACGGGCGCCGCGGCTAAATCACGCGTCCTGCGAACCTCCGACGGCGGCCGCTCATGGCAAGTCGCAGATACGCCACTCGCCTCGGGACAATCGTCCGGAATCTTTTCGATCGCTTTCCGCGATGCGAAGCATGGCGTCATAGCAGGCGGGGATTACAGAAACGAATTAGAGGCAGTCGACAACCTGGCAGTCACAAATGACGGCGGCATCACGTGGACGCTCGTCAAAGGCCTGTCAGGCTTTCGATCTGTCGTAGCTTATGTTCCTGGAAGTAAGAGTCTGATCGCGATTGGCCCATCCGGCGGCGACTACTCAACGGACGACGGCCGCACCTGGACCACCGTCAACGGTCCCGGCTTTGATACATTCAGCTTCGTGCGCGGTAAACAAACCGGCTGGGGAGCCGGCGCGAAAGGTTCCATCGGCAAACTCAGCACCTCGAACTAAATCCGTTCCCCAATCCGCGCAAATCCGCGTCACCGCGCTTCCTGACTTTTCGCCACGACCTTCACATACTTTCTAATCGCGTCGTCGAGATTTCCTGCTCGCGTCCAACTAAAGCCCGTAGTCTGATAACGCACGATCCCTTCGTGATCGATGATGATGTAGGTGGGATAGGCGCGTATGTTGAATGCGCTCAGGATCTTTCGATCCTTGTCGCGGTACTGAGGCCACGTCATCCGGTTCTTTTCAGTGAACTCGCGCCATGTCTGCTCGTCGCCATCGGAGCTGATTCCAATCAACACAAACGACGGTTCCTTGGAATATTTTTTATTCAGGTTGCGGAGGTCCGGAACAGACTCTACACACGGAGGACACCAGGTGCCCCAGAAATCCAGGAGCACTACCTTACCCTTTAGATCGTCAAGCGATATGTACTCTCCCTGGAGCGAAGTGAATGAAAAATCAGGAGCATAGTTCTCACGAGAACGACGTGGATTCTCCGCGAGCTTTCGTGCCATGTCGCTGAAGCCGCCTCTTGGTACCAACTTGAGATATTCCTTCATCGCCGCAACACCTTCGTCGTCGCGATTCAACTGCATCAGGACAACGCCGAGGTTGTATTGAAGTATCGGCGACGCACCCGGAATAGCTAAGCCCTGACGAAACACAGCTTCCGCAGCCGCCAGCTTCTTTTGGTCCTTCTTATCTGCCGACGCCTGTAGTGCGAGGCCCTTGTTGTTGTACGCCTTCAGCAGCAACTGATTGTCGCCGCCCGCGAATTCAAACACCCTGTCAGCGGCGTCAATCACATTCTTGTAAGCTTCCAACATCAGATATGTTTCCGACATCCAGCTGTAACACTCGCCACACTTTTTATCCCGCATCTCGTTCGCGCGCTTAAAACTCTTCAGGGCGTCGTCGTACTTCCGCTGGCGAAAGAGGCGCCTGCCCTCGTCGAGCTCATCTTCGAACGTCGGGTCCTGGGCCGATATGCGCGGCGAGTCGAGCAGCGCGAATGAAATCATCGCGGTAAGTAAAACGAGGAATAGTGTGAGACGACCAGTTCGGCCATTTTGGGCAGTCAGCATGGTCCGGTCCTCCAAATTGAAGCGCATCATAGCACCAGTTTTCAGTCCGCGTAATCTGCAAAACGGGGTAAGCTGTAGCCATGACGGAAAATATTCAAGCCTGCCCGTGTGGGTCCGGTTCTGACTTTGCCGATTGTTGCGGGCCCATCATCGATGGCACGCGAGAGAGCCAAAGAGCCGAGGAGTTGATGCGCGCACGCTACTCGGCTTTTGTGACCCACGCGATCGACTTCATCGTCTCCTCGACTCATTCGCGCACGCGCAAAGAGATCGATCTCGACTTTGTACGCGAGTGGTCGGAAACATCGATCTGGCGTGGACTCGAGATCCTCGAGACCAAGGATGTAAATGAAAACAAATCTTTTGTGTCGTTTGAGGCTCGGTTTACACAGAAGGGCGAGGATCATACGCATCGTGAGAAGAGTCTGTTTGAACGTGAAGACGGGCAATGGCGGTTTGTGACTGGTGACGACTTGAAGAACCCGACGGTGAGGTACGAGACGCCCAAGCCGGGCCGCAATGATCCTTGCCCATGCGGGTCCGGGAAGAAGTACAAAAAGTGCCACGGTAGTTAGCCACAAAAAGGCACAAAAGGCACAAAAAGAGCAGCGCTTGACAGGAAGTCGTATGATCTAATTACCCCAGACGGACAATTAGATCAGGAGATACAAATGAAGTACGCAGTTGCAAGAGAGATTAATAATGAAGGAGAGGTGCTCGATGCGTATTCGCGTGCGGTTATTGAAGCCGCGGAGAAAGTAAGTCCATCGGTTGTTTATATTCAGGTAACAGCACGGTCGAATCAACGGCGCCAGGGTCGTCCGGGTCCGAACGAAGTAACGGGCAGCGGATCGGGTTTCGTCTTCACACCGGATGGTTTCATTCTCACTAACAGCCACGTCGTACACGGCGCGTCGAAGATCGACGTCACTTTGATGGATGGTCGTCGGTTCCAGGCGCAGTTGATTGGCGACGATCCGGACACCGATCTCGCCGTCATTCGCATCACGGCGCCAAACCTCGTGCCGGCTCAACTCGGCGACTCGCTATCGATTCGCGTCGGCCAACTCGTAATCGCGATCGGAAATCCGTACGGCTTCCAGTATTCAGTGACCGCCGGTGTAGTCAGCGCGCTGGGACGATCGCTGCGAGCACAGTCGGGGCGGTTGATGGATGGCGTGATCCAAACAGACGCAGCGTTGAATCCGGGAAACTCAGGAGGTCCGCTCGTCAATTCTCGCGGCGAAGTGATCGGCGTCAACACTGCTACGATTCTTCCGGCGCAGGGGATTTGTTTTGCGACGTCAATCGATACGGCAAAGTTTGTGGCCGGACGATTGATTCGTGATGGAAAGATCAGTCGCAGTTACATTGGCGTGGCCGGGCAGAACGTACCGATCCCGCGTCGGATTGTTCGGTTCTATCAATTACCTGTCGAGACTGGCGTGCTGGTTGTTTCGTTTGAGACGAATGGCGAGACGAGTGCCGCGCGAGAAGCGGGGCTGCTTGCGGGTGATCTTGTCGTCGAGTTCGACGGACAGCCGATTCGCGGTATTGACGATCTGCACAAGTTGCTGACTGACGAACGTATCGGAAAGCCGACGCCCGTGACAGTGATTCGCGGCGTGCAGAAGTTGAACTTTGATGTTGTGCCGCGGATTTGCGGCTAAATTCAGTTGCGGAACTCCTGGCTCACCATCAACCCACGCATCCCACCATCCATCACACCAATTCCCACGCGCCCGAATTCGCGACGCAGAATATTCGCACGGTGACCGGGAGAGTTCATCAGGCCCGTGTGCGCGATCTGAAGCGTTGGTGCGAGCGCGAGGTTCTCGCCCGCAGTAAGGAAGCGGACGTTCGCGTCGCGCATGCGATCGAATGGAGAAAGTCCATCGGGTGTGTCGTGCGCGAAGTAGCCACGTGCAAACATGTCCGCCGAATGCTTGCGCGCAACTTCCGTTAACTCAGGATCAGCTTGCAGCGGAGGTAGACCTGCGGTGTGTCGCTCCTGATTGACGAGGTCCAACATTTGTTTTTCGAGGTCGGGCCGCGGTTTCGTGTTTTCAACTTTGAATGGAAGCGTGACGCGCTCGTCTGAATCAGGACGAATCGTCAACAGATTCATCGTGCGCGCAATTGCTTCACCAAAGACGGGCCGGAGCTGCCCCTCGAGTTGCTCGGCGTAAACCCCGAGGCGATTCACGAGCGCGCTGTTGCGCGTGCGCTCACTCAGGCCTTCACTCAAAGGGATTGCAAGAAGCAGCGCCGAGAGGATCGCGGCGACGATCAGTCCATTCACAAAACCCGGGACCATGCCAAAGAGTTGATTGACGCGCCGCTCGTGAATGTCTTCCGGTAAATGTCTCAGCAGCAGGTAGCCGATGATCTGAACAGCCACACCCACGACCAGCGCGACCAGAACAAAAGCAACCGGCTGATCCCAAACCTCAGACCACAGATCAATCCGCGGTCCCAGCCACTGTGCAACTGGCTGGTAATAACGCAACCCCGCAAGCACGCTCAGCATCCAGCCCGCAAGGTCGAGCACGCCGTGAACAAACCCGCGTCGATACCCATTGAGCACGCTCAACAGGATCACGATCACAAGGAAGATATCTATCGGATTAATAGCCACATCGATCTCCAAGTCCAACCACAGATTACGCAGATTATATTAAAAAGATCTGTGTAATCTGTGGATGATCCAACGCGTTGCAAAACGCTCCAAAACTTCGCAGTTCAAAATCGGCAACAGTATTGAGTTTTTGAATTCGATCTCTGGATATACCTTTAGCGATAACCATTGATTACTTGGTTTTTGCGATTGGAACAATATCTGCATCGCCACAAAGCGAAGTCTCTCCCCAAATAATCTTCGATCAACGTTACGAAAAGCTAACGATCGATCTAACAATCCGTTGAAAGCCCGACCCGAGAGTAAGGAATCAGGGAGATTTGTATATGAGCAAACTTAGAATTGGAAGTTTTTCTCTAGCTTCGTTGCTAGTGATAACGCTGTTCGCTGTGACCAGTTTTGCTCAGGCAGGCGGCACTACTGTTCGCGGCACAGTGAACGATCCCCAGGGCAATCTCGTGAGCGGTGCAACCGTCACGCTCACAGATACCGCACGCAACTTTACACGTACACAACAAACTAACCAGGACGGCGCGTACGTCTTCAATGCCATCCCGCCCGGCACATACCGGCTCGACGTGTCCGCGCCAGGTTTCAAAACCGCATCCGCTTCAGGTCTCGTCGCACTCGTCGACACACCGACAGTCAGAGATGTGCAACTCGAGATCGGTGCGGTCTCTGAAACAGTCGACGTTACGTCAACCTCAGAGGCAGCAATCAACACGAGTGACGCAACGATGGGTAATTCATTCGAGCGCAAGCGCATAGTTGAATTGCCGCTGAACGCCAATAACGTCGTCGGTCTGCTGTCGCTGCAACCCGGTGTCAGTCGTGCCGGTTACGTGAATGGCGGCCGTGCCGATCAATCGAACATCACGCTTGACGGCGTCGACGTGAACGAGCAGCAGGACGGCCTCGACGTGATCACGGACGAGGCATTTGCCAGCGTGTTGAGAGTGACGCGCGACTCGTTGCAGGAGTTTCGCGTGACGACAACAAATCCAAACGCGGAACAGGGCCGTTCATCCGGCGCGCAGGTTTCACTCGTAACCCGCTCAGGATCCAATGAGTGGCACGGCTCGCTGTTTGAAACACATCGCAACACCGTCACGACTGCAAACGACTTCTTTAATAACGCTGCCGGCGTCGAACGTCCGCAGTTGTTGAGAAACATCTTCGGCGGTTCGGTCGGTGGTCCAATCAAGAAAGATCGCGCATTCTTCTTCTTCAACTACGAGGGGTTTCGTGAAGCGACGGCGACGTCGGTCGTGCGCGAAGTTCCACTCCCGACATTGGGCCAGGGCATCGTTCGCTATCGCACTCACAGTGGCGACAGCGATCCGGGTTGTCCGGCCGGCACGCCGTCCGGTGTGAACTGTCTTACGTCCGCCGAGATCCAGGCTGCGTACCAATCGTTCAATGATGATGCCGGTCCTGGCATAAATCCGCTCGCGCTCCAGACGCTGGCCGCGGCGGCGCAACGATACCCGGCAAACGATACGACTGTTGGGGACGGACTGAATACGGGCGGCTTCCGCTTCAATGCGCGCACGCCGACAGAGTTGAACACGTACATCGCTCGGCTCGACTTCAATCTCACGAACAGCCAGACGTTATTCGTTCGTGGCAATTATCAGAACGACCTCGTCACGCGTGCTGTCTACTTTGCTTCAGACTGCAGCACCGCAGGCGACAACATTCAGTGCTTTCCCGATACTCCACCACTCACCACCTGGAACCATCCAAAAGGACTGGCGATGGGTCACATCTGGACTCTGAATAACGCGATCGTCAACCGTTTCAACTACGGTTTTACTCGCTCAGCATTCACACAGAACGGTGATTCGGAAGAGAACCGAGTTAACTTCCGTTTCATCTTTTCGCCCGCATCGTTCCAGCGCACGCTGCGACGCACCACGCCGGTTCATAATTTTGTGGACGACGTTTCCTGGGTGCGCGGGAATCACACCTTTGGATTCGGCGCCAACATTCGTCTGATTCGCAACCACCGCAATTCGCTCGGCGCATCATACGATCAGGCGATTATCAATCCGTCGTTCTACAACGCATCGGGCGAAGTGCTTACAGATCCGTTCGACGACTTCGAGAGTCAAACCGATCTTCGCGACGCCCTCGCGTCAGTGATTGGCCGGTACTCGCAGTACAACGCGAATCTCGTTTACGACGCGAGCGGGCAACTGCAATCCGTGGGCACTCCAACCCAGCGTTCATTCGCTACTGAAGAGTACGAAGGCTACTTCCAGGATTCGTGGCGCATGCGTCCGAATTTCACTCTGAACTACGGCATCCGCTGGTCTACTTCAACACCGGTCTATGAACGAAACGGCATTCAGGTCGTGCCCAACGTAAACTTGACCGAATACTTCAACCAGCGAGTCACGAGTTCAAATGCCGGCGTTCCCTTCACCGATCCAATCTCGTTCATTCTCGGCGGCAAGGCCAACAATGGACCGGGTTATTACAAGCAGGATTGGAACAACTGGGCGCCGTCCGTCGCGTTCGCATGGTCGCCTGACTTTGGTGATAACACCTTTGGCAGGGTCTTTGGACGCAGCGGCAAGAGTGTAATTCGTGGCGGTTTTCGCATGACGTACGATCGTATTGGCAGCGCTCTCGCGGTCAACTTCGATCTCAACAACCTTGCGGGCTTCACTTCCGCCCGTAACATCAACGCCAATACATACGATGTGGTTGAAGGCGCACTCGGTCCCGAATTTGGCGGCTTCAATCCAAACGTTCGCGCGCTCGAGTTTCCAAGTGCGACTAGTCCAATCCCGACATCGTTGGCTTTCCCGTTGACCGTTCCGGCAGATGAGGAGCAGCGCATCGAGACGTCGTTGGACCAGGGTATAACTACGCCCTACAACTACAGCTTCAACTTCTCCTACGGCCGTGAAATCGGTAAAGGACTGTCGTTTGAGGCGAGTTATGTAGGACGTTTCGCGCGCAAGCTGCTCGCCGGGCGCGACATCATGCAGCTCAACAACATCAGGGATCCACAGTCGGGGATGACGTTCTATCAGGCAATGAACATGCTGATAGATTTCCGGAATCAAGGCCGGCTGCCGACCGACGTTCCCGATATCGCGTTCTTCAACAACCTCTTTCCGCACATGACTGACTGGTGGGGTGATCCGGCTCTGACCAACACGCAGGCCGCTTACGCGTTCATCGCGCCGGAGGATGCTCCTTTTAATGGCGGTGCCGTTTCAGATTGGACGTTCCTGCAGTTGCTCTGGGACGACAGTCCTGACTGCACGACCTGTCCGGAGGGTGGTGGTCCAGCGAAGTTCAACAACATGTTCTATCAACCGCAGTTTGGAGCGCTCTCAGCGTTCGGGACTCTCGCGAGATCGAACTACAACTCGTTGCAACTCAGCCTGCGTCAGCGGCTGCGTGAAGACGTGACGTTTGACTTCAATTACACCTACGGCCATTCGCTCGATAGTGTTTCCGGTTTGCAGAACTCTACGAGCTACGGCACGGCGTTCATCGTCAACGCACTGGACCCGGAACAAAACTACTCCAGCTCGGACTTCGACGCCCGTCACATTATCAATGCGAACTGGGTGGTCGGACTTCCGTTTGGTCGTAGTAAGCGTTTCCTGACTAACTCCAGCAACCTGGTAGACAAAGTCTTAGGTGGTTGGACCACGACGGGGATCTTCCGTTGGAATAGTGGCCTCCCGATCCAGACGCCGTTTGACTGCTGTGTTTGGGCCACGAACTGGAACCTGCAATCTAACGGCACGCGAGTTCAGCCCATTCAATCGTCTCCGACGGGGAATGGATTTGAAGGAAAGCCAAATATCTTTACTGACAGGCTTGCTGCTTACCGTAGCTTCAGATCGGCTCGACCTGGCGAAGTGGGCGACAGAAATGTTCTCCGTGCTCCGGGCTACATCGCTCTGGACATGGGGCTTTACAAGTCGTTCAAGATGCCGTGGGAAGGCCACTCGCTCCAGTTCCGTTGGGAGGTGTTCAATGTCACCAACACTCAGCGGTTTGATGGTCTAACCATCGCCGACCTGAGTCTGGGCTCTGATCCCTACCTCGGCGGCGACCCGAGTCAGGAATTTGGCAAATTCACCTCAACCCAAACCCCACTGAATGAAACCAAAGCCGGCCGCGTAATGCAGTTCGCGCTGCGGTATACCTTCTGAGGAAATCCATCCACAGATTACACAGATCTGTGAAACAGTAACGCCGCTTCATCAGCCTAAGACGAAGCGGCGTTGCTGTAAGCTCCGAGCGCCAAAGTTTAGTAGCAAGCCAGTGTGGTAGCCGGTTACTTTCAAATAGTTGATGAGTTGCGATTCTTCAACAGGACTAATTGTACCTAGCGCCTTCAATTCGACGATTACCTCATCAAAACAAATAAAGTCCGGCCGATAGTGGTTCTGCAGACGCTGACCTTTGTAACTAACAGGAAATTTTAATTCCCGGCTGTATGGGATTTCGCGAGCCTTTAACTCCAGAGCGAAGGCTTCCTGATAGACTGGTTCGAGAAAGCCACAACCAAGTTGCCTATGAACTTCCATTGCAGCTCCAATTATCTTGTAGGTTCTAGGATCACGCTGTGTGAGGTCGCGCATAAAGTTGGTCTCCTAAGGTGAAATTAGGTTTGAGGGCTTGATTGTCTCATAAATCTGCGTAATCTGTGGATGATGCTTCAGTTCCTGAACATCTCCAACATAGCCTTAATCGATGATATGCAGGTTGAGTTTGAGAGTGGGCTCAATCTGTTGACGGGGGAGACTGGATCCGGGAAGTCTATTATTGTCGATGCGCTGGGTGTGCTGATCGGTGCAAGGTTCACCAGTGAACTACTGAAATCGGGGGCTGAACGCGGATCGATTGAAGGGCTTTTCTCAGTTGCGTCGAATCCGGATCTCGAATTGCTCCTGGAAAACTCAGGGCTCGAGCAAACTAACGAACTAATAATTCGCCGCGAACTGTCTTCGACCGGCCGCAACAAGATCTTCATCAACAACCAACTTGCAACGCAGTCGTTGTTGCGCGATCTGCGCCCGTATCTCGTCGACATTCACGGGCAGGGCGATCAGCAGACGCTGTTCAATCCGGAAACACATCTCGAAATACTCGACGCTTTCGCAGGGAATGGCGCGTTGCGTGGCGAAGTCGCCGAGGCGTACCAGCGTTGGAATGCGGTGCGACGAGAACTCGAGTCTTTGCGTCACGACGAAGCAGAAAAGTTTCAACTCGTCGATACGTTAAAGTTTCAGATCGCTGAACTTGAACGCGCACAGTTGTCACCAGGCGAGGATGAGAAGTTGGAAGAAGAGCGTCGCCGTCTCGCGAATGTTGAAAAGCTGACGACACTTTGCCAGTCGAGTTACAGCCGCATCTATGAGGATGATGACGCGGCAGTGACACGAGTTCGGCAGACGTTGAAAGACGTCGAAGAGCTCGCCGAATACGAATCGAGCTTCCGCGATTACCTGGAAGGATTGGAAAGTGCGCGCGCTGTGCTCGAGGAACTTTCGTTCTCACTGCGTGATTTCGCCGATCGACTCGAATTCTCGCCGGCGCGTCTGGCTGAGATTGAAGATCGACTCGCTGAGATTTCGCGGCTCAAGCGTAAATACGGCGGATCGATCGCCGCTTCACTCGAACATCTGGCCCGTTCAGAAGATCGTCTGCGACAGATCGAAACCTCCGATGAACGTGAACGAGAGTTGAACGCTGAGCTCGTAGCAGTTCGTGAGCGATATCTGGATCTCGCGCGCAAGTTGCACAAAGAGCGCGTGCGGGCGGCGAAGAAGTTTGAGCACGCGGTGGAAAAAGGAATCGCGGAAGTTGCGATCGACAATGCGCGTTTTCAGGTGCAGGTCAATGACAGTGTCGATTCAGCCGGACAGAAAGGCATCGATCACACCGAGTTTTACTTTTCTGCGAATGTCGGCGAGGAGGTTAAGCCACTCGCGCGCGTGGCATCTGGCGGTGAAGCATCGCGTCTCATGCTGGTGCTGAAGACGGTGGCGAATGGATCGCAGTTTCCACGCACGATCGTGTTTGATGAGATCGATACGGGTATTGGCGGTCGGGTCAGCGAGGCCGTTGGCATTAAGCTCAAGAAGCTTGCGCAGACGAATCAGGTGCTATGCGTCACGCACCAGCCACAAATCGCGCGGTTTGCGGATAGTCATCTGGTTGTGCAGAAAGAAGCGTTGAAGGGCCGGACGCAGGTTAGTGTTGGACGGTTGGATAAAGCCGGGCGTGTTGAGGAATTGGCGCGCATGCTCACAGGCGCCGAGATTACAGACAGCGCCCGCCGCCACGCACGCGAACTCTTAAAACAATAAAAGAAGTTTCACGCAAAGACGCAAAGTAAAAAACAAAGGCGCAGTTTCCTTTGCGTCTTGCTTTGCACCTTTGCGGCTTTGCGTGAGACATTCGTAGAGAACTTATGAGTACAGAACCAAACAAAGTCATCTATTCAATGGTCGGCGTCAGCAAGTTTTACGACAAGAAGCCGGTCCTCAAAGACATTTATCTCTCATACTTTTATGGCGCCAAGATCGGCGTCATTGGTCTGAACGGCTCCGGCAAGTCCTCCCTGCTCCGCATCCTCGCGGGCGTCGACAAGGACTTCAACGGCGAAACAGTTATCTCGCCCGGCTTCACCGTCGGTTTTCTCGAACAGGAACCATTGATCGACGATGCGCGCACAGTACGTGAAGTCGTTGAAGAAGCAGTCCAGGAAACCGTAAACCTGCTGAAAGAGTTTGACGAGATCAACGCGAAGTTCGGCGAAGAGATGTCTGACGACGAGATGTCCGCGCTACTCGAACGCCAGGGCGAAGTGCAGGAGAAACTCGACGCGCTTGACGCATGGGATCTCGATTCACGACTCGAAATGGCAATGGACGCGCTGCGTTGCCCGCCACCGGACACACCGGTGAAAGTTCTGTCAGGCGGTGAGCGTCGCCGTGTCGCGTTGTGTCGCTTGCTGTTGCAGAAGCCCGACATTCTTCTACTCGACGAACCAACAAATCATCTCGACGCCGAATCAGTCGCGTGGCTCGAGCATCACTTGCAGGGTTATGCGGGAACGATCATCGCCGTCACACACGACCGCTATTTTCTCGACAATGTCGCCGGCTGGATTCTCGAACTCGATCGCGGCGAAGGCATTCCCTGGAAGGGCAACTACAGCTCGTGGCTCGAACAGAAACAGGAGCGATTGCGACGCGAAGAGAAATCCGAAAGTGAACGTCAGAAAACACTGCAACGCGAGCTCGAATGGATTCGCATGTCGCCCAAGGCTCGTCACGCAAAAGGTAAAGCCAGGATCAATTCCTATGAAGAACTCCTGCGCCAGGAGAATGAAAAACGTCGCGAGGATCTCGAGATTCATATCCCGCCCGGACCACGACTCGGCAATGTCGTTATTGAAGCGGATCATGTGAACAAAGGCTACGGCCAAAACCTTCTTGTCGACGACATGAACTTCGCCTTGCCGCCGGGAGGCATCGTCGGCGTGATTGGTCCAAACGGCGCCGGCAAGACCACGCTGTTTCGGATGATCACAGAACAGGAACCACCCGACGCTGGCACAATCCGCAAAGGTGAAACTGTCGTGCTCGCCTATGTCGATCAGAGTCGCACGCTCGATGGGAACAAGTCGATCTGGGAGGAGATCAGCGGCGGTGAAGACATGCTCAAGCTCGGGAATCGCGAGGTGAACTCGCGTGCTTACGTGGCGCGGTTTAACTTCTCCGGTTCAGACCAGCAGAAGAAAGTCGGGATGTTATCGGGTGGCGAACGCAATCGTGTGCATCTCGCGAAGATGTTGAAGGAAGGCGCGAACGTGTTGTTGCTCGACGAGCCGACAAATGATCTCGACGTCAACACACTGCGAGCGCTCGAAGAAGCGCTCGAGAACTTTGCGGGGTGTGCGGTGGTGATTTCACACGACCGCTGGTTTCTCGATCGCATTGCGACGCACATTCTCGCGTTCGAGGGTGATAGCAAGGTCGTTTGGTTTGAGGGGAACTACTCGGATTACGAAGTGGACCGAAAGGCTAGACTCGGTGCGGCGGCTGAGACACCACACCGAATCAAGTATCGCCAGTTAACGAGGTAGGTTGGACAGGATTTACAAGATTAAACAGGATTTACATGTAAATCTTGAACAATCCTGTAAATCCTGTCCAAAGGTTTTATGCAGCGTTCTTCGCCGGGTCTTCCTGCGCTTTTTCAAAGTGCCGTGAAAAAGCGCCATGACGCATGAGCACGATGTTATTCGCGTCCGACTCCTCTTCAGCGCCTGGCCCACCGCGTTCAATATGGCAGCAGTAATCATGAACGCTGACGATTGGACTTTCGTACAGCGGCCAAAACACTATTTCCTTTTCGCGCTCATAACCCACAAGTGTTATAAAAGCACAGGTGTAAATCCGTCATCAATCCGTGAAAATCCGAGGCTCATATGAAGACTAGCTTTATCGCGGCGCTCCTGTTGTTAGCGTTCGTGGCCCAGGATCCGGGCGAAATTCGTAACTTCCTTCGTGTCAACAAAGACTTCTGCACCGGTGGCCAGCCGAGACTGGAACATCTCGAAAAACTGAAAGCCGAGGGCGTTAAGGCAATCATCAACCTGCGGCAACCCAGCGAACATCGCGCCGCCGAAGAAGAAGCAAAAGCCAAAGAACTCGGCCTGCGTTACTTCAACATCCCCGTTGTTTTCGGCAATCCAAACGAAGAACAGGTCACCGAGTTTCTGAAGATCACAGACGATCCGGAAAATCGTCCCGCGTTTATTCATTGCACCGCAGCGATTCGTGTGGGTGCGTTCTGGATGATCAGACGTGTGCTGCGTGATGGCTGGAAAGTTGACGATGCTGAGGAAGAAGCGAAGAAGATCGGCCTGCGCGAGAGTCCACACTGGAATGAGTTTGCACGCAAGTACATCGAAAAACATCGCAAAGCATCCATACCTTCGCACCCGTTGAAATTCGGCGTCTTTGTCGCGCGTTTTGATCCCGCCGGCACATTAACACTCGAAGGCAATCGCTGGCCAAAGATGAACGGAAGCTGGAAGGACCTGGGCGCGGGCCAGATCGAACTCGCAATGTCCGGTGGGCCAGGCGGCTGTGATAAGGCGGGTACGTATCGCTTCAACAGCGACGGCAATCGTGTTTCGTTCGAACTCGTGGCGGATGAATGCACGCCACGCAGGATGATCGTCGATCGCAGCATGTGGATCCCTGCGAGTGAAGTAGTCGAGCTTGCGCCACGAGAGATCGTCAACGTTGCCACAGCACGTCCACCTGCTCGTCCGTTTGCGACTGACAAAGGAAGCTGGCCGTCATTTCGCGGCCGAAACGCCTCGGGTGTTGCTGATGGACAAAACCTTCCGGATCAGTGGAACGGCAAGACGGGCGAGAACATCCTCTGGCGCACGTCGATTCCCGGGCTCGCACACTCGAGTCCCGTCGTTTGGGGAAATCGAATATTCGTAACGTCCGCAGTCAGCAGCGATCCAAAAGCGACTTTTCGTCCAGGCTTATATGGAGATGGGGATGCGTCGAAAGACACTTCTGCACATCGCTGGATGCTCTATGCACTCGACAAACAGAGCGGAAGGATTCTGTGGGAAAAAGTCGCTTACCAGGGCGAGCCGATCGAGAAACGTCACATCAAGTCAACGTATGCGAACGCGACACCCGTAACTGATGGTCGCATCGTCGTCGCGTGGTTTGGATCGCAGGGTGTTTATGCATACGACGTCAATGGCAAGTTTCTATGGAAAGTGAACATGGGACGCGTGGACATGGGCGCTTACGACATTCCCACATACGAATGGGGTCCGGCCAGCTCGCCCATCATCTGGAAAGATCTGGTGATAATCCAGTGCGACACACAGACCGATTCGTTCCTCATCGCTTTCGACGCAAATACTGGTAAGGCGGTCTGGAAAACAAAACGCGATGAGATTCCTTCGTGGGGTACACCGACAGTTGCAACTACTTCAAAAGGCGAGGAGTTGATCGCGAACGCCTCAAACTTCATTCGTGGTTACGATCCACGCACGGGCAAGGAACTGTGGCGACTCGGACGCAGTTCAAAGATAACTGCGCCGACACCGATCTTTGCAGACGACATGCTCGTGGTGGCGAGTGGTCGTGGACCAGAGCGACCGATCTTCGTCGTCAAAGCAGGCGCGCGCGGCGATCTCACGTTGCCGGAAGGAAAAACCAGCAGCGACACAGTCGTCTGGAGCCGCACCGGTCGCGGTTCGTACATGCCGACGCCGTTGATTTACAACGGTATTCTTTACGTGCTCGCGAACAACGGCACCTTTGACGCTTACAATCTTAAAACCGGCGACGAGCTTTACCGGCAACGTCTGCCGCTCGTGGGCAGCGGATTCAGCGCCTCGCCTGTAGCTTCTGACGGGAAGATTTACCTGTCGAATGAAGACGGCGAGATTCTGGTCGTTGCTGCGGGTGAGAAGTTTAATCACATAGCGACGAACTCGATGGGCGAGTTGCTAATGGCAACTCCGGCGCTCTCGGATGGCGTGATGTACGTGCGTTCTGCTGGAAGTCTCTTCGCTGTCGGTCGCAAAAAATAGAGAACCATCCACAGATTACACAGGTATTTTCCGTGTAATCTGTGGAATCTGTGGATAACTATTTCTGTGAAACTTTCAGATCGCCGCCGGCGGCCTTGATCTCGGGAAATTCGTAAGCGCCGAGGGGGAAGCTCTTACAAGTAACGACCTTGCTGATGTCGGAAGGAATTCCCTTATCATCGTCTCGCTCGAAATCGGTCGCGATCCATTTCAGTTCCGCGCCTTTGTCATCTTCGAGTTCAGCATCTTTCGGAACCCAGCCTGTTGCGGGCATCTGATAGATTCCCCAAAGGAAGTTGTCCTTTTCGAGTCCGTTATCTTCAACCACCAGCAGCACGCGCTGCCCAATGTTGCTCTTCACATTTGAGTCGTAAATCTCGCCGCCGATTACGGCCTTGTTATCGATTACGTGCATGCAATCAAATTTGGCTTTCACAAGCACGCCCTGGTTCTTGGGAGTTTCCGAATCGGGATCTTCGACCGGAATCGCAACCGGATCACTAAAGGTCAACTCACCAGTCGCCTGGCCGTCAGCCCCTTCTTTCGCGTCAAATTCAACAAATCTTGTTTCCCCGTCTTCGAGCACAAACTTGAGACTACCGGTGGCAGAAGATCCTTCAGCACCGGCAAGAACCGAGTGTGACAAAGCAAGACACACAACAAACAACGTCAGAACGAAAGCGCCTATAATGCTCTTCATTGAGAGGTCTCCTCGATAAGAAAAGATTTCCTGGTAGATGGGTGTATGAGGACTTTGATACGTCAAAGCCAATTCGCACCGCACGACAATGAAACAAAGTTCAGCACTATACCTTAACGCGTATTTTTATTCCCTTCTGGTCACGCTTTTTTTCTTTTTCTTATCCCTGTAATCCGTGTAATCTGTGGCTAATTCTTCCTTTTGAGGTTAAAAGATATATGAAACTTCACCTCCCACTGACGTTCATAATCCTGCTCGCTGCCTGGTCGTCTGCTTTTGCAAAAGACGACATCACAAAGGAATTGATGACATCAAACGGCAAGACGCGAGTTTACTATCTCTACGTACCATCAACGGTCAAAGCTTCCGCGCCACTGATCGTGATGCTGCACGGCTCCAACCGCACCGGTGTAAACCTCGTCGAGAAGTGGAAAGACCACGCCAGGAAGGAAGGCATTATCCTCGCGGGACCGGACGCTACGAACCTGCGCGGCTGGTCATCACCACAGGATGGACCAGACTTCTTGCGTGATCTGGTCGAAGAACTTAAAACCAAATATCCGATCAACCCGCGACGCGTGTATCTCTTTGGTCACTCGGCGGGCGCGTCGTTTGCACTGCATATGTCGTTGATGGAATCACAGTACTTTGCGGCTACGGCGATTCACGCGGGCGCCCTGAACGACGAAGGCATGGATTTGATCGCCCTCGCGAAACGAAAGATTCCGATTTCGATCCAGGTCGGAGACAGCGATGAGTTCTTCCCGCTCAAGATCGTGCAAGCGACGAGAGATGCTTTGAAAAAGGCCGAGATCCCAGTGGACCTGGTCGAGATTAAGAATCACGATCACTGGTATTACGATCAGGCGTCGAAGTTCAATCAAACTGCGTGGGAGTTTCTCAAGAAATACGAACTTGACGCCGAACCCAAATATCAGAAGTACAAGTGGGATCAGTAGTAGCCGTAGATTCAGGACGCCAATTTGGAGTGCGGCGGCCTGGCGCCGCTTTGGCCTCGATCACGCAATATCGATAACAAAGCGGCGCCAGGCCGCCGCACTCCAAATTAGACAGTTCAGACTCTCTGTGTAGAGGAAATTATCAGGAGCCCATTATGTCTAAACCTCTCTTGCGAGTAGTGGTGTTCGTGCTTTGCCTCGCCGCGCTGCTTACCGGCACACAGCCGCAGCAAGCATCGTCGCCGGTTAATGATTACAAAGCACAAGTCGTCGCAGACGTGGCGGCCATGGCGAAGCAATCACAAGTCATGGTCGACATGGTTTTCAGCTTTGGCGAACTCGGGTTTCAGGAGGTTGAGACTTCGAAGTACCTCACCGGCATTCTCAAGAAAGAAGGTTTCAAGATCGAACACGGCATCGCGGGTATTCCCACCGCATGGATCGCTTCGTGGGGCACGGGCAAGCCGGTCATCGCCCTGGGCTCAGACGTCGATTGCATTCCACAAGCTTCGCAAAAACCCGGCGTTGCGTATCACGATCCCTTAGTCGAAGGTGCTCCCGGTCATGGTGAAGGGCACAACTCCGGCGTGCCTTTGAATATCACTGCCGCAATCGCCGTGAAGCGACTGATGGAACGCAACAAACTTCCCGGCACGATCAAGGTTTGGCCGGGCGTCGCGGAAGAACTCGTCGCGGGTAAGGCTTACTTCGTTCGCGCGGGGGTTTTCAAAGACGTGGACGTGGTGCTGTTCACACACGTGGGCAACAATCTCAACACGTCGTGGGGACAATCGTCCGCAACGGGACTCGTCTCTGTCGAGTACACCTTCAAAGGCGAGAGCGCACACGCTGCAGGCGCGCCGTGGCAGGGACGCAGCGCGCTCGATGCAGTTGAGCTGATGGACATCGGATGGAATTTCCGTCGCGAACATCTGCGTCTGCAACAACGATCTCATTACGTGATCACGAATGGTGGTGACCAGCCCAACGTCGTGCCGCGTGTCGCGAGTGTTTGGTACTACTTCCGCGAGCTCGACTACGAACACATCAAACAGATGCGCGAGGTCGGCGATTCCATGGCCCAGGGCGCAGCGATGATGACCAACACGACTGTCACGTCGCGCGTCCTTGGATCAGCATGGCCACAACATTTCAATCGACCAGTCGCGGAGGCGATGTACGAAAACATCAAGCAAGTCGGACTGCCGCAATGGAGCGACGCAGATCAAACACTCGCGAAGGCGCTGCAAAAAGAGTTGAAAGCTCGTGAACAGGGCTTGGCAACGAATTTGATGCCGCTCGCGGGTCCGGTGACAGCCGAGGGACAGACACGTGGCGGCTCGGACGATATCGGCGATGTCTCGTGGAACGTTCCAACCGTCTCGCTGCGATATCCGTCGAACATTCCCGGACTGCCGGGTCACAATTGGACCGATGCGATCGCGATGGCGACTCCGATTGCACACAAAGGCGTGACTGCGGGCGCGAAGGTCGTAGCCATGACCGTTCTCGATCTGTTGACGAAGCCGGAGCTCGTGTCAGAAGCGTGGAAGTATTTTCGTGACGTGCAGACGAAGGATACGAAGTATCAACCGCTAATCGGCCCGGACGACAAACCGCCGACGTGGTTGAACCAACGGACGATGGACACTTATCGCGAGCGAATGAGGAAGTATTATTACAACCCATCGAAGTACGACACGTATCTCGAGCAGTTGGGGATAAAATATCCGACGACACGTTAGGAGTCATAGATGGCTGAAGCGAAGACGAAACCGACAAACGAGAGCGTTTCAGATTTCCTGAACCGCATTCCGGAGGCTGAGAGACGCGAAGATTGTTTTACGGTCTTGAAGATGATGGAAGAGATTACGGGTGACAAACCAAAGATGTGGGGACCGAGCATCGTGGGGTTTGGTAGCTGGAGCTACAAGTATGCTAGCGGTCACGAAGGCGATTGGCCCATCGCTGCCTTCTCACCACGAAAGAAGGATTTGACGTTGTACCTCACGCCCGGATTCGAGAAGCGTACTGAGATGATGGAGAAACTCGGTAAGCATAGTACCGGGAAGTCGTGTCTCTACATCAGACGACTCTCGGATATTCATCTCCCCACGCTGAAAAAATTAATCAAAATCTCGATAAAGGATCTGAAGGCTTACACAAAAGCTCAGAGCGTCAAGGGGAAGTAGTCGTTTAAAGGATGGTCAAGATTTTCATGATTTACAAGATATCCTGTTTATCCTGAAAATCTTGTTAATCCTATCTAACCTGACCGTCGGTTATACGAAACTGAGTGTCTTTAATTCCGATCACCTCACCCTGAATCGTCGGTGCCTCTAAACCAGCACCATCAATCTCAGTAATCCATCGCGCCTTTCGCTTCGTCTGCTCCATGCGCACGAGATACGCCCACTGCGACGATGCGTCATGCACTTCGTACATCAAGAACAAGTCGCGCTGGTGCTCGAGAAAGTGAACACGATCGATCCGTGCCTTCGCACCAATCTTCAACATGAAAACGCGTCGCAGCCCTGCTGGTGAAGTGAACTCACCCATACCATCGTGCCTGATGATATAGTTACCAGCCGACGTCGACAGTACAAAGAAACTGCGTTCGTTCCCCTCCCCCACACGATCAGCGAGCGCAAAGGTTTCGGAAGCACCTAACGCCACTGACCACAAAACCGCTATGCCCAAACAGGCTAAGACAAGCCAGACTACGAGAAGCTTTCTCATGAATTTCTCCTTTGGCGGGGCGGTGAGGTGTAGCCAGTTTACTACAATTAGGAGCATAATCTGTCGAAATCGATCCCCCGAAATTTCGTCATTTGGGTAAAGCATGGACAAACAGCGGTTAAAACAGATCGAGCGCTACATATTAGGCTTCGTTAGGGAACAAGGGCAGACACGGATCCTGGCGAGGGAACTTTTTGACAGCACAAGCACCTACGCGAATGCCGACATGGTTCGGGCACTGGAAGACCTCGAGAAAACAGAACGTCTCCTCGTGCGTCATACAACTGAGGGCAACGACTATATCTCCCTGACGGCCCAGGGGATTGCACACCTCGGTCTCGAGGAAGCAAACGTCGAAGACGACGTAGCGGCCGTGCCTCATCCCCCGAAGAGCGCCACGAAGGCTGTGTAAGAGTAAGCTTCTGAAGTATGAAAGTTTTGACCCCCACCCTGCTTCTGTTGGTTCTCTGTCTCTCTGCGACGGCCCAGGCACCTGTCGACGATGCCAACTCGCTGGAAGAAGTGCGCGACAAGCACAGCGCGTTGCTGGTCGTGTTCAAGTCACGCGTGCTCGACGCTTCTGACCGTGAGCGCGCCATCATCGATGACGTTTTGAAAGCCGATCCGAATCCTACCGGTCGTTATCGTTGGGTCTATTCTCAACTTGCCAGGAAGCTGAACAAATACATTCACAAATACAAGAGTCTGGCGGCCGCAAAGGAGTTGTCGGAGGCGGACTACGTGATCTTTTTCAACGTAGTCGAATTTCGGACGATTCTGAATAATCGTTATCCGTACGGCGAGCTGTTTGTGATCGTGAAGGGCTCACCGGAAACGCTGAAACCACCGCGCGTCGTGTGGCGGGCGCGGAAAGTGTTGTATGCCGAAGACGCCATCGGCGAATTGATCAGAGACCTCAAAGCCGTTCGCGGCGAAAGTTAGTCGCAATTTTGCAACTCTCAATAAAACTTAACGTGTAAGTCCGTGCAACTTTTTGGTTGTTTCATTCACTAACCGTGGATGATTAGATCTTTCAGCTACAGATTCACGCAGATAATCCGTACCTAAATCCGTGAAATCTGTGGCCCACTTCCTAAGGACAAAGGGACCGTCCCGATGCTGATCAGAGTTCTGTTTGGAGCAGTTCTATTTTGCAGCGTTGCAGCTTTCGCACTCGGTCAACAAACGACCGGTGCGTTGAAAGGCACGGTTACCGATCAGCTTGGCAGTCTCGTCGTCGGAGCCAAGGTGACGCTGCGCAATGCGCGCGGTGTCAGCACCACTGCAAACACGAATTCCGCAGGTGTTTACGAGTTTCGACGGGTCGAAGCCGGGAAGTATGAGCTCAGAATCGATTCGCCGGGGTTCAGTGTCTTCGAAGACAAATCTGTCGAGATTCAAGCCCGCGAGCTCAAAACGCTTAATGCGCAACTCGAGGTCGCCCTTGAAGACCAACAGGTAACAGTTGACGATCGCAACATCAGCACTGACTCTGACAACAACCAGAATGCCCTCGTGCTGCGTGGACGAGAGCTCGAAGCACTGCCAAACGATCCACAGGCGCTCGCATCCGCGTTGCAAGCAATGGCAGGGCCGACCGATCCCGAGGCGGGCGGTAATGCGTCGATCAAAGTCGATGGGTTTTCGAACGGACAGATTCCTCCCAAGGAAGCGATTCGAGAAGTTCGTATCAACAACAATCCGTTCTCGGCTGAGAATGAGTTTCCGGGTTGGAATGGGATTGAGATTTTCACGCAACCGGGCGCAGACAAGTGGCATGGCGGCTTCTCTTTCGACTTCAACGATGAGAGTCTGAACTCCCGCAACCCATTCACGACAAAGCGCGCTCCGTATCAGCAACGTGCTTACAACTTCAGTCTCAGTGGTCCAGTGATTCCAAAACGCGCGTCGTTCTCGATTTATTTCGGCCGTTACGCGAGCGATGCGAACTCAGTCGTCAATGCGACCATACTCGATCCGGTGACGTTGAAGCCGGTGATAGTCAACGAATCGTTCGTCACTCCCGACGTTAACAACTACGGCAACGGTCGTTTCGATTTCAAAATCAACAAGGTGCACACGATCGTGGGCCGGTTTAACTACAACCGGACGACTCAGGACTTGCAGGGCATCGGCGGTTACTCCTTACCCTCCCGCGCGTATCGCGGACTGCGCGACTACTTAGTCGTACAGTTGACCGAAACCGCGCTCATCAATGAAAAGACTGTGAACGAAACACGGTTTCAGTTCACGAGCGGGAAGTTCAAGCAGACGAGTCTTACAGACGCGTTTGCGCTGAACGTGCTCGACTCATTCAGCGGTGGTGGTTCGCAGGTCGGCTCAGCGTCAAACAAAACGGATCGTTATGAACTTACAAACTTCACTTCCTGGACCCACGGCAATCACTTTCTGAAGATAGGCGGGCGCTTGCGTCATGTGAAGGTCGATAGTGTTTCGCCCGGCAACTTCGGCGGCACTTACACGTTCGGCGGTGGTCCTGGTCCACGACTCGACGAAAACGATCAGGTAGTGCTGGTGAATAATCAACCGGTGATCGAGGAGCTAAGCAGTCTGGAACGTTATCGACGTACGATAGCGTTTGCGCGGGCGGGAATGAGTCCCGCGGGAATTCGATTGCTCGGCGGCGGCGCCACCCAGTTTTCTCGTGCCGGCGGGAATCCCGAAGCAATCGTGAAACAGACGGACGTTGCCGTTTACATGCAGGACGAATGGAAGGTGCGACCCAACTTTACGTTGTCACCCGGGTTCCGTTACGAGAACCAGAGCAATATCGACAGCAATTATAACTTCGCCCCACGCATCGCATTCGCATGGTCGCCTGTTTTCGGACACAAGAAAGCGGCAGCACCCAACGCTGCTCCCAAACCTGCGACAACACCAACAACCGGCGCCGCAGCGACGCCTGCTGCGGCGGCGCCTGCTCCTGCTGCTCCCGCTGGTCCACCCAAGACCGTCTTTCGCGGTGGCGTAGGAATTTTCTACTCGCGCACCTCTGAAGACGTTACCCTTGCGGCCACGCGTTTCAACGGGACCAATCAACAACAGTTTCTCGTCACCAATCCCGTGGTGTTGGACTTGTTTCCGGTCGTGCCGGAGATCGAAGCTCTCGATGCCTTTGCACAGCCACAGATACGTCGTGTGATCTCGGACGATCTACACACGTCGCGCCAACTACGGTTTATGTTCACCGTTGAGCGATCGCTTCCTGCAAATGTGAAACTCTCACTCACGTATATGCACGGTCGCGCCGCTCGCACACAGCGTCTGGTCAATATCAACGCGCCGCTCGGCGGCACTTTCATTCCAGGCGTGCCGAACAGTGGCGTGCGTCCGCTCGGCGCGGATGCGGGTAACGTTCTCCAGTATCAATCAACCGGTCGTTCGGTATCCAACACTCTGAGCGTCAACATAAACGGAACATTGAAGAAAGTATTGCAGTTCTGGGGTGGCTACAATCTGAACAAGAGCAGGAGTACTGATAGTGGTCAGAGTGGTTCGCCCGTCGATGCTTACGATTTCAGCCGAGAGTATGCGCGAGGTCCGTTCAGCAGTTTGAATTTTATGTATGGTGGCGGCAGTTACTCAGCCCCGCATGGAATCAACTTGAACATGTTTATGATTGCCAACTCCGGTTATCCTTTCAACATCACCACCGGCCGCGACACTAACGGCGACACATACTTCAGCGAACGTCCTGCGTTTGCCACTGATCTGAATGAGCCCGGAGTTATTGTTACGCCGCTCGGAGCTTTTGATCCGACACCTTCACCCGGACAGACGATCATTCCGCGAAACTTTGGCCGTGGACCAGGCTTCGTTTCCGTGAACATGAGCATGAGCAAAACGTTCAAGTTTGGAAAAGCGATCGAACCCAAAGCGCCGCCACCCGGCGCGCCAAAAACAACGGACGCGACTAAAGATCAAAAGCCTCCGGCAAAGCAGCCAGTCCAGCGACCTTACTCGCTTACCTTCTCGGTGAATACCACCAACGTCTTCAATCGAACGAACAGAGGTAATCCCGTCGGAAACATGACCTCACCGTTCTTCTTGAAATCTCCGTCGGGTTCAAATAACTTCTTCTTCGGTCCCGGAGGTGGATCGGGCGGCAATCGCGTAATCAACTTGAGAGTGCGCTTCAGCTTCTAAGGCCACAAAAAGCACAAAAGGTCACAAAAAGCACAAAAGTGGCTTGAAGCTGGGCTTGGTGCATTTCTTTAAAGTCAGCTTGAAGCTGACTTAGATTCTTTTTGTGCTTTTTGTGCGTTTTGTGCATTCTGTGGCTATGCTGACACATATCGTTATCTGGAAATATCGCGACGACGTCGAACGGTTCGCACGCGAAGAGCATGTGAACCTGTTACGTAATCTGAAAAACCTGATCCCGGAAATTCAGAGTTTGTCAGTTGGCTCGGACACACTCTTTCTGCCGCGCTCGTACGACACAGGCCTCGTGGCCTTCTTCGAAGATCGGGCGGCCCTCGACGCCTACACGGTTCATCCGGAACACGTCAAAGTCGCGGAATTCGGCAGGAGCATCACCCAGCACATTGCCTCTGTGGACTTCATCGACTAATGCGCTCGAAGAAGAAGTTCATTCTTCTGATCTTTCCCGTCCTTCTGCTTCTCTCGCAGATTCCTTTTGCTTATCGCCGGTTCAAACTTCGCCGCCTGAGCAGCGCCATTCAACAACTCAACACGCAGCGCGTGCCCGCCGAATCTAACGGCTTCAAAGAGTACAAAGGCGTGGTCCATGTGCATTCGTTTCTCGGCGGGCACAGTGCCGGAACGTTCAGCGACATCATTTCCGCGGCTCAAGCGAATCAGTTGCAGTTTGTGATCATGACGGAGCATACGGAAAAAGATTTTGACACTGCGGCGATGACGCTGAAGGGAATGCATGGTGGAGTGCTCTTTATCAATGGGAATGAAGTGAGCGCTGAGAATGGCGATCGGTCACTCGTTCTTCCGGGCGACGTTTCCATTATTGCTTACCCGCAGGAGTTCAAGAACTGGGACACTGCTCGAATCAACGGCGTTGAGGTTTACAACGTCTTTACGAACGCGAAACAAGCCAATCCGGTCGTTGCTTTCTTCGACGTGCTGTGGTCGCAACGCGCTTACCCGGATTTAATCTTCGCTCATTATTTCCAGCGACCGGATGAGAATCTGAAGAAGTGGGACCAGGCGTTAACTCGGGCGAGACTAACGGCAACGGGCGGCAACGATGCCCACGCCAATATCGGTGCGAGTCTGAATGACAGCTCGGGAAAGAAGCTGCTCGGCATCCAACTCGATCCTTACGAAGTAAGCTTTCGCCTCGTCCGGCTGCACGTATTGATCGACCAGAACAAGCCGCTCGATGAGACGAGTTTGATTGAAGCAATACGGGCGGGTCATTGCTTTATCGGTTTTGACTTTCTTAGTGATTCATCAGGCTTTGCGTTCGGGGATCAGTATTCTATACAGGGTGATGAGATTAAGTTGGGAACGGAGAGGCAGTTGAAAATTCAGACGCCGGTACGCAGCACGATCATGATTTACAAAGACGGGTCAGTAATTCTGCATGAGACTGGGATTACAACCAGAGAATTCACAGTAGTAGAGCCCGGTGTTTACCGCGCCGAGGTTTACCTCCCCCAGCTTGGAAACCGGCTCTGGATAATCTCGAATCCGATTTATGTAAGGTAAGAGGTAACACGGATCTGACGGATTTTGAAAACCGATCGGCGCTGATCTCTTAAAAAATCCGTCTGATCCGCAAATACGGTTTCGCCCCACCGGGTGCCCTGCTAGCTGCCCTGTGGGGCGACGAACCTTCGCCGGAAAGCTCCGGCTTCACTTGTTTTCGGAAGCGGTGCGTACGACACCGGAGTACTGCTGGAGGTCTAGTAGTTGATCTCTCTCTCCTCATAGGCTCCAAGTGTTAGGAACCGAGGAGTGCAGCCTTCCACACACTGTTTTTTCAAGTCCGCTCAGTCTATTCCCTGAGTGCCGAAGTGTCAAGTTTCAGCTTGACCGAACGTGAACCATACAAGGTCGCAAATTGCTAGAATGTCCACCACCAATGGACCTAAAAATACCAACCCCTTCGAACTTCAGCTTCCGCCGAACCGTCGCCAGCCACGGCTGGTATCAATTGCCTCCGTTTGGCCTCGATACCGACAAATGGGAGTTGTCGCGCGTCATCGACCTCGGACCCGAACCGCCGGTAACTATCTTGCTCAGCGAGCGCAAGAACGGGGTTCGGGTGCGGACGACTCGGCCCGCGGTTAGAGCTATACCAACTATCGTCCGGCGGGACGCCCGCCACATACTCCGGCTCGACGACGACCTGGAACCCTTCTACCTCGCGACCGCGGCTGATCCGGAGTTTTCCTGGATCGGAAAACAAGGCGCCGGAAGACTGCTACGTTCGCCCACCGTCTTTGAAGATTTGGTCAAGATGATCTGCACGACCAACTGCTCCTGGGCGCTGACGCTGAAGATGGTGCATGGCCTGGTTGACAATCTTGGCCGCGAGACCGATGACGCGCGACGAACGTTTCCTACAGCTGAGGTCATGGCGTCGATGCCGTTGAAATTTTTTGCCGACGAAGTGCGGGCCGGTTATCGTGCGCCTTATCTTAAGGAGCTGGCCGACCGCGTGGCCTCAGGCGAGCTGAACGTCGAGGAATGGCTCTCCAGCGATCTCCCCACGCGTGATCTCCTGAAGCAAATGAAAGGCGTGAAGGGCGTCGGGGATTATGCCGCCGAGAATCTGTTGAAGCTGTTGGGACGTTATGACGGGCTCGCTCTCGATTCCTGGACGCGTGCACGATTTTTTGAACTCAGGAACAAAGGACGGAAGGCAAAGGACCAGAAGATCGCGCGCTACTACGCGAGGTTCAATGAGTGGCGCGGCCTCGCGCTCTGGTGCGACGTCACACGAGATTGGTTGTAATAGGTCCTATAGGATTATAGGACCTATCACAAAGCTGAAATTACTTAGTGAAAACGAGCGTCGAATCCTGCGGACCGCGCGGTGATTCAGAGTGACGAACAACGGTCAACGTCTTGCCATCGGCTGACAGCGTGAGCTTGTCGCTCGAGGTTACCGTCACTTCGCCATCCGGTCCCTGGAACGTCGACTTGCTAGTCAACTCCAGAGTCTTACTGTCGCTCGACAGAATCGCCTTGCGAACAAACTTTCCACGTCCCGTGTCTCCGGTAGTCTCACTACCGTCGAGGTTGTAGGTTCGCGGACCACCCATCATTCCACCACGACCGCCACCACCTGGGCCACCGCCCTGGGGAGCGCCTGCGGCAGGAGCGCCTGCGGCAGGAGGACCGCCGGGGCCACCGGGACCGCCACCACCACCAGTCACTTTCTCCTCGATCGTGATCTCTTTGTCTGTCTGAGTGACATTCCATGTCACACTCTCGGCATTTTGCCAACGTGGATTGAGACCCTGGCTCTTGCTCTTATCAAGCGTCCAGGTTCCGGCGAAGTTTGGCGCAGCCGCGTGCGCAGCCAGTGCAAACACAAGTGCGCTTGTCAGGCCAAAAGCATAAATCAACTTTCTCATTCAAGATCTCCTTCACATGTATGTGATTTTGTATAGGGTGAGCGCAGTCTAACAAAACAACTACGAAAAAACTGTAAGGGAATGTAAAGATTTGTATAGAACAGTAAAGATGGAACCTTTCCCAATTGAGGGGCGTACCAAGCGGGGTGGTGAAGAGACCCTCGATGAACTGCGAACAAAAAATGGAAGTGTTAATGAATATTGTGGAGCAGCGTTTATCGAGAAGAAGTTTTTGTCATAAGGCAACTGCGAGTGGTGTTTAGTCGCAGAGAGAGCAATCAACCAAGAGAGAATTCAACGATACAGCAAGGAGAGTAGTGATGAAGTCAATGGTAAACAGGATGGTGGCAGTTCTAATGGTGGGCGCTCTAACAGGCGTTATTGCGTTCGCCAAAGTGCATAAGCACAAGGTGACTTTCGAAAATGACATGAAAGTAAACGGCACGGTCGTAAAGAAAGGCACCTACGACGTCAAGTTTGATGATGAAACCGGTCAGCTCACGATCGCCAAGAACGGCAAAACAGTTGCTTCGGCAATGGCCAAGGTCGAACAGCGTGAGAAGAAAGCAAATGACTTTCAACTCAGATCGACAGTGAATGGCGATGAGTCGAATCTAACCGGCGTGACCTTTAATGGTTCCGACAAAGACATCGTGATCACCAACAGTGGTGCATCCACAACCGGCGGCAGCAACTAAGACAATTTCAGATTCATTCCCCTGCGCCTCGAGATCCAATGCGGGTTTCGAGGCGTAGTTGTTTGTAAGCCATCCACAGATTACACTGATTTATATGAAACTTAGGCGCTTCGGACGCACTGGTTGGGAAGTCAGTGAAATCGGTTATGGCATGTGGGGTATGGCTGGTTGGACCAACTCCAACGACGATGAGTCGTTGCAATCTCTGCAAGCCGCCGTCGATCGTGGCTGCAACTTCTTTGACACCGCATATGCTTACGGTAATGGTCGCAGCGAGGGTCTGTTGGGCCAGACTGTGCGCTCCAATCCGGGCAAGCGTCTCTACACTGCCAGCAAGATCCCGCCGAAGAATCTACAGTGGCCTGCCCTCGCTGATTCAAAGCTGATGGAATCGTATCCACCGGATCACGTCGAGGAGTATGTTCATCGCAGTCTTGAAAACGCCGGACTGGGCCAGTTCGATCTGATGCAGTTCCACACCTGGAACGACGAATGGATGCGCGACGATCGTTGGCTCTATCGCCTCGACGACATGCGTAGTCAGAAACTTATCAACGCGATCGGGATCAGCATTAATCGTTGGGAGCCCTGGAATGGAGTGCGTGCGGTCCGCAGCGGACAGATCGATGCAGTGCAGGTGATCTACAACATCTTCGATCAGAATCCTGAAGACGAATTGTTTCCCGCGTGTCGCGAAATGAATGTTGCCGTAATCGCGCGCGTGCCATTTGACGAAGGAACGTTAACGGGAACGCTGACGAAAGACAGTAAATGGCCTGAAGGGGACTGGCGCAATACCTACTTTGTTCCTGAAAATTTGATTCCGAGTGTTGAGCGAGCAGATGCAGTGAAGAAGACGCTCGAGGAATGGAACCGCGAGCGTGGGACAAAGATTACGATGCCCGAACTTGCCTTGCGTTTCATCCTCGGAAACGACGACGTGAGCACAATCATTCCCGGCATGAGAAAACTCTCGCACGTGCAATCAAACACCGAAGCGAGCGATGTTGGACCGTTGCCACCAGAGCTACAGGAAAAGATGCGAGGCTTCCGATGGGTTCGCAAACCCGCCCCTTGGTCACAGTGAAGCCATTGCCGATTGCCGATTGCCAATTGCCGATTTTGAAATCAAAGTTTCGGCGCTAAATGAATTGGCAATTGGCAATGCCTTACATCTCCAGTGTCTTCACGAGGAAGGCCCAGCGATCGGCGGACTCCTCGATAATCTTCGAAGTCGGCTTCCCTGCACCGTGGCCGGCCTTAGTCTCAATCCGGATCAGGATCGGTGCACTACCTCCTTGCGCGGCCTGAAGGGCGGCGGCAAATTTGAAACTGTGGCCCGGCCAGACGCGATCGTCGTGATCCGCGGTCGTGACCATCGTCGGTGGATACGATGTGCCCGGCTTGATGTTGTGCAGTGGCGAATACGCATACAACACTTTGAACTCTTCCGGATTTTCTGACGAACCGTAATCCGAAACCCACGCCCAACCAATCGTGAACTTCTGAAACCGCAGCATGTCCATCACGCCCACTGCCGGCAACGCCGCACCAAACAGATCCGGACGCTGCGTGATCGCCGCACCTACAAGCAAACCGCCGTTACTGCCTCCACCAATCGCGAGTTTCGGCGTCGACGTGTACTTGTTATCGATTAACCATTGCGCCGCGGCGATGAAGTCGTCAAACACATTTTGCTTCTTGAGCTTCATGCCCGCCTGATGCCACTCTTCGCCATACTCACCGCCGCCACGAAGATTTGGTTGCGCATAGACACCGCCCATTTCCATCCACACGAGATTCCCGACTGAGAAAGCCGGCGGTAGCGAGATGCTGAAACCGCCGTACCCGTACAAATAGGTCGGATTACTGCCGTCGAGTTTCAGACCTTTCTTGTGCGTGATGAACATCGGCACTTTCGTGCCGTCTTTACTCGTGTAGAAAACCTGCTTCGTTTCGTAATCAGCAGGATTGAAGTCGACTTTGGGCTGGCGGAAGATCGTGCTCTTACCCGTCGTCATATCGTAACGATAGATGGTGGTCGGCGTGGTGAAACCAGTGAACGAATAAAAGGTTTCTTTATCGCCGGGCTTACCGTAAAAACCCTCGGCCGAACCGATTCCCGGAAGCGCAACTTCGCTCAGGAGCTTGCCGGTCGTTTCGTGGATCTTAACCTGTGTTTTGGCATCTTTCAGATAGTTGAGAATAAACTTTTGGTTGACGAACGTTGTTGCCTGTAGCGTCTCCTTGCCTTCAGGGACTACGACTCTCCAGTTGCTTCGCGCAGGCTTGGCGGTATCGATCTCAATGACTTTTCCGCGCGGTGCTTGTAGATCAGTCTGAAACCAGAACCGCGATCCTTCGTTGCCGATGAAACTGTAAGCGGCGTCGAAATCATCGAGCAGCTGCACGACGGCGGAATCTTTCGACTTCAGATCTTTGTAGTAGATACGACTCTTGACATCCGTGCCCTTAAAGATGCTGATGATCAGATAATTGCCGTCTTCAGTAACGTAGCCTCCAAACAACCAGTCTTTCTGATCGGGACGCTCGAAAACGAGAACGTCCTGTTTCTGATCGGTCCCGAGTTGGTGGAAGTAGACTTTCTGAAAATAGTTTGTGGCCTTCAGCGTGTCGCCTTTGGGTTCGTCGTAGCGGCTATAAAAGAATCCCTTGCCGTCACGCGTCCACGAGACACTGGAAAACTTAACCCACTTCAGATGATCAGAAAGGTCTTTGGTCGTTTCAACGTCGCGTACTTTCCATTCCTGCCAGTCAGATCCTGACGCAGACAAACTGTAAGCGAGCAGTTTTCCATCCGGACTCACCTGCATTCCCGAGACGGCGACTGTACCGTCGGCGGAAAGCGTGTTCGGATCGAGCACCATCTGTGGTTGCGCATCGAGCCCGGTCACGGTGTAAAGGACAGCCTGATTCTGAAGCCCACTGTTGCGAGTGTAGAAGTAACGATTACCTTCCTTGAACGGGATACCGTACTTCTCGTAGTTCCAGAGTTTGGTGAGTCGCTCCTTGATCGTGTTCCGTTCAGGAATCGACGCCAGGAAACCAAAGCTGAGCTTGTTTTCAGCCTCGACCCATTTTCGTGTTTCGTCAGAATCAAGATCTTCAAGCCAACGATACGGATCGGCGACGGTGGTGCCGTGGTAGTCGTCGACCTGATCGCTCTTTCGCGCTGGGGGATAATTATTCGGTTTGATCATCTGCTGTGCGACACCTGCCAATAAACACACAATTAGAGCAAAGCGGATGGGTGGGTGATACTGCATACATACGCTCCCTTCGATATTCAAACCGAGTATATCTGATCCTCGTTTATCCGCGTAAATCTGTGGCTAAATAAACTTTTATGCTATTGTGCGCACGCTCGAAGCGGAATTTGAAAGGAGTTCCCTCCCTATGTACGAAGTACGTTCAGGAACATTCATGGGCGCAGTAGTACTGGCGGTTGGTCTCATTCTCTCGACCACCATCGGCGGCTGGTTCTTTGTGAAAGGGAAACGAGGCGACCAAACAATCACCGTAACCGGATCGGCGCGCAAGCGAATCAAGTCGGATCTCGTAATCTGGCGTTCGGCAATTTCGTATCAGGCCCCCGTGCTTTCCGAAGCCTATCGCTCGCTTTCCGAAGCCGTCCCACGCGTGAAGGCTTATTTTGTCAGCAAAGGCATCCAGGAAAACCAGATCACTGTGTCGTCAATCTCTTCCCAAACGCTTCACGGACGGACCAGCGACGGGATCGAGACGTCCGAAATCACGGGTTATTCACTACGACAAGAGCTGTCGGTGCGATCGGAAGACGTCGAAAAGATTGGACAGATCGCGCGCGAGGCGACGGAATTGATCAATCAGGGAATCCTGATTGAGTCGATGGCGCCCGAATATCTCGTTACGAAACTCGGCGAGATCAAGATCGAGATGCTGGCTGAAGCGGCCAAGGACGCGAAGGTCAGAGCCGAGCAGATCGCGCAGAGTACCGGAAGTTCGATCGGTAGCGTACGCACGGCTCGAATGGGTGTGTTGCAAATCACGCCCGCGGACTCAACCGAAGTCTCGGATTCGGGCATGAACGACACCTCATCACTCGACAAGGACATCACGGCCGTCGTAAATATCGGCTTTGCGGTCGATTGAGGAGGATTTCTCACGCAACACCGCAAAGCCGCAACGGAAAATCTTTTGCGGCTTTCGTTGCGCCTTTGCGCCGTTGCGTGAGAAAAATGATTGACAACCGCCGGGGGTCTGGGTGAATCTAAGCCAACGCTCCGCCCCCCGGCGCGTAGTTGTTAATCCTGTAACTCTTCCTGAGAAAAATATGAAGTATAGTGCCCGTCTCGCCCTTTTTGTTGTCGCCGTTCTTTTTGCTGCCTCGGAGATGAGGGCACAGGAGAGTAGCGCCGTTCGCCCCCGCGTTGTCACCCCGACGACGCAGGAACAGCAACCAGTTCCTACAACCAAGGTGCCGCCGGCCAACCCCGCCACGGTCGGGCCGACTTTGCCGGTGATTGAGGATCCGCAGAAGAAGATTTCCGAGCCCATCACACATCTGACTCCATCAGTTATTCAGGCTCGTATTTCTGAAGCGCAGCGGATGTTCAAAACGCGGCCGAAGCCGACTGCACTCGTGCCGTCGATCGAGTTTGTGACCGTTGCGGCCCTCGATCGCGAAACGTCGCGCACGCACTTCATCACCGTCTCGAAGCAGACTTTTCTGACCAAAGGCGCGGAAGTGAACACGGTTACTTCCGAGGGTACCGCCGTCAACCTTCGTGTCATTCGCGCCAACGGCGTCAACACCGCGATGACGATCTTTACTCCCGAGGGCAAGGCGCTTGCGCCGCTCACGATCGAGTATCCGATTGAACGAGGCGGCAAGTTTCTCGAGACCGCTTATTACACTTCAGCTCATCCGGCTTTGCTTTCGAAAGATCTCGTACGTTCGGGACAGTCGTATGTGCGCAACATGCTGGATCTTGCTGCCAAACGTCTGCGCGACAAGGGTGTTGCAATTTCGCCGCTGCTCATAGATGTTGCGGAGCGGCTGTGTGTCGTCGAACACGTCGACCACGGACGTTTTCGTGACGAGAACCGGCTTGCGCTTTACGAAGAGATCTATTCGTTGTTTGCTCTCAACGAGCTAGACACTTATCGCTATTCGGTGAGCTCAGCGGGTGCGGGCGGCATGGTCCAGATGATTCCGTGGGCTTACAACCTCGAGCGCACGCGGCATCCGGGCGTTGGTCTCATTCCTGACTTTGTCGTAGGTATGCGCAATCACGGCAACGCGCTCCAGGCGATGTTGCTCTACATGCACGACACCTGGAACGACCTGACTGCGAATGATGAAGTGAAGTATGCGTTGGGTTCGAAGATCGCGACTCCGAGTGAACTGCTTGCGGCTGGTTATAACTCGAACGCAGCCAAGCTGCCGGGATATTTGAAGCGTGGTGGCGACGGCTGGCGCACGCTCATCCCGCGTGAGACGCAGATGTACCTGCAGATTTACAAATCATTCGAGGGTCTGGTGCCAATCCAGGGTCGCGCCGCGGATCTGCGCTGATCAAAAGCACGGATCCGTCTAATCCGTGGCTAATACAGATCTTGAGTCAGCGTACTGAAGTTTATAAAGCTTCCAATACAAGCCCCGCTCGGCTAACAGCTCTTGATGCGTTCCCTGTTCACGAATCTCACCGTGATGCAGCACGATGATCCGGTCCGCATTCTGAATCGTCGAGAGTCTGTGTGCAACGACGATCGAGGTGCGATCGCGCATGACGCGCTCGATCGCTCGTTGAATCAACTGTTCCGTCTCCGTATCGATCGAGCTTGTTGCCTCGTCGAGAATCAACAACGCCGGATCGAAAGCAAGCGCGCGTGCGAACGAGATGAGTTGCTTTTGTCCTACTGACAGACCAGCGCCGCGCTCGCGCACTTCAGCTTCATAGTTATCCTTCAACCTCCGGATAAAACTATCGGCGTGAACTTCCTGCGCCGCCCAGCGCACGCGCTCCTCGGTGATGTCTTCACGACCAAGCCGAATATTTCCCTCGATCGTGCCGCTGAACAGAAACACTTCCTGAAGCACGACCGCGAAGTTCTGACGCAACGCATTCAAATCCCAGTCGCGCAAATCCACACCATCGAGCAGAATTCGCCCGCGCTGAATGTCGTAAAAGCGCATCAGGAGATTCGTGATCGTCGTCTTCCCGGAACCCGTGTGACCAACAAGCGCGATCGACTGGCCTGGCTCCACCGTAAACGAAACGTCTTTCAGCACCCAGTCTTCGTCTTTGTAAGCAAACCAAACGTTCTGAAACTCGATGCGACCACGCGCACGCTCGGCTTTAAGCGGCTTTTCGGGTGAGACTATCGCTAGTGGCAAATCGAGTGTCTTGAAGATGCGATGTGAAGCGACTACCGCAGCTTGCAACACGTTGTACTTGTCTGAGATGTCGCGAATCGGCTGAAACAACGATTGCGAATACTGAATGAAGGCGACGAGCGCGCCGAGGGTCAGCACCGTATGTTCCGGCGTGTTCTGCATGACGCGATAACCGCCATACCAGATGATCAGCGCGATGCCGACCGCGCCGATCAAGTCGACGAGTGGAAAGAAGATCGCGTAGTAGAAGATCGTATCGATGTTAGCGCGGCGGTAATCGTCATTGATTCGATCAAACGTGCGCAACGACTTCGCTTCGGCATTGAAGATCTGCACGGTTTGGGCGCCGGCGAAGTGTTCCTGTAAGAATGCGTTGATACGCGCGAGTCGTGTGCGCACCATGTCGTAGCCTTTTCGTGCGCCTTTGCGAAACCATGTGGTCGCGGCAAACAACAAAGGGACGGTAAGCAAACTGATAAGCGTAAGCTTAACGTCCATCCACATCATGATCGACACGATCGCGATGATCTTCACGAGATCGCCGAGAAGATCGGTGACACCGGCTGTGAATAATTCGTTCAGAGCATCGACGTCACTCGTCAGTCGCGTCATGATCCGGCCCACCGGATTACGATCGTAGTAAGCGACTTCCTGATGTTGCAGCTTGGAGTAGAGTTCTTTTCTCATGTCGAACATCACGTACTGCCCGACACTGTTGAGGAAGACTGATTGAAAGTAGGAGAAGACGAGCCGCAACAACTGCGAGCCTAAAAAGAGCATGACCAGCAATGTCAGGCCATCAGTCTGACGAGGAAGAATGTTGTGGTCGATTGCATACTCGGTAAATTTTGGCTGCAGCACTTCGAGTAGATTCAGCCCCAGCGTCAGGCCGAGAGCCACAAACAACAGACGCACGTAAGGCTTCAGATAGCGCAACAGCCGCCGCGCCACCTGAAGATCGTAAGTCTTCCCGATCGCTTCTTCTTCGTGATATTGCTTTACTGCAGTCGACATCTGTTTATTGCCAATTGCCGATTGCCGATTGCCGATTGCCAATTGCCAATTTGAAGCCTCAACGCCGTTCAAATCGGCAATCGGCAATTGGCGATCGGCAATGTATTACGTTGCCGCCAATTCCTCTTCGAGTAACTGTCGTTCATGCAAATCTGCATACTCACCACCGAGCGCGAGCAACTCATCGTGAGTTCCCTGCTCGATGATTCGGCCTTCATCCAAAACACAAATCATATCCGCTTCTCGCACAGTGGAAATGCGATGCGAAATAATCACACTCGTGCGATCGCGCATGACGCCACGAAGCTGTCCGAGAATCTTCTCTTCCGTATACGTATCAACTGACGACAATGCATCGTCGAGAATCAGGATCTTCGGCTCACGCAGAACAGCGCGCGCAATCGCGGTGCGTTGCTTTTGACCGCCTGACAAAGTGATACCTCGTTCGCCAACCAACGCCTCGAAACGATCCGGGAAACCGGCGATGTCCTCAGACAAGCCGGCGATCTCCGCCGCCCACTCAACGTCAGCCGTCTTCGCGTCCTCGACTCCAAACGCGATGTTTCCCTTCACCGAGTCGCTGAAAAGAAACGTCTCCTGCGGCACGTAGCCAATACTCTTTCGCAGTTGTGCGAGTGGATAATCGCGAATGTCCACATCATCAATGAAAAGTGTATTGTCAGGCGCTTCGATCAAACGTGGAATCAGATTGGCGATAGTCGACTTCCCACTGCCGGTGCGGCCGACAAATGCCACCGTGTGACCTTCTGGAATCGTGAGATTCACGTTCTTAAGCACAGGCTCATCGTTTGGATGATAACGAAACGTTAGATCGCGAAACTCAATCTTGCCTTTGATCGGGGGCTGTTCAACCGCCCCAGGAACATCAGCGATCGAAGGATCGATCCGCAGAATCGCGTTGAGTCGTTTCAAACTCGCCGTACCGCGCTGATAAAGATTCACGACATAGCCGAGGGCGATCAATGGCCAGATCAAGCGAGTAAGGTAAAGATTGAACATCGTGAACTCGCCGACCGTGATTTCACCTCGCACCGCGAGCGGCACGCCGGCCCAGATGATCAGCACATAGCCAAGCCCGATCAGAAACGTCATCAACGGGCGCATCAGTGCCTCGACTTTCACGAGGCCGAGATTGCGCTCTGCATACTGCCAGTTGAGGTTGTTGAATGCCGCCATTTCGGCGTTTTCCTGCGCGTACGCTCGCACAACGCGCACGCCGCTGAAGTTTTCCTGGGCGCGTGCCGTGATCTGTCCGAAGAAATCCTGAATTTTTTCAAACCGCGTGTGCACCTGCTGGCCAAAGATTTTCACGGTCAGTGAAACGAGTGGCATCGTCACAAACAGCAACAGCGTTAGCCACCAGTTCAGCATGATCATTAGAGGGAGGACGAGGATCACGACGAAGAGCGTACTCAGCGAGTACATGATCATCGGTCCCGCGAGTTGCCGCACGGCTGACATGTCGTTTGTGGCTCGCGCCATCAAATCGCCGGTCCGATGTTCATGGAAGAAGGAGAGCGGTTGGTCGACGAGGTGACGATAAAACTCTTGTCGAATGTCGTACTCGATATTGCGCGACATGCCGATCAGGATGCGGCGCTGCAGAAAGAGAAAGAGTCCGCTGATTAGACTCGCGCCGAGAACTTTGCCGGCGGAGATTGTGAGTTTCGACCAGGTGACCTGGTTCCAGTTTTCGTCAATTGCCTGACCGACGATTAGGGGGATGACTAGGCCGAAAGTAACACTGGCCAGGATGCATAGGATACCGAGGGTCAGTTGAAGCTTATAATTCCGAAAATAAAGCGCGAACTTCCTTAAATCTTCCACACAAGGATAATAACAGACTCGGGACGTACTGTAGGGGCGGCCCTCCGTGGCCGCCCGTGTGTGGAATTCAACGCAGGGGCGGCCACGGAGGGCCGCCCCTACAGTACGTTCCGCAGGATTAACTTGACCGCAGGTATGTACTAATTGCGGTTGCGGAGAGTTTTTCGTTGTGATCGAAAAGCTCGGCGGAGACTGTGATCACACGTTTGCCGGCTCGCACGACTCGCGCGGACGCGCGTGCGGTGCCTTCACTGATTGGTCGGAGATAATGAATCGTGAGGTCGACGGTCACCGTGCGTTCACCTTCAGCCAACTCCGCCATGATCGCAATCGCCATCGCTGAGTCGATCAACGTCGCAATCGCGCCGCCGTGTGCGATTCCATTGTTGCGCATGAGGTCGTCACGGAGCTTCATCGAGAGCACCGCATGTCCGGGTTCAACGGAGTCGACCTCAATGCCAAGCAACTTCGCAAAAGGAACGTGATCGAGAGTCATGAACGATAACTCTCTCCCGGATTCGACGGTTCGACAATCACGGCCGTTCCATACGCCAATACTTCAGTGACACCTTGCGCGAGCTCGGTCGATTCGTAACGTGCCCCGACGATGGCGTTAGCGCCAATCTCAGTCGCATGTTGGATCATGATGTCGAAAGCGTGCGCACGCGTTTCCTCACACAACGTGGTCCAAACAGTGATGTTCCCGCCGACGATTGTCTGTAGCGAGGCGCCGATGGACGCAAAGATATTTCGGGAACGCACGACAATGCCACGCACGACGCCGAGACTCTGGACCACACGGTAATTCGGCAGTTCGAAAGCGGTGGTCACCATCTGATGCGAAACAGAATATCGTGGCGGACTCACTGCGTACGGAACTCGTTGCTGCATTGAATCGGAACTCATCGTTTTTTTCCTCGGGGTATGTGGAGAAACTGCTGTAGATCGCAGCGTCCATTTTTATCAAACACTACGCCTTCGTATTCGAGCATGAGCTGCTGCTTGTTGTGTGGGAGAACGATATTGCCGGTCGAACATTTCCCCTGCGCGTTGATCACGCGATGCCACGGCGTGCCTTCAGGCGATGAGTGCATGCAGAAGCCGACAGTTCGCGGCGTGTAACCGTCGCCGAGCAACTCCGCGATCTGGCCGTAGGTCATTATGCGACCGGACGGGATGCGCCGCACGATCTTATAAACGCGCTCGCGATACTTTGGATCAGCTTGTTTATCCACAGATTACACCGATGTTCTTAAAACCACGCGCGCCGGGGCACCATCGCCTTTGTTGCTTCTTAAACGTAACGGCAAACAGATCAGTTCATACTTGCCTGCAACAATGCCGCTCAGATTCAACCCTTCGAGAATCACAACCCCACGCGACAGCAGTGCGAGATGCGTTTCGTGTCGTGCTGAGGCGTACTTCTCAATCGAGAGATAGTCGATACCGACGAGTTTTATTCCCTGCGCGGCCAGCCATTCGGCGGCCGCAAGATCGAGGTAAGTAAAATCAGTATGAAACTGCGGGTCGGCTTCGCTCCAGTAGGCGGAGTTTCGTGTTTTGAACAACACTCGCTCAGTTCCTGACACATAAGCTTTACGAACAAATTTGTCGTCGATCACGCGAGCAGCTTCGGGAAGCTCGATTACTAACGCCTCACCAATGAGTGCGTCAAGCGACAACGATTCGACCTTCGCCGCACCCTCAATAAAATGCGCGGGCGCATCGACGTGCGTGCCGGTGTGTGCTCCAAAGTTGAGCATCGAAACGTTAGCGCCATCACCCGCCGACAAACTACGCCAGTCGGTAATCTCGACCGCCGGATCACTGGGCCAGGTCGGCAACTCATTCGAAACTGGAACGGTCACATCGTAAATAGGCATCGGCGAATAGTAGTTTCCGGTAAATCGGAGTGTCAATTTGATCCGAGAATTCGATCGAATATACTTGCAACCACATGAACAGTCCTTTTCGTCTCGCCGCGTCCAGCTACTTAAATTCAGCGCCTCTAATTTGGAGCTTTTTACACGGATCGCATCGTGGCAGCGTGGAGTTTATCGAGGCCGTACCCGCGCGTTGTGCGCAACTGCTAGCCGACGAGGAGGTCGAAGGCGCTCTCATACCTGTGATTGAGTACCAGCGAATTGCAGGCGGCTCGCTCGTCCAGAACGTTTGTGTAGGTTCACAAAAAGAAGTGCTCAGCGTGGTGCTGGTCTCAAAAAATAAGCGACTCGAAGACATCCGCACCGTCGCGTTGGATGATTCGTCGCGCACATCCGCAACTCTCGTGAAAATAATCTTTCGAGAGTTTCTCGACCGCGAACCTGAATGGACCACGCGCGCGCCGCGACTCGAAGAGATGCTCGAGAAAAACGATGCCGCGCTGATCATCGGCGACCCGGGCATGGCGTTTCCGCGGCAGGGATTGAACGTCTGGGACATGGCCGCGCTTTGGAGAGAGCACACCGGACTCGGGTTTGTCTTCGCGATGTGGATGGTCCGAGACGATGCCGTGGAACGCGCTCGGATCGTCGATTTCGCGGGCGCGCGAGACGACGGCGTCGCACACATTGAGGAGATTGTCGGCTCGTATCAGGATAAAATACCGATGCGCGTCGACGAGCTTAGAAACTACTTGACCGAAAACATCGTTTTCAAAGTAGATGAGTCGATGGAGAGGGGCTTGCGACTCTATTTTGAATTGGCGTTCAAGCATGGCTTAATTGAACGCGTAAAACCGCTGAGGTTTATTTGAAGAAGTTTCACGCAAAGACGCAAAGGGAGCAAAGGCGCGGTCTTGCCTTAGCGTCTTGGCGTAAACTTTGCGGCTTTGCGTGAGACTTACCTGAGAATTCTGTTAACCTTAGTTTCTGTATGCCGTCAAATATACAACCGATTCTGGACCGCGTGCTCGCTGGCGAGCGCATGACCGTCGACGAGTGCACAACACTGCTCGAATCGCACGACATCGCACGCATGGGAGCCGCTGCAGATGAGATACGCGCGCGGCGTCATCCGGACAACGTCGTCACCTACATCATCGATCGCAACGTCAACTACACCAACGTCTGTAACGTCGTCTGCACCTTCTGCGCATTCTACCGGCGCCCGGGTGCACCCGACACCTATGTTCGCAGCTTCGACGAGATCTGCCACAAGATAGACGAGACGATCGCGCTCGGCGGCACCGGCGTCTTGATGCAGGGCGGACTGCATCCTGACTTTGGAATCGAATGGTATGAAGACTTGCTCAGCTCGCTGCGCGCAAAGTATCCGGGATTTCAGTTGCACTGCTTCTCGCCACCCGAGATTCACAACATCCACCTGATTTCGAAACTCGATTACGAAACGATCATGGCGCGGCTGAAAAACGCCGGACTCTACAGCCTGCCCGGCGGTGGCGCTGAGATTCTCGACGACGAGGTGCGCAAACGAGTATCAACGAAATGCACGACGGATGAATGGTTGGACGTGATGCGCGCGGTCCATCGCGTCGGTCTTCGCTCGACTGCGACGATGATGTTTGGCATCGGCGATAAGATTGAGCATCGCGTCAGGCACCTGCAACGCATCCGTGATCTGCAGGACGAGACCGGCGGCTTTACCGCGTTCATACCGTGGACGTTCCAGCGTGAGAACACTGCGCTGGGACGCAAGATCAAAGACGAGCCAACTGGTGTGGATTATCTGAAGATGCTCGCGGTCTCGCGTCTGTTCTTCGACAATGTGGAAAACTTCCAGTCGTCGTGGCTGACGCAGGGTTTGCGTCTCGGGCAAGTGGCGTTGCGTTTTGGAGCTAACGACATGGGCTCGATCATGATTGAGGAAAACGTCGTGTCAGCGGCGGGCGCTCACAATCGAGCCGACGAGCAGATGCTGCAGTTCCTGATCCGCGAAGCCGGCTTTATTCCCCAGCAACGCGACATCCTCTACAAGCACGTGAATCGATCCGTTTTATCCGCGGCCTAAGTGACCGCGAAATCAAACTGCTCCTGGTGAATCGTGGGATCGCTCGTGATGTCGATGGGACCAAGATAGTCTTCAATCTCGATCATCACATCACGTTCACTCGATCGTAGCGCCTTAGCGACATCGGGATTGATCCGCAGCGTGACCTGCTTGTTATCCTTGTCGCCGTTGAATTCCTTCGCCAACCGGCGCGCATCTTCGAGCAACTCGTAACAAATCGTCTGCGGCGACTTCACCAGCCCTGCGCCCTGACAGTACGGGCAGGGTGAACAAAGCGTGCGCTCCAACGACTGCTTCACGCGTTTGCGCGTCATGATCACGAGCCCGAAGTCGTTGAACGAAAGCACCTTCGTCGGCGACTTGTCGTTGCGCAAAGCCTCCTGCAACGCCTGCATCACTCGCTGCCGGTTACGACGCTCTTCCATGTCGATCAGATCGAGCACGATGATGCCGCCCAGATCGCGCAAGCGAATCTGCCGCACAATCTCATCGACTGCTTCGAGGTTGGTGCGCGTGATCGTATCTTCGAGTCGTCCACTGCCACGACCGACAAACTTACCGGTGTTGACGTCAATCGCAACAAGCGCTTCCGTTTGATTGATGACGAGGTATCCGCCGGACTTCAGCCAAACACGCGGCTTAATCGCCTTATCGATCTCGACCTGCACGCCATATGCTTCGAGTATCGGCTGTTCCTTCGTGTAGAGCTTGACCCGCTTCACCAGACGCGGCTGAATTCGATTGATGAACTCGACTATCGCCTGGTATTCCTCTTCTGAGTCAACGCGAATCGATTCAAAATCGTCAGACAACTGATCGCGCAGAAGACGCTGGACCAGATCGAGATCGCGATGGACGAGAGCCGGTGCTTTCGACTTCTCTGCAGAACCTCTGATATCGAGCCACGTACGGACGAGGTAACGAACGTCCTCACGCAAATCTTTGTCACTGATTCCGACACCGGCAGTGCGGACGATGAAGCCTCCCGATGGAATGTCTTCTTCAGCACGAATCGTTTGAATCAGTTTCCGCAAGCGGTGCCGTTCAGTGTCTGACTCAATCTTGCGCGACACACCGACGTGTTCCACAGTCGGCATGTAGACCAGAAATCGACCCGGCAAAGCGATGTGAGAAGTAATGCGCGCGCCTTTCTTGGCGATTGGTTCCTTTGCGATCTGGACCAGAATCTCCTGGCCTTCGCTTAGTAGATCGGTGATTGCTGGCTGATGTCGTTCGCGCCGCGACTGTCCACGAAACGAACGCTGATCGCGTTTTTCCCGGTCGCGGCTATCGGCACGCTGATCTCGTCGCGGGCGCTGGCTCGGTTCCGGTGATGGCGGCGGAGGAGCGACCTCTTCCTGCGGCTCAACAAACTGCACCGGCTCAAAATCTTCGTCCTGGCCGTTTGTCGCTTCGACTTGATTGCTGTCTGCCTCGGCTGGTGCTGCCTGAGGCTTGTTCTTTCCAGGACGCCGTCTGCGACGTCCACCGCGACGCGTTGCAAATTCACCGCGCGATTGAGTTTCGCTCACGCGCGCTTCCGCGTCTGTGTAGTCAGCGACGGGCTCAGCATCTGCATCCGCGGCGCGTTTCTTGGACGACTTCTTGCTCGAGGCTTTCTTCTTCGAAGCCGGACTCTTGGTTGCAGCCTTCGAAGTGCGCTTCTTAGTTCCTGCGGCAGCCTTGCGTGATCGCTTGGCAGGCTTTTCTTCATCGAGTGGGCCAGCGACAGCATCCTCTTCGTCGTCGCTAATCCGCTGGAAGCCTCCGCCGCTGAACGTCTGCGGCGTTACATCATCGATAAAACTCGAGACGTGGGCCTCGCGCGGTCGACCGGCTTCGCGAATCGGCTCTGCGTCCGTCTCGCCGTCGTCAATTCGTTCGAACGACTCGGAACCGAATCCGCCTGTGAGTATCGAACCGACTTCGGCGGTGCGGAAGTCGTCTTCCATGTTGAATTCGACTGCGTGTATCTGATCGAAGAGTCGCTCCTGGAGGCGAGCATCCTTGAACATCTCGCCATTTGCGGCGGTCTCTTCTTCGTCGATGATTCTTTCGATTGATGGATCGCCGGCGACGAACGGTGTGTCTGGTACTTCGAAGCGTGGTGCAGCCGGCGGGGTCGCGGGCGGTGCTTCGTCACCTTTTTCCCAACGTCCACGACGACGGCCGCGGCGTCCGCGACGGCGTGCTGCTTCCGGTGATTCCGAAACTTCTTCGGCGGGCGCCAAATCGGCTTCCAGGAGAGGCTCGACGCGTTCTTGAGTTAACTCGATCCTTTGTTCGCGTTCGACGCGATTGAGAGCCACTTCTTCGGCGGCCGCGTGTTCGGCGTCGGGAGTGCCCTTCTTCGACTTGTCGATGACGATTCTTTCAAACTCTTCTTCTTCATCGAAGAAGTCGGAGACGTAAAGGAATGCGTCGCGCTCGAGTCCAATGTCGACGAAAGCGGACTGCATGCCGGGCAAGACCCGCATCACACGTCCCTTATAAATGTTACCGACGATTCCCTGGTGTTGTTCTCCGCGTTCGATGTAGAACTCAGAGACCTTGTCGTCCTCAATGATCGCAATCTTCTTCTCGCGTCCGTTGACGCTCACAATTAGTTGTTTTGCCATTACCAGCCTTCTTCAAGAGTTGTTGGGGCACAGAGCTACGCCTGCAAGCCGTTGGGCGAGGCGTTCCCTCTGCGCAGAGATTAATGTGGGTATTTGCGGGATGGCGCCTGAATTGGCGCATAATTCTCTTTCAAATACAGAAACTTGTAGTCGCCGGCCTGACTATTTACAGGGAGCAAGCTCATTGTGCTCGTAACCTGCGGGCGGGCAAACTCACCGGAGTATAGCCACAAGGGGCCACAAAACGCAAAAACAATAAGGGATCTATCGTTCGGGGCCTTTGTATTTTGGCAGTGATTCCACGATGAAGTCGAAGCCTAACCACAGACTCCAACTGTGGTGATAGAAAGCGATCGGGAAAATCAGCGCCATGATGAAGAGCAGGACCAGGACGTTTTCGTAGGCCGCTCCGATTATCAGCAGGAAAAAGAAGCAGACCAGCAGAATGACGAGCTCAGTGGTGACGACATTGGCGAGAATTGCACCCACAAAGAAGCCGTCTTCGCGCTTGAAAAGGGCCATGCAGTGTGGACAGTGATGCCGGATGTGGAATGGTTGGTTAACAATCCGCGACTCGCCACACGCAGGGCAACGCAGTCTCAAAGAGCGCCCCAAAACCTGCTTGATCTGTTCTAAATCTACTTTCAAGGTGTTCGCATATATTAGGCCCGAAAGAGTGTTTCACGCAAAGGCGCAAAGAAAAACGGAAGACGCAAAGATTGATCTTCTTTGCGCCTTTGCGGGGTTTTCTTTGCGTCTTTGCGTGAAACGCTTCAAAGGTTATTAACAACTCGTTGTATTCCATCCTTAATCAGCTCCACATTGAAGTTGATTAACAGGCCAAGCCTGAGATCCAGCAAACGCAAATACGTCAACAACTGCTTTGTGTGAATAGGAGCAAGCGCTTCGATTGATTTGATCTCGACGATTACTTTTTTCTCTACAATCAAGTCAGGGCGGAAGCCTAGCCCGAGTCTTACACCGTCGTAGCGAACCGGACAGCCGACCTGGTGATCAATCCGTAGCCCTCGCTTCCTCAACTCGAAGCCAAGCGTTGCTTCGTACACTGACTCAAACAACCCGGGGCCCAACGCATTATGAATCTTGAATGCCGCATCAACGACAATTGTAGCTATTTCATTTTCAGTCATCGTGAGGATCTCCTTGTGAGGTAAAGAGGAACTATACAACACTCACTCTTACGGAGATGCCTTAGGAGAAGCGGCCGGGACGGCCTTTGGATCCACAACCTTCAAGCTGGTGCGCACGAGATCCCATACAGGTGCGAGTTGCTTTAGCTGTTTGTCAGGCCCGAAGAGCGTCAGGATGACAACCCGTTGCCCCACGAGAGCCCAATAGATTTTGGTAGCCCCGGTTTCGCCACCCAGCGAGGCGTTGATGCTCGTGCCCTCGGCTTTAAGACCCGCAAGCTCAGCGCTGTCAGGGACCTGCTGCGGCTTGGCCCCCATCGCCTCAAACTGTTTTACATTTCCCGCGATCAAAGGATCGACGAGCGCCTTTTTCGCATCCGCCATTTTCTCCGGCGTCATGCGCCCTCTGTGCACAAAGATCCCGATCCGCACATCGCTGTCCGCCTTGCTCAATGTGAGCTGCTGCAAATCGGAATTACTGTCGTCCGTGAGCTGCCACGAGGCGGGATAGTCAAACGTAACTCCATCTTTCGAGAAATTTTTTGACTCGGGCGTTTGCGCGGTGGCCAGTACACAACAAAACACTAATCCGACGAGTTTGAGTTGAAGAATTCGGTTCATGTGTCCCTCCATATTTAGATCAGCGAAGTGCGTGCAACTGTTCGTTTAGTAACTGCCACACGTCGCGCACGTGCTGCTCGGTAGTGCGAATGTTTCCGATTGAGAGTCGCAAGGTCAACTTATCATTCAGCCGCGTGTGAGAAAGCAACGCGCGTCCACTCGCATTAACACCATGCATTATGCTCTCGTTCAGTGCATCGAGATCGTCCCTGCCTTTTGGGGACGCCCGAAAACAAACGAGCCCGAGCGGAACGGGCGCCATCACTTCCCAATCGGGAGACTCGTCGATCCACGAGGCAAACAAGCGCGCGAGGCGACAGTGTTCGCGGATGCGCGCTGCCAGTCCTTCATGTCCGAAGTAGCGCATCACCATCCACAACTTCAGCGCCCGAAAGCGACGGCCCAGTTGAATGCCATAGTCAGATCCACTACGAACTTTCTCCTGCTCGGGCGTGCGCAGGTATTCGGGCACGAGTGAAAACGCGCGCTTTAGCAGATCCATGTGACGGCAGTAAAGAACTGAAAGATCAAACGGCGTGAATAACCACTTGTGTGGATTCGTAACCACGGAATCGGCCCGCTCACAACCATCAAGGATCTCTCTTAACTCTGGCACAATCGCCGCCGAGCCCGCATACGCGGCATCGACGTGCAACCACATCGCATATTCTTCGCCGATCGGAATCATCTCGCGAACGGGATCGATGCTTGAAGTTGAAGTCGTGCCGACGGTGGCGACGATGCAGAACGGCAGATACCCGTTGCGCTTGTCTTCTCGGATGGCTGTCTCGAGCGCGGCGACATCCATGCGAAACCTGGAATCAGTGGGAATTTTGCGCAAGCCGCGTTGCCCCAGTCCAAGCGTGATTACTGCTTTTTCGACCGATGAATGAGCCTGCTCGGAAACGTAAACACGTAACAGCGGCAGATCCGGGCGCCCGCTCATTCCCTCTTCGCGAATCCGCTGTTCGACGCCTTCACGCGCTGCTGCAATCGCGTGGAGACTCGAAACGGAAGCGGTGTCGTAGATGATCCCGTGCATTCCGGGGTCGAGCCCCATCATTTGCCGCAGCCAATCAAGCACCACTTCTTCGAGTTCCGTTGAAGCGGGCGAAGTGCGCCAGAGCATTGCTTTGTTATCAAACGCCGCGCTCAACAGTTCACCAAAGATGCCGGGCGCCGAAGTTGAAGTAGCGAAGTAAGCGAAGAACGATGGGTGACTCCAGTGCGTCAGTGCCGGAACAATCAGTCGATCGAGATCTGCGACGATCTCTTCCATCGGTTCACTTTGGGCTGGTGGCGTCGTGGGAAGTTTGGCTTTTAAGTCACCGGGCTCAATCGCCGCGAGTACGGGAAGGTCGTCGATCTTTTCGAAGTAATCAGCAACCCAATCAATTAGCTCATGGCCGATACGACGAAAGTCTTCCGCTTTCATATCGCCCAACTCGGGCGCGAAGTGGGGCTTGGGATTTTCCACGGCGCCCATCTTAATAGCTGAGGTAGCCACAAAAAAGCACAAAACACACAAAAGATGAGTTCTGAATTAAATGCTCTGTGCCTTTTGTGCTTTTTTGTGGCTTACTGCTATTATTCAGCGCGATTACAGCAGATATCAAAAGCTCTGGTCTCCCTTCTGCGAGATTAAAGACAAGAACAGTTCCACTTCCGGTTCGGACTTAAGTTCGTCAGAAACTCTAGCCCTGTGAGGATTTGTATGAAACGCATTCTGATAGCTTCGATTGTTATTGCGAGTTTGCTGAGCGCCTGCAATCCGCAAGGTAGTGGCGGCGACAAAGTTCGGATCGGCGTCTTTATGTCGACCACCGGCTCAACCGCAAACTTCGGCATCTCTTCTGTCAACGGAATCAAGATGGCTGCGGATGAGATCAATGCCGCCGGCGGCATCAACGGCAAACAGGTCGAGTTGCTGGTGCAGGACGATCGCTCAGACGCATCAGAAGCGGCCACAATCGTGACCAAGTTCGTCACGCAGGATATGGTTCACGCCGTCATCGGCGAAGTCGCCAGCTCGCGCTCCATCGCTGCCGCGCCAATCGCGCAGAACGCGAAGATCCCGATGCTGACGCCGTCTTCGACAAATCCGGAAGTCACCAAGAAAGGCGACTTCATCTTCCGCAGTTGTTTCATCGATCCCTACCAGGGAGCCGCGATCGCGCAGTTTGCGGCCAAGACACTCGGCGCGAAGACAGCCGCGATCATGGTCGACCGGAAGAACGACTATTCAACCGGACTCGAGAAAGTCATCAACGAAACTTTCGCCAAGTTTGGCGGGAAGATCGTCGCGACGCAGTCGTACCAGGAAGGTGACCAGGACTTCAACGCACAGTTGACGTCACTGAAAGGCTCGAATCCCGAAGTCATTTTCGTGCCGGGTTACTACAACGACGTAGGCTTGATTGCGAAGCAGGCACGTGACAAAGGCATTACGGTACCGTTGATCGGCGGCGACGGCTGGGATTCAGAACAGCTTTACAAGATCGGTGGCACCGCCCTGAACGGTTCGTACTTCACCAACCACTACTCACCATTCGACACCGACCCCAGAGTGGTCAAGTTTGTTAACGATTACAAAAAACTCTACAGCGGTACACCGGACGCGCTCGCAGCCACTGCTTACGACGCAGCGAACATCATGTTCGACGCCATTAAGCGCTCGAAGTCGCTCAGTGGACCAGATATTCGCGATGCCCTGGCAGCCACAAACGCCTTTCCAGGAGTGACCGGCACTGTGACTTTCAACCAACAACGCGATGCCGTTAAGCCAATCGTCATGATCGAGATCAAAGACGGTGGGACATATGCGGTGAAAGAACGCGTCAACGTGGAAGGTGCGGCGGCTCCACCAGTAGCTTCTAACTCGGCACCAGCACCAGTTAAGGCGGCCAACCCGTGATCACGGCCCGCCCGGTTCTCGGACGCAAGCAACAGTGAATCACGAGTATGAGCACGTTCCTCCAACAACTAATTAATGGTATCTCTCTGGGCGCAATCTACTCGCTGATTGCGCTCGGCTATACGATGGTTTATGGGGTACTGAAGCTGATCAACTTTGCCCACGGCGACGTGTACATGGTCGGCGCCTTCATGGGCTATTACCTCGCAAACGGACTCGGCGCGCGCGGTGCACAAGCAATCGGCCTAAGTGCAGACGGACTAATCGCACGTGGATTACTCGGCGGTGGGACGATGGAACCGTCGTTGATCACCGCGCTTGTCGTGATGCTGCTCGCGATGGCGATTTGTGCGGCGATAGGCGTGATTATCGAACGTTTAGCTTATCGTCCGGTCCGCAAGTATTCGCGATTGACTGCGCTGATCACAGCGATTGGTGTTTCGCTCCTGCTCGAGAATGGCGGACAAGTTGTTTTCGGAGCCGAGCCGAAGTTCTTCCCCGAACTGTTTACGAAGCGCAATATCGACCTTGTTGGCGGCGCGAGTATCAACAGCGCCGACATCGTCGTGCTGATCATCGCGCTCGCGTTGATGGTTGTGTTGCAGTTGATCGTCTATCGCACGAAGACGGGGCGTGCGATGCGTGCGGTGTCGTTCAACTTGCAATCGGCGAAGTTGATGGGCATCAACACCGATCGCATCATCGCATTCACGTTTGCACTCGGATCTGCACTCGCCGCCGCCGCGGGTGTTCTGGTTGCGATTCGTATCCCGCGAATCGATCCTTTGATGGGTATTCTCGTCGGGCTGAAGGCATTCGTTGCCGCAGTGCTTGGAGGCATCGGCAACATTCCCGGAGCGGTGCTGGGTGGGTTGCTGATTGGCATTACGGAAACCATGGTCGTCGGTTACCTTTCGCCTACATACAAAGACGCGGTAGCGTTTGCCATTCTGATCTTGATACTACTTTTCCGGCCCTCCGGACTACTTGGGACGGTCGCCCAGGAGAAAGTTTAGGTATTGCCAATTGATATGCCTCGGTATCTTCGTAATCTCATCATTGCGCTGATTGTGATCGGCGTCCTTTACGGACTGGATTTTGTCTTCCAGGCGGGGCTAATCAATCCTTACTACAGCCGCATCCTGATGCTGTGCGGCATCTCGATTACTCTCGCCGTTTCACTCAATCTCATCAACGGTTTCACAGGTCAGTTCTCGATCGGCCACGCCGGCTTCATGGCAGTCGGTGCGTATTCATCGGCGTATTTCTCAGTCACCTACGGAGCGAATCTGGCGAATTCACTCGGCGGTGGAAAACTCGGCTGGATTGTCGCGCTACTACTTGCCACGATCGTGGGCGCTATTGTTGCCGGAGTCGCAGGTCTCGCAGTTGGTATTCCGTCGCTACGTCTGAAGGGTGACTATCTCGCGATTGTCACGCTTGGATTTGGTCAGATTATCGTTGTCTTTCTCAACAACATCGAGGCTGTCGGCGGCGCACGCGGGTATTCCGGAATCCCAATCGTCAAGAGTTTTTTCTGGATCTTTCTCATCGCGGTTCTAACGATTGTCATCGTCTATAACATCGTTAACTCCGCTTTCGGACGCGCGCTGATCTCGATTCGTGAAGACGAACTTGCGGCGGAAGCGATGGGTGTCAACACCACGCGCTACAAAGTGATGGCGTTTGTCATTTCCTCCGCGATGGCAGGGGCTGGCGGTGTGTTGCTGGCCCACTTCGATGGTTATCTCAATCCGAAATCTTTTGAGTTCATCAAGTCGTTCGAGATCCTGATCATGATCATTCTCGGCGGGTTGGGCTCGATTGTGGGATCAGTGCTGGGCGCGATTGTCCTGACGATCCTGCCTGAAGGACTGCGAGGCTTCGCCGAGTATCGCATGGTGATCTATTCGCTGTTACTGATCATACTCATGATCACGCGGCCACAGGGGTTGTTAGGATCGACCGCTGCATTTGCAGGACTGCGCAAACGAATCAGGCGAATGACTGAAGGTCCGAGTGGAACGGCGAGTTCAGCAACGCAAAGCGAGACTTCAATCGGAGGTGAAAATCCCCGATGAGCACGAACGGTTCGCCCGTCGTCCTGCAAACCGATAAAACAACGATCCGTTTCGGTGGACTGTGCGCCGTCAATGAGCTCGACATGTCCGTGAAGAAAGGTGAGATCTACGGGCTGATCGGACCCAACGGCGCCGGCAAGACGACGATCTTCAATTTGCTTACGGGAGTTTATCAACCGACTTCCGGCACGATTCATTTCAACGGCCAGCGTATCGATGGTCTGCGTCCGTACCAGATTGCGGCGCGTGGTGTCTCACGAACGTTTCAGAACATCCGCCTCTTTCCGAGTATGTCGGTGCTCGATAACGTCATGACTGCCTGTCATATTCACATGGGCCAGACACTGGTCGATGCCGTCCTGCGCACACCGCGATTCAACACTGACGAAAAGAAACATCGCGACTATTGCTTCGAGCTACTAGAGATATTCGATCTCGCGCGCGTGTGTGACGAAGGCGGCACGAGTCTGCCTTACGGTTCGCAGCGCCGACTGGAGATCGTAAGAGCGTTAGCGACCAGACCCCAGTTGCTGTTGCTGGACGAGCCCGCGGCAGGCATGAATCCTTCCGAACAGGAAGATCTAATGCACCTGATCAAACAGATCAGAGATCGCTTCGGACTCACGATCCTGCTCGTCGAGCACAACATGAAAGTGGTGATGGGCGTCTGCGAGCGCATTCAGGTCGTGGACTACGGCAAATCGATCGCCCTCGGCCTGCCACAGGAGATCAAGAACGATCCGAAGGTGATCGAAGCGTATTTAGGAGATTAGGAATTTCCAATTGCCAATTGCCGATTGCCAATTTGAAATCGGCAATTGGAAATTGGAAATCGGCAATAACAGATGCTTAGGCTCGAAAACGTTTCCGTAAACTACGGCGCCATCGAAGCCCTGACCGGCATTTCGCTGCACGTCGAACAGGGTGAAGTCGTCACGCTTATTGGCGCCAACGGCGCGGGCAAAACGACGACGCTTCGCACCATCACCGGTCTCCTTGAACCGCGCGCGGGAAAGGTCACTTTCGAGAACGAGGACATTAGCGGCAAGCCAACACACAAGCTTGTCGCCCGCGGTATATCGATGTCGCCCGAAGGACGTGGTGTCTTCGCAAATCTCACTGTCCGCGAGAACCTTCAGATGGGCGCTTATCTGAACACGAATAAGAAGGGTGTCGCCGCCGACATGGAACGCGCCTTCAAGATGTTTCCGCGTCTCAAAGAACGCGAATCACAGAAAGCCGGCACTTTGTCAGGTGGCGAACAACAAATGCTGGCAATGGGACGCGCGCTGATGTCCAATCCGCGACTGCTGCTTCTTGACGAGCCGTCGCTTGGTCTGGCGCCGCTCGTGGTCCATACCATCTTCGAAGCCATAGACGAAATTAAGAGCAAGGGGACTACGATTCTTCTGGTCGAACAAAACGCACACGCAGCTTTGGGTCACTCCGATCGCGCATACGTTTTGGAAACCGGAAGAATAGTTATGGAAGGTCCATCAAAAGACCTGGCCAATGATCCCAGGATTAAAGAAGCCTATCTCGGTGAATAGTTCTACCGTTGGTCGCCAGTCAATCTCTAATTTAATCGGGCGACCTCGGGCTACTCACAAGCTGCGAAAAGCACTCCTACCAGTCGCCATCATCCTGATGGCACTTGCCTTCTCCTGTACCAGACCAAACGAAGACAACGGCACACCCAATCGCAGCACGATAAAGATCGGATATTTCGGCGATCTGACCGGGCCAACATTCAACTTCGGACAGTCGGCTTACAACGGCGTCCTGATGGCCGCCACGGAAGTAAATCTAAACGGTGGCATCAACGGCCGGCAGATCGACGTCGTCTTTGAAGACGACAAAGGCAGTCCGGAAGAAGCAGCCCGTTTGACTGCCAAACTCATCGACCAGGACAAAGTCGTGGCGATCATCGCCGGTGGCACGTCGGGTAACAGCCGCGCTGCTGCACCTAAGGCTCAGGCGTCTCACATTCCGTTCATTTCACCATCGTCAACGGATCCGGCCGTCACGCAAGTCGGCAGTTACATCTTTCGCGCCTGCTTTGTCGATTCGTTTCAGGGTGAAGTGATGGCACGCTTTGCCGTAAACACGCTCAAAGCACAGAAGGCTGCGGTTATCTACGACTTCAACTCGCCGTACGGACGCGGCCTGACAACATATTTCGAAACCAGTTTCGGGAAGTTGGGCGGGCGCATTGTGAGCGAGCAGTCGTACACGCAGGGCGACGCCGATTTCAAAGGACAGTTGAGTACGATCAAAGCCGCGGAACCAGACGTGATCTACATCCCCGGTTATTACGGCGACGTCGCTCTTATTGCCAAACAGGCACGAATGATCGGCCTGACGCAGCCCCTACTTGGTGCCGATGGGTGGGACGCGCCGGAACTCTGGCAACTGGGTGGCGATGCACTGAATGGAGCTTACATCTCAACGCATTACTCGGCCGATAACCCTTCGCCCGCGATTCAATCGTTTGTCGAACAATACAAACAACGCTACAGCAACCTGCTTCCGGATGCTCACGCGGCACTCGCTTACGACGCTGCACGTTTGTTGTTTGAGGCGCTGGCGCGAATCGGAACAACTGACAGCGACAAACTGCGCGAAGCTTTGGCGGAGACAAAGAACTTCGCCGGTGTGACGGGAGTGATCAGCATGGATGCCGATCGTGATGCAGTGAAGCCTGCGGTAGTTTTGAAGTTGGAAGACTTGAAGTTTATCTACCAGGAGACGATTCAGCCTGACGTTGTGCAACCAACTCCTTCACCCAGCCCGTCTCCGAGTCCGACAAAGAAACGTTAACCCTATCGTTCAACCCAGAACCTCACGTTCTCGGGTATATTTGCTACGTCAAAAGTGAAGTCGGCATTGCGATTCTCGCCGGGTACTAGTGTTACTTCGATCTCCTGCTCGCCAAATATTTCGTGCCAAACCACCAGTTTATAAGTTCCCGCAGGCAAGCCGCGGATCTCGAATTTTCCTGACGTATCGCTGACCGCAAAGTAGGGGTGATTCATCACGCCGACGTAAGCCTTCATCCATGGATGCTGGTTGCACTTGATCGGAATCATCACTTCCGCGCGTGGAAAGGTCTTGACCATAGGTGGGGCATCCTGAGCTTGCGTCTGATTCCATTCCCGGCTGAGCCGCGGTATGGGATGGACATTGTGTTGTGTCGGATCGCTGTTGATTATCCGCAGAGACTGGCCCACGCGAAGACCGAAGACATGTGGCTCAAAATAGCAGGCACGCTGGTTTAGCATTACGTCCGAATCAGGCAACGGAAAATTGTAGGCGTTGAGCTTGTCGCCCTTCACGTAAATAAAAGCATTCGCCAGCTTGCCTTGACTTGTTTTTAGCCAATCTCGTTGGGGTTTGCGATTGAGGTTCTGGCATGCAGGGTCTGCCGCCATATCAAAGACCTGAAACTTTGGAGGCATGCCTTTGAGCGAGATTGTGCCAGTGACGCTGGCCTCGTTGCCCGTGGGAAAGTAAGTTGGCTTTTCTGGCTCCTGCTGCGTTTGCGAGACAATCAGAGAGACCAAAAGTAAGAAGAATAACGTGAATCTCATAACCCTCCGATGGAACAAGGCCCGGAAAAAGCTACTGTAGGGGCGGCCCTCCGTGGCCGCCCCTGCGTGGAATCACCCGAGGGGCGGCCACGGAGGGCCGCCCCTACAGTAGCTTTGATCGTGCTTTAGAAATCGCGGCCGCAACCATTTCCTGAGATGTGCCGCCTGTTTGCGACTTTGACCTTAACGTCTGTTCGAGTGATAAAGCAACGTGGACATCCTCACCAAAAAGCGTGGAAAACGACTGAAGCTCTGCAAGCGATAACTGTTCGAGTTCACTTCCGAGTTCAATTGCACGCCTGACAACTTTCCCGACCACTTCGTGCGCATCACGGAAAGGCATGGCCTTGCGCACGAGATAGTCAGCGAGCTCAGTCGCGTTCATGTATCCACCGGCTGACGCTGCGAGTGCTCGATCTTTGTTGACGCTGAGATTCTTGAAGACAGTCGCAGTCACTCTAAGACTCGAAGAAACAGTATCAAAAGCATCAAAGACAGCTTCCTTATCTTCCTGCATGTCTTTGTTGTAGGCGAGCGGCAGCCCCTTCAACGTCGTGAGCAGGGCAACGAGATCGCCAAACACGCGTCCTGCCTTTCCACGCACGAGCTCCATCGAATCGGGATTCTTCTTCTGCGGCATCAGACTCGAGCCGGTGGCAATCGCATCGCCCAGCTCAAAGAATCCAAACTCGCTCGTCGCGTAAAGAATGACGTCTTCCGCCAAACGCGAGAGATGGACCATTATCAACGAACACGCGCTCAGAAACTCCACACAGAAATCGCGATCGCTTACTGCATCCAGACTGTTGCGCGAAACGTCGTCGAAGCCGAGTGACTTTGCTAACTCCTCACGATTGATTGGAAACGCCGTTCCTGCGAGCGCCGCGGACCCCAATGGCAAGACATTTACACGCCGTCGCACTTCACGGAGACGTTCGCGATCGCGCGCAAGCATCTCGAAGTACGCGAGCGCCCAGTGGGCGAGTAACACCGGTTGAGCTCGTTGCAGGTGTGTGTATCCGGGAATGACGGCGTCGCGGTGCTCTTCGGCAAAATCGAGCAACGATGCTTGCGTATCTCGAATGATTTCGTTGAGGTCGTCGATCGAGCCGCGTATCCAAAGTCGAAAGTCAGTGGCTACCTGATCGTTGCGGCTGCGTCCCGTGTGCAGCTTGCGGCCCACGTCACCGGTCAGTTCAATCAGACGCGCCTCGACAAATGAATGCACGTCTTCTGCGGACGAGTCGTTGAAATTTGCACTTTTGAGAATGCTATTGAGGGCATCGCGAGTCTGAGTCCCCTCTTCGGGCTTCAGCACGCCAGCATTCTCCAACGCCTGGCAATACGCGATGCTGGCGGCGACGTCGACTTCGAATAGTCTGCGGTCGAAGCGAAAGGAATTATTGAACTCGGCAAAACCCGGATCGATTTTCCCCTCAAATCTCCCACCCCAGAGCTTTTTCGATTCACTCATTCAAAGTTCCTCTAGTTCCGGCTTCGGTTTCACAGGATTCACAGGATTTTTCAGGATGAACATGTAAATCCTGTCTAAATCTTGTAAATCCTGTCCAAGGCTCTTTCTTTGACGTTCACACAACCATCGTGATAATTTATGCATCTATGCATCGTTTATTCAAGTTAGGCGCATAATTATATGAATAAGCGCGAGCGACAGCAACAGATTCTGAGCTTGATTCGAGCCAAGCCGATCGGCACGCAGGAAGATTTGCGCGCTCTGCTCGAACGCGCGGGCGTGCCGGCGACGCAGTCGAGCGTCTCCCGCGATCTGGAAGAACTCGGCGTCGTCAAACATCACGGGCATTACACGTTGCCGCGGACAAACGGTGCCGCAACACGCGGCCTGCTGAGTTTAGACCAGGCGGGCGACACTTTGATAATCGCGCGCACCGTTCCGGGGCTCGCATCAGCCGTCGCTGTCGAAATCGACGCCGCAGCGATTGCAGAGATTGTCGGCACAATCGCCGGCGAAGACACGATTTTCATCGCCGTTCGCGACGCGAAATCACAACGCGCAGCGATAAAAGAGATTTGGGGCTTATTTGGGGACTCGGATAATCACTGATGAATACGGATAGACAAATTCGCAAAATCGTTCTCGCTTACTCCGGTGGACTCGACACCTCAGTGATGCTCCGCTGGTTGAAGGAACAGTACCAGTGTGAAGTTGTTTGTTACTGCGCTGACGTGGGCCAGGGTGCGGAGTTGTCGGGTCTCGAAGAGAAAGCGTTTGCGACTGGCGCTTCAAAGCTCTACGTCGAAGATCTGCGCGAAGAGTTTGTGCGCGACTACGTCTGGACTGCGGTCAAAGCAAATGCAGTTTACGAAGGAATCTATCTGATGGGCACTTCCCTCGCCCGTCCCGTGATCGCGAAACGTCAGATCGAGATCGCGCAAAAAGAGGGCGCCGATGCGGTCGCGCACGGTGCAACCGGCAAAGGCAACGACCAGGTGCGCTTCGAACTGACTTACTACGCGCTTCAACCCGATATCAAAGTCATCGCTCCGTGGCGCGAGTGGGACTTCAAAGGACGCACGGATCTGATCGCGTACGCAAAGCAACACAACATTCCCATAACCGCGACCGCCGAGAAGCCTTACTCAACCGACGCGAACCTGATGCACATCTCGTACGAAGGCGGCATTCTCGAAGACCCGTGGGCTGAGCCACCCGAGAATATTTTTCAACTCACGCGTTCGCCCGAAAACGCTCGCGCTGAAGCACAGTACATCGAGATCTCTTTCGACAAAGGTGAGCCCGTCGCGATCGACGGCAAACAACTCGATCCAGTTGCGCTGCTCGAGACCTTGAACAAAATCGGCGGCAAACACGGCATCGGTCGAGTCGATCTGGTTGAGAATCGATTCGTCGGCATGAAGTCGCGCGGCGTCTACGAAACACCGGGAGTCACAATTCTCCAGGCAGCGCATCGCGCACTCGAGTCGATCACGCTCGATCGCGAAGTGATGCATTTGCGCGACTCGCTGGGCGTGAAGTTTGCCGAAAGTGTGTATTACGGATTCTGGTTCGCGCCTGAATTCAAACTGATGCGAAAAATGATCGACGAGACTCAGGCAACTGTGAGCGGTGATGTTCGTCTAAAGCTATTCCGCGGAAACGCAATCGTCGTGGGACGGCGCTCGCCGAATTCGCTCTACGACGAAAACGTCGCCACGTTTGAGGCGGACACTGTTTACAACCAGCGCGACGCCGAAGGGTTCATCAAGCTAAACGCGCTGCGACTCAGATTGGGAGGTGGACGATGACGAAGAATACAAAACCAATCAACGTGATCGACGTCGATAAGATCGGATCTGCAACGTCACCGCTCGGCTTAGCGAAGACGGTTGCGTTCGTTTCCAGTGCCGAGTCTACAAAAGCAGGCGACGTCGTAGTCGTTCGTGCGCTCACTGACAGTGCCACTTACAACATGCTCGAGCTGCCGACCGGCAGACTGGCCAAGATCAATCCGGGCGATTTGTTGATTGGCGTCCTCGGTCGTCGTCGTGCCTTGAAGGGTTTTGTCGGCGACGTGCCGGCGTCTCTCAAGAGTGGCGATCAACTACACTTGCTGAATATGGGTGGAGTGATTGGTTATTGCACCGGACATCACTCGAGTCTCGGAGATGCAATCAATCTGGAAGTGATTGGACTCGTATGCGATGAAAACGGTCGCGTGCAGAACATCGCCGATGCCGCGTTGCCGACGCGAACTAGTCTCGGTGAGTCAGCGCCGATTGTGATGATCGCCGGGACGAGTATGAATAGCGGCAAGACTTACGCTGCGACCGAATTGATCAAGCAAGCCACGCGTGCAGGTTTGCGAGTGGCGGCAGGAAAGCTCTCCGGAGTCGCGTGTCTGCGCGACACGTTGAATATGGCCGATCACGGAGCAGTCACGACTGCGAGTTTTCTTGATTGTGGTATGCCGTCGACTGTCGACGTCGAGGATCTCGCGCCCGCAGCAAAAGCGATCATTGCGAAGTTGAATGAAGTGATTCCGGATTTGATCGTGATTGAGCTTGGCGATGGAATTCTGGGCGGGTACTCGGTCGATACAGTCTTTAATGACTTCGAGCTACTCGAAGCAACAGCGGCGATCGTGTTTTGTGCGTCTGACTACGTCGGCGCCTGGGGTGGCATTGAGCTCTTGCGACGGCGCGGTGTTGAAATCGACGTGATCTCGGGTTCGGTTACGGACTCGAAGATGGGCGAAGACTACGTTAAGACACAGTTTGGCGTGCCGGCGGCAAACGCGCGTCGCGAAGGTAATGCGTTGTTTGAGATCGTGATGGAGAGTGTCGAGGCGAACTCTGAGCTAGTGACTGTATAGGACGCGGATGAACGCGGATCAAGAGACGGATTAATGAAAGAACAGAACAAAATCAGGGTTGGGATTTTTGGCGGTTCCGGGTATGGCGGATCGGAGTTGCTGCGCATTCTGTTGTTTCATCCCACCGTCGAGCTCGTGTTCGTGACCGCGAATGAGCAAGCTGGTAAACCGATCGGTGAGGTTCACCGCAACCTGAACGGGCTGACGGAGCTCAAATTCATTAAAGAACCAGAAGACTTAGACGGCGTGGAGTGTGTTTTCCTCGCGCTCCCGCACGGGCAGGCTATGGAGATCGTTCCGACCCTGACTGGAAATGTCAAAGCGATCGATCTCTCGGGCGACTTTCGCCTGCGCGATCAGATGACGTTTCAGAAGCACTACAAACAAACGCACACCGCGATGGGGGCGCAGGCGGAGTTTGTTTACGGGTTAACTGAAACTAATCGTGAAGCGATTAGAAGTGCGCGCTTGATCGCGAACCCTGGTTGTTTTGCGACTGCGACGTTGCTGGGCCTTGCGCCACTCGTCGCCAAGAATTTACTCAACGGTCGCGTCATTGTTGACGCCAAAACCGGATCGTCGGGATCGGGAGCAAAAGCGGCTGCGAATACGCATCATCCGCAGCGGATGAATTCGTTCTACGCTTACAAGCCATTTACACACCAGCACGTTCCGGAGATCGAGCAGGAACTCGAGCACGTCGGCGATTGGACCAATGAGCTCGTGTTCATGACCCACTCGTTGCCGGTCGCACGCGGCATCTTTGCCTCGATCTATGCTGAGGCCAAAAGTGATCTGACGGAAGAAGAGCTGCGCAAAATCTTCGCGGACTATTATCGCGAGTCATTTTTCGTGCGCCTAGTGCAAGGCTCGCCTGACATCAACTGGGTGAAGACAACGAACTTCTGCGACCTCGGATTCGCAGCGCGCGGACAACAAATCGTGATCTTTTCTGCCATCGACAATCTCGTTAAAGGCGCCGCCGGGCAAGCGGTGCAGAACATGAACTTGATGTTCGGCCTGGAAGAAACCACGGGCCTAAAGCTTATAGGAACCAATCCGTAACTAATCCGTCTAAGTCCGTGTTCACCGAAGATCAGTTTCAACTGGCTACGTACAAGAAGATGCCGATCGCCGCTGAACGCGGTGAAGGGGTCTGGATCTATACGACTGAAGGCGAGAATTATCTCGACCTTTACGGTGGTCACGCCGTTGCCGGAACAGGTCATTGTCACCCTCACGTAGTTGAAGCGATCAAGGCACAAGCCGGCGAACTAATCTTCTATTCCAATCTTGTCTATTCGAGCGCACGTGCACGTGCCGCTGAGAAGCTTGTTTCGATCGCGCCAGCACCGCTAACCAAAACCTTTTTTTGCAACTCCGGCACCGAAGCAAATGAGAATGCCATGCGCATGGCGCGCATGTTTACGGGTCGCGAGAAGATCATCACCTTCTCAGGCGGCTTTCATGGGCGCACGGCCGACGCGATCAGTGCCACCTTCCTCGGCAAGTATCGCGAGATCGGAAAACCGAACGTTCCCGGACACCTCGAAGCAGAGTTTGGCAACATCGATTCAGTTCGCGAACTCGCGGACGACACGGTCGCCGCGATCATGCTCGAACCGATTCAATCGATGGCCGGTGTCAACCTCGCCCCACCCGATTTCTATCGCGCACTGCGAACGCTGTGTGACGAGCGTGGCATCGTGCTCATTTACGATGAAGTGCAAACTGGCGTCGGACGTACAGGCCAGTGGTTCTTCGCAGGTAAAAAAGCGGGCGATGGTGTCGTGCCTGACGTCGTGACACTCGCGAAAGCGCTTGGGAGCGGTGTTCCCGTTGGGGCTTGTCTCGTCACAGACGCGATTGCGTCGCGCATCAAAGAAAACGACCTCGGGACGACTTTCGGCGGCGGCATGCTGGCGATGGCAGCAGTGACCGCGACACTTGAAGCAATCGAGAACGATGAGATGCTCGAGAATGTGAGACGTGTAGAAGCGTATTTGCGTGAGCGTGTGAAGGAGGTTGACCGCATCGTGGCAGTTCGAGGCCTGGGTTTTCTCCTGGGTATTGAGTTTAAGGAGAATGCTTCAGTCGTTCACAAGGCATTGCTTGAACGGAAAATAATTACGGGCACGTCGAGCAATCCGAAAGTTTTGAGGTTGTTGCCGCCGTTATGTCTCGATGAGCATCATGTTGACATGTTTGTTGCAGCCGCGGATTTTCACGGATGAAGACGGATTTACTGAGTACACTTCAGTTGTCTCGTGAGGAGATCGAGCGTTTGCTCGATGCGGCGTTGCGTTTCAAGAGTGGTGATGATCTTTCGAAGCCGCTGGCGGGCAAGTCTGTGGCGCTCGTGTTTTTCAATCCGAGTTTGCGTACGCGCGCATCGATGCAGGTTGGAGTTTATGAGCTTGGCGGGAATGCGGTCGTGTTGGAGCCCGGTGGAACGAGTTGGACGCTTGAGCATCGGGACAGGGACCGTGATGGATTCGGACAAGACCGAGCATGTCGCTGAATTCGTGCGCGTACTCGAACGCTATTGTACGGCGATCGGAGTGAGAACTTTTGCGGCGTTAAAAGATTGGGATGAAGAAAGAACAGATCCGATTCTCAATTCGTTTGCGAGATATGCGTCTGTGCCGATCATTAATCTCGAATCGGCGATGCATCATCCCTGCCAGTCGCTCGCCGACATGCTCACGATTCGTGAGAAGCTCGGCAGCGGACGCAAGCGCGTGGTGCTCACGTGGGCCTGGCATCCAAAGGCGCTGCCGATGGCTGTGCCGAATAGTTTTGCTCTCGCGGCCGCGCAGATGGGTCACGATCTCGTCATCGCACACCCGTCCGGCTATGATCTCGATGAAGAGTTGATCGGGAGCCTGGGCGACGGTGTTGAGATTACGAATGACGTTGACGCTGCGTTCGAGGGCGCGGAAGTAATTTACGCAAAGAGCTGGGGCTCGAAGGAATTTTACGGAAACACCGATCAGGACATCGCGGGGCGCGTACAATATCGCAGCAAGTGGATTGTCGATGAAGAAAAGATGTCGCGCACAAACAACGCGATCTTCATGCATTGTTTGCCTGTGCGTCGCAACGTGATCGTGACTGACGGCGTGATCGACTCTGCCGCGTCAGTCGTAATCGACGAAGCTGAAAATCGTCTACACGTGCAAAAGGCAATACTCGCAACAAAATGACCGACATTCATCCCATCGTCGACGACCAGCTTCGCCTCGATCTACTGCGCGAAGCGTTGCCGTATATCCAGCGCTTCAAGGGACAGACGTTTGTCGTCAAACTCTCCGGCAAGGTCACGGAGAACCAGGAAAATCTGATCTCGCTCGCCGAAGAGATGGCGCTCTTGCACCAGGTGGGTATTCGGATCTGCGTCGTTCACGGTGGCGGTAAGCAACTAAGCGAACTGGCAAAGAGGCTGGGCATCGAACAGACGATTATCGAAGGTCGCCGCGTTACTGACGACGCCACACTCGAAATGGCAAAAATGATCTTCGCCGGAAAGATCAACACCGACATTCTGGCCGCACTCCGGCATCGCGGAATCGAGGCGGTCGGACTTTCAGGTGTCGACGGCAACATCGTCCACGCCGAAAGGCGCCCGCCAAAAGAGATCCTGAACCGCGAGACAGGCGTCAAAGACAAAGTAGATTTCGGACACGTCGGCGATGTGGTTCAGATCAATAGCAGGCTGCTAACCGTCTTGCTCGATCATGGTTATCTGCCAGTGATCTCCTCGCTCGGCGCCGACGATGAAGGGATGGTATTCAACATCAACGCCGATACGATTGCAGCCGAAATCGCGGTCCGATTGCAGGCAGAAAAACTCGTCCTGCTGAGCGATGTTGACGGACTCTATCTCACCGCCGGCGATCCAAACACAAAAGTATCCCGCATCACCGCCGCCGAGGCCGGTGAACTAATCAGCAGCGGCGCCGCCTCAGGCGGAATGATTCCAAAGCTGCAAAGCATCATCGTGTTGCTGGAACGCGGTGTTCACAGCGCACATATCATCAGCGGCAATAAGCGCAACGCCCTCCTCTCCGAGATCTTCACCGACAAAGGCACAGGCACAATGATCGTCTCTTAAAACTATCCACAGATTACGCAGATTATCTGTGTAATCTGTGGATGGACTTACGTTAGCCCAACGGAGATTGGGGTAAGAAGCGATCCCGATCAAACGGCGGATCCTCGTGATCCGGCAGAGGATCGTCAGGCCAGTCGTGCGCCCACTGCCGGCGATGTTCCTCGTCGGCGTAGTGCTTAAGATAAATCTGATTGTCCTCGTCACTCCCACTTCCCGTGAGATCGATCATGTAAGCGTAGCTCGGATTCTCAGGAAACAGGACGACCTCTTCACGCAATCCATCGTGATAAAGATATTCGTATAGCTCGCGATCCGAGAGATGATTCGTGTGCAAGACGTAAGCTCCAAGTGAGGCCATGCGCTCGATTATCTCTTTCAGCTTGATTCTCAAGGTGTCTTTGTCGAGCTGCTCCGGTGGTTGCACTTCCAACCCGGCGTTCGCGAGTAAACGCATCAGACTGATCGGTGCTGCGGTTTCATATTCGAGTACGTGTCGCAAAAACTCCTCTTCCATGTCGGCCGGCATCGACTCGAGCGACGTGGTGCTGCCACCAAGCTTCTCCAACTCGGCACGAAGTTTTGCGATGCGTTCTTCCTGACTCGGTTCGTCGGCAAATTGTATGAACGTCATGTTCTGGCTCCTTAAGGTTAGAGGTTAAGGGGCAACCGTGGTGGGTGTGTGCGGGGGCATTGTGATCTTTGTTCGAAAAAAAGTAAAGAACAGTTTCACGCAAAGACGCAAAGAAAGACGGAAAGGCGCGAGGAAAGACGCAAAGGCCCAAACGAAGCTTATTCCTCTTTGCGTCTTTGCGTCTTTCTTTGCGTCTTTGCGTGAAACTCTTATCTGGATGCTGGCGGTTCGGGCGCGGTGAACATTTCGAGATTCGACATCCCGAGACTCGTCTCAATCTCTTCCATTCTCTTCAACGCCACTTCGAACCCGTCGTCGCCAAACTGCTCGTGTTCGATGTCTTCAAACCTTGCGCCGAGCTCATCAAGCTGCGACTGACCTGCGGCAGCTTTCCATGCCGGAAACACAATCGTGTCTTCAATCGCAGCATGGTGTTCGTACATGCGCACAAAACCTTCCAAAGTCTTCGCGAGTGTTTCTATGCTGCTTAAAGGAATTCGATCTGCTTTCGAGATAGACAGTAAATAATCAGTAATCTCGCGTCCACGGACATGCTGGGCCAACAGAATATCGACGTACGTCGGCGCGGCTCCCGGCGCCTTCTTCACCGTGGGAAAGATAAAGACTTCTTCCAGCTTCTTCTCGTGGTAGTCTTCGCCGAATACGCGGAACAAGTTTGCAGTTTTCTCCAATGCATCAGGCGGAACTGACGCAGGATCCTGTCGCAGTCGCATTGCCGATTCCTGATAAACCAATAAAGCACGTCGCAGAATTCCATGCTCGCGCATTAGGTCTTCAGTTGCCGTAACTTCCACTTGCTCTGCCTCACCGGGCGCAGGTCCCTCTTTTTTGTTTTCATCATTAGTCGCCGAACCAGTTGAGCGCGGTGTGTTGCGGCAGGCGTTGAGCAAAACGCCGGCGCCGGCAAACGAAAGTCCTGTCAGAAGTCGTCGTCTTTTCTCGTCCACTTGGAATCTCCTCGGCAATTCAATACTATCGAAATTGTAAGCTTATGAATAACGATGCAATCGCCCGCCGATTCTACCGCCTCTCCGCGTTGATGGAGGTGCGGGGCGACGATCCGTTTCGCCTGCGTTCGTATCGTAACGCAGCTGAAGCGATCGAGGTATGGCCCACACCGCTGAAGGAGATCGCAGAAAAAGAAGGCGTGACAGGTTTGCAGGAAATTCCCGGCGTCGGCAAGGCAATCGCTGGCAAAGTCATCGATCTGCTGACGAAGGGTTCGTTCGACGCGTGGGATCGTCTCGTTAAAGATACTCCGGAAACCGTACTCGATCTGTTGGAGATTCCCGGGATTGGACCGAAGACTGCCGCACTACTGCACCAACGTTTCAAAGTCTCATCACTACCTGACCTGAAAACGTTTGTCGCCTCGGGCGGTCTCGACATGGTTGACGGCATCGGCCCCAAGACCGCCGAAAGAATAAAAGAAGCTTTGAATTAGCCACAGATCCGCGTTAATCTGTGGCTCCCACATCTCAATAAACTGAGGACACCATGACAAAAATGAAACGTCGCGATTTCATTGTTACCGGCGCTGCTGCGGGTATCGCCTTTCCGATGATCATGAAACAGAGCCCGGTGAAGCCGTTGGTCATCGCGTCTGCCAACGGCAATCGGTTCAAAAACGGCGGTAACGTGACCGCTGTGCAAAAAGCTTTTCAGATGATGAGCAGTGGCGCGGATGTACTCGACGCTGTTGTCGCGGGCGTGAATATCGTCGAGCTCGATCCACTCGACGACAGTGTCGGATACGGCGGACTGCCGAACGCTGACGGCGTGGTCCAACTCGATTCTTCCGTCATGCATGGTCCAAGAAAACAGGCGGGCGCCGTGGCTGCGCTCGAAGGCGTGCGCACGCCGTCACTGGTTGCCAAAGCCGTGATGGAAAATACCGATCACCATCTCATCGTCGCCAAAGGTGCACAGGACTTTGCGCGCAACATGGGATTCAAGATCGAAGACGATCTCAACACTGAGAACTCACGCAAGCAGTGGTTGGAATGGAAGCGTCGCACAGATCCGGGACACTATCTCGATCCAAAGAAACGCGCCGCCGCCGGACACCGTGTCGCACTCGAAATGCTTGCGGAAGGAAAACTGCGTGAAGAAAACCTGCACGGCACGATCAATTGCAATGGCATCAACTCGCGTGGCGAGATCTGCGGCGTCACAACTACCAGCGGACTGGCCTGGAAGATCCCCGGACGTATAGGCGACTCGCCGATTCTCGGTGCCGGTCTTTATGTCGATGGCGCTGTGGGCGCCGCCGGTTCCACCGGACGTGGTGAGGCAAACCTCTTCAATCTTTGTTCGTTTGTGATCGTCGAAGAGATGCGACGCGGCGCGCATCCGAAAGATGCGGGCATGGAAGTGTTGAATCGCATCAAGAGCAACACTATTGAGAAGCGACTTCTGAATAGCCGCGGCCTGCCAAACTTCGGCATCAACTTCTACATTCTCAATGCAAAGGGAGAATATGCGGGTGTGACGATGTACGAAGGCGCCTCATTCGCGCTCTGCACCGAGAAGGGCCCACAGACGCTCAAATCCGAACCACTGCTTCAAGGCAAACCAAGTGATTAAAGCCATCCACAGATTACGCAGATAATCTGTGTAATCTGTGGATAGGTTTTTACTGCGCATTAGGATCGTTCTGCATCATCCCGAAAATATTTCCCTCGGTGTCTTTGCAGTAAGCGAGCCAACCGACTCCAGGGATTGCCATCTTCGGTAACGCGACCTGCCCTCCGTTTGCGAGTGCAGTTTGCACTGAAGCATCAACGTCTGCCACATCGACCGTACACACGTAAGCGATCACAGCCTGGCCGTCGATTTCACCCTGACGTCGCATCAAGCCGCCATTGATTCCGGGCTGATCGTCTGGACCAGTGATCACCATCCAGTATTCCATCGGTCCTTCCCACTTCTGAAAGTTCCATCCAAACAACGTCTTGTAAAAGTTGACGGCACGATCGGGATCGCCCGCATGGATTTCAAAATGAACCACTCTCGGCATTAATTTAATCTCCTTAAGTTAACTGTTTGGCAGTTGCCGGCGACGTTCCATACTTCTGCGTTGCGAAGCCGACGATCAATCCGACGAGCGTGCCGGGCAGGATGATCTGGAAGTAGTAAGCGCCCTGCATCAGCGCTATCGGAAACGCCAGCAATGCGCCGACGATCGAACCGAACAGGATCCCGATCGGCAGCGACTTAAACTTCCTCGCAAAAAACCCGATCGCGATTCCGGCAATTATTCCCTTGATCGTTGAACCGATGACAATGCCGCCGAGTTCATTTCTAACCTCAGGGGTAAACCAAGCGGTTAGCCCATCGATGGCGCCCAGGACGGCGCCCAGAATCACTCCAATTAGGGGCTTGGACATTTGAGTTTCTCCTTTTCTACTGCTTGCTACTGTTCTATTAAACGTCTGCCGAGAAATCTTTAAGACCGAGAGGTAAAAATTAAAAAAATTCTCATTAGCAGGTAAGCGAGGATCAGTAAGACGAGAAATCGGTTCTTGCCTACCCAGCGGCTGACCTTTTCAAACACGTTCTCGCGATACGCCAAAACCGGTTCGGCGTCGAGCAGCCGGCCGATGTCGGCTGACAGTTCCGCTGCACTTGCATAGCGACTCTCGGGCGCGTCCGACATGGCTTTCAAGTAGATCGCTTTGGCAGGCTTAGTCGCTTTATCAGCGAGCAGAAATTTGAGCACGGCACCGAGTGAAAAGACGTCGGCGCGTTCGTCGACTTGGTCGATCTCCCCTCGCGCCTGTTCGGGAGACATGTAGTCGCGGGTGCCGATCACTGTCCCGTCCAATGTCTCATTTGCCGCGGATTCACGCGGATGAACGCGGATCGATCTGCGTTCATCCGCGTCAATCCGCGGCTTAAAAACTTTCGCGACGCCCCAGTCGAGGACGAGCACTTCACCAAACGATCCGATCATGATGTTCTGCGGCTTCAGATCGCGATGAATCACTCCGTGGGCATGTGCGAAAGCGACCGCATCACAAACGGCCTGAAACTTCCGCAGACGATCGTTCAGCGAAGCGCCCTGAGCTGCGTACTCATCGAGTCGTAGCCCGCGCACATACTTCATCGCATAAAAGATCCGGCCGTCCGGAAGAGTCCCGACGTCGTGAACAGGAACGATTCCGGGGTGTTCGAGCCCCGCGATGATCTGTGCTTCACGGATCATGCGACGGCGCAGATCGTCAGTAATATCGGGTGTGTTGAGAACCTTGACTGCGACAAGCCGGTTGAGCTCACGATCTTCCGCCAGACAGACTGAGCCCATACCACCACGCCCGAGCTCTTTCACAAACGTATACTTCGTCGAACTGAAGTCCGGATCGTTGACGATCGTCCGCAGGTGATTCAACTTATCATTCGAGAGCCACTTCATTTCACATCGACTCCCAGCAACGAACGAGCTTCGGTGCGAAACTCTTCTTCGGTCGCGGTGATCTCGCGCAGTTTTTCTAAAACTATACGACGAAAGTCGCGTCGCGCAGCAGCCAGATAATTGTTGACCGTTGCAGGTTCAAGTCCTAATTCCTTTCCGAGTGAAGCGTAAGATACGTCGCGATTTTCGTCGTTCAAATCGTAACGTTCGAAGAGTTGAAAGTGGACCGTGCGACCCGATTCAAGACATCGCTGACGAAACGCTTCGACAGCCAGAGTGAACATCCAGCGCACCCATTCTTGATGGAAGTAATCTTCGGGGTTGAGCGTGGGCGCGACCGCATGCGAGGCGAGCTCGTTCTCGGCAGCAGCAAAGTCGAGCTGGTAGTGATTCATATCGCCGCCACGTTTGAGACGCCGTCCAGCTTTACGTTCATTCGCAACAAAACCATCGAGACAGGTGCGGAGAAATGTCTGAAAGCTGGCCTTAGTGGCATCGTAATTGGCAAAATGTTCCTTCTCGAAAGCGCCGGCAAAAAATCCCTGGGTTAGATCTTTTGCGTCCTCGTTATTTGCCTGCCATTTGAGGCGAATATATTTGTATACGGGCTTCCAATAGCTGGTGAGAATGGTCTCCAAGGCACGCTGCCGGGCAACTGGATCGGGGCTGCGTGCATTGGCGATAGCGGAGTGGTTCGTGACTGGAAACTTGTGAAGCGGACCGCCGATGTCAGTATCTGGATCCATAAATAATTGCCGATTTCCAATTGCCGATTAAAAATTGGCAATCGGCAATTGGCAATCGGCAATTCCTACAACTGTCTCTTGACTATCACCAGCGTAATGTCATCCGCGGCGCTGGTTCCCTGCGCGAACTTCGTCAAACCCGACTCAATGCGGTCGCGGATCCCCGCCGCAGACGCCTCGATGTTTCGTGAGACAACCTCGTACAAACGCGTCGCGCCAAACTCTTCACCAGTGGGACTCACCGCTTCAGTTACGCCGTCGGAATAGATGACGAGCACATCTCCGGGCTGTAGTTGAGTACGTCCCTCGCGATACTCCGCATCACGTTTTATCCCCAGCGGCAGACCGCCTGATGCGAGTTGCTCGACAGTGCCGGCCGAATGAACAATCAATGGTGGATTGTGTCCCGCGTTCAGAAACGCGAGTGCTCCCGAATCAGGATCGAGCTCCGCGTAAAACAGAGTCACAAAACGATTCGCGGGAATGTTGTCAGCGAGATATCGATTGACTGCCGAGATCGTCGCGACCAGAGAATCGTGCGACGCTGACTGTGCGTGAATCGCAGCATGGAGCGACGACATCAAAAGTGCCGCGGCAGTTCCCTTTCCTGACACGTCGCCCAGCGCGATAACCAGGCGTCCATCTTCACGCTCGATAAAGTCGTAGTAGTCGCCGCCGATCTCGTAACACGGAAAACTGATTCCCTGCAGCTCGTAACCATTGACGTGGGGCGGCGCGGTCGGCTGGAAGCGTTGCTGAATCTCGCTCGCGAGGGCCAGCTCGCGTTCGAGACGTTCGCGCTCGAGCCTGGCTTCAACCAGACGTGCATTCTCAACACGGATAGCAGCGACCGACGCGAGAGTCGTCAAAACTTTAAGGTGGTCTTCCGTGAATCGACCTTCGGCTATCGGGGAGTCGGCGTAGATGATTCCAAACACCTTGTCCGAAACGCCGAGTGGAACTGCCAACACGGACCGCACGCCCTGCAGTACCATCGTGCCGCTCGCAAAACGCGGATCGTGTTGCGCGTCTGAGGTCAGAACCGACTTGCCGCGAATCACGACTTCATCGAGCACATTGCGACTGACGCGAATCTCGCCCACTTCACCGACTCGATCTCGCAGTCGTGCTACTGCCACTCGCAAATCCTCGCTGCCCTCATCGCGCATCATGATGAGACAACGATCCGCAGGCACGGCTTCAAACACGAGCGAAACAATCTGCTCTAGTGTTTCATTCAACGTCGCCGAGGCGAGGAGCGTGATTCCCACTTTGCTGATGAGCGCGAGCAAGTCGCCCTGCTTCGCTTTCGGCGTCACAGTGGTTACGGACGATGCGATCTCTTCCGGTTGCGTGCGCGCGCCTTCAATCGCTTCGAGCAGACCGGAAGTGGTCCTGTCGCCGGAGGCGAGAGCAATCGTCGCTTCCGGAAGTGCCTCGGAGGAGTTGTCGGTGATCATCGTCGCACCCATACCGGAGTTGAACGTGCCATCGTCAAAGACGATTTCCGTTTCACCGATCTGAATGCGACCGCCGGCGGTCAGATGGACCACGCCCTCGACGGTGGCGCCGTTGTAGAGCGTGCCATTTGCGGAGCCGAGATCCTGAAGCACGTACTCGTCACCTTCGCGCCGCACTTCCGCGTGAACGCGAGATGCGAAGGGATCCGGAATACAGAGATCGTTCCGAGCGGAACGGCCGATAGTTATACGAAGCCGGCCGAGTGGAAAATGGTCGGGCGTGCGGTCGGGGTATTTAACTATTAGCTCTGACATTTTTAACGAAGTTTAGGCGGCACAGCGGTGGCATCAGCTAGATCGAACCCTCACGAACGACAACGGTGCCGGCTATAATATCGTGCAAACCTCTACCATGCACGGACACTGCCGCGATTAAAAAACCGATTCCTAATAGAGCCAATGAGAGCGGATAACCAACGAAGTGACGCAACAATGCGCGTCCGATGCCGATCTTTCCCCCGTCGTTTCGTTCGATGCGCAAACCCGTCGCCCACTTCCCGAGTGTCAGTCCGGTAAAACCCGGTAACACGGCCAGATTCAAAAGGGCCATGAGAATGGCGAGCAGGAGGCCGGCAGTTTCGGCAGAATTACCTGCCGCACGTGCGCCGCCGCCGAGCATACGAGCGACGAGGGTGCCCAGCACAACCAGAGAAACGAGCGCGATGTAGTCGATTAGCAGTGCGCCACAACGGAGAGGGAACGGGGCTCTGAGGCGGTTACCACCATGTCTGGCGGCGCGGCTTCTTGCCTGGGAGTGCGGCAAACCTTGGGCAACAGTCATTGGATACCAGAAACGCTATTGCCAATTGCCAATTGCCGATTGCCAATTTCTCTAACTTCAGTTTCGGAAATTGGCAATTGGCAATTGGAAATCGGCAATGATCTCAACCAACCAGAAAATGTAGTGTCGTCTCACCAACCCGGAGTTTATCTCCACTATCGAGTACGCGTGGTTGCCGGGGCGCAAGCCGCACCGAGTCGTTGATTACGGTGCCGTTCACCGAGCCGAGATCTTCAACCAGAAATGTTTCTCCTTCGAGCCAGATGCGCGCGTGGCGTCGAGAAACCTTAGTCTCCGGATCGAATCGCGAAAGATCGATCTCGGGAAAGATGTTTGAATGCGGATCGGTGCGACCCAGCAAGTTGCTATCTTTCTGGAGGATGAACGAGGCGTCGAGCTCAGTAGTTCCGGCAACAACGAGTTTCGCTGTCGGCCTGACGGCATGCAGCATCGCACTCGAGCCGACACCTGCGAGCGGTTGTCGCGCACCACAATGAGCGCAGAATACGTCATCGGCAGCGATGCGCCCACCGCAGAAACCACAGTAGACCGTCTGCACCTGGACCGTCTCGTTACCCAAGGCCGGCGCGGGCATGCCGTAACTCACTCTTCCCGACATCAATTTCTCGAGATGATTCGCAAGCTCGTTGCGCAACTCGCCCGCGGTTCGATAACGATCCTCCGGCTTATATTCCACCGTTCGCATCAGGATGTGTTCCATCTCAGATGAGATCGACGGCGCGATCTGACGCGGTCGAGGGTTCTTCGAGAAATCAAAGATCAGAAGTGGATTGTCCTGCGGATCCGAACCGGTCAACAAATGAAACATCGTGGCGCCGAGACTGTAGACGTCCGATGCCGGCTGCACACGTCCACTGAAAAGTTCGGGCGGCGCATAGCCCATCGTTCCTACGGCAGTGACGCCCTTCTCCTGCTGCGTCACCCAACGTGCAATGCCGAAGTCGATCAACATCACTCGGCCAGTGTTGCCGTCGATCATCAAGTTCGCCGGTTTGAGGTCGCGATAGATGATTGGCTTCGGTCGCGAGTGCAAATAGTCGAGCACGTCGGCGACCTGCATGCCCCAATCTGTAACCGTCTTTTCGTCTATCCTGCCGCCGACAGCCGCACGCATTCTCGACGCGAGATCACCGCCGGAGATGTACTTCATGACGAGATAAAAGCGACTCAAAGTGTCGTCGTAAAAGTAATCGTAGATCGTTGGGATGCATGGATGTTCCAGCGCCGTCAACAGCAGCGACTCGCGTTTGAAGTCGCCAATGGCTTTTTCATGCTGCGCCGGATCGAGGTGCGACTCGACCATCTCCTTGACCGCGCGCGGCGCGTCACCAAGGTTGCGATCCTTCGCGAGATAAACCGCGCCCATGCCGCCGCCACCGATGCGACGTACGATCTCATAACGACCGTTCAAGACTGTGTTCGTTGCAAGCTGCTTTACAGTTGGACGATGACCGCCCGTCGTGCCCTCTCTCGGTGTTGACGTCCCCGGAGGCTCAACGTTATCCGTGAACGAACCACCCAGCGATGCGGAGGATATCGGAGCTGACACCTCGACACTGTCCGGGTCAACGTAGGTCGTTTCGAGACTGCCGGATGGCTCACGCGCCTCGGCTGCGGCAGCTCCGTCTGAGGAAGCAGTTTCGTGGATGGAATCGTCGGGGATGATTGGTGTCTCGTCGTTGGGTTCCAGTGTAGTGGCCCATTCGCGGCCTCCGCGGTTCGGCTGCTCCTCTTCTTCACCGAGAGTTGCAGACACAGTCTGCAGTTCCACGGAACTGGGAGTTATTTGCGCTCCGCAATTGCCGCAGAAGTGCTCACCGGGCGATCCGTGAGCGCCACATGAACTACACTCGGACATTGTTAACGAATTCCAGTCTAAATCGAACGCGGCTCAAACGAGCAAACAAACAGTGCAGGCATCTACTTCATAATGTGGAAGCGGAGAAATGTCTTGCCAACGATGATTTCGTCGCCATCACAGAGAGCCTGACGCTGTCCCGGGGGTAATCTCTTTCCGCGATTGATAAACGTACCGTTGGTCGAACCGAGATCCTCAACAAAATACTGGCCATTGCTAAGAGTGATTCGTGCGTGACGTCTCGAAACCTTTGCTTCCGGATCGTCTGTATCCAGATCGACATCCGGAAAGATGCCACCATCGGCATCCCAGCGCCCGATCTGAGACTCCACATCACTCAACATGAACTGCTTTCCGGTCGAGCGGCCCTTTTCAATAACGAGGCGGGCATGCGGTTTAGCAGCTGTTCGCAAAGCGGAAAAACTTAGACCGGCGGAGACGCGACCCGCGGCAAACTCAGGTGCACCAGGCGACGGAGCATGGCTGCCGTTGCTTCCTTGTGCCGGTCTGCGCTGGACCGGACTCGGACGGCCGTTAGGTCTCAAAGGCGCACCACATTCATCGCAATACTGCGAGCCGTCGAGATTTTCAGTTTTGCACCTGTCGCACGTAATCATAACTTCAAAAAAGCAAATCATTTTAGCGCGAAACGCTATTGCCACGCCAACGCATCTTAGTTAGCTCCGACAAGTCACAAAAGGCACTAATGCGGGTTCTAATTCGTTTCGGGGTTTTTAAGCCTTTTGTGGCTGGTAACTGTTAACAAATCTCATGGTTTGGCGTTTGGAGTATGGCTTCCGAGGTTTGCTCTAAGATGAAACTGTTTGATAAGTTTCCACGTAGAAGCTACTTCGGAATTTAAGTCCCCTATTTTCAAAAGGAATTTATCAGAATGGCATTGAGTCGGAAGAAGAAGATCATAATCGGCGTTTCAGTGGCAGCGGTGCTCGCGATTGCCGTCGTCGTCAGCGTGATCGCAACTCGCAAAGATGAGCCCGAAGTAGTGACGATTAAGCTCGAAACACGCCCAGAATTGAAGCAGACCGTTACCGCATCAGGCGAAGTGCGACCAATCCGCTACATCAAACTGACCAGTGAGGTCGCGGGACGGATTGAAGAGATTTACGTACAGCCCGGCGATATGGTAACCAAGGGTAAGCCACTGGTCCGACTAGATCCCACGCAATTACAGTCAAGTCAGGAGGCGCAGTGGGCCGCCACTCAGGCATCGATTAACGACGTGCAAAACGCACGTAACGCCGTGACTTCGGCCCAGCAGTCACTCGTCGTCGCAGAGGCTTCAGTCGCTTCTGCCCGGCAACAGGTTGTGGCCCTGAAGACCAGTGTTGACCGGGCTCAGGTCGATCTCAACACAGCACAGCGTGAGCTTAAGCGGTACACCGAGCTCATCGAGTCCGGCGTCGCATCCAGACTTGAATACGACACTGCTCGCGACCGTTACGAAACGGCCAAGATCGCCCTCGAAACAGCCAAGGCCAATCTTGAAGCGCAAAACATTGCCGTCAAAGAGGCCACCGAGCGAGCGAACCAGCAGCGCATTGCCGTGAAGGAAGCCCAAACGAGCATTAAGTCGTCGGAGATGCGGGCCAGCCAACAATCGGCCATGTTGCGTGGTCAGCAGAGCCAGCGCTCTAAGGCAACCCAGTTGTCGCCTCTCACCGGTGTTATCGCCGACATCCCGACGCGCGTTGGGGAGTATGCCGTATCCGCTCTATCATCGACGCCGTTGATGACGATTGCCGACATGTCTCAGATCAACGTTGAAGTGAACGTTGACGAGACGGAAATCAACAACGTACAGGTAGGCCAGGAGGCCAAGGTCAAGGTCGACGCTCTCGGCGATAAGGAAATCAAAGCTGTCGTCACCCAAAAGAATCCTCTGGCGGTCTCGAAGTCCGACACCACAGGAGGCTTGTCAAACCGGGTCAACGTTCAGGAAGCGAAAGAGTTTAAGGTTACGTTGGAGCTGAGGGATCTGCCGGAAGACGTTCAGACCTCGCTTCGTCCGGGGATGAGTTCGACGACCACGATTACGACAAACACAAAGAACAACGTTCTCGCCGTTCCGCTTGAAGCAATCGTTGAAAAAGCGGCGGGTTCGGCGGCTGCGCCGTCAGCGACTGTTTCGGGCAGTGTCCCGGCAGCATCGCCTGGTGGTGAGAAGCCGAAGGCCCAAAAGGGTGTTTACATCGTGGAGGGTAACAAAGTCAGATTTATCGAAGTGACCACGGGCATCACCGGTGAAGCCGATATCGAAGTCACGAGTGGTGTTCAGCAAAACATGGAGATTGTGCGTGGGCCCAGTCGCGTCTTGAAGACGTTGAAGGACGGCATGACCGTCAAACGTCAAACGAAGAAGCCGGGCGACGCAAAAGGAAACGAGGCCTCGTAGATGAGTGACGCTACACTAACGCTAACTCCCCCGGAAAGTGTCACCACGCCGCGCACCGAGGTGAACGGGCACGACCCGAAGATGCTTATCTCGATGCGGAACATCTGGAAGACTTACCAGATGGGAACCGAGTCAGTGCACGCGCTGCACGGCGTCTCGTTTGACATTCCTCGTGGCGAGTACATCGCGATCATTGGTCCATCCGGGTCCGGCAAATCGACGCTGATGAATTTGATCGGCTGTCTCGATACCGCAAGTCAGGGTGAATACTGGCTGAACGGCAAGAACGTCTCTGAGATGGACGACGACGAGCTTGCTCGAATTCGCAATCAGGAAGTCGGTTTCGTTTTTCAGACGTTCAATCTACTCGCTCGCGCCACTGCACTTCACAATGTCGAGCTGCCTTTGATCTACGGCGGCGTCGGCGCCTCGCAGCGTCATGAAATGGCGAAGAAGGCGCTCCAGTCTGTCGATTTGACAGAACGCATGACTCACAAGCCGAACGAGCTGTCAGGCGGTCAACGTCAACGCGTTGCGATTGCCCGCGCACTCGTGAACCACCCGTCAATTCTTCTTGCTGACGAACCGACGGGGGCACTCGACTCGCATACCAGTGCGGAGATCATGGATCTCTTCGAACGGCTCCACTCAGAAGGCAACACTATTATCGTCGTCACGCACGAGCACGACATTGCCGCGCGTGCTCACCGCGTCGTTTCGATTCGCGACGGCCTGATCGAGAAAGACGAACGGATTAGGTAACCACAAAGAAGCACAAAATGCTCAAAAGAAATTAGCAATAGCAGCTCTTTTGTTTTGTGTTTTTTGTGCTTTTTCGTGGCCAACAATCCGCCTCTCTCTTTCGTCTAGCGGCGATCTGGGAAGCGTTTCGCGTCGCTACCGCCAGTCTCCGAGCTAACAAACTGCGTACAGCATTGACGTTGATGGGCATCATCGTAGGCGTCACTGCTGTGATCGCAGTCGTCACGATCATCAAGGGTCTCGATCAAACAGTCGCCCAAACCTTTTCTTCACAGGGCTCAACTGTCTTCACCATTTCCAAGAACCCGCAGATCATCAAGTCGCGTGAAGAGTTCATAAAATCAAATCGTCGCAAAGACGTTACACACGAAGATGCGGAGGCGATCGCGCGCACGTGTACGTCGTGCTGGCGTGTCGGCGTCGCTGCAAATGCTGTTGAGACCGTCAAGCACAACGATCAGAAGGCTGAGAACGTGCGGATACGCGGCGTCGATCCGATCACGATGTTTGATATTGATGGCGTGTCGATCAATGTCGGGCGCATCTGGACCGAAAGCGAAGGAGCTTCTGGTCGTGAGATCTGCGTCCTCGGTCCCGACATGCTAAAGAACCTGTTCAATGATGCGCCAGCGGACAGGGCCATCGGCCAGGAAATTCGGATTGACGGTAGACCGTATCTCGTTCTCGGCGTGTTGGAGCCATTGGGATCGATATTTGGCTTTTCACGCGATAACGTTGTCTACATTCCTTATTCGACTTACCAGAAGGCGTACGGTGGACGACGTTCGCTCGTCGTGTTCGTCCAGGTCCAAACGCCCGAGCAACTCGAAGCGGCGGAAGATCAGGTGCGAACCGTGATGAGAAACCGGCGCGGCCACTTGAGCGGTGACACCGATGATGAAGGGTTTGCACTCGAAACACAGGATGTGTTTCTGAATCTTTATGGCTCTGCGACTTCGAATATTTACATTGTCACGATTGGCGTGGCAGCGATCTCACTCGTGGTCGGTGGGATCGTCGTGATGAACATCATGCTTGTGTCTGTGACTGAGAGGACCAAAGAGATCGGCATTCGTAAAGCGATTGGTGCGCGCCGGAAGGATATTCTGACGCAGTTTTTGATCGAGGCCGTGACGGTAACGGCGATTGGTGGCGCAATTGGTGTTGGAACCGGGTTTGGACTGGCCTATATCATCTCAGCGCTGATCGGATTTCCGTTGCTGGTGAGCGTGGCTTCGGCGGTCCTGGGTGTTGGTGTTTCTTCGGTGGTGGGAATTGTGAGCGGCCTGTGGCCCGCGTGGCGCGCCGCGAAATTGGATCCGATCGAGGCGCTCCGAGCAGAATGATTGCCAATTGCCGATTGCCAATTGCCGATTAATGGCGCGGTGATTGGCTCGAAAATCGGCGATTGGAAATTGGCAATCGGCAATTTAAAGATGCGATTCGACGATATCAAAGAATCGGCCTTCATGGCGTTCGACACGTTGCGCGCTAACAAGCTGCGCTCGACGTTGACGATTCTCGGCGTCAGTGTCGGGGTAGTCACCGTGATCTTCATGGTGTCGATCATCCAGGGACTGAACAAAGCCTTCGCCGATCAAATCGAGTCGCTCGGTTCCAACACGATCTTCGTCTCCAAGTTCGCACCCAGCTTCGGACGACCGCCTGGACCAGACGAAATACATCGTAAAGATCTGACGATGGAGGATGCCGAAGCACTACGCACCGAAGCGCCTTCAATTGTCGGCGTGTCGCCGATCCATCGCATGATCGCGTCCACAGTTAGATATCAGGACAAGCAGACCGACACACCAATTCTCTTTGGTGTCACGCCTTATTATGAGTTTGTGCAAACGCAGTACGTCGCGAGCGGTCGTTTCGTCAACGAGATCGACATGCAGGACCGGTCTAACATCGTGATCATCGGCGTTGACGTGAAGCAGGCACTTTTTCCATATGAAGACCCGCTCGATAAGGAAGTACGAATCAACGGCAATCCGTTTCGAATTGTAGGCGTGATGGAACCGCTCGGCAATTTCTTTGGGCAATCACGCGACAACTCGATCTTTGTCCCGATCACCACATTTGACAAGTACTATCCTGACCGTCCATTTCCGGAAGTCGTCTTCTTTGTGATCGTGCGCCCCCGTTCGCGCGCTTTCGTCAAACCTGCGATTGACGAGATCACAGACATTTTGCGGCGCAGGCGTCGCGTACCACCCGGTGCGCCCGACAACTTTGGCATCTCTTCTCAGGATTCATTACTCGACGTCTACAACCAACTGACTGGAGCAACCGCCCTCGTGCTGACGTCAATCTCGTTTGTGGCCCTCATGATCGGCGGGATTGGCGTGATGAACATCATGCTTGTGTCGGTCACAGAGCGCACCAAGGAGATCGGTGTGCGCAAGGCCGTTGGCGCCACAAGACTGAACATCCTTTCGCAGTTTCTGATTGAAGCAGTGGTGTTGACCGCGATCGGAGGTTTCGCGGGACTGGCTGTCGGCGAGGTCGCCAGTCTGTTGATGAACAAATACTCGCCATTACCAGCCTACGTTCCCTTATGGGCCATCGCCGTTGGCGTCGGAATCTCGGCCGCAGTCGGCATCATCTTCGGCCTCTGGCCCGCCTGGAAAGCCGCCCGCCTGAACCCCATCGACGCCCTGCGTTGGGAGTAGGGCCACAAAAGGCACATAAAGCACAAAAGGCACAAAGACGTTTGTTAAATAATTGGAGTCGCTACTCCTTGGAAACCCTTATGTGCTTTTTGTGCTTTCTGTGCCTTTTGTGGCTTAATGCAACCATACCAGTGGCTTTCCCGTAGTAACGCTGTGAAATTCGTCGAAACTCTTAAACTTGCTCTGGCAGCGATCTGGGCGCACAAGCTGCGCTCTGCATTGACGCTGCTGGGCATGATCGTGGGCGTTACCGCATTTGTCGTGGTCGTCTCACTAATCGCTGGATTCAATCGTTATGTCGACGAGAAGATCGCCGGCATCGGCGCCAAATCGTTTACGGTCCAAAGATTCAACCCTCTCGAAGACTTCAAAGACACTGACACCATCGCCGCAGCTCAGCGTCGTAACAAAGAGCTGACATTGGACGACTATGACTATTTGAAGGAGCGTGCTCAACTCATCGATAAGATTGGCGCCCGGGCACGCGGCACTCCGGTCGAGGTTAAGCGCGACAACGAAGTGCTCGAAGATGTTTTTGTTTCCGGCGCCACTGCCAATTGCGTCGACATCGAGAATCGCGACGTGGCTGAGGGACGATTCATTGCTGACCCCGAGAATGAGGGTGCAGCGCGTGTCGCTTACGTCGGGGCCGATATTGCGACGAAACTGTTTCCGGCCGGAAACGCAGTGGGTTCGGAGATTACTGTGCGCGGCTTGCCGTATCGAGTCATCGGTGTCGAAACGGCGAAGGGAACCGTCTTCGGTATTCCGCAGGACACTTTCATCATCCTTCCCTTAAAAACGTACGCGGTCAATTACGGCGGTCTGATCCGACAGCGCTCGCTCTACTTCGTAGCGACTTCAAAAACTGACGAGCTTTTCAACGACGCGGTTGAAGAATCGCGGTTCTTAATGCGTATCAGACGCAAACTTGGTCCAAGCGAAAAAGACAACTTCGGCATCGTCACGCCGGACGCGATTACGGGTTTGCGCGATCGATTGTTTGGGTCCATCTTTATCGTCGCGATGACTGTTCCTCTGATTGCTATGGTAGTCGGGGCGATTGTCATCATGAACATCATGCTGGTATCGGTAACTGAGCGCACAAAGGAGATTGGCATCAGAAAATCTTTGGGCGCGCGACAGGTCGATATCCTGAAACAGTTTCTTGTCGAAGCGGTGACCATGGCTACGATCGGAGGCGCGGTGGGAATTTTTCTCGCGTGGCTCGTGGGCATGCTAGTAACGGCATGGGTCTTTCCAACCTATTTGTCGATCTGGGCAATTGCAGGCGCACTCACGGTTTCACTCATCGTCGGTGTAGCGTCAGGCATTTTTCCGGCGTGGCGAGCAGCACGGCTGGATCCGATCGAGGCCCTAAGAGCAGACTAAAATGCGAATTCTGAGAAGCGACATCTACGAAAACCTCATGATGGCTCTCGCGACCTTGCGAGCCAACAAGCTGCGCTCGTTTCTGACCGTCGTCGGCGTGGTTATCGGCATCATCACAGTCATGTTGATAGCCTCAATTATTAGCGGCATCGACGTTTCGGTTAAGCGCGAGGTTGAGTCGTTTGGTACACGCTCGATTTATATCAGCAAATACAATCCGGGCATTCACATCGGTCGCATGTCTCGCGAAGAGCGGATGCGCAAAGAGCTGACTTACGACGACGCTATTGCGCTGCAATCGCTGCCCGCGGTGGAACTGTCAGTTCCCTTCCTCGACATCACCAACAACTGGTTTGGCGGCAAGCTGATGGTCTCTGGCGGCGGCAAGACGTCTGCTCAGATCGCACTTCAGGGCACGCTTCCCGAGTTTGAAAGAGCAGGAACGCAAGTAATCTCAGAGGGTCGCTTTTTCACGACGACCGAAAACGACACCAATCAGGAAGTCTGCGTCGTCGGTTCTAAAGTAGCAGACGACTTCTTCAAGCTCGGTTCGCCCGTCGGTCAAACGATCAAGATCGGTACGCAGGAGTTTCGTGTTGTTGGTGTGTTGGATAAACGAGAACAGTTTCTCATCGGCGGCGGCAGCGACGATCAAAACAATGTGATCTATGTCCCATTCACTGTGGCTGAGAAACTGAAACCCAATGCTGACGACATTTACATCCTCGCCGTCGCACGACCCGGGTTGATGGACGAAGCGAAGGATCAGGTGCGCGACATGTTACGCGTTCGCCGCCAGGTGGCGTTCGCTGCAGACGACAACTTCGGGATGGAGACTTCGGAAAGCATTCTTGATAACTTCCGTTCGATCACTGCCGGTTTAGCAATCGCGATGGTAGCCATTTCTTCAGTTGGACTGATGGTCGGTGGCATCGGCGTGATGAATATCATGCTGGTCTCAGTTACAGAACGAACCCGCGAGATCGGTGTGCGCAAAGCCATCGGCGCCAAACGTAGCGATATCCTGTGGCAGTTTTTGATTGAGGCCGCCACCCTTACGGGTCTCGGAGGAATCATCGGTCTCTCGATTGGATGGGGATTGACTCTCTTGCTGCGCTTGCTGCTCCCGTCTTACGTACCGCTCTGGGCGCCCATTGGTGGTTTTGTGGCAAGCGTCGGCATCGGCCTCATCTTCGGCCTCTGGCCCGCATGGAAAGCGGCCCGCCTCGACCCAATAGAATCCCTTCGCTACGAATAAAGCTATCCACAGATTACACAGAATCTGCGTAATCTGTGGATGGGTTTGCTTGTGCTTAAGTAATAAAGCCGGAGAATAGCGAAGTCCAGATGGTTACGAAAATTAGCAGCAGTACGTACAACGTGATCGAAACACCCCAGGCTGCGCTGCTACCCATGCGTGTCGCTCCCAGATGAAGACCCTTTGCCCGCAGCCAGAGCAAGTAGAACCAGGTGAGTCCGATGAAACTCAGCAGCACAAACAGGACCGGATGCTCCGCCGGTGACATGAGAATGCCCAGGTTATCCTGAAGCGTGGTTTCCTGGTTGAGAATCGGGTGCAGATCTTCGGGAGCTTTCAAGTAGAGGATTGCCAACCCAAGTATTTTTTGAATCGTTACTATCGGAAGCCAGTAGTAAAAGACCACCGATAGTGCCTGCCAGTAGTTGATCCTGCCTCCAAACGCAAGCGCACCGAGCAGACAAAGCGCGGCTGTTAAGGCACCCATAATGAACAGACCGACTGCGGACTTGATCACCGTGCCAGCACGTTCGATGGGATTCTTCAGTTGCTTTAGTTGAGCTTCCCTCATCGCCTCAATTCGGTCCGGAGGAGGAGCAAAGGGTGGTCCCATCTCCGCGATTTTTTGAGTCGTGTGATCGACGATGCGTTCCGGCGTGATTCGCTGCACAAACGCGAAGGTATAGATCACTGAGAGAACAACAACGACGGCCCAGGCACCAACCCAGTGTGGATGTACCCGAAGATTGCGGAAGACTCGCGATGGCTCGATGAAAATACCAGTAAGCTTCGAGAAGAATGGCAAAGGCGGTTCCGAATCAGGAATCACCGGCAGCGGAATAAAGCTAAACGCGAACAGAATAATTCCACCCAGCGCCAGTATCCCGCCCGTAGGAATTCCGCCCGGAATCAATCCCAGCTTCGGAATGCCGGCGGCGGCAATCATTAGACCAATAACAAAAAAGGCGATGCCGAACGGCCGTAGCTTCGTCGGACGGGGCGCACGTGGCGTTGCTTCCACAGCCGGCGGTGGTGGTGGCTGAAAACTCTCATCATGAGTACTCATCAGCTCAATCTCCTATGTGAAGGCATGTTAATCGACTTGTCCAATACGGGCCACCTGACGGCAAGGTTTCAGCCACAAAAAGAGCCACAAAAGGCACATAAAGCACAAAAGGCACAAAAGAGCATTGGAACTTCTTTAGTGGTATTTCCGGTGTCATTTCAAATCATTTTGTGCTTTTTGTGCTTTATGTGCCTTTTTGTGGCTAACTTTCTTCGTGGCTCCAGCCGGGGACGCGGATGCAAGCGACGTGATGGCCGGGCGCAACCTCGCGCAGATCCGGATCGATGTGCGCACACTCCTCGATTGCGATCGGACAACGCGTTCGAAAACGACAACCTGATGGCGGATTGATCGGCGTCGGCACGTCGCCCTGCAAAATGATCCGCTTGCGTTTTTGTTTCGGATCGGGAATCGGTATCGCCGAGAGCAGTGCCTGCGTGTAGGGATGAAGTGGTTGTGCGTACAACTCCGCCGCACCGGCAATCTCAACAATACGGCCGAGGTACATAACCGCCACACGCGTGGAAATATGCTCAACTACGGCCAGCCCGTGCGAGATGAATAAGTAAGTGAGCTTAAACTCTTCCTGAAGTTCCTGTAGCAAATTAACCACTTGCGCCTGAACTGAAACGTCCAGCGCCGACACCGGTTCGTCTGCAACGATCAACTTCGGATTGAGTGCCAGCGATCTCGCCACACCGATTCGCTGTCGTTGCCCGCCCGAGAACTCGTGCGCATAACGATTCATGTAATCAGGATCGAGTCCGACGCGTTTCAAAAGTTCGGCAACACGATCGCGCCGCTCAGTCTTGTTACCCTGGTTGTGAATCACTAGCGGCTCGCCAACGATATCACCAATCTTCATGCGTGGATTCAACGACGCATACGGATCCTGAAAAATGATCTGCATCTCGCGCCGGACCTCGCGCAGCTCTTTCTTGTTGAGTGAGAGTACGTCTTTGCCCTGGAAGTTCACAGAGCCCGCTGTTGGTTCAATCAAACGCAGCAGACAACGCCCCACCGTTGACTTACCACAACCCGACTCACCAACGAGGCCCAACGTCTCACCCGCAAATATCTCGAACGACACGCCATCGACAGCGCGCACTACGTCGTCTGAACCCTCAACCGGAAAATGCTTTACCAATCCGCGAACACTGACGAGCGTGTCGCGCAAGTCATTCGCTTGCGGAGGCAGGTTGGGCTGATTGTTTGTTTCAACCTTGGCGCTCATGAACACCTTCGTGGTCCGCCGCTACTGCCGCGGCGAGATCGTAAAGCACACAACGAACTTCGACGTTGCCTTCAAGCTGGTAAAGCGGAATCTCTTCGGCAGTGCAACGAGGCATACGATGCCGGCATCGCGGCGCGAAGTGACAACCCGGCGGTAAATCGGTCGGCCTCGGCACCACGCCTTCGATCGTTTCGAGCCGCTCCTTTTTGATCAGCTCTGCCCCCGTGAGTTTGGGAACAGAACGCAACAAGCCTTCGGTGTACGGATGCTTGGGCCGTGCAAACAACTCGTCAACGGGCGACTCTTCAACGATTCTTCCGGTGTACATCACAGCGACGCGATCAGCCACTTCGGCAACGACACCGAGATCGTGAGTGATCAAGAGCACAGCGAGCTCTCGCTGCTTTCTCAACTCGTCAAGCAGCTCGAGTATCTGTGCCTGGATAGTCACGTCGAGCGCTGTCGTCGGCTCGTCTGCAATCAGCAGCTTCGGATTGCAGGCGAGCGCCATCGCAATCATCACGCGCTGTCGCATGCCGCCCGAGAGTTGATGCGGATAATCATTGACGCGACGAGCCGGATCGGGAATCGCCACCTCACGCATCGCCTCGATCGTCGCCTTACGTGCATCGTTGCGCGTGAGTTTGCGATGGAGGCGCAGTGCTTCGGCAATCTGTTCGCCGACTCTAAATACGGGATTGAGCGACGTCATAGGATCCTGAAAGATCATGGCGATGTCGTCGCCGCGCATCTCGCGCATTTCCGCGTCTGAAAGTTTGAGCAGATCTTTGCCGTCGAAAAGTATTTCGCCGTTGACGATCTCGCCGGGAGGCGCGATCAGACGCATGACGGAAAGCGCAGTCATCGACTTCCCGCAACCGGATTCACCAACAAGCCCGAGCAGTTCCCCGCGATCGAGGCTAAAGCTGACACCATCAACTGCACGCACGAGTCCGGAGCGAGTCGGGAAATGCGTCTGAAGATTTCGAACTTCTAGCAGGTGGGCCATCAGCGATCAATGAGATTGAAATTGTATTCGAGTTGCATAAACGTGGAAACAAACTTCCCGTCCCTGGCTGCGGGGACAAACTTTACCTTTCTGGCGGCTTCAATCGCGTTCCCCGTAAGCCCATATGGCAACCCTGTGACGGTGCGAATGTTTACGACGTTGCCATCAGAAGAAAAGACTACTTTCAGAACTACTGTGCCTGAAATTGCGTTCTGACGCGCCTCCTCCGTATACACCGGCTCGGGCTTCATAACGAGCACGGCCTTTCTGGTAACTTCCCTATTGAGTAATGGGTTTGCATTGTTCAGATCCGTCTCAGCTTTCGGTTCAGACTCATAGGGAACGCCAAGTCCGTCAGTCACTTCAATTCCTGAAGCCCTCTTTCCCAACGCGATGGAAGAAAAGTATTGCTGCACTCGGGTGTCAGTCGCGGGCGCGCCAAAGACCCGAAAAAGGTAGATGGCGTTACCGGTCGAAAAGATCTGGATCGTACCTGGAACCTTGTCTGGCGCGAAGTACTGTTTGCCTTCAAAGCCATTGCGTTTGAGATCCTTTTCGCTGGTCCGATCAAACGTGGAGTGAGTGAAGATCTCCTCCTCGATAAAGTCTTCGAGCAACTCCCGAGTTTTGGAGTTGTCGGAACAGCTAACTGCATAAACCAAACCATCGGCGTACGCGCCGAGCACTCGGCGACGGCGCACTGTCTCCAGCCGATCCACGTGCTCTTCGTAGGTAGCCATCGCCGGAAGCGTTGGGAAGGTTACTGAGAATGCTTCGCCCTTCACGGTATACCGCTTCCAGGGCGCAGCTCCCTTCTGCGTCTGAGCCATCACGGCGGGCGCACACATAGCCAGCAAAAAAACAGCTGAGAGGATTCGCTTCATTCGCTTAATAAGTCCTTTAGGTCTATTCGACCCATTCCTAAACAACAGAGGTCTCGCGATACTCGCCCCAAACGCGCCGCAGCGTGTTACTGATTTCCCCCACCGTCGCGTAAGCCTCGACGCATTCGAGAATCAGCGGCATCAGGTTTTCATTTGTCACTGCTGCTTGCTGAAGCTTCTCCAATGCCGCGCTAACCGCGTTCGCATCGCGTCGCTCGCGCAACGCTCGAACACGTTCGATCTGCGCTTGCTCGAGTGCCGGATCGATCCGCAGCACATTCACCGGCAGCTCTTCCTCGAGTTGAAAACGATTTACTCCGACGACCACTTGCTCCTGTGTTTCGATCGCTTTCTGATAGCGGTACGCCGACTCCTGAATCTCACGCTGAACGTATCCGGTTTCAATCGCGCGCAACATCCCGCCCATCGTGTCGATCTTTTTCAAATACTCGAGGGCCTGCTCTTCCACTTCGTTAGTCATCTGCTCGATCGCATAAGAACCCGCCAGTGGATCCGCCGTTTCTGCGACTCCCGATTCATACGCAATCACCTGCTGGGTACGCAGCGCCACTCGCGCTGCAGCTTCGGTCGGCAGAGCGAGTGCTTCGTCCATTGAATTCGTGTGCAACGATTGTGTGCCACCGAGAACCGCAGCGAGTGCCTGGATCGTTGTCCGCACCACATTCACTTCCGGCTGTTGCGCCGTCAGAGACGATCCGGCAGTCTGCGTGTGAAATCTCAACATTAACGAGCGTGGATCGCGAGCGTTGAAGCGGTCGCGCATGATGCGTGCCCACATTCGTCGCGCAGCGCGATACTTCGCAATCTCTTCGAACAGATTGTTATGCGCGTTGAAGAAAAACGAAATTCGTGGTGCGAATTGATCGACTTCAAGACCAGCCGCCAGCGCCGCCTCGACATATGTGATTCCATCGGCGAGCGTAAATGCAACTTCCTGCACCGCAGTCGAACCGGCTTCGCGAATGTGATAACCGCTGATCGAGATCGTGTTCCAGTTGGGAACTTCGCGAGCACAGTACGCGAAGATGTCCGTGACCAGCCGCAACGACGGCGCGGGTGGATAAATGTAAGTACCGCGCGCGATGTACTCTTTCAAAATGTCGTTTTGCAGCGTGCCGCGAACTTTGGTAAACGCGACACCTTGCTTGCGCGCGACCGCGAGATACAGCGACAGCAATATCGCGGCTGTCGCATTGATGGTCATCGACGTCGAGACTTCATCGAGCGGAATACCGGCGAAGAGGCGCTCCATATCTTCGAGTGAGTCCACCGCGACGCCGACTTTTCCGACTTCGCCGAGTGCGAGCGGATCGTCGGAGTCGAGTCCGATCTGCGTTGGCAGATCGAAAGCGACGGATAGCCCGGTGGTGCCTTGGGCGAGGAGATATTTGTAACGAGCGTTTGACTCTTCCGCAGTGGCGTAGCCCGCGTACTGGCGCATGGTCCAAAGACGCCCGCGATACATGTCCTTGTAAATGCCGCGTGTGTAGGGAAACTGGCCTGGAGCGCCGAGATCTTTTTCGTAATCAATCTCGCGCGTATTGTAAGGATTGAAGTCTACCGGAGGCTCAGTTTTCGTCGTCATGCTCGAAGCCTATGTTACTTCATTTGTGCTTTTTGTGCCTTTTCATGGCAGAGTATCCGCATGGAGAGTGTTCGGGTTAACAAGCGTGGCGCAGATCGCGTCCGGCAGGGTCATCTCTGGATTTACCGCAGTGATTTGGTTGATGTGCAGGCGCAGGGCGGAGCTGTTGTAGTAGTCAAAGATGAACGCGGGAACTTTGTCGGGCAGGCGCTTTTCAGTGACTCGTCACAGATCGCGCTGCGCTTTCTGACCCTGACCGACGAGGACATCGATCGCGACTGGTGGCGACGTCGAATCACCGAAGCAGCGAATAGAAGAAACATCTCGCCTGATACTAATGCCTATCGTCTGATCTACTCAGAGGGCGATCTGCTTTCATCGCTTATCGTCGACCGTTACGCGGATGTGTTGGTGCTGCAAACGTTGTCGCAAGGCACTGACGCAGTTAAGTCATTGCTGATCGAGATACTCGTGGAGGAATTCAAACCACGTGCAGTGATCGAGCGCAATGATGCGCGCGTGCGCTCTTTGGAGGGACTACCGCTGATCGCAGGTACGGTTTACGGTGATGCTCCTGCCGAGCTGGAAATCCTGCAACATGGCCTGCGTTTTCGCGTCGAGCCTCTCGGCGGACAAAAGACCGGATCGTTTCTGGACCAGCGTGAGAATCGACTGGCTGCACGTGCTGCCGCGCAAACCACGAACAGAAGTCGTGCGCTCGATTGCTTCACATTCAACGGCGCGTTTGCGCTCCATCTGGCTTCTGTTTGTGCCCACGTGATCGGCGTCGATATCTCTGGGGATGCTGTGGCGGCTGCACAGCGAAACGCAGCGTTGAATGAAATGACCAACGTTGAGTTTCGCGAAGCGAACGTCTTCGATGTATTGCGCGAGATGGAGGCTGCGAATGAGCACTTCGATGTAATCGTGCTCGACCCGCCTGCATTCGCGAAGAACCGGGCCAGTTTGAAAGCAGCGGTTCGTGGTTACAAAGAGATCAATCTGCGGGCGCTAAAGTTACTGAACCCCGGCGGCGTGCTGATCACGTGCACGTGTTCTTATCACGTTTCCGAGGAGCTGTTTCTCGAGATCATTGTCCAGGCCGCGCTTGATGCACACCGGCGTGTGCAGGTGATGGAGAAACGAATGCAGGCGACTGATCATCCGGCATTGGTGGGAATGCCGGAGACGTCTTACTTGAAGTGCGTGATCGCGAGGGTAATTTAAAGCCGCGGATGAACGCGGATAAACGCAGATCTGCGTAAATCCGCGTTCAGCCGCGGCTAATTTCTTTAGAGACCGGGATCGTTTTCGACGACAATCTTCGTCGTGTAATCCTTGCCTCCCACAGTCAGCTTGAGGTTGTAGGTGCCGGCTTCGAGCGGCAGACCCTGGTTGAGGAAGCCGCCGAAACCACCGCCACCTCCGCCGCCGCCGCCGCCACCACCGCCGCCAAAACCACCGGCGGGACGCGGAGGCGGATCGCCGCGCAGGTTCCACTGAATCCTGTTCAGACCAACATCACGGGTCCCCACAATATTTCGAACTACTTTGCCGGTGTAGTCCGTGATCGTGAGTTTCACGTCACCTGACGGCGCCGACTTCAGGTAGTAACTAATTGCAGTACCCGGAGCGGGATTTGCACCGCGGAAGAGCTTCGCTCCGCCCCAGAATCGACCAAGCCGCGTATCGTTCTGCCAGATCGTTCCCGGTCTCACTTCAAATAAAGTCGCATCGGTGTCCATCACTTTCTGCGACATCTGTTGCAGCGCGCTGATGTCGTCGAAAATGAAAATACCGCGACCGTGAGTTCCGACGATCAGATCGTTATCGCGTGGATGGACCACAAGGTCGTCGATGCGCATGATCGGCATGCCTGACATCATTGGCTTCCACTCAGCACCGCCATTAGTCGACACATAGAGACCAAACTCGGTTCCAACGAACAGCAGGTCTTTGTTCTTCGCGTCTTCAAGAACAACATTTACCGAGCCCCACTTCGGAAGATTGTTGACGATTGAAGTCCACGTTGCGCCGTAATCGCGCGTCACGAAGAGGTAAGGCTTCAAATCGTCGAGACGATGTCCATCAACCGCGAGATAACACGTGCCCGCATCGAAATTCGAAGGCTCAACTCGCGAGATGTGATACGTGTCGCCGATACCCGGCACATTTTTCGACACGTTGGTCCAGGTTGCGCCGCCGTCTTTACTGACCTGAATGTTTCCATCGTCAGTTCCCACCCAGAGTACCCCTGGTAGTTTCGGCGACTCCCCGACACTGACGACGTAACCGTATCCCGTATACCCGTCATGCTTCGAAGCCATGGGATCCTTGCCGGGCACTCCCATGATCGGAAGCGTGTTGCGATCGATCTGTTTGCTCAGATCGATCGTTGTGGTCCAGGTGTCGCCACGATCCATCGAGCGGAACAGTTTGTTGCCTCCGGCATAAACAACGCGTGGATTGTGTGGCGACAGATGAATCGGCGTGTTCCAGTAAAAGCGAAAGACTTCGGTCGGAGGTGGTGTTGGCACCACATTTGACTGCAGTTGCGCAGCGCCAAAGCCACCAAAACCCTGCGTCGCAGCAAACGCCGCGAGCTGGGCTGCGGTGTCTGGTGTTGGCGAAGCGCTGGGCGATGCACCCGGTGATGGACTTGCGGTTGGTGCAGCACCGCCCTGTCGTCCGCCTCGTCGTGGTATACCGCGCGGTCGAATGCTGACGCTGCGTCCGGTTCGCAGATCCAAACGCTGCATATTGCCGCCCTGCGACTCGACGTAGACGATGTTGTGGTCAGTAGGATCGATCTGCGTGTAGAAACCATCGCCACCACCGACGCGATACCAATCAGCATTCGTGATTCCGTTTTGCAGACTTCGCGTCTGGCTTGGACCACCCCACGAGCCGTTGTCCTGCAAACCACCGTAGACGTAGTACGGCTTACGCATATCAACTCCAATGGCGTAAAACTGCGCGGCGGGGATCGTGTTGATGAACTCCCAGGTCGCGCCCTGATCGTAGCTGACGTTCAAACCACCGTCGTTGCCCACGAGCAGATGATCGCCGTTCGCAGGATTGATCCAGATCGCGTGGTTGTCGCTGTGTGCGATGCCGGCTTGTAGTGATCGGAACGTCTTGCCGCCGTCCGTCGACTTACTGAAGTTCAGGCCACCAACGTAAACATTTTCCGGATTTCGCGGATCGACGCGAATCTGGCTGTAGTACATCGGGCGGTTGTTTTCGTTACTGACAATGCGCCACGTCTTGCCTTTATCGTCTGAACGCCACACACCGGATTTCTTCGGATCGACGGGAGTGGGCGTCGGAGACGCAGCCGGACTGGGACTTGGTGACGCTGACGGCGTGGGACTCGGGCTAGGAGCCGCTCCACCACCGACCTGCGGTTCCTCACCACCCGTACCAACACTGGCCCCGACTTCCATCTGCGCATAAATGATGTTCGGATTTGAGCGCGAGACATCAAGACCGATGCGGCCGAGCAATCCTTCAGGAAGACCGCCCCCCTCGAGTTTCTTCCAGGTCTTACCTGCATCGATCGTCTTCCAGATTCCGCTTCCTGGTCCACCACCATTGAAACCGAAGTTGGTGCGGCGTCGCTGGTAGGAAGCAGCGTAGAGAATCTTGCTGTCGGAAGCGTCCATCGCTATATCGGTAAAGCCTGTGTCTTCGTCGATGAACTTCACATTGGTCCAGGTCTTACCGCCGTCCGTAGTTTTGTAGACACCACGTTCTTTGTTTGCTCCAAAGAGATGGCCCAACACAGCGGCGTAAACGATGTTCGGATCTTTCGGATCGATCACGATGCGTGCGATCGTCTGTGAATCCTCGAGACCCATTTTGGTGAAAGTCTTGCCGGCGTCGGTTGACTTGTAGATACCGTCCCCAAAGCTGGAGCTCTGACGATTGTTCGGTTCACCGGTTCCAACCCACACGATGTTTGGATCGGAAGGCGCAACAGTGACGTCGCCGACCGAATGAGTTCCGTAGGTGTCGAAGATTGGTTGAAAGGTCGTGCCGTTGTTTGTTGACTTCCAAACGCCGTTGGTCGCGAACGCCACGTAGATGATGTATGGGTTCTGCTCGGCAACTGCGATGTCGTCGATGCGCCCGCCCATGCTTGCTGGTCCGATACTGCGAGCGACAAAACGCTTCAGTACTGGATCTGTGGACCAGTTGATCGGCGTTGGAGTCGGACTTGGCGTCGGTCTCGGGCTCTGCGCTGCCGCAGGCGCCGGAGTTTGAGTTGGAGTTGGGTTTTGTGAATGAACGGTTATCGTGGCAAACGCCACAGCACTGACGATCACAATCAGCAAGCCAAGATCGTACACGGAGCGCGACCGGTCTTTCATGCGAAAGTGTCCTTTCAACGTTAAATGTAGAACGATTGCCGTTTAGAAAAGGCTAGATGAACGTGCGGAATATAAACCAAAACGCGAAAGAGATCCAATAACTCGTACCTTGAGCCACAAAACCGCACAAAAAGAGTCGCCACAAAAAGGCACAAAAAGCACAAAAGGAAGAAGCCATTTTAAGAAATTCTTTCTTGTGCTTCTTGTGCTTTTTGTGGCTAACCTTGCCAGACGGTGCTGTGCGTCGTGTCGGCGAGACGTTTCGCATCCGGTAGAGCATCGAGCGCGCGCAGCACTTGCGGATCGCTGTCGAGCAGCACACGTGCGCCGGCGTCGTTTGAAAATGCTGCTGTTATGATCTCCTGCCGCAATCGCAGCTTTGCAAACTCCAGCTCCTCGTCGACCTGCGCAGGTTGTACCTGGAAGTCGGGTTGCGCACGAAGGAAATTGCGGAACGCTTCGACCACGCGATCGGTAATCGGAAAATCCCCGGGCTTAGCATTCTTGCCGTACTGAACCTTGTCGACTCTGTACGACTCCAAACCCGGAACAATTCCCGCCGCCAATTGTCGCGTGAAGTGAAATGCAGCTTCGGCGATACGCAGACGCGTCGGCGTGTTGACAACTTCCTTAACTTCGATATCCGGAGTTATCCCGCCGCCGCCGTAAAAAACACGACCCGCGGCAGTCTGCACTGGCGGTCCCGTGTGCGGGTGTGGAGTGGGCGAAGCGAGTGAGAGTGGCGCTTCAATGTTGTGTGGTCCATTTGCTCCGGTGGGCGGAGTCGGGCTTTCAGTTGCGTCGTGTCGCGTGTAGTAATCGTAAAGTGAACCACTCGAATAGTCGCGTTGCAATGAACGCCCGTAGGGCGTGTAGTAACGCGCGGTCGTGAGCGTGAGTCCAGTGTTGAAAGGCAACTGGAATATGCGCTGCACCAGGCCCTTGCCAAAACTCGTCTCACCCACGATCAGACCACGACCGTGATCCTGCATTGCGCCCGCAACAATCTCTGACGCCGATGCGCTGTTTCGATTAATAAGGACGACGAGTGGAACAGTCGCCGGATCCGAACCTGTACTCTTGTAAACGATTGGTTCGCTGTACTCCGTACGACCTTTTACCGAAACGACAACTTTGCCGCGTGGCAGAAATTCACTTGCGACATCGATCGCCTGATCCAGAAGACCACCGGGATTGCCACGCAGATCGAGTATGAGCTGACGCATTCCCTGTTCCGACAGGCGCTTCATCGACTTCGCGAGCTCTTCGTCACTCGATCTTTGAAAGCCTCCGGTCAGACCGATGTAGGCGGTACCCGGACGAATCATGTACGCGTTACGGATCGTCGGGAGCGGGACGGAATCACGAACGATCGTGAAATACAATGGCGCTTCAGAACCCGCCCGCTCGACTTTTATCGTGACCGGTTCACCTAAGCCCCCACGGACGTTCTTCGAAACCTGTTCGCTGGACCAATCCTTTGCGTTCTTCCCATCAACTTCGACAATGCGGTCGCCATATTTGAGACCAAGCTTCGCGGCCGGTGTCCCTTCGACGGATGATTGCACGTAAACGCCGTCGCGATGCTGCACGATCGTCACGCCGATGCCGTAGAAACGCGAATCCTGATCCTCTTTCAGCTTTTTGAACTCGCTGTAGGGGAAGTAAGCTGAATGCGGATCGAGCGTTGAGAGCATTCCCTGAATGGCAGCCTGCGTTGCTTTTTCGTAATCGATGTCGCCGGAATAATTGGAATTGATGGTGGAGACTGCTTCGTTGTAATCCTTTTCAATTTCATCAGCGACGCGGTAAGAGTTCTTTGTGTTAGTAGACGTGAAGCTGCTGAGATTTCGACCGGTACCGATCGTCCCTCCGAAAATCGCCGCCACCAGAATCAACACCGCCGCGCCGGCCGCAAACTTCCGGCTCATCCAGGATTGGCTGTACGACGGTGATTCGTTTAATTGGCGTGCAACTTCCATTGGCAAAATATAGCACAGAGCGAGCGCCACTTTGGAGTGCGGCGGCCTGGCGCCGCTTTGGCCTCGATCGCGCGTCATCGATAACAAAGCGGCGCCAGGCCGCCGCACTCCAAAGTGGCGCCCACGTCGTGTGTGTTATATTGAAAATGAGGATGCCTGCATCTCTTTCGATCATTATTCCCGCATACAATGAGGCAGCCCGGCTGGAAAGAACGCTTCGGGGTGTTGTCGATTACCTGCGCCAGAATCGTCCCGAAGCCGAAGTGATCGTCGTCGACGACGGTTCATCCGATGAGACTGCTGAACTTGCGCGAAAAGTCTTCCAGGATTCAGGGGATTTGCGCACTTCGGTCATCAGTTACAAATCAAATCTCGGCAAAGGGAGAGCTGTCAGGCTGGGCCTGCTGGCTGCGCGCGGTGACGTCGCGCTGTTTTCCGATGCCGATCTTTCGACACCCATTACCGAAGAGAAGAAATTAGTCGAGCCTATCGTGAACGGACAATACGACGTCACGTTTGGATCTAGAGCATTGGACCGCAGTTTAATCGGCGTGCATCAATCGTGGCGCCGCGAGCAAGGTGGACGCGTTTTTAATCTGGTCGTTCGCGTGGCTACGCGATTGCCGTTCTGGGACACGCAGTGCGGCTTCAAAGCCTTTCGCATGAGCGTGTGCCGGCCGCTTATTGAAGCAGCCACGATCGACCGGTTTGGATTTGACGTCGAGCTGCTGTACCTGGCTTTTCGCGCGGGTTTGAATCTTGCAGAGATTCCGGTGCGATGGGACCACAACGAGGGCAGCAAGATTACGTTGTTTACCGACAGCTTTAAGATGGTGAACGAGGTCGGCCTGATCCGGCAACAGGCTCGCCGTGGAGTTTACGACACCGCGATTCGTGCCGTGCATGAGCTGAAAAGAGACTTATAATTAGTGCCATGACCACTCGTCTCAACGTCAACATCGATCACGTCGCCACGGTGCGGCAGGCGCGTCGCGCTCCGGAGCCGAGTGTCATCGCGGCAGCGATGGCATGTGAGCAGGCCGGGGCCGATGGCATCACGGTCCACCTGCGCGGCGACCGCCGTCACATTCAGGATCTCGATGTCGAACTGCTGCGCAAGTCAGTGACGACTTACCTGAATCTCGAGATGGCCGCGACTGAAGAAATGTTAGGTATCGCCCTCGATGCCAAACCTGATGCGGTCACCCTCGTGGCTGAAAAGCCAAACGAGATCACAACTGAAGGCGGTCTCGATGCTAAGGCAAACATTGCGATCGTGCGCGCGACCGTTTCGAAGTTGCGACTGGGAAACACTCTTGCCAGCTTGTTTATCGATCCGGATCCCGAACAGATCGAAGTCGCACACGACGTCGGCGCACAACAGGTGGAATTGTGCACTGCAGCTTACTGCGAGGCGACACTCGGCGCTCGCGGTATTCACGGTGAAGGTGCGGCTCACGCCGCGCACGAGTTACGCAGATTGAGAGAAGCAGCGGAGCTGGCGACTCAATATGGATTGGCTGTCGCCGCCGGCCACGGGCTCACTTATCGAAACGTTGGCGCCGTCGCCGAGATCAAGCAGATTACGGAATTCAACATCGGCCACAACATCATTGCGCGTGCGATTTTCGTGGGATTGGACAACGCGGTGCGTGAGATGAAAAAGGTAATAAGCCACGGATAACACGGAAGAAAATCCGGATTTCTTTCCGTGTTTATCCGCGGCTAAGTTGTAGGCGAACCATCGAGCGGTCCAGTTTGGTCTTGGCGATCTCGAAGTCCTCTTCGGATCCGCTCCATGAATTGAGTTGTTTCTCGAGTTTGTCTCGCGAGAGCTTGGCACGCGCGGCATCGATCTCGTCAGGGCGCTCGGCAACTTCCGCAAGCACCGCAACGAGATCGTCTCTAACCTCAACAAACCCGCCTGACACGTGCATCTGAGAACTCTTGCCGTCCTGAACGTAGGTCAGCACACCGGTTTGAAGTTGCGAGATCAACGGCGTGTGGCCCGGAAGGATTCCCAACTCACCTCCCAGACCAGGCACCGTCACCATATCAACCGGCTCCGCAAGAACGCGTCGCTCCGGGGTTACAACTTCGAGTTGAATCTTTTCTGCCATAGCCCTACTGAGCGATCGTCTTCGCCTTCTCGATTGCCTCTTCGATCGTGCCGACCATGTAGAACGCCTGCTCGGGCAGATCGTCGTGTTTACCGTCAACCAGTTCGCGGAAACCTCTGACAGTGTCTTCGAGTTTGACGTACTTGCCTTCGAGACCCGTGAACTGCGCCGCCACGAAGAATGGCTGCGAGAAGAACTTCTGAATCTTGCGCGCGCGCGAAACAGTCAGCTTGTCTTCGTCAGACAATTCATCGAGACCCAAGATAGCGATGATGTCCTGAAGATCCTTGTAACGCTGGAGTACGCGCTTCACGTCCTGAGCCGTGTCGTAGTGCTCTTTTCCGATGATGCGCGGATCGAGAATGCGCGACGATGAAGAAAGAGGATCGACCGCGGGATAAATTCCGAGTTCCACGATCTGTCGGGAAAGCGCGGTGACCGCGTCGAGGTGCGCGAAGGTTGTTGCCGGCGCCGGGTCAGTGTAGTCGTCGGCAGGCACGTAAACCGCCTGAATCGACGTGACTGAACCCGTCTTGGTCGACGTGATGCGCTCCTGCATTTCGCCCATCTCGGTTGCGAGGTTCGGTTGGTAACCCACTGCGGAGGGCATTCGGCCGAGCAGTGCAGACACTTCGGAACCAGCCTGCGTGAAGCGGAAGATGTTGTCGATAAAGAGCAACACGTCCATTCCCTGATCGCGGAAATACTCGGCGACGGTCAGACCCGAAAGCGCAACTCGCAGACGCGCTCCGGGCGGCTCTGTCATCTGCCCGTAGATAAGCGCCACCTTCGACTGTCCAATCGCGTTCATGTCGACCTTCGTGAGGTCAAACATGCCGGTGTCATGGAAGTGTTTATTAAATGCGTCGCCAAATTGAATAACCTGCGACTCGACCATTTCGCGCAGCAGGTCGTTTCCTTCACGCGTACGCTCACCGACGCCCGCGAACACTGAAAAGCCCGAACGCGCTTTCGCGATGTTGTTGATCAACTCCATCACGATAACGGTCTTGCCGACGCCCGCGCCGCCGAACAATCCGATCTTTCCACCACGCAGGAACGGCTGGATCAGGTCGATGACCTTGATACCCGTTTCAAACATCTGCAGTTCAGTCGACTGCTCTTCAAACGTCGGCGCGTGACGATGAATCGGGTAGCGCTCTTCGTGCTTCACCGGGCCGAGCGTATCGACCGGCTGGCCGATTACGTTGAGCACACGACCGAGCGTGCCTTCACCGACAGGCATCGTGATTGGACCACCGGTGTCGATCGCCTTCATGCCACGCACCATGCCGTCCGTGGGTGTCATCGAAACAGTTCGCACGCGGCCTTCGCCGAGGTGTTGCTGAACTTCGGCAATGACGTCAATCGGAGTCGGGACGTCGAACCCTTCCGAAGTGACTCTCAGCGCCTGGTAGATCGGTGGCAGGTAGCCACCCCGAAACTCGACGTCGAGCACAGGGCCGATAATTTGCACGACTTTACCGACTTGACCGTCGGCGCTCACGTTTCCATTAGGCGTAGCCATACTGTTCTATGAACTCCTCTTCCACCTATAAAGGCGAACAAAACTGGCAGGGATTAAAAGCCGGATAAGATAACACACGCTTCTGACTTATTGCCAATTGCCGATTTCCAATTGCCGATTAGTAAGGCTTCGCAAGCTCACCAGCCAAAATTGGCAATCGGCAATCGGCAATCGACAATTATTTCCTGAAACCCCACTTGTACTACTGTCGTAGTACAATCCGAAATGAGCCAGATTTTCTCATTGAGCCCTTCGCACCCCATGCCGCTTTACGTGCAGCTGACGCGAGCGATTCGTTTCGCGATTGCAACGGGACGGCTACGGGTCGGGGAACAATTACCGACGGTGCGTCAGTTGGCAGTTGATTTGCGCGTGAATGCCAACACAGTCGCCAAAGTTTATGCGGAGTTGGAACGCTCAGGAATCCTCGAAACACGAAGAGGCGTGGGAACGTTTGTCAGCGCCGATCATCTCACTTCAGGTCATCGCGACGAGCACGAAAAGCATTTGAAAGACTTAGTCGATCGCTTCGTGGAAGAAGCGAGTGCCATGGGCTTTTCAGTCGACGATTTGCTGGACCAACTTCAGAGAAGTCGAGATTGCAAATTCGTTTGCGACTGCGACGCAGTCGTATCGCGACAATCCGACTGCGTTGCACCTGCGCGCCATGAACATGTTGTATGAAGGTTTGAGGAGAAGGGCGCACTGATGCTGGTGCCCAGCAGCGGGGTTGAATCGATGGGAATGGGTGGCTTGCTCGGCGCCGCTGCGTTACGACAGCAAACGCTAACCGGAAGCGATGAGGTTCCAGAATAGAAAAAACCATCCACAGATTACGCAGATTATTCTGTGTAATCTGTGGATGGTTCTAGTGCGTTTCAATATCGGGATCGATCCTGATCTTCATTCGCTGTAGCACTTGCAGATCTTCTTCAGTGAGTTCGAGGTCGGCGCCATCGGTACTGCTTTCCTCGTCGCCGGCGTGAGGCCGCAAGCCGATCTCGAGACGCAGGGTTAATTCCATTTCGTATCCGGCTTCGCGCAGACGTTCAATTGCCTCTGCAACCTTGGTGGAATTCTCCACTGACTCATTTATCGCAGTGCCGATCTCGCGAACTATCTCTTTTGCGTCGTCATCGATTTCCATTTTGTTGGTATGCTACTCCAGTCATTGGCAATCGGCAATTGGCAATCGGCAATGTTAGACTTGGCCTATGTTCGGAACGATTGGAATCCTGACAGGCGGCGGTGATGCCCCCGGACTGAACGCCGTTATCCGTGCCGTGGTGAAAACTGCGACGTGCGAGTACGGCATGCGCGTGATTGGTATCGAAGACGGATTCGAGGGTCTGCTGGGTGAAACCAGAACCCGCTTGCTGTCAGCAAGCGACGTGCGGGGTTTGTTGCCACGTGGTGGCACGATTCTCGGAACTCGCAACCGCGGACACTTCGTGGAACGCGCTTGTGAAGGCACACCAAGAGACGTCGAAAGCGTTTACCAGGAAGCAATCTCGAACATGAAGGTTGTCGGGATTGACGCCCTCGTGGTGTTGGGTGGCGAAGGTACGCTAACGATCGCAAACGAGTTTGCTAAACGTGGTGTTCCGGTCTGCGGCGTACCGAAGACGATCGATAACGATCTCGCCTGCACCGAACTTACATTCGGCTTTGTAACCGCACTCGATATCGCCACGGAAGCACTCGATCGTTTGCACACCACTGCCGAGTCACACGATCGCGTCATGATTCTGGAAGTGATGGGGCGACACGCCGGCTGGATTGCGCTGCACTCCGGAATCGCGGGCGGCGCCGACGTGATCCTGATCCCCGAGATTCCCTTCTCACTCGAAGTCGTGGCCGAAAAGATTCGCGCGCGCGATATCAGCGGGTCAAATTTTAGTATTATCGTCGTCGCCGAGGGAGCCATAGAGGTCGGACACGATTTGGTTTATCAAGACAAGGGTGATGGACTTCGTGCACCCCGGCTCGGTGGTATCGGTCATCACCTGCAACAGGATCTGGAACAGGTAACGGGTCGCGAAACGCGGTGCGTCGTGCTCGGACACCTGCAAAGAGGCGGTCGACCCAACGCTTTTGACCGGATGCTGGCGACTAATTATGGCTCGGCGGCGGTGCGGGCTATTTCGAAGGGAGAGAGCGGCGTAATGGTCGCTTTACAGGCAGGAGACGTCGTTACCGTCCCATTGACTGAGGCGATTAAGGGTATCAAAACTGTGCCTCCTGGCGGACAGTTGGTACGGACGGCTCGTGATACAGGTATTTGTTTTGGTGCTCCCGACGAGTCCAGTTATCATAAACCCCAGTAGTTTTGGAGCACATTGGCATTGAAGTTGCCAATCCAGTTGAGGCTTTTGGCCGAATAGGCTTGCCGGATAAGGATGTAAGTTGTGTCACAGGGAATCAAAGAAAAACTCCAGGGCCAACTCGACGAACTGGAATCCGAATTGCGCGTCCACCTGCCAAAGGAGATCAAGCGGGCGCTCGAATTTGGCGATCTTCGTGAGAATTCAGAGTATCGTGCCGCACTCGATCGGCAAAACGTCGTCAAGGCACGTATCGTGGAGTTGAGGCAACGAATCAGTGAAATAGCCTCGATAGATCCGAACAAGGTGCCTCGTGACAAGGCGTCGTATGGATCGACCCTCGTTCTCTACGACGGCGAGAAAGATGAAGAAGTAACCTATCGGCTGGTAACGCCTGAAGAGAGCGATCCGGCCCAGGGATTGATTTCGACGACGTCGCCGGTGGGCAAGAGCCTTATGGGCAAACAGGAAGGCGACGAGGTAGTCGTACGGACTCCTGCGGCCGTACGTAACTTCGAGATCAGGCAGTTGCGTACGCTACATGACGAACTGGAAGCAGATCAGTAGTTTTTATCCACAGATTACACAGATGACACATATATCTGTGTAATCTGTGGATTATACGGTTGACGAGGAGAAGCGAACCTAACATATGTTCGGTGCCAGTATCGGACGGGCAGCACAGCGAATTATTGACGCGATAGTACGCTGGTTGGCTCACGGTCACATCAATCCAAATATTCTGACCGTCATCGGCGTTGCTCTCAACGTCGGTTGCGGTCTTCTTTTTGGGATGGGTCGCTTTTTCTCGGCCGGAATCACCCTGATCGTCGCTAATCTGTTTGACATGCTGGACGGTCAAGTGGCCCGGCTGTCGGGCCGTGTGACGCGGTTTGGCGGTTTTCTCGACTCGTCGTTGGACCGCCTGTCAGACATGGTGGTTTTTGTGGGCCTGATGGTCTTTTACGCCCGTGACACGGAGTTTCATTCAACTCTTAACGTTTTTCTTGCGGGCGCCGGACTAATGGGCTCAGTTATGGTAAGCTACGCCAGCGCTCGGGCAGAGAGTCTGATTCCCAAGTGTGATGTTGGCTTTCTGCGGCGCCCAGAACGGGTTGTACTCTTTATTATTGGGGCGCTCAGTACTCATCCAGGATCGACTAATTTCTTCGCCAACCGCATGCCTGCCGTTTTGTGGGTGCTTGCAATTGGCTCTTATTGGACCTTCGCCCATCGCATGTATCACACGTGGCGCGAGCTGACCATCGAAAAATTGCCGATTTCCAATTGCCAATTGCCAATTGATACGGTAAAAGGACCGGCGGCCAATGGCATGGATGAACGTCCGAGTGATAAACCGAAATCGACAATCGGCAATCGGCAATTGGAAATTAATTGAGGGTAATTGCTTGACGACCTGTCCGTGCTGCGGTTTTAAATTCCACGGCGCATTGACCAGTGGTTGTAAACAGTGTGGAGCCCGCGCTGTCGGTGAGCCGCTTCCCAAGCCGGCTCATGAACTCCCTTCTTACGGTCGCGCTTTAATCCTGGCGGTCACCGGTTCACTGGTGGCCCTGATTTTTGTGGTCCAGACCACGATCGCCTTCGTCCAAAAATGGGACGGTTCATTTGGATTCTGGTCCTGGGTCGCCGCTGGTGAAACTGCTTCCTGGCGCTTGAAGTGGATTGCCGCTCCGGCTCTCATCGTCGTCCTTTGGTTCGGACGTAAGCTTTACCGGTCCATTCTGTCGCAGCCTAAGAGATTCTGTGGACTCAAATATGCCCGCCGCGGATTGCTCGCGTCCGCGACTGTTGCGATGCTGATTGCATTGCTGATCGGAATCACCGTACCGGCTCGATTGGAACACCGCAGACTCGCAAAAGAAGCCGCCATCCTTGCGCAGGGATACACCATTGAACGGGCACTCCTGGAGTACCGAATCAAGTACCACACGCTTCCGGCAGACTTTAAAGCGCTGCAGGAACGCGTTCCTGACGAGGACGGATCGCTTGCAGCCGCCCTGGAAGGTCTCGCTTCGACTGCTTACCTGCCGAGCGCCGACTTTGCAGTAGTTTCAACTGAAAAATCGCGTGGGCTGCGTGGCGCTGTCATTCGTAAGGCATCACTACCATCTGCAACTGACGACACACCGCCCGGAGGTTTGGCGTTCACAAACTACGTGCTGCGACTGCCTGGCGAAGACAAGATCACCGGCAACGAAGACGATTGGGTCGTTCGTGATGGCGTGGTCATGAAACTTTCCGAAATCGCAAAAGGCGGAGTCGGAATGACAGTCTCGGCAGGAGCTCTGGAACCATAAGCGACTTCAATGTCGTTCCTCGACCGTTTCCGTAAAAAAACTGAAGACGAAGCCTCACGTATCGAGCGTCTGTCGAAAACGGGCCGCATGACCGACGGTCACATCATCGACGCCGTCTCAGACAACGAGGGTCGCATTACTCAGGTGACGTACACCTACATGCTCGCTGGAGTTCTCTACGAGTCCTCGCAGGCGCTCAGCCATTTGCAGCAACAACGCTCCAACGACTACGCTCCCGGAAAACAGATTGTGATTCGTTACGATCCGCGCAGCCCTGCAAACTCGATCGTTGTGTAAGTTCCACGCAGGGGCGGCCACGGAGGGCCGCCCCTACAGTAGCATCGATCATCTCGGAACGTACTGTAGGGGTGGCCCTCCGTGGCCACCCCTGCGTGGAATTTGTACTTTTGACTAAACGCACAACACCAAGTACAAAACGTAGCCTATGTTCCGCAAGCTTCTAATTGCCAACCGGGGCGAAATCGCCATTCGCATCATTCGCACCTGCCGCGAGTTGGATATCAGGACAGTCGCGATCTATTCGGAAGCAGACGTCGAGAGCCTGCACGTGCGCATGGCTGATGAGGCGGTTTGCGTTGGACCAGCAGCGTCAGCCGACAGCTATCTGAAGATCGAAACAATTGTGGCGGCGGCGAAAGACGTAGACGCTGAGGCCATTCACCCGGGTTACGGTTTTCTCGCGGAGAGCGCAGAGTTTGCCCGTGCTGTTAATGCTACGGGTCTGGTCTTTATTGGACCATCTCCCGAAGCAATGGAGATCATGGGGTCTAAAACGAGCGCGCGTCGCGCGGCTGTTGAGGCTGGCGTAGCGATCGTGCCTGGTACGGTTGAACCGCTAGTTTCATTCGACGAAGCAAGTGAAACGGCGGAGAAATTTGGCTATCCCATTATGCTCAAAGCAGCGGCTGGCGGCGGCGGAAAAGGAATGCGTTTGGTTGCGGAGAGTAGTGAGCTCCGTTCCGCATTTGAGACGGCGCAGACTGAAGCTGCTGCTGCTTTTGGCGACTCTTCCCTTTACCTCGAAAAGGCCGTCGAACGACCGCGTCACATAGAAATACAGATCTTTGGCGACACACACGGCAATGTGGTCCATCTCGGTGAACGGGAATGTTCCATTCAACGCCGTCATCAAAAAGTGATCGAAGAATGCCCCTCGCCCATAAACGATCCGGACCTGCGCCGGCGTATGGGTGAGGCAGCAGTCAAGATTGGACGCGCCGTGAATTACACGGGCGCGGGCACGGTTGAGTTTCTCTACTCGGATGTGACTCATGACTTCTATTTCCTCGAAATGAACACGCGGCTCCAGGTCGAACATCCGGTGACGGAGCTTGTTACGGGACGAGATCTGGTGCGCGAACAGTTTCGAGTCGCAACTGGCGAGCGTCTTTCATTCACGCAGGAAGACGTCGAGTGGCAGGGTCACGCGATTGAGTGTCGCATCTACGCAGAAGATCCGGCGAACAACTTTTTCCCGAGTCCTGGAGTGATCACACACCTTCACGAGCCGGCCGGACCTGGCGTGAGAGTCGACAGTGGTGTCACGCGTCTTTCCGAAGTTTCAATTTACTACGATCCGATGATCGCGAAGCTCGCCGTTTGGGGTCGCACGCGTGAAGAAGCGATCGATCGATTGAAGCGTGCGCTTGATGAATACGAGGTTTCAGGAATCACGACCACGCTGTCGTTCTTTCGCGAAGTAGTCAAAGACGACGAGTTTGTTTCCGGCCGTCTTGATACCGGATTCATCACACGCTTCAACGAACGTCGAGCATCACAACAAGTGAAGACAAATCAGGTGGAGAGTGATCTGGCGACGATCGCTGCGGCGCTCAGTTACGCGCTGCGCCAGCAGCAGCCAGCCGGCGGGCAAACTTCAGTCGTTAAGAGTCGTTGGAAAATGTCGGGACGAAACGCAGGTCTGCGATCGTGGAGAAAATCATGAAGCTCAAAGCGATCGTCGGCGACCGTGAGGAAGATCTGTTGCTGAAGTTCGAAGACGGACGCGTGTCCGCCCAGATTGGGGATCGTGTTTATGCTCTCGACGTGCGTGAGATCGAGCCTGACGGTTACATGTTTTTTCTGAACGCGAATGTCCACGAGTGTCGCGTTAATGTTTCGAAGAATACGTTTGACGTCAGTATTCACGGACGGAGTTACTCGATATCGATCGTCGATCCGAAACGATTACGCAGCGGGCAGAATTCTGATCGACATCATCACGGCGTGGCCGAAATCCTGGCGCCGATGCCGGGCAAGGTGGTGCGTGTTTTGGCTGAAGGGGGCGGGACGGTGGAAAAGGGCGCAGGTGTGGTGGTTGTGGAAGCGATGAAGATGCAAAACGAGATGAAGTCGCCACGAGATGGTGTCGTGGTGTCGATCAATGTAAAGCCCGGCGACACGGTAAACGCAGGCGATGTACTGGCGGTGGTTGAATAGCCACAAAAAGGCACAAAAGGCACATAAAGCACAAAAAGATGCGCATACTGCTTTGGGATATTGATGGCACGCTGATTCGATCCGTGAAGACGGGCGGATACAAGGAATACACGATTCCCGTGCTCGAGGAGATCTTCGGCACATCCGGACGCCTCGGTGAGATGCGTGTGTCGGGGATGACCGACCTGCAGATTGTTTACGAAGCGTTGAGTGATGCAGGGATCAGCCGGGACGAAATCCTTGCCCGCGCTGAAGTACTGGTTTCGCGTTTGACGGAAGAAGCGAGAAGAGTCACGGGCAACGGGGTGAAGTTTTTCGAAGTGCTTCCCGGCGTCCGCGAGACGTTGCAAGCGCTCGCCGATCATCCGCGATACGAATCGGCGCTCGTGACGGGCAACATCAAACCGATGGCTTATTTGAAGATGGAGCTTGTTGGTCTCGAACAGTTCTTTACGTTGCCCGGGGCTTTCGGCGATGAGTCGCACAATCGTCGCGATCTACCAGCGCGAGCTGCGGAACGCATCCGCGAACATCTGCAGATGGACCTAGCCTCGGAACAGTTCATCGTCATCGGGGACACACCAAACGACATCGACTGCGCACAACACTTCGGCGCCCGCGCGGTTGCAGTCGGCACTGGACGCTTCTATTCGCGTGAAGAGATCATCGCGTGTGAACCAGACGCGTGGTTGCCGGATCTCGCAGATACTCAGTTGGTCATAGAGACGTTGGACAAGCTTTAGACAGGATTAACAAGATTAGCAGGATTAACAAGATTACTCAGGATAAAGGATGTATCTTGTAAATCCTGAAAATCTTGTAAATCCTGTCTCAGATTCGATGGAAACCCTTAAGGATATCGCGCGTACTTAGTCGCAGGATCACCGGACGGCCGTGGGGACAGGTTGTCGGCGACGACGTTTGCAACAGCCGATCAATTAGCCAGTGCATTTTCTCGGGCGCAAGCGGCATGTTGACTTTGATGGCTGCGTGACATGCCAGCGAGGCGGCTATCTCGTCGCGCATCGTATCGCGCGCGGCGCTTTTCTTCTCAGCATCAACTGTATCAAGCAACTCAAATAGCATGTTCCGTGCTTCACCGCTCGGAAGGTCAGCTGGTATCGCCTTCACCGCCACAGTGCGTCCCGAGAGACGCATCAACTCAAAACCATACTTCTCCAACTCCGGCGCGAGGTCGTCGAAGACTGCCGCCTGCGCCGGTGTTAGATCGAAAGTCTCCGGGACGAGCAACTGCTGCGAATCGGTGCGTCGCTCCATTTCCAGGGCACGATACTTATCGAAGAGCACACGCTCGTGCGCGACGTGCTGATCTATCAGGAGCAAGCCTTGATCGTCAGTCGCGATGATGAAACTCTCGTCGAGTTGGCCAAGCGGGCGGATGTTTGTCGAAAGTGATTCCGGCGTGACTTCGCGTGCCAACCGTTCTGCCGAGTTAAGTGGTGGAAACGCAGATTTCGCAGATTGATGGGATTGCGCAGATTGGATCATCACTTCGATGTCGCGTGCGATCTCTTCGCCGGAAGCCTCGACAGGAGGTCTTTGAATCACTGGTGTTGGTATTGGCGGAGGAGGAGGAGAAGAAAACTCGATGCGCGGTTGTGGTTGTGGTGTGATTGAACTCACGGCGGCAGTCGCTGTCGCGACCGGCGCGGGCTCCGGTGGCGGCACATAACTCGCGCTCGCAAGCGCGGCTCGCACCGCTTCACGAACTGCATCAGCGACTGCGGCCTGTCTGCGGAAACGCACCTCGGTCTTGGCCGGATGCACGTTTACATCTACCTCTTCCAGAGGCGTTTCGATAAACAACAGCGCCGCGGGATAAACACCGTGCGGCAGGATCGATCGATAACCTTCGGAAAGCGAACGCCCGATCATTCGATCGCGCACGAACCTGCGGTTGACAAACAAGTACTGCGAATCGCGCGACGTGCGCCGGTCGCGCGGCGCGGAAACGTAACCCGTGACGCGCGCAACCTGAGCGTCACCGCTATTCACCTCCAGCAGATTCTCGAGAAACTCTTGTCCAAAAATCTGGTACGCACGTTCACGCAGATCTTTTGCAGGCGCCGCGCGCACCACTTCCCTGCCGTTGTTAACAAACGTGAACGCGATCTCCGGATGGGCCAATGCGTAATGAGTCACGAGATTTGTGAGGTGATATGTTTCAGTGGCTTCCGATCGCAGGAACTTTCGGCGCGCGGGAATGTTGAAGAAAAGATCGCGCACAGATAGCGTAGTCCCACGCGGATGCGCCGCGTCTTTGACGTCACGCATTCGTCCACCGTCGATCGTAACGCGCGTCGCGGCACTTGCGCCTTCAATGCAGGTTGTCAGTTCGACTCTTGCAACCGACGCGATCGACGCGAGGGCTTCACCACGAAAACCGAGCGTACCGATCGCTCCGAGATCCTCGGTCTCGCGAATCTTCGAGGTGGCATGTCGTTCGAAGGCGAGCACAGCATCGTCGCGCACCATGCCCTCGCCATCGTCAGACACTTTCAACAGGCGTCGGCCGCCGGCTTCGATTTCGATCGTGATGCGCGTCGCACCGGCATCGATTGAATTCTCCACCAACTCTTTGGCAACTGAAGCGGGGCGCTCAACAACTTCACCGGCGGCGATTTGATTGGCGACGTGATCTGCGAGGACGCGGATTTTGGACATTAATCTTATAGGTAAACCACTTGGTGCTCGTTCGATCCGATATTGATCGCATTAAAAATCCACTCGATCACATACGTGCCGTGGCGGGCCAGCAGCGAGGTGATGTTGATGTGACGCTCCTGTAGATCCTTATTCGGATAAAGCTGATCGAACGCTCGTTGCAACTGTCGATGCGCGGCTTCATCGCGCGTCATGTGGGCACGTACGAAACGCGTCTTCAAGCCATCGAGCTGATAGTTAATCTTCTTACGTCCGGTATCGAGTGCACTCGCGAGCGTCGGGTCGATCGATTCAAGCTCCTGTCGCAAACGATCCAATTCGTGATTGACGTTCTGCTCGGCATTCGCAAACAGTTTCGCCGTGTCAGCACCGAGATGCTCTTCGACAACGCGCGTCAGCACCGGTTCGAGGCCTTCAAAGAAATCTGCGAGCGTCAGATCGTATCTTTCCAGCACGCGTCCGGTGTGACGCTCGATCATCGTCAGACTCGAACGCGGGAGGATCGGCGTCGCGGGACGTTCGAGCACTCGATAAGCCTCAGCCGTTTGCGCGAAGTACGCAATCTCTGCGGCGCCGCCGTAGTAAGCGATCGTCGGCAACAGATAATCCTGGACCACAGCACGCAACGTTACGTTTGGACTAAATCGCTGCGGCGTTTCCAGAGCCATCTGGGCAAGCTCTTCCGCGGTATATTCGTGTTCGTTTTCTTTCGCCCGGTACTTTCCATTCTCAACACGCACCACTGCATGTCTTGCACCATTCTCGTCGTGCAAAAACAGCGGAAAGGAATTTGCGGTGGCCAGTACTTGCGCGTGATATCCGGCACCCTCGAGCTCGGTGCTGCGCTTTTCGATTGCAGCGGCGATCTCGGGCGCACGACGCGCGGCTTCAGAATACAGTGGCGCTGCCAGTCGCTTCAGCTCAGGGTCAAGTGGATCGAGGAAAATCAGACCGTAACGACCCAGCAGCGACGTCATCATCACCCCGAAACACTCGGCGTATCCGCGACCTGGCTGCCACGCGTTCTTCACTAACGCCTTAATCTCATCGGCAAATTCGGAATTCGGTAGCAACTCGAATAACTGCTCGACTACGGCATCGATTGACTCATCGGTGATGACGTGACCGACGGGTTGTCCTTCGCGATGCAACGAGGCGGAAACTTCGACATTCTTTAGCTGGCAGTCACGACCGATAAACTCCGCCTTCGCGACCTCTGCAAAATCGCCATCTTCCGACGCCATCCAGAATACGGGCACCGCTTTTGTGCCACGTTGTATTAGACAGCCGGCGAGTTTCACCGCGGATAAAGCCTTGTAGATTGTGTAGAGTGGACCCGTAAACAGACCGGCTTGTTGACCGGAGACAACTGCGATGCTGTCTGACTCGCGCAGCACCTCAATGTTTTTGAGTGTGGCTTCGCCCGCGCCCCAACGTTTGTTCATTGCTGCGAGTGCATTGCAGACTGCGTTTCGATCGACTCGATAGGCCGCAAGCACTTCAGGCGCACGTTGTGGTAGCTCGTGATGAAAGCGAACGGCTGAAGGATAGAAGCGCTGCAGCGATACGGGATCTTTCAGGTAGTCGAGAAATAGACGCGATTGATGCGGGATTCGATCAAAGTTCAGAGTCTCGACGCGCAGTCCTGACTCTTCAGGGGTGCTATAACAAGCGGGTTCGGCAGTACTCAAATGGTTCAGGCTCCTGTCCGGTTCATTCTACAGGTCGGGCGCTGACTGGCAAAACACGGGCACGGATGGACACGGATTTGTTTACGGATTTTAGGCCTGGAGGTCGTGGAGGAGCTGGGTGATTTCATTGCGGGCGCTGTCGTCAGGGGCACGCAAGGGGGCGCGAACGGAACCTCCGCGAAACCCAGCGAGGTCGAGGGCGGCTTTTAATCCACCGATTCCGAAGCGCGTAGTGACTGCAGCGGCGAGTGGTGTCAGTTTTGATTGAAGCTTCGACGCATATTCCTCTTCGCCGGCGTTGAAGGCGCGATAGATCTCCACGCAAACGTCCGGTACGGCACATCCCACGGCGAGGATCCCGCCGGTGGCTCCGGCACGTAAGGCATCGAGCAAAACAGTTCCATTACCTGTCATCACTGCGAAGTCGTTCGGACACATATTGACTGTCTTACTGAAACCCGCAACGTCGTTTGAACTGTCTTTCACGCCGATGATGTTTGCGTGTTCACTCAGACGCGCGACTGTTTCGGGTTCGATCTTTATGCCCGTGAGCGGTGGCATGCTGTACAGCAACACAGGGACTGGCGCTTCATCTGCAACCGCTGTGTAGAAGTTGATCAGCGTCTCCTGCGTGATTGCTGAACGATAAAAATATGGAGTGATAACGAGGACCGCGTCTGCCCTGACGCGTGCAGCATTCTTTACTTCCCTGATCGTGCTAATCGTACTTTGTTGACCTGCACCGACAATGAATGCCAATTTGTCAGCGACTGAAGCACGCGCAACCTCCAACGTCTCCATGTATTCGCGATCGTCGAGGTGTACTCTCTCGCCGGTAGAACCAAGCACGACATAACCGACAATCCCCGTGCCGGCCCAGTTCGACAGATTCCGGCTCAATGCATCAGGTGCAAGATTGTTATCCGGGGTAAACGGAGTGGGAACAGGTAAGAGAATGCCCTTTAGATTGTTCATGCAAAGCGCTTCAGAAAAGGTTGGTAAAAACCAAACGAAACACAAGGTTGCCGCGCTTCTCGCCTTCGAAACGGTTGATGGCGTGCATGTATCCCGCTTGAAACTTTGCGATCACAACCGTCAACTCCACGCCACCCCCAACGGAGTAACGGGATTGAGAATCGCTCTCATTTCGTGTCATTCGCGCCGCGTCAAACATCACTAACGGCTTCAACGAGTAGATCTTGGCGTAGTAAGTCAAATACTTAATACCAGGCTTTATCTGTGAAAAGACCTTGGCAGCTTTGGCATCGGCTTCATCACTGGAAAGCCCCTCGTCCTCGAAACTCGAACTGAGCGCCGCTTCGCCCGTATTGACACCAAAGTCAACCAGACCTCTGAGAGTGGTGCTTGGAGGGTCCACTACTTCGTCCGGAATAAGCGGAGCAGAGAGCGAGGAAATCGGAATCGCTACAGAAAGATTGAAATGATGGTAACTGTGTGCGCCGCGTGTTTCTCCGCTTGGTAATCTGAAACCTGCCTGATTACGTCCATAGCCGCGCAAGACTGGTCCAGATGGAAGAAAAGAAAGTGTCTCCGGGTCAATTATTTCACTGTATATGAAATTGTTAAGCGTGTTTCCGCCGTAAAAAAGACTGTAGTCAGGTGCCTGTTTCGATGCCTTGCCTGCTCCGAGCAGAGCCTCGATTCCAATGGTCTGGTCGCCAAGCGGTACTTCCTTTTGATAACCGATCAATGCCGCAATCCGATGATAGCCTTCCTGGTTTTCCGGTTTCCCGCCGTCGAGCCAAAACCCAGCCCGTGTAAATCCATTGAGAATTCGACCGTCAACGATTGCGCTTCCCTGATAAGAATTTTCAGTTACGGAGATCCGATTGACGCCACCCAGTCGATTGCTCGAACGTCTGTAACCGCCGTTCAGGGCCACACGGTTTACGATTCCACTCGCAGGATTGAAGGCGGCATGCCCGTCTACACGAAGCGCATTTTTTAAATACGACGCGTTAAGTTGTGGCTGATGATCAGCAGTGAAACTCGCCTCCACCCCGAGACTCTCAATCGATGGAGTAGCCTGTTTTAATTTCAGTGATAGATTTATTTCGGACGTATAGAACGGTTCCGAAACTGATTTACTACCGCGAGCTTTAAGTAATAACTCCACAGGTCTGCCCTCGGCCGGTTTTCCCTCAGTAACCTCGCCGGCGGAAAGCAAATCTGTCGACATTTCGAAATCCGGAACAGCGCCAAGCTCTCCATCTGCACCCAGTCCAAACTTAGGATCGAATATTCGGAGCAAACGGGGCACGCCACTGAGAAACGTCTGCGTATTCGAACGTGGAAGCGGAAGCAGGGTAGCACCCATAAAGATAGGATTCGAACTTAATGCCAGCGGCTTCACTTCCACATCGACACAGTCAGTGCCCAGTCCTTCCGCCTGACAAGTCGCCGCTGCGAGCTTGCGGCCACACCCACGTACGAAATTGATATTAACCAGTTGCAATCGTTGCAGCTTGACAAACTCGACTTCGTATTTATCGTTCTCGGCATTGATTGCTCTGCGAACGGCGTCTCTTGTCGCGCTCAGTTTTTCAGGTGTGAAATCGTCACCTTTTTTGAGTGGCAGATTTAGATCCGATGGTAACCAGCGCGCCTTGACCTTTACCGATCGAACTTTATGTCCCGGCCATTCGTCCCGACATTCCCCCGTTTGCGACAAGCTTACGCCTGCGCTCATTAAAATCCAGATGCCTGTCACCAGAAACCTGGTGATCTGCGCTTTGCTGTGAGTCATGATCGCAATTTTACGAAGAAAACAGTCCCTGCAAAGACGCAAGCTGATTCCGGTCCTCGCATCTTTGCAGGAAAACTTGTCGCGCGATAGTGGCAGGCTATCTCAACCGCCGATCTCCGCAACAACAACCTTGCGCGCACCAGATTCGATCTGCTTCGCCTGGTCTTTCGTTGGACCCTCAGTGCCTTCAAGCTCCGCGGTGGCTGGAATTAAGTCATCCTTAATGATCTGTTGCTGGGTCTTCGTGACTTTCTTGTCGGAAAGCATTTTCTGAATTCCTTGTTGGGCCTGGAGATCTTCAATCTTGGGCTTGTAGTTCACGAATACTACCTGGGTCCATTCGCCATCGATCTTCCTGTCAAGTTCGAAGATAAGTCCCCAAACTGCCTGGTTGTTAACACAGGTCTTGTCAATTATGACGTGTAGTCTCAAGTCCTTTTTAGGAACGACTTTTATTTCGAGGGTGAAGCCTTTGCAAAGTGCAGGCGTTGTGTCAGTTACTGGGACAGCTTTAATCGGCATTGTAGTTTTCCTTTACTTTTTTTCGTTCCGCGGTTCGGAATCTCTTTTCTTCCACATCATCTTTATGTCTTACGTCCACAGGATAGTGGATCTCTAAAAAACATCACTCCCTGGTTTGCCCGGCTCCGCTTTGCGTCTCGATATTTTGAGTTGCGCTCTTCTGCCGGAGCAGATTCTTGATGCCGAAGAGCGACTCTAGCGCATCCTGCCAGAATGGTGCGCCGACACTTAATAACATGACCATGATGGCCCAACCAACAATTGTGACGAGATTATCCTTTCGACTCTCCCACCACTCGTCTCCACTTTGCGCGTGCCAACTGGAGACTTCGTTGCCGTGTCTTAACTCTTTCGTGAGCTTGAATCCGGCCCAACTGTGGTAGCCGTTGTCGTCCGGCCACGGCCTGGTCCAGATGCCTGTGCTCCAGATAAATGCTCGTAGTTGTTCAGCACCCAGCGGTTTGAAACCAAAGCTCTCGTAAGTTCCGACGATCGAATCGATGTCCTGCAAATCCTTTTTCAACTCCGCCACGGTGTTCGGTGTCGGCGCCGGCGAAGCGTTGGGACTGGGCGTTGGCGTTGGCATTCGCGTGGCAGTCGCGTCATTATCCTTTACAAGATCCGCACCCGCGTCAACAAGCATGTTCCGCTGAATGTCATTCCTTGAGAGACTTTTATAAACCTGAAAGAAGTTTGCGTTCAGCAGAATCACGACGATGATGCTGATAATTAAAGAAATCGTGCGCATGTGACGCGTGTAGCGTTCGTCAAAACTCTGCGTGACCGTGTCGAACCAGAGCTCGACCTGCTCGATCTTGTTGCGCAGCGGCGAAATCGCATCCACAAACTTCTGACTCAAGTCGCCGATGAGTTTTGAAACTTGAGCGAGCTTTGCCGACAGCTGCTGCAGCGCCGCCACTTCACCAGTATTACCGGCAGCGGTTGCGGCTTCTATTTCTCTCGTGATTGCCTGCTGAGCCACGTCGAGCAGACTGAGTAGACCATGAAAGTCGAGTTGTCCGAGCCGGAGCAAGTCGGCAAACAGAACTTTCGGTTTGACTTGTGTGCCTTCGAGGATGGCTTCGACGTTATTGAAGATGGGCGCGAGAATGGAACGAATCTCGGCAATTCTTGTGCTCGCTGTGCCGCGCAACAACGGGTCGTTAGTGATGTCTTCGATCGCCGTGCGCAGGTCTTTGATTTGATCGCAAAGCAACTGAAACTTCGGCACATAGTCCGGGAAAAAGTCTTCTGATTCGAGTTTCCCCATGACTTTGAAGAGATCACTTTTGGAAAGCGAGTCGAGCACGGCGTTTCCGAACAGAGTCTGCCTGCCGATTAGCTTGAACTGTTCCAGAACCTTGTGTGTAAAGACGTCGGCGGGTGTGGCGGAGATCGCCGCGGGGGTTATTCTCAGGTAGCGTCTCAGCGTGGACCAAATTGTAGATATGAACGACGGTGTAGGTGCGGTTTCGGTTCGCGCGCCGGCAACCTGTTCGTAGAGATCCTTTAATGAGTCTTCAATCTGGCGCGACTTGAGTTTTAGTATTTTCTTCAGCAGTGTTTGAATCGATTGCACGAGAAGACTCAGAACCAGCAGTACAACCACGACGGCGATGATGGTGTTGAGAATACCCAGATCCATAAGAGCTCCTTGGGGGAAAAGTTGCACTCGACAACGCGAGGCACGATATCACGCAAAGACGCAAAGTTAGCGCAAAGGCGCTAAGAAGAGAAGAATATTTCTTTGCGCCTTTGCGTGAACTTTGCGTCTTTGCGTGAAACTGTTTTAATTTCTAGACCATGCGTCCATATCAATTTTTACAGTTTGACGTTTTCACTGACCGTAAGTTTTGCGGTAACCCGTTGGCGGTTTTTCCCGAAGCTGAAGGAATCACCGACGAACAGATGATGAAGATTGCTCGTGAGATGAATCTGTCAGAAACAGTCTTTGTACTTAAATCTGAATCCGATGAGGTACTGCGGCGACTACGCATCTTCACACCGATGCGCGAAATTCCGTTTGCCGGTCATCCGATTGTCGGTACGTGGACTGCGCTCGCACAGGAAGGCGTCGTCCCGATTCCGGATGGCGGAAACGGCTGGCAACGCATTTTTCACGAGGTTGGCATCGGAATCTTGCCGGTTGATATCGAGTTTAAAGACGGAAAGCCGGTTCAAGTGGAGATGACTCAAGGGAAGTTCCAGATCATCGAGGAGATCGACGACGCGCACGAACAGGCTGAAGTCGCGCGCGCTTTGGGAATCGCGCGTGAAGATCTCGATGACAGTCTTCCGATCCAGGTGATCACGACCGGTTTGCCGTGTTTGGCGGTTCCGATTCGATCGCTTGCCGATTTACGCGATGCGCGTATTGACGCAACACTGCTGGCTGACATTTACACTCGTCACGGCGGTACCGGTTGTCACGCGTTCACTCGCGAGACTATCGAGGTTGGCGCATCGCGCGCACACGCGCGTTTCTTCGCTCCGGCCGACAACATTCCCGAAGATCCGGCGACCGGCAGTGCGTGCGGAGCACTGGGTGCTTACCTCGTTCATCACGGCGGCCTGTCTTTGGAGCCGGAGAACGGCAGGTATAAATTCGTCATCGAGCAGGGCGACTTCATTCACCGGCCGAGTCGCATCAACCTGGACGTGAAGGGACAAGCGGGCAGCGTCGAAGAAGTGAAAGTCGGCGGGCCGGCGGTGCTCGTTGCGCGCGGAGAGGTGTTTGTTGAATAGATGCTAGATCTCATTATCATTGGCGCTGGCCCCGCTGGACTTTCTGCTGCTGAAGCCGCAGTGCAAGCGGGGCTTGATTATCTCGTCATCGAAAAAGGGACGATCGCCAATACGATTCGCCAGTATCCCGTGGGGCGCGCGATGTTCTCCACTCCCAACGAAGTGGAAATGCACGAAGGCACGTTGAAGCCTGTGCGCGAGAAGCCCACGCGCGAAGAAATGCTGTCGCATTACATTCACTTCGTGCTCGACCTCGATCTGCGAATCAACACTGCAGAAAAAGTTGTTTCAGTGAACGGGAACATAAACGAGGGCTTCGCTGTCAAAACAGATGCGAGTGAATACAAAGCTCGACGTGTGTTATTTGCCATCGGCGCGATGGAGAAGCCGCGCCGGCTGAGTATTCCCGGTGAAGAACTGCCGAAAGTTCATCATCTCTTTGTCGAGCCGTACGCCTACGTGCGGAAAGACGCGCTCGTAGTAGGTGGCGGAAATAGCGCCGCCGAAGCCGCGTTATTTCTTTCTGAAGAAGGCGCTCGCACCACGCTCGCAATCTGGCGCGAAGACTGGGAGAATCGCGATCCGAAGGCAGGAGCAATGAAGCACTGGGTGCGGACGCCGCTCGAGGCTGAGGTAGAGGCGGGCCGGCTCAAGGTCGTGCTTTACAAACACGTCGACGAGATTCGCGAAACCGAAGTGACATTAACAACCGAGACGGGCGAATCGCTGACGATCCCGAACGATGTTGTTTTTGTCCTCGTCGGCAGCGACGCCGATCTCACGTTATTGAAACAGCTCGGCGTGCAAGCTGAGGCGGGCAAGCTGGCAGAAGTGCCGGTCTACGATCCGGAAACTTTTGAGACGAACGTGCGTGGGATCTATGTCGCCGGGCACTTCACGCATGCTCGTCATATCAAAGCCGCGATCGATGTGCCGCGTCTAATAGTTCCACTCATCGCGCGAGAGTTAAGAGATTGAAATCTTGTTAATCCTGTAAAGGAGAGACTATGAACCGCGTCGTGCCGGCCGTTTGTATCCTGCTTTGCCTTCCGCTTGTAATCAACGCGCAAAAGAAACCTGCGGTCGCAACCTCTTCACTCTGCACTAAAGACAACGCTCTCGATACCACGAAACAACAGATCCTCCAGACACGGACGTTCGACAATCAAGTCCATCGTATTGCGGTGCTGATCCGCGCCGCCGATCTGTTGTGGCCACATGAACCCGACAAAGCACTCGCCGTTTTCATGGAAGCTTTCGATCTCGCCGTGCAAAACTTCAAAGAGAACGGCGATATCGTGAACCGCACTTCCAAGAGCCAGTTCGCAGCAGCAATCCCTCAACCCGATCAGCGATTCAAAGTCCTCGCGGCACTCGCTAAACGTGATCCGGCGCGGGCACGAAAACTGTCGGACCAAATGCTCCAGGACGAGGCCAAAGAGATGGCCGATAAACCCGCGGCCGACAATCAAACGAAAATGCGAGCCGGCGAAAAGATCTTGATGCTCGCTCGCACTCTGGTACCAGACGACGTCCCGTCAGCCGTGAACTTCGCGCGCCAGAGCTTCCGCTATCCAGCGACGTTGAATTTGCCGGCCTTCATCTATCACATCGCGAAAACAAACCGGCAGGCGGCGGATCAGTTTTACGTTGAAGCACTCGCGGCCTATGGTGCGACGCCGATGGACCAGTTTCTTTATCTCTCTTCTTATCCGTTTGGAAATACACGCGACGCCGGGGACATGCCCGCTTACACCAACTATGCGGTCCCGGAAGGATACGTGCCGAGTCCAGCATTGCAACGACAGTTCATGCAGATTCTGCTGACACGAAGCGAAGCGGCACTCGCAACCGCAGTTGATGCCGCGTCAAACAATAGATATCCGGATCACGCACAAATGTGGCTCGCCCTCACGAGGCTCGAAAAACAGGTACAGGACAATCTTCCCGATCTGGCTGAAACGACAACCCGCACAAAAGAAAGACTGTTCGCGTCGTTAAATCAAGGTACGCAGCAAAGTGTCACGCGTGAAATTTTGGCCGACAACCCACCTAAAAGATCGTTTGACGAGCAAGTTGAGATGGCCGAGAAACAGAAGGACGTCGGGCGGAGAGATCAGCTACTTACGTTCGCTGTTACCGGAGCGTCGAAGGACGTGCCTCTCGAAAAGGTTCTCAGTGTCATCGATAAGATTTCCGAAGCAAGCATCCGTGATCCACTTCTCAACTGGTTTTATTATTTCAGTGCACAGTCACTGATTGCGAGTAAAGAGTTGAGCGAAGCGAGAAAGTTTGCGGCCAAGGTCACGGAATTGGATCAGCGTGCCTACCTGTTTACTCGAATCGCGGAGGAGTCGCTCAAACAGACTGAAGATCAGGCTGAGGCGCGTGAGCTGCTCAATGAGATTTCCAACGACATTGGCAAAGCGCCAAAGACGATCGTAACGGCGCGTGCGTTACTGGCGTTGGCTCATCTTTACGCAAAGATAGACATGAATCGCGGCATTGAAGAGTTGGGGAATGCGGTGAAGACGATTAACGCGCTGGAGTCGCCAGACTTTTCACAGCAGTTTGTGATTATGAAGATCGAGGGCAAGACGTTTGGAAGTTTTGCGTCATTTTCAACTCCCGGGTTCAATCCTGAAAATGCGTTTCGCGAAATGGGCAAGCTCGACTTCGATGGCAGCCTCGTTCAGGCCACAACGTTTACGGACAAGTCATTGCGAGCGTTGACGACGCTGGCAGTGATTGAACCATGCTTCGTCACAAAAACCCGCAAGAAAACTTAGCCGCGGATTAACGCGGATTGCTTACGGATTATGATTCGAGGACGTCACTCTTGCGGCGTGCAACTCCACTCTTGTGCGCGGCGGCTTCAACCTCATGCGCGACTGCCTCCGCAACCCGTTTATCGAAGACTGATGGAACAATGTATTCCGGATGTAACTCCGCATCGCTAATGATGCCTGCAATCGCATGCGATGCGGCGAGCTTCATCTCTTCGTTAATGCGTGAAGCGCGGCAAGCCAGCGCGCCACGGAAGATTCCGGGAAAACTCAGCACGTTGTTGATCTGGTTCGGATAGTCAGATCTCCCTGTCGCCATCACCGCGACGTAAGGCGCTGCGTCCTCGGGCATGATCTCCGGAGTGGGGTTTGCCATGGCGAACACGATAGGCTTGTCGGCCATTCGCTGCACGTCTCCCACATCGATCACGCCGGGCACAGACAGGCCGAAAAACACATCGGCTCCCTTGATGACATCGTGAACAGTTCCCTGCTCGTCATTCGGGTTTGTGTTCTGTGCGTACCAGTCTTTCATCCAGTTCATGTTTTCTTTGCGACCACGATAGAGCGCGCCCGTCTGATCGCAACCGACGATGTTTCGCACGCCGGCAGCCATGATGATCTTTGTACATGCAACACCCGCCGCACCGACGCCGTTCACGATGACCTTTACCTCTTCCATCTTCTTGCCGACGAGCTTGAGCGCGTTGATCAGTGCCGCTAACACGACAACAGCAGTGCCATGCTGATCGTCGTGGAAGACGGGAATGTCGAGTTCTTCTCGGAGTCTCTCCTCGATCTGGAAGCAGCGTGGCGCCGAGATGTCTTCGAGGTTGATGCCTCCAAATACTGTCGAAATTGCCTTCACGGTGCGCACGATCTCGTCCGGATCTTTTGTGTTGAGGCAGATCGGAAAAGCATCGACGCCGGCGAACTCCTTGAACAGCATCGCCTTCCCTTCCATCACCGGCAGCGCCGCTGCTGGTCCAATATCGCCAAGGCCGAGCACCGCTGTTCCGTCAGTTACGATCGCGACGGTGTTTTTCTTGATCGTGAGAGTGAAAACTTTCTCCGGCTCCTGGTGAATCGCGTCGCAGATACGCGCGACACCCGGTGTGTATGCCATCGAAAGATCGGCGCGAGTTTTCAAAGGCACTTTGGGAACGACTTCGATCTTGCCGCCCAGGTGCATCAGGAAAGTCGGATCAGAAACTTGAATCAGCTCGACGCCATCGATGCCTTTAACTACTTCGACTATCTGTTCACCGTGTTTACTCGAGACCGAACTGACGCTGATATCGCGGATGATGTAGTCGTTCCCGACTGTGACGATGTCAATGGCGCCGATGTCGCCACCGGCACGTCCGATCGCCATCGTCAATTCACCAAGCGAGCCGGCACGTGAGGAAAGCCTGACGCGCAAGGTCAAACTGTAACTCGCGCTGGGTGTTTGCATAAACGTTCAGTCCACAGATTACGCAGATTACACTGAATCAAGTATCTGTGTAATCTGTGGATGGTCCTTCGTAAGTTTCAGGGATCTTTTGCCGAGTGCGCGGTAGAGTTCGAGGGCATCATGGTTGTCCTTGAGCGCGGCCAGATGTCGCTTCACCGTTTCCAGATCTCCACGCGAAAAAGTGCCTGTCAGTGCCTGGGCCGGATCTTTAGTTTCAAGACTTCGCACTGTACTTGCAATCAAAGGCACCAGGATGTTGCGCGCTGTCGTCCGCTTGATGCCACACTTCGCCATCATCTGCAACGCCACATCGAATAGTGCGACGACGTTTCCGGAAGACATCACCGCGGCAGCGTGATACAGGGGTTTATCCTCGGTGCGAATGAAAAAACTTTTACCGCCGAGATCCCGGACTATTCCTTTCCCCAATCGCACCGCAGATTTGTCGCCTTCAACACTCCAGAATGCTCCTTCAATAGGGTCGCCGGCTTTGCTGATCGAAAGTAGTGGATGAATTGAACCGGTGTGCCAGCCGCGCTTTCGCAACGGCGCGAGCACGTCTGACGAAAGGGCGCCGCTGGTATGCAATGCAGTGGCGGTAATCTCAAGGTGGCTCAGTTGCTCCGCGACACCGGCGATTTGATCGTCGGGCACAGTAATCAGAAATACATCGGCAGGCTTCAATGAAAGCAGTTCTTTTGCGGCCAGGACCTGCACTTCGCCCTGCACATCAGCGTCGAAAAGTCGTGCCGCCTTGCGCGCGGTCAGGACCCGGCGAGAGACGAGCGACTGGATTGAATAACCACGGCGCGCAAGTGCGACGGCCAGAGTGGTTCCCAAGCGGCCACTTCCGACAATCGAAACCGCCGTCTTTTGCTTCCTTTTCCGGGCGGTCATAGGTATATTGAAGGCGTTAACAAGAAGTGGATTTTGAGACGCGAACGTCTAGACCTCCAGGCTCAGGAAGTTGTAACGGGCGACACAACCAAGTCACCAAACCTGTGCATCATAGACTGCGCGTCATGATTTAGCGAAAACGTCAGATCCCCTACCCTCAGGTCATCGATTACTTTGGAGGTTTTTTGAGATGAACAACTTCTCCCGTGCCACGAGTGCTTTCGTTTTAACCGCATCGTTACTGGTGGGCTCGGTGGCTGCAGTAGCGCAAACGCCGGAGACTAAAACGGCGGATCAGGCTCAAAAAACCAGCCAGACCCAAACGGATCAAAAGCAGACTCAGGCAGGACAGAAGGCCGACTCGAAAGCTGAACAGAAAGCAGCTCCGGCGCCTGTCGTCAAATCTGACAAGCCGCTCTCAACCAAAGAAGATCCAAACATGATTGGCAAGCGGAACATCAATTCCGGTTTGATTGCCAAGATGAGCGGTTCCACGGAGAAGGAAGTCCGCATGGGACGCGAGGCGGCAGCAGAAGTCGACCGCCAGGCGAAGTTTGTTGATGACCCGCTCATTACCGAGTATGTGAATCGCGTCGGCCAGAACATCGTGCTTCACTCGGACGCCAAGGTTCCCTTTACTATCAAAGTCATCGACTCTGACGAAGTGAACGCCTTTGCACTGCCCGGTGGTTTCTTCTACGTAAACAAAGGCTTGATCCTTGCGGCCGACAACGAAGCTGAACTGGCAGGCGTGATGGCTCACGAGATCGCACACGTTGCCGCCCGGCACGCGGTCGAGAACCAGACCAAGGCCAGCCTGCTTGAGTACGCAGCTCTTGGCGGTTCGATTTTCCTGGGCGGCATCCCGGGAATGATTTATCAGAATACTGCCGGTATCGGACTGCTCGGAATCTTCATGAAGTTTAGCCGCGGCGCCGAAGAAGAAGCCGACAAGCTGGGTGTTCAGTACATGTATGCAGCCGGTTATGACCCCGGCGCAATGGCGACGATGTTTGAGAAGCTGGAAGCCAAGAACAAGAAGAAACCCGGTTTCATCGCACGCGCTTTTTCGACTCACCCGGCACCGCCGGATCGCAGAGCCTCGGCACTCGCGCTCGCAGCAAGATTCCCGGAGCACGAAGAGTATGTGATTAGCAGTTCCGAGTTTCAGCGAGTGAAGAATCGGCTCCTGAGACTTTCAAACGCGCGCGCATCGACGACTGGAGCAATCGCCGCTGGTGATGACAGCGGAGCACCCGGCAGGCCGACCTTGAAACGTCGCCAGCCGACACCGGATGACAGCACGACTACGACTCCGGATGGTGGCGAGCAGAAGTCAACCGAGGCGCCGCCGAAACTGAAGAAGAACGACACCGGCACCACTGGGACACCCAAAACTCCCGACAAGCCATAGCAAGCCATAACAACTTGATTGAGCAAAGGCCCTTCGGGAATTCCGAAGGGCCTTTGATTTGGAGTGCGGCGGCCTGGCGCCGCTTTGTTATCCACGAGGCCCGATCGAGACCAAAGCGGCGCCAGGCCGCCGCAGCTCCAAAAGGCGGCAAATTCTATTGACCGTCGAGCGCTTTTGACGTATTGTCCGCTCACCTCGCGCTCTTTCCCGCTGGTTCTTAGAGCCCTGCACCACGCGTTCTGTGCCAGCTAATTGCGCCTTTTTAGTCTCGCTTCTTAGCGAGTCCCCTAACTACGGAGGTGTTACTGTGTGGCCCACTGCTCTTCTCGTCTTAGTCGTCATTGCTGTTCTTGCTTACGTATTCGCCGTTCGCCAAGGACTCGTTTCAGGACCTGGTGCAGCTACAGACGATGATCTAGGCGGCAAGATGTCCGCTGCTCGGCGTCGTTTCGTGACCTCATATCTGATTGTTCTCGGCGTAGCCTTCATTTTCATGGAGGTGTCGCTGCTATCAATTGATTTTCCTGAAACACCACGCGTAGCCGAGCCCTACTTAATCCAGGGTCCCGCCCCGCGTGCGGAGACCCAACAAGGCGGACAAAGTACAACACCGGCAGCCGGAGCAAACGCTCAACCGAGTCCTGCTCCTCCTGCGAGCTCGCCTACTCCCACTCCGCCTCCGGTAATCAAATACGTCATGCCTCAATCAACGCTCGGCAACACACCAAGCCTGTGGCTGGCAGTGTACGGGGAGAACTTTACGCCAACCGCAAAGATACGTCTGAATGGGCATTACGCGGCAATGCGTTACCTGACCTCGAATCTGGTAGCGGCTCAACTATCGCCTGCCGAACTCCTTAACGTCGGCGCCATCACGATTGATGTGATTGATAACGAAAATCGGAGTTCCAACGCGATAATTGTTCCGGTAAGTAAACCAAGAGTGCCGCTCAATGTGTTTTTCCTGTGGAAGCCGGATATCAATCGCGAACTCCAGTTGCTTTTACTGGTTTGCTTTGCCGGTGCACTTGGCAGTTACATCCACGCATTGAAATCAGCGACGGCGTATATCGGCAACCGCAACATGGGTGGAAGCTGGTTCTGGTGGTACATGAGTGGTCCCTTCATCGGAATGGCGATGTCACTCATTTTCTATGCGGTGCTGCGTGGAGGTTTTCTCGCGGGCACGCCGGCTGATGAGAAGGTGGTCAATCCATTTGGCGTCGTCGCTGTTGGTGCTCTTGTGGGCATGTTTGCCGACAAAGCAGCGCTCAAGCTCGGTGAAATCTTCGAGACTCTATTCAAGTCGGGCGACCCACGTAGTGACAAGCTCGATGCGCCGTCTATCAGCAGCCTCGACCCCAGTAAGGTTCTATCCGGCAAAGCTTCTCAGACCGTCACAATCAAAGGTAAACGTTTGGGCAAAGTCACGATGGTTCGATTTAACTCGATAGAGGTCAAGCCTGACTTTGTGAGTGATGACGAGGTTCACTTTACGCTCGGACAAAAGGATCTGATTAATCCCCGGACACTGAACATATCTGTGATCGATCCTCAGGCGGGCGCATCCGTATCTGCAAAACTCCCGATTGTCGGACCTAAGATTGCCGGTCCCGACACGCTACCTATGGGGACTAACACTTCGGCATACCTGGCAAACATTACGGGAACCGAGGGTACCACCCCTTACCAATGGAGTATTGACGCACCCAATTGGTTAACAATCGATGGAAGTGGTAAAGTGACAGGGACGCCTCCGGCTCCGGGAGAGTTTCCCGTTGTAGTCACATTAAAAGACAGCGATGGGGCGTCAACCCAAAAAGCGTACACCCTCACCGTGACCTAAGTTTGGCGATTCGAAGTGGGCGCTCGCTCGCGATGTGCCCACTTCGGGTTGACAATCTTTTTCCGCCTTCGGTATTCTAGCCGTTCGCGTTTTATTCGCTGAAAACAGAGATAGTTAACTATGTCAACTTACTTCCCCAGCGGGAAGGAACTCGCTGGAAGACGAAAATGGTATGTGGTGGATGCGAGCGGTCAAACGGTCGGGCATCTGGCTTCTGAGGTTGCTTCAATTCTGACAGGCAAGCGTAACCCCCAGTGGACTCCGTTTCTCGATATGGGTGATCACGTCGTTGTGATCAATGCACGGAAAGCGGTACTTAAGGGGAACAAGGTTGAGCAGAAACTTTATCGTCATCACACTCTTTATCCGGGAGGTCTAAGAACCGTCACCGCAAAGGAGATGATTGCCAAGAAGCCCGAGCGAGTTATTGAGCTCGCCATTAAGGGCATGCTGCCGAAGAACAAGCTCGGCAAGGCGATGGCGAAAAAGCTCAAAGTTTACGCCGATGCCGAGCACCCGCACTCAGCCCAGCGCCCTCAAGCCTTCGACCTGACTCACAAAACCAACTCAAAATAAGATTTACCGAAGATAAAGGAAGATTACTGTGGCTGATATTCAGTATTACGGAACGGGGCGGCGCAAATCGGCAACGGCCCGAGTTTATCTGCGACCCGGCGCGGGCGAAGTCAAGGTTAACCACAAGCCTTTCGATCGATACTTTCCCAACGAAACGTTGCGAATGATCATCCGTCAGCCCCTGCAACTGACTGAAACCACGAACAAGTTTGATTTGGTTATCAACGTTGCCGGCGGTGGTCCAGCGGGCCAGGCCGGAGCGATCAGGCACGGCATCACTCGAGCGTTGCTCGAATACAACGCCGACCTACGTCCGGCTCTCAAACACGCCGGTCTTGTAACGCGCGATCCGAGAATCAAGGAACGCAAAAAGTACGGACAAAAGGGTGCTCGGAAACGATTCCAGTTTTCGAAAAGATAGATCATTGCCAATTTCCGATTGCCGATTGCCAATTTGTCATGAGGCAATCAGACTTAAATTGGAAATCGGCAATTGGCAATTGAAAATATCGATATTCCATTGCCGCAGCTCGATTGGTTGCTTACGCTAAGAAGTCGAAGAGGCTGTGGTGAGTACATTAAACCAATTAGCGAGAAGGAGACTTTAGTTTGGTTTCGGTTACCATGAAAGAGCTGCTGGAGGCCGGTGTTCACTTTGGCCACCAGGTAAGGCGCTGGAATCCAAAGATGAAGGAGTACATCTTTGGCGAGCGCAATGGCATTTACATCATCGATCTACAAAAGACTCAGCGAATGTTTCGCGAGGCGATCGCCTTCGTCACCAACCTCATCGCTGAAGACAAAGGCAAAACAGTTCTCTTTGTCGGCACCAAGCGACAGGCACAGGACGCCATTCGCGAAGAGTCGGAAAAGTGTGGACAGTATTTCGTCAATCAAAGATGGCTTGGTGGTTTGCTCACTAACTTTCAGACGGTCCAGAAGTCGATTAAACGACTCAAGGATCTCGAAAGCATGCAAACTGACGGTCGCTACGAAAAGATGACCAAGAAGGAGCGCATCAAACTCGATCGCGAGCGTGAGAGTTTGAACAAAAACCTTTCCGGTATCAAGGGCATGAGTCGCCTTCCCGATGCCATCTTTATTATCGACGTCAAGAAAGAAGAGATCGCAGTCGCTGAAGCAAATCGACTCGGCATCCCGATTGTTGCCGTAGTCGATACAAATTGTTCACCTGAAGGAATCGATTACGTAATCCCCGGAAACGACGACGCCTTGCGCGCCGTCCGTCTGTTTGCTTCGCGTATCGCTGACGCGATCGTCGAAGGTAATCAGATCGCAACCGAGGGTGGCGTTGTTCTTACCGAGCCTTCGGAAGAATCAACTGAAGGCGAGGCGCCCACAGGCGCAGCAGGTGACATGCTGGCCACAGAGCTCGAATCTGATGAAGACGATAACGGCGGCGTTAGTGGCGGGGAGGCGCAATCGGCATCCATGACATCACAGGGCACAGAGGCCGCGGAAACTCAGAGCGCGCCTGATGAAAGCACTGAATCTGTCGTGGCGGCGAGCTAAGCGATAATCCTTACTCATCGATGAGCGCAGCCTTCAAGCGGACGATCCGCAAGGCTGCGTTTTTCATTGAAAACAAACAATCTTATAGTATTCGGAGAAATTGGTAATCATGGCTGACATTACAGCAGCAGCAGTGAAGCAGCTTCGGGAGAAGACCGGAGCAGGAATGATGGAGTGCAAGAATGCACTCGTTGAAGCAGGAGGCAACGAGGAGAGCGCGATCAATATTCTGCGTGAGCGCGGGCTCGCGTCAGCCAAGAAGCGCGAAGGCCGGATCGCAGCCGAAGGGATTGTCGGTTCTTACATTCACATGGGCGGAAAAGTCGGCGTGCTGGTTGAGTTGAATTGCGAAACTGACTTTGTAGCGCGTGGCGAAGAGTTTCAGCAACTCGTCAAAGATATCGCAATGCACATCGCTGCTGCCGAACCGCGCTACGTTACACGCGAAGAGGTTCCTGCCAGCGTGCTCGACAAAGAACGCGAGATCGCGCGGGCGCAGGCGAAGAATGATCCCAAGATGGCAAACAAGCCGGATCAGGTGATCGACAAGATCGTCGAGGGCCGCTTGAATAAGTTTTATGAAGAGTCGGTACTGGTGGACCAGCCGTTTGTGAAAGCGCCGGAGAAAACTGTCGGCGAGCTGGTGACTGAAAAGGTCGCCAAGACCGGTGAGCGTATTACAGTCCGAAGATTCACACGCTACAAGATGGGCGAAGGACTTGATCGTCGCTCCGATGATTTTGGCAGTGAAGTAGCCTCAATGCTGAAATAGGTCTTATTGGTCCATTCAAGAATTCGATGACGATTGACTTTTCCAAACTGGCCTATCGCCGCGTGCTGCTGAAGATCTCCGGCGAAGCTTTGATGGGCGAACAGAATTACGGCATCGACGTCAACGTCGCGCGAAGTGTTGCCGAAGAACTTAAAGCGGTCCACAAACTCGGCGTGCAAGTCGCGGTCGTCGTCGGTGGTGGCAACATCTTTCGTGGCGTGTCCAAGAGTGCGGGCAACATGGACCGCTCGTCAGCAGACTACATCGGGATGCTGGCGACCGTGATGAATGCCGTCGTCTTGCAGGACGCGCTCGAGAAGGTCGAGGTCCAAACACGCGTCATGTCGGCCATCGACATTCCGCAGTTGGCCGAACCATTTATTCGTCGTCGTGCTATCAGACATCTCGAGAAAGAACGAATTGTTATCTTTGCAGCAGGCACCGGGAATCCGTATTTTACCACTGACTCGGCCGCCGCACTTCGAGCGCTCGAGATCAAGGCCGACGTCATTATGAAGGCGACTAAAGTGGACGGCGTTTATTCCGCCGACCCGATGACTGATGCAACAGCGGAGCTCTTCAACGAGATCAGCTACCGGCAGGTTCTCGAGCGACAGCTCAAGGTGATGGATGCTTCAGCTATCTCGTTGTGCATGGATAACAACCTGCCTATCATTGTCTTCAACATGCGCGAGTCCGGAAATATCAGACGCGTGGTCACAGGCGAGCGCGGAGTTGGAACCAAGGTTGGTTAACTAATCACTTAAGCGGAGTTAGCGAGATGAGTGAAAAGGACGTAATCAAGGAAGTACGCGTGCGAATGGACGCAGCGATCGAAGATTTCAAACGCAAGCTCGCGACTGTGCGCACGGGTCGTGCCGCCGTCAGTCTTCTGGACACCGTATTAGTTGATTACTACGGCACGATGACACCGCTGAATCAAATGGCGTCGGTTCACGCGCCGGAACCGCAGATGCTCACCGTGCAACCGTGGGATCAAACTCAGATTAGCTCTATCGAAAAGGCCATCCGCGCCGCAGACCTTGGTCTGAATCCCTCAAATGACGGCAAGCTTGTACGAATTCCTATCCCACCGCTGACAGAGGAACGCCGCAAACAACTCGCCAAGCAAGTGCACGACGTTGCCGAAGACCACCGCACCGCCGTCCGTCAGGCGCGCCGCGATGGCAACGATCGTCTAAAGAAGATGCTCAAGGACAAGGCCATCTCGGAAGACGCCGAGCGCGATGCCCTCGAGGAAATTCAAAAACACACCGACACCTACATCGCCAAGGTTGACGAACTGACGAAGAGTAAAGAAAAAGAGATCATGAGCGTCTAGTGAAGCGTCGCCTGAAGACGCTTTGCACAGAAAGTCATTATAGCGCTCCTCTCTGTGCAACCTCTGTGTTCTCTGTGTCTCTGTGGTTGATGAATTCCGAGCAAAAACACACCACAGAGACACAGAGACCACAGAGGTTGCACAGAGAAATCTCAGGTTCAGGACTTTAGTGCAAAGCCGCCTGAAGATGTCGATCATCTTTCCTGATCACTACAAATAATTGACATGCCGCACGCTCCGGGCGTATGTTTCCGTTGCGACACGTTCCCCCTCAACCTCGACTTCTCATCTACAGCGGTAGCATTGTTGCCATCATTAAATACATCGCGTTCCTTGCATCTTTTTGTTAATTGATTCAGTGATCGGTCGAGTGCCGGCACTGTTCAATAATCGAAAGGTAACCTCTAACAGTCATTAGAAGCCGCCCTTAGTGTCGACTTCCAAGCTTCACCAATCTAAGGAAGGAGAAACCATGAAGACACGATCTATGTTGCTTCCGACAATCGCTTTTGTCCTTTTGGCTTCAATGTTAATGCCGCAAAGTCGAGTCACGGCATTCCAGGGCTCATCGCAGAAATCGCCGAGCAAGTTCCTCAAGGTAAACAGGGCAATTCCCGGCCGATACAACGTTGCGTTCAAAAACAACATGGCCCGCTCAGACATTCGGGTTACGGCTGCTAACTTAGCGCAGGCTCATGGTGGCAAACTAAAGTATGTATATGAAGACGCTATTAAGGGCTTCACAATCGAAATGCCAGAAGTAGCAGCCGTAGCCCTTAGTAAAAACCCCCGGGTGGAATACGTGGAAGAGGATGGCGAGGCCACGATCGCAGACACACAGTTTGGTCCTCCCTGGGGCCTTGATCGAATAGACCAGCGAGACTTGTCACTTAGTGGATCCTACACATTCAATGCGACCGGGGCGGGAGTCAATGCTTATGTGATCGATACCGGCATTCGCACTTCTCATCAGCAGTTCGGTGGAAGAGCAGTGGCCGTCTTTGATTCGTTTGGCGGAAACGGACAAGACTGCAACGGGCATGGAACACATGTGGCCGGCATCGTAGGAGGAAGTACATTTGGAGTTGCCAAGAATGTTTCGCTATATGCCGTGCGCGTTCTTGACTGTTTTGGCTTTGGCAGCGCCGCTACTATCGCTGCTGGAGTTGACTGGGTGACCGGCAACCATGCAAAACCGGCAGTGGCTAACGTGAGCCTCAGGTTATTTGAAATCTCTCAATTTCTCGATGACGCTGTCAAAGGGTCAATCGCTTCAGGCGTAACCTACGTGTTAGCCGCCGGTAATGAGAGTGACAACGCCTGTAACTACTCTCCGCCGCGAGTTGGGCAGGGAATTACAGTTGGTGCGACAGGTGATTTTGAGAGTACCAATCCTGTTTCAGATGGGAGAGCTTCTTTTTCCAATTTCGGCCCGGTTTTGGATATCTTTGCTCCAGGTGTGCAGATACCATCGGCGTGGATTGGCAGCGATAGTGATGTTATCTCCATATCGGGAACATCTATGGCCGCCCCGCACGCAGCCGGAGTGGTCGCGCTTTACCTGCAGGATCATCAGGACGCAAACTCATCTCACCCGGCCGTCGTTCAGCAAATGATTCAGAGTAACGCGAGCCTCGACAGAGTTAGCAATCCTGGGCCATCCCCAAATTGGCTGCTGTATTCAGGATTCAACCCGACTCCTGCAAACCCGATCGACAACACCAGGTTCTTTGTGTGGCAGCTATATCTTGACGTTCTGTCACGCAATCCAGACGGGGGAGGATTCAATGGCTGGACGAGTTACGTAGAGGGCTGTGGCGGAGATGCGGGTTGTCTGGTTAGTCGACGAGTTGAAACTGCGTGGGGTTACATTCGTTCACCCGAGTTCCTCAGCCAGAATCCCCCTCCTCCCGGAGGGCCCGGCAACCATGCTTACGATGAAGATTTTGTGTTTCAATGCTTCCGCGTCTTTCTGCGGCGGGCACCTGATGGGCCCGGCTTTGCAGGTTGGGTCAATTACCTCGACAGCACAGGGGACGAGCGCGGAGTGGTTCACGGGTTTATATATTCGACCGAATACAGAGCAAGAAGGTTTGGCCCATCATTCGTGCCTCCAGAACCATGTTCGCAATAAAGCGCAACCGTGAAAGTCAGGGGTACAGATGAACGCGGATTGAGAACGGATTAGATCCGTCATCAATCCGCGTTCATCTGTACCCCTGACTTAGCGAGGAATCGCAAACGCGTCGTCGCCCAAGTTTTGGTTCAGCTTCACTTCCTTCACACTGTACTCAGCGAAGAATGGACCCTGTGGCATCTCGAAGCGCTGCGAGAAGCTGAACGGGATCAGCACGCCATCGACTTCCTTGAACTTGCTGTTCGCGGTTCCGAAAGTAAACCCATTGTAGGTCAGGAAAAACTCCATCACGCGGCCGTTTGTCGCATCGATGTAGAAGTCGGTAGCGTAGCCCTCCGCATCGGTAATGCGAAAACCGCGCAGCTTCTTCTTGTTTGCAATCGCCGTAACTTTGTAGCCCTGCTGATCAAACTTACTCAGCACCGGAAGCCCGAACTTCGACAACGGCGGCACTTCCACGTTCGGCATCGAACTGTACGACTGCTGTCCATCATAAATCTGTTTGAAGACGATGATCGGGCGCGCGTCAATCTCCATTCTCAACTTGTCGTTGGCGGTCACAATCGAGAACGCCCCGGGAATCGACTGCGGACTGTTTGGTGGATAGAGGGAAACCGACCCTCGCAACATCATGTTCTCCACCTTGCGGAACTTCTCGCCACCCTGCGCGATAAAAGCCGCCTTCGCGAGTTCCAGCGGAGTACTTTCGGGCGTGATCGCAACCGCCGCGCGCTCCTGGGCCAAAACAGTTACACCAAAACAAACAATTATCGCGAGGGACAAGACAATTTGCTTCATTACAAACCTTTCAATCAGTCCACAGATTACACAGAGTAAAATACTATCTGTGTAATCTGTGGATTCAGAAGTTCAATCGCACCTGAGCATAGATGCGACGGTTACCAGCGCCGGTACTACCACCGCCGCCTCCTCCTCCAAACAGTGGAGCCACATTTACCGACTCACCAAAACGGTCAGAAGAAAGATTACCAACCGGCGTCCCAAGGTTCACACGATTGAGGACATTTTGGAAGTTGATGGAGACGTTGAGAGTGTATCGCTTCTCGCCGGGAGCAGCGCCGCCACCACCCTGCGGTCCAACCGCCGCCACTCTCGCACCACCACCACCTCCGCTACCGGCTGCACCGCCGGGCGTCGCTGCCTGGCCGGCAGGTGGAGCGGCAGGTCTTGCGGCTGCCGCATTGCCCTTATTGATAACTCCAAAAGCAAAGGCTCGACTGATGCGGAAGTTCATGACAAACGATCCAGGCGCCTGACCATAGTTGCGTGGAATGATCGTCTCACCAGGCAACGGCTCCAGATTGAATTTGCCGAAACGCGTACACCTGATCGTGTCCGAACAAGGCGCGCCGGCTGCTGCAAAACTGGGACGCTCGTTATACTGTCGATCGAGATTCAGATCCCGACCGGTCGTGATGTTGAATCCCGGCCCGGTGTTAGCAATCACGAAAGGATTCAGAACGAGCTTCCACCATGGCAGATTAATCGTACCGAAGACTGTAAACCGGTGGCGGATATCGAACGAGCTGCGCCCAAACTCACCGCTCATATCATAAGAGTTCATCGGAAAGAGCGCGCCACCCTGACCGTCTGTGTCGTTGGTGGTCTTGCTCAAAGAGTAGTTGCCGTTGAGCTGAAACATTCGGCTGAACCTGCTGTTGAAGCCCACGAAGAATTGTCGTTGATTGAACTGTCCACTCGCTTCATAGCGAAAGATATCGCCCTGGGTTGGATCGGGACGGATGCCATTGCGCGTGAGATTAGTGATCGTGCCCGGCAACGGGGCATTGACGTTGCGCGCGCGAATCACATGAACGATCCGGATGTTGTAAAAACCAACGAACATCGTGATGTTTCGTGGTAGTTGTCGCTCAACCTGCGTACCAATTACGTAAACCGTGGGAATCTGAAGATTCGGATCGACTTGCCATACGGCCTGTTGGGTCGCCGGCACATTGGAAACGTTCGGAACCGCAGTCGGGCTCCATTGATTGAGAATGTTATAAATCGCAGCAACGTTGGGCCCTTGCTGCTCGATCACAGTCGGCGCGTCGTCGCTATCAAACGGTTCGGTAAGCTGAGTTTGAATCACGTTGACGCCGTTAAAGCGAACCGTCTGAAGCGTGGAATTTTCATTAAAGCGGTTGTAGAAGAAGCCAGTGCCAAAGCGAATCACCATCTTTGGCGGCTTCGCACTGTTAGCAGCTCCGGGCGACCACGCAACAGCGATGCGCGGCGCAAAGTCGAACTTGCTGTGCGCATTCGTTTGTATCTCGTACCGCAGACCAAAGCTGAGCGTCAGGTTTGGTCTAATGCGCCAATCATCCTGAACAAACACGCCGTAATCCGTTTGACTAACATCCGCGAAAGGATTGCCGGCGTTGAGTCTGAACGAGCTGGCTCCGCCACCGGCCGCGCGAATCTCTGCGGCCGAAAAGCCCTCTTCCTGAAGTTGAAGCGTTTTTTGATAGCGCTCAATACTTGTCAAACCAAAACCGCCGGTAAAGATCCAATTACCACCGAAGTTGTTTTCGTTCGTGTCGTCGACTTTGATGTGACGCACGCGTCCGCCAAATTTGATGGCGTGTGGACCACGCTGTTTCGCAGTGAAATTATTTAACTCCCAACTCTGGCGCTCGCTGAATGAGTTGCCAATCTGAGATCCGCCCGAACCAAACGAACCACTGACATCCAGTGCGGGGATAGAAGTGCTGCCCGTGTTTTCGTTGCGATTGTGCGAAAACTGAAAACGAGTCTCGTTGATCATCGTCGGATTCAGAATCGCGGTTTCCGTCACCTGCACATTCTGATTCACCGACAGAGAGTTATAACCACGCTCCGGTAAGTTAAAGCCGTTAACTCCCAGGTTCTCGCCGCGAAAGCGATTGTAGTTGTAACGAACGATGAGAGTGTTATTCGTGTTTATTGCGTAATCAAAACGGGGACTCAGAAACAGATTGCGTCGCGGTACCAGAAACGCTTCTCCAAAGTCTAGTTGGTTAAAATCGTCATCCAGCACAGTCGCACGCACCACTTCGTTGTCGTCCGTTTCAATGCGTCCGAAGTTGAAAAAGAACGAAGCCTTCTTCTTTACGATTGGGCCACTCACATTCATATCGTACTGCCGAATCTGAAATGGAGCGCGTTTACTGGAGCTGACTGCGAACGGGTTGCGCGAATTGAGACTCTCGTCGGTGAAGTTCCACGAAGCACCGCCGCGGAATTTGTCAGTGCCAGGCCGCGTCAGAATGTCGATACGCGCTGACGGTTGATCGTTCTCTGCGGCGAATGGATTTTGATTGATACGAATCTCGCGAATCGAATCTTTCGATGGAAGATTGCCGCCCGTGAAACCGTCGATGAAGATCTGTCCGCCGTTTGGTCCAACCGATGGACCGGCGAGAGCCTGAAGTGCGGCGGCGAGTTCGTCCGGATCGTCCGGCAGAGCGTCGAGGTCTTTTCCGGCAATCACGGTTTGATTGGCGTTGTTTGTGGCTTCGGTGCTGACCGCAGTTTCAGCAACAGTGACTTTCTCTTCGATCGTTACGCGCAATGTCAGATCGACAGTCTGTCGCGCCGTGGTGATGTCAACTTCTTTATTCTCAGTCGGCGCAAAGCCTGGAGCGGCGGCTGTCAGTGTGTACTTGCCCGGAGCGAGTCCCGCGAAGTTGTAGACGCCCTCACCGTTGGTCGTGGTCTTCTTCTGGGCTCCGCTGGCGTCGGTCAGAGTTACGTTGGCGCCGACAATTGCCGCGCCCAATTCGTCAGTGATTAAGCCTCGCAAGGTTCCGCGTGCTTGTTGTGCGGTGACAAGTGCAGCGGACAGCAGGACGATCAAACTGACACAGCAGAGCTTACGGGGGAGATTTCTCAGAAAATTCATTTTTGGACCTCGAATCCACAGATTACGCAGATTACACAGAATAGAATCTGTGTAATCTGCGGATGGCCTCGTTATGGCAAGCCGATGCCGAAGGAGATACCGCTGCCGCCTAAGCCGGCCGCAGGATTGGGTGCTTGTCCAGCCGCTGGACGGGGAGCAAGCATCGCGAGCAGAGTGTCAGCGCCGGAAATCAGCGAAATCGCGGTCAGACGGCTTGGATCCGCACCCTGCGTACTGGAAACGATGATAGTGTCGCCAACCTTAACATCTGCGATCGAAATAGTTGGCAATCTCTCGAGCATCTCGTTGATATTGAAACCGCCGCCGGGACGTGGACCGCCGGGTCCACCAGCACCGGGACCATTGCCACCCTGCGGACGCTGTGGTTGAACGCCTTGCTGAGGTTGTGCTCCACCGCCGCCAGCCGCTGGAGCAGCACCACCGCCACCAGGACGGCCGAGGCCTCCCATCGCTCCCATTTCCGAAGGAAAGCGTCGCAAAACGGCGTCCTGCTTGATAACGATTGTGAGCGGAGTCTTCTTCTCCAATTCCTTGATCTGGATCTCACCGGTTGCCGGATCGATAGCTGACACAACACCGCCGACTGTGCGGAAAGCTCCCGTCACAACTTTCTGCGGGTTGAAGCGGAGCGGATCCTCGGTTCGTTCACCGAGAGCGCGTAACTGATCGCCCACTTTTAGCTCGGTAAAAGTACTCGGCTTGGCGTCGCTAAACTTGATTGAGTCAGGCGCATAACGCCGCATTTCGGTCTTATCGCTGACTGGAATCACGACAGATTGCGTTCCAGCCATGGTTCGATTGGAGATCGTGATCTCTTTGGTGTCAGGCTTCAGCGCCGTGATTACACCGAGAATTCCGCGGCGGCGCCATTCGAGGCGTTCCGCTTCCTGCTTCTTGGCGAGGTCGCCCTTGGTCATCACGATAATTTGAAGAGCAGGAACCGACTTCTGATCTGCCGAGACAGTTCCTCTCGCCATCACGCGGTCGCCTTCGGCGAGGTCAGCAAAGGTAAGGTCGGTCGCGTTTGTAAGGGACTGCTCGCCCGGAGCGAGTTTCTTATAGGTCGTTTTATCGCCCAGCGATACTGTGACCATCGACCCGGCATCGGTCTTGATGGTCAGCTGTTTTGCGGCGCCATCGATAGATTTAATCTCGCCGATCGCGTGTTTGGCAGCGATATTTGGATCGCCTGTCTGTGCGAGTGAAGCGGGGCTCGACAAGAGCAAGCTGATAACTGCTATCGCAGCCGCGAATAAGAACGTCCTCATTACTAGTCCCTTTCTGTCCTGTTAAGTGAACACCACAAAGCGCAGATTTATGACTCTCAAATCCAGAATTTTGGTTCGCCAGTAAGCGGCACAAAAATCACAAAAAGTGATTTTGGCGCTTTTGAAGGTTCTTTGGCGGCCTCGACTACGTGTTGTTCCAGCCGACGCGGTACCGGGCCGTCAGAGCCAGCCCGAAGCTGATAATCAGCATAAAGGCGGCTATAAACGGCCACACGTAGGGGAGCGAGGTTAAGAGTACCCAAAAACTTGTCCCTAGTAATAACGCCACAGCCTCGGAATTCTTACCAATCGCGAGATATTTTCTCTGGAGCCAGCGCCCGGTGGCGGCGTAAAGAATGACCCGGCCAAACACGCCGGAGACAAGCAGTAGCAGTAAAGCAAGCAGTCCGACCATCACCTGGACCGGCTGCGGCATGATCCAGAGGCACAGCGGCACTCCACCTAACAGCACCACGAGCCCAATGAGTCCAATCGCAGCTACGCGCAAACTAGTTAACTGGAGTCGCGCGACACCACGACTGATCGTATTCGGCATTACCAGAGTCAGTCCGAGGGACACGAGGAACCAGAACAACACGACCAGCAATCTCGTTCCGAGATAAGTTGACGTCCAACGAGGACTGAAGATCCCCGATGGATTATTCATCATGTTGCTGAGTTCTTGTTCGTAGCCCGCATACATCATCGTCATCGAATCAGGATTGCGATTGGGATGAGGGTCTTCCGATCGATAACTCCCACCAATCACCATCACGTCGCCGCCGATACGTGCTCCGGCCTTTTGAATTACCGAACCGCCGACCGCAGCTACGTCGCCCTCAACCACACCTTCAACGATCACATCGCCGCCGAGTGATACAGCTTCCTGAGCACTGCCGGTGATTCTGAGGGACTTTCCTAATCCGACCACAGGACCTTCGTTGGTGCCTGAGATTACGAGCGTCTCTTTTTCTTTCGTGTTTTGCGCGCTGGCAACACCTACCAGCACCAGCACCGACAGAAGCAGCGCGAAGAAGCGGTTCAGGTCGAGTTTATTGAGAGAGTGTTGAGATCTGCCTATTGAGAGGTAAGTGACCATTGCCCGAGGCAACCTCCTATTCGGTTGCTCTCGTGCGATGATAATTTGAGATCAAACGCGAGAGTATCAGGATGGCAAGAGCGAGCAGGACCACGAGCGGACCAAGCGAACCGGATTCAATGATGACTTTTTTGCTGAGCACTCTAAAGACTACGGCGAATCCGGACACTGCGTCATAAGCAGTAGTTGCCACAAAGCTGACCAAGCCGAAAACAGTAGCAACAAATCTCTCCGCCACCATGAACACACTGTTTCGCGCCGCAGCGCCGAGGAGTGCAAACCCAACAAACGCGAGGATCGCGCAAATGGTCAAAGCCTTGCGATTTTCGGAACGCGTGCGCACGCCTCTCATATCACTCGCCGCACGTGCCGCAACCATTCGCGAAAAATTATCCGGCACTGGAATCTCAGCGCTTTCCAACATCGCCGCATCCAGTTCGCAAACAAAAAGCCGGTGCGCTCTCAACTCGGCGCGACACTCGGCACAGCTTTCGAGATGGTCTTCGAAGAGGAGGGTCAGATCCGTCTCTAATTCGCCATCGACGTAGGCGGCAAACAGATTTCGTTCGCAGATCTTTTCCTGACCGTTAGTCATTAAATGCCGGTAATTCCTTTTTCCACAAACTGCTGACGCATCATCTCGCGCGCACGAAACAGCCGGTTCTTAACCGTGCCGAGCGGCAAACCCGTTACTTCAACAATCTCCTCGTAACTGAGATCCTGGGAGTGACGGAGGATAATCAATTCCCGATAGTTCGCGGGAAGTGTTCTGACCACTGACTCGATCTCGCCTCGTCGCTCTTTTTGTTCACTTTCCTGTTCGGGACTCAAACGGCCGCATTCAAGCGGCAGATCGAATTGATCGCCTTCCGGTCCCATCACGAGCGACTGTTCGCGCGTCGAGGTGCGTCGCAGATGATCGACGGCGGCATTGTGCGCAATCTTGTAGATCCAGGTGGAGAATTTGAATTCGGAACGATAGCGGCTCAGCGAGCTGTAAACCTTGATGAAGATTTCCTGGGTAAGGTCGAGGGCGGATTCGTAGTTGCCGACCATCCGGTAAACGTAGGCTGAGATCGGCCGCTGGTAGCGCCGGACAAGCTCTTCAAAACTTCCTTCGACGCCGCTAACAGCAGTGGCCACGAGATCGCGGTCGGTGGCCGCTGTCAAATCTCGTGAAAAAGCACGGGAAACGGAGGAGGCTGCAAGATTCATAATACAGGGGTGTTACGCCGGAGCGGTTCGGATTGTTTCAATTGCCGATTGCCAATTGCCGATTGCCAATTTACCCTGCAAAGCCTAGCGATGCAGCGAATTGGCAATTGGAAAACGGCAATCGGCAATCGGCAATTACCAGGACAGTGTGGCCAAACCGGCTGGGGCGGCGATGGAGTCGAAACTGAATTCCCTGCTGGGCAGTTGTAGTCCGAGGTCTTCAGCCTGTAGCGGTCGCAAGTCCCCGCCCGTCGTCTCGTTGACGATTTCGCCCGCGCGCTGTTTCGTGATGCCCTCGCCGATAACCATCAGCCGCATCAGACCAGGACTCTCGCCCGTTTCAGGTGTGCTGCGATCACGATAAAACAACAGCAACCGGTAAAACTCGTCCTCAAACTCGTCTTCCGCACACTCGACTGTGCGCACAAACAGCGGGTGCTTGTCGCGAAAGATAACGCCAGTGAACCCGTGACTCGAATTACTCAACAGCAATGAATCGCCGGCGGCGCCATTGCGCATCAACCACTGCGCTTCACCGAGATGCCGAGGCAGGATCAACCCGGCGCGCCATCCCAGCGATTCAAGAACCGCCTCATACTCCGCAAGAATCGCTTTCTTAACTGCGATGACAAGATAACGATCGCGCCCCTGTGCATCTTTCTGAAGGCGGTCTTTGGAAATTGAGAGCTCATCCATCGAAGCACTAAAGCCGCGTTCAATCTTCCACTTCAATACTTCCTGAAGTTCAGACGCTGATTGCAACTGGCTTTCAATGGTGAGAACGAGCGTTCGTGCAGTAGCTTCAGGCAAAGAGACCGACCAGCGATTTTGTCGCAGCAATCCGGCACTCGCTGCCAGATCTTTCAACACTGCTGCGAGTTGAGCTCGGTTCTCGATGTTTGGTTCGTCAAAGCCTGGTCGAACTAGTGATTCATCGATATTGAAAGTGGCCGCGCGGCGCAGTTTACAAGTCGAACCTCTGACGCGTTCGAGCTGAACTACAGAAGCAACTCCCTTTTCCAAACCGATGGCCGAGGCGGGATACCAGGGGTCGATGAGTCTTGATAGCAGGTTGGGCACTGTTTCTTATTTTCGATTGCCAATTGCCGATTGCCGATTTAGCAACTTACCAACGCCAATTGGCAATCGGCAATTGGCAATCGGAACGTTCACCATTCGCTATAAGGTGTGCCTTCAGTCGAAACTTCTGCGGAAGCGCTGTGGACGTCAGTCATGCCCTGCTCGCCCTCGGACGAATTTGGATCTTCTCCGGTCGTGATGGCCCAATCTTTCTGTCCCGTGAACGGGTCGATCGGGACTTCGCGCATGTAGCCCTCACTGACCAGCTCGTCGAGTGATTGAGGCAAGCGTCCCTTGTCCGCTGCAAACTGATCGATCAGCGAACGCATCTTGCGCAGATCGTCTCTGAGCACGGTCTCGCGCGTGTGCATGATCGTCCTCATATACTGCGGCAGGGTAATGGAAGCGAGAATGATGATGATCGAAATCACGATCATCAACTCCAGCAACGTAAATCCCGCGTGTCTCTTACCAATCACTGTAATTCTCCCCATTCAACGCTGTGTCTTTCGACTTCGAGCGCACATCAAAAACATTTTCACCGCCCCATGAGCCGGCGTCGGACGCATCGTACGAAGAACGAAACTCCCAATCTGCTTTCCCCGTCATCGGATCGACCGGCAGTCCACGCAAGTAAACCTTTTGCTTAGTGGACAACTGGCCGACTTCAGTTGCAGCCACGCCCTGCTGTCCGCGACCACCCATCGAGCCTCTCGGTAATACATTGACGCCGTTCACGAGTGTCTCCAGGTCCGGCGGATAATGATCCGGATTGTCCACGCCAAAGATCGTGCAATCACTGATGACGACTTTGCTGCGCGGATCGATGAACGCGTTCTGCTGCTGCGCCTGGCCTTGTTGCTGCGCCGTCATTGCAACTCCGGTACAAACCATACCGACCGTATCGCGATGAAACTCATCTATCGCCGTCCGGATCTGACGCAGGGTCTCACGCAGTTGCTGCTCCTTCTGGCGCTTAACCGAGACCTTGACGAGCGGCAACACGCCGAGCGTCAGAATGGTCAGCACGGTGATCGTGATCACCAGTTCGATTAGTGAGAAGCCTTTTTGCTTCATAACCTTTACACGCCTGAAGTCGCAAAAAAGCACAAAAAGCACAAATGATAGTTCGCTAAACTTGTGCTTTTTGTGCCTCTGCCAAACCGAGAAACACCTACTGCTGCTTCACTGTCGCCATGCCCTGAACTATTTCAGACGTGATATCACGCGCGTCAGTAGCAACAAGGTGCAGCGTTTCCTTTACAAAGACCAGCGAAGCATTGCCTTCGCCGATTGCTTCGATATCTATAAACAAGAGTGGTCCGGAGCCTCTGAACGATGCCTTGCCGTTGAGACTCGAGATCGATATCAAACACGTTCCTGCCGTCGAGTCGATCACAGGTGTGAAGAGCGGCGCCGTTTCTCCCGAAGCCGGGAGAATGCTTCCAGCCGAAAGTCCATGGACCTTCACGACCCTTGGATCGAACCGTAAAGCAAGCAAGGCAAGATTCAACGGCACGTCAGAGTTCAAATGAACTGCAAACCTGCGCTTCTCACCCACCTTGAGCACATCGCCGGTTGGCAACAAACTGAGTTGTGCGACTCGTGTCGCACTCGTCTTCGGTTCGAGCGATGTCTCAGAAGCTTTTGGCATTGAAGTCAAAACCGCATTCTGAGTTCCCGCCCCCGTATTTACTGTCGCAACATTCGCGGCCGCCTGATCGCTAATAAGAGACTTCGGAGCCGGCACAAACGAAGGTAGCTCTTCCATCGGTTTCGTGTTCGCCACAGTCACAGGCTTTTTCTCACCAGGTGCGGGAACAAAAGCATAGGCGCCTGCAGGCGGAGGCAAATTCGCCGGCGTTGTGTTCTGCATCGCCGTTTCACCCGTCGCCTTGATCATTGGCGCATCCGGAAGCTGCATCATGACGTTCGTCGGCAGCACGCGTGCTGCTGCGATCTGATCTTCGCGATCCGCATCACGAATCATTTCGGCGAGCGAACCGGTGGTCGGCGACTGCAGCGTTCCGCTCGGTCGCATCTCCTCGTCCCGCGGGGTAACGTTTGGTGCCCGGAGCACGCGCGGCGTCACTGAGATCACGATATCAACTTGTCGATTGTCGCGCGTTGGTGAAGTGAAGAAACGTCCGAGAATCGGGAGGCCGCCGAGAAACGGCAGTCCCTGACGCCCGCTCGTCTGAACGTCCTGAGAAACGCTGGCCAGCATCATGGTCCGGTTGTTTTGCACGCGCGCGGTGCCGGTGATTGAGCGTTCTGTGAACGTTGGAGTTGGCGAAGCCGCTCCGAGAACATCTTTCGATTCGATGTTCATCTTCACTTGCACGTCGAGATTCGGAAACACTTGGGGGGTGAACTTCAGAGTTAGACCAGTTGGTTCATAGTTGATGACCGGGAAACCGCCGCTCGGAAAACCATTTGAACCGGGCGTCGGCGATCCGGTTTGTATACCGAACGGATACGCCTGTGCTGTTTGCACCGGCACACGTTGACCGATACGGGCCGTCGACTCTTCACCGTTGAAAGCGTGTACCTGAGTGGAAGCGATCAACTTCGTATTGTTCTTACTTTGAAACGCAGTCAACACTGAGGGCGGGATCAGGAGAGCGGCCGCAAGCGCTGTTGGCGAAGTTATACCGAGGTTTACACCGCGACCCCCATTCGTTACGGCGTTGTCAGTTAACAGCGCAAACCCGGGTGAACTACCGATACTGAAGGTGCTGGCACCTTGAGCTGGTATACCAATCTGATTACCAAGCTGCATAAAATCGTTCTTCGAAACTTCATAGATGCTGACATCCATCACGACTTCAGCGCGATCCTTGTCGATGCTCTGAAGCAGGTCGCCAATCAAGCGAACGTTTTCTGCCGTGTCGCGTACAGTCAAACTGTTCGTTGCGTCGTCAGGCACAACGATCGTTTGCGGACGACCAACTGACGGCGGAATTGCCTGCTGCACGAGCTGGCGCGCATCAGCCGGTTTCATGTTTGAAAGGTAGAACGTGCGCAGAACGAGTTGTTGATACTGCGGGCGACGTGCCTGATCGGCAACGAGGATTGTTCTGCGGCTGAGCTTCTGGAAGAAGAGTCCTTCCTGAAGGAACAGGTAATCGAGCGCCTGCGCCGTGGTTACATCTTTAAGATTGATATCAACCGGACGTGATTGTGCAAACGATTGGCGGTCGAAGATAACGTTCAAATTCAACTGTTCCGCAAGACTGCGAATGAGTTGTTTGAGATCGCCTCTGACGTCGACCACGCGAAGCTGCTGTTCCCGAGGCGTCGCAAGATCCTGCGCCTGACCATTAGCTGGAGTAAGCGTACCTTCTGACGGAGTTTCGCCATTCTTCGATCCACTCGGAACCGAGCGACCTTCCTTCACGGCCTGGAGTCGCAACATGCGCTCCATTTCCGACACGGCGAGCTCGTTGACCGGGTCGTAACCGTAAGCTTGTCGGAAAGCATTGTAGGCGCCTACAAAGTCCCCCCGTTCCGACAGCGACCTCCCTTGCTGCATGTAAGTCTGCGAGGCGTTGAAACTCGCGCGCCGAAAATGGAGCTGATATTCCATATTCGACGGGTCAGCCGCTACCGCGAGCGTATATTCCTGGGCGGCTTTATCCCATTGTTGTTGTGCCTCGTACTGCATGCCACGCTTGAAATTCTTGTCGCCCTTTTTGCCGAAAGCAGTGATTGGCAAGGACAAAAGACTGATGGCAAGCAGCAAAGAAACCAGGGTTCGAGTTCGTGTATTGTTTTTCATGACCTTCTACTCGGTTGCTCGGTTCGGGAGGTGGAAAGTTAAGCGACCTAATAATGCCGCCGCGACGCCTAAGATGCAAGATCAAACCGGCCAATTTGCTTACACGCCGGGACTAAATTTTGGTTCCGGTTAGACTGTCGGGGGATGATTTCCAATTGCCGATTGCCAATTGCCGATTTCTTGAGAATTCTTCGATTTCAAATTGGCAATCGGCAATTGGAAATCGGCAATTCAACCGTTCGCGCTGAGTTCTTCGACAAATGTTACGCGGTTGATTTCGTGCAAGGTCGAAATTCCAGTGAAGACCTTCTGCAGGGCCGACTCTCTCAAACTCTTTAACCCTTCGGCCTCTGCTGCGCGTCGAACCTCGGAACCGGGCCGCCGCTCGACGATCATTTCGCGGATATTATCCGACAAATCCAGCAATTCGTGAATAGCAGTTCGGCCACGATAGCCGGTGTGATTACAGGCATCGCAACCGACGTTCATGTAGAAAGGTTTAGTTCGATATTCATCCGGCCGCAGTCCTGACTCGAACAACTCCGTATCAGTCGGGTGATACTGCCGCTTGCAATATGCACAAAGCATTCGAATCAGCCGCTGGGCCAGAACGCAGTTGAGTGACGAGACGAAGTTATAGGGCTCGACACCCATATTCAAAAATCGCCCGATCACGTCGATCACGTTGTTCGCGTGAACAGTGGTAAATACGAGGTGACCCGTCAACGCCGATTGAATCGCGATCTGCGCGGTTTCCGTGTCGCGAATTTCGCCGACCATGATCTTGTCGGGATCGTGGCGCAGGATTGAACGCAGCCCACGGTCGAACGTGAGACCCTTTTTCTCATTGACCGGAATCTGCGTGATGCCGTGCAACTGATACTCGACGGGATCCTCAATCGTGACGATCTTGTCTTCTTCGTTTCTGATCTCGTTCAGCGCCGCGTACAACGTAGTCGTCTTACCGGATCCTGTTGGACCAGTGACGAGGACCATCCCATATGGCTCGGCGATGTAACGACGAAACTTCCGCAGATCCTCTTCCGCAAAACCGACCACGTTCAGGTTCAGGTTTTTGAACTCTTCGTTGATCTGTTCTTTGTCGAGAATACGTATGACCGCGTCTTCGCCGTGAATCGTCGGCATAATCGAGACGCGGAAATCGACGTTGCGTCCTTTATAACGAACTCGGAACCTGCCGTCCTGCGGCACGCGACGCTCGGCGATGTCGAGTTCCGACATAACCTTGATACGCGAGATCAACGTCTGGTGATAAGCAAGGTCGATCGGATCTACTTTCTGGTAGAGTGCGCCGTCGATTCGATACTTGACTTGGACTTCGGTGTCGCGAGTTTCGATGTGAATATCAGAAGCGCGCGATTCCATCGCGTTGTAGATGATGGTGTCGACGAGTTTGATGATCGGCGACATCTCAGCGTCAGTCGCCAGACGATCGAGGTCGAGCACTTCCTCGCCGTGCTCTGTTTCCTTGACGAGTGAAATACGAAAACCGGAGGCCGCTTCCTGCAACACGCGCTGAGTCGTGTCGCCTTTTCGCAGTACGACTTCAACTGCGCCGGCAGTCGCAACGTGTGGAACAACGCGAGTTCTAAGTGTGCTTGAAAGTTCGTCTAGACGTTCGAGGTCGGTCGGATCCGCCATCGCGATGTGCAGACCCTTTTGATCGCGCTTGAGTGGAACAAACTGATGGCGAACCATCAGGTCGACTGGAACCTCAGTGAAGAGATTGTAGTCAATCGGTGATTCACGATCAGGCGGCAGCAGATCGACGAAAGGAAGCCGGTAACGACGCGCCAGTTCTCGCGCTGCTTTCATCTCAGGCGGCTCGTGCACGTCGCCACCGTTAATGCCGCCATTAATCCCGTTAGCCCCGTTCTCGCCCGTCGGTGGCACGGCTGTAATAACCGTATTCTCGTTTTCTGAAACTTCCTTCATAACTCCTTAGCGACGCGATCCGGTGACCCCTGCGCCACTCGAAATTGATTGGATGATTGGGAGGTAAATCGCCAGCAGGATCGTCACTACGACGCCGCCCATGACCACAAGAATCGCAGGCTCAAGCGTGGTCGTCAACTGTTCCAGTCGTACTTCAGACTCCGCATCATAAAACACCGCAACTTCGTCCAGCATCTCGCGCAGGCTACCCGATCGTTCGCCGATACCGATCATGTCGATTGCCAACGGCGGCAGCCAGCCGGCCGCCTCGAGACTCTCAGTGAATGAACGGCCTTCGCGAATCATCGGCAGAATCGACGAACTGCGACGTCGCAATTCCAGATTCGTGATCGACTCTGATGCGATTTCCCACGACTCGACGAGCGTGATGCCTCCGGCGAGCAACGTGGCCAAAGACCTTGTCGCCTGAGCCACTGACATTTGGACCGCGAGACTTCCAGCCAGCGGAATCTTTAGAATCAACTTGCTAAGCTGGAGTTTGCCGGCCGGTGTACGTGACCAGATAAACAAAACGATCGCACCGCCGATGATCAACGGTCCAAACCAAATGACGTTGGACGACATCCAGCGCGAGATTCCCACCACGATCTGTGTCACTGTCGGCAGTTCATTACCAAAACCCGAGAAGAGTTCCGACATCCTGGGCACGACATAAATCGTCAGAAATGTGACCATACACGCGGAAGCGAAGAGCAAAAACATCGGATACGCCAAAGCACCGCGGATCTTTCGTCGCAGAGCAACGTTTCGTCGCATGTAAGTGACATATCGACCCAACACATCGTCGAGCGCACCCGAACGTTCGCCGGCAAGAATCGAGGCCGTATAGATGCGGGGAAAGATGCCGCCCTGAGAAGCAAATGCCTGCGAGAGTGCGGCGCCGCCACGGATTTGCTCTTCAACGTCACCCAGCACAATTCGCAGTCGAGCAGATGCGGCACGTTTGCGCAGCATCGAGATGGCCTGCAGGATGGGAATGCCGGCGCGTACGAGAGCCGCCAGTTGTTGATTAAAGAGCAGGAAGTCGTTGGCTTTGACTTTCGGATGTGCGCCGGGCCGTCCAAAACGGGTTAACGCGGCAACGCCTGCGGTGCGCGGTGGGGTAACGTTAAAGACGCGAAAACCCTCACGCTCGAGCCGCGCTCGTGCCTCGTGTATGCCTGATGCCTCGACCGTGCGAGTTACAACCTCGCCGGCGGGCGTTCCCAATCTACAAATAAACTCAGCCATAATTGGATTTACCCGACTTGAGAATGACCGGGGAGTATATCTCACGCGCCGCCCAAGCAGAAGTTTCATCAGTGTTAGGGCGCCTCCTTGGAGTTCGCCAACTTGTTGGCGCGTCGTATTTTTCCAAAGCGGTGACAAGTCACCGCACTCCAAGGTGTGGTCCTTTTTGCCCGGTATTCACGCGTTTCACTAATTGGAATTATGTAAGTGTGAGGAGATGAACTTTGTCAGCACCCGCAAACAAACAAGTTAATGAACAACCGGCTACTTTCCAAATGCTGCAGATTATTAGCGGTTTCTGGATTTCTCGGGCGGTTTACGCGATCGCCAAGCTTGGCATTCCCGATCTCTTGAAATCAGGACCAAAGACCGCCGCGGAGTTAGCCTCCGCGACGAAAATGCACGCGCCTTCGCTGTTTCGAATACTGCGGGCGCTGGTTAGTGTAGGAATCTTAAATTCCGCCGAAGGCGGTCGCTTTGCCCAAACGCCCATATCCGAAACCCTCGTTACCGACGCACCCGGCTCTTTGCGCTGGTTTGCTGTTTCAGAACTCGGTCAGGAGCACTATCCCGCATGGGGTAACCTGATGCACAGCCTCAAGACCGGCGAGATTGCCTTCGACAACTTCTTCGGCGTCGATATCTGGACCTACTTCCAACAAAATCCCGAAGATGGAGCAGTCTTCAACAACTCGATGAGTAGTGTGACCGAAGTTACGAACGAAGCAATCACGTCACGCTACGATTTTTCGGGTTTCGACAGGATTGTCGATGTCGGTGGTGGTCATGGTGGTTTAATCACTGAAATTCTCAAAGCGAATCCGAAGCTGAAAGGCGTGTTGTTTGACGCTGAGGAAGTGGTCCAGGGGGCGCGTTCGAAACTCGAGGCTGCCGGAGTTGCAAATCGCTGCGAAACCGTTGCGGGCGACTTCTTCAAGTCAGTGCCTGCGGGCGGCGACGCTTACATCATGAAGTGGATCATTCATGATTGGAATGATGAAAAAGCGATCACGATTCTGAGACATTGCCGCAACCAGATGTCGCCAAACAGCAGGCTCATCCTGATTGACTGCGTGGTCCCGGAGACTGACGAGCCCGATTTCTCGAAGTTTATCGACATGAACATGCTCGTGATGACGGGGGGAAAAGAACGAACGGCTAAGGAATTCGAGCAACTCCTCGGCAGCGCAGGCTTCAAGCTTCTCCGCGTCATCCCCACGGATCTCCCAACCTCGATTGTCGAAGCGCAACCGGTGTAGAAGCAGGGCGCCAGTTTGGAGTGCGGTGACTTGTCACCGCTTTGGTATCAGTCGGTACCAACGCGCCGACAAGTCGGCGCACTCCACGGAGATGTCCAATTCAATCTTGCGCCAGAGGACAACACTGTCCTAGAATGGCCGTGCCAACACAGCAACTAAACTGAAACGCGCGCGGCCGTCTCCCCGTGAACATTTCATGCTCCGGTTTTGAAAATTCGGGCATCACTCGTTCCCTAACGAGCATCTGTGTTGACAGTTCCCTTTCGAGCCCTGACCGGTACTAAAAAGTAGAATCACCGAACTGTAGCCCGGGGGTGACATGTATTTACCGACTCGTTACACCACCAAGTTAACGGCCGCTTCCATCTCGTTATTCACTGTCATGGTTTTCGTGTGTGTGGCAGTGAAGAGTCAGGAACCGACTCAGGATAAAGCCGCTGCTGCTGCGCCTACTCAAACTCCTTCATCTGCGCCGAAAGAACCAAGAAAGATGGGTACCGAACTCGACGGCCCCGTCCTACTGACAAACACCGACCTGATTACGCTGACTGTTACCGTCACCGATACCTATGGTCGCTACGTTTCAGGTTTGAGCAAAGGCGCTTTTGCCGTTTTTGATAACAAGCAACAGCAGGAGATCACATTTTTCAGTGACGACGATTCACCGGTTTCAGTCGGAGTGATTTTTGACGTTTCCGGCTCGATGAGCGGCGATAAAGTAAGACGTGCTCGCGACGCACTGAGCAAATTCATTCAAACCAGCCACGATTCAGACGAGTATTTCCTGATCGCATTTAATTCAAAGGCGCAGTTGCTGCTTGATAGAACACGCGACGGCGATTCGATTCTGAATAAACTGACTTTCGTCGAGACGAAGAGCCAGACCGCCCTCTACGATGCCTGCTATCTCGGCGTGGAAAAAGTCCAACGCGGCGCGCATCCCAAACGAGCGTTGCTTCTCATCAGCGACGGCCAGGACAACGATTCCCGCTACACTTTCAATGAACTTCGGAAGCTTTTGAAGGAGTCGGACGTGACGCTGTACGGAATCGGCATTCTCAGTGGTAGCGATGCCGGCAGCGCGATGGGCATGGAAGGTCAGGGAATTCTCGATGAGCTCGCCGGCGTGTCTGGAGGCAAAGCATTCTTCCCACGTTCCGCGGCCGAAATGGACGACATTTTTGAACAGATTGCCCTGGAGTTGCGACACCAGTACTCTATCGGGTACAAACCAGACGCCTTCGCCAACGATGGCAAATGGCATCGAGTGAAGGTGAAAGTGACGCCGCCCCGCGGTTTGCCGCGGCTGTTTGTCCGGTCAAAAGAAGGCTATTACGCCACGGCCGGGTCGCGCGCGCGTTAATGTTCAAAAAGCAGAGCTTTCGGCAACGCAGGCTTACTTCCCCGGCATCTTTTGGAGGTATGCGTTGGCAGCTGCGATTTTATCGGCAGCGCCATTTGCCCCAGCCTTGCGCGTTTTGAGGAGTTTTTAGATTGTTTAGTGAGCAGAATCTCAGGCGGACCGCAATTATTGCGGTCTGCGGTTTAGTCCTCTCGGGATTAATTTTTGGCTCCAGTGTATTTGCGAGTCCCAGTCTGTTTGTGAGTTTTGGCCAGGATCGGCCGCGTAGCACGCAAACTCCGGCAGCCACGCCGACGCCACCCGCAACTACGCCAGCTCAACCGGCATCGACTCCGGTGCCTTCGCCCACTCCACAAACCCAAAGACCACAGACTGATCGTATTGCACCAACACTGGGCGAACCGCCACCGCCACCGAAGTTGAAGCCAACTCCAACGCCGACCCCACCTGAGGTCCTCGATCCTGACAGCGTCATTACAATCAATGCGGAGCTGGTCCAATTGCACGTCCGCGTGATCGATCGTAATAACCGGCCGATAAACAATGTGACCAAGGGCGAGTTTCATATCTACGAAGACGGGGTGCAGCAAACAATCGAGTCGTTTACGCGTGAGGAAGTTCCCATTAGTTATGGTCTCGCCGTCGATACATCGGCGTCGCTTCGTTCGCAGATACAAAGCGTAATCGACGCAGGTAAAACAATCGTCAATAGTAACAAGCCCGGCGATGAGACTTTTCTCGTGCGTTTCATCAGTAGCGACAAGATCCAAACTGAGCAGGATTTCACCGACAAAAAAGATCTGCTAATAGATGCTCTCGATAACCTCTATGTCGAAGGCGGCCAAACGGCAGTTATCGACGCGGTGTATCTTTCTGCCGAGCACGTGTCCGAGTACAAGAAAAATGACGATAGTGATCGTCGTCGCCGCGCGCTGATCGTAATCACTGATGGTGAAGACAGGAGTAGTTTCTACAAACAGGAACAGCTCTTTGCGCGATTGCGCGAGGAAGACGTTCAGATCTTCGTGATTGGTTTCGTTAACGAGCTCGACAAAGAAGCCGGGTTTATTCGCAAGAGCCCGCGCGACAAAGCTGTAAACCTGATCAATAAACTCGCGAGCGAAACCGGCGGTCGTGCGTTCTTTCCCGAATCAATCTCGGAACTGCCGCAGATCGCGAATGAGATCATCCGAGATATGCGCACGCAATATGTGATTGCCTACAATCCGACCAACAAAACTCAGGACGGCACTTATCGAGCGATCAAAGTCACCGTGGACCAACCTTCCGATTCCGAGAAGCGCATCGCGTTAACCCGAACCGGACGCCTGGCGCGTAAAGAAACCGGCTCCTCTGTTAAACCACCGCCGGTACGAATGCCGGCTACAAACACCCCAGGCAAAAAACCGTAACACGGATAATACGGATTGCTCTTTGGATCAGCGCTGATCTGGTCTTAACAATCCGTTTTATCTGTGCCCCCTCTTGTACTTACTTCCGTGCCTCGTGGCTGCCTCCTCGATTGAATGCGTCGTCGTGAGAACGTCGTCCTTTCGCGCCAGCTCGATTAATCGCTTGTAGTAGTTGTGCAACGCGTCGATTTCCGGTTCACTCAAATCCTCCACATCGATCAAGCGATTGCTCGCACCTTCCAACGCCGCCACGATCTCGTTGAGCTTCAGATGGAGCGCTAACGCATCCTTGTTCTGTGCGCGTTGAATCAGAAACACCATCAGAAAAGTCACGATCGTCGTTCCGGTATTGATCACGAGTTGCCACGTGTCCGAGAAATGAAAAAGTGGGCCAGTAATGCCCCAAACGACGATGACGAGCACAGCGAGTACGAAAGCGAGCGACGTTCCCGTGGCTTTCGTAGCCTGATATGAAAACTTCTCGAGGAATTCACTTACTTTGTTTCTCTTACGTGACATCGGATCACTCTCCAGACGGCAAAGCAGAATTAGGCCGCGAACATGGGGCTTGATTTGAGGGGATAAAGGGGAGACGTTTGAGGGATTAGTCTTTGCCTCTAACGGAACCACTGATCTTTTTGCGAGTGGTTTCGCCAGTGTGCAAAACGGGTAAACCGAGGTCTACATCGGAATGAGGTTGAGGGATCACATGTGTCGCCACTACTTCGCCGACTCGCTTTCCCGCCGCAGCGCCGGCATCGACCGCACTACGAACAGCAGCAACGTCGCCACGCACGATCGCCGTCACGAGACCTGCATCGATCTTTTCCCAGCCCACGAGGCGAACATTCGCAGATTTCACCATCGCGTCGGCGGCTTCGATCATTGCCACAAGGCCGCGACATTCCACCATTCCGAGTGCTTCAGGCATTAGCGATCCTCCAACTACCACCAGATATTAGCCACAAAAAGGCACAAAAGGCACAAAAAAATTCTGCAGAAAAGCATTTTGTGCTTTTTGTGCCTTTTTGTGGCTAGTTTCGCAGCGAGTGGATCGGCGCAGGGATGCGACCACCTCTGCGAATAAAGCCCGCGGAAGAAAACGTGCTGACCGGCATGATCGGCGCACTCCCGAGCAATCCGCCAAATTCGACCATCTCGCCTACGTCGCGACCGGGCACCGGAATGATCCGCACCGCAGTCGTCTTGTTATTCATAACTCCCACTGCCATTTCGTCAGCGATGATCGCCGCGATAGTTTCCGCGGAAGTCGAGCCAGGTACGGCCACCATATCAATGCCGACCGAACAAACGCTGGTCCATGCTTCGAGCTTGGCTAACGAGAGTGCTCCGAGTTGAGTGGCTTCGATCATTCCCGCATCTTCCGACACCGGAATAAATGCTCCACTCATGCCACCGACAGATCCACTCGCCATCGCCCCGCCTTTCTTCACGGCGTCAGTCAAAAGCGCGAGCGCGGCGGTCGTTCCGTGTGTGCCCGCGCGTTCAAATCCCATCGCTTCGATGATGTTGGCGACCGAGTCACCGGGGACAGGCGTGGGCGCGAGGGAGAGATCGATGATGCCGAAAGGAATGCCGAGACGACGCGCCGCTTCACGGCCCACCAACTCACCTGCGCGTGCGAGCTTGAATGAAAGTTTCTTGATCGTCTCGGCGAGATCCTGTAAAGGGAGATTTCGATCTGCATGACGAACCGCATGATGGACCACGCCCGGCCCGGACACGCCGACATTGACCACGGCTTCGGCTTCGCTCACACCATGAAAGGCGCCGGCCATGAAAGGATTGTCTTCTACGGCATTTGCAAAACAGACAAATTTTGCGCACGCCAGTCCACCTTCATCGCGGGTTCGCTCGGCAGCCTCTTTGATGATTCGTCCCACCTGGCCCACCACGTCCATATTGATACCGGCCCGAGTCGTGGCCGCGTTAACTGACGAGCACAGACGCTTCGTGGTCGAGAGCGCTTCGGGAATGGAGTCGAGGAACCTCGTCTCTGAAGGCGTCGAGCCTTTCTGGACCAACGCTGAATAGCCGCCGATGAAATCGACACCGACTGTGCCTGCCGCATCGTCAATTGCACGCGCAACCTGCACCACATCCCCGCGCAGACCTTCAGTGATCAATGATACAGGCGTGATGGAAATCCGCTTGTTCGCGACTCTGATTCCAAACTGATCACCGATCTCATCGACCGCCGGCACGAGTCGAGCAGCGACGGCGCGAATCTTGTCGCCGGCCTTCTGCGCTACTCCCGCCATCGAGTCGCTCGTGCAGTCGAGCAAACTCAGACCGAGTGTCACTGTGCGGACGTCGAGATGCTCCATTTCGGTCATCGCGACTGTCTGCAGAATCTCGGCCTGGGTGTATTCCATCTATCCGATCACTTTGCTCAGGATTAGCAGAACGAGAAAAAGAATAAAGAACGCCGCGGCCACAAGCAGAAAACGCAGGCTTGGATCGTACGCGGCCTGATCGATCATTACACTCGACACTTTTCGTATGTGCTCCACGCGGCTTCGAACACCATGCTCAGCGGGCTTGTGTACGGCCTGCGGCTTGACCGGCGGTATCGCCTCGGTTGGTGGCGGTACTACAGCGCTTAGCGGTTGCGTCGCGGCAAGATCCGGTTTCAAGGTTTCCGTCGGAGCGGTATCGATGATCGTGTCAGAAAGAGATATGGTGGTCGGAGCTGTTTGTTGTCTGATCGGATTCCCGCACTGCGGACAGAACATCGCATGCTGGCGCACTGATACGCCGCAAAATGTACATCGACGTGCAATCTCGATCTCAGCCTCGGACATCCTGTTAATCCTGAAACATCCTGTAAATCCTGTCTAACCTAAATGCGGTGCATCGCGTTGAAAAGATCTTCTCGTTGCGCGTAGATATTAACGCCGAGGTTTTGACCCGCGTTTCGCAAACGATCTTTCAGCTCTGCGGTACTCTCCCGCGCGCGCGACGTGTCGGCGATGATCACCATCGCAAATTTTCCCTGCACCACCGTTTGATTGATGTCGATGATACTGCAACTAGCCTCGGCAAGGATCTGCGAAACACCAGCGACAATTCCGGGGTGGTCCAAGCCAAAGACTGAAATCACCATGCGATCGGAGGATCCTTCCGCCGAGATCGTTTGTCTCACGCCAGTGTCAACCGCAGGCGTCGCACTACGATTGTTAGTCGTAACAGCAACCTGTTTGTAGATGTCGGTGACTAGCTGCTCAACGGTGGAATCATCGACCGCATTACCCAAACGGTCGTAAACCGCACGGGTGATTCGGTAAATCAAATCTTCATTGGCCATTGGAAGAGTGATGGGTGATCAGGTGTGTGGATAAGTTAGGGTCTGCCGTTCTCGCCGACCGGACGGCGTGCTGCCTCGCGCATTTCGTCCGAGAAAGTTTCGTTGATATCAACGCGATCGACGATGCCCACCACGGCGGCTTCGATCGACATATCCTGATTTCCAATCGCCGTCCGCGCCGCTTTCCCGAACGCGCACATCACCATCTCGCCGGTTCCGGCTCCAAGACGATCCGCGACGACAACGATGTTACGCGTCGGTTCCTTATCGAGATCGTAAGGGTGGACAATCAAAAACCTGACGCCCTCGAGATCGGGCGTCTTCTTCGTCGACCAGACTGTGCCTACAACTTTTGCTAGAAACATCTGCTTGAGTTGAGCGTCTCCTTGGAGTGCGCCACCTTGGTGGCGCTTTGATATTTTTACCAAAGCGGTGCCAAGGCACCGCACTCCAAGGAGACGCCTGATCTAAACTTTAGCAAACACCTCGGCCGGCTCGCCTATATCACGCGCCGCGGGCGTGATGATCGTTCGCGCATTGATGTAGATCTTCTCGCCTTTCTGAATTGCACGTCGCACGTCGTCTTCACTCACGAAATCAATCGCCTTTGCACCGTTCGTCGATGGCTTGGCGACTGGCGGCGGCGCAGGTGGCGGTGGTGCTGGTTTCGGCGGCGGCGCGGTGTACATGCTGCCCGCTTCACCCTCAATCACAGGTTGTGGCAGCGGCGAAGTGGACGGCTCGACACGTTTACCAGCCAGAAACCGATCGACGATCGCGGCAATCTCCTGCCTATCAATCTTGCCACCGGCTACTGCAGGTTCTTTTGCCGCCGCTACAGGCTGCACAACTCTCTGCGTCGAAACTGCCGGGCGCGCGCTCTTCACCGGTCTCGTTTCAAAAGCAACGCGCTTGATGTCCATCAAATGAAGCGGTGAAACATTGTCGGACGTAACGTTGCCACCCCACGAACCGCAGCCCAACGTCATTGACGGCGGCAGCGCTGTCGAGAAGCCGATTGCACCGTGCGTTGTCGGCGTATTCACAGTGATGCGTGATGCAGGCATCTCAGCACCAAACTTCACTGCCGCTTCACGCGAGCGTGTGTGAATGCCGGCAGTGTGACCCATGCCACCGTACGCGAGTATTTCCTTGCTGCGCTGTGCACACTTCTCGAGTCCGTCAACGACGTAGAAAGCAAGAATCGGCGAGAGTTTTTCCATCGACAACGGATGATCGCGTCCGATACCGGCGACGTCGGCGATCAAACAACGCGTTCCTGGCGGCGCAGTAAGACCAGCCATCTTCGTAATAACCTCAACCGACCTACCGACTATGGCGGGGTTGAGCGAGCGCTGTGGTGTCGCAACGACTTTTCCGAGTTGCTCGGCTTCAGCAGCCGAGAGGAAATGGGCACCCTGGAGTTTGAACTGTTCGCGAACGGCCTGCTCGATTGGCGCGTCGCAAACCACAGCCTGCTCTGAAGCACAGATTGTTCCGTTGTCAAAACACTTCCCTGTCAAAATATCCTGAACGGCCTTCGGCACGTCGGCAGTTCTCTCTATGCAAACAGGGACGTTGCCTGGTCCAACGCCAAACGCCGGCTTACCAGACGAATACGCGGCGCGCACGAGCCCGATGCCTCCTGTGGCGAGAATCACGGCCGTCTGCTTGTGCTTCATCAAGGTTTCGGTACCTTCGATCGTCGCGGTTGACATGCAACCGATGGCATCCGCAGGCAAGCCTTCCTTGACTCCAGCCTCGCGCATAACGCGCGCAGTTTCGTTGATGCACCTGGCAGCCGATGGATGCGGTGAGAGCACCACGGTGTTACGCGATTTGATCGCGATCAAGATCTTGAAGATTGCAGTTGAAGTTGGATTAGTTGAAGGAATGATACCGGCAACAACGCCACGCGGGCTCGCAATTTCTACAACGTCTTTCGTCTCCGAAACAACACCCTTGGTGCGCAGACCGCGGAAATAGTTCCAAACATCCTCGGCGGCAAAACGATTCTTTTCCTGCTTGTCGGCGGGAACTCCGTATCCGGTTTCCTCGACGGCCATCGCTCCGAGCCGTGCAGCCTCAGCCAAAGCAGCCCGCGCCATCGCTTCGCAGATTCGATCAATCTTCGCCTGATCGAATTCCGCCACTTCAGCCTGCGCACGATGAGCCGCCTCCACCAGATCGCGCGCCTGTTGCACTGAAACTAGATCTTTATCGACGGACATGACAACCTCTCATTGCCGATTTCCAATTGCCGATTGCCGATTTGTGAAGCCGTTTCACTCGTAAATTTTCAATTGGCAATCGGCAATTGGCAATTGGCAATTATCTAGCTCGCTCTTTGTTGGCCTCACGCGTTCCGGCGCCAAGCGATCGTCCCTGATCGCCCTGGCCCAACTGACCACGTGCGCCACCCTGCAACGCGCTATCATCCGGACTCAGTCCAGTGCGCCCGTTGACTGGAAGCACGCGCTCAACTTCAGCATGCGGCCTCGGAATAACGTGAACACTGATGAGTTCGCCAACGCGTCGCGCCGCAGCTGCGCCTGCATCGGTCGCGGCCTTCACCGCGCCAACGTCGCCGCGCACAAAGATCGTCACATAGCCGGCGCCGATATACTCTTTCCCAAGCAGTTGCACATTCGCTGCTTTGACCATCGCATCGGCGGCCTCAACTGCACCCACGAATCCTTTGGTCTCAACCATTCCGAGTGCTTCCAGGGGCATCTCTTTGTCCTCACTTTTGTCTTATTGTAAAGATTAAAAGCGACTGTACCAGGTCACTGTTGGCGTCAACGTACCACCGCGGGCGGCAAGAAGCAAGAGACGCTGATCTTTTGGGATACAAAAGTTTGACACCGTTTAGCAGCGCAAGCTATAGTGCAGAAAAAGTGGGAGTTGTACGCATTCATACAAGCGGCGCGCTGATAGACCTGGGCTAAACAATCCACCAACCCGACGCCAGGAATCGAGCGATTGGAGATGGCAGCGAGTATAGGCGAACAATTGCGACTCGCTCGCGAGGCGCGCGGCATTGGCCTGCGCGAGATCTGCGAGCAAACCCGCATCTCCGTCCATTATCTCGAAGCAATCGAATCCAACGATTATAAGCGTCTGCCCGGAGGCGTCTTTAATCGCAGCTTTATTAAGGCCTACGCCAAGTACGTGGGCTATGACGAGCGTGAAGCAATCGAGGGTTACACGCGGTACTTGCGTGAGCACGGTGAGTCGACAGACGACATCAACACTACGCCGTTGCAGTCGAAAGTTTACACAGATACGCCGGCCACACGTTCTCCTGTTCTGACTGTGGTCCTGGCAATATTAATATTGGCAATTCTGACGGCGGGCGCCCTCGCGGCGCTACACTGGTTCCAACGTGTATAGCCACAAAAAGCACAAAAAGCACATAAGGCACAAAAACGGTGGCGATTCCTCGAGCGATTTAATCTCAATTATTTTTGTGCTTTTTGTGCCTTTTGTGCTTTTTGTGGCTACCTTTTATATTAGTGCCCAATATGATTACACCTGATATTTTTGAAGGACTTACTTTCGACGACGTACTCTTAATACCGGATCGTTCCGACGTTCTGCCATCCCAGACTGACACCTCGACACATTTCACGCGAAACATTCGTCTCCAGATTCCACTATGCTCCGCCGCAATGGACACAGTCACAGAGGCGGCGCTCGCGATCGCACTCGCACAACAGGGCGGCATCGGCGTGATTCACAAAAACCTGAGCATCGAACGGCAGGCAGAAGAGGTCGACAAGGTAAAACGATCTGAATCGGGAATGATCGTTGACCCAGTGACGATTCGACCCGACAGGCCGGTGCGTGAAGCGTTGCAGGTCATGGAGCGCTTTCATATCAGCGGCGTACCGGTTGTAGACGAAACGGGCCATCTCGTCGGGATCATCACGAATCGCGATCTTCGTTTCGAAACGAGGTTCGATATCCCGGTCGCGGAAGTGATGACGAAACAACCGCTCGTTACAGTTCCCGTGGGCACAACGCTCGAGCAAGCCAAAGCAGTGCTTCAGAAACATCGTATCGAGAAGCTACTCGTTGTCGACGACGACAAACATATAAAAGGACTCATCACCGTCAAAGACATTCAGAAAGCGATCAAATATCCATCGGCTGCAAAAGACAATCTGGGCCGTCTGAGAGTCGCGGCGGCAATCGGTGCGACGGGCGATTACCTCGAGCGTGGTGATGAGCTCGTCAGGGCACGGGTCGATTGTCTCGTGGTCGACACCGCGCACGGTCACTCGTCACGTGTGATCGAAGCGGTGAAAGAGATGAAGAAACGCCATCCGGAAACGGATCTGATCGCGGGAAATGTAGGCACGACTGCCGGAGCACAGGAGTTGATCGATGCCGGTGTTGACGCGATCAAGGTCGGCATTGGACCCGGATCGATTTGTACTACTCGAGTTGTAACTGGCGCAGGTGTGCCACAGATAACGGCGATCTCGAGTTGTGTTAAAGCCGCTCGCGAGAAGAATGTTCCCGTGATCTCTGATGGTGGCGTGAAGTTTTCAGGCGACGTCGCCAAGGCGATTGCTGCCGGTGCGGACGTTGTGATGATCGGGTCGTTGTTTGCGGGCACTGAAGAAGCGCCGGGCGAAGTGATTCTCTTTCAGGGTCGTTCATTCAAGACGTATCGCGGCATGGGGTCGCTCGGCGCGATGCGCGAGGGTTCGCGCGATCGTTATGCGCAGGACATGGTTGAGACTGAATCGAAACTCGTTCCGGAAGGTATTGAAGGACGTGTGCCGTACAAGGGCACACTCGCCGAAATGGTGACTCAACTCGTCGGTGGTTTGCGTTCGGGAATGGGATACACCGGCTGCCGCACGATCGCTGAATTTCAGGAGCGGACGCGCTTCCTCCGGATAACCTCTGCAGGTCTCAAAGAATCACACGTGCACGACGTGATTATCACCAAAGAGGCTCCAAACTATCGACTAGAATAAGCCGCGGATAAACGCGGATTTACGCTGATCTGCGTTTATCCGCGTTCATCTGCGGCTAAATATTTCTTAGAACTCACCATCAAAAACGTCAGCGCTGAGTTGTCACAGCGACTGTGACGATCTCTGCTTTCGGCGCTTTCATTACTCCGACTACGTTGTTACGAGCATCACGCTCGAGTTGGCGTTCGGCGTGCGTCTTTGGAAATGCTCGTCCTGTTTCACCAGCGGCCGGCCAAACCTGTGACAGGAAATACTGGTCGCCGTATTTGTGGAAAACCAGCTCACCTCGCTTTTTCGGATTGAATGTGACGACGGGTATGCTGAAACGATTTGTGGTCGCCTGCCCATCAATGCTTTTGATTTGCAGAACCGTATCACCGCTCGCATCCTGAGCACGGCGGATCCAGTACTTGCCGGCCGGAAGTTTCTGGTCAGAAACAGAAAACTCGAATGGAATGTCTGCAGTTAATCTGTATTGCAAAGTTTGCGCCTGCGCTGACACGCCTGCGCCAGTGATTGCCATTACAAGCAATGTGGCTGTGATGAATCCTTTTGCGAATGTTTTCTTCATGATAAATCTCCTCTTCCTTTCTTGATTGATCCAATTATTCAGGCCGCGGATGGCACGGATAGAAAATCGGATTTGTTACCGGTGTAATCTGTGGCCTGCAAGGCTGCGCGTATGCGTGCCAGGTGGTGATAGCTGTGTCGTACAGCGTGATCCTCGAGCATGAACTGGCATGTCAGCGGTGCGTTCGCATTGAGCGAAACGGGCGCCGCGCGATCCAGTTCCTCGTCAGTAAGCCCTCTGATCGCGGCTGCCGCTGCGGCGCTGTTCCTTCTCAGTAATTCGAGTGTCTCTTCCTGCGTGACGCCATCGAATTCCTTCGCGTGTGCAGCATTCATCTTGTTGACGACTTCACCAGTTACACCCTCTATGGCCACACCCTTCGCAAGCGATTGGGCTAGTTGAATCTCGAGCGGATACACACTCGCAACGTGATGAACGACCACTCCGATCTTGCGTCCGTCTCCGGGAACACGACTTTGCCACTCGAATTCCGTGAGCGAGCTCGCAAAAGCATCGAGAGCAAGAGCGCCCAACTCCAATCGGCGGGCTAGTTCGTAACCGCGTTTACTCATCTTCATCTCCTCAATTAATCGGTCGGGGTTCGCCGAAGATAAAATCGTCCATCATGACGACGTCCTGCTTCGCGGAATCATCTGGTCCAGGTGCAACGTCTCCGCTCGTGATTCGCACGCGCGCGATGCGAGCATCGGGAAACACGATTCCGAAGAAAGAAAAGCCACCATCCCCTGGCGACGCCGGCACGAAGCTACTGAACAACAACTCGCCGTTCACGCCGTAGTACTCGATCAATGTGCTTGCGTGTCTGTTACCTCGTTTGTGCGCGGGTCCACTTCCGTTTGGTTGGTCCACGTCAGTGAACACAGCGCCGAATCCGCTGACTTTCGCCGCCACGTCGCCGCCGCCAGGTACGAAGAAGGTCACGTCGGTAACCTTGCCGCCGATCGCGCTGAACAGTCGCAAGTTACTGAAAGGTCGAAAACTCGTGCTGTAAGTTGGGTTAGCGAACACACCTGCGAGTCCACCCGGTGGTACGGCGGTGCCGGCTGGAGCTTGCACGAAGCCAGTTCCATCTGGGGTTGTGAAAAGTGCGCCGCGCGAGATCAGAAAACCGTTAAACGGATTTCCAGAGACTGTCGTCGCTTCATTTGCTGGATTGCCTCCGTCCCAGTTGATTTCGCGACGACCAGCAAGCACGCTCACCGCGTCGCGATACCGGTCCACTGAGCTCTGAATAGCGGTTGTGGTTGGCCCAGCAGCCTGGAAAACTGCCACCGGATCCGAAATCTCGGCGACGGCCGAAGTTTGTGATAAATCATCCTGAGCACCGGCAAGATGCGGCACTACGAAGGCCGCTAGTAAGCTCAGTACAAATGCAAATCTAAAAAAATATTTCCTCATGTTGACCCTTTCTAAGTCTGTCTAACGCGTGGTCAGAATAGAGACCGCCGCCATGGCAGTCATAAACTTCCGGTAAATGTGCGGTAATGTTTTGGGATCGGGAGACGGAGTGAGGCACCCAAAGCATTCAAAAATGCTTCTGAGAGATCTGTTTCTGACTATTGGGCTTCTTTGCAGGTAATGCAGGGGTGGCTGCCGTTTGCCATCGCTGCATTAGAGGAGCACAATGGACCAATTCATAACGGTTTGTCCTAAAAGTTAGGTAATTATTCGGTAACCTCAGTGAGTGCGACCCCAACCGACAGGCTGATAGCCTTCGATCACTTCTCCCTCGATCTCGTCAACGAGTGTCTGTGGAGAGGCTCTGAAGAGATCAAGATCCGGCCCAAGGCTTTTGCCGTACTCAATTACCTGCTAAATCGTTCCGGACAACTCGTCACCAAAGAGGAGTTACTGAATGCCGTTTGGCCCGAAACCTTCGTGGGCGATGCGGTTCTCAAGGTCACTGTGCGTCAGTTAAGAGAGGCTTTGGACGACGATCCGAAGTCTCCAAGGTTCATTGAGACCTCACACCGGCGCGGCTACCGCTTTATCGGCGAGTTAGCAGCACACAAGCAAGAGCCGACGAAGCAACAATACATCCCGGACGATTCTCCTTCAGGAGCTTTTCTCTCTGGTGCTTTCTCGATCTACTCGGGCGTAGTAGGACGCGAGCCGGCGCTAGGTCAACTGCAACGTCGCCTCCGCCGAACGCTGCGAGGACAACGCCAGGTCGTGTTCGTCACTGGTGAAGCAGGGATCGGAAAAACTTCACTCGTCGACGCGTTTGCACGCACGATTCCTCGCGACGGAAGTATTCGTGTGGGTCGAGGTCAGTGTTTGGAGCAGTACGGCACGGGTGAAGCGTACCTACCGGTTCTCGAAGCGATCGGACGTTTGTGTCGCAACGAGCAAAAGGTTGCGAACACTGTGCGCACGCATGCACCGATGTGGCTGCTGCAAATGCCGTCGCTGCTGAGTCCGTCTGATCGCGAACTGTTGAGCAAAGAAGTTTCGGGCGCAACACGCGAAAGAATGCTGCGTGAGATGGGCGAAGCTTTGGACGTACTTACAGCCGAAGTGCCGCTCGTGCTGATTCTCGAAGACCTGCACTGGAGCGATTACTCAACACTCGATCTGATCTCGTATCTCGCAAACCAGCGCGAGCGTGCGCATCTGTTGTTGATTGGTACTTATCGCGACGCGGAACTGACGGCGAGTGGTCATCCACTGAAAGCAGTCAAGCAGGAGTTGATGGCCAAGCAGTTATGTCGAGAGATACCGCTTGAATACCTCACGGAAGCTTCAGTATCAGACTATTTGGCGGTCATGTTTCCGGGCAATCGATTTCCTCCAGGTCTCGCCGGATTGATTCACCATCGGACGGATGGAAATCCATTGTTCATGGTGAACTCCGTCAACTACCTCCTCGAAAACAAACTCATCGTCCTCCGTGAGTCCACGTGGGAATTGGGTGTTGACATCGCAAATATTGAAGTCGGCGTGCCTGACAACATCAAGCAGATGATCGAACGGCATGTAGACCATCTCGGATTGGAGTCGCAAAGAACACTCGAAGCAGCGAGCGTTGCGGGGCTTGAGTTTTCCATGCCCGCCCTCGCGGCTGGCCTCGAAGAGGATCCGCGTATGGTGGAGGCGCGGTGTAATGAGCTCGCTCGTCAGGGTCAATACATTAAGGAGTGCGGCGCACAGGAATTACCAAATGGCGACGTCGTGACGCGATTCGGCTTCGTTCACGCTTTGTATCAAAACGTTTTGTACGATCGTTTGCCGGTGGGCCGTCGCGTAAAACTGCATCGCTTGATAGCCGAGCGTGGCGAGGAGGTCTACGGCAAACGGGCTGTCGAGATCTCTGCTGAACTTGCGATGCATTTTGAACGCGGCCGAGATTACACGCGCGCGGCACACTACTTTAAAGAAGGAGCAAACAATGCGATCCGCCGGTTTGCGTATCAGGAGGCGGTGAAGCTCGCACGCCGTGGCATCGAGTTGATCGAGAAGCTGCCCGAGACGCGTGAAACCCTGAGCGAAGCGCTGTGTTTGCATCTCACTCTCGGCGTGCCGTCGATTGCGATTGAGGGTTATGCGTCGCCGAATGTCGGTCGTGTCTACATGAAAGCCCGTGATCTTTATGAACAGCTTGGCGACTCGCCGGATGTTTCCGAAGTGTTCTGGGGATTATGGACGTTCTATACGTTGAGTGCTGAGTTGGAGACTGCTCGCCAACTTGCAGAAGAGTTTCTTGAGCTCGGCGAGCGTTTGCCTTATGCGGGAATAGCTTTACGAGCACACTGGGCGTTGGAAATAACCTCCATGCACCTCGGAAACTTCGAGCTGGCTCTTGAACATTTCGATAAAGCACTCGCGCTCTATGAACCCGAAGCACATCGCGACGATTCGTTTCTCTATGCGCTGAATCCAGGTGTTGCGATGCCTTGCTTTGCTTCGTGGGCGCTGTGGTGTCTCGGAAGATCTGATGAGGCAGTGAATCAAATCGACCAGGCGTTAGCACGCGCACGCGAGTTAGCCGAACCGCAGGGTCTCGCGCACGCCTTCTTCTTCGCCGCCGGTCTTTATCATCTGTTTCGCGATCACCTGATGGCCCAACAGTACGCGGAGGCCGCCATCGACATTTCAGCGCAACATGGGCTCGTGATGTATCAAGCCATGGCAAGCGCGATGCACGGCTGGACATTGATCGAACAGGGGAACGAGAACGAGGCCATCGATCAGATACGAGACGCGATCGCAGCAATCGATGCAACCAGTGCGGCGCTCGTTCGGCCGCAATTTTTAGCGTTCCTGGCGTTGGCTTTATCGAAAGCTGGTCAAACGGAAGAGGCGCTGCGTGTGTTGGACGAAGCGCTTGCCACTGTGCTCAAAAAGGGCGAGCGCTACTACGAAGCCGAGTTGTATCGTATCAAAGGCGAGTTGTTGCTCAATAAAAACGAAGCGGAAGCGGAACAGTGTTTCATGACATCTTTGGCAATTGCGAAGTCGCAGAAGGCGAAGGCGTGGGAACTACGTACGGAGAGTAGCCTCGCCAGTCTTCCGATAAGACAAAGCAAACAACACGAACAGGATTAAATCTGCACCAGCGGGTGCGAAGATCGTCGGCGACACTCGTCCCTGAAGATAAAGAATCACGACCGCGATCGGAAAGCCGATCTTCTCGAGCATTGCCGGGATCATCATCGGTCGGTATCGCACCGGATCTCTCGAAAGCACCAGGAACAGAACCTGCCACGCCACTGCCACGCAGATGAATCCGTAAAAGAACTCCGGATGTGTAATCGGCGGCGGCGTGTCGCGCCCGATCTTTGCTTCGAGAAAAAACTGCGGCAATAACACCAGCAGCCCATAAACCCCAGCCACTAAAAAAACAACCTTCGCAAATTTCATCATGCACCTCGGAAACGTATTGCGCGTCTCGGAAAACCTGCGCATCTCAAAACGTACTGTAGGGGCGGCCCTCCGTGGCCGCCCCTGTGTCGAATCCACGCACGGGCGGCCACGGAGGGCCGCCCCTACAGTACGTACCACAGCGCCCTATGTGTCAGACCTTAACAGTACAGACTTGAGTGAATTCGCAAGACTCGTGAGCCGTTAGTTGTATTTGCCGCCTGACTGTGCCACCGTGTGGCTTATTTATCTGACAACTGTCTGATTTAAAACCAACGCATTCAGCAATGCGCTCATTGTAACGGGAAAAGCGCACGGCACTTCGATTGCCAAGCTCAATCGTTCAATGTCTATTCGTAAAGCAACACTGATTTCCAATCCGAAGACTGGTCGCTACGCATCGCGACGTCTCCGACCAATCCCGGAACTCGCAACGCGGCTGGAGTCGCTCGGCCTTAAAGTCGATCTGCGATTAACGAGCGGTCCCGGCGACGCGGCAGAGATCGCCGGTCGCGTTGCGCGCAATGGCAGTTCCGACGTCATCGTCGCAGGTGGTGACGGTACCATCAACGAAGCGATACAAGGCCTGGCAGGCACTAAAGCGCGACTCGGAATCATTCCGCGTGGCACAGCAAACGTGCTCGCACGCGAGCTGGGCTTACCGCTCGACGACGAACAAGCACTTAAGATCGCCGCCCTCGGTAAGACGCGCGAGATTTATCTGGGTCTCGCGATCGACGAAACCACGAACGAGCGCCGTCACTTTGTCTTGATGGCTGGAATCGGACTCGACGCGTCAGTAGTAAGACGCGTCCAACCGTCTTTGAAGAAACGTATCGGCAAAGGCGCGTTTTGGATTTCAGGACTCAGCCATCTTGCAACCTGGAACCCAAAGCCTTTTACGCTCGAGATCGACGATCAGAAATACATTGGGACGTTTGCGGCCATCGGAAAGTCAGCGCGATATGGTGGCGATCTGGCGATCACACCTGGCGCACGTCTGGATAAGCGTGAGTTTGAAATCTGTATCATCCAGACGATGAGCCGGCTTCGCTATCTTCATCTTCTGTCGTACGCAATGCGCGACGGTATGCCTCGCGACACACCGGAAGTGCAATTTGTGAAAGCCACAAATGTGAAAGCTTACGGCGACGCACAGGTGCAAGTCGACGGCGAATTACTCGGCCACCTGCCGATGCGATTCGAGATCGCTCCGCACTCACTCAATGTAATCGTGCCTTGAAAAATCCGTGCAAATCCGCGGCCTACTTTCCACTCAACCACGCAGCCCGCAACGCCTTTTGCTCGGTCGTGGCATCAGCACGCTCTTCGATCTTGTAATCAAATCTCTCCGGCTGACGCAAAAGTAAATTCGTATTGATCGTGCGTCGATCGCGTTTGACAGTCACCGGCACTGAGTCGCCCGGCTTAAAGCGCGCCAACGTCTTGCGCCAATCCTCGCCAACGTTTTTGCCTGCAAGTGAAACAATCTGATCTTTAGTCTGCAACCCGGCATCTTCAGCCGGTGAGTTCGAGATCACAAATGAGACGACCGCCTTGCGGTCTTCGAAATCGATTCCAAGACCGGCGTCGAAAGGTTCTTTTGACTGCGTCTTGACCAGGCGCAACCCGACATGGCCAAACGCTTCATCGTACGGCAGCAACTCAACATCACGAACGTGACGTTTGAAGAAGTCGCTGAAATCGTGGCCCGACCGCCGCGAAACGATTCGCTCCAAATCCTCGGTTTGATAACCGCGCCCGCGAAGGTAGTAACTACTATTCGGGCTCTTCAAATAAAACTCCTCATACATGTCGCGCATGACATCGTCTAGCGACGCGTTCCCTTTTGATCGACCACGCACTAGAAGATCGAGCACCATGCCGATCAGTTCGCCCTTGGGGTAATAGCTGATCGCGGTGTTTTGCAGATTCGTCAATTGCTCGTGTTGCACGCCGTCGATAAGAGGAGCTGACAGCGACGATTCTTCAGCACTCATCAAGCGATTACCCGGAGCGTACTCGACACGAGCGATCGTAACCGCTTCTCTATCCAGGAATTTTTGATCGTTCCAAAGACTGGACCGGCGCGACATCAGATGTCCGTAGTAGTTTGTGAAGCCTTCGGCTACCCACAGACCACGCGTGTTTGCCGGACGGGTAAAGTCCCATGGTCCAAGTTCGAGGGGTCGAAGTCTCTTCACATTCCAGACGTGAAAGAACTCGTGTGAGACAGTGTCGAGAGTTGAGTCATAAACATTGGGCTCGCCGAGTGCACCTGGCTGGATGATCTGAGTTGAAGTCAGATGCTCCATTCCGTCTCCCGAGCGATCATCTGCGGCAAAGTGCAAGAGAAAGGTATACTCTTCAAACTCGGGTGGTCCCCACATCGCGACTTGCGCTTTCACGATCTTCTCGATGTCTTTCACGAGCGCCGAGCGCTTGCCGCCTTCCGCGCCAAATGAATGGACGACGACGTGATACTTCTTTCCAGCAACCTCGAACGTATCCTGGGTCCAGTCAGGACCGATCTCGGTTGGTGTATCGATAAGAATGTCCCAGTTTGGAAAATGCCACGTGGTTTGGCCGGGACGTTCAGTGCGACCATTCACGATCTTCCAACCCGGCGGAGCGTTGATCTCGAGCTTCACCGGATCGGGTTTATGGCCCACGATGTACATGAAGATCGAACCACCGTTGTAGTTGGCGTGACGAGTGTCGAGTTGTGAAAACGTGCCGTCGAGATCGTTTGCGAAGACCTTGTATGAGACGGTAAACGCAGTGCTTCCCAGTGCCGCAACACTCCACGTTTGATCGTCCACCCGCGTGACCTGCCGCTTGAAACCATCGCGGGCAACGGCGCGTACTTCCTGAACGTTCTTGGCAAAATCGAAAACGCCGTAACGTCCGGGGGACCACTTGGCCATTTGCAACTGAAGCGGCTTGTCTTTCAATTCGTCCGGTAATTCGATTAGGATCGACACTTCGAAAAGATGCGACACCGGTCGCGACATCGACAGCCGGTACGTGATCGATTTCAGCGGCGGTTCCTGCGCGATGGCAACGCCGGTGAATAGGGCGACGAGCACCGCTACGCCGAGTATTTTTGTTCTCATGCGCTTATCTTAAAAGATCTGCGTAAATCCGTGTATTAAGGATCTGTACAATCCGTGGCCACTGAACGACTCTACTACGCCGATTCACATTTGATTGAGTTTGAGGCTCGTGTTGTTGACCTGAGTGATCGTGTTAGTGGTTGGACCGCGGTCGTGCTCGATCGCACTGCGTTTTATCCGACCGGGGGCGGCCAACCAAGCGACACCGGAACGCTCAATGGCGCGCGCGTGGTTGAGTGCATCGACGACGGTGACAATGGCGTATTCCACGTGGTCCAGGGCGCTGCGCCTTCGCGCGGTGAGGTTGTGCACGGCCGTGTGGACTGGTCGCGCCGGTTGGACCACATGCAGCAACACACAGGACAGCACATTCTCTCGCAGGCGCTTGTCACGCTTTACAACGCGCCCACTCGGAGTTTTCGTGTGCTCGAAGCTTCGTGTGAGATCGACGTCGATTTGAGTAACCCAACTACCGAGATTATCGAGCGTGCAGTTGAACTCGCAAATAATGTCATTTGGGAAGATCGGGTTATTACGATTCGCAACGTGACGTCGGCCGAAGCCGCAGAGCTACCTCTGAGAAAAGATCCGGCGCGTGAAGGGGAGCTGCGTCTGATTGAGATCGAAGGGTTTGATCTGACGCCTTGTGGCGGCACTCACGCGTATCGCACAGGTGAAGTTGGAATGATCGGGGTACGATCGTGGGAACGTGCGAAGGGACTGACGCGAATTGAATTCGTTGCGGGCACACGCGCGCTCGCGGATTATCGACGAGCGAATAAGAGTGCACGCGAAGTTGCAGCGTTGTTTAGTACCGGCAGAGACGACGCGCCGCAGGTTGCCGCGCAGATGATTGAGGAGCACAAGGAGTTGAATCGCCGGATTCGTGTGCTTGAAGAGATCGCTGCTGAAGTTGAGGCGGAGAAGTTGTTGGCGTCAGCTCAGGATGGCGTCGTGTTACATGTATTCTCCGATCGTGACGCCGAATCGCTCAAGAAACTCGCACACGCCCTCATCTCAAAGCCCCAAACGATCGCCTTGCTTGCCTCACGCGACAAAGACACGGCGCGTCTCGTCTTCGCCCGCTCCGCCGACGCCTCCGGCGACATGAGCATGTTGATGCGTGAAGCCTGTGCTTTGCTTGATGGCCGTGGCGGCGGCAGACCCGAAATGGCACAAGGCGGCGGCAAGAACCTCGAGAACCTCGACGCCGCCCTCACCCACGCCTTGACACTCCTCTCGCACGCTTCCTAATATGTCCCTCCGCGTGGGGCAGTAGCTCAGTTTGGCAGAGCGCCGCGTTCGCAATGCGGAGGTCAGGGGTTCGACCCCCCTCTGCTCCACCAGTAACTGTTGATTTTCAACAAGTTACAAGCACACCCTGCTTCAGACCCAATTTCTCCAACTCGCCAATATCTGGCCGGAAAAAACTGCATCGGATGGTAAAGAACGGCAAGGAATGGGAAGGGATAGGAAACTCGGCGAAGGGCGTTGATTTTAAAATACTGCAAAGAAAGCTCTTAACACCTTTAGGTGTAATGCGGAGGTCTGGTTCACTTAGACATCGCGAACTTCGTAACGTCGTTCTTCGAGCGCCCATTAAGAGATAGATCGAAGCAGCAATGAAGGATGGCGTCCCTGCGACACCTGAGCGAGATGCTCCTTTGGAGACATGTGTGTAGCGGTTGACGCATGGCCAAAGACTCTTGGACGGCCGTGCCTGTCACTTTCGCCGACAAAGATGCGCAACAGGTGTCCGTCTTCACGAAGTGCATAGCCTTTCCCTTATAAAATTCTGGCTAACGTGTATCCCGCCCACACTAGAACCAGGCCAATTACGTTGGCACCTAAGATATTCAGAGCAGCGAGTCCGAATTCGCCATCTTGTAGTAGCGTAAACGTCTGTAATCCAAAAGAAGAGAATGTGGTGAACCCTCCCAGGAAGCCGATCAAAATCACTGTCCGCACAGTTTGATTTACAAGGAACCGTTCCTGCAGGAGATAGAAGAGCAGTCCCACCATAAAACAACCGATTAAGTTAACCAACAGGGTGCCCATTGGAAATGTCTCACCGTAGCGTCGCGCGACCACTCCCGAGAGCCAGTATCTACTCAACGTGCCAATGAAACCGGCCAACCCAATCAGAAGTAGTTTGCCCATTAGTCTCTCCTAATAAAAACTCCCAACCAAGTCGCACAACGTGCGCCGTGATTAGGAGTCATCAACCCTTTTCTAAAAAGGGTGGTTATGTGGCGAACCCCATCGCCTTAATTTCAACAGTATCTTACCAGAGGTTCTGCGTAAACGCTCGTCCTGAAAAGGATCGCGATCGAATTGCGAGTTACCCGACAGCCCCGCACAGACAACGGGAAGTGCCCCCCAGCGGCAGTTCTTCAAGTTGCGCCGCCGTCAACCGCAGGACGACTTAGTAAGTGCATTGATCAAAGCGGAGGAGGCAGGAGAAAAGTTAAACGAAGATGAATTGCTGGCAATAGTATTCCTCTGTAAAGCTTGCGAATGAAGTGAAAACTAACTCCGTAGTCTGGTAGGAAGAGTAAAAACCAACCGCCATTTTAGTTTAACGACTTTACTTCTTCTGATAAGATTCTGGCCAAATATCTCATGGGCCTTCAACAGATCAGATTGAGAGTTTTCGTATGGCGCGCCTTTCTGGTTGTGGCCACACTCATCTCTTTGTGCGTTTCAAGCAATGTCGGCCCAAGGTTCCTGCCACTCCCGGCGCTATCGGATGACTTTGCAATAAGCCAAGCAGAACATCAAGATGAGATAGCATCGCGGCGCTCACGTTCCGAAGTCGATAGCTTTCGCGTGCCGATGATGGCCCAAACCCAGAAACGCACGGACAGAGAGCCACAACAGCCTCAGCCCGTAGCATTGCTGCTAAAGGGCGTTGTAGTTTCTATAAATGACTGCCGAATTGCTATCGAACGCTATTTCGCGAGTTCACTTCCTGTGCCGCCATCGCTTTCGTTACGCTTTGGCCGCGCACCACCGCTTAGTCTTAAGACCATAACCCACTGAATTCGAGTTTGTCTGGGCGCAACGTTAAGGGCGCAAGGCAATGGGTCCAATTTGATTGCAAACTCGTCTCACTATTGGACCATTTCATGGTGAGAACCTGGGATTGGTTTCAGTGAGACAGAACAGCGACCCAGCTCGCTGCAGGGCCTGGCCAGGTGACTTGCGGCGAGCAATGGGTTGCTGAATTCGAATCATGATCGAGGAACTTGTTGAGCAGAGTCAAACAGCTGAGATGACCATCAACTACTTTTTGGGAGCTGCCGCGGGGGACCACACCAGAGTGCTTCTGACTCTATTCATAATGCTCGTGGCAGCCAAGCTAATGGCGGAATTGTTTGAGCGGCTGCGGCAGCCGGCAGTGGCAGGCGAAATCATCGCCGGAGTTATCATTGGACCTGGTCTACTTAACCTGGCGGCTTCCTCCGAAGCAATCAATATCCTCGCTGAGATCGGAGTGATCTTTCTTCTTTTCAATGTGGGACTTGAAACAAAACCGACGGCCATCTTCAGGGTGGGCAAGCAAGCTGCACTTGTAGCCGTATTAGGAGTCGTAGCTCCATTCATCGGTGGCTGGTTGTTGATGCGGCTTTGGGGCAGCACAAGTATCGAGGCACTCTTTGTTGGTACCGCGATGGTTGCGACATCGGTTGGAATTACGGCGCGAGTCCTCTCAGGAATGGGGTTGCTCGATGCACCAACGGCGCGCATCATCCTGGGGGCCGCGGTTATCGACGACATCCTCGGGCTGTTGGTTCTCGCAATCGTTTCGAGTTTGGCTGCTGGTACGGTTAATTACCTCGAGATCCTCACGACCGCCGGACTCGCGATTGGGTTCACTGCGTTCATCGCTCTGGTTGGCGCGCCTGTTGTTACTCGCTTCGCTCCGGGAGTTGATCGCCTGCGAAGCGGTCACGGGATGTTCATCCTGGGACTAGTTTTGTGCCTGGGTTTGTCAGTGGCAGCAGCTTATATCGGAGTGGCTGCGATCATTGGTTCGTTTCTGGCCGGGATGGCTCTGGCGGAAGCAGCCGAAGATCATCCGAGAATGCATCGGCAAATAAATGGAGTAACGGAATTCCTCGTGCCGTTTTTTTTGGTGAACATCGGCATGCAGCTCAGGCTTGACGTGTTTCGTTCGTCGTCAGTGATCATTCTTTGTTTTCTCGTTACGTTGATAGCTGTAATAACCAAACTATTGGGATGCGGTTTGGGCGCTTGTAACCTCGGTCTCAAACGCGCGGCGCAAGTAGGAATGGGAATGGTGCCTCGCGGCGAAGTCGGAATAATTGTCGCGCAAATTGGTTTAGCCCTTGCGGTAATTGGACCAGAACTCTACGGAGTTGTTTTGTTCATGGCTGTTGTCACGACAGTGATCGCCCCACCTTTTCTCAAGCTCCTTTATGCTGGAGAACCAGCGGCGGAGAAGGAGATCGGCCCGGCAGACGCTGGCGGTATAGTGGCTTCAGAGGATCTCTGCAAGATCGGTTGAGACTCGGGTGCGGGTCGTTATTGCGCGATGGATTGTTGGAGATCGATCAGCGGCTGCTGGCTCATGCCGATCAAGCCCTGCCGGGGGTAGGAGAGATACTCTCCCAATCAGGATTCTATCCACAGCTAGAGGCGCGTGGAAAAGCACATTGCCGCTGGCATTGGAAGTGAACTGTCGAATTGGGTGACAACTTGGACGGACTGTTAGAAGTGACAGTATCAATCCGACCATCGCGCAAGTAAACTCCATCGAGAATCGGCCGGCTAATCTTCATTAAGTCTGCGTTGTTAAGCCGCGACGGGGAATCGAGGTCAGAGACGGCGAAAAGTTGCTTATTTCAAAGCGTCCAGAGCCGCTCGAATTTCCCTATTCGTCGGACGCTTGCGATAGTCCGACTCAATCCTGGCCCAAGCGACCTTCCCGGTCTTGTCGATAACGTAGACTGCTGGATGCGGAATTCCGTAGACCTTCTCTTTTTCATAAGCCGGATCCCGTAGACCATACGCGTCGATGACCTTGTGATCAGGGTCAGAAAGTATCTGGAAATCAATCGCTCCCTTGCCATCCGATCCAAGCTTATCGGCAAACGTCTTGCTGACTTCAGGAGGATCAACACTGACTGCGTAGCGTCTTATGTTCTCACCCTTCTTCAACAACGACCTGAGTTCGGCTAACTGCCGAGCACAATAAGGTCACCAGTAGCCACGGTAGAAAACTAAGACGACCGCACCGATGCGACGCGCATCGGACAATGTGACTTTGCGTCCATCCTGATCTGTGAGGGTAAAATCTGGGGCGATGTCTCCAATGCCAATCGGTGTGCTTCGCACTCCGCCAGCTGGAGACTGCGGGTTCACGATAGTCGCCAGAACAACTAGCACCAGCGTTGGGAATAACGCTCTTGTCAGCCTCACTATTGTTTTCTCCTAAGCCAGTCGGTAAACGCTGCTTCAGCGTAGGCATTCGACATTCTCCCGTCAACAGGCGGGATTCTCTTCATCCACGCCACGATCTTCCGGGGTTTCCAGTACGGAATCACACCTCAGCCTGAAACAAGTCAATACTCTGTAAGTTTTGGTGCTGTAGTTCCGACAGATGAGTGTGAGAGGAACTTAGGGGTTGAACGTTTTGCGCATAGGATCGTGTTCCTGAGTATCGTTGAGATGCTCCGCAGCGGAGCCAAAACTAATAGGAATAGTTGGATGAAATCCGTAGTTTTAGAGGATTAGCGGGTCAAATAAAACACCGCAAAGATTATGGCCAAGCCTACAATAAGGAGCGCAGGAAACAGTCGACACCAGACGAAGCGATCTATCCTGCTTTCAGCTTCAAGGTTCAGTGCACATCGCGGGCAGCCACGTGCTTCCGGTGGGAGTACCAAACCGCAGTCACGACAAGACACGTTAGTCATGTTGTTCACTTTCTCAACGAAAAAGCGCGTCGAAAGTCAGCCGGTGAAAAATTGAAGTTTGCAGACCACCTAACGCCTGACTTAAGCTACTGGTCCAGAAGTCGTCTTGGCGCAGATATTAGATATTTGAGTTCCCTGCTGACAAGTCAGTTATCGCAGTTGCTAGATGCAATGAATATTTTGAAATGTTCTCAACGCCCGAAGGTTGAGCGTTGCGGACTCATCATGAGTTCGTTATGAGCGAGCCGCAAGGCACGGCCCCCCACAAATCATCCGATGTCAGTGTCTGGCTAGAACGGCACGGAGACTATCTCTTTAAGTACGCTGTATTTCGTCTCCGAGACACGTCGGCGGCCGAGGATGCGGTGCAGGAGACCTTTCTCGCTGCTCTAAAAGCTTACGAAAAATTCGAGGGCCGCGGCTCTGAGCGTACGTGGCTCGTCGGGATTCTAAAGCACAAGGTAACGGACCATTTTCGACGGATGACGCGGGAAACGCCGCTTGACCCAACGGAAGACGAAGGTCCAGAACATGCAGAATTCTTTACCAGAACTGACGGATGGGATAATCATTGGAACAACGAATACGCACCGATTGACTGGCACGCCACACCTGCTCAGCTTTTGGAGCGCGGGGATTTCTTGCGGGTGTTCAGTGATTGTCTGTCACCACTACCGCAGCGAACAGCAAGCGCGTTCACATTGCGAGAAGTAGACGGCTTAACGAGCGAAGAGATCTGCGAAGCTCTGGGTGTCACAGTGAACAATCTTTGGGTTATGCTGCACCGCGCCCGTTTGCATTTGCGAAACTGTCTCGAGCGGAATTGGTTTAGAAGAGAGCCAACGAAACCGCAGAGTTAAGATGAGCTGGTACGAGAAAACAAAGCACGCCGTTAGATTCTGGTTACTTCGTCGTCTGCCGGCTTGTAAACAGACTGTCGAAATAATTTCCCAATCAATGGAACGCCCTCTCACTCTGCGTGAGCGCGTGCTGCTCAAACTTCACCTGTGGGTATGTATGTGGTGCCTGTGGTATCTGGAACACCTCCATATGATGCGAGATGCGTTGCGCCTTCAGGAAAATGAAAACGACGACGTAGAGGTCTCAACCACGACGCGTCTGTCGGATGAAGCCCGCGAAAGAATCAGACGCAGCCTCACAAACAATAGTTAAAAATTTACCCGGCATTTCACCTGAGCTCTGCCTCGAACCCAACGTGTAAGGTTTGCTGCCTTACGTCGACTACTTTCAAGGGGCGCGGTCCGCTTCAGCCTGCCTTTGTTAAGTGTGATGTCTCCCGGGCAGGTTGAGGCGGCCGTTGTTGTATGGAAATGAATTCTTCAAACCACGATCACCACCATAGTCCAAATCGCTTCGCGGTCATACCCACACATGTCCGGCTAAATGCCGACCCTAATTACACAGGCAAGGGAGTAACTCTGGCATTTCTCGACTCCGGCTTTTATCCCCATCCCGATTTGCTACTGCCAAACAAACGTATCGTCGCTTACGAGGATTTGAGTAATGAGACACCATCTTTGGATCCAAAACAGCCAACGCAAACCTGGCAGTGGCATGGCACACAGACGTCAGTAGCCGCAGCAGGCAGTGGACATCTGTGTGATCAATTCTATAAAGGTGTCGCCTCTGAGGCAGACTTGATACTGGTAAAGGCAAGCGAAAAGGGTGGAATCACTGAAGAAAATATTGCTCGTGGCATTCGATGGATTATTGATAATCAGCAACGCTATAACATTCGGGTCCTAAATATTTCCCTCGGCGGAGATGAAGATGTCCCCTGCTCCAGAAGCGTAATCGATCAAGTCGCGGAAGAGGCGGTCGAAAAGGGGATCGTGGTGGTTGCGGCGGCCGGAAACTCAGGAGCCCAAGGTCGTCATTCGATTCCGCCCGCAAACTCGCCCTCTGTAATTACGGTAGGCGGCTATTCGGACAACAATGAGCTGAAAGGCGCTGGGCCGAATCTCTATCACTCCAACTTTGGCGCTACTGCTGACGGCACCGTCAAGCCTGAGATCATAGCGCCCGCAATGTGGGTGGCGGCACCGATTCTACCGGGAACTGTTTTATATGAACGAGCTGAATCGCTGTCTCGTTTGGCTGCAGCCCCGGATTATCAGCTTTCACATCTCGCTCGTGAACTGGCAAAAAAAGCCGAGTTGCCCGAGCATTTAATGAATCTAGACGCCGCGGACATTCGTCGTTACGTCGAATCCGCTTTGAAACAACTGAAGATCGTCGCCGCACACTATGAGCATGTTGATGGAACTTCCTTCGCAGCTCCGATTGTAACGTCGATAGTGGCGCAGATGATCCAAGCCAATCCGAAACTGACGCCAGGTGCGGTCAAAAACATTCTGATTTCAACTGCTGATCGAATCTCGAATGCGCCTGCTATTCGACAGGGATATGGCGTCGTGAATGCACGTCGTGCGGTCGAACTGGCAAAGAAAGAAAACCACGCGCTAAAGACCGTAGGTTGCCGTCCGCCTCGAGTCGAGAAGGGCCGTCTGCTGTTTGTCTATCACGACGATGCGGCGCAAAGCGTTGCGCTCGCTGGCGACTTCAACAGTTGGGAGCGAAGTGCAACACCGCTTTCGAAAGACGTATCCGGACTTTGGTTTGCGGAGATTGAAGCGCCGGCGGCGGGGCGTTACCAGTACAAGTTTATTGTTGATGAGCGCCGCTGGATCGAGGATCCCAGCAACGGGATGAAGCAGCCGGATAACTACGGAGGACTGAACTCGGTCCTCACGATTGAATGAGACAGGAACGTTTTGAAAGCCTACATAAATTCCAGGAGAGCGATCAGGCGAAGGCTCTTGCGTGCGCTTCAACCCTGCCAGGAAATGGCTCCGCTGATGTCTGAGTCGCTTGAGCGGCGACTCGGTGTCCTGGAGCAACTGCAACTGAAACTGCACTTGATGGTCTGCGTTTGGTGTGCTCGGTATCTTAAACAGATCAAGTTTCTGAGACAGCTTGTGCGCCAGCAAACATTCGCCGCGGCAACCGACACATCATCGCCGGTGGCTCTCTCTGTGGAAGTTCGTCAGCGCATTTGCAGATCACTGAAAGATCTGGAGAGCTCCACGGAAACTCAAGACGAAACAACATCTCGTCAACAAATCCTGTAAGGAACAACAAGTCTCTGCGACTAACTCTTTGAGCAGAGGGTTAGTACTCAAAGGGGAATCAACAAATAGCTGAGGATCGTGCGCAGCGCGCGACGACAAAGATGGAACTGACAAGTTCTAACAGTACGAGTGTGTTCGATAGCCTTCGTGAGCGAATGAAGATGCGCCCGATAGAGACATTCATAGTGTCCCGAGAAGACACGAATCAGTGGAGCCGACAAATGGTCCAGGCCTTAAGAACACATTGGCCGGAATACTTGATGGAAGCGACGGAATTGGGATTGTTCATGATCGCGGCCTGCTCCTTTACCGTCCTGCTCTCTCATCCGGCTTCACCGATCGCTCAGGCTATAACCACGGAACCATTAAGACGCCTGCTAATGGGCACCGCAATGGGTTTGACCGCAATCGCGATCATCTTTTCTCCACTGGGTAAACGATCTGGGGCGCACTTCAATCCCGCTGTAACACTGACTTTCCTGAGACTTGGAAAAGTTGAACCCTGGGACGCAGCCTTCTACACACTGTTTCAATTCATCGGCGCCATTGTTGGCGTTCTTGCTGCTTACCTGCTCTTAGGCAGTTTAGTCGCCGACCAGTCAGTGAAGTTTGCCGCTACAGTTCCTGGCCCAACTGGTCCTTTGCCGGCCTTTCTCGCAGAACTAGCGATCACTTTCATTCTCATGTCAGTGATTCTGACAGTTTCGAACACAAAGAGGTTAAGCCGTTGGACTGGCATTTTTGCAGGCGTGCTGGTTGCTACTTACATCAGTATTGAATCACCAATTTCAGGCATGAGCATGAATCCCGCGCGGACCTTTGGATCTGCGGCAGTGGGAAGTATCTGGACATCGCTCTGGATCTATTTCACTGCGCCGCCGATCGGGATGTTACTTGCGGCTGAGGCTTACAAGCGTCGGAAGGAAAACCACGTGGTGGCTTGTGCGAAGCTGCACCACCAAAACAACAAGCGTTGCATCTTCAGGTGCAACTTCGAAGCTAACTCTAACTGACACTATCAATAATTCTAATTAAGGAGATCTAGTCATGAAACATCGCAAGCTCTTAATCGGCCTGGCATTCGTCGGAGCTGCCCTGACTGTTCAATTCGTCGTGGCCTCGGCAATGCAGACTGCGAAAGGTCAACCAACAAAGTTCACTGTGCGCGTCGAGAACATCTCAAATCCGGAAGGCATGACGGCCTCGAACGGCGACAAGTTTCCGTTCGCGTTGTCACCCGGCCTGTTTGTGCTGAGCACGAAGAACGCGCCGTTATTTACAGAGGGTAAGGCTGCGCGCGACAACGGTCTGGAAATGCAGGCTGAAGACGGTGACCCGTCTGCATTGGTGAAATCGCTTGAAGCGATGCATCACGCGTCGAATTTGCATGGCGTTTTCAATACGCCGGTGGGCGCAATGGGCGCAGGCCCAATTCGTCCCAGTGATAGTTATGAATACACCTTTACCGCAATGCCAGGCATAAAACTTTTCACGACGATGATGTTCGGCCAGTCAAATGATTGGTTCTACGCGCCCGACGCGAATGGCATCACGCTGTTTGATGCCAAAGGCAATCCCGTCAGCGGAGACGTCACTAGCAAGTTGATCTTGTGGAACGCCGGAACAGAAGTGGACGAAGAGATCGGCATCGGACTCAACCAGGGACCAAGACAAAAAGGCATGAATATCGGAACCGATGAGCATGGCATCGTGCGTCGCGTGCAGGATGATCGGTGGACCGGAAAGAACGCCGAGTTCTTTCGCGTCACGATTACTCCTGAAGGCGGAATGTGATCAGACGAGGAGACGAAATCATGAAACCAACGTTGAGAATAGCAATCATAAGTTTGCTGTTACTGGGCATAACTGGCATCGCAAACGCCCAAACGACCGAGAAGAAATCGCTGACGATCGAGGGCGCTAAGAAAGTTATTGCGGCCGCGGTTGCTTACGCAAAAAAGTCCAACGCGCCGGGCGGAGTGATCGCCGTCGTCGATGAAGGTGGCAATTTGATGGCGTTGGAACGTTTGGATGGCACCTTCGCAGCTGGTGCAAACATCTCGATCGGCAAGGCCCGCACGGCCGTGCTGTTCAAACGTCCGACGAAGGCATTCGAAGACATTATCAAGAACGGACGGACAGCGATGGTCGCTTTGCCTGATGCTTACTTCACGCCGCTACAAGGCGGAGTGCCCATCACGGTGGATGGACAAGTCGTCGGCGGTGTCGGAGTCAGTGGCGCATCAAGCGCACAGCAGGACGAAGAACTCGCGCTGGCCGGCGCGAATGCATTATCTGGCGATATGAAGATGAGCCATGCAACGCCTGCGAGCAAGTCCGTCTTGTTTTTTGATAACACGCAGGTATCCGCTTCATTTTCAAAGGGAGCGGTGTTGCTGGATGGAACCAATCGTAACTACATGGTGCACACCAGTCGACGCGATCAGCCTGGCCAGGCCGAGGTGCACGCGCTCGACACGGACATCATTTACGTGATGGAAGGCACCGCGACCTTGGTGACTGGGGGAACAGCCGTTGAGGCGAAAGAAATTGAGCCCAGCGAGATTCGCGGTTCACGCATCGATGGCGGAAACACGCGTCAGTTGTCGAAAGGCGACGTGATCGTCGTGCCGAACGGCACGCCGCATTGGTTCAAGGAAGTCAACGGAGCGTTTCTCTACTACACGATCAAGGTTCGCTAGCTTCTAACGCGGTTTTGCCGCATTACTGAGAGAGGATAGTCATGAAAAGGATTCAGATTCTTGCTGCGACACTGTTAGAAGGGATTTCTCCCGCAAAGGCGCAAAGGCGCAAAGGAAGAGATCCTCGAAGGCGGAGGTCTTCCTTTGCGCCTTTGCGCCTTTGCGGGAGAAATCTACCTCTAATACTAAGGACAGCACTTCTCCTGATCATTGCGGGTTCGCTTTACGTTGGTTTGTCGGGAAGCCTATCGCATGCATCGCAACCGCCGAAGACGTCCGCAGATCTCCCGACCGGCAAACCGGAAGCGATGATCGATCTCGCAACCGATGACGGTCTTCGTTCAGTCAAAGGCGAATGGCGTTACAGCGACACGAAAATTGTCGAAGTTGATTTCGTAGCCGCTGGACCAGACAAGCAGCCGACTGGTGCGCCAGTGAAGACCTATGATTACACGCCGCACGCAGGCGGGGCCGATTTTGATGATTCGAAATGGGACATCATCGCCCCGACAACTCTGGATCATCGTCGTGGTAAGGGCAGGCTCGGCTTCAGCTGGTATCGCATCAAGCTGACGATTCCGGATCGCGTAGGTGACTTTGATCCAACGGGAACGACGGCAGTTTTCGAAACATCGCTCGACGACTATGCCGAGATCTGGGTTGACGGTGAATTGTCGCGCGCCCTGGGCCAATCAGGCGGATCGGTCATCGCAGGATGGAATGCTGAGAACCACCTGGTTGTGGGCCGCAATGTGAAACCGGGCCAGCAGATTCAACTGGCAATCTTTGGTATCAACGGCCCGCTTTCGAATCCACCAACAAATTTTATTTACCTGCGCTATGCGAAGCTCTCGTTCTATAGAACCGAGCCCGGTCCAGTCGCGCTGACGCCGAGCGAAGTGAACGTTGAAGTCGTGCGCAATGATCCGGCGATGAACGCCGTCATCGGACCGAATCCGAAAGTTTTCAAGCTAGCCGAAGGATTCAAGTTTACCGAAGGACCAATCTGGGTGAACAAAGACGGCGGCTATTTGCTGTTCAGCGATCCGAACGCAAACACGATCTACAAGTACGCACCAAACGGAAATGGAGAAGGCACACTCGGTGTGTTTCGCACTCCGAGTGGTTACTCCGGCGCTGACATTGCCGAATACGGTCAACCCGGATCGAATGGACTGACACTCGATCCACAGGGCAGGTTGACGATCAATCAGCACGGCAATCATCGCGTCGTGCGTGATGAGAAGGACGGCACCCAGACTGTCCTCGCCGATAGCTACGAGGGCAAGCGGTTGAACAGTCCGAACGATTTGGTTTACCGCTCGGATGGCACGCTCTTCTTTACCGATCCGCCGTTTGGCTTTCCTAAGCTCTTCAACGATCCGCGCAAGCAGCTTCCGTTCAGCGGAGTCTATTCAATTTACAAAGGCAAGCTGCAACTCATCAGCAAGGATTTCACCGGCCCAAACGGCATCGCGTTCTCGCCTGACGAAAAGTATCTGTATGTCGGCAACTGGCCGCGGACACTAGTTGGTCAGGAACTGCGGAAAGAAGACGACCGCGCCGGCGAGATCGGCGACAAGCACAAAGCAATCATGCGTTACGAAGTGCAGCCCGATGGAACGCTGAGGAACGGCAAACTGTTCTTCGATTTTACGAATGCCCCGGGCGAAGACGGACTTGACGGCATCAAGGTCGATCAGAAGGGCAATCTGTATGTATCGGCTCCTGGCGGTCTGTGGGTGATCTCGCCTGAAGGCAAACATCTCGGCACTATCATCACGCCACGTCATCCGCACAACATGGCCTGGGGCGATGCGGACGGCAAGACTCTGTACCTCTGTGCACGTTCAGGTTTGTATCGCATCCGACTCAACATCGCCGGCGCTCGTCTGTAAATCCGGGGAGGTCCAGGAAAATATGGTTACTGAAATGAACACGCTTGAAAATTCAAGGGCTCTGGTGCGCAAGCCGGGCGAGTTTTTGATTCGTTATGGCCTGGTGATCGTGCTGGGTTGGATCGGCGCAATGAAATTCACGACTTATGAAGCCGAAGGGATCAAGACCCTCGTTGAGACCAGTCCTTTCATGAGCTGGATGTATAAGGTTTTCAGCCTTCAGGCGACTTCGAACATCATTGGTGTAGCGGAAATCACCGCGGCAGTGTTGATTGCGATTCGACCTCTTTCGGCAAAGCTGTCCGCGGTTGGCAGCGTGCTGGCAGTATGCACTTTCTTAGCCACACTGACCTTTCTGTTTTCTTTGCCCGGATGGGAAAAGAGTCTCGGTGGCTTTCCAGCGCTTTCCGGCGCGGGAGGATTTCTGCTGAAAGACATAGTCCTACTGGGCGCGGCTCTGTTTACTCTCGGCGATTCATTGACCGGAAAGAAGCATAGAACCCTTAGGGGGACGAAGGGTGCTGGTCATTGACGAAGTAGTGCGCGTGACGGACATGACCAGGCGCGACCACGAAGGTTGATCTTACAAAGACCGCCGATTACAACGTCCGAGCCTAACTCCGCGGTGAGCTGCGGTACAGCGTCGACTCCATTCTGTAAAGGAAGGACTGTCGTATTACGTCCGACGAAAGGTTTCATCGCGAGGGCGCGTCCGGAACTTGCCAGGCCTTGTGCCGACAATTACCAGGTCAACTGGCCCAATTTCACTTACATCATCTGTAGCTTTTGCCGGACTGACGACGAAGTCGCCATTCGGGCTATCGACTCTCAAACCGCTCGTTTGCATGGCGTGCAGGTGTTCGCCGCGCGCAATGAAAGTGACGTCCTCACCGCCGTGGGCAAGTCGCCCGCCGAAGTATCCCCCGACCCCACCAGTTCCAAAGATTACTATTCGCATGTTTCGTTACGGAAATAATCTCGCAGCGTGTAAGGAACCGCTCTCGCCGTCGACTAACAAGCTGAAGAGTACGGAATCCTAAAGCAAACCGAGGAGATTTTAACTTATGTCGAGAAAGATTCTAGTTGTTTTGGCAGTTCTTATCGTTGGCGCCGGTGCGTGGTATGCGTTTCGGCCCGAGCGGTTGTTCATCAATCAAAAAATAAACGAACAGTTTCCGACCGCATCGGCGGCGAGCAACAAACTAGCATCGGGTCAGTTTCACAGCGGCGCTCACGAAACCAAAGGCACCGCAACGGTGTTTCAACTTGCTGATGGCAAGAAGACGCTGAGGCTGACGGATTTTGCAACCTCGAATGGTCCTGATGTGCACGTTTATCTCGTGGCCGCCGCGGATGCAAAAGACAACGACACAGTGAAGAACGCCGGCTTTGTAGATCTGGGTCCAATGAAAGGAAACATTGGCGATCAGAACTACGACGTTCCGGCGAATGTTGACCTGGCGAAGTATCGCGCTGCGACGATCTGGTGCGCCAGATTCAGCGTCAACTTCGGCACCGCACCATTGATGGACGAGTCGATGCAGTCGATGAATCGTTAGATGTTCTGTGGTAGACGGAGCAGATCATGACGAACAACAACCACTACGACGTAGTCATCATCGGCACGGGCGCGGGTGGAGGCACGCTCGCCTATAAACTCGCGCCGTCCGGTAAGAAGATTTTGCTCCTCGAGCGAGGCGAATACGTGCCGCGCGAAAAGGACAACTGGAGCACGCGCGCCGTCAACCTCGACGCCAAGTACAACACCAAAGAGGCGTGGCGCGATGTTGACGGCAAAGAACTGCACCCGCACACGAACTATTTTGTCGGTGGCAACACTAAATTCTACGGCGCAGCCTTGTTTCGCTTGCGCAAGGAAGACTTCGGCGAGATTCGTCATCACGGCGGTATCTCACCGGCGTGGCCGATCAGTTATGACGAATTGGAGCCCTATTACACCCAGGCTGAACATCTCTACCAGGTGCACGGCAATCGCGGCGAGGATCCCACAGAACCATACGCCAGCGCACCCTACAAATATCCGGCGGTCAGTCACGAACAACGCATTCAGCATCTGTCGGACGATCTCGAAAGAGCCGGGCTCAAACCATTTCACGTACCGCTCGGAATTCGCATCGACGAAAAGAACCCGCGCACCAGTGCCTGCATTCGTTGCAACACCTGCGATGGTCATCCATGTTTGCTCAATGCCAAGTCTGACGCGCAAACGATCTGCGTCGATCCCGCGCTTCAGCACGAGAATGTTTCGCTAATCACAAATGCGAAAGTGATGCGCCTGGAAACGAACGGCAACGCGCGTCAAGTCAGCAAAGTCATCGTCGAGCGCAACGGCGCGCGCGAAGAGTATTCCGGCGACATCGTCGTGGTTTCATGCGGCGCAGTAAACTCGGCAGCGCTGTTGCTGCGATCGAATAATGACAACCACCCGAATGGGCTCGCTAATGGTTCAGATGTAGTCGGCCGTCACTACATGGGCCACATCAATTCGGTTTTGATGGCGCTCTCGAAGTGTCCAAATCCAACCATCTTTCAAAAGACATTGGCGATCAATGATTTCTATCTCGGCTCGAGGGATTGGGACTATCCGATGGGTCATATCTCATTCGTGGGCAAGCTCGATGCGGACACGCTGAAGGCTGGGGCACCGGCGATTGCTCCCGGCTGGACTCTGGACTTGATGGCCAAGCATAGCCTGGATTTCTGGCTGACTTCAGAAGATCTGCCAGACCCGGAGAATCGCGTAACTGTCGATCGCGATGGCGAGATCCGCGTCAGCTACAAACTGAACAACGTCGAAGGGCACGATCGTTTGAAGGCTCAACTGCAAAAGGCAATGAAACAAACCAACTGCGATATTCATGGGCACGAGTGTCACCAGGGATTGTTTGCGCGGAATCTTTATCTTGGTCAGCGTCTACCTTTGGCGGCGGTGGCCCACCAGAACGGCACAGTACGATTTGGCGCTGATCCGAAGACCTCCGCACTCGATCGCAATTGCAAGGCTCATGAGATAGACAATCTTTACGTGGTCGATGCTAGCTTCTTCCCATCGAGCGGCGCGGTGAATCCAGCGCTGACGATAATGGCAAATGCGCTGCGCGTTGGAGATCACTTGTTGGAGCGAATCAGATGAGGCAATTCAAAGTCTTCGTTCTTGGTTTACTGCTTGCGCTGAGTGCCGTTGTTCAAACGACGACTGCTCAGTACCTGCCGACGGACGCGCGCGCTCTCAACGGCACGCGCGTCCCCTTCCCTATCACAACTGAGAAACCAAAGAACGTTCCTTTGGTTGAACAGGTTGGCGCGATTGGCATGACTGTCTCTGACATGGACGCCTCGATTAATTTCTATTCGAGAGTCTTGTCATTCGAAAAACTGTCAGACGTGGAAGTAACGGGCGAAGATTACGAACGACTGCAAGGCGTTTTCGGCCTGCGCATGCGTGTGGTGCGGATGCGCCTGGGTGATGAATTCATTGAATTAACAGAGTACCTCGCGCCCAAAGGGCGGCCAGTTCCCGTTGACTCGCGCAGCAACGACCGCTGGTTCCAGCACATCGCAATTATCACCAGCGACATGGACAAAGCCTACGCGTTGCTGCGACTAAACAAAGTCGAGCACGCTTCGACCGGACCGCAACGTCTTCCTGATTGGAACAAGAATGCCGGCGGCATCAAGGCTTTCTATTTTCGGGATCCTGACAAGCACTGGCTCGAGATTCTTCAGTTTCCTGAAGGCAAGGGCGATGCGAAGTGGCAACGAAAGGATCGATTGTTTCTCGGCATCGATCACACTGCGATTGTCGTTAACAACACTGAGGCGAGTTTGAGGTTTTATCGCGACGTGCTCGGTCTGCGCATCGCAGGTACGAGTGAGAATTTCGGCACAGAGCAGGAACACTTGAACAACGTCTTCGGCGCAAGGTTGCGCATTACGAGTCTTCGAGCCGGTAGCGGGGGGCCGGGAATCGAATTTCTCGAGTACCTTGCGCCGCGCGACGGGCGGCCTGCGCCAAGCGATAAGCGAGCGAACGATCTATTTCATTGGCAGACGACACTCGTTGTAAACGCGGCGGACGTGTTTGCGCAAAATCTGCTCGCTGAGAACTTTGGTTTTGTTTCACCAGGGGTGGTGGCAATTAGTGATGGGCGATTGGGCTTCACTAAGGGCTTACTCGTGCGCGATCCCGATGGGCATGTGATGGCGCTGATCGAAAAATGATTTAGCCACAAAAAGGCAGGAGGCACAAAAGGGCGGACAAGATGCTGTGATTTGGTCGCAAAAGCATTTCGCTCTGAGCGTTCATGAAAATCATTTCACTCAATGTTGGTTTGCCGCGCCTGGTCTTGCGCGACGGCGAGCCGGTATCGACCGGCATCTTCAAGGAACCGATCGACGGGCGTGTGATGATGCGAACGCTGAATCTCGACGGCGATCGCCAGGCTGATTTGTCCGTTCATGGAGGGCCGAGCAAAGCCGTCTATGTCTATCCTGCGGAGCACTACGATTTTTGGAAACGCGAGTTGCCCGAGATGCACCTGCCGTGGGGCATGTTCGGCGAGAACTTTACGACCACGGGATTGCTGGAAACCGAAATCAACATCGGTGACAGGTTTCGCATTGGCACTGCGGAGGTGATGGTTACCCAACCGCGGATGCCTTGTTACAAGCTGGCGCTGAAGTTTGGCCGCCCGGACATCATCAAGAGATTTTTGCAAAGCGAGCGCACTGGATTCTATTTCGCGGTTTTGAAAGAAGGCGAAGTCGGCGCCGGCGATGAGTTCGATCCGTTGGCTAGAGACGCACACGATGTAAGGGTCAGCGATATCACCCGACTATATACACGAGAGAAGCACAATGCGACGTTGCTTCGTCGGGCGATTGAAGTGGAAGCCTTACCGGAAAGTTGGCGCGAGTATTTTCAGCATCAGCTTGAAAAGCTGACTTAACTAGAACTCATGACGAAAGATCCAGGCAAAAACCTGAAGCCCACGGCCGAAGAGCAGCGGCTGGAAGAAGCTCGTAAACGCACGAAGCATTGGAAGCGCTGGGGTCCATATCTCAGCGAGCGCGCGTGGGGCACCGTGCGTGAAGACTATAGCCCGTATGGGACGGCGTGGGATTATTTTCCACACGACCACGCACGGTCGCGCGCCTATCGTTGGAATGAAGACGGACTTGCGGGTATCTGTGATCGCCATCAGAAAATCTGTTTCGCGCTGGCGTTATGGAATGGCCGCGATCCAATTTTGAAAGAGCGCCTCTTCGGTCTCACCGGCAGTGAAGGCAATCACGGCGAAGACGTCAAGGAATATTATTTCTATCTCGATTCGACGCCAACGCACTCGTACATGAAGTACCTGTACAAGTATCCGCAGGCCGAATTTCCTTACGGCCAACTGGTTGAAGAAAATGGTCGACGCGGCAAGCTCGCTTCCGAATTCGAGCTAATCGACACAGGTATTTTCAACGAAGATCGTTACTTCGATGTGGTTGTCGAATATGCCAAGGGTGATGTCGAAGACATTCTAATTAAGATTAGCGCGACAAATCACGGTCCGGAAGCAGCTTCACTCAATCTTCTGCCGACCATTTGGTTTCGCAATACCTGGTCGTGGAATCAGAACGGAGCGGCGAAACCACATCTCCGTAAACTTAAGGACGGCGTAATCGAAGTCGAGGTGAGCGAACTCGGCAAACGCTGGTTGCATTGTGACGATTCGGCTGAGTTACTCTTCACGGAAAACGATACCAACACGCAGCGACTCTTCAACTCCGCCAGTAGCTCGCCTTTTGTAAAAGACGCCATCAACGATTACATCGTTCACGGCAATCAACAGGCGGTCAATCCTGAACAGGTGGGAACAAAGGGCAGCGCTAATTACAAGCTGACAATTGGGCCCGGTGAGACTGAGACGATTCGTTTGCGGCTGATAGACAAGTTATTGAAGCCGAAGGCAGACGCGTTCGCTGACTTCGACAAGATCTTTGCCAATCGAATTCGCGAAGCTGACGAGTTCTATCAAACCGTAATCCCTGGCGATCTTTCACACGACGCGCGAACGGTTATGCGTCAATCGCTCGGCGGCTTGCTCTGGTCCAAGCAGTTCTATCATTACGTCATCGAGCAGTGGTTGGACGGCGATCCCGATACACCGAAACCGCCGCCGGAAAGACAAAAGGGCCGCAATCACGAATGGAAACATCTCTACAACGCCGACGTCATTTCGATGCCCGACAAATGGGAGTATCCGTGGTACGCCGCGTGGGACCTGGCGTTTCATTGCGTGCCGCTGGCTTTGGTCGATTCTGAATTCGCAAAAGAGCAACTCGTGTTGATGCTGCGCGAATGGTACATGCATCCCAACGGACAACTACCAGCTTACGAGTGGGCCTTCGGCGACGTGAACCCGCCGGTGCATGCGTGGGCCACCTGGCGCGTCTACAAGATTGAGAAGAAGCGGCGTGGCGTCGGCGACAGAGTCTTTCTCGAGCGAGTTTTTCAGAAACTGCTCTTGAATTTCACCTGGTGGGTCAATCGCAAAGACGCCGATGGAATGAACATCTTCCAGGGTGGATTCCTGGGTCTAGACAATATCGGCGTGTTTGATCGCAGCGCACCACTGCCGACCGGCGGTCATATCGCACAATCAGACGGCACGAGCTGGATGGCAATGTACGCGCTCAACCTGCTGGCGATTGCGATGGAACTGGCAAAGGAAGATCCATCCTACGAAGACATGGCCAGCAAGTTCTGGGAACACTTTCTCTACATCGCGCACGCGATGAACAACCGCGGCGACGATGAGATTAGATTGTGGGACGAGCAGGATGGATTCTTTTATGACGTGTTGCACCTGCCGCAAGGTAAGCCGTATCCGATGAAAGTTCGGTCGATGGTCGGTTTGATTCCGCTGTTTGCGGTCGAAACGTTGGAGCCCGAGTTGCTGGAACATTTGCCGGACTTTAAACGAAGGATGGAATGGTTCATCGGCAATCGTCCTGACTTAATCCAGAACGTGGCGTGTATGCGCACGCCGGGGAATTCCGAGAGGCGTTTGCTCTCAATCGTCAGCCAGGATCAGTTACGCAGTGTGCTGCGGTACATGCTGGATGAGAATGAATTTCTTTCGCCCTACGGCATCCGCGCGATTTCGCGTTTCCACAAGGACCATCCATATGTGCTGCAAGTGAACGGCACGGAACATCGCGTTGATTACGAGCCGGCCGAGTCGAGCACCGGGTTGTTTGGTGGTAATTCGAACTGGCGTGGGCCGATCTGGTTTCCGCTGAATTATCTGCTGATCGAGTCGCTGCAAAAGTTTCATCACTACTTGGGCGAAGATTTCAAGGTCGAATGTCCGACCGGCTCAGGTCAGATGTTGACGCTTTGGGAAGTGGCTGCCGAGATTTCGAAGCGTCTTTCGCGAATCTTCCTGCGCGATACGGATCAGCGGCGTCCTGTGTTCGGTGCGGCAGCAAAGTTTCAGACCGATCCAAATTGGCGTGATCTGATTCCTTTCCACGAATACTTTCATGGCGACAATGGCTCGGGCATCGGTGCGAGTCATCAGACCGGGTGGACGGGACTGGTGGCGAAGCTACTTCAGCAAAGCGGTGCATAACACTCGCGGCGTGAGCGCAACACCACCTGTCTTGCCCCACCAGCCGAAAATAGTCTAGGTCCTGTAAGGAATCACTTTTCAATTCGACTCATGATTGTTCGCCGAATCCACGACAAGGAAGCCAATATTCATGAGCGCGATTTCATCCCAGCATCGGTTTTCGCAAAAACTTTCGATTCGTAAAGCAGTAAGCCACTTGCGCCGCAGCGAGCGCTGGGCGGTCATTCTCGCGGGGGGCGACGGCACGCGCTTGCAATCGATGACACGCAGCATCACCGGCGACGATCGGCCGAAACAATTTGTCCCGGTCATTGGCGGCAGCACTTTGCTTGAGCAAACCCGACGGCGAGTCGGGCTGTCAGTCTTGCCCGGCCACACATTCTTTGTCGTCACTGAGAAGCATCAACGTTTTTATCGTTCCATGGCCGATGGGGTGTCACCAACTCTTTTGCTTGAGCAGCCGGCGAACAGAGGGACTGCGCCGGCCATTCTTTATGCGCTGATGCGCGTAGCGGCAAAGTCGCCCAAGGCAATCGTCGCGCTGTTTCCGTCGGACCACTACTTTGCCGATGACGAAGCTTTCATGTCGCATGTCGATGCGGCTTTCGACGCGGTGCAAGCTCGCCCAACGATGATCACTTTGCTTGGTATAACGCCCAGCAGCCCCGAAACCGAATACGGATGGATCGAACCGCAGCAATCCATACTTGGCACGATGCCGCTGTCAATCACTCGCGTGAGTCGCTTTTGGGAAAAACCAGACTCAGATATGGCCCGCACTCTGTTAGACAACGGCTGTCTATGGAACAGCTTTGTTATGGTCGGTCGTGTTGATGCTCTACTGAAAATGACGCGCAGAGCTTTACCGAACATGTACTCGCAGTTTGCGTCGACCATGTCCACGTTTGAAACCGCAACCGAACGCAAGGCGTTGCATGCACTGTATTCGACAATTCAGGAGAGTAATTTCTCTAAAGAAGTTTTGGCAGCGCGCGCCGAAGATCTCACAGTCATGAGAGTTGGCGATGTTGGTTGGAGTGATCTCGGCGAGCCGGCGCGTGTACTGTCAACACTCGCACGCATCGGAATTGAAACACAAATGGCGATGTCAGCGAGTTGAAGACCTGAAACTGAACCACGTTCGCGAGGAGCAATCATGAAAGCAATTGCAGTCAAACCGGGAATACCAAACACAGTTCATCTAACCGAATTGCCTGCGCCGCAGGTCGGTGACATTCCCAACGGCCGCGGCGTGCTGGTGCGCGTCCTACGGGTTGGTGTGGATGGTACCGACAAGGAAATCAATGCAGCTGAATATGGCCAGGCACCTCCGGGATATGACTTCCTCGTCATCGGTCATGAAGGATTTGGCCAGGTTGAAGCCGTCGGTCCGAACGTCACGGAAGTGAAGCCCGGCGATTATGTCGTTGCGACCGTGCGCCGTCCGGGTTCGAGCATCTACGACCTGATCGGCACCAACGACATGACGACGGACGATACGTATTTCGAGCGAGGCATTAATCTGCGCCACGGTTACATGAGCCAGTATTACGTCGACGATGCTGAGTTCATCGTCAAGGTTCCACAGGGGCTTAAAGAAGTTGGCGTCCTGCTTGAACCAACTACCGTCGTCGAGAAAGGTATCGCGCAGGCTTACGAAATTCAACGACGTCTTCGGGTTTGGAAACCGAAACGCGCGGCGGTAATGGGCGCGGGCACGATCGGTTTGCTTGCGACCCTGGTGCTGCGTTTGAAGGGATTACAGGTAATAACTTTTGGCAAGACGCCGAAGCCTTATTTGAATTCGGATTTGATAGAAGCCATCGGCGCGACCTATCAATCTACTGACGAACTTTCGATTCTTGAAGGCGCGAAGAAGTATGGGCCATTTGACATAATCTTCGAAGCGACCGGTTTTTCGCCCGTCGTATTCGAAAGCATGCAAGCGCTCGGGAAGAACGGTGTGCTGGTTCTCTCAAGTGTGACGGGCGGCGATCGCAAGGTCGAAGTGCCGGCAGACAAGATCAATCTGGACTTCGTGCTTGGCAACAAGGTAATGGTCGGCACGGTCAACGCGAATCGCGAATACTTCGAGATGGGTGTAAAGGATTTGGCCCAAGCCGAAGCTGAATATCCCGGCTGGCTGTCTCGTCTGCTGACACATCCGGTCAAAGGCTTGGAGAACTATCAGGAGCTGTTCGCGAAGCTTACAAATCCGAACGGCGCAATCAAAGTCTTCTGCGAAGTTGCGGAACTATAGGAAGAACCTAAGCAATGATTGAGATAGATCAGGAGAGTTGCCGAAATCTCGAAACGGCACTGTCACGGGAATGGCTCGAGACGAATGGCATCGGCGGCTTCTCCTCTTCGACAATCGTGGGTCTGAACACGCGGCGCTATCACGGTTTGCTGACAGCGGCGACGAAGCCGCCGGTTGGCCGCTTAGTTTTGCTGTCGAAGCTGGAAGAGACGTTGATCATTGATGGCCAACGGTTCGAACTATCAGCGAATCAGTATCCGGGAGCTGTTCATCCGCAAGGTTTCCAGTATCAAACCAGCTTTCGTCTTGATCCGTTTCCGAGGTTCACTTATGAAATTCAAGGCGTGCGGCTGGAAAAGTTTGTGTTCATGGTCCAGGGGAAGAACACGACCGTTGTTCAGTACGATATTTTCAAAACGCAATCGCAAGGTGATACCTCGTCCTACAGTCTTGAGATTCGCCCGTTGATCGCGTTTCGCGATTATCACGGCACTACCCACGAAAACGGCGCACTGAATCCACATGTCGAAACTGAGAATGGATTAACTACGATCAAGCCTTATGAAGATCTGCCGGCACTTCATTTCGCACATGATGCTGCCGCAATCCACACCCACGGCTTTTGGTATCGCAACTTTCAGTACGCAGTCGAGCAGGAACGTGGTCTCGACTTTGCTGAAGATCTTTTCAGCCCATGCGCCTTTACTTTTGATCTGAACGCCAGTGCGAGTATCAGGATTATCGCGTCAACTGAGCGCCACGATGTCAGTAAAGCGGACGCTTACCTCCAAGCAGAGTTAGAGCGACGTGAACCTCTGAGCGGAAACTCGGCGCGCGGCGAAGACACTCATTTAGTCACCGCACTGACTGCCACTGCCGATCAATTCATCGTCGCGCGCGAGCGCTGCAAGACTGTGATCGCCGGTTATCACTGGTTCAGTGATTGGGGACGCGACACAATGATTGCTCTTCCGGGCCTAACGTTGGCCACCGGTCACACTGAGATCGCGAAGAGCATCCTGGCTGAGTTCGCGAATCACGTCGATCAGGGAATGTTGCCAAATCGTTTTCCGGATGCTGGAGAAACACCCGAGTACAACACCGTCGATGCGACGCTCTGGTTCTTCGAAGCCGTGCGCTCGCTTTTGCAATACACAAATGACTACGAATTTGTCCGGAGAAATCTCTACACCGTCCTGTCCGACATCATCGACTGGCATGTAAGAGGCACTCGCTACAATATTCACGTTGATGATGACGGCTTGCTTTACTCGGGTGAGCCCGGCGTGCAACTGACCTGGATGGATGCAAAGGTCGGCGACTGGGTGGTCACACCGAGACATGGGAAACCCGTCGAGATCCAGGCCCTCTGGTACAACGCATTGCGCGTAATGGAACAGCTCGCCACAAAGTTCAAAGATGCAGGGGCGAAGAAGAGGTATGCGGCGATGGCTGACAAAGCGCGCGCCAGCTTTAACAAGACGTTTTGGAATGAAAAAGCCGGCTGTCTTTATGATGTTATCAACGGAGAGGTGCGCGATGCTTCGATCCGACCTAATCAAATTCTATCCGTTAGCCTGACTAATTCGATGGTCCCGTCGAAGAGAGCCAGGAGTATTCTGAGCGCAGTCGAGCGTGAGCTGCTGACGCCACGTGGATTGCGTACGCTCTCACCAACCGATGCGAATTACATCGGGCGCTACGAAGGCGATCCGCGCAGTCGCGATGGCGCTTATCATCAAGGCACTGCCTGGCCCTGGTTGATGGGACCCTTCATCACCGCATACATGAAGACGTTTGGCAGGAAGTCGGGTCAGGACTTTGCAGACGAATGGTTGTCACAGTTTCAGGGTCATTTAAACGAAGCCTGTTTGGGCCAAGTCTCAGAGATCTTCGATGGCGATGCCCCACACACTCCGCGTGGCTGCGTCGCACAGGCGTGGAGCGTTGCGGAGCTCTCGCGCGCTGCAATCGAGAATGTTTACTCGACAATACCAGTCAGTCAGGCTGCAAGCGCTTCCTGAGCCACAGAAAGTGAAACGTTCTCTCTTCAGGTATACTTTCGCATGAATCCGGTATCACAGCGTTCTAGATCCTTATGGAGGCAATTATGACGCTGCCCAGTTACGCGATGAACCAGCCAAGTTTCCCCGAGATGTACGAGCGTTGGCTCGCAAACCCGCTCTTTCGGCCGTGGGCCGAATTGACTCTGGACGAAGTGAAGTTGTCACCAGGTGATCGTTTCCTCGACATTGCTTGCGGAACAGGAGTAGTGGCGCGTGTTGCTAGGGAGCGGCTCGGTCATTCGGGATATATCGCCGGCATCGACATCAGTCCGGATATGCTTGCTGTAGCGCGCGCTGTAGCGCCGGATATCGATTGGCGCGAAGGCAATGCCAATGCCTTGCCTTTGAAGGATGGAGAGCAGTTTGATGTCGTCGTCTGCCAGCAAGGACTACAGTTCTTTCCCGACAAGCTCGCAGCAGCGGGGCAGATGCGGCGGGCGGTAGCGAACGACGGGAGGTTAGCGGTAACCACATGGCGCTCTGACGATGAAATCCCATTATTTCGCGAGCTGCGCAGAGTCGCGGAGAGCCACCTGGGCGCCGTCGCGGATCAGCGGCACAGCTTCGGAGATGCAGCCCAGCTTGAAGCGCTGCTCCGGGAGGCAGGCTTCCACGACGTCCGTTTAAAGACGATATCGCGCACCGTTCGTTTCGATGATGGCGCACCCCTCCTGCGATTGAACACCATGGCCCTTGTCGGCATGAGTGCTGTCGGCAAGGCAATGACCGATCAGGAACGCCAGGCCGTCGTCGATGCTATCGTGAGGGAAAGTGTCCCCGTTTTGCAACCCTACACCGCTGGATCGGGACTCGCTTTCGAACTCAGTACCAATCTAGCGACAGCGAAGGGCTAACCGGTAAAGAACACAACAGACGGGGTCGTAACAGTTCAGGATTTAACTGGTCAATATGTAGCCAAAAAAATACAGCACGACAGCCTGGTAGCCATTAACCCGCATGACTAGAGAGTAGCCCGAACAGTAGGTTGTAAGAGATGAAAAACTGATGAACACTTATCCGGATCGAGACTGGCTGAATCGTTCGAACGCAGAAACGTTTTACCACCTCGAACGTCAGGGGCGAACCACTCCCGCCTTGTGCCACCAACGATAATTCACCACCGACGTCTATTGAACAACCGGCAACACTACAGAACTGGCGTTCCCACCGCCGAACCAGATCCTCTGCGTCGCCTTTTTATAGTCATTCTTCTTCGCGTACATAATATTCTCGACGTACGTTTGCGGGTTGCGGTCGTACAACGGGAAGAGCGTCGATTGCACCTGGACCATGATTCGATGGCCCGGCCGAAATACGTGGTCCACGTCGGGCAGTTTCCATGTGTAGCGCTCCACTTTGCCTGGCTCGAGTGGCGAGGGCTTCGCAAAGCTTTTCAGGTAGCGGCCGCGGAAGATCTCAATACCGATCGCTAATTCATACCCGGCCATCGACGGCTTCGCCCCTTGCGAGGCGGCTTCGGGAACGTCGTTTGGATAGACGTCGATGAGTTTAACCACCCAGTCGCTATCAGTACCCGTCGTGGATGCAAACAACTCCACTTCGGGTGCACCCATGATGTGAACTCCTTTTTCGAGCGGCGCACTCGTCCAGACCGCCACATCCGGACGGCCCGTTACGAAACGCTGGTCCTGAACCAGCCACGGCTTCCACTGAAGGGGATCGCTCATGTCGATCGGGCGTGGGATGAAGGGAACCGGCTTGGCAGGATCGCTGATGTATTCTTCATGCCCGGAGGCGCCGGGCTTGTTGAATGTCGCCACTCCGTCGGCCGCCAGATAGATCGGCTTCGCAGTTCCCATAGGCCAGCGTTGCGACACGTTCCACTGGTTCACGCCGGTCGCATAAGTGAGCACCGGCGGCGTCCTGGGATCAGGGCCGCCCTTCAGCCAATGATCGAAGAACGGTTTCGCGTACTTCACGCGCCATTCGAGCGCCGTGTCGCCCGTGAAAGTAATCGCGCCGAGGTCGTAGCCATAGTGATTAAAGCCGGAGTGTCGCCACGGGCCGATCACGAGCGACACCCGGTCGTTGTTCTTGTCCTTTGGTTCGAGTGCACGATAGACGGCGGGTGCACCGTAGCTGTCTTCCTGGTCCCATTGCCCGACCACGAGCATCGTCGGCACCGTATGCGGCCGCGCGGCGAGCCATTTGTCGACGGCCTGCAGTGACCAGAAATCGGTGTAGGCAGGATTCTCGAGAAACTTGCGGATGCCGGGCACATTCTCGGCGCCGACCATCTTTACGAAGTCTGCCACCGAGCCGGCTTCGAGATAACGCGTGTAATCGTCGCCACCGCCGAGTGCAAATTCGCCACCGCCATTGCCCTTGTTGAATCCCAGGCTCAGGGGAAAGCCGAGCGAATTGATGCGGAAGGCTCCGTTGTGGAACCAATCGTCGCCCATCCAGCCATCGACCATCGGGCTCTGTGCGATCACTGCCTTAAGCGCGGGGTGCGGATTGATCAACGTCATCAACGCCGTGAAACCCAGGTAGCTCGAACCGATGACGCCAACGTTACCGTTCGTCTCCGGCGTGTTCTTTACCAGCCACTCGATGGTGTCGTAGGCATCGGTCGCTTCGTCGATGCCGGTTTTGTTCAATGGTCCCGAGAGCGGGCGATTGAGTATCCACTCTCCCTCGGACCGATGCATGCCGCGGATGTCCTGGTACACTCTGATGTAGTTGTCTGTGACAAATTCCGTGTCCATTACTTCGAGTATGTCAACGATGCGCTGGCTATTGACGCGGCCCGTCGAACCGCTCGCGTTATAGGGAGTGCGCGACAGCAGGATGGGTGCTTTGGTAACGCCCTTTTTCATCACTACGACGGTGAAGAGTTTGACGCCGTCGCGCATCGGGACCATGACCTCGCGCCGGACATAGTCGGCGGAGGAAAGTGTCTGGTCGTACTTCTCGACGACGTCCGGTGTCATCGGTGTAACGCGCGACGGCGTTTGGGCGATAACGAACGTACTTGCGAATGAGAGAACGGCGGCGAGCAGCGTCAAGCAGCGAGCGTATGATCTTTTCATGACGCTACATTATAGAACGCACCAAAGGTTGTGCAATCGCGCTCACCGCGCTGCGTGAGATGGCTCGACACGAGAACGTCGAATTGAAAATCAGGGGTTGCACGACACAATCGGCCCTCCATACCAGTAGTTACAGACACAACTCAACGGGTGGACCTTCATAGTTTCGCTGTGACTCGCATCTTTACGCTTACGTCGCGACGTTCACTTGTCTCCCTCCGCTTGTCTCTATATTGAACCGCCGGAATAACTCAATTCAACAAAATTCAGTTTGAGCCAATAGAGAGCCGCATGGTGAATCAGAAGCTGCTCGAGCATAGGCGCACCATCAACAAATATGGACCGAAATACCGTCGAGAGATAGCACCTAATCCTCACAAAAACATAACTGTGCAAAACTTTTGCACAACTGAAAGCAAGTTCTCCAATTAGAAGACCCGCAAGAATGTTATTGGAGGATATCCAGGCCCCCTCTCTATTCTTAACGCTCTTTACGGAGCCTAATGGAAAGTTACCGAGTACAGACAAGTCTAGGCCGCATGTTGAGCCTGGACGCGATGCGCGGGGGCGCGGCTCTGGCTGTCGTTACCTACCACGCGCTTGGCGTGGCGCCGCAAACAGCATTCGCCGGTTGGGAATGGTGGCTGCCGCAGATCGCTTATGGCTTAGTTTATTTCGCCTTTGCCGGCATTTACCTCTTCTTTGTCATTTCCGGGTTTTGCATCCACCTGTTCTGGGCTCAAGCACGCGCGGCAGGTGTGGCCCATCCTGTGATTGACTTTTCCTATTTCTGGAAACGCCGTATTCGAAGGTTATACCCTCCTTACATTCTGGCTCTTACCTTGTATCTGTGTTACCTCGCATACAAAACCCCCGTTCACGTCACCGGCTTTTACGTGTGGGACGTGCTGCTTCACGCGTTCATGTTACACAACCTGGATATTCGCACCGCCTACACAATCAACGGCGCTTTCTGGACACTCGCAATCGAAGAACAGTTGTATTTGGCTTATTTCTTGCTCCTCTATCTGCGCATTCGCTTTGGTTGGACCAAAACGTTGCTGTGGTGTTTGTCCGCGCGGATCGCTTGGCTGATTATGAGCCGCTATTTGAGTTTCCGCTTCGGGATTTATATTCCTATTGGCGAAGCGGCCGCGGCAAATTGGTTTATCTGGGCCTTAGGTGCGCTAAGCGTGGAAGCAGCTTTAGGAATAGTAAAGCTTCCGCAATGGTGTTACAGGCCGGCACACGCCGTTCTGGCTCTGAGTTGCGCAATCGCCCTGGTTCAATTGTTACCGATCGTAAATATAAGCTGGGTTCATGATATTGGTTGGCTACTGATGAACCCGGCGTGGGGGCTCGGATTTTTCATCCTGGTGAATTACTCCATCACGGCAGAGCAGCGATGGCGCCGAACCTTAACGCGTGTGCCGTATTGGATCTCGGCTCTCGCATCACTTGGTATTATCTCCTACTCACTCTACCTGACTCATTCTTTCGTGCTGATGCACTGGTACTGGTTCGGTTTTACGGGACTGCACATTCGCTCAATTTCACTGCTAATAATGATCCCCTTGTCAGTCGCGTTTGCATGGTTGTACTTTCGTATCTGTGAACGACCATTCATGACGTCAACTTCCACGGTAAGAGCAAAACATCCTGCTGCAATAGAACAAGAGATTGAACTCGCCCGCGATGTCGCGTGACGTGCTTACAACTTTAGTTGAAGGCGCTTCCGAGGAGGAGCAAAGAGATTTATATCACTCGCGGTCGGAGCACTCAAGAATCAGCGAGCTTTCGTTTAGCGCATCCGGTGAACAACACCGTACCAGAGTCTCCAAAGATCAACGTCGAGACGCACCGGGAAAGTTTCTACGAAAGCCCTTTAATGGAAACAGCCCCAGAGTCTTTTTGTTGCATTGATCTATTCGGCGCAACTTCTCAACTGACGACCAGCCTCGAAACAGTATAATTGCCGGCCATGAGACTTCTTTTAGCTTCTCTTCTCTTGATCTTCACTGCTGCCACTCAAGCCATCGCCTGCTCGTGTGCTGGAGCCATGCGACCATGCGAAGCTTATGGAGACGCAGCGGCCATCTTCGTCGGAACCGTAACTCTCAGCACGAACATTACGGTAAAGGAAGTCGGTTTTGAGACAACTAAACGTAAGGTCCGCTTTCACGTCGATCGCGCACTCAAGAATGTGGAGTCGAGTGACGTAGAAGTTCTGACCAACTGGGGGGAAGCAGCTTGCGGATATGGCTTTCGCCTCGGCGGTCAATATGTGGTTTATGCCTACTCTGATAACAACAAAACGCTTACGACCAGTATTTGTACGCGCACGCGTCCATTATCAGAAGCTGCTGAAGATCTTGAATACATAAGCGGACGTTCGAAAGCTCCTCCAGGGGGAACGATTTCCGGCGAAGTGAGACTTCGCCGTGGGGACGAATATCCGTGGCCACCGGTTAAAGATGCGCGAATTCTGGTTAAAGGACCCGATAAAGAGTGGGAAGGCAAAACAGATTCTGAAGGTAAGTACAGTATCTCAGGCCTTCGGCCGGGAAAGTATAAGGTCAGGCTCGAGCTGCCAGAGGGTTTGAGCATTTACAATCCCGAAGTGGAACTCAACGTTCTCGATCGCGGCTGTCGCGACGCGTTCTTTCTTGCCGAACCTGATACACAAATCACAGGGAAAGTGCTCGATGCTCAAGGACTGTCCGCGGCAGATGTTTTGATTGAACTTGTGCCGGTGACTCGAGAAGTCGGCAGCCACCCTGAGTTCGTCAGGACAGACAAAGAAGGCCGCTATGCACTGAAGCTGGTAAAGCCTGGCCGCTTTTACCTCGGTGTGAGAATTTTTGGCTCCGCAGGCGCCACTTGGATTCCGTATCCGAAAACTTTCTATCCTGGAGTAAAAGACCAATCAGAAGCGACTGTTATCACCATCGGCGAGGGCCAACGTATCGAGTTGAACGAACTGGTGTTGCCCGCCAGATTCATTGAACGAACGCTCAGTGGAACAGTGGTAGATTCGAATGGAACACCCGTGGCAGGCGCAATTGTCTGGCTGAAAGAAAGACAATATCAAGACAGCGACATGCCGTATCGAAGAGAAACCGACAGCGAAGGCCGGTTCTCTTATACGGTCTACGAAGGAATCAAATACTCTCTCAATGCACACGTTGAAGTCGACGGACGATATGTGAAGAGCACGGAGCTGCTCGAGGTTGTAATCACATCAAATCCGGAACCAGTCAAACTCGTCCTCAAGAAGGCAAACTGATTCGAGAGCGATTCACAACGGATTATTTTTAATAACGTTGAGACTCAATCGCGCAAGCCTTAATCGGGGTGTTCGTATTTCGTTCTTCTCTTTTCCCGCACGCTGTTCCTAGAAATTATTGATTTTCCCGTTGGGTACGCCTATTATCTTTGCGGCTTAGAAATCGATCCGCAAGTCAATAGTTCGCAAACCCAGACCCCGTCGTAAACACCAATTCAGTCCTCTGGAGCGTCTCCCGAGATGGGTCTTTGCAGTCTGCCGTGCTCGCCGTCAATGACTATGTTTACGTCGGTTCGGCGCAGGGAAATTTGTATGCGGTTAACGCCGCAACCGGGCAACAGGTCTGGGTCACGAATACCGGCGACAGCATACCTTTTGTTGAGGAGCAGATGTGTCGCAGCCTCTGACAAGCTTTGCCGCAGGCGAGGGTCTATTAGTCGTACCTACGACACAAAGCTGATCGCGTACGAAGGCGACACAACGCCGCCCACCCTGACCTTCGGCGCGCGAACACCGGCACCGAACGCCTGCGGATCAATTAAAAGACGGGCGCTAACGGGGCAAACGCTGAACGAGAATGCTCGATAGCCGCAATGGTCGAAACATGCGGGGGAAAGGTCGGATTGTATTCACCTATGATCGCAATTGATCGCTTCACACTGCCTCTTCAACTATGCCGGGATTGCCAGCCAGCCTTCAAAAACGATGACTGCCTGGGCCTGGATCCGCAATTTGCCGGCGACTAGTTCTACGTCCATGAAACCTGTTCGCTTTGACGATTGAAAAGACTTCATTCTGGTTTTGCCTAGTCTTGACGACCAATACTTTGCCAGAAACGTGTGAGTGCCGCCGGTCACGGGATCTTCATTTGTACCGCTCCAGGGCCAGAAGTACCGCGAATGAAAATCGTAGCCGTCGGTACGGCCCGGAGCGGTAACCAGGACACCGTTGATAGAATTGTGGGAGCGCTGAAGTGCGACAAAATCCGGATCTAAGCCGGCCAACTCCTCAGCGTCCGCAATCTCCAGCAACAGGATTTTGGTTTCTTCATTGTAGGCAGAATTCTTGATTGCTTTGACACCCAAAGCGGCAAGCAGGGCGGGCGGAGCATCGGCAGGCCGCGTTTCGTAAACCGGAAATTCCATCACGATTTGGCTGTCCAGTTCTTTGGCGGACAAGTCCAGGTTCTGAATGTTTATGAAGTGAACCTCGTTTAATTTATGCAGTGAGAAGATAACTTTGGCAGAGGCCAGAGTCGCGTGACCGCATAATGGAATTTCCATCTTGGGTGAAAAATATCGGATTGAAAAAGCGCCGGCGGGCTCCAGAGGTAAAATAAAGGCCGTTTCAGAAAGGTTCAGCTCCTCTGCGATGTGCAGCATCGTTTCGTCACCTAACTGCGAACCGAGGATACAAACAGCCGCCGGATTACCTTTGAATGGTGTGTCGGTGAAAGAGTCGACTATGAAGGTTCTGATTCTATGGTCTTGCATCCTTCTTAGTTTGTGCCCTCTACAACATCATGGGGCTGTCAGAGCTGCCTGAGGGCTGTATGGATCAACACGACAGTTGTTCTGTCATCACATAAGGTTAACGTAGCTTTGTAATGACTATCTTCACAGTCTCTGAAGGTTGTTCCAACACAAGCCGCACAGGATCGGAACGCTCGATCGGATCAGACGGCCTATCCGCGGGAACATACTGGCGATTACTTCGCGCATGTATAAATAATTTCTGGCCCACGTATCCAGTTATTGAAAACCGGCCTTGCTGATCTGCCTGCAGCCCATGACTTGCCGCCATGCCCGTGTCGCGATTTGTAATGTCCGCAACGAGGAGTTGTGCCACTGACACAGGCGACCCGTCCGCCCAAACTACCTGCCCGCTGAGGACGCTCGCCGTTCGTCGCAAAGGTACCCGAATCAAACGATCCGATACCTTCTCGCCGAGTCCGACGGTTATAACTTCGGCTTGTGCCTGATCGAGCACACCCGGATAGAAAGTAGGAGGGTAAGCGTTCGTGGGATCATTTGGGTCTGGATAACGATTGAAATTAACAGCGATTACATAACTCCCTCTCGGAACTGGAGAAAGCTTGAAACGCCCGTCATCATCTGTCTTTTCAAGACGAACATTTTCAGCGGTTCTCGGATCTTCATTCGGTTTCACTAGCGACACTAATATCTTCGCGACGGGTCGACCTTCAGCATCGACTACTCGTCCACTCACCTCTCCGTTGTCAACAACGTACCAAACCTGCGATGCGCAACCGCGGTCAGCTACGGTCAATTCTTTTTCCTTCTGATACGTCGTGAGCGTGTCAGGCAGATTTACTTTCACTTTGTACTTGCCCGGACGTAAACCAGTTACGCGAAAATTCCCTTCCGAGTCAGCGCGAGCCTCTTTGTTTTCCTCTCCCTCGATCGTAATGAAAACATCTGGGCCGGAAACACCCACTTCTTTTCTGAGCTCGTAGCGCGCTACCCTACCGTGGATCGTCGCCCCGGGAGCAGCGGAGGACAGCGTCCCTAAAAATGCGAGGTCTTCGTTAGCGTGGCTAAAAGGTTTAGTGCGCGTACAGATGCTCGTCGTGAGATTGGTTTTGTCTCGATTAGCGTAAACGAGATAGCGTTGACCAACTTCAAATTTGTATCCACAGTCGGCGGTTCCGTAGCCAGTCAACACTTCAATCTCTGTACCAGGAACACCCAGATACGGGTGCTCGACAGAAAATTTGTAGAATATGGAACCCCACTCTCTCAAGCCTGCATCCCGTTCTCGCCGAGCAGTAGCTACATCTTTTGGTCGTTCTTTCTCTCGTACACTAACTACTGTTCCAACAAAGACTGCCGAGGCCGAACCGTAACTGTCGCACGGCGAGCCACCGCCACCACACGTGCAGGCCTCGGCCGTTTGATTCGTAAAAGGCAACAGTACAACGATCGAAAGCAAAAAGATTAAGTGACGCATAACGGCCCCTTCGTCACAGCTGGAAACCCTGGCGACTCACATTCTCGACGCTGCTTCGGGGGGTGCGCATTGTTTCACTATCCGCGCCGCCGGATCAATTCGCGTGACGACCTTTCGCGATTCTGCCGTCCCGCGAGTTGAGCTTGGCTTTGCCCTAAAAGTCGCAATGGCGCTCTTCTCTGTGCAACCTCTGTGTTCTCTGTGCCTCTGTGGTTAATGAATTCCGAGCAAAATACACCACAGAGACACAGAGAACACAGAGGTTGCACAGAGAAATCCCAGAACAAGGACTTTGAGGCAAGGCCGTTGAGCTTTCGGGTTACTGTCTCTTGTGCTTCAAACTTCGCTGCAGTTGCGCTGAGCCCAGTGTTTCCCACAAATCCCCGGCGCGAATGTATGGCGGCAACTCACCATTGGTGCTCATGACAAATCCATAGCTCTGTTCTTGTCCGATGTTTCCATGCGTAGCCTGAAGGAAGGTGAAAGTATCGAGTAGCGAGCTTCCGGTGTAGTAGCCAGCCTCCAAATTGACGATCACGTTGGCTCGGTTCAAAACTCCTTCTGTCGCTCCTTTGAAAATGCGTCGCACGACGTCAGGTCTGGCGCTGGCACGAGTCACTGCAAACCAAAGTTCATCTTTGATGAATCCGCCGGCGCCATTTCGTTCATTAGCAATCTGCTGAATGATCGATAATAGCTCAAGTGGATCGCCTTTCGTTGGAAGATAGCGATACTCGTCGCCGCGCTTCTCGATCGTGGCCTCGCCCCGACGGCTGACGACGTGAACTATTCCGTTTCGTTCGTAAGCAGCAAAATCAATTCCCTCGACAATGGCCAAAACGCCGGCCAAACGCTCCTCGTTCTTGTCTCTGGTGAATAAGACTCCGCTGCCAACAAGACCAAACTGCGGTAAGACCACACTCCGGTCGTCCTTGATCTTCTTCTCTAGTTTGAAGCCTGCCTGCCGCAACGGCTCTTTCAATCCCACTCGACGGTATTTCCGGAAGTCGTTGCCATGATCCGAAAAGAGGGTAACCGTGACAGGAGTCTTGCTGTCACGAACAATGTCTTCGACAGTTTCATCCAGTTGTTTTAGAAAACTGCGTAGCATGGTTTCGCCACCAACGTGGGCCAGCGAATCTGTTGCTCCCGTGTAAGCGAAAAATACAGGTTGCCGGCTATTCCTCGCTTTTTGCCGTAAGCGAATAAGATCGCTTAGGGATTCAAGATAGGTTGAAAGAGGAGGCGCTGTATAACCCAGACCACTTTTGAAGGCGGACGGATGATAATCGAAGAGCTCACGAAAGGTGCCGCGAATAAAACTCCCACTATTAAAACGGTGCAGGATCCCGCCGTGCATTCTGTTCGCCTCTACGTCGAAGAACTGGTCTTCATAGCCGCCAGTTGGTCTCGCTCCGGCTGGTCCAAGAATCTCGCTAAAGGCTGGATTCGTTAAGGAAGGAAACGTGGAAATCATGTGTGAAGGCGGCTGGAATGTCCTGAACCGGCCCTCTGCACGCATCTTGCTGATGGTTGAAATGCCGACTCCATCGACGCAGATAATGATATGCCGTGGGGTCGGCTCGTTAATGGTCTGAGCCAATATTTCAAGAGGCATAAGAGTTGACGTAACCAAAGTTGCAAGCGCATGAAAAAGCAGACAGCTTAAGGACAAAAAGATCGATCTCATTGCTATTACGTAACCTCGTTCGGAACTAAAGCTTTAACGCTGCCTGCTTCCGTCAAGAATGATGCCAGTAGACCGCAACCCAAATGCGCTGTCTTTCGGGATAGGTGCATGATGAAGAGTCTGACAGTAGTAAGCATTTTGCTGCGCTGAGGATTCGCATTTCATAAGCAAGCCTATGGAACCACTAGAAGAGATTCTCAAGGAGATCACCGCGTTTGAAACCCAATTAAGCCGCCGCAGTTTTATGGGAGCAGCATTACTAATTGCGGTTGCACCAAACACCTCATTGGGCAGGAACGGCCGGCAGTTTCTCGATGCCGTCGCCGCCACTCTGATACCACCGATGGCACTAAAGAGTACCGGCATTAACGTGGCTGAAAACGTCGAACATTTGCTGCGCAATGGCAGCGCGGACCATCGCCGGAAAGTGACTCGGTTTCTTACCTGGGCTCAACGGGTCTCGTTTCTTTATGGAGACGAAAAAGTTGCGCTCAAAGCGCGAGGTTCACGATTCATGCTGGTTCGGAAAATGGGCCGCACACTGTCGTCGCTCTGCCTCATCGCATTCTGGGCAGACGAGCGAGCGCTTACGTTAATCAATGACGCAGAGGTAAGAACGTGATCAGAAAACTGACCGACGAACACCGGCGACACATCGTTTCAGCTCGCGATTTGAACTCCTCGGAGAATCATCGGCATGTGTTTATGACCGTCTACGATGCATGCGTGATCGGCTCAGGCCCAGGCGGCGCAGTCACTGCCGCCACACTGGCCCAGGCAGGTCTTAAAGTTTTGCTGGTCGAGAAAGGGCCGTTCATTCCGGCGGAACAGATAAACTTTCGTGTACTCGATATGTCGAACAGGTTCGGTCATGTCGAGACTACCAGCGGTTATCGTACCGTGCTCTATCAGGGATCTGCGCTTGGTGGCAGCAGCATGGTTTTCGGCGCAGTCGCGATGAAACCAAAACAATTTGTTTTTGACGAGTGGCATGAGCAGAGCGGGATAAATGAAATCAATGCTAAGACTCTCGAACCTCACTATCAGCACGTCTCCGAGATAATGTCCGTTACGCGACAGACAAGTGATCTGGAAAATCGACCAAACGCCGTCGTGCGGAAAATGGCTCACGCGCTCGGCAAGCCGGACGATCTCGTACTTGTAAATCGATATACCAGCATGTGCGCTGGAGTCGGACTTTGCAATTTCGGGTGTGGTGTTGATTTGAAAGGCAATATGAACAACAGCTTCCTGCCGCTGGCGCTCGCGACCGGCAATCTAACCGTCTTGACTGATTGCGAGGTCAAGTCTGTGCTTGGTGAGGAAGCAAACGGAAGTTGGACTGCCTTCGGCATTGCGGTGTCGCCGCGAGACGCTGTCAGTCGCAGCGCAACCAAAATCACGACAATTAAAGCGCGGCGGATCATTGTTGCCGCCGGCGCGTTCTTCTCTTCCGTTATACTATTGCGCAGTCCTGGATTTCCCAATCGACATTCGATCGGGCAAAAGATCTACCTGCAACCTCACGCACAAGTGTTTGCTCTGTTCGATGAGGCTATGACGACTCGCGGCACAGTCGCAAACGGCCAATACGTTCCGTACAACGGTGTTCCAGCGATCTACAACTTTCTTGGTTTTCTAAAAGAACATCATTTCTGGTGGTTGGCGAGTATTCTTTACCCGGCAAGTTTGGCATCGTTTGTCTCGCACCTTCCGCCGCAAGAGCATTTCGAGATTATGCGGCAGTTTCACCGAACGATGAGTTTGACAGTAACGGTTAAAGACGATCCGGCGAAGTCTCGAATCGTGCTGAAAGACGGCCAGGCGCAATTAAATTTTGAGGAGAGCAAACACGATATTGAATCGTTTCGGCGATGTTTCTCGATCGCTGCCAAAGGATTGCTGGCGGTAGGAGCGCGTCGCGTTTTTCTGCCGTTGTTGCGTCCTCCCGTAATAGAAACAGAATCCGACCTTGAGAAAATTGAGAAACTCAAATTCAGTTACAACGATTTACTTTCCTACTCGGATCACACAAGCGGCGGCAACCAATTCGGCGCCGATACACAACGAGGAGTGACAGACTCGTCAGGACGTGTGTTTGGAACAACAAACGTTTACGTCGCGGATTCCAGCTTGTTTCCGACAGCGCCGGGAGTAAATCCATCCTGGACAATCATGGCTCTTGCCCGCCACGTAGCGACAGGGATCCTGACTCGCGGATGAGCGCGGCAGGTCACTGAGATTACCAGAAGTTAGCCGGCCGCAACACAAACTGAGTCGTGTTCTGTCTTTCAAGTGTTATTCTCAGTAAGCACTGATATGAAATGAAAGGCCACTTCCTATCATATATGGTAGGAATGAAAAACTTGAGTCCTTCGACCAGTGCCCTGGTTTGAATTCTTCTCTGTGCAATCTCTGTGTTCTCTGTGTCTCTGTGGTTGATGTATGCCGCATTCCTGGTAACCACAGAGACACAGAGAACACAGAGGTTGCACAGAGAAATGAAATTAGGTCACTACCCATTCGCGAAATCGAACTGAACATACCCGCGCAAAGAGCGCTAATCATCACGCCGCCTTCAATTCTCAAAGTCATACCACCTGATCATCGAGGTAAACGCCATGACAGATACAAGCCCTAACCTAACTACTCCTGAAAGCATTCAACCCGTCCACAGCGTTACCCCAGAGCCAACTGGCGGCCCACGCCCGGGTATCGCTCTGTGTCTCTCAGGAGGCGGCTATCGGGCTATGATTTTTCACCTCGGCGCTCTGCTGCGACTGAATCAACTCGGGTTTCTGAAGAAGTTGGCGCGCGTCTCGAGCGTGTCAGGCGGATCAATCACCGCGGGTGTCCTCGCCCTAGCGTGGAAAAATCTCAGCTTCAACGATAACGGCGTCGCCGGCAACCTCGAAGAGCTATTGACCAGGCCAATCAGGCGATTTGCAAACAACACGATCGATCAAGGCTCGATCATTACAGGCATACTCATGCCACGTCGCAGCATTTCAGACGAAGTTACCCAAGCCTATCGCGACCATCTCTTCGGAGACGCAACGCTACAGGACCTGCCCGCCGATCACGAAGGACCACGGTTCATAATCAATGCCACCAACGTGCAGACAAAAGTTCTCTGGCGATTTAGCCGCCCTTACATGGGCGACTACCGCGTCGGCCTGATCAAGGACCCAACGACTGATCTCGCCGTTGCAGTTGCAGCGTCTTCCGCCTTTCCGCCCTTCCTTTCCCCCGCCCAGCTCGAGTTGGACCCTTCAGACTTCGATCCCGCCACGCCTGCTGTTCTTACAGACGATGCGTACCGAACCAACGTGGTCCTCACGGATGGCGGCGTCTACGACAATCTCGGTTTAGAGACGGCATGGAAGAGTTACGACACGATCCTGGTCAGCGACGGCGGCGGCGCCGTGGATGACGAGGGCGACCCCGAACGCGATTGGGCCCGGCACTCCTATCGCATACTGAATATCATCGATAATCAGGTTCGCAGTCTGCGTAAGAGACAGGTTATCGACTCCTACAAACAATCAGTGCGCAAAGGCGCATACTGGGGCATCCGAACCAACATTGCCGATTACGGTCTGCCTGACGCGATCGACTGCTCGTTTGATCGAACGCTAGAGCTGGCAGCGGTCGCAACTCGTTTGAAGGCACTCGACGCCACGTTGCAGGAGAAAATCATTAACTGGGGCTTCGCTGTTTGCGACGCTGCCCTTCGCAAGCACGTAGATGGAACACTGCCCGTACCTATTGCTTTACCGTACCCGGCTGCAGACGTGTGATTTGTCTAGATAATGGTTTGTGGGGGCGGGTTTGCGGGCACAGAAGAGTCCCGTAGATAAGTAGCCACGAAGTGGATACAACTGTTTCTTAAATCAAGTGCGGCCGTAGTATTTGCTCAGCACATCGCGATACGCGGATATGCCGGTTAGGACGCTGGCGGGATCCATGTTTTTCCCCGTCAGCACTTCACGCCCCTTCACGCCATACACGGGTTTGTTGATGTTGTTGTCGGGATTCAGGCTAAACGACTTCCAAAAGCTCTTTCCGAATGCGGTGCCCTTAAGTACGCCGTTAAAATATGAATAGGCGAGAATCGGTACGTTCTCCAATTCCTTTCGTTGCTCTACAGTAATGGCTCCTACTGGTCCCTCAACAGCCTTTCTTTCGTTCTTCAAGGGCACGCCACCTTTTTCAAACCAGCTCAGGGCGTCTTTATTCATAAAGAGGAGAATGACGCACTTGGCATCCGGATCCGAAAAGGGACCTCCAAAACCTTCACCACGAAATCGGTAAAAAGCCGGCATCGTCCAACCCTGGTCCTGACGCGCGCTAATTACACCGTAGCCTTTACTGACGTGAGTAATAACATCCGTGTGTCTAACAACTTTAGGAAACACGGCGATCGCTTCTGCCCGGTCGATCAGCTCTTTGGGCATTCCACTGTCGGGGAGCTGCGCCAGTATGCTCATGATTCTGCCTGCGTCCTCAGAACGAGTAACAGCGTGTCGAAACTTTTCAGCAGGTTGAGGCGATTTTCCAGGATGTAGTCCGAACGTGAGAGAAGAGCTCGCCTGGACCATTAGCAACACCGGGATTACGACGAAAACAAGAATTCTGAAAGTAGTCTTAGACATCAAATAATCCTCCACAATTTCGTAGATTACTTTTTCTTTTCAAACAATTTTTGAGTATGGTTTAGCGCGCTTGGTTGGAAATCAGATGACGTATATTAATCCATGGTTTCCCGCCTGCCCGGTAGCAGTATCAGAAAGATCTTGGCGCTGATGACGCCATCTCTAGACGCGGCTCACTTACTAATGTTGTGGAATGAGCTGACAGAGACTGGCAATTATCCTGAGGGTGGTGTAGACGCGATGAAGGCAGCAATTCCCCTCATTGCTGAATCAGCGAAACTCAAGGACCAGATGATGCAGCAGATGTCCAACGAGGTGCTGTCGCAGATTGTCAGATTGTCAGGAAGGGCGACAAGGATTTGAGCATGATTGCGAAACGATTCGTTTCCGAGGATCCCAGCTAGAGCCGCTTCAGGTGAATTTCCTGTCCGTTGACATGAATAACCAACTCCGTTGTCCGCCCGTTGGCGTCTTGCACAAAAACGATCTGCCCTGGTCTCTCTTTTATAAAAAAATTTGTTTGGAACTAGTTTCTCGCAAAGCCGGTTAAGGAACCTTAACGGAAACTTCGTCGATTTCTCTCTCAACTGCCTTCAAACCATTAAGTAGCACGTTGCGATGTGCCGGGTGCCTGGCGTGCTCGAGTTGTTGAAGCAATCTCGATCTGGATAGCTGCAGCGAGTCGAGGCGCTCCTTCAGCACTCGCTGTTCCCTTGTAGCCTCAGTTTTCCACCGTTCCTGTTGGCGTGATTCCCCTTCTTCGATTTGGTCGGCAACCGCCTTGCTTTCCCAGCCACGAGCCATAACTTACCTCATCTTCTATTATTGACCGGGGCAAGTTTATACCAAAGCAGCCAATGTTTACTGATCGAAGGCACTTTGCACTAAAAAGTCACAATGGCGCTCTTCTCTGTGCAACCTCTGTGTTCTCTGTGTCTTTGTGGTTGATGAATTCCGAGCAAAATACACCACAGAGACACAGAGAACACAGAGGTTGCACAGAGAAATCCCAGAACAAGGACTTTTGAGGCAAAGCCTGTCTCTGCCGTATCTTTGGTTCTGGCCTTCAACAGCGCTCGTAACTACGCCGAGCATTTTAAATCGGAAGAAAGGCAGAATGTCGATTGAGCAGTAATACAAGCACTAACAACGTGGTAGAACATTTGATCCGTTGGGCCAACCAGCAGGATCTAGTTCGGGCTGTGGTCCTCACCAGCTCCCGCGCCATCCCTAATGCACCTGTCGATCTGTTTTCGGACTATGACGTGATTCTGGCTCTGCGAGCTATCGAACCATTTCATGTAGATCGATCGTGGCTGGAAGTCTTTGGGCCAGTACTGGCCGTCTACCGCGATCCACTCATCGCCGAAGACGGACTACTGAGATCAGCGTCTGTCGTTCAGTACGAGAACGGCTTGAAAATCGATTTCAGCCTCTGGCCGGTGGAACTCCTTAAAAGGATAGCGAACAACGAACGCCTGACCAGCGAGTTCGATGCCGGGTACAAAGTCTTACTCGACAAAGACCAGTTGACGACTAACCTTAGACCACCAACCTATTCAGGATACATCCCGACGCCGCCGACCGAAAAGCACTACCTGGAATTGCTGGAGGGATTTTTTCTTGATACGACCTATGTCGCAAAATTTCTCTGGCGTGACGACATGATGGCCGCAAAACACATCCTCGATCACTCGTTAAAACAAGAGCATTTGCGGCCGATGCTGGAATGGCATACGGAAATCGGTCAGAAATGGTCAATCAAGTTCGGACCGTACGGTCGCAGATTGAAACGGCATTTACGACCCGACTTGTGGACTGAATTGGAAAGCACTTATACCGGAGCTGAGTTGGAACACAATTGGGACGCACTCTTTCGATCGATTGATTTAATGCGTCGCGTCGCTACCGAAGTCGGTGAGCAACTGGGATTCATGTACCCTCAGGAACTGGAGCAGCGCGTCGTAAAGTACTTGCAGAAGGTGCGACAACTGGATCGAAATGCGACGGCTTTATTCGTCGCGTAACGCAACGAGCGGGTCTACTTTCGTTGCGCGTCGGGCGGGAATGTAGCACGCAAGTAACGCAACTGCGAGTGCGCCCGTCGACACGGCTGCGAATGTCAATACATCTGTCCCGACGATGCCGAACAGCATCGTTGACATCAACTTTGTAAGCACGATCGCACCTGCCACGCCGATTGCTGTGCCTATCCCCGCGAGCTTCATGCCGTCGCCCACAATCAAAAGTAGAACGTTGCTCCGCTGTGCACCGAGTGCCATCCGAATGCCGATCTCGCTTGTACGCTCGACCACGTGATACGACAACATGCCGTATATACCAGTCGCCGCAATCAGCAATGCCAGCAGACTAACTGATCCGGAAAACCACGCGCCCATTCGGACCGGTTCCAACATGCGCCGCACGCCTTCCTCCAGCGGTTCTACCGAAACAGAGACGTCTTTATCTAAAGAAAGCATCGCCTCTCTGACTGAGCTCACCACACCGCCCTGATTCCCGTTTGTTCGCAGCAGAAAACTATGACCGGTTAACTTCGCCAATGTTGCTGCCCGGTAGTAGACAGGACCATCAATCCCAATTTGTCTGCTGCTTATGTCGGCGACAACACCAATAATCTCGTGTGATACGCCTTCGCTGTCTTTGAAGCGTTGGCCTATGGGATTGACGTTGGGCCAGAAACGATTGGCCATCGCGAAGCTAATAACCGCAGGCGACTCTCCGCTACGAGCATCTTCTTCAGTAAACTCGCGGCCGCGCCGCAGCGGAACCCCAAGCGTTTGAAAGTATTCAGGAGTCACCACGTTTTCGCCTACCCCGACTGATGCTCCATAGCCCTCGACCTCGACGGGCACGTCGCGCCGGCCGGAAAAGGGCACCACCTCCGTAAGACTCACAGATTTGATTCCCGGCAATGTTTTCAGACGTTCGGCGAGTTGCGCATAGAGTGACGCAGCACGCGCCTGGTCATAACCCTGCGTTGAGAGATCTACAGATACGACAACCAGATTCTTCTGATCAAACCCGACGTCAGTCGAATGAGCCCGCAGCAGAACGCTTACCAACAAACCCGCTCCAATCAGAAGTACGAGCGACACCGCTACCTGACCAATCACAAGCGAATTGCGCAAGCGCGATAAGGACACGCGAGTTGATCTGATCGACTTAAGGGCTGAAGTCAAATCTGTTTTCGTTGACTCGATGGCGGGCGCAAGCCCGAATACGACACCTGTAATCAGCGACAACAAAAACATGTAACCAAAGACAGTTGCATTTGGTTTGAAGTCAACATCCAGACCAGCCTCAGGAATGATTGACAACAAGATGGGTGGCAATAAGATTGATAGAACTAATCCGGCGAGACCACCCAGAACTGCGAGCAACACACTTTCCGTCAGCAAAAATCTGATCAATCGCCAGCGACTCGAGCCGAGCGCGAGTCGGACTGCGATCTCTTTTCGACGCGCTGCCGCACGCGCCAGCATTAGGTTCGACACGTTTGCGCACGCTATCAGTAAGACCAGGCCAACCACTGCCATCACAAGGAGCGCGACGGGTAATCCCTCGCTGCGAACTTCGGGAGAGTTCAGATACGACCCGGGCATTACATCGACCTTGGTCTTTCGTCCGGGATAGTTCTGGTCCATCTGGGACGCGACCAGTTGCATCTCTGCCTGGACCTGCTGAATAGAGACACCATCTTTTAGTCGCCCAACTACATTGAGCCAGCTACAGTTGGGAAGGTCGAGATACTTATTGTCTGGCATCACCGCGGGCTGCATCGTTACTGGAATCCAGACATCGGGAATGTTCATTTCGGCGCCGTGAAAGTCGCGGGCGGCAACTCCTATGACGGTGAAACGCTGGCGATTTAGCGTGAGCGAAGTGCCGACTACACTCGGATCAGATCCAAACCTTCGCTGCCAGAAACCGTAACTAAGCACGGCGACCGGACTCGGAAGAGGCGCCTGGCTAGATTCGCCAAACTCTTTATCGACAAAGGTGCGGCCGACAGCACTTCCGCCTCCGAGAAGCGAAAAGTAATTATCGGTAACCATTAGCCCGTTGATTCTTTCAACGTTGCTACCATAAAGGGATAGTCCTATGTCCGCCGAGGCTGCCAGACCGGAAATGCCGGCAGCACGATCTCGATAGTTCAAGTATTCAGGGTAAGAAAGCAGGGATACGTTACCCTGGACCTGACGATCGAACTCTCCGCCGAGAATCTGGTAGACGTTTACCACGCGATCGGGGTCCTTCACCGGCAAGGGACGAAGTGCTACCGAGTATAGTAACGTGAAGATGCTTGTGTTTAACCCGATACCCAGCGCCAGGGTCAGGAGAGCGGCGACGGTGAAATTGCGATGCCTGATCAGAGATCGCAATGCGTAGCGTACGTCATGAAAAGTATTACTGAGCATAAGAACGTTATTCGTTTTCTCCAACTATCGTAGGAAGGTGCGTCTATATACTAGACGCGTTCACAAAAAGTTCGCAGTTAGTTGGCAGTCCTCAATGGGAAGAGATATTTCTCGCGCAAAGGCGCAAAGGCGCAAAGAAACCCCTTAGAAACGCGGCAGCGCTTTGCGTCTTTGCGCGTTTGCGCGAGAAATCTTCTCCGCATAAGACTATTTGTGCAAAGCCGCGGCCGCCTCATCACATCCCAGGATCATCGGCCGACGGTCCGTAGATCGAGGGGACCTTCCCGCCCATCGGTCGGAGATACGCACTCAACTGCCCACGATGATGGATCGCGTCAAACATGAAGTCCCAAAGAAACTCCATCATTGGTTTCTCCATTACGACCTGTCCCTGATAGAGAAACTGTGCGTTCCTGACCTGGGATGCATCGTCGAGCGCAGCGACCTTCTCGAGTAACTCGGTCGACCACTTCTCATACTTCGCGATCATCTCATCCAGACCCGGGGGCGTGATGTTTTCCCAATCGCATTTGCCAGTATTAACAACATCAATTAACGCCTTCATTTCATAAGTCACGGTCCAGGCGAGTTGCTCAGCCGACGGTGAGCGATCATGCGGTTTGTAGCTAAGGTCTTTGGGCAACGCGTTGAGTACTTTTAGAAAGACCGGTATCTCTGCCTTTGCACGTTTTAAATAGAACTCTTTAAGCGTCATCTTGATTCCTCCTGAATTCACGTTGAACAGGGTGGTGTCTTGATTTGCATTTCTTCTCTGTGCAATCTCTGTGTTCTCTGTGTCTCTGTGGTGAACTAATTCTCGGCTAAACCTAACCACAGAGACACAGAGAACACAGAGATTGCACAGAGAATTTTAAACTCAAGTTGAGTCCATATTGTAATGGAGAGCGTGAGTTTCCGACAGTTTTCTTGAATTCCTGTTAACACTCGCGGCACCGTTTGCGTCATTGCCTTTGAGGTCAACTAATCTGCGTTTCTCTCCCAGGGATAGTCCGCAAAACAGGACGTCTCGCTTCTTAAGCCTAAAAAGGAAGACTTTATGGAAACCCGAAGAACCTCTTTCCTGCCGATTCTCTTGATCGCTGCGCAGTTTTGTATTTATTTCAACTCAACCATTCCAGCTCAGGCCCGGGTGGTCAGCGATACCATTTACGAAAAGACGTTTTCGCAAAAATTTGCCGCGATCGAAATCGAAAATGCAAACGGTCGCACAGAGGTTGAAACGTGGAACAGCAACCGTATTCGCGTTTCCGCCTCGCGCAATACCAAAGCTGATGGCACTCCCATCGGTGCTCGAATTCACTTTCAGGTGAGTGACACAAACCTGAAGATCCAGGTTCGCGAAGACAGAAACGAACCACCGATCAATTTGCTGGTATTTGTTCCCCGTGAAGTTAGCCTAGCGGTCAGGGGTGACTCTGAAATGATTGCGATTCGAGGCATAACGAATGCACTTTCGGTGCAGACCGAATCAGGAGCTATTTCGCTTTCACTTCCAAAATCGGCAAACACCGATTTGTCATTGAGGTCACTTGACGGAACGATCAGCTCGCAGCTGGACGTGCACGCCTTCGGCCCGATCAATTCGCATAGCCTCGACGGCCGGATAGGCCGCGGTGGCACACCGATTATCGTCCGCAGTACACGTGGTTCCGTTTCACTTATCGCTGACGAAGCAGGTCGGATAGCGAGGGCAGACGCAACGATGGCGAAGGATGCGGGCAGAATAGATCTACCGCCGTTAATGAACACATCCTTCTCAAGTCAGAATGAAGGTGCTGCTCGCGCGGATTCAGAAAACAGAAGTTCAGCGGGACCAAAGCCGCCTACTCTGATAGACCCGAACGATCCACCTGTTGCCGACATCATCAAAATCGACAGTCGACTCGTCAATCTAAACGTAAGAGTGACCGACAGTGCGGGTAAATTGATCCCCAATTTGTCGCAGGCCGACTTTCAGATTTTTGAAAATAACATCGAACAGCAAGTTGTCAGATTTGAGCCCGTCACATCGCCGGTGTCTGTAGTGCTGTTACTTGATGCGAGCGGTAGTACGAAGGAACACTGGAAGATCATAAAGAAAGCCGCCAAAAAGTTTATCGAGACACTAAGTCCGAACACGCCAATCGCGGTTGCCGCCTTCACCCGAAGGTTTATGGTTATTTGTGACTTCTCTTGCGATAGACGAACCTTGAAAGAGCGAATTGACAAAACCAAGAATCTTTCCTCTGGAACCGCGTTTTACGATGCCACCTGGTCAACACTCGATCTCTTCAAAGAGGTGAAAGAGCACCGCAAAGCCATAGTGATGATGACGGATGGTGTGGACAATTCACTTTCAAATGAGGATTACGAACCCAAGCATCCTTTTGACGAGTTATTCGCGAGAATCAGCCAGGATGAAATAACAATCTATCCAATCTACTTCGATACTGAATATCAAGTGACTGTCAGAATGCGTGGCAGTGATACTCACGAATCGTATGTAACGGCCCGCGAGCAACTGAAACGAATAGCGGATGAAACTGGCGGCACATTGTTCAAAGCTGATCGTGCTGAAGATCTCGACGGTGTCTATCAGCGCGTCGCTTCAGAACTCCAGACACTCTACAGCGTTTCATATAACCCCGCGGATAAAAACTACGACGGCAACTGGCGGAATGTTGGCGTGAAGGTGAAACAGGGTGCCGCCATGGCAAGAACGAAGCGTGGTTTTTATGCCAGATGATGGCCTGAAATGGGAAGGGATGTTTCTCGCGCAAAGGCGCAAAGGCGCAAAGAAAACCCCTTAGAAACGCGGCAGCGCCTTTGCGCGAGAAATCTTCTCCGCATAAGACTTTTTGTGCAAAGCCACTGCGCGACATAAAAGTAATCGAGAGCGGAGACGTTCGAACAGCTCCGCTCTCGATTTGCGCTTGATCTAAACGTTACTGCAGTGACACGTCGTCAACTCTGAATATCGTTGGCAACGTGATGTCGTTGGTGCCGCGGAATTGAATCCGCACTGTCTGTCCGGCGAACGAGCTGAGATTGAACGGTCCTCTCAAGACGTACACTCCCGCCGTGCCGCTGTTCTGATTACTAAACGTCGCCAGCGTTGCGAGCAACGTTCCCGACGTACTTCGCACTTCAATGAAGAGACGGTCGAAAACTGCGGCTCCAGCGGCCTCGTTGGTTGTGATGTTTAGCCAGAACTGCAGGTTCGTACAACCGTTAGTCGGAACAGTTACCGTTTGGAACAGAGTCCCAGTGGAACTATTGACGCCGTTAAGGATCATGTAAGCAGTTCCGCTGTGTGGGAACGATCCCGTGCTGCGCGTGACCTGGCCACTAACTGTCCATGGCGTGGTACCGGTTTCGAATCCAGGGTTAACGATCGCGTTTGTACACCCACCGCTAATACCGGCCTGTGATACGCCGAACGTCAAACCCGCAATCGTCATTGAACCGCTTCTAGCAGTGGAACCGTTTGCTGCAACTGAGTAATTCACTGTGCCGTTACCAGAACCACTGGCGCCGGATGTAATAGTGATGAACGAGTTGTTGCTCACCGCGGTCCAATTGCAACCCGCTTGCGTAGTCACCGTCACGCTTGCTGATCCACCCGACGCTGCAAAGCTCGCGCTCGTTGGATTGATCGAGAAGGAGCAAGCGCCTCCGCAATCCGCCGGCAGGTCGGTTGCGGCAACGTGAGTTGTACCGTCATTACCCACTGCCGACACGCCCATGCCGTGACGTGCAAACACTGTCCAGATCGCGCAGCGATTTGCTCCGCCATTCAGGTTCTGATCGGCTTGAAGGATACCGTCACGGGCGTTGAGGAATGATGGACGAGTAGGTGTGAACTTCATCCCGTTGAGCACAAGACGGTCTGTTACTGTGGCACCAAGCTGCGTGCGCAGATCCCACAGAGTCGCCGCCCAGACTTCGCCGTCAGCGTGAACTCCGAAGCCGAGGTCGGCGTAAGAGTCGTGCACGGCTGCGGCGGGAACAGAATAAGCAGCACGCCGGATGCCGTTAGGATTATTGGTGACGTAGTCGCCAACGGCGCCATCGTTGTTGATCGTGATGGCCCAATAGTCAGACCAACCCTCACCCATCGCGCCTGACTGTGTACCGCTCAAGCCGCCACTGCCGTTGCCAATTAGCCGGTTTGAGATCCCGTGTCCGTATTCATGGAACACAACATCACCATCCACCGAACTATCACGGTCAGGATTGGGCGAGGTGAACAAATACTGTTGCATCCGCGGACGAGAACCGTCTGGCGGTGTCGCGAAGTTTGCATTGTTTGTTCCCGACCCGTCCTGGGCTTCCGCTCGAACTGAGTCGTTTCCGGTACCGCCACGGCCGAAGTTGTTTACCTGGAAGTTGCGCGCTGTCTCCGTAAAGCCGAGGTTGTACGAGAAATCGTGCATGATGTTGTTGAAGTAAAAAAGATTCGTCACAACAGCCGCCTGCTGCGTCCTTGGGTCGACTGTAGTGGAAAAGGGAAAGGTGAAATCCTGGTTCGCTGCTGATGCGTGACCATTGACGAGTCCGGAACCGGTGGTACTGTCCGGGGTGTTGTTGGCATCTCTATCAAGATACGCCTCGACGTTGTTGCCAGTGGTTACTGTCGAAGTTCCCATCCAGCCGGCGGCCGTGTTGATCCCCGTGTCTCCGACGAATGAAATGAGTTGGCGTGCGCCCTTGTCAGGCGCTTCGGTGTAAACCGTGCCTTGCGCTTCAAACAGATAGAGGTTGTGTCGGAGCAGAAGCTCTCCCGTGTGAGCGTCGAGTAGAATTTCGTACCACTCTTCCGGGCCGACTTCCGCAAAGACGTGCCAGGCTAAACGACTCTCACCAGCGACACTCATCACGACCTGTTCTGAGAGTACGTCCTCGAGATTCACATCCAGCGGATTTGCGAAGCGAGACTGTTCCGTCGTTGACTGTCGAGCATAGATCTCGACAAAATTCGGGAAGACAGTTTTACCCGCATGTTCGAAGGATTTCGCGATCGCTTTTGCTTCGCTCATGGCTCCTCTGCGTGGGATTGGTGGGCCATCGACCAGAAATCCTTCGCGCACATTGAGTACTTCGCCGTTCGCGTTAACGACGACTTGAACCTGTCCCTCAAATACCTTTAGACCACCAACAGTCTGCGTGTAGTTGAGGAAAACAGTTCCACCGTCGTTATCTTCGTTTTCCAGTTTCAACTCTTCAATACCGGCGCCGGGAAGCGCGAAGAGTGAGTTATGCCGTTCGAGAAACTTACGAGCAATGTTATCGGCGGTATCTGATCGTGGTTCTGAAAGAGTGGCGCCATCGATGAAGAAATTCTTTATTGCCCCTGCTTCGTTAATTACTGCGCGAAGATTTTCAGCCTTTTCAGCTGTGAGAGAGGATCGGAATTGCCCAACGGCGGAAGCTCGAGAGCGCGTACGAGCGTTCTGCATCGCCGCTTGCTTGCCGGAGGTTGAGCTTAGGTCCATGTCATCAAACTCGAGCCGGCCAGTCAGGCGAACATCAAAGTTGGGCAGGGCGCGACGAGCAGAACCTTGTGGAGATGCCGTTGACGGTGGCTGTGGTGCTGCGTCCGACTTCCATAACGGCGAGATTATGGCGGCCACAGCGGCTACGGAGAGAACTGTGAAGATCAAAATCTTACGAATCATTTGCGCCTCCTTTGGCTTTGTTCGTGTTAAGGCAGCACTCGCCTGTTATCGTCTAGGAAGGTGGAAGTTGGACCACCTCATGCTTTCGATCAGGTGAGAGAAAAGCCTAGCTTGTTTTTAACTACTTTGGACGAGAACAGTTGAGCCGTTGGGATCAGACTCCGGCCTTCCTGTTTATCTGTTCAATGTCGACGTTATGAGATTCGCACGGGCTGAGTGAAAACTGCGGGAGAAATGTAGGTTGTTGGAGCGCGGCACGCAGAGTAGCAAATGCCATGAGCGTGTAAACGAAAATTCGGGAATGGCAGTGTCTTAGTTTGGTTTTCTCTGTGCAATCTCTGTGTCCTCTGTGATTAACTAAACCTGTGGAAAAATCAACCACAGAGACAAGGGCTCGCGTGAAAAGAGTCTGTTGAAATGGTGTTCGAAAGTGGGATTATTAGTCCCGCAAGCGAAACTCTCCGATTCCGTTCGTCAACCGAATCCTTCGTCAAATCCTCAGAATACAAGCTGAAAGCTTTTGGCACAGCCTTTGAACGTGCATGGACCCAATCCGTGTTTGATTTCTCGGACGAAGCTCTTTGGACGCTAAACGATAACGTCGAATCAAATCGCCATGCACGATCTAACATACTGCTTCCGTATGCTGCGTAAGCGGCCCTCCTTTACGATCGTCGCCGTGTTGACTCTTGCGCTTGCCATCGGCGCAAGCACGGCGCTCTTCAGTATCGTCAATATCGTGGTGCTGAATCCGTTCCCGTATAAAGATCCGTCACGACTGTTCTTTGTGCGCCAGAGTTTGCCGAAGCTCGGTGTTCAGGAGCAGATTCGATCTTCCGGTCCCGAATTTGTCGACTTCACTAATAGCGGGATCTTCGAACGTGTCGCTGCGGTCGAACCTGTTAGTCGCAATCTCACCGGCAGCTACGAGCCCGAACGAGTCGCAGCCGCTAAAGTCTCAACTGAGTTCTTCAACATCCTCGGCGTCGAGCCGTTGCTCGGCCGTACCATCGCGCCCAATGAACAAGGTCCAAAGGGAGAGCGGGTGTTAGTGATCAGTCACGGGCTCTGGCAACGACGGTTCGGTGGTGACAAAGCGGTGTTGGGACAGAAAGTATCGCTCGACGATGAGCCTTTCACGATCATCGGTGTGATGCCGCCGCAATTCAGATTTGAAGAATCACAAGCGTGGTTTCCGTTTCCGTTTGATTTTAGCCAGCGCACGCGCGACGGCCGTGCTTATCTGATCATGGCTCGCCCTAGCCCCAACACAACCGAGCAACAGGTAAATGCAGCACTCGCTAACCTGGCCCGACAAAACGAACAGGATTTTGGCGGCACAAACCCGGAATACACCGGTCGAGGAATCTATTTGCAGTCGCTGGGCCAGTTTTATTTCGGCACGGTGCGCAGAGCTCTTTATATTCTGTTGGGCGCCGTCGGGCTTGTGCTGCTGATCGCCTGCGCAAACATTGCAAACTTACTACTCGCCAGATCAATGAGTCGCTCGCACGAAATCGCGATTCGAAATGCAATGGGAGCGAGCCGCGCGCGCATCATCCGCCAGATGCTCATCGAAAGTGCTGTCCTGGGTTTACTAGGTGGTGGGCTCGGCCTGCTGATCGCTTCGTGGGGAACAAAACTTCTTTTCAAACTGATACCCACCGGCATACTTCCGACTGGCGTCGAGATAACGATGAACGTGCAGGTACTCCTCTTCACGTTAGCCGTTTCGCTCGTAACCGCATTCATCTTCGGCTTATGGCCCGCGATTCAGGGATCCCGAACACAGACACGCGAGGCCCTGCAAGCATCGCGTCAACGATCAACTGCCAGTGGTGGTGCTCGCCGGGCGCAAAATGTGCTGGTAGTTGCGGAAGTAGGGTTGTCGCTTGTGCTGCTGGTGATGGCGGGTTTGATGATCCGGAGTTTCGCGAAGCTGACGAATATCGATCCGGGCATGGGCACGTCAAACGTCCTGTCTATGCGGATCAATCGATCGCCGGCGAAGTCAGGAGACGGCGCACAGAACGGGATCTTTTTTCAACAGGTGATCGATCGAGTTAAGACCTTGCCGGGAATTGAGGCCGTGGGAGTTATGTCACACCCGCCTTTTGGATCCACGGAAGAGTTGCCGATCACAGTCGAAAATGTCGCGAATGCCGGTGCACAAACGCAAGCCATCGACACGCGCACCGTCAGTGCCGACTACTTCAACACGCTCCAGATCCCGTTAGCCGGAGGGCAATTCTTCTCGGTTGACGATGGTCCACAAGCTACGCCGGTCGTGATTGTGAATCAGGCGATGGTCAAACGCTACTGGTCCAATCAGGATCCCCTCGGGAAGAGAATCAAGCTCGGCAACGCCGATTCGAAAAGCCCCTGGTTTTTCGTTAAGGGAGTTGTCAAAGACTCTGCTCAGCTAACGCTCGACCGGGAAACCAGACCCGAAGTCTATTTTGCCCTCGGGCAGTTGGCCTGGCGCTATCGCCGTATGAATGTCGCGGTACGCACGAGTGTCGATCCGAAGAGTACATTGCCTGCAATTCAGGCGGCGATTCGCGAGGTGGACAAGGACCAGCCGGTATATCAGGTTCAAACAATCGATGAAATGATTGGCGACACCGTTGACACTCGTCGTTTTGCGTTGACGATTTTGATTATGTTTGCGGTGCTTGCTCTCGTATTGGCGGTGTCAGGAATTTACGGTGTGATTTCATATTCCGTTGCTCAACGGACTCAGGAAATTGGGATCAGAATGGCGCTGGGCGCGCGCGCGACAGACGTTCTGCGACTCGTGTTGGTCCAATTCATGCGACTGACAGCCGTAGGCGTCGTGCTCGGACTCGTAGCAGCGTATGCGTTGACGCGCTTGATGACGAGTTTGTTGTTTGGCATAACAGCAACCGACATCACGACCTTTGTCCTCGTTCCCATCAGCCTTTCGCTGGTCGCGTTAGTGGCGTGTCTGATTCCTGCGAGACGAGCAACGCGCGTGGATCCGCTGGTGGCGCTGAGATACGAATAGCTGTGTTGTTACCATTTAAGTCTTGATCCTGAACAGAGAGAAACCCCACAGACTAAAGTCTGTGCCACTAGTTATGGACACACTAATCAAGGATCTCAGATACGGTATAAGAGGTCTGGTAAAGCAGCCCGGCTTTACGGCCGTGGCGGTGCTTTCCATTGCTCTCGGAATCGGAGTTAACGTAACTATCTTCAGTTTCGTTAACGCCGCGCTATTCCGACCACTTCCCTTTTCCGAACCTGATCGGCTGGCCCGCGTCTGGGATGGCAATGCGGTTTCGTATCCTGACTATGTCGCTTATCGAGATGGAGCCACCGCGTTCTCAGGTCTGACGGCCTATGCGCAGCGCCCGATGAGCCTGACAGTCAATGGCCAATCCAACCGCGTTTGGAGCGAGTTTGTAAGCGGTAATTATTTTGATGTCTTAAAGGCCAATCCAGCCCTGGGACGCTCGTTCCTCGGCGAAGAAGATCGTCTCGGAGCAAATCCTGTCGTCGTAATCAGCAATTCGCTCTGGCGCGGGAGTTTCAATTGGGACCCGAGCGTCATTGGGAAAAGCGTTAGCCTTAATCAGCGGCCGTACACAGTTATCGGAGTAATGCCCGAAAAGTTTGTGGGGGCAACGGTCATCTCGGTACCCGACCTCTGGGTTCCCCTCGCGATGGAGCCCGTCGCCAATCCGGGTTCGCGCACCCTTAGTTCACCTGATGAAGGTTGGTTGATGATGTTGGGACGACTGCGGCCGGACGCCAACATTGGCGCAGCACAGGTTGAAGTCGAGACGATTGCCGCGCGACTTCACCAGGCAAGACGCGAACGCAACTCCGGCCCAGAGGAACGGGGCGGTAGGACTGTAGCGGTGTTGGCGGCGCGTGGCTTGATGGTTCCTCCGCAAGGCCGCACACCAGCTCTCATGGTGGTTGGCGTTCTAATGGCGGTTGTCAGTCTGGTGCTGCTTGTAGCCTGCGCGAATGTCGCCAACATGCTGCTCGCCCGTGCTGTAAAACGTAGGAAAGAGATCGCGGTGCGCCTGTCCCTCGGCGCCGGACGCTGGCGCATCGCTCGTCAAATGCTGACTGAAAGCTTGCTGCTTTCAATAATCGGCGGCGGGGCGGGTCTAATCGTCGCGTTGTGGGGCACGACTTTGTTCGCAGCGCTCTTGCCTCAGTCTTTTCCCGGGAATGCAATTTCTCCGGATGTAACTCCGGATGTGCGTGTCTTCGCCTATACCCTGCTGCTGTCCCTGGCCACCGGTGTTATCTTCGGACTACTGCCTGCCCTGCAAAGTTCCAAGCCCGATTTAGTAACAGCGCTAAAGGACGAAACGATAAGGCTGGGCGTTACTCGCCGCCGTCTAACGCTCCGCAATCTTCTGGTAGTCACCCAAATCTCGGTGTCCATGCTTTTGTTGGTAATGGCGGGTCTATTCATCAGAAACCTGCGCAATACCCAGCATGCTGAGCCGGGGTTCAGTACCGATGCCGGTTTAATGGCGTCGTTCGATCTTGGTCTTGCCGGTTACAACGTCGCGCAGGGAAAAGTATTTCAACAGCAATTGCTCGAGCGCCTCCGGGCCTCGGCGCAGGTGCGTTCGGCGTCGTATGCAGAGACAGTTCCGCTTAGCGAGGGCGGAAGCACGTCGCCGCTCTATGTGGAAGGCGAAGCCACCCCGGCTCAGTTCGACGAAAGTTCTTTGGTACAGCACACCACAGTTGCTACGGATTATTTTAAGACTTTGGGCATTCCTCTGGTGCGTGGTCGTGACTTTAACGATAGCGATACAGCGTCGAGCACTCCCGTGGTTATTGTGAACGAAACGCTGGCGCAACGCCTTGCGCCCGATGGCAACGCCATTGGCAAACGCTTTCGCATGGACTCTCAGGGTCACTACCTTGAGGTAGTCGGAGTAGCGCGCGATATCAAATATCATCAGCTAGCAGAGGCGCCTTTGTTCTTTAGTTATCGACCACTGAGTCAGCGCTATCGCGCAGTTTTGACTTTGCATGTGCGCACCGCCGGCGATCCCAGCGCGGTAATCAGCCAGGTGCGCTCAGAAGTCAAAGCCCTCGATCCCGACCTTCCCTTGACGGACGTTAAGACCATGCAGGAGCACATGCGTTTGCCGTTGGCGCCGGCGAAGCTGTTCGCTTCGTTATCGAGTGCTTTCGCCGTGCTGGCATTGTTGCTGGCAGCTATCGGTTTGTATGGAGTGATGGCCTATGTCGTTGGCAGCCGCACTCGCGAGATTGGGATCCGCATGGCTCTCGGAGCGCAGATTGGTGGCGTCCGCAAACTGATCATTGGGCAGGGAATGAGACTGGCGCTTACCGGGATTGCCCTTGGTCTAATTGCAGCGTTTGCGGCGACAAGAGTGTTGACGAGTTTGCTCTACGGCGTCAGCGCAACTGATCCCATCACCTTCATCGGCGTAGCTGTTTTGTTGGCCGGAGTTGCATTGTTTGCTTGTTATATCCCGGCGCAACGCGCGACGAAAGTCGATCCCCTGGACGCGTTGAGATACGAATGAAAGCCTGGATTTAGGAATATGTCTTACGCAAAGGCGGAAAGCCGCTACGAAAACGCAAAGAAAATCAGACGTTTCTCTTTGCTGTCTTTGCGTCCTTGCGTGAAACAAAATCTAAACTGACCCACTACCCGATAGCAGGTATCAATTGACAACAATCAACGTCATGCGATACTAAAGCCTCATTCCCCCACGAACTTAATCAACTACCATTCTGCCACCGAACCACTATGACAATTCAAGGATTAAAGTATGCCTGTCTCGTAATTCTGACAGTCTTCACAATCACTTCAGTCAACGCACAAGTCAGAAGCGAGTACCGCGCGTTTTGGGTCGATACGTTTAATACCAATCTCAACAACCACACTGATGTCATGACTGTGGTTAATAACGCCAAAGCTGCGAAGGCGAATGCGATCTTCGTTCAGGTGCGACGACGCGGAGATTCATGGTATCTCAATTCGCTTGAACCATTAGGAGACCGCGTCCCAATCCAACCAGGCTTCGATCCACTTCAAGACATAATCAACGTGGCTCACGCGGAAGGAATTGAGGTCCACGCATTCGTTATCATGAGCGCAATCTGGGGACGCGCACCAAATCTGTTTCCACCTGAAAATCCAAACCACGTTTTCAATTTACACGGTGGATATGACGCTGCGACAAACACGATTGTACCTGGTCCAAATAACTGGCTTACGCGCACTCTGCTTCCTGATACAACTCCCGGAAGCACGGCAATTTCGTTCCAGGGGCACCGTTTTGGGAGCGACTTCTGGCTCGACTTTGGTCATCCTGATGCTGCCGCTCATACCGTCAACGTTCTCAATCATCTGGTGCTGAATTATGATATCGATGGGCTGCACCTAGACCGTATTCGTTATCCTGAAATCGGTATCACCGGTCAAACACCCACGACCGGTACAAACATCAGCTACAACCCGACCAGCGTTGAACGTTTTCAGCGACACTTCAATATTTCGCCTGGCAGTCCTCCGCCGGCTCCCAATAATCCGCAATGGAACCAGTGGCGACGGGATCAGGTAACCAACATCGTGCGTCGCGTGTATCTAAATGCGCTCGCCATCAAACCCAACTTGAAGGTTTCCGCAGCGCTGATCGCCTTTGGCGGCATCGGTTCAACTGAGAGTGCATGGAATTCTGCCGAAGCTTTCTGGCGTGTGTATCAGGATTGGCGGGCCTGGACCGAGGAAGGCATCATTGATATTGCTATTCCCATGGCCTACAAAGCGGAACACACGGCCGCGGTGCGCCCGCAATATGATCAGTGGGACGCATGGCTGCGTGGTCATCTGTATAACCGTGCGGGCATGACCGGTCAGGGTTCATTCGTTAACGCTATTGAAGGCAGTCTTCGACAAACTCGTCGCACACTGATACCCGCTGCTGGTCCAACCAACCTGAGTGGCGTCATCTTTTTTTCAATGGCGACCACCAACATCGCCGTAACGAATAATCCGTTTGCGATTCCACCGGCTACGACGCCGGCGCGCCCGTTCGCGGAATTTGCTGCTGGATTGACCACCGGAAAATCCGTGGATGGTCTCTCGCGTTATGAACCTGAGGGATTGACGCCAATCTTCAATGACCCGGCAACGATTCCAACCTTTTCATGGAAGATCACAGCAACGCTGGGCCATGTGAAAGGCGAAGCTCGTCACGCCGATAACACAGCTCTCGATACAGTTCCCGTAACCATTGAAAACCTCGATACGCAAACTACGAAAGTGACAGCGACCGACGGTGGCGGCTTTTTCGGTGCAGTTGATCTGGCGCCCGGCTCGTATCGAGCACAAGTGGATTCGTTATTTTTCTGCTTTAACGTCGCGGCAGGACTGGTTGCGAACGCTGAGCAAGACATTGTCGCTCCAGAAACAACCGCTGTTCTGCAACCGGCTGCTCCTACTGGAAACAACGGTTGGTATAAGACCGCGCCTACAGTCATTTTCAACACTGGGGATAACTGCTCGGGTGTGGCTACAACTGAATACTCAACCGACGGAGGACAAACGTGGCTGCCTTACAACGGGAGTTTCGTCTTCAGCACTGAAGGCATAACTACAATTCTATATCGATCGACGGATCGCGCCAGCAATAGCGAAACCGCAAAAAGCATCACTCTCAAGATCGATACAACGTCGCCCGTACTTGCATTAACGGCAACTCCTTCCGTGATCTGGCCTGTGACCAATGAAATCGTTAACGTGAGACTTGACGGTGAGGGCAACGACTCAGTCTCGGGGTTGGCTAGTGTCAGTTACGTTGTCACTGATGAATATGGCACGCCTCTAACTCTTCCGATTCGCACACTGTCCGGAGCTTCGGGCAATTGGAGTGAAGCGCTTGCGGTCGAGGCGAGTCGCAACGGAGCAGATTTGGATGGCCGACTCTATGTCGTCGTTGCAACTCTGACAGATATGGCAGGCAACACGACCACGACGACAAAGAACATCGTTGTTCCGCACGATCAAAGAAATGGACCATGATCTAGTTTCGAGTCATCAGCTTGAGAGCCAGCAGCGCGAGAAAACCGGCAAACAGCATCGCTGTCGAAAAAAGGCTTTCTTCCGCCTCAATTGATTCAACTAGAAGCTCTTCTGCAATCAAATAAATTAAAGCCGCCGCACCAAAAGACAAAACAATCGCGAGCCCCGGTTTAGAAAGGCCGTGAAAGAGCACGAACCCAAGAAGTGCTCCCACTATTAGCAACAGAGCAATTCCCGTTGTCACAACAACACCCAGCCATACATTCTTTTTGGTTTTATGAAATTCTGAACCGACCGACACTGTCAGAAAGAAAAGCTCAATCGCCAACGCAATTGCCAGCAAGCTACCGAGTTGTTGTCCGGTTGAAAAACCCGCGCTGATAAGAGCTCCATCAACCAGGGTGTCGACGGCCGCAGCGGCTGCAATACCAACCGGGAGTTGGTGCTTACTCTTTCCTCTTTCTTCGAATCTGAGGACCAACCACTTGAGGCCGATCATGAAGACGCCGCCCGCTGCGAAGCCGGCGAGAATGCCCGCTGGTCGTCCGATCCTTTCTACCTCGGGGATTAAGTCTGAAGCGACCGCGGCGATGACTACACCCGCGGCAAAATGCTGGACCGCGCTTCTCGCGTGTACGCCGGGTGACCATATCAAAGGTAAAAAGCCGGCCAGTACTCCAGTACCGCTGGCAGCTAAAATGTACGGTAAGATTTGAAGTAGTTCGCTGGACACGGCTTTGCACAAAAAGGGCTCAAATGGATCCAAGGCTCTCAATGGGAAGAGATATTTCTCGCGCAAAGGCGCAAAGAAAACCCTTAGAAACGCGGCAGCGCTTTGCGTCTTTGCGCCTTTGCGCGAGAAATCTTCTTCGACTACTGGCCGGGGTCTCACACAATCGAGCATTGCGCGTGTACTGCGCTCTCGATTCTCGAAGTTCAGTTGCCGCATTAGTTTCATGAACCGTGGGTCGACCGCAGCCCATCAAACTGTCTGTCCGTTTTAAGAAGGAACAGCGAATTAGTATTTCGCTCCTCATGGGTCTTCTCCAGATATTCGATGCTTTGTCTTTATCTCCAAGTTGGAGATAAATGGTGGCGATGGGAAACGACGAAACGTATTCTCGCTTAGCTGCCTCTCTCAACTCGTTGATTATCTTCAAGCCTAAGCCCGCTCTCCCGTTGCCGCGTATGATCTGCCGATGCCTTCTAACGCAAATAGCGGTAAACCTTCTAACTCCCTTTGTTTTTGAAACACTGCCAGGGCTTTCGTTGGCTCCCCTTTGTACAGATAAGCGAATCCCGTAGCACCGAGGGCCCACGTGTCGGCTGCCTCTAGTTCCAGAGCTTTCTGGCTCTCTTTGATCGCCCGGTCGTGATCTCCACTACGCACGAAGTGATACGCCATAGCCCCGACAAACAGCAGAACAAACAAGTTTGAGTCCTACCTGCGGAGGAATTATTCCTTAGTCCAACAAGAGGCCACCCGCGAGATGGCCTCAAGTTTTTTGTGCGATCGTGCCCTCGAATTGAATCTTCTCTAGCACCTGCTGCTCCGAATTGGCTCCCGATTTTATCCGGATCAAGATACACATAGTTAGGCGCTTGTTTTGGGTGAAGTCGATATGAGACTTAAAAGTCTCATCAGTACACTCTTTTGTATACTCTTAGAAACTAAGTTTCCGGGCTCCCGATGTGATCACCTCCGCAGTCGCCGGGCCTTTTTTTTGACAGCCACTCGCGCCTGAGCTTAGACTCCCCAGAGATCCCCTTGTTACGCTTCCTGGAGTGAGCAGTTCTAAAATGTTTTCACTGACCTCTAAAAAACTTCGCGTCGGTATTTGGGCGTGCCTGGCCCTTCTCGCGGCCGGCTTGTTTTTCAGTATACGAGCCGTACACGATGAAGAACCCCATAAAGGAGGCGGGCCCAACGGACAGCCAAATGGTCAAGCCTTGGTTGCCATGGGCAAGACTCCTTGTGTCGGGGGGATGGCCGGAACGTTCCCTTGCCACAACGTCGATCTGGCGTCTTTCCTTCCCCTGACTGTCATAGGCGGAGGGTCAGTCAACGACGTGTGGGGATGGACGGATCCTCTTACGGGCAAGGAATATGCCATCGTCGGGCGCTCCAACGGCACATCCTTCGTCGATATCAGTAACCCGGAACAACCTACTTATTTAGGGAATCTACCGCGGCACAGCGTCGACTCCGTGTGGCGTAGTGTTAAGGTGTATGCCGACCACGCTTTCATCGTGAGCGAAGCCGACAATCACGGGATGCAGGTGTTTAACCTGACGCGGCTGCGGAACGTGGCAGCACCGCCGGTCACCTTCACGGAAGACGCTCACTACGCCGGCTTCCTGCGGGCCCACACGCTGGCCGTAAATGAAGCGACGGGTTTTGCCTACGCCGCGGGCAGCAAGGACACTTGCGCGGGCGGCCTGCACGTGGTGGACATACGGAACCCGGGGGCCCCGGTCTTCGCTGGTTGCGTCGGCCACGACGGCTATACTCACGAAACGCAATGCGTCACTTATCGCGGGCCTGACTTGCAATACCAGGGACATGAGGTCTGCTTTAGCTCTAACGAGGACACGTTGACCATCGTAGACGTAACAAACAAGAGTGAGCCAAAGCAGCTATCCCGCACCACGTACGCGGGCGTGGGCTACACGCACCAGGGGTGGCTGACTGAAGACCACAAACACTTCTTACTCGACGACGAGCTTGACGAAAAAAATACGGGCGTAAAGTCCACCACTTACATTTGGAATGTCGCCGACCTCGATGCCCCATCTATGACGGGCGTCTACCGCGGCCAGAGCTCGGCCATCGACCACAACCTCTACATACGCGGCAGCCGCGCCTACCAGGCAAATTACCGAAGCGGCCTGCGTATTCTGGACATTACTAATGTCGGGGCGGCCGGCTTGAGTGAGTTGGCGTTTTTCGACGTTTACCCGGTAGATGATGCGCCTCAGTTCAACGGCGCGTGGAGCAACTTCCCGTTCTTCCCGAGCGGGATAGTTATCGTCGGCGGAATAGAACAGGGACTGTTCGTATTAAGGCCTACGATTGGCGGCCAGACGCTGCCCCCGCCCCAGCTGATGTTGGATGGATCGGAATCAGGCGCCCAGGAAGCAGCCGCATTAGATGCGACGCTATTTTCCAGAGACCCGTTTCCTGTCGTCAACACCCACAACCTGCTCAATCAGGGGCCTGACAAAAACACGAGGGTAGTTCTCCTTGTAACTAATCTACAGTTAGTACAAGGCGAAACCGCGTCCGCCGTCATAGTTAATGTGACCGGGAGTAATAACGAAGCTTACAATCTTCCGGCGGAAGACGTCAGGCCCGTAATCAGCTCCAACTTTGCGCAGGTAGTCTTTCGTTTGCCTGACGCCCTCGCGCCCGGCACGTGTACCATCAAAGTAAAAGCGCGCGGCCAGGAGAGCAATCTCGGCACCATCAGGATCAAGAGTTAGGTCTCGCGCGCCGTTCCTGCCTGTTAGCGTGCTTTTGTTGTGGTTGTCGTCTCCATCCCGTCAACAGCTTTCGCAGCTGCAAGAGGGCCGGCGGAGACCATGACTTATATTCTGCGGCCGCGCTTAACAACTCATTCTTCGGGACGCGGAGTTAGCCTGCCTTTCGTCGTTAACTTGAATGGTTTCGGCGTTGTCTCCCGCGCCGGTTAATTCGGGCGTTAGCCTATTCCGCGAGAAACATTCGCCAACGGCGTGACGATCATTAAGCCGATCACGGAACTTGGTATATTGAATGCGCGCCCGGCTAATTCGAGCGTTAGACGTAGACAAAAGCGGGACTTGTTTGATGAGTCAGTGTGGCTGTGACAAATGTTGGTCATCCGAAGCGTCGAAAGCGTGGAAGGCCGTCACGAGCCTACCCATTGAAGAGTACCTGATTGACGAATCACATTACATCGTAAGTATTCGGAACTGCCCGTCCTGCTCACAGCGCTATCTCCAGGTAACCACCGAGACAGTCGACTGGAAGGATGGTGAAGACCCGATTTTTCGAACGATCATCCCCATCGACGATGAAGAGCGAGCCAGCTTAACTGCCAATAGCCCTCCGAAAACCAGCGTTTTAGAGGCCATCGGCCCGGGGAGGCGCTCACTCAAGTACGCCTGGCAAAAGGGAGAAGAACCAAGCACCTACTGGGGTGCCGGGGTTCATGTTGGCCTGCACGACTAGGGAGCCCGACTATGGTCCACGCTCTATCCTTCGTCCTAGAGGAGACTCTCCGTTGACCGATGTGAAGGACGCGTTCTTCATCCACTCGGCTAGCGACCCCTCGCAACGGGAACTCGTAGAAATGGTCGAGCGTGTCTTAGGTGAGTGCGGGTTCCATTTTTGGCAGTACGGTGACTGGGATTGGCAGCAACTCGACGAGGTGTGGCGCCAGAACCGAGGCGCGGGCGGCAGACTTGACATGCGTCGCGTTATTCGCGGCCATCTCGATGCGTTTCGCGCAACAATGCCTGGTGCGGTTGATCAGAAGGCACTGATCGGTCTGCTTCAGGTCAGTCGCATCATTGTCTTTGTGTTGCCAATCGACAGCCGCCTGACAAAAGGCGTCGCTCTTGAATTGGATCTGCTTGCGCGAGACTACCATCTCTTGCGGCGTAGACAGGAAGGATGGACGCGCTACCTTCTGTGCCGATTCGACACCGGTGACACCTATGAGCCACAGGATGCCGAGTTTCCCGATTTCGATGACGAACTCGTACTGGCCGTCGAGGCGAGCGCAGAGGTTGCCCAACGGCATGAGGATTATGGATGGGCGCTGGGATGCATGATCTTAAGGCACCTATTGGAGATGGACTTGGCAGACTGCGGCGTACTGGAAGGCGCTGCTGACGTCGATACACATCCCTACTTCCAATTCGATGTTGAACGTGCGGCGATCATTCTGCAGCGTGCACGTGACTTTTTGCTTACGTTCCAGGGAGCGGTATTGGAATGCCAAGTGCTCGCGCTCGAGACATCATTTCGTCGTGCGACGGCTCCGGTGAGTGCTGCGAAGCCTGCGCCGTAGCAAGCGAAGAGCCGCCGAGCGTGTTTGCCGTTCGAAACCTTCGTGACATGGCGAAAGGGAGATCAAGGTGCCAGACGTAGTTCCGTTCCTTACCTATGAGGACGGCATTGCCGCCCTAGAATGGCTGGCCGAAGTGTTTGGATTCACGGAGACAGCTCGTTTCACGTCTTCCGATGGGAGGCTCTCTCACGGGGAAATGTCGATCGGGGATGGACTAATCATGTTGGCCAGTCCGTCACCGGACTATGAAGGCCCCAAGCAACATCGCGGCAACTGCAAGATTGCCGCCTCTTGGTCCGCTCTGCCATGGATCATTGATGGGGTTCTCGTCTATGTTGAAGACGTCGATGAGCACTATGCTCGGGCTAAGGCCGCAGGAGCCGTTATCTTGTCTGAACCGGAGGATGGGCCACCAGCGCGACGCTATCGAGTTGAGGATCTGGAAGGACATCGATGGATGTTCATGGCACGAGACTAGCCCGCACGCTATTCACGATTGCAACGGGAGTGGAATGCGGCGCCGCCTAACAAAGGGATGGAGCTGACAGTCAAAAGCGACACGCCCTTTGCAAAGAGAAGTACGATGTCAGGACTGGTAAATTCTCGCACCTGGAAATGAACGGCGTTGCGTGATTCTATAGCCGCCAAATATCTCTTGGTTACCGCTGGGTCACATTGCTTCTTTCTATCTGATCTTACCTGGCCCCCAGAGTGCGCGCCCCGGCTTTGCTCCTGTGTGCTCACCATCCTTTACCACCTGCACTCCGTTCACAAACACATGCTTCACGCCAACCGAATACTGGTGAGGATTTTCGAATGTCGCCCGGTCGGCAATCGTTGCCGGATCGAACACGACCACGTCAGCAAACAGTCCGGTCTTGAGAAAACCTCGCCGATCGAGGCCAAGGTTTGTTGCCGGCAGCCCGGTCAGACGTCGCACTGCTTCAGTGAGCGAGATCACCCTCTCCTCGCGTACGTATTTTCCTAATAGACGTGCGAAGTTCCCATAGGCGCGGGGATGAGTGGAGGATTTGAGGAAAACTCCTTCGGGAGCCATCGATGCACCATCAGAGCCGAGCGAAACCCAGGGCTGCCGTAATTCTTTCTTGAGATTCTCTTCCGCCATCAGAAAGTAAACCGTACCGACACGAGATCGATCTTCAACGATCAAATCCATGATCGTTTCAACTGGATCCTTTCCGCGCATCTTCGCCACCTCAGACAAAGTCTTCCCGGTTAGCGGCTTTAGCTTCTCCGATTTGAAACCGACCAGCAGCACGCGATCCGGAGAACCGGCCGCGAGATAGAGATTCTCCCACTTATCACTTGGCGTCCGCACTTCCGCTGCTATCCGCTGGCGCAGAGCCGGATCTTCCAGTCGCTTGAAGAGCGCTTCATAGCCACCATCCATGGTCCAGGGAGGCAGACTGGCATTTAACCCAGTGGAGCCGGCTGTGTACATGTACATGTCGGCCGTGATCTTTAATCCCGCTCGACGCGCACCATTGATTATTCCGATCACCTTATCTACTTTGTCCCAATTCTGACGACCGGCAGCTTTGATGTGATAGATCTCTGCGGGTAATCCTGCTTCGCGGCTGATCCGAATCAACTCTTCAACGGCTTGAACCCACTCGTTGCCTTCGCTGCGCAGGTGAGAGATGTATTTGCCCTTGTAACGAGCCGCAACTTTGCACAGTTCGATCAACTCTTCAGTCCTGGCATAGAACGCAGGCGCATATATTAAGGATGAGCCGACGCCGAGCGCGCCCTCCTCCATTGCCTGGCGCACGAGTTCGCGCATCTCCTGAAGTTGCGCTGGTGTTGGCTGCACATCGGCATCACCGAGAACGTACTGCCGGATCGTCGTGGCTCCGACAAACGAAGCCACGTTCTGCGAAACGCCGCGCCTCTCCAAATACTTCAGGTACTCGGCGAGCGTGGACCACTCTATCTCAAACTTGATGTCATCCTGTTCGGACACCACCTGCTTCTTCAACCGTTCATTGAGCGGTCCCATCGACCAGCCTTCGCCCATGATCTGCGTTGTCACGCCCTGTCTGATCTCGCCTTGCGATCGGCCATCAGCTATTAAAGACTCTGTGGACCATGAGAGCATGTTAATAAAGCCGGGCGCGACGGCGAGACCCTTCGCGTCCACCACATTAGCCGCGCGTGCCCGACGCAAGTTGCCGATGGCAACAATGCGATCTCCCTTAATCGCAATGTCGACCCGTTTGGGAGCTCGTCCAGTCCCGTCATAAACGGTGCCGTTTTGAATAAGGACATCAAAGTCCGCGGGCCTAGGTACTTGTCCGGCAGCGACAAAAGGTAGCGCCAGTATCAATATGAAGGAGACATACATATCCAAACGCATGATGTGGGTCCTGTATTTTATTTTATCTCTCGAAATATTTTAACCGTGTGTGGGATTGGAGAATACAGGAAAACGAGAAAGCGACCAACCACCCAACCACAACTCAGCCGCAAAAATTAGAGCTCGCTTGCGAACTAATATGCAGCTTCCGGATTCTTCATGTAGTATCACGCCCCAAAGGAGGCTTTGCCATGACCAGTCGTAAGAGTCACACGCGGCTTTACGTTGTTCCATTGGTGTTACTTTGCTTTGTTGTTAGCATCAACGCGCAACAGAACCGCCTCAAGATCTATATCTCGGCAGACATGGAGGGTGTAGTCGGCGTTGTTTCAGGTGAACAACTTGGACCTCAAGGTTTTGAATATCAACGTTTCCGCGAATTCATGACACAAGAGGTCAACGCAGCGATCCAGGGCGCACTGGCCGCTGGGGCGACGGAGATTGTGGTTAGCGACTCGCATGGAAACGGACAAAACCTCTTAATTGAGAAATTGCCACGCGACATTCTGATGGTCCGTTCATGGCCGCGTCCTTTGGGAATGATGCAGGGTATCGACTCAACTTTCGCCGGCGCAGTTTTCATCGGCTATCACTCGGGTACGACCAATCCGGAAGGCGTTCGCGCCCACACCCTGTCAAGTGCCCGACTCGCTGACGTTAAACTCAACGGTCTCTCGGTGTCTGAGGCTGGTATCAACGCCGCAATTGCAGGTCATTTCAACGTGCCTGTCATCATGGTGTCGGGTGACGATGTCGTGGTCAAGGAAACTACGGCGCTACTGGGCAACATCGAGGGAGCGGTAGTGAAATGGGCTTCAGGTTTTCATTCCGCCAAGACGATCATGCCCGAAGCGTCCTATCAATTGATTCGTGAGAAGGTCCACAAGGCGGTCAGCCGGATCAAAGATTTCAAAGCCTACAAATTGACTACGCCGGTCAAGTTGGAGGTCCGTTTTAAGAACTATCGTCCGTCGGAAGTCCTTAGTTATTTGAGCATCGTAGAACGGGCGGATGCCCATAGCATCAGGTTCACTGGTAAAGACATCATCGAAGTATCGAAATTCTTGTCGTTCATCAACACCTACGAGCTGGGTTTGGAGCCTTGATTTACCTTCAATTCCGCGTTCGGACTTCTCGTATCTTAATCAACTGGTCCATCGGTAAGCTTCGTCTTCGTGAATACAAAGTTGCAAAGATTGTTTACTGTGGGCAGCCATCGTTTCGAGAAGGTCGCTCGGATCAATTCCCGACCTTTCCCTTTGCAAGCCAGACAGCAAACAACTACACCTAATTTCCTCCTCCTTTCACAACATACTGCGTCATATAACGACGCAGCTTATCTCGGTTCTGTTTGAGATACGCTCGGTGGTCCTGGGCGATGCCGTCATCCGGTCGTGCAAGTAGTATATAAGACTCAAGCAGACCCTCTTCGTCCAGCTTCTTGAGTCTTATTAGCGAGGGACTAAGTTTCTCGGCTTTCTTGTCAGCAGTTGCTATTGAAAGGACCTTGCGCAATGCTTCTGCCTCTTCCGCTAAACTATGACGATAGGTCTTTTCGTTCGGAAATGTTTTAGCAAACTTTTCTTTTCGCCAAGCGGAACGAGTAGCCCCGTAAGAGATCCACGCGAACGAGCCATCGTCTTTGCCGCCTAGCAGAGCGCCGGCATCCAGGTTGATCTTAACGTCGCCTTTGTCATCAAAAGTTACGTTTGTGGGAATAGTGATATCCGGATGAGCAAGTGAAGTCTGTGTTGCCTGGGCCCACTGGATCAAACCGCCGCGGGCAAAACGGTTGTAGGGCTCGGTTATAAATGCTTCGATATAACGGTCGCGCGCTTCCTCGGTTTTGCGTTGCTTCATCAAAGGCGTTGCAGAATAGCGGTAAGCAGTCTCTTTATCCGGATCGATGGCGATTGCTTTCTGGTACCAGGTCTCCGCCTTTGCGTAGTCCGCTTTTTGTAAGTAGATGTCGCCGGAAAAGAGCGCTGCATGATAGAGCTTTGGATCGAGTTCAAGCGCCTCCTCATACTTCTTAAGCGCCTCGTCATTTTTACCCTGAGTGAATAGTGCTTCGCCTTCTTCCATTAACTGATTCGCCTTCGTGTTTGACGTAAAACCCGGTGAATCAGATCCGTCTTCAGGCAAGCTGAGTATCAGCGCGTCGAGTTTGGGCTCGTCATAATTCAGGGACTTGGCTTTGACGAATGCTTGTCGCGCGCGGATGCGAAGCTCTTTGCGTGCAGCGTCGTCTTTCGTGTTCTTTGACTGACCGATCAGTGCAAAGGCAAGAAAAACCTGAGTTTTGCCGTCGTTTGGTTCCGCTGCTGCGATCTTTTCGAGTATCGGCAAGGCTTCAGTGTATTTATTTTCTTTCAATAATTCATTGACTTGCCGTTTCAATTCGGCGGTACCCTCGGTTTGGGCCTGAGTTCGAGGGGTGATGGCGACGGAGAGAAAGAGTAAAGTGAGTAACGTGACGAGCAACTTTCGGTGAGACATTATGAAAGACTCCTTAGAACTAAGCTCCGGGCATAAGTGGGCTTAGAATAATCCGGCGGGGCGTTTTCATACAACATTCGGTTCGATCCTTTCTTCCGCCAGAACCTCGCGAAGTAAGATTGACTTTAGTTCCGAACAGGAATAGTCTGCCGCCGTTCTGATTCGAAGGCTGAGCCCCCGAGCCTCTACATCCTCGCATACTCGCTAATCAAGCCTTGATCTAACGACATACTGACGGGCCAAACCTCAATGTAAAGGAGAAATATCATGCCTTGGAGCAAGATTGGAGGCCCGGCGCATAGCCTGGCGATCTTCGCGAATCGCCTCGCCGCGTTGACTCCGGACAAACAGGCCGTTTATATGCGCGATACTTCCTCAGGTCAGTGGAAGCAGATTGGTGGGCCCGCCGCTGCCCTCGTTGGCGGCGCGTGGGACCTTTACGCGACTTCTCCGGGATCCGGAGACCTGTGGCGCTATGACGGTAGCGCATGGACCAAGGTCGGCGGACCGGGTGCCCAGTTCGTCGGTATCTGCAATGCGGTCTACGCCCTTGCCCCGGATCGCTCAAAGCTCTTTCGATTCGATCGCTACTCCGGTGCGTGGACGCAGATTGGCGGACCAGCGGACGCCATCATCAGAGGGGGTTCCAAGGTTTATGCCTCTGCTCCATCGAAATCAGAAATATGGGAGTATTCACGTTACCTTGGCAACTGGAAGAAAATCGGTGGTCCCGGTTCCATGTGGGTTGGAGTCGGTGGCACTATTTATGGCCTTACACCTGATAAGAGTGCCGTCTTTAAATACAGCGGAACGCCCGAGAACTGGACGAAGGTAGGTGGGCCTGCTGCAACTCTCATTGGAGGTGGATCTTTTCTCTACGCTACTTCGCCCGGCACTGGTGATCTCTGGCGTTACAGTGGAAAGGGCGAGCAATGGGACAAACTGGGCACACCGGGAACTGGGTTCGTCGCCGTCGGACACTCCATCTACGGCATGACCACTGACAAGAGTGAGGTCTATGAATTCAACGACGACAATGCGGAGAGTAAACGACTTCGTGATCTACTGTACAAGTGTTACGACAAGTCTGACTTCGGTAATCGGGTTACTCGTGGTTTCGTAGTCAAGGACATGGGCGGTGATGTAATCGCCGAGCATTGCTCGGATGTTTGCTTCCAGCCGCTCAGCACTCTCAAATTACTGCCTTACCTTCACACGTTGATCGAAGTCGATAAGGGAAATGCGACTTTGTCCGGCACGAAGGTTTCGTGGGTCCAACCAACCACTGGAACCGCCGCTGAAATGTCGGACACGACGTGCCTCGCTGCGGGAAGCGCGGGCACTCAGGCTGGATCGGCAAAGCTAGCCGACGCATTGCCCACCATGATGTGGGAATCACACAATCGCACGCTAGACTCTGTACTTAATAAGTATGGACCATCCAATATCACCGCACGCGGCCAGGAACTGGGCCTTAAGCAGACCGAAATGTACTTCGGATGCCCGCAACCCGGTGGTCCGCAACAACCCTGGGCAAACAACATCACAACTCTCATCGACATCGCCAAACTCTTCGAGGGCGTGGAGGATCTCAAGTTCGTTACAAACACTTCGACACGCAAGGCGTTTCGGGAAAACATGATCACCCTCGACGCTACACCCGGAACTTCTTATTCGAGTCCGATTACCGGCAGAACCACGGGACCACTAAGTAACGAGCTCCTGCGGCCGATAGTTGAGCGGGAGGCTGGTGCGGCCAAACAGGGGATCGTCTCTGACTTTATGAAGCACGTCGTTATGCGAGGCAAGGGCGGCGGTGGCGGTCCGAGCAGTACTGAAGTAGGAGGGTCGGATTTTTTGCAGGTGAGCCTGCCGTTCAAGAAGAACGGGCGGATCGTCATTCAAAAGTTCGTAGTCGGTTGGTATATATGCCAGATGAAAAGCGCGTCGGCATCGGTGACCCAACCCGAGGATCAGGCACGTGAGACTTTCAGGCTCGAGATTCATGCGGAACCGATCCGGCTGGCCCTAAAAACCTGGTGACGAAAGCTTTGCTCCAAAAGTAGAATCGTACTTGGATCGGGTCAGTACAGGGAGCGGTTGCTACCTGGTCCAACCGTGGGAGTCAAAAATCGTTAGGAAGAAAGCATAGGAAGCGTATGGCAACTAAAAAAAATACAAAGAAGCGGGCGGCCGCGAAGAAATCAGTTTCGTCAGCGACCACCAAAAAGAGAGGGCGCAAGAAGTCAGGTAGCTCGAGTTCGCCCGGCATCTTGAGTCGAGCGAAAAAGGTTGCGCGCGAAGTTTTGACGGGCGCCGTCGCTGGGGCCGCGACCGGCGCTGTGGTAGGAGCCGCAGAAGCTGGGGCCAAAGCATCGGGTATAGGTCAGTCCACGAAAAATACAAGCAAAGGGAAAAACAAATCAGCAAAAGGGCTGAGTCGTTAGAGAATTTGTAGATCTGGGAATAACGAGCTGCTCACTCAGTGCGTAGCGCAATCGTCGGGTTCACTTTCGTGGCGCGTCGCGCGGGCACGTAGGAAGCCGCAACTCCCACTAAGATAAGCACAGCCGAAACGCTGGCGAATGTTAGATAATCAGTCGCGGTCACCCCATATAGAAGGCTGGCCATCAAACGCGTCAGTGCGTATGCCGATATCAATCCTGCCGCTACGCCTATCAATGTCAACGTCAGTCCCTGTCCCAGCACCAACCGCAACACATCCATTCTTCCTGCGCCAAGCGCCATACGGATTCCTAACTCGCGCCTGCGGAGAGTGACTGTGTAATTCATCACGCCATAAACTCCTATCGCCGCCAACAGCAAAGCCACCCCAGCGAAAGTGAGCAGCAGCGACATGTTAAAGCGCCGGCCGGAAAGCGACTTTGTGAGAACTTGCTCCATAGTCTCTACGTCAGTCAGAGCTTGTTCTTTGTCGATAGAATAAATCGCCGTCGAAACAGGCTGGACCAGGCTTTCCGGATTCGAAGCAGTCCGGACCACGAAGCTGATGTAAGGTCGCGGTGCTTGTTTGTATGGCAGATACATCATCGCGGACGAATCGACGTCGAGTCCACTTGCCTTAACATCACCTACTACACCGACAATCTCACGTGCCCCTTGCTCGAGGTGAAACGACGGCGTTAGCCGCCTGCCGATCGGGTTCTCCCCCGGCCAGAATCGTCGCGCCATTGCCTCGCTGATTATTATGACCGGAACGCTATTATCGCGATCCTGGTCGCTGAAGAAACGCCCTTGACGCAGCGGGATGCCAATCGCCCGGAAGTAGTCAGAGGTGATGTAACGCGTCTGCGCCATTGGCTGCTCTGCAACGGCCCCGGCAGGTCGGCCCTCGACGCTGAAGGGCTGTGTCGATCCACCTCCTCCCAGCGGAATGGTAGTAGTAGCTCCGACGGAAACGACGCCAGGCACAGCACGAATCTGTTCGATCGCCCGGTCAAGAAATGAAAGCTGTTGGTGAGGTTCGGAATACCTGATGGGCGTTAAAGCGACGCTCATCGTTAAGGCATTGCTCGTGTCGAACCCGGGATTAACATTTTGTAGTTTCCAGAAACTGCGAATCATCAGCCCTGCTCCGATCAGCAGAACGAGCGACAAAGCCACTTCGGAAATTACCAGTGCCTTGCGCGTGTGCTGTTTGATCGAGCTGCCGCCCGTTCGGCCCGAGCCTTGTTTCAAAGTGTCACTGAGATTGGTTCTCGTCAACTGCAACGCGGGCACGATCCCGATTATTATTCCTGCGCCGAACGACACCAGGAGGGTAAAGCCCAAGGCCCAGGTGTCTATGCCGATGTCGCCTGAATTAGGAAGCCTGCCCAGTTGGACCAACATCCTACTTCCCCATATCGCCAGCAGAAGACCAAGCACACCTCCACTAACAGCGAGCAGAACACTTTCGGTAAGTAGTTGCCGGATCAAACGAACTCGCCCTGCGCCCAACGCGATCCGCACCGCGATCTCTCTCTGGCGGTTGGCGCCTCTGGCGAGCATCAGGTTCGCGACGTTTGCGCAGGCGATCAACAAAACGAAACCCACGGCACAGAAAAGCACGAGCAGCGCCAGGCGGATATCGCCGACGAGGTCCTCACGGAGCGGGATTACCACCGCGCCCCATCCTTTATTTTCCTCCGGGTATTGTTGTTCGAGCCGGCTCGAGATCGTACTCATCTCCGCCTGCGCCTGCTCCTGTGAGACGTTCTGCTTTAAACGTGCAACCACGAGGTAGTCATGAATTGATCGGAGTTGACGTTCCTTGTCATCCCACGCCAGAGGCACCCATAGCTCAGCCTCTCGCGGAAACTCAAACCCATTGGGCATGATGCCGACTACGGTGAAACTCCGGCTGTTGAGGGTCAGAGTTTGACCGATAATGTTCGGGTTCGCGCCGAAGGCTCGTTGCCATAGTGGGTGACTAATCACAGCGACCTGATCGCGTCCTGGTCGTTCCTCGTCGGGTGTAAAGGTGCGCCCCTGCATTGCATTTGTGCGCAACACCGAAAAGAAGTCTGACGATACAGCGGCACCGATCAATGGCAGCGGGTCATTACTCGTACTCAGACTAAAGCCCGAGTATGAGTAAATCGCCATCTGTTCAAAGGAGCTACTCTGTGCCTTCCAATCAAGATAGTTCGCGGGCGAAACTGAAAATGTGTCGAGGCCCGGAAAGCTTTGCTGCGGTGGCGTGTGCCATACGTCGACGATCCGCTCGGATTCGGGGTAGGGTAACGGCCGCAGTAATAGACCATTAACAACACTGAATATCGCAGTGTTGGCTCCGATCCCGAGCGCGAGCGACAACACGGTAACTACACTGAAAACCGGACTATGGACCAGTGCTCGCACACCAAATCGAACGTCTCGCCACGCGGTTTCTATGAATTGGCCCATTCTGATCTCCCTTACTTTTTCGTGAACTTGCTCGACCCCCTCAAGCTCAAGAAGAGCATTACGTCGAGCTTCTCGAGGCGTGAGTCCCTCGCTGATTTTCGTCTCCGTCAACATGTCCAGATACGCCTGAATCTCTTCAGTGAACTCCTGGTCCACACGATCCTTGTGGAACAGGTTGCGCCAGAGGCTGGTCAGGCGAGGTATCAACGGCACGATTGCTTCTCCTCAGGTGGCCTTTAGGGCGCCCGTGATCGCGAGCGAAATCCGTTGCCAGTCCTGCGTCTCCTTGTCGAGCTGACGCCGGCCCGCTGCGGTCAGGCGATAAAATTTTGCGCGGCGATTGTTCTCTGACTCACCCCAGGACGACTGGAGCCAGCCCGCCTCTTCCATCCGGTGTAACGCTGGGAAAAGTGAGCCGGGTTTGACCTTGAAGGTTCCTTTCGTGATCTGATCGATCCGATGTGAAACGCCTAGTCCGTGCAGCGGACCCAGAGCCAGCGATTTCAGCACCAGCAGATCGAGCGTACCTTGCAACAGGTCAACTTGCCTTCCCGCCATGTATCTCTCCTATAGACAGTCTGTAGAAGATACAGATAAATGTTTTCATATAGAATGTCAATACGAGCCGCACTTCGACATTGTCATACGAAAAATTGGATGCAAAAGCTGCCTCGCTCTGGGATGAAAGACATAGCAGGCGACCTAACCAGAAGCGAGCACCCAAGGTCGTCTCGTACACCTTGCACTTCTACACGTATTGCTTTTAATATGTAGAAGACGGAGGTAACAGTAGTGAAGCCGAAATCAGATCTTCCCCAAGGCACGTTGGATTTGCTGATCTTGAAAGTTGTGGCGCTCGGTCCGATTCACGGTTATGCAGTCGCACAACGCCTGGAACAGGTATCGCGGGGTGTAGTCCAGGTTCCGCAAGGCTCGCTTTATCCGGCGTTGCACCGGCTCGAAAACCGCGGCCTTTTGGCAGCTGACTGGAAGGTGACCGAGACCGGACGTGAGGCCAAGTTCTATCGCGTGACGCGGAAAGGACAGGCGCAGCTGGAAGCTGAAACCGCGGGCTGGCAGCGCCTGACTCAAGCTGTCAGTCTCATCCTCAAAATGTCTGAAGGAGGTGCGAGATGACATGGTGGGATCGGCTGTTTCGCCGCAGACAGCATGAAGAGCAACTCGAAAAGGAACTGCGCCACCATCTGGACCTACATACCAGTCACCTCATCGGCCAAGGCTACAGTCCCGAGGAGGCGCAACGACAGGCACGTCTTGCTCTTGGTGGTCCTGAGCAGGTGAAGGAAAGATGTCGCGATGTCCGCGGGACACGGTGGTTGGAGGAACTGCTTCAGGACCTTCGCTTCGCCGTGCGCATGTTGCTGAAAAATCCCGGCTTCACTCTTGTGGTCGTAGCCACTTTGGCGCTAGGCATAGGAGCGAACACAGCGATTTTCGGCCTGGTCGATGCTTTGCTTTTGCGACCGTTGCCTGTCAAAGCGCCCGGTGAACTCGTCCTGCTCATGCGCGGTGACGGGCAAGGACCCACACTTTCTTACCCTGACTTCACGGTTTTGCGTGAACGCAACGAAGTCTTGTCGGACCTGGCGCTCTATACGCAAGCGCCGATCAGTTTCGGCAATAACGTGCACAGTGAAATCGTTCTCGGCGCTATGGTTTCCGCAAATTACTTCGACGTGCTCGGAATCAAACCTTCTTTTGGACGGACATTTCTGCCCGAGGAAGACCGTACGCCCGGCGCCCATCCAGTCGTGGTCCTTAACCACAGCTTTTGGCGAAGTCGTTTCAACGGCGATCGTACGCTCGTTGGTCAGACGATCGTTTTGAACAACCGTCGATTCACCGTCATCGGTATTGCCCCTCCTGGCTTCGACGGTGAGAGCCCTCCGATGAAAGTCAGTATGTGGATTCCGGTGATGATGATGTCAGCGATGAGGTGGGAGCCGACGCAGTCAGGAACTCTCGATCCTCTGAGTAACCGGCACAATGAAAACTTTGGCGCGATCGGAAGACTCAAACAAGGCGTTTCCGTCACTCAGGCGCAGGTTGCGCTCGAAACGATCAACCGCCAGCTGGAACAGTCCGACCCTGCTCCGCCTGAGCGTTTCAATCCCAATGATGATCGCTCTCTCCAGCTGATCAGTCCTCGCGGCATCATAATCAGCTCAATCCGGGAGATGGCAGTGACATCGTCGAGGTTGGCCGGTGCAACCGTCGTCACGGTGCTATTGATCGCGTGTGCCAACGTTGCCAATCTGTTGATGTCGCGTGCGGCAAGGCGGCGAAAAGAGGTTGCTGTTCGATTAGCGATGGGCGCAACGCGTTGGCGATTGATTCGTCAATTGCTGACCGAGAGTGTGCTGTTGGCATTCGTGGGCGCAACTGCCGGGTTGTTCCTGGCGTACTGGATCAATCAACTGTTGATGGCTTTCAAGCCGCCATTCCCAGCACCATTTACATTTGCTCTCGATCTGTCCTTTGACCTCCGCACGTTTGCCTTTACGTTCCTGCTGGCCGTCGTCACGGCAGTGATCTTCGGTCTGGTCCCGGCGCTGCAGACCTCCAAGCCCGAAGTCCTTCCGGCATTGAAGGATGAAAGTAACGCGGAAGGTCAGCGCGTGCGCTGGTTGAATTTGCGTAATGCGCTGGTTGTCACACAAGTCGCGCTCTCGCTGGCGCTGCTCATCAGCACAGGTTTGTTCTTGCGCACTCTGCGTTATGCGCGACAAATCGATCTGGGGTTCAAACCGGATCAGGTACTGGGGGTTTCGTTCAATCTACGGCTGCAGGGGTACAACGAAACTAAAGGGCGGGAGTTTTACCGTCAGATTGTTGAGCGACTTGAAAGGACGCCGGGTGTACAAACGGCGAGTGTGACCAATCTGTTGCCACTCGGTTTTATGTGGCTGTCAACACCTGTTGTCCCCGAAGGCCGCGAGGTTCCGGCCAACGAAAGGATCTTCGCCGGTGATTTTAGCGCCGGCTCGAAATATTTCGAGACCATTGGTACGCCGCTTCTTCGTGGGAGAGATTTCAGTGCGCAGGACACGATCAATTCTCCTCAAGTAGCAATCGTCAGCGAAAAGTTGGCGCGCAGCTTGTGGCCCGAGATCAAAGAACCAGGCGAGGCGCTCGGAAAACGGGTGCGAGTTGGTAGAGCGAATCCAATTCTCTGTGAAGTAATTGGCGTCGCCAAAGACTCGAGAAATAACATCTTTAATCGTATCGACATGGAACCGGAACCTACCATTTACCGTCCCTTCGCGCAGGATTACTCTGCACGTGCAGCACTGATCGTGCGCACGGATGGCGATCCCCGCGGCTTAATCTCCAACGTGCGGAACGAAGTCGCGGCGCTCGATGAAAATCTACCACCGCAAGACCTGCAACCGCTGTCCGAAACCGTCAGCCTCGCGTCGTGGTCGGCCCGCACGGGCGCCGTGGTGCTGGGCGTTTTCGGCTTGCTCGGGCTTGTGCTTGCAGCGATCGGAATTTACGGCGTGATGTCATATTCAGTGTGTCGACGGACGCGTGAGATCGGTTTGCGGATGGCGCTGGGGGCAGAGACTCGCGACGTCATAAAGCTGATTGTCAAACAGGGCTTAGGTCTTACCTTGATCGGAGCGGCGATTGGGTTGATGCTTGCGGTGGCAGTGACACGCCTCCTGGCTAGTCTGTTGTACGGCGTGACCGCAACCGATCCCGTGATCTTCGCTGCGGTGGTTCTCTTCGTGATATGCGTGGCGGTGCTTGCATGTTACCTGCCTGCACGCCGGGCAACGAGAGTGGATCCGATGACGGCGCTTAGATGTGAGTGAGGAGCTCTTCTACTTATTGCTTCGTTACTGCTGATCTTCCACGGCTGTTTGCAGCGGTCGAAACGAACGTTCCCGCAAGTGCGTCGCCGCCATTCTGAAGTCTCCAGACGAAACGGCCGTTGCTTCTTCGCATTCTTCCGTCTTCAACGAAGGTTGCGACAACCTTGTCGCCCTCGATTGATCCGGTCACGTGGATCGGAGTTCTACTGACAGCAGGCAGCGTTTTTCCGTTCTCGGAAAACTTTTCACCTTTGGCAGTAAACTCTTTTCCTTTCTGATTGATCTTCAAACGGAAGCCAAGCTGTATCTTGTCAAAGGATTTGTAACCGGTCTTCTCAACTGTGTTGATGACGTGCCATTCACCCGTGAGATCCTGGACCTTCGTGGCGCGCTCGTCGGATTCGCGTCGCACTGTACTGACTACTGGTGCAGGAGAATCGATTTTGACACGCGTGTTTGGTTTCTTGGAAACGGCGACTGCCGGCGACTCCACGGCTACTGGCTTCGCCTCGGGTTCAGCGACACGATCGGAACTCGGTGCCGCCTCGACAACTGCTGCCACTGATGCTGATTGTTGAGACGTCTTTAGCTTCGAGCGCAAAGCAATTGCTCCAACTGCTAAGGCCAGTACCAGGGCGAGACCGGCAGCGACGCGCGGCCGCGAGAAGAAGGCAGACTGTCGCGCAACGGCAAATGAAGGCGCGCGAACTGGTGATACTTCGACCGTCGGAGTTTCCTCCGGATCAGTTTGTGGGATCTCCTGCACCGCAGCGAGCGGCACCACCGGCTCAGGCTCCGGATTCCAGTCAGGCTCGACTGTGTGGTGGGCCTCTTCCATCTCAGCCGCTTCAATTCCAAAGAAGCGCTTCAAGACGACGCGTTCATTCGGCGTGATAGTGCTCAGGTGTGACGCTGGTGTTACGTGATCAAAACTGAACTGCACATCACGCAGCGCAACAGCCGCATTAACTGCCGGAAACCCCTTCAGTGATCCGAGACTTGCGTGGACGAGTTTGCCCTCGTTGAAGAGAAGCATGCCGGGCGTGCCGCAAGCATCGATCTCGAGCCGTCCGCTTTCATGATTCGACGTAATATTATTAATGACGTCGAGAATTCCATGGACACTTCTCATCTCTGACATATTGCTTCTCTCCTCGTTGCGCACACTTCTGGAAAATGGGAAAACCCGAATTGATGATAGGGGGAAAACGCGGGAAGAGGATCGCAGTCTATGAATTCAGATCCGCTGTGTCAATTCGACAGCGGGGCGCAAAGGGGTTGAGGGCGCTATTATTGAAATCTTTTTGATTGAGCGGTCGCTTCAGTGATCAAGCGCCTCGCCAAATCATGATGCTCAGACCATGCAGCCCAGATATTTTGCGCCCACTCACGGACACGTTTAATGTGTTCTTCCGTATCCTCAGCATTAAGAATATAGGAAATGGTTAGACTGCCTCGTTGTTTTGGAAGGTGGACAGGTTTATCAATCTGCGGGTTTGTACTCAACCATCGCTGCACTATTTGATTAACAGAGAACACATCTTCGCGTTCCTGTGCGGCGCACATGCCCGTCAGATGCGCGGCGAATGATTTCCCCGAACGCATGTATTCGTCAGGATGTTGGAGCGCGTAGGCATCCACTGTCAGGCGATGGATTTTACCGTAACGGTAGTCGCTGAATTCTCTGGCGAGGATTGTTTCGAACAACTTTACACATCCGGCTTTTCCGTCGGGCACGACCTCTCCACAGCTCTCACAAACCTCATTATTCATACTTCCCACTCTCCTCCCCGGTGATGAATCTGCTCGAAACCCACCTGACAATCAAAGCCAGAGCGCAACCCAGAATCATCCCCAAGTTCGAAGTTACAAAATCACCCCAGACGTAATACTTCAAGAACAGCGCCTGGCCCAGGACCAGCAGCGATGTAATCAGGACGATCTTAGACTTCGAACTCACCAACATGTAACTGAGCAGCAGAGTGTGACCTGATATATGTAGAACCTCTCTTCCTAATACTCTCCCGACAGCTAAGCCAAAGATTAGGAAATCAACTCCATGCTGAAAGAAGTTAGCCCTCCGCACGTGTTGGACGCGCTCGATCATGAATGCGAAACATGGAACCATTAACGGCACGAAGTACTGAAATGTGCCTCCCGGATCGAGAACATTCGCTCTGACGTGTTCATAACGAAGCAGGTAAAGTCCGACGAGTGCAGCACCCATCAGTGAGAAAAGAAGTACCCAGCGCGGTTGAAATATTGCGAGTTGTGGTGCGTTGTAAGAATGATCCATCCGAACTAGCTACGCTCTCGTCCGCGACCCGCTTCAGCTTCGTCGAGCCAGCCACGTCGCAGATCACTCTCTGGAATGCTGGAGAGATACGGTTTGATGTCGAGGACCGGAGTACCATCGAGCATGTCCAGCCCGACTACTTGCAACTTTGGACCATCTCGCCCGACGAGTTTCACCACAGTCAGACCGATCGGATTCGGTCGAAACGGCGAACGTGTTGCGAAAACACCGTGCGGCTTAGTGTCGGTGGGCGGAGTTCCAAGCAACTCGTAACCATCAGACCGATCAAAAACCCAGATTACGTACAAATGAGAGACGCCCTCGATATCGGTTAGTCCGAGCTCGTACTCTGGGAGAATTTCGATTATGCCTTCAGCTTCATGTTTTGCTCCAAAACCTTTCGGGACCTGTGCCGTCTCCGAGTAGGGGCTTCGCACAAAACCTACCGGTCGCATCAAAATGTTCTCATTCATGGTTGTCTCTCGGCTTTGCCCTAAAAGTCGCAGTGGCGCTCTTCTCTGTGCAACCTCTGTGTTCTCTGTGCCTCTGTGGTTAATGAATTCCGAGCAAAATACACCACAGAGACACAGAGAACACGGAGGTTGCACAGAGAAAACCCAGAACCAGGACTTTTGAGGCAAGGTCTTGTCTCTCGAAGGTCAACGATGGGCTACGATTTCTGGAAGGATGAGGCGTCGCGGCAAGTTCATCCACTGCGCGCAACTCATAGTGCATCTTAAATACGCCTGGTTGTACCCACTCTATTTGTTGGCCGACCAGTTCTGCTAATTCTCTCATTCAGTTTAAGGTGTTGCGAACTGTGTGCGTAAGCTACAGACGAGCTAGCCACGCTTTGTAATCCGCCTGACGCGTTGCGAGCCAACTTTTGAAGTTGACTGGTGGAGAGGGGCGGTTCGTGATTATCTCATCCAGGTCGCGCAGCGTTCTCAGCTTCAAAGCCTTGGGCATGATTTCCGCCAGCTCCACCGGTTTTTTACAAAGGGTTGAGACAGATGAAGTTTGATTGCGTTCACTTTCACTGAACTCGTAATCAAGCGCTGCAAACTTCTCTTTGAATTGACGTGCTGCCTCAATGTGATCGTTCGTGGGCCGCTGCAACTCCTGTTCGAGCAATGGCAGCACGTGTCTGAGCCAGACGCGTCGACCCATCATCATCGACTCAACCTCACAGGCGGGCTGCACTTCTCCTTCAAAGCTCAGGTCCGCAAAAACTGCGCTGCGAATAACAAGTGTGTTTTCGGGCGCTGTTCCCGGTTCGTACTCACCCGTGGCGGTTGCTTGTGCCGTAACTACTGGGATGTAGCGCTCACCGGTGCCGCCAGGCATGATGATGGGTTTACCATCTTCAACCTGAAAAAGGCTGCCCAGCACGATCTTTCCATCCCTTTTAACGTCGATGCGCAGCGCCAGTAGGTTTTTGTTTGAGGCGTTGCGGAAGGTAACAACGTAAGCGGGTTTCGGTACATTCTCAGCTCGAACGCTCGCAACGTCGATCGTCTGTGTGAGATTCTCAAAAGACGGAGGTGGCGGCAGCGGCGGCAGCGCATTCAGCAGTTTGATGCGGAATGGCTCCACCCCGTGGGCGCGCAGATCTTTAATGGTCCTCTGTTCACCCACACCAAGGTGATAGACGCCAACCAAATCTTCCTGATCGAAACCCTTCTCTCCGCGTAAGAGTGTTACCCGAATGTCGGCTGTCTCACCATTGAACTGTGATTCAAGCTTGACTGCTTGAGTCAGTGGGCCAGCAATCTCAATACCTGGAATCCGAATGAATTTTGTCACCCAAATCCACTTTGGTGTCACTTCCGGCCCGTTGACCGTGCTGTAAGCTGGCGGGATTGCTGGATTGTAATGCACTTCCAACAGCAGCTTGGTTGGGACCTCTGCAACTTTCCGATTACCTGAAGGTTGTAACGCGGGTTTTTGTTGCTGCGCTGTAACAAGAGACGGAAAAGACGTAACGACAAGGAGCGCGGTAAGGAGTAGATATTTTTTCATAACTGGGTGTCTCCGGTGGCGCGGGCGATTATATCCTTGTCGCTCGGCTCCGCGGCTCTGATTTTCCTCAAAAATTACCTAATGTTCCTCAAATATGTCTTAAACGGGCGTGACTACATCTCCTGACAAATCCGTGTGTGATGTTTTCTGGTGACTCGCCACTCTAGAGTGACAAGAAGCTGGGCCAGTCATTTGACCGTATTATGCCCTTTCAGGGCTCTACACGTTTTTTTATTTTTGGACCAGGGGCGACGCGCTCCGCTTCGCTTCGCGCTTGCCCCTGGCTTTCATATTCCGCGCCTTCGGCGCTGGCGTTAGTGACCGCCCCTTACTTAGTCGCACTTATTCATATCTCAGTGCTACCAGCGGATCGACTCGCGTGGCGCGGCGTGCGGGGATAGCAGCGGCCAGCAGACCGACGGCGATCAGCAGTATTGCCACTCCTCCAAACGTCACCCAATCCGTCGCGCTTATACCGAAAAGCAAGGTCTGCATTACGCGTGTCAGGCCAAACGCACCGAGCAGTCCAATGCCGGTACCAATCAGAGTCAAGATGAAACCCTTTCCAACGATCAGCTTCAGTACGTCGACTGCTTGTGCACCCAACGCCATCCTGATACCAATCTCGCGCGTGTGATGTGAGACGGTGTAAGAGATCACACTGTAAATTCCAGTGACTGTCAGAAGTAATCCGATAATGCCAAACAACGCGAACAGCAGCGTGTAAAAACGTGGCTGCGAAACTGTGTCGGAAATGGATTCCGTTAACAGCTTCACTCTCGTTACCGGCACGTTCTTGTCGGTGGTACGAATAGCGTCGGTGAACGCACGACTGAGAGTACCCGGTTCCCCTGTAGTGCGCACGATGAATGTCCCCCACCTCCAACTGTTCTGTCGATGGGGTAAGTAGATCTCTGGTGTGGTCGCCCGAATCAAACTATTGTGATGCACATCGCCAACCACTCCGACGATCTCATACTGCTTGGGATCACCTTCGTTTTGATTCACATGAAGTTCCTTGATGCGCTTGCCGAGCGGATCTTCATTGGGGAAATAACGCTTCGCGAACGTGTCGTTGATAATGGCTGAACCTACGCTGCCTCGCTGATCCTGATCGTTGAAGTAGCGTCCTTTTAGTAAAGGGATTCGGATGGTCTGAAAGTATTGTGGTGTGACGTTCCGCACATTCGCTGCCGGTTCTCGTCCTGGTTCAGGCACGGGACGTCCGTCGAACTGAAAGTCTCCGCCCAGTTCGGCTCCACTGAACGGCATCGGCGCGACGAAAGCAGCATTCTCAACGCCGGGCAGGGATTGCAGACGATCGAGTGTTTGAGTGATATAACGCCGGCGCGCCTCAGTGTCGTCGTATGCAGGTGCGCTGAGCGTGATGCGTCCGCTCAATACATTATTCGGATCAAAACCGGGATGAACGTTTACGAGAGAACCGAAGCTTCGAATCATCAAGCCCGCACCGATCAGCAGTACCATTCCCAACGCAACTTCGGCGACGACCAATGAATCACGCCAGAACTGCGACGCACCACCGGCCGTTGCCGTCTTCGCTCCGGCTTTTAACACTTCGTTGATGTCAGGACGCGAGGCTTTCAGGACGGGAAGCAAACTGAACAGCGGCACAACCAACATGGAGATCGCAACAGTGAAGATCAGAACAGAGTTGTCAACGCGTACTTCATGAATTCGTGGCATTTGGTCTGCGCCGTAATACTTGATCAATTTCAAGACCCAAAACGCCAGCAACATTCCAGCACCGGCGGAGAGCAGTGACAGCAACAAACTCTCAGTAAGCCATTGACGCACGATGCGCCACCTTCCGGCACCTAACGCCAAACGCAAAGCCACCTCTCGTTGTCTCAGGCTCGCCCTCACAAGCAAGAGATTCGAAACGTTTGTACAAGCGATGAGTAACAGAAAACCGACCGCGCCGAGTAACACCCACAAACCACGTCGCATTTCCGCGCCGACAATCTCTTCGTCAACCGGCACAACGGAAACATTAGAGTTACGCCAGTACTGTGGATACTCGCGCTCAAGGTTCGACGCAACATTCGTGAGATCAGTCTGGGCTTGTGCAGCAGTGACACCCGGAAGCAAACGGCCTACGCCAAGAAAAACGTGCGCGCCACGTTCAGGCAGGTTGTCGCCTTCTGCGGCCACAGTGGTCAGGACTTCCGTCGATTGTCTTGCCAGTGGAAATTCAAAGTCGCTCGGTAGTACCCCGATGACAGTAAATGGCTTACCGTCGAGGGTAACCTGCGTTCCGACTGCGTTCTGATCACTCGCGAGCCGGTTAGTCCAGAACTGGTGACTAATGATTACCACATCTCTGGAGTTGGTCTTTTCTTCTTCAACCTGAAAATTGCGACCCAACATCGGATGGACCTTGAGCACCGAAAGGAAGTTCGCGGTGACCCGCATTCCCTGCAGGCGCTCTGCCTGTTCGTGATGGAGCAGGGTGAAGCCGTTCATTTTGTACAGCGCGATCGACTCAAAGCTGCGACTTTGCGCCTGCAAATCCTGGGCGTCGATATAAGACACCGAGTTCTTCTGCGTCTTTTCTTTGCTCGTGCGCCAGAGTGCGACGACGCGTTCGGGTTCGACAAAGTGGGAAGCGTTAAGGATCAGCGCATTAATCACACTGAATATGGCAGTGTTCGATCCGATACCGAGCGCGAGGGTAATCACTGCAATGAGTGTGAACCCGGGTTGTTTCCACATCCCACGCAACGCGAGCCGCAAGTCTTGCCAAAAGTTACTCATGGATCACTCCTTAAAGTCGGGAAACATGCTTGGACACAGTCGGTACCGTCCGCGGTAGCGGATGGGTACGTCGTAGACACGCTGGGATCCAAAGGCTGCGCACCCATCCGCTACCGCGGACGGTACTGACTGTGTCCAAGCCGGTGCCTGCCCTCTATGCAAAGCCTCACTCGTAACGCAGCGCCACCAGCGGATCGATCTTCGTGGCCCGCCGGGCCGGTAGATATGACGCCACTAAGGCTACTATCACAAGTAATACAGTGACACCTGCAAACGTCAATGGATCAGTCGCACTGACGCCGAACAACAGATTCGACATCAGTCTCGTCAATCCAAACGCACCGGCAACGCCGAGCGCTATTCCGATCAGCGTCAGCTTGAGTCCTTTACTCAAAACCATCTGAAGCAGATCACGTCGCTGTGCACCGAGCGCGGTCCGAATGCCGATCTCGCGTGTGCTTTGCGCAACGGTGTAAGACATGATGCCGTAAATGCCGATTGCGGCAAGCAGTACCGCCAGGCCTGCGAACACAACCAGCAAGAATGTCAGAAACCGCGGACGCGCGGTTACAGTATAGAGTACCTGGTCCATCGTCTTCACGTCGTAGATGGGGAGGTTGCTGTCGACGTGCCGCACCTCTTGTCGCACAGCCGCAGCGACCGCACCTGGATCGTTCGCACTACGAACTACGAATACCAGCGGTACTGACGCCTGGTACTGCGAATACGGTAAGAACATTCCCGGGTACGGATCAGCATGCAGTCCAGTTTGCCTGACGTCTGTTGTAACTCCGATAACTTCCAGCGGCACACCGTCGCGAAATCCCATGTCAACTCGTCTGCCGATTGGATTCTGAGTGCCAAAGTATTTCCGGGCCAGTTCGCTATTTATAATGACTACGCCGGGTGAATCGCCAGTGTCGGAAGTGGTAAAGTCGCGTCCCTGCAAAATCGAAATGCCGAGCGTCTGAAAATAACCGGGACCGACAATACTCACATGAGTATGTGGCGTGTTTGTAGAAACCACTGGTTCGCCTTCGACTTTGAAACTGGTGCCCTGTAATCCGACATCGAGTGGTAGATTGCTACCGAATGCGACGTTTTTAAGACCGGGCTGTGCAGCGAGTCTCGGTATTAGTCGATCCACGAACGTCAAACGCGCCTGCGCGTCTCGATATGTTGCGCGCGGTAAATTGATCGACATCGCGACGAGTTGCTCAGGCTGCAAGCCGGTCGGCACGTTTTGCAAACGAATGAAACTATTGACGAGTAAGCCCGCACCCGTTAACAGGACCAGGGCGAGAGCGACCTCAGTGATCACAAGCAACGATCCATTAGCATTACGGCCGGACACCGAGGCACTACTTCCCTTCAATGCCGTCACTAAATTGATTCGTGAAACTTGTAGCGCCGGCATTGATCCAAAGAATAACGAAGTAATGAACGAAACAAGCAGAGTGAAAACTACCACGCGGCTGTCGATGCTGACCGCATTGAGACGATAGATATTTTGCGGCGCCAATACTGCAATCAGCTTGAGCATCCAAATCGCCAGTACGAGCCCCACCGCACCGCCCATCACCGAGAGTAGTATGTTTTCCGCGAGCATCTGACGAACCAACGTGAAGCGTCCGGCGCCAAGTGAAGCTCGTATCGCCATTTCACGCTGCCGCCGCGTGGCGCGAACCAAAAGCAAATTGGCCACATTCGCGCATGCGATCAGTAGCACGAACCCAACCGCGATCGGCAGTATCCACAACGCCGTCCGAACATCTCCAATCACCTGCTCGTGAAGCGAAACGGGATAAGCATCCCAGCCGCTATTTGTTTCAGGATATTCCGTGGCGAGACGTTCAGTAATGTTTCGCAAGTCGGCTTCGGCGCGTGCGGGCGTAACTCCATCCTTGAGACGCGCCACCACAAACAAGTTGTGCGCACCTCGTTGGTTCATCTCGAGTCCATAACGTAACGGCGTCCACAAGTGAACCTTTACAGCACGCGCTTCACCACGAAACGCTATCGGCGGAGGGAAATCAAAATCCGCCGGCATAACACCAATGACTGTGGCGCTCTCAGCTCCGAGTGCGATGCTTTGCCCGACAATTGCCGGACTTGAGTGGAAACGGCTGGTCCAAAACTCGTGACTAATAATGACTGTGGCAGGCTTGCCCGGCTGATCTTCATCAGGCTGAAAATCGCGCCCGAGCACAGGCTCGACACCTAACAACGAAAACATCGTTGCGGAGACGCGTAGTCCTCGTACCTGTTCAGGCTCTCCATTTGTGACGACATTGAAATCCTGTAACCGGTAAGCCGCCACATCCTGAAAGACCTGATTCTGGTTGCGCCAATCCACGAAGTTCGGCGGAGAGACCACCATCCGGGGCAAATTTTCTTTGAGCGAACGCTCCCAAAGCACCACCAATTGTTCGGAATTGCGAAAAGAAAACGGCTTGAGCAGCACGGTGTTGACCACGCTGAACATCGCGCTGTTCGCTCCAATACCCAGTGCGAGCGTGGCGACTGCAATCAGCGTAAACCCAGGATTCTTCAGCAGTACGCGAAGTCCGTAGCGCAGATCTCGCATCGATGTGATCCTCCTAAGAGCTATCTATCACAAAAACACCAGAAAACAAGGATCTATAACCAAAAAGAACACCTGGACTCATATCGCGGTAAGGGTTCCTGAAACGAAATCAGCCTGCTGGACATACATGGTAAATGGGACCACTAACGACAGTAAGACCGGTCTCAGCAGGGAGGAGAAAACGATGAACGTCCGAACCTATCTTGGAAAGGTTTACGTCATTGAAGACAGCGAGACCGTCATTCGGAACGAGAATGGCGTCGCGCTCAAATACAAAGTCGGCGAAGAGCTGCCGCCTGGCGCGCACGTCGGCGACGTAAAGATTATTCCGAAGCACACAAAGATTAACGTTACCGACGTTAAGGCCCTGAACCGCCAGTTTGTGATGGTTTTTGCGCGCCCAGCTGGCGATAGTGCCGGGGCGTTTGGTTGGACGAAAGCCGTTAATCTAGCCGGTGGCTTTATGGGCGAGCTCGTCGGCTTTTCGCCATCCAGGTTCGAAATGGAACCCGACGGCAAGAACAAAACCTGCTTCGACCCGAACGCGGTTATTCGCGGCGGCCCACCAAACTTTGCCCCAACAGGCGGCAAGATTCCGCAAGGATCTTTTGTCGTCGTTACTGAGACGTCAAACGATAAAAAGATGGTCAAGGTTAGCAACCTTCAGCTCATGAACGGCGACCCGGTCGTTGGCGAGGAGATTGGTTGGACCAAATCCTCCAACCTCGCGGACGGGTGCTCTTCCGACCAGTTCCTGACCACCGACTGGTTTGATCAAAAGGGGCCAAATGGGTGTTGGCAGCATGGCGCTTACCTGTTCCCGAAACTGCTAGTCAACATCATTGGTATTCGCACCGAAATGGAACAGCTAACATTCGACAGTGCCGCGTCCTATATGAAAATGGTAAACGCGGCCAGGGACGAAGCCGGCCTCACAATTCTCATCAACACCGCTTTTCGCACGTACGAGCGCCAGGCCGAATTGTATCGAGCTTACAGAAATGGTACTGGTAACAAAGCCGCGCGCCCTGGAGCTTCGAATCATCAGCATGGTCAGGCATTCGATCTCAACACCAGAGGTAACCCTTTGATCTACGAGTGGCTGAAGAAGAACGGTCCGAAACACGGTTTCATCCGCACGGTGGACGACGAACCATGGCACTGGGAATATCTACCCGACAAAGCCGCGCAAATGGCGCCGGGCCAGTTTAAGTTCCCGCCGAATATTACTTAGGAGTGGTATTGACTCGGTTAGTAGAATCGATGCGTTTGCTGGGTGCAGATGTCACGATCGGTCTACTAAACGAGAAACCTAGGCAATTCAAGTCTTAGTGACTGCACAATTCCGCCCACGGTAGTGGGCGGATATTTCAAGTCCTCTCTATACTCAAAATCGTTAGAAATAGCGTCGGAATCCCGCCCACGGCAGTGGGCGGATTGTTCAAGTTATTACTATTTATTCTACCCCCAACGGAAGTAGAGTTATGTCAAAATCCTGAATGCTCCGATATGGCAAACGTCATCTCACAGAGGAAAACAACGTCACGTGTGGTGCGGGTTTTTGTGTCCTCCACCTTCCGCGACATGCATGCCGAACGTGATCGTCTCAATCGTTTTGTCTTTCCGGAGTTGCGGAGTCGTTGTGCAAAACTCGGCATTGAGTTCCTGGGTATCGATCTGCGTTGGGGAGTTACAGCCGAAGACTCTCGCCGCCGTGGAAGCTTGAATGTTTGCCTTGATGAAATTGACCGTGCGAGACCTTTTTTTGTCGGCTTACTCGGTGAGCGATACGGTTGGGTGCCGCCTCCTGACGAGTTGAATGTTTCAACTTTCAAAAAAATCCGTCGCTCGATGTCTCCCGAAGCTGCGGGTCTGCTAACCACCTGGTACGCCCTGGATGAAACTGTTGAAACGGCCGTCTATCGTTTATCAGCCGATACGACGATGCCGGACACAGTACTCAATAAACTTCTCACACATTTTGAGTCGGCAAAGATTCCCGGCGCAGGTCAATCAATTACTGAACGCGAGTTCCATTACGGCGCACTTTCGTCTCCGGCGCCATGCAGAGCTTTTTTCTACCTGCGTCGCGGAGAATTCCTCGATGGTCATTTCCCAGCGTCGTTTCGCTCCGTCTTTGTTGAGCCTGAGCCGGAACGGCGAAAGAAGCTCGATCAACTGAAAGCCATCGTACGATCGACTCAGGCCGTTGATGATTACGACGTTGAATACGCCGGGCTTCAGGTTGATTTGAACCTTCTGAAGCACGGACTGTCAGCCGCAGACAAGAAGAGTTTTCGCGACGGTGTAATCGAACCCGGCGAATGGTCCAACCTGAGTAAACCATTCCAGCAGTCGTTACTCGAGCATGGAACTATCAGACTCAAAGGACTGGACGCGTGGGGCGATGCTGTTCTCGAAAAATTGTGGCGCGCTATTGAAGAGGAACACAAGACATCACGAAGGCGTGCGCGACGCTCTGTCGCTTACGATGCACAAGAGTTGTTCCTGCAAGACCGCACGCGACTCTTCCTCGGACGCCAGGACACGCTCGCTGAAATGTTCGAGTATGCGGATGATGTCAAAGCGAATACGCCTCTCGTAATCACAGGTCAACCCGGTTCAGGTAAATCAGCCTTGCTTGCTGAATTTGCGGTTCGGGCCCGTAAGCGCATGAAGGCTGTAGTGCTTCCTTTCTTCATCGGCGCGAGTCCGGCTTCAACTGACTTGATTAGCGCACTGCGCTCGATAGTTGAGACCTTGCGCGGAATGTTGCGATTGCAAATATCTATTCCGACAAAACCGGAAGAGTTGCGCCTTTTACTTCATCAGTTAATCAAAGCCCTCGGGCCTCGAAAGCGTTTGCTCATTGTGATCGATGCCCTCGATCAGTTGGATCCCAACTCGGAAAGTCACCAACTCGATTGGCTGCCGATGAAATTGCCGCGCAATGTGCGACTCATCGTCAGCACACTTTCGGGTAAGACACTCGACAGCTTGCAACAACAACTCAAGGCAGAATCGATCATCAACCTCGCGTCACTTTCGGAGAATGATCGACGACAGCTTGTCATTCGCGTGTTGCAAGAGCGAGGCAAAAAGCTCACTGACGATCAGATCGACGAATTGCTCAACATCGAAAGACGTCCCGATGCTGCATTACCGTTGTATCTCCGTGTGGCCGTAGAGGAGCTCACGCTCTTTGGTGACTACGGGTCGATCTCAAACAGAATCGACGAACTACCAACCACTTTGTCAGAAATGTTTGCCCAGGTGCTCGTGCGGCTTGAAGCGGATCACGGTCGTGAGCTCGTCGAACGCGTGCTTCGCTGGCTTGGAGTTTCGCGGTCCGGTCTGACTGAAGCAGAGATACTCGATCTGTTGAGCCGGGCCATGCCCAAATCCACGCGTCTTGATTGGACGCGTTTCTACCGGGCCCTGGCCTTCTATTTACAGCCAAAAGACGAATCGTCGGGCGAGGGGCTAATTGGTTTTTATCACCAACAACTGCGTCTGGCAGCGAACCGGCGTTATCTGGCGATTCACGAAAAGAAGAAAACAAGCCACGTGTTTCGCCGGACCAACCAGCAAGTTGCGCATTACTTCGAACAACTGGCGCGCACCGAATCAAACTGGAATTCGGAGCAGCAGCGCGCATTGAGTGAAATCGTCTACCACCAGACTCGAGCTGAGTCGTGGGATGAAGTCGCAAAAACACTCTGCGATCTTGATTTCATTGCAGCCAAGTGTCGTGCCGGAATGACTTACGAACTCAGTGAAGATTTTTCCCGGGCGCTTGAAGCATTACCTGAAGCTCAAGCCGAGGCGATTGAGACCGCGAAGAATGGAGAAGGCGTACGAAAGTACGCGGGTGAACTGGCGACTTACGCACGTTCGTGCAAGCAGTTGTTGGATCGTGCTGTCGATCATCCGGAGGCAATTGAAGACCTGCAGCATATTGTTCGTCCGATCGCTCCGCTAGCGACGCTCCGCGCGCTCGATGCGAAACCAGAACTTCCATCTAATGGGCGGCTGGCGAATCTACGCGCGTTTGAAGCATTTGTTAACGGTGAAAGTCAGAGTCTCGATCGTTGGCGTTTGCAGACAGATTTTTGTCTGCAACAAGCTCACAACGATTTTGACGCTGGGCCAGTTGGAAGAGCTGCAGAGGAAATGCTGAAGTCGCGTCCGATCAGACCATTCTCGCTGCTCTGTCGTCCAAAGTATCGCGCGCAATCCGATCCGGAACCGCTCATCTTGAGAACGCTGACACCAGGGTCAGGCGACGAAGGTGACATGGGCCAGGATACTTCCGGCGTCGCAGCATCTTTCGACGGCACGACGGCAGTTTCGACGTTTGACACGACCCTGCATGTTTGGGATCTCGTTAGTGGCAAACGCTTGCGAATTCTTGACGACGACGGGGGCTTCGCACAGGCGGTCGCCATGACGCCGGACGGTCGCAGAGTAGTTTCCGGCAGCGGTGACAATGTCATTCGCGTTTGGGACGTCTCGACCGGCACTTGCCTGCGCCACTTGAATGGACATAACGATCGGCCCACGACAGTCGCGATTTCTGCGAGCGGCGAGCGCGCCGTTTCTGGCGGTGAAGATCGCACGGTGCGTGTCTGGGATCTTAACAAGGGTGTTTGTCTGAGCGTTTTAGAAGGACACACGCGTGAAATTCGAAGCGTACTTCTATCGGATGATTGTCGTTGGGTTATCTCAGGAGGTGATGATAAGAGAGTACGACTTTGGGATCTGGTTACTAAAGAGTGCGTGGCTGTACTTGGCGCGCGAAAAGGCAACATCAAAGCCCTGGCCGTGACGCCGGATTTACGACTGCTGGTTATTGCTGGGAGTGAGGGTTCGTGCGAAACATGGAGCCTGCTCACGGGAAAAAAGGTGAACACTCTACATGCAGATGAAGGTCCGGAAAGGCTGCAAGCCGAGACCCTCGCCATCTCGGCAGATGGTCGCCTCGTTGCTCTGGGATATTTTGGAGAGGTAACGTTCTGCGATGTCGAGACCGGAAAAAGTATTCGTCATCTGTCGCCGCCAGCCGGCATGGTTTCACCCACTACCCAACTCGCCTTAACTGCCGACGCTCGCAAAGTGGTAACGGTCTCGTATAACGGCATCGTCCAACTCTGGGACGCCGGTCGCGGCTGGCACGCTCCCACCGAGGACGAAAATACGTCCACCGGTAACGTCGATGAAGTCACATTCAGAAGTGATGGACGGATGGCGGCATCGTGCGATTCTAACGGTATCTTCCTCTCGCATGATTTAAAAACCGGGCTGCAAGCTTATTCGGACCTCGAAAACAAGCGCAGTCCAAACGCGATTGCGATCACGCCTGACGGTTCACGTGCATTGATTGCGGCATTCAAACGCTTCAACGTTTATAACGTTTCAAATGGATTCGTCTCCCGACCGGCACCACTTGAAGGCGAAACCGGGACGGTCTATGCATTAACGCTTTCGGCTGACGGAAGTACTGCTGTGTCAGGTTCCAAGTACGACAAGGATCACGAGTTGAGAGTTTGGGACCTGATCACGGGACAACTTCGTGGCAAGCTGAGTGGTCATTCATCCGACATTGAAACAGCGGTCCTGGCGCCGGATGGCAAGTTGCTACTTTCTGTAGGTGACAACGATTTCGGAGGACGTAAGCGACCGTTCATGAGTTGGAATCTGGCCACCGAAAAGCGCGTGCGGATCTTTAAGGCCCCAAATGATTCCATTTATGCGCTGGCGATTTCCGAGGATGGACAATATGCGGTTTCCGGAGGAGTTCAGAACACACTAAGTGTCTGGTCCGTGCGAACTGGAGAGCAGTTAAGAACACTTGCCGGTCATTCTGATACGATTACGGGAGTAGGCATAACCGCTGATATTCGCTACGTTGTTTCAACCAGTCGCGATCAAACTGTTCGTGTTTGGGATATGCAAACTGGCGAATGTGTTTCAGTTTGCGTGCAGCCGTTTGTAGTGCTTTCACTTGCAATGCGGGGACGGCATGTGATTATTGGTGGACAATCGGGCAACGTGCGACTGCTGGATCTGGTTGAGTGGTCCAATGAGTCGCGCGTTACGACGGTAGTTCGGCTTTTTGATTTTGTTCGTCGCGCCTGGGCCCGAAACGTTGTTGCCTATTGCGGTTGGTGCGATCGGTCTCTCAAGCCTCCGGCAAACATACTAAAGACTATCGAAGAACTTTCGGCATCGCTCAAGCCTCTTCAATCGCCTTGTCTCTCGTTGGACCCGAAGGCCTTCGTCGACTCGAGACTTGAAAGCACCTGCGACTATTGTAAAAAGCCGATTCGCTTTAATCCTTTCATTGTCGATAACCTCCCTTATGCGGAGAAGATTTCTCGCGCAAAGGCGCAAAGACGCAAAGCGCTGCCGCGTTTCTAAGAGGTTTTCTTTGCGCCTTTGCGCGAGAAACATCTCTTCCGCGCCTTAGCGTGAGGACATAGTCAATTACCACGATTGTGGTAGTTAAAAAGACTCCGATTGCGGGATGTGCGACTCATCCGATTCAAACATAATGGGCTTTATACGTCTGACCGGGAGAACAAACAATGACCAAACCACCATTAGACATGAAACTCGAAGTCGTCTTGCTGGGCGTTATCGACGTGGACCGCGCGAAGGCGTTCTATGAGAATCTCGGCTGGCGGGTCGACATCGACATCGTAGTGGGAGACTTCCGCGGCGTGCAGGTAACACCGCATAACTCGGGAGCCTCGATCATCTTCGGTAAGGGCGCCGATTCGCCAAAACCCGGCTCGGTACACAACCTGATCCTCGCGGTCGATGACATCGATGCGGCGCGCAACGACTTGCTTGCCCGTGGCGTCGACGTGAGCGAGGTCTTCCACTTCACTGCTGGTCCATTCAACACCACCGTGGAAAACCCGCGCGCCCACGGGCGCGACCCGGAAGGTCGTTCGTATTTCTCGTTTGCCTCGTTCGAGGATCCGGATCGGAACGGCTGGCTGCTTCAGGAGATCACGATGCGTCTCCCTGGTCGCGAGTGGAAGCGAACAGAATCAACGGACGTCGCGGCACTTGCCGAACTCCTAAACGAGACGGCGCACGCACACGACCCTTATGAAAAATCGCACGGCAAGCACAACTGGTGGGACTGGTACGCGCCGTACCTTAGCGCACGTCAGAACGGCAGCAGTCCTGAAGAGGCGTCAGCCGCAGCCGGTCGCTACATGGACCAAAAGACAAGCAGCTAAGTCCGAATGGCTTTGTCCTAAAAGTCGCAGTGGCGCTCTTCTCTGTGCAACCTCTGTGTTCTCTGTGCCTCTGTGGTTAATGAATCCGAGCAAAATACACCACAGAGACACAGAGAACACGGGGGTTGCACAGAGAAATCCCAGAACAAGGAGCTTTGAGGCAAGGCCAGTCCGAACGAACTCTGCCTGGACCACAGTCAGTACCGCCTCGCGGTACGAAGTCGAAGCGCTAGAATGTAAAGATCGCCGCAAACTCCGAGCGAATGTTGTGTGTAGTGTAGCTCGGAATGCCGCGAAATAACGGAAGCAGGCCCGTGCGAGAATCCGCGCGTGTGCGGTAGTAACCCTCCTCATAAGCAAAGGTCACCCACTGGTTCCATCTGTATTGAATATTCCCGGAGAAGAGATCACTGCGACTGCCACGCAGGCCGAACCGTCGCACATCTCGAGCTGTCGCTTGATCGCCACCGTAATAGACGTAAGCCGTCCAACCGGCGTTGCGGCCTTTCGGATCGGCGTCGAAGATTCGCGATAACGGAAAGCCAAGTTGAATGAATCCACCCTGAGCACGCACAGGACGTTGCGGTGCAACAACGGCAACTCCATTGTCCAGTCCGAAGACGACTGACGAGGCGCCGTCGATCGACGTCGCAGTTGCGATGTTTGTCAGTCCCGCAGTGTCGTTAAAGTTAGAGAGTAATTGTCCCGCGAGAAAGAAACGCAGATCGGAACCGGCGTAATACTTACCAACCAGGGTCACAATACGCGTCGGCAATTGAAACTCGGCTGAGTATCCATTGCTGTTACTGCTAACTTCGGCGCCACTCGGAAACGCAGATCTAAATGCAACGGGCACGTTTGCGGCGGTAACGATCGCCGTGCGCCGTGCATGTTCAAAGCTGAAGATCAATTGCGCCGGAGCCACGTTCTCTGCTTTATCGAGTTGCCACTGAAACACTGCGCGACCTTGAATTCCCGGCCTCTGTGAGTCCGCGCCTTGTCGTTCACCGAAAGCTAGCTGGTTGGCTACGTCACTCGGCAAGTTTCCGAAAGCCGGCAACACGATCGCTATCTCGGGCTGGAATTGGAAATCGCGCGAGCCCCCAAACTTGTGATTGAAACCAAATTTAGCTTGCGGAATTCGTGTGTAAGCAGCACCATAACCAACGCCACCAAAGTTTGTGTTTTCTACCATGTTGGGCAACGTCGATGAGACGAATGGCGACCAGTCCTGCCCAAAGAGAACGAAGGCGCTGTTGCTATCACTGAAGCGTCGATCGATTCTGACCCAGGCGAGACGTAACGACGGCTGATTTGATCGAATCGAAGTGATGTTGCGATTGTTGGAGCGCGGGAAATCGCCTTCGAAATCAAACTCGAGTTTTCCTGTTATGGTCGTCTTCGGCGTGGGATCTAACCATTCGAAGTTTGCTCCCAGTCGTAGTCCGCGTGTACGCACGTGAAACTCCGGTGAGTTGTTCGGACCAGTATCGGCAGCCAGCAGCGGCAACGGAAAATCATTTCCCTGCGGCGATGACGAATCGTGAACAATGCTGGTTTTGAAGATGCCGTAAGTTTAAGACGCGCGCCGGTTCCGAGTTTTATGTCAGGGATCAATCCTTCCCGCTTCGGAACATCGATTCCCTGTAATCGAACTGGCGCGACGGCTGCGATCACAGTTGGCGCCGGCTGTGGCTCGGGCAAAACTGGTTGCGGCGGACTGGTTTTGTAGTCGGCAGCGATTGCCTTCACCTCTGAAGAAGTTGGCGTCGCGCGCACTGCTTCGAATTCCGTCGCCGAGATCACCCCTTTGTCACGCAACAGTGCCGCCAACCGATTCCGTTGTTCTTCAGGTGAGGCATTCGCCGTAATCGCGCGTACTTCTGTTTCGGTGAGGATACCTTTGGTTTGCAGCACCCGAACGAGAGGATCAGTTTGCGAAAAACCAACCAGCGCACTTCCTAAACTAACAATCACAATTAAAGTAAGACGCAGAAACACACACATAATGAAATCCTTTCTGCCGCCAAAAAAAGCACAAAGGCACAGAACTACTTTTGTGCTTTTTGTGCCTCTTTGTGGCTATCAGTTGCTTCCTTGTACCAGGCAGGATGATGCGTTCTGGCCCAATCCTTGGTCACCGTGCCGTCGATCATCGATCGGAACGTACCGGGTTGGTGGGCAGTGCCTTCATAGACGTGAATGATAAAACCAGCCAACATCACGAGCGCGGCAAGATCGTGAATCACATAACTCACAGCAACAATCCACCGCTCCACCAGATCGTCGAACCACAGCAACAATCCAGTGATCAGAAACAAAATGCCGCTCACAACGATGGCCCAGAAGTACAGCTTTTGGCCGCCATTAAAAAATCCGACGTCCTCGGATTCGACCCTGTCTTCATTCGTAGCGTATTGGCGAAGCCTCTTCATCCAACGCCGGTCCGCTTCTCTCCACGCCATCGGCGCCACCCAATTGAGGAATTGAAAAAAGAAGAAGACCGTGAACAGCAGTCCAAACCATGGGTGAAGCAGACGCGTTCGTGGTCCACCGCCGAAGATTGGTGTGATCCAGTGGAACAACCACGGCGAGTAGATCGCAAACCCGGTCAGCAGCGAGAGAATGAAAAAGATCGCAACTGACCAATGCAGGAAGCGCGTGTAAACCGGATGACGGAACAATTCGCCGCGACGAACTCGGGTAGTGCCAATGCGCGCGAATTCGCCTCGTGCCTTCTCGTCAAAGTCTCTGGCCGCTTCGCTCACGGCTTCTCCTTTCGGCCGGCTTCGATTTCGTCAGTTGGACCAGTTCGAACTTCCGTCTGGTTCGGGCTGTGGCAGTTTCGGTCCATAGAAAACTCGATGAAAGAAGACAGCGCCGATGCCCAGTAAACCCAACAACAAACCAGTGGGCTTTGCGATCCATTTCCAATAGGTATAGCTCGGCGGGATGATCGGATTCGCAGGCAGACCGTATCGCTCAGGCTGCTTGATGTCGTGAAGCACGTAAACCACGTGCGTTCCTCCAATCGATTGCGGATCGTAAACACCAGCGTCGGCAAAACCCGAAACTTCGCGCAATTGCTTTGCGCGTAACCCAGCGATCTGGACCATGTCGGACTTGGTGCCGAACTTCAGACAGCCGGTCGGGCACGCCTTAACGCAAGCAGGTTCAAGACCCTGGCCCACACGATCAGAACAAAGCGTGCACTTGTAAACTTTCTTTGTATTCGGATGAAACTTGGGAATATCGAACGGACAGCCTGAGATGCAGTAACCACAGCCGATGCAGTTCTCTTGTTGGAAATCGACGATGCCGTTTTCATACTTGATGATTGCCCCATCAGCCGGACACGCACGCAAACAGCCGGGATCTTCGCAGTGCAGGCACTGGTCCTTCCGCAACAGCCACATCAAATTGCCGTCGCGCTCGTCCTCGACGAATTTGATCAGGTTGTAGTAGTTCCACTCAGTCGTGGGCATCGTCTGGTACGTGTCGTTGAACGTCGTCTCGCGAAACGGATGATCGTTCCATTCAACGCAGGCGACTTCACACGCTTTGCAGCCGATGCACGTCGTCACATCGATGTACTTGCACACTTGTTCTTCACGACGCGTTCCCTGCCCCGGCACAGGACCCGGATGGGCCGAGATTTCCTGAATCTGAAATGTGCGTGGGTTAGCCATATCTATGCCTCAAAAGCAGCAATCTCTTTGGAGTGCGAGGTGGCACATTTCGTAATTTTTCCATGGTTATGCCTTTTCAATTTTCACAAGGAACCCCTTGTACTCCGGCGTGTAAGCGTTCGGATCGATCGCGGCCGGCGAAAGCTGGTTGGCGGGCAGTAGTGCAGTCTTGCCTGCGTCTTCGGCAATGCCGCGATAACCCCAGTGAATCGGTATGCCGATCTGATACGTCTTCTTCCCGTCGATCATCATCGGCTTAATTCGCTTCGTGACCAGCGCCTTCGCGATGTAATGTCCGCGAGCACTGGTAACTTTCACGTTTTCGCCGCCGCGAATTCCCATTTCATCAGCAAGTTGCGCAGGCACTTCGACAAATGGCTCGGGCACGAGCTGCACGTTCATGCGATTGTTCTTGGTCCAATAGTGATAGTGCTCGGTCAGTCGATACGTCGTGCAGACAACATTGAAGCCCTGGTCCGGCGTGCCGAACTTGTCCATATCTGAATTGAATTTCTTCGCAACCGGATTATTCGATTGTTGCGGGTGCAAAGGATTTGCGATCGGACTCTCAACCGGTTCGTAGTGTTCCGGAAACGGCCCGTCAGCAAATGCCGCAATTGGCGCGAAGATACGGCCCACACCTTCAGGGTTCATGATGAACGGCCCCATGTGATCCGAAGGTTTCGAGTCGGCTTTGAAATCAGGCACGTCGTTCCCGACCCATTTCTGTTGCGCCTCGTTCCACCAAACTTGCCGGCGCTCGATGTCCCACGGTTTTCCCGACAGATCGCACGACGCCCTGTTGTACATGACGCGCCGATTGGCGGGCCACGACCACGCCCAGTTCGGATAGATTCCGAGTCCGGATGGATCGTCGGTGTTTCTTCGCTGCATTAGTGCTCCCGCTTCGGTCCATGATCCGGAGTAGAGCCAATTGCCGCAGGCAGTTGTGCCGTCGTCTCTTAGCCATGCAAAACCGGGAAGCTGCTGGCCGGATTTGATTGTTACGCCTGGCTGCAGCGGATCGGTTAGATCGGCGAGCGCCTTGCCGTTGATTTCTTTTGCGACTTCCGCGAGCGACGGATTCTGCGGAGTTGTATAGGACCAGTTGAGATTGAGAATCGGATCCGGAAACTTTCCGCCTTCATTCTGATAGAGTTCACGAACTCTTAAAAAGATACGCGCCAGTATTTCCTGATCGACTTTCGCATTCCCCGGTGGCGGTACTGCCGCATATTTCCATTGCAACCAGCGAGCGGAGTTAACGAACGTGCCATCTTTCTCAGCAAAGCCTGCGCCCGGCAAACGATAGACCGTCGTGTTTATGGTCTTCATTTGTTCGGTAGTTGTGCCGGGAGCGCGCCAGAACTCCGCTGTCTCTTCCGGATAGATGTCGCAAACAACGAGGAAGTCAGCTTTCTTCAACGCCTCGATATTCTTGCGCGAGTTGGGGCCGATAGCGACGCCGTTCATGCCAAAAGCAATCAGACCTTTGACTTTGCCGGAGTACATCTCATCCCACATCTCGGTCCATGAGAACTTGCGATCGATCTTTGGCAGATAGTGATAGTTGAAGTCGTTTTCCTTTGTCGCTGAATCGCCGTAGAGAGACTTCAAAAACGACGCCATGAACTTCGGCGTATTGGACCAGTAGTTGTACGAGTCCCACTCGTTTGGCTTCGATGGGGTCGGCGTCGTGCGTTTGTTGAAAGTCGCGAGATTTTTATCTGACGGCTGCGGGATCTTGAGATAGCCCGGAAAGATGTCGAACACTCCGCCCATGTCCGTTGCGCCCTGAATGTTCGAGTGTCCCCGCAAAGCATTCACGCCGCCGCCTGCACGCCCGACGTTTCCGAGGATTAATTGCAGAATCGCCGCTGTGCGGATGATCTGAGTCCCGGACGTATGTTGTGTCCACCCGACGGCATAAATGATCGTTCCGGCTTTCTTCATGTTGCCGTCTTTGCGAATCGACGTGAACATGTCCGCGGCTTTCAGGAATTGATCCTTCGGGATGCCGGTAATACGCTCGACCATTTCAGGCGTGTAGCGCGAATACTGTTGCTTCAATAGCTGGAACACCGAGCGCGGATGTTGGAGTGAAAGATCGTAAGCGACATTTGGTGGGAGCATCGGCGGCGGTTTAGCTCCGCCCTGCCCTGAGGCGCCTGGTCCTCCGGCCGCCTGGTGTCCCTGGCCCATGGCGTCGCCGCCCTTTCCCGGAGTTGAAGGCGACGATCCAGCCGATTCGGACTTACGTTCAAAATTCTTTGCCGTCTCTTCACCAGCTTTTTTCTGATCGCCAGTCGCTCCACCGGATGATGCGCTACTACCCGTGTCTTGCGTCTTTGGTCCAACGTTGCCACCTGCTTCGTAATTCCACGTTTCCTTGTCGTAGGTTTGACCGTCAAAACCGGAAAACAATCCGTCTTCCGGAAGTTTAAATCCCTCTTTTACGACAAAAGCGGCATTCGTGTAGTTGATTAAGTAATCCTTCGCGAGACGATTGTTCTGGATCGCGTAATTGATCAGTCCGCCAAGAAAGGCGATATCAGTACCGGCACGAATTTGTAAGAAGAGATCAGCCTGAGTCGCCGTGCGAGTGAAACGCGGATCGACGACAATCATTTTGGCGTTGCGATTTAGCTTCGCTTCCACCGGCCACTTGAAGCCACACGGGTGGTTCTCAGCCGGATTGCCACCCATGATCAACATCATGTCTGTGTTCTTGATGTCGATCCAGCCGTTAGTCATCGCGCCGCGTCCGAATGTGGGCCCCAAACTGGAGACCGTCGGACCGTGTCAAACCCGGGCCTGCGTTTCGAAATAGCAGAGCCCGAGGCTGCGCATCGTTTTCACGGCGAGAAAATTCAGTTCATTTGTGTCAGTACAGCCGCCGATCCAACCGATTGTTTCCAAACGATTGACCGTGTATCCATCCTTGTCTTTCTCGATAAAAGTGGCGTCGCGCGTTTTCTTGGTCCAGCGAGCAATCTCATCAATTGCCTCGTCCCAGGAGATGTCATCCCACTGAGCAGAACCGGGACGACGCACCTGCGGTTTCACCAAGCGTCGGTCGTTAACGATGTCCTGCTCGAGCGCAGCACCTTTAGGACACAAGGTGCCGCGATTGATCGGATGATCGGGATCTCCTTCGACGTGGACCACTTGCGGTATCGCGTTCTTCGCTTTATCGCCGAGCGTGTGAATGATCACGCCGCAGCTTACAGAGCAGTAAGGACAGGTACTGCGCGTTTCGGTTGTACGTTCAATCTTCAGCCCTTGCGTCTGCGCGTAGACAGGAGCGAGGCTAAAGCCAAACACACTGACACCCGCACCTCCAATCAAGGTTGTCTTGATGAAGGTTCGTCTCGAGACTTCCATTAAAGCCTCCGATATTTGCGGACCTTTTCTGACGGGGGCCTAACTCAGGGGATGGGGAAAGCTACGTTACCATGTATGCCCGTTGTGTGAAGTAGGTTTGTCTCAGATTTTACTTTTTTCTCACAATCACACGCCCACCAGATTCAATTCAATCTTGGTGTACCCATGTTCGCGCGCCCAGAGATCGAGCGGCGCACCGTAAATCTCGTCTACTAAAGGCACGGCCAGTCCCAGGCGAGTGAGATCGATTCCCTTAAGATAGTGTTTGCACGAATCGCACGCTTCGATCCGGATGTGGTCGAATTCGGGTGAATGAAAATAACCGAGTTTTGCCGGCCGTTCTTCGCCGCAGTTGGCGCAGACCACGCGTCGAAACTGCCAGGAGGAAAGACAGGTCGAACATAGCAGATCACGATTGCCGCTTTCGGCTGTGCTCTCTTTAGACTGAAGAAAGCTGAGTTGCGGCCGTCCACCACAGAAAGGACACGTGCGTTCACTGCCGGCAAGGTCTCTTCCGATCGGAGTGGTTTGCGTTTCCGCGAGCCACCGCGCGTAAGGTTGTAGGATCGACTTGGCGAAGAACTGCGTGTCTGAGGGATTGCGCCAATACTCCAACAGGTCCTCAATTATGCTGTCCGGCTCGGCTGTGAGTGACGTTGGACCATGAAGCGCAACAGTATCTAATAACACCATCATCGACGATCGAATGACGGGAAGGTCAGTCTCCAGATCGCCGGAAGGCAACCAGTTTTTGCGGCTACGAAATGATTCGTAAATCTCCGCCTGCGCCCTAAGGAGTTGAGCGTAAAACGTTAACATTTCCTTTGAGCCACTCGACTCTGCGGCCAGAAAATCCGCTCGCTCGATTTGTTTATTCCAAAAGGTCGACATATCTAAATCAGGTAACACGGATTATACGGATTGTTAAAGACAGGATTTACACGGATCGATCTGCGCAAATCCTGTCTTTAACAATCCCTATAATCCGTGTTAACAATGCACACTGAGTCTATAACCCGAAACGATCAATCACCAACTCTGAGGCTTGTAAACACAAAATCGACTGTAATTGCGCTAAGCGTGCTTGGTGTCGCGATGCTGTTTTTATTTCGCATTGCTGCTCCTTCCAAAGGCGTTGCTGATATTGCCTGGTTTCTCAAGCTCGTCGTCATTCAGTCAGTGATCTACCTTGCGGTCGCGTGGCTCAGTTTGCGGAGCAGTGACTCTCGCTCGATATTGATCCTTGGATTGGTCTTCGGCGCTCTTTTCCGTTTGAGCATAATCTTTTTCCCGCCTTATTTATCCGACGACATCTATCGTTACATCTGGGATGGGCGGGTGCAGGCCGCAGGCATAAATCCCTATCGATACACTCCGGCCGAGGAGCCACTGGCCCCACTCCGCGACGACAAGATCTATCCGTACATCAACAGGCGCGAGACTGTACACACGATCTATCCGCCCGTTGGACAGGCCATGTTTCTCGTAGTCACTCGCTTTAGCGAGTCGGTGACGTGGATGAAAGCGGCGATGGTCGGATTTGAGGCGATCGCGATCTGGGCCATCATTCAGTTGCTTAGCTCATTTGGTTTCGCACGGCAAAGAGTCTTGATCTACGCGTGGCATCCACTGGCTGTCTGGGAGTTTGCCGGCAGCGGCCATGCAGATGCACTCGCTATTGCCTTTATTGCCCTCGCACTGCTGGCACGTCACAACCGCTCTGAGACCTTGACTGGTGTTTTACTCGCCTGCGCAGCGTGCGTCAAACTTTTTCCAATTGTGTTATTCCCTGCACTCTACACACGTAGAAGTTGGAAGATGCCGCTCGCGTTTGTAGCAACCATCTTGATCGCGTATTTGCCTTATCTCAGTGTTGGTCCAATGAGAGTGCTCGGATCGTTACCGGCTTATTCCAGTGAACAAGGACTGGTAAGCGGCAGACAATATTTCCTACTGACACTAGCCCGTCAGCTCTTAAACGCAAATGTGCCAACTGTGGCCTATTTCATTTTTGTGGCTGCCGTTCTCGGAATTCTTTCTCTATGGATGATGCGGGATGAACGAGGTGACGATACTCGCTATTTGCGTAACGGCGTGCTTATCGCTTCCCTTTTCATGCTCTTCCAGGCACCTCATTTTTCATGGTACTTCACCTGGCTGATACCTTTCCTGTGCTTCATTCCATCGATCCCGTTCTTTTATCTGACGCTAGCGAATTTCGTTCTCTATCTGACCTGGCTCAACGACACTCCGGGCCGCGTCGTAATCTACAAGTCGCTTATCTTTGCACCTTTTCTTATTTTTGGACTGATCCAGATCTGGTTGCGACGAGAAGACGGCAGGACCGTGGCTGCCCTTCACCCGTTAGAGTAGGCAGGTATAGTCGTGGGGTGTATCTTATTGAGAGACTGGATATAAATAGTGAGGGACGGTGAGGATTCGAGGGTGCAATTGACTGCCGACACTTGTCTCCGACTTGGTTCTTCATTCATCTAACGCCGCGACAGTTCACAAATAAACCTGCATTATCAACTTGGCACCTTTCTTGCGGTTTGGTCCAGCCGATCTGCCTGACTAATGCCTGGAGGATCTCATGGACCACAAGACTATCCATTTAAAAACTGACTTGCGCCGTCGTCTTCTTCGCGTTCACTGTCTGCGCGTCGAACACGATGGCCCAGGAAAACGCTGTGAAGCGGAGTGCTATGCCGACGTTAATTTGTAGATTGTGGCTTATGCCGGTTTAGCCGCAGATTTACACGGATTAGCGCGATCAGAATTTATTCTAATCCGCGTTAATCCGCGTAAATCCGCGGCCAACTTGAAACGCTCAGCCAGCAATCTGCGTAATAGCCCGTCAAGGAGGCGAAAACCATGTTCTGTCCATCCTGCGGAGCGGCTCTAGCTTCGAAAATGAAGTACTGCAGCCGTTGCGGTTCGAACTTGGCCGTCAAAGATCTAGCCGCGAAAGATCAGGTCGAATTGGTCAAGATCTTCGAGAAACGCATGGACAGTGAGATGGAGGGGCTGTTCTGGATCACCGTCATGGGGATGGCGGCGATTTTTGGTGGTTCAGCGCTCCTGAAAAAACTCCAACTCAGCGAGTGGATAATCGTTGGTTACATGATCGTCAGTGCAGTCGCAGTTCTAAGCTATTTCGGACTCGGAGTCTGGCAAGTGCGACGGTTAGCGCGACGCGGCGAGGAAGTTACCAGCCCCGGTCTCGTCCTCGAGCAAGAACCCTCCGAAACTCGCGAGCTCAATCCAGCACAGCCATGGGAGACTGCCAGCGTCACGGAAAACACGACGCGAACACTCGAACCCCTTGCACGTGGGAACGATCATTAAGATTGTTCTTGACGGTCTCTTTTCCAGCAATATAAAGTCCCTGCGTCTTCAACGTGCCAGGGACGGCATTCTTTCTCCACCCGACTCTGCTTAATCGACAAACCTCAGAGGTGAAATGCGAATACGATTACTGGGCAACATCGTGGTCCTGTGTCTTATCCTGGCTGCTGTTTTTATTGCGCTGACGAAAACCACACAGGCGCAAACATCACCTTGCGTGGGTGGACAGGAAAGCGGCTTGCCACTGCCGAGTGGGTTTTCTCCCCGCGAGACTTCCAGAATTTCAAGCACAGCTCAAATCGTTTCTCACTGGGGGAAAATATAAAACTCTGAAATGGTGTGAAGACAAAAAACTCCGCGACACTGGACCATTTGTTAACGGCGTCAGCTATGGCGTTCACCCAACTGTCAAAATCTATTACTCGCCCGCCGTCATCAAGTGGCTCTTAAAAAGAAACTCGGGCCAGGCAATTCCGGATGGAGCGATGATCGTAAAGGAGCAGTATACGGCGCCGGCAGCGCGATACCAGCTCGGGCCACCAAAAGGAATCAATGGCTGAACCATCATGATCAAGGACAGTAAAGGATCGGCTGACGGTTGGTACTGGGCCGAGATGTGGGACTCTCAATGCGTTGACAATAACAAGCCTCCATACGTGCTTCAAGTGTCATGGCGTGATGGGTAAGCGAAGGCTCGACGACGATCACGGTGGTACTGATAAAGGGGATTTCGAAAGTGATCTCGTCTACGCTACTTACGATTCAAATCCGTCAGGGAACAACAAGTATATCTATGGGGCTTTGGCTCGTGACGGCGTGAGCTGCATGTCGTGCCATCGAATCATTGAGGATAATCCTTCCAAACCCGACCGGGATCCATTTGTCAATTTCCTCAAAACGAAGATTACGGGCAATTTTACGACCGGCAATCCCACCGAGTTGTTTGGTCCATTCGAGGATAAAGAGATTGTTACTGACCCGATGAACAATTCTCTCGGCATCAAGCCGAAACACAATGCGTACTGGAAAGTGCTCATTACGAGCGCGAGTCAGGAGACCACGGCGCGGTAAGACAGGCCAACGGCGCGGTAAGATAGCGCCAACGGCGCGGAATATAAAAGCCAGGGGCAAGCGCCGAGCAACGCGAGGCGCGTCGCCCCTGGAAAAAAACAAAGCGGAGCGTGAAGCTCTGAAAGAGCGGAATAACTAGCGAACATATTTCGCACTTTCAGTGCTCGCTTGAATTGATTTCTGCTAACCAGGGGCGACGCGCTTCGCGCTTGCGCCTAGCTATCATATTTCGCGCCGTTGGCGCTGTCCCCCTATCCTATTTCGCGCCGTTGGCGCCGTTCTCCGCTGGCTGCCCTCGTGCGCCGTCACGAGGTGAGCGACGTGGTCCTTATTCAACCAAATCAGAAGTGAATGAGTCTTTTAGAGTCTGATAAATGAGCGTGTGGGTCGGGACGTTAATCCCGGATTCATGGGCCATGCGTACGACTGCGCCGTTCTGTGACTCAAGCTCCGCAGGTTTGCCCGCCGCAATATCGCGTTGCATTGAGCTGGTTACATCGTCAGGTAAACCATCGATGGCAGCCATGACCTTCTCGACTGAATCTGATGGCAATTCAACTCCACGTGCGCGGGCCAGCGTGTAGATCTCTTCCATCGCGCTTAGCATTTGGGCGCGCCATGTCGGATCCGAGCGAAGAACTCCAACGGGCGCGTTAACGAGTGCGCCAACGCCACTAAAGGACGCGATGAAGAGAAACTTTGTCCAGAGCGCGACTTGAATGTCGGTTGCGATAGTCGTGTCCAAGCCGGCGTGCTTGAACACTTCTTCAATCTTGTCGATGCGTGCCGTTCGTTTATTGTCGATCTCTCCGATAATTATCGTAGGCGTGAAGCCGGCATGTCGAATATGACCCGGCTCAACGACGAAGCTGACGATCCTGCAAAGTCCGCCAATGACGCTTTCAGAACCTAACTCGGCAACGAGCTGAGGCACTGCATCCACGCCATTTTGCATTGGAACTACCGTCGTGGCTGGTCCGACGAGGAGTTTGATCGCGCGCGCAGCTTCAGGTACTTGCCACGCTTTGACTCCGAGAATCACGAGATCCGTCTCGCCAACTTCGCTGACATTGTCGGTCGCTTTTGCCGGATAGATTACGAAGTCGCCTATCGGACTATCGACTTTCAACCCATTGGCTTTGATCGCCCGCAGGTGTTCGCCACGAGCGATAAATGTGACTTCCTCACCGGCCTGCGCAAGGCGCCCGCCGAAGTATCCGCCCACACCACCTGTCCCAAACACAACTATGCGCATCGATTCTGGTCCCTTGTTGATATCGACCTTGCATTCCCAGGCAACAATCGGTTAGGAATTTCGAGATACATGGCTGATGTAATCGTAACAGAGTCGGCGATCCACAGCCGGGGAGGCTTTGCACTAAAAGTCCTGGTTCTGGGGTTTCTCTGTGCAACCTCTGTGTTCTGTGTCTCTGTGGTGTGTTTTTGCTCGGAATTCATCAACCACAGAGACACAGAGACCACAGAGGTTGCACAGAGAAATCTCAGGAGAACGACTTTTGTGCCAAGCCTTCGTAAGCTTACGCCAAGTGGAGTTTAAAGAGAATGAATCCAACTCCCGTTAAAGCGACGGTACCATTCTCGACTTTGGAGTCGCTCGATATCCGCGTCGGGACTATCACAGCCGTTGAGGAAGTGCCACAGTCATCGAAGCTCATGCGGCTCGTTGTGTCTTTCGGGGACCATAACCGCTCGATCCTTGCGGGTATAAAAAACGAGCGTTCGAATCCTTACGAACTCGAGGGTCGCCAGGCTCTCTTCGTGATCAACCTTGAACCGCGACGCATGGCCGGCGAACTCTCGGAAGGCATGCTCTTCGATATAGGCTACGCCGATGGAATAACTCCAGTACTCGCGGTCCCGGAGTCTTCTGTACCGGACGGAACTCGAGCAGGATAAATCATGGCAGATGGAAGACGCAGCATCGTGTTGTTGAGTACCGTGTCCGTGCTGGCCCACCTCGTGGTCTCGATCGTTCATGGCCGCGCGCATGAAAGTTTAGGTGTCGGCTTAAGCTCGTGGCAAAACACTTATGTGCTGACGGTTATCGTGATCTCTCCGCTGGTCGCGATGGTGCTGATCTGGACGCGCTATGCGCGCACGGGCCTCCTGTTGCTGGTGATTTCGATGGCAGGCTCCCTCATCTTTGGAGTGGTCCATCACTACGTTATGATCTCACCCGATCACGTCTCACATCTCCCGCCCGGCGCTGCACAGGGGTTTGTTTCGTACGACGGCGTTGCTCCTGATATTGACTGAGTTGTTTGGTCTTGTGGTCGGGGTGTGGGAACTGCGAAAAACTCAGAACTAATCTCATCCACAGATTACGCAGATTAATTGGAACAATCTGTGTAATCTGTGGATAAAGAACCTCAGCGAATATGACTAAGATTATTCTCCGCGATGCGGTCGGCGGCTTTGTTGGTTGAGATGTTTTCTGCACTGGAGAGCTCAAGAATGTTCAGTACCGTGTTGTAGATTTCATCCACTTTTTTGGAAACATCCTCAAGCGTCCAGCCCAACAATGCTACACATCCACTAAAAACCCCGCCTGAATTAGCGGCGTAATCGGGGACGTAAAGGACGCCTCGCTCCTTTAGCGTCTCACCGTGCCGGTCTTCCAATAGTTGATTGTTGGCCGCGCCCGCCACGATTTGTGCACGAAGTTGAGGAATCGATTGATCATTAATGACGGCACCCAGTGCGCACGGCGCGAAGACGTCCGCACGCATACTGAGAATCTGTTCAGGTTCAACCACGACAGCGTCAAACTCATCAACCAAACGAAGAGTCTTCTGAGCATCGACATCGCTGACGATCAACTTCGCGCCCGCAACGTGCAGATTTTTCGCGAGGTTGTAACCAACATTGCCGCAACCCTGAAGCGCAACTGTAACTGCCGAAAGCTCTTCGCTCTTCCAAAGATGCTTTGCCGCCGCCTGCATTGCACGAAAGACTCCGCGCGCGGTAAACGGAGAAGGATCACCTGTGCCGCTGAGTAAACCCGCGACATGCCTCGTCTCACGCCGCACGATTTCCATGTCAGACGGACTTGTCCCCACGTCTTCAGCCGTGATGAATTCGCCACCAAAAGTTTCCACAAAACGCCCGTGCGCGCTGAAAATCGCTTCGCGGTCCAGGGTCTTGTTATCGCCGATAATCACCGCCTTCCCCCCTCCCAATGGCAGCGCGGGCAACGCGTTTTTGTAAGTCATGCCCCGCGACAGCCGTAAGGCGTCTGTAAGCGCTTCGTCCTCATTTGAGTAATTCCATAGACGTGTACCACCAACTGCTGGACCACGCACTGTACTGTGAATCGCGATAATGCCTCGATAACCGCTCCCCGGGTCTCGCCCGATAAATACCTTCTCGTGTTCGCTATTCGTTTCCTTCTTGTAAATTTCCATAACTTTTCAAAACGAGTTGTCCTATCATTCGGTTCGCCGAACCTTTAAAGGAACAAGCGGCCTGTCGAAGCGTCTATTCTGATAAATAGGCCCGCGGAGGAATTCTAAAATGCTGCGTCACGTTATCCGGGTCGGTGTCGCAATCCTGACCTTCACGATCGGCGTCGCCATTTTCTGGCCCCTACAGCTAATTCAGCGTTTGGAAACTGCCCTCGTCGATCGCTTCATCGGCATCAGTGACGATGATTTGAAACCTGTCAGTTTAAATGCTGACTACACCGCCGAGGCAAACGAGGTCTATCGTTTAATCATTCACCAGAAATTCGTACACGAAACTAAGAATCCGATCGTTGTAAGATCTAAAACGATAGGTTACTCAATGTACATCGATGATGCTCTAAAACCCGAATGGGCATTCCCGGAAGCCTTTAACAAGATGGTAAAACACTCGATGCCTGAAGTTGAGTTCGAGACCCTCAGCAACTTTTTACTAAGAAACAGAGGTGGTGGATACTTAAAAATTTGGGATAGAGGCGTGAACTACGTCCTGGCAACCGAAAGCGATCTCCTTGGCGACAGCATGGGCCCGTTTTGGACTAGCTTCCGTAAAAAATTTCCAAACTCCGGCGGGTTCCTATCCTTTTCCAATGTAGGATTTAACAAGCAGCACAATCAGGCTTTCGTCTATGTGGACTGGAATTGCGGCCCGACGTGTGGCGCGGGCGGATATATTCTGCTCAAAAAGGTACGCGGAAAGTGGGAAATCGTGAAAGACAACGGTTTATGGTTTTCCTGATTAACAGGCATTTATTTAGCCGCAGATTTTCCTTCCGGTCACCGTAACTTTTCAGCCCAACCACAGTTTTATCAATAGAAAAACTGGCGCGAGGATGACTTGAGTCGGGTTACTGAATCGGACGAACGCGTGCTTGTAGAGGCTGCCCAGCAGGATCCGGGCCGCTTTGCGGAGCTCTATGAGCGGAATTTTCACGCCGTTTACGCCTACGTCGCGCGCCGTGTTCAGCATCGATCCGAAGCACAGGACCTCACCGCGCACGTCTTTCAACAAGCCCTCGCCAACATCGGAAAGTTCAAATGGCGTGGGGCTCCATTTGTCACCTGGCTCTATCGAATTGCCGCAAATGCAATTGCCGACCAGGCACGAAAGAAGTCACGCGAATCGGCAGAAACTGAATTGACGAATACGGCTGTGGATCCCGATCTCGAACAGGTAGAACGTAGCGCGCAACTCTTCCGCGCCGTCGAAGCGCTGCCGGAAGACCAGCGCAAAGTGATCCTGTTACGTTTTGCTGAGGAAAAAAGTATTCGCGAGATCGCTGCGGATCTTAATCGCAGCGAAGGCGCAGTCAAGCAACTTCAATTTCGGGGTTTGGAAAATCTTCGTGCACGATTGCGCGAGCAAGACTTGAGTTAAGAAATGGCTGAACGTTTCATCATCGATCAACTAGACGACGCCGTCAGCGCGTTGCTTGAACAACGCGAGCCAGTGGTTAGCGAGACGGATCGGGAGTTGACTGAACTTGTAGCGGTTGCGCGCGAGCTGCGGTGTCTGCCCTCCGAACAGTTTCGCGCCGCGCTGAAAGAACAATTAGGAGGTAAGAACGACATGAGTACCGCAGCTAAAGAGAGGCAACCAAAGAAATTCAAACGCGAAGGCTATCACGCGGTTACGCCGTACTTAATCGTGAAACCCGCAGACGAATTAGTCGATTTCGTAAAGCAGGCGTTCGGAGCGGTTGAGTCAATGCGCGCAACCGGTTCGGCCGGAGGTCTACATTGTGAAGTGAAGATTGGCGATTCCATGGTGATGATTGGTGGTGGTCCAACTTTTGAGACGCGTCCGACTGCGATTCATCTTTACGTTTCGGATGTTGACGAAACTTATGCTCGTGCTATGTCTGCGGGCGCCAGTTCTCTCGGAGAGCCATCGGATCAGGAGTACGGCGAACGAATCGCTGCGGTTAAGGACATTGGTGGTAACGAGTGGTATATCGCAAAACGCTTTGACTCGACTCCCATTCAGGATCTTCATACCGTGACGGTTTACTTCCATCCCGTTGGCGCGCCAAAGTTCATTGATTTTGTGGAGAGGGCTTTTGGAGCGGAGGTGGTTGAGCGTCATCAATCGAACGAAGGTTTTGTCTATCATTCAAAGGTACGCATTGGTGACTCCATCATCGAGCTCGGCGAAGCACACGACCAATGGCAACCGATGCAATCCGCTATCTACTTGTACGTTGAGGATGTTGACGCGACGTATAAACAAGCGCTAAGCGCGGGGGCGACGTCGGCGTTGGAGCCCACGGATCAGCCGTATGGGGATCGAAGTGCATGGATTAACGATGAGTTCGGAAATGTCTGGTATCTGTCGAGCTGGAAGGAAGGATCATCCGCGTAGATCCATGGCCAGGAGGAACAATTCGGTCGAATCCGTCGACATCTTTACAACTCGTTCAATCTGCAATCCGAGCTTCTGAAGGAGTTTGATCGACGCATCGTTGTCCTGATTTGTAATCGCGAGGACACCTTCGAGCTTCAGTCGTTCACGTGCGTCCTTCATCACCGCCGCGGCGGCTTCGAATGCAAATCCTTTGTTCCAGAAGTCAGGCATAAAGGCGAAGCCGATGTCCGGATCGGGTAGTTCGTCGCGCTTGAGTAATCCACACATGCCGATCGGCGTGTGTGTTTCTTTCAATTCCACAACACACAGTCCGAAGCTATTGCGTTCATAACTAGCGACCGGGCCGTTTAAGATGTATTGCCTGGCATCTTCAACCGTCCGAACCTTCTTGTCTCCGATGTAACGAAGAAACGAGGGTTCGTTGAGCAGCGCCAGGATAAACTCTGCGTCGGCAACGTCAAACCCGCGCAGAAATAATCGTTCAGTTTCGAGAACTATCATAGAATGGCTTTCTCTGTGCAACCTCTGTGTTCTCTGTGTCTCTGTGGTGTCCTCCCTTGATATCCCATTAACCACAGAGACACAGAGAACACAGAGGTTGCACAGAGAACAAACACCTAGAAATGGCCTATCGAGAAAAAGTATGTCAAAAAATCGGTGGTTGTGTCTTGCGGTCGTTGTGCTCGGAATCTTGATCTCGAGCCGGAGTACGCACGCTGCCCAGGATGTGCTTCATTACGCTGCAACCCTCGAACCCGATATCGCCGCAAAATCAGTTAAAGGATCGGTTCGTATTCGATTCTCAACCGATTCACAACAAGCAGAGTTCAACTGCGGCGATCTCGCCATCGATGCCGTCCGCCTCGGAAAAACACCGCTCAAGTTCTCCGTCCGCGACCACCGGCTCAGCGTTTCTTTGCCGTTACAAACAACACGCCCGCAGGAGATTGAGATCGACTTTCACGGGACACCGAAATACGGCATTCGATTCTTTCCGGATCGTCAACAGGTCTACACGATCTTTTCTACCAGCCAGTGGATGGTCTGCGTCGACGATCCGTCCGACAAAGCAACGTTATCATTCAAACTGATCCTGCCCGCGAGCTTAACTCCGTTAGCCAACGGCAAACTCGTTTCGGATACGAAGCTCCCGAACAACAAACGCGCTTCCGAGTGGTTACAAAAAACTCCGATTCCAACATACATCATCGGTTTCACGGCCGGGCCGTTTCATGTCGTCAAAGAGAAACGTGGCAACGTCGAATTCCAGTACTTCGCAACAAACTTTACTGAGACTGAAGTGCGACGCATCTTTCGCGACACGCCCGACATGCTCAACTTCTTCGAAGATCGCGCCGGTGTTAAGTATTCAGACAAAACGTACTCGCAGGTTTTAGCGGCCGGCAATGTCGCCCAGGAGATGAGTAGTTTCACAGCGTTGGAAGAAACGTACGGGAAACAGGTGCTGGAAAACGAACAGAAACAGTGGCTTGGTGCGCACGAGTTTGCACACCAGTGGTGGGGCAACCTCGTGACCTGCGTCGATTGGAAGCACTTCTGGCTCAACGAAGGCATCGCTACTTTCATGGCCGCAGCGTATCTGGAACACCGCTTCGGACGCGCGGCTTACATGCGTGAGATAGAATCAAACCGCGCGAATTACGAAAAAGTGCGAGCGGCAGGTAAGGACAAATCTCTCGTCTTTCCCGATTGGGACAGACCGACTCGTGAAGACCGCACGCTCGTTTACGACAAGGGCTCCTACGTCTTACATTTATTGCGCGAGGAGATGGGTGAACGCGCTTTCTGGAACGGTCTTCGCCTCTTCACTCGTCGACACTTCGGGAAGTCAGTAGTCACCAGCGACTTCGTCGCCGCCATGGAAGAAGCTAATGGGAAGAGCTTGAAAGAGTTCTTCGCGAAGTGGGTTTATCTAAACAACAACTGATAAGGACGATCTGATCATGCACCTCAAACGCCTCCATTTCTTTTCGCTCGTTTTGTTGTTGACGCTCTCGGTTGCCGCACAGGCTGACAAGGTTGACGACTATGTCAAAGCACAGATGGAGCGACAACATGTTCCCGGTGTCTCGATCATCGTCATTAAAGACATGAAGATCTTGAAGTCAGAAGGTTATGGACTGGCGAATGTGGAGCTCAACGTGCCTGTTAGGCCTGACACTGTTTTCAAGATCGGATCGGTGAGCAAGCAATTTATCGCCACCGGGATCATGCTTTTGGTCGAGGATGGCAAGATCAGTCTTGACGACAATGTCGGCAGGTATCTCGAAGGCACTCCCGAAACGTGGAAACCGATCACGATTCGGCACATGTTGACGCATACGTCCGGCATCGTTCGCGAAGCGCCCGGCTTTGATCCGCTCAAGATTCAAGCCGATGCTGATGTGATAAAAACTGCGTACCCGCTGCCGCTTCGCTTCACGCCCGGTGAGAAATATGAATACTGCAACGTCGGTTATTTCTCGTTAGCTGAGATCATCCGCCGAGTCAGTGGAAAGCCGTGGCCCGAGTTTCTTCGCGAACGCGTGTTCGCTCCTTTGGGAATGAATGCAACACGCACAACGGACATGACCGAGCTCGTGACGAATCGTGCGAACGGTTATGTCTGGCGAAACGGCAAACTGCAAAATGCGGGAATCTATTTTGCCCTGCGTCCGAGCGGCGCCCTTCTTTCAACGGTACTCGACCTGGCGAAGTGGGACGCAGCACTCGCAACCGGAAAGATTCTGAAACAAGCCTCACTCGATCAGATGTGGGCTCCTGCCAAACTCAACAATGGCAAAACGAATCCGTATGGCTTCGGCTGGCAGTTGGAACCGATCGGCACCCACAAGCAAGTCAATCACGGTGGTTCATTACCGGGTTTTCGTGCCCAGCTCACCCGTTTTATCGACGACAAAGTGACAGTAGTCGTACTAACAAACGGCGATAATGCAAACGCCGCCGCGCTCGCAGTCGGTGTTGCCAATTTCTACATTCCCGGTCTGCTTCCTGAACACAAGTTGACGCGAGTCGATCCAAAGATTTTTGACGGGTACGTGGGCCAGTATCAACACGAGCCACCAAACTTTCTTTTCATTCTCCGCGAAGGCGATAAACTGATTCTGAAACAAGGCGAGGAGCGGCGTGAATTGCTGCCGGAAAGTGAAACGAGCTTCTTTGTCCCTGACAATCCTCGGAATGGATTCAGTTTTGTCAAAGATGCCAGTGGGCAGGCCTATTTCGTCATCATGGTTGACGGCAAAGAAGTTTGGCGGGGAAAGAAGATAAAGTAATCCACAGATTACGCAGATTTTGTGAATTAATCAGTGTAATCTGTAGATTCACCGACTGTTGTACAGATCCATAACCCACTTCGGCGGATCGGGATCACCCGAGAAGTCGAGGTTCATGCCTTTGCTTTTGGACCAGCGAAACAACCATGTCGGACCGTATTTGTTGACATAAGTGTCCTTTGTCTCGTACGCAGGATCGGCCATCACCTTGTCGAGGCTCACGAACTTGTAGCCTCGCGCAGTAAGTCTTTGCAAAATCTCGTCGAGGCAATCTGCATTGAGGTCGTTGGCGTGGATCAGGAACAACTGCGGAATCTCGCGCCCGAAGACCTTAGGCGAGATCTTTTCTGCAAAGTCAGTAGCAGCAAAGGTGAATTCCAGGTACGCGTCACGCACGCGCTTCATGAGCACCGTGTCGCCCTTTTGCATCGCCTGCGCATAAGGCACGTTGAAGATGAAATCAGAATTCTCGATCGTGTGCGGCGTAACCTTGTACCCGCGTGCTGCGAGAAACTTCTCGATTGCTTCCTTCTTTTCGAGCGTGTCGCCCGTGTGCGTCATCGGGTGTCGGAAATAAAGCTGATATGGACGACGCGATTGCATCAACTGCCGCGTCACAACGTCGCCTTTCTCAATCTCCTCCTGAAACTGCGCCACGGTGCGCTGGTTGAAATCAGGATGCGACCAGGTGTGATTTCCAAGCATCATTCCGCTGTTAACCCAGTCGCGCAAAAGAGCAATACGAGCTTCACGCTGGTTCCCAAACTCCAACTGGCGCTCGTTTACAAAACCGACAGCAGGCACCTTGTGCTTCTTGAGCGTGCTGAGAATCTTTGCAGTAGCAGTTTGAGCACTCGGGAGATACTCAGCATCGCCCCTCCTTACGTAAGGCAGATCATCGATCGTGACAGCCATCGTTCGCGTGGTCGTCTGCGCCTGGGCTGTAGTAGCAATGAAAATAAGCAAAAGTAGGTACTTCATAAACAAATCCGGTTTTCAAATCCGTGCAATCCGTGGCTAAGCCTTCGTTGTATCGAACACGACCTGGTCGTACCGCCAAAGCTTCTCAAAAAACTCGCGTGCCAGCGGTCCAGACTCCGGTACAGCCTCGATAATTTCTGAAACACTGCGGCGTCCATCGATCGCTTCCATCATTTGCTTCTCTTGCTCGTTGATGAACAGATACAGATCCTTAAAAATGTGCGTCTGATTCAAAAGGGCACCTGCGGCGCCTGGAGGCAAATGTTCCCTGACGCAGATGGTCCAGGGAAGACGAACCGGCACGTAACGCAAATAGCGGTCGTCGTCGAAACTTATTTTCGCGCCGTTATTGTTCCTGTCGTCTCGATGAGCCACGAAACTATGATTCGGCATCAGAGCTCGCCACAATTCCATCTGCATGTACTGTTCACGTTCCGGAAGTGCGGTTAGTTTCATTGCATGAGGTGTCCCGGCGACAAAAATACACTGAGGTAAGTAAGCCGCCTGCCAGTACCACCGGGATAGTTGTAGCCCATTTGTTTCCAGGAAGTCGAACACTTGCGAGACGGAGTAGGAACGATCGCGCGGATTCAACACTGCGTCAGCCAAAGCGTCGGCGTTGGGGAACTCCTTTGAACCACCCTGCGCGACCAGCAACGGGTGATTGTCGGGTAGATTCCTAAGCACCGACATGAGATCGCGGATCTCATCTTCCGAAGTTCCAATATTAAGTCTGCGGCAGTATTCCTGCATCATGTAAACGCCGGCGCGACCATACGGCGCATACACCATCAAGTGCATTGCTCCATCGGGTTTCAATACCGAGCGGAGGGCACGCAGACCTGCATCAGGATCGACAAGATGGTGCAGTACGCCGGTGCAGATGATCAGATCGAATTGCCGGTCCAATTCTTTTACGTCCTCGACCGCCAATTGCCGCACTTCAAGATTCTTCAGGTCGTAGCTCTGTTTCAGCTTTTCGGTATGCTCGAGACTTGTCGGACTGACGTCAATTCCCACCACACGGGCCGAGGGATGGCAGACCGCGTGTTTAGCGGCTTGCCACGTTCCGCATCCGGCGACGAGTACATCAAGATCGGCACGATATTCCTTGTCGGGCCAAAGCAGATAATGTTCGGCACGATGGATATTCTCGTTCTGCCACATTTCGCGGGCACGGTCCAGATTTTCTATGGGCGGTGGAAATGGGTGACTGGTGTAAAAGTCGCGTATCGGATCGTCGTTCGTGTTCGTTTGGCGCGTTTTCGCTGCACTTTTAGCAGATTTAGCCTTCATGAGTGTGTTTCACTTTGTTCTGAGATTTGCGGGGGCGAGGATTATACATGGTATCCACAGATTACGCAGATTATCTGTGACGCCATCGGGTGTCTTAATTTGGATTTCTCTGTGCAATCTCTGTGCAATCTCTGTGTTCTCTGTGTCTCTGTGGTTGTTGTAACTTGCACTCTTATAACCACAGAGGCACAGAGAACACAGAGATTGCACAGAGAAGAAGCTCAAGTTAAGACACTACCTGATGCCATCAAGCCACTTCGAGGCCGAATCGCGACAGCAACTCGCGGCGTCCGGCATTCGTGACCTGTATCGCTCTGCTGTCGAGATCTTTCGTCACCCATTTTCGTTTGACTGCCGTGTCCAACAGAGCTGAGCCCAAAGCACCGCCGATGTGAGGACGGCGTTCACTCCAGTCAAGACATGCGTATGCGAAACGACGGCGTGAACTGCGCATTTCTTCAACATTGACGTTGAGAGCATCGAATGCCTTTTGGCCCGCTGCGGTCAGTTCATATGCATCGCCCGCGCCATTCGATATCCACTTGAGATCCTTAAACCTGTCGTGCAACTGGACGCCGAGAGTCCCGGCGAGGTGATCGTAGCAAACGCGCGCAGATCGTAAACGCGTGGGTGTGTTTGGAACAAACTTTCGCGGTGGTTGATCTGCCAATACGCTCAAACCTTCGAGCACGCGCGCGACTTTTGGTCCATCAAGACTGTAAAACCTGTGCTTGCCCTGCGTCAGCACTTTAACCAGACGCTCTGCCTTCAAACGATTGAGATGCGCGCTGGCCGTCGAGGTCGAAACGTCGGCAACAACCGCGAGCTCAGTGCTGGTTCGCGCATGTCCATCCATCAGGCAAAACAGCATTCGCGCCCGTGCTGGTTCGCCAATGGCACCGGCGATTCTTGCCACCGCCCTTTCGTCCAATTGTTCTACATTCATAGTTTGATGATAAACGAATTGTCTCCGCACGACAAATGCTACGGTTTGGGCGTAACTGTAGGGGCGGCCCTCCGTGGCCGCCCCTACAGTTACGCCCAATTCACGCTAGAGGAGAAGAGTCAATGATCACGTGCATCATTCGTTATCAAATCGATCCGTTCCAGCGCGATGAGTTCAAGACCTACGCAGAGAATTGGGGACGCATTATTCCGCGTTGCGGCGGGCATCTCGTCGGTTACTTCCTGCCGCATGAAGGCACAAACGACGTCGCCTGGGGATTGATCGCGTTCGACAGCCTTGCCGCGTATGAAACTTATCGCGCGCGTCTTCGGTCGGATTCAGAAGCGCTCGCGAATTTCGCACTGGCGCAAAGCAAACGTATCATTCTTCGTGAAGAGAGAAATTTTGTGCAGGTAGTTGAAGGCACCTTCGCAGTGCCGCCGCTACAGTAATGAGGAGAAATGTATGTTGACCCAGGCTGAAAAAGGCCGCGCTTTTGCTGAGCTTCACAAACGCGCCGGAGCTTTCATTATTCCGAATCCATGGGACGTCGGCAGCGCTCGACTGCTGACACATCTGGGCTTCGAGGCGCTCGCGACGAGTAGTGCCGGATACGCGTTTTCGATCGGAAAGTCTGACAATGCGGTCGGTCGCGATGCGATGCTCGCGCACGCGGCGTCCGTCGCGGCTGCTACTGATTTGCCGATCAGCATCGATTTGGAGAACGGCTTCGGAGATGCGCCTGAGTTTGTCGCCGAAACGATTCGTCTCGCGGCAGACACTGGCGCTGCAGGCGGTTCGATTGAAGACGCGACACAGCGCTCGGATGATCCGATCTATGAACGCTCACTTGCAGTCGAACGAATTCGAGCTGCGGCTGAAGTGATTCGCGATCTTCCCTTTCCCTTCACTCTAACTGCGCGTTGCGAGAACTATCTCGTCGGCAGACCTGACTTAAAAGACACGATTGAGCGATTGCAGATGTATCAGGAAGCTGGCGCTGACGTGCTCTATGCGCCTGGACTTACAACTAAAGAAGACATAGCGGCTGTCGTGAGCTCTGTGGATCGACCGGTAAACGTATTGATGGGGTTGAAAGGCGTCGAACTGAGTGTGGCGGAATTGTCCGCGATCGGCGTGAAGCGCATTAGCGTGGGCAGCGCGCTTGCGCGTGCTGCTCTGACGGCGCTGCTCCGCGGGGCGCGCGAGATGAAAGAGCATGGCACATTTCGTTTCGCTAACGATGCGGAGCCTTTCCGCACCATTAATTCCATCTTCGCTTAGCCAAGGGGCAAAAGCTACCAGTACTAATTTGTCGCCAGCTCCAGCACGACAACAGACTTCGCCGGGACACTCACGATGACTTGAGAACCCTGCAGTTTGAACCCACTGAACGCTGCTGGTTTCACCGTGTTCGGCTGATCGAACGTGTTCATCGCGTTCATTGCAGTGGCTGTCAGCACTTCACCGCTGACATTTCTGATGGTTCCACTCGAGATCGACGCACTGATCTCAGCCGCGCGCTTTGGATCGAGGTTAACGAGTGACAAATGCAGACGTCCGGCACTGTCGCGTGAAGCCGAAACACTCAGTGCAGGAACCACCGCGTCGCCCAGCTTGTATTCCGGCGTACTCAGATCGACCGGCATCATCGTCGCTCCCTGATGCACGCGGTACATCCTGAAGACATGATACGTCGGCGTTACCACCATCTTTTCTTTATCGGTGAGCACCATCGCCTGCAGGACGTTTACCATCTGCGCGATGTTGCTCATCTTCACGCGATCGGCATGCTTGTGAAAGATATTTAAGTTGATTCCGGCAACAACAGCGTCCCGCATTGTGTTCTGCTGATAGAGCGCACCCATGTCGCGGCCTGGTTCCTTGTCGTACCATGTGCCCCACTCGTCTACCATCAGCCCAACGCGCTTCTCTGGATCGTACTTGTCCATGATTGCGCTGTGCCTTTGAATGTACTCATCCATCCGCAAGGTTCTTGCGAGTGTCGAGTGCCACTCCTTTTCGTCGAACTGTGTTGCCGATCCCTTCTTGCCCCAATCGCCGGTGGGAAGCGTGTAGTAGTGCAACGAAAGGCCGTCCATGTATTTCGCTGCCTGGGCCATCAGCACTTCAGTCCAGTTGTAATTCTGATCGTAACCGCCGACAGCAAGCTTCTGGATGCGATTGCCGGAGTGGTTCTTGATGAAAGTGGCGTACTGGCGGTAGATATCGGCGTAGTACTCGGGACGCATGTTCCCACCGCAGCCCCAGGTTTCGTTACCGACAGCGAAGTATGGGATCTTCCAGGGTTTGTCACGACCATTCCGCCGTCGCTGATTGGCAAGATCGGAGTCGGTGTCTGAGGTCATGTACTCGATCCAGTCCATCATTTCCTGCGGTGTGCCGCTGCCTACGTTGCCGTTGACGTAGGCATCAGCTCCGAGCATCTCGCACAGATCGAGAAACTCGTGCGTGCCAAACGCATTCGTGTCCACGCCTCCCCAACTGTTATTCGGCCGTCGCGGGCGTTTGTCGCGTGGTCCAATGCCGTCGCGCCAGTGATACTCATCGGCGAAGCAGCCACCGGGCCAGCGCAAGACGGGAATGCGAAGTTCCTTCAGCGCAGCCAGCGCGTCGTTGCGCAACCCACGCGTGTTCGGGATCGGAGAATTCTCACCGACCCAGAGGCCCTCATAGACCAACCGCCCGAGGTGTTCCGCGAATTGGCCGTAGATGTTGCGATTGATGGTCGACTTGGGTTGGTCCACTCGCACGATTAAGGTGGCTTTGTAAGTTTCCACGTTTTGTGCTGGAAGCGGAGCGGCTGAGAGACACACCACGACCAACGCGAAGATAGTCAGACTTAACTTGTATCGGCTCTGCATAAGGTATTTTGCGACTCAGTAACGGGCGCCTCTTTGGAGTGCGCCCCGTTTCATGGTTAGACAACAGCGTTGCGTGCGATTACTTCGCGGTAGAAATCCGCGCTCAGCTTCGGCGTGCGCTTTTGCGACGCGTAGTCGACGTAGTGAATTCCAAAGCGATTGGTGTAACCGTCGGCCCACTCGAAGTTGTCCATCAAACTCCAGAGAAAATATCCACGAACCGGAACGCCTTCCGCGGTCGCGCGGCGCAGCTGCGTCAGGTAACTGCGGAGGTACGTCACACGATCCGTATCGTAAACCCGCCCGTCCTGTGCCGGCTCATCCGACGACGAACACCCATTCTCCGTGATGTAGATCTCGTTCACTCCCCAAATCTTCGCAACGTGTCGTGGTCCCCAGTACAGCGCCTCCGGCCCAACGAAGAGCCACGGCGACGGCGCGTGGGGAAACGACTTCGGATGCGGCACGTGCGCGAAACCAACCGGCGAAGACTCATCGGCACGCACAAACTGCGGCGTGTAAATGTTGATACCCACAAAATCGAGTGGCGAAGAGATCGCTTTCAGATCGTCCGGCGTAAACTTCGGCGCATCCGCTCCCGCCGATTTCAAATACCAGTCCGTATACTTCCCTTCCATAATTACTGTCAGGTACGACGCGTTCATCTCACGCGCCGCACTTTCAGCCGCCTTGATATGCGCGGGTGTCTCAAACACCGGCGCAGGAATAGTCATGTTTTCTGCCAGTCCAACCCTTGTCCCGGGCTTCGCCGCAGCACGAATTGCCTGCACCGCCAGTCCATGGCCCAACACCGCATGATGTCGAGTTTGATTTAGCCGCAAACCTGTCAGTTTCAATCCCGGCGCGTGAACGCCCCAACGATAACCGACTTCGATAAACGCGCCAAACTCGTTGATGGTGAAGATGTGCTTCACTCGATCAGTCAATCCTTTAGCAACGTGTCCGGCGTAGTCAGCAAACGCCTTCGACGTTTCGCGACCTTCCCAACCGCCGAAGCGATCCTGTAAAGACTGCGGCAAGTCCCAGTGATACAACGTGGCGAATGGCTGAATGCCATTGGCAAGCAACTCGTCGACGAGACGATTGTAGAAGTCGAGACCTTTGGGATTCGGTGGACCGTCACCATTCGGAAAAACGCGCGGCCAGGCGATCGAGAAGCGGTAGGCTTTGACGCCCAGCGCTTTCATCAACTGCACGTCGCCTTTGTACAAGTGATAATGATCGTTAGCGACGTCGCCGTTCGCGTTGGCGACCACGCGACCGGGAGTATGAGAGAAGGTGTCCCAGATGGACGGCCCGCGACCGTCCTCCTTCACGGCTCCTTCAACCTGGTACGAAGCCGTTGCTGTGCCCCAGATGAAGCCTTGCGGAAACGAACGCAGCGCGTCGCCCTGCGCTGCTTGGGGTGACGTGGTTTCAGAGCCAAGCGCCGGCAGCTTTGCAGTTGACGCGAGTGCCGCTGCTCCTGCGACTTTCGCGAATGTCCTTCTGGAAACTTTTTTCACGTTATAGGCTCTCCTGTTGTTCAAATGAATGTGGAACGTACTGTAGGGGCGGCCCTCCGTGGCCGCCCCTGTCTTATCTCACGCGATTACAAATTCCACGCAGGGGCGGCCACGGAGGGCCGCCCCTACAGTACGTTCCGAGTAACTTTATTGACCATCGCCGTAAAAAATTCCGCGGCCGTTTGTGCCAACGTAGACGCGCCCAAAGATTCGTGGATCACCGGTGAGTGCAGTCTCACCGGCGCGGCCCCATTGATGCTGATCATCGTTGATGCGCACCCACGTTTGCCCCGCATTGATCGAACGGAAGATTCCACGCACACCCGCAACTTGCGCGGCGGCGTAGAGTGCCACGTACGTCTGTCCCGTCGCGGCTTTGCCGAAACCGATGTTATCGGCTTCCTCAACATTCGCGAGCTTCGTGAAACTCGTGCCTGAGTCAATCGAGTGCCAGAGTCCGTATGTGTTGTCCCACTCCGCGCCGCCTGCCAGCCAGATGTCTCCTTCGCGACCGGGCACGGCTTTGAAGCGCACTGGTGCATTCAACGGAAGTCCGGTGGCTCTCGCAGCGAAGGTCTTACCGCCATCTGTGCTCACATAGAATGTGCCTGATTTGAAGCCGTAGAACTTGCTCGGGTTAACACGGTCCGCTGCTACACGCGCGCCCGCCGGTATCCCGGTCGAAGCGGTCCAGGTTTTACCGCCGCCAGTCGTGAAGAAGACTCCAACTCCCGCGGGACTCCAAACGATCTTGCCTCCGCCAGTTGCCGAAACTGCGACTGAACCGCCGCCAGTCAGTCCGGAAGGTTGCGCAGACACGGCCGCCCACGTGGTCCCACCATCAGTCGAAATGGCGAGACTCTTTTCGCAATTCGCCGTATCACCATTCGCCGCTCGAACAATGTACAAAGGGCTCAACTCAGCGTAATCAAGACTCACACTCGTACCACGTACGGGCGCGGCCTGTGCAGCAGGAACAACGTTCACATCGTTGTGACGAAACCCCGTGATGTCACCGAGCGCGCTTATCAGTGGCGCGCCTGAGGGCGGACTGATGAGATCCTGCACCGCCGTCTCCTCGATACCCTGGGCCATCACAGTGATCGTGATCTTGCTCGTCGTGCTCTGGTCCCAGGTCGTCAGGTTTGTGCTGCCATACAACGTCGCGCCGGTGCCGTACATGAGGCGATTCGAATTGAACGGATCGATCTCTAACGATTCCGTCATCCAGCCAAGCTTCGGATTGACTTCTGCGCCCGGCCGTCCGCCACCGCAGAGTGGGGTAGTGGGCCACCTGAGCCATGGAGCGGCGGTAACGTCCTGTGTGTATCGGAACGAACGACTGGGATAACGCGTCCAGTCCCAGATGCGACTCCATGTTGTGCCGCCATTCGTGCTGCGCCAGATCTGGGTGTCCGGCCACCACGAACTGTAGCCTGTCACCATAACCGTGTTTGGATTCTGTCGATCTATGGAAAGACCGCTATAACCGAAGAAGTTGTCGTTTGTGTTTGAGGATGGAATCGGACTAATTAGTGTCCAGGCGCCTGTCGCGGTGTTGAGTTTCCAGACGTCGCCGTGTAGGCCATCATATGGACCACCGCTGTCGCTGTACGCGACGTAGAGAAAACCACCAACCGTGTCGAGCACTCCTTTGTGCGGCAGAAAGCCGGTGGGTTGACCCGGAACCGCTGACCACGTCGCACCGCCGTCTGTGCTGCGATAAACACTCGTACCACGATCGGCAACACCGACGTAGATCGTCTGCGTAGTGTTGCCAGGAGTACCAGTGCGCTTGTCGAATGTGATCCAGTAGAGGCCCTGGTTGTCAGTCAGGTAACCATTCGGATCGGCTGGATCCTGAACGTAGTTGCCGGGATTCGGAAAGGTCGTCACTTTGGACCATGTGACGCCGGAGTCAGTACTGCGCCAAAGTCCGTTACCACTCGGCGCGCCTAGATAGATCACGCTGTTGCGATTCGGATCGACTACGAGTCGCTCGCCTGCACCACGACCGGGCATGTTGCCGCCGAGTTTGAAGGGCAACATCGTTCGTTGCCAGGTGGCGCCGCGATCGCTCGAACGCAGGATCGCGCCGTTCTGACTGGCCCAATCATTCGTGTATGTGCCTGCGGCGATGTAGACGTTGTTTGGATTGACTGGGTCTGTCGCGATTGAAGCGACGCCGGTTAAGTTCCAGTCGTCCCAACTGATCGAATCGAGCAGCGGCACCCAGCGGCCGGTTGCGTTGTCGAGGCGGTAGGCGCCGCCGATGTCTGTGCGAGTGTAGACGAGGTTCGCTTCCGATTGGTTAAAGACGATTCCGTCGATGAAACCGCCGCCGTAGATCTGCACGTTGCGCCAAGTGTAGGTCTGTGCTTGTGCGCTAAGAGCCAGGGTCACAATAAGAATTCCGCATTGAACTGCTCTCAACATACCTTCCTCCTAACTGTGAGGCGGGCTTAACTGCGGGAGGGGGCCATCTAAAGATAACGGTCGTCACAGAACGTACTGTAGGGGCGGCCCTCCGTGGCCGCCCCTCTGTGAGTCCCACGCAGGGCGGCCACGGAGGGCCGCCCCTACAGTACGTTCGACAGGGTTAACGACGGGCGGCGGTGACGCCGGGCCAGTCGTCTGTGCGAAACGGCGAAGTTGGCAGACCGGCTCTGTTATAAAGATTCGCGATCGGGTTGTCGGCCCAACCGTAACGAACCGCAACCGGCTTCATGATCTTCGGACTCGAAACGATCACCGCGTCGCCATCAATGCGTGCGTCGGCCCAAACGAATCGCCGATCCTCTCCAGCGATCGCAAAACCCTTAACTGGTCCACCGTCGCTCGTCTTCAATCCCGCACCATGCTTAAAACGAATTCGGATCTTATCGCCATCGATTTTGAATGAATCGAAAAGCGGTCCGGACGGAACAACTTTTTGATTGTAAGTGCCGGCGAGAGCCAACGCTGCGAGCCTGCGACCAACGTCGAGCTTGTTACGCGGATGAATGTCGTTCTCGTCTCCGATGTCGATCGTAACGGCCATTCCGGTTTGCGGCTCGCGCAACGTCATCGTTTGCGCTTCACGCAACTCAGCCCAATCGCTCTCGTCTGGTTCAGCTTTGTTTGCATGCCAGTTCGCAAGCTGCACGAAATAAAACGGAAACTCATACCCCCACGCACTTCTCCAGTTGCGAATCATGATCGGAAACAACGTGCGGTACTGATATGCGCGACCGGCGTTACTCTCGCCCTGGTACCAAATCGCGCCACGAATCGCGAATGGAACGAGCGGCGCAATCATGGCGTTGAAAAGAACACTCGGATTGTTTTGATTACTGACTCCAACTGCTTCCGGACGCGAGCCCCAATCGGGATGCTTCGGTTCAAGTGCGAGTTCGACTTTGTAATCCCACGCACCGCGTAGTGAGATCACTTCCGACTCCGCGGCGCCCTTTGGTGCAATCGACATCGCACCGCCACGACTGAACCCACCTTCCCCCGCGCTATCAAAAACACGGACCGCAATCACGTTTCGGCCGCCATGTACGAGCGCGCCCGGCACGACATACTTCCGCGGCACCATATAACTATTAGGCGTTTCCCTTCCATGCGCCGACTTTTTTACCGTTGAAGTAAGTGACGTCCTGATCGTCAATCGGCGTCAAGTTCAAGACCAGATCTTTTCCAGCCCATGACTCCGGCAGTTCGAGCACTCTACGAAACCAGACAGCACCATCAATCAACAGTCCTGCGGTTTCGAGTTGTTGTGGCAGATCCATTTTGGACCAGTCAGTGGTTGCGGTTGAGGGATCCGCGTATCCCAAAGCCTCGCCCTTGTTGCCGGCATCGATATAAAGATTCTTCTGCTCCCATTCGTCGATCGCTCGCGCGTAATTTTCTTTTGCTTGCGCCGGCATATTCAAACTGCTTTCGTAGCGATCGAGGATCGGTTTGAGCTCGGGTGAAGCGACAAGGGCGCCGTGGCTGGTCCATGATTCAGCGGGTGTGCCACCCCACGAGCTGTTAATCAAACCGATCGGCACCTTCAGTCGCTGGTAGAGTTCGCGCCCGAAGAAATATCCGACGGCCGAAAAGTGCGCGGCCTCGTCCGGTGTGGTGACGACCCAATGTCCCTCGAGGTCCGTGAGCGGTTCGGCAGAGGTGTTATGTTCGACTCTGAACATTCGAATCTCCGGATAGTTCGCCTGCGCCACCGTCTCAGTCGCACCGATCGTATTTGCGAGCGGCCACTCCATGTTTGACTGGCCGGAGCATAACCACACTTCGCCGACGAGCACGTTCTTAATCGTCAGCACGTTATTGCCTTTAACAGTTAACTCTGCCGGTCCGTCCTTGTTTAAAGGACCGATGAAAACTTGCCAGCGCCCCTCTGCATCCGCGACAGTCTCAGCCGATTTGTTCTGGAAGGTAACAACTACGCGCTCGCCCGCCGTGGCATTTCCCCAAATCCGAACCTTCGTCCCCTGCTGTAACACGAGGTTGTCGCTGATGATTGCGGGCAGACGCACCTCGGCATGCGCAACCGAGGTCAAGATCAGAATCAAAAGCGGTAAAGCCGCTCGAAAGAGCTTTGTTGTATGGCTGGACATAAGTAGGTGAGGCCGATTTTCTTACAAATGCCCGGCTTGTTCAAGGGAAAAATAATCCGCGTTTATCCGCGAGAATCCGCGGCTTAATTAAGGTAAGCGATAATCAAACACGAATCGACCCACCTGGATCGTTCCACGGCCATTCGCGCCCGGCTGAATCAGTAGCGCCCGAACCATCGAGCTCTTGCGATTGCGAACCGCTTCAACTTCACCCACCTGGTCGCCACTCGACGCGCGATAAAACGTCACCGTAATGCTGTCGGACGTCTTGCGTTGATAACCGAAGACATACTCACCCGGCTCCAAAGAGAAGTCGGCAATCTGCACCGGCACCTGGGCGATGAAAAAGTGTGAGTACTTCCCCTCCGCCGAATAGCCGGCAGTGATCATCACCACACCCGCAATAAACTTCCCGCGCCCATCCGTAACACCCGACGCCGTGCGAAACTCCGTCTCAATATTCTCTTTGATCACGGGCGCGCGCGCCGGAATCACTTTTCTCAACTCGGGTTCAGAAGCGACGCGCCAACCCGCCGGTCCACTGAAAGCCACCGTCGACAACAACAACATTAATATTGACGCATTCGCAAATCGCCTCTTCATGTCCGCTAGTCTAGCCACAAAGAGTCTCAAAAGCCAGAACCGCCCTTTTGTGCTTTTTGTGCCTTTTTGTGGCAGTATCGGCTTGCACATGCGTCGCTTAATTCCCCTTCAAGTTGCTGTGGCGTTTCTGCTCCTCGCCGGCTCGCGCTCACCAGCCCTCGATTCCAATCGCAGTCTCAAGGAGTTTGGTCATCAGGCATGGCTGACTGAAAATGGATTGCCACAAAACACGGTTCAGTCAATCATTCAAACTCGCGACGGCTATCTCTGGATCGGAACGCAGGAGGGCCTGGCACGCTTTGATGGTCTGAACTTCACCGTCTTCGATAAAGAAAACACACCCGCCTTCAAAAGTAATGACATACGCTTTCTCTACGAAGATCAGCAAGGTCGCCTCTGGATCAGCACATCGTACGGTCTCGTTTGCCGTCACAACGGTCAGTTCACAAGTTTCACTGAAAATGAAGGACTGCCAGACAACAGTATTGGACCAGTTGTCGAAGACACGAACGGTAGCGTGTGGATCGGGACCGGTGGCGGACTAACGCGTTTTGAAAACGGAAATTTCAAGACGCTGACTGTCGAGCAAGGGTTATCGAGGAACGTAATCCAGACGTTATGCGCAAGAACGAATGGATCTCTCCTCGTTGGAACATCCGCAGGAGTTCAATCACTCAGCGGCGATCGTTTCACTTCCTGGACCACGCTGCCCAACGTGCCCGCCGCGAGTATCAGTGCGATTGCGGAGTCGAAGAATGGTCAACTTTGGTTTGGAACGCTCGACGGACTCTTCGGCGTTGAGCGAGAAGGAGCCGCGCCTGTGCCAGTTACCTTGCCTAACAGTCGCGTCAGTGCTTTGCGAATCGATCGCGAAGGCGCTATCTGGATTGGCACAGCCGGCGGTGTCGCGCGTTCGCTGAATGGCAACGTTGAATCACTTACCTCAGCAGATGGTCTATCGAGTAACTTAGTTCTCTCACTCTTTGAAGATCGCGAAGGCAGCATTTGGATCGGCACCGAAGCCGGTGGTCTCAATCTACTCAAAAGCAAGAAGTTCAATACCTTTACAACTCGTGATGGGCTGCCAAGCGATCTCGTGAAAGCCATTTACCAGGATCCACAGGGAGGAATCTGGATCGGATCGCAGGGCGGTGGGCTAACGCTCTTCAAGAATGGCAAGTTCACGACATGGACCACGCGCGATGGGCTTTCGAGTGATGTGGTCCTTTCGCTTGCAGGCGACACGCAGGGAGTTATCTGGATCGGAACGCCCGACGGCTTGAATCGTTTCAAGGACGGTAAATTTCAAGTCTTCACATTTGCAGATGGACTTTCAAACGACCTCGTGCGATCGGTGCTCGTCGATCGCAACGGCGTCTTATGGGTTGGCACGCGAGACGGTTTGAACAGTTTTCGTGACAATGAGTTCAGGACCTACACCACTCAGGACGGACTCGCAAACAACTTCATCGGCGCAATCTACGAAGACTCGAAAGGCAATCTGTGGGTAGGCACGCTCGGCGGTTTGAACAAGATCAATGACGGCAAGTTTCAGACATTCACGACTAAAGACGGTCTTTCGAGTAACACCGTGATTTCACTTTACGAAGATGCGTCGGGCGACCTCTGGATTGGAACAAACGGCGGCGGTCTTAATCGACTGCGCGGTGATAAGTTTGTTTCTTTCACAAACCGTAACGCGCTCGCGGCCGACGTCATTTATCGCATTCTCGAAGACAAACAACAGAACCTGTGGTGCAGCTCGAACAAAGGCATCTTTCGTGTCAACAAAGGTGAGCTCGATAAAGTCGCAAACGATGCAAACGCGCCTGTCAATCCAGTCTTTTATGGACCAGCAGACGGAACACTGACGCGCGAGGCAAGCGGTGGGGGTCATCCGGCAGGATGGCGAACAAGCGATGGGCGCATGTGGTTTGCCACGATTAAAGGCCTCGCCGTTATCGATCCGGAACACATCCCACTCAACACGGCACCGCCGCCGATCGCTATCGAACAGCTCTTCGTCGACAATCAGTCAATTCCTCTAACTCAAAAGGTGACCCTCTCGCCGAGCAGTTCCCGACTCGATTTCTATTACACGGCGCTCAGTTTTATCGCCCCAGAGAATGTGCGTTTCAAATACAAACTTGAAGGCTTTGACGATAACTGGATCGATGGTGGCGCACGACGAGTGGCTTCGTATACAAACCTGCGACCGGGGAATTACCAGTTTCGAGTGATCGCAGCAAACAACGATGGCGTTTGGAACGAGACTGGAGCGATTGTGCAATTCTATCTCGAGCCACGCTTTTATCAGACCTATTGGTTTTTCGTGCTCTGTGTTGTGTTGCTGGCGCTGACGGTATGGCTGCTGTATCGCATGCGCGTGAGACGGATGGCCCACCAGTTTAGCGCGGTGCTCGCGGAACGTAATCGCATTGCGCGCGAGATACACGACAACCTGGCCCAGGACATTCTCGGAATTTCTGTTCAGTTAGAACTGGTGGCGCGGTTGATGCCCGCGCCGGCCGAAGGGGCGAAGGGCCATCTCGATCGGGCACGCATTCTCGTGCGCAACAGCATGACTGAAGCGCGTCGTTACGTTTGGGATCTGCGTTCCCAGGAGCTGCAGAAAAAGGACTTATCCGCAGCGCTTCGCGACACAACCAAACGTCTTACCGCGGAGAACGACGTCGAAGCTGTCGTGGAGGTGACTGGTCCGCTGCGGACTCTGCCCCTCGAGGTCGAGACAAATCTCTTGCGTATCGGACAGGAAGCAATCAACAATGCAGTGAAGCACGCGCGCGCAAACCGCATTGATGTTACGCTGAACTTTGATACACGCAACGTGCGACTAAGTATTCGGGACGATGGACGCGGCTTCGATCCGGCAGCACAGATCGCCGATGGTCACTTCGGTTTGATTGGCATGCGCGAGCGTGCGGAGCAGATTGGCGGAATGCTGACGATCGACAGCGCCAGCGAGAGTGGAACGCAGATCGCAATCGATGTACCTTTGAACGATGAGTGACAAAATTCGAATAATCGTAATCGACGACCAGGCAGTGGTGCGACAGGGGTTTGTTTCGCTCATCAACACTGTCGCAGACATGGAAGTGATCGCGCAGGGAATAAACGGGCAGCAGGCGATCGACCTTTACCGCGAATACCAGCCGGACATTGCCCTCATGGATCTACGCATGCCTGTGATGAGTGGTGTCGATGCGATTGCGAAGATTCGTCACGAGTTCCCTGACGCACGGATCATTGTTCTCACGACTTACGATGGCGATGAAGACATCTATCGTGCGCTCCAGGCCGGCGCCCAGGGTTACCTGTTGAAAGACATGTTCTTTGAAGAACTGGAAGACGCGATCAGGAAGGTCCATGCAGGGGCGCGAAGGCTTCCGCCCGTGGTTGCTGAACGGCTCGCGGAACGAATGAACGCTTCTGAGCTCACGGTACGCGAGCTTGAAGTTCTTCAGGAGATCGTGAAAGGGAAGACGAACAAAGAAATTGCGAGCACTCTGCGAATCAGCGAAGCAACCGTGAAGAGCCACATCAACAACATCCTCGGAAAACTTGGCGTAACCGATCGCACCCAGGCCGCCACCCGCGCCCTACAACGCGGAATAGTTCATCTTTAGCCGCGGATTTTCGCGGATAAACGCAGATCAGCGTTCATCCGCGGAAATCCGCGGCTCAAACTAAAGTTGGAGTTGATAGGTAAACCTTTGAGTCATGACAGGATTTGAGATGGGCTGGTATCTTTCGTGTCGTAGTCACTATTCTCCGGTTCCGAGTTCAGATCAAGGCTTCTTACCCTACCAAAATTGTTGCAGACCAATAAAGTGGTCTTGATTCAGTTGGTAGAACTCGGAACCGGACTTCCCTTTTAATCAATCCCGCACCTGAATCGTTTTCTTTAGTCTCGCGTCCGTCGAAGATCCGCCGACAGTGATTTCAATCTGATCCTTCTCGACTACCCAGCGATCTGTTTCAGGATCCCAGTACGCCAGACGTGAGGCAGGAAGCGACAGCTTCACAGTCTTCTCTTCCTGCGGACCAAGATGAATTCGGGTGAAATCCTTCAGCTCCTTGAGCGGACGCGAAACTTTGGAGTTGAGGTGTTTGACGTAGAGTTGGACCACTTCATCACCCGCACGCTGTCCGGTGTTTTTCACGAGGACGCTGACCTCGATAGTTTCGGGGGATGCGCCTACCTTGAGATCACGATACGCAAACGTCGTGTAACTGAGACCAAAACCGAACGGATAGAGCGGCGTGTCGCGGAAGTACATGTAAGTTCTTCCGCGTCGAATGTCGTAGTCCATCATCGGCGGCAGTTGCTCGAGTGACTTGGGCCATGTTTGGACCAGCCGGCCCGCGGGGTTGTAATCGCCAAAGAGCACAGTCGCGAGTGCTCGGCCTTCTTCCTGGCTGTTGAGCGCCATGTGAACAATCGCAGGCACATTCTCCTGCGACCAATTGATCGCATACGGAAAACTCGATTTCAGCACCACGATCGTTTTTGGATTCGCGGCAAATACGGCTTTGATCAATTCCTCCTGCTCGAGCGTGATCGACTGTCGATCCACTGCTTCGCGTCCTTCACTCGGCACAGAAACCTTGGCCCACTGATTATCGAAACCGCCATTCGGATGATTACCAACACAGACAATCGCGACGTCAGACTCGCGCGCAGCTTTAACAGCCGCACCACCATCGTTATTCGCAGCGTGAGTCACTTTTACCGACTTGCCAACCGCGTTTTTGATTCCTTCGAGCGGAGAAATGGCGTATGGCGGCGTGCCACTGTACCAGTCGAGCAGGACTTCATTCGCGCGCGGTCCAATCACCGCAATCGACTTCAGAGATTTTTTATCGAGCGGTAAAAGATTGGCCGAGTTTTTCAACAAGACGATCGACTTCTGCGTCGCGAGCAACGCCAACGCTTTGTGCTTATCTGTGAGCCACGGGTCGGTCGACTCTTTTCCGATGGACGAATAAGGCACGCGTGATGGAGGATCGAGCAGACCGAGCCGGATCATGACTCTGAACACTCCTCGCAACGCGCGGTCGATGTCGGCTTCAGTCAGCAATCCTCTCTTCAACGCACCTCTCACGGGCGCGCGATAGTCGTCGAGAAATTGTCCGATCCCGGCTTTGACGGACTCGGCCGCGGCGGTCTCGAGGTCCGGGTAGTACTTATGCGCGGTCACCAGATTCTTCATCGCGCCAGCATCAGTACAGATGATTCCATCGTGGCCCCATTGTTCGCGCGTGATTGTTTGCATCACCGGATTGATGGTCATCGGCACGCCATTCACAGCGTTGTAGGCAGCCATGTATGCGCGCGAGCCACCTTCGATCACGCCCATGCGAAAAGGCAGTGAGTAGTACTCGTGAAACAGTCGCTCGTCGAAATTGGAGCTGGATTTATCGCGATCGTTCTCGTTGCTGTTCGCGAGAAAGTGCTTCATCAAAGCGGCCGACTGCCAGTACTTCGGATGATTACCCTGCAAGCCTTTGCTGAATGCGACAACCATCGCGCCGTTGAAGTATGCGTCTTCGCCGTAGCACTCCTCGTTTCTGCCCCAACGTGGATCGCGTCCGATGTCGGCGTTGGGAGATCTGATGACGATGCCGCCCTGGTTGTATTTTGGACTCTGAAAAACGTAACGAGCTTCGTAGCCTTCGACTTCCCCGGCCTGCCGCAATATCTCCTGATCCCATGTCTCACCAAGCCCAATTCCTTGTGGGAAGGTCGTCGAGGGAACAGTCTGCGGCTTGCCCCATTTTCCTGGTCCACCCTGGGTTAATCCATGAATGCCTTCGACGTGACCACTGCCCTTTATGCCGAGGCGAGACACGCTCGGAGTCGTATCGAGACACTCGACCTTCTCGTCGATCGTCATCAACGAAAGGATGTTGTCGATACGTTGTTCGATTGGGAGATCGGGATTCTGGAAGGGATATTGAGAAGACGCCCGTGGAATCAACGCAACCACACAGACGATGAAAAACAAGCCACAGATTGTACGGATCTGTGTAAATCGATTTTCACGGATCCGTACCATCCGTGGCTCATTCTTCGACAATTTTTATGTACTTTCGTAGAGATGGATTAGTTAATTTACTGATGCGCCCGCTGGGCCATTTGATCTCGATGCTATCGATCTTCGTCGCTTTACCGATACCGAGAACTTCGCGTGGATCGTGCGAAGAAAGATAACTGCCACCGGCGGTCTTGAGGCGACGGTATTTCACACCTCCAACGTCCCAGGTGATGATGGCGCCGACGGCCATCGGATTGCTCTTCGTCGCGACCAGGTTTAGACCAACCCAGTTGTTCTGATTTCCACCTTCATTCTTCAGTAGAACGGGCGCTTCACCGTTGTTGATGATCAGCACATCGAGATCGCCGTCGTTGTCGTAATCGCCAACCGAGAGACCGCGCGCGGGCCAGTCTTTACTGAAAGGCGCACCGGAAGTCGTGCTGACGTTTTTGTACGTTCCATTGACGTTCTCAAACATCAGCAACGGCTCTTTGTATTTAACTTTGAGCGACTGGATCTCAACCATGTCGTCCGGATGACCATTCGCCAGAATCAGATCCGGGTCGCCATCGTTGTCGTAATCAAAGAAACGCAAACCCCACCCACTGAGAAGCCGCGTTGCTGGTCCAATCTCGCCGGGCCGATCGATAAAGGTCAGGTCCTTTTCATTGTGGTAAAGACTGAATAGTTCCTGATCGATATTGGCGACGAACAAGTCCTGCCAGCCGTCGTTGTCGTAATCGGTTGCATCGACTCCCATTCCCGAGCGCGGCGCACCCGAATCGCTGTATGCAACACCAGACAGCAGTCCGGACTCTTCAAACTTTCCCTTCCCTTTGTTAACGAACAGGAAATTCGCGAGAGTGTCGTTCGCGACGAAGAGATCCATTAGCCCGTCGTTGTTCACGTCGGTCGCGACTGCGCCAAACGATTTGCCGAGTGACGCTGCAATTCCCGAGTCTTTGCTGACGTCGAGAAACTTGCCGCCGCCTTCGTTGTGGAACAGAAAACTCGATCGAGGTTTGAAGACGCGCGGCACGCAATAGTAACGACGGCCGACGCGGTTATCACCACAGAAGATCGTGCCCGTGCCGCTGTACTGCACGAAACTTGAGACGAAGAGATCGAGTTTGTTGTCGTTGTCGTAATCAAACCAGGTGGCACAGGTGGACCAGTTCGGCGCCGCCACACCGGCTTTGTCGGTTACGTTAGTGAACGTGCCGTTACCGTTGTTGTGGAAGAGGACGTTCGTGCCGTAGTTAGTAACGTATAAATCCTGCCACCCATCACCATCAAAATCTGCCGCAGCCGCGCCCATACCGAAGTTTCCCATCTGTCCGCAAGCTACACCGGCTTTATCTGTAACATCGGTGAACGTGCCGTCGCCGTTGTTTCGATAGAGAGCGTTCTTGATTGGAGTTTTGGGCGAGTAGAAATCGGATGGTCCACTGTTGACCAGATAGATGTCCATCCAGCCGTCGTTATCGAAATCAAAAAAGAGCCCGCCCCCGCCACAAGTCTCAGGCAGGTGACGCAATTCGGAGCGCCCATTGTCGTGCACCCAACTGATCTTGCTTTGCGCAGGGGTCACTTCCGCGAACGTCACTCGTTGGACCGGCGCGCTCGATTGTTCGGGACGCGCCTGGAACCAACCACTACCCAAAATCAGTACCAGAACTGTGATTACGCAATAAATTTTCATGCCCTGAATCCGCGGCTAGTTTGGGTACTTCTCACCCGGCCGCACTATGCGAATGTAATGATCCGTGAACTTAAAATGCGCCGCCGGTATTTCAATCTTCGGCATGTGACACGACGCGCAGTTTTTATCGGCGACGGGACAACTCTTGCCATCGCCACCGGCTTTCGCGGTCTTGTCTCTGAGCGAGTGACATTCGAGACATCGCCTGTCGTAATAAGCCGGGTCTTCTCTGAGCGGCTCATGCGGGTTGTGACAAGCCGTGCAGCCGATTCTTCGATCGTCCGAATAACACTTACTGTTGAAGATTCGATAAGGCTGAAAACGAACGTTGTTGATATGCATTTCCTGCAGCAACGAGAACTCATTTGCGCCACGATGACATGAGGCGCAAAACTGTTGCGACAACTCGTCGCCGCCGAGAAGTTTGGGGTTGTAAATCGACTTTGACGGAGACTCGCCTGCTTTGACTGCGATAATGTGCTCACCGCCTGGACCGTGACACGCTTCGCAGCGCACGCCATGCGTGAGCCGGTCCAATCGCAGTTGCGAGCCGCCTGCCACTGCTCCGGTTGCATGACAGCTAAAGCAGCTGGCCACCTCGTTTGCGTTCAGCAGGCGGCCAACTGCGTCGGTCAATGACGCCGGCGTGCCGCGAGGTGCCCCAATTGTGAAATCAAGCGACTTTGTCTCATTGTAAAAACTCACCAGACTCTCGTAGAACTTGCCGTCGCGCTCGAGCACATAAGTCTGGCCCATCTTGCCCTGACCGAACGCATAGACGATGGGAAAAGACATAGTCTCTTTTCCGTCGGTCACCGAGTAAGTGCTTTCTTTACCATTGCGCTTGATCTCATAAGTAAATGGACCAACGTTCATCGACAATTTCGGATTACGGCTCAGCACGACGGAGCTCGGAACGGATTCCATCGCCATTGCCATTCCACTCTGGCCATGCGATGCAAAGTGTTTTTTATGACACTCACCACATGCCTGATCGCCGACAAAAACGGTGCCTGCCGGAACTCGTCTCGGGTTCCAACGTTGTACCGCACTCATCTGCCCGTTCACTTCGCGAGGCTCACAGATCACGACCGCGAGGGCCGCAATACCCAATGCAATCGCCACCGCGACAAGCGAATACTGTTTCACAAATCCGTTCATTAATTCGGTGTAATCTGTGGTTACGGCTTCTTTTCGGGCGGAGTTTCAGACTTATCAAGCTGCCGCTTCTGGTTGTATTCGTCCTGGAGCTTCTTGAACGTCGCGCGTTCGCGCGCCGCATCCTCTTTGCGACCGGCACGCGTGTAAGCGCGAGCGAGAGCAAAGTGCATTTCGGGACTCGAAGGCGCGAGCTTCACGCCTTCTTCTAATTCTTTGATCGATCTGTCAACTTGTCCGAGTTCAAGTAACACCCGGCCGAGCACATTGCGCGCGGCGTACAACTTTGGCGCAAGTTGCACAGCCTTTTCCGCCAGTGGCAACGCTTCGTTAAATTGGTCGCGCTTCAGATACTCAAACGCCATCTGGGCCATCGCCGCATAATGCGCGGGCGAGATCTGCAACTCACGTTTGAACTCATTCATGGCAAGATCTGCGTCCTGGGGCAACATGAACACGCCGAACGCATAATGGATATTCGGATCGTTGGGATAGCGCGCCAACAGCGTGTCAAATGCGGTCCGAGCCTGGTCAAGACGGCGAGCTGCCATGTGATATCCCGCCTGTCCCGCAATGAGTAGTTTCTCACGCTGGTCGGAAGGAACCTCCTTCGGAAGAAAAGGCATGCGTAAAATGGTCAACCCGAAGGCTTCGACCACCTTCGGAGTCTCATGGCCCATGCGCACGAACTCATTGAGAACTTCGTACGCGTTCTCAAAATACTCAAAACGGACATAAAGTAGTGCCATGTGGTAACGAACCACACTGGCGAGTTCGGAGTTGTCGCTTACGCCTAAAGATCGGCCGCGTTCGAGGGTAATTGCCGCACGCTCAAATTCATTTGTTTGAAACAGGCAAAGACCGAGCATCGCCCACGCTGGTCCGCGTTCGGGTTCGAGTGCAACAAGATTCTGGAAAGCATCGCGAGCTTGGGAGTAGATGTCTCGCTGATAAAAAATCGCTCCGATATACCACCAACCCTCTGGCCACTTTGGTTTTACTTTCAACGCCTGGCCGTATAGGGAAATCGCATCGTCGAATCGTTCTGCCAGCCGAGCCTGGTCCGCGAGTTTTACGAAACGATCGAACTCGGATTCGGCAGTCGCTTGAGTCTGCGGTGTTGGTTTGGGTCTTGGCTTCCGCGTCTGTGCGACGATTGTTGCTGAACAGATCAGCAATATAGCGAGCGATATTGAGGCACAGATTGTACGGATCTGTGTAAATCGATTTTCACAGATCTGTACCATCCGTGGCTCCCTATTGCGGGCCGGGTTGTTTGGCCTGTTGCTCGGCATTCGATTTCTGAATCAGTGCCTTCTCGCGATCGCCGTCTTCTTTTCGATTGAGCCGGTAATAAACCGACGCCAGCAGCACACGGGCTTCGACAAAATCGCCGTGCTCCTTCAACACGCCTTCGAGCAGTGGCAACGCCTCCTTCGGCTTACCGGCCGCCGCATAAACTGCCGCCAGATGATAACGGGCGTATTGTTCGCGCGGCCGGAGTTGAATCGCGCGCTGCAAATGATTGCGCGATTCATCCAGTTGCTTATCCTGTCGCAGCAAAACTCCGAGATAGAGATTGGAGTCAAAGTCGTTTGCGTTGCTTGCCAACTCGGTCTTAAACGCAGCTTTTGCTTTTTCCGTGTCGCCCAGACGCATCAACACACGACCATACCAGGCCTGAACCGCAGGCAGTTTTGCATTCAACTCGATTGCCCGTTGCACTTCTTTGAGAGCACTTTGCGCGTCGTCAGCCAGCAACAGTATGGAAGCCATAAGCAAGTGCGCTTCGGCAGAATCGTCGTGACGAAACAGACGATCGATAATCGCCTGACCTTTATCTAACTGAGCGTCACCGATGAGAGCGCTTCCGAGGAGATAAGCAATCGTTCGATTCTCAGCATCGGCATCTGCGAGGGGCGAAAGCGACTCAATAACTTTCTTGTACTCACCCAGCCTGACGTGACAATCCGCCAGCACGAGGCGCGCGTTAGCAGCAGCAGGACTATTCGGAGCCGCAGCGATGAATCGTTCCAGCTCAGCCGCCGCTTCCTTGAACCACGCCGCTTTGTAGTAAGCGAGGGCAAGATTGAAACGGATTGCGTGATTCGAGCTGTCGATAATGAGAGATCGTTTGTACTGTTCGATTGCCTCTTCGTATCGTCCCAGCGCGGAGAAAGCCGCACCAAGATTTGAGCGGACGTCGACCCGCGCCGGATTGGTGTTCAGAATCGCCTGATACGCGCGCACGGCACCCTGCAAATCTCCCGACTGATGCAGTTGAGTTGCGCGCTCGAATTCCCGCTCAACGTCACCCGAAGCCTGTCCCAGGACAGATCCGCCCAACACTGCCGCGGCGATGAAAACTCGGATTATGGCGACAGCTCCACGCCGTACTTCTTTTAGTGCCATTAATAAATCCAGGCGAGCCCTTAAAGTAGGTCGGATTATACAATATTTGGCCGCAATTTACGTGTTCATCAGCTCTAATTTGTGTCATACTCAAGCACAAAAAATGAAGGCATTTCTAAGTCTTTTACTTATTGTTTCGACTGGCTTTTCTCCTGTTCTGACGAGTGGACAAACACCGGCGCAAGACCAGGACGACGTCGTTCGTGTGCGCAGCAATGAAGTCAGGCTGGACGTCGTCGTCAAGGATAAAAAAGGACGGCCGATCAAGGACCTGAAGCAGGCGGATTTCGAGGTTCTTGAAGATGGGGTATCACAGAAAGTCGAATCGTTTCGCTTCGTCAATAGAGAGGCAGCCCCGAACAAGTCTGAAACAAAGAGCGACGGGGTAACTACTGCTCCGCCAGTGCCAACGGCAACTCCGCCCCGGTCTGCGCCAACGGTTACCGCTCTTGTTTTTGATCGACTCTCACCCGAAGCTCGCAACCTTGCCAAAAAAGCCGGGCTTGCTTATGCACAGGAAGGGATGAGTTCCGGAGGGTTCACCGGTGTCTTCGGCATCGACCAATCAATGCGAACCATCCAGCCGTTTACCGACAATGCGCAATTAGTCAAAGACGCGGTCGAGGTAGCAACGGGCGCAGCAACCTCTACGTATGTGTCAGGCGCGCAAAAAATGCGCGATAACACTGAGCGAATAAGGAGTTTAGATAATCAAATATCGGGATCATCGTCGGCTGCCACAGCAGCGGGCGCTTCCCAGGATAGCGCCGGAGCATCCGCTGCCGGTGCAGAAGCAGGCCAGGCAGCACTCCAGCAAAAGTTCATCGAGATGCAGAATCAAATGCTTGACCACTACGAGCGCCTGGAACGTGACCAGGAGGGATTCGCGACGATAAACAGTCTCCTGGCAGTTATTAGTCCCATGCAAAACCTGCCGGGTCGAAAGACGATCATCTTCTTTTCGGAAGGTCTGAAAATACCGCCTTCCGTGATGACAAAGTTTCCGGCCGTCGTCAATGCTGCCAACCGAGCCAATGTGAGTATCTATGCCATTGACGCGGGCGGCTTACGCGCGGAAAGCAATACCGTCGAAGCCGCGAAGGAACTAAACTCTATTGCGGGCGCGGCGCTGGCCAATCAGGGACGTGGTAGCGATCGCGGCGCCAGCGGCCCGTACCTGAGAGCACTCGAGCGCAACGAAGATTTGCTGCGCTTTGATCCGCGCAGCGGCCTCGGAATGCTGTCGGATCAAACGGGCGGTTTCTTGATTCACGACACCAACGATTTGGCCGCCGGGATGCGGCGTATCGACGATGATGTGAATGGCTATTATTTCCTTACTTATGTGCCGCAGAACAAGGAATACGACGGTCGCTTCCGCCGGATCAGCGTGAAAGTAGGGCGTTCCAATGTCGACATTCAGTCGCGCCAGGGTTATTACGCTGTCGAATCCGCGGGCCAGCTACCGATCCTCGATTACGAAGTGCCCGCGATTGCGGCAAGCAGAAATGCGAAAAGCAGTCCAACTCAAAACATGCTGCATAGCAGCGCGCTCAGTTATCCCGTATCTGGCCAGGGTGGACTGACTTTAATTCTTGCCGAAGCTCAGCTTGCTGCATTCAAGTTTTCGCCGAGCATTGATAATAAGACTTACAACACCGATTTCTCGATTGTGGCCCTGGTTCGCGACCAATCCGAGCAAATCGTACAGAAGTTGAGCCAGCACTACGCTCTGAACGGACCGATTCAGAATCTGGAGACGGCGAAGAAAGGCAATGTCCTTTTTTATAGAGAAGCGCAACTATCGCCCGGAAAATACAACGTGCAGTTGATTTCTCATGATGCCGCGACGGGCAACGTGAATGTCAACACCACGCCTTTGGAGATTTTTGCGGGCGGCGACGAGACCAAACCACGACTCAGCAGCGTGGCTGTATTGAAGAGGGCAGAGCGTCTTAGTCCGGAAGAGCAACGACGCGATCAGCCGCTGCGTTTTGGAGAGTTGCTCGTTTATCCAAACCTCGGCGAGCGAATCGATCGTAACAGTACAAAACAACTCGCATACTTCTTCACCGCCTGGCCCGGAAAGGGAGTGACGAAGCCGATGCAGATGACACTTGAGATTCTGCAGAATAATAAACCGGTGGGCTCAACCTCCGGCGAGCTACCACCCGCCGATGAGCGTGGGCAAGTAAAGTACGCCGGTTCATTTGCGATTGATAAATTGGATCCGGGTAAGTATGAATTGCGGATAACTGTGAACAACCAAGTCAGTCGCTCTACCAGCTTTGTAATCCAACCATAAAATATAGCCGCAGATGAATGCGGATAAACGCAGATCAGCGTTAATCCGCGTTCATCTGCGGCTAATTCTTTGTTCCAGTTCCTTTGCTTCCTTAATGAATTCACCCTTAGGTGCCTGCTGAATGTACACCTGTACTGATCGCTTCGCATCCTGAATCGCGCCACGATTGAGATAGATCCGAGCGAGATGATAGTGCGCCGCAACACACTCAACGCCGCCCATTATCAAAGAGCGCGTCAATTCCTGTTCGGCAACTTCCAGATCGCCTAACTCCAGTTTCGCTATCCCAATCCAGAGCCGCGCCACCGGTCGAGTGCTATCGATCGCGACTGCCTGATTAAGTAACGCAATCGCGTCCCTGTAATTGTGCCGTTCAACCTGGACCAATCCCATGTTGAACTTCGCGTTGAAGTTCTTCGGATCGTTAGCCAACACGAGCTCAAAGTGCTTTTGCGCTTCGTCGAGCTGTTTCAGCTTCAGATACTGCGCCCCGAGATCGTTACGCGCGGCGAGATAATCGGGATAGATTGTGAGTGCTTGCTGAAAGTGATTCGCAGCTTGCTGAAAATTGCCCTTGTTGACAAATTTCAATCCCTGCTCGTATTGCTTTTTCGCCGCGGAAGGTATCGATTGTCGCAGTTCAGCCTCTGAAATGACCTTGCCAGTGCGGTTGATGGAAGGATCCTTCTTCTCTCTTAACTCAAGGGTCAAGTCGACCATTAATCCGCGGCCCAATTCCACCCTTCGCACCACTGGTTCAAAGTCACTATTTTTGATTTCGGCCTCAACGAAATAGATACCCTGGCTCAGATTCATAATCTGAAACTCACCGCTGCCGTTGGTATAGAGCGTTGAAAGAATGCTCTGGTCTGTTCTCAGCGTGATCCGAGCATAGCGTTCCACTGCGAATCCTGAGGGGAGCGTGACGCGGCCACGAATGACAGCGTTATTGGTATCGGGTTCCCTTTGTCTTCGTGCGTCAACTTCCGGCTGTGCCGACACAGTTGCCGCAATCGACAAAAACAGCAAACAATAAAAGCAGGTGAGAATACCTTTTCGCATAACTCAATCTCGGAAGCAGCTTCCAGGTTACGCCTGAACCTGCGAAATTAGAAACGGCGCGAGAAGCAGATTGCTCCTCGCGCCGGTTAATGTTTCCCGCCCTTGCTAGCGACTAGAAGTAAAACTTCAGTGCAAACTCCACTATTCGGCGACCGCGCTTGTTCTGGATCTTGCCGAAGTTGTTTATGGTGTTTTGCGTGTAGCTGAAGCCACCTGTCGGGTCGCACGTGTTGGCAGTATTTGTGCCATCTCCGGTGGGAACAACGATTCTGCGGTTGCAGACCGTCTCCAACGCTAAGAAGATATCGGTCGCATCAGGGTTGGTAACGCCAACGTCAATCACTGTTGGGAATGCCTGATTGAATACGTTGAATAACCCGGTACGGAATTGAATCTTCTTTTCTTCAGTAATGTTGAAATTCTTAAAGAAGGAGATGTCGAAATTGCTGCGACCCGGAGTTCGAATGTAGAACGGCGGCTGCGATGGTCCGGTATTCGGGAAGGTCGGAATTGCAAGCTTAGATAGATCGTAAGCCTTGCTTCCTAAATCGTTACCACCGACCTGGGGATTACCGAGATAGATCGGGGTAATCGCACCAAGGCTCGCGTTTGCATTTGTTCCTCTGAACGCATCGGAGCCATACCACCCGATGGCCTGGCTAGGTAGTGCTATATCGCCCGTAAACCTCAGCCGAACGGGAATACCGCTCTGGACGGTTGTGATACCAGACAACTGCCATCCGTTGAAAACTCCATTCGTGAGGGCATTCGAGAAGCCTCCACGCGCGAGTTTCGGAAGGCTCCAGTTATAGGACAGATTAAACACGTGCGTTCGATCAAACGGGAGCACGCCCCAGCTTCGGTTTCGCGTGTCAATTGGATCGGCCCATGCCGCGCCGTCACTCTCGTTGGTCGCGACGGTTCCGAGTGCTTTACCAAAAGTGTAAGTGGCAAAGTACTGGAAATTTCTTCCGTTGTGGCTCAAGGTCGCCTGCAACGAGTGATACGTCGAGGTTCCGGTGAACTGGTAGAGACCTACCGAGTTGAAAGCATCGAATGGCCTGAACCCTCTCAGTACATTGCCTGCTAATGCAGCCCTTTGTACTGGAACGGATAGATCAATTTGCGTGAAGCGTCTGCCAGTAAGACAGTTGGGGTCGGGATTGGCAGTTGGTTCAATACATATTGCTGAATTCAGCGGGATCGTTCCGTTTAATAACTCTCCGAGCGGAATTATGTTGGCGTTGCGTCGTTGCGGCAGATGCCGTCCCTGCGTGCCGACATAGGCCACTGCAAGGATGTTATTCATCGGCAATCTCTTTTCGATCGTGAAACTAAAGTTCGCGACTCTGGGTATTTCGTTTGATTGAATGTCGCGTGTGTTTACGTTGATCGCACCGACGTTGCTGGTGAATGGATTCAGCGTGGTCAGGTCACCAAACGAAAGTCCGTTACCGGAAGCCCACGGGGTATCAACCGTTGAGCTGTAGGTGTTCGGCATTTCGCCGCTCGAATAGTAATCGTAGTTACCCTGCACACGATTGTAGAAGAGTCCGGCACCGGCGCGCAGGACGAGATCACCCTTGCCGCCGACGTCCCACGCCACATTCAATCGCGGCATCCATTGGATCGGCAGGTTTGGCAGAACACCCTTGGGGATTTCACCGCGAGAAGCCAGCTTATAACCGTTGGGCTTCGTGATGTCGCCGTTTAGAAATGCTCCCGCTCCGGGGATGTAGGCAGCTGGATCGAACAACACGCCGAGGCCCTTACGCTCAAAGTTCTGCGGCAGATACGCGGCGCGCACGCCAAACTCGAGAGTCAGGTTCGGGCGCATCTTCCAACTGTCTTGTGCGTAGAATTCGTAGTTGTAGTAACGGAAGTTGTCGATCGGGCGCGTCGTGGCTTGCGTAAACTCAATGGGCTTGCCAACGAAAACGTCGCCGAAGTTACTACCGGTGCCGGTTGTCTGGCCCCATTGCGCAGTCACGATATTGGTGTCGGCGTTTGATTGCTGCCGCTTATTCGCCTGCTCGATAAACGCACCGAACTTCAAGGTATGCGTATTTTGAACCTTCACCAGGTTATCAGTGATTGCAAAGCTGTCGTTCCACGCCAGAATCGGATAGCCGTAAGCAGTGTGGAAGTCTCCCTGGCCCCAGGTTATGACACTAAGCGGAACGTATGGATTATTGTTCTGAAGACGTGCCGGAATATTTGGATTGCTGGGCGAGAAGAAACCTACCGGGGTCAGACCCAAACCGGACCACGAAACCTTATCAGGTTCTGCGAAATCATAATTCAGCTTCAGCTTACTCGCGCTGAAGAGAATCTCGTTAGTCATGCTCGGGTTGATGATGTTAGTCAGGTTCACCACGACCGAACGGCCTAGGTTCTTGCTGGTGAGTTTTCCGGGAAGTTCATAGGCTGATGAATCCCACCACAAGCCACGCGGGAACCCCTGCTCTTCATATTCACGTGCAAAGCGCACATACAGTTTCGTTTTGTCGCTGATGGAGTAATCGAATCTGGAGGTGAACTGGTTTCTATCGTTCGGCCGCAAAACGCTATAGACGTAATTGTTCTGACCAAAGGGAACATTACGATTGGGTGCAGGATAGAGATTCAAGAGCGCTCTGCCAAAGGGATGCGCACAAGGCGTCAGATCAGCATTCGGAGCTGCGTCCCCAGCACCGTTAGAACCCGCGTTTCCGGGAATTCCATTTGCCGTGCAGCCTGCCGGAACGAAAATATTTCCGACGCCCGACTCGCTGAAATCACCTGTCCGCTCTTTGAGCGTGGGAACACGGAACAATCTCGACCCCTCGTCAACCTGTTGGCGATAAAGCTCAAACCCGACAAAGAAAAACAGTTTATCGCGGTTTTTATTGAAGTTGGTCCAGGGCAGGAGAACCGGCCCGCCGATGTTGCCGCCCGGATAGTTGTACTTGCTCTTCGGTCGCGCGATTACATTCGCGGGAGTGGTCAAGATGCTGTTCGAGCGATCATTTGCCTGAAATCTCCAATGGCGCATGTAGTCGTATACAGAACCATGGAAGCCACTGCCGCCGCCCTTAGTCGTCGCGCTGATCTGCACGGCACTGGTGCCGTGTTCGGCCGCGTAGTTGCTGGTCTGAACTTTTACTTCCTGGACCATGTCAGGATTGGCAGTGATGACCGTGCCGTTGTTCGAGCCGATGTCGATCATGCGCGAGCCATCGATCGTCACGTTGTTCTGCTCGCCGCGCAAACCATTCACGTGATAATTAGCATTCGCGTTCGCGCCCCCGCCAAACGAAATGCTCTCTAGCGCCGTGTTATCCGGAGCAACGACGCCCGGAAGGATGCGCAGGAGTTCGAGAGAACTACGACTGATGATCGAGAGGTTATCGATCTGCTTTGAGGTAATAATGTTCTCTTTGGCGCCGGTTTCTGTTTGCAGTTGTTCCGTGCCCGCAGTGACCGTGACAGTTTCGGTAGGTTGGCCCACCTCCATCGAGATGTCAACGCCCTGAGTGCCGCTCGTCTCGAGTGTCAGGTTCGCTTGTTGAGAAGTTTTGAAGCCCGCCGCTTCCGCTTTCAGCGTGTAGCTGCCAGGCGCAACGGCAGTGAAGGTGTACGTGCCATCCTCACTCGATTTTGCACTGCGCTCTTCTTTGGTTCGCTCATTGACGAGCGTGACGGTCGCTCCACGGATGATTGCTCCCTGTGGGTCTTTGATAGTGCCACGCAGCGTCGCACTACCGGTAGATTGTGCGACTGCGGAAAGAGCGGTCAGAGAGAACAAAAAGATTGAAACGATTAGCGTCGCGTAGAGCCTGCGCATGCCTAATGAAGTCATACTCTCCTCCGTTTGGAGCGAAATTGCAGGTACTTAAAGCATCAGCTCGTTAATTTTGGGGTTTGTTGGACGACCGGACAAAAGCGGCGCTCCGAAGCCATTCAATAGGCCTCTCCCTACCCCAAAACACAGCTCACGTTTATCAAAATTTCGACTTAGAGGTTTGTTGCACGACCGGACAAAAGCCTTAGTACTACCAGTGCTTGACCTTTGTCAAGAGTTTTTTATGGCTAACTAAGTTTTCTTTAATACCAGACAGTGCAGAACCGAAGGGATGTTGCAGTCCCAACTCCGCGCTAGGCAATAGCGATGCCGCGAAGATTCTCCCGACCTCGAACGTAAAATCTCTAAGCAATGTAACGAAAACGCAGATCGAAAGCGTCGCCTGACTCTGGATCGTTATCGATATTTTTGGGGAGCTTTCCGAAAATCTGAATTAGTTAGCCGCGGATAACGCGGATCAGGCCGGGACAACGGAAGCAAATTTACGGGCGAGCACCAGGCTGAGGGCGCCCATCAAACGCGTGTCGTCACCGAGCGTCGATGCAAACACAGGTGTCGATGGAAGACCACTGCAGATCGTATTCTCGGCGAGCGTGCTTCGCAGTTCATCGGATATCAGTGGCCAGACGCGCGCGATGTCGCCGGCAAGAATTACTGCCTCGGGACTCAAGCCCTTCGTGAGGTTTGAAATTCCCAAGCCGAGATAGTGAGCCGTTTCGAGCAGCGCGTCCTTCGCCGCACCGTCTTTCGAAAGCGCATTGTCCATCAACTTACGAAACGAGATCTCAGAATCCGTCGCAGTTCCGCGTCGCTGTCGATAACGCGCTAACGCTGCACGTTCCGACGCAAACGCTTCCCAACATTTTTCACTTCCCGCTGCACATACTGCCGGCGCACCTCTTCCAATCGTCATGTGACCAAACTCACCTGCCGCTCCCGCGACTCCCTGATACACCTGACCATCGAAGATGATCCCGGTTCCCAATCCCTCTTCAACCAGGACCAGAATAAAGTCACGCACATCACGAATCTCCGGCCGGCCGAGCCACAACTCAGCGAGAGCCGCAGCGTTCGCATCGTTATCAGCGGTGACTGGTAAGCCAGTACTCTCCTGTAGATCGGACGCGAGCGCCCAGTTGCGCCATTTGAAGTGTGGGATGAAAAGCGCAGTGCCCGTTATCGGATCGACGAGTCCCGGCACACACACCCCAATGCCTTCAATGTTTGAGTGAGTCTTGATGAAGCGCTGTATGGCCGCGAGTAATCTGCGATACGTTAATGTAAGATCGGGATTCGTGTCGAACACTTCCCTGTCGACAACTCGTCCCACCAGATCGGCAACGGCCACTGTCGTTTGTGCCGTACCAACATCAGCGCCAATCGCCATAAATCCACCAGCGTGCAAACGCAGCAAACTCGGCGGCCGTCCACCAGTCGATTCGCCCTCGATCTCGTAGATCAATCCTTGCGTCTTCAACTCGTCGACGATCAAAGAAACTGTCGATCGCTGTAGCGCCGTCTCGTGAGAGATCTCCGCGCGCGAGATTGGTTCCTTCTCACGCACGTAGTTGAGGACGATTTGACGATTGATGTAGCGGATCGTATCCGCCCGGGCCACATTGGCTTTTTTGAGGTTTATGCGTCGCAACGTTTTGGTCCGTGGTCCATAGTAGCAACTCAGCGAGTGTTGATGACAACTGAAGCAGATTGCAGATTGTCTGAAGTTGCTTCCAGATAAATCCGGCCGGGTTTTTGTTTCGCTTGCAGGATCACGAGCGCCATTCCGTGAAATGCTTTGCGCTGTTTTCCTTTGAACGACTCGTGGCTGATTTGGTTTCCATTATCAACCCCCACTATCGAGCCGTCGCCGGACACTTTGAATTTGATTAGATTATCAGCCAACGGAACTGTAGTTCCAGTGTTGTCCACCACTTTCACAGTCACGAATGAAAGGTCCACGCCATCAGCCTTGATCGTCTTTCGATCAGGACTCAGAACAATTCGCGCTGGTTCTGCCGCGGTGCGAATCTCTTTTGTAAGCACCTCACGACCACTCTTCCGCGAAACTGCTTTCACTACTCCGGGCTCGTAATTGAGACGCCAGAATACGTGCATGTTATCGCCTTCTTTCCGTTTCGTGCCTTGTGATTTTCCGTTAAGAAACAGTTCCACTTCATCGGCATTGTTGTAATACGCAACTACGTCGACTTTCTCGCCCTGTTTCCAGTTCCAGTGCGGAAAGATATGGAGCATCGGCGTGTTGGTCCATTCACTCTTGTAGAAGTAGAACGGATCTTTGGGAAAACCCGCCAGGTCGATGATGCCAAAGTACGAGCTGACTGCCGGCCACGGAAACGGCGTCGGCTCTCCAATGTAGTCCCAGCCGGTCCAGATAAACATTCCGGAAAACCAATCGTACTTCTTGACCATTTTCCAATGTTCTTCGTGTGCAGCTCCCCACGGCGCAGTTGAATTGTCGTAGGAGGAAGTTTCGTATGTGGGTCCGAGCTTAAGAATGTCTTTCTCTTCCCTGGGCCAACGCCGAATCTCATCGGAGGGCATCGAGTAGCTACCACGCATGTGAAGAGAAGAATTCGTTTCGGCGCCGAGGATTACGCGTCCGGGAAACATCTTCGCAAACTCCGGAAGTTTCGCGTGCGCGTAATTTGGACCAACGATGTCCAGGTTCCCTTCCATGATCACTTTGTTATCGCGGCTCACGCCGTTTGTCGCTGAGGTGATTGGACGAGTGGGATCGAGATTGCGCACGATGGCGCCCAACTCTCTGGCAATGGTCCCACCCGCTGGATTGTCATTCCACTGTTCAATCACTTCATTGCCGATGCTCCACATGAAAATACTTGGATGGTTCCTATCGCGAAGCACCATGTCTTCCAGATCGCGCTTGTGCCACTCGTCCCAGTCGAGACTGTAATCGTATTTCGTCTTCGCGAGCTTCCACATGTCGAACGCTTCGTCCATCACGATGAAACCCATTTTGTCGGTAAGTTCGAGCAATTCCGGAGCAGGCGGGTTATGCGAGGTACGAATGCCGTTGACACCCATTTCCTTCAACATCTCGAGCTGGCGTTCGATTGCGCGCGTGTTGACGGCTGCGCCGAGCGAACCGAGGTCGTGATGATTACAAACGCCGCGGATCTTTACCGGTTTGCCGTTGAGAAAGAATCCCTTGGCGACGTCGAAACGGAAGCTGCGAATGCCGAGCGGCGTTTCGTAACGATCGACGATCCTTCCACCTTGCTGCAACTGCGAAACAACTTTGTAAACGTATGGACGTTCGTCAGACCACAGCATGGGCGACGAAACTCTCAGCGTTTGGCTAATCTCAGTGTGCGCCTCCGCGTGCGCGCCTTTTGCCGCTACTCGGTTCGCAACTTTCCTCGCTACCTCTCTTCCACTCGCATCCTGAATGATTGTCGTGAGGTTTACCGGAGCAGCACTATTCGATCCGTTACTCACCTTCGTCTTGATGACGACTGTCGCTGCTTGAGTGTTAACCTCGGGCGTCGTCACATACGTGCCCCACTGTTCGACGTGCACCGGATCGATTGTGGTTAACCAAACGTTTCGATAGATACCTGAGCCTGAATACCACCGCGAGTTTGGCTGTTGTGAGTTATCGACTTTGACGGCGATGACGTTTGGACCACCACCGTAGATCAGATGCGGTGTCAGCTCGTATGCGAATGAAATGTAACCATACGGACGCTTTCCGAGATAGTGACCGTTGATCCAAACCTCGCTGTTGCGATACACGCCATCAAACTCTACAAAAACCAACTTACCTTTGGAGGTTAGAGGCACAGTAAACGTCTTGCGATACCACCCCAAGCCACCGGGCAACGCGCCGCCCCCCGTGCCGGAAGGTGCGTTTTCACTAAACTCACCTTCAATACTCCAATCGTGCGGCAAATGGAGTTGCCGCCACTGCGCAACTTTCAAATCGGTGTTTTGTCCATTCGCAACGTCACCGAGGTGAAAGCGCCAATCCTGATTGAACGATACCCTCTTCCCCGGTCTCGAATTCGCGAAGCAGGTTGAACTACCAACCAACAACAATACGAAAGCAATAGTTAATCTTCTTTTCATAATCTGTGTAATCTGTGGTTACTTTAGTCCGAGAGCTTTCAACAACTCGGAATCTTCCTGCGCCTGGCCATTAGCTTTATTTACAGCCGCGAAACCGCCGGCATAGTCCCACATGGTCCAACCGATGCCATGCTTCTCGAGCGCCATTCGCATATCGTGGAGCCACGTCACGCGATCCGGACCTCGCGAATACTTTCGGAAAGCCCCGAACTCATTACACGTGATGAACACGCGGTGTTTCGCGGCCCACGCAGCAGCCGCCCCGAGCTCCCGATCGATTCGCGCTGCGTTCCAATTCTCTTCACCATAACGAAGCAGGTTGTACTTCGCCGGTTCATCCTGGACGGTATCGAGCACGAGTTTCACGGCATCTGGTGACGACGGATACGGAATGTTTTTGTAAAACGGCAGATTTGGACCAGCCCACGTGGCGCCCTGGTGCGTAAACGCAAACGGTTCGTAAAAATGAAAGTTGTAAATCACGTTCGGGTCGGAATACGGCTCGAGAGCAAGCATCTCGTAAAGTCCCGACCAGCGATGACCACAAGCGATGATCGTGTGATTCGGAGCGCCTGCACGTATTGCCGCGATCAGTTTCGCCTGTATTCCATACCAGCGATATCCGTCCTCGACCATCGGCTCATTAATCACTTCGAGGAGCACGAGATTCGGATCTCGTTTAGCCAGATGCGTAGCAAAAGTGCGCCAGAACTTCGCAAATGCTTCGATATTTCGCTCTTCACGATTCATCCTTAGCTTAAACTCGTCGCTCGGATGAATATCGACGACGACTGCCAAACCCGTGGCCAGAATCATGTCGAGCGCGTTGTCGACATACTGTAGATATGTGGCGTTTAGAATCGACGGGTCGGGTGTATCGGCGAGCAAAGGCGCGGGCTCGATCGGAAAGCGCACGTGATCGAAGCCCATCGATTTAATGAGGGCAATGTCGTGGGCAGTGGTGTGTGTCTCGAGATGTGTTTTCGAGTAATTTGCCGCCTGTGAGAACCAGTGACTCAGGTTTACGCCGCGACGCAAACGCGCTGCTCGCGCCGCCAAATCAGTAGACTTATCCTGAGCCAACGTTGAAAGTGTTGACACATGATGCACAATAGCGACTGCCAATAACAGAGTGATTGTTCGCTTCAGCACGCGCATCTTTTATCAGGCGTCAATTCAGAAAGCAAAATAAAATTTTCTTTTCGCGTGGCTGATTTGAGCTTCTTCTCTGTGCAACCTCTGTGTCCTTTGTGTCTCTGTGGTTAAGCGGAATGTTCACCACAGAGACACAGAGGACACAGAGGTTGCACAGAGAAAACTAATCCACAAACTGGGAGAAACTCAGCATTGAGCACAAAACTATACTGGTGGCTCGGTCCAATTTTGCTCCTGCTTCCGATCGTTGTTGGACACGGTCAATCGAATCGCGTGATGCAAATCAACACTGGATGGCAGTTCCGTGAAGTCGGAAAAACGGATTGGCACGACGCCTCCGTTCCGGGGTGTGTGCACACCGATCTGCTCGCGAACAAGTTGATCGAGGATCCGTTTTATCGTGACAACGAAAAGAAGCAACAGTGGATTGAGAAGAAAGACTGGGAATACCGGGCTACGTTCAAGATCGCGCCGCAAACTCTTGCACGTGAGAATGTTGAGCTTGTCTTCGAGGGCCTCGACACTTACGCGCAGGTTTATCTCAACGAGCAACTCGTGCTGAATGCTGACAACATGTTTCGCACCTGGCGAGTCGATGCTAAACAGACGCTGAAAGCAGGCGATAACACTTTGCGGATCGTTTTTCGATCGCCTGTCAACGAGATTCTGCCGGTGATGGCGAAGTTGAACTATCAACTTCCGGCGCCGAACGATCAGGGCGAGAAGACGTCTCCATTCACGCGAAAGGCGCCCTATCACTATGGCTGGGATTGGGGTCCGAGGTTCGTAACCAGCGGCATCTGGCGTCCCGTTACACTTCACGCGTGGGACCAGGCGCGTGTGAATGATCTTCAGGTGATCGTCAGGAAGATCGCGAACGACGTTGCCGAACTGACTGCAAATGTCGAAGTCGAAGCAAGCTCCGCGGGGACGTATACAATTCTGCTCGACAACGTGACAGAAAAAGCTTCGGCGGGCAAACAGACGGTCAATCTCAACAAGGGAACGAATCGGGTCGCGTTCGATTTCACAGTCTCACGCCCGAAGTTGTGGTGGCCCAACGGGCTCGGCGCGCAACCGCTCTACAGCTTTCGCGCGCGAACTCTTGTAAACGGTCGAGTCACGGATGAAGTGTCGACCCGAACCGGACTGCGAACTCTCGAGCTCCGTCAGCAGCGCGATGACGCGGGCCAGAGCTTCATGTTTGTAGTCAACGGTATTCCGGTCTTTGGCAAAGGCGGCAACTGGATTCCGGCTGACAGTTTTCCGACGCGAATTACCAAAGACAAATACCGCTTCCTGATCAAATCCGTGCGCGACAGCAACATGAATATGCTGCGCGTTTGGGGTGGCGGAATTTACGAAGCTGACGAGTTTTATGAACTCTGCGACGAGATGGGAATTCTTGTGTGGCAGGATTTCATGTTCGCCTGCAGCATGTATCCTGCGAACCAGGAGTTTCTCGACAGTGTTCGCGCGGAGGCGATCGACAACGTCAAACGTCTGCGAAATCACCCGAGCATCGTGCTCTGGGCCGGCAACAACGAGGTCGAAACGGCTTGGTTAAACTGGGGCTGGCGAAAGAATCTGCCGGCGTCGTTGTGGGACGACTACAAGAAAATTTTTCACGGCGTCCTGCAGGAAGTTACCGCAGCATACGATCCTTCAAGACCTTACTGGCCCAGCTCGCCGCACGGCGGTCTCGACGACGATCCCGATTCACTGCGCAGCGGCGACGTACACTTCTGGCGCGTCTGGCACGCCGCAGAACCGTTCAGTGATTACGAGAAACAGACGCCGCGATTCATGAGTGAATACGGCTTCCAATCGTTTCCGAATATCGAAACGGTCAAGGCGTACACGATTGAATCCGATCGAGATATCGAGTCGCCAATCATGCTTGCGCACCAGCGACACCCACGCGGCAATCAACTCGTGCGCGAATACATGTTGCGCGATTACGCGCAGCCGAAAGACTTCGAATCGTTTCTCTACGTGAGCCAGGTTTTGCAGGCTGAAGGCATCCGCATCGGCGCCGAGCACCTGCGGCGAATCATGCCTCACAACATGGGTTCCCTCTACTGGCAGATCAACGACTGCTGGCCGGTCGCTTCATGGTCCAGCATCGACTACTTCGGACGATGGAAGGCGCTGCAATACTACTCGCGCCGGTTCTATAACGATCTGCTCGTGAGTCCGACTGTGCAAAAGGGATATTTGAAACTCTTCATCGTTTCGGATCGACCAAAAGCAGTTCCGGCGAAGCTTCGGGTTACCCTTATGAAATTCGATGGTGCGACTCTGAAGAGTTTCAATCAGGACGTGACTGTTGCGCCACTAACGAGTCGCTCGTATTTTGATCTGAGAGTCGAAGAACTGCTTGGTGGAACGGACGGCAAGAATGCGGTCGTTTATTGCGAACTGCTGGTGAATGGGAAAGTGGTTTCGAGTCATGATTACTTTTTCGCGCCGTTCAAAGAACTGACATTTTCGAAGCCAACTATCACCTCCGAAATTACGCGCGTGCGTGATGGCTTCAACGTCAAGCTGACAACTGATAAATTTGCAAAAGCGGTTTATCTGTCCGTAGCGGAACACGACGGATTCTTTTCGGATAATTACTTCAATCTGGCGCCCGGAAGAGAGATCACCGTTGAGTTTCGTTCGCGAAAGCCAATAACACTGGAAGAGTTGAAGGAGCGACTACAGATTCGCTCGGTGTTTGATGCGTTTTAATATTTCACGCAAAGACGCAAAGAAACCGCAAAGGCGCTAAGAAGAAACTTATGCGTCTTTGCGTCTTCCTTTGCGCCTCTGCGTGAAACATTCTTATGACTGACAAAGTTCGTTGGGGAATTTTAGGGACTGCAAAGATCGCGTTGACGAAAGTCACACCCGCGATGCAGCGTAGCGAATGGTGTGAGATCGTTGCGATAGCGTCACGCGATCTTTCGAAAGCAAAGGCAGCCGCGGCCGAACTAAACATTCCAAAGGCGTACGGAAGTTATCAGGAATTGCTCGAAGACGACTCGATCGAAGCAGTCTATAATCCGCTTCCAAACCACCTACATATTCCCTGGACGTGGAATGCCGCTGAAGCCCGTAAGCACGTTCTCTGTGAAAAACCAATCGGACTTGATGCACGAGAGGTCAAAGCGCTAATCGAAGTTCGCAATCGCAAGGGCGTGCGAATACAGGAAGCCTTCATGGTGCGAACGCATCCGCAGTGGCTCGAAACACGGCGGCTGATTCATTCAGGCCGGATCGGGTCGTTAAGATCGATCACAGGCTTTTTTAGTTACTTCAATCCCGACCCTGAAAACATTCGCAACCAGCTCGAGTTCGGCGGCGGCGCATTGATGGATATCGGTTGTTATCCGATAACGATCTCGCGCTTCATGTACGACACTGAGCCTCGGCGCGTGCTGGGCATTATCGAACGTGATGAAGAAACTGGTACTGATACGTTGACGAGTGCGGTGCTTGATTTCCCAAACGGTCACTCGACCTTTACCTGTAGCACGCGGCTCGCGCCGTACCAGCGCATGATGTTCATTGGAACCGAGGGTAGGATCGAAGTGCTTATCCCATTCAATGCTCCTAACGATCGCCCGACTCAGATTGTGCTCGACGATGAGACAATCGAGTTTCCGATTTGCGATCAGTACGAAATTCAGGGCACGCTTTTCTCTCGAGCGATTCGGGAGAACAGTGAACAACCGATTCCGCTCGAAGACGCGATAAACAACATGGCCGTGATCGACGCGGTCTTTCGCTCTGCACAGACAAGTCAATGGGAGGAAGTGCAATGAAACTCACTACTTCATTCACCATCGCGATACTTCTACTTCTCGCTGTTACTGTTGGTCCAACGTCAGCTCAGGACGACAAGCTTGTCTACGCCGACTTTGAAAAGGCCGAGAACGGACGACCAGTTAGTAACAATGGCGGCCTGGTCCAGATGTACACCGCACAGGAATCTACGCCAGTTAAATACAAAGGGCTCGCAAATGCATCACCCGGTGCGCCGGAATTAATCGTTCTGAAAGACGCACCAAATAACCATCTCGCCTCGTTCGAATACAATCTGCTTGGTCCAAATCAGTGGGCCAACGTGACGTTGGAAGTAATGGGTCGACCGATGAAGGATGGAAAGCCTGTCGCAGACGATGTTAGTGGTTATAAACAGCTCGCGTTGCAACTTTACGCAACCGGCGTCGATTCGTTGCGCGTGGAATTTGTCAGCCATGGACAAGGCATCAACATCACGGCCGGTTTTCCGCAACTGCCGATACGACTCAAACCGGGTCTCAACACGTATGTGATTCCGTTGAAGGGAGTTACCCAACCTTCATGGGCAGAGAAAGTAGACACGAAGGAAGTGTTGAAAAAGTTAACGGCGATCAGCATCAGCGCCTATTGCAATCAATGCACACCGGCATCCGGCATGGTCCTGGTCGACAACCTCGTCTTCCAAAAGTAACAACAGATGAAAAGATCAATCTGCGTAATCTGTGGATTGCTTGCGCTGCGCCTCGTCGCTTTTGCTCAGGAACAACAGTTCGCCAATCTCGGTGACTTCAAACTGCAAAACGGCGGCGTTATCCGCAACTGCCGCATTGGTTATCGAACCTTCGGGACACTAAACAGCGACAAGTCGAATACGATCGTGTTTCCCACCTGGGCCGGTGGTACCACCGAACAACTCAAGTCGAGCATTGGACCAGGACGATTGATTGACAGCACGTCCTATTACGTCGTTGCTATCGATGCGCTCAGTAACGGCGTTTCGTCGTCGCCGTCAAACAGTCGATTGCAGCCGCGCATGCGCTTTCCGGAATTCACCCTGCGCGACACGGTTGCCACTCAGCACGAACTCTTAACGCGCGTACTCAACATTCATCGAGTTAAAGCAGTAGTTGGAATTTCGATGGGCGGGATGCAGGCGTTTCAGTGGCTCATCTCGTATCCCGATTTCATGGAAAAGGCGATTCCGATCGTTGGCTCGCCGCGTCTGGCGCCCTACGACCTGATGCTCTGGCAGGCACAGATTGATGCACTCATGCGCGATCGTGATTGGAAGCGTGGTAACTACTCCGTCAACCCGGCTCGCGCACTCGATTTTGCGTTCGGAGAACTTCTGCTTACAACTCCAACTGACTACAACCGTCGCAAGACGCGCGAACAAGTGTTTGCCGATCTTGAGAAGGCGCGGCGTGATGCGGGCGGGTCCGATGCGAACGATAAGATTCGTCAGGTGCAGGCGATGATGAAACTCGATATCCCGCTCGAAGATGCAAAAACGGTGAAAGCAAAAGTACTCGTCGTCGTAGCAAAATACGATCACGTCGTCACTCCTGGCCCAGCCACTGAATTCGCGAAACTGCTTGGCGCAAAACTCCTCGAGCTCGACGGCGACTGCGGCCACCTCGCCACCAGTTGCGAATCAAGTCGGCTAAATGAAGCGGTTCACGATTTCTTGAAGAATTGAATTAACATCTTGTAGATCCTGTTACATCTTGTTCATCCTGTCACTTTATTAGACAGGATTTTCAGGATGTAACAGGATTTACAAGATGTCAGAATCGAATCGTTCGAGTAGCTCCGCGGCGGAGTTTGATCGGAGTAATCTTGTCGCGGTAGAGGATTTGAGTGAACGTTCCCGTGATGCTGTGGATTGTGACGCGTTCCAGCTTTCCGTTCTGCCAATCGAAATCGACTTCAAAACCGCCGCGTGCGCGCAGGCCTTTTACAGACCCATTGGGCCATGCGGATGGCAATGCAGGTAACAGCTCTATTTCACCTATGTGGCTCTGCATCAGCATTTCAGTGATGCCTGAAGTGGCCCCAAAGTTTCCGTCAATCTGAAACGGCGGATGCGCGTCGAAGAGATTGCGATAGACACCACCGCCGCCACGAAATTCTTTTGCGTAAACCGGGGCCAAAGCCTTTTGTAACAACAAGTACGCGCGATCTCCATCACGCAACCGGGCCCATAAATTGATCTTCCACGCGAGGCTCCACCCCGTTCCAACATCACCACGTAGTTCGAGACTCTTCCTGGCTGCCGCAAAAAGCTCTGGCGTGGCGAGATGAGTGATCTGCTTACCCGGATAGAGCGCATAGAGATGCGAGACGTGGCGATGCTGTCGTTCCGGAGCTTCAAGGTCCCAGTCGTCCAGCCATTCCTGAAGCTGACCCGCACTGCCGATCTGCATCGGCGGCAAACGCCTCTCCACCTCGGCCAATCTCATGCTGAAATCTTTATCAATACCGAGAATCGCTGCCGACCGGATACATTGGTTGAACAGATCGCGAATGATCTGTGTGTCCATTGTCGGTCCAGCACAGATTGCAACGCCACTCGGGTGTTTGTTCTCGGGTGAAATCGAAGGACATGTCACCAGCCATTTATGTCGTGGCTCCTCGACCAGAGTGTCGACGAAAAATTCCGCCGCACCTTTCATCACCGGATATGCACGAGCGAGAAAAGTTTTGTCGTTGGTAAATTCGTAGTGATGCCAGAGATGCGTGCAAAGCCACGCACCGCCGGTGGGCCAGAAACCCCAGAGTGGTCCATCGATCGGCGCCGTTTGTCGCCACAGATCCGTGTTGTGATGGCACACCCAACCGCGCGCACCATAGTGAACTCGCGCCGTGCGCGAACCATTCTCAACCAGTTCCGATACCATCCGCAGCAACGGCTCGTGACACTCCGAAAGGTTCGTGGTTTCGACGGGCCAGTAGTTCATCTCCGTGTTGATGTTGATGGTGTACTTGCTCTCCCACGGCGGCGTCATCAGGTGATTCCAGATACCTTGCAAGTTGGCAGGCTGCGTGCCGGGCCGCGACGATGAGATCAAGAGATACCGGCCGTACTGGAAATAGAGCGTCGCGAGATGAGGATCCAGACCTTGTAGAAACTGCGCGGGCCGTTGGTCCGTCGGAAGATCTGCGGCGCTCGTTCGGCCGAGGTCGAGTTTGACGCGATGAAACAGTCGTTGATGTTCGCGCACGTGAGCTGCCCGGAGTTGCTCAAACGATTTGCGACCCGCTGCGACGAGGTGATTGCGCACAATCTCCCTCGGATTTCTGTTCGTGTTTTTATAACTGATATAACTGGTCGCACTTGCAATGAGAATTACGGCAGATTCTGCGTTCCTGACCAGTATCTTCTGATTCTCGGCGACACTTTCGCCGCTGGATGTAACCACCACGGCAAGCGCTTCAAAATTTAATCCACCTTTGATGCCGAAGGCATCTCCATTAACACCACGCAACACGACGACGTTGTTACCGTCGGTCGATACAGTTGCTTTCTGCGGCGTCTCAAAAGTGGCGGAGAAGTTCAAACCGTGCGAAGTGTCGGCAGTTAACTTTACGACGATCACCTGGTCCGCCGGACTCACAAATACTTCGCGCGTGAAAGTTGTCGGGCCGACTTTGTAAGAGACAGTGGCAATCGCGGTATTAAGATCAAGCTGACGGCGATAGTTAGTGAAATTATCGTGACCAGGGAACGACAGCTTGACATCGCCGACAGGTTCGTACGGCATCTGCTTGATCGGTTGCGCCATCATCTTTGCGCCAACCAGGTCGTGCGCTTCCTTGTATTTGCCTTCGAAGATCAGACGGCGTGCCTCAGGCAGAGCCTTCAATGCTTCCGGATTGTTTGGATCGTACGGCGAACCCGCGTAGAGAGTGTCTTCGTTTAGTTGGAGCTGCTCGTTCGCTGGACCGCCAAAGATCATCGCCCCGAGACGCCCGTTGCCAACCGGCAGTGCATCGGTCCACTCAGCGGCAGGCTTGTCGTACCACAAGATTAGTGACTCGTCTGGTGGTGCAGCGCTTAGAATCGCGGGCGCCAATGGTAGCGTCGCGGCGGCGACACCTGCCTCTGTTAAGAACCTCCGGCGGGTTATTTTTCGTGGCATAGTTTGGGATAGGATTTACAAGATGGTTACATGATTAACAAGATATCCTGTTCATCTTGTAAAATCCTGTTAATCCTGTGAAGCCAACTCTTATCGCACGATAGGCTGGACTTTGATGTCCCACTTCACTTTGCCTGCCTGAGGATCGTCGCGTAACGCGAAACTACTTCCGCGCGGAACGAGCGACAAGGCTTGCACATCACTACCCGGCTTCGTGAACAAACCTGTCGCGGCCGCGTTATCCGTGCTAAAGACACGCAGCTCGACGTTGGCCCAATCCATATCGTTCGTGCTCTGTGCGACTTTGATATGCGGCAACACCGCGTGGTTTTTGACCAAGAGCACCACCGGTATCGCTCCCAACGCGATCTCGTGCCACTTCTCACCTGCGTAGACACGCCCGGTTTGATAGTCGATCCACGTCCCCGGCGGCAAATAAACTTTGCGCTTGTCACCACTCGCAAACATCGGCGCCACGAGCAATTCCGATCCAAACATGTACTCATCATCAATGGCCCATGAACCCGGATCGTTCGGATACTCAAAGAACAATGGACGCACCATCGGAAAACCACGCGCCGATGAATCCTTCGCCTGCGCGTAGATGTATGGCATCAACGAATATCGCAAACCGAGAGCCTTACGAAAGTCTTCAGTCAGAGCCTCATCGTATTCCCACGGCTCTCTCGGCGGCGCACCATGCGCTCGTGTGTGCGACGTCAGAACTCCCCACGCCATCCAGCGCCGGTAAAGATCACGCGGCGCCTTCTGTACAAAACCACCGGCGTCGTGACTCCAAAACGTGAACCCCGACAACCCAAACGAAAGTCCGCCGCGCAACTCGGCCGCCATCGCAGAGTCTGTATTCTCCGCATCGCCACCCCAGTGCAGTGGATAACGTTGACTGCCTGCCCACGCGCTGCGTGCCCAGATCACGTCGTCGCCGGTAACCTCTTTCGTGACTTCCGCGACCGCCTTGTTGTAACGCAACGGATACAAGTTGTGCTCGAACCAGCCGCTCGATCCTGAATGGTATTGCCCGTTTACCGGCGCGCCTTCACCGAAGTCGACTTTGATCGCGCCGACCCCGAGCTTCAAAAGATCTCTCAGTTTTCCCTGGTACCACTTAACCGCCTCGGGATTACTCACATCGAGCGTCGCATCCTCGAACGGCAGTTGACCTCCTTCATTCTTGACGTGATAACCGTTCGACACCATCTCTTTCCACAGATCGTTCTTGCTCGTGAAGTAAGTGTATTGCCAGAGACTGATGCGAAACCCCTGCTGCTTCAGGTCGGCGATCATCTTCGCCGGATCGCGGAAGCGTGAAGTTGAAAATCGATAATCGCTGCGCCAATCAGTTTCGAACCAACCGGTATCGAGGTGGATCACATCCGTAGGCACACGATGCGATCTGAGTTGCTGGGCCACCTGGCGCACCTGGTCTTCTGAGTTGTAAGTGATGCGACTCATCCAGAAACCAAACGACCACAGAGGCGGCACAGGGCTGCGACCCGTCAGAGCCGTGTACTCCGAGAGAATGTCTTTTGGCTCGCCGAGAAACAAAAAGATATCGAGGTTCTCGTCACCCGAATAGATCGTGTTGTGCGCGTCGAAGTACTTGCCGAAGTCAAACGTGAGGGGCGCGCTGGTGTGCACAAACATTCCGTAGCCGTTGTTGCTCAGGAAGAACGGAATGGGTTTGTACATGAACTCGTTCTGCGTTCCCATGCCATCGCGCGTCCAGACGAAGACGCGTTGTCCGCGTTTGTTGAAACGGGTGAACGACTCGCCGCAACCAAAGATCTTTTCGTCGTGTTGCAGTTCAAAGGTGGCGGCGATGCGGCGCGAGAGATCACTGGAGCGACGCACGAATGAAAACGGAATTGGAGTGATGAACGTTGCCGGATCGCCGATGTTCTGTGTGCGCGTGAGCAGACGTCCGCGTTGATCGTAGATTTCGATATGCCACGGTTGCTTGATAATACGAACGCGGCCGTGCGCGCTCGTATAGACGATCTCGCGATCGTTCTGTTCGACTTTCCATGAAGCATCTTTCGGCACGGCGCCGGCGAGCATCAGCGACTGGCCGTCGTTCATAGGTACGGCTCTCGTCGACATACGCAGGCGCACTGTGCGCGGGCTCACGAATGTGATTGAAAATGGTAGCGCCGGATCTTGATCGTATTCAGTGCCGGGAAACTCGGTGGCCTTGCCGCGTGTGAAACCGACGTCGATCTTGTTGAAAGAGAGCGTTGTATTTCGGAGGTAGCGGTCCCACTGGAGTGTGCCCTGGCCGGTGTTTGTGTCGAATGAAGTGACGCGACTGCCGACGAAGTAGACGTTCTCCATCTTCTGAAAATCCTGACTGACATCCGCCGGATCGCCGAGCACTTGGGCGTTCGCGAACGCAGGAAACAAGAGTAGAGTCATCAACAAGAAAAGCCGAGTTTTCATGGGATAGCCTCTTCGATTGTGAATTGGAATTCCAGGCGGGATGGACTTTAGCGCAGGGTTCAAACAAAGTCCATCTTGTTAATCTTGTTTATCTTAAAAATCCTGTCTACCGGTTGTCTCAGAACAGAGTTTGACAGGATTAACAAGATTTTCATGATTTACAAGATTATCGTTCGGTGAGTTCGAACTTTGTTCCGGAGACTGAGAACTTGCCGGTGACGACAGATGTTCCCTTGTAACCTGGCTGGCCGCCACCGGCACTAATCAGAAATTCGCCAGGCTCGATGATGCGTTTGCCGGCATCGTCGATCAACGACATCTGCCGCGGTGTGATCGTGAACGTCACGGTTCGTTTCTCGCCCGGTCGTAATGAAATGCGATCGAATCCAATCAACGAACGAATCGGCACGGGCACAGATGCCGCGACATCAGTGATGTATAACTGAACGACTTCATCCCCTGCCCTGTCGCCCACATTCTTCACATCAACACTCACCTTGATCGCTTGACCAGCCTTCACGGCACGCGAATCAAACCGCAGATTGCTATAAGCAAAGTTCGTATAACTCAGCCCAAACCCAAACGGATAAAGCGGCTCGCCTTTAAAGTAACGATACGTGCGACCCTGCATGTTGTAATCCGTGAACGGTGGTAACTGGTCAACTGACTTGTAAAACGTCACCGGTAATCGTCCCGCCGGGTTGTAATCACCAAACAAGACATCTGCGACAGCGGTTCCACCTTCACCACCCGGATACCACGCATGCACAATTGCCGGCACGTTGTCGTTGGCCCAGTTCACCGCAAGCGCACTGCCACTGAGCAACACGACGACAACCGGCTTGCCCGTCGCGGCAACTGCTTTCAGTAACGCCTCCTGTGGCCTCGGCAAATTGAGATCGGTCCGGTCACCACCACGAAAGCCTTCGACCTTCACAGTCATCTCTTCGCCTTCGAGTCCTGCCGAGATCCCGACCACAAGCACGCTCGCATCCGCAGCTCTCACTACACTCACAGCCTCCTCGATCAGTCGTTCTTCAAGCCGCGGGTACGACCAGACGAGTTTCGCCACCGCCTCACGATTGGTTTGGAAATACTCCATGCGCAAGTCGTAATCGCGCCCAGCTTCGAGCGCGACTTCCTTCGTCGCGGTTCTTGTCGGATTGCCGGACCATGCATCAACTAAAAGCTTCCCGTCGAGGTAGAGACGCGCGCCGTCGTCTGCTGTGAATCCGAGCGTATAAGTTCCAGACTCGACCGGCCTGATTTTGCCGGTCCAGCGAACCGAGAAAGCATTCTCATTCAACTGCGGCGTCGGCTTGAAACGTCCCCAATTGAAATCGATGCGCTCGTCTGTTCGTACGGTCGCCGGCTCACCACGCAGTTCCTGATTGTTGAAATACTCAGCTTTGAGTCCGGGTTTTCCATCAACCGACAAAACAGACGACGGCACGGTCACTACCGATTCGCCTGCAAGCGTAGACCCGAGCGCGTAACTTACTTTCGTATTTGGAGAGACGGCGTTTTTGATTCCCGCAAGCGGCGTGATTAAGCGCGATGGATAACCATAATAGTTTCCCCACAACACTTCCGGCGCGTCGGCGTTTGGTCCAATCACCGCAATGCTCTTCAGATCTTTTTTCAACGGAAGCGTGCGATTGACGTTCTTCAACAACACTGTGGACTCCCGCGCAGTCTTGAGTGCGAGTTGGCGATGCTCGGGAGTGTCGTTTTGCGAGAACGGAATGCGCGCGTACGGGACCATCTCAGGCGGATCGAACATGCCGAGACGAAACCGCGCAGTCATCAAACGCTTCAGCGATTTATCAATCTCAGCTTCGGTGATCAATCCTTTTTGTAGCGCTTCAAGCAACTTGACGTATTCATTACCACACGTCAGATCGGTTCCCGCTCGAACCGCGAGCGCTGAGGATTCGGCTTCAGTCTTTACGTACTTGTGGTACTCCCAAATGTCTCTAACGGCGCCGCAATCAGAAACGACGTAACCATCGAAGCCCCATTCACCGCGCAGGATATCCACCATTAACTTCTTGTTGGTGCAGCACGGTTCGCCGTTTGTGCGGTTGTACGCACACATGACCGAATACGCTTTCGCTTCGACGATCGTGTCGCGAAACGCGGGCAGATATGTCTCGCGCAGATCTCGTTCGTAAGCTTTGGCGTCGAAGCTATGACGTTCGGGTTCAGGACCACTGTGTACGGCGTAGTGCTTTGGTGTCGCGATCACTTTGAAGTAGCGAGGGTCATTCCCTTGTAGGCCCTTGACGAACTCAACACCAAGTCTTGCGGTCAGGTACGGATCTTCGCCATACGTCTCCTGGCCGCGTCCCCAACGCGGATCGCGAAAGATGTTGATGTTGGGACTCCAGAAAGTGAGGCCCTGGTAACGGCCGTGTTGCTTGTTACGCACGAACTCGTGATGCTTCGCGCGTGCTTCTGTTGAGATGACGTCGGCGACGTCGTGCATCAACTTCGTGTCCCACGTGGCGGCGAGACCGATCGCTTGTGGGAAGACTGTGGCATAACCCGCACGCGCGACGCCGTGCAGCGCTTCGTTCCACCAGTCGTATGCGGGAACGCCGAGACGCTCGATGGCTGGCGCGCCGTTCTGCATTTGCAGAACTTTTTCTTCAAGCGTCATCCGCGAGACGAGATCGTTGACGCGCTGCCCGATCGGGAGGTTCGGATTTTTGTAAGGAGGTAGTGACTGCTGGTTTGCAGGTTGCGGAAATGCGCTGAAAGCAACAAAGAGCAGCAGCACAAGACAAAGTTTTTCACGCAAAGGCGCAAAGTTGAAAGCAAGCTCGCGAAGAGAAGCTTTCCTTTTGCGTCTTCGTTTGTAGCTTTGCGCCTTTGCGTGAAACATTCTTTACCGAACACCCAGGAGGATATCAACCGTCAACTGGTCCAACCGCTCATACGGAAGAGACTTGCGCGCTAACTCAGCCCGATCGAGTGGAAGCTCTTTCACGCGCTTCGCATTCTCAGAACTGTATGGTCCGAGTGGCTCAACCGACCCGGCGCCGTTACTTATCCCTGCGAGCAATGCCTTGATCTCCTGATCCTCATCAAACTGTCGCGCCTTCTCCTTCAGAATCAGATAATTTCTCATGCAGCCGGCCGCAAACGCCCAAACACCATCTTCATCTTCACTGCGATACGAATGCGCATCGAAGTGCCTTGGGCCATCGTACGCGGCCTCCAGCAACCTTACTAAGAAGAAGAGATTCTTGATCGACTCCGAACCAAATCTCAGATCCTGATCGAAGCGCGGGCCTTTTTGATCGTTGAGATCGATGTGAAAGAGCTTCCCCGCCTCAATCGCCTGGGCCACGACGTGATAGAAGTTGAGTCCTGACATCTGCTCGTGACCGACCTCAGGATTAACGCCAACCATCTCCGGATGATCGAGCGTCGCAATGAAACCGAGCATCGCGCCTGTGGTCGGGAGATAAATATCACCACGCGGCTCGTTCGGTTTGGCTTCTAAAGCGAATTGGTAGTCGTACCCTTGATCTATCGAGTACTCGCAAAGGAAGTTGAGCGCTTCGCGATTCCACTTCAACGCCTCGCGTGGATCCTTGGCAGCATCAACCTCCGCACCTTCACGCCCACCCCAGAAGACATAAATCTTTGCGCCGAGTTCCGCGCCGAGATCCATCGAGCGCATCGTCTTCTGCAACGCGTACATCCGCACACGCGGATCGCTGGAAGTAAACGCGCCATCCTTGAAAACCGGATCGTAAAAGAGATTCGTCGTCGCCATCGGCACCTTCATGCCGTAGTCGTCGAGTGCCTTTTTGAACTCACTGACGATGCGATCACGTTCAGCAGACGTCGCATCAATCGGCACCAGATCGTTGTCGTGCAGGTTTACGCCGTAAGCACCAAGCTCACTCAAACATTTGACGATCTTTACGGGACTCAGCGTCGGGCGTGTTGCATCGCCAAACGGATCGCGCCCGCGGTTTCCGACGGTCCATAGACCAAAGGTGAACTTGTGTTCCGGTTTCGGTTGGAAATTATTGCTTACCATGTATCCCTCATTTTGTGTTTAGTGCTTTAGACTCTTCGTTTCGATGACGGCAGCTAACGCGGGCTTGCCTCGGCCGAAACGATCGAACAGGAGCGGATAATTCGTGCGGCCTTTCATGGGCCAATTGTTGAGCCACGAATCTCCGTCGGCAACGCCCCAAAAAGTCACGCGCTCGATCGCGTCGCGATGTTTCAGATAGACATGAAACAACTCCGCATAACGCTTTGCCAACGCGAGTTGTTTCGCGTCGGGTAAGCGATCCACGTAAGGATTTAACTGCGGCGTGACCGGATCGTCGACGGCGTAATCCGCGCCGATCTTCGTAGTTCGCGGCAGTACGTCGACATCAAGTTCCGTGATGTGAATCTTGAGTCCCAGAGCCGAGAATGCGGCGAGAGTCGCATCTTCGTCGGCGATTGAAGGCCATTCTAGTTGATTATGATCTTGCAATCCGACCCCGTGTATCGGAACACCCGCCGCCTTTAATTTTTTGATCAATTCAACGCTGGCCGCGCGCTTCGCCGGCAGTTGCAGATCGTAATCGTTGTAATAGAGCTCGGCGCTCGGATCGGCTTCGTGCGCAAACTTGAAAGCCTGGACCAGGTAGTCTTCGCCGATGATCTTGTACCACGGCGACTGTCGCATCGTGCCGTCCTGATTCAGAGCCTCGTTGACAACGTCCCAGCCGTTGATCCTGCCTTTGTAACGACCGACGACCGTGAAGATGTGATCGCGCATGCGCTTCAAGCAGCGTCTCACGATCGGCAGGATTTCCCTTTCCGTCTTCAAACACCCAACGAGGTGTTTGGTTGTGCCAGACGAGCGTATGTCCGACGATGAACATCCCGCGCTTTTCGCCAAACTCAACCAAACGATCGGAAGCAGCAAAGTCGTATTTATCCGGGTGCGGATGAACAAGCGCCCACTTCAAAATGTTTTCCGGCGTGATGCTGTTGAAATGAGTGTTGACGATCTTCACACCGCGTTTATCTTCCTCGAAGATCTGACGCCGGTTCAGAGCCGCACCAATCATGAAGTCGTTCTTAAAAACATCCTTCAACGGTCTGTCTTGCGCGGCAACCGGAAAACACATCGCCAAAACACAAAAACCCAAAACCAACTTTGTGCCTTTTGTGCTTTTTGTGCCTTTTTGTGGCCTATTTCGCAACCACTTCGAGCTTAGTTGTTTCATACTTTGCCGAACTTGTTCCCACCATGATGTCGAACCATCCCGGCTCGACGACGCTTTTCATATTCAGATCGAGAAATGAGAGTTTGTCGGGTGTGATCACAAACTCAACCATCTTGCTCTCGCCTGCCGCGAGTGAAATTCGTTTGAAGTCTTTGAGCTCCATTATCGGTCGCGTGACCGAACTCACGAGATCGCGAATGTAGAGCTGAACGATCTCATCGCCCGCGCGCTTGCCCGTGTTTGTTACCGTAACGCTGACTTTTGCATCGCCGCCTACGCTGATTCGCGCCGGATCAACTTTCAGATTTGAATAGGAGAACGTCGTGTAGCTTAGTCCAAAGCCAAACGGAAACAGAGGTTCCTTGTTAGCGAAGAGATAGCCGCGACGGGCGGTCGGTTTGCGGTTGTAGTAAAGCGGTAGCTGGCCCACCGATCGTGGAAAACTGATGGTGAGTTTGCCGCCCGGATTGTAATCACCAAAGAGAACATCAGCTACGCCCACGCCGGTTTCCTGACCTAGATAGAAGCCCTCGAGTATGGCAGGCACCTTTTCGGCGATGTAGTTGATCGAGAGTGGTCCACTGTTAATCAACAGAACGATCGACGGCTTACCAGTCTCGAGGACCGCTTTGACGAGATCATTCTGTCGTCCAACCAGATCAAGACTATCGCGATCGCCGAGATGGTTGTCGGCCCAGCCTTCCTTGTTCGTGTCTTCGTTTCCGCCGAGAACGAGCAGAGCGACGTCTGACGTCTTTGCAACCTGCACTGCCTCCGCGATCAACTTGCTGTCGTCTGCCGGATCGCTGAGCTGAGCGGTGTCTGCGAACCAGTTACCACCTTCTTTCGTGATCTTGCAGCCTTCGGCGTAGTTGACTTTGATCTTGCTGCCAACCTTGTCCTTGATTCCCTGCAATACACTGACGCCGCGCATCGGATTATCGCTGTAACCACCGAGATGAACCTGCGCGGCATTTGGACCGATCACCGCGATCGACCGCAACGCACTCGCATTCAAGGGCAAAAGGTTGTTGTCGTTTTTGAGAAGCGTGATCGATCTTCGGGCCGCTTCCGCTGCGAGGGCTCTGTGTTCCGCCGAATTCGTGACGCGCACAGTACGTTCGACGTCAACATAAGGATTTTCAAACAAGCCGAGCAAAAACTTCGCGCGCAGATTCCTCGCCACGGCCTGATCGATTGCGGCTTCCGAAACTTGCTTGTCCTTAACAAGCTGCAACAGCGTCGGATACGAATCCGGATCCGGAAGTTCAGTGTCGACACCAGCTTCGATTGCGAGCTTTGCAGTCGTCGCTTTATCTGCGGCGAGACGATGAAGATCCATCATTTGTGGAATCGCGTAGTAATCCGAGACTACGAGCCCGTCAAATCCCCACTCCTCGCGCAGTAGTTTTTGCAGCAACCACTTATTCGCATGTGACGGGACGCCATCGATTTCGTTGTACGAGGGCATCACAGCGGCGATCTTCGCTTCAGTCACGGCGGCCTTAAAGCTCGGCAGAAAGTATTCGCGCAGTGTTCGTTCAGAGAAATTGACAGGCGCGATGTTGGTGCCGCTTTCCGGTTGGCCATGTGCAGCGAAGTGTTTCGCAGTGGCCATGACGTGATTCTCGTCAACGCCCGGGCCTGGTCCCTGCAAGGCTTTAACGATCGCGACGCCCATACGCGAAGTCAGATATGGATCTTCGCCGTAGGTCTCTTCGGTGCGGCCCCAACGCGCATCACGTGCGAGGTCGAGATTTGGACCAAGCACGAGATGACTACCACGTGCGCGTGTCTCGAGTGCACCGGCGGTAAAGACTTTAGTGATGAACTCCGGATCCCAAGTGGTGGCGAGTGCAATCGGTTGCGGGAAACTGGTACTTCCCTGGGCCATGTGGCCGTGAAGTATCTCGTCGTGGAAGATCGCCGGGATGCCGAGTCGCGTATTCTCGACGAGCCACTTCTGAAGCGCATTCGCAAATGTCGCGCCTTCGCGTGGTCCTTTGCGCTCCCGCTGCCGCGCGATTTGTCCGATGCCGTGTTTCATTACTTCCGCGGCTTTCGCGGGCGAGAAGTCGCCGCGATCAGTCGCGAAATCTGTTTGCGGATTCACTTGGGGCCGACTGCCCCACAAACAAGTTAGTTGCGCGACCTTCTCTTCGAGCGTCATGCGCGACAACAGATCGGCGACACGTCGATCGACTGGAAGACTCGGATTTTTATAGTCCGGACGATTGTCCTGTGAATTCATGTGCGCCCCGGGTAAACCCAATAAGGAAATGACGAGCGTGATGCTGATCGTGAGTCCAATGATTCGCAATTTATTCAAGCAGGCTTCCTCTTTTGCGTTTATTTAGACAGGATTTACAAGATGTTTCAGGATTAACAGGTTCTTGTCTATCTTGTAAGAAATCCTGTTAATCCTGACTAAAACCAACCCAGGCACTAAAATTTCCTGAGAACATGCGATTGACGTCGCGCGTGATCTCCCCCGCCGTGACCGCGCGTCCGCTGCTTAGCAAACGTTCATACGAATCAGCGAGCGCATCAGCGATCTCTTTACGCGCGTGTTTCCACTTGTAAATCAATTGTTCGAGCACTCGCGCATCCGAGTGTTGCGGGATGAAACTCGTACCCAACAACTCCAATCGCTCGCGTGTGATCTCAGACACGATCGACGGATTGTTCAAAAACCACCAACAGCCAAACGGGATCAGGTTGTTGAACTTTCTTGCCGCCACACACAACTCATGCTGGTTCTCGCGCGATAGAAATGTCGCCAGAAACTTCACATCCGGAAATTCCGCACAAAGTCGTTCGAGCGCTGTGACATCTGCTTTACCGACACCGTCACCAGCTTCTTTCAATTTCGGATTTACACGTCGACGCACGCCAACCATTAACGTAATCGCAAGGCCGTGCTCCTTCGCTGCCGGCAGGACCACTTCACGCAGCAACCGATCGCGTATGTCGTCGGTAGGAAACTTGAAATCAGCCGGCAACGACACGCCCATGTATAGGGGATTCATTCGCTCGATCCATTCATCAAGAAAATGTCGCAGGCTCGTTGTAGTTTCCGTAACTCGGTTCACATTCAGCAGACGGTCCAACCGCAGCGCCGACTTGAACCGAGGATCCGTAATAACATCACTCTTCCAGATCTCACCTTCTGCGTCGTCAAAAGGATCGTTCGTCATCACGACACCACTCACTCGTGCGATGTCGAAAACGCGATCGATGTGTTCAGACACGCGCCGTGAGTTGAAGAACGCACGCGCCTCACTCAGGTTCTCGGCGCGCGTGTCGAGTCCAAAAGCATCGAGCACCGTCACGATTCCGCGAGCCGCTTCCGACGCAGGAGAATTTTCCACAAAGAGAGTTTGCCAAACGAGGTCCGCCTGGTCGGTTTTGGACAACTGCCAGAAACGATCGTGAGTGATTCGCGCTGAGCGCAGTGTTTCGGCGGTCAGGTAGTGATAGGTCAGCAGCTCATCGATGCCATAGAGACATAATTCATTGAACTCCGACGGAAACAGATGCGTGTGCACATCCATCACCGGCATTGAGTTCACAACGATATCGACTCGCGCGCGCAGTTCTTCCGGATGCGTGAGCAAGTCAGCGAACTTCGTGCGACTTTCGGTTGACGTCACCATAATTGATCTTCTAAATCTGTGTAATCTGTGGATAAAGGGTCGGCCCAACGATCGTTAGGGATCGTCGGCGTCCAACCCGGCCGCAACGGGTCCTGATCGTACGGATACGATCCAAGACGCTGATACAACTCGCGATACTCGGCAACTTTATCGCGATTCAGCTTAACACCCAGACCAGGCGAAGCGGGTACGGCAATCGCACCGTTGTCGTACTTCAGCTTACCACCTTCAATGATGTCATCTGTTAAATGATGGTAATGCGCGTCGGCTGCGAACGATAGATTTGGAATCACTGCGCCGAGATGGAGCATCGTCGCGAGCTGAATTCCGAGCTCACCGGAAGAATGCACGGCTACGCCCAGTTGAAAAGTTTCACAAACGGAAGCAGCTTTTACACACGCGCGAATGCCGCCCCAGAAAGTCGTATCAAGCAGTATGACGTCGACGGCAGTACTCAGGACGTTTGCTGCGAGTTGCTCGAAGTTTACTACGACCGTGTTGGTCGCGAGTGGCATACGAACTTTCTCACGCACGCGTCGCATGCCGTTCATTCCAAACACAGGATCTTCGAGATAGTCGTTTCGGATGTCTTCGATCTGTTGTCCAAACCAGATCGACGTTTCAGTGGACCAGACGCCGTTGGGATCAAAACGAAAACGATCGCCGTCGAGCGCAGACGCAAGCGCGCGATAGCATTCGAGTTCATATTCAGGCGGAAACACTCCGCCTTTCATCTTGTGAGACGTGAACCCACATCGCTTCTTCAATTCCTTCGCCGACTCAACTAATTGTTCGACTGTTCTGACTTCGCCGTTTCCTTTATGGGGATAACGAAAAAACAAATAAGACGCGAACGGAATGCGCTCGCGTAGACGTCCGCCGAGAATTTCGGAAACAGGAACGCCCCACTTCTGTCCGAGAATGTCGAGACAGGCAAACTCGATCGCCGCGACGATCTGCGTTCGATTGTTGTAAAGCGACGCAGTCGGATTCGAGATCAGAAATCGCAGTTCTTCCAATCGTGCTGGATCATGTCCGACTAGATACGATTTCAGCGCGTGAAAGGTGGCTTCTGCCGACTCACCACCGCCACCCATCTCACCGAGGCCGATCAGCCCTTCATCCGTCTCCACCTCCACAATCGTCCTCACGAACCGCCCCCAGTGACAACCGTTTGCATGACGCAGCGGCGCCTCAAGCGGAACAGTCACAGTTGTGGCTCGTAAATCAGCGATTTTCATCGGAGTTTTTTAGCCGCGGATTCTCGCGGATGAACGCTGATCTGCGTTTATCCGCGGAAATCCGCGGTTTAAATAAATTCACCAATCAAGCGCTTTCGTCTTGTATTCAGTCAGTGTTTTCGCCGGGGTCTCGATACCAATAGGTAAAGGACGTTTCGCGAAAGTCTGAAAGTAGAGCAAACACGCATCACGCCACCAAATCGCATCGCGTTCTTGTATCTCCAGCTTCTTCGTGATCTCGGAATAGCGCTCCTCGTCAATCGTGCCTGTAAGGGTGGTCCACGTCGAACGCGTCGTTCGCACCCAATCAACCCCCCATTGATAATGCCACGCCAGCTCATCCCACAGCGTGCGGCCCGACTTCATCTTGTGGTCCCACGACGCGTGATGAAACCAGAGTAGAAACTTTTCCGGGCACCGCCGCGGATCGGAAAACTGCTCGCGTACTGGCGAATGATACTGGCTCACGGTGTTGCTGCCAGTCTTCGTCCGATCGAAACCGATACCGAATGCGTCTGCCTTGTGATAGTAAACCGGGTTCCAATCATCACGCTTCTCAGTGTCCCACCACGGCGCTGGTCCATAATGATGCCCGCCCCAAAACAGATGATGCAGCCCGAGCGGCGTCATGTAATCGACCACTGCTTCATGCGAGCTGAGCATCAGCCGGACGATCGTCGCGACGGCTTTTGGATCGTGCGTGAGCGTCATCTTTGTCCACTCCGTCGCGATCTGTTGAGACGATGTATCCGGATTCCAGGCGAGGCGCCCGAACGTGTACCAGTTGGCTTGTAACAGATGATGGCCGGTCCAGTTGCGATCTGAACCCGTATTTGCAACTCCCGCGATGCCGGTCAAACGCTGTCGATAAAGCGATCCATCTACGACCTTTGTTACAGTCGAACCTCGACCCGCGGCATATGTGTCGGAGCCTAAGAACTCGCGCCACATCGACGCCAGAAAGACAAAATGATTGGAGAAACCGAGATATTCCTGAGTGATCTGCAACTCAGGCATCACCTGCGTCTTCGGCATCCCTCCAAAGAGCGGATGAAACGGCTCACGCGGTTGGAAATCTATTGGACCATTCTTCACCTGCAGCAATACGTTCGGCGCGAACTTGCCGTCAAAGGGTTGCAGGTTTTCATAAGCAGCGCCGGCGCGGTCGTAACCGGGCTTCATGTCGTAGACAAAAGCGCGCCACATGACGATGCCGTGATGTCGAGCAACGGCGGCGGCAAGCATATTTGCGCCGTCAGCGTGCGTGCGATTGTATGTTCGTGGTCCAGGTTGTCCTTCACTGTTTGCCTTGACGATGAAACCGCCGAAGTCAGGGATTGCTTTGTAGATCTCGTCGGCCTTCGTTTTCCACCACGCGATAACTGATGAGTCAAGTGGATCGGCAGTCGCTAACTTCCCTATCTCTATTGGCGCCGAAAAGCGCGCGGCAAGATAGACGCGAATTCCGTAAGGACGAAAGACATTTGCAATCGCGGCAACTTTATCGAGGTATTCAGCGGTCAGGATTTGCGCGTTCGCGTTGACGTTGTTTAGCACCGTGCCATTGATGCCGATCGAAGCGTTTGCTCTCGCATAATCCACGAGTCGCGGATCTATTTTCTGCGGTAGTTCACTCCAATTCCAGAGAGACTTTCCGGCGTAGCCGCGTTCGATCGACCCGTCGAGATTGTCCCAGTGGTTAAGAATACGCAGCTTCAAACGTGGTGATTGGTCTAGCTGCAAGCGAGCGAGTGGTTGTTCAGTTTGAAGTAAACGAAGAAATTGAAATGCACCGTAGAGCGCGCCGATGTCTGTCGAAGCCGCAACAACGACGACCCGGCCAACGGTGCGAATACGATATCCCTCAGGTCCGAGATTCTTCAGCTCAGCTTCCCAACCTAGCTTCCGAATCAGATTCGATGTTTGTGGAGTTCCAACAACGACGGAAGCCTCATCGCGATCCCCAACGACGATCGGCGTTCCCAACAACCCCGCACACCCAACACTCAACTCACGACGAATCGCATCGAACGTCGCAGACTTCCCCTGCACAGCAATCGACTTGATGTTCTGATAAGCGCTCAACGATCGCGACGGCAGCTTTTCGTAACGCAACCACAATCGATACCCATCGTCCGCCCTCACTACGGTAATGCCACAAAAAAAGACAAAAAGAACAAAAAGCATGGACCAGTACTTTTGTGCCTTTTGTGCTTTTTTGTGGCTCACAACAGACCCTGCTTTTTCAGAAACTCTCGAATTTTGGCGTAACTGTCGATCATCTCCTGACGATTGAAGCCGCCGTGCTTGCGACCACGGATCGTCACGAGCTGGTTCGGCACGCCGGCCTTGTCCAACAGCGAGTGCAAACGAATCGAATGGGCGTACGGAGCAACGTCATCGTTCTCGCCATGTATCGTGATGATCGGCGGCAACCCCGCGCGGACGTAATTGACCGGTGAAAGCTGTTTCGCAAGTTGTTCGGCATTGCTCATGCTTCCAAACCACTCGCGCGCATAGTTCTTCGCATTTGGACCTTCAAGCAGATCGGCAACGTCGCCAATGCCAAACCAGTTAACAATCGCTGCAACTTTCAATTCCGGCACAGCCGACGTATTCCAACGCCCACCTCCATCAATCACACATTGACGATCGAACGCATTGTTCGCCGGCAACATGCCAGCTATCAAAGACAGATGCCCACCGGCAGACGTCCCTGTCAAAACAAACTTCGACGCATCGAGTGAATACTCACGCGCATGATTCGTTATCCAACGAAGCGCACAACGAGTGTCTTCGACCGCTGCCGGCGCCGGCGACTGGTGACCGGTTCGATACTCAACATTGATAACAGCCCAACCCAGTTCAAGGTACGGCAACAGGTAAAGAACATTACGTTCTTTCTGTCCATCCACCCAACCACCGCCATGAAAGAGTATCAACGTCGATCGGGGGCGCGTTCTGTCTCTGGGAATATACAGATCGAGTTTTAGCTCGATGTTGTTTGCTTTTGCATAAGTAACGTTCGGGATGATGTCGTAATCAACGGGAGCATAATCAATCCAGCGATCCGAATTCGTCTGGGCACCGGCGGAAACCGTTATCCACAGACTACACAGAACAAGTAAAACAATCTGCGTAATCTGTGGATGGTTTTTCTTTGTCATTCTCGACTTAGAAGCTAAGACGCGCTCCGAAACGCCATTGTCGCGACTGGTTCGGCCCATAAAGTCCAGTGATAAACCCGAAATTACCGCTGTTGGTGTCACTGGTGGGGTTCGCGAAGTTCGCGTGATTCGTCGCGTTCAACGCCTCGGCTCGCAGTTGGAACTTCACCTTTTCCGAGATAGAGAACGTTCGGAAGATACTCAAGTCCGTCTCGAAGAATCCCGGACCACGCAGAGTGTTTCGACCCGTACTTCCGAAGCGTGCGCCGGTTTCGTCTGCCCAGGCACAGTTTGATGTGCATGACACTCCTTGTATCGTCTTGCCCTGCACCGTATTCAGGAAGTAAGGTCCCGCTGATGCACCAACCTGCGACGCGATTCCTATTCCGCCCAAAATGGTGATATCCGGAATTAATTGATTCGGTACCTGGGCGCTTCCTCCTGCCAGTAGACCCGGAGCGTTGCCCTGAATTACGTAAATCGGTATGCCGCTCATAATACTGACGACCCCGCTCACCTGGAAGCCGCCGAGGACCTTGCTGCCCCAGCCATCGTTGGCCCACCGCTGACCTTTGCCAAATGGCAGGTCATACACACCATACATTTGCAGGTTGTGCGTCCGATCATAACTGGCTGGACCTCGATTCCTTTGTTTCTCCGGCAGGTATTGGATCCTCGGACCTCCATCGTTATCAGCGAAGTTGATCGTCTTGGACCACGTGTAAGCGGCTCCAAAGAGCGAACTGGCCCATCGCCTGGTGAATAACGCCTGCAGGGAATCATAGGTGGTATCGCCATACGGTTGGATCGAGTTAATGTCTCCCACCAAACCAAATTTTACCGCCAATGGCCGGCCTGCGTTACCAGTTCCCGGCGGACCGGCATTGATGTTGATGAAACCCATCTGTCCGATAACTCGCGTGCCCACGTAACCAACCTGAGCGGCAAACTTCCAAGGCAGTTGACGCTCGATCATGGCGTTGAACGAGTGAATCCTCTTGCGCGGTTCGTCAGCCGGAAAAGTCGTGGTACCCGTATTCGCAGGCAAAGGAAGAATCCCCTGGCTAAGATCCGGCGCAGGGCTCGAGTTAATGAGCCCTTGCCGCAGTGTAGTCACCGGTATGAACGCGTTGGTGGCCCCATTGAAAGTTATGGCGGGCATCGACCAGATGTTAGCAATGGGATAAGCATTTCGGACATCCTGGTATGGCCTGGGATCGGAGGACTGTCCGTAGCCGCCGCGAAATACTGTTTTATCATTGTAACGATAGGCAATTCCAAAACGTGGAAGGAATAAATTCACACCGGACACCGCGCCACCATTGATGTCAAGACCGCTCAATCCGCCCGTGATGACCTTCCCTGTTTCCGGATCGAAACGGTTGATGCCCGTGTTGTCCTTTCTCGGAGTGGTGAACCGCTCCCAGCGCAGCCCGTAGATGAAAGTGAGGTCGCGGTTAATCTGCCAGTGGTCGCGCGCGTAACCAGCGTACTGTTTCCAATAAACCGAGTTTGGGTTCCGAAGCTGATCAACCTTACCGGCAGAAGTTGGCAGGCCGAGCAGAAAGTCCGCCCAATTATTGAATCTATTTGCCGCTGCAGGACTGCGGACAAATCCCTTGGCCTCGCAGTCTGCCACCGTTGCATTTGCGGGACACCCTTGCAAGGCCGTTGCGTTACCGCTGAAGCCGAACGTGCCGCGTACGGTCTGGAACGCACCGCCCTGTGGTTGGAAGTGATTGAGCTGCGCGTTCAGATAGTCGACGCCAAAGCGGAACGAATGAGCGCCTTTCAGCCAGGAAAGGTTTGCTGCACCCACGTACTGATTATCGCGAAACAGAAACGGGTTCCCAGTGTTGTCGTTGCCGATATTGGTCCATCCCGCGCCAATCTGGAATGAAGGGACCCCACCTTGAAGCCGATCAGGGCCATTGGTACCTGGAATCTTCAACACGTCTAAGCCAAAGTTCGAGTTGATATCGAAGCCCTCAGCACCTAATCGCTGTCTGGTGTAACCAACATTTCCATCCAGCACGAGCGTTGGCGTGAACGTGTAGCTTGCGCCAATGCCAAAGACATTGATTAGTCCGGGAGCCGTTCCCAATTGCCCACCATTCAAAGCAGGACCGCTCACTTCTCCGAAGATGGGCGGGTCAATGATGATCGTAGGTGAGCGGCTGTAGCGTCCCCAGACACTGAGATCGTCGGAGACGTAGTTGATCTTGTTATCAATGTTGGTACGGTTGAACGACCCTATGCCGGTTGCCGCAAAGTTATTCTGGACGCCGGGCACATTTGGCAGTGGCAGGCGCTTCAAAATTTCCAGTGCCGCGATGTCAATGCGGTTTGCCGGAATGGTGTTGTTTGGGAATGGCGTGCGCAACCTTGGGTCAGGGTTCGACAGCGGATCAAAAACTGTGATGCCGGTGCCGGTAAAGTTGACGTTGCCGTTTGCGTCCGGACGCAGGTTGGCGCCCGCGACACTGAACGTGCCGCCCGCGGCGTTTCGCTGGGTCGTGCGCTCCAGGTCAGTGAAGAAAAAGAGCTTGTTTTTGCCGCTCCAAATCTTCGGACCGCCCTCGCCGAAGTGTGGCAGGATGATAGGCCCGCTAAAGGCATAGCCGAATTGCGCCAGGATGTTCTTGGGGTTTATCGGTTGGTTCACAGGTTGGAAGAAGGTGCGGGACCTGAACCGGCTGTTTGTGTCATAACCCCAGCCGACGCCGTGGAAATCATTGCCGCCCGTCTTAATGCTCACGTTGACAGCCGCGCCACCCGCGAGTCCTTGCTCCGCGTCGAAGGCATTGGTAACGATATTTACTTCCTGGATGGCTTCGGCCGGTGGAACGTAGACCGTGTTACCCGGCAACCAGGGGTAAATGACGCTCGAGCCATCAATCTTCGTGTTGTTCTGCAAACGCGATACGCCGTTGACGTTGAACGACATGGAACGCTGTGGGTTACCGGCGGCGGAGTTATCCTCAGTGCCGGAGCCGTTGATGAAAAAGCCTCCGGTGCCTCTCGTGGTGCCCGGAACCAGGTACATCAGACTTTGGTAGTTTCGACCGATGCTGCCGAAAAGCGGAAGGTCATTAACCTGCCTCGCAGTCTGAGTAACATTCACGTCACCGCGATCGGTCTGTAGAGTCGCTTCCTCAGCGGCGGTAACCACCACAGTTTCTTCTACTCCTCCGACCTCCAAAGCCGCGTCGAAACGATAAGTCTTATTCGCTTCGATCCGGACGTCTTCCCTGATCGTTGTTTTAAAAGACGATCGAGAAATGGTGACTTTGTAGACGCCGACTTGAAGATCGTTTAAGGCGTAAACGCCACGATCATCGGTCATCACACTGGATACGTTTCCAGTAGCCAGGTTCGTGACTTCGACCTTCGCGCCTGAAACGGCAGCGCCATTCGGATCGCTAACGTTTCCAACGAGCGAGCCATAAAGTACCTGGGCCACCGTTAGCGCAGGAATGGTTGCGAGCAGGAATACGCTGAGCAAAGTTAGATACAGCAACCGGCGCGACTTGGAAGTGAGTGGTTGGCAAAGGTAAACATCGACGTATCTCCTTTGATGAAGATGGGCATTAGCCCTTTAGTTCGGGTCCACAACAAAATAGACAACAGAACGGTGCTCAGACGATCGCGGGAGCACCAAAGTGTTTCAGTAAAACGAGTGCTATCGTGCCGCGTAAACGTGGCTGACTTATCGGATCGCTGGGGACGACCTGCGTTTCTGCCCGCGTGAAAGAATGCTGTCTGACTGTTTCCTTGATGATTGGTCCCACTCGTTGCCACGCGCGCGTCACTTCACCGACGATGACGATCATGTCAGGCGCAAGGCCGGCAACCAGGGGGGCAATTCCACGACCTAAATACTTTGCCATCTCATCCAATGCCGAGGCCGCTTTGGTGTCGCCCTGATCCGCAAGTCGCAACAGATGATCAAATGTGATTGTCGTCTCTTCTGTCTCAGCCTGGCGTTTGCTACGACGCGCGGGGGCAACAGCGTTCGTGTAATTGCGAATCGCGGCTGAGTTGGACGCATACATTTCCCAACAACCGCGGTTGCCGCAACTACACTCGAGCCCATCCGGAACAATTGCAGCGTGTCCAAATTCACCGGCCGTGCCGGTCGAGCCCTGGACCAGTTGATGATTGAGTATCAGGCCACAGCCGATACCTTCTGAGACGGTGACGACCACTAAATTCCGCAGTCCTTCAGCACGACGTCCGAAGCAAATCTCCGAAAGTGCACAGGAATTTGCAGCATTTTCCAGTTCGACGGGGAGACGCGTGGCTTTTTCGAGCGGTGTTTTTAGGTCGAAGTCTTTCCAGCCCAGGTTGGGAGCAAAGACCAGGTTCTTGGTTTCGAGATCGACGCGGCCGGGCAAACTCACGCCGATGCCCTCGCAAGTTAATTCCGGTCGCGCCGTCATGAGTTTGCGTACGCGCGGTACCAATTCCGCGACGAACTGCTTTGGATCTGTGGGTGTTGCCAGTGAATCTTGTGCGAGGAAATTGGCGTCGAGATCTGCGAGGGCGAGGGTAGTCGTGATCGGACGCACGTTTATGCCGATGATGCCGACGCGCTCTTTATTTAAGTGCAGGAATACCGGGCGCCGACCTCGCGCTGTGTGACCGTTTGCGCCTTCAGTTATCCAGCGTTGTTTGATTAGTTGTTCGGCGATTACGGAGACGGTGCTGCGTTGCAGGCCGGAATGGCGCGCCAGATCAGCCCGGGAAATGGGTTGGTGCGTTCGTATCAGGTTGAGAACGATACGGCGATTGATGTCTCTCGCAGTCTCGCTCGTCGCGACCTGAAAGTTGGACAGATCGATTCTTCGCACGGATGTATAGCTGTTTGGAACTGGCTATTTAGTTCGTGGCGCGAACTAATACCACGCACAGGGAAATTAAGTCAATGAAAAAACTTTGGGACGGCTGGGTTCTCACGAGTGGTTGGACATGATTAACAAGATTTTCAGGATTCACAAGATATCTTGTTCATCTTGTTAAATCCTGTAATCCTGTCACCGTTTACCTCGGCAGTTGATCGAGAAAGAGATATCGCGCGCGCTTAGCATCGGTCTCCGCACGCGGTTCGACATCCAATCTCATAAATCGCCCAGTGCTTATAGCCGGCCACTCCGGCAACCCTCCACCATTCGGATTTCCCTTCTTGATGAAGTTCGCAAAATATCTCTGCATGACGTTCGAGACTTTGTAGTCATCGGGGGTCCACGGGTAAACATCCTTCATCAACTCGAGATTACCCATCGCATATTCAATCTCGGCAGAGTGAGACGCACCACGCGCGGGCGGCGTATTCTGCGTTCGCATTGGCGGTCGCGGGCGTGTGTAGAAGTATCGATAGACTGGGGCACCCTTCGCATGCAGATCGGCCCACTTCCAGGTGCTATGACCCATCATGCGATCGCTGGCCAAATCAGTCGCTGCCTGAATAACCTCGTCTGTCGTTGTTGCTGGATAAAGCTTCAACGCTTCATCGGCTCGTGTCGAGTACAAATTCGCCAAAATCTTCTTGTAGTTCTCCACTGTCGGTTGTTTGTCGCCAAAGAGAACGTTCCCGCCCAGCTCTTCAGAATTCCAGCCAACCAGCAGCGGCACGCGCGCTTGTTTTCCTGTTTGATAGATCGTCGCCGGATCCTCGGTCAGAAAATAGCCGTCGATCGTGGGCGGGAACCGGCCGACACTGGCCCAACCGCCTTTACTCGCAGCGTCAAGAAGCTGCTGCGAGGTTAACGCCCGCAACTCAGCAATCGACTGTGCGTTGAAACTTGCCGCGAACCTGGTTCCCTGCTCTTCGGCTTTTGCACGCGGCGCCGCGGATAGCCCGCCCGTTAATGCACCGCTTTCACCGATCGCGCCGGCAATTAGATTCTTCGACAGTGGTGAAGCGATGTGCGCGCTCACAGATATCGATCCTGCAGACTCACCGGCGATCGTGACACGTTTCGGATCGCCGCCGAAGTTCGTGATGTTGCGCTGCACCCATTGCAACGCAGCGTTCTGGTCCAGGAATCCATAATTGCCCGAAGCATGATGAGCCGATTCTTTCGTCAACTCCGGATGGGCGAGGAATCCAAACACTCCCAGGCGGTAGTTGACTGTCACCACGACGATGCCCTTCGCCGCCATGCTCTCGCCGTCGTAGCGAGGCTCCGACCCATCGCCGCTCACAAATCCGCCGCCGTAGAAGTAAACAAGCACTGGGAGTCGTTCTCGATTAGATTTCGCAGGAGTCCAAACATTCAGATAAAGACAGTCTTCACTCACTCCGTTTGATCGGAAGATCATGTCGTCGAAGATCCGGGCCTGCATACAGCGTGGGCCAAAGTCGAGTGCCTTTCTCACGCCCTTCCAGTTCGTGACGGGTTGCGGTTCCCGCCAACGCAAATCACCTGTTGGCGGCTGCGCAAACGGAATGCCTCTAAAGATACGGACGCCCGATGGCTGTACACCGCGGCCTTCAACAGTGCCGTTTGCGGTTTGGACCAGGTCCGCGGCCTGCGTTGCGACAGCCGTAACGAGAATCATGAGCGCCAGAGAAAAAGTCTTCATTGTCATATAGAGCCTATTTATACAGGATCATCAAGCCACATAGAACGTACTGTAGGGGCGGCCCTCCGTGCCGCCCCTGTGTCGAGTTCCACGCAAGGGGCGGCCACGGAGGGCCGCCCCTACAGTACATTCCGAATTAGTTAAATTCATTAACAAGAGCGTTGTCTGAAGTATTAGACTACCGTAGTCTGTCGCAATGACGCCTAAATGGGTAGTTCACAAGTTTGGTGGCACGAGTGTAGCGGATGCGGAGAGATATCGCGCCGCCGCTGAGATCGTGCTGCCCCACGCGCCGGACGAACGAGTGGCGGTTGTGGTATCTGCCATGAGCGGCGTGACGAATGGTCTCATTCAATCGGTGGAACTCGCCGCCAGTCGCGACGAGTCTTATCTAACTAAACTCGAGGAACTTCAGACGAGGCATCTCGAAACTATCGAGAAGCTGTCGCTCACCACAACGCAAACCGCAGCGCTTCGCGAAACGATCGTCTCGGATTTCAAAGCGATCGAAGAAGTATTAAGAGGTGTTTGGATCACACGAATACCTTCCGAACGCATCATGGAATTCGTCGCTGGTCACGGGGAGTTGTGGTCGGCCCAAATGCTGCACGCTTATCTCGAAGCGAATGGACATTCGTCGACCTGGCTGGATGCACGCACGGTTCTCATCGTCGAACCTGATAGCAACACCGTCGCCATCGACTGGAAGCTTTCGCAGGAGAATGTAAATGTTTGGCAAGCAGATCATGTTGATACGAATTTCGCCGTGATCACCGGATACGTTGCGGCCACGCATGACGGTTCGGCGACAACTTTGAAACGAAATGGAAGCGATCTGTCTGCCTCGATCTTCGCAGCATTACTCGGGGCCGGCTCAGTGACGATCTGGACTGACGTTGATGGAGTGTTCAGTGCCGACCCGCGCCGCGTTCCGGACGCGATCGTGATACCTGAGCTCTCGTACCAGGAAGCAGCAGAGCTCGCCTATTTTGGGGCCAAGGTCATTCACCCAAACACCATGGCACCGGCGATCGCGAAGAACATCACCGTCTGGATCAAAAACAGTTTCAAGCCGGAAGCACCCGGTACAAGAATCTCCGCCTCGTCAGCGCCCGATCTGCCAATCAAGGGTTTCGCGGCGGTTGAAGACATGGCTCTGGTAAATGTCGAAGGCACGGGCATGATTGGCGTGCCGGGCGTGGCCCACAAACTCTTCGGCGCGTTGCGAGCCGTCGGCGTTTCGATCGTGATGATCTCTCAGGCGAGCTCAGAACACTCGATCTGCTTCGCTGTGCCGCAGGCGCATGCTGAACTCGCAAAGAAAACAATCGAGCAAACTTTTTTAGCAGAGTTGCAACGAGGAGAAATTCAGACAGTAGATCTCAGAGAGAGTTGCTGCATCGTCGCCATGGTCGGTGAGGGCATGATTGAACGACTCGGCATGGCCGGACAGTTTTTCAGCGCGCTCGGCAAAGCAGGCGTGAACGTTAGGGCAATCGCACAAGGATCGTCTGAACGTAACATCTCGGCCGTCATCGAACAGCACGAAGCAACCAAAGCATTGCGAGCGCTCCACTCAGCCTTTTATCTTTCAAGTCAAACTCTTTCGATCGGCGTGATCGGCGCCGGACTAATCGGTGGAACATTCCTGGACCAACTCACCGCTCGGATTAAGGAACTACGCACAGAACGTGGTATCGATCTGCGAGTACGCGGCGTCATGAACAGCCGGAAGATGATTCTTCATGACGGGCGGTTTCTTCTCGATGGTTGGCGCGATGAGTTAGGTAAAAGTTCTGCTGATGCAGACATCGAACAATTCGTCAATCACGTACAAGCCGATCACTTGCCGCACGCAGTGATTATTGATGCAACGGCGAGCGCCGACATGCCAGAGCGTTATGAGAGTTGGGTGTCGAGAGGAATCAACATCATCACACCGAACAAGCAAAGCAATTCCGGACCACTCTCGGCTTACCGCAGCCTGCGCGAAGCGACCCGCAAACATCAGCGATATTTTCTTTACGAAACAAACGTCGGCGCCGGACTCCCAATCATTCATACCCTTCGTGGTCTAATCGAAACAGGAGATCAAATCATTAAGATCGAGGGCGTGCTCTCGGGCACCCTCTCGTACATTCTCAATTCGTTCGACGGCTCACGTACGTTCTCGGAAATCGTCCGTGAAGCTCATAGCCTTGGATTGACAGAGCCTGATCCGCGTTTGGACTTGTCGGGTGTCGACGTGGCGCGAAAGCTGATCATCCTAGCACGCGAGATGGGACTTCAGGTTGAGATGGACGCCGTCGAAGTGGAGAGCATGGTGCCCGAAGATCTGCGTTCGGCGAGTCTTGAGGAATACCTGAACACACTCGGCAAACACGATCATGCCATTGCCGATCGTCTCGACTCGGCTCGCGCCAGCGGTCACGTATTGCGGTACGTGGGTGTGATCAATAATGACGGAAGTATGTCAGCGGGACTCCGGACTTACCCCCTCGATCATCCGTTCGCAAGTTTGAAGGGCAGCGATAACATCGTGAGTTTTCAAACTGTCAGATACAACACTCAACCAATGATCGTCAGAGGCCCAGGCGCTGGTCCAGAGGTAACCGCCGCCGGCGTCTTCGCCGATCTACTCCGTTTAGCTTCCTTCCTCGGCGCCCCACAATAAATTTGTGCCTTTTCCGGACAACCCAATGAAACAAAATCCCCTCTGAGCAAGTTGTAACTTCCCTCTCCCACGTCAGCGCCAACAAATCGTCTTGGGTTAACGTTTCATGCTTGCTTTGTGACAGTCCTTTTCGTGTAACAGGGACCACCACAACGCGATCTCGCGGAGTTAACCTCAGTCAGACTTAACTCATTAGGAGGACTTAACTGTGTTTAGGACAATGTTTATCGTGGTAACTATCTTTGCGTGCGCCTCAATCGCCGCCGCGCAAAGTGACTACAAGAAATTCGAGTTCTTTGCAGGCTATTCGCATAACCGCATCGACACTGGCATCAGCGACGAAGATCCCGATCTGGACGATATCGTCGACGAACGCGAAGGCTTTCACGGATTCGAAACCGCAGCAACAGCAAATCTCTCGCGATATTTCGGATTGAAGTTCGATTTTTCCGGACACTTCAAGAGCACGACTTTTCCGGTTGGTAACCTTCAGGGCGCGAGCGTGGACATCGACTCACGTCTCTTCAATTTTCTCGGAGGTGTTCAACTCAAGGACAACTCTTCGGAATCAACCGTCAAGCCGTTCGCTCACGCGCTTGTGGGTGCAGCACACACTCGCAATCGCCTCAGGTTCAATGACATTGCGTGCATCGCGATCTCTCCCAGCCCCTGCGCGGATCAAACTCTGACCGAAACAGGCTTTGGTGGAGCGTTTGGCGGTGGGCTCGATATTCGTGCCAGCGATCGAGTGGATGTGAGAGTAATTCAGTTCGACTACAACCCGACGCGATTGTTTGATAGCACACAGCACAACTTTCGCATTGGCGTCGGCATAGTGTTTCACTGAACGCGCAAGAAGTTGCGGGTTCTGTTGGACAGGATTAACAGGATGTTTCAGGATTGACATGTTTATTTTGTTAATCCTGTTCTCATCTTGTTAATTCTGTCCCATCACTTCTGTGACATCTCGTTTCTAAACTGCACTGCATGGTTTTAAGTAACGAGATCGACGCAAAACTCCAGCAGTTTATTAACCAGTCGTCTTTTCCCAGCTCGGGACTTGTGATCACGGATCTCGACGGAACTGCGGTTCACGAGTATCAAGGCAAGATCGTTATCCCAAAAGAAGTCGAACTGGGGCTGATGCACCACTATGAACGTGGCCGGCCACTTGTCCTCAACTCGTTACGGTTTCCTCTTTCCGTGATTCGCACCTTTGGCCAGGATTGGTACAAGCTATCCAACGCGCCTATTCCCACTGTGACACTGAATGGAAGTCTCATCGGCTTCGTCAAACAGACTGAAGAAGAGCTCATCTTCGAACAAGCCGCCTGCTTTCCGTTAACAGAAGGAGAGATTAAAGAAGCGCTCGCCGGGGTAAAAGGAATTCTTGACGGTGGCATCAAGAACATACTCGTCTTTTATTACCCGAGCGACTGGCGCATCGGCGAAGTGATCTGGACACCGGTTCCCGAAAACATTCTCGCAGTAAAAGAAAAATACAAAAGCGCATCGGCTGTTACTGCGGTTGAATTTCCGAAGTTGCAGGAACAGATGCTGGCGGAAGAGATCTGCATGATCTTTCTTCTGATCGAAGCGCCTGAAGATCAGTTGATGGCGTATCAACACACTAAACGCAGCAACTTCATCACACACAAGGGTGTCGACAAGTTGTTTGGCGCACGAGCGATGGCCGACCTGCTGAACTGTGATCTGCGAGATAGCCTGGGTGCGGGCGATACCGAGCTCGACACGTTTCTTGCAGGTGTGGGTTTGGCGTTGCTTGTCGGCGGTATCGATCTCAAATTTCGCGGGTTGGTGGACACTGTCAAACTAAAGGACTCTCTCGAGCTGGGCGCAGTGTTGTTCAGAGCAGCAGAACTCGCGGCAGGAAACATTCATGGATGACAAACAAGACCAACCGGCAACGATTCGACACTATCGAAATCTTGCCAGAACGATCGTGCAAAGCCATTTCGGCAAACCTGCGAGCAGGATCGTCTATAAATCTTCAGGACGCACGAACTATGTGTTTGCAGTAAATCATGTTGAGGGCCAGTTTGTGGTCCGGATCAGTCCCGACTTGGAACGGCTGAGAGCGTTTCAGAAAGAGCGTTGGGCTTCGCAAAAAGCGCGTGAAGCGGGTGTGCCGACGCCGGAAGTGATCGAAGTCAGTAACGATGCGGTGTCTGAGCCTTACATGATCACTCGTCGTGTTACCGGATCAGAGGCGACTCAGCATCCGAAACGAAAGCGCATCGTTCATGAAATGGGCGAGTACGCGGCAGTTATCAACTCGATTCATACCGATGGTTATGGAAGTGATTTCGATTGGACGAGTGCTGGGACAAAACACAAGACGTGGGTTGACTATGTTGAAGATGAATACGCGTTGGAGAAACGCCTGCAGGTCTTTGCTAAACACAAGATGCTCGCAGATGAACAGGTGAAGGAGTTGTCGCGCATACTGGAGGATGCGAAAACGCGACGGCACAAGGCGACGTTGAATCACAGTGACATGCGTTTGAAAAATATGATCGTCGACGAGGGTGGTGATATCGCGGCGATTGTCGACTGGGAAGAGTGTCTCTCGACGGTCGCGCCCGAGTGGGAGCTATCGATTGCGCTTCACGATCTGACGATTGACGAGAAGCACGTGTTTATTGAGGGCTATGGGTTGAGTATTCGCGAGGTCGAAGAAATGGCGCCGTTGATTAAAGCCTTCAATATTTTGAATTACTACCAGAGGATTACAGTTGCCGTCGATACGAGCGACCATAAGAGTCTCGATGATATCAAGCTGAGGCTGAGGGGTTCGCTTGACCTGTACTCGCTTTAACAGGATTTACAAGATGTTTCAGGATGGACAAGTACAAAAAGATTACCTGATCTTTTTGTGCTTCTTGTGCCTTTTTGTGGCTTAATAATGCACCACCATGAAGAACGGTTCCCCACACTATCGTGCGTGCAATCTTTGCGAAGCGATCTGTGGAATCGAGATCAAGGTCGACGGGGACCGGCTTACCATTCGCGGTGACAAAGACGATCCATTCAGCCGCGGGTACATCTGCCCAAAGGCCGTCGCTCTACAAGACATTCATTACGACAACGATCGGCTGAAACATCCCGTCCGCCGTATTCCAGGCGGCTGGCGAAGCATCAGTTGGGACGAAGCTTTTGACGATGTCGCAAAGAACCTCAAAAGCGTTTACGCGAAGTATGGCCGAAACTCGATCGGCTCGTACCTCGGTAATCCCACCGTTCACAACTACGGCGCGCTTCTATTCGTGCCTGGCTTTCTCCGCAGCCTGCATACGCGAAACAAATTCTCTGCAACATCAGTCGATCAACTCGCCCATCACGTTGCGGGATTCCTGATGTTTGGGCATCAACTCCTGCTTCCGATTCCGGATATCGATCGCACGAAACTTTTTCTTATCCTCGGCGCAAATCCGGCCGTCTCAAATGGCAGCATGATGACGGCTCCCGGAATGGGTCGCAGGATGGAAGAACTGCGTCGCCGCGGCGGCAAAGTAATACTGATCGATCCTCGTCAGAACGAAACGGCACGTCTCGTTGACCAACATCTGTTTATTCGTCCCGGCACAGATGTTCTCTTGTTACTCGCATTGCTGCATGTTGTTTTCGATGAAGGTCTGGTGCGGCCTGGTCCATTGGCGTCTTTTACAAAAGGACTCGAAACGGTCGGCAAACTCGTGAGGGATTTTCCGCCTGAGAAAGTAACTGCTATTACAGGAATCGATTCGGAACAGATACGTCGGCTCGCGAGAGAATTTGCTGGGGCTGAATCAGCAGTCTGTTACGGAAGAATCGGCGTCAGCACTCAGGAGTTTGGTGCAACTTGTCAGTGGTTGATCAATGTCCTGAATATCGTGACGGGAAATCTGGACCGGACGGGCGGCGCGATGTTCAACTTGCCGGCCTTTGATCCGGTGACCGCGCCGGAATCGCTAGCTCCGCGCGGCAGTTTTGCGCGCTGGCACAGCCGCGTGCGAAAACTACCGGAGTTTGCCGGCGAATTACCGGTGGCCGCACTTGCAGAAGAGATTTTGACTCCCGGCCAGGGACAGGTGAAGGCCCTCGTAACCCTCGCAGGCAATCCAGTGCTGTCGACACCCAATGGACGCGAGCTTGACGAGGCACTCGCGAGTCTCGAGTTCATGGTGTCAATCGACTTCTACATCAACGAAACAACGCGACATGCGCACATCATCCTGCCACCCACTGCACCGTTAGAGCGTGGCCACTACGACATTGCATTTAATCTGCTGGCAGTTCGTAACACGACCAGATTTTCACAGCCATTGTTCGATCCCGCACCCGACACCCGAGCCGATTGGGAGATCCTCACCGAGCTGCAAACTCGAATGGAACACAAACAAGGGGGCAGCATTCTGCGCGGCGTGCAGCAAAAGTTCACGAGAAAGTTCTTTGGTCCTGAAAGAATCCTAGACTTGGGTTTGCGTTTTGGACCATACGGCGCAAAGTTTAATCCTTTTTCCAAAGGTCTTACGTTGGGAAAGCTGCGTAAAGCCGTGCACGGAATCGACCTTGGGCCATTGACTCCCTGTTTACCAAAACGTCTGCGTACTGCCGACAAGTGCATCGAGCTCGCGCCTGAAGTTCTTGTCAAAGACGTGGGGCGAGTGAAGACTAAGTTCCTGGACAGCGCGCCGCAGGAGTTAAACGGAAATTTGTTACTGATCGGACGCCGGCATCTGCGCAGTAACAACTCCTGGATGCACAACGCGCGGAGATTATTGAGAGACGTTGAGACCCAACCGCGTTGCACAATTCTCATGCACCCGGCGGATGCGGCGCATCGGGATTTGAGCACGGGTCAAAACGTTCGAGTGGAGTCGAGAGTGGGGTCGATAGTGATCCCGATCGAAGTATCGGATGAGATGATGCCCGGAGTTGTGAGTATTCCGCACGGTTGGGGACACGATCGGCCCGGAAATAGACTCGCAGTGGCCCAGCAACATCCGGGTCAGAGCATCAACGACCTGACAGACAATCAAGCAATCGATGCTCTGTGTGGGACGGCGGCTTTCAATGGAACACCAGTTACTGTCTCTGCCGTCATGTGATTACGCCCGCTGCGCAAAGATTCCTGAGAATGCATTACGGTGCGCATAGAACACGATAAACCAGAGCGCGGTCACGAGGACTGCCATCGCCATTCCAGCTGGATTCAGGAACAAGTGATACAGAAGGATGTTCACAATCACAGGTCCAAGTAACACCAACCCGAGCGGCACGTAGCGATTCACCAGCAACAACGCCCCGCCCGCGATTTGTAGCGCCGCTACAACCCAGAAGTAATGCGACAGTGCTAGTGCACGGATGAAATCTCCTGCCAAACCGGTTGGCGGTGGTCCCATCGGAATGAACTGCAAGAACCCGTTCAGCCCGAACACTACGAAGATCAATCCGAGCAAATAACGCGCGATCAACGCTGCTATTCTCATCTCATCTCCTCCGACATCTAGGTGATCTCACCCATCTTTCCATTTTGATAGTCTTCGATCGCCTGAATGATTTCTTCCCTCGTGTTCATCACGAATGGTCCATAGCGCGCTACAGGTTCGTTGAGTGGAACTCCGCCAATCAGCAGGATCTCGAGAGCGCTAGTCGAATCAGTCGGATTCTCGATTCTGACTTCGTCACCATCCTGTGCGAACAACACCATCTGACCGTCGTCTCCTTGTTCACGCTCTGAGCCAAACAACCCTCGACCTTCAACAACGTAGGCAAAAGTGTTGAAGTTACTCGGAACTGTTTGCGTCACGACGCCGCCCGGTTTGATGCTGTAGTGCAGGTACATGATCGGCGTGCGTGTCTCAATAACTGCTTTCTGGCCCATCGCTTCACCCGCAATTATTTTCACGCTCACGAGATCGTCTTCCGAAGTGACCTTCGGAATCTGCGAGCTTGGGATCTCCTGGTAACGTGGATTCATCATCTTGTCACGTTTTGGCAGGTTAACCCAAAGCTGGAAGCCATGCATTCGCCCGCCGTTGCGCGCGAATTCGGCACTCGGCATTTCGGAGTGGACCACACCCGCGCCGGCGGTCATCCACTGCACGTCGCCCGGCGTCAGTCGTCCGGCATGTCCGCGAGAATCCTTATGCTGCATCTCGCCTGACAACATGTAAGTCACTGTCTCAAAGCCACGATGCGGATGATCCGGTGCGCCTTTCGCCTGGTTTGGCCCAAGCTCCATTGGTCCCATTTCATCAAGCAGCAAAAACGGATCAAATTCGGAAAACTGTGGCTTTGGAAACGGGCGCCGCACCAAAAAGCCTGCGCCTTCCAGCGTTTCAATACTATTTACTACACCCGCAACCGCGCGAGTCTTCGTCAACACTTCGCTAACCATTAATAGAATCTCCTTCTTCGAGGCGAGCTGCCGCCTCATAACCAATTTTCTTCAACAGGCGAATGAGCGTTTCGCGTTCGGCTCGGCTTAGCGAGGCGGCGGCGAGTCGCTCCATGTCAGTCGCGTGAGCGGCGTAAATGCGGGTGATTAGCCCCTTGCCGTCTTTCGTCAGGTGCACGATCCGCGCCCGCCGGTCGGTACCGGATGCACGTCGCTCGACCAAACCTTTCGATTCAAGCCGATCGACGGCAACTGTGATGGAGCCACTCGTTAGCAGCACTTTCTTTCCGATTTCGTTGATTGGCAACGGCCCTTTGTGTAGCAAAGCTTCAAGAACAGCGAAGTCGCTGCCGCACATCTCCAACTCCGCGATGCTGTTTTCAGCGTACGTCTCAACCGCACGCGCCGCCTTCCACAACACCAGAAAGACGTGAACGCCACTGCCACCCTTCAACGACTGCTCTTTGCCTGTGCTCATTTACCTTTATCTCGAATATCTTGATATCAAGATACTTTAGAATCGAGTAGTCTGTCAAGAAAGGTGGGGATCAGTGTTAAGGATGCTTACGGCTCAGCAACAGTAACGCCGCACCAAAAAATCCGCATGAGAGCGGATCGCTCACCGTCCACCATAAAGGCATACCTGAGCTGAGATCGATCAAAACGAACACCGGAGCCGCTATCAAAAAGGCGATGCCATTGAACACGACGAAGGGACGAAAGCGATCAACGTCAGTGGCAATCAACCATAAAGATAATCCATGTACGCCGTAGGTGTAGGAAGCCTGCCGGATCATGAACATGAGGAGTGGTCCATCAGGCATCTCGCCGAGTCCGACCGAAGCATTTGCAATCTCCATCCACGACCGCGGCATCACCACCGCTATAAATGCCAGTATCTCGACTGCACCAGCCAGTCGCAACAACCAGACGAGGAGACGTTCTCGATTCATGACTGAATTTTATCATTGACTGATGCACATTCATCCGCGTAAATCTGTGCCATGAAAATACAGTTGGGCGCTGTGCTCGCGTGCATCATTGTGACCAGTACGGCGAATGCTCAAGCCATCAAGCATGCCATTCCTGACGTGGCGCGGCCGATTCCGCTGTCGTCCGTCCGTGTTACTGGTGGTCCTTTGAAAAGAGCGCAGGATCTGAATGCCGAATATCTCCTCAAGCTCGAACCGGATCGGATGATGGCTTACTACCGCAAGCGCGCCGGTCTCGAGCCAAAAGCACAGGGCTATACGGGTTGGGATGGCGATGGGAGAAATCTAACCGGCCACATCGCGGGTCATTATCTCTCCGGCGTGTCGTTGATGTTTGCCGCAACGGGCGATCCACGTTTCAAGGAACGAGCTGACTACATCGTGAAGGAGATGAAAGAAGTTCAGGACAAGAATGGCGATGGTTATCTCGGAGCTGTCGAGGGACTCCGCGAAAAGTTTGCAGAGGTTAGCAAAGGCAATATCAAATCGACATTCTTCGATCTAAATGGTCTCTGGTCTCCGTGGTACACGTTGCACAAAACCTATGCGGGACTTCGAGACGCTTATCGCTTCACAGGTAATCGCACCGCGCTGGAACTCGAAATCAAATACGCCGCCTGGGCCGAGACGATCATGTCGAAGCTTACTCCCGAGCAAACTCAGCAGATGCTCAACACTGAGTTTGGCGGCATGAATGAAGTGCTCGCGGATCTTTACGCCGACACCGGAGACAAACGCTGGCTCAATCTCTCACGTCGTTTCGATCACAACGCGTTCCTCGATCCACTCAAGCGTCGTGAAGACAAGCTTGCGGGGCAGCACGGAAACACTCAGGTGCCGAAGATGCTGGGTGTGTTAATGCAGTACATCTACACGGGTGAGAAGTCGGACGGAGACGCGGCCGAATTTTTCTGGGACGCGGTAGTCAACGACCATAGTTATGCCACTGGCGGTCATGGCAAGGATGAATATTTTGGACCACCCGATCAACTAGCAGAGCGTGTTGACGGCCGCACCAACGAGACGTGCAACGTTTACAACATGCTCAAGATGACGCGCCGTCTTTTCGCACTCCATCCGGATATCAAGTACGCGGAGTTTGAAGAGAAGGCTTTGTTCAATCACATTCTTGCTTCGATCGACCCTGAGGATGGTCGCATGTGTTACATGGTACCGGTTGGTCGAGGAGTGCGGCATGAATACCAGGACATGTTTCGGAGTTTTACCTGTTGTGTCGGGAGCGGGATGGAGAGTCATGGTTTACATGGCGATGGGATCTATTACGAGTCGGACGATCGTCTGTGGGTGAACATTTATGTACCGTCGACAGCGACGTGGAAAGCCGCCGGAGCAACGGTGAGCATGGATACAACATTTCCTGAGGGCGATGCGGCAACGGTGAAGTTCACGTTGCAGAAACCAAAGAGTTTCACGCTCGCGTTGCGACGACCTTCATGGGCCGGGAATGGTTTTGAAGTTGAGGTAAATGGTAAAAATGTAAACGTGTCTGGTCCAGGATCTTATGTAGAAATCAAACGAACGTGGAAGACTGGTGACGCAGTTGCGCTCGTATTGCCTAAAACGTTGCGTATCGAAGGCTTGCCCGATAACAAAAACCGTGCTGCGTTGATGTGGGGACCGTTAGTCCTGGCAGGTGATCTCGGACCGGAGCGACGCGGTGGTCCAGCAGATCCGGTTCCCTCATTCGTGACGGCTGAAAAACCTGTGGGCGAGTGGTTACAGCCGGTTCCGGATCGCCTTGGTGTTTTCCGTTCAGTTGGTGTCGGTCGTAAACCGGACGGAGCGGCGAATGAAGTCGAGTTTGTTCCTTTCTACCGTCTTCACCGTCGCACATACGCGGTTTACTGGGATCTTTACGATGCCGAGAGTTGGGCCAGGAAGTTAGAAGAACTGACAGCGGAAAAAGCAAAACGACAACGACTCGAGGCGGCGACTGTGGCGTTTTGTGCAGCCAGGAGATTCCGAGAAGGAGAAACAATTCAACCAGCAAGGTGAAGAGACTGCACCCGATCGCCTACTCGGCCGCGTGGGGCGACGATCGAAGAAATGGTTCTCTTTCGATCTGCCGGTCGAAGCACCTAAGCCGATGGCGCTGGTTCTGACTTTCAATCCGGAAGAACGTGCGAAGCGATCGTTTGAAATTCTCGTCGACGGGCAACGCATTGGCGAAGGGATGATCGAACGTTATCCACCGGGCAGCGCGACGGGGAAATTCTATGATCTGGATTACAAGATTCCCGCGGAGATTGTTAAAGACAAGAAGAAAGTGACGGTGCGATTTCAGGCGTCAGGCGGTAATGAAACCGCGACGATCTTTGGAGTTCGCATGGTTCGGGCTGAGGAAAGATGAGAGATTCTCCCGCAAAGGCGCAAAGGTCAAAACGAAGACGCAGAGAAATCTGCCTCATTCTTCTTTGCGTCTTCGTTTTGACCTTTGCGTCTTTGCGTGAAACGTTTTCCAACGACCAGGCGTTTGTGGAGTTTGACACACCCGATTTCAAACTGAGACTGTTGAAGGACTCCCAAACAGTCGCCGCCCTCGAACCTAAGACCACTCCCGGCTTCGACTTCACGCCCAGCGACCGTTTGGAACGGCGCGCGGCAAATCGCTATCACCACCTCGGCGATCTCATTCTCCGAATCCGTATCGGCAACTCAGGATCATGGCAGAACTACGACACTGCCGAATCACGTCAACCAGTTGAATCATTGACTTCGTCTGGTCAAACACTCGCTACGGCAAATCTGTCAGCAACACTACCCGCCGATATTCCCTTAGAGATCAAGCGCTCATGGATAGTCGAGGATAAGCGTCTCGTCTTGCGCTTTGATTTGAAGAACAAGACCACCCATCCAGTTCAACTCGGCGCTCTAGGCATTCCGATGATCTTCAACAACATGATCACCGGTCGCAATCTCAAGGAAGCGCACGAGAAGTGTTCCTTCTCCGATCCTTACATCGGTCAGGATGCGGGATATTTGCAGGTAACTCGTCTAAGTGGCCACGGACCTGCACTGCTGGTTGTGCCGGATGGTAAAACTCCCTTCGAAGCCTATCAACTGTTAACCGAACCAACGAGGCCGAGCCAAACATTCGAAGGCGCATTTGCGTGGATGGTCCACACGCAAGCCTACGCTGACGAAGAATGGCGTGGCGTCGAGCAGTGGAATCCTCCGACGATGGTGACGATTGCTGCGGGCTCCACAAGAACTTACGGCGTCAAGTTTCTATTGGCTGACGAAATACGAAAAATAGAGACCACACTCGCAAACAATGACCGGGCGGTCGCGATCGGCATTCCGGGTTATGTGCTGCCCATGGATATCGATGGGCGGCTCTTCTTAAAACACAAACGCAAAGTAGCGCAGCTAACAGTTGATCCAGTCAACGCCCTCGAAATCAAAGAAGATAAACCCACTGCGCAGTGGCGAGCCTATCGCGTTCGAGGCAAAACGTGGGGACGCGCGCGCCTCACGATCACGTATGACGATCGCTCGACACAGTCCATCAGCTACTACGTTATCAAACCATCGGCTGAGGCAGTCGCCAATCTCGGTAACTTCCTTTTCACAAAGCAATGGTTCGATGATCAAAACGATCCGTTTCATCGCAGCCCTTCGGTCATGAGCTACGATCGCGAGACGAACAAGATCGTGACGCAGGACAGTCGTGTGTGGATCGCCGGACTGGGAGACGAAGGCGGTTCGGGTTCGTGGCTCGCTGCGGCCATGAAAGAGTTTGGCCAGCCACACAAGGAAGAGATCGCAAAATTTGAGCAGTTCATCGACAAGGTTTTGTGGGGCGGCCTTCAATACAAAGAAGGACCGAACAAGTATGGCGTAAGGAAGAGCCTCTTTTACTACGCACCGCAAGAAGTTACAAATTATAAATACGACGCTGCACTGGATTGGACCACCTGGACGAGCTGGAAGAAAACGGACGCTGAGTCAATCGGGCGTGGCTACAACTATCCACACGTGATCGCTGCCTATTGGTCGATGTACCGGCTCGCAAGAAATCACACCGGCCTGGTCACAAATCATTCATGGGATTGGTATTTGGACCAGGCGTATGAAACCGCGAAGTTCATGTTTGGCAGACAACCGAATGGCCGTCGTCGCGTCGGTTATGTTGAGCTCGGCTTAATGGAAGGCGATATCATCGTCGCACTGCTTGAAGATCTGAAACGAGAAGCGTGGAAAGAAAAAGCGAATGTGCTCGAAAGCCTGATGAAGGAACGCGCAGACCGATGGAAGCAGGAACCTTATCCGTTTGGCAGCGAGATGGCGTGGGATTCGACCGGCCAGGAAGAAGTGTACGCATGGTGTAAATACTTTGGTTACGACGACAAAGCGCTCGTTTCCCTCAACTCGATTCTTGGTTACATGCCGACCCTGCCGCACTGGGGTTACAACGGCAACGCGCGACGCTATTGGGATTTTCTTTACGGCGGGAAGATCAGGCGAATCGAACGACAGTTGCACCACTACGGATCGGGATTGAATGCCATTCCGGTTCTGTCGCAGTTCCGCGAGCAGCCTGAAGACGATTATCTGCTGCGCGTTGGATACGGCGGCACGATGGGCGCTCTCTCAAACATCGATCGGGAAGGATTCGCATCAGTCGCGTTTCACTCGTTCCCGTCAACCTTGAAGTGGGATCCTTACACAGGCGACTATGGACCAAACTTCTTTGGACATGCGTTCAATGCGGCAACTTATGTAATCAAACATCCTGAATTTGGGTGGCAATCGTTTGGCGGAAACGTGAGCGTGAACGGGAGACTGGGTGAATGCGTTAAGCCGATCGACTCGCTTCGGAAACGCGTTTACATCGCGCCGCTTGGGTTGTGGTTGACGCTCGATGCCGGAACATTTGAACAAGTGGCGATAAACACACGGACGAATGTCGTGCGCGTGAGTCTCTCGCCCGCGAAGTGTTCACACCCAATGCTCGACTTCGTGTGCAACAACCGGCCAAGGTCACGGAGGAACGTATGCTCCGCGACAGAAATTTGTTAACGAGCGAGATGCGTTTACGATTCCGCTCCGATCCTCGGTCACTTCGATAGAACTTGGCACAGATTAACGCGGATCTATGAACGGATTTGTTTCGGCACGACTTGTTAATCAAAAGCTGTCGTCATTCAGGGCTAAGGAAAGCTGTTGACGTAGTACGTTGGTTTGGCGCGGTGCAGGCGCAGGATTTTAACGCGGCCAAGTGGGCGCTTGCGCTGAGAATGCGCACGGCAACCGATGAAGTGATCGAGGAGGCCTTTAATAAAGGAGAAATACTACGCACGCATGTTATGCGGCCCACGTGGCACTTCGTCGCGCCTGAAGATATTCGTTGGTTACTGCGGTTAACTGCGCCACGTGTGAATCTTAAAGCTGGTTCAGCCTATCGCAGGTTTGAACTTGATGCGGCAATCTTTAACCGTTCAAACAAGATCTTTACGAAGGCTTTGCAGGGTGGGAAACATCTCACACGGCCGGCTTTGAAGTCGCTGCTGAACGCAGCAGGAATAGATGCGAATGATGGAGTGCGCCTCGGGCATATTCTTCTCCGTGCCGAACTCGACGGTGTTATTTGCAGTGGCCCACGAATAGAGAAACAGTTTACGTATGCGCTGCTCGAGGAACGAACACCCGCGGGCAAGAGCTTCAATCGCGACGAGGCGTTGGTTGAACTGACGCGACGGTATTTCAGAAGTCATGGACCAGCAACGTTGCAGGATTTCGTTTGGTGGTCAGGTCTGACTGTTGAAGATGCAAAACAAGGCATTGCGCAAGTTGGAACCCCACGTTCGGTGCGACCTGGACAATCGTCAGCTCATCTCCTGCCTGCGTTCGACGAATACTTTGTTGCTTACAAAGACCGGCAAATAGCTGCCGGCTCGTTATCGCCGTGGGACGTGCTTGGTCCAACATTCATCCTCAATGGAATTGCAGCCGGCAAGTGGAAACGCACAAACTCAGGAGCCATCGAGTTCAACGCGTCAAGAGCCTTGAAAAAGTCAGAGACTCTTGCACTCGAACAAGCTGCTGATCGATATACAGCCTATTTTGGCGAGATATCTCGACGCAGGTAGAAGAGCAGATCAGTTGCCGGCGGATCGATACCGAGTTGTCGAATCATGCCCACGATCTGCCCGCGATGCATAGTCGCGTGATTGACGACGTGCTGCATCTGATTGATCAGCGGCATCGAGCTCGGATCGCCACTGAGAAGCTTGAACGGCAGATCTGCCGCCAGTCGCGCCTCGTCCAACTGCGAAACAAACTGCGCGCGCTCGTTTACGAGATCGGTCCAGTGATCTTTCAAGATTGCAAGATCCATACATGCCTCAGTGGACCAACGCGACCACGCTTCGGCTTTCGTAGGAGAGCGTCCATTCCAGCGCTCCAGCCAAATCCATTCAGCACCGGCCATGTGTACGAGGGTTCCAAAGATCGACCGGTGACTAATCGCCACATCACGTCGCAGCCCTTCGTCGGGCAGTTTATTTGCAGCATCCATGGCCAGATCGTTGGCCCATTCCGTGTAATCAAAAAGGCTTTTAATGTCCGTCAGGTTCATAATTATCTCGATATAGTTGGACAGGATTAACGGGATGTCTCAGGATTTACAAGATCAAGCCTGTAAGTCCTGAGACATCCTGTTAAATCCTGTCTAATACGACCTCAAAACACGAGCGTCTGAATCGAATGTGCAGGACTGTTGACTTCAGCCGCGTCGCCCTTAACCCATAGCCAGTAAGACGCCTGCTTGTCGGTCGGATTCATTACTACCACAGCCGCTGTGCCGTCAGGATTCAGAAATGCCGTGGAAAGCAATTGACTGCGGCTCGGTGAGCTCGCGATTCTCTTCGCACCGGGTTTGATGAATTTCGAGAAGTGCCCGATGTAGTAGTACGAGCTCAAGTACGTCAGTTCGCCCGTCCTCGTATCCGCGTGCACCGGAGCGAAACAGAAGTTCGCAACATGGTTTGGACCGCCTCGTTCGTCGAGCAAAATATTCCAGTCAGTCCAACCAACAGTGCCATTGTTGAAGTCGTGAATCATCGACCGCCCGTACTGTTCACCAAACTTCCATTCTCCCAGTCTCTTCGGATCGAATGAGTCGACACAACCTTCTGTAAAGATCAGATGCTTGTCGGGGAAGAGCTCATGGACCAGCCGCACGTTGTCGAACATGGGATCACCACCGCTCCACGGTTCATACCAGTGAAAACCAATGCCCCAGACGAATTTCGCCGCTTTCGGATCGGCAAGGAGCGTACTGACCCTTTGAAAGATCAGATCGCGATTGTGATCCCAGGCGATGATCTTCTTGTCGCCCAATCCCGTGCGGCTCAAAGTTGGCCCAAGAAAGTTCTTGAGAAAGTCTCGTTCTTCCTCGGCCGAGTAAATGCACGACTCCCATTTCTGCGTCGCCATCGGTTCGTTTTGAATTGAGAGTCCCCAGATCGGTATTCCTTCGGCTTGGTAGGCCCTGATGAACTTCGCGTAGTAGTTGGCCCATGACTGGTAAAACTCAGGTTTGAGTTTGCCGCCTTGCAGCATGTTGTTGTTGTCTTTCATGAACGCCGGCGGGCTCCACGGACTGGCGAAGATATTGAGTTGGCCTTTTGTCGCTGCGAGGATTTCTTTGATGAACGGGATGCGATATTGCTTGTCGTGCGCAACACTGAACGACTTGAGTTCTTTGTCGCCCTCGTCGACGTAGGTGTAACTGCCACTCGAGAAATCATAACTGTGAATGTTTGTGCGCGCGAGTTTGTAGCCGATGCCTCGCTGCTCGTCGAAATGTGCGTCGATGAACTCACGCTGTTTTTGTTTGGGTAGTTTGGCAAATGTTTCGGCAGAAGAGTCGGTCAACGCTCCTCCGATGCCGAGAAACGTTTGAAACTGCCGGCCGGGATCGACAAATACGCAGATCTGAGTTTCTTTCGGTTGACCGACAGACTTGAAAGCAACAGTGTCCGTCTGCTTCAGCCTGTGATCTGACTTCTCGGCGGTGGTATATACCGTCACTTGTTTTGCGACGGGGGAATTTGATTCGAATGGAAGCAGATCAGCGCCGGAGCTACCCAAGACTGAAGGGATGTGCTGGTGGCCCAACGCTGCGGCCGATGACGCAAGCAGGAATTTGCGGCGGTCGATTTTCATGGGGGGATTTTACACGAAAAATCATTTGGACAGGACTTACAGGATTTATCAGGACTAACATATAAATCTTGTTTCATCCTGTAAATCCTGTCCACAAATTGACCGAAGCTAGCAGTTGCTGAATAACAGGTGATTGTTCGGCGTCGAGCGTCCGCACTAACGCCAGTTCTTCACTTTCGACCAGCCTGTTTGCAGGTTCCACTTCAAACCTCTGCACAACAGGATCGGCCGGTTCTCGTAACGATAGGCGTACGGGTTTTCAAGAGTCGCGGCAATCGTTACTGACTCGAACTGCTCGCGTACTTCACTTTCCCTGGCGCCCAGCAGAATGAGGATGTCGCCGGTATAGTGGCGTGGTCCCCAAAGAAAATAGTTTTGGTGTCCGCTGATAGCTTTAGGCAATCCATACTGTGGTCCAAAAAAATCGATCGCCGCCGCCTGACCGTAGTTGCTGCCAAAGATCGCGGTCCGCTGTTGCTCTTCCGGCGTGAGCGAATGATAGACGCGTGCCGTGGCCGCCACCATTCCGGGCCAGGGAAACTCATCAGCGTAATACTGCGGCAACGTCTCACCAACAAAACTGCGCTCTGTTTTTGAAACTTCGAAAGGCAGGTGTGATTGGTAGCGGAGGAACGTCTCGATCGGCAATACCGGTAACACTAACGGCAGCAGCGGAAGGACCCCCAGCGCCAGCCAGATAAAACAGGCCGTCCTCAAGAGTGTTCGCAGTTTCGGACGGACAGACACCAATGTTTCAGTTGCTACGCCACCGGCGGCAAACAACATCACATACGCCGGAGCCGAGTAGTAATCCTTTCCGTGCGTGATCATGAAGACCAGGATCGTGATCACAAACGTCCAACCGAAGTTGCGGTAATTCTTCGCCTCGCGCGAAAAGAAATAAAATAACAGTCCACCGAACCAGAAAGGGAAACTCACCGGATTCAACATCAGCACCTGCTGCAGTAGATACATGCCGGGCGAAAGAATGACATCTTTTCCGGTGGCGCGAATGTTCCGCATCAGTTCGAGAAACGGCCAGTGGTTCTGAATATTCCAAATCAAGTTCGGTAAGAAGATCAGCAAGGCAATCGTGCCGCCGACTAAGATCCACGGCGTAAAGAGAAGTCTGCGCTGGCGTGTTAACAAGAGTCCGGCAAGCAGCGCTGTGGCGAAGAAAACGATTGAGTATTTGTTTAGTAGTCCGACACCTGCGATCGCACCGAACGCGAGCCAGAGTTTTGGGTTCGCTGTGTTGATGAGACGAAGAACGACGTAAGCCAGTCCGCCCCAGAATAATGGTTCGAGACCGTTCATCGCGAATTGGTGATCGATGACCCACCAGACACCGGGTGTCGCTGCGAGTGCTGCGGCTAAAACAGTTCCAAATCGTCCTGCACCGAGTTCGCGTGCAAATACAGCAGTAAGGATGATTCGTAAGGCACCTGCGACAGCAGGCCAGAAGAGTAGTGCCGGTAGCGAAGTGCCAAGCGTGTGACGTGCGATCCAGCCAAGCACAGCGATCAGTGGCGGTTGATCGACGTATCCAAACGCGAGGTGCTCTGAGCATGCGAGGTAATACAAAGCATCTCGAAAATATCCGTATCGCGTTGACGTAAGCAGATGTAGTGCGAAGTAAGCGAGCGCAATAATATAGACCCACCGCAGCAAGTGGCTTCTGGAACTGTCTGTCTCGGGTGTCATTTGATTAAAGACTGCCGTAAAACTCCAACGTCGCTTTAGTCATCGCAACAACTTTTTCACGAAGCGCTGTTGGCTCGATGACTTCCAGATTTGGACCAAATGATACTGCATATTCGCAAGCCATTTCCTCAACATCGAAACCAACGTGGACCTTTTTCCAACCACGAGCATCCGTCTCCGCTGTTTCGTTGACCCGGGCGAAGCGTCCTGCGAAGTTCAGACGCAACACGACGGAGGGTGATACCCAGAAGGTAGCGAGATAATTCGGCACACTCGACTTGAAAGTCGTTGCCGATTGTTCCCAGTAGTCAGCGAGATTAAAGTCGGATGGAATCGGCGCGGGCTCATCCAGAATTTCAGCGTGTGAAATGCGTGAGACGCGATAACTCCGCACGCTTCCGTCTATAGATGCGACGAGATACCAAACGCTGCCTTTCGCGACCAATCCAAGTGGGCTAAGCAAACGCTCGACTGGTTCACAATTCTCTCCGCGTTCGTACTTGATGTTGAGTTTGCGTTCCAGCCAAAGCGCTTCCTGCAAGATCGGGAGAAACGGCACAGCTTCTTCACGTTTGGACCAGCCGCTGACATCAATGTGGATGCGTTGTCGCGCTCGCTCTGCTCCTTGTCGAAATGCGGATGGTAGTGAAGCGAGTAGTTTTAGCTGCGCACCGTCGGCTGCCTTATCGAGGTGTAAGTCGGCGAGTAATTTCGTTGGTTTTGTTACGAACAGTGATTGGATCTCTGCTTCGGTGAGTCCGGTGAGCGTGGTTCGGTATTCACCAAGCAACGACCAGCCACCACCCGACCCACGTGCCGCGACAACCGGAATACCCGCGCCGCTCAACGCTTCCATGTCGCGATGAATCGTTCTTTCAGAAACTTCCAGACGCGAAGCCAGGTCGCGCGAAGTCATCTGTTGATGTGCCTGCAACAGCAGAACAATCGAGAGTAAACGATCCGCCCGCATGAGCGAATTTTAGCTCACAAATATGACAAAGGGTGTCATGAAATGCGCGTTAGAGTCCTAATGTACGGTCGAACGTACTGTAGGGGCGGCCCTCCGTGGCCGCCCCTGTGTGGAACTCGATCTCGACCATACCGGCGGTCCGTTTGGCGCGAAACTCGATCTCGGCAATAACGCAGGGGCGGCCACGGAGGGCCGCCCGTACAATTACGCCCAATACGAAGGAGAATCTAATGCGCAAAGTTACATTCGGCGGGGCAAATAGTCTCGACAACTTCTTCGCTCGCAAAGACGACACGGTTGACTGGCTGCTCTGGTGCAAAGAAGTGCAACAGATCATGAAAGACTACTGGAAGAATATCGACACGGTGATAATGGGCCGGCGCACGTATGAGGTTGCGACTAAAAACGGCGGAGGCGTGGGCAGTGGTCCAGGTGTTAAGACTTACGTATTCTCGCGAACGATCAAAAAACCGACAAACAAAAAACTAACGTTCGTCTCCGAAGATGCAGCCGTGTTCGTGCGACAGTTGAAGGAAGAGAAAGGCGAAGACATCTGCGTGCTTGGTGGTGGACTGTTGGCAAAGTCTCTCTTCGAAGCAGATCTGATCGACGAGATCGGCTTCAACATTCATCCGGTGTTGCTCGGATCAGGCATACCGATCTTCTACGAGATGTCACACCAAATTGATCTCGAGTTGAAGAAGTGTCAGGAACTATCAAACGGCTGCGTGGTCCTTACTTACAACGTGAAACATATGTAAATACATACAGGAATTTCCTGATGACCTCGCAATAAAAATCCGTGTTTGTCTGTGGCGGTTTGCGTGTAGTATGTGCGGCGGTCACAGAGGGCAGGACCACGCGCAAAGATATTGCCAAGCGAAAATCCTCGCGTTAACCTCGACCCTTAACGAAGATGAGCCTAGCCTCGCCCAAGCTGATGCCGGCGATTACTCATATCCGTGTGACAGTTTGTGGGAAGTACCTAGATAGGTGAGAGCGGCAGCACGATTCTGAAGCCGAACTACCGCTCTCGGCGGAACGCATGGCAACACCCACAATTTGCCTCCGGGCATGCGCTCCGAGTCTGTCTCAAAATGGAAAGGAGCAAGTGTTGATTAAGGCGCGAGGTCGAACCCGCTAGTGAGTAGCGCCCGACTAGTTCGGGCGTTTCGGGTATCCTCCGAGTCGGCGCGCAGTGTAAGTGAAAATACACATAAATACAAGAGCGCATCTTCGTCAGGAGTCGTGGCCTGATGGGACGGGTGCGCCGAAACAAGCCATTAAAGCTGAGCCACAAATTGTTGGCGATCAGGAAGCGTCTGAACATGAGCCAGACTGAGATGGCGCGGGCGCTTGAGCTAAAGGTGCATTATTCCGCAGTTTCGAATTTTGAGCTCGGTACACGGGAGCCGGATCTGATCATTGTGCTGCGTTATGCCCGGCTGGCAGGCGTGCCGATGGAGATGATAGTTGACGATCAGATGAATTTGCCTGAGTGAATTTAGCCGCGGATAACGCGGATTTATTTCGGATGTGGTGCGCGGATTGGACGGCCCGGAGTGACTCCGGATTGGAGTTGGCCGTCCTTAACTATTGGGACGCCGTTGACTAAGACGAATTTGATTCCTTCCGCGTATTTGGCTGGGTCCTGGAATGTTGAGCGATCGACTATTGATTGTGCGTCGAAGATTGTGAGGTCCGCGTCAGCGCCAATTCGTATTCGACCTTTGTTCTTCATCGATGGTACGCGTCGTTCCAGACGCTTCGCAGGTAGCAGCGTCATCTTTGTGAGCGCGTCCATTAGCGTGAGAGTTTTCTTGTCGCGCACATAATTTCCCAACACTCTTGAATACGTTCCTGCTGTGCGAGGATGTCCTTTTCCTTGTGCGAGAATGCCGTCACTGGCGATGATCGTCAGCGGACTCGCGATCGCACTGTTAACGACCTCTTCCGTCATAGAAAAAACAGCCACCATGCCGCCGGTTTTTCGATACTTTTCGAAGGTTTCTTTGGTAAGACGCTCTCCGGTTGCGGCCCACTGCAAATCTTTATAGTCGATATTGAAAACTTCTTGCCAACCTTCGTCGAAGATCGCCGACTTGATATCAGTCATGCCGGCGATATAGGGATAGCATTCCGTCGTCACGTCGAGTCCGCGCGACTTCGCTTCACCGATCATCTGCAGCAACTTAGGTGTTGCTGGTCCGCCAGTGCTTTGAATATGGACCACATGTAAAGGCGCTCCCGTAATTGCTGCAGCTGAAATCACTTCTTCAAGAGCCTGAATACTGCTCCCGGGTTCTTTAACACCTGCGTGTCGCATGTGAACGTGACACGATGCACCATACCGCGCCGCCACACGAAACATCTCAAGGATTTCCCATCGTGAAGCATTGGGCGTGTATTGAATTCCGAATCCAACCGCAATCGCGCCGCGTCGTAAGCCATCTTCCAAACGCCGCTTCATCTCGTTGATCTCGCCATCCGTTGCTGCGCGACGCGCTGCGTTACCAGTGGGAAGAAACGTGACCGGCTCGTGCATCGCAGCCATGCGTGCTGCGAGATGTCCGGCGCTTACACCGTAATTGATTAGAGACTTCTGGTCCCGTTGCGCATACCAGGAATCGATGTCGCCCGTACCCACTTCGAGTTCGAGAGCCGTGGTTACACCATCCATCGCTTTGAAGCGATAGTTCTCATCGTCCTGACCGTGTTGGTGAAGATCGATAAAGCCCGGCGAGACGACTAAACCCCTCGCATCGATCACGATACGTCCTGCGAGCTTATTGGTGCTGATTGCTTTGATGGTGCCGTTTGAAATGCCGAGATTGCGGACCGCATCGGAGCTTGATTCCGGATCGATCACGCGGCCGTTGAGGATCACGAGATCGTAGGCGGTCTGTGAAGTTGAGATTGAGGGGAAAACTAGCGCGCAGAGAATCAACGCAAAAGGAACTATAGTTCTCATCGCACCTTTCCTCGCCCGGCAACGCGCCAGACTTCCTCAACCTGCTCACCTCTCACGCCATAAATCTCATCGTGCATATTAACGGTGGTGCAAACGTGGTTCGGAATGATGCTGAGTCGATCTCCAACGCGATAACGCCGTTCGGAACGACCAATATTCAAGTGCCCGTGCTCCTCAGAGAACCGCTCCAGCTCCGCAGCGGGATCTTCCTTGATGATTCCAAACCCACGACCGTGGCCACCCTGAAAACGATCGTAAGAAAACGTCTTTGATCCACCATCGACGACCGCATGTCCACTAACTGCCGTGCTAACTACAGTGACGACAACCGAGAGGGCACAGTCGCTCAATGACGCCGCTGAAACTGCGACTGTATTTCGATCGTTGAAGATGTAAGTTCCCGGACGCACTTCGTTAACGCCATAAAAGGACCCACCTTCATATGCCGTGGGTGTCGAACCACCACTTACAACTACGAGCGGCACTCCAGCACGTTCAAAAGCCGCGATGGATCGCTCAAGAAACTCATTCACCTGCGCTCGCAACGAAGCTCGCTCTTCTGGTTCAACACCGAAGTGACCAGGAAAGAACATCAACCCTTTGAACTCGAGCCCGGGAAGATCCGTAACCTTCTGCGCGAGCGTAACCAAATCACGTTCATTGCTGAGCCCACAGCGATGGAAGCCAACATCCATCTCGACAAGAATTCCAATCGTTGTTCCCTGCTTCGTCGCGGCCGCAGAGATCTCACGCGCTGCTTCCTCCGAATCGAGCGAAACGCTCAGCTTCGCTCGTTCTGCAATGCGCGCGAGATGCGTAGTTTTCTGTGGACCGACGATGGGATAAGCAATCAGCACGTCGTCGATCCCGGCATCGAGCATCACTTCAGCTTCGCCGAGTTTCGCGACCGTGATTCCTGTCGCGCCACTGGCGATTTGTCGTTTTGCAAGCTCCGGAATTTTGTGCGACTTCGTATGCGGGCGCAGTAAGAGTTGATGCGTACGGCAATAGTCAGCCACACGCGACAGATTTCGTTCCATCACGTCGAGGTCAACTACAACCGCGGGCGTTTCGAGTTTAGAAATATGCATTGAGTGCGCTTTCTCAACGGTTATTGGGACAGGATTAACAAGATGTAGCAGGATTTACAAGATTTCTAAGGCACGATCTCGAATGGCGCTTCTTGTTTTGTCGACTTCCGCGTCACCATGTCCTTCGTTTCAATCATCGCCTGATAACGACCTGGCCCAAGATTAGCCAGCGGCAAATATTGAGCGAACGTCAGGTGAGGCACCGGCTGGCTCTGAATATCAGTCAACACAAAATCAAAAAACTTTGTCGCCGGCTGACCATCCTTTATCAACCGTACACTGACACGGACCAGGGGCTTTCCTGTCTCGGTACTATTCGCCGCATTGTAAACGTCCAGAAACATGATCAGGTTGTCGCTGTTCCTGAACTTGAGTGCTGCTGAAGGACGGATCAATTGCTTCCCATAAGCAAATACGTCCGGAACGTCCGCTGGATTTGGCGGCAATTGGCTGGCCGGGGCAACATAACGACTAAGCACGACCGGCGTAGTCGCAAACCCTGCGTCAGGTTCAGGCAGTACGAGGTGTTCGCGTCGTGCACTGATTTTCCCCGACTGCTTATCCTGCACGATCAGATCGATCGTGTAGTCGCCCGACGTGAGTTGCAGATCCTGACGATAGAAAATGTTGTTGTTGAAGATCTCGTTGTAATCCGTGGCCGACAGATTAACCGCAAAGTTGCCACCCAATCTCGACAGCATCCGATCCGGTGTGGCTTTCAAAACCCCGAGCACTTCCAGCTGCATCGACTGCTTGTCGCCTTTACGCTCGAATCTCACTGCCGATGGTGGAATTTCAATCGCGAGCGGAACTGTGTAAAGACCATTGCGACCCCTGAAGGCACTAATTGAAACAAACACCGGCAGTGCCGGATTCGTTTGTGCTTCATTAAAATTAGCCAGGAGTTTTTTGTCAGCGGGAGACAGCAAAACAATCTCTTCCGGCGGAATCGCGTAGTAACCCGAACGCGACATGATCTGCACATCCGGACGATGGACTTCAATCTTTACTTTGCGGAACGTGCCGTCGAAGTTTTGATTGCTACTGCGATAAGCAAGCGTATAGCGCGCCTGGATTTCCTGATTGATTCGTTCGAGACCCTGACCGATGTCGTTGTTGCCTTTCAGAAACTTGCCGCCCGTGTCTCCGGAGAGACGATAAAGAACGTCGTATTCGCGCGTTTGGCCTTCCTGTCGCACATTGTCGAAAACAGTCTCGCCACCCACAGCCCGAATTCGCTGTTCCTGATTGATAGATGCAGCGCCCGCGAGTGGCGACGACGGAACCAACGAGCCTGACGCGGGTGCAGCAGCTCTTAAGCCGGCAGAATCGATAATGTAGATAGCGACGTTCGCACGATTCGCGATGTCGATCGTGCTTTGCACTTGCCAATCGAGAACCTCGGGCGTGACGAAGCCTTGCGAAAACAACACGAGGGTCTTCTTCCCCGGAATTGGTCTCAGTCCTTCGGCCAACGCAGCAAGCGCCGCAAGCACGGGACGAGCCTGCTGCAAACTGAGAGCTGTGCGCAGTCTGATGAATTGCTGCAAGACAGTTTGAGCGAGCATGACGCGGGCCGCGGCTGCTCCGCCCGCATTAGTGGTGATGCCGGTCGATGGCGTCGACGATGCGCTGTTCAGGAAGTCTCTGAGATTGGCGATGTTCTCGCCGATGTCTTTGTTTTCGAAACTCTTTGAATCCGCACTTCCCAGCTTCTCGAGAGTTGCGATCAGCTTTGCCTTGTCCTGCGTGAACGACTGCAGCATCCGGAGACCGTTCGTCACAGAAAGTATGGCCACAGCGTCCGCGTCGGTTACCTGCTCGCGAACGTACCTAACAGCGCCTTCGCGTACTTGCTTCAGGTTGGTTAAGTCTGTCGTTTGCGAGTCGAGCACGAGCGAGACGTAGTTTCGCGGCGCCGTTGCGGACGTCGTGGTCGGGGCTTCGACTACCGTTACGCCAGATTTGGCTGTGTCGGACTTTGAAAGTGGGGCGTCGAAGAATTCGATCTTCTGTGGGAGGCCATTTTCCGTGATGACGAAGTCTTCGGGTTTGAGGTCCGAGACGTATTTGCCTTTTTTGTCTTTGACGATGACGTCGATGTTGACGAGGTTTGATTTGACTCTTACTACATCGTCGTCTTGGGCATGCCCAATCGGTGTTAGGAACAAAACTAAAACCAGGCCACAGATTTGGACGGATTTTTTCACGGATTAGTCTCTTCCAACGCCCAGTGCGTCAGCGACTCGATTTATGTAGTTGAACCAGGAGGCGATCAACGTGATTTGAAGTATACCTTTGTCGTCGAAACCTACCGATCGCAGCCGGTCGTGATCTTTCGGTGAGATGCGCGTCGCGTCGCGCGTTATCTGCACCACGTAATCGAGCATTACCCTCTCCTGCTCGGAGATCGGGGCGTTGCGATAGTCGTCTTCGAGTGCGGCTACCAGCTCTTTGTCCAATGTAACCCGACGCAGAAACTCTGCGTGAGACTCGATTCAATAATGACACCGGTTGGTGACCGACACCACTGTCGTGATCATTTCGTGCTGTCGTCTGTCGAGCGGAAGGTCGGGCGACATCAGCGAACCAAACGTCGAAAAGGCGTGGAAGAGAGTGGTGGGTAACAAACTGTGAGAAGCAACAATTCCGGCGGTTTCGCCGTCGGGAGTCGGATGCACGGGCGTCGCGTACTCAATGGGATACAACTCACGCTGAGACTCAACTGCCTTTCGCACCTCTTCACTCTCATCAACACTAACCGTTTTGATCCAGGTCATTCCGTGGTCCTTCTTTCAACTAAACGCTTATCGCGAAACAGAAACATATAAACCGGAAACCCTAACGCGACGACACCAACGCCGAGAAACGCCTGTCTTGGATTATTGCCGGCGAGTAAGAAGAGCAAACCGACAAGCATCACCAGAAACACGATCGGTGTCACCGGATAGAGTGGAGTCCGATAGCGAATGCCACCCCTGTCTTCACGACGAAACTTGAACAGCGCGACGACGCTGAGTCCAATAAATAAGACTACGACGAATATAAAGTATGAAACGATCTCATTGAAGTTGCCCGCCACGACAAGCACCGAAGCGAGGATTGCCTGCAGTGCAATCGCGCGCGCCGGAGTCTCGTAGCGTTTGTGCAGCACAGCGACTGCCGGAACAAATAGTCCATCACGCGCCATAGCGAAATAGACTCGCGGCGCCGACATCACGACCGCGGTAACACTGCCGAGCACCGACACGATAACAATGAGGGAAAATATTAGCCCACCAGCGCACCCGAACAACACCTCGCCGGCTTGTGCTGCAAACGTTTCGCCTGAAGTGACCTGGTCCAACGGAACAAGGTAAACAAAGGCGAAGCTCGTCAGGATATACACGAGCATGATGATGAGCACACCGAACGTCAAAGCTTTCGGTAAGTTTCGGGCCGGATCCTTTACTTCACCGGCGAGCTTCCCCAGGTCCCACCAGCCGGCAAAGGAAAAGAAAGCGCCAACCATCCCGCCTGCAAGCGCGCCCATCAGCGGCGTGGAACTGTCATGACGCTCGACGAAGGGCGTGAAGTTTGACCAGTCGCCGAGTTGAAAACCGACTCCCCAAAGAAAGATGAAGGCGAGCAAGCCGAGTTTCAGAATCGCCATCGTGCGAATAAAACCCGCTCCCAATCTGACTCCGCGAATGTTGATGAATGCGACCAGAATGATCGTTACGAGGGCAAGAATTTTGATCTGTGTTGGTGAGAGTTTGAGAATGTAACCTGCGTACGTTGCGAGTCCGGTGGCAAGCGCGGCAGTCAAACCCGGATCCATTACAAGGAACGCCATCCAGCCGTACATGAAAGCGACGGCTGGACCATAAGCTTCGCGCAAGAAAACGTAACCGCCGCCGGCCTCGGGATATCTCGCCGATAATTCTCCATAGCAAAGCGCACCGCACAGAGCCATCGCGCCCATCGTTAACCACACAACCAGCAACCACATCGGCGAACCGAGTGCCTTCGCCATCCCGGCGGGCGTTAGAAAAATTCCGACAGCGATTACCTCACCGACGACAAGTGCAGTCGCCGTCCGAAGTCCGATCTGTCGTTTTAGTTCAGTCACAACAAAGCCATCCACAGATTACGCGGATGTTTATGAATCTGTGTAATCTGTGGATCAAGTTCTAGAAGGTGACGCGCGCGGCGAATTGGAACGCGCGTGGTCCACCCGATCCGAATACGCCACCGGCAGTAGTTACAGGTTGACCAACACTTGAAGACCTCAGAAATCCCGCGCTGCTCGGATCGTTATTATCACGAACCAGCACATTACTGAATCCCGAATAATTCACGTTCGAGACACCAAGCACGTTTGTTACATTGAAGAGATTGAACACCTCAGCAATCGGCTCGATAGTCCAACGCTCACCAAGCCGGAATACTTTCGACACTCTCAAATCCAGTGATGAAAAGTTATCTCCGAGTTTCAGATCGTCGCGAACAAGGGGCACCAGCACACGCGGTTTGAAACCTGTACTAGGATCCGGGTTGGGACACAACGAGCCGCCCGCGGCGTTGATCTGAGTCAACGCAGCATTCAACTCCGTTCCCGTCTTAAACTGTCGCGCACCCGCATTTCGTTGCAACTCACAAACGCGCGAGCTGCCATCCGGAAGCAGAATATCGATGGGCACAGACGACGCCAGCGTCAAGATCGGCGACAGTATGATATCCGCAGGCAGGTTGAACACTCCCGAAAAAGTAAATCGATGACGCTGATCGTTCGGCGTTGGTCCGTATTCACGACGAAGATCGTTCGAGTCAATTGGTCCATTCGAGAACGGAATCTGATCGTCGTTGGCATAGTTTGACGAGCGCGAGAGAGTGTACGACGCACGGAACCGAAACTTGCCTGCAAAACGTCGCTCGAGACTCAGCAACAGCCCATCGTATTTCGTCCTGACACTCGACTCGAGGTTCTTCACGATGTCTGGTCCACCGACGACGGGATTCAACGGCACAGTGCCGATGATGCGACCGATGATGAAGTGTGTGCCAACGTTGCGCACGTAGTCGGCGCGGAGCGCGAGGTTTTTACCAAGCTCACGCTGAACACCAACGTTCATCTGGTGCACCATCGGGTTCTGTAGATCGTTATCGATGATGTTGATACCACCCGCTCCGGCTCCCGGCAGGACAAACCCGGTGAAAGGATTTGCGAGCGTCGGCGCCGGCGGAGGAAACACGCCGTTGACAGGATCAAAGAGAAACTGCGGATCGATAAAGAAAACATTGCCGGCCCGCACTTCAACCGGCAACGCCCGACCGTCGAGACCGCGCTCCAGCGTTTGAATCTCTAAAGTGACGCGGTCGTAATAAACGCCGTAGCCTGCATGAATGCTTGTCTTTCCATCTCTCGTCGAATAGTTGAAACCGACTCGCGGCGCAAAGTTGTTTTTGTCCCGGCTTCGTGTTCCTCTTAGGAACGGAAGAACGAGCGGATTCAATTCATCGACGCGACTGACGTTCTTCACATCAGTGTCGAGCTCGTAACGCAGTCCAAGGTTCAAAGAGACTTGGCGGTGCACACGCCAATCGTCCTGAATGAAGCCGGCGAAATAAGTGCTGTCAGTATCGGAAAGAATCAGAGAGCGATCCGGAAAACCGCTGCGAAGCGTCACGGCAAACAATAGGTCGTTGTCGTCAACGCGACCATCGAGGTTGCGATCGAAATCCGGGAAGTCTTCGATTAACTCGACGCGGCCTTGTTGGAAAACTTTGAGATCGAGATCCGACTCAACACGTTGAATCTCGCCACCGAAGTAGAACGTGTGATTCCCGCGAACCATCGAGTAAGTATCGCTAAATTGAAATCGCCGTTGCTTCGTCTGCTGCGGCACACGAAACGACGCGCCATCCTGGATGCTTGGAAAAGTAAGCTGTGGTCCAGGTGTTACGGGCAAGGTGTCGTTGCGAAACGTGCTGAAACTGAAGTTGAAACTATTCACGGCTATCGGAGAGATTTGACGCGTGTAGCTTCCCACGAGGACGTTTGACTTGTTCTGACTCGACTGGCGTTGCGAGGCAGAACCGATCGAACGCACGAGCGTGCTGGCGGCTATTCCCTTCTCTCTTTCAAAGGAGTACCGGAAGTTGAGGCGATCTTTATCGCTCGGGCTTACGTCGATTCGATTGGAAGTCATGAAGTCGTCGAGCGGCGAGTCAGCAAATCCGCGCGAGATGGAGCGCGTCGCGAGGTTCCTTGTTCCGACCAGCACCACGCCATCCTGATTTCGATTCTCGAATGAGCCGAAGAACCAGGCGCGATCCCTCTTGATTGGACCACCAAGCGTAAACGCATACTGTTGTCGATCGAAGGGCGGCGACTGATTCAAACTGCGATCGAACGTCGCGGGTAATCCCTGCAAACTGCTGTCGCGAAAGTAGAATGAACCGGAGCCATGAAACTCGTTTGTGCCCGACTTCGTGATCACATTGATAACGGAAGAGCCGGACCGGCCCAGCTGTGCTGAGAAACGGTTGGTGGCGATCTGAAATTCCTGAATCGCGTCCTGCGAAATGTTCTGAATCGATCCGCCCACAACGTCGTCATTGGTGTCGGCTCCATCGATCGTTACATTCCCCCCGCGTCCGAGTTGACCGGCGGAAGAAATGACGACGGTGTTTGTCTTTGTCGGATCGAAATTTGGCGCGGGACTGTTGCCGGGAATCAATAACGCAAGTTCGAGGAAGTTACGACCGTTGAGCGGGAGACTTTGAACTTCACGCGATTGAATGACGCCATCGATCAAGGACGTACTGGTGTCGATCAATGGTGGGATGTATGTGATCGGCTCGACACTTAGCTTTGTTATATCAACTTCGAGTTGTGCGTTGAAAGTAACCGTTTGGCCTACGTTAAGCGGCACTGCTTTTGTGAGTTTGGTCGCGAAGCCCGGTGCTTCAATTTGCAGTTCATAGTCACCCGGCGCGAGGTTCGAGAAGACGTATAGACCATCATTATTGCTTACCGCATCGCGCTTGATCCCGGTAGCCGTTTGAGTTGCGGTGATCCTCGCACCGGCGATAACAGCACCCATCGGATCACTGACGGTTCCGTTGAGAGTGGCGGTCGCGGCTTGTTGGCTGAACGCGGTTAGACACGCGGAAATGATAAGAACGCTCAAAAGGGCGAGACGCGTCATTTACAATCCCTTTCTTTGGACAGGATTTACAAGATGTCTCAGGATGGACAGGATTGATCTTGTAAATCTTGAAAATCCTGCAAATCCTGTCTAAACGGACTGCTAGAAACCAAGCCGGCTAATCACATCACTGACGATCGCTTTCGCATGATCTTCACTCTTCGCCTCGGCAACCACGCGAATAATCGGCTCTGTGTTTGAACCTCTTACCAGCAGCCAACTATCCGGCATGATCACCTTCACGCCATCGCGTGTATCCAGCGGAAACTGCGCAAACTCCTGGCGCACCATGCGGAGCACTGCTGGAATTCGATCCGAAGGACACGTCATCTTTTCCTTCACAATCGAATAGCGCGGAATATCGTCGAGTAGTTCCGTTATCGACTTCCCTGATTCGGCGAGTAAGTGAAGTACGAGAGCCATGGCCACTAGACTGTCGCGGCAAAAGTTGATACGCGGGTAAATAACGCCGCCATTCCCTTCGCCTCCGATCACGGCATGGTGCAGTTGCATCCCGTCGGTGACATTTACTTCACCGATCTTGGTCAGAAACACCGGGCAATCGAAACGCTTGGCAATATCGGCGACCGCGGAAGTCGTCGAGAGATTTGCGACTACCGGCCCCTTCTCACGTCCGAGCACATGAAGAATCGCGAGCACGAGCGTGTAGTCCTCACCGATCGGCTCACCGCGGTCTGAAACAACTGCAAGACGATCCGCATCCATGTCCTGTGCAAATCCGACGTCAGCTTTGTGCTCTTTAACTGCGCGACAAAGATCGCCGAGATTCTCAGGAACCGGCTCAGCCGGACGCGGGAACGAACCATCAGGTGTAACGTTAATTGGGATGACTTCGGCGCCGAGTGCCTCAATCAACTTTGGTCCAACGAGAGAGCCGGCGCCGTTACACGAATCAAGCACGACACGAAGTTTCTTTTGAGTTTGAGGCAATGGACCAAGCGCAGCGAGAATCGCCTTGATGTGCAGGTCCGTTGCGCCTTCAACTTCTTCAACTGTTCGCAGCTCTGCTCCGCCGACTTTTGTGTATTCACCTTGATGATAGATATCGAGTAACTCACGCGCCTGGCCTGAATCCAGAAAGAGCCCGTTTGAGCCGATGAACTTCAGGGCATTCCATTCAGCAGGGTTGTGACTGGCAGTTATCGCGATACCACCTTGTGCACGACGCTGGCGTACCTGCAGTTGAACTGTGGGAACGGGACACACACCGATATCGATCACGCGGCTTCCGGTTGACAGTAGGCCGGCCACGACCGCGTGCTTTACCATCTCGCCTGAGGTTCGTGGATCGCGACCGATGACAATCGTTCCCGATCCTGTGTGCGTGCCGAACGCCTGTGCGAAACGGGTCAGCAGTTTCGGTGTGAGCGACTGGCCCACGACGCCTCGCACGCCCGAGATGCTGATTTTTAGGGTAGGTATCGCTCGCATTTCTAAAAATGTTTCACGCAAAGACGCAAAGTTCACGCAAAGGCGCAAAGATAGCAAAGGCATTTCTTAGTAAACTTTGCGTCTTTGCGTAGACTTTGCGTCTTTGCGTGAAACATCTTCACCTCTTGATTCGGTCGCGTGCCCAGTCCAACAACTCCCGTGCAGCCGTTTTCTCTTCCGCCTCCACAATGATCCGGATCATCGACTCCGTATTTGAAGCACGCACGTGAACCCAACCGTCAGGCAACGTGACCTTGATGCCGTCAGTCGAATCGATCTCGATGCCTTCCTGGTCCATCACCGCCCTGAACTCCTGCAACACTGAATACAAACGATGCGGCGCAACCGTGACGTTATGCTTCAGAGTCGTCAGTCGTGGAAGCTGTTCCACGAGATCCGAAATACGCTCACCGTTCTGGGCCATATATTCGAGTATCAACCCGATCGCCGACGCGCTGTCGTGAGTCAGGTGAACTTCAGGCACAGTGATGCCACCACTGCCTTCACCACCAAGTACTCCGTTGTGTTCGATCAACCCCTCAGAGATGTAAGCCTGTCCCACTGGAACACGCACCACACTTCCCCCGTGTCGCTCCGCAACGATGTCGATCGCACTTGAAGTGGAAACGTTTGTGACAATCACGCCGCTTTTCTTCCGCAATCGAATATCAGCGGCGACGGCGAGCGTCATCTCTTCAGAGAGTGGTTCGCCAAGATCAGTGACGATTCCCAGGCGCTCGCCATCGGCATCATGGGCGAAGCCGATGGCGGCGTGGCCGGCTTTCACAACCGCACAGAGCTGGGCCATAGTATCGGGCCTGGGCTCGGGAGAATGCGGGAAAGGGGCCGTAGGGTTATCGTTAACTGCGAGAACCTCGCACCCCAAACTCGCCAGCCATTTCGGACTAAGAAACGAGCAGGCGCCGTTACAGCAATCGACCGCCACCGTCAGGTTTTTGGATCTGATCGCGTCGACAGCAAAACTCTCACTCAATATCTTGACATGTTCATCAATCGCATCAGCTGTCTGGACCACCTGCTTGATCGTGTCCCAACCAGCCTTTGCAAACTCGCCCTGGTGAAAGATGTCGAGCAGCTCTTCTCCCTGAGTGGAATTCAGATAGAGCCCGTCGCCACGAACAAACTTCAGCGCGTTCCACTGCCATGGATTGTGACCAGCGGTAATCGCGATGCCGCCGTCGGCTTTCAACGACTTGACCGCGAGCTGCATGCTTGGTGTTGGACAAATGCCGAGATCGACAACTTCACAACCCGCAGCTAGTAGCCCAGCGAGTACCGCCGATCGGATCATTGGACCAGACGGTCTGGTGTCGCGACAGACAAGAATTCGGCCGCGGTCGAGGTAGGTTCCAAAACTTTCGGCAAAGTCGACTGCAAGTTCTGGAGTAAAGGTCTCACCGACAATTCCTCGCACGCCGGTGATGCCGATTTTCAACGGTTTCATCGAACTCTTCGGAACTGAATATCTCTGGAAGCTGGGCGTGTCGGACTTGATTTTACCTCACGCCATAAGTAATCGTCTCCACCAAAAGGTGGACAAGAGGCGCCAACTTTGGAGTGCGGCGGCCTGGCGCCGCTTTACTCTCGATCACGCAACATCAATAAAAAAGCGGCGCCAGGCCGCCGCACTCCAAAGTGGTGCGTGATATTCTCTACTACATGAAACGAATACTGGTAGTCGCAATCACGTTACTCGTTTTAATTCCTGTCATTCAAGTTCGCGGTCAGGAACCCGGTAAAACGATCGCCGAACGGCTTGGCTATCCACGCGACGCAAAGCTGCTGATCGTTCATGCCGACGATCTGGGTATGACCCACTCGATCAACGCCGCCACGATCAAAGCTCTCGAAACCGGTCTCGTCAACTCTGGCAGCATCATGGTCCCATGCCCATGGCTTCCCGAGATTGCAGCTTACGCGCGTGCGAATCCACAGGCCGATCTCGGATTGCATTTAACGCTCACGAGTGAATGGACCTCGTTCCGTTGGGGTCCGGTGTTGCCGAAAGATCGTGTCGCCTCACTGCTCGATAAGGATGGTTATCTTTATTTGACGGAAAGCGAAGCGGCAGCTAAAGCAGATCCAAAACAGGTCGAACTCGAAATTACTGCTCAGATCGAACGAGCGCGAGCCCTCGGCATTCAGCCGACACATCTCGACTCTCACATGGGCACGCTTTATCAAAGTAAAGCGCTGTTTGAGGTATTCCTGCGTGTTGCGCGGAGCCAGAAGCTACCGATCAGGGTTGCGAAGACGTGGGCTAATCGTGCGGACTATTTATCGTTAGCGTTGAATTCCGACGACGTTTACATCGATCGAGTCCTGGATATAAACCCGGCGGTTGCTCCTCAAGACTGGGCGAGGTTTTACACCGAGGCGCTGAAGAAGCTCGAACCCGGTGTGACTGAAGTCGTCATTCATCTTGCCTACGACGACGCCGAGATGAAGGGCGTCACCGTCAATCATCCTGAATGGGGTGCCGCCTGGCGGCAACGCGACTACGAATACTTCACCAGCGACGCCTTCCGTAAAGTTCTTCAGGAAAACCAGATCAAATTAATCACGTGGCGTGAGCTAGCCAAGCTAATTAAGTAGCTCGCGGATTTACGCTGATCTGCGTTTATGTGCCTGTATCCGCGGCTAAAAATTTCCCTCACAAGTGGCCCTCCCCACTCTCCTTTCACGCGTTATTCGAGTGACGGCAGCAATCGGGCTTGCCGATATTTGCAAGTGCCTGAAGGAGAGCACCATGAAATACATGCACAAGGCAATCGCGTTATCTGGTCTACTGTTACTGTTGACGTTCTCATCTGCTCTGGGACAATCTGACCGGCAGACCATCATACATATACCCTTTAATTTTAGTGTCGGTGAGAAAGCGTTCACGGCGGGCAAGTACGTCATCCAGCAAAACAGGAAAGACTCAGACGTGGTGTGGGTGATCAGGCGCAAGGACGATGTCGGCAAGGCTCTGATTTTGACCAGACCGGTTCGTGCAAACGAAACCGTTGAAGAAACCAGACTGGTCTTCCACAAATACGACGATCTTTATTTTCTGGCTGAGTTCTGGACTCCGGGCAGCAACACCGGACGCGAGATTCAAATCTCCAATCGTGAGAAGGCGTTGGAGAAAGCATTAGCCGAAAGGCGCCAGGATCATATCTTGATTGATCGTGGCAAGTAGTTCAACGGGGGCGCACACACTGTAAGTCCGAGGCCCTGACGAAAGTCAGGGCCTTGCTTTTTGTCACAAAGTCGACTAGGAAGAATCCGCCTGCTTTTAAATTCAGACGATTCGAGGAGTCGCCGGTGACACTTGATAAGGTTTCACGCCGCCAGTTTATGCAAGCTGGCGGCATTGGTTTGCTCGGAGCATTCGCCGCTCGTGCCGATGCATGGTCCAACCAGGATCGGAAGTCTGTTCTTTATGTCGGGACGTACACCCTGGGCACCACTTCCGGAAAAAGCGAAGGCATTTACGGTTATCACATGGACAGCGCGGGTGCGCTGACTCGTTTTACTTCCATCAAGTCAGTTAACCCATCATTCCTCACGATCGATCGCAGCAAACGTTTTCTTTATGCGGTGAATGAGGTGGGCGAGTTCCTCCAGAAGCCGGGCGGTGCTGTTAGTGCGTTTGCGATCGATCCAGTGACACGAAATCTGCGCTTGCTGAATCAACAAGCTACCAACGGCGCCGATCCGTGCCATCTCAGCGTCGATAACAGGAAGGGTACGTTGCTGGTTGCAAACTACACTGGCGGCAACGTGAGCGTGTTTCCACTTCGCTCGGACGGAACACTCGGAATGGTTGCGGAAGTGAAACAGCACGAAGGCTCAGGACCTAAAGAACAGCAAAAGGGACCACACGCACATTGCATTATCTTCGATCGCTCTGAACGCCACGCACTCGCCGCCGATCTCGGGATCGATAAGGTGATTATCTATCGATTCGATCGTGCAAGTGGAAAGCTAAGTCCAGCGAAACAACCATTCGCGGAGCTGAAGCCCGGAGCCGGGCCGCGCCATCTGTCGCTTCACCCGACGGGCAAGTATTTATACGTCATCAACGAACTCGATTCGACGATGTCTGCCTTCAAATACAACGAGCGCGAAGGAACGCTCACGGCAATCGAAACGGTTTCAACGTTGCCGAGTGACTTCAGCGGAACGAGTTATTGCGCCGATGTACACGTGTCTCGGTCGGGGAAGTTTCTCTACGGCTCGAATCGTGGACACAACAGCATTGTCGTTTTCGAAATCGATCAGCGCACAGGCAAACTCACGCTCGTCGAACATGTTTCGACCGAAGGTAACTGGCCGCGCAATTTCACGATCGATCCAACGGGTGCGTTCCTCCTGGTCGCTAATCAGCGGTCGGATAATGTCGTCGTGTTTTCAATCGATCCGGGCACGGGCCGCCTAAAACCAACCGGAGTAAACGAACAAATTCCCTCGCCCGTCTGCCTCCGATTCCTTTAATGCCACAAAAGGCACATAAGACACAAAAAGCACAAAAGAGGGCCAATTTCCTTTTTGTGCCTTATGTGCTTTTTGTGCCTTTTTGTGGCCACTATTTGTTAATATGTGGCCGTTCCTGAATCCTTCCTGAGGACAGCTAGATAGATGAAAAAATCCGTACTCGCCCTGTGCGCGGTCAGTCTTTCACTGTGTTTCGCGCTTCAACCAATAGTCTCGATCAACGCCCAGACACCTGCCGATCTGCTCGATAGTGACGAGTTTTTTCAGCGCGCCAGTCGCACCGGTCCCGAACAAAACAACACGCAGAAGATCGAAGATTTGTTGAAGCGCATGACGCTCGAAGAGAAAGTCGGGCAGATGACTCAACTGGCGATCGCGATGGTGGTCTCGGGACGAGATCAGGACGTCAAGATTGATCCAGCCAAACTCGAAAAGGCAATCGTTAAGTACGGTGTCGGTTCGATTCTAAATGTTTCTGACCAGGCGCTCACAGTAGACAAGTGGCGCGAAATCATCGGTCAGATCCAGGACGCTGCCACCAAGAAGACTCGACTCGGCATTCCGATGATCTACGGCATCGATTCGATTCACGGCGCCAACTACGTTCGCGACGCCACGCTCTTCCCGCAAGAGATCGGAATGGCGGCGACGTTCAATCCCGAGTTGATGAAGCGCGCCGCGGAGATAACAGCGATCGAAACACGTGCCGCCGCGATTCCGTGGAGCTTTTCTCCAGTTCTCGATCTCGGACGCAATCCACTCTGGCCACGCTTCTGGGAAACATTTGGTGAAGATCCGTATCTCGCGAAAGTGATGGGTGTCGCGTTTGTGCGCGGTCTTGAAGGAGCAGACGTCTCCGCCGATACGCAAGTCGCATCCAGCTTGAAGCATTACATGGGCTACAGCTTCCCGCTCACTGGAAGAGATCGCACGCCAGCATGGATCCCTGAGAATTATCTGCGCGAGTATTTTCTGCCCACCTTCGACGCAGCGGTGAAAGCTGGCGCGCGCACGATCATGATCAACTCCGGCGAGATCAACGGGGTTCCCGGACACATCAATCGTCACATCCTGACCGACATTCTTCGTACTGAACTCGGATTCAAAGGCTTTGTCGTCTCTGACTGGGAAGACATCAAGAAACTCGTGACAACGTGGCGCATCGCTGCCGATGAAAAAGAAGCAACGCGACTCGCCGTACTGGCCGGCATCGATATGAGCATGGTGCCGAATGACTATAGTTTCGCCGATCATCTGATCGCACTCGTGAAGGAAGGCGCCGTACCGCAGACAAGAATCGACGAAGCAGTGCGACGGATATTGCGCGTCAAGTTTGAACTCGGACTGTTTGAAAAACCGATGCCTGACGCCTCGTTGAAAGCGAAGTTTGGTTTGCCGGAATACAGAGACGTCAGCCTCGCAGCAGCGCGTGAGTCGATCACGTTGCTGAAGAACAGTAACAACATTCTGCCGCTCTCGAAGAACGCCAAAGTTCTCGTCACTGGTCCAACATCCGATTCGTTAGTTTCAATGAACAACGGTTGGACGTGGGTTTGGCAGGGATCGGAAGAGTCTCTCTATCCGACAGATCGATTGACGATCCGAAAAGCGATCGAAGCGAAAGTTGGAGCAGCGAACGTTAAGTGGGTACAGGGGACGAAGATCACGAGAGCTCCCGGTCCTTCAAACAGCACGCCGACGGATCAGGAACAGGAAGTCGACATCGCAGCGGCAGTGAGTGCGGCACAAAGCGCCGATGTTGTCGTGCTCGCGCTTGGCGAAGGTTCTTATTGTGAGACCCCAGGCAACATCACAGACCTGACGATCGGCGAACCACAGATCAAACTTGCCGAGGCAATCAAAGCCACTGGAAAACCTGTGGTGATGGTCCTGGTCGAAGGACGTCCGCGAATCATCAATCGCATCGCAGATAGCGCGAGTGCGATCCTGATGGCTTACAACCCAAGCGATGAGGGAGGGCGAGCGATCGCCGACATTTTGTTTGGCGACGCTAATCCTAGCGGCAAGCTCCCCTTCACTTACCCGCGCACGCCGAATGGTCTGATCAACTACGATCACAAGCCTTTCGAAACCGAGAACACAGCGTTTGGCAATATGGCTTTCAATCCGCAATTCCAGTTTGGTGAGGGATTGAGCTATACGACGTTTATGTACAGCGATCTGCGACTCGGGAAACAATCGATCTCCGCGAACGAAGAACTGCCCGTCAGTGTGACAGTTAAAAACACGGGTAGTCGCACGGGCAAAGAAGCAGTCCTGGTTTATGTAAGCGATCTCGTCGCGTCGATATCGCCGCCAGGAAAAAGATTGCGACGATTCGCAAAGATCAATCTCGATCCGGGTCAGAGTAAAACACTGACATTCAAGCTGCGCCGTGAAGATCTGTCCTTCATCGGCTCCGACAACAAGCTAGTCCTTGAACCAGGCGAATTCGAAGTACGAATCGGCAACCTGGTGCAGAAGTTCACACTTAAATAGTTGACAGGATTACAGGATGATCAGGATTGACAAGATTCATTCTTGTAAATACATCTTGTAAATCCTGTCTAAAACAACCAATGAAAATCAACTATCTCCTGCTCCTAATAATCGTAGCTTGCAGCATCGTAGTAAACGCGCAAGAACAACCAACATCGGAACGGAAACTCAACCTGATGCCTCTGCCGGCATCGGTGAAGTTTCATAACGAACGATTGGCTGTTGACGCTAATTTCAAAGTCGCGACACGCGGTCATTCCGACGCGCGTCTGCAAGCAGGCATCTGGCGTTTCATTAAGCGCCTCGAAGGACGCACCGTCCTGACGCTCGCGCCTACACTAGCGCCCGACGATCAAATGACGCCCCTCATCGTCAACTGCCTGGGCGCAGGGAAAAACATTCCGTCAGTCGGCGAGGATGAGAGTTACCGCATCGATATAACGCGACGGCAGGCAATACTGAGTGCTCCCACCGTCGTCGGCGCACTGCGCGGACTCGAAACGTTGCTGCAACTACTCGACGCCGATCGCAACGGATACTTTTTCCCGGGCGTTCAGATCGACGATCGCCCGCGCTTTCCATGGCGCGGTTTAATGATCGACGTCGCTCGTCACTTCCAGACAATGGAGGTGCTGAAACGCAATCTCGATGGAATGGCCGCAGTGAAGATGAACGTATTTCACTGGCATCTATCGGAGGATCAGGGCTTTCGCATCGAGAGCAAAAAGTTTCCGAAGCTGCATCAACTCGGGTCCGACGGAAACTACTTCACGCAGGAACAGGTGAAAGAGATCATCGCCTACGCCCGAGATCGAGGCATTCGCGTCGTGCCCGAGTTTGACATACCCGGACACAGCACAAGCTGGCTCGTTGGCTATCCAGAGCTTGGCAGTGCGCCTGGTCCATACACGATTGAACGCCGTCCGGGCATCTTCGAACCCGCGCTCGATCCCACGCGCGAAGAAGTCTACAAGTTTCTCGAAACGTTCCTGGGCGAGATGGCCGCGCTCTTTCCCGATGAGTACTTCCACATCGGCGGTGACGAAAACGAAGGTAAGCAATGGGACCGCAATCCGGCGATCCAAGCTTACATGAAGCAGAAAGGGATCAAAGACAATCACGCGCTGCAGGCATACTTCAACACACGTCTGCTGAAGATTCTTCAGAAGCACAACAAGAAGATGGTCGGCTGGGACGAGATACTGCAACCCGAGTTGCCGAAGGATGTTGTGATCCATTCGTGGCGTGGCACCGCTGCACTCGCCGAAGCTGCACGCAAAGGTTATGACGGTATTCTCTCGAATGGTTACTACATCGATCTGATTCAACCTGCTTCACACCACTACGTTTCTGATCCGCTTCCGGCCGACAGCACGCTAACGCCCGAAGAAGCAAAGCACGTTTTAGGTGGAGAAGCGACGATGTGGGCTGAATGGGTAACTCCGGAAACAATCGACTCGCGCATCTGGCCACGTACCGCAGCGATCGCCGAAAGGCTTTGGTCGCCACGCACCGTAACCGATGTCGAGGATATGTATCGCCGGCTCGCGATTCTCAGTTTGCAGTTGGAAGAACTCGGGCTGAATCACAAGAGAAATCAGGAGATGATGTTGCGACGGCTCGTGCGCGACGACGACATTGGACCATTGCGGACGCTCGTTTCGGTTATCGAGCCCGTGAAGGAATATCGCCGGTACCAGATGCGACCACAGACAATGCTCAGTCCATTGACGGGCGTGATCGATGCGACTTTTCCGGACAGCGAAACCGCGCGCAAGTTCTCGTTTATGGTGAGAGAGTTTCTAAATGATGGGCCACGTTATCAACTCTATCGAGTGGAGTTGAGCCAGATGCTTGCAGAGTGGCAAACCGCGGGGTCGTCGCTTGGGCCAGTGATCGATCGTTCGCCGGCGCTCAAGGAAATCAAACCACTCGCGCATAGTCTTTCACAACTTGGTGAAACGGGGATGGAGGCCGTTACTTATCTGAAGCTCGGGATGCCGCCACCGCGGGAATGGCGTGAGACGAGTCTCGCAAAAGTTGATGAGGCTGCGAAGCCGGCTGGGGGTCTTGAGTTTGTGGGGGTGATTGGCGGCGTGAAGCAGTTGGTCAACACGGCCGCTGAGATCAAGAGGTAGGAAGAAGATTGCACGCAAAGGCGCGAAGAAGGACGCAAAGGCGCAAAGAAAAGGTTTAACTCTTCTTTGTGCCTTTTGCTTTCTCCTTTGCGGCTTTGCGTGAAACTGCTCTTTCGAGATTACGCTTCACGCAGAATTTGGTGATCTTACTTATCAACCCAACCGGAATTGGTTTATCCAACGGCAACCTCACCGTTCCCTTCGATGTTTCGTACTTCGACAGCTCATCTTTAAACTGCTCAATCGGCCGCGGGCCCGGGTAGATCCCGATGTGGTGGTTGTAACCGGCGAAGTGGATCAGATTACCTTTCAACACAAACGTCGGCATCATGTACTTGATCGCTTCTTCGGCATCGGGCGCGGCTTTTCGGATCGCCGCTCTCACCTTTTCCAGCAGCGGCCGCACGTCACGCGGAAAGTCGGCAATATATTCGTCAATCGTGGTGGGTTTCTTCTGGTTAGTCTTCATAGTTATCTCGGTTTACTTGCCGTAGTCTTTCTCAGCAACCTTGCCTTGACCTTCCTTGATGGTCAGAATCCTGTTCACGCCCACGCCGGAGATTTTATCAACCACACCGCTGGGCCAACGCACCTGAATTGAATCGACTTTCGTTCGCTTCTCGAGACCAAAGTGCAATCGCAGATCGCTCTGCGATATGTAACTGTCGCCGCTTCGAACTTCATCAATCTGTGACAAATCTCCGGAGACAACCATCACTCGTGCGCCGATGCCGCTGCGATTGCTCTTCACACCCTACAAGCTTGACGAGTATCGAGTTGTTTCCATTTCCGCCGTCGTTACGCAACAGTTGCGGTGGTCCATCGAGATCTCCGATCATCAGATCGATGTCGCCGTCGTTGTCGATATCGCCGAAAGCCACTCCGCGGCTCGCGCGATTCTCAGTCAGCACAGTACCAAACTCCGCAGATACTTCACTAAACGTCGAGTCGCGATTGTTCCGGTGCAACAATCGCGGCTGACGATAGGCCGGCAATTGCGGATAGACATGTCCATTCGCAACAAACAAATCGACCCAGCCGTCGTTATCGTAATCAAAAAACTTCGTGCCCCATCCGACATGTGGCAAACTCACCGCCGCCACCTTCGTCGCGTAGGAAAGATCCGTAAAACCGTTCTTCCCGTCGTTGTGATAGAGCGTATTGTATTCGTCGGCGAAGTTTGTGATGAAGATGTCGAGCTTGCCGTCGTGATCGTAATCGCCGGCGGTCACGCCCATGCTTCCCTGTTCACTCCCGTTCTCGTTCACCGCGGTGCCGGAAGTGAATCCGATCTCTTCAAACGTGCCGTTTCCTTTATTTCGATAGTAAAAGTTCGGCGTCGAGTCGTTTGCGACAAAAATATCCGTTAGGCCGTCGTCGTCGAAATCGCCGGTGAGGATGCCGAGACCGTAATATCCGGGCTCGTCCACAACGCCTGCCTGCTTCGAAACCTCAGTGAACGTGCCGTTGCCGTTGTTTCGAAAAAGCGAGTCGCCAGCCCCCTTCAAGCCTCTTGGACCACACTGCACCGGGATCGATTTGTACGTGCAAGTTTTCCCCTGGCCAAATTCGGGGAGGTTGTTGATGTCAAAATCGACGTAGTTCACAACGAACAGATCGAGGTCGCCGTCGTTGTCGTAGTCGACGAACGACGCGCCGGTGGTCCAACGCGGATCGTTGACGCCGGCTTTTGAGGTCACGTCGGTGAAGGTGCCGTTGCCGTTGTTCTTCAGGAGATGATCCGGTCCAAGACAACTAACGTAGAGATCTTCAAAGCCGTCGTTGTTGTAATCGCCGACAGCCACGCCCATTCCCCAGCCGATGTCGGTGACGCCTGCCTTTTCGCCGACTTCGGTAAATTTGCCGTTGCCTTCGTTGCGATAAAGCTCGCTCTTTGTTTTTCCCTTCGTCTTGACGAGATCGACTGTCAAAGAGTTGACGAAATAAAGATCGAGATCGCCGTCGTTGTCGTAGTCAAACATCGCCACGCCGCCACTCATCGATTCGACGATGTACTTTTTATCGGGTGAAGCGACGTGTTTGAAAGTGACGCCGGACTGAGCAGTGATGTCGGTGAAAAGTATTTTGGGTCTTTGAAGACTTGACGAAGATGTTTCACGCAAAGACGCAAAGATACAAAGAACGGCGCAAAGCATGAAAAGCACTCGACTTCTTCGCGCCTTTGTTTGTACCTTTGCGCCTTTGCGCGAAACACTATTCATTCGCGGTGCGCGCCTTCTCTTTCAATTCCTTGGACTTTTCGAGCTGAGCTTCGCCGTCGACTTTGCGTCCTGCGGTAATGTAAGCACGGCCGAGTTGATAATGAACGTGAGCCTGATCGGGTTTCAAACGCGCCGCAGTTTCGAGATTCTCGATGCTGCCCTTCACGTCACCTTTTTGCAGCAACGCCTTGCCTAGTTCGTAACGAGCATCTGCAAATTCAGGGTGCTCGCGAACGATCTCCCGCATCATCGCAATGCCGCGTTCACTCTCCTGTTGGGCCAACACCACGAACGCCAGATGATACCGAGCCTGGAAGTCATTCGGATTTACTGACAGTTCCAGTTTAAACTCGCGCTCGGCTTCCGGAAATTTTCCCGCTTTTAGATGAATCAACCCGGCGTAGAAGTGAGCCAACCGTACTTTGTTGTCGAGCTTGAGCGCGCTCTGCAACTCTGCGAGCGCCTTATCCACTTCGCCGCGTTCGTAATGTGCCTGGCTGAATAGAATATGAAGTTGGGGAGTATTCGCCCCAACCGCCACCATCTGCTGAATAATGCGGTTTGCATCGTCGAGCTTGCCGTCCTTAATCAAAGAGAGGGCAAGCGGATAGTAAAGCGCCGCATCCTTCGTCTTTACACTCGTGACTTCGGTCAACAGCGCCGCCGCCTTCGCGTAGTCGCTAGTCATGAAATAACTCAGTCCCAACAACTGTTTGATACCGATGTTGGTTGGATTAATCTTGAGTTCGTTTTCGAGTGCCGGGATCGCTTCCTTGTACGACTCGGATTTGTAATAGGCTAGACCGAGGTTGAAATTCAGGCCTTCCTGGTTTGGGTTCCATTTCGCTGCAAGCGCGAACTGTGTTGCCGCTTCCTTGAAATCCTGTCGTTCTGCGCGCAAGAGACCGATGCTGTTGTGACCGGCGGCGACTACCTTTGTGTAATAAGTTTCTTCGGCCTTGAGTTTCTCTGCCTTAGCGGGATCGAGTGGAACCGCATCGGCGATAATTCCCTCGGCCTTGACCAGTTCGCTCTTGGCATTTTGAGCTGTTGTGTCGGTGCCTAAAAAAGCACCAAGCCGCTTTTCATCCAACTTGAAACCCTTAGCCTTGAGGTCCGCAGCAAGCTTCAACTCTTTTTGTCCTTCTACGGTGCGACCAACTTTCAGCAAAGACTGCCCGAGCCGGTAGTGGGCCGTCGTCACCTGGTAATCATTATGTAAGAGTGAAGGGTTAAGTGCGATCGTCTTCTGAAGCACGTCGACCGCTTCCTTGTGTTTTCCCACTCCCTGGTATGCCTGTCCCAGGTGGAAATACGGATCCGGATTATTCGGTTGCTTGCTCCCGGCTTTCTCGAGCAAAGCGATCGCCGGCTCGAATTTCCGTTCCATGATGTAAAGGATGCCCAAATAGTAATTGGCGAAATACTCTTCCGGATTGGCGGCGAGCTCAATCTTGAACTCTTCCGTCGCATCAGGAATTCGGGCGGCGCCGTCTTTATATAAATAGGTGAGACCAAGATAGTAATGAACTCGTGGAAACTTCGGATCGAGAGCAATCGCTTTTTTGAACTCCTCAATTGACTCTGCCAGAAATCCGGTCTCGCGATAAGCGCGTCCGATGAGCACACGCAACGCGGGACGATTGCCGAGTCGATCCGCCATTCGTTCGTATAGCTGTTTTGCCCGGGGCAAGTCTTTTCTTTTGAGGTGACAGAGACCAAGCGTGTACTCGGCATCGTAATCGTTGGGTGTTAACCGTAATGCTTCCTGGAGTTCGCTGGTCGCCTTCTCAAACTCACCCATCATGAACCATGTTTTGCCCAACATGTGATGTGCGATCGAGTTTTGCGCATTGGCAGCAATCACGCGTTGTAGCGGATCGATCGCCTTCGGATATTGGCTGGCATGAAAGTAAGCGATCGCGAGGTCAATCCAGGCATCCGGTGAACCGGGCCGCGTAGCGTTCGCCGACTCAAACGCTTCGATCGATGCCTGATATTTACCTTGCGCTGAATAAATCTTGCCGAGCCGTTCATAGGCTTGGCCGAGAATGGCTTTGAATTCAGTTTCGGCAGCAGCGTAGTTGCCGGCGCGATGAGCAGCGTTGGCGGCCTCGTAGTGTTTACGAAACAGATCCCCCTGTGATTGAAAGAAGAAGATCGAAAGCAGGAGAGAAATGGAGGCAAACCGCAGGTACATCTGTTAATGATAACTCCCAAAAACCATCCACAGATTACACAGATGAATTAATCTGCGTAATCTGTGGATGGTTGGTCTCGGTTCTGATCGCTGGGGAGTATATCAGAAGGTAAACTTCAGACCGAGTTGGATCTCTCTCGACGCCTGAGTGTTATTCAGTTGGCCAAAAGTGGAATTTCGAATATCGAGATCATACCCAACGAAGTTGGCGTGATTGAAAACGTTGAAGAACTCCGCACGGAACTGGAATCCATAACGCTCGCGGAATCTCCAATTCTTCGCCATCGAGAAGTCGATATTGGTGATCGGTTTTCCTCGGACAGAACCTCTGCCGAGGGTTCCGAGTTGTCCGGCCGCCGGTCTCGCAAAGGCCGCGGGATTCAGGTGTAGCCTGGAATCATTAGTATCCAGATAGAGCGGCTGTCCAGTGTAATTTGGACGCTGCCCCACGACGGCGGCGGTACCCACAGTATTAACGCCAGTCGTGACGTCGACCGGAGTGGCGCCAAAACGCGAAGCGATTGCGTTTAACTGCCAGTCACCTAAAGTAAGCTCGGCTGCCTTTCCCCAGCTCTTGAAGGATGGCAACACGTAGACCACGTTACCCACGAACGTATGTCTTCGATCCAAATCAGCGTCTCCCTTATCAAGAGCAAAGTTGAATGGATCGCTGGTGGTGTTTGTGAATGAGGTTAACGCAACGTCAGAGATTGCGTGTCCCCAGGTGTATGCAGCCTGGAATGCCAGACGCTCGGTGAAGCGGCGGTTGAGCCACAACTGCATCGCGTGATAGCTCGAGTTACCATTGGACTCGTCAGTGGTGACGTTTCCGATACCTCTAAATAACCGGTTATCTGCAATCAGCCGGCCTTCATCAGCAGTTGTTTCGTCGAGCACCGCACGCGCAATCTGGAGGCGCGCTGAGCGATTCGAGCCGTCGCACGCGGGACCGAAACAGGCCTTGTCCGGAGCGATATCGTTTCGATTTACATTGCGTCGCCAGATATGCAGGCCGTGATTACCGATGTACGACGCTTCCAGCACCGTGTCCTTGAACAACTGATGCGAGATGGTCAGGTTCCACTGGTAACTCTCGGGCGGCCTGAAGTCTGGATCGACAGCATTAAACCCGGCATTTGGATCTACTCCGGCGACGTTGTTCGCCACGCCAGGGTTGATCGTATCGAGGCTGCGACAGGTGTTACAGGTTGCTAGTGATGTACCGCCAGTGGAGCGAACGGTTGTGGTCCATGGCGGATTACCGGTCAAACGCAGCAGATCTTCAATCACGTTTGAACGGCTCATGTAGCGGCCGAACCCTGCTCTTACCGCGGTCGTGCCTGTTCCATGAACATCCCAGGCAAGGCCAACTCGCGGTTGCCAACCCTTCTTGTAAGTACTGACGAGGGACCGACCTAATCCTAATCCGATTCCCTCTTCGGATGTGACCAGACCCGTGTTGAAATCAAGGCCGTTGTAGAGGCTGGGTAAGAAGTTGGAAATGCGATTGTCTTTCTCCCATGCTGGGGTGAAGACCGAGTAACGCAAGCCCATAGTAAGCGTCACGCGCGGATGAAGCTTCCACGTGTCGTTCGCATAGAACTCAAAGTCGCGCCAACGTCCCTCCGCAATCTCGGTATTTGCGATCTCCTGATAGTCTGGAATGATGGTATTGCGCAGCAACAGGTCGCCGATGCAGGTACCCGTTTGTGAGCCGCAACCTTGAATGGTGGCTTGCTGATTGCCGCCCGCGCCGCCAACGCCTGGCTCATCTTTGAAGTTGTGACTAAAGAGACCGCCAAATTTCCATTCGTGCGAGCCCTTCACCAGCGAGAAGTCATCTTTCCAAATGTACAGGTCCTCGCGATTGGCCCAGGGTGCCTGGTGCCAGATGTTCGAGTAGCCATCAACGCCCCAGAACAATGAAGGAACTGCGCCGCCGACATCGCCATCGGCTTTCGGAAACACGGTCGGAATAGCACCAGCAATCTCGTCCTCGAGCGCCTGTGTTTCAGGCGAAGTGGTGATGATGATGTCGTTGCCGGCTATCGAAAACTGAAATTCGTTAACCGCCTTCGAGGTAATTGTGTTCGTCAGCTTAACTGCAAAGCTGTGGCTCGGCTGGCTCCAGTCAGAAGCGATCGTTGGATACGCAGAATCCCCCCAGAAATTACCGGAAGCGCCCTTGTGGTCCCACTTCTCGTTGATGTAACGAACCATCAGGTTTGTTCTGTCATTTATCGTTATGTCTCCACGAATCGAATCTTGACGAGTATCGATTGGCTGGAGCGTAGACGTAGCCCAGTCTGAGATACCGGGGCCGGTCGGATTCGGGAATAACTTCATGAAGGCCAGTCCGCCCGGGCTAAGTTGATTTTGCGGAATTCTGTTACCCGGGAAGCAACCGGGATCGACCGGATTCGGGCCAACATTCAACTCGTTGCGCGAGTCACAAGTCATGCCCGGGAAATGCGGCAAAACCGGAATGAAGACATCCGAGTTGGGAGCAAGGCGTTGTGTCGGACCGGTAAGAAGTGGAACGCGTCTGCCATTCTGGATTGTGAACGCGCTGAAATCGCCACTCTTCTCTGCAGCAGTAGGCACTTTCGAGGAAAGGACCTGCCCGCGTCGCTCGCGGCGCCACTCTTCCGACCAGAAGAAGAACACTCTGTTCTTCACGATTGGACCACTAAAGTTGCCACCGAAGTTGTTGTACTCCAACTGTGGCTTGGGCTGACCCGATCGGTTCAGGAAAAAGTTGTTGGCATTAAGAGCATCGTTACGGAAAAACTCAAAGAGACCGCCGTGAAACTCATTGCCACCACCTTTAGTGATCAGATTGACCACCGCCCCCTGCGCCTGTCCAAACTCAGCGCTGAAGCTGTTGCGCTCGACACGAAACTCCTGAATCGAGTCGATCGACGGAAACACCAGCAACGTTCGGTTCGAGCCGACGTCCATGTTGTTGACACCGTCCACGGTCCACAGATTCGAGTTTGACTGGTTGCCGTTAACAGACATGTCAACGCCGGCGTTCAGTCCGGTTCCGCGAGTTGCAAACGCGCCCCCCGCGCCTGACTGCGTAACTGGTGAAACGCCGGGAACCATCAAGGCAAGCTGTGCATAGTTGCGACCGTTGAGCGGCAACTCAGTAACCTGTTTCTCAGTGATCAGACTGCTCACTTCGCCGCTGCGTAATTCGACCAGCGCCGCTTCGCTGGTGACCGTAACAGTTTCCGTTACCTGGCCTACCTGCAAATCGAGGTTCACAGTTTTGTTTTCATTAACGTGAAGCTCGACGCCAGTAGAGAGCGTCTTTTTGAAGCCGGCAGGAGATGTGCTGATTGTGTAGATCCCCGCGGGCAAGCTGGTGGCGGTGTAGAAGCCGTCTTCAGTTGCGGTGATCGTCCGAGAGACTCCCGTCTTCTCTTCGGTGATCGTCACCTCTGCTTTTGGCACAGCCGCCCCTTGCGGGTCTCTGACTGTACCCGTGATGTTTCCTGTGGTGGCTGACTGTGCATGCACGCCGACCAGGAGACCGATACACAGTAGAAGCAATGAAGCCTGCATCCAAGACCTAAGCGACATACAACACCTCCTCGGCATTTCCGCTAACGGAATCACGAACTTTTTCAGTTGCCCGATACCCTTGTGAGTAAATCCTTAGTTACTGTTCTGAAGCTACTTTGTTGCAGTGGTTGTCAAAAGCATTTAATACCAAACCAATTTCTTGTCAAGAACTTTTTGCTTTTGCTGTTTGATGTTGAGGTAAATAGCCCATTTTAACTAGGGCTTTGTTCAATAGCCCGACAAAAGCCAGGGTAAGCTTTGTTCGGACAGTAGACAAAAGGTGGGTGAATTAGGTTACTGAAGCGGATGCGAACTTGCTTGCCAGAACGAGGCTCAGAGCGCCCATCAAGGTGGGTTCCGGACCAAGAGTTGAGGCGATTATCCGTGTGGAGGGAAGACCGCGACAGATAGTTGTTTCCACGCTCCTGCGAATGTCAGTTTCGATCACGGGCCATGCACGGACGATGGGACCACCTACAATCACCGCCTGAGGCGCCAACCCGCGAATGAGGTTTGCGATGCCGATGCCAAGGTAGTTAGCAGTTTCTTTAAGCGCAGTCCTAGCGGCGCCGTCGCTACGTAACGCAAGATCTATTAAGTGACCGAAGTTTTTCGTGGCGGTTCCGTTTCGACCACCAGATAAACTCTTGAATCTAGCGAGCGCGGAGCGTTCTGAAGCAAACGCTTCCCAGCACTCACGACTTCCGGAGGCACACTCTACGGGAGCGCCCTGTCCGATCGTCATGTGTCCAAACTCGCCAGCGGAGCCATTGTCGCCGCGATAGACCTGGCCGTCGAAAACGATCCCTGTACCAACACCACCTTCGACCAGAACAAGAATAAAATCTCGCACTTCGCGAATTTCAGGACGGCCAAACCACAGCTCAGCCTGTGCTGCGGCATTCGCGTCGTTGTCCATCGTTACCGGTAATCCAGTCGCGGCACTCAGATCGCGTGAGAGAGGAATGTCGCGCCAGTTGAATGTGGGAATAAACAGTTCCTTACCGTCTGGATCGACGAGTCCGGGCAAGCTGACTCCGATGCCTTCTATCGTGCCTTTGTTTCTTCTGATGAGTCTTTGAGCGCGATCGATAATCGCATTTGTGGTCTTTTCGGCATCCGGATCGGTTTCAAACTCTTCCTGATCCAACACTCGACCAGCGAGATCGCTTGAAGCCACGATCGTCCGCGTTGTGCCGAGATCTACTCCAATCGCTACAGGATCCGCGGTACGTAGAGAAAGAAGTATCGGAGGCCGGCCGCCGGTTGATTCTCCGCTCAACTCCTCGATCAGTCCTTCAACTCGCAACTCTTCAACAATCAATGAGACGGTCGAACGCTGCAGCGCGGTTTCGTGTGCAATTTCAGCACGCGAAATCGGCCCTCTTTCCCGAACGTAGTTCAGAACGATCTGACGATTGATATTGCGGATCGTGTTTGAACGAGCCACATTTGCTTTCTTTAAGTCGATTCGTCGCATCACGAAGCCGCCGGCGCTGTGCGCCTGGAGGGAAAATATGTCAGAAGATCAGGGCCAGATTCAAAAAGGGAAATCGATAAGAATAATTAGTACATAGCTAACGATCCGTCAACACCTTTTGTAGTTCAACCGTCATTATCTGTGTAATGTGGATCGATCAGGAGTATACTCCCGACACACAAATCCGGGAGGTTTGCTATGGATACTCAGCATACCGCGAGTCGTTTTCTTTTAATTACACTCACCCTCCTGCTCTTCGCAGTCCCCGTTGTTTCCCAAGCCCCTTCAGCTCCGCAGCCTACTGTGAACCGCACTAATAACGCGCGCGTTCGTCAGCAGGACATGAGTCGCCGCGAGTGGCAACTCAGAAATTTCGGTAAGGAACCGAACGCACCCAAAGATCGACGCCAGCTCGAAGCGTTGATGGCGCAGACCGAAGAGGATTTCACTCGCATCTTAACGCTACATAACGAAATCGCTCGTGCCATCTCGTCTAAAGACGCGCTTAATTATCACTTTGTTTCTGAATCGATGACGGAGATCAAGAAGCGAGGCACCCGCGTTCAGTCGTCGCTGTACCTGGGCTTATCTGCTGAAGACGCGCCTGTGAAAGAGAAAGCGGAGCCGGAGATCAAGGACTCGCTTATCAAGCTCTGTAAGGAGATCCGAGCCTTTGTCACCAACCCGATGATCGAGAATCCGAACACCGTCGACGCGCAGCAATTGATTCGGGCGAAACGCGATCTCGAGAGCTTCATTCAACTCAGCAGCTTGATCAAGAAAGACGCGGATAAACTCGGTAAAGAGAAACAATAATTGAAGCTGGAGGCCGGCATAGGGCGTAACTGTAGGGGCGGCCCTCCGTGGCCGCCCTCGATTTATTCAGTGTTGCATTCACAAGCCCATTCAAATCGAGGGCGGCCACTGGGGGCCGCCCCTACAGTGGCATCGATCAGACTCTTACTTACTTACAGGTTGAGACGGTGAGGGCGAAGGCGCCGGTGGTGTGCGAACGAAGACAATCGGTTCTTGCGTTGTTACGCCCTTCCCTTCCAGAACAACAATCGACTGATTCGGTTTGATGTTGGGGATCGTTTCTTTCTGTCCTCCGGGCCAACTAATCTCGAGATTCAGAGTAGTTCCCTCTTCCGGCTTACCTAATCCAAACGTCAAAGGCAATTCCGACTGCGAACAATAACTCGAACCTGTTCGCACCATGCCGAAAATCGTTTTACCTTTCGACGTTTTCACGACGACCTTAGCTCCAATTCCATCGCGGTTCGCCTTAGCGCCGACCGTTTTCACGCGTAACAGATCGTTTTGATTCGCGTTGTCGTTGCGGAGTAGACGCGCCGGGCCGTTGTTTGTTGTAAGAAGAAGATCGAGATCGCCGTCGTTGTCGAAGTCGCCGTAAGCCGCCCCACGGCCGACAATGGCTCGATTGATGGCGCGCCCGAGTTTTGCAGTCACTTCTTCAAACTTTTTCTTGCCGCGATTGCGGAAGAGATGCGGCGACTGCGCGTATTTCACCGTTGGCTGAACGACGCTAATGTCGTCCGAAACGTGTCCATTAGCCGCGAAGACGTCCAGCATTCCGTCAAGATCGTAATCGAAGAAGAAGATCGCAAACGTCAACGACTGCGCCGAAACTTTGCCGATTCCGGAAGCCGGTGCTTCGTCAGTAAACAATCCGGAACCATCGTTGTGGTAGAGCGCGATACTCTCGTTCGTGAAGTTACCGATCACGACACCCTGTTTGCCCGAACCGTCGTAGTCAGCCGCGTCGACACCCATTCCAGCGCGTGCTGTGCCGGATTCACTGAAAGCAACTCCTGCGATTACGGCATTGTCAGTGAAGGTGCCATTGTGACTGTTGCGGTAGAGTTTGTTCGGTTCGGTGTCGTTAGCGACGAAGAGATCCATCCAGCCGTCGTCGTCGTAGTCGAGCAAGGCAACACCCAACGTCTTGCCGGCCGGATCGGCGACGCCCGCTTTAGCGGTGACGTTTTCAAAGGTCCCGTTGCCGCGATTGTGATACAGCGTCGCGCTTTGTCCCTTGTAAGTTTGCGGTGTGCAATACGACTTGTTTTTTCCGTCCAGGGTGCAATGCTGATCAGTCTGCACTGTCCAGTCGACGTAGTTGCCGACAAACAGATCGAGTTTGCCGTCGTTGTCATAGTCAAACCAGGCGGCGCCGGTTGAGAAACCCGGATCGTTAACCCCTGCGCGCGCGCTCACGTCGGCAAACTTCCCGCCACCAAGATTACGGAAAAGACGATTTGGACCAACACAGGTGACGTAGATGTCGTCGTAACCGTCGTTGTCGTAATCAGCGACTGCGACGCCGATGCCGTACATCTCAACGCCCAAGCCTGCCTGTTGAGTTACGTCTGTGAACGTGCCGTCTTTGTTGTTGTGATAGAGCGCGGGAAATGACTTGCGCTTTTTGTTTTCGGGCCAGTCCATCGAGTTGACGAGCAGGATGTCCTGCCAGCCGTCGTTGTCGTAATCGAGAAATGCACCCCCGGCGCCAATCGTTTCCGGGAGATACTTCTTCCCGAACGCGCCGCTGTTGTGTTTGAAACGGATGCCGGCTTCGGCAGTGACGTCAGTGAACTCGATGTTTCCGGAAGGACGTGGTGGTGTCGGACTCGGCGAAGGCGAAGCCGCCGCGACTTGCTCAGCGGGCGCGTTCGCAGCCGGCGCATTGGAGGCGGGCTGCTTACAGGAACAAAACAGAAACGCCAAACCTATTAGAAGCCAATATCTGATCATAGTTAACGAAGGATTTCTCCCGCAGCGGCGCAACGGCGCAAAGAAAAGATTCAGCCAGGTCGTTGCGCCGTCGCGTCGCCGCGGGAGAAACTTCTTAATCGGCCAGATTCCAACCAGATCTCAATCAGCATCGCCGTTGGTCCAACGAGAAACAATGCGTAAAGCGGCGCGTGCACAACCTGATTGAGCCGCAACAACATCTCGACAAACGCAACGAAAAACACAACGATGCACTGCCACTTCCTCGACTTCACCGTCGTCTTCGGATCCGTCACCATGAAGAACACGAAGAGCTGGTACATCGGTCCCGTAATCGGCGCGATCTCAGCGAACCACGGATCGCCCGTTATCCAACTACGCAGGAACGCAAACGCAAAAAACGACGCGACGTACGTAGCGCTGATATGAATTCGCTTCGCGCGGTAGATGATGATCGAACCGAGGATCCAGATGACCAGCAAAGGCCATTTGAAGTTTCCCCACTGCACACTCAAAGCCGCGACCGACTCGGGCGCCAGAAACAGCAACACACAAATGCCGAAGTTCGACGGGTTCCAAAGGTGACGGCCTTTCACACGTAATACGTACTTCGACATGATCGAAAGCACGCTGCACAATGCGTACGGCCAGAACGCCGGCGAACGCAGGAGTATGCCGACGCTGATCCCTGAGATGTATGCACTTGAGAGATTGAGCCACTTGCCGAAAAAGATTCGACCCAGTACCAGTTCGGTTACAAGTGCACAAACAATCGCTATTGCCGTTCGCTCATAACTCTCGAGAATCCCGTAGAAGAGATGACCGACAACCAGGATGAAAGTGATGAATAGCGGCGGGATGTAGCGATTATCGAGACGAATCCAACTCCCCTTGACCGGAACGTCAAGAGTCGAGGAACCGACAGGTTGAATCGTGGATTCACTCATGCTGTTAGTTTTGGAAACCTCCTTGGAGTGCGCCGCCTTGGCGGCGCTTTGGTATCAGGTTGAATAACCAAAGCGGTGCCAAGGCACCGCACTCCAAGGAGACGTCCGGTTATGCGGTTTCTTTAATCCTGTAAACGCGTCCGGTTTCAGGTTTGTCGATCGTTTCAATCTTCCCAGACGGCCAACGGATCTCGGCCTTCTCGATCTGTGGGTTCTTACCGAGCCCAAAGTGTAAGCGGCGCTGGCTTTGCGAACAAAAGCCACTGCCTCCTGAAACCTGCTGCACCTGCTGCCGTCCATCCCAAAACAAACGAACCTCGGCTCCGATCGCACTGCGATTACTCGTCGCGCCCTCGAGATCGAAGTCGATCCACTTGTTTTCCGGCGTCACATTGTTCTTATAAATCAGCAACGGCCCTTTCTGATTTGCAACTACAACGTCGAGCACCCCACGATTCCACAAATCGACCATCACGACGGAACGCCCGTCAAAAACATCGCTCGCTCCCACTGCCTGCGCCACGTCAACAAACTTGCCGGCGCCATCGTTAAGCCAGACTTTTTTCTGTTGATAACCAGACAAGCTGCGACCATCCATCGCCGGCCAATGTGCTGCATCGGAAATGATCGTCGAGTTGCCTCCCGCGATCTTCGAGAAGTCGTACCAGTAGTTCTGATTGCGATCGGCGGAGACGTAACCATTGACGAGGTAAAGATCGAGCGTGCCGTCGTTGTTGATATCACCAAACTGCGCCCCAAAACTCCAACCACCAATCTCCACGTCCATCGCGCGCGCGAGGTTGTCGTACTTGATCGAATCGCCATTTGTTCCATCGCGCGGCACCCAGAGATTATTTCCCTGAATCAGAACGCCTTCTTCAGAGATATTTGAAACGTAGATCGCATAACGCCCCTGATTGAGAACGTCGCCCACCGAGGCGTTCATACCACTCTTGGGTGAAAAGCCAACGCCTGTCTGATTGCCAACTTCGCGAAACTGCTTGCCGTCGTTGAAGTAGAGTTCGGAGATTCCGTAATCGTTTGCGATGAATAGATCCTGATTGCCGGTGCCCCGCAAATCCGCAACGGTTGCGGCTAACGCCCAACGTCGCGTGTCGATGCCGGCCCTCTGACTGACTTCTTCGAATGCTCCGTCGCCGAGGTTGTGGAAGAGATACTTGCGCCCGCCATTCTTCGCATACTCAAAACTCTCCGGCATCATTTTCGTGTTCTTTAAGTGCCAGAGATCGACGTCTTCCGAGTAATAGCCACCGAGAAAAAGATCGAGTCGCCCGTCACGATCGTAATCAAACCAAACGGCGGTGTTGGCGTTGACCCACGCGGGCAATCCAGCCTTGTCAGTGACGCGTGAAAACTTCTGACCGCCGTCGTTGTGAAAGAGCTCGGGCTTGCCCCACTTGTAAAGAAAAAGATCTTCGTAACCGTCGTTGTCGTAGTCGCCCCAAACGGAACCCATCGAAACGCCGGTTCCAACCTGATTCAGATCTGCGAGGCCGACATCTGCTGCGACATCAGTGAACGATCCATCTTGATTGTTTTTGAAGAGTGCGTTTCTACTTCCCTCGCCGCTGTTCGTAACGTAAAGATCCGACCAGCCATCGCGATTGAAATCTACGACAGACACAGCCGCGCCCATCGAGGCCACTTGCGGCATGATGTGATTCAGCCGCTGGTCCAACGTGGGCGCCTGATGTGTGAAATTGACTTTCGAGTCTTGCGAGACTTCCTGTAGATAAAAACCGTAGCGGGCCAGCGCGCTCGAACGATCTACCTGGCCAACCTCCCGATTCTTTGCGAGTCGCTTGAGCACGAGCGGCGTTGCCAGCAACGCAACAAAGCAGACTATTAGGATAATTCTGGGAGCTTTACCACCAATCATTTCCTTGATCGATACCTCAAGACGTTTCGGAAAACATCAGGCGCGACGTACCTCGTGTGATACTTCTCCCAGTCTTCCGGAAAACGCTTGTAGACGACTTCGTCTTCGAGTTTGCCCGGCGGGGTCTCGTATTCCTGTTGCGCGTGATGCGGTAGCGGCTGTACCGTCCTTGAAAACGTCGAATTATAATCGCCGTCCTTAATCCAGCCATCCCCCATTAGTATGAAATCTCGGACCCAGCCGGCGGGCGGCGGTGGCAATTCCGGGAAACGAAAAGACATCTCATCTCCTGCCGCTACAATCACATAGCGGTCGTCGATCTCCTTTAGCAGCTCGCCGACTTCGCCAAACCGAGTGTAATAACCCTCGAGGTCGCGCCAGGCCTGTTTTGTCGAGAACAGCTTGTAGTAGTCCGGAACTTCCGGGGCCCCACCGGATTCAGGTTTATTAACCACGGAATAGCCGCGGAAATGAAGGTCAACCGAAGAAGGTGTTAAGCGTACCGTCTTCACGGGCGCATCCGGTAGACCGACTGCCCATTCGAGGTGGTCCCAGTAGATTTCGAGGTTCGTGCGAATGCGCACGCGGTGCGGCAGCCCCGGCTTAAATAGTTCCGTTAGATTAAAGAGAACTGTCTTTTTGCGTCCGGCGGGAAAACCGAGATTCTCCTGCGCGATCTTCCACCCGCCATTTCCGTCCGGCACTTCGACGCTCATGCTCTTCGCACGCCAACGATTTCCCTGCGTGATGGCGACGTTCACGGACGACTCGGTGTCGTGAATCGAGCCGTGTGCGATCAGGTAAAGCGGGCCGGTGGTTGGCGCGTCATCACCGAGATCAACTTCAACGTAATGATCGCGCGTCAAGCCCTGGAACTGGCCACGTCCGAAGTTGTCCAACGCCTTGCCATCACGCGCGCTCAGCAGACTCGTTACGTCGTTGCCGTCGTCGTCGATCGCCTGCTTGATCGGTTTTGGGGTTGCGACAGTTGTGAAACCAAGCTTCGCAGGTGGCACGACGAATCGCTCGTCAACGAAGATCTCTGTGCCTTCCGGATGATCGACCGGCATCAATCCGATGTAGTCGTAGTAATAAACTTCCCAGAGCTCGGCGGTGACGCGTATGTCGTAATAGCCGTCGTGCGGAACGAGTTGATCGCGGCGGATCTTGTACCACTCGCCAGTCGCCGCAATCTTTGCGGAGCCAAGCGTGTTGATGCGCAAGCCGATCGCTGAGCCCCACGGCACTGCGTCTTTTATAAACTCCATCTGCTTACCGTTCCATGCAAACAACCACGGACACGACGCCTTGAGACGTTGCTCAGTTAAGACTTCCTGATCGGCTTTGATTTCAAATTCGGCACGGACAGTTCCGTTGGGCCAGACGACGCGGATCACGTCGGCACTCGCATGCTCGCCCAACCCAAAGTGAATCAAAGGCCCGCTAATCGGTTGCTTCTGGACCGTCATGCCGGAGCGAATCTCCATCTCGCCACCGACACCGAACGGATTTATGCGCTGATCACCAACGGCGTTACTCGCGCGCGGACGGACGATCTGCCAGTGATAGTTTTTTGTGCCCTTGTTGATCGCCTGATGAGGAGTACCGTCGCCAGACAAGGCAATGAGATCCAGACGTCCGTCACTATTGACATCAAAAACATCGAAGACTCGGTCTGAAGAAACGGGATCGTTTATCGAGGTGAACTTACCGTTGCCATCGTTTAGCCAGACTTTGCTGCCCGCGCCGGACAGGATCAGGTCAAGTCCGCCGTTGTTGTCCAAGTCAGCGACGCGCAAACTCGCCGGCTTACCATCAGCGTTTGTCTTTGCGAGTTCCTCGACTGACCAACCAACTTTATCGTTATCTGCGATGCTGACGATTGTTCCGTCGCTCTGTGCAACCACTAAGTCGAGCACGCCATTGTCATCGGCGTCCATCACATTGATCGCAAGCGCCCCACCTGCGTTTACGGATCGCTCTGCGAACTGCCCCTGACGTTCATTGCTGAATACGTGCAACTTCGCCGCGCCATCGATCAACGCAGCGTCCGGATCGCCGTCGGCATCGATGTCAGCCCACGCGAAGTCCGTCAATCCGGCGACTCCGGCAAATGGTTGAATCTCAGTGAATGTGGCGTCACCGTTGTTTCTTAAAACAACCGGAGTTCCCCCCACGGAGCCGAGGACAATATCCAAATCGCCGTCAGCCTCGATGTCTGCGCTCCACGCTCCGAGATATTTGCCGTTGAGCACCGTAGCGGGAAGTTTTGTTTCTGCGGTTACGTCGGTGAAGGCAGTCGGACTTTCTTGCCGGAGTAAACGTACTCCGCCATCTCCGGCGAGTACGACGTCAGTCTTGAAGTCGTAACTGAAATCGATCGCGAGAACGGCGTTGATGCTCGGAGCTGTATTTGAGGTTCCCGCAGGAAAAGGAAAAGTTGCGCCGCTAGCCAAACGAACTTCACGCGCTGACGCCACGGCGATCGTTGGCGCACCTGAACCACTCAACGCAATTCCGCCGACCCACTGCTGCTGACTCGACGCTACATTCGCGATTTGTTCAGACTTAAAGACAAGACCTGTATCTGCGGCCGCAGTCGTGAACGTTGGTGCTTCCATTTTCAGGAATTGTCTGAAGGGAGTTGCTTCCTCACCGGGCGGCGGTTTGATCGCAGAGAGATTGCGTCTGTATTCAGGAACACGCATCAGGACGTTGCGCAGAAAACTCGTTCGCGTTGCACCGGCGCGCAGATCGCCGCTCTTTGCAAGCGCATCGACGGCGTTTACCTGTTCTTTTACTTCGTCAGGCCATGAAGATGATCGAGCAACAATCTTCGCCACCGCAGACTTGAACGTCTCCCCGTCGCCACGCTTGGCGGTAATGCGACTCTGTTCGACGAGGGCAGCAAGGTTGTCAGGTTGCGCCGCAAGGATCTTTTGAATGAGCGATTGAAATTCTTCAGCGCTCTTGTCGTCGCCCTGCCGCTCGACTTCCTCTGCTAGTTTGTAAATAGCGATCAAGTTGTTCTGGTCCAACTCAACCGACTTGCGCAAAGCCGTGATGGCTTGCGCTGTATTGCCTCGACTGCTTTCGAGTAATCCGATCAAATAGAAGATCTGGCTGTTATCGGGGGCGAGATCGCGGGCTTTGTTGAATCGCTCGGCGGCGGTGTCGTAGTTTCTCTGTCGCAGTGCGAGCAAACCCCAGTTGGCCCAACCGGCAGGTTCCGCTGCAGCGACTTGCGTGAACTGCGCGAGTTTCTCGTCGGCCTGAACGTCGTGGCCGACCTCGAGCGCTGCGAGGCCGATGTAAAACGTTCGAACCAGCTCGTTGTATTGCGGCGAAGATTTTGTTGGGAGATTGGTACTCGGGCGGCAGCTGCTAACCGCTAGAAGCAGCCCAAGCAAAGTTATGATTGTCGTCTTCCTCATAGATCCGATTGTTTGCTTATAAGGTACTTGGACAGAGTCAGTACCACCTCGCGGTAGCGGGTGGGTGCGCAGCCTGTTGTGATTGATTGCCTGCGGCGCACCCACCCGCTACCGCGAGGTGGTACTGACCCTGTCCAAGAAGGATTTTTTTGGCAAAGCCAAGTCTGCACCTTTGCGCGTTTTCCGGAAACTCCGCACAATGTAGCACAATGAGACTTTCTAAAACTGGCCTTCTTATTCTGGCGCTCTCGATCTGTTTGCCGGCGATTTATTTGATCAACCCAACGGCGGCTCATCTTCAAAACGCGCAATCAAAAGCGAAGGCACGCGAAGACGCATATCGCGCGAATAACCTCGGTGTGGCGCTGCTCGAGCAGTTCAAACACAAGGAAGCCGCGGATGCTTTCCGCCGCGCGTTGCAACTCGATCCGAGTCTCGTTCTGGCTCGCATAAATTTCGGCATCGCGCTCTTCAACGTGCCGGACCTACCTGCCGCACAAAAGGAATTACAAGCCGCGATTGCCGCTGCACCAACAGCACCGCAGCCGCACTACGTCCTCGGTCTCGCAGCTAAAACGCAAAACCGAACGGAAGAAGCAATTACCGAGTTTCAAAAAGTATTGCAGATTGATCCGAACGACGTTGGTGCGAATGTAAACCTGGGCCAACTGTACGCGCAACAGCGAAAGTATACCGAGGCGATAGCTGTGCTCCGGACTGCAGTCGCCGCGGAACCTTACAACGCTACCGGACTCTACAACCTTGGGACCTCCTTGATGCGCGCGAATCAACGAGCAGAAGGGACGAAGGTCATCGCACAATTCCAGGAGTTGCGGAACCGCGGCACGGGCACGACGTTAGGCGCGAACTATCTCGAACAAGGCCGTTATGCAGAAGCAATTGCTTCGACTGGCGCGGAGCCGGAGCTCGTTGATAAGGCTATTCCGGAAGTTGTCTTCCAGGATGCGACCCTCGAACTGCTACCGTCCGGTGACCTGGCTACTCCTACGCTTCCGACAACCGAAGATATACCAACCGGTGCCGTGTTGCTCTTTGACTATGATCTCGATGGAGATCTTGACTTGCTCGATGTAGCAGGCGGTCGACAACGTCTTCTGCGCAACGATAAAGGCAAGTTTACTGACCTTAAGACACAAGCTGGTGCACTTACGAAGGCAGGAACAGCTCGCGCAACAGCAGCAGTCGCGGGTGATTACGACAACGATACGAAGCCCGATCTTTTCATTCTTCGCCAGGGCACCGGCACGCTCTATCACAACGACGGCAATGGAAGTTTTTCAGACGTAACAGCCGCCGCTAAAATCCCCGCGTCCCCAAACCGTGCGATGTCCGCGGCTTTTGTCGACTTCGATCACGACGGCGATCTCGATCTACTACTCGCTGGCGAGGGAAATCTCCTACTGCGAAACAACGGCGACGGCACGTTTAGCGATCAAACTGCGACAGCGAAACTTGTCGATAAAGAGTCAGCCTACGCAATTGTTCCCACGGACTTCGATAACCGTCGCGACATCGATCTCCTCATTGCCTCACCTGAAAAAATCTCGCTCTGGCGGAACATGCGCGATGGCACGTTCCGCGACGTTGCAGCGGAAGTCGGACTTGCCGCAAGCGATCGCAAAGGTGCAACCAGCGTTGCGGCCGGTGACGTAAACAAAGACGGTTTTACCGACTTTTATTTCGATTCTCTATTCGACGCGAGCGGTTATCTCGCGCTCAGCAACGGTAAAGAGCGTTTTCAGGTCACAAAAATGGCCGGAGCCGACCACGCGTCGCAATTCGTCGACTACGACAACGACGGTCTGCTTGATCTCGTCACGCTAGTCCCTGGAGAACTTAGGATACTTCGTAACACCGGCGACTCCTGGGCGGACGTGACTTCAAAAGCGACAAAAGGAATAAATGCGAGTGCCGCGAATGTGCTGGCGACGGGCGATATTGACGGCGATGGTGACACCGACATCGTCTTCGGAAGCCCTGGCTTATTGAGGGTCGCGCGCAACGAAGGGGGCAACAGAAACAATTGGCTGCATGTTGGTCTGGAAGGCAAAGTCAGTAATCGTATTGGCGTCGGTTCGAAGATCGAAATGCGTGCCGGAAGTCTTGCGCAGAAACTCGAAACGTATTCTGCCTCTCCAGCTCCAGCTCCGGCCGATATTACTTTTGGTATTGGAAAGCGGACGGCGGTTGATGCGGTGCGTGTGTTGTGGCCCGCGGGAATCGTTCAGGCAGAAACGGAGATCGCAAACAACAAGACGCTTTCGTTGGTTGAGTTGGACCGCAAACCGTCGTCCTGTCCTTATCTGTATGTCTGGAATGGCGAACGTTTTGTGTTCGTCACAGACTTCATGGGTGGCGGTGAGATGGGCCATCTGGATGCGCCCGGAATTTTTAACACGCCGGATCCGGATGAGTACGTTCGCATACCTCCCGAACTGTTACGTGAAAATAATGGACGTTATGAATTGAAGGTGACAAACGAGCTCGAGGAAGCGCTGTTTGTCGACCGGGTCCAGTTGATCTCCGTGGCACATCCGCAGGGCGTCGAAGTTTATCCCACCGAAGGACTTACGGTTCCGCCACAGCCGTTTAAGTTATATTCGACACGTGATGCTCACCCGCCTCTGGCGGCGGTTGATGAACACGGTCACGATGTGCTTTCGCGTATCGCGCGACTCGACCGGGAGTACCCGGATGATTTCAAGCTTCAGTCGATACGTGGCTATGCAGAGAACCACGAACTGACGCTGAAGCTCGATGCTGGAACGCCCGCGCAAGTTAAGTTGTTGCTGACAGGTTGGACTGATTACGCGTGGTCCAGCGACAATCTCGCGGCTTCACAGAGTGGAAAGAGTCTTAACTTCCCTGCGCTTCAGGTGAAAGACAAACAGGGACGCTGGCGCACGGTTATTGAGAATGTTGGGATTCCTGTTGGCCGTCCGCAAACCGTGGTCGTGGATCTCACCGGGAAGTTCCTGAGTCCGAGTCGTGAAGTGCGCATTATTACGAACATGCGCATCTACTGGGATCAGATCCTTGTTGACACCTCAGCCGGAAACTTTCCGGTGCAGTTGACGCGACTCGATCCGACAGTAGCGAATCTGCGCTGGCGTGGTTTTTCTCTCGAGCATTCTCCTGACGGACGACAGCCCCTGTCTTACGACTACAAGCAAGTCTCATTTACGTCGCCCTGGAAAGCGATGACTGGAAGATACACGCGCGAGGGCGACGTGAAGGAGTTGTTGCTTACGACTGATGATATGTTTGTGATCTCGAGACCGGGTGATGAGTTGTCGTTGTCGTTCGCCGCTGACAAGTTGCCGCCGTTGCCGCAGGGATGGACGCGAACGTTCCTGGTTTATGCGGATGGGTTTAGTAAAGAGATGGATATTAATTCGGCGAGTCCCGATCAGGTTGGGCCACTGCCGTTTCATGGTATGAGCAAGTATCCGTATGCGTGGCCGGAGCGGTATCCGTTAACCGAGAAACGAAGACGGTATTTAGAAACTTACAATACTCGGATTGTTACGTCACAAGTAGACAGGATTGCAGGCTTTTTAACAGGATTTACAAGATGATCCGATATTCAGTTGCATGTTGCCAGACGGATCTACCGAATCCAACAGATCGACGTGGGATGCGTGCGAACACCGATCGTATTCTTTCGATGATCGACTCGGCGGTTGCGGGCGCGGCGCCGTTTCTTCCCGTGCGTCTCGTCGTCTTCCCCGAATTTGCGCACGCGGCGCCGGTCTTCGTCACTGCCGCAGAGTTGATCGATAAACTCGCTATTCCAATCCCGAACGAGCACACTGAACGGCTGCAACAAAAAGCCAAAGAACACGACATATACATTCAGAGCGGCTCGATGCTCGAAGTCGATCAGAAGTGGCCGGGTCACGTCTTTAACACGACCTGTCTGATTGGTCCTGAGGGCGTGCTTTACAAGTATCGAAAAGTGAACACGTGGATTCCTTACGAAGTTCACACGAGTCCACACGATCTACCCGGTTATGATGAACCACTCTTCCCAGTCGCGGACACACCAATAGGTAAGCTAGGTTGCGCAATCTGTTATGACTGGCTCTTTCCAGAAGCGATGAGACAGCTCGCGGTTAACGGCGCCGAAGTATTGATTAGGGTGTCAGCGTACATGGATCCGTGGGGAGCGACCGAGCCGATGGCATGGTGGACTGTAGTCAATCGTTGTCGTGCACTCGAGAATATGGCTTACGTCGTCGCTGCGAATCAGGGCGCAAGTCTCAAACATTATCCACCTTATTCGTGGCCCGGTGGCAGTCAGGTGGTTGATTTTGATGGGCGTCTGCTTGCCGAAGCGTCGCCCGGACCTGGCGAACGGATCGTCGTGGCGCCGGTCGACATCTCAGCTTTGCGTCACGAGCGCGAGACGCGACGCGGGCATCACATGCTGGCCCACCTGCGCACCGAGGCTTACCCTGTTTATCAAAAACACCAGTACCCGCCGGGGAGCGATGCACCGCTGAGTTACGAAAACAACAACGCTTTAATTGATGAAGCGAAGCGAAATCTGTGAAATCTGTGGACTAAACTTTGAGGAAGATGTTTTTACGGTAGAGAATCCACATCAATCCCAGGCAAACGAGAACAAAAGAGATAGCAAACGCGAGTGAGGCATTGTTTGGTGATGCCCATGAGGCAAACATGTGAGTGTAGATCCACGATCCAAGCGAGACCCCTCCGACTTTCAGAAAACCCAGCGCTACCGCAATCACGTCAGCCACCACATACAAAGCAATCGCATTTAGACCAAAAACCTCAAACGGCTTGGCCCAACGGCGATAACCTTTGATATCGATAAGCCAGTAACAGATCGATAGGAATTGCAGTGCCAGCCCGCCCGTGAAAAGCACGTATGAACTGGTCCAGAGTGCTTTGTTGATCACAAAGAAAGAGTTCCACGCCCAGCCAACAGCAACACAGACTGCTCCAACAACAAACATACCCGCAGCTTTTTCGTAGCGCGTTTTTTCTGTGCGCAACCACGTACCGGTTAATACTCCAATCAACGTTGTTGCGATTGCGGGGATCGTGCTCAGGAAACCTTCTGGATCGTAAACTTTTGCCTGCGCCCAGACGTGTTTTCCAAACACGATGCGATCGACGTACGACGGCAGGCTTCCCTCTTTAGTGAGATCTCCAGCAGCAAAACCCGGAGCCGGCACAAGTTTTACGATTAGCCAGTAAAAAATAAGCAAACCAATAGCGATCGCAACCTGAGTTCTGACTTTGGTGTTAAGAAAGATGATCGAAGCGAAGAAATAGCAAACTGCGATGCGCTGCAACACTCCCGGAATGCGATATTCAGCGAGGTTGAAATACGGTAGACCATTCAAAAACAAACCAATCGCGAAGATGATCAGCGTGCGTTTGATAATCTTCAAATAAAGATCGCGTTTGCTGCCACCGCTTTCCAGGCGTTTACCAAAGGCGAGCGGGATCGAAACGCCTACAATGAAAAGGAAGAATGGAAACACGAGATCCGTCGGCGTCCAACCGTGCCATGCTGCGTGTTGCGAGAGGCCAGTAAATGTGTTCCCACGTGCCGGGATTATTGACAAGGACCATCCCGGCGATCGTGATACCGCGAAATACGTCGAGTGACACGAGCCGTTGCGTTTCCGGAAGCGTAGATGTTGGCATTGGCGGCGAATTCTAGCACAAGAAGATTTCACGCAAAGGCGCAAAGGAGGCAAAGGCGCAAAGGAGGCAAAGGAAGCAAAGTCGGAAGGAAACACTTGGATGGTCTACTCTTGGCGTACTTTGCTTCCTTTGCGCCTTTGCGTGAAACTATTTCCATGAACGAAAACGACCCCAGACACCTTACTCCGATGATTCACGTGCCTGACGTGCGTGCGACGGTTGAGTGGTATGAGAGTATCGGCTTCAGGGCAGTTGAGACCTACGACGATGGAACCGCAGATGGTTTGAGTTTCGCGATCCTCAAGTTTGGAAACGGCTTGGTGATGTTCAATCAAGGCGGAGAGACCAGCACGAAGCGGCGACGTGAAGTTGATCTCTACGCCTACACGGACGACGTCGATGCCGTCTACGCGCAACTCAAGGATCGAGTGGACGTGATTGAAGAACCAAACAACAAGTTCTACGGGATGCGTGAAATCATCATTCGCGATCTCAACGGCTTCTGGATCACATTTGGTCAGGAACTAACTTAACCACAGATTAAACGGTTTATTTTGCGGATGATCCGTAAATGCGATTAATCCGTGGCCGATTTGATCGACAGCAACACGAGTCCATAGTCACGAACACGCGCCAATAGACCATGCAGCGCTGCCTGATCCGCTACCATGCCGGAGATTGTAGTCACGTTGTCTTTCCAGGCGATGTTCATGCCTTCAAACAACTCATTCCATCTCGCGTCCAGGTAACCCTTAACCTGAATCTCGTAAAACGTCTTGTCTAATTCCTTCTCTCTAATCATGACTCACAAACCTTACGAAATATTTCTGGACTGCAAATACTCCGCCACGTTGCTCGGCGGAATCTCAGACGAAATGAATGCTATGTAATTGTCAGGCCGCAGGAACACGCTGAACTCATCTTCTGTCTCAAAGATCTCCGTCACCCCCGCGCTCATTGGAATAACGAGGCAGTCAGCCAGGGTGCCGAACTGGTCCAAAAACTCTTTGCAGACGTCTTCATGATTCCTGTTTGAAAAGATGAGCAGATGAAACTTCGGCTCGTTCAGTTTGTCGAAGATGCTCTCTCCATCAACCAGAAAATACGGCAGGCGATCGCCCGCTTTGACGTCGCGCTCGTCGTCAGTGTGTTCACTCAACGAAGCGTTGCGATAGTTGATTCCGATCTGCGAGATCAACGGAAACACGCGCTTGCTGACTGATTCCAGGCTCGCGACGAAACCCGCAACTGGTGGAAAAATCGTCGTGCGAATAAAACTCATTAGCCAGTTTGAGCCGGCGGCGAGCTCAAACATGCGATCCGTGGATTCGAGTAATCGTTGTGCGTTTGCGAGTCGCTCTTCGTTATAAGTGTCCAACAACTCTTCGCCCGCAATACCTTTCACGACGAGCGCGAGTTTCCACGCGAGGTTGTAAGCATCCTGAATCCCGGTGTTCATGCCTTGCGCGCCTGCGGGACTGTGAATGTGCGCTGAATCACCGGCGAGAAAACAGCGACCTTCGGAGAACTTGTTCACGCGTCGCGAGTGAACCTTGTAAAGCGAGAACCAGCGCACGTCCGACAATTCGAGCTTGAGTTTTGCCTGCTCTTTAATCTCGCGTTCGATCTCCTCATACACAACTTCGCCCTGCTCCTCATTCTTGCTTTCCGGAAACGTGCCGACAACGCGATAACGATGCTCGCCCTTCATCGGAAAGAACGCGACAAAAACTTCCTTTGCCAGACAAACGTGCAGCGCGTCATGCGGAAAGTCCCAGTCGACGCGCGCATCGGCCACGTAAAAGAGACGTTCGAAGGTGCTGCCGCCAAACGTGAGTCCCAAACGTTGACGGACAGGACTACTTGCACCGTCGCACCCGGCCAGAAACTTTCCTCTGATCGTTTCCGATTCGCCTGAAGGTGTTTTCATTTGCGCTGTCACGCCGGTTGCATCCTGGGAAAAACTTTCGAGCTCTGTGTTCCAACGCACATCACGTCCGTGACTGCGAACAAACTCGTAGAGCAGTTCCTCGTTTTTGCTCTGTTCCAGCATCAGCATGTACGGATACTGGCTCAGGTCTTTGCCGAAGTTTCCCAGATTCATTTCACCCCGGAGCTCGCCGCCTTCTATTAGCCGCACGCGACTGGCAATCGTGCCGCGTTCAATCGCGGGCTTCGCCAGTCCAATCTGATCGTAAATCTCGAGCGTTCGTGCCTGAACTCCGATCGCTTTCGAGAAGGGTGTGACGGTGTCGTTCTTTTCCACCAACACGAAATCGATGCCGTGTCGAATGAGTTGGCAGGCCAGTGAAAGCCCCGTCGGGCCCGCGCCAATGATGATTATGTCTGTATTTATCGTGTTCATAATTCAATAAGGTAAAGCATCCAGCCGACAGCGTCATGGCCCGAAAGATGTATTTTGAGCCGCAGATTAACGCGGATAAACGCTGATCCGATCCGCGGCTAAAAATGTATCTTTCGGGATATGTAACTACACCCGCCCGTCTCTTATCTTCACGCCGCATTGAGAACGGAGGAGGAGCGATCGTCTCCTTTTGCAAACCGTTGCGTAAGCAGCTTGTTCACAAAGGATTCTGATTAACAACTTAGAGGAGGAAAACCGCAATGAATACAAACACATACAAAACTAATCTCGTGAGACTAATTGGCCTGGCAATCATGCTTTGTTCATGGACCATGGCCTACGGACAGGACCAGAAGTTTGCTATCGCGGCAAAGCAAAATGCGATGGCACTGCAGCAGTACACATGGAAATCACAAACGCAGATCCGAAAGGAGGGCGACGTAAAGGCGACGAAGCTTTATTCAAGTCGTTACGCCGCGGACGGCACGGTGGTGCAGCTTCTGCTGCAGGAGGAATCAGCGAAGCTTCCGAAGTTTGGCATCCGCGGGATGGTCGCGAGGAAGAGGAAAGAAGACGCGCAGAAACTGATTGAGGCGCTGCAAAGACTGGCGAAGTCTTATGGCGAACTCCCGCCGGCAAAAATGCAGGAGTTCATGAAGACCGCCAAAGCAACGCTCGAGACAAACGCATCCGAGCCGCTGTTACGACTCGAGTCGACAAACGTGTTGCAGCCTGGCGATTGGATGATCGTCTGGCTTGATGCGAACACTCGCCGGCAGCGACGCGTGGAAATCAATTCAAGTTTTGATGAGAAACCGGTGCGGATCGTGACGGAGTTTAGAGATCTGCCGAATGGTCCAACCTACCTGGCGCGCTCCGTCGTGGATTACCCACGCGAGGAGCTAACGCTGACGATGGAAAACTTTGATTACGAACATCTGGCACGCGAAGAGGAACAGAATTTACAGGGTTAATTATCAATCCTGTTGGCAATTAAACCATTTAACTTTAAGAGGAGAGAGACAATGAAGGCGATGAGAGTAGTGAGTGTTTTGGGATTGGTGCTGGGACTGCTGATAGGTTCAGCAGCGGCGCAAACAGTGCAGTCAGACTTTGACCGGACCTTTCAGTTTTCGAATCTGAAGACGTTCAGTTTCGCGGTCCAAAGACGCGGAGCGACGGATCCGCTGGCCACAGATTCTTTGAACGATGGTCGCATTAGAACGGGGTTGGAATCGCAGTTGATCGCGAATGGCTTCCGCATGGAGACCGAGAAAGCTGATTTCGTGATTGCTTACTACGTGACCACGAAGAATAAACTCAGCGTGCAGGATTACGGCTATGGCCCGCCACGCTGGTTTGGCGGCAGAAACATTCGCGTCGACCAGTACTCAGAAGGTACCTTGATGGTTGATTTTATCGATACCCGAACGAATCAGGTTATCTGGCGCGGCCGTGCGTCCGGCACGCTCGAGATGAAGGGCGTCGACAAGAAGATCAGCAAGTCGACCGAGAAACTCGTGAAGCAGTTCGTCAAAGACACTACAAAGAAAGGATAAAATGAAGCCCCGGGATGAACGCAGATAAACGCTGATCTGCGTTCATCCGCGTTCATCTGCGGTTTAAATTAAAACCTTGAGGCTTCGGGCGCGTTCGAGGGCTTGCGTGCGGCTGTGAACGTCGAGCTTTTGATAGATATTGCTCATGTGGCGCTTGACGGTGCCGGCAGAGAGGAAGAGCTTATCGGCGATCTCCTGATTCGAGAGTCCGCGCGCTACGTGTTGTAAAACTTCCAACTCACGCTCACTCAAAGGATCTTCAACATACCACCACGGCAATGTTTCAGTCTCAGTCGTCGGCACACGCGCTGTCGGCACCGGCGCACTTGGACCAAATAGATCTTTCAGCTTAACAACGTAACGAAGCAGCTCAGGCTGGTCAGTTTCCCAACGCTTCCCTTTCTGTTTCAATAACTCGAGCAGCAGCTTCGAAATCGGCTCGCCTTCGTCTACGAACGTTCGCACGAAACCTTCCGGCTGCCCCAGTATCAATGCTTTTTCGAGTGTTTTTACTGCTTCAGCATCATCCGAAAGCGCCTGATGGGCCAATGCCTGAAGAATCATGACTTCCATCGCAATACGCACCCGACCTCCCTGCTGAGCCGCTTTCAATAGACGAGCCAGTAGCGGCAGTGCCTGCTTTGCCTTTCCGGTTGCAATCATCCAGCGAGCCAGAACCTGAAGACAAAACTCGTTTCGATAGTTGGCTTCGTCCTCGGCGCTGAATCCGGACGTTTCCGCCCAACGCTTCACGACTCCCGTGTTACCGCGACGTAACGCGAGCAACGCGTTCAAAGCTGACAATTGCTTTTCGACTACTTCGCTGCGCCATCGTCTAACGCGCCGTAAAGCCTGTTCGATTAGCACGTCCGCCTGAGTCCCGTCGTCACAGAGTTCCAACGTGAGTACAAGCGCCTTTACGTTTTCGGCGGTGAATCCTGGGAAACACTCGCGGCCCGTCTGGCGAATGAGCGTCAATGCTTCGTTGAGATAACTTTTTGCATTCTCCAGATCGTTCCGTTCGCGACTGACGTCACAAAGGAACGCGTAAGTGTAAAGCAGCGTTTCCGGCCGGGTTTTCAAATGATCTCTCGAAAACTGTTGAACTCTCTTGAGATCTTCCTCCCCTTCGCTCAGACGCGCCTGCAGGATGTTGGTGAGACCAAGGGCCATCTGTCCCCAAACCTGAAAGATCAGATGTTCAGCCTGGCGATACACGGGAAGTGCCAACAACAAAGCCTTCCTGATCTCGTTGATATCGCCGTGAATAGACGTAGCGCGCACTCGCGTCTGAAACACGACCGCACGCTGTGTAATGTCGTCGGGTAGCAAAAAGTCTGTCGCCTTTTGACTACACTCTGCAGCTCTGTCCGGTTCATGGAGCACCGCTGCGATCAAAGAACGCGTCGACCACACGAGACTCATCAGTCGCAGGCGCAAACCCTCTGGCTCAGCTTCCTCGATGATCTGCAGGTACTTCTCGATCTTGTCGTACTCTTCTTTGTAAAGCAGGGTGGGAAGGTAGTACGAAAACATGAGGGGACGAGTCTTGAAGGTGGACTCGGGAATGGCCTCAACCCAATTGTTTACCCGTTGGAAGCCGCCCATACTTATCATCGAAAACGCAATCGGCTCGATGAGATTTAGCGCTCGATCCCAATCCTGACCTGCGAGCGCGTACTGAATGGCCTCATCGGCTAGATGGTTCTTTTCACACCACTCACTCGCTTTGATCTGCAACTCATGAATTGCGCCGTGCTGTTTTTGCTTTAGTTTTAACCGTAGTAGATCGGCGAAAAGATGGTGGTAACGAAACCACTCGCCGCGATTGTCCAGGCGGATCAAAAACAAATTTGCACGGTCGAGTTGCTCCAGCAACTCGTGTCCACGTTGATCGCCGGTGACTGCGTCACAAAGGGGTCCGTTCAGACGTGTCAAGACTGAGGTACGGAGTAGAAAGTCCTGCACTTCTTCAGTCTGGCAGTTGAGCACTTCCTCGAGCAGATAATCCAGAACAAAGCGATTGTCGCCGGCGAAGTCTTTCACCAGTTCGGAACGGTTTGCTCTTCCCTGAAGCGAAAGAGCTGAGAGCTGCAGGCCCGCTATCCAGCCCTCGGTCCGGTCTTCCAATGCCGCGATGTCCTGAGGCGTTAGTTCGAGACTCATCACCTCGTTGAGAAAGGCGGCGGCCTCGGTGTTGTCGAACCGCAAATCACTGGCGCGCAGCTCTTTTAGCTCGCCGCGAGCGCGCAGGCGTCCGAGCGGAAACGGCGGATCACTACGCGTCGCGATGAGCGCGTGTGCATGTGGCGCGAGTCTCTCGATTAGAAAGCTCAGAGCGTCATGAATGCCGTGCTCGTGGATGACGTGGTAGTCGTCAAAAGCGAGGACAAACTCTTTGTCGTAAGCATTTATCTCGTTCAGCAGTGAAGTGAGAACGACTTTGATCGGTGGCGTTGAGGACCTGCGAAGCAATTCGGCACTTTCGTCTCCGAGATTGGTATCGACCATCTGGAGCGCGCCGATGAGATAGTCCAAAAAGCGAAGTGGCTCGTTGTCTTCTTGATCGAGGGAGACCCAGGCTAGCGGTGACTCACATTCCTTGCGCCAGGCAGCCACCAGCGAGGTCTTTCCGAAGCCCGCCGGAGCCGAGACGAGGGTCAGTTTTCCTCGCAACCCGTCCCTTAATTGTTCGAGCAAAACCGGGCGGTCGACGAGCGTCTGGCGCGCCGGCTGAAGGTAGAGCTTGGTCGTAAGTCGTTGACCGACCCATTTGGGGGCTGAACTCATGGGGAAAACGAGTTTATTCCACGAAAACGAGAACCGCAAAGGGTTTTTAGCCGCGAATGACACGGATAAAAACAAATACACCTCGCAAATGTATCTTTCGGCATATGCGACTACACCCGGCCATTTTCTATCTTGACGCTGCCCCGAACGGGTTCAAACAGTCCGATAGAAAGGAAAGCCGAAATGTCTGGCCTTATTCGTTCAAAAATCACTTTCCTGATAGCCGCTCTGATGCTCGCAAGCATCGCCGGTTCAACGGCGTTAGCACAGGAACCGATGTTGATACCACCTGGAGTTGAGGTTCTAACCCTTGAAAAGGCCATCGACCTCGGACTCCTGAACAACCGCTCAGCCAAGAACGCCCGTCTGGAAGCCGCAAAGGCGGATGACCGCACCGCCGCAACACGCACCCGCATGTTGCCGGGTTTCAAACTCAGCGCCGGCGTTTCGAAACCGCTGACGACCTTCGACACCACCTTCGAAAAGGGTGTCTTCGGTACTACGCCGTCCGGCCCGATACCCAATGAAGACACAGTGATTACGTCTTCGACGAATCCGACCGCGGCGATCGTGGGCCAACTGCAGCAGCCGTTGTCGCAACTGCACCGCATAAAACTTCAGATCAAACAGCAGCAAATGGCGAGTGAGATCTCACGCGCACAGTTGAGTGCGACCGAGCAAACCCTCGTCAACGAAATCAAACGCGCCTATTACGCGATCCTGCAATCGCAAGGCGCCGCGCAGGCCGCCGAGGCAAACATCAAGCTCTATCGCGAATTAGACCGCGTCACCGGTGAATACGTGGTCCAGCAAGTCGTGCTCAAGACCGAGCTCATGGACGTGCAGACTCGTCTCGCAAAAGCCGAGTACGAACTGATGACGGTCCAAAATCAATTGCTGACGCAGAAAGAGCAGCTCAACCACTTGCTCGGACGCGATGTGCGTACCGAGTTCGCAGTAAGCAGTGGTGATGAAACGGCCTTGGCGGTCATGCGCGAAACAGATCTCGTCAGTGCACGCGAACGAGCACTCGCGAATCGTCCTGAGATTCGCGAAGCGAAACTCCGAATCGAGCAGACGAAATTAGATAAACGAATCAAGAAGTCGGAATTCATTCCCGACGTGAGTTTGACCGTCAACTACGCCACCACATTCAGCTATTCGAACTTTGTTCCACGCAGCTTGAGTGGTGTTGGCGTGCAGGTGGAGTGGGAGGTTTTTGATTGGGGGCGCAAGAAACGTGAAGTTGCTGAGAAAGCAAAGAGCATTGACCAGGCCAGCAATGCGCTGCTCGACGCGCAGAGCGAGGTCCTGATGGAAGTGAACACTCGCTTCCGTCAAATGCAGGAGAGCCGGCAGTTGCTGAAAGTCGCGAAGCTGGCCCAAACGCAGGCACGCGCGAACGTGCAAATGGTTACTTACAAATACCGTCTCGATGCAGTGCTCCTCAAGGACGTGCTGCAAGCGCAGACGGTTCTCGCAAATTCAGACTACGACTACCAGAAAGCTTTGCTCTCGTTCTGGACAGCAAAGGCAGATTTCGAAAAAGCGATAGGAGAAGACAAATGAATACGAGGCAAACATTTACCCTTATTACGGCCCTGGCGCTTATCGCTTTGACGATCGGCTGCAAAACCAAGGCACAGGAGAAAACAGTAAAGCCCGTCAAAGTGAAGACCGTTGAAACACACTCGGGTACCAGCAGTGTTCGTTACTCGGCAAGTATCAGACCGAGTTCGCAGGTTGAAATCGCATTCAAGGTCGGTGGCTACGTTGAGTCGATCAGGAGTGCGGAAGGTCGCCACATTCAGGCGGGCGATGTCGTCATGAAAGGTGCCGTGTTGGCCCAACTGCGACACAGCGATTACGCCGCGAAGGTAAACGAAGCAAGGTCGCAAACAGGTGAGGCGCGCTCAACACTCGAGACAAACAACGCGCAATTGAAGGAAGCGATCACGGCAGTCGAGACGAGTCGCGCTCAACTAAGAGACTCGGAAGCAGCACTAACACGAGCCAGGTTGGACTTTGAAAGAGCGGAAGCGCTGTTTGCAACGCAGAGCATTACGAAGCCCGACTACGACGTCGCAAAAGAACGTTTCGAAGTGAGCAAAGCCAAATTCGAAGCGGCGAAAGCTCAAGTTGCGGTTGCAGAGGCGAAGGTAAACACGGCGAGATTTCAGATCGGTGTTGCGGAATCACGAGTGAAGACTACGGAAGCGACTGTTTATACCGCGAGCATTCCGCTTGGTGATGCGCAACTGCGTGCTCCGATGAGTTCCATAGTGATCGAGAGAAAGATTGAGATTGGTCAACTGGTTTCCACTGGAACATCGGCATTTGTGTTGGCTGACTTGAACTCGGTTAAGGCCGCTTTCGGTGTGCCGGATCTTACCCTGCAGAACTTCAAGATCGGCGACACGCTCACGATGACAACCGACGCAGTGCCCAGAACGGAGTTTACCGGACACATATCGCGTATCTCGGCGGCAGCCGATCAGAACAGCCGCGTGTTCGACGTCGAAGTAACGATTCCGAACCCGCAGGGATTGCTGAAGCCCGGAATGATCGCCTCGATGGTGGTGAGCGAATCCGGAGCGACAACAGAGGTTCCCGTTGTTCCGTTAACGTCGATCACTCGATCGAAAGCCGATCCGAACGCTTATGCGGTGCTCGTGATTGAAGAAGCCGGCGGCAAACAGATCGCACGCTTGCGAAGTGTGGCGCTCGGCGAGTCGTACGGCAACTCAGTCGCAATCAGCAAGGGCGTGAAGCCGGGCGAGATTGTGGTCACAACTGGTGTTACCCAAGTGACCGATGGTGAAGAAGTACGCGTGATGCCATAACGCAATTCTTCTCTGTGCAACCTCTGTGTTCTCTGTGGCTCTGTGGTTATGGAATCTGTACCACAACTAACCACAGAGGTTGCACAGAGAAAACGAAATCTTACTAACGAGGAGCAGCAATCATGTCCCATGGAAAGAGCGATCAAGAACTCATAAACGGCAAGCACAACACAGCGCGTTTCTTCGTGGAAACACGGCAGGTCGCGTGGGTGCTGCTGATACTTACCTGCCTGTGGGGCGTGTATGGCTACATCAGCATGCCCCAGCGCAAAGATCCTGAGGTCCAGGTTCGCACGGCGGTGGCGCTCGTGCCCTGGCCCGGATCGAGTGCGGAAAAGGTCGAACAGCTCGTGACCAAAAAAGTCGAAGAGCAGATGGCCGGCAACTCAAAGGTCACGAAGATTGAGTCGATCTCGCGCACGGGCCTGGCAATCATCTACGTCGAGCTCGATGAAAATCTCAAAGAGACTGGCAAAGAGTTTGACGATATCAAGTTGAGGCTCGACGGCATTCGCGATCTGCCGAGTGGCGCCGGTCCAATCAATTTCGTTAAGGACTTCGGCGACACGGCGGCTCTGATGCTCACGGTTGCGAGTCCGAAAGTTGACGACGCTGAAATCGCCGTGCGCGCGCAAGCGATAAAGACTGCCATCGAGCAGGAGCGCGCGAACGTCGCTGATAAGTCGTCGCGATTCACTCTCGTGTTCAACACGCCCGTTGCGATTCAACCACACTTAATGCGAACGCCGAGCGAGATGTTTCTCGCATATATAAAGGAGAAGAATTTCGCGAGCGACATGCGTGTGATTCAGGGCGATCGCTTTCTCGGGTTCGACGGTACGAGTGACAAGAACGAACAGGAGATTCTTGGCTTCGTGCAGCAGTTCATCGCGGAGAGACTCCAGGCCGCTGAGTTTCATCCCGATGCCTGGCCTCCGATGGTCGTGCGTGATCCGCAGGAAGTGCAGGCGAAACTCAAGACCGTCGCCGGTGACAAATACAGTTATCGCCAGATGGACGAGTACACGGATCTGATCGAGAAGACGCTCAAGTCAGTACCGCAAGTATCGAAAGTGAGCCGGTCCGGTCTGCTGAAAGAAAACGTCTTTCTACTTTATTCGCAGGAACGCCTCGCTGCATACAACATCCAGCCCGGCACACTCGAAGATGCGATGAAGGGCCGCAACATCTCAACTCCGGGCGGTCAGGTTAACGTTGAAGGTAAGAACGTAACACTCGATCCCGCGGGTGAGTTCAAGAGCGAAGATGAAATCGCCAACGTACAGGTGCGTGCCTCAAATGGAGCGATGGTGTACGTGCGTGATCTTGTCGACATCGTGCGCGGTTACGAGAGTCCGGCGCGGTTTCAGAATTTCTTCAACTGGCGCGACAGCCAGGGTAACTGGCAACGCAGTCGTGCAATCACGCTCTCTGTTCAGATGCGATCCGGCGAACAGATTGCGGAGTTTGGCAAACAAGTGGATGTTGCGCTCGAGAGTTTACGGCAGCAGATGCCTGAAGACTTGATCTACGCGCGCACTTCCGATCAGCCGTTACAGGTTGAAGAGAGTATCGACCTGTTCATGACGAGTCTTTATGAAGCAATCATTCTCGTCGTCGTTATCGCTTTGATCGGTTTCTGGGAATGGCGCTCGGCGTTGTTAATGGCGATTTCGATCCCGGTAACGCTTGCGATGACGTTCGGGATGATGCACGTGCTCGGCATCGATCTACAGCAGGTTTCGATCGCTACGTTGATCATCGCATTGGGTTTGCTTGTAGACGATCCGGTAGTTGCGGGAGATGCGATCAAGAGGGATTTAGCCGCGGGTCATCCGTCAATAATCGCGGCGTGGCTTGGACCAACCAAACTCGCCACAGCGATTCTCTATGCGACGATCACGAACATCGTTGCGTATCTCCCGTTCCTGATGATCAAGGGATCTACGGGTGAATTCATTTACACGCTGCCGGTGGTGATTGCGTGTTCCCTGGTCGCGTCGCGACTGGTATCGATGACGTTTATTCCGCTACTGGCTTACTACCTGCTTAAGCCGAAGTTTGAGATGCCTATTGCAGAGCGACGCAAGAAAGGTTTCGCCGCAAAGTACTACCGACTCGGCAACTGGGCCATCAACCATCGTTGGAAAGTGATGGCTGGTGCGATGCTCTTTCTTATCACCGGCGGCATATTCATATCGCAACTGAAGACACAGTTCTTCCCGAAGGATCTCTCGTATCTTTCGTACGTCGACGTTTGGCTGCCCGCTGATGCGCCGTTGTCCGCAACCAGCGAGGCCGCGGCACAGTCAGAAGAGATCATTCGTGAGGTGATCCATGAATACGGACAGCATCACACGGACGATGATGGAAAGCCGCGCGACGTGTTGAAGTCGTTGACCACTTTCGTTGGCGGTGGTGGACCACGATTCTGGTTCTCGCTTTCACCGGAATTGCAGCAATTGAACTACGCGCAGATCATCATTCAAGTGAAAGACAAGCACGATACTTCGCATCTGATTGGTCCGTTGCAGAAAGCACTTTCCGAGCGAGTCGCAGGCGCGCGTATCGACGTGCGACAGCTCGAATCGGGTAAGGCAGTGGGATTGCCCGTGGCGATTCGGTTGTCCGGTGAAGACACGGGCATGCTCCGAAGTTATGCCGATCGCGTCCAGACCATTCTTGAAGAAACGAACATCGCGGATCGCGCTCGTAATGATTGGGGCGAAGACAGTTTTGCGGTTCGTCTCAAGACTGATTCGGAGCGCGCGAATAGTGCGGGCTTAAGTAATTACGATGTTGCGATGGCGTCGCAGTCAGCCATGGCAGGTCATAAAGTGACTACGTTGCGACAAGGCGACAAGGAGATTCCAGTGGTTGCAAAACTGCGCATGGAAGAGCGTGCGCAACTGGGCGATCTGAAGAATCTTTACGTCTATTCCGGCAAGGGATCGCAGAAGATTCACCTGCGACAGGTCGCTTCGATGGAGTATGGCATGCAAATCGAGAAGATGCGTTCGCGCAATCAGTTTCGGACCATCATGGTTTCAGCCATGCCCGCTGAAGGCAAACTACCCTCGGAAGTGATGAAAGCGGCGCGTCCGCAGTTGATGGCATTACAGAAAGAGTTACCGGCTGGATATCGGATGGAAATCGGCGGTGAGGAGGAAGATCAGGTAAAGAGCTTTAAGGAACTGGTCATCGTGTTGGCGGTTTCCGTGCTGTTGATCTTCATGGCGCTCGTGTTTCAGTTCAAGAACGCGATCAAACCGTTCATCGTGTTCGCGGCAGTACCGTTTGGCATGGTGGGCGCGTTGGCGGCGTTGTGGATAATGGGCCAACCGTTTGGCTTCATGGCGTTCCTTGGAATCGTGAGTCTCGTCGGTGTAATTGTCAGTCACATCATCGTGCTGTTTGACTTCATCGAAGAGAAACACGCCGAAGGTGCACCGCTGATTGAAGCGTTGCTGGATGCGGGCATCATGCGTCTGCGACCGGTGATGATTACAGTCGGGGCCACAGTGATCGCGTTGTTCCCGCTGGCCTCGCACGGTGGGCCATTATGGGAGCCGATGTGTTACGCACAGATTGGCGGCCTCAGCGTGGCAACATTCATCACGCTGCTGCTAGTGCCCGTGATCTACGCGATTTTTGTCCTGGATCTAAAACTGGTTAAATGGGAAAGGGTAGAGGAAACACCCGATGCGGCTCACGCAACTGCCACTACCTAACAAGCCGGCACGTTAGTACACAAGAGGCACATAGGTTTTCGCCTTATGTGCCTTTTGTGCTTTTTTGTGGCTTAACTCTTTTGCCTTTTGTGGCGCGCTCGTATTCAGTGATCGCCTGCGCCTCTGCGAGCAGCGCGTTTCGAAACGATCCCAGCACCTTCAGCAGCAGATCGAGTTTTCGCAAACTCTCACGCCGCGCACGCAACGTGCCGAGGAAGAACTCGAGTTGAATCCGTCGACGACAATCAGCAATCGTCAACATGCAGTGGCCCCATTTGTACTCACCACCGCGACTCGATTCAACTTCCGCGAGAATATAAGAAGTGTGACCAGTTGAAACTGATGCAAGGAATACGCGTTTGCGAAAGAAAAGATTTTTCATGTGAGGTAGTGCTCATTCTCTCATTGAAATAATTTGCCGCTTGCGTATAATACGTGGCCTCAACCTCCTTGTCAACGATATTGGTTAAATGTCGTCCTCATATAGGATGAAAAAAAAGGAATAGTAATGGACCTGGATGATCACATCGCAGCGAAAATCAAAGATCTGCGTGTTAATTACAACAGCGGTGAAGGACTTTCACAGGATGCACTCGCCACTCACGTAAAAGTTTCCGCCAATACAATCTCACGCTGGGAAACAGGAATGTATCGTCCCAGCACTAAAGATCTCGAACGCCTCGCCAGATTCTTCGGCGTTTCGATTAATTCGTTCTTTCCTTCGGAGATGGTCGGCGAGGATGAAGACGAAAATCTTAAAGCACTTCTGCGCGCCGCTAGACAGTTACATCCGGCCGATCTCGAAGAGCTGCGAAAGTACGCGGAGTTTCGCAAAGCGCGAAGTATTTATCAGGGAAAAAGTCGACCTAAGGCGGGTCGAAAAGGGGGAAACAAGAAGTGAACACACAACGCTATTACGAGGATCTGAAAGTGCTTGCGCGACAAGTGCGAGCGGAGAATGGATTGTCTTCACCACGCGTGCTCCCCAGCGACTTGATGAGGATTTATGCAAAGCATGGAATTGAAGTTGACGAATGGCCCTACAGGTTTAGAAATCTGCGCGGCGCGTTCATCAACGACGAACTCGGTACGACAGTGATGCTCGCGAAAGGACTGCCGCGTGATCCGATGGTCTTCACCATGGCCCACGAGCTCAAGCACTTCTTCCGCGATCGAGATCTCGGCATTTCGTATTGCGATCAATCGAATTTGAATAAAAGTCTCGAAATCGGAGCTGAGATTTTCGCCGCGGAACTCATCTTTCCCGATCGCGATTTCGTTTCGTATATGACACGCATGAGAATTCGAACTAACCAGTGCTTGCCGAAAAACCTCGTTCAACTGAAACGCCAGACAGGCACGACCCTCAGTTATGCTGGTCTGGCGATAAAAGCCGAGCGACTCGGTTTTGCACCATCGCATTCATTAACGACGATCAAGACGTGGCGCAGACTCGAGGCCTTGTTTTAACTCAATGGGTTACCGCCGGCGACCGCTCGGTCGGCCTGCGGCACTGCCGCGAGTGGCGAGTGGACGAAAGATGGGAGTTAGCTGTCCACGTACTCGGGCTTCTCTAAAAGGGATGGTGATAGCGGGCGGCGAAGGAGATTCGGCATGCGAGATTAAGCGGAGCGTCTCGCCACGGCGCTGTGCATGACAACAATAAAATTTGCCGCGATACTCAATCAAATAAATAGGACGCTCAAACTCCGACCATGAACCGCCCTCAATAGTTCGCACTTTGGAATCCAACTGCAGGAGACTGCCTGGCGGAAGTAATGGCCACATCATCCGGTCAGACAATCCGATTAACACTAACGGACCGCGATCCCAATCGACGTCAAGCATCAACAACAGCGGGACGTCAGCCCAGCCGTTGAGGAGACGTCGCATCGCGCTCGCCGGATCCTGTAAGACCTGAGTCAGTTCCCTCTTATCCATTCAAATTCCGCTCGCCAAAAATTTTTCCGCTATATCGGAAAAATAATTGACATGGTGTTAGCACGGCATTAACATCCGCCGCATTGCAGGATCCGAAGCAGACACATTAATAAATGGGACACTGCCCGGCATCCTTAATTCTGCGCCAAAGTTTCAACATCAACTTGACACGTTAGTAGCTGAACTATTCAGTTGCGGTCGCGTTTCAACGGGTTCGGGAGGAGTGTTCGCATTCTAACACGCTCACGATCCTAATCGAGGAGATCAGAGTATGGATAGTTAGCGGTGACAAACGACGGCTAAGTTCTCACTTGCTGTGTCGATCACCGCGACAGTCGGGATAAAGCCGGCGGGCACTCTCCGTTGAGAGCGCACGACGGGAGAGTTACGCTTTAGAATGGCACTATCCGTTTTATTTTCTTCACTTTAGCCAAAATATTTCTTTGAGATAGGCCTCGCGAAAATACACATATAAACAAATATCTCTGCTAGGCAGTCTCCCTTACGAGGAGACAAAGCTTTTGGTTTGAGAACGGGGTTCGATCTGTTGAGGGTATGGTCTCCTGCGGAAAGGGACTGGTCAGAAACCGGAAATCAGATGCTGGATCAGCGCCGAGTAACAGCACAACCCGACGAGAAACGTGAGCGATTGTTCACGGAGCGGTATGAGAGTTTGCTTGCATGGGCAATGGGCCTTACGAATCAGCAGCGCGAGGCCGCAGAAGATCTTGTGCAGGATGCATTTGTCCAATTCATGCTCGGCCGCACCAGACTTGAAGAAATTGAAAACATCGACGGGTATCTGAGAAGAATGTTGCGCTACATGCACGTCTCACGGTTGAGTCGCTCGGCGCAACACCTGCATGAAACGGCGCTCTCAGTTGCTGACTACGACTCCGGTCGCCTCGGCTGGACGGCGATTGAACCCCCGCGCCGCATGCAGGCGTTTGAAGAACTTCATCAAATCTGCACGTACGCATGTTCCCGCAAGGAAACGTCCAGAACGGGGAGCGTTTTCATCCTGCGGTTCTTTCACGAGTATTTTCCGACTGAGATTGCCGCGGTTCTCAACAGTTCCCGACATTGCGTAGACCAATGGCAACGGCTGGCGCGTCGTGAGGCGAAGCTGTTTATAGATGAGCCGCGGCGACTGAGATTCGTCAATACAAAAACATCATCAGATCGGCAGCAGATCAGATACCTGAAGTCTGACTGTGATTTGATGCTTGAACTGCGGCAGATGATCTTCAACTCCTGCCAGGGCGACTGCTTGTCGCAATCGGAGCTGGCGAAGATCTACAACAACGGTCATGAGGACGGGCTCACTACTGCGAAGCTCGCACACATCGTCAGTTGTCATGCGTGCCTCGACGCGGTGAATGCTCTGCTCGGCCTGCCGTCGCTAGCGAACCGTTATTCAACAGACACGCGCGAGCCCAAAGAACCACCGACTGGAGGAGGCGCATCCGGCGGTGGCTCTGACGATGTGCCGAAGAAGTTTGAGCACCGTCTGCGTGAGACGCGCGAGCACAAACCTCACGAGCTACGAATCGCTGTCAATGGAACACTCGTGAGTTCGCTCAAGGTCAGTTCAGACGTGAGTGAGTTGAATCTAAACCTGACACCTGACGATCTAGTCGAGTTTGTGGAAGTCACGAGTGAACAGGGTGTGCAACTGCTTTTCTTTGGCATCGATCCGGCTGTTTCAAAGGCTGAGCAGTGGGCCTGGATCGAGCTGAGTGAAGGTCGATCCCTGGAAGCCTCTTTTGAGAATGAGAATGGTCCAAACCTGCACGTGGTCTACAAAGATCCGGTGTCCGCAGAAGCTTACATCACCGGGGAAATACCGAATACGAACGCTTTGTCGTCCTCGCCCCTCTTTGTTGTTCCCGCTGTGAACGAATTGCAAGAGCCAAACGTGGGAACTCGCAACGGAGAGTCAAAACTCCGTTTGTGGGTTGTGCGGCTCTTCAACACGTTGCGAAGAACAGCGGGACGGCGTGTGATGGCTGACGAGGGTCCATCGGTTTCAAGTGACGAAAAATTAGCCTTCTCGCTGGAGAGAGCCCCTTTCCTTAGCTCACTACGTCAAGCAGAGGATGGCAGACGCGCCTGGCGACAGCTTGGATTCTTGATTGTTCTCGTGTCTGCGGTTGTGATTGGTGGATTCCTCTTCTTCAAGGCGAGACTGTCAAGCACTCTGACGGCATCTGTACTGCTCGAAAAGGCCAGTGTCGCCGAGACGAACAATCAGCAAGCTACCGATATCGTCAATCATCGTGTCGTCACTCTCGAGGAGCGACGCAGTCCGGAAGGCGCCGTCGTCGCCCGGTATAAGATCGACATCTGGACCAATCGTGCTAAGGGCGATCGCGCGCAAAGATTGTATGACGAGTCGAATCGGTTAATTGCTGCCGCATGGCAAAAACCGGATGGCTCGCGCACCACGTATCATCACGGAACGAAACCGCAGTCGCAGCCGGCACTCACTTCGCCAGAGACTCTTTTGTTCAATCTCGAAAACGTTTGGCAGCTCGAACCTTCACCCGAAACGTTTGCGAAGTTGATTGCAGAGACCGGCGCCGCACACGTTGAGGAAAGAGCCACCACCTATATCGTAAGTTATCTCAAAGGCAGAGCGATTGGCGCCAGCAAGCTTGTGAAGGCCACGCTCACTTTGAACAAGTCAAATCTTCATGCCATCGAGCAGACTCTGGTCGTGCAGCGTGGCGATGATGAGTTACGCGAATATCGCTTCGGCGAAGCAAGCTTTGGCTCGCAAGGGACTGTCGATCCAAAGGTGTTTGAGATCGAATCGACATTGACAGGAGGGGCCGGGGAAAGTGGCAGTTCCGGAGACTGGGCGATCCGGGACCTCACCAACAGCCGTGTCCCTCCGACGCCCAGCACGTCGGCACCACCCCCAGCTTCCGCAGAGCTGGAAGTCGACGTCGCATACTTGCTCAATCAGGAAAAGGCCGACCGGAACGAGCAAGTCACCCTCACGCGCAGCGCAGGTGGGTCACTGCGCGTAGAGGGAGTGGTAGATACAGCGGAACGCAAAGACCAGTTCCTGCGCGCCCTCGCGCCGGTAGCGAATAATCCCGCTGTGAAGATTGAGATCCGTACCGTCGCTGAAGCTAATGCACAGCGTCGCGCGGCCACCAGTTCCGTTTCTGTGCAGGAGATCGAAGAGACAGCTAATACAGTCGCTGCCGAAGAAGATTTGCGCTTGTACTTTGCGAAGCAGAAGTTGTCCGGGTCAGTTGATGAGGCCATTCATAGTTACTCCTCACGAGTAGTCAATCGCGCGTACCGCGCTTTGTTCCATGCCATCGAACTGAAAAAGTTGATGAATCGATTTGCAAATGTCGATATGCGCGCCGTTACTCCTGATGCGCGGTCCAAGTGGCTGGCGATGTTGCACCAACATGCTGGCGGCCTGGAACGCGAGACCGCAATGGTGCGTCAGGAAATGCAGCCGGTTTTCTTTCCCGGCATCACTGCCTCGGGTGGAGAAGAAGTTTCGATTCAGAGTGATGCTGAGTTGGCCCGGGCCGTAGAAAAGCTTCATCAGATGGCGCTCTTTAATAACGAGGCCATCCGTTCGGCTTTCACAATCTCGTCGCGCAGTTCTGCCGCAACGATCAGATCAGGCCAGTTCCGCCGATCTCTGATCGGCGCCGAAAACCTGGCCAAGAGAATCGGGCAGTACGAGCGCTGAGCTGTTGGGTTCTTTGTAGTTGGGATTTATCACAGATCGCATTTCTACCCTCTCCGTGCGATCCAAAAACTCTAGATTTTGCTGGGCGGTAACAAAGCTGATGCGGTACGTGTGCCGTCGTTTGCGTGCGACCAGGGCGGTAGCAACGATGGCAAGGTAAAAACTGACACGTTCTTTGCCCAGAGAACGGTCCTTCATCAGGAGGAACTATTGATGCCCAGACAAAACCCCGGAAGTCTATTCGTATGTCTTCTGTCCTCAATTCAAGACAAGGTTAAGAACAGCAACTTCGCATCTTCAAGTCCTTTATTCAATCGCGCCATCATCTATTTCCTATTTATCTTTGTGTATTCATCATTCGTTGTGGTCCAAGCCCAGAGTGCAACGGCAACTCTTAATGGCATCGTGACAGATCAGGCAGACTCCGTCGTTCCTGGTGTGCATATCTCTGTCATAAGCATTGCTCAGGGTTTCGAGAGAAACGCAATAACGAACGACCAAGGTGCTTTCACAATTTCATTACTGCCGCCGGGCAATTACATTGTGAAAGCGGAGCGGCAGGGCTTTAATCCCTTCGAGATCCGAAATGTAGTTCTGAACGTGAATGATCAGAAAACGATCAAGCTGTTGTTGAGGGTCGGGGACGTCACCCAAACAGTTGAGATCGTCGATGGCTCCAACCTGCAAAACCAATCTGCGACAGTTGCGACTGTGGTCGACCGGCAGTTTGTCAGTAACTTGCCGCTCAACGGCCGCACTTTTCAGAACCTGATCACGCTCGCACCCGGAACAGTATTAACCCCGACCAGCAACCTTGAGGTGGGCCAATTCAGCGTCAATGGACAGCGAGCAGACGCCAACTACACGATGGTGGATGGCGTTAGCGCGAATGTTTCGCCAACGTACGCTACCGGTTCGGCGTTCAGTCAGAACAATAGTGGTGCTGTGCTTGGCACTTCAGCCCTCGGCACAACGAGCAATCTGGTCTCAATCGATGCGCTGCAGGAATTCAAGCTGATGACGTCTACATTCGCGCCGGAATTTGGACGCACTCCCGGGGGTCAGATATCGATCGTGACTCGCTCAGGTGGAAATGACGTGCACTTTAGCCTTTTCGAATTCTTCCGCAACGAGGCATTCGAGGCAAACGATTGGTTCGCAAATAGCCGTGGATTGAAAAGGCCGCCGCTGCGTCAAAATATCTTTGGCGGAACTGTGAGTGGTCCGGTTCTGTTACCGCGCTTCGGCGAAGGCCGTACACAGCCATGGTTCAATGGTCATGGCCGCACTTTCTTCTTTTTCTCCTATGAAGGCCAGCGACTGAGCCTGCCCAAAGTTGGCATCACTGATGTGCCATCGAATGCATCGCGTCAGGCCGCAACGCAACCCGCAATCAGGCAACTCTTCAACGCATTCCCCCTGCCTACCGGTGCTCCCACCGTGAATGGCTTTGCAGAATTTTCAGCGGCATTTTCGGATCCGTCGACTCTCGATGCGACCAGCATCCGTATCGACCACCTCGTCAACAGTAAACTCCTTGTCTTCGGACGTTACAGTTATTCACCTTCTGAAGGCACGTCACGCGGAAGCGCCGGTTCAACCAGCCTTAACACAGTGAATAGAATCGGCAATCAAACACAGACGCTGACAATAGGACTAACTTCTCCTCTAAGCGCTGCTGTAAATAATGAGTTTCGCTTTAATTGGAGTAAAGTAAGAGGAAGCCAGAGCTTAACGATCGACGGGTTCGGTGGCGCTATCGTTCCGCCTATCTCGTTCTTCATACCTCCCCAGTTTGCGACACCATTTTCGTTTGGGATTTTGAATTTAGCCGGCGGTGGACGAGCGGCACAGCTGCGTGTTGGTTCAGTAGCAGATAATTTGCAGAGACAGATTAATGTTACCGAGAGTCTCGCCCTCGCGCAGGGAGCACATCAATGGAAGTTCGGCATCGACTACCGAAGACTTTTTCCACTGATCGGCCCAAGTGATTATTCTCCACAAATCAACTTCAACGGGGTCAACGGTGCTCTCAGCGGCAGGGCCAGCTTAGCTTTTATTGCGGTGTTTGGAAGTGGTCTGGAACCTGTCTATACAAATTTTTCAGCTTTCGCTCAAGATACATGGAAGGTCGACAAACGCCTCGCACTTACTTACGGCGTGCGCTGGGATGTTAATCCCCCTCCCTATGAGAAGAACGGCAACCATCCTGCCGTGGTCTCGGGCCTAGAGAATACATCCACAATGACGCTGGCGCCATACGGTACCCCGCTCTACAAAACGACCTATACCAACTTCGCTCCTCGTGTAGGCGTGGCATACCAGCTTTCGCAAAAGACGAGTCGAGAAGCGGTGTTGCGGGCCGGCTTTGGTGTTTTCTACGATTTGGGCACCCAGACGACGGGCGGTGCATTCGGCAATGTATTTCCCTACGTAGCCCAAAGACCACTGCTCGCACCGGCGTTCCCGCTTACCTTAGAGCAATTGTCGCCACCAGTAGCATCTCGCAATTTACCAGCATCACTCACCGTCTTTGGTTTCGATCCAAACCTCAAACTTCCACGTGTGTATCAATGGAATGTGGCGCTGGAACAATCGCTGGGTTCTCACCAAACGATCACCGCAACTTATGTTGGGGCTGCCGGCCGTGACCTATTGCGACAGCAAACTCTTTCTGGACCAGCGCTTAACAATCCGAACTTCACAAGTACTATCGCTATCACGAGAAACACCGCCACGTCCGACTATCATGCGCTGCAGATTCAATTTCAACGCAGGCTATCGCGCGGACTGCAGGTGCAGGCATTTCATAATTGGTCTCACTCGATAGACATCGCTTCGAAGGACTCTGCGGCGACGGAGAGTCTTCCCATCGCCGGAATCGTCCCGGAAGACGATCGCGGATCTTCAGATTTTGATCTTCGCCACGCCTTTCGTGTGGCGGCAACTTACGATCTTCCATCACCGAGGATTGGCAGTATTGGATCGACATTGCTCTCGCACTGGTCCATCGACGGTAGTTACACGTGGAATTCAGCGCAACCTGTGAATGTCGTCTACCTATTGAGCTCCATTACTGGACTAAACCTCAGCGCCAGACCCGACTACAATCAGGGAGTTCCACCCTACATTACAGACTCGAAAACTCCAGGAGGAACGCGATTTAACCCTGCGGCGTTCTCAGTTCCGAGCACAATCAGACAGGGCTCTCTCGGACGCAATACCTTGCGTGGATTCTCACTTTCTCAGATGGACTTTGCTGTGCGTCGGGAGTTTCGTCTTTCCGAGAGGTTCAAACTTCACTTCCGTGCCGAGGCATTCAACTTGTTCAATCACCCGAATTTTGCCAACCCAGCGGCATCACTTGGTCAAAAATCCGGCAATTTATTCTTCCCGGCAGCTAACTTCGGACGATCAGAAAGCATGTTTGGCAGGAGCCTGGCAACCAGCGCTACCTCCGGGTTGAACCCGCTTTATCAGGTAGGTGGACCACGCTCCATTCAATTTGGTCTGCGCCTGGAGTATTGAATCGAATAATCGTCAGAGGTTATCCGGGATGCATCTTCGACGACATATGTACACAACCAGTGTTGCCCTGTGTTTGATCGCTTCGGCCACCTTGGCCCAGCAATCACCCAGGTTAGAACCCATTCCGATAAGTGAGGGGCTGGCGGCACTTTCTTTTAGCAACATGCCATTGTCGATTTGCCCCGGCGATGAGCAATGGATTGCTTATCAGTTAAATGACATACGCCGCTGGAAGAGTGGAACCGGCAAATATGCGACTCTGACACGAACGGGCGTACCACGACTCGGAACGGGTGGTGACATATGGCTGACTAATGTTCTGACGGGAAAATCACGTAATTTAACCGGTAGAGTGGGGTCGAATTGGGCTCTCTCCTGGTCACCTAATGGTAAGTACCTCGCCTTTTATTCCGATCGTGATGGTCGCGCCGCTATCTGGCTCTGGAACAAGTCAACGGATCAGATCCGCAAATTATCAGCTGCCATTCCGCGTCCGTATCTCGCTGGGTACGACAGACCAAACTGGACGCCCGACAGTCGCCAGATCCTTGTTAAGCTTTTCTCGGATGAGGCCGGCTTTGAAACGTTCGTGGCCGATCAAAAAGACAACGAATCCGAGACTGAAGTGCGTGTCAGAGTTTATCAGTCAATGGCTGATCCAAACCGAGCCGACACCCCGCCTCAGCTAAAAACCGACGCTCTCACACCTGATGAAGTATCTGACTTCAAAGCCGATCTTGCACTCATCGACGTAGTGGCTGGAACGGTAACGCGCATCGCGAAAGATCATGTGCCTGCCGGTTACTGGCTCTCACCGGATGGTAAGAAAGTAGCTTTCCTTGATTCGAAAGGTGCAAATCAGAATGGTCCTGCTTTTGATCTGATAATCATTTCGCTACCAGAAAAAAAAGAAACCACATTAGCCACTAACCTGATTCAAGGCACTCTCGGAGACAGGCTTACATGGTCGCCGGACAGTACCGCGATTTCATATTTATCGGCGGGCAATTGGTTTCTCATTCCAGCCATCGGAGGTACACCGCGCAAAGTGACCGACACTGGCCACCCCCCATTCAGAGTGTGGGATCAACTACCACTATGGAGTAGTGATAGTCGGTTGCTGTATTTCTCCACGAATGATGCTCTCTGGAAGGTTTCTACTGATGACAATGAAGCGCGCGAGGTAGGTCAGGTCAAAAGTAAACGATTGCAATTTATAGTTTCAACAGGCCGAGAACCGTATTCCATCGACAGCGGCCGCTCGATTGTCTTGAGCGTGCGGGACGATGCATCCAAAAAAACCGGTTTCTACACGATGGAGCTGGCAAATGGGCGCGTGACTCCGCTGTTGGAAGAAGATAAAGACATTCGCCGGCTTTCCTGGGTAACAGCTTCTGCGAACGGTTACTTATTTTACGTGACTCAAAACGCGAGCCAGTCGCCGGACATTTGGACTATGTCGACCGCAAACGGCGCTGTCCCGCGACGTCTCACGAAAATCAACTCGGTTTTTGATCAATACTTGTTGGGAGAGAGCCAGCTTATCGAATGGGTCAGTAGCGATGGCGCACGCTTGCGTGGTGCTTTGCTCCTGCCGGCCGGGTACAAGAAGGGGCGACGCTACCCTTTGATCGTCAACGTATATGGCGGTGCATTACTCTCCGAAAGAATTAATCAGTTTGGTCTCGCCGCCTTCGGAAACATCACGAATCAACAATTCTGGACCACACGTGGTTATGCCGTGTTGCTCCCGGATACCCCGCTACGCGTCGGAACTCCAATGCTAGATCTGGCTAAGACGCTTTTGCCGGGTGTCGACAAAGTCGTAGAGATGGGAATCGCTGATCCAGAACGGCTGGGAATTTGGGGTAGCAGTTATGGCGGTTACAGTACGCTCGCCGTCCTGGCCCAAACTACGAGATTTAAAGCAGCAGCTGTCGACGCTGGATTTGCAAACATGGTGAGCCTTTACGGCTGGATGGCCGAACGTTCCAATGAACCGACCTGGCAGAGTTGGGCCGAGATTTCACAGGGACGAATGGGAGGTACACCATGGCAATATCGCGAAAGATATCTGGAAAATTCGCCGGTGTTTTATCTCGATCGCGTCAAGACGCCTGTTCTCATTATTCAAGGCAGCGCCGATCCTGGCGCCGGAGACTTTTTTAGCAACGAAATATTCATGAATTTACGCCGGCTCGGCAAAGAAGCAACTTACCTTAAGTACAAGGCCGGCAGCCATACGGTGGCCAGCTTCAGTTATGCTGAACAGGTCGATGTGCTGCAACGATTACTCGCCTGGTTCGATTCACATCTTAAAAGCCAGCACCTTGAATCGCGCTGAAGTTCTGCGCAGCGTTTGCCGGTCGTAAATATCGTTCGAGAAATGTCAGAACTGTCTGATAAGCGGTAACCGAATTCACGCGTTTACGAAATCCGTGCGCTTCGTCGTCAAACTCGAGATACTCCACAATCGCGCCGTTGGCTCTAACGGCATTCACAATATCTTCGGACTCGATTCGGCTCGCGCGCGGATCTTTTGCGCCGTGGATCACCAACAACGGCTTAACAATACTCTCCGCGTGCAGCGCCGGTGAAGCGGCCTCCAGCATCGCCCTGTCTTGCACCGGATGGCCGATCTTCTGCAAATAGATTCTGGCTGCATGTGGATCCTTGAGTTTTTCTTCCATGTGTCGAACCAAATTTGAAACGCCACAGATTGCTACACCGACCTCGAACTCATCCGGATGAAAGGCCAGGGCAGCCAAAGCCATGTAGCCGCCAAAACTTCCCCCCATGATTCCTATCCGATCAGAGTCGATGAAATCGAGCGTCGCCAGGTAGCGTTTGGCCGCTACACAATCCCAAAGTGGCTCGCGACCTTGTTTGCCATCGGCTGCATTCATGAAGGTGCGGCCATAACCGACACTCCCCCTGTGGTTCACGGCCAAAATGGCGTACTCGTGATTGACGAGAAACTGCACTGCCCCTGCATATCCTTTTCTGACTTGGCCCAATGGACCACCATGTACCCAGATCAAAGCCGGAACTTTGTGCTGAGCGCTCGCACGGTGAGGCTTCCATAGCAGGCAGGGAATGTTTAGTCGATCGAAGGAGGCAAAACTCAAGACCTCCGATTCGACCAGCTCTTCCCGCCTGATTTCGGGATTCAAATTACTGGTAAGCCTCGATAATTGCTGTGTTGATAAATCGTAGAGATAGAGTTCACTCGGATCGCGGTCGCCATTGACATAAAACGCCAGCCAACGATCGCTTTTGGAAAGGGCAGCGTTGTTGATGTTGCCTTCAGGAAGAGGCTTTAATGGAATTCGCGCGCCGGTTTCACAGTCTTCAAGAACAAGAGTGGAACGCTCTTTTTCATCGGTAATAACCGCTCGTAATCGTCCGCTCTCCGAGATGATGAGCCGCCGAAAGGTTCGCGGACGCCGGTGGCATTCCTCGCGTGCTCCCGTGTTGAGGTTGTAGCGATAGTGGATCGCCTCGTTTTCAGTTTCCAGTGCGTGATAATGAAAGTATTGACGCTCTTTATCAATAAACAAAGGTAGATACAAAACATTGCCTGTGTGAGGCGTAATCAACTGCGTTGTGTTCGATTCCAGGTGATAAAGGTACAGATTCGAGTCCGAAAAACTTACGTACTTCACCAGGAACAAATACTCATCTTCCCGTGACATACCGGCGGGGTTAAAGCCGTCATCGTTGCGGAAGATCAGTTGTCTCTCGTATGTACGCGCGTTGACTTTGTAGACATCGAGATATTGATGAGTGCGTTCGTTCGTCGTGCAGTAAAAATGACTGCTATCGGCACTCCATCCGTGACATCCAGCCTTGACGGTGTCGCCCTGAGTGAGTTGGATCTCGGTCCCATCCTCCTCTCTTACAAATAAATGCCTGTTTTCAGACCCGCCCTTGTCGCGTATATACAGAATTCGCCCATCATGCGGAAAATATGAGACGGCATTGATGCTTTCCTCAGTCGAGAACGTTAATTGACGTGGTGAGCCTCCGGTCATTGGAATTGAATAAGCATTGAAGACGCCACTGAGATTGCTGGTCACCAGGATCTCAGTTTCGTCATGAGAAAATGAAATTCCTGACATCCGGACCGTCAACATGAATTGGTCGATTGTGTAACGACCAACAGGTCTCTTAACCGGTTGCGCTGCAAACTCCATAATGGGATCTCCACAACGAAATGTTGCTACAGGTTCTTAAGGTATGAGAATGAGTGGACGTAGCAGACCAGCCAACCGGATGATTCTTTGTGCCGGCAACAACGTAACCGGTAGGCAGTGCCGATACGTCCACTGTGTTATTTGAGCTGTGGTTTCAGCTGAATCAAACGGTCTATTCGGTTTCGTCGATGTCGTTTTGTGGCTCATCGAAACCAAATGCCAAGTCGGAATCAATTATTTGGGGTGCTACTGGTTTGACGCCCAGAATCATTTCATGGGCCGCACCGGTCGCGACAACCTCTGATGCTTCGTACATGGTTCAGACATCCTTTCTCACTTCGAGTATTTCTGTCCGTGCTGAAGGCACGGGCAAATTTCATAACGCTCAAACATCCGTTTCGTCGATGTCCATTTGTCTCTCATCGTATCCAGCGGAGCCTTCTGAATCGACATGTAACAGCTCAGGCTTTGAGCCGAGGATCAGTTGATGAGCGGCACCGATCGTGACTATCTCTGATGCTTCGTACATCGGTCTTTTTCCTTTCTTCACTTCGCGGATTTCTACGTTGCGTCGGGGTGCAGGCAGATCTGATAATTGCGGTCTTCACTTTCATCGATTTCAACTTTCAGCCTGGAAGATAAATGGGGTTAGCGCGGGCGATGACGCCAATCCACGACCACCTCAGCAGTCTTCACTCATCCGTTTCATCGATATCGTTGATCCATAAGTCGAGCCAATGTATAAACAAATCTGAATCGATCCAGAACTCTACCCACAGCTTCGCGCCTTGGATAACATTCGAAGCTGGCCCTAACTGGATGACGCTGGATTGCTCATAGTTATTCATGATCTCGCCTCCTTTCTCCTAACTGCTAACCGTATTTCTCAGCGCAAACTGCCTGTGCCAAAACTGATTGCCGGTTCTCGATAAGAGATACTGGCCACTCGTTCCCGCGTATCAGGGAAAGCCGCTGCCTTACCCTCAAGCCGTCGCAACCAGAATTCAAGTGACAACAGTTTGAGCAGCATCCCCAGGTGAATGGCCTTGCCCAATCGATAATCCTCGACTGCGCTGAGGAACAATGCGTTATCCACATAACCGTATGAAGCGATGCGACTATCCTCGAAAAGTGGTCTTAACCGCGGCCACTCACGCATGAATGCTCGGTTGATGGTTTCCTGCGGATTACCCTTGTCTTTTCTCTTCACGATCATTTCCGGAAGCACGTTCTGCCGTGCACGTCGCATCAAAAATCTTCGTTTGCCCAGTTGTACTCTTTGCGTGTGAGGAATTGCCTGCATGTATTCGACAAATGGCCGCGCCAGGAAGGGGTAACTGATGTAAGCAGGGGTCACTTCGCTGCGATACCCCGTTGCGATTCCTCTCATCGCCGTGTAGAAGCCCACTGCCTGATCATTTGCACTCGGCCTATCGCACGCGAATGGGGCAGTCGGCATGTAACGCGTTCGCAGCGAAGAGTTTTTTACAAACGTTCTCATTAGAAAGTTCGGTATCATGCCAGGCTTTTTGTGATACCTGGTTTGCAGAGTCCGCGGCAGTAGTGATGTCAGAGTGTTTGAGAGTAAGGAAAGGTAAGGTCGCTTCGCTCTCTTGCTCCATGCTTTTAGTCGACCGTGCAGACTCTTCAACCTGAGCGCCACCAACAAATCTGCTAACTCTGGTGTTGGATTTTGTTGGCCGCAAGTTATTTCGTCACCGCCGACACCGCTGAGAAGGACCCGCGCATCTGCTCCTCGCATCAAACTGGCGATGTGACGATGTTTCGCCTCACAGAAAAGAAGCGGATTCAAATTAACGACCGCGTTTTCAATAGACATTGTTGAGAAGAGCGGGTGATCATATTCGTCGATGAGATGGCCGGCGCGGCCAATATGCTCTTCAACGCAGCGGATGTAGTTCGTCTGGTCAGAGGTGGGTGAGCCGCTCGAAATCAACGATATCGTGATTAACTCCGGAGCGGGCACCTCACCGTTTTTAATAAACTGATGGGCCACGCAGACGATGCTCGAGCTGTCGAGTCCACCACTGAGATCACTAAACACGGGACGATCGCTTCGTAACGGCCCGCGCACTGCGTTGCTGAAATGAAATCTGAACTCTTCTTCATATTCCGCATCCGTCTTGTAACGGATCGGTTTAATCGTTGCCAGATCCCAATATCTCAACTCACGCCGCCGTCCATCGGCGTGAAACGTCACCACATGAAAAGGCTTCACTGAGTGAATGTTCTTGTAAGCAGTTAACTCCGGTTCAGGGTCATACATGAGATATCCGGCAACGAATTCGTCGTTGGGCTCCAACGGTGTACCGGCAACCTCGAGTAGAGCGCCCAAGTCGGAACAACAAATCAATCTTTCTTTGTTGTAGTGATAATAGAGAGGCCGTGTTCCGATGTGATCCCGTGTCAATAAACATTTCTGACCCGCAGGGTCGTAAACCGTGAGCGCAAATTCACCGACCAGGTGGTGCGGAAACATGTCACCCCATTTTTCATAAGCAGCCAGAGCGAGCTCTATATCTGAGGTCTTTTCATTTACTGTGCGCAGACTCGCAATCAATTCGTCACGATTGTCAAGACGCAAACTCCCGCTTATCACCGTATTGGTGCGCCCGACTAACGGCTGCTTTTCGCTTCTCGACTCCTCATTGACGTGAAAAGCGCGATAGCACATTCCGACTGGGCCAGCGACAATCATGTCGCCACCATCGGGCCCACTCTCTTCAAGGCGATTCCAAAGAGTTTCGAGTTGCTCTCTTTGCGTTTCTTGAATGGGACGACTATTGAAACTGTAGATTGCCGCCAGTGCGTTCATAGGTGTTACACCCTCCGCATCTCACGATGTTTGCTCTTTACATTCTGACGATCGTTCACTACGTAACCTTCGACCTCTGACCACGCGTGAACTCTGATGGGAAACTCATGGGCTGCCAGAACCATCTGCGCCGGCACGCCTCGTCGTCGCAAGAGGCAAGTCACTACGGCTGAATGTTGTAAACACATCGCCTTCTTCGGGTAATACATCTGCGCGCGATCAACCATGGCGCGCACGCGCCGGCAGATCGCGAGATCGTTGGAACGGGGCTCAGCTGTGGGCCAACTTTCAACTCTTTCGATCAGGGATCTAAAGCCAACGAACTTCAGCAACAAATCGAAAGCTAAAAGCCCGACAAAAGCAGTCAATGTTTCCCGTTTCGATAACTCTTCATCACTTGCTATCGGTGCTTCCGGCTCAAGCTCAGCAGAAACGACTTCAGTTGCTTCAGTCGACGGTGTCCCGCTAACGTCCTTACTAATGCGGTAACGGTTCTCTTCACTCGTCCTCCAAACTCGCTGCAAGAGATTTAGAGTGACCAGCTTCTCAAGAAAGGAGGACGTATCTGCTCGTAGTTGTGTCCGGGATACTTCAAATGTAAGTTCACCCTCGGCATTAATCGCATCAAACTGTTCGCTGAGACGGTCCACGACTTCATCAAGGCTCAGATCGGTTTTAGCCTCCTGCAAAACCATCCAGGTAAGTGCACCAACGCCGTTCAATCTGCAAATGCGATCGTCAGCAATGGAAAGCAAGACGCCTCCATCTTTGTGTTTTCGCGCCCTCTCGGTATAGGGGCGAGCATCATTCTGAATTGAGGGCGCTGACGCCGACATCATGCTTTCGATTCCTTTCACTCAAACTTTCAAGGCCACCCGCACCGACAAAAGGGTTGTCACCGTGCAGAGGTCCAGTTCGCCGCAGCGGGTGGCCTTCGCGCCTCCCTCCGTCTCACCACGTGGACGGTCATGGCCGAGCATGCCGGCAGGCGCGCTCACAGAGCTTTGTGGAACTTCGAGAGAGTTCCGTAATCTCGTTCACGTCTAGGTTGTCGCAGGATGATGCTTGGGGGAAGCTAATGCCGCTTTGGCTCATGCCAATGTTTTATGTTCGTTTCGAAACGTACTCTACGCTTCTCATTCGATAACAAGGGAGATTCCTTAATTCTGCTTCGAATCCCAAGCAACGTGGTTTTTTCGGGAGGAGCGTGCACGATCAATCCGGGTTAAAGAGCTCTTTCCTGCTTACAATCCCAAGCAGGTGTTGCCGGAAGATCGATGTTGGGTGAGTGTGCAGTAATGCGTCCGTAGTCCATGTGGACCACGCGGTCGGCCCAGCTTGTTAGAAACGGCCGATGAGAGATGAGCACCGTCGTTACGTTCTGCAGAAAACTATCAAGTTCGCTCAACAACCGCTTCTCGGTAAGCTCGTCAAGAGCGGAAGTACATTCGTCAAGAATCAGAATTTTCGGGCGCTGCAGTAGCGCTCGTGCTAATGCTACTCGTTGACGTTCACCACCTGAGAGGCGGTTGCCACGTGGTCCCAGCGGTTCATTCCAACCATTCGGCAATCGATCAATTACTGATTCAAGCTGAGCAAGCTTTGTAATTTTTCTAAGCTCATCATCAGTCGCGTAAGGATTTCCGTAAAGTAGGTTCTCGCGCAAAGTTACATCGAAGAGAATGGGATCCTGTGGCACAAAGATCACCGACGATCTCAGACTCTTCAACTTGATGTCACGAATATCTGCGCCATCGATTAACAACGTTCCGGCGCGCGTGTCGTACAGACGCGCTACTAATTTGGCGATCGTGCTCTTGCCATTGCCACTGGTGCCTGCAATTGCGACTCGCTCCCCCGGGCTGATGCGCAGATCAATGCTGTTCAGAACAGGTCGATCAGTGTGATAACCAAAAGAGACCTCCTGCAGCTCTATCCCCGGCGGAGCATGGGGCTGCAGTGTCAAAGCATCTGGACGATCGCGGAGGATCGATTCGGCTTCTGTGATCTTCCATCAAGCGCCGTACGCTTGCGGCGGCTCGCTGGAGCCGCGAATAAATGTCGACGACGCCGTAAAGAGGCATGAACAGTTGCAATGTGTAGCCGTAGAAAGCCACCAGTCCACCGGCAGTCAAAGTTCCACTCATTACCTGGTACCCGCCGTAACAGAGAACAGCGGCCATTCCAAGAACGATGATCAGATATAGAATCGAACTGAAAAAGAGCTCCGCGCCGCGTCGCTTCACCTGTGCACGAACCGCATCACTCGAGATGCGGGCAAAACGGCGTGCCTCTCTTTGTTCGCAGGAGAGCAGTTGTACCTGCATAATCGCCGACAAGTGCTCTTCGAGAAAGGTAACCACTTTCGCCGATTGCCCCTGCACCGAATCGGACGCCTGACGCAAGCGATGGTGAAATCTGCGCCGCACTAAAATAAATATCGGTATCAAAGGCAGAATAATTGCAGTCAGCCGATAATTGAGGATCAGCATTGCACTCATGACGACCGTGAAGATCGTCACCATCCGCAGCACACTCGGAATTACCTCGGCACTCAAAGTCCCAACCTGATCGACATCGATTTGCAAACGATGCAATGTATCGCCGACTGGTCTGTTGTCGTGATACTCAACAGAAAGTTTTTGGAGATGACGCAACAAACTCAGCCGGGAACGAAAAGTCATTTTCTGTACCGCCTGAAAATTCAATAACCCGGCAAGACTGTCAAAACCCAGTCGACCCGTGTAGGTAAGGAAGAAGGCTGCGGCAATTAGCGGTAACCAACTCAGCCGACGATTCGGAATAACATCATCAATCAGCAACCTCACGATGAGCGGATCGAGAAGAACCAGAATGCTTGAAGCGACAACACACAAGTAACTGCCAAAATGCAAACGAATAAAAGGTCGCACTTGCGCGATAAGCCATCGAAACTCGCTGTATCTATTTATTGGCATTTCTGATTCTTTGCAGGTCCGTGACTCTAAAACATGTGACCGAGGTATCAGATAAACGGACCATCCGTTGCTTACAATTCCAAGCAGCAAGCAATTTGTTGAATGATTTCGCGCACCAGCACCGTGGACTGCAAAAACCGTTTGCTTACAATTCCAAGCAGCCGTCTAGGCCGAATGGTTCCTGAGTGCCATTAACTTACGTTTTGGAATTTTCATCGCCTCCGATTCGATGTCCACACAAACAGTGCTGTAGCCGATAACGAGACCAACGATCTCCGCCTCCCTCGGATAAGTGAAGCGGCGCACACTGGCAGGTGAGGAAGGATGCGGAATGATTAACAACTGATTGCCTTGCAATTCACACCAGCCACACGCATATGCTTCTCTCAACTCTATGAAGTAAATTGGTCGTTCATACTCGTTGTGCCAGACATCGGTAACCAGCTTGTGCTGAGTGGGGTCAATTTTGAGAAGCGCACCGGGTCGGATCATGGGATACATCGTCAGGTCAGCCAGTCCGAGGTGAGCGTGAAGGACGTCATGAGCGTGATCTCGACCATTTGTTGGCGCTATTAAACTCGTTTCGTTTGAGTTCGAAGTCGCTTCATCATCTGTATTTGTTTTGTGAGTTATGAGTTGCGTGATATATGGATCGGCTACCGGTTCGTATTTCTCCTTATCGTCGACATCAACGTTATAAAGTCGAACGAGCTCGAGAAAGTTAGTCCGATAGATCACGCTCAAGCTGAACAGCTTGCAGATGCTTGGTTCGGAGACGCCGTTTTCGAGTTGGGCCAACCACCCGTTTGAAATACAAAACCTCTTATCTCCTTTGACGTCGGCAATACGCCGGCTTGCTTGTTCAACTTCACGAACGGTGATGTGGCGCCGATTGCGCAGAGTTTTCAGCTCCTGACCAGCCAGCACAATAAGACCTCCATTCTCATGCCGGGGAGGTAATTGACCCTGGGCGTCTGATTCGTTAAATCTAAGGAGTAAAAGCCACAACGAGGCGAAGGCATTGGGATCGAACGCCTTCCAACGCGTTGCAGCGCAGGCTCAGTTTTGGAGTTTTCGGGAGGTCAGTTTCGCCGCCTTCTTCAACTGCATGAATGTGTGGGAGTGTACAGAGCAACGCTACGAAGTGCTATCGAGAGACTCTTTTGTCCGACATAGCGGAGAGAAAACGGAGCAGTTCGACGTGTTAAGCCGTTTTGTGCGAGACATTTAACTTTTTGAAAAGCTGCCCTCAATTCTTTCCCTGATGCGCTTCTAAGATCGGCTAAACCAATCAAATTCCCACTATGTGAATTTGCCTCAGTCCGGCAAACCGCTGACCGCCAGTCACTTACCCCGAGGATAACTATCGACAATTATTCTATATCCCGGACAATTCAACCTTCACTTCGGATAAAGCACACCGACAACCTCCCCAATGATCGTTATCTCATCACGGTTGTACTCCTCGCGCACATTTCCTGACGCGGGATGAGGGATCAAGACGATCTTGTCGCCGGGCGCGTTTTCCGCGTACACGCAAGTCAGTCCATTCGGCGTCAGAACATAAAACAACTCACGCTCGTGAAAGCTCACGTTGTCCGCCGGATGCACCTTGTTCAAGAGTTTGTTCACCAACAGACGACTACCCGGCGGCGCGATCGGCGACGCGTTGTTGTCCTCTTCTCCAACAACCACGTACGCCAGGTATGGCGGATAGAACGACCCGAGATACTCGACTTCAATCTCCGCCCAACGCTTCAACGAGCCCTCAAAGAACTGTGTATCCTCAAGCTGAGCGTCCTCACGAACAACAGGCATCTTTATTTTTCGATGACGTGCCACAGCATCGAGCGGCACTTCGTGTGTGCGTGCGCGACTCATTTCCAATTGTTCAACGAAACGACGCTCCGGTTGCAGGCCAATGGCCGCATCCATATCGGAGCGCGAAAGGTTGAGAATGATGCGCAAACTATCAAGCTTTGCGGTACCGGGTTGGCGAATACTTCCACTGATGATATTTCCCAGTGTGGATTTACCCACACGCATGTCTGAATTGTTATGGAGCTTCGCCAACCGTTCGCTTTCTGCAACAATATCTTTGTAACTTAGACCGAGAAGTTTCATCGCGCTCAAAATCAAATTGCCCAGTGGTGCAGTAGTTTGTCGCTGCGGTCGGCCACGCTTTGCTGCACCGGGACGGCGTCTTCTTTCTTCGGGTAAAGCGGAAATCTCATTCCTTCTCGATAACCGACCTCTCAGCGCATCATCCAACATGATCTGCAACTGAACCTGATCGATCGGTTTCGTCACGTAACCGTTTGCTTGTTTCATGCCGGCCTCGAACGCATCTTCATGTGTGACGTATCCGGTGATGATGATTATCACGAGGTCAGACGATCGTTTCCTCAACTCGGTCAGTGCGGAAATACCGGAGCCGTCGGGAAGCTTCACGTCGAGCAGCACTGCATCAGGCTGTTCGCGATCGACAGCGGTCAAGACCTCGGCAATCGTGGCAGCTTCGAGAATTCGATAACCCCAACTGCGAACTGCCTCTGCTAAGGTGGAACGGATTGTTTTGTCGTCATCGACAACCAGGACTGTGAGTTTTGACTGCTCTTCATCATCAACCTGCGTCTCGGACCCGGCATTCCCCAGAGATTGCATACGAACGTGAATCTCCTATCTTCAAGCATTGCTACAGAGGAGGCATTCAGACTCGCTGAAACCATTGCTGGGCTTTAATACAGGTGACGATCGCCCTCATATCGGAATCTCATTGAGGTTTTGTTGAGTCCTTAAGGGCAAGGCAAGAACAAACTTTGAACCGCGTCCGATTCTGGTGTTGAAGGTTATTCGACCATGAAAGGCGTTAGCGGTGCGGCGCACAGCGGCGAGGCCGAGACCAGTTCCCTCTCGCTTCGTGGTGAAATGTTGGTCGAATATTCGTCGTCGAATCTCGGGTGCGATACCGCATCCCGTATCACTAACTTCAATCAGCGCTTCGCCGCTACCAGCCGACTCTTTGAGACAAACCGTAACGCGACCACTCTTCTCAATCGACTCAATTGCATTCAGGACCAGATTCAGAACCGCATCTTCGATTCGAGCAACATCAAGATGGACGACGAGTGGTCCGGTTGTTTCATTTACAAACTTGATCGAGATCTTTCTTCCACTGTGCTCGTTGATTGACTTCACGTGACTGCCTGCAAGCAGAACTACACCGCTCACGATTTCGCTCAACGAACATGGCTTGATATTGAAGACACGAGGCTCTGAAACGTCCAGCAGTTCGCGCATACGCGCATCAATCTTCTGCACCTCATGTCGCACAGCTTTCACCCACTCGCGTTCCTGTCGCGAAAGCTGACCTCGCTCGAGCAGCGCGTCTGCCACACCTTGAATACTCGCGAGTGGATTTCGGATTTCGTGTGCCAGCTCCTGCACAAAATCGAGTGCAACAGCGTGATGTCTGACGTCCACAGCTTCGCCCATACCCTGAAGATGGCGGACGACAAAGTCGGGGGGAACCGCTCTCTAGCTCGAATGTTTTCTTATCAAAAGGAGTCGCACAACTACCTGGGAGGTTTGGTGAGGACGAATCTTACACTATGCCGGTCCTTTTTGAACAAAAAATACGCGTTCCTATTAAAACAGAATAATTTTCGCCCGCTGGAGGTTTTATGTCCCGACTCAATCCCCGGACCTCACGCGCAAGTCCTCGAGTCGTCGTCTTCTAATCCTTTCTCTCCTCTTTCTTGCGGTGATGGAGAGCCCGGCTGTTCCACTTACCCAAGCTGACACAGCCAAAGTCTCGCTCGAGTTGTCGAAACCAATTGAACGTACGATTGCCGGCGGCGAAGCGCATTCGTACACAGTCACGCTCGCAGCCGCGCAATACGCGGAAATTGTCGTCGATCAGCGAGGAGTCGATACTGTGTTAACGGTCGTTGGCTCAGACGGCGTCACGCTCTTCGAAGTTGATAGTCCCCACGTTACCCACGGTCCCGAGCGGGTCGCCATGCTAGCTGACTCTCCAGCCACATATCGAATCGAAGTCGAATCGCAGACAAAGTCAGTCGGGCGCTACGAGATAAAACTGCAAGAGTTGCGAACAGCGACTCAACAAGATCGCAAACGCAGTAGGGCGCAGCGATCTCTCGAAATACACTTCCGGGTCCTGGAACTACGACGAGCCGCAAAGGATAAGAACGAATCGATCACGCTTAGCAATATCGCCAACTGTTACCGCAATCTCGCGGATCACGCCAAAGCGCTGGATTTCTATAGTCAGTCGCTGGCGATGATGCGGCAGGGCAACAGCAAGTATTACCTCTCCGCAGTCCTGAATAACATCGGTGTGGTCTACCGGCTCCTGGGACTACCAATCGCAAACCGGCGCCAAAAACTCTGGCGGTGTTTGCCGATCCCGTTTTTTCCGACAACGATCCACGCGTTCTGAGTGCACGACTCGCACACGCTGCGAGCGATGAAAAGACTTCCGTGGAGACGCCGTCCGATCGGCTTCCGAAATTGGCTTGGCCGACTTGCGAAGATTGCGATTCAGCCGCCAGGAAGCAGACGAGATCACGCGTTTTGCAACTAACGACTTACAACTCCAAGCCGTTGACTTCAAGGCAAACCGAACACTCGCGACCAGCGCCGAACTGGGCCAGTATCGTATTGTCCACTTCGCAACGCATGGTCTAATCAACAACACACATCCGGAACTCTCGGGAGTTGTCCTCTCGCTCGTTGACGAAAAAGGCCGTCCTCAAAACGGATTTTTGCGGCTCTACGATCTCTACAATCTGAAACTGTCGGCGGATCTCGTGGTGTTGAATGCATGTCAAACGGCGCTCGGCAAAGAGATCAAAGGCGAAGGTCTCGTCGGACTGACGCGCGGATTCATGTACGCGGGTGCGCCACGCGTATTGGCGAGTTTCTGGCGAATAGACGACCGGGCCACGGCCGAATTCATGAAACGCTTTTACCAGCAAATGCTGGGACAAAAGTTGCGTCCGGCGGCTGCGCTCCGTGCCGCTCAGGCCGTCAATGTCTAAAGACCCGCGCTGGCATCAACCTCACTACTCGGCCGCCTTCACCCTGCAGGGGTGAGTGGAAATAGCAGCCACCAGGCACAAAGCACAAATGATGAAAACGAAATCATTTTTTGTGCTTTTTGTGCTTTTTTGTGGCTAGTCTTTGCACATGACTAGTACTACTGCGTGGTGGTGGTTTGAGAGCGGCACAGAGATCTGCACGGTCTGTGAGCAATCGTACTCATATCAAACAGGCGCTTATTGTGCCGGGTGTGACTGCAATGTTTGTCCACTATGCGTACAGGAATCTGAAACCAAAGAGCCGCTTTGTTCCGCTGGTTGTGGCGAAGGATAAGAGAGACTGTTATGGCAGCGCGCGCTATCTGGAAAGGCGAAATAAAACTTGGCACGACTAAGGTGCCCGTCAAACTCTATTCGGCTGTGCAGGATCGCACGGTGCGATTTCACGTGCTCGACGATCGCCAGAAACATCGTGTGAAACAACACATGATCGATCCGGACTCGGGCGACGAGGTTCCCACTGAAGAGATCCAAAAAGGCTACGAGATCGAGCCGGGAAGATACGTGATCCTGACAAAGGAAGATCTGGAAAAACTGCAACCGCCGCCGTCGCGTGATATCGAGGTCGTCGAGTTTGTTCCACAGGCGAAGATCAGTCAGCAGTGGTATGAACGTCCTTATTATCTGGGCCCGGACGGCGACGAAAAAGACTATTTCGCTCTCGCGGAGGCACTGCAGAACAAAGAGAGTGAGGGCATCGCGCACTGGGTGATGCGCAATAAGTATTACGCGGGCGCACTCCGCGCCATCGACGATTATCTTTATCTCTTCACGTTGCGCGATGCGAATGAAGTGATTCTCGCAGACCAGCTCACAAAGCCAGCGGGCGCTGCACCAACTCAGAAGGAGTTGGCGATGGCGAAACAGTTGGTGGAGATGTTGGAGGGCGAGTTCAACGCCAAGGACTACAAAGATGAATATCGTGAGCGCGTGATGGAATTCATCGAGAAGAAAGCTAAAGGACATGCGCCGCGATTGAAAGCAGTTAAAACAAAACGCCAGACAGCAGCACTCGACAGTGTTCTTGCCAAGAGCATTGCGTCGTTGAGGAAGGAGAAACGCGCTGCCTAAAACAACACGCAAAACCGCGGAACCCGAAGACGAATATGGTAGCGCCGGGCGGCCATTCTGGTCTGGAACGCTGACATTCGGACTCGTGAGTGTGCCGGTGCAGTTGTTTCCGGCAGCACGCTCGAATCGCGCATCGCTGCGTATGCTTGGACCAGATGGACAGCCTCTAGCGCGAAAGTATTTTGCGGAGAAGACGGGCAAGGATTTGGACGTCGATGAAGTCGTACGTGGGTACGAGGTCAATAAAGACAAGTACGTGATCGTTACGGACGAGGAGCTGGAACGACTCGCGCCAGAAAAAACTCGCGACATCGATCTCAAGCAGTTTGTGCCGGCGGAATCGATCCCGCCGCTTTATTTCGAACGTGGATATTTTCTGACGCCCGCAGCCGGTTCTCAAAAGGCTTATAAACTGCTCGCGGAAACAATGGACAAGAGCGGGCTGGCCGGTGTGGCGACTTTTGTGATGCGCGGCAAAGAGTATCTGGTCGCGATATTTTCAGATAAAGGGATTCTGCGCGCCGAGACGATGCGGTTTGCTGATGAGCTGCGATCGCCTGCTGATATTGGTCTGCCAAAGAAGAAGGAAGCGCCGAAAGCAACCGTAACCAAGTTTGAGAAGCTAATCGCAAACAAGTCGAAGAAGCAATTCACACCAACGAAGCTCGCGGACAAGCAGACCGATTCGCTTTTGAAGTTAGTGAAGAAGAAACAGGCGAAACGCTCGAATGTGGTTAAGGTCGAGGAAGAAGTCGATACCGATCACAAGGTCGTCGACCTGGTTAAAATTCTGAAGCAGAGCCTCGGTGGGAAGAAGTAGGTTTCACGCAAAGACGCGAAGGAAGACGCAAAGACGCAAAGAAAATCCATTAATCTTTCTTTTGCGTCTTTGCGTCTTCCTTTGCGCCTTTGCGTGAAACCACTCATTCAACTTTAATACTTCTCCACTTCCCCTGCCTGAACCGTATCACACTCAACACACACCGCGTCGCGTGTCCCGCGAGAATCGCGAGCCAGATGTCAATCGGATCGAGTGTGCTCGTCTCCTTGATCACAAAACATGTTCCGAGCGGCACGACAATCTGCGAGATGATCGAAATGTAGAGCGGACTGCGCGTGTCTCCGGTTCCCTGCAATCCACCCGTATAAGTCAGCGCCACAGTTATCAATAGCCCGGAAACACTCAACACCCGCAGCAACTGAACCCCAATGTCGACGACCGCCGGATCGTGCATCCCGAAGATCGCGAGCAGTTGCCGCGGGAAAAACAGAAAGAAGATCCCGACAAACGCAGCACCGGCTAAACCGAATCGTGCCGCAACGTGTACTGCTGCGTTCGCACGGTCGGGGTTTTTTGCGCCGAGATTTTGACCCGCAACCGCTGCCGCCGCACCCATCAATCCAACCGACGTCCACGTAATCAACGAAAACAGCTCAGTATACGAAACCGCGAACGCCGCCTGTGCTGCGGCACTCTGTGCGAGTGAACCGATGAATGAAAGCATGAACACGCCACCGATATTCATCGCGATTCCCTGCACGCCTGTCGGCAGTCCGAATTTAAAGATCGACTTGATGATGGACCAGTCAGGCCCAAAACCTCCGCCACGAGGAATCGCGATCACCCACTTGCCACTCCATAGTCGTGCCAGCGCGAAGATCGCCACGAGACCTGAAGCGATACAAGTCCCCATCGCCGCGCCTTTAGTTCCAAATGACGGAATCGGACCGAAGCCACTGATCAGCAGCACGTTCAAAGCGATATTGAGCACCGTCATCGATAGCCCAAGCATCATCGGCGTGCGCGCGTCTCCGGCGGAACGCAATGCGCCTCCCAGCATGAAGAAGATCATCATGCCGAGACTGAAGACAAACATGGTTCGCAAAAATGGTAGAGCTTCGGCTTTGACGTCAGGTGCAGCATTGACGAGGTTGAGTAGCGATGGCGACACGAAGTAACCGATCGGAGCTAAGACTCCGAGCGCGAGAAAAATGGCGGTGAGAAATGCCTGGTAGACGGTGTGATTTACCTTTTCCTCGTCACCCGCACCCGCGAATCGCGCTACCAGCACGCTCATGCCTGTGAACAACGACGAAATAAAAACGATCACGACGAGAAAGATCTGCCAGCTCACGCCAATCGCTGCATTCGCCTTGAACCCCACGAGATTCCCGACGAGCGCGTGGTCCACCATGCCCTGCAAGCCACCGATAACATTCGTCAGCATCGTCGGCCAGGCAATCTTCCAGACTGCTGGACGCAGTGGTCCCTCGATTATCGATCGATCGTAACGAGGCTTTTTTGTTGCAGTCGCTACTGTGGCTGGTGCTGCCGCTGCCGAAGCGTCGCTCATGTATTGATTAACCGTTTCGCTAACTTCCGCACTCGCGTGAGTAACCGAGCACTTTCAACTTTCTCGGCGACTTGAGCAAATTCAGCGGTGGCACCGCGCCAGTGCAGTTCGTCGACGTCTTTGAAGAGCGGCGCGTCAGTTCGCAATGTCGCGAGATCTTTAAAGAGGATAGCGAGTGCACGATTCTCTTCATTCAAAACGTCCGGGCCAAAATTCTCCAGTGCTCCATAACGATTGATTAGCGTCGCGGCAGTCTTTGGTCCACAGCCGGAAATGCCGGGATAACCATCAGCCGAGTCGCCCACGAGCGCGAGATAATCGGGAATAAATTCCGGAGCCACACCAAACTTTGTTCGCACTTCTACCGCACCACGAATAGCGCCGCTGCGCCGGTCAACTTGTACCACACGCTCATCGACGACGCATTGCGCCAGATCTTTATCGGGCGTCCAGATGCAAACCTTTTCAACCCGCTCATCCTGCGCTGCAAGATGAGCGGCAGACGCGAGTGCGTCGTCTGCTTCGAGCTCGACCATGGCCCAAACCGTAACGCCCATAGCGACGAGCGACTCCTCGAGCGGAATAAACTGCGCTTTTAATGCTCGTTCGATACCGGCGCCAGTTTTGTAACCCGCCCAGAGATCGTTGCGAAACGATTCGATGATGTGGTCCGTCGCTACACCGACGTGCGTAGCGCCGTCTTCCAACAACTGCACCACCGTGCTCAAGACGCCGGAGACCGCGCCAAAGGGCGGATCGGTCTTCTTGAAGCGACGAATTCCGTAGAAGTGCCGAAAGAGTTCGTAGGTGCCGTCTATCAGGTGAATAATCATATTCGCCAAATGTTAGCATTCAGCGATACATCCGGCAGACTTAAAAAAATTCTTCGGCTCATTGTCGAATCTGCTGTTACTCGTTCGACTAGTGAGTAGAAGGGCGAAATAAGCTCTAATTCGAATGAATTAAGGAGATATTAAGATGCGAGTCATGGTCATTATCAAAGCTAGTCAGAAGTCAGAAGCCGGGGTTATGCCGAGCGAGAAGATGCTTGCTGACATGGGTAAGTTCAACGAAGAGTTGGTGAATGCCGGTATCATGCTCGAAGGTGAGGGACTTCATCCCACTTCGAAAGCCAAACGGGTAACGTTCACTGAAGGCAAGCGGCTTGTTACTGATGGTCCATTCGCCGAGACGCGTGAACTCATCGCCGGTTACTGGATCTGGAAAGTGAAATCGATGGACGAGGCGGTCGAATGGGTCAAGCGCATCCCGTTTGATTCCGAGGAAGTGGAGAGCGAGGAAATCGATATTCGTCCGATTTTTGAAGCTGAAGATTTCGGTCCCGAACTCACTCCTGAGCTGCGCAAACTGGAAGACAGGCTCCGCGAGAAGGCAGCGAAACTCAAAGAATAAGTCCATCCACAGATTACACAGAAATTTTTCTTCTGAGTAATCTGTGAAATCTGTGGACTAAAATCCAAACCGAACTTGAACCTGGATGCGGCGGTTTCCGGCAGCGGAACTGCCGCCTGGTCCACCGAAACCACCGGCAGTCGAGATCGATTGACCGAACTGCGGTGAACTCAAATTACCAATCGGATTCGTCAGGTTCGTGTGATTCAAAAGATTCTGAATGTTGACAGACAACGTTAGCGTGTATCGCTTCTCGGGCGCCGGCGCATTCCCTTGTCTGTTTGCTCCACCTTGAGCTGGCGCGCCAGCCGGCGGGGCTGTGGCAGGTTTAGCAGCGGCAGTAGCCGGACCGCCAACATTACCAAATTGAAATGCCCGGCTGATTCCCATGTTGACGGAGAAGAATGATGGTCCCAATCCATAGTTGCGTGGAATCAACTCCTGACCCGGCAACGGATTCAAATCAAAATCACCAAAACCAGTTTGCCTGAGATTCGCCGGATCAGTTTGCGCGTTCGCAAATGCAGGTCGTTCGGTAAACAATCCGTCGCCATTCGTATCGCGTCCCGTGACGACGTTAAATGGACGACCGGCCTGGTAAACAATGAACGGATTAAAATTCACTTTCAGCTTTGGAAGAATCATCGTGCCGCCCACAAAGAAACTTCTGGTGGGAATAAATGAGACGCGAGAATACTCGAAGCTAGCATCGTAAGAGTCAGCCGGGAAACAGTTCGCAATCGTTCCAAAGATACAGTCTGTATCCGTCTTGCCTCTGCCGCCGCCGAAGTTTGCAAACACAGAAAAGCCTTTGCTCATCTGTCGCCTGATGCCGCCGAACCAGCGGTAGTCGTTAAACTTCGCGCTCGATTCGTAGTAATAGATGTCACCAACGTTTCCGAGCGGGCGAATAGCGCTGCCCGGATCTGCTGGATCGTAAGTTCCGGGCAAGGGCGCGTTGATGTTACGCACGCGCAACAGATGCTTGCCGCGATAGTTGAATAACACCGCGAAGAATGTGAACTTCGACGGCAACTGTCTTTCGAAGTTGATTGCAGTCATCACGAATGTCGGCGTTTGAAAGTCAGGAGCAATACGCCGGACGATTTGTGGTGAAGCAAAAGTCGCAAGCTCCTCGACGGTCGGAACATTTGTGACGCCGTTGAGCGAGAATGTCGAAAGGTCGAGAGTGCCCGGGTCAGAAACTCGGAAGTCCTGCTGATTGACGCCGTTGAAGCGCGTTGAGAGCAACGTTGCGCGCTCGCCGAAGCGATCGTAGAAGACGCCCATGCCGCCACGAATCACCATCTTTGGCGAAGAGCTTGGCGGCGCGCCTGGACCAGCGCCGACGCTTGTGCCTCCCGGCGCCCACGCGAAAAAGAGTCGCGGCGCAAAGTTGTAATTGCTGCTGATGTTTGTTTGCCGTTCGTAACGCAGACCCATCGTGAAAGTCAGGTTGGGACGAATGCGCCACTCGTCCTGAACAAACACTCCCATGTCTGTCTGGCTCACACTTACTTCAGGATTGCCACCCGCGAGTGAAAACTGCGTCACGCCGCCGCCAAGCTCACGCATGTTTGGATTGCCCTGAAACAAAAGGGTGCGGCGAAAGCGTTCGAGACTTGTGATCGGTATCAACACCGGCTCGTCGTTTGAGTCGAGAACGATCTGGTTGGCGGCGTTGAGTTGTGGTGCGTCACCGCCTGAGAAAGTGAATGTGCCGCCGAAGTTCTGCGGCGAGAAGTCGGTGATGTTAACGCCGCGTAAACGAACTCCGAAACGCAGGATGTGACGGCCCTTGGTCCACGTTGAATAGTTTTGCAGTTCCCAGCGATCCTCGTCGTTGTGTGCGAGTCCGATCTGCGAGCCTCCTGAAATAAAAGACTCCTGCACCTGGATCGTGGGAATCGTGTTGTTGCCATCCTGCCGTGAACGATTGCGAATGTACTGGAAGCGAGTCTCGTTCATCATCGCGGGAGAGATGATGGCTGTCTCAGTAACCTGAAATGTTTGCGTCGTATTGAATCGATTGAACGCTCGCTCGGGTAGAGAAAAATCAGAAGCGCCGACGTTGCTGGCCTTGTTTCGTGAGTAGGAATAACGCACCACGAGTGTGTTGGCGGGATTCAGTTGGTAATCGAATCTCGGACTAAACGAGGTGAATTGATTCGGCACGAGCAGAACCGACCTGAATGGAGTCGCAAGCAACGATGAATCGAGAACTGTGGCATTGATGATGGCGTTGTCTTCGACCACGCGACGGTTAAAGTCGAGAAAAAATGACGACTTGCCTGTCTTAATGGGACCACTAACGCTGCCGCCGTAATATCGAACCTGAAACGGAGCGCGACTCAGTGCAAATGGATTGCGCGAATTCAGACTCTCGTCATTGAAATTAAAAAACGTGCTGCCGTGAAGCTTGTCAGCGCCGGGCTTTGTGAAGATCTCGATATTGCCGAAACCGATGCCGTTGTTTTCCGCGTTGAATGGATTCTGATTGACGCGTACCTCACGAATCGATTCTTTCGGAGGCATGCGGCCGCCTGTAAAACCATCGATAAAGATCTGCCCGCCGTTTGGACCAGCCGAAGGTCCAGCCATCGCCGTCACTGCCGACGCGAGCGCATCAGGATCGTCAGGTAACACATCCAGGTCCGGGCCTTTCAACACCACTGCATCAGCGTTGTTCTGCGAATCGGTATTCAAGCCCTGTTCTTCCGTAACCGTGATCACCTGCTTCTCCAGCCCGACGACCAGGCGCACGTCGTGCGTCGTGCGCGGTCCGGCAGCGATCACGAGCTCGGTTTTCTCGTAAGAACTGAAACCGGAAGAGACTACACGAAGGGTGTAAGCGCCCGGTGGTACTGAATTGAAGTTGTAAGTTCCATCGGCGTTTGTTACTGCAGACTTCACGGTTCCATCTGCAGCAGTAATCGTCACCGTCGCGCCGACGACGAGCGCGCCGAGTTCATCGCTCACCTGGCCACGTAACGATCCGGTCCGCTGCTGCGCCAGACCAAGTCCAAAACAGACGCTCAACAAACAGACAACGCCAAAAAGACCTTTCCCATTCATTCGAAACATTTCACTCACCTATTTTTTCTACGAGAAGTTTCACGCAAAGGCGCATAAGTTTTCTTTGCGACTTCGCAGTCTCTTTGCGTCTTTGCGTGAGACATTTTTCCGGATCATGGACCACCGAGGCTCATAGCGCCCAGCGAACTTGCCGTGGCGCGTCCTGTCTGTTTGTTTTGCAGCAAAGGACCAACTCCACTGACCACCGCGATCGCGGTGATGCGCGTGGTGTCAGCCCCCTTTGTGCTCGAGATAAGAATCGAATCACCGGGTTTCAAATCCTGAAGCTTGAACGTCGGCAGTTGATCGAACATCTCCTGCAAGTCGCCGCTTCCCTTCGCCGGAGGCTTGGCAATATCAGGCTTCGCAGGCGGCGTCAGTGCGGCAATCATCTCCGGCGTGACTTGACGCATCGACGAGTCCTTGCTCAATGCAATCGTAATGGGCTGCTGGCTCTGAAGATCCTTGATCTTGATTTCCTTCTTCTCGGCGTCGATCTCAGTAATTGTTCCGCTTATTGTTTGGAACGATCCGGTCACGATCTCTTCAGGAGTAAAGCGACTGCCATCCGTGCTCTTCGTGCCGAGTGCACGAAGTTGGTCACCGACTTTCAAATCAGCAAACGTTCCCGGCTTGGCATCACTGAATCGCACGGAGTCGGGCGCGTAACGGCGAAACCTTGTGTCGCCCGTCGCAGCGATAACGATCGGCTTTGGACCTTCCGGAGTTCTCGCATCGACTGAGATCTCTTTGTTCTCGGCATTTATCGCGCTGATAGTTCCCGCGATCCCGCGTTTGGTCCACTCGTCGCGTTCACGCTCTTTCTTCTCCGCAATGTCGCCCTTGCTCATCACGTAAAACTCGAGCGCGGGCATGTTCTTGCGATCCTCCGACATGCGGCCGCGCGCAAACACGCTGTCGCCCACACTGAAATCGGTTGGCGCGATTTTGATGAACTTGTCTTTCGTCTTTTCACCCGGCGGGATACGCATGAAGGCGGTTCGATCGCTGAGTGTGACTGTGACGACGCTGCCTGCGGCGGTGGTAACGATTACCTGGCGTGTGTCTGCTTTAAGTTCAGAAACCACTCCCATCACGCTCAAAGCGGTGATGGCAGGATCGTTGGTTGGCGGAGCACTGGCTGGTTGTGCTTTCAGAGCGGTGGCGCCTGCGAGCAACGCAAGCGTGCACAGCACACGTATGCCGGCAAAATTTCTCATCTTGTTTTCCTTGCTTCATTCGCAACTGATTTCCGCTCAAAATCAGTGGATTGCGGCGCTCAATGAGGTAAACACCACGAGGTTTGGAGTTTGTGGCAGAAAAATTAGCCACAAAAAGGCACCAAAAGCACATAACAGCAAGATCTTCTTTTTTGTGCCTTTTGTGCCTTTTTGTGGCTATTTCCCGAAAGAATACAGCGCGCTACGGGTGCGGATGTAAATGTGTCCGTCGGCAATCGCCGGAGTTGCGAAGACCTCATCGTCCAATTCGTTGACGGCCATAACTTGCCAGTCGCCACCGGCCTTAAGAACCGAGACTTGGCCTCCCTGACCAATCAGGTAAACCTTGTCATCGGCCGCAACAGGCGAGGAGAAATATTTGTCGATGGCTCCATGCAGACGACCTTGTTTGAGGACGTTGCCGGTCGCGGGATCAAACGAAAGCAGGATGCCGCTGTCGTTAATCATGTAAAGCACGCCCTGATATAGCAGCGTCGACGGAACCTGTGGCACCGGTTTCGTGTAACGCCAGCGAATCGCGTTGGCAGTTTGATCGCCCTTGCCCCCCATCTTGATGGCGAGCAAGCCATTCTCTGACGCCAACATCGCGCGAAACACTTCCCAATCTCTCGCGTCCAGCTTCTCATCGCGATTCATGTCAAACGCTTCGTAGGCCGCCGTCAGCATTTTGTCCATTTGCGTGGTGCCGCCAGCGGCGGAGACCTCAGCCTTCGTGATCATCTTATCTTTATCTTTGTCGTACGCGGCGATCGCCTCGTCCCACGTAGTCGTCGGCACCTGGCGGCCGGGTTGATTCTGAGGAAATCCCCAACCATTAATGTAGAGATACTCGGAGTCGTGACTCGCGATCGACTTCATCTCGCATGCCAGACCGCGCACCCACCAGACTCTCTTCCCGTCCGCAACGGAGTATGCCGACAGTTGAAACGACTCAGGAACAATGATCTGCTTCGGACCTTGCGCAGGTTTGTAAACGATCGGAGTCGAGTAACCGGAGATCACGACAGGTCGATCGATTTTCCAACGCACCTTCCCACTGTTTTTATCTACCGCAAGCATATAGGAAGCTGGATTGTCTTGATCGACTGGCAATATGATTTTGTCATCAACCAGAATCGGCGACGCACCGAAGCCGTAGAACATGTTGAACGGACCAAGCGGAAGTTTCCAGCGCTCTTTACCGGTGGCGTCGTACGAGATCATTCCGAAATCCTGGAAGAAAACGTAAACATTCGTACCGTCAGTCACCGGGCTCGGAGAGGCCGGACCATTCACGTTCTGCAAACGTCCTGCTTGCCCCCTTGGAGCTTCCTTCTGCCAGAGAATCTTTCCCGTTTGTCGATCCAAAGCGATCACAAACAGTTTTTCCTTGTCGTGTGCGGTGACGAAGATCCGATCGCGCGTCAACACTGGAGATGAATGGCCTGGCGGGAGTGCAGTTTTCCAAACGACGTTTTTGTTAGGTCCAAACTCCGTGGGTAAACCTTTGGTTTCAGAAACGCCGGTTCCGTTCGGGCCACGAAACTGTGACCACTCGTCATTGGCAAAACAGTTTAATGACGTCACAAAAAGAATGGCGACAAGAAGAATGCTGAGCTTTAACATTTTTACTGGCTCCGTTGTAAGTGAGCAGATAATACCGCCTTCACGGTTCAGGGTAAATCTGTGTAATCTGTGAACTGAAAGGAACCCGACATAGATGAAAACAATCTTTCTCCTCCTGGCATTTGTTTCGTACGCGGCGGCGCAGAATCCCACACTGCAAAAGGACCGCCAGGTACTATTAGACTTTCGCGTCGACCGGAACAGTCCCGATGTCAGGATTCCAGCCGCAACTCAAAGGAACGTGCTGTCAAAATTATTTCGCAGATACCTGACTGACTCTAACCGTTGTAACTCCGAAATCGATACCAGTAAAGGTACAGATCCACTCGCCGAAGCGCGCAAAGCCGGCCAGATCGTGCCCTCAATTATGGACGTGACGACTGGGAGCTTCACGGCCGCAGGTCAAACGCAGACTCTCTACTTGATATTTGTAGGTGAGTGCAACGCTACGCATGCTGATAACTTTGGCACGAAGCGCGCCGCAATCTTCTCCGGCCAACAATTGGTTGCCGATGCAGACGCTGATTTTGCGAGTAACATCGTGCACAAGACCGATCTCAACAGCGACGGTATCGATGAACTACTGATGACCACGGGCGACATGGCCCAGGGAACGCTCATTGAAATGGGAACGCTTGTCAGTTTTCAAAAGGGGCGCCGCCGCGTGCTTCAAGACTTTGGTACAGTCGTCGAGGACTCATGCGCTTCGGACATGCCGGACGCAACTTCAGACGCATCAGTGCTCTACATTTCCGACGTCGTTCCCGGCAATATGCCGAAGATCACTCAGGAGAATTACAGTTCGAGTTGCCGTGGAAAAGCGAGACGCTGGAGACTCGTCTCGCGCGGCAAGAGACAGTAGTGATGTTGGATTTTCTCACAGAGAAAGAAAGTGCTCCGCTTATCGGTTATGCTTAGTCCTACCTTCGAAGACGTCGTTGCCGCGCGCGAGTTCGTCGCGCCCTACTTGCCAAAGACACCTCTCATCCGAGTTAGAGCACTGTCTGAGCTGCTCGATTGCGACTACTACGCGAAGCTGGAAAACCTGCAACCGGTGGGCGCATTCAAGGTGCGCGGCGGCGTAAACCTCGTCGGCACTGCCAGCGATGAGGACCGACGCAAAGGCCTCGTAGCAGCTTCAACAGGCAATCATGGTCAGTCAATCGCATATGCCGGTCGACTTTTCAGTTGTCGAGTCATTATTTATGCTCCCGCCGAAAACGTGAACGAATCGAAGATGCAGGCGATTCGCGATCTCGGCGCTGAGGTGCGATATCACGGGCGCAATTTTGACGAAGCTCGTCAGGAGTGTGAACGTGTCGCAAGTGCAGAAGGACTTCGTTATGTACACTCGGCAAACGAAACAAAATTGATTGCGGGAGTCGGTACGATCGGACTCGAGATCTTTGAAGATTTATCGGACGTCGACGTCATCATCGCTCCCGCTGGTGGCGGCAGTTGTGCTTCGGGAAATTGCATCGTCACGAATGAGCTCAATCCAAACGTGAAGGTGATTGCTGTTCAATCCGAAGCAGCGCCTGCGATGTGGCATGCCTGGCGCAATCGATCGCTTGAACCGTACCCCACAATGAACACGGAGCACGAAGGTCTCGCGACGCGCGTCCCGTTTGAACTCACAAACCAGATCCTTTGGGAACTCCTCAGCGAGTTTGTGCTCGTTAGCGACAGCGAGATCAACGGGGCAGTCAGGTTGCTTGCGCGTCATGCCAAGCAAGTCACCGAAGGCGCCGGTGCGGCTTCCCTCGCCGCCGCGATCAAGCTGCGCGATGAGTTGCGCGGAAAGAAAGTTGTCGGCATCGTGTCTGGCGGAAATCTTCCGCTCGAACGCTTTGCTAAATTAATAGTTTAACTGCGAACTTTGGGAGGACGGAATGGCAGAACTGTTGCAGGAGTACACAACTGTTATCACGGGCCCCGATGATACGACTTACAGCGTGCGTAGCTACGGAGAAGGGCGCGCTGATGGAACGTGGATTGGCTGGATTGAGTTTGTGCCGGATGATTTGAGTAAACCAATACTCCTGACTGACCAGGAAACATCACAACCGAATCGAGTCGCCGTTGAATACTGGGCCACCGGGCTTGAGGCCGTATACTTCGAAGGCGCATTCGAACGCGCAAAATGAACAGATTTGTTGCATGCCTCGTGCTTACGATCTGCGCCGCCTGCGTGGGTGCGCAAGAGAAGGCGAAGGGCAAACAGATTGTGATCGCCGCCAGCACTGTTTTTGACGGCAAGGGTGGTGTAGTTCACAACACGCGGATCGTTATCGAAGGCTCGAAGATCGTTCGGATCGATCCGAAGGCCGGACCAGTTGATTACGATCTGCGTGGGTTGACGGTGTTGCCGGGTTGGATCGATGGTCACGTCCACATCACATGGAGTTTCGGTCCCGACGGAAAAAACGCAGGCGCCGCAGGAACCTCACAATTTTTCACCGATGCAGCCGCCGCAAATGCAAAAGCGACATTGATGGCCGGTTTCACCACGGTGCAGAGTGTCGGCTCGCCAAACGATCTGCCGCTGCGTGACGCGATCGCAAAAGGAACTCTGCCCGGTCCTCGAATTCTCACGTCCGCTGAACCACTCATGGGCCGCGGCGATCAAACCGGCACGCCCGACGAGATTCGCGCGTTTGTCAGAAAACAGAAGGAAGCGGGCGCTGACGTAGTCAAAGTCTTCGCTGCCGGCAGCGTTCGACGCCCGCAGATGTTGTTGTCGCAGGAACAACTGAACGCCGCGTGTGATGAAGCAAAGAAACTGGGTTTGCGCACGCTTGTTCATGCCTACAAGGACGCGGTTGGCGCCGCCGCGCGTGCCGGATGCACGCAGGTGGAACATGGAACGCTTGCGAGCGATGACGATTTGAAATTACTGGTCCAGAAAGGCGTGTGGCTTGATCCGCAGGCAGGACTGGTGATGGAAAACTATCTGCTCAACAAGGACAAGTTCGTCGGCACGCCGGGCTTTCCGGAAGAAGCGTTCACGGTCATCAAAGAGATAATCCCGTCGTATCACGAGTTTCTGAAACAAGCGCTGAAGGTTCAGGGTTTAAAGATCGTCTTTGGCTCCGACGCCCTCGCCGGCTCGCACGGAAGAAATGCAGAAGAGTTTATCGATCGTGTGCGCGATGGAGGCGTCGAACCGATGGCGGCGATGGTTTCTGCCAACTCACTCGGGGCTGAAGCACTAGGGATGGGAAATCAAATTGGTTCGATCGCGCCCGGTCTGGAAGCCGACATCATCGCGCTCGACGGCGATCCTTCAAAGGATATTACTGCGGTACGGCGCGTTGTGTTTGTGATGAAGGGTGGAGTTGTTTACAAAAACCCGCGGTGACTACTTACTCAACTTCCAACCCGCGAACGGCTTCACAGTGGCGCAAGTTGGACTACCATCCTTCGCTGTTCCCGGTACGCGTGCTTCAAGAATTTTCTTTCCGCTTGTTGCCTGATTCACAACATCCCAGGTGATATCTCGAAATGGAACTTTCAACCGGCGACTCCATGGTGTGTCCGTCTGTCCTGCATAAGTTCCGATGCCGATGTAAACGAAACGTTCCTGAGGCGGTCCCTGGACGAATGGACCAAGGAGTGTCGGAGTTCCATCTTTTCCCTCTTTGACGCGCACATCAAACTCGAAGTTAAGGTTTCCCTTGCCTGATTGTTGCTTCTGCACGATCTCGTAGTCATTCCCACGACCCTTCTGCAAACCAAAATCAACGCCGGGCGGCGGACTCTCCAGAACGATGCGAAAAGTTAGCTCCTGCTCCATGCCAACAAGAATACGATAGCCACAAGAAAGCACAAAAGGCACAAAAAACAAATTATTCATTTTGTGCTTCTTGTGCTTTTTTGTGCTTGGATCTATCTTCGTGGCGGCGTACAGGGCGCCACCCGTCCGCGGGGAGGACCGAGTCCACCTGGCTTAACATCGACTCCAGGTTCCAATGCGAACCTCCTTTCGCCCGAATAGCGGACAGCGGGCACAGCATGAGGAGGCTCGTATGTCTGATCAAAACAATCCCGCGCGTTTCTTTCCGGTCCGCCCCGACCTGAAGCAACTCAAACACCAGGCAAAAGATCTGTTACGCGGCATCCGTCGCGGTGACGCGGATGCGATTGCCGAGTTCAATCAATTTCATCCGGATCAAAGCAAGTCGCTGGACGAAGTAAAGCTGGCAGACGCTCAGTTTGCACTGGCGCGAAGTTATGGTGCATCAAGCTGGCCGCGGATGGTCCAGTCGTGCCAGCTCATCGACGCAATCTGGCGCGACGACATCGAGGTGGTGCGCGCTCTCGTAACGAAGCATCCCAACCTGCTGCACGAGAACGCCGGCATTCGTAACAAGAACTGGGGACCACCCATGAGCTATGCAGCGAATCTCGGTCGCAACGAGATCATCCGTATGCTCTACGATCTCGGTGCACGCGATCTCGAATCGGCCATCGATCGCGCAGCGCTTCAGAGCAAGATCGACACGGCACGAATGCTTCACCAGTTGATGGGCTCACCTACGCCACCAGAAGATGCGCTCGGTGGACCAGCTTACACTCTGAGTGCGTCAGGTACCGCACTCATCCTCGAGCTCGGCGGCAAAGTAATTGACGAAAATGGCAAACGACTAGCGCCGGTCGACGTGGTGCTCGAAACTGACAGCCGTAAACCAGCCGAGAAACACCGCATCCTCGAGCTTTACGTTCAGCACGGACTCGAGTTACCCGACACGCCGGTGATGGCCCTGCATCGTGGTCGCATCGATCTACTCGAAACACATCTGCGTCGGGATCCACAACTCCTACAAAGAACTTTCACGCACGACGAGATCTATCCTCCGGAACTCGGATGTCACGATCAAGTACTCGCCACACAGGGAACACCACTGGCTGGCACGACCCTCCTGCACATGTGCGTCGACTATGACGAGCTTGAAATCGCGCAGTGGTTACTCGAACGAGGAATGGATCCGAACGTGAAGGCTGCTGTCGACGAAGACGGTTTTGGCGGTCACACGCCACTGTTCGCCACCGTCGTCTCGCAACCTAATTATGGGATGAATAAATGGCGGCAATCACAAGATGCCCCGTTTACAGAGTTGCTCCTTGCACACGGGGCAGATCCGAACGTACGCGCTTCATTGAAGAAAAAATTGCATCCGGGATACGGCCCTAAGTACGACGTTGAGACAACTTATGAGTATCGGGATGTTACACCCCTGGGCTGGGGCAGACAGTTCCACGCAAAGGTTTTTGTGAGTGAGCCCGCTATGCGCCTGATCGAGGAACATGGCGGCGTGGAATAGTTACTGCATGTAACCAGACACGACACTCTGGTGTCTTACAAATAGGTCGGGCTCTCTCCAGGACACGGAGGAGCCCGACTAAGTTTTTTTTGTTAAAGGGGAAACAAACGATGAAAAGAGTACTGGGAATTACATTGGCACTACTCTCCTTAGGTTTTGTTGTTCCGGCGGCAGAAGCAGCCGAGGTATCGAACCAGAACAGCACCGTCACTACGACTGCAAACTCGGCGCCGCAGTGGCAACGTGATCGATATGGCCGGCGCTATAACAACCGCCGTCGTTCAGTGAGACGAACACGACTGGTCCGTTATGGACGACGTCTCTATCGTGAAACTTATGTGGTGACTTACTGGCCCAACGGCCGTACAGACACCCGATTGATTAGCCGCACTCGCGTTGGGTAAGACACTAAGTGCGACTTAGAACAAGGAACCCTGAAATGATGAAACCGCCGCGATCGAAGTCGCGGCGGTTTTTTTGACAGGATGAACAAGATGTTTCAGGATTTACAAGATGCATCCTGTTAATCCTGAGAAATCTTGTTCATCCTGTCCAAGGTTTTACTTCAGCAACTTCGACACTTCGAGCACTTGCTCGGGTCTCGCTCGCACCCAGTAATTCTCAGTCAGATTGATCCATCGCACCGTGCCTGTTGAATCGAGCAGAAACTCTGCGGGACGTGCAACGTCATGACCGTTCTCGCCGGCACCTGCATGAACGAGATCGTAACGACGAATCACTTCCACGTTTTGATCGGAGAGCAACGGGAAAGTGTAACCCTGTTGCTGTGCGAGATCGCGTGACACGTCAGGAGCATCAACACTGATCGCGACCGGACGTATTCCCACTTCGTTGAGCTTATCCAAACTTTTTTCGATACCCCGCAACTCGGAGTTGCACAAAGGTCACCAGTAACCTCTGTAAAAGATCAGCAATACACCTCTTGGGGCCTTGCCGTTGATGGGCGTAGTCATTAGTTCGTTGAGTGACACCTGCTTGCCTGCAGTATCAGGCAGACTAAAGTCCGGCGCTCGCTGGCCGACTTGCGGCGCACCTTTCGACGCGGGCAGCATGCGTCCGCCAACGAAGTACGCAAAAACAAACAAACCAATCACGAGGACGCTGACTCCACTCACGAGCACGCTGATGATCTTCGAGCGCGTGGGATGTGGACGATCCGAAGCAAAGCCCCGTCGCAGTCCCATAAACAGCAACACTCCTGCAAGCAGGAAGAGCACGAAGTTGGCCCACGGAAAATCGCGTGTAAGCGGGAACCACACGAAGATGAAGAAGTAACTCATAAAGGCCGCGAAGGTGAGCAGTAAGCCCACCCACAGCGGCCAGTTGATGCGTCGTAATATCATCTTGTTAATCCTGGAAAATCTTTTTCATCCTGTCCATGGATTTATCGATTAAATGGTCTCAACCTCGTCCTGCCATACGCGACAAAGGCGCATAGCAAAGCGATTATCAAATTCGGAAAAGCCATCCCAAAACCATCACCCATAGCAACTACCACCGTTGCACCGATCATGATGATCGTTAGTCCGATCGCAGCAAGCACCGTCAGATATGACTTTATCCGCAAAAGTCCCGGAAGTAATAATCCGAGTCCACCAAGTATTTCACACACGCCGATGAAATGAATAAACCACCCGGGAAACAGGATCTGGTTTGGCGATCCCATCCTTCTCATCTCGTCAATCGTGTAATAGAACTTCGTGCCGCCTGCAAACAAGAATAGTAACCCCAAAAGTATCTGAATTATCCAAAGTAAGATGTTCATGTTTAGTGTCCTTCAAGAATTAAGATCGATTACTACTTCGCAAAGGAATGAGTGCACGCAAACGCGTGTCGTTTAGGTAAAGTCCAAGCCAGAGCAATGCTCCAAAAATGATTGGAAAAACAATTGGGAATACACCTTCAGTAGCGCGCACGTGCGTGGCCACGGCGCCACCGAGATAACCCGTTAACAGGATCGCTCCGAGTACCGACGTCGTCGGAATCAAGTAAAGAATCGTGCAGACAATCAAAACGATCCCGATCGGGATAATCACACCTTCGGAGTATCCGAGTTTGGTCGTCGCATCAATCACGACCGCGGGCTTCACGAGCTTCATCGCGCCATCAACCAGGAGAAACAAGGCCGGCAGCCCACTCACAATTCGTCCGATCCAGAGATTTTTCTTCGATACAGTTTGTGTCATCACGTCTCCAATCTCACTGCTGCGGCAGTCCTTTAATCTCCAACACGGGACGAATTTCAATCGTGCCGTACTTCGCACCCGGAACGCGTTCAGCAATGCTCATCGCCTCGTCGAGATCACGCGCATCGATCAGATAATAGCCGCCGAGTGCCTCACGAGTTTCTGCGAATGGACCATCCGTGACCAGCCGTTTGCCGCTCCGCACACGTACGCTCGTCGCGGTCGCGACCGGATGCAAAGGACTAGCAGCCAGGTATTTGCCCGAAGCGTTGAGATCCTGTGCGAGTTGCGCCGATTCGACGTAACAATGCTCTCGCTCATTGTCTGTCATGGCGTCTTCCGCAAGATAAACCAGCAACATGTATTTCATATTTCGTGCCTCCACTGCTAAATCGAACGGCGAGTTTCAGAATCGACACCTCAACCGAATTTTTTTATTATCAAACGTGCTTCCAAACGCTAACGTTACCGTCGACGCAGTTTACCGATCCGACTGGGGCCGGATTGTTGCAACTCTCATACGTCAGTTTGGCGATTTCGAACTTGCCGAAGACGCTGCCCAGGACGCATTCACTGCTGCTGTAGACCAGTGGCCAAACGAAGGTATTCCCGACTCACCGCGCGCCTGGATCATCCAGACGGCAAAGCACAAAGCCATTGATCGCCTGCGACGTCAGGTTCGTCTTCAGGAAAAACTCGAAGCCGATCCGGATTTCGCTTCAGAACCCATCGTCGAAGGTCCAACCCTCGATTTTGAAGAAATTCCCGACGATCGACTACGCCTGATCTTCACGTGTTGCCATCCGGCATTGTCTCTGGAAGCACAGGTCGCCCTGACGTTGCGTACTTTAGGCGGTCTTCAGACCGATGAAATCGCGCGTTCGTTCCTGGTCCCCACCACCACGATGGCCCAGCGACTGGTGCGCGCGAAACGGAAAATACGCGACGCAGGAATTCCTTTCAGTGTTCCAGACACCACTGAGATGCCGGCGCGTCTGGACGGAGTGTTGACCGCAATCTATCTCATCTTCACCGAAGGTTACGCGCCCACAAGAGGCGCACCACTCGTCAGAGCCGATCTCTGCGCGGAAGCAATTCGACTCGGCCGTCTTCTCAGAAGACTGCTCGTGCCAAAGCCGCCCTCTGAAGCGACCGCACTCGTTGCACTCATGTTGTTACACGACTCGCGACGCGAGGCTCGACTGGATGAAGATGGCGATCTGGTGACACTCGAAGAGCAGGATCGCTCGCTTTGGAACAGGGCTCAAATTGACGAAGCACTCGTTTTAGTTGATGAGGCACTCGCCGGCCGGCCTGGTCCATTTGCATTGGAGGCGGCCCTTGCCGCTGAACACTGTAAAGCCATTCGAGCTGAAGACACGAACTGGGAAGAAATCGTCAAACTATACGATCTTCTCGCAGACCTGATGCCTTCTCCAATCGTGTCGTTGAATCGTGCCGTGGCAGTCGCAATGGCCCGTGGTCCACAAAAGGCACTCGAGTTAATCGACGAGCTCGCCGCATCGGGCGAGCTCGACGAATATCACCTGTTACATGCAGCGCGCGCCGATATGCTTCGTCGTCTCGGATCCAATGAAGAAGCCGCTGAGAGTTACGAAACAGCTTTGCGATTGGTCACGAACGACAGCGAGCGCCGCTTCCTCGAACGCCGCCTCCGCGAAGTCCGATCGTTGCCACAATAAATTTTTGCCACAAAAAGGCACATAAAGCACAAAAGTAATTGATTCATTCATGCGCCGTGAATTGATCCTTTCTGCTTTTTGTGCCTTTTTGTGGCTAACTCTTCTTTGTGGCTAGCCTCCGTGGCCGCCTGCGGCCATCGCGGCGAGACGCTTGTCGATCTCTTCGGGCGAAACATCTTCCTTGTGCGTCGCTACGGTCCAAACGTGGCCGAAAGGATCGGTCAACGTACCGGAACGATCGCCGTAAAACTGATCCTGCAAAGGCTTCATCTCAGTGCCGCCGGCGGCGATTGCCTGCGGATAGGTCGTGTCGACGTCGTCAACGTAGATCATCAGGCTTACGGGTGTGCCACCGTATGCTTTTACTCCCTTGAACTGCTCGCTCGCATCGGCCAGCATGAACGGCGAATCGCCAATCTTCATTTCAGCGTGGCCAATCTTACCTTCGTGTTCCATACGAAACAGTTCGACTGCGCCGAATGCTTTCTTGTAATACTCCATCGCATCAGCCGCACCATCGATAACTAAATAGGGCGTTAAAGAGTGGTATCCCTCCGGAATCGGTTTCACATCTGCCATAACAATTCCCCTTTCGTTAGTTGAAAGTCTTAGTGAATTCTGGAAATTTTTCTGCCGTTGTTTTTAACGACAACGAGCGTCATATCGTCAGTGAGCGGCCGTGGCGCTGCGAAATCCTGCACTGCGCCCAGCACTGAAAACAGCACTGCCTCCGCCGAGCCGCCCTGGGCACGGCGTAACTCGGTTTGGAGTCGCATGTTGCCAAACTCCTGCTCCGCTTCGTTGAATGACTCAAGAATACCATCAGAGCACGCTAATAGCAGGTCGCCACGGCCCAATGTGACTGTGCCGCAGTCAAACGACGCTTGCGGAACTGCGCCAAGCACTGGTCCACCGTCGGAGAGTAATTCGAGTTGTGCGTTTGCACGCAACAACAATGCAGGCGGATGTCCGGCGCTACAGTAATCGAGTTGCTCTGTAACGGAATTGAGTCGGGCAACAAACAAACTACTCAACGGCTCTATGCCCGCGAAGCGAGCAATGTCGCGATTGACACCGGCGACAATAGATTTCGGATCGCTGCTCTTCGCAGTATGTGTGCGAATTAGACCAACAAGATGCGTGACCCACATTCCCGCCGCCAAACCTTTGCCGCCGATATCGCCGAGCGCAATGATCAAACCTTCACTCGTCTCCTCGACACTGAAGAAATCACCCGGCAAATGACGAACTGCAAAGATCTCACTCGCTACATCGAAAACGCCGTGCCGCACCAAAGTTGGGGCACACAACCGGCGATGCACCTGTGCCGCTTCGAAGATCGCAGTGTTCAGCTCAGCGTAATCCTGCTGCAGCTTTTCCAATCGTTGTTCGAGCGCGTTGGCCGGCGACACAACCGCAGACTGGGGAGACGACTGGACTTCGAATGCTGGGAGAGTCATAAACAAGACCTCATCCGACAAACTTATAGCCACTTCCGTGAACGGTAAGAATAAAACGTGGTTCTTCGGGATTCGGTTCGAGCTTTTGTCTTAAATGAACAATGTGTGTATCGACCGTACGAGTAGTTGGATAATTTTCATATCCCCAAACTGCATCGAGCAGTCGATCACGGCTGAGTGTTTCAACAGGATGAGCAATGAAATAGGCCAGTAAAGCAAACTCTTTCGCAGAGAGATCGATCACGTTTCCCGCGCGACGCACTTCGTTGCTGCGAATGTTGACTTCAACGTCACTGAATTTATAAATCTCCGGAGCGGGCGCCGGTGATGAAGCTCGCCTCAATACGGCCTTAACACGAGCCATCAACTCCCGCACTGAAAACGGTTTGGTAACGTAATCATCTGCGCCCAACTCGAGACCGACAACTTTATCGATCTCCTGGCCACGTGCAGTCAGCATGATGATCGGAACTGACGGTCGCTTCGCTTTCAACTGTTTGCAAACGTCGAGTCCACTCATGCGCGGCATCATTACATCGAGCACGACGAGATCGGGATTGTCAGACAGCGCGCGATCGAGCCCGCTAACACCATCTTCAGCGCTGATCACTTCATAACCTTCGTACTCGAAGTTATCGCGCAACCCCGCAACCATCGCCGGCTCATCTTCAACAATTAGAATTTTGGATTTCATAACGCCTCAATATTGGTAGCCACAAAAAGGCACAAAGCACACATGTATAAAGAAGTAATTTTTGTGTTTTCGCGCTTCTTTGTGACCATTATGATGCTTGCTGTGTTAGCGGCAACCACAGAGTGAACTTGCTGCCGCTTCCGGGGGTGCTTTCAACTTCCACGCCGCCGCCGTGAGCCTGTGTTATGTGACGCACCAGCGACAAACCGAGTCCGCTGCCCTTCGTGTTGTGCACGAGCGGATCGCAGGTTCTATAAAACTTCTCAAAGATTCTCGCTTGCTCGTTTCGTTCGATGCCGATGCCACGATCGCTAACTTCGAGTTTAAGCACACTCTGATCGCGATAAAGCCTGACTCCCAGGAATTTTTCACTGTCCGAATACTTCAATGCATTGTTAACCAGATTCACCAGCGCGCGTGCGATCGCTTCGCGATCGACTTTCACCGCGGGAATGCCGGGATCGATTTGTTCCTCGAGTGCAAATCCCTGCTGCTCGATCTGGTAACGATACGAGTCGAGCGTGTTGCGGACTAGCTCGGCGATGTCAGTCTCGCGGAAGTCGTATTCCTTGCGTCCTGCCTCAATGCGAGAGAAGTCGAGAATGTTGTTGATAAGCGCACTCAGCCGTTCACTCTCTTTGCGAATGATGCCGTAGTACTCGTTTTTCTTTTCCGGCGTCGTGATGCGACCGAGTTCCAGTGTCTCGGCATAAAGTCGAATCAAAGCGAGCGGCGTTCGCAACTCGTGCGAGACATTGGAAACAAAGTCAGACTTCAAACGCGCGAGAGCCACTTGCTTGTCAACACTGCGATACGTCAAAACGAGACCACCTATCATCAAAACTGACAACACACCAAGAATCAAAAAACTCTGCCACACCCACTTCTGCCCGATTGCCTGAGCTGTTGTGCCCTGGAACTTGATCCCTAGCGCCAGCCCTGGAAAAGGATTATCAAGGTTTAGTGAAACCTCGGGCTTTCCACCATTCCATGCTGCAGACTTTGCCAGCGGTCTCTCGGGTTCTGCTCGTAAAGCATCGGCCGGAAAAATCAGCATGGCGAGTCGTTGTTCCTTGTGCTCTCTCAGTCCCTGTGAGGTCAACTCGTAAAAAGTCTGCCCCTCGCCTCTTCCTGAATCGTCATTAAGATTCAGTGCCGTGAATTCATCCAGCAGTTCCGGAAAAAATTTGTTCTTCAGATAGTTTGGATCGAAGCTCACGCCTCCCAGCACAGTGCGCTCTTTGGCGAGTTGAGGATATGTGAAGATCGCCGTTGTACTGTACACATAACCTGCCGGTCCATCGTGTTCTCCGCCATACCACATGATGGGCTTGGGTCTCTTGCACAACTGGTCCACCATGGATCGACCGTCCAGCTCCAACCATCCTCCGTACATCCTCGTCAGAACAGCGAGTTCTTTTTCGTCCTGGTGCTCGCGTTGCTGCTGAACTATCACTCCCTTTTTAGCCTCAAATAAGAATGCGTGTGCGAACCAGGGACTCTTATCCAAAATAAGATCGAGCTTTCGTCTCTTCTCATCATCCGAGTCGGAATCCAATGGAAAGGCATCTTTAGCCTGTTCGGTCATTTCGTAGGCTTTGGTGCTGAGCTTCTTAGCGGAATTTGAAAGCAGGTACTGAAAGTCCCGATGAATCAGTGCTTCCACCTTCTTGTCTCGCTGGATCGATTTAACGTGGTGAAAGTTAACGAAGATCAGAGTCAGGGCAGGCAGGACGACGGCCAATCCGAGCGTAAGAACGAGACGAAAACGAGTGTTGGCTTCTCTTCTCGACTTCATTGCGGGCAGAGGATACGCCTGAGCGGCCGGGGCTATGTCAAGCTCAGGTAAAAATTTGTTAAGAGTTGTGAAATCCATCCACAGATTACACAGATTTAACCTTGCCCGCCAAACTCAGTTATATTATCGCGTCCCCGAATTTACCCCATGGAGTCGAACGTGAAACATTTGACGATGCAGGAACTGGAAGCGGCGCTGGACCACCTGCGGCAGGCGCCAAAAGACAATGGTATTTTGCAACTGATCGTGTGCCGTCCGGAAGAGGACCAGCGACAGGAAATGAATGAGGCTGAGTTGGATCCGGCCAAAGGATTGATTGGCGACAACTGGATCGTTCGCGGCAGCAGAAGAACTGTGGACGGATCTGCGCATCCGGACATGCAGATCAATATCATGAATGCTCGCGTGACTGCCCTTGTCGCGCAGGAGAAAGAGCGTTGGGCACTTGCCGGCGATCAACTCTATATCGACATGGACCTGAGTAAAGAAAACCTGCCGGCTGGATCGCGCATTCAGGTTGGCTCGGCGGTGCTCGAAGTTAGTCCTTTGCCACACACAGGCTGCCACAAATTCGTCGCGCGTTTTGGACTCGACGCAATGAAGTTTGTTAATTCAGAAGTCGGCAAGGAACTGTGTCTGCGCGGCATCAACGCCAAAGTGGTCCAGGCGGGAACGGTCAAAGTGGGCCACAAAGTAAAAAAGATCTAGCCACAAAGAGGCACAAAAAGCACAAAAGAAAAAATCATAAAGTTCAATCAACAACCAGCAGAATCAATAGAAACCATTTTGTGCTTTTTGTGCCTTTTTGTGGCTAAACCTCTTTGTGGCCTCACGCAGCTCGTCGCCGCGAGTGACGACTTTCGGCAAACTCCTCGATCATCTTCTTGTTGAACGCGGGTATATCGGCAGGCTTCCGGCTTGTAATTAAGCCATTATCTACCACCACATCTCGATCAACCCAACGCGCACCTGCATTTATCAGATCGCTCTTCAACGAAGGCCATGAAGTAATGGTCCTTCCTTTAACTACTTCCGAATCGATCAGTGTCCACGGTGCATGACAAATAGCTGCGACAGGTTTGCCCGTTACAAAGAATCCATCCACAAACTCCACAGCTCTAATCATCATTCTCAACTTGTCGGGATTTCTCACACCACCCGGCAATAAAAGCGCGTCATAATCATCAGAACGTGCCCGGCTCAACGGCATATCAACATGAAATGTGTCTGCCCTCTCGTCGTGATTCCATCCCTGCACTTCGTTTTCCGCGGGGGACACAATCTCCGTTATCGCACCAGCCTCTTCCAGTGCCTTTTTCGGCTCGGTCAGTTCCACCTGCTCGAAGCCGTCGGCAACCAGAATGGCGACCTTCTTTCCTTTTAATTTCTTCTCCATGAGGTCTCCTCCTTGTTCTTCTCCAGATCTGCCAAACCTTTACTAGGCAATACAGATGCCGCTATGTATTTGAGCGTACAGTGGGTAAGTGAGGGCTAAATGGAATAAAAACGTAATGAAGCCCGACAGGACTGTTCGGAAAGGAATCTGTGTAATCTGTGGATTAGACTACCCGGTGCTTCCAGCGGCCGAGGCGGAATACCAAGCCACTCACCACCGCCAGGGTTGAAAACGCGATAGTCATCGAGATGAAAACGCCGCGGGGTCCCCATCCCAGGAGCACGCCCAGGACGTAAGCAAGCGGGATCTCCCACAACCAAAACACGAACAGGTTGATTATCGTCGGCGTCCACGCGTCGCCGGCGCCGTTAAAAGACTGACCCAGCACCATGCCGTAGGCATAAAACAGAAAGCCATACGCCACAATCCGCAGACAGTCGACACCATATTGAGCTACGTTCGGATCGTCGGTGTAGAACCAGATGATTTGTGGCGCAAAGAAAATGAAACACAGACCCACGATCCCGAGGAAGATCATGTTGTAGAAACCGGCCTTCCAAACAGCGCGCTCAGCACGGTCCGGATTCCCCGCACCCAATGCCTGACCAACCATCGTCGCTGCGGCGTTTGCCATTCCCCACGACGGCAAGAGAGCAAACAGAATCACTCGAATTCCGAACGTGTAACCAGCGACTGCGTTGCTGCCGAAACTGGAGATGATGCGGACGAGTCCGATCCAGCTCGCCATGCCGATGAAAACCTGAAACGTTCCGGTGGCAGACAAGCGAATCAAACGTCCTATGATCGCCGGCTCGATGCGAAGGTGACGTCGCTCGATATTGAATCGCCCGCCCTCACGAATCAGTTTGCTGAGCGCAAAGAGAGCGCCCGTTCCACGTCCGATATTAGTGGCGATGGCGGCGCCGACAATGCCGAGTTTTGGAAATGGTCCAAGTCCAAAGATCAAACACGGACCGAGCACGATGTTGATCCAGTTGGCGAGCCACAACGTGCGCATCGCGATTGCGGCATCGCCGGCACCGCGAAAGATTGCGTTGATCATGAAGAGCATCACGACCGTGACGTTTCCAGCCAACATCACGCGCGTGAATGCCGCACCATGCTCGACTACCCACGGTGAACCACCCATCAGCTTCAGCAACTGCGGGGCAAATGGTGCACCGATTGCGCCGATCACGATCGAAACGATCAGTGCCAACACGATCGCCTGCACAGCCGCACGTGCGGCGCCTTCCGGATTCCCTTCTCCGATTCGACGCGCAATCATCGCCATCGCACCAATGCTCAATCCGATCGCAAGTGCGTAAATAAGTGTGAGTAAAGATTCGGTGAGACCGACGGTTGCAGCAGCGTCAGTGCCGAGATGTGATACCCAGAAAATATCGACGACGGCAAAAACGCTCTCCATGATCATTTCGAGGACCATGGGTATCGCCAGCAACAGAATTGAACGTCCAATCGGTCCGGTAGTGTAGTTGCGATGCGACCCGCGGATCGATTCTTTTACGGCAGACCACAGGCTCTGTGAGTCTTCCTGAGGAGACGCAACTGTATCGGACATGTTTGGACCTCTGCCACAGATCCGTGGCTAACTACCTACCGTAGTCATCCTGAAGACGGACGATGTCGTCTTCGCCAAGATAAGTTCCTCGCTGCACTTCTATGAATACTAAATCCACGTTGCCCGGATTCTCGACGCGATGAGCCGTTCCGATGGGAATGTCGATCGCCTCGCCGGCGTTAACAGTGATCTCTCGCCCGTCGAGAGTCACTTTCGCAGTGCCTTCGACGACGAACCAGTGCTCAGCTCGTTGAGCGTGTTTCTGGTAGCTGAGTCTTTGTCCGGGCAAGACTTCAATACGCTTGACCTTGAAATTTCGATCTTCCTCAAGGACTGTGTAAGTTCCCCAGGGCCGGCGATCAAACTCCCGCATCATCACGTTCCTCCTCGAATGGTGGAACGTACCTTAGCGCATAAAAAAACACAAAGACTCTTTACGAGCCTTTGTGCCGTTTGGTTGCCCTTTACAGCCGTTTACGAGTTGGCTTTCAGGGTCAAATAAATCACTGCGTTCCGTCTCTTCACCAGGACGAGTGCGGGCTTCGCACCGGATCTTTGAATCGCGGCGCTGAACTCCGCAACCGTTTTGACGGGTTGACGATTGACCTCCTGAATCAGATCGCCTTGCCTTATGCCCGCATTGGCTGCGCTGCCGGAAGGATCTATTCGCGTAACGAGCAATCCCTCGTCGTTGGCATCGAGCCCATAGCGCGAACCTGTCTCGGCGGTGAACGGCTGGACCGTTATACCGAACTTACCAGTGGGAGCGGCGGTGCTAGAACTCTCATCGTCGTCACTTTCCGGCCGCGCGCGATCGGGAAGTTCAGCAAGCGCGACCTGGAAATTCTGATCGCGTCCGTTACGGAGTGCTGTAACTTCCACGTTCGATCCCGGAGGCATACTGGCAACGATGTTTCGCAGGTTGTTGTTGTCAGCAACCGGCTGCTTGTTGACTGCCGTGATCACGTCGCCACGTTTGAGGCCTGCCTTGTCAGCCGGACCACCAGTGTTGACTGAAGTAACGATCGCTCCGCGCGCGCTTGGCAGATTCAAGCTCTGCGCCAGATCCGAATCGACCGACTGGATCGTCACCCCGAGCATTCCACGCCGCACTTTACCAGTCTTCATTAACTGGTCCATCACGGCCTTCGCCATGTTCGACGGAATCGCGAAACCGATACCGATGTTGCCGCCGGACGGCGAGAGAATCTGGGAGTTGACTCCGATTAACTCACCGCTGGTGTTCACGAGGGCGCCACCGGAATTACCGCGATTGATCGCGGCGTCAGTCTGCAGAAAGTCTTCAAAACTTCCATCACTCAAGCCCGTCGCGCGACCTTTTGCGCTCACGATGCCCGAAGTAACTGTTTGACCGATGCCGAGGGGATTACCGACTGCGAGAACAAAGTCGCCGACGCGAACCTTGTCGGAGTCTCCGAGTGAAAGTGTCGGCAGGTCTCTCGCGTCGACCTTCAACACCGCGAGATCGCTCGGCGGATCCGAACCGACCAGTTTTGCCGAGAAGGTACGATTGTCGGTTAGTTCGACTTTGATCTCGAGAGCTCCATCGACCACGTGATGGTTTGTCAGAATGTAGCCCTCAGAGTTCACGATGACTCCCGAACCGACGCCCTGAACTCGCTGCTGCGGCTGCTGTTGCTGCGGCAACCGATCGCCGAAAAATTCCCGGAAAGTCGGGTCGTCCATGAAAGGAAACTGCTGTGCTGCTCGTGCGCGCTCGGTTGAACGAATTGTCACGACCGCGGGCGAAACCCGGCTCACAAGGTCCGCATAAGACGTCTGGACTCCCGCCACGCTGGCAACCGGCGCCGGTTGCGCAGGTTGGGACGAAGTTAGACTCATCAATTTGTTCTGTCCACTGCACGAAGCAAATGAAAAAACCACCAGAACCAGGCTTAAAATCATGTTTGCGCGGGAAAGCGCTCCTCTATAAATCTTCACGTCTCTCATTTCTAAATCTCCAGTTGTGGATGCAATAAATACAGACTTAAGATTCAGCGAACTCGGATTCCGTTTACCGACCGAATATACGTACAAAACGCGAAGCACCGGTTGCCTGATTTTTGTGCTCTTTTGTGCCTCTTTGCGGCTTTGAATGGTGTGATATACTGCGCCCGTTAAAAAACGCCCAAATCCTTTGTATCTGTTATTCAAAAAGGAATTGCCTACGGTCCCTTAAATTCACAACCTGTACGCCGTTCGCCCCCGGTTCTTCCAACCAAAACACGGCAGTCTGAGGTAAAAGCTCTGGTGCATGGGATAGATTCCAACGGCCACGAGGAAAATTCCGTTCTGATCGTCAACGACGAGCCAGACCAACTCACCCTAATGGGAAGTCTGTTGCGGAAGGCCGGTTATGCGATTCTTACTGCCGAAGACGGTGTTGAGGGTCTGACTCTCGCCAGACGAGAACGCCCCGATCTCGTTATCAGCGACGTTTCGATGCCCCGCATGAACGGTCTCGCTTTCTGCCGCGAGATTCGCGCCGACCTCGAATTGAAAACCGTTCCGATTCTCCTGGTAACAGCCCTTCAGAAAGACACCGAAAGCGCGGTCGCCGGCCTGCAAGCCGGCGCTGACGACTATCTTGAGTTTCCTTTTGATTCGGCTCGGCTCGTGGCCAAAGTCTCGCGTCTGCTCGAGCGTTCTCGTCTCGAAGCCAGTTACCGAGACCTCGTTGAGCAGGCCAGCGACATGATTTTCACGCAGGATCTGACAGGCAAACTGACGAGCATCAACCTCGCCGCGCAGAAGTTTCTGGGTCGCACACCTAAAGAGATCATCGGCAACTCTTTCTTCTCAGTGTTTGGAGTTATTCCGGAGAGTAATGGGTTTGCCGGCACTCTCGGACGTCCACAGGAAGCGGGCGATTTCCGGCACCAGTTCGTGGCCCGATCGTCCGGAGGCGACGACCGCTGGCTCGATCTCATCGTTTCGCCAATCAAAGACAGGCTCAACGAAACCATCGGTTTTCGTGGACTTGCGCGCGACGTCACCGAGCGAAAACGCTTTGAAGAGGCTCTGCGCGACTCCGAGGAACGCTACCGGCTTCTCTTTGAATCGACGCCACAACCAATCTGGGTCTACAACGAAGACACACTTTCGTTCCTCGCCGTCAACGAAGCTGCAACTCGGACGTATGGCTACTCGCGCGACGAGTTTCTCTCCATGACGATCGACGACATTCGTCCGAGCGAAGATATTCCCGCCCTCATAATCAAGAACGACCCGAACGACCTGGTCATCTCGAGTCCATGGCGTCATCGCACCCGAACGGGAGCAACGCTCTACGTCGAGATGAGCTCACATCCGGTCGTCTTTGATGGCAAGAACAGCAGGCTGGTAATCGTCAACGACGTCACTGAACGTAAACTTCTCGACGAAAAGCAGCAGCGCTTGTACGCCTCGTTGCAACAGTCGGCAATGGAATGGCGGCAGACGTTCAACGCTATCGATTTTCCAGTGCTGATTGTCGATCTCTCCGGCACGATCAAGCGTTCAAACCAGGCCGCGGAGCAGATCGTTGGAGTCAGCGCGGAACAGATTCTTGGGAAGACCGTGAGCGAGCTGGGTGAAAACGAGCCGTGGAAAAAGTCTGTGGAGTTGATCGAAAGGATTCGCGAAAACCCGGTTCCCTTGGCTGAAGAAGTTAAATGTGACACGACCGGAAAAACGTGGGCCATCACTCTGTACCACGTCAACGAATTCGGCTCAGCCGGCGAGCGAGCAATCCTGATCGCGCAGGACATTACGAAACGCGCCGAGCTCGAAGCGTCACTGCGACAAAGCGAGATGATGTCGCTACTGGGATCCCTCGTCGCCGGTGTTGCGCACGAAGTCAGAAATCCCCTGTTCGGGATTTCATCGATAATCGATGCGTTTGAAACAAGATTCAGTGACCGGACTGAATATTTGCGCTATACAAATGTGCTGCGCGACGAGATCGGACGTCTCACCATTCTGATGGAAGAGTTGTTAGAGTATGGGAAGCCGTTCCGAGGCGACCTGTATCTCGTCTCAATGGAAGAGATGGTTGCGCGGTCGGTTCGGGCCTGCCTGCCTGCTGCGGATGTGGCCAAGGTAAATCTGGTAAGTAACGTTGAAGACTCTTTGCCGAAGATCCGGATCGATCGTCGCAGGCTTTCAAAAGTCTTCGTAAATCTGATCGAGAACGCGATTCAGCATTCACCGCAGCAGAGCGCGGTCACGATCGAAGCGCGCCGCATCAACGACGGAAATCTTGGGTGGGTCGAGTGTGCAATCAGGGATAGCGGAGCCGGAATTCTGCCCGAAGATATGCCAAAGATTTTTGAGCCATTCTTTTCGAAACGACGCGGCGGCACCGGCCTCGGTCTGGCAATTGCCCAACGAATCATGCAGGAACATGGCGCAAAATTGATTGCCGGCAATAATCCCGAAGGCGGGGCTTGTATGATAGCGAGATTCCCAATACCAGTTGAGGGAGACGCTTAATGTCCAGGAATAAGGTACTGGTTGTTGACGATGAATCGGGAGTGAGATTCGGTATCCGTGACTTCCTTGAGCAGCACGGATACGAAATCGAAGAGGCAGAAAGCTGCCACGACGCGCAAAACCTTTTTCGCAATTCGAGACCCGACATCGTCATCGCCGACTACATGATGCCGGACGGCACCGCGCTCGATCTCCTGCCAAAATTGAGGGAGATCGACTCCGGAATTCCTTTACTGGTCCTGACGGCTCATGGCTCAATCGACCTCGCCGTAAGAGCGATAAAAGAGGGTGCGGAACAATTTCTGACCAAGCCACTCGAGTTGCCAACGCTCCTCGTAATCCTGCAAAGACTGCTACAGAAACAGCGCAACTACCACAAGCAACTGGCCAGCAAGTCGCGCCAGGTCCGCCAGGCGATCGATCCATTCATCGGAACAAGTGCCGCCATTCGCGCGCTCGCCGATCAGGCCCGGAAGATACTTTCAACTGAGAGTCCTGTGCTGATTCTGGGAGAAACCGGAACGGGAAAAGGCGTGCTGGCCCGCTGGCTACACGAGAACAGCCCGCGAGCCGATGAAGCTTTCGTCGATCTCAATTGTGCTGGGCTAACCAGGGAGTTGCTCGAGACAGAGCTCTTCGGTCACGAGAAGGGCGCCTTCACGAGTGCGACCGCCTCGAAGCAAGGTCTCTTTGAAGTGGCCCATCGCGGCACGATCTTTCTCGACGAAGTTGGTGACGTAGACCTTCAAATTCAACCCAAGCTGTTGAAAGTTCTGGAAGAGAAACGGTTCAGACGAGTGGGCGACGTGAGAGACCGTCAGGTGGATGTACGACTTATCGCAGCCACTCATCAGGATCTCGGACAGTTGACCCGTGAGAAGCGATTTCGCGACGACCTATACTTTCGCATCAGCACGATTCCTCTCTCGTTCCCATCTCTACGTGATCGAATTGAAGATATTCCGACGTTGGCCCAGTATCTCCTTGATAAAGTCGCAGCCGACCTGGGCCGTGGCGAATTAAGATTGGACCAGGGCTGCCTTCAGGCGCTGCAAGCATATTCATGGCCCGGCAATATTCGCGAACTTCGTAACGTCATAGAACGAGCAGTGTTGCTGAGCGACCAAAAACAAATCACACTAAATGATCTTCACTTCGATGGTCATGCACAGGTCGGCGCCCCGTACCTTGATTCTCGACTGACTCTTCTTGAACTGGAAAAACAGCATATTGAGCGAGTTTTACAAGAAGAAAAGGGGCGAGTTGAGAAGGCAGCAGCCCGTCTTGGGATACCCCGCAGTTCTCTGTATCAAAAGATAAAGAAGTATCAAATCCAACCCAATAATCGTCTCAGTTAAATATATCAACTGTCAGGAGTGTGCGGTGGCCACTGATAATTCTCACCTCGCCCGGGTACGTCTGCACTCTCAACGAGATTAAAAATGTACGCGGCGACCAATGCTGGATCTACGTACTCTGTACCTTGTGCGGTGAGAAGAGAGTGAACCGTCGTCTGCCAACTGCATGTGAGATCAGTTTTCATGTATGGAGGCGAAACAGAAAAGATCCTTACGCCTCGATCTGCGTATTCCGCAGCCAGCGATTCAGTGAGTGTCCTCAGCGCTGCTTTCCCAACCAGGTAAGCAGAAAACCCTTTTGGTGGACCATCCTTCAAAGCTGAGGTTAGAACATTCACTATCGTACCGCGCCGCTGCTGGACCATTTTACGAAGCAACGCTTGAATACATAAAAATGAACCTTTCACGGCCCCGTCAATCTGTGTTTGAAACTGTTCCCATCGCAGAAGATGAAAAGCGATTGGGTCGAAGCTGGGGCAAGCATTATTAATCAGTGTCACGTTTTCAGCGTCTTCAACCGTTTGCCATACGCCGTCGTCGGCCTCTGACGTGATGTCGTGCTGAATAAATTCTCCCGCTAATCCCGACTGAGAAAACTCTTTACGCATCAACTCTGCGGCACTAACGTTTGCACGAAAGAAACCGATTACGCGATAACCCGACCTCGCGAAGATAAAAGACAACTCTCTCCCCAGTCCACGTGTTGCACCGGTGATCACGGCGGTTCGCATTTCACCTGAGGCGCTACTCAAGAAATACTCCAACTTGAGCCCGGCCACGGGCGGCAACGTATTGCTGGGTTTCGTTATAGAAACTCAGGTCGAGGACTATTGCTCTCCTCGTCTCGAGTTTTTGTGAGACTTTCGCTGTGAGTAGAAGGTGATCGTCCAAATAACAAGGTTTCAGGTAGCGCAAATCACAACCGAGCAACAAAGCTCGCTGTCCTGGAAATCTCATGCCAATAAATTCCGAAAGAAAAGAATTCAGTATGGCCCCGTGCATCACCTTGCTCTTAAAACCGTTCTTCCGTGCAAAGTCGTCGTCAATATGGATCTGACTCGTGTCCTTAAATGTACTGACAAAGCTCTCGTATACGACGGACGTGATCTGATACTGCTGATCACAGGTGCCACCCTCTTGAAGATCTGAAAAAGTAAACTTACCAGCGAATGACATTTAGTATCTTGCGCATACTCTCAAAATCGTTAGCGAACAAAAAGAAGCTGGCACTGACGAATATGAATGTTAGTGCGATGCTGACAACGTGGACCACCCGACTTTCATTGTACGATTGGTACCATGATCGGCCACGACGCTTTAACAGAATGGTGTAGTAGTGGTTGGCTATGACACCAACTGCATGCATTGCCCCAAAGGCAACATAATTCCAACCAACTCCGTGCCAAATACCTACTAAAAGAAATACAACCAAAATGGCGATGGCAATAGCATGGGTGGCAGGGATTCTCCCACGGCTCACTAAAAACTTCGAGAGCGGGTTAAATACCACGTCTCGCATATAGTCCGAGAGAGTTATATGCCAACGGTTCCAGAAATCTCTAACATTTCGGGCCTCCAGAGGATTCCGAAAGTTCTCCCGGACCTGAATACCCAGAAGGCCGGCTACTCCAATGGCCATGTCGCAGAAACCCGCGAAGTTGCAATACAAGTATAGATAATACGAGGCTGCAGCCACTATTAAATCGATCGGAGGATGGGCATGAGAATCAAGTAAGAGTCCGGAGTACGATAACTGATTAAAGAGCGGCGCCAACACCTGATATTTTGTAACGCCCACCACGATTCTAAATAGGGATCTACTGACCGGCGTTACTTCACGATCCAAAGACAAGACGGAGCGTTGATGAACGGAATATGGATTGATTGGTCCAACGACGAAGGTTGGTACAAAAAAAGCAAACCCGAGGTATTCGCTAAACCCGGGCGTTTGCACAGTGCCATTACGTACTTCCAGGACGAGGTAACTGAGTCGCAATGACATGTATGAGATGCCGACAAACTCGATAGTCCTGAGAATTCCTGTGCGAGTGAACAACGCCGGTGTAATCACAGGAATAAACTTGATTAAAACAAGAGCGATGATTGGTAAGAAAAACGCGATCCATGGCACCCAGTCTTTGCGTTTTGCAAAAAGCTTCAAGCCCACATAATCGATAGCCGCTAAGCCTATATAAATCGCCAGGAAAATCGTCGCGCGTCTCCTGCCTGCTGTTTGGGAATACACAAACCAGATTAAAGCGATGTTTGTCGTCGCAAATAGAAAAGGCCGCCAACTGTCACCTGGTTTTAGTGAGAGACAGATACGAGCAGCAGCGATGTAAGCCAGAATAGCGAGTACGAACTGAGTGTTTTCCAAGAACTAGAAGCCTCGGTAGACAAGGTTCACATCCAGAGACTGCGCAGGAACAGACAGGAGCAACACGGTCGCGATAATACAGAGTAAAACAACCAGCGTGAGATCTAAGTTACTTGGATTGTTGCGCGGTTTGTTCATAAACGGTCACGATTGCGGGTGTTAAAGTTTTCGTCAGAAGGTCGCTGCCATTTAGATTCATGTGCTCGTCGTAATAGCAGCGATCGATTTGCACATCGGACATACCGCGAAAGAGTGTCGCCGGAGGCACACCGATGAGTGGCATGTTCATACCAAATACCTCCGACCAGTTCATGCGCTCGATTACCTTTGTTTCACGACGATCGCGTGCTACGGGAACGTTGACGATTGCCACCTGTACACCTGAGTCACGCGCCAGATTGGTCATTAGCCGTAAAAAATGCATCTGATAATCGCTTAGCGGTTGCTCCGTGATCTTGAAAGACTCGCGCGTTTCAGGTGAATAGATCATTTGCTCAGCATCGAGTTGGGGTGGCTTTGTCGTTTGCCTGATAAATGGCGCACCAAAATAACCTCCCTCCACACGATAGGAACCCCTCAGGAACCTAAGAGTTTGATAAAACTCAGTTTCCTCATGGATATCGGAACGCAGAACACCCAACAAATGTCGAGGAGCCCCAATCATCTGCTCTCCGTAAAGTGCCAAACGGTTTCGAAGAGATAACCCTTTGAAACTTGCGTCCGACAAATCATTGGGTAGCCACCTGTGCGATTGTGGATGTGGAAGATTGGTGCTCTGGTGCGACAAAGGCATCGTCGTAACCAGTAACTTCACACGCCGGCGCGCCAACACTTCTCGCAGTAAAAGGTAGTTAAGTTCCTCCCCGCGCCAGTTACTGCCGAGCATAATTACATTTACCTGGCGACCGAGCTTTTTGCTCAATTCGTCCTGGACATAAGGCGCATCAATGCCATACCAAAGCACCGAACTGCCCAGGAAAAGAATGTCGATGTCTGAAGTCTCTTCAAAGATCTGTTGGCCGAAATAAGAGAACCCTCCAAATCGTTCCGGTATCCTTTTGTAGACGTCCGGACGATGAACGACCTTCGATACCCCTAACACAAAAGGTAAGAGCACGAAAAAGAGTAATGTGATGGCGAAACCACGAGCTTGCCATGCAGTGGCAAATGGCGGATCCATCACTTCCCTTGACCGTAGAGGAGCATCAACCATTTTCGACTCTGGTAACAATTAGCCTGGCAAGTTCGCCAACATTCCTCGTTGCCTCAACCTCACCCACGCGGAAACGAATATTGAAAGCTTTCTCTATTGAGAGCAGGAGTGAGATTTGAATCAACGAATCCCATTCTTCGACGTCATGAGCCGTTAATTCGGGAGTCACAACGACTTCTTCGAGAAATACGTCATTGAAGATGGTTTGCAACCGAGCCAGAACTTCAGTTTCAGTCATAGGCTCTCTGCAAGACTCTGATCTTAGTTTCAAAGGGTTGGTCGTCGGTCACTTCGCGAAAATATAGCGAATGTGCCGGCGTTTCCGAAACCTTTTGGAAACCCATACGTGGAAATAAATTCTTTACGAGCTGATTTTTGGCTGTTGGAATGTAGACGCCTCTTATTTCATTACAGGAATATTTCCCGGCCAACCTTACGATCTCGTTCATCACCTCTTCTTCTACTTGACGATTCAAAACTCTGCAGCTCATTAACCAGGTATCAATTTCAAGTGCCGTCGTCGAAGGATCGACCTTGGCGATTACGATACCAATCAATCCGTAATCTCCGAAACGATCCGTTAATCTCGCTGAGAACGACACAAATGATTTATCTGTAATGAGTTTCGCCACTTCAGCTTCTGTCCGGCGCCGCGTGGTAACGTTGAATTGATTACTCTTGTTGATGAGTTGGCTCAGGCGCGGCGTGTCTATCGGCCGAAATTCTGAGAATGAAAGGGTCATGTTCAAGGAAGCCAGATACTCATTGAGGTCAGTGAATGCTGACTGCTCACGTTTCCGCAAGGATTCCTGCACATACTTGACTGTTCGGTTCGTATCTTCGTGGGTAATATTCAACGATTCGAAAAGTCGCGCGTCCTTCAGACGCTTCACATAATCGGCCGGGTCGACTCCGAGCCAAAGAGTCGTAACTTCGGGCGTGAACGACTGGACCATGTCGATTTCAACGCGCTCATCATCCACGAACACAAAGCTGTCCAGACCCAGATTGAGTTCGGACGCTATCAGCCGCAAGTTATCCGGCTTCGGATTCCAGTTTGCGACAAAGGAGACGATGTGTTGTGGCCGCAATATCATCTCGGGATGTTTTTCAAATGGTTCAAAGGCGTTCTCGTAGTTGTTCTTGCTACAGACAGCCAGGAGAACACCACGCTCAGTCAACGATAGTATGTATTCCTGGAACGCACGAAACGCCTCTCCCCGCGGTGAAGTCGAGCCTATTTCGATACCCTCCATTCCTAGATCGCCAATCACACCTCCCCACAAAGTATTGTCAAGGTCCAGGACCAGTACTTTTTTTGGTACCGAGCGCACGAGTTTCAGGATGTGATTGATTTCCTTCGCAAGGTCGACGAGGAGATCCGGACTGCAAGGCTGTTTGCTTTCCAGCCAGCCACGTTCATCACTGGCCGATAATCCTCCACGACGGCTAGCCAGGAATTCCAGATCGCAAATATGCACGAAGGGTGGCGCCGAGAGTCCCAATTCGAGATTAACGAGTCTGCGAAAATTCCAATCGGAACCGAGAGTACGTGTGCGGTATGGACCAGGGTCGAAATACGGTGGCGGTCTGAAATTGCACAATAAAACTTCTGCTCCGCTTCGCTCATGCGCGGTCCGACATAGCCCTATCAGCTCAGAACTCACGCGGGTTGCTGCTTTTTCAAATTCAGACCGCGGAGCCAGGACCGCCAGCGAATGTTTGCAGCACTTTTCCGTGAGTATAACGATTATGGCTTGAGGCTGAAAGGCATACAAAGGACTGGCTTGGTCCAGAATTTCCGATACGTAGTTGTCAAACTCTCCCGTAAACAATTCAGGAGTGATTCCGGAAATGGACAACAGATGCTCAATCAGTTCATTTAACGGGTAGAGGCTGTACCCACCAATAACGGCCAACCTTAACGACTGAGACCCACCAGTCGGCTTTAGTCCTTTGGCTAAAGCTTTCTTGCGAATCCGGGCAAGACGAAACATCTCTTCAAAAGACTCCGCTGAATCGGAGCTTAAACGCAGCTCGCGCCAGAAGGCGTCTGCCTCGCCGTGAGCCAGCAAGTTATGGAGAGAAGTGCTGTTGACTGAATGTTGGTCTGGATTAGACATTTCAATAGAACAGAGAAGGCCAATAGTAGTCGTTATTTAGACCGTGATTTTGGGCCAGCTCGATGTCCAGAGTCTAGATACCAAGTCTGAGATCTAGACGTTGATAGAATTTTGCGTGTGATGGCAAGGGCAAAGTACAGCAAAACTGGGGTTTTGTCGCCTCGATGGCCCAAATTCAATTTTGGCCTTGCGTTTGCAGAGCCTACGGCGTGCCAATCATATAAATGCTCTCATTCTACCCCGACAGAGGAGAGCCCCAACCGGCTGATACGAGTGCTGCACTGCCCCGCAGCTATCGGGTCAACCGTCTCATTTTGTCCCCTAACTGCCCAGACAGTTAGCAGTTTACGAACAAGGAGCTTAGATAAATGCGTTCCAGACTTCTAATACGCAATTTCAGCTTGTCACTGTTTGTGGCTCTGTTCCTAGGGTTTGCAGGAGCAGCCAAAGCTGACAATTTTGTGATTCAGGGTGTGGACACCGGAGGAAACGCGACTGCTACGGTTAGTTGCACTTTCAATTCGGCCACCAACACTTTGACATTCACCCTGACCAACACCTCGCCATTTGATGCCCGCATCACGTCCGTCGGCTTCGATCTTCCGCCAATTGGCAATGCCAGCGCGAGTGGACTCAATGGCTTCACGGGCAACAATCCGGGCGGCTTTACGTTTTCCGACGCTGCGCTTGGAAATGTTCCCCACGGCTTTAATTCCGCCGTTCTTGACTTCGGCTGGCTGACAAACCCGCCTAATTTCAACGGTGGTAATGCGAACGCCGGCATCGCCCCTGGAGCCAGTCTTGTATTTACGGTTTCAGGCGCCGGTTTTGCTGGATTGACTGAAGAGCAAATCTGCCACGCAATATTTGTCAGATTCCAGCGCGTAGGCGCAAACGGCCAAGACAGTGACGTGGCTACGTTCTGTCCAAACTGCACTCCGCAAGTTCCGGAGCCAACGAGCATGTTTCTGCTTGGCACGGGTCTTCTGGGTGTTGCAGGCGCAGTAAGACGCCGGTTCAAAAAATAGCTTCCAGGGGGTTGCGGCAAAAAGTGCTGCTCAACCCAGGCAAGCTACTAAACCGGAACTAAGGCATTACCTTTAGAACAGCATAACTTGTCGCCTTGGTGCCCCATGGCGACGATTCATGGAGTCCTTCGCACGTGCGGAGGAAAGCGAGTGTCGGTGAAGAGGAATAGCCGAATAGTATCGGCGACTACGCGTCGATCAGGAAAACTCCTCGTAAGACACCCACTAACTGGGCTAGTGGGTTTGATTTTGACAAGTTTTGACTGCGGAACCCGGGGTAATTCCCGGGCATTACCAGAGGTGAGCTGTAACTGGTTTCCGCCGCCTTTCTGGTAAGAAATAGCTGAACCTTCATGGGTTCAGTTATGCGAATGAAATGTGTTTCCACATCTGCTTTGCCACCGCAGATGTGGAAACACGGGTCCTTAAACCGGGTGCTATTTAGCAATCTCGAAAGGGGAATAAACTATGAGCAGTCTATTTAAGACTACTCTGATGGGCGTCCTGCTAACAGTAATGTTGGGCATCGCTGCCGCGGAAGCTAAAGCGGATCCGGTGACCTTCAGCACGACAGGCGTCTTCAGCGCGAGTGGTACAAACGTCGTCAACTTTGCAAATATCAATGGTACGACGACGATTACTTTCAACGGCACAACGAATCCGGTGAATACACCGGCGGGCACCAGTTTTGGTGACCTCGTCGTGACCACCACTGTGCCGGCAAATCTGCTGGGCCCGGCAATCGGGGGTAATTTCACCCTGAACTTCATTCAGGTTTTTCCGGCCGGCGGGGGCAGTTTAATTGGAACGCTTGATGGAACTCTCGGGTTCAATTCAGGCATTGCCACACTGACGTTCACGACTACGTCAATCAATATCCTTGGTTTTACCTATACCGTAAATCCGGTCTATACGATCGCGTTGCCGGTCACGGGTGTAGGCGGTGGCGCAGGAACAGGAACCACGACCATTCAGGGTACTGTTACTGGTAGCGCCGTTCCGGAGCCGACCAGCATGTTCCTGCTTGGCACGGGCTTGCTTGGTGTGGCTGGTGCGGTGAGAAGGCGTTTCAAACGCCAGTAGCGAGCAGATTCGATCACCACTCCGCGTATGCGGAGTGGAGGTAAGCCTAATGTACCAAGGGTGAATTTTGTGCGGGTCCCGTGGTCAATGAGGGAGAGTGTGCATGTACGGTGAACCAATGATTCTTCCCCTGGACGCCCACGGCCGGATCTACGCGCTACAGGACGAAAAGGGAAATACAATCGGCACCGGCAGTCGTGAGGTTTGTGAAGTGCTCCTTTACATCATCACGAAGCCGGCATCGCCCGGTAGTGCCGGGCTGGCAAACGTTTCGCTCAGGCAGCGAACAAATGTGCGGGCTGCCATCAGCATCTAGCTTTTGTGTCAGCCAGCGGCATCTTCAAGGCTATTGAAGTTGCCGCTGTTGACTCATCGTTTCTGTGCGGGAAGTCCAACGGTGAGTATAACGAGAGCTAAACCCCTCGCAATAAAACTTCATCAGCTACGGAATTTTTCCGGCATCCTTGCTTCGCCTATGGATATGCCGGCGATGAGCAGTGCTCTTGTCAGTTGAAGCAAGATTTTAAATTGGGCCTGAACAAGGGGTGATATGTAGCGTATAAACGTTTGAATTGTTCCCTTGGGTGTACCAGTGAAGCAGAGTCGATTTGGAACCCTTAAGAAAGTCTCGGGTAGGTTGAGACAAATGTGGCTTGGTAAGGACGATAAATCCGCAGAAGTACCAATGCCTCGGCTCTTGGTCGTCGACGATGAAGAGTCAATTTGTTTCTCAATGAGTGAGTACTTCTCTTTGCAGGGTTATAAAGTCGATACCGCATGTGAAGTCGAAGAAGCTGAGAAACTCCTCGGGGCCACAAACTACAAAGTCGTAATCCAGGATCTGCGCCTCACTATGACCAACAATCATGATGGTCTCGATATGATCCGGCTAATCAGGGAACACAATCCGCAGACTCGAATTGTCGTTTTAACCGCGTACGGTTCGGCCGAAATCGAAGATGAGGCACGTCGGTGCGGAGCTGATGCATTTCTCCGAAAGCCAAAACCCCTCTCGCAGGTCGCCCAGGTCGTTCAGGGCCTGATCGAATCCCCCTCTCGAACCGCCCGCCACGCTTAGTCGCCACAAAATAGTTCGCCACAAAAAGGCACAAAAAGCACATAAAGGGTTTTTCCCAGATCTGTTGAGGGACTGGTCTTCTCTGCTTTGTGAGGTTGAGTGGTCTTCTCTGCTATCAAAAAATATTCTTTTGTGCCTTTTGTGGCTAGATTTATCTGTGCCTCTTGTGGCTCAATGAAAGTCGTGTGAAGGTGCGGCGGCAACGGTGAACGAGAGTGGCTGCACGTGGCTGGCTTTTACCGAAATAACATTATCCTGATTTTGCAGCGCTCCTTCGATCAAGAGAAACGGGTGGCCTACCAGCTCAAGCCGGTACTTCTCGAAGAGTTGTGGCGTGACGATGATGTTGCTGACGCCAGTCTCGTCCTCGAGACTCAGGAACATGAATCCCTTCGCCGTGCCCGGTCGTTGGCGAACAATGACCCATCCAGCCACTTTCACAAAAGTACCATTGCGTAATTTCCGAATGTCGATTGCCCGCAGCGCCTTGAGCTTTTTCAACTCTCCACGGTGATAAGCAACCGGATGTTTTCCGATCGTCAAACCTGTTCCGCGGAAATCAGCGTCCACTCGCTCAGTCAACGTCATCTGCTGCAACGGTGAGTTGGCGTCTTTTTCGAGTAACTCTTCGTATAGTTTGCCGGCCGCACGCGTCACACGCTCAACCTGCCACAGCGCGTCGCGACGTGTAGACGTTTGAATAAAATTCAACGCCCCAACCGAGGCCAGTTTCCGCAACTCATCTCTACGCAACTGCGGCACTCGATTGTGTAAATCGTCGATACCTACGAACGCTCCTGCCGCTCTCTCACGAACAATCGCCTCTCCCGCTTGCTGACTTAAACCTCTGACGTATCTCAACCCGAGACGAACGACGAGTTCGGAGTCTGCCTCTTTCTCGATCGTGCACAACCATTCAGAGCAGGTAATGTCGATCGGCAAAACTTTCAATCCGTGACGTTGCGCATCTTTAATGATGGTGAATGGCTGATAAAACCCCATCGGTTGATTGTTGAGAATCGCGGCCGTGAATGCTGCCAGGTAGTTACATTTAAGCCAGGCGCTGGCATAAGCAATCAAAGCAAAGCTGGCCGCGTGCGACTCCGGAAAACCATAAAGTGCAAACGAGCTGATCGCGAGGACGATCTCTTCCTGTGTCTTTCCCGTGATCCCATTTTTCGTCAGCCCCTGCCGCAGTTTCACCTCAATCATTTTCATGCGCGCTTCCGAGCGTTTGAAACCAAACGCGCGGCGCAACTCTTCGGCCTCGCCTCCGGTAAAGCTGGCGCAGACCATGGCCATCCGCAGGAGTTGTTCCTGAAACAACGGTATTCCGAGAGTGCGTTTTAAGATGGGCTCCAGCGCAGGATGGGCATAAGTCGCCGGTTCCCTGCCCTGCCGGCGCTTGAGATACGGATGGACCATGTTGCCGACGATTGGGCCGGGTCGAATAATGGCAACCTGGACCACGATGTCGTAGAAGTTTGCCGGCCGCAATCGCGGCAGACACGACATCTGGGCGCGACTTTCAACCTGAAACATTCCGATCGTGTCGGCCTTTTGCAGCGCTTCATACACTGCTGGATCTTTTTGTGGTAGATGGGCCAGATCAACTTCTTCCTCGTACGACTCGCGAATCAACTTGATCGAATCTTCCAGCACCGCCATCATTCCCAGTCCCAGCAAATCCACTTTGATCAATCCCAGGTCCGCACAATCTTCTTTGTCCCATTGGACCACGACACGTCCCGGCATCGCAGCCGGCTCGAGCGGCACGATGGAATCGAGCGCTCCCTGGCAAATCACCATGCCGCCTGAATGCTGGCCCAGGTGTCGCGGCAGATCCTGCACCAGTTGATAAAGCTGGAAGAATTTTTTGATTCGCGGCTGGCGTATATCCAGACCTGCATCACGGAACTGTCGCTCGCTCGAATCGTTTGGATCTTTCCATTCCCAGGTATGGACGAGGGCCGACAAGCGCGAAAGTGTTTCGTCGTCAAAGTCGAGCGCTTTTCCGACCTCGCGCGCCGCTGAACGTCCTCGATAGGTGATGACGTTGGCCGTCATCGCCGCTCCCAGTTTTCCGTAGCGCTCGTAAACATATTGAATTGCCTGCTCGCGTTTATCTCCGCTCGGCAAATCGAGATCGATGTCGGGCCACTCGCCTCTCTCTTCCGAAAGAAATCGTTCAAATAAAAGATCCATGCCGATCGGATCGACGGCAGTGATTCCGAGGGAATAACAGACGGCGCTGTTTGCCGCCGAGCCGCGTCCCTGGACCAGAATTCCATGGCGATTGCAAAATTTGACGATGTCCCAAACGATCAGGAAATAACCTTCCAGCTTGAGTTTTTCGATCAAGACCAGCTCGCGTTCGAGTTGAGGTCGTGCCCTTTCGTAAGTGGGCATGCCATGCGTGCCCGTGTAGCGCGCGCGTGCCCCTTCTTCCGTGCGCTTGCGCAGAAAGGACGTCATCGTTTCGCCGCGCGGCACAGGATATTTGGGAAACTCATAACCGAGATCTTCGAGCGAAAACTTCAGTCGCGACGAGAGCTCAACAGTATTGGCAATCGCCTCAGGAAGATCCGCGAAGAGCTGCTCCATCATCGCGCCTGATTTCAGATGTCGTTCTGAATTTTGTGCGAGCAGATGTCCGGCAGTTTCCAGTCGCACGTGATTGCGAATGCAGGTGAAGACGTCGGACACTTCGCGGCGTGACCGTGTCGCATAACAAACGCCGTTAGTGGCAAGTAACGGCAATTGATTGCGCCTGGCAAGCTCGATTACGAGATGATTGCGGGCTTCCTCCTCGCGATCCAGATGCCGCTGCAATTCCGCATACACATTTTTTTTGCCAAACAGTTCAACAAGCCAATCGATCTCGTTCTGTGCTTTGGCTGTGTTCTCCGCGTCTCTGGGACTGATGGCAGTCGCAATTGGTCCATCAAAGCTGCCGGTCAAACAGATCAAACCTTTGGCGTGTGCGGCCAACTCGTCAGAGGTGACGGTGGATTCACCGGGCTTTGCGTGTTTCGGCACACGCAATTTCATTAATGTGATGAGTCGACAGAGATTCTGATAACCGGTGCGGTTACGCACGAGGACGGGAATGGAGCAGATACCTCGTGCGCCTGGTTTCTGAACAGTTATCTCGGCGCCGATATGGGCCTTAATGCCGTTCCTTTTTGCAGAGAGATGGAATCGCGGTGCGCCGTAAACTCCATCGCGGTCCAGCAAAGCCATCGCCGGCATCTCCAGCTCGAGACCGGCAGCAATCAACTCTTCAGGCACCGAGGCACCCTCGAGAAAACTAAAAGCCGACCGCGCGTGTAACTCAACGTAAGGCATTGCCGATGCCAATTGCCGATTGCCGATTTGTTGCTCTCAATGGCCTTCGTATAAAACAAATCGGCAATTGGCAATCGGCAATCGGCAATGTTTTTCAGTCATAGTTTCCTTCGACGAACCAGTTTTCTGTGGCCAACTCGCGATAGATGCGATAGAGAGTTCGATGGCCCTGGCGCTCGAGTGTGACGTCCCATTCGTCTCGAGCCCAACTATCGTCACGCCACCAATCACCCGTTGTTCTCCATGGACCAGCCAGGGCGACGACTTTTCCGTAGACACTGCGCTGCTTGCCCCACGCACTGATCTGCCTGGGCCAACCCTGTTCTGCTTCGACAATCGCCTTCAGTGGTGGACGATAGCGACGAAAGCCCAGACATTGTTGATTGCCGATTGCCAATTGCCGATTGAATTTTCTTCGAGTCTGCAACGTGAAGCGTTTCATGCTGAATGCGTCGGGGCGGTGTGTGTCGAGCAACTCGGGTGAACCGACATTTTGCTCGCCCACAAGTTTTGCGAGTCTCGCGAGCGTCAGTTCCAGTTTGTCGGGCGCCGGCGCAAGCGGCACAAACAGACCGTTCTGCAACACACGCGGTTTCACCGGTTCGCAGGCAATTGCAACTGACGTGACGGCCGCTGCCGGTGGATGCATTTCCGTGTCGAGCAACAACAACTTCAGAAACACTTTGTGATCGCGCATTGGGTGAGGCAAAGACAATTTGCGTTCGTGGACGGTCTGGTTTTCCAGTTGCAGAGTCAGGGACAGTTCATTCGTCGCGAGGGCATAAGCATTCAGAGCGGCGCAGAGTTGATGCAACAGTCGCGCAAAAATAAATGAGAGCGGCTCGAGTTCACTAAGGGCGTGATCGAGCTCGATCGAATTTGCAAAAACGGGTGGGGGTTGTTTGACCTGAAGATGTCTCTCGGTTTTACCGGCAGCGAGTTGCTGAAGTTTTATTCCTTCTTGTCCAAGGCGTTCGGAAACGCCCGTAACCGGGAGTGCGGCAAAGTCGGCGAAGGTGCGAATGCCCCAGAGCCGCAGTGTTTCCAGAATCTGATCGGCGACTTTTTTCTCGACCTTAATCAGAGAGTAGTCGAGGTGCTCGAGAGGAAAGTCTCCGAGGCAGGTCAGTTCCTCACCCGGAGAGACGAAGGTTATTCCTTTCAGGTGAGTGGCGGCATGGATTGCGGCATCCGGATTTGCAGCCACAGCCACGTTGACCGCAGTTTCGGCGCGCCGAACCACTTCACTCGCGAGCTGGTAAGGCGAGCCAAATAACAACTCGCACCCTTCAACATCGATTACAACCGTTCCCTTCGCAATCTCCTCCACGATCGGTGAAAAGCCGTAAGCAAATTCCGCTAAAGGGACATTAACCGGGGAATGGATACAGACAAACATCGAATTCAAAAATCCGCGAAAATCTCCGAAAATAATCCGTCAGATCTGTGCCGCTCTAAACTGACCCTCATTGCGCCATGGAGAAATGGGACGCTGACGATTCACCCGGATCGCGTTATGACGCAGGAGGTTTCCTCGCGACCACTCTGCTGCTCCGTTCAACTCAAGAGTTACCGCGGCGCACGAGCGAGTGCACGCTTCTTCAGAAATCACTGCCAGCACTGTGGGTCTATCCTCGACCGTGCGACGAAAGCGATACCACCACGACGAAATGATCCGGCGCGCCTCTTTCCCTGCCACATCCCCCAGATCGAGGATCACCAAACCAAAACCGCCTGCATGTAACAACAGATCCGTGGCCTTAAAAGCGTGTTCGAGATTGCCGGCACAACGAACCCACAGCAGTCGATCGAAATCCACACCACTCGCCGTTGCAGCCGTCGGCGCAAACACATCATTCGTATCAACGAGAGCACACGTCTCTTCATGCCTGGTCGCATAAGCAAGCATTGAATACATCAGGCTGGTACGTCCTGATGATGCTGGTCCAAAGAACTCACTAATAGCTCCGCGTGGCAGGCCGCCGGTTAAAGCGTCAATCTCACTGACACCGGTGGAAAGCGTTTCGACAACAGCCTTTTCATGAACTCTAAAGGCATCGCCAAAACGACTGGCCAAATTGGCTTCGAGCTCAGTTTTTGAGAGTGCAGCTTTCATGATTAAGTTAAGGTTTCTCTGCATCCTCGCCACACAGGTCCTATATGCCTAAGTACCTATGCCGAAAAAACCCTTCAAAAGCCCGGCAGAAGACTTAATTCCACCGCGCCCGACGCTCTCTTCGCTCAAAAACGCCGCCGCCGATTGCCAGGCCTGCGACCTCTGGAAAACCGGGACGCAGACCGTTTTTGGTGAAGGGGTCAGGCGCGTAAAAGTCATGTTTGTGGGCGAGCAGCCGGGTAACGAAGAAGATCTTTCAGGCAGACCTTTCGTCGGTCCTGCTGGTCGTTTGCTGGACGATGCACTGGATGCAGCAGGCATCGATCGCAAACAGACCTACGTCACCAATGTTGTCAAACATTTCAAATGGGAACCGCGCGGCAAACGCCGTATTCACAAAAAACCGAACTCGCTCGAAATCGCTTCCTGCCGTCCCTGGCTTGAAGCCGAAATCGCGGTCATCAAACCTGACGTAATCGTTGCTCTCGGCGCCACCGCCGCCCAGTCTTTGCTCGGTCCGCAATTTCGAGTTACCAAACAACGCGGCGAATTCATTCCTTCAACTCTTGCTCCCTATCTCATGGCTACCGTCCATCCTTCCTCAATTCTTCGTGCTCCTGACGACGAAACCCGACGGCTCGAGTTACGACTTTTTATCGACGACCTCAAAAAACTCGCGAAAGTAATCAAGTAACTCCTCCCGCGCCGTGGCTTTAGCCCGGTGGTGGTGTTCAGTTGCCCTATCCAGAAGGGATTCAAAATCCGGACGATGAGGGGCCAACTGATCACCGGGCTAGGGTCACGGCGCGCGACGCGAACCGAGGCTGTAATGGTCTCCCCCGCATCACTGCGCCTCGGTTCTAAAAAACTACTTGACGTCGCGCTCCATATGTTCGAGAATGTTCGTTCAATTTTCGATTGTCAACGAAAATTTATTCTGGGCGGCAAGAGGGAGAAGTTAGTCATGCCAGCAACGGCAAAACAAAAAAGAATCTTTGAATTCATCCGGCGCTATATCGAATCGAACCAGGAGGCACCCACCATCGCAGAGATAGGCCGGCAATTTCAGATGAGGTCGTCTGCCAGCGTGCACGCTGTGCTCACGGCTCTGGAGCGAGAGGGGTTAATCAAACGCATTCCCAACGTCAGTCGGGGAATCCAAATCGTTGAACAAAAAGAGGGCGAGGGCGGCGGTGAAGGAGACAATGAAATCCCTTTACTGGGAACCGTGGCTGCGGGCCAGCCGATTGAGGCAATTCTCAGCCACGATACGATCTCCGTACCCAAAGATATGCAGGGACACGGGCGCACATTTGCCCTGCGCGTACGCGGCGAATCGATGATCGACGAAAACATCCAGGATGGCGACATCATCATCGTCTCGTCGCAAAAAACTGCTGAAAACGGACAGATGGTAGTTGCGCTTATCGACGGCAACTACGCCACGGTGAAAAAGTTTTACCGCGAGCCCGATTTTATTCGACTCGAACCTGCCAACCCGCAGTTCAAGCCGATCTTCATCAAGACTCCGGAAAGAATTCAGATCCAGGGTGTAGTGAGAGGTTTGATTCGCAGGTTTGACGTGTAATCCACAGATTACACAGATTCTATAAAAAATCGGTGTAATCTGTGGATAGAGAGGTTAGGTTATGTCGAGCGTACCAGTGAGTGAGATTGAGTTTCTTGGGTTTGCCCTCGGTGACTGTACTGTCGACCTGGAACAAACTTCGGCGAAGTATCTGAGAGTCGTGCATGGTACGGCGCTGGAACTCGCAATCCACAATCAGTTCGGCGCCGAATTCGGCGGCTTCTGGTTGCTGTCTCCTCAAATCACTCAACTACGCCGTCTCCCCGGGTATTACTCCCCGGAAGAAGCACCACTCGTCGAATTCGCAATCGAAGCCTATCTCGCAGCTCAGATCCGCGAATTCAGCTTTTAGTCTGCGCCGGACGAAGCCGTAACCACTTCTTCGCTACGTACTTTCTTTTTAGTTTTGCGCACGACGATGAGGCCGATCCCCAGCATGATCATTGCCCCGCCGGCGAGGGTGCGCCAGCCGAACTCTTCGTCGAGGACAATCATGCCGAGAATGACTGCTACCACGGGAGTAACTAACGCAATCATCATCGACTTCGTGACGTCCATGTTCTGCACTAACCAGTAATAAAGCAGAAACGCGATTACTGAGCCGACGACGGCCAGATACAACATCGCGATCACGGCGATCGGCGTCCAGCGCAATTGAAATGGATTTCCCTCGAGTGGAATGCCGACTGCCAGGAGCAACAACAGACCAAAGAACATCTGACCGGCACTGAGCACTGCCGGATTGAGATGTTTTCCGTACGCCTTCACGAGCACATTCGAATAAGCCGCGAACATCGCACTCAGAATCAACGCTACACAACCCGCGAGAGCTCGAGTGCCCGCGACGGTAAGTTGATTCGAAAAAACCACGCCTACACCAAACACACCCAGCACAACTCCAAAGATCTTCGTCCAACTCAAACGTTCCGCAGGCAAATGAAAATGCGCAAAGACGAGTCCAAATGCGGGAAGAGTTGCTTGTAACAACGCAGCAAGACCCGAAGTGATGTACTGCTCTCCCCAGAACACGAGGCCGTAGTTGAATCCGAACGCAAGAATTCCGCTGATCGCGAGCAGAACCCAGTCGTTGCGTGCTCGCGGCAGCGGAATTCGTCGAATGCGGATTAAGCCAAAAAGAATGGCGCAGGCGATTACAAATCTGATGCCTGCGAAAGTGATTGGAGGCAGGTCAGCCAGACCAAGCTTGATAAACAGCCAGGTCGAGCCCCAGATAACACAGAGGATTAACCAGACAAGACGCGCTTTCATTGCCGATCACTAAATCCATCCACAGATTTCGCAGAAGAATTCTGTGTAATCTGTGGATGGTTGTTCATAATCGGCAATCTCTTACCCGTGTGGTTGCGTTTTGATAATCGCGAACATGGCACCCTGCGGATCGCTCAGGATTGCAAAACGTCCAACCCCTGGAATGTCGTCGGCCGGCCTCATGACTTGTGCGCCGAGTTCGGTGGCCTTTTGCACCGCGGCATCAGCGTCATCGACTGAAAAGTAGACCAGCCAGTGTGGGGGAACGGGGCCCTGTTCCGGCATGAGCTTGTAGGCACCACCAATTCCCGCACCGTCATTCAGGAAGAGGGTGTAGGGGGTGGGACCATCGCCAAAAGGCTGTGTGGTCCAGCCAAACACGCTCGAATAAAACTCACTGGCTTTTTCCGGATCGTTTGTGCCGAGCTCACTCCAACTGGCAGCACCGGGCACACCCCAAACTCCAGATCCTTTGTGCTCTAAAGGTTGCCAGACTGCAAAAACAGCGTCAGTCGGATCCTTAATAATAGCCATTCGCCCATGCGTAGCGACATCGAATGGTCCATTAATGATAGTCGCGCCTTCGGCTTTCGCTTTTTCAACCTTCTCATCTGCATTGGTAACCGCGACATAAGTCATCCAGTTTGGAGGAACTCCCTGCTCAACCATGTCGGGCATTAATTTGTAAAGCCCACCGACATCGTTGCCGTCGAGTTTCAGCATCGTGTAAACCATGTCTGGGCCCATCGGATTGTCTTGAGATTCCCAGCCAAAGAGTTGCGTGTAAAAACTTTTAGCGGCATCGATATCGCTGGTGGCGAGCTCCACCCAACAAAAATTTCCGGGCTTGATTTCGGGAGTTTCCTGCATTCTTGCTTCGGTCATTTGAATCAATCCTCCTTGTCGTCAGACAAATATGTCGACGTTTTTCAACGAGTACCTAAATGGGGAGAAACTTTTTCGATTTTTGGAAGGGGTTAATCTAACACGAAGGCAGTTTCACGCAAAGGCGCAAAGTAAAACGCAAAGACGCAAAGAAAAACACTAATTGTTTTCTCTGCGTCTTTGCGTCTTCCTTTGCGGCTTTGCGTGAAATAGCTTTAAAACGAAAAGCGCTGCTCCCAGCAAGCTGAAAGCAGCGCAATCCGTTTTCCTACAGTTCGCCGAAGCTCCCTATAGGATGGCAACTAAAGCATGTACACACTCAAGCTGCCAATTTGTATCCCGATGACCAACTGGCGGTCAGCCAATCGCCGGTCAGCACTCGAATCAGTTTCCCAATCCTCGCGTTCCGAAGAACGCGGTGCCTTTAGGTTTTTGTTGTGGTGGCTTTTCCTCCACCGCCGGTTACGCTCCGGCAACGAAGCTCAACTTTCGTTGAGCCGCTTTGCTCCCTTCGGCGGGTCCTTGCCTCCGGGTGCCATTCGTTTTTATTCGAATGGCTTGAGAAAGTCTCGCAACCTTCTCTAGCTGAGCCTTTCGGCTCCGATTAGGGCGTCAATAGAATCAACAGCCGCCTGTCTCTTCTCTCTCTCGGGCGTCACCGCCCGATTGCCGATCCCTTTCTCGGTCTCGAAGGCCGCAACCCTCGCGACAGGGAGAGTTATACTCCTACACTGTTTTTAGATCAAATTTTTGTGTGTTTTATTTTTTGGTCTTTAACGCTGCAAATATTTTCTTTCGTACTTCCTCCATTTCTTCGACGCTCTTGTATTTCGTGCGCGGCCAGAAAAAACCTTTCAAACCATCTTTTCTGCGACGCGGCACAACGTGAACATGCAAGTGAGGCACACTCTGACTCACACGATTATTCATCGCGACAAAAGTTCCTTCAGCATCCATTGCGGCTTCGACTGCACGCGCGAGTATTTGCGCGGCTTCGAAATAAGGCGCGATGAGTTTTGCCGGCAGTTCGCCTAGTGTTTCGACGTGTTGCCGCGGTACCAGCAACGTATGTCCCGGAAACAAAGGGCGATGATCGAGAAACGCCAGCGCATTCTCGTCTTCATAGACTACAGTCGCCGGCAGTTCAATAGACACAATTCGACAAAACAGACATTCGTCAGCCATAAGAATCCGTTCTCAATCCGCGTTATCCGTGGTCAAAGCCTGGTCTAATAAAAGCGCGCGCCTCCGGAAAACACGTTTCAAGCCGCCGCCGCAATCGATCGAGCTGCAATATCAAAGGCACGATCGATTTTTCGCGCTCCGGTAACGATAACTGCATCATTCGCCAGGCCGCAATAGATCGGTCAATACCGATCAGTGCCACCTTCGCTGAACCGTCGGAATCCTTCGGAAGTTCGTCGCCAAGTTCTTCCTTTAGTCCCGATAGTGCCCGTATCGTCTTCACAGCGATTTGATACTGATACCACTGGACCACTTCGCGTGCTTCCTCAAGCGTTTCGGTGCTACTGATTTCGATTGTTTGATCGAACTCTCTAAACCAGTCGCTCGCAGCATTCGCATACTTCTTTCCCGCTCTCGTCAACGGATGATTATCGACGAGCTGGCGTTTGCGTTTATAGCGAGCATCGTCTTCTTCACATGGTGCGGTGAGCCCGCTAAGATCGTCGCCCGCGTTTCTGGCCCACTCCGTGATCATCTCGCGCGTATCCTGAAAGATCTTACCGAGTTTCTTCCAGAATGCTTCATTGCGCATGTCATGGTTCTCGAACATGTCGTTGTCTTCCTGCTCGGTTGCATAGACCAGACAACGTGAGGTTAAAGGACACCGTTCACACCAACGATCGCAATAGTTGTAGACCCCTGAGATCAGATCAGGATTATTGGCGAGTTCGGTGAGGGTTCTTCGTCGCATTGATTTGTCTCCTTGATGAGGATTAAGGTTGGCTCATTCTAAGCTACTGCGTCGCGAAATGACAGCCGGAATCAGAAAAGAATTCGACAAAGTTTTTCTTCAGATGGAGATGTTTGGTCTGTTGCTGTTGTCTGACTCAGCGCTTCCGAATGTGAGCCGGATCGTCGCCGGTAAAAAGATTTCCGGATCGTGGTGGTCGCATGAAGCGGGACAGAAGATTTTTTTAGTTGGCGAGATGCTCGAAGATCACCCGGACGTTATGATCATGAAACTCGTCTCAAACAAAGTGACCTTTGTGCATCGCGAACTCTGGGGACGTGTTTACTCAATCGGCGTCGCACGCGAAGAGTGGCAATTAAGAAAGCTTTCGCCGGTAGCAAAAGGACTACTCCAAGCTCTCGACGATCAAGGCTGGTTGCAAACTAATAAAATCGGCAAGGAATTTGGCCCAAAGCCCTCGGAGACGGCACGTGAGCTGGAATCTCGATTGCTGCTTCACGCCAATCAGGTGCATACCGAGTCGGGAGCGCATGCAAAAGTGATCGAAACCTGGGGCTCGTGGGCGAAACGAGTAGGCTTTAGAGCAAGTGCGAAGAGTCCTTCGGCAGCCAGACGTTTTCTCGAACAACGAATTGCGGAAATGAATAAGGAGTTTGGCGGGAACGGTAAACTGCCATGGCTATGATGAATTCACATTCAACTTGGCGATCATTTGCGCTCGTGCTGTTGCTCGGTTTGACCGCCGCAGTAACAGCACAGAATTCGCTTAACGTCGGAATTGTTAGTCCAAACACGAAGACCGACTTGAAACTGGAACAGGCCATCGCAGGCATGAACTCTGCCGAGGAAGCGAAGCTCGTCAACAAGGCGGTCAATCTCGGCTGTGTCGTGCGCTCGCGAATCACGGCTTTTCGCGCGCTCGGATCGTGGAGTGACGGCGCAGAACATTCAGTGTTGCTGCGCGTCAGAGGTGACGAGGAGTCGCTTCGCTATATCCTGTCGCGAATGGGACGCGATGCCGAGCAGAAGTACGTCATCTACTTTCATCCGCAACCGAAAGGTTCGGCGGATCTTTATGTATTACGCCCACGCACTGGCGCGAAGAATCTCGTGAGGCTTACAAACGAGTTAGAACGCGCTGGAATTCCCTTCCGTACCTTAGTTCCCTCGCGCGGCACGACTGCGATTTACATCATCGATCTGGAGCGTGACCTGCGCGAAAAGATCCTGACCGCAGCCCGCAAGTTACGAGCGCAGGTAAACAAAGAAACTGGAAACGCGCAGTTATTCGGCGATGACGTGCGGGAAAAGGCCAAAGAAAAGTTTGATCAGGAAATAAAAAATTACGAAACGAAGAATCCAAATCTGCCGCCGACATGCGACGTGAAAAAACGAAAGCCAAAGGGCCATTAGATGAAATCAAACAATCCTTGTATCTCTGCAACTGTGGCTGAGGCACTCGAACGTTTGCCCGGTCCGGAAGGCCAGCGCTTCGCGACTGTTTTCGAGCATGGCAGTCTGCTGGTTGAAATCTACGCTCCGCGCGGTGTCGACCCACAACAACCACACACGCGCGATGAGATTTATTTTGTTGCGGCAGGAAGCGGTGAATTCGTTTGTGGTGAAACCCGGCAAACGTTTGGACCAACTGACGTACTCTTCGCCGCAGCGGGCTGCGTACACCGCTTCGAAAACTTCTCTGGCGACCTGACACTCTGGGTTATGTTTTATGGACCAGAAGGTGGGGAATCGGACACCCATCCACAGATTACGCAGATTCTGTGAAATCTGCGTAATCTGTGGACTAAACTGGTTTCACGGCTTTGGTGAAGGCGGCGGTGTTGAGCGTGTTGAGAACCTCTTTTCGTGTGACCCAGCCGCGACGCGCCATCGCCACACCATACTTCACATTATTCATCGCTTTGACTGAATGAGCGTCGGTTGAAATCACAAACTTGATCTTTCTCTTCCTCGCTTCACGCACCCAGCGAGGTTCGAGATCGAGCCGGTAAGGATCGCCGTTGATTTCAATCGCCGCTTTCGACTCCGCAATCACGTCGAGAATTCGCTCGACGTCGCATTCAACCGGTGGACGACGTTCCAGCAATCGCCCGAGTGCGTGGCCCCAGATCTTGAATACGGGCTGGCGCATCGCAGACGTGATTCGCTGCGTCATCTTCGCCCCGTCCATCTTGTATCGCGCGTGAATACTCGCGACGATCACATCAAACTTCTCGAGCACGTCGTCGGGATAATCGAGATTGCCGCTGGCAATAATGTCTGACTCGGTGCCACGCAGGATCTTGATCGATACCTGTTCCTGAAGTTCATCAATCTCGTCCCACTGTCGTTTCAGCCTGTCGACGTTGAGCCCGTTCGCATAAATCGCGGTCGGCGAATGATCCGTGATCGTGATGTACTTCATTCCCATCGCCTCAGCGCCGCGCACCATCGCGTCGAGTGTGTGGATGCCGTCAGAATAAGTCGTGTGGGCATGGACGATGCCTTTGATGTCGGCTTCGGTGACTAGATCTTCAGGAAGTTTTTTCGCGAGTGCGGCTTCAATCTCACCCTGGTCTTCGCGCAGCTCAGGCGGGATGTAAGCCATGCCGAGACGCTTGTAGAGTTGGTCCTCGGTACGCGGAAGTTTTGCAAAACTTATCTTCTTTCGTTCCGCATGCGACTGCACTTTTTCCAAATGTGACTGCGAGCCGGTCTTCACGAACAGAGTAATACCAAAGTCTTTCGGAGATACGGCAGTCAGCCAAACTTGTGCGCCATCGCCGAACTGGGCCACACACGTGTTCTCATCTTCGATGTGACTCGAAAGGATGAGGGGAAATTGCAAAAACTTTTCGATTACGGCTTGTGGATCGTTTGCGCCTGCGACGATGTCGATGACGTCAATCGTCTCCACCCAGCGCCGCAACGATCCGGCGACACTCACTTCAACTACGCCATCGATCGCTCTGAGATAGTCAACTACTTGATCCGCAGTGTTCCAGGCGTGATGTAGATGCAAACGACGCTTCGGCTTTTGCACCGGCGTGGCGAGTTGCTGCAGCAAGCGCTCTTCAGTTTTTGGTCCAAATCCTTTTATCTCACGCAACCTGCCTGCTTCGGCAGCGGCCTTTAAATCTGCGATTGAAGTGATTCCCAATTCTTCCTGGAGGACTCGGATCTTCTGGACGCTCAGTCCTGGAACTGATGAGAGTTCGACAATGCCGGTGGGAAACTCTTTGCGTAACTGACTCAACACCGACGATTCGCCGGTGAGATAGAGTTGTTTGATCTGTGATGCGAGCGCGTCGCCGATGCGTGGAAGCGTGGTGAGACAATCTTCTCTGACAAGCCGATCGAGATCGGCGACCGCTTGAATCGCGCGCGCGCCAGCGTTGTACGCTTTGGCTTTGAAGCGAAACTGGCCGCCTTTGAGATCCATCATCTGCGCGATCTCCTGCAATGCAGCAGCGACGCCAAATTTGTCGAGTTGGGGCTTTTCTGACATCAGATGCAGTTTCGCTTTTTTCACGCAAAGGCGCAAAGGCGGACGAAGGCGCAAAAAAGAAGTCTTTCTTTGCGGCTTTGCGCCTTTGCGCCTTTGCAGGAATAATTGCTTCATCATGGCAATAGCTTCAATCAATCCTGCAACGGGCGAAACTCTGAAAACTTTCAACGCATTATCAGCTGAACAACTCGAAGAAAAACTTCAACTCGCCGCCGACACATTTCGCACTTATTCGCGCACAACATTCGCCAAGCGGAAGCCTTTAATGACGCGCGCTGCGGAAATTCTCGAAACAAAGAAAAATGATTTCGGGAAGATCATGACACTCGAAATGGGAAAGCCATTGAAAGCTGCAATTGGCGAAGCTGAAAAGTGCGCCTGGGTGTGCCGTTACTATGCGGAAAACGCGGAGCATCATCTTGCCGACATCGTTGTCGAAACCAATGCGCAAAAGAGTTACGTGCACTTTCAGCCGCTTGGTCCAGTGCTCGCGGTGATGCCCTGGAACTTCCCTTTCTGGCAAGTGTTTCGTTTCGCGGCCCCGGCACTGATGGCGGGGAACGTTGGTTTGCTAAAACACGCGTCGAATGTGCCGCAGTGCGCCCTTGCGATCGAAGAAATTTTTGGAAGTGCGGGATTTCCAAAGGGCGCGTTTCAGTCGCTGCTGATCGGGTCAGACGGAGTTGAAGGAATCCTGAACGATCCGCGCGTGGTGGCAGCGACTTTGACCGGCAGTGAACCGGCCGGTCGAAGCGTTGCCGCAACGTCGGGTAAACAGATCAAGAAGACAGTCCTTGAACTGGGCGGCAGCGATCCGTTCATCGTCATGCCTTCGGCCAATCTCGCCGAAGCAGTCACGACGGCCGTAAAGGCGCGCACCATCAACAACGGTCAGTCGTGTATTGCGGCCAAGCGCTTTATCGTCGCTGACGCTGTCTACGACGAGTTCGAGCGACGATTTGTAGACGAGATGCGCGGCCTCAAGATCGGCGATCCGATGGAAGAATCGGTTGAGATTGGACCACTCGCCACGCCGCAAATCGTCGACGATCTTGACGAGCAAGTGAAGAAAGCGGTCGCGAGTGGTGCACGCGTTTTGACTGGCGGGAAGAAGATCGAACGTCCGGGAAACTTTTTCGAACCCACAGTCTTAGTCGATATTAATGTCAGCGCTCCGATTTCTTGCGAGGAGATTTTTGGACCAGTAGCGATGCTGTTTCGCGTAAAGAACATTGACGAAGCGATCCACGTCGCGAACTCAACGCCATTCGGACTCGGCTCTGCCGCATGGACCAACGACGCTCAGGAACAAACACGATTCATCGAAGAGCTGGAAGCCGGTTCCGTGTTCATCAACGGCATGGTTGCCTCCGATCCGCGACTACCGTTTGGCGGCGTGAAGCATTCCGGATACGGTCGCGAACTCGCGGAGTTTGGCATCCGCGAGTTCGTGAATATCAAGACCGTATGGGTTGGGGATTAGACGGATCGCAAGAACGATCTACACGGATTTAGGGTCGTGTTGGTTTTCCGTCCCAGTCACCAGCGAGGGGAATATCGCCGGGCTGTCCGAAGTTGAAGACGATCTCACCATCGCCGGCAATGATCGAGTTGTTGAGCGCCATAACCGCGGTTACTTGATTGAAGACTCCGATCGTGTCGACTCCATCGCCGTTCCAATCACCAGCGATTGGTCGTGTGTCGGGGTTGCCAAAAATCACGGGCGTGAAGTCGATTGAGCCTTTGAACGTATTGCTCAGGAAGAACGTCGAGTTAGCGTCTCTGTACAACCCAACACTGTCTTTCCCGTCACCATCCCAATCTCCCGCGATCGGCGTATCGCCCGCCTGGCCGAAAAGAAACGTGACGCTAACAGGAGCGGTGCTGTTGTTGACGTTCTGGTTTTTAAATCCATTGGACAGTTTCCAAGTTCCGGTCGCAGGTGTGAACACGCCCGGCGTGTCTATTCCGTTGCCATCCCAATCACCGGCCACAGCGAGGTCCCCCGGCTGTCCAAAGTTAACTGTGATGGTAGTCGCCTTATCGATCTGCAGGATGAACTGACCAGTCGAAGAACGAAACACACCGGGTTTGTCAGTGCCGCTGTTATTCCAATCACCAACGATCGGCTGATCACCACTCTGGCCAAATGTGATGACGTGATCAGCGTTACCAGTAGTGTTTGAATCGCGCAGTTGAAACTGATTAGTCGATGGTCGAAAAGTGCCGATCGTATCATTGAAAGTGGAACCAAACTTCGCGATAAATGCATCGCTGGCGCCCCCGTTGAACGATTGGTCAAACGCTCCTACGGTGACGGGCAAGTTACCACCAGTCGTGCCGGCGAGGTAAACGTTGCCACGTGGGTCAAGGGCAATCGCTTCGCCCTTCGAACTGTTTCCGCCGAAAGTGGTCGAATAAAGTAACTTCGGCACTGTAGTGGCCGAGATGGTCGCTTCGATCTTCGCGAGAAACGCCGTGCCCTGAAGGTTTGACGAGAGCGGCAGGACTGAAGGAAAACTCGCGCCGGAAGTCGTGCGACCGGTTATGTAAACGTTGCCACCAAAATCGATCGCAAGACCAAGACCTTCTTCACCATCACTCGACGTGTTGGCGTTGTTTCCGCCGAGGAAGCTGCAATAGAACAGGTTCGTTCCGTCTGCATTGAGCTTTGCCACGAATGCTTCACCGTTGGTTTGCGTACTGTCAAAAGCGTTCTTCAGTGGGAATGAGTTCGGTGAAGAGTTGCTTGCTCCGGTGATATAGGCGCGTTGGAATTGGTCCACAGCAACAGACTCGACGCGATCGTTGATGTTGCCGCCGAAATATGTGCTGTAGGTCAGGGAAGAGTTGCCGTCAGCTTTAGTATCAATCTTGGCAACGAAACCGTCCGTACCGCCACCCTGGAAAGTTGCGATCAAAGGCACACTGACAGGACTTTTTGTTTCAAGATCTGTCGACGCAGTGCTGCCAACGATGTAGGCATTGTGGTTGATATCGACAGCAATCCCTTTACCACTTTCATCACCATCACCACCGTAATAACTCGAATAGAGCAAGGTATCGTTACCTCGAGCGGCAAATGGATCAAAGACAGCGACGAAAGCGTCAAAGCCGTCGTATTCCGAATGACGCGACCACTGAAAAGCGTGTTTCGTCGCGAGATTATTCGAAGAAGTTTCTCCGGTTATGTAAATGTGATTGGCTTCATCAAATGCAACCGCGTTGCCGAAATCAGAGGCACGATTGACCGCGAAGCTTCCTGACCCTCCAAAAAACGTCGAATAAAGAAGCTGGGTGCCGTCGGCACTCAGTAAAACCACAAATGCGTCAGCAGCCCTAGCCGGTTCAAAACCGCAAATATTTAGACAGAAGCCATTCTTTTGAAAAGCATTAGCAGTAACCGGAAAATCACTTTCGTTTGTGGAGTTAATGAGTGCGCCGGTAACCGCTATCTTGCCGTCGCTGCTTACTGCAATACCTCTCACCTGCGTGCCACAGAGAGAGCCAACACACTCACCTACGATTTCAGAGGTGTCACCAAGGAACGTTGAATAGAGGATATCTGTGCCGTTGGCGTTCAACTTGGTGATGAATGCCATATTGTCAAATTGCGTCCCCTGAATCGCATTCTTGAGAGGAAACGTCGTTTCACTCGAAAACGTGTCACCAGCGAGAACTGCCTGGCCGCTCGCGTCGGCAGCGACTGTAAAAGCGTTATCAAAGTTGTCGCCACCAATGTAGCTTGAGTAAATGAGGACCGGATCGATTACCAACGGCCTGCTACGATCGTATGGCCCAACTTCAAAACCGATTTCATTCGCGCCTTTGATGACATAATTTCCAGCAATCGATACACGGCCGTCGCTCGTTTGCTGATAAACGACTGGCGCGCAGTGTTTCATCTCTTCCCCATTGCTGGTGGTGATGAGGTTTCCTTCTTCGTCGAGTCGGATTTTCTCCGCGTTTTCAAACGCAATTCGCACGGTGGAGACTTCACTGCCGGGCTTCACAACAAAGTCGTACTCCAACTCTGTCTGCGTGCCGTACCAGACCAGGTCAACACCGGGCCAAACGTCGTCGTAGTGAACTTTGCGGAACGTCGGAATACCTGTCCGCCACTTGCTGCGATCGTTGCCGATCATGTAGTTAACCTTGCCCTGCAACTCCTGCTCGCCGGCGAGTTGAGCATTCGCATCAGCCCCGACGAGATTCATTCGCAATACTGACGCTTTCTTCTCACCGTTGCGCAGCGAGAAAACGGCTTCGTTCGGCGTCAGGAAGAGTGTGTAGCCTTTACCACGCGAAAGAAACTTGACTGCTTCGTCTGATTGTCCCTCATTGCGTTCAAAGCTCAGGGGAAGTTTTCCATAGTTCTCTGTAGCCGCGTGCTTGAGCTGTGCTTCTTCTTTCTCCGCGGTTCGAGTTTGCAATGCCTGTGCGCGGGCAGCGGGATTTGCGACTACGCGCGGCAGTGTAGCCAGGGGCAGAGCCCAAAGCAGAAACAGTACGGGGATTGTTTTGATTTTCTGGGCAGTCTTCATGCTTTCCTCCTTCAAAGGATGTAATTTTGTTCGTGGGTAACACGGTCAGTGGGTGGTACTGACCGTGTCAAAGTCAGGTTGTGGATGTTAGGGCTTAGGGTCGGGTTGGTTTTCCGTCCCAATCACCGGCGAGGGGAATGCCACCGGGCTGTGCGAAGTTGAAGACGATCTCACCATCGCCGGCGATGATCGCGTTGTTGAGGGCCATCACTGCGGTCACTTGATTGAAGACTCCAATCGTGTCGAGTCCGTCGCCATTCCAGTCGCCTGCGATTGGTCGAGTGTTGATGTTGCCAAACACGACAGTAGGAAAGTCGACTGTGCCGTTGGTGCCATTACTGAGACGCCAAACCGAAGTCGCGTCTGTGTACGTTCCCACGCTGTCCTTCCCATCACCATCCCAGTCTCCGACAACAGGGGTGTCGCCATTCTGTCCGAAGTTGATCGGGCTCTTAGCTATCGGAAAACTGTTATTGACGTTGGTACCATTGATGCCGTTGGTTAAGAACCATTGACCAGTCGCGGGATTGAACACTCCCGGCGTATCGATGCCGTTGCCATCCCAATCACCTGCCACCGCGATCTGACCTGCCTGTCCAAAATTGATGGTTAAGATTTTGAAGCCGCTGATCTGCAAAAGGAACTGGCCCGTCGAAGGACGAAACACACCGACCTTGTCAGGGCCGGTACCATTCCAATCGCCAACGATGGGTTGATCGCCGGCCTGACCAAAAGTGATGAGTTGATCTGCTGGTCCAGTGGTGTTTGAATCGCGCAATTGAAATTGATTGATCGATGCCTGAAAAACACCAATCGTGTCGTTAAAAGTACCGTTGAATTTAGCGATGAACGCATCGGACGTTCCGCCATTGAAGGTCGTATCGAAAGCACCGGTCGTCGTCGGTAGAGTACCCGGCGACGTACCACCCAGGTAAACATTGCCTTGTGGATCCAGTGCAATTGATTCGCCTCGAGCGCCGCTGCCACCGAACGTGGTCGAGTAGATCAACTTCGGCACGACGTTGTTGGCGATGGTGGCTTCAACCTTAGTTAAGAATGCTGTGCCCTGGAGATTTGCAGCTAACGGAAGCAATGCTGGAAATGATGCGCCCGAGGTTGTTCGACCAGTGACATACGCGTTGCCCGCGAAATCGATCGCGATACCCAACCCTTCTTCACCGTCGTTGGACGTATTCGCATTATTGCCGCCGAGGAAACTCGAGTAGAACAACGCTGTGCCGTCGGCGTTCAACTTCGCAACGAATGCTTCGCCGTTGGTCTGCGTTGAATCGAAGGCGTTAACCAGCGGGAAGGTGCCCGGTGAAGAATTACTTGCGCCAGTGATGTATGCTCGCTGAAATGCATCGACCGCGACAGACTCGACGCGATCATTGATACTCCCACCGAAGTACGTGCTGTAGGTCAGCGAAGCGTTGCCGTCGGCTTCCGTATCGATTTTGGCGACAAATCCATCGAAGCCGCCGCCATTGTAATTAGGTCGGAGGGGAGACGCTGAAGGGCTCCTCGTTTCCAAATCCGTCGATGCGGTGCTGCCGACAATATAAGCGTTGCGATCTAAATCGACCGCAATGCCGCGACCCACGTCGTCGCCGTCGCCACCGTAATAACTTGCATACAGCAGCGAATCGTTACCGTTGGCAGCAAGCGGATTGAAGACCGCTATAAAAGCGTCTTTTCCCTCTCCTTCCGAAGCACGTGAACTCTGAAAAGCATGCCTGGTTGGGAGCGAGTTGGAAGCTGTTAGTCCGGTGATGTAAATGCGAGTTGAGCTATCGACAGCGATTGCGTTTCCCAAATCGAAACCACGTTCACTATAACGATAGTTGGTCCTGCCGCCATAAAAAGTAGAGTAGATGAGTTGGCCGCCGTCGGCACTGAACATCGTCACGAATGCATCGACCATTCTGTTTGGTTCAAGGCCACACCAGCTTATGCAGAAGCCATTGTTCTGATAGGCATTAGCAGTAATAGGAAAATTGCTGTCGTTGTCTTCGTTAGTTAACTGGCCGGTAACAACAGCTCGGCCGTCGCTGGTCACGGCTATTCCATTTACCTGTGTGCCGCAAATACCCTGAGCACAGAAGCCGTTATCATCTCCGAGAAAGGTTGAATAAAGAACATCGTTGCCGGCGGCATTCAGCTTGGTTACGAAGCCCAGGTTCGCGATCTGCGTCTGTTGAATGGCGTTCTCGATAGGAAAGGTTGTTTCGTCCGACAAGCTTTGGCCCGCGATATAAGCTCTGCCGCTTCCATCCGCAGCAACGGCAAGTCCGGTGTCGGTTGAGTCGCCGCCGATGTAAGTTGAATAAGAAAGAACCGGATCGATCACGATTGGTTTGAGAACGTCATATGATCCAACTTCGAAACCCACTTCGTGTGTGCCTTTTAGGATGTACTTGCCGGGGATAGTTACGCGTCCTTGTCGTAGGTCCTGGTAAACCACTGGTGCGGATTGGACCATTTCTTCGCCGTTGACGTTCATCAACAGTTCGCCTTTTTCATTCAGGCGTAGTTCGCCGGCGCCTGCGAAGAACAATTGGATCTGCGAGACATTGCTGCCGGGCTTGATTACAAAATCGTACTCGAGCTCCCTCTTCGTTCCGTACCAAACCATGTCCACCCCTGGCCAGACGTTGTCGTAGTGAACTTTGCGAAACGTCGGAATACCGGTGTGCCACTTCGTTCGATCGTTGCCGATCATGTAGTTAACTTTTCCTTGCAACTCCTGCTCGCCATTAACTCGAGCGTTTGCATTAGCGCCCGCGAGTTTCATGCGCAACGTTGAAGTTTTCTTGTCGGTGTTACGCAAAGAAAACACTGCTTCAGTTGGGGTCAGAAAAAGTGTGTAGCCTTTGCTGCGGGAGAGAAACTTGACTACGTCGGCTGACTGACCCTGATTGCGTTCAAAGCTCAAAGGCAGCTTGCCGTAATTCTCAGTGGCGCTCATTTTTAACTGAGCTTCGTTGCCTGCTGCTGTTTTCGTTTTCGAATGTGCTGTCGCGCGTGTTTTTGCAGTTACGAGTGGCAGCGTCGACATTGGCAAAGCCCACAACAGCAACAACATTGGGATGATTTTGATCTTCTGGGCGGTTTTCATCGGGGATCTCCTTTCAAGAGATTAATGCGGGTGAATGGGGGCAGATGAGCAGTAATCCTTCCGGCGTCTCACTCGAGTGCACCAATCCGGACTCGGCCCAATGAAAAATCGTGCGGGAGTTCACGTGGGCAAAAATCGCGGCGTCGTCGACGTTCAACATCTCAACCTGCCGTGAGCATGAAGAACACCAGGCCGGTCTCCGGTGGCGGTTAACGATGACCAACCTCTCTGTTTCGACTGTGATTTCAGTTCGGGTTTTCATGTTGTCTCCAATGCGCTGTTTTGGAGTGGGCCACAGATTGTACGGATGTGTGTAAATCGATTTTCACGGATCCGTACAATCCGTGGACCAGTACTCGGGACAGAACCCGCGGATGAAAGAGCGCAGTCGGCGGCACAAGGATGTTGAAGGCTCGCATCAACACCCGACGCACAGGCACTGAGTGCGTCGAGAGTTGGATCACCTGGTCCATGTATCGATGCATGAACCTCGTCATCGCAGTCGGCGCTCCGCCTTCGGTTTCGCGATAGCGATAGTCTTCACCGGTCGCGAGCATCCACGGCGCCTTGTTAACTTTTGCGAGTTGCTTTTGAAACCGGCGCGACAGGCCAGTCAAACTTCCATCCGGATACAACCGACGTTGCTCGATTAAATTTTTCTGCAAGGTCACTGCGCCGAGTGACGCGATCGTCATGCCTTGACCGTAAACGGGATTGAAGGCGCAAACCGCATCGCCGAGGAGTAGAAAGTTGTCAGGCAGCTCTGCGCGGTCGAAGCGGCGGACTCGATTCTGTGTTGCGCGGTGAGTCTTTATTGGCGAGATCGGTTCTGCCGCGCACATCGCGTCGTAGATCGTTGAAACGGGAAGGCTGCGCGCGAACTCAAGAAAACCGGCTTCGTCACTGGGCGGATGGTCGCCACCGCCACCGATCAACGTCACGAGCCACCGGTTATCTTCGACTGAGAAGAGAATCGCGCCGCGCTTTCTCTGAGGCGGCGCTGACTGCACGTACGCACATTTCCAATCGCCGTTGAAATCTTTCGGAATGCGATACAACCTGCTGGCGTAACCGAGGTGTGCGTCGATTATGGTCTCGGCCGGTGCGGCGTAACCCACCTCGTTGAGCCAGCGTGGCGCGCGTGATGCACGACCGGTTGCGTCAACGACCAAGTCTGCACGCAGTTCTTTTGCAACTCTGCGATCGCTCTCTGAGCTGCGCGGACAGATGAGCACACCAGCGACCTGATTCTTCGACGCGCCCGGAATCAGACGAAGTACGTCAGTGTTGTCGCGGATCTCGACTCTCGGATTCTGAGCGAGTCGACGTCGCACATGCAGATCGAGCAGCGGCCGTGTGAACGCGAGCACTTTGAACTCAGATGGGAATCTGACGCCCCATCCGGCACGCGTAAACCACGCAATTTCATTCGCCATGTCGACGACGGGGGCACCGGCCGCGATCATTTCGTCCTGTACACCGGGGAAGAGTTCTTCGATAATCTGGCGTCCACGCACGAGCAAACCGTGCACGTGATTCGCCTGCGGGATGCCGCGGCGGGTTTCGCAGTTTTCCGTGTAAACGTCGCGTTCGATCAGAGTTACGTGTTCAAAATGGTCCGCCAGGACGCGTGCTGCCAACAGCCCCGCGAGACTCCCGCCGAGCACCACGGCGTGCTTTTCACTTGTATTCATTGCAAAATCCTCCTAAATAAGCTGGTTAGTTCGTCGGGTGCTGTGTGAGTGTGCGTGGAGAATAGGGGGCGGGCTGTGGTCCCGTATTTAGAGAATCCTGAATTCCCTGTGAGATTGTTTTGAAAGAGTTTTGAAAGCCCTGGCGCTGCAGGACGTACTGTAGGGGCGGCCCTCCGTGGCCGCCCCTGCCAGGAACTCCACACAGGGGCGGCCACGGAGGGCCGCCCCTACCGTACGCACCACAGCGCCCGAGTGAACGAAGGAAACGCAGGTGAGACGCTTCTATATATTCGATGGGTTTCGAGTCGACACAACTGAGCGGCTCCTTTTCAAGGAGAACCGCGAGGTGTCGCTGACGCCGAAAGTGTTCGACACCCTCCTCGTACTGCTCGAAAACTCCAGCCACGTCCTGACCAAGAAAGAATTGATGGAACAGGTGTGGCCCGACAGCTTCGTCGAGGAGAACAACCTCGCCCAAAACATTTCCATCCTGCGAAAAGCACTCGGCGAAGGTAAGGAAGGCGAACAATACATTCAGACCGTTCCAAAGCGTGGCTATCGCTTTGTCGCAGACGTCACAACAACCAGCGGCGATGACGAAAGCATGATCGTGCGTGAACGAACTCGGGCAAGAATCGTGGTCGAACGCGACGATGAAGACGACAGATCCCTCATCTCCGGCGCGCACGTGATTGACGTGCCGGCCGCAAACATCATTCACAAACTCGAACAACGTCCCCCCGAAACGATGTACGCCCGAAGCGGCGACGTAAACATCGCATACCAGGTGATCGGCGACGCTCCGCTCGATCTCGTCTTCGTGATGGGCTGGGTTTCACACATGGAGTACTTCTGGCGCGAGCCGAGCTTTGCGCGCTTCCTTCTTCGACTCGCATCCTTTTCGCGTCTGATTCTTTTTGACAAGCGAGGCACAGGTCTTTCCGATCGCGTTCCGATCAATCAACTGCCGACACTTGAACAGCGCATGGATGATGTGCGCGCGGTGATGGATGCGGTCGGTTCCGAACGCGCGGCGCTGTGTGGGGTATCCGAAGGTGGTCCAATGTGCAGTCTCTTCGCTGCGACTTATCCTGAGAAAACGCTCGCACTCGTGATGATCGGCACGTACGCGAAACGAATTCGCGACGCAGAGTATCCGTGGGGTCCAACCGCAGAACAACGCGAACAGTTTTTCGAAGTGATGCGGAAGCAGTGGGGTGGACCAGTCGGGATTGACGAACGCGCGCCCAGTGTCGCTCACGATCCGCAGTTTCGCGACTGGTGGGCCACGTACCTGCGCATGGGAGCGAGTCCGGGCGCTGCCGTGGCGCTGACACAGATGAACGCCGAGATCGACGTGCGCAACGTGTTGCCGTCGATACGTGTGCCGTCGCTAGTTATTCATCGTACGGATGATCAGTGTTTGAAAGTCGAAGAGGGACGTTTCGTGGCGGAGCGAATTCCGGGTGCGAAGTTTGTAGAGTTAGCGGGAGATGACCATCTCCCATTTGTCGGCAACCAGGATGCGATTCTCGACGAGGTTGAAGAATTCCTGACGGGTGTGCGTCACCCGATCGAGCCTGACACCGTGCTCGCGACAGTGATGGTCGCGCGACTAGTCGGCATAAAGGATCAGGCCGACAGACTTGGCCCAGAGCGTTGGGCTGAGTGGTGGCGCCGCTTGCATGCACACCTTACGAAAGAGATTGAGTGGTTCCGCGGCCGCGAGATCGACATTCTCGAAAATCGTCTGCTCGCGATCTTTGACGGCCCGGCACGCGCAGTTCGTTGTGCTACTGCGATCATGGAATACGCTTCACGGCTGGGCGTGCAAACCAGCACCGGCCTGCACACCGGCGAGTGTGAAATCGTCGATAGCCAGGTCACCGGCGCTGCTGCTCAGATGTGTGTGTGCGTTGCCAATGAAGCTGAAGCGGGTGAGGTACTCGTTTCCAGCACGGTGAAGGACCTGGTGGCGGGCTCGGGAATTCGTTTCGAAGAGCGTGGTGTTCACATGCTATCTGGTTGCGGCGAGTGGCGACTATTTGCAGTGCAGAAAGGCGGTTCGTAAATCCTGAAAAATCTTGTAAATCCTGTCCAACAAAAATCTCAGGTTAAAGTTAGACAGGATTAACAAGATTTTTCAGGATATGGGAGAAATCATGCCAGAATTCGAAAAGCTAGGCGTCTTTTATCTCGGCAAAAACAAATCGAACGACGATCTACTGCTTTACGACTCGAAGGATCTCGTCACACACGCAGTCTGCGTCGGCATGACCGGCAGTGGAAAAACCGGCCTCTGCATTTCGCTACTCGAAGAAGCCGCCATCGACAGCATTCCGGCAATCATCATCGATCCCAAAGGCGATCTATGTAATCTCATGCTTACTTTCCCTAACCTCGCGCCCGAGGATTTCGCGCCGTGGGTTGAGGAAGGCGTCGACCCGGCGCAACAGGCAACACTCTGGAAAGAAGGCCTCGCGAAGTGGGGTGAAGACGGCCATCGGATCAGGCGTCTAAAGGAAGCCGCCGACTTTCGCATCTACACACCGGGCAGCAACGCTGGTTTGCCCGTCTCAATTCTCAAATCATTCGCGGCACCGCCCGAAGCCATCAGACAGGACAACGAATCACTCGCCGAACGAATTAACACGACTGCCACGAGCCTGCTCGCGCTCGTCGGCATCGATGCCGATCCAGTCCGTAGTCGCGAACACATCCTGATCTCAAACATCCTCAACCAGGAGTGGTCAAACGGAAAGGATCTCGACATCGCCGGTCTGATTCAAAAAGTTCAATCGCCGTCGATAACAAAGATCGGCGTAATGGATCTGGATTCGTTTTTTCCTGCTGATGATCGCTTCCAACTCGCGATGGCACTCAACAACCTTCTCGCGTCGCCGAGTTTTGCGAGCTGGATGGAAGGCGAAGCACTCGATATTCCGAAGTTTCTTCACACGGAAAGTGGTAAACCGCGTCTCTCGATTTTCTCGATCGCGCACCTTGGCGACGCTGAACGTATGTTCTTCGTGTCGCTGCTTTTGAATCAGGTGCTTGGTTGGATGAGAACGCAGTCGGGCACGACGAGCCTGCGCGCCATCTTGTACATGGACGAGATCTTTGGTTACTTCCCGCCCGTTGCGAATCCACCGTCGAAGCTGCCGCTGTTGACGCTGTTGAAGCAGGGACGAGCGTTTGGTCTTGGTGTAGTTCTGGCAACACAGAATCCGGTCGATCTCGATTACAAAGGACTCGCAAACACAGGCACATGGTTTATCGGTCGCTTGCAGACTGAGCGTGACAAAGCACGAGTGCTCGAAGGACTCGAAGGCATCGCCGCAGGCACGGGCCAAAAGTTTGACAAGCAAGCGATGGAGCAATTGCTCGCAGGCCTCGACAAGCGGATCTTTCTGATGAACAACGTGCACGACGATGCGCCTGAATTGTTCGAAACACGTTGGGCGCTGTCGTATCTCCGTGGACCACTGACGCGCGCGCAGATTAAATTATTGATGGATCCTCTGAAGCAGTCTGCGCCGTCAGTTCCTGCTCCGGTTACCACTGCTGCTGCGGCGCCGGTTGCAAGTACACCAACAAAGCATGAGCGTTCGCTACTGCCGCCTGATATAACTCAGTTCTACCTTCCCGTCCGTTCATCCGGTGATGCGAACGCAAGTTTGACTTATCATCCAACGCTCCTCGGCGCCGCAGAGGTTCGTTACAGTGATTCAAAAACAGTCGACATGACTCAGCAAGTGACTTTGCTTGCTCCGTTTACAGAGGGGCCAGTTAATCTCGACTGGAGCACTGCGATGCCGCTTGATCTCCCGGTCGAGGATCTCGAATCGGAAGCACAGGCGGGGGCACAGTTCACCGATGCGCCGGCTGACGCGACAAAAGCAAAGAGCTATGCGAGTTGGCGCAAAGATCTCGCGAACTGGCTTTATCGAAACCAGCGATCGGAGTTGCTTGAGAGTCCGACGCTCGACATCGTCTCAAATCCGGGCGAGAGTGAACGTGACTTTCGTGTGCGTTTGCAGCAACTCGGACGAGAGCAACGTGATGATGCGGTGGAAAAGCTGCGACGCAAGTACGCGCCCAAGCTGGAGCAACTCGAGGAGCGAAAGCGTCGTGCTGAGCAGGCTGTCGCACGCGAGGCAGAGCAAGCAAAAGGTCAGAAAATGCAGACTGCGATCTCGTTTGGCGCAACGTTGCTTTCTTCTTTCCTCGGTCGAAAGCGAACGAGTCTCTCGACACTCGGCCGAGCGACGACCGCAGTGCGGGGCGTGGGCCGTTCGATGAAAGAATCACAAGACGTCGATCGCGCTGGAGAGAATGTCGCGGCTATCGCGCAAAAGATCGCGGATCTGGACGCGGAGTTTCAGGCGGAAACAGCCGCTCTCGAACGTTCTCTCGATCCGCAGACAGAACAACTCGAGAAGGTGAGTCTAAAACCGACTAAAGCCAACATCGCGGTGAAACTACTTACCCTTGCGTGGGCGCCTTACTGGCAAAACGCGCAGGGAGAAACCAAACCGGCGTGGGAATAAGATCCTTATCCACAGATTACACAGATGAAGACATCACTTAAATACGGTCTATTGATCGCAGTCCTGGCGATGGCGTGGGTGCTTATTGCACGCAACATAGTCACCAATCCCGCTTCGCTTGTTCACCAGCTTGGCACTCCGATTATCTTCAACGTTCTCCAGTTTGCGCTGATCTACCTCGGCATCAAATCCGTCGAGCGCGAAAAAGGTGATCGACCGACATTTAAAGAAGGATTAAAGACCGGCGTCGGGATCTCCGTCGTTTATGGTCTCACACTCTCGTTGTTCTTTGTGGTTGCGCTCGCAGTGGTGGGAACGAAATGGATGGCCGTTGAACCTGGCGCAGGCTCGGGTATCGTGTCGCGTACACAAATCGCACAAGCATTTGTGGGATTGTTTCTACTCTCGCTGATCTTCGGGCTGATCTATTCGACGGTAATCTCATTCTTTCTCGCGAAGCGCAGGAGCGAAGGGCAGTAATTCACGGCACTAGCACCACCTTCCCGATATTCTTTCGCTCCTCGAGCCTTCGGTGCGCCTTGCCGGCATCAGCAAACGAGAAAACCTGATCGACGTGCGGTTGAACCCATTCTTCTTCGACGCCGCGCAGAATGTCGCGCATCCATACCGCAACCTTCTCCGGTTCGTGCCACATGTGGCCCAGGTTCAGACCAAAGACACCGCGATTCTTATTCAACAACGCAAGCGGATGAAACCACGGCGTCTGAACCATCGCCTTGAGCATCTTGAACTTGCCGGAAAGCCCGTTTGCCGACGCCGTCGAAACTCCAAACATTCCTAAACGTCCGGTATGTCGCAAAGATGCATAACTCTTTTTCCAGTGCCCGCCACCGATCGGATCGATAATCAGATCCACTCCGCGCCCGCTAGTGAGTTTTTGAAGTTCCGGCTGCCAGTCCTGTTTGCGATAGTCTATGGGGTGGTCCAGCCCACGCTCTTTTAGAAACTCGTGTTTACTCTCGCTGGCAGTTCCGTAAGTGACCGTGCCGATTTTCTTGGCGATGTCGAGCGCTGCAAGCCCGACTCCACCACCGGCGTTGTGAATCAACACGGATTCACCAGCGTGCAACGAACCCATCACGACGAGCAGCGCATAGGCGGTCAGGTAGTTCACCGGAATCGCCGCAGCCTGTTCAAACGTCAGCTTTTCGGGCTTCTCAAACATCTGTGAAGCTTTCACTGCAATAAACTCCGACTGCCCGCCAAAACGCGTCATCGCAACTACGGACTTACCGACGAATGAACTATTAACTTCCTTGCCGGCGCTTTCAACGACACCGCTAACCTCGTATCCCATCACACAAGGCTTCGGCGGTCCATCCGGATACAAACCCTGTCGAGCCAGGATGTCTGCGAAGTTCAAACCGGCGGCACGCACCTTGATTACAACCTCATCGTCGCGTGGTGTGGGATCGGGTTTCTCCTGCACCTTGAGAACGTCGATGTCGCCGTTTGCGGTCGTTACAATTTGTCGCATGGACCGATATTATCAGTTCTGATCCGCGTCATCAGTGTTAATCTGTGGCGAAAAATATGAGATTAACTTTTTTCCTGATCCTGGCATCTCTGGTCGTATTCACGAGTTGCACAAATAACCCTCAACGAAAACAACTCACTCTCGCAGTGGTCTCCGGGGTTGAAGGCGAGGCCCTCAAGCAGGCCGCTGCCGACTATGAGAAGCAAACCGGCACGCACATCAACATCGCCGAGTTTCCTTATTCAAATCTTTTTGAGAAAGAATTAATAGATCTCAAAGCACGGACTGGTGCCTATGACCTGATCATGCTCGACGATCCGTGGTTCCCACGTTTCGCCCACGAACAAGTGCTGACCGAACTGACTCCGTTACTGCAAAAACGCGGGCAATCCGGGCCGGACAGCGACTTTGTTGAGAGCTCGCTGGCCCTCTGCCGTCATCCATATAAAAGCGGCTCACTCTACGCACTTCCATACGTCGGTAACTCGCAATTATTTTTTTATCGTAAAGATCTTTTTGAGAAGTATTCGATGAACGCACCTGACACGTGGAACGATGTGTTGGCGGCCGCCAAAACAATCCAGGAGAACGAAAGTGCAGGCGCGAATGGCGGACAGGTCTACGGCTACGTGATGCGCGCCGCGCAGGGTAATGCAGCGGTGGCCGACTTCATGCCCATCTTCTGGGCCTTTGGCGGCGAGATGTTCGACGCAGGCGGAAAGCCGGCAGTCAACAGTCCACAGGGAATCGCGGCCCTCGAATTAATGATCGAGCTGGGCAAATACTCGCCACGAGGTTATGCGAGCTTTAATGCCGACGACGTTGGTGCACACCTGTTGCAGGGAACGGCAGCGATGTCGATCAACTGGCCCGCCTGGATCAGTCCGTTCAGCGATCCATCAAAGTCGAAAGTGATCGGCAAGATGGAGTTCACAACGTTGCCCGGCGCAGACAAGCCCGGTCACGCCGAAATCGGTAACTGGCTCATCGCTATCCCGCGTGATTCACAGAACGCCGATGCCGCGATCGATTTCCTGCTTTGGGCCACCAGCGCCGAACAGATGAAACGTTCGGCCCAGCGTGGTAATCCACCGACGCGCAAGTCAGTGTTTCAGGATCCCGAACTGGTTGCAAAGAATCCCGTGTATCCCGCTCAATTGCGTTCGCTCGAAAGCTCGAGGCCGCGCCCACGCACTCCCTACTGGAACGAAATTGAAAACGCATTTGGAATCTTTCTTTCGAAGGCCAACAGCGGCGATCTGACTGCCGTGGAAGCCATGAATCAGGCGAATGCAGAAATCGAGAAGATTCTTCAGCGCGCAAACTAAGCGCGAGCTGCTGTTGCCTGCACTCTTTCTTGCACCGGCGATGGCGGTGCTCCTCGCACTCTCAATCTATCCGCTCTTCTACTCGATCACGATCAGTCTGCAACAGCAGACTGGCGCGGGCGTAACCTGGGGACTCGGAAACTTCGCGCGACTCTTGTCGGATAATTTCTTTTGGACGGCACTGGGCCACACGTTTGTCTACGCCGCCGCGGCACTCACGTGCGAGTTTCTGCTTGGTCTCGGTCTTGCGCTGCTGCTAGACAAGCAGATTCGTGGTCGCGGGATTTTTCGCGCGAGTCTGTTGATTCCGATGATGCTGCCGACGGTCGTAGTGGGAGTCGTTTGGCGTCTCATGCTGAATCCAAACTTCGGCGCCATCAATGGAACACTCAAACAGTTTGGTATCAACACCGAAAGTTTGACGTGGACCGCATCGCCGAAGCTCGCGATGTTGTCCGTTATCGCGGTCGACGTTTGGCAGTGGACGCCGTTTGTATTTCTCGTGCTGCTCGCAGGATTGCAGGCGATTCCGCAGGAACCTTACGAAGCGGCGTTGATTGACGGATCGAGTCGCTGGCAAACGTTCTGGCACATGACGCTGCCGTTGCTGAAGCCGTCGATCCTGATCGTTTTGCTGCTGCGCACGATGGATCTGCTGCGCGTGTTTGATCAGATATTTATTCTGACGGAAGGTGGACCAGGGTTTGCGACTGAGACGATCAGTCTTTACATCTATCGCACGGCCTTTCGGTTTTTTGATTTTGGATATGCGGCGGCGATGTCGTTTGTGTTACTCGCGCTGACAAACGTGATCAGCGCCATTTATATCCGACTCATTCAATCCGAACCGAATTGAGCGCTCTTTGGAGTGCGCCAACTTGTTGGCGCTTTGGTAAATAAATGAGAAATTCAAACCAGAAGAAATACCAAAGCGCCAACAAGTTGGCGCACTCCAAAGGGACGACCGTGCTGCGGTACCTCGCGTTGATTGCGGCGTTGTTGTTTGCACTCACGCCGGTTTACTGGATGTTGACGATCTCTTTCAAGACTGAGGGCGAGCAGTTTGCCAGTCCGCCGCCGTGGTTTGTTTTCACTCCCACACTCGAACACTACTACGACGCATTCGTTACACGTGATTTCGGACAATATCTGCTCACCAGCGCGATTGTCGCCGTCACTTCAACAGCGTGCGCACTCGTCATCGGCACACTCGCAGCATACGCACTCGCGCGGTTCGAACTTCCCTGGCGTCTCAATCGCCGGCTCTCTCTGTGGATTCTTTCAACGCGCATGTTTCCCGCAATCGTGACTGTCGTCCCACTCTTTCTCATGATGCGTGACGTGCGACTGCTCAACACGCGATTGTCGCTGATCATCGTCTACACCGGTTTCAATCTGCCGTTCGTAGTCTGGATGATGCGTGGTTTTTTTGCGGAGCTGCCGCGCGATCTTGAAGAAGCGGCGCTCGTCGACGGCGATTCGAGTCTCGGCGCGCTCGTACGCATCGTGTTGCCATTGGTCGCTCCGGGACTCGCGGCGACAGCGGTGTTCTGTTTGATTGTTTCGTGGAATGAATTCCTGTTTGCACTCGTGTTGACGCAGACTGACGCGGCCATGACTTTGCCGGTCGGAATCGCGGGCCGCGTGACGCAGTTCGAGATCAAGTGGGGCGTGATGAGCGCCGCGGCCACTGTGGCCGTCGTTCCGATTCTCGTGTTTGCACTCTCGTTACAGAAGTACCTCGTGCGTGGATTGTCGATGGGAGCCGTCAAAGGATAGATACTTGTCTCAAGAGGCCAGACTACGCACTTGGATACAGTCAGTACCGTCCGCGGTAGCGGATGGGTGCGCCGCAGGCAATCAATCACGAAGGCTGCGCACCCATCCGCTACCGCGGACGGTACTGACTGTGTCCAAGCATCACGTCCTGACTTGAGAGGCAAGACAAAGGATAAATGGGGATCGAGTTCAAGAATGTAAACAAGATGTTCGGCGGCACGCGTGTCGTCGACGATCTGTCGCTGAAGATCGACGATGGCGAGTTCGTCGTGCTGCTTGGTCCATCCGGCTGCGGCAAGACCACGACCTTGCGCATGCTCGCGGGTCTCGAGTCTGTCACCTCGGGCGATATTCTGATTAATGGCGATCGTATTAACGATGTTCCGACGCAGCATCGCGATCTGGCGATGGTGTTTCAGAGTTACGCGCTTTACCCGCACATGACGATTGCTGAAAACATCGGTTACCCGTTGCGCGTTCGCAAACTCGACAAAGCCGAACGCGTTACACGTGTGAAGCGCGTGGCTGCAATGCTCGAAATTGAATCGCTGCTCGATCGCAAACCACGACAGTTATCCGGCGGTGAACGTCAGCGCGTGGCGCTCGCGCGTGCAATCGTGCGCGAGCCACGTGCGTATCTGATGGACGAGCCGCTCTCAAATCTTGATGCGCGTCTGCGCGTGCAGATGCGTGGTGAGCTGAAACGTCTTCAGCATCAACTCGGAACCACGACGATCTACGTCACACACGATCAGGCCGAAGCAATGACGCTTGCGTCACGTGTAGCCGTGATGAGGAAAGGACAGCTACAGCAATTTGATTCGCCGATGAACATTTACAACTACCCTGCGAATCGTTTTGTCGCCGAGTTTGTCGGCAGTCCGAGCATGAATTTCATTGAGGGATCAGGGTTAACAAAAGGCATTCGACCGGAACACATTCAAGTGCTATCACAAGCGCAGGACGGCGCAATTGCCGCAAAGGTATACGTCACAGAGCAAATGGGAAACGAAACTTTCGTTTTTCTTACCGTCGGTACTCACAGGTTGATTGCGCGAGCGCCGGCAGACTTTCGCGCAGATCTGGAGAGTCAAGTTTGGATAACAATAAGTAAAGACAAAATCCTGTTCTTCGATCCGGTTTCCGGAGACAGGCGGGCCACAGATAACACGGATTTGAAACTGGATTAATTGCCGATAATTCGCGCCACCGTGGGCCACATCTCGGTCGCCCACAACTCATATCCCTTATCAGACGGATGAAACCCGTCGCTCGAAAAATATTCGGGATGCGAAGGAAGCTCGTCCTTCGAGATCGCGTACATATCGAAGATGGCTGCCCCATGTCGTTTCGCAATCTCTTCCAAACGCGCGTTAAATCTAATGATCTGCTGCTGATACCCAGGCCGCATTGGACCAGGAATACGCGGCGCACTCGATATGTCGGGAATGTTCGTCACCACGATCTGCGCTTGAGTCTTCTGCCGGAGCGTACTGAGAATCTGTTCGTAGTTCTTGGCGAACTCGTCAATCGTCAAACCGTGTCCGATGTCGTTGATGCCGATCCCAACCGTTACAAGATCAGGATTCGTGGAGATACCCCGCTGTAACTGGCCGCGCACGAGGTCGTCAGTCGTCGCACCACTGACACAAAGGTTCGTCAACTTCGAACCCGGCCGGCGTTCAAGAAGACGATTAAAAAGCCGCACTACATACCCACCGTTCCTCGCACCTACACCCGAACCCGTTGAATCTCCAAGAGCTAAATAAACTATTGGACCAGTCGTCATCGGTTTACCCATAGTTCGTTGTGCCACGTCTTCTCGATGGCATGCAGTTAAAACCAGCAGGAGTAAACTGACCGTAAATACGGATTGAAGTAGTTTCTCCCGAATGAAAATTAATAAGATTCGCGCCATTTTTCTTGACTTTATCCTAACAGCAGAATAATGTCCCCCGCACTCCTTCGAGAGACAAGGCCGGCTCTGAGCTGCATTCCTTCTGCGTGCTTGTCGTGCCTCAGCAGCTAATTCGTGCGGAAAATTAAGCTGGGGATCAATGATCCTCTGTCACCTAAGCTCTCTCTGCAGGACCGTTCCATTCAGAAGAAAAGGTAAAGCAAGAAAGGATTCTGAGCATGAAAAAGATTACCCTGGTAAGCTCTTTACTTATTGTGATCGCCCTGCTGGTTTCTTCGCGCTGGGCTACCGCAGTCGATGCACCTCCGCAAGATACTCTCCCCGCTCCCGACACCAGCTTAGCCGCTGCGCTGTCTGTTCAGGACATGGTCAATCAGTCGGATGTGATCGCGATCGGTAATTGCGTCGAAACAAAAAGCGTGTGGGTTGATCGCAGTCTGGTAACGCTTGCCACCGTTAATGTAAGTGAAAGTCTCAAAGGAAGCGAAAGTCCAACTATCACCGTAGCGCTACCGGGAGGCGTGGATGCCAATCGCGCAGTCCCCATTGCCATGACCTATCCGGGCGCACCACGAATAACGCCGGGTGAAGATGTTTTCCTATTTCTGACTGTTTCTGATGAACTTCCCGGTGGTTACACCGTTGCCGGCTTCTCTCAAGGAAAGTTCTCCATCGTTACCGATGAAGACGGGGAACAGGTGGTCTCTCGCGATCTGCGAAAGACCTCGCTCAAGAGTAATAACGGAGTCCATCGTGGCTCAAACCACACGGTTCCGCTCTCGAGGTTGAAGGATGAGGTTAGAGGTTATCTGAGAAATCAGTAACCGCACGTCGCTCTTCAACACCCTGATTCATTGGAGAAAAATTTCCGAGGAGGACTTATGAGAAGAAAGCTCACATCAATTCTATTGACTACGTGCATGATTCTGATGAGTGTTGTCACCATTCGCGCGGGTGGAGCACTCGAAACAGTTGACATTACCGGCGCGGGACCTTCGCCTATTGCCGGTCAGGTAGTGGTCCGGGTTATTGGAATTCGCTGGGACGCGCGCAGCATCCCGATTCAGTATCGCATCAACAATACTCTCGACCCGATCCCCAATCCGCTGGGCCCGGCGTTTCTGTCAGTGGCTCAAGCCACTACGGCGCTACAAGGGTCGATGGATTTTTGGAACAACATTCCGACCTCCTTCGTCCAGATGCAGATTGTTGGTACAAGAGCGAACCCTGGTTTGGTCGGGTTCGATATGATCAACGAACTCTCATTTCGCACAGCCGCCAATTTCGGGGCTATCGCGTCTTCTCCATCCACCAATCTAATCGCGGACACGACCCTGGTGAATGGGCAACAGCTTGATGGTGACGCCGACGCGGACGTTTCGAGCGCCATCACGACTGCACAGGACGTCGATAACGATGGCGACATCGAGTTTCCAGCCGGCTTCTACAAAGCAGGAACGATTCTCGATAACGACGTGCAGTTCAATACCAAGGTCAGCAACGGACTTCGCTTTACGGTTGACCCGGCACAATTCGACACTGTTGGTCGTTCGGTAGATCTGAACTGTGTTGCGGTACATGAATTTGGCCACTCGTTTGGTCTGTCGCACGTGCTCAACAACCAAAACAGTGCTACCGATGGAGACGGTGCGACGATGTTTCCGTTCATCGCCACCACAGACCCTGACGCAGAACGCCAGCAGGGAGAGTTGAGTGCTGACGATGTCGCTTACGCATCCTTCTTTTATCCGGAAGGGACGGCGGCCTCCGGCCCGGCGGCGCTTCAGTCAGGAGACGTACCTTTTGCCAGCGAGTACGGGTTGATCAGCGGTGAGTTACGACACGGTGTGTTGAATCAACCGATCGCAGGAGGAAACGTTTACGCCATCGACCGCAAAACCGACGCCGTTGTCGCCGGCGCTTTTAGCGGTACGACAAATCTTTCACTTAATCCGGCAAATGGCGGTTTGTTCTTCCTGCCGACCGTCGCCGCTGCAATTCCCAATGGCAACTACGTGATACCGGTGCCGAAAGGAAACTACAGCGTGAACGTGGAAGCGACGGATGGTAGTCCTGTTGGGCCGAACAATATCAGTTTCACTTGCCAAATCGGAACCTTCTTCGGGCAACACAACTTTATCGAAGAGTTTTGGAACCAGAACAGTGAAGGAGCGATCGAACGTGATCCGGGTGACGCGAAGACCGTTCACGTCAATAACGGCCAGGTTACTGGTGGAACAGATATCACCACGAACAGCATCATCACTATCAACCCGTTTGGAATTCGTACCAATATCGGGTTTATTAATCCTCCGCCGGGCGGGCTTATTTACGCGGTTGCTTTCCCCGCCGCGCAAATCAGTGCCCTTAATGGCGGAAATCCCGTTAACCTCCAGGCCGGACTCTTCGACACCACGAACATTAATCCATCCGTGCCGGTAATTTTTGCGAACGCATGGCTGGCTAAAGGTGTCATCAATCCTGACACGACGGCCACCATCGATCTTGCAAATCCGCTCGCTACCACGCTCGCGCCGGTCGGACAGGACACTGATTTCGCGCCGTTCTACTTCAAGAATCCACACGATCTCAGTGAAACCGTGCGTCTCGGAATTGCGGATGGATCGATTCAGAACCTGTTTCTGGTGCTTCAGATTCCGACTCCACCGTTTGGCGGAGTCAGTAATCAGCCTCCATTGATCTTTTTGAGCACGCAGGCGCCGATCCTCGGTCGCTCGTTCTTGTCGACCAACGGAGGACTGACATTCACGCGAAGAAATGATGTGAATTTCCGATTCTCACTCGTTGCTTCGGTTCCTACAAATCCATAAGCTGCAGTTGATTCCTTGGAGTGCGGTGACTTGTCACCGCTTTGGTAAAAATACTAAAGTGCCAACAAGTTGGCGCACTCCAAGGAAATAAATTCATTTCCAACTTTTCGTATCCCCGCCTGCTCCGTCGTAAAATTACTGGCTTTCTACCGGTTTCGAGCATAAACTAGCCTCCGCTTTAATCCCCAACATGGGCAGTGTTCCGGAGTGCCGGATGAGTAACGAGAATCGTCGGCCGCAAGCAGTTCCATACAAACCCGAAGCGTGGCGTGAAGACGATGCTGCGTCCGATGATCTTCTGAGTTTTCATTCGCCAGTGGCAGATCCCACCGCACGTGAACAATGTCGTCTGCTCGATTTGCTTGGCCGCATTAATTACAAAATTCTCAGTGGGAACAGAGTTTATGTAGAGGTCGATGGAATCGTTTATAAGACTCTTTACGGTGGTTACTGGCGGAGCGTTTTTACGGGCATCGAACACTATCTGCTGAGATGCGAGCAGGTCTCGGGTAACGCCTGGACGAAAGACGACAACAACAGTTCTATCGATCTGCCGATCAAATATTCAAATGACGGCTGGACAGCGCGAGGGCATTCCCTCTCGTTTATCCTCAACCGGGATCTAGCCGAAAACCAGCATCGGTTCGCCCAGCGTTTCCGCAGATTCCGATTCGTCAATCGCTAATCCGTAATCAATCCGCGTTCATCCGTGTTACGGTTTTTCCGGAGACTACCATGAAGAAAATCCTCTTTCTTACGATTATCACCTGTCTCGTCAGCATCGAGATCTCTGGTCAAACCTCATCATTGTCGCAACCAATGCCGGTTGATCCTGAGATCACGATGGGCAAGTTTCCAAACGGCCTGCGCTACTACATCAGGGCCAACAAGAAACCGGAAAAACGTGCCGAGCTCCGGCTCGTCGTGAAGGCTGGTGCAATTCTCGAAGACGACGATCAGCGCGGACTGGCCCACTTCGTCGAACACATGGCGTTCAACGGCACCAAGAACTTCCCTAAACACGAACTCATCTCTTTCATGGAATCTTTAGGGATGCGTTTTGGCGCCGACATCAACGCGTACACAAGCTTTGATGAAACGGTCTACATGCTTCAGGTTCCCACAGACAAACCGGAAGCAATGGCCCGTGCGTTTCAGGTTCTCCAGGATTGGGCACAGAACGTTACTTTCGATACTGCCGAGATTGAGAAAGAACGCGGCGTCGTTCTTGAAGAGTGGCGTTCGGGACGTGGCGCAGGAATGCGCAACACGGAAAAAATATTGCCGGTGATGTTCAAGGGTTCTCGTTATGCGAACCGCCTTCCCATCGGTCTTCCTGAAATCATTCAGAACGCCAAGCCGGAACGTCTCAAACAATTTTATGCAGACTGGTATCGTCCGGATCTCATGGCTGTGGTTGCAGTCGGTGATTTTGACAAGGCGGTTATCGAAAAACTCATCACGACTAATTTCGCATCCATCCCGGCACACAAGTCACCAAAGGAGCGAACCACGTTCGACTTGCCCGATCGGTCAGACACCGGCTTTGCTATTAATACTGACAAAGAGACGTCCACTACGAGTATCGAAATCGACACGCTCTTGCCCGCACGCCCTAAGGGTTCGATTGGTGCTTACAGGCAATCGATAGTGGACCGGCTCTTTGGCGGAATGCTGAACGCGCGGTTTGCAGAACTCACGCAAAAACCCGACGCGCCATTTGTTTTCGGCTTCGGTGGACGGGGTGGCTTTCTGGTACGGTCCAAAGAGATCGCATTTCTAAACGCGCTCGTTAAAGAAGACGGAATCGAGCGTGGTTTACAAGCACTGCTTACGGAAGCAGAACGAGTCGCACGCTTTGGATTCACGGAGACGGAACTGGCCCGACAAAAAGCGAGTGTCCTGCGCAACTATGAGCGACTCGCACTCGAGAAGGACAACACTTTAGCGGCCAGCCGCGCCGGTGAATACGTGCGCAACTTCCTGATTAATGAAACTCTACCCAGCCTGGATGATGAATATAAACTGCACCAACGCTTCCTTCCCGAGATCACACTCGCTGAGATAAACAAGCTCGCGCGTGAGTGGTATCCACAGAGTAATCAAAACCGGCTCGTGATTGTTACGGCGCCACAGAAAGCGGGGCTGACGATTCCGGATGAGGCAAAGCTTGCAGCCATCATCAAAGACTCGGCCTCTGTGGAAATTAAGCCGTACGTCGATACGGTTGCGTCAGCGGCTCTGCTCGAGGCATTACCCGGGCCCGGCAAGATCGTCAATGCGACAAACAACGAGAAGGCGGGTCTCACGATTTGGGAGCTGGCTAATGGAGTGAAGGTCGTACTCAAACCCACTACTTTTCGAAACGACGAAATCCTCTTTCGCGCGAGCAGTCCGGGCGGTACGTCGCTAGTCAGCGACGCCGAATACGTTCCTGCGAGCACGGCGACGCAAGTAATAAACGCGGGCGGCGTGGCGAAGTTCAGCGCCACTGATCTCGGCAAGATGTTGGCCGGCAAGGTGGCTTCGGCCAATCCTTTTATTGGTGAGCTCGAAGAGGGTCTGAGTGGCGCCAGCTCGCGCAAAGATCTGGAAACGATGTTTCAACTGATCTATCTCAGGTTTACACAACCGAGAGCCGACGCGAATGCCTTTGCAGCACAGGCGACTCAGGCGCGAACGTTCATGAACAATCAAAGCGTGATTCCCGAGTTTGCGTTCTTTGAAGCACTCTCCGCAGCGAGGTTCCAGAATCACCCGCGTCGTCGTTTACAAACCGCTGCGTCAGTTGACGAATGGAATCTGGATAAGTCGCTGGCGTTCTATAAGGATCGTTTCGCAGATGCGAGCGACTTCACGTTCTACTTTGTGGGCAGCTTTGATGAAGCGACGATGAAGCCGTTAGTCGAGCGCTATCTTGGCGCGCTTCCATCGCTCAAACGAAAAGAGACGTGGAAGGATATCGGCGTGAAGCTGCCGGCAGGGGTTATTGAAAAGCGAGTTGAGAAAGGTATCGAACCGAAGAGTCGAGCGGCGATCGTTTTCAGTGGTCCATATGTGTATAACCAGGAAAATCGAGTCGCTATCAGGGCGATGGCGGAGATACTGCAAACACGACTGCTCGAGCTGATTCGTGAAGAGCTGGGCGGCACTTACAGCATTACCGCGCCTTTCGGTTTTACGAAGTATCCAAAATCGGAATACTCAATCACGATACAGTTCGGCTCCTCTCCGGAACGAACTGACGAGCTAATTAAGCGCGTGTTTGAAGAGATCGAGAAGTTTAAGGCCGAGGGACCAACGGAGAAGCAGCTTAATGACGAGAAAGAAGCGTTGCTGCGTGAGTTTGAGACAAACAGTAAGCAGAATGGGTACCTCTTAAATCAGATCATAGCCAGGTTCTACCACAATGAGGATCCGGCCGGTATTTGGGTCGTGCCTGAGTTCTACAAGAAACTCGACGCGGCGACGATCAAAGACGCCGCTAAAACGTATCTGAACACCCAATCCTTCGTGAAAGTAACCCTCTTCCCCGAGAAAAAAACAACGCCCAGTCAATAAGGAGCGATCGCACGTACTGTAGGGGCGGCCCTCCGTGGCCGCCCCTGCGTTTGTATTCTGATCGTTTGACTTCCACACAGGGGCGGCCACGGAGGGCCACCCCTACAGTACGTCCTGAAGCGTCTGGAGGAGTTGATCTGCGTCCGGGTTGGCGAAGGGCATGGGGGGTCTGATTTTGAGGACATTGTGGTGTGGACCATCAGTGCCGATTAGAATTCCATGCTCGCGCATGAGATTGACAATGCGATTAGCTTCCTGAGTTGCGGGATCGCAATCGCGTACCAACTCAACTCCGAGATGCAACCCCGAGCCGCGCACATCACCAATCAACGAGTATCGCTGTTGCAACGTTCGCAAACCTTCAAGTAACCGTTCGCCAACGCGTAGCGCATGCTGCTGTAACCCCTCCTCCTGAACGACTTCTAAAACCGCAATCCCAATCGCGCACGACACATTATTCCCACCAAACGTACTAAAGAACTCCATTCCATTATCAAACGAATCCGCAATCGCTCGCGTCGTGATCACCGCCCCGACAGGATGTCCATTCCCGATCGGCTTCCCAAGCACAACGATGTCGGGAACCACATCGTACTTCTCGAATCCATAAAAGTGCGTCCCCATCCGCCCATACCCGGTTTGAACCTCATCCGCAATACAAACCCCTCCCGCACCGCGTACCGCATCGTAAACTTTTCCCAGATACCCCTCCGGCAGAACGATCTGTCCAGCAACACTCGGCAGCGACTCGGCAATAAAACCACAGAGCCGCGGTTCTATCTTTGCGATCAGGTTAGTAACTTCTATCGCGTCCAGTTCTGAAGTAGGAAGAGCAACCGTGTGTACCCACGACGGAGGTCCCTCGCCTCCTGGCCCATTGTGTTTGTAAGGACTGAGATCGATCAGCGTAGTCGTGTTTCCGTGATACGCGTGGTCCAACACAATCATATCCCGCGCCGTTGTATGCGCGCGTGCGAGCCGGATGGCGAGTTCGTTTGCTTCGCTACCGGAGTTGACGAAATAACAAACGCTTAGCGGCTTCGGCAGTGTGGCGGTAAGTTTCTCTGCATACTCGAGGATCCGCTCGCTGAGATAGCGCGTGTTCGTATTCAGCAGCTCCATCTGCCGCTGCCCCGCCGCAACCACTTTCGGATGACAATGCCCAACGTGCGCGACGTTGTTGTACGCATCGAGATATCGGCGGCCTTCAACATCGAAAAGATACTGCATCGACCCGCGCACGATGTGCACCGGCTTCTCATACGCAACACTCAAATTCCGCCCAAGCAGCCGCTGCCGCTCTCTAAGTAAATCGTCTATCATCCGCATAAATCCGTGGCAAATTCGCTTCGATCGCCTTCTGGCTGATCAGTAAATATTTATTCCCCGGCTGCTGCCGAAGCTGATGCGCCGCAAGACAAACACTCATCGCGAGTCGCAAACGCACCAACGACCATAGCGCCTCCAATTCATCCTCAACCAATTCAAACTCGTTCCTGTAACCACTGACAATCGCAGCAACATCGGCATTAGGATCGAGTATCACATAAGCAATCGCAATTGCGAGGTCTCCAACCGTGTAGCTGTAAACCATATCGCCAAAATCGATCAGCCCGGTGACAGTCATGCTTTGCGGATCAACAAGTAAATTGTAGTCGTTTGCGTCACCGTGAATCACGCTTCGTCGCAGACTCGCCGGCGGTTCGTACCGACACTTTAAAACCAGATCACGCAGGCTCGCGTTATCGATCAATCCGGCAAACTCGTCCAACACACGATTGCCATTCGCGAGATCCCAATGAAAGTCACGATGAACCGCCGGATGATCAAAATCTGCAAGCGCCGACGCCAGTTGTCCGAGCTTCCGACCCAGATCGTGTAACAACCCAGACGAGTGTGGCTTCATTTCGGCCAACGGCACACCTGGAAGATAGTGGACCATGCGCACGAAATGCGATTTCACGCTTACGATCTCTTCTCCCGACGTTGCCGCTACGAGCTTCTGACAAATCGAAACACGCCCTTCGAGATGCCTGAATACCGCATTCTGCGCCTCGAGAAACGTCCTCGACTCCAGCGCGTTCGCGATTTTCAGTACAAACTTTTCCCCTGCCTGATTCGTTAAGAGAAAGTTCTGGTCGCGTTCACTCGGCAACACCTGCGCACGCGCACAAAGTCCGAAGTGTTCGCCGGCAATCGCGGCGGCGCTGTCCACGTCGAAAACGGGTGTGTACTCCAGTAGCTGCATACGGTCGCGTTAAGTTAATAGAAACGGGAGCGTTTAGAAAACCCTTTCTGTGCCTTTTGTGCCTTTGTGGCTAACTTGCTTGGTATAATTCGGCGACGATGACACAACTGATCTCCACAATCGCGATCGCGATGGGCGCCTCATGGGTGTCGGGAATAAATCTGTACGCGGCCGTGGCCACGCTCGGTTTGCTCGGACGGTTCGCGCATCTGCAACTTCCCGGCGAGCTTGAGGTGCTGACAAGCTGGTGGGTTATCGGCATCGCTGTTGTTTTGTATGTGATCGAGTTTGTCGCCGACAAGGTTCCTTACGTCGACAGCACCTGGGACGTCATTCACACCTTTATTCGAGTCCCGGCCGGTGCAGTTCTGGCCGCGAGCGCGTTCGGCGACTTCGACCGAAGCATTCAGGTGATCGCACTTTTGCTGGGCGGCGGTTTGGCACTAAGCTCTCACGGAACCAAAGCCGCGACGCGGGCCATGTTGAATACGAGCCCTGAGCCGGTGTCGAATTGGGTCGCCAGCATCGCCGAAGACGTCGTTGCAGTTCTTTCCGTGGTCGCGTCCGTCTTCGTGCCTGTACTGATCTTCATCATTGTCGGCGCAGGGTTAGTAATATCGTTTCTGGTCTTCAGTCGAATTCTTCGGTTCTTCCGGCAAGTCGCGCGAAGCATTCGCGGTTGGTTCGCTCCTGCGACATAATAGGGTTCCAAATTCGATTCTGCTTATCCGGAGGACGATTAATGTTTCGGTCCGGTTCTGTATTGCTCACGCTACTGCTGCTCGCGATTTCTGTTCAGTCACAAACCGTCGACTCATCATTCTTCAATGGCTTGCGGTACCGGCTCGTTGGTCCGGCACGCGGGGGACGCGTGACAACGGTGACCGGAGTTCCTTCGCAACCAAAAACTTTCTACATGGGCGTAGCGAGCGGCGGCTTGTTTCGCACGGTGGACAACGGCGTGACGTGGATCCCAATCACTGACGGCAAGGTCCCGCTCGGCTCAACGGGTTCTGTCGCAGTGGCAGATTCAGATCCCAACATTATTTACCTCGGAACCGGATCCGATGGCGTGCGCAGCAACGTGTCGACTGGCCGCGGTGTGTACAAGTCAACCGATGGCGGGCAAACATGGAAATTCAGTGGGCTCTATAACGCCGGACAGATCGGCGCAGTGCGCATTCATCCGACAAACTCCGACATCGTTTGGGTCGCAGCCGGTGGCGACATCTTCAAGTCAAACGACGAACGCGGCATTTTCAAAACCAACGATGGTGGAAAGACGTGGCGCAAGGTCCTGTTCATCTCAGACGCCGTCGGAGCGATGGACGTCGAGTTACAACCCGGCAATCCAAACGTGGTTTACGCGTGGATGTCGCGTCTCGAGCGTAAGCCATGGACCATCATCAGCGGCTCTCGCGAAGGTGGTTTCTACAAAAGCACTGACGGTGGCGAACACTTCTCGAAGATCTCAACGGGTCTGCCCAATGAATTGATCGGCAAAGGCAATCTCGCCGTCACGAATGCAAACCCGAATCGAGTCTATGCTCTCGTCGAAGCAAAGCCCGGCGGCGGTTTTTATCGTTCCGAAGACGCAGGCCAAACGTGGACGCTCATCAATTCGCAGGGCTCGCTGATTCAACGTCCGTTTTACTACACGACTCTCGGCGCCGATCCATCGAAAGCTGATGTGGTTTACGCGGGCGCCGAAGGCTTCTTCAAATCAACTGACGCCGGCAAAACGTTCACGGCCGTTCGCACACCGCACGGTGACAATCACGACATCTGGATCAATCCCAAAGACAGCCAGATCATGATCCAGGCAAACGACGGCGGCGCAAATGTTTCAACTGATGGCGGTCGCACGTGGTCGTCACAAATGAACCAGCCGACGGCGGAGATCTACGGCATCTGGGTCGACAATCAGTTTCCTTACAAACTCTACGGTGCACAGCAAGACAACACGACGCTCATTATCTCCAGCCAGGCTGAACCGTTCTCAACCGCCGATTGGCGCAGTGGTCCGGGTTGTGAAACTGGTCCAATCATGCCGCATCCTTCGAACCCCGACATCGTCTACGGTTCGTGTAAGGGACAGTACGGCGTGATGAATCTCAAGACCGGGCAGGAAAAGAGTTACTGGATTGGAGGTCAATCACTTTACGGAAATCCTGCGAGCGACCTCATCTACCGCACGCAGCGTGTGTCGCCAATGGCCATCTCACCACACGATCCAGAAGTGCTTTATTACGGATCGCAATACGTTCACCGCACGCGCGATAAAGGTGTGACGTGGGAACGCATTTCGCCCGATCTGACTGCGTATCCGGACTGTTGCCAGGGCGTCAGCGGGGAACCGATCACACGCGACGTCACGGGAGAAGAGTTTTACAGCACGCTGTACGCGATCAGCGAGTCACCACTCGAAAAAGGCGTGATCTGGACTGGATCGAATGATGGTCCTTTTTATGTCACGCGCGACAACGGCAAGAAGTGGACGAACGTGACGCCGAAAGATCTGCCCAGCGGCGGGCGCGTGCAGTACATCGAGGCTTCGCCACATCGCAAAGGCTCGGCCTACTTTGCGGTCTATCGCTGGCTACTCGGCGACTATCACCCTTACATCTACCGCACAGACAACTACGGCAGCACCTGGACCAGGTTGACGGATGGAAAGAATGGTATTCCTGCCGATTGGCCCACGCGCGTCGTGCGTGAGGATCCGGATCGTGAAGGATTGCTTTACGCGGGAACGGAGTTTGGCATGTTCGTCTCATTTGATAACGGCGCGCACTGGCAGCCGTTTCAGTTGAACCTGCCAAACGTGCCGGTTTCCGATATCAAGGTGCATCACAAAGATCTCGTCGTCTCAACACAGGGACGAGCAATCTGGATTCTCGACAATCTGACTCCGCTCCATCAACTCTCGTCGGCGGTGAAAACTTCTGACGTCACGCTCTTCAAACCGCGCGACGGGTACCGGACACGCGTTGGTCCAACTGTTCTTGGACCAGTTGTTGACTACTACCTGCCCTCGGCGCCACGTGCAGTCGTGATCGAAATTCTAGACACCAAAGGTGCGGTGCTAAATTCCTACAACAGCGAAACACCTGTGTTGCGTCCGGGTCGTGGTGGCGGAGCAAGCATGCCGGGTGTTGGAACTGCGGGTCCAGAGTCACAACCCGATCCTGATGCCGCGCCGACGCGGCGTTTCTTACCGCCACCGAGAGTCACAAAAACGGCCGGCATCAATCGTTTCGCATGGGACCTGCGCAACCAGGCGGGTGTTACGCTTCCACCGGGCCAGTATCAGGTGCGACTAAAAACGGGTAACACGAATCTGACGCAACCTTTTAACGTGGCTATAGATCCAAGAGTGGCGGCCGATGGCGTGACGGTGTCAGACTTGCAGGAGCAGTTTGAACACAACGTGCGCATGCGGGAATTGGTGAGTGGCGTTAATCAGCTCGTGACTAAAGTGCGGGAAGCAATCGGGAAATCGCCCAACGACCCGCGGTTGATTGCACTCACGGGGAAACTGCTGCCCGAACCGGTACGTTACGGCAAACCGGGACTTCAGGCGCACATCACCTATCTCGCCGGCATGACCTCGAATGTGGACCAGAAAATCGGGCGCGACGCTGTGGAGCGCTATCAGGTGTTGAAGAAAGAACTCGATAACCTGCGCGCCGAAGCCGACCGCATACTTGGAACCACGGATGTTACGGATCATTGACCGGATCAGCGCTGATCGATTAAAAGATCCGTGAGATCTGTTGCTCGAGTCCCCCGACGATGAAACGCAGAACGTTCCTCCAGATGTCGATTCCCCTTGCGGCAGCTACTCTAGCTCTGCCCGCCTGCAAGCGAATCGAAGGTTCCGTAGAAAAACCGCTGTTACCGCTGGTCCTTCGTGGTGGACGATCGTTCATCGACGGTCAATGGCGAACCATCGACGTTGGCATCGATGACGCCGGAAAACTCCGGTTGGGCCTAGACCTTCGCGGCGCCGAGACGTTAAACGTCACCGGTCGCGTAATCTCGCCAGGCTTTATCGACATTTTGGCCGACAACTCAACCTCGCCCGAAACAACGTTTCAGATCTTCGAGAAGTACAAAGTTTCAGACGGCGTCACCACTGCCCTCCAAATGCACGGTGGCAGTCCCGATTGCGGCGCCTTCTACCGTCACTTTTCAAATCGTTCTCATGCGATCAATTACGGCGTTTCAACTTTCGTGATGGCGATTCGCGCTCGATCGGGTGCCAGGCGACAGATTGAGAAAAACCTTGAAGAGGGTGCTCTCGGCGTTTCCCACAGTCTCGAATATCAACCTGCCCCCTACGCCGAGATGCTGGAGTACGCAAAGCTCGCAAAGAAATACGAGCGACCAATGTTTCTGCATCTGCGTTACTCGTCGAATGAGAAAGAATTGGAAGGCGTTGACGAAGCACTTCGGCTTGCGCGTGACAGCGGCGCGCGTATTCACATCGATCATCTTCACTCGACCGGCGGCACGTTCCACATGGAGCAGGCGCTCGAGAAGATTCGCACTGCAAACGCGCAGGGGCTAAAAATCACGACTTGCGTCTACCCCTATTCGTTCTGGGCCACCTATCTTTCCAACAACCGCTTCGGTCCTGGTTGGCAACAACGTTACGGACTCTCCTACGAGGATCTGAGAATTGTCGGCAGCAACGTGCGACTGAACGCGCGCAGCTTTGCTCACTATCGCAAGTCTTCTGCGCTCGCCGCTGTTCCTGAAGGAACGATGCCGCTCGAAAAAACCGTGGACCTCGCGCTCAAAGAAGACTTCTGCATGATTGGTTCTGATGGTGGTATCCAGTTTGAGCCGCGCGCCAACTCTCATCCACGCGGTGCCGGTTGTTTCGCCACAGCGATTCGACACGGCCTGGACATCGGTTTGTCACTCGAGAAGATTCTCGCCAAGATGACCTCGTTACCTCGCAGCGTGGTAGCACCGGCGTTGAAAGATCGTGGCGTGCTTGAAGACGGCGCCATCGCAGATCTAACCGTTTTCGATCCCGCCACCATTCGCGGCAACGCGACTATCGAGAACCCAAACCAGTTTTCGTCAGGAATCGATCTCGTGATCGTCAACGGCAGGATCGCTTACCGGGATGGCAAGCTCGCGTTGAAAAGCGGTTTAGCGATCAAAGCTTAGCTACAACAACTTCCCCAGAGCGTACGGCAACATCTTTCGCCACCAGGGCCAGTCGTGGTCCACGTCGGGTCCCCACAAATCCAACGTATGAGGTATTCCTTTGGCGTTGAGAATGTCTGACAACGCGCGACTGCGTTCCGGTGCCTCGTAATTTCCCTGCCCCGACATGATCAGGATCGCATCGGCCTTCCGCAGCGTTGGCAGGAAGTGATCATCGTTCAAGTTTGAAAGATAGTCGACTGGATTATTGAAGTAGACGTTGTCGTCGTAATAGTCCTTTAGATAAGCGCGCACATCGTAGCTGCCGCTCATCGCGATGACGCCACGAAACACATCAGGATGTTTGAAGTAAGCATTCGCTGAAAGAAACGCGCCCAGGCTCGCGCCTGTAGTTAACGGCCGGTTCTCGCCGTCGCCGCAATCCTTACGAATCAGCGGCAACACTTCGTCAGTGATGTATCGATCGTAGCGTGTCAGCAACTCCGCTTTGAGATTCGGCGGCATCTTGTCGTTCAGGAGACTGTAGCGATTGACGCTGTTGATGGAATACGCGCGCAGTTTGCCGGCCTCGATAAACGACTTGATCGCATCGACGAGATAGAAGCGTTCATATTCGAGATAGTCGGCGGCGGCCGTGGGAAACATGAGCAGCGGCGGTCCAGCATGCCCGTACGAGACGAGCGGCATTTCAGTGTTCAGGTTTGGGCTATACCAGGCAGTTGTGCGACGTTCCATCAGGGGACCTCTCAAGGGGAATCAGGGCTGGAGATATTCTCGCAGATTATTGCGAAGCGCAAGTTTGAAGCGCAACCCCCAAACGTTTTGGCCAAATCTCTTATAGTAAGTGAGACAAAATCCCGATAAGGAGTAAGAAATGGCCACCAAAACGGAAAGCAAAAAGGCACACATCGAAGGTTTACTTGGTGAAAAGGTTGCAGATGAGGCGTTAGCGTTGATTCAATTTTGGCTGGATGTTGCTATCGTCACCAGCTCTTCAAGCAGAACAGTCCAGAGAAACACCACGGCTGCCTTTCCGAATCGGTGTTTCGAGAACCGGGCGATGGACGTCAGTGGCTCTGCCACGACACAGCCCAATGGGCAGGTCACTTTTAATCTGACCAACTTTCTTTGCCCCGCCAACGAGATTTATAGTGTGCCCATAAACGTCCTCGCAACACCGATCTCCGCGAAACCATTCTTCTTAACGGTGCAGCACAACATCGTGAACAACGGAACTGATGTAAAGATCACAGTCTTCGCGTGGAATGCCAATGGCAGTCCGGCGCCCGGCGTTGTCTTTAACTGGCGTTGTCGCGTTGAGCTTCCTATCATTATTACGTAAGAGTTTCGCCTCGTGGACGGTGTGTGCGGGCGGTTGACGCTCCCCAACCCTTCTGCTATAAAAACGCTTCGCGCCCTGCACATAGTTTCGTTGAGACTATGTGAGGGCGCTTATTCCGCAGTAGCTCAATGGCAGAGCATTCGGCTGTTAACCGAAGGGTTGTAGGTTCGAGTCCTACCTGCGGAGCCAATTTATTTTTGTAGGTGTTTGGAAGGAAAGATGTTACCTCACTCGGTCGGCACTGCCTGTCACAACTAAGGCACAAAGTTTGAGTTCAACCTCTGATGATTGTGGGCGATAGATGCCTACCTTCGCGGCTGTGCTGGCACAGTTCAGATGACCGATGAACGTCACGGGGGATGGTTGTGGCTTTTCATCGCCGCTCGACGACGGCCGCTCATACGTGGATCGCGGATATCTGGAGTATCGGCAATACGAAGCCTGAGCTAGGTGTTTTCTTCGCGCAAATGTTCACATTCCGCTATGGCCTTTTGAACTCAGCCTTCCGGATCTCGTCGCTGTCCACGAATCAACTCCAGCCAAATAGAGACCACGATAGTGGGTTATGACTCTACCGCTATTGTGATTACGTTATCTTCGGCTCAGCGGCATCCATCAGGTATAATCAACTCCATTATGGTTGCCTTGGAAGAAACCATCAGCGTACCACTTACTGTCACCGAGCAGGGGACTATTCGCATTAAAGGCTCGCGAGTTAGTCTTGACTCAATCATTCATCATTTCAAACTAGGGGCGACAGCAGAGCAAATTGTCCAAAGCTTTCCTTCCCTCAGCCTCGGCGATATTTACTCAAGTATTGCTTACTACCTAACACATCGCCAGGAGATCGAAGAGTATCTGCACCAGCAGGAAATAGAAGCCGACGCGCTTCAAGAGCAACTAGAGTCTAATCCTGAATACCAAGCCGAGATCGCCGAACTACGTTCTCGCATAATGGGCCAATGGGCTGCGGCGCGTGAGAACGGCGATGGGAAGCCAATAGGGTAGACTGCTCGGTCATGCTGCGGTTGCTCATTGATCAAGATCTCGATCATGTCATTTTGCGCGGGCTGCTGCTTCGCGTTCCAAACGCAGATGTCATCACCGCTCACCAGGTGGGCCTCAGTGATGCGCCTGATCCCGATCTTCTCGCATGGGCGGCTGAGCAGAAGCGCATTGTTGTAACCCATGATCGGCGCACCATGCCCTCTCACTCTGCAGTTCGTATCGCGAGAGGCGAAAGTGTTGCCGGTGTGATCGTTGTTTCCCGACGTCTACCAGTAAGCCAAGTGATTGACGATCTCGAAATCATCGTCACCTGTAGCAATATGGGTGAATGGGAAAATATCATTAAGCACCTGCCGCTCTAGCAAGGATGGATACGTTGGCGGAGAATTACAAAACGTGTTTAGCACGCAGGGCGTGCCAGATGAAACACTCTTGATCCTTGAAGCGCTTAGTCGATAGAGCAAACGCTCGCCTCGGTAACGTGAGAGCAACTGCTGGAAGTCTTCCTTCTGCGCTTGTGCGACGTTTGCTATGCGTCTCGTGTTCAGATCTCGGTGGGGAGAGTGATCACGACCGCAAATGGAATGCGAGTCGAGCGGAATCGATGCTCGCGTGATCCTGCCAAGTGCTTTTGGGAACGAATCAGCCGCATCACGTGCGTCGATTATTCTAATAGGAAAGGAATGGTGATGCAGACTATTCGTGTCGGGCTGGGCAGGTTGTATAACGCTAGTGCGTGCTCAAATCTGGGTCGCGATGAAATCCTCTTGCCCTTTCCACTGGGATCTATCGAAGTGTGGGCGTACATCGGGCCTAATCCGCAGCACATTATTGGAACATGGACTGTAGGGCCTCCCCAGCCTCAAGATCCTGCCGTCCAAAAAACAGTCTATGTGGGCCGAGAATACGTAGTTCCATCGCCGGAAAAATTTCCATCGGATTTCTATACGGAGTTGGTAGCCGTACAGCAAATAAAGGTAAAAGGTGATCTGGCTTCGGCCTTTCAATCTCGCGACATGCAGGCACGGGCTGAGATACTGCGCATAGCAGAGGAACACAGACCGTCATTTACCATGGCTCTAGATTGCGTCGCTGGCATTCTCGGCCTTCGGTTGCATTCTCTTTTGGTTACCACACCAATCACCGAACAACTCTACGCGTATCGCGACAAAGGCAGTCCTTACGCTTATACGATGAGTTTGCCGATTACGGTGACAGAGTCCTACCTTCTGGATATCTCGAACGCGGGTCTGGAGGCGATTAGAGCCAAGATGCCTTTACTCGAAAGGAAATGGACTTGGGAGAAAGCTTCAGAGATTCTGGCATGGCTTCTGCGCGCGTGGGGAGCGGATGATCCCATATTAAGGTTCGTATCTCTGTTCATCCCATTAGACTGCGTAATACCAGGCATGCCACGCTCCAAGGATGACTGGGAACAAAGGCGGAGAGACTTACTTTCACTGATCCAGATGCAATCACAAGCGGAAGATCGCGATCCGTTGGCAAACTTCGTTACCGAGTTGCGATTTCAATCGCCCTCGATCATTTCTCGATTCGAAACGTGGGCGGCTCAAGCGGCGCTTCCTGGCTGGGCACAAGATGTCGCGGCATTCAAACAGTTTCAGAAGATGAGAAACTCGCTTGTGCACGCCGGTCGGAAGGGCTTTGAGCCTCGGGTTACCGTCGGAAAGAAAGATGTTCGCACGTTGGAAGACATCACGGAACGATACGTTAGCCTTGCCTTATTTGGAGACGCCAACATCTACCAAAGCGACCGACCTTGCAGAAAACCGAGTAGTTGCCTTGATCCGCAATTCATCCATTGCCGAACGTCTTGAGCCTTTCGTTTTTGAGTCCTGGATTAACCTTCGGACGGTCTCTCTTGGCGAGTTCTTCATCACTCGGAACGTAGATTATTCGCGAACGCTAGCCTTTACTTTGCGGTGCTTCAATAACTGCCGAAACGCGCGAGTGCAGTTAGCGCGTCAAGAACTCCGAAGAACGCTTGCGCACCAAGGCCTATGACAAAGTAGACTTGAACTCCTCAATGCGGCCTGAAAGCACCTCGAAAGGTTTGCTTGCTCAGCGACGGACAACGATCACTCAATTCCGGCTGAGATGAAAGCCAAGTCGAAGGGGCGATATGTAAGGCGGACTCTGAAACTTGATGTATGACTTCTTTAAGTCCCTGCTCATCAGGACTTAAAGACTATAGAGCGAGCGCTTTTCTAAGTTAAAGGCTACAGTACAAATCGTGGATAGAAAACGACTCGTAAAACAAATCAGATCCAAAGGAATACCCGTCGGGTCGGAGACCCTAAAGATTGTGCGAGAGCTTGGCAGTGGAGGTAACGGTGTTGCCTTCCTGTGCCAGGCAACGGAAACGGATTCTCTTGTCGCGAAGGTGTACATCCCGCCAGACAGTCGGGATCTTGATGAGAGAGCCTACAAACGTTTCAAAAATGAAATCTCTCTTATCAGCAAGATGCAGCATCCCAACGTCATTAAGGCGCTCGGTTCTGGGATTATTGAGATAGGAGCCTATAGTCTTCCCTTCTATACAATGCCGTTCGCGCCGGGCACTTTACGGCAGGAAATTACCATTGCCGGTGGACCGGATCATCTGGAAAGGAAGCTGCGAATATTTCTGAGAGCCGTACTAGGAGTAGCCGCGCTTCGTTCCCAGGGAATAGTTCATAGAGACCTCAAGCCCGAAAACATTTTGATAAGTGATGAAGGTACGCCATGGGTCGCGGATCTGGGCATTGCTCGCGTGAGCGCTCAGTTAGCCACAACGGGAGTGAAGACTATGGCAAGCGAAAGGTTGCGGAACCAAGACTATTACGCGCCTGAGCAACGATTCGGAAGCGCCATTGACGTCGATCATCGTGCAGATATCTACGCCTTGGGTTGCATTCTCTATGAACTAATATCGGGTACACCTCCGGTGCGAGTAAATTCACCCAAACTGCAGACTATTTCCGACTCTTTCAGTCGCCTTGATTCAGTCATAGATCGAATGACGGCCTTCAATGCCGAGGACCGTTATTTCAGGTTAGAGGACGTCGTTGAAGATCTGTCAGTCAACATTGGGGTTGTGTTAAGCACGCACGAAAGTGGACTACCGCCGGTAAAAACTGATCGCCCAAGTATGATCAAGTTCATGAAGAGTTCCAATGATGCTATCAGACAAAGAGGTATTGAAGTGGCCCGTCGCCTAGGCAACCAGGCACTTCCGGATCTTCATGATTTGTTGGGAAACCGTCGTCGCGAAGTTCGGAATGCGGCCGCAGCTGCTTTAGGACAGATTGCCGCTCCGGCTTCATTGCCGTATTTGATCGGTGCGCTTTACGGCATTACGGAGAACGCATCTCGTTTTCGTCCCTCTGCCGACACGGCGTCTCAAGCACTTGCCTTATTTCCCACTAGAGACCGACTCAAAGTAATTGATAGTGTTTCCCAACCAATACGGCCCTCCCAGATATTGCAAATCGTCCACGGACTGCCTCGCGCAGACGCTTATTCGGCTATTCAATCGCTCGCAGAACGAAAATTGATCCTGCTTGATTGGGGCGAATCAGTATTCGAACTTTTCGTCGTTGTAGATGAGGCCAGAGTGTGGCCCGAGCTGAAGAAGGCAGCCCAAGATGGGGATGTGCGCAATAGTTTTAGAGTGCGGCGCTTTATCGGCTACCTAACGCCAGCACACCAGGTTGAGTTTATGACAGTCTGGCTCAATCAAGACTTGCGTGACAGTTACACCTTGGAGGCGATACTCAATCTTATTCCTGAACTCCAGCTTACCGACGGAACACGGTTAATGCTTCTCCAGAAGTTGCAAGCCAAAATCGAATCCTACCGCGGCGTACTCAAAGATAGGGACATACTGAAGGCTAGAATTGGGGCTGCAATCAGCTCAATGAATAATCATTAGACAATCGTTCGGCTCAATCGAATCGGGTCTCACCATATTGCCTCCGTGCTAGGATGTGGCCCGAGGGGACTAATGGAAATTAAGATGACCATAATCTATGAAAAGGCCGATGGGCTGATTCAGGCCTCGATCGCTGAGCTTCCGGGAGCGATCTCGCTCGGCGCTGATGTCGAGGAGGCGCGACGAAATCTGGATGAAGCAATCGAGATGGTGCTGGAAGGAAACCGCTTGCTGGCCGAAGATGTTGCCAGAGAAAAAATCAGTAGTGAAGAAATCGTCTTTCGCGCCGCATGAAGCGAACAGCATAGCCTTTACATCAACCGACAAACCCGGAAATCCGCCGCGTCGCCATATTACACCTTTCGCAATGCTTTCGATTATGAGGCAACAAGAACTCAGCGACAGAATCATCAAATGCCGCACGATCGCGTCGCTGAAGTTGCGGAGTTCGTGGAAACCCGGACCGCGAGCATGGTAGCAACCGAATCAATCTTCACCGGGCACTCCGCGATTACGCAAATCAACACCGGCGAGAATAGAATACTGACATCGATGCTGACCTCGAGGCTGCCGCGATCCGATCATCTGATCCAATAGCGTCGACGTACCATTTGCGGCTCTATTGCGCTCAATGATTTCTCTCGAATCACAAGCTTTCAATTGCATCAAGCAGCTTGATGAAGTTGCGTTTGCGTTTGTATTCGACGCGTAGCGCCCCAACGTAATCCTCAAACTCGGTTACCCGATCCAGGCGCCCCATTAGCTCGCGGATCTTCTGCAGCAGCTTAACGGCCTCCTCGTAGGCAGCGTTGTTTGCTTGCTTAAGAATCGGCGCGATCATCTCTTGGTAAATCGGTACGGCGTCGCCGGGGTGTTTTTCTTCACGCGCGGCGGCAACCAGAAGCCAAAGACCCGAAGAACAGCCACCCGCACAGGCTTCCTGCCAGGCATCGTCGTAACGCTTTTCCCATAGAAAGACTTCGACCAAACGCGAGTTATCAGCATGGCGCGCCCAATCCCAATGGTTCTTTGAAGTTTTCTCTGCTTGCTTCTCTTTCTCAATAACTCCTCGCAAATGGGTCAGCGCTTTGTCTCTCCAAGCAGGCCAGTCAGAGTCCGGGCGCACTCTGAGTGCGTGCGCCTTCAACTCCTGGTAGTTTTTCAAAAACGGCCATTCGACAAACTGGTTCCAGATCAAAGTCATTGCGTCGTCGTGTCGAGAGCGGCGGTGATATTCGACGGCGAGAAACTCAACCAGCCGCGAATCGGCTCGCGGAAAAGACTTGATTCCCTGTTCGGCCCAATCGAGCGCCTTGTCGTGCTGGCCAGCCTCGCGATAAATCTCTGCAATCTTAAGGAACGAATAAGCGTCCGAAAGATCACGGCGTTTGATTTCGACTAACGAGTCAGGGTCATCCGATTGTCGCGCGAGCGCTTCCATCATTTTCGTGATGCGAAAGCGCCAGGTGGATCGTTCATCGTCTTTGTCTCCTGGGTCGAGTTGTGGAATTTTTGCCCATTCGGCTTCGGCTAGCCGACGGTATTGCGCCAAGCCTTCTGCGCCGAAGACGTCCGCATAGGTCTCTGCCGTTCCATAGAAAATCTCCCAGTCGCTCATCGTCTCCCATGCGAACAATCGTCGTGCGAGAGCACGAGGGTTGGGCCGAGCTTCCAGGCAGGCGCGATGATGTAGATTCTGGAGCTCTGGCAGAATGTCGTTCATATAGCCATCCGAGTCGTCCATGTGGCCGATGGCTGTTTCGAGTTGCGCCAGCGCGTATTCCGTCAGTTCGATGACCGCCGGCGTGTGGCCACGGTTAAGCAGAGCCGCAAGCGACTCGGTTACTTGAAGAATGCGACGGGAATAGTCGTACGAAGAATGGTAGTCGACAAAGCCGTCGGTCTGCAGCGCGCGCGCTATGGATCGACGATACGCCGTTAGGTCTAAGCCGGCGGGATTCGATTGCACAGCTTCAAGGAGCAGGCGATCGCGCAGGTTTTGGTTTTCCGTCGCTTCACGCGCCAGCATGGCGACCAGAGTATCTTTGTCTTGCCGCTCGAGATACGCACGTAAAACGTCTTTGCTTGCCGTTCGTTTTCGGTTGCCGGGCTCGCCTCTACTCTCCGAAGCTGGATTAAGTGAAGCTAGACCGACGGCGACCAGGTGTTTACAGAATTCACCCTCAAGCCCGATCGGGCAATCACACGAGTAGTCAATCTCGTGCTCGGTTGAACTAAGTGTCACCGAATAATCTTCTTGGCCGCTCACGATCGCGGTGCACGTTCCCTCGTGCGCTTCAAGATCATGCACACGACCATCTTTGAAATACGCCTCTCCACGAGCGAACGAACGGGTGGTAGCCAGTCTCTTTAATTCGGGAAGATTGATCACTGCCATAAAGTATTTCACCTAATGATTAGCAGAGTTGCAACCAGTAACCATGCCTCCCGGTCCCGTGCGACGGGATAGTGCACTTGAGACGGCGTAGAACCGGTCGTTTAAGTACTTCCGACCCCTAACTATCTTCTCGAGATTTGATTTGTTGCGACCCGCGACATCACAAGCTTACATTGAGAGACAAGGTTAAAAATCTTATACTTTCCAAACGCTGAACGACACCTTAGAGCTTACTCTTTTGCGAAACCGGAGAAGGGACATGGCCGCAAATCTGGAAGACCAACTGATTAACAAAGTACGAGCACTGCCACCCAACAAACAACAGGAAGCGCTACGATTACTTGAAAGTCTTGCCACGAGCCCTAGCTCTGAAGGAACAGGTGTGGATCGCAAACCCGTTTGGCAGGTCGTCGACGAAATCAACGCGGGCTTACCCGCAGACACTTGGGAGAACGTGCCGACCGACGGCTCGATTAATCTTGGTCACTATCTCTACGGAGCGCCGAAGCGGCAGCCGTGACAATATCCCAACGAACAAAATGAACGTAAAACGAAAACCGTGATCGACGAGACACTTCTTAGACGCGTAACAGTGAACCCCGAGATTTTTGGTGGCAAACCCATCATTCGGGGCATGCGCATCTCCGTCGAACTCATTCTCAGTTTTGCTTGCTCAAGGGGAAACTCCTGAGACCATCTTCGCGGACTACTCTGATTTGGAACCTGATGACCTCAGGGCCTGTCTTGCTTATGCTCATGCGGTAATCGCGCATAACAAACTCGACTCGGTCCATATCTCAGGCTAATGAGATTCTTAATAGACCGTTGCGCTGGCCGGCCCCTCGCTGACTGGCTCGGCACGCTAGGACATGATGTAGTCGAGTCTCGTCAACTCGGGCCTATCCGGCTAATGACATTAACAGCACTTCCCTAATACAAAGGGTCCAACCGCTTCGACCTCCGGCAAATCAAAGTCCAAAACGCACTCACAGCAAATTGTCCACTAAGCGTCTCCGCAAATAGAATCTACTGTCGCATTTGACCACACCCTCGTTTTACCTGCTGTCGCGTTCTGCGTCACCCACATTCCAAAACCACTATCAAATTGGGCCATTGACGTAGAGAAACCTGCGGCACAACAGATGCACTGCAACTAATTCGCGTGGTCTGTTTTGCGAAAACGCACGCACTTTATCACGGGCTTTGAATGAAGAAATGAAAGCACGAGTTCACCATACGCGCCTGATGCATTTACGCGAACTTCCAACAAGCAAAGTCACCTTGCGAGGGTGCAGCTCTGCGATGTTCCAACTGATTCAGTCGCTGAACATGAGACAATCACCGCCCACTTCACCAATCATTGTCCCAATCGAACCGCTGGCTTCTCGCTGATCGAACTTGTAATTGTTTGCGCGATCGTGAGGGTACTTGACCACCTCAGGCATGGCGTTGCCAAGCGGTGATTGCCGGTGAGCCGTTCGCCTAGTTACATCGGGGCTCGCCCTCGCAATCTCATCCTAAGAGGAGTCGAAGTGAAATGGCAGAAATACAAAATGATCCAGTGGCAAGCGTTATTGAAGATCTCTACCCATTGGCCCAGGTTGCAAAGATCCTGCGCTGTAGCCGCAAGTCGGTCTATCGGCTGATCTCAAGCGGTAGATTGAACGCTGTTCGTTGGGGTTACAGGTTCCGACGAGAGGATATCCAGCGATTTCTTAAGAGCTCAGCCATTGATCGATCTAAAACGCAACCCACTGAAAACAAACGGGTTAGTAGCTATTAGTAGTCCCAACTGTCTTCAATTGTCCCAGTCGTGCCGTAAGTCTCCTCATTAGTTCACTTAAGGCTAACCGAAATTAGTACCGCTCGACATGTTGTTCGCATTCAAGAAGCGGGCGGTAAGTACTAATTCGATCCGAGGTTAGAAAACGAATGAATCCAGCAATGCAAACAACCGAAAAAACGCTTACGGAAGTTTTCGACACACTAATTGAACGCAGTTAATTCCAACCTCTCGCGTTGGTCCACTCAAAACTGCAATCAAACAGTATGCGCTTATTCTCGGCTACAGTGAACCGGCCCAGTGTCCATCGTCAGCCTTCCACTTGCCCGATCAGAAGCGAAATTGCTTGATTGAGGAGAGAGCCGATGGCGCAAGGTCTAGAAGAGATGGTGCCTCGGTGCTGGGTCCTCATGCGATTCGGAACCTGAAGAACAACATTAGTTACTTGATTAGAACCGCCATCGATCACGGAATGATCGGCCCTATATTAGGACCTCTCGCGAGTTCCAAAACTGTCAACAGGATCAAGTCCAAAGCAATCACTTCACGGAGGGAGTGGATCAACCCTGGAAAGTACGTCTTGGATCCTGTCCCCGACTCTCTAATTCAAGAACTCTCTGATTATGAGATTTGGAGTACGAAGATAGTTAATCGCGATCGTCCTGATACATTGAGAAAGCGACCAATTACTTTTTCGTATCACAGGGGTAGCTTGCTTCGGACAGGGGGTTTCCTCGTTAAGTTTCGCGGTTTCGAGGCAGAATCAATGTCTCTGTCAATAATCTCAGACCCAGATAATGCCATCGGCTATATCGAGTGGTTCATCCAACAGCAAGGTAGGTTCACAGTCTCAGCAGCTAGGGTCATTGAGGTACTGGTTGCTCTGGCAAGGTATCTGAGCATAACCGCTCAATCATCCGAGCAGCAGAGGGCATTTGAGCAGCGCGCAGCAGAGTTAAAAAGGTATAGGAAGAATCTTGGACTGCCGGAGCCAGTCACTGACAAGACCAAGCGTTGGATCAGCTTGCGAAAACTCGAAACGGTTGGGCTTTCGATTTACCCTCTTAATGCTCGACGCTTATCAGAGCTGGTCCCTTGCGCACGTAGCAGAGTTCTCAAACACCAGGAAAATGGCTTCAAGAGATATACCAAATACGCATATATGGTAATGCAATCCCTTCTCATAAGGTTAAGCATCAGGCTTCCGCTCCGGCAGAGGAATTTCAGAGAGATGTTATGGAACCCAGAAATACCGGAACAAGGCCGCAACCTATATAGGAAAGAGGGCAAATGGCACGTAAGGTTTCAGTCCGCAGAGTTGAAGATATCGCACGTCAAAGGAAGAGTGAATCGTGTCGAACATCAGTTTCCTGATGACTTGGTTGATTTACTGGAAGAGTGGCTCGAGCGGTGGCGAGCTATTCTTATTTCGTGTCAGAAGAAGTCCGGAATTGGAGCTGAAAAAACAGCCGCCGGCCAGGAGTTTGTTCTTCTCAACTGGGTTGGAAAACCATTGACTCAATCCCAAGTAACGTGGGCATATGAAAGCGCGACATATCGATTCACTGGCATCGCAATGAATCCTCACATGGTCAGAACAATCTGGGCGACCGAATACATCAAGTCCACCAAAAATTTTATCGACGCTGCCTACATGTTAGGAGATAGGGTCGAAACCGTACTTCACAGTTACGCAAACTTGCTAGATGAAGACTGTGGAAAGCGGGCTAGCTCGTGGCTATCAACAACATTGAAAGATGAGCCACCATCGTCGAACGGAAATGGTCTCATCTCCAACGAGAAACTCGTGACGATGCTTCGTAGGTTAAAGGCCGATCTGCTCGAAGGAACCTCCGATGAGCAGCAGCTTCTTAGATCGATGAGGGATCTTCTCAAATGAGCCCGCCTCATAACTCGAGAGTTGGTTTATCCGTAAACGCCGACAACCTGATGGCAGATTGATTGAAGAAGTCAGTAGGGCCGCAAAAGTATACGACTAGGACACTCTATAGAGGCTTACAAAACGAAAGAAATTGAGAGAAGATTATGCCGCAGAACATCTCTAAGAAACCAAAATCCTTCGACAAGAAATACATATCCGCTGCTGAGCTTGCGGCTCGCTGGAGTGTCTCCCAAAGCGCAATCTATTCCCGCAAGTGCGGATCAAACGCACTTCGAGCCATTCGATTTGGCAGATCAGTCCGCTTCCTTCGCAGCGAGGTTGAAGCTCTGGAAAGAAAGCGCGAGATTCAAGCAACCTAATCTGCTAAGTCAACACTTCTTAGACCTCACCAACCTTTGGATTTGCAATCCCAAATCGTTCTCAGTTCGCCGAAATAAAAGCGGTATCCAACTACTGGAAACATGAGACAGCGTCTACACAAGAAGCGCGCAAAAGGCACTGCACAGATAAGAAAGGAGAAGCGCAATGGTGCAGAGCGCTGGGGATACGATGTCTGGATTCGACAGCCGGATGGAACTCGAAAACGTTACAGAGACTTGACCTTTACTACCAAAGCCGAAGCCACGCAGGCTTTAGCGATTTTGAGAACAACTGGCTGGAAAGCACGCTACGGTTTGAAGGAGCCGGCAAACGCAAGACACACGACAATCAGAGAAGCGATTGAAAGCTATTTAAAACTAGCCAAAGCGAATTTGCTCGCGAACAAGAATGAAGACACTACTTGTTGGCGTGAGATGCCTAGCCCGTTGCGAACTCTTGAACGATGGGGTGAGTTCATTGGGCCTGACCGGCATGTTAGTTCAGTCACAAAAGATGATTTCGTCTTTTGGGTCGCGGCAGAAACCGAGCGTGGTAAAGCGAATGGGAGACCGCTGAAAAAATCCTCAATCAGAAGAGGGCTTAACACTATCAAGGCGGCGCTGAACCATGCAGTTGGAATGTTCCCAGACCTAAAGTCGTTTCAAGTACCTCGCAGTCCTCTTACAAAGAAAGTTGAAGAAGAACGCGATCGCGTTCTTTCCGACGAAGAAATTGCACAGATTTCGGAAGCCCTATCTACGAACCCTGAATGGGTCGAGGCTCTATTCTTCTTCCAGCTAGCGCTAATAACAGCCGGTCGCATGGCAGAGCTACGACGTATGCGTAAGGAGGAATGCGATATTCGTTTCGGAACTGTAAAACTATATTCTTCAAAAACCAAGAAATGGCGGACCATCAAAGCTGCTGCTGCTGCGACGTTAGTAACGAGTCAGAAGTTGGCGGGCGTAGGTGGCACCACTCGTGTGCTCACGCATCCTGACCATTGGTATCGCGAAGCTTTAGGAAAGGCGTCTGAGAGTGTTGGAATTCGCTATGGGCAGAAAGTACCGGGCGGATGGACCATCCACGATCTACGTCACACCTGCTTAACGAATCTTGCTATGGCTGGCGTGCCAATAAATGGGATTAAGGAATACGCTGGCCACGCCTCCATAGTGGAAACTCAAAAGTATCTGAAATTCATGCCTCAATCGATCGACCTGGCCGCAAGTGTTTCCAACAGACTGGCCATTCTCGCCAACGTTGGAAATGGCTCAAGCCCCGGCGACTGACAAACCAGCCACATTACCTCAACACCGATTCCTAATGCCCTATGAGCTAGCAACAATAAGTTCGCGCGGAGGTGTTCCAAATCGAGCGCCGCTTGTTTCAGGCGGTTTCAAGCGCGTCAGCAAGAGACGGCCATGCCGAATTTGTGGCAAACCCACTTACTGTGGCTTTTCGACCGACGAACGCGTTTCCATCTGCATGCGCGTAAGCACCGGCTCCCGTGGACCATCGCGCAACGGTGGAAACATACATGTTCACTGCGAGATCCCATTCACTGGAACTCGACAAGGGGTTGTCGCTAACACCGCATCAATTCCTTTGGCTCCGTTGGAAATTAGAGACGCTGTGTTTCGTGAATTGATGAGGATTTCTCCCGCTTCTCATTACCGAGAGGAACTTCTCACTGGCCCAGGTGGCCTATTGTCGCGAGGACTGCTCGAAGAGCACGCACTCAACTACGGCGCGCTGCCACCGACAAAACGTCAACGTGCAACACTCGCGAATATCTTAAGGGGCTTTGTGCGAAAACACTTTCACGATTACGCAAAACTCCATTCCGGTGGAGTCATTGGCATACCGGGTTTTTGGCAGGAGGCTTCCGGTCTGGTCCATCTCTGGAAGCCGCGCAACTATATCATGCCGATTCTTGTAATACCTTACAAGGATGCAAACGGACTTATCCAAGCCTGTCAGATCAGACTACACGCAAATGATCTCTCAGCTGGCGAAAAAAGATACCGCTGGCTGTCGTCGCCGCTAGAGCGGCGTGGTACTAGTTCGGGAACACCAATACATCTTACCTTTGTGACGCAGAAGGTTATCGCCGGCGAAACAGTATTAATCACAGAAGGCGCTCTAAAGGCTGATACCCTGGTACGGTTTAGGCCAAAAGCCCGCGTGATCGCTACGAGTGGAGTGAGCTGCTCTCATAGTGAGATCGTCGAAACAGCTCGACCATATAACGCACTAATCGCTTTTGACGCAGATCACAGAATCAATCCTGCCGTGTGCCGGCAGCTCGCGCGATTGATCCTCCAACGCCACAAAGATTCCAGAGAGCACGGACTATCTGTTTCAACCAAAATTCTCTTTTGGAACGGACCAAAAGGAATCGATGACGCAGTGCGCGCGAATATGAAACTAAGCGCGCTGACGGTTTCAGAGTGGTATGAGACGCTCGAGAATGAACCTCTCGAAGAAGTAAACCGATTCTGGAAGGAGGCGGGTTTCAAGTCTTAAGGAATGGCCGTACTAGAGCAACTGCAGTGAGCTAACCTCCATTCCGCTCCCCTTCAACCGATATTCCTCAACAACCAATAAGAAAAAAGAGGCGGTTAACGAATAGGTGATTCACGAAGAATCTCCGAAAGGAACCGTCGTAATGAGATTTTTACTTGGCGTCCTCGTTGGTTACACCCTACGAGGCAAACAGAAACTGCTTATCCGATTTCTTGTGACGCTGGCGCTGGTTGTGTACGTCGTTATACCGGCAATTGCGCTTTTGGGGCTGAGTATTGACGTCCAACGTGAGCGCCGGTCCAGACCAGTTCAAACCAAGGTGCCGGCGCTTAAAGGACTGACCTATGAAGACGCCGAGACGAAGCTTCACGCCGCCAACTTGAATATTCGACTGTTGGCGACACGTTACGATGCGGCCGTTCAACCCGGATTGATTATTGACCAAACTCCCGCACCTGGAGAGGAAGTAGTTGTCGGCTACCCAGTTGGGGTTACCCTCAGCAAAAAGGATTTCGCCGGTCCTGGTCCATAAAATCAAAGCTAAATGCATTGGACCAGATAAGCGACACGCTGCGTTCCTGGCGTATCCAGCCTCCCTGTCTCTCAATCGAACTGACACTACAAATGGTTTAGCTAGAGACACGGAGGTTTCACGTAATCATTTCCTCCGAGGTTGATAACAATGAAAAATGTTTTCTCTCTTCGCAAGCGTTCATTCCTCTCGCCTGTCTCAACCGGCTTTACGTCGCATATCTTCGCTGAAGTTGAATCCTCCAACGAAGGTGAATACAGGTGGGGACACAACATGCTTACAATTGCCGACTGCCGGCGCCGAGTCCAGATTGAATTCTTTTTAGGCACTAAGCGAGAGCGCTGTCGATCCCTGGCCAAAATCAATTTGCTCATTGCCATTCTCACGCGCTTTCGCGACGTGCTCGCTAAAGAGATCGCGTTAATCGAGAAAGCAAAAGCCAAATAGGTTCCTAGAAAACAATCGCGGTCCAACTTGCAGATAGCCACTCGTATTCAGGTGACGACTGGAAGTGAATTGGACCGCGATTTTTCTGCGCGAGAAGAAAGGAGCAACTAATGCCAACCACTAAACATGAACTGCTCGATTGGTTAATGGATGTGCCAGAAGATGCCGAAATAGGAACTGACGGTGAGGGATTAGCTTTGCTGGCAATTCTTGGCACCAACGTTCACTTGTTAGAGATTGGTCACATTCCAAATGCGGGCGAACTCTATGCCGAGGCGATCAATCAGGCAATGCTGGAACGACTACGGCGGATTGATGCAGCAGGTGGAGAAACGGAGACCGGCGTAATAGTAGTGACACTTCAAGGTTACGTATCAGGCGTTCCGAATCTGTTCTCTAGTGACTTCAATACGGCTTTCATATTCAAGAATACAGAACAGGCGAAGGCCTTCATCACAGAATTTGCGGACGAGCTACACAATCCGCAGATTCTCGATTGCCCGTAATCCTACAAGCGGATAATTTGCCTTGAATTTCTTTTGGGTCGCCGCCAGCTCAGCATATCGCCCGCTTATTTGAGCCGGATTGAGCGCCGGTGCGAGAGGCCACCACGTCTTGGACTGAAAACGGAGTTCTGCAGCTAATTCGAACAGGTGATTATGGAAGGCTTCACATTTTTGGCTTGCACCCTTGTTGGGCTGGTTATTGGAGCCGGAATAGTCTTCCTCTTTTCTAAGGGCTGGATACAATCGGTTGAGCAGAAGTCCAGGGCTCAACTTGAATCTTCTCGCACGGCACTGACAGAACGACTAGCGGCGGTAGAGCTTCGGCTTGAGCAAACTTTGGTTCGCGCGACTGATCTCGATGAGTCGAATCGAAATCTGCAAGCCGAACTTATGACAGAGAAAGAGAGACGTGCAGCGGCGGAAGAAAGAAACACGCATGTCTCAGAACTCGAGGAGATGATTCGGACCCAGGCTGAGACAATGGTTAAGTTCCAGGAGGAAGCTATATCACTAAAAACTGAAAAAGCACGCTTGAAGGCGGAACTTGAAAACGCAACAAAGAGTGCCGACGCGCGCCTCGACGCCGCAAACAAGCACTTTGAGGAAAAGTTATCGCTTCTAATTGACGCACGTGAGGAGTTCACTGCTCAATTCAAGAACCTTGCTAATGGCATCCTCGAAACCAACGCGAAGAGATTCACCGAGCAAAACAGAACTAACATTGATGCATTGCTGAAGCCGTTGAGTGACAAAATAAAAGATTTCGAAAAGAAGGTGGAGGACACTTATGACAAGGAATCAAAGCAGCGCTTCTCACTTGAGAGCGAAATAAGGAGTCTTCGTCAGCTCAATACTCAGATAAGTCAAGACGCGGTTAATCTCACAAATGCGCTCAAGGGACAAACGAAGACGCAAGGGACATGGGGAGAGTTTATTTTGGAGCGCGTGCTTGAGTCTTCGGGTCTCGTCAAGGGGCGAGAATATGACGCCCAACTGTGTGAAACTGATGTGGATGGATGATGCAGCAGTTTTGCTGACTAGTCGGAACGGACGTGATAATATCCCAGACCCTCGCAGGACAACTTGCAGACCTCCCTGTCGCGAAGCCCAGCTCGAAATCCCGAGAGAAATGTCTTTTTAGCTACAGCTACACGGATGAGGAGTTGAGATGAACAGAATTGATTGCATCATCATTGGCCACAATACCGGAAATTTTCAGGACTATATTGCGGGAACCAAATCCATGGCCAAATTTAACGGCGCGTACCGCAATGCACAAATTAACTCTCTCTTACTGGATGGCCGCCGCATCTCCTACATGGACTTATTCAATGCAGTCCTAAAAGATGCGGATCCCAACGCAGAGGAGCTCACCCCATTTGATCCGCTTAGTTTGGCGTCGCTTCATCTGGCGAGTGCGCTGGCGCGGAGTGGAGCCAGTATCACTGTGGTAGGCGAGTTTCAGAAAGGCAAACCGAAACTCGATGAGCTGCTGCGGGATGAGCCGCTTACGGTCGCGATCACTACAACTTTCTATTTCGAGCCGGAACCAATGAAGGAGATTGTTTCTTTCATCCGAGAACGATCACCCGACACAAAGATCATCATCGGCGGACCATATCCTTCCCATCTGGATCGAGGTGACCTGTCATCAGTATTGGCAATGATACTGGAAGACATCGGCGCCGACGTGTATGTGATCGACAGTCAAGGGGAAGCTGCTCTGGTTCGCATTGTTAACGAGCTGAAATCGGGTTCGACCTTGGAGGACCTCCAGTCCATCCCCAACCTCCTGATTTTCTCCGACGGGAACACCTGGCGGACAGCTAAAAAGCCGGAAGACAATCCCATTAACGAAAACAGAGTTGAGTATTCGCTGTTTGATCGCGCCGCGTTGGAACCGTTTTCGATGATGCGAACTGCGATTAGCTGTCCTTTTGCCTGCTCTTTTTGCAGTTATCCGATACGGGCAGGCGAACACCGTTTGGCGGATATCGATCTAATTGAAGCTGATTTAAGAAAGATCTCCGACATCGGTGTGAAGTTCCTTTATTTCATTGACGACACCTTTAACGTTCCCGTGCCGCGTTTCAAAGAACTATGTCGCATGATGATTAAGAATCGTTTCCGATTCAAATGGATCTCGTATTTGCGCTGTGGAAATATGGATCAAGAAGCGGTCAAACTGGCTGCCGAGAGTGGTTGCGTAGGCGCGCTGCTCGGCATTGAGTCGGGGGACCAGGAGGTTCTTCAGATCATGAATAAATTCGCCTCGCCCGATAAGTACCGGCGGGCGATTCGCTGGCTTGAAGATGCCGGCATCATGACGTGGGCACTCTTCTTCGTTGGGTTTCCTGGTGACGCAGAGGCGGGCCTGGCCAATACCATCTCCCTGATTTCCGATACTGCACCGAGCTTCTATGCCACCCAGATATGGTTTTATGACCACACCACTCCAATTCACAAACAAGCCGCGGAATTCAACCTGTCAGGGTCCGGCTACACCTGGAAGCATAATTCAATGACGTGGGTAGACGCCTCTGACAACGTTGACCGCATGCTTCGAGAGATTAAAAGCTCACTCTACGTGCCGCAGAATGAGTTCAGCTTCGAAACAATCTTTTACTTGATGGGTCGTGGATTCAGCTTGCCATTTGTGAAGGACTTCCTGGAAACCTGCCGTGATGTAGTCGTGGCGGGTCTGGGCGATAAGTCAGTGGACTCGACGAAAATTTTCCCGAAACTTCAAGCCAGCTACGCCGCCGAGCGTGGAATGCCGGGCGTTCTTTCCAGTCACGGATGAACGACTAGTCCGCACGGCAAAAACTCACTTGGTCGCTTTATCGCCGCGCCAGCGCGAGTTGCTGGCGCGGCGTCTACGTCGAAGGAGAAATCTCATGCCCTGGAGCAAGATTGGAGGCCCGGCGCATAGCCTGGCGATCTTCGCAAACCGCCTCGCCGCGTTGACCCCGGACAAACAAGCCGTTTACATGCGCGATCCTTCCTCGGGTCAGTGGCAGCAGTCTTTAGTTCGAGCGGTTGATCTTTGTTTGGAACAGGCATAATCACCAGCCGCGTCGATCATAGTCTAAATCAGAAATTTAGCCTTAATATCATCAAGCCTCTGTTGAGAAGCTGTTATATCCGCAAAGAAATCTTTATTGCTTTGGTTTGTTCGCTTCTGTCTGATGTCTATCTATCGCTTTAGTAAACGTCCTTTACTTCTTCCGTCGGGTTACCGGCTAATAGTTTTTCTTTCACTTCTGGTATGCCTAGTTTCAGCAATTTTGCAATTCTTTCAAGATTAAGGAATTCATGTTCAGGAAGAAATACAGGTTTCCCTTTCTCGTCCTCATAAGATTTCGACAAAATATATACGGCTTGAGAAGCAAGCACACAAAAACCAAGTGGCTCTCAAATCACTAAATCCTCCCCAATTGCCATCAATGATAGAGATTCCGATACACGTTTTTGTATACCGCCCTCGAACCATAGCTCAGATTAAGACGATCTCGCTTTCGCTCACTGCTCCACCTTGAACGCAAGCGCGTAATCCCTCAATCGCTGGCAAGGCTTCAAGTCAACGACTACTTGCGCGGCCTCTGCTTCCTGTCTTAGTTTGGCCCGCGTCATTGGGTCCCAACCTGAAAATCGCACGGCATACCTGGTGTCTCGGCGCGTGGTTCGACACGCGAAAGGATGAAATAGCGGCCGGGTGCGATTTTAGACAAGGCAAAACTGCCGTCGCTCATGATCGTTGTCTCGCTGTAGCGAAGCACTTCGCCAAGTCATTGGCCTCAGAAAAAAGTTGATTGCGGTAGGACTGCCAGTTGCCCGACAGCCCCCGCACAGAATCCCGGCGTGCGGTTTTCCCGCACCGGGCTCTTCGTGAATACTCGCTTCCGCAGCAAGACTAGAGTGATTGCTTGACCCGTGGCACGATTCGCGGTTGTTCGAGTGCGAGCAGGCGCATCAGTTCGTTGTAAGCGGCCCATGTGTAGCTGTGCCGCTGGCTGCGCTGATTGAGCCACCGCTGATGTATCCGTCGCACGTGATAGAAGAACTCGTCCAAGCTGGCGGAATTGCCACTCACTCCGTAATAGTTCTTATAACCACGAAGCTTGGCATTCAGCAGTTGCACTTGTTCTCTGATGCGACGATGACGGTTTTGCCTGCACCACTCAGTTACGCGTTTCAGTGAGTTGCGTAACCTCTTTCGTGCGGTGCGTCGCTTTAGCCACGCTTGGTCTTTGCGATTCACACCCCAACGAAACTCGAAACCCAGAAACTCAAAGCTCGTCTCTCCCTGTCGATAGCGACTGAACGGCATAACCCGTGTTTTGTCTTGCGCCAATTCTAGTCCGAACTTCCGTAACCGTTCTTCCAACTCGTGGTAAAGCCGCTGTGCTTCTTCTGCTCGCCCAAAGCCGCAGACAAAGTCATCGGCATAACGATGCAGAAACGCCCCGCCTTTACAACTTCGCTGAACGACTCTCTCGAACCACAAATCCAGCACGTAGTGCAGGTACACGTTGGCCAATACCGGAGAGATGATGCCACCCTGTGGTGTACCACTCTCCGGCCTCAGCACTTTCCCATCTGTGTCCAGCACTCCGGCCTTCAGCCACTTCTTTATCAACCGCAGAAACGGTTCATCATCAATGCGCTCCGCCAACATGCGCATCAACCACTCGTGCGACAGATTGTCGAAGAAGCCTTTGATGTCCGCTTCCACTAGGTGGTGATAGCCGCCGAATTGCAGTTTGACTCTTAATTCATCCACTGCTGTGCGCGCTCCCACCAATGGTCGATAACCATAACTGCATGACAGAAAGTCCTGCTCGTAGATTGCTTCCAGCAAGCGCTTTACTGCCAATTGCAGCAGTTTGTCTTCCGTGGCTGGTATTCCGAGCGGGCGCATGCCTCCGTTGCCCTTCGGAATGTAATGCCGTCTTACCAGCCTGGCCCGGTAACACTTCCGCTTCAGTCGTTCCACCAATTGCTTGATGTTCTCTTCGAGGTTTGCTTCGTATTCAGCCGCGCTTACCCGGTCGACGCCTAAAGCTGCGTCCTTCCGCAGTAATCGCCAACTGTCTTGTAGCAACTCCTCGTTGAGTTCTCTGTAGAGGTTGCGAAACCGGTACCGCTTATCACGCTTCGCCTTGTTCGCTATCTCCAACAGTGAGGTTTGCACTGTTATCCGTTCCTTCATGCTCGGTCAGTGTTTCCTTTGTTGGCTTCGTATCACGTCAGCCCCTTCCCCTTGTAAGCGGCTCTCCCGCTCTCTGAGTACTATGAGCTGATCTGACTCCCAACTCGTCATCAGTTCACCTAGTTTGTCGGCTCGCTTACCTCTTGCAATCGAGGAACGAGTTGGGCCTCCCAAGTTCTCTGGTGTTTCTCTTCACACATGCCACGCTCTTTGGCGACCCCGGCAGACCCTCGGCAATCTCACCTTTAGCGGTTGCTCTGTATTGGCTTCTGGATCTTCGACTCCATCGCCGTCTGCTTTGTTGGACTTGACGAGGCTATATCAAGCTTCAGAGAGTGCGGTCTCTCTTACGGCCTATGTGATGCCCTGTGTACGCTTCAATCGTTTCGTTCGATGATTGACTCACCTCCTCGACGACTGCAACACTCGGTATGAGTGGTTGGTTGCACCTTACTCAATTGGGACTTGCACCCAATCAGAAACACCAAGCTTTGCTTGGCGCACCGAAGATTGTCCACTGTGCGGAGCCACGATCTCTTAGTAAAACCAAACAAAAGGCCACCCGCGAAGGTGACCTTAGCATTTTGTGACATGGTTTGTGACCTAACCCTATTCAGTTAACTAATTCAGCTTCACGTTTCGGTGATGGTGAAGTGAGTTCGAGTGCGGCGGCAGCTTGATCTAACGCAAGAGAAACCCTTAGTCACACGCCTGGGGCAATGGCGCGTCATTTGGGCGTGAGAGTCCCGACGTTAAACGTTACGAATCGGGTGCCCAGAAAAACCGCTGTGTCACCAAATTGTAAATCGCTTGCTCGGTCATTCGTTCACCACTTAGCCGTCCTGCCTTGTTAATCGGCCGAAACACGATTCCATCTACCAGGCCACTTGCGCCGCAAACCAACTCCGCCAACAATGAACCGAGTGCAGTATCTTGCAGCAGAGAGATAAACAGACTATGAAGGAAACACTTGAACGATAAACTAACGAGGAGTTCCTTAATATGACTTTGGAAGAGGTGGCCGCTGCGCTACCGAACGGATTTCATGATGCCTACATCAAGGGCATCAGCACTGACTACGTAACTGGAACGGCCAGCTTTGATCTGGAAATTTGGGTTGGGGACGACTCTGCTGAAAAAGAGGAAGAACGTGAGGTTTACCGTCCTGCGCGACTGACATTTTCAGACCTTTTGTTCTGCGTCATTGAGCCACCAGACCCGCATTATCCTTACTATGACAAAAAACCATTGTGGGTAGACGGCGGCCCATGGAACTCCGCTCCAATTTCAACGTCAATTCAGCTGCCGAGTCCACTACCAGAGAACCTATTTGTTTACTGGTTCTTCGTCAACAATTGGAATTCATTCATTTATGTTGCTGCGATGGCCGCTCGTCTCGAGTTATCTTCATTCTGATGTAAGTATTCGCAACGTGCAAAGCGCCAAGCACTCATAACCTTAACCTGAGTTTTCCGAATTAGGCTTCGAGAATTGCGCAAACGTTTCTCATTACTGACGCGCGCGCGTTTCTTGTTGAATCTCAGGTTTTCTCAACTAGCTCCCGACAGGTAGAATTGCTCTGTATGACTGTGCCGGAAGATCTCCTAAACTTACGTTTCTATCTCAACATGAACAGAATCACGGGCTTGGTGGAACTGATCCATTCGCTGAAGCCGTCGGGGTTTCAGAGCGAAGGCGTCCGGGCCGACATCCTTCGCGCAATTACCGTATTTTTACCGCGAAGACCCAACGTGTTACTTCACTCACCCGCAGCGATCGATGAAGATGATATATAAGAAGAAATCATCAGATGCCTTGCTGAAGCTGGCAAAAGCTACGAACGTAATTTGCTGGATCCCATAGCCGTACTGCAATCGAAAGCTAAAAACAATTACATTTTGAAGCGCGCAATAGTCACAGTGAGAAGCAGCCGGATCAGAATCTCGAAAGGCCCAAAGCAAAACTAGGAGTACCCATAAAGAGTCGCCACTGTAAGTTATACTCTCGTCGACCATATCCTAAACGAATCAACTAGTTCATCGTGTCGCAAAAACCAGCTTCGCCAGATCGTTCCCCCAAACGCGGTAAACTGCGTATCGGCAACGACTGGAACGCAATCACCATCATCGCCCTTTCCCAATCCAATCCGCTGAAGGCCGTGGCAGAGCTGGTAGAGAATTCTATCGATGCGCGCGCAACCAGTGTCTCAATCACTCGCGGTCGGAGCGAAGGCAATTATTATTTGGAAATTCGTGACGACGGGCAGGGTATACCGCGTGCTGACGACGGACGTCCTGATTTCCGTTACGTGGCCACACACATTTGCGATTCAGTAAAGCGACGATTGAAGGTGGAAGGAGTTTCCGGACTTCAAGGGGAGTTTGGCATCGGGCTGCTTTCCTTTTGGACCCTTGGAGAAGAATTGACTCTTACGTCAACGGGCGCCGACGATCGTGCCTGGCAGATGGTCATGAGAAAAGGTGACCCCGGCTACACGGTAAAAGCACGGCGCACACTTTTCCCCGAGCCTGGAACTCAGTTGCGAATTAACAGACTGCTTGAAGGAATTCGCTCTCTCTCAGGAGAAAAAATTCAGTGGTACCTCGCCGCCGAGTTGCGCGATCGCATTCGGCACTCGGGTGTGCGGATTACAGTTATCGACAAGATCGCTCGAAAGCAGTATGCAGTCGAACCGCGACAATACGAAGGCAGATTGCTGCACCACTTGCCTGCTGTTCGTGCGATGGCAGGTGATGTTTACGTCGAGCTGTATATGAATGAGCCCAAGGAAACAAATCGCGTCGCGCTGTTTCGACACGGCACACGTGTGTTTGAAGACATTTCCGTAGTTGACGAACTCGCGAAGCCACCCTGGACCACACGTTATCTTCAGGGGCACATCGATGCACCCTTCATTAATTTAACGCCGGGAACCCGCAGCGGCATCATCCGCGATGAAGCGTATGCAGCACTTTTAGACGCTCTCACTCCTCTGGAAAAAAAGCTGACAGAGATACTTGAAGCGCAGCGTCGCGCCGAAGAAGAGCAAGCAAGTCGAGAATTGTTGCAGACAATCCAGCGGGCGTTTCGCGAGGCATTCCTGGCGCTTCCGGCTGAAGAATACGATTGGTTTGATATCCACTCCCGTACTCAGCGCGGATCGGGTGCGAGTCTGCGCAAAGTTGGGACTACTGAAAAACTGATTGCCGGTGTGACGGAGCGAGAAAACGGTAACGGGAAACAACGGCAGTTTTTCGAGTTCGCTGGTCCGCTTTTTACCGTAGCGATCTCACCAGCCTCGAGTGTTGTGCGAGTAGGCGAACAGAGAACATTGCGTGCGTTACCTTACGATCGATCTCGTCGCCGAGTTGAAAGCGATCTGACATTTGCGTGGGAAGTAATAGAAGGCGGTGGGGCCCTGGAACATCGACACGATCAAGTCGCGACGTTTATTGCTCCCGCTGAGCCTGGTCTTGTGCGCGTGAACGTGATGGTTTCACAAAACAACATTGAGCGATCGGCGGAAGCCTTAATTACAGTGACGCACGAACTCTTGTCACAAGTGGGAACAACCGGGGTCGAGTCTCAGGGGTTACCGGGCTACACTTTCGAAAGCGCCCCGGGCCACTCGTGGCGCTCGAGATTTGACACGAGCCGCAACGTCATCGTCATCAATAACGGGCACCGTGACTTTGTCCACGTGGCCCGGACCAGGACGCTTAAACTTCGCTATCTGATTCGCTTGTACGCCAAGGAACTGGTCCTTAAAAACTTCGTGGGCTTACCCCCGGACCAACTTCTTGAGAGAATGGTCGAATTATCACTGAGAACTGAAGAGAACCTGTAGTTCACTCAGCTTTACACCGAACGTCAGCAAAAGTCGATCGCGGTAGGACTGCCAGTTACACGGCAGCCCCCGCACAGATCCCTGAAGAGGAAGGAGGTGCCGAAATGACTTTACATATTGTCCGAATTGCAGGGTTAATAGCGTTACTCGTTGTGTGTACATTTTATCCGGTCCTCCCCGGAGGCTATGACCCACTTGCAGTGTCGCTCTCAGCAATGGCCCAGACGTTGACGATGGTCGGATTGCTCGTCACACCAGTAGGGATCGCATGGCTGGTATCTGAGTTACAGAAGCGAGGTCGCCTAAAGAGAAATCACGCGGCACGAGGATATTATTTCGCGCTCGCTTCGATTATGACCGCTTCGATTGTTGCAGTAGCTGCTTTGTTTGCTGCGCTTATAAACGGCGGCCTTGCCTTCGCTGTTCTTACACTTGTAGTGTTCTGTTACATCGGCTCAAGACTGATACCGAAATTGAAGTTACTGAAAAAGTCTGAAGTCAAGCCCTTCAATCCCGCTCCGTTGTACCTGGTTTTCATACCTGTGATTGTGCTCGGGTTTCAACTGATACTCGCTCCTCGCGCAAGTAACGTCAGCAAATACCGGGCAATTGCACAAAGCGCTGAATTAATCGGTGACATCGAGGCGTACCACGCTGCGTACGGGCGTTATCCGAGTTCACTGTTGGCTCTTCACAAAGACTAGAAGCCGTCTGTCGTCGGTATCGAGCAGTTCCATCACGCGCCTAACGGACAGGCATACAATCTGTTCTTTGAGCAGCCTACATTCGCGACCGATTTCGGGATTAGGGAGATCGTGATGTACAACCGGCTCGATGAGCATGTCATGGTAAGTCACGCCGCGTGGATTCTTGCGGGTGCACCCGAAGAGTTGGAAGCACGGCAGGGATGGCATAGCTCCCACGACGCCTCAATTCCGCATTGGAAATCATTCTTGTTTGATTGACTAATCAGTTAACACTTCGCGCAATTGTTGGAACAAACTGAGCATTCCTGCCGTGGGTCTCAAAAAGAAGTTGATTGCGGTAGGACTGCCAGTTGCCCGACAGCCCCCGCACAGATCCCGGCGTGCGGTTTTCCCGCACCGGGCTCTTCGTGAATACTCGCTTCCGCAGCAAGACTAGAGTGATTGCTTGACCCGTGGCACGATTCGCGGTTGTTCGAGTGCGAGCAGGCGCATCAGTTCGTTGTAAGCGGCCCATGTGTAGCTGTGCCGCTGGCTGCGCTGATTGAGCCACCGCTGATGTATCCGTCGCACGTGATAGAAGAACTCGTCCAAGCTGGCGGAATTGCCACTCACTCCGTAATAGTTCTTATAACCACGAAGCTTGGCATTCAGCAGTTGCACTTGTTCTCTGATGCGACGATGACGGTTTTGCCTGCACCACTCAGTTACGCGTTTCAGTGAGTTGCGTAACCTCTTTCGTGCGGTGCGTCGCTTTAGCCACGCTTGGTCTTTGCGATTCACACCCCAACGAAACTCGAAACCCAGAAACTCAAAGCTCGTCTCTCCCTGTCGATAGCGACTGAACGGCATAACCCGTGTTTTGTCTTGCGCCAATTCTAGTCCGAACTTCCGTAACCGTTCTTCCAACTCGTGGTAAAGCCGCTGTGCTTCTTCTGCTCGCCCAAAGCCGCAGACAAAGTCATCGGCATAACGATGCAGAAACGCCCCGCCTTTACAACTTCGCTGAACGACTCTCTCGAACCACAAATCCAGCACGTAGTGCAGGTACACGTTGGCCAATACCGGAGAGATGATGCCACCCTGTGGTGTACCACTCTCCGGCCTCAGCACTTTCCCATCTGTGTCCAGCACTCCGGCCTTCAGCCACTTCTTTATCAACCGCAGAAACGGTTCATCATCAATGCGCTCCGCCAACATGCGCATCAACCACTCGTGCGACAGATTGTCGAAGAAGCCTTTGATGTCCGCTTCCACTAGGTGGTGATAGCCGCCGAATTGCAGTTTGACTCTTAATTCATCCACTGCTGTGCGCGCTCCCACCAATGGTCGATAACCATAACTGCATGACAGAAAGTCCTGCTCGTAGATTGCTTCCAGCAAGCGCTTTACTGCCAATTGCAGCAGTTTGTCTTCCGTGGCTGGTATTCCGAGCGGGCGCATGCCTCCGTTGCCCTTCGGAATGTAATGCCGTCTTACCAGCCTGGCCCGGTAACACTTCCGCTTCAGTCGTTCCACCAATTGCTTGATGTTCTCTTCGAGGTTTGCTTCGTATTCAGCCGCGCTTACCCGGTCGACGCCTAAAGCTGCGTCCTTCCGCAGTAATCGCCAACTGTCTTGTAGCAACTCCTCGTTGAGTTCTCTGTAGAGGTTGCGAAACCGGTACCGCTTATCACGCTTCGCCTTGTTCGCTATCTCCAACAGTGAGGTTTGCACTGTTATCCGTTCCTTCATGCTCGGTCAGTGTTTCCTTTGTTGGCTTCGTATCACGTCAGCCCCTTCCCCTTGTAAGCGGCTCTCCCGCTCTCTGAGTACTATGAGCTGATCTGACTCCCAACTCGTCATCAGTTCACCTAGTTTGTCGGCTCGCTTACCTCTTGCAATCGAGGAACGAGTTGGGCCTCCCAAGTTCTCTGGTGTTTCTCTTCACACATGCCACGCTCTTTGGCGACCCCGGCAGACCCTCGGCAATCTCACCTTTAGCGGTTGCTCTGTATTGGCTTCTGGATCTTCGACTCCATCGCCGTCTGCTTTGTTGGACTTGACGAGGCTATATCAAGCTTCAGAGAGTGCGGTCTCTCTTACGGCCTATGTGATGCCCTGTGTACGCTTCAATCGTTTCGTTCGATGATTGACTCACCTCCTCGACGACTGCAACACTCGGTATGAGTGGTTGGTTGCACCTTACTCAATTGGGACTTGCACCCAATCAGAAACACCAAGCTTTGCTTGGCGCACCGAAGATTGTCCACTGTGCGGAGCCACGAATCGCGAAGGCCGCTGGAACAGATCCAGCGGCCTTTTCTCTTTGCCAAGTCGTGTTCGTGATTGCTAGTACATGGAAACCAGCCCTGTAAGTGGTTCAAAAAATCATATCAAACGTTCTTGATTTTGGATCGTAGCGGGAGTATAGTCAGCCCGCTCAATGATCGGCACTGGTTGAACTCACGAAAGCTGCCATGCATTTTGGCCGATTCAGCCTCGCTGAGCTTGAGACCCCGAGTGGTGTTGTTTGCCGCGACGTGGGTATCGGTTTGGTTCCGCGGTAAATCACCATTCCAGGTTAACTTTGGAAAAGCGGCTGATCTTTAGAAGCCGTTTGCGGAGGTAGGATTACGCATTAGCCCTCGCCAATGCCAGTTCTGACCTCAGAGCGGCCTCGGAGCTCATAATCAAGGATTGGTTTGTAAGGACCTTACAAACCTCACCACCTACTCTAAGAGGAGAATCCATATGAAAATCAGAGTCTCGACTTTTCTTGTGCCAACTCTCCTGCTTCTTTCTATGCTGATGGCAGTATCGGCGGGAGCATCGAAGAAAACCTCAACCAACAAGCATCGGCTCGGGATTGAAGTCGCGTTAGAAAAACCATGGACCGTGAGCGCGGCTGCCGAAGGGTACAAAAAAGGTGCGTTCGTCCGCATCCCTGCGGCGGCTGCGAACCACATACCGTATTCGGCCATCAAGCTAATGCCCGTGATGGCCGGCGATAAAATGAAGGTCGTGGTGGTTGGTCTCTCTGGCGATATCAACGAGATCAAAACTTGCACCGATTGGGCAAAGCTCAAGGAAACAGCCCTCGCAACCTACACTCTAAAAGAGGGACAGGAGGTGTCCGTCCCGCAACTGTCCAATCTCGGCTCGAACTTTAAGAATGGAACTTTGACGTTCAGGGCCGTCATGGTCGATGAAGCAGAAGTAGAGGGTTGCGGCTGTGGCAAATGCGGCGGACTTGTTTGTTGCCCTACCGCAAGGACACTGTCTCGGTTGTGGCGACTGCGGCTCCGTTTGTTGTATCGCGCAGTAGATGCGCCGTGCGTTAACCCGCGAGGCGTGTCACGTCTCGCGGGTCTTTACTGCGAGACAGAAAAAAGGAGGTCATCAACATGCGGCGGACCCTCACTTCTTTGGTAGCGATACTCCTGGTTAACTTCATCGCATCTTCAACTGCAGCACAGTCACCCAACCAAACCTCAGATCCTGATACCAGAGCAGCGACGAAAGCTGCCCGCACGTCCGAGGCACGCGCAAGAGAAGCTCGGTTGGCATTTGCAATTCATTTGGTTTCATCTTTAGCCGACGACGCTCGCAGCTTCAAAGACGATTCACTCAGAGTAAGGGTTCAGGCTCGGGCCGCGGACATCTTGTGGAACGTCGATCGTGCCCGCGCGCGAACACTGTTTGAACGATCCTGGGAGGCAGCTCACATTGTGGATCAGGAAGGCCAACGTCATGCGGCCGCGGAGCGCCAACGATTTCTTTCCGGACGCGGCGGCACTGGTTTCATTCCTAAGCCGCCGAATCTGCGTGGCGAAGTGTTACGACTGGTGTCCGGCCATGACCGCGCTCTAGCAGAAACATTTCTGGCAAAGATGGACGAAGAGAACAAACGCGACGCAGACGACAACAAGACGCGCACGTTTAATTCCGTCGAGCCGTCCGTCGCAACCACCCAGCGTTTACAAGTCGCTCGACAACTGTTGGAAAGCGGCGAGTTGGAGAAGTCGCTGGCTTTCGCGGAACCAAGTCTGACCCGCGCGACTTCGCCTGGCATCATTTTTCTGGTGCTGCTGCGACAAGCGTCTGCGGCCCGCGCCGATCAGATCTTCAACGCCATGTTGGAAAGAACTGCGATCGACCCACTAAGTGATGCGGCGTCGGTCTCTCTTCTTTCTTCATATGTGTTCACGCCTTCGGTGATGGTGACGTCTACGCGCGACGGTCTGTTGATGAATCCCTGGACGGACGCGCTGCCGCAACCGCAACTAGCCCCAGAACTACGCGGGAAATTCTTTGCGGTCGCGAGCCAGGTTCTTCTTCGTCCCGCTAACCGGCAGGAACTCGAGCTGACAACCGCCGGATTAGCTGGGACCTACTTCACAATCAAGCGACTGCTCCCACTCTTTGAGCAGCATGAACCGGAGATGGCGGCCGCCCTGCGCGCACGACTCAATATGCTGAACGATGGGGTCGATCCGATTCCCGAGCAGCAACGCCCTTTCACCAATGCTGGACTGACTTCAAAAACAGACGAAACCGCCGACCTCGAAGCACGCATTGAACGCGCGGCCACGACCAGTGAGCGCAATAGTCTCTATGCGCTGGCCGCACGCGAAGCGGTCATGAAAAACGATCCGAAAGCTCGTGAGTTCGCGAACGCAATCGAAGATAACGAACTGAAAGCCAGCGTGCGAACGTTTGTCGATTTCATACTGGTGAGCAAAGCCTTAGAACAGAAGGACACGGAAAAGGCGCTACAGCTGATTCGCAGTGGGACTTTGACTCCTCTTCAGCGGTGCTGGTCCTACGCGGAGGTCGCGGCATTAATCAGGTCGAAGGCGCCGGAACAAGCTACGGAGCTTATCGGCGAAGCCACAAAAGAAGCTGAGCATATCGCTGTCAGCAGCGCTGAAAGTGCGCAAGCCTGGATAACGATCGCCCGGCGTGCCGCGGAAGTGGATCGAAGCCGGCGCTGGCCCAGCGCCTTGGATGCCGTCAAAGCGTTGAATAAAGCGAATGACTACACCGGTGAAGAGAACGACATCGTGGTCCGTTTTCAAACTCGGAAAGAGAGCGTTGCCATGCGTATCGCAATGCCGAGCGCAGGACTTGCGGGACTTTTCAAGTCACTGGCCGAGGACGATATTTATCAAACTGCATCTTTGGCGAAAAGTATTGCCGGCGAAGCGCCGCGAGCTACCGCACTGCTGGCGACTGCTCGTTTGGTATTCGACCGCCCGACTCACACGGCGGCCCGCCCGTAGACGGCAAGTTGCGAAGATTGCCACTAAGCGGAGCAAGATAGGACGAAGGTCGCTGCATCGGCTCCGGCGGCCTTTTTTCTTTGCCAACCCCTTTGCTTTGACATTGCCTGTGCTTCCACTTAACGGTGATTGCTAGAACCGCTTTCCCGCCACCCGGTAAACATTGTTCCGAGCGATAGATTGATACATTCTCATATTCCTCGGATGTGACGGATGAACATCCCCCTGAGAATGTAATTGCTCGCCCGCCCTTTCCTCTTTTCTCTTTTGGCACGACCTCGTTCAAAATTTCCTCGGCGATTGGCAGAGGAATGAGGTTGTTGCCATTGACGCCCGCCTTCGATGTGTGGCGCGTCTCTATTACCATCTCGCACGCTTGACCGTCTGCGCCGAATACAACGGTCATCAATACGTTCGGACGCACTTCATAAGCTTCAGAGGGTGGACCATATTTGCTTCGTAAATCACTCCCTGACTGCGCATAAGCTGCCGCGCAAACTAATAGCATACCGAAGAGGGCACTCGTAGGTTTGGAGATAGACATCGCTGATTTCATATTTTGATTTACTCCATTGAGTGGCGTAACAGCGTAACTACTTTTTAGCTGAGCGAGAAAGCTGCTTTGCACAAAGAGTCGTTCTCCTGAGGTTTCTCTGTGCACAGAGAAAGGCGCTATTGTGACTTTTTGTGCAAGCCCGAGAAATCGAAGTTTATATCGAGCGTCTCCATTTGGAAATGGCAACCGCCACGACGGTAGCGGGTCAGTTTAGATTTTGTTTCACGCAAGCCCGCAAAGACACGCTAAACCGCCCAGATACCTGATTTGAGATCGCCGTAAAAACGGAGACACGTTTTCAATCCAATTCGCATATACAGTGAAGGGTAAGAGCTAGCTGTAAGGAACTGGACTTCACTTAAATAAACGCCTAGCATTCAGCCAACTCCCCAACAGCAGTCACCCTCCAATGTAGACGGCTGTTTAACCGTCAATGTGTGAACAATTCTCACAAGGAGCACTCGCATGAGATTTCTCGCAACCGCTTTTGCCTTAGGGATGTTTCTGATGGCACCAGGCGCAGTCGCTCAAAACGCCGAGCGCAGCCTCCAGCTTCCGGCAACGCCCGCACCTGTCAGAAATCTCCTTGTTGCACAACCGTTCACACTCGAAACTCCGTTCATCAACACCTTTAGCAAGGCAAAAGAAAGAGTTTCGAACGGAGTTCTGATTGTCGTCGAGGTTGACCCTGCACTCGTTATTCCTCGCAACTCACTGGAACCCGTCCTCTACGCAGGAAACGTCGCGGTGCAGCGGTTGAACCATGGAGAACGATCCGGCCGTGTTATCGGCATCGTGCCCGGAACTCTCAATCTAACCACCGCACCAATTTGGTTCGGCACGCCGGAACTACCGGAGCGAGTCACCCAAAACACTATTCAATACGAACGCGGACTCGCGGAGAAAGCTGGTGTGCGGGCATTCCCGGCCGCCAGGCTCGACAGCATTCAACGCCCAGTTATAGCCGCCAAAGATCTCGCTACGTTGCTACGCACTGTCGCCGCGGATCTCGTCTACGAATACTCGCCGCAAGAAAAACACCTTGCGGATTCCTGGCGCCTGCCGGAAGCCAAGGCAGTACCTAAACGGCCAAACTAAACACTTGTGCGTGCTGATCATCCAGCACGCAAGAAGGATTCAGCCATGATTACTCACCGCCTCATCATCGGGGTTAGCTCCGTCGTGTTTTGCCTGCTGTTCCCATTAGTAGCGGTTGGCCAAACAAAAACGGAACTCGCAGGCAATTCGCTTACTCAGTACCCGTTTTTCGAGTACGTACGCGCCATCAACATCAACGCACCGGTCAAGGTGGCGATTGATTCGACGCGGTTTCCCGCGATCCTTGGCGACACCTGCGACATTTATGTGGTGAACCACAAGAGTCCCTCCGACTGGAGCTCCAACCCGGCGCTCGTCGATGTCACGCCAGGTGGACATCTGACACAAACGTTCAGCGGCGCGACGATACAGCTCAACACCTTCGAAGTCGCAGCGTCATCAACTTTGAACGCCAACGCCGGTCTCGGACTTGGTGTCGGTTACGACGTCGTGTTCGATTGCGACCAGAATGGATCATTGGGCGCAGGTGACTTCATCGACGGCCTTGGTGGTGAAGCCGGTTTTTACGTCGTGCACGATACTACGGCGACAGGTCCGCAGGCGGTGACCGAAGTGACCTACAGTATAGACGCGGGCGTTGCTACGACGTTCGGTATTCCCGCCACCCGTCGGAGTCAGGATCTCTATTTTCCAACCAACATTGCTTCGATGGGCAAACGGCCGATCGTCGTGATCGGTCATGGCAATGGACACCAGTTCGATTGGTACGACCACATCGGAAACCACCTGGCCTCGTACGGCTATGTGGTCGTTAGCCACGACAACGACACGGTACCCGGTCCGGCCAGCGCCGCTACTACGACGTTGGGCCACACCGATGCTTTTATTGATCAGGCGGAGGCAGGGGCAATTGCGGGCGGCGCGCTCGTCGGCCACATCGATCCAAGGCGCATCGTTTGGATCGGCCACAGCCGCGGCGCGGAAGGCGTCGCGATTGCTTACGATCGTTTGTTTGATGGCACCGTCACACCAACGCATTACGCGAGGCAAGACATCAAGGTGATCAGCAGCATGCTGCCCACAGACTTCGAGGGGACCGACGTCGCCAATCCTCATGACGCGAACTATCACCTCTGGACAGCGTCAGGCGACGCGGATGTCAGCGGAGGGGCCGGCCACGCTTGCTGTCAGACGTTCCGAATTCACGACCGCGCGACTCACTACAGGCAATCGACTGTAGTGCAGGGCGCGGGCCACGCCTGGTTTCATGCTGGTGGAGGACCTCCCGTCGTCACGGGACCTTGTCAGATTGGCCAAGCCAACACTCACCTCATCCAGAAGGGTTATCTGTTAGCCCTCGTCAAGCACTATGTCGAAGGCAACATTCCTGCGCTCGATTTTCTTACGAGACAGTACGAATCTTTCCGTCCCATCGGTGTACCTACAGGCGACCCGTGCATCGTGGTCAGCCACGAGTATCGCAACGGCGCTTCTATTGGGAATTTCATTATTGACGACTATCAGTCGCAGCCTGCCACGAACACCAGCAGTGCGGGTGGAACAGTTACGTTCACTGTCGAGAATCTGACCGAGGGTCGACTCGACGACAACAACTCAGACTTCGCCTTTATCGCCTCAGATCCATTTAATGGAGCGACACAGGGGCTGGCTACCGATACCACGAAAGGCGTTGTTTTCGATTGGACCGCAGTGGATCGTTTCTACGAATGGCAAGTCACTGCCGGCGGAAACGACTTCTCGGCATTTCGTTATCTCTCGTTACGTGGCGCACAGGGTACGCAGCACCCGAACACAATGGCGGCTCTGGGCGATCTCACCTTTTCAGTCACGATTCGCGATGGCGGCGGTGCATCCAGCACGATCAATATCGGCGCGTTTGGCGGCGGCTTCGAAGAGCCGTATCAACGCAGCGGTGGTTGGCACAATGAGATGGAGACCATCCGCATCCGCACGACTGATTTTCTCAACAATGGCTCAGGCATCAATATCGCAAACATAGTCGCGGTCCGCTTAGATGTTGGACCAACCTTCGGATCGGACAGAGGCCGTATTGTTATCGACGACTTGATGCTCACTAACGATGTGTCGCCGCTTTCGCTGCGTATCCTCCAACCAACTACGGCACTCCCGTCGTTCGCGGGAACTTCCGTTGCCGGAAGCCGTGTGTTGGTGCGTCTGATTGGCGGTGGGGGACTTGATATGTCAGCGGGAAATATGACGATCTCGGTCGATGGAGTGGCCCTTACATCGCCACAGATTCCGACTCCGGCCACGTCTGTGGGTGGCGAAACGTGGGTCGTTATCTCGCCTGGTCCAAAGATAAACGGCTGCTACGATCTTTCAGTAGCGCTGACAACTCCGGCCGGCATGAGCGCTGCCGAACCACAAAGTCTCTGCTGGGATGACGATGAGACGCGCGAGTTCGATCGCGTACTCGCAATCGATCAGACGAACAGCATGCTGCGTGATGGCAGTACAGGAGTCGCCGATGACGCGAAGATGCAGGCCGCGCGCGCAGCCGGAAAATTCTTTGTCGACCTTTCCAATCCTATCGATAAGATTGGAGTCATCAGTTTCCAGCGACGCGATCAAAACGGTAACGGCACTGTCACCGATCCGGATGAACTCGCAGAACCAAAGTTCACATTGATTGCGGCAGGCGAAGGAGGGACGGATCAACGCCCTGCAGCGCGCATCGCGATCGATGGAATTTCTCCGGATACGTCGCCAGGTTTTTCAGGTCCTGAAACTTCGCCGGGAGCTGGTCTCGTCGAAGCGCGAACGATGCTCACCGCCGGCGGCGTCGCCGGCCATGAACCTCACATCGTTCTTCTGACTGACGGACTCGAGAACTATGCACCCTTTTGGACTAGAGCGGGCGCCGGAGGTCCGCTGCGACCCGTGTTCGACGCTGACACTGTCCGTGTCGATACTGTCGGTGTTGGCGGCGATGCAGATGACGATCTGCTTCTTGATATTGCCGGAGTTACCGGCGGCCAGTTCATCAACCTCAACGAAGGTTCCGGGTCATTCTTCCTGTTGAGTCGTCTATCTGACTGGTACAAATCAGTCGATGAGGACGTGCGTGGCGAACAGCGTTTCTTCTATGCAGAAGGTTTTCCGCCCATCATCATCAGCGGAGTAACCACCGACACCAACTTCGCTCACGCTCAGACCGGACGCCGCATTGGAACCTTTAGAGTCGAGCCGGGTTTGGATTGGATGACGGTTGCCTTCCACGCCAATATCGACAACGCGGCGACGGTAACGTTGCTTGCGCCGGGGAGCACGACGCCAATCACAGCGACGCCGCCCGGAATTACAGTGCGAAGCGATCCCAAACACTCCGTCTACCGCATCCGGACGCCTCAGCCGGGTATCTGGACCTATGTCGTCAGGGCGCACGATTTGTCGGCTGAGTTCTTTGCCGTGGCCTCAGCGCCCACTTCTCTCACGGCGCGAGTTGGCCCAAACCAAATGGCGCGGCGGCCAACCGGTGACTATCTAATGCCGTTGAGGGTGTGGGTTGCCGATAAGATAGGTGTGAAAGGTGCGACTGTTGAGGGTTATGTTCGTCGTCCTGACGGCGTAAAGACCAACGTCTTGCTCTCAGATAATGGAGTGTCGATGGACGGTGGTGCAAACGATGGTATCTACGGTCTGGCATTTACGGCGACGATACCAGGCGCCTACTTCGTACACCTCAAAGCATCCGGCACCTCAACTGCGGGTGAACCATTTGAGCGGTATATGAGGACGGCGTTCGTGCTGCCGGGACAGCCGAAGCGACCGGGTGAAGTTCCTCCGGTTCCGCCTAAGGGGCGCTGCAACTGCGAAGCTGAAACGAAGTATTCGCTTGCGGTTTATGCCGGCTCGACGTTCCCGCATGGCTCATTCAACACAATCGCGAATCCAGGCTTCAGTTTTGGAGTCAGGCCTGCGGTACATTTCCCGGCCTTCGGTGGAAAAGCTTCACTGGGTCTGTATGTCGGGCGAGATAATTTCGCCAATGCGGGTACAGGCAGCGGTTTTCACTTGACTCACGTTTCACCGGAATTGGAGTTGGGACTCTCGCGACGATATTGCCCTGTGCCGACATTTCATTTCGGCGCCGGGGCGTATCGGAACGAACTGGGCGACACTGCGTTCGGCTGGAACGTAGGGGCCGGGCTTTCGGTCTGTCTCAACCGGCGCGTCAGTTTTGTCCCTCGTTACGATTATCGTTCCGTGAATAAATTTTCACGCAACTACTCGACGTTCCAATTCGGGCTGCGATTCAATTTCTGAGGTTAGCGCAGTAGCAAGAGTTACTGTGGGAGCCGTGATTCTTAGTAAATAACTCAAACGCGCGATTCGAAAGAATCGCGCGTTTTCTTTTTTCTTGGCTATGCGTCGAGCATTAAACTAGGGCACACCGTTCTTAATAAGCCAAACGTGCATTTCTCGCTGGCGACGAAAGGTGACAGCGCGATTCCCTTTTACGCCGGGCATTTGGGCAACGGTATCTTCCGTCAATTCAAACGCATGCTTTTTGATCCGCGGCGCCGCCGTTTAATACTCGAGCCCAATGAGACATGTTAATAAACGGAGTCGCTCCGCGTTAATTCTCCAGTGACCATGGAGAACCACTTGATTGAAACGCGGGCGCTGACTCGTCGCTTCGGAACACAACTCGCTGTCGACAACCTGAACTTGTCCGTTCCTGCGGCCGGCGTATACGGCTTTCTTGGACCAAACGGCGCCGGCAAGACTACAGCGATCCGCATGCTGCTCGGTCTGATTCGACCAAACGCGGGCGAAGTTCACCTGTTTGGAAAACCGCTGTCAGCGAATCGTTATTCCTTGATGCAGCACGTCGGAGCACTAGTGGAGACACCTTCGCTCTATCCTCACCTGACCGGCAGAGAGAACCTCGAAGTTACACGTCGCCTGCTTGGTGCTCCACGCGAGCTGATTACTCTCGCACTCGAGACGGTTCGGCTTACGAAAGACGCTCACCGTCGCGTACGCGAATATTCGCTTGGTATGCGTCAGCGTCTTGGCCTGGCTCTGGCGTTACTCAACAAACCAAAACTGCTTATTCTGGACGAACCAACTAACGGATTAGACCCGGCAGGCATTCACGAAATGCGCGATCTGATCCGACACTTGCCGGGCGAATCCGGCATGACGGTTTTCCTCTCGAGCCACCTGTTAAGTGAAGTGGAACAGATCGCGAGTCACATCGGGATCATTCATGAAGGTCGCCTCTTGTTCCAGGGCACGCTGGCTGAACTTCAGGCAAAACAACAAACGGAGTTAACTGTTGGTGTGAAGCAACTCGATCAGGCAGTCGAGTGTTTGGAGCGTGCCGGTTGGACCGTGCAAAGGCGTGCGGACCAACTCCTCAGCGTTGCGGCCCACTCGTCAGACGATGCTGCCCGGATAAACAGCCTGCTCGTCGATCAATGTCTCAACGTCTTCCATCTTACCCTCGCGCAGGCATCGCTCGAAGACATCTTTCTAACGTTAACGCGCGGCCAGATTGCCGCACCGAGGACTGCCTGATGTCGTTGCTGAGGGCCTTACACGCCGAACTTCTGAAACTGAAACGCACGCTTGCTTTCCGCGTGGTCTTTGTTCTGCCGTTGCTGGTCGCACTGCTTCAGTTCTTCATCGTCTTACGGACAAAAAAGTTTCCCGCTGACTTCGATCTCTGGCACACGATTGGTACGAGCTCGCTCCAGATCTGGGCCGTGTTCATGATGCCACTGCTCATCACTCTCGAGACGGCGCTGCTCAACGGCATCGAACACAGCGACCGGCAATGGAAACACATCTTCGCCTTACCAGTGCCGCGTCACGCTGTTTACGTCGCGAAGGTCATAGTGGCGCAAGGCTTGATCTTTATCAGCACGCTGATTCTTTCCTTACTGATAATCGTCGTCGGCATCTTTGCCACGTACTTGCGTCCTGAACTGACAAACGCCGGCTCCATTCCTTTTGGCTGGTTTGCAAAATACACCACGCTGCTTTGGGCAGCGAGTTGGCTGATCATAGCGATTCATACGTGGATCGCTACGCGCTGGGCTGGGTTTCCGATTCCACTCGGCGCCGGCATCGGCGGGACTTTCTTTGCACTCTTCGCGGCGAGTGCGTCAGTTGGGAAGTATTATCCGTGGTTGCTGCCGATGAATCTCTTTATCGATGGCAGGTTCAAAGCTGCAGTCGTGCTTGGTATCACCGGTGGCATCGTCGCCACACTCGCCGGTTGTTTGGAATTTGTCAGGCGCGACGTCATCTAGCCAAAATTTTGTTAGCATTCCCGACGGTGGCCGCAAGTTTTTCTCAACTCATCGTTCTAAAATAGTCCCGAAAACAGTTTGCCGAATACTGTGAGGAGGTTGGCAACATGAAAAAGTTTTGCGGCTTAGTGATGTTGTGTTTACTGTGGATAACTCCGATCGCCTCACAGACTAAAACCGATAAAGAGCGCGACGACCTGGTTGGACCGGTGAAACGCGTGGAAGTATATCTCGTTGAATTCGTGGGGCAGGACAACCAGATTGTAGAGAAGAAGCGCCGGCGGCACATTACAACTTACAGTACTTTAGGAAACATGGCCGAGAGAGTGTTATACGATCAAAATGACAAGATCATGGCCAGGGACTTATACACATTTGATGCGGACGGTCGCAGCACCGGCTACGAGGAGTACGTTCTTTGGATTGATAAAGCCTCAACTATGCCGCGGCGTCATGTTTACACGTTGAATGCAGAGGGTCGCAAGGTTGAGTACACCGTATTTGAATCTAACGGCACCGTCGGCACGCGATTCGTTTATAAATACGATGCCAAAGGAAACTTGATTGACGAACAGTGGTACCTTCACACGGGACGACTCGGCGGCAGGATGGTGTATACCTACGATGAAAGTGGTAATCAAACCAGTCAGACAAATTATCAAGACGGTGCTCTGAATTTTAGATTTGTTTCAAAGTACGATGCTAACGGAAACAAAACGGAGTTGCTTCAGTATGAGAGAAATACTCTCAGATATAAGTTTCTTAACAGCTATGACAGTAAAGGGAGAATTTTAGAAAAGGAAACTGTTGAGTTTAACAGCAGACCAGAAAGTTTTCCGTCGCACGCGCCCGAGCCGGGAAAGGTGGTCTATACCTATGATGATGAAAAGAGAACCAAAGAAGTAGCGACTTACAAAGTCGACGGCACGTTACAAGGAAAAGTTACTTACGCGTATGACGAGCGAAACAATGAAATTGGATTGATAATAATATCCAACGCGGATGGCCCGCATAAGAATACTGAGACTCGATTGACCAACATTGAGTATGACTCACACGGGAACTGGACCAGGAAAACACGTATCCTGCAGCCGGAAAAGGGTGGACCGCCTCAACCGTATCATGCGGAATTGAGGGTAATTACCTACTACTAAGCGGGATAAGAGCAGGATCCCCGTGTTACCTTGAAAGACCCGCTCTTATCCCTAGAACAACAGCAGACAGACCCTACCGCGCGTGCGGCACACGGCAAGAATCTATGAGCCGTCGCTCATCCTAAAAAAGTGATAATGAAACCGATGTTCTTGGGGAAAGAGGTCGGGAAGGAGAGATGTATAAATCGGCGCGGCAGAGTATGCCGTTAGATTCGAACAGAGTCAACCGCGCAACGCGTGAAATCGCCAAGGGGCGGCCGAAATTTCTACTTCATTCGATTGTACTTCCTCAACGCTGCTACCACGCGATCGCCGGGCAAGCCAAAGACGCGAATGCCGTCGGCGCCGGTCATCGTTTGTGCCGCGAGCATCGCGTTTACAACGGCTTCTTCGGTCGCGTCGATTGTTGCTCGAAACAAAGGATCGATTCGATCGTTGGGTAGCATGACCAGTGAAGGTGTGCCCTCAGGGTTCCCGGCGCCCGCGTTTGCCGTCGAAAATGCGAGAAACAGATCACCAGATGAATTCCCTGCGAAACTCCCCAACCGTCCCATGCCAAGACTGACGCGCCGCGCGATGCGCTCCAGTTGGTGAGGCAGCAATGGCGCGTCGGTGGCAACGACAACGATGATCGATCCGCGCCCTTCATGATCAGCCATCTCGCCACTAACACGCGGACCACGTCCGGTTGCCGAGCATGGGGGGATGCCCCTGGTCCAGGGTCTAGTCAACGGTTGCGGAAGTACTGTGCAGGTTCCAAGGTCGGTGATCTCGGACCGGATCGGAACTCCGAGGATTCGAAAGTCCCCACCGTAGTTGCATTGGACAAGGACTCCAACAGTGTACCCACCCTGCCCGGCCGACAACACGCGCGACGAGGTCCCGATGCCGCCCTTGAATCCGTTACAGCCCATCCCCGTGCCGCCACCCACAGCACCTTCTTCGACGCGGCCGGGCTTAGCGCGATCGAGTGCTTCAAATGCGTGAGTCGCCTTTACGTGCTCGCCGTTCGCATCGTTTAGAAAGTCAAACGTTTCAGCAACGATGGGGTAAGTGAAAATAAACTGGCGGCCGTTCTTTAGTTGCCATTGAATCGCGGCGTCACGGACTGTCCCCACGCTGTGCGTGCCGGTCAACAGGATCGGTCCCTCGAGAAAACCGGATTCCTTGATCCAATTGATGCCAGTCATATCTCCATTACCGTTCTGGTTAAACGTTGCCGCGAACACCGGATCCCAGTTGCCACGCGGGCGCGGAAGTATGGCGGTGACGCCGGTACGAATCGGACCCTTGCTAGGTATGAGTTTGCCTTCACCCTCGATGAGCGTTACATGTCCGACAGCAATGCCGGGAACATCGGTTAGCGCATTCATCGAACCTGTTTGCCCGGGGAATGGAATTCCTAATTCGCGGCCGCGCGGCCGGTTCTGTGCCATACCTGGAATTGCAGTGGACGCGGCCAACAACAGAAGGAGTGCCAGTCGAATAGTTACCGCGTTCGAGAGCCCGGGCGAGAATCTGTTTTCAATGTTCATTGCTCGTGTCCTCCTAAAGTCGATGAACCTCATTTCTTGGCACGGATGCATATGAACCCTGGCCGCTTTGATAGTTCTTCATAGTGCTTCGGGTCTGCATCCTTGAATTTTTCTATCGGCTTCGCCTCGATTATTCTTTCCAAAATAAAACCTGCCTCGACCAGTGGGTTCAGCACTGCGCCTAGTGGCCGGCGGAAACTCGGCATCCAAACTCGGACTGGCTCGAAACCACGCCACTCACACCCAACCAACTCCGTCTCAAAATAGTTATCGGTTTTATAATAATTGTAGTCGAAGAAAGGATGACTTACCGAAAAGATGAAATGCCCTCCCACGCGTAAGACCCTGTGGAACTCTGCAAATGTGCTGCCCCAATCCTTTATGTAGTCCAGGACAAGGGGGCTTAGAACAACATCAATAGATGAGCTGCCGAGAAAAATGAGAGGCTTTCTTAAATCAAACTGTCGAATGTCAGCCGATCTTCCGAGCCTTTGCCTTGCCAGTTCAACCATTCTCGGGCTGACATCTACTGCAACCACATCAGCGCCGTGCTCGGTCAGCCACGCAGAGTAGAGACCAGGGCCACAACCGGCATCGAAGACCCTTTTAGCTTTAACATCCGGCAGCAAGGATAAAGTTGCCGGACGCTCGTAGTACGCATTATGCGGTTTAGTTTCAATAGCAGCCGCGTAAGCGTCAGCGAGTGTCTCATAAGCATCAAGCGCTACGGGTTTGTCTTCCATCATTTCTCGTCGAAGCGGTTCTATGAAAGGGCTGTCAAGAGAAAGGTTTTCTCCATGTAATCACGGCTTCCTCCTAAAGAACGACAACCTATTGAATGCGCTCGAAATTATATAAGACAAAAACCCTGGCTACGAACAATTTGCGAGGAAGTCGAATTCCCTTTGACGAGCTATCTATGCTTTATAGTAATATGTGTCACAAACATATATTCACCCCAATCGCATAACGAGGATTTGAAAATGCCTGATTGGAAAAAAGAAATTAGACAACGACTGGCGAGGTTAAAGCTTTCACCGGCGCGTGAGTCCGAGATCGTGGAAGAATTGGCTCAACATCTCGACGATCGCTACCAGGAGTTGTTGGCCGATGATGTGCCAGGCGCCGACGCCGAACGACTGACCCTTGCCGAATTAAGTGAGGACGAATTGTTCGCGCGCGAGCTACAGAGGGTTGAACACAAAACACCGCCGGAACCCATCGTCATTGGAACCAATCGCAGGACCAATATGGTTGCCGACATTTGGAAGGACTTGCGCTACGGCTTCCGCATGTTGCTGAAGAGACCCGGCTTCACCGCCATCGCGGTGATTACCCTCGCACTCGGAATCGGCGCCAGCACCGCGATCTTCAGCGCCGTCAACCCGATCCTGTTCGAGTCGTTACCGTATCCTGATGCCAGTCAAATAGTCACAATCTCGGACGACTTCGGCACGACAGACTCGAGCGTTGGTGTGACCTTCGGAAACTATCATGAGTTGGTGCAGCGCAGCAGATTCTTCTCTGCCATTGCAGTCGTCAAACAATGGCGGCCGGCTTTGACCGGACCGGCCGAGCCCGAGAGGCTCGAGGGCCAGCGCGTGAGCGCGAGTTACTTTAATGTGTTGGGCGTGTTGCCTGCGCTCGGATTGAACTTTAATTCCGCTGATGACCGGCCCAATGGTCCAAACTTAGTGATCATCAGTGAGGCTCTTTGGCAACGTCGCTTTAACGGCGAGAGCGCGATCGTGGGACGGCACGTCACGCTCAATGGCAGCGACTTTACAGTCATTGGCGTCATGCCAAGAGCATTTGAGAACGTCCTGTCTCCCAAGGTTGAAGTTTGGTCGCTTTTGCAGTACGACGCTTCACTTCCCAGCTTTGAGGGTAGAGAGTGGGGCCATCACTTGAAGATGGTTGGCCGGCTGAAGCCAGGTGTTGGCATCGATCAAGCCAGATCGGAACTCAATACCATTGCGCGCACTCCGTTACCAGAATTCTCACGACCACCCCATGCGTCTCTTGAGAGTGGTGTGCTCCTAAATTCACTCCAGGATCAGGTGACGAGAGGCGTCAAACCTGCACTGATGGCCGTTGTTGGAGCGGTTGTTCTCCTACTCCTGATCGCTTGTGTGAACGTAACTAATCTGCTGCTGGCTCGCGGAGCAAACAGAGGCGGTGAATTTGCGATGCGTATCGCGCTTGGTGCTGGACGCGGACGAATGATCCGGCAACTCCTAACAGAGAGCCTGTTGCTGGCTCTGATGGGCGGTGCGCTGGGTCTGCTCGTGGCTGTGTTTGGCGTGCGAGCGCTAGTGACGATCAGCCCCATTGAACTGCCACGAATGATGAGTATTGGAGTTGATGGAGTCGTATTCGCCTTCGCACTCGGGATCACCACACTGATCGGTCTCGGCGTTGGCTTAATCCCAGCGCTACACGCCTCGCGAGGCGACCTGAATCTAAAAATACAGCAAAGCTCACGGCGCACTGCGGGTGGCCATCAATGGATGCGGCGTACCCTCGTCATTGCTGAGGTATCCCTCGCTCTCGTTCTACTGGTCGGGGCGGGCTTACTGTTCCGCAGCTTGTCGCGGCTGTTCGCGATCGATGCTGGATTTGAAACGTCTCAACTACTCACCATGCAGGTCCAGGCGTCCGGAACCCAATTCGACGATGAGAAAACGCATCGTTTCTATAATCAGTCTCTGGAAGCGGTTCGCCAGCTTCCCGGTGTCTCGGCGGCTGCGTTTAGCAGTCAACTGCCGTTGAGCGGCGATCTTGATGACGGCTATGGCGTGCACTTTGAGTCGAAAGCCAACGACGGTCCCGGGGCGGATGCTGGAGCGTTTCGTTATGCGGTGAGCCCGGGCTATCTGGAGACAATGGGAATCCCGTTGCGTCGTGGACGCTTGTTAAATGCGCACGACACAGCCAATTCACCGCCGGTTGTTTTAGTCAGCGAGTCGTTGGCGAGGAGCCAATTCCAGGATCAAGATCCAATTGGCCAGCGCTTACGCCTCGGAGCAAACGATGGACCATGGAGCACCATCGTGGGAGTGGTTGGAGACGTGAAGCAAACGTCGCTGACGGTGAGTCAAACGAACGCCGTGTACATGACGAACGATCAGTGGCGTCTTTTCGCTGATAGAGCGTTGTGGCTCGTGGTTCGTGCGCCTCGTGATCCAGCAGAACTGGCTCCAGCGATCAGACAGGCGATCTGGTCAGTTGACAAGGATCAACCGATTGTTCGTGTCGCCACGATGGACCACCTGCTCGCGTCATCAGCCGCTGAACGCCGTTTCGCGTTGATCTTATTCGAAGCGTTTGGCTTTGTGGCGCTCGTGCTCGTAGCTATCGGCCTCTATGGCGTACTCTCCGCCAGCGTCACCGAACGCATTCGCGAGATTGGAGTACGGTTGGCGTTGGGCGCACAAAAGCGGGACGTGCTTTATCTTATTCTGCGGCAGGGTCTCACGCTTACGATCGCCGGTGTGTGCATCGGCTTGCTGGCATCCTGGGCCGTCACACGTCTCCTGACCAATCTCCTCTATGGCGTAAGCGCAACTGATCCGTTGGTCTTCGGCGGTGTTACGTTGTTACTGATTGTGGTCGCCCTGTTAGCTTGTTACGTGCCCGCCCGCAAAGCGATGAAGGTCGATCCCCTCGTGATTCTGCGATACGAATAGCAAGCGGTTCTGCGGGTTGGAACGAAATCAGAGGTATTTGCGGCTTGAATCGCATTTACGGCCGGTTTGTCCAAGCCTCACTCAATTCTGAAAGTCTTATACCGATCTATCCAGGAAAATCCAGCAGCTCAGTTACCGGGACAAGTTTCGCTTAGGGCAGTATTGCTTCACGTCTCCAGTATTCTGTGACAAATTGATGGTACGTTGCGGCTTTGAACAAAAAGCCCTGGTCTGAGATTTCTCTGTGCAACCTCTGTGTTCTCTGTGTCTCTGTGGTGTGTTTTGCTTGGAATTCACCAACCACAGAGACACAGAGAACACAGAGGTTGCACAGAGAAGAGCGCTACTGACTTTTTGTGCAAAGCCGTATGTGGCCTACAATCCATGGACCGAAGAATGCTATCGATCTATCTTGCAGCTTACCTGTGCGTTCTGCTAAATGCGGACCAGGCTCGTGCTAGTTATAAAAGCGGATTAAGGGGACTCATTAATGGAATGGCTCACTGATCCTCAGGCGTGGGTAGCTTTTCTTACTCTGCTTGCGCTGGAGATTGTTCTCGGCATCGATAATATAATCTTTATTTCAATCCTCTCGGGCAAACTGCCGAAAGATCAGCAACAGCGTGCTCGCTTTATCGGTCTCGCTTTGGCACTCGTGATACGGGTGTTCTTACTCTTAACCCTATCCTGGGTGATCGGCCTGACTGCGCCACTGTTCACCGTTCTCAATCAGGAAATTTCAGGACGCGACCTGATTTTGATTGCGGGTGGTCTTTTTCTGATAGGCAAAGCAACGTTCGAAATTCATGACAGTCTTGAAGGCGAGGAGGGTCATGCATCTGCGGCCGTGAAAGCCAGTTTCATCAGTGTCATTATTCAAATCATACTGCTTGATGCAGTGTTCTCGCTCGATTCAGTCATCACTGCGATTGGCATGGTCGATCAGGTTGAGCTGATGATTAGCGCTGTAGTTGTTGCGATCGCTTTTATGATGTTCTTTGCGGCGCCCGTCGGAGGGTTTGTCAGCAGACATCCGACAGTCAAGATGCTGGCTTTAAGTTTCCTTTTGTTAATCGGACTGACATTGATCGTGGAAGCTTTTGAGGTTCACATACCAAAGGGTTACATCTATTTCGCAATGGGTTTTTCCGTGTTCGTCGAGTTGCTTAACTTGCGTCTTCGTAAAAAATCTTCTCCGGTTGATTTGCACGAGCGCTACACGCCTGACGTTGCACCACGAACAACCGTTGAGGAAAAATGAAAAGAAGATCTTAAACGGTATCAGGCAATATTGGACGAGAAAGGGCCATCCAAATGAAGAAGCGAACCTATGTAATGGTTTCGTTCGCGGCGGTGCTCAGTTTCGCAGTCGCGTGTACAACCGCTCCGACCAACACGAACACGAACTCCGGTCCAGCCAACGGCTCAGCTCTGGCTGAGTTGAAGCCTGCCTTCGACGCAATCACCGCGAATGACATCATGCAGCACACCAAGGTGATGTCAGCGGATGAGTACGAAGGACGTGGTCCAGGAACAAAAGGTGAGGAGCTTACCGTCAAGTATCTTACCGAACAGTATCAACGCATAGGCTTGAAGCCCGGGAATCCGGATGGCACGTATGTTCAGAAGGTTCCTCTCGTTGGATTTACAGGCGCGCCAACAGCTTCATTCACTGTCGGTGGCAAGCAACTGAACCTGACATTTCCACAAGACTACGTTGCGGTTTCACGCCGGTTTGTCCCTGAATCAAAGGTTGAGAATTCCGACATGGTCTTTGTTGGATATGGAGTAGTGGCGCCGGAGTATGGGTGGGACGACTACAAAGGGTTGGACGTGAAAGGCAAGACGATCGTGATGCTGATCAACGATCCGCAAGTTCCCGACTCAGCCGATCCAACAAAGCTGGACGACAAGATGTTCAAGGGCAAAGCAATGACGTACTACGGCCGTTGGACCTACAAGTATGAAATTGCAGCGCAGAAGGGGGCTGCGGCCGCAGTGATCATTCATGAAACAGGCCCGGCTGGTTATCCCTATGAAGTTGTTTCGGGAAGTTGGTCACGTGAGAACTTCGATATTCAGACGCCCGACAAGAACATGGGACGTCCCGCAGTTGAATCATGGATCACGACCGACCGCGCTATGGAGTTATTTACGGCCAGTGGCCAAAATTTCGACGCGTTGAAAAAGGCTGCCCTCTCGAAAGACTTCAAGCCCGTTGCGCTCAATGCCAAGGCAAACATGACGGTCAAGAACACACTGCGTGAAATTAATTCGAACAACGTCATCGGAAAGCTTGAAGGATCGGATCCTGCGCTGAAGAACGAATACGTTATCTACACGGCACACTGGGATCACCTGGGACGCGATCCAAAACTAACTGGCGATCAAATCTTCAATGGAGCGCTCGATAATGCCTCGGGCACTGCGGCAATGCTTGAGATTGCCGAAGCATTCACGAAACTCGCCACACCTCCTAAACGATCCATTTTGTTTCTTGCAGTAACAGCCGAAGAGAAAGGATTACTCGGTGCGAAGTATTACGCTCAGAACCCGCTGTATCCGCTGAACAAGACGCTGGCGAACATCAATATGGATGGGGTTAATCAGTGGGGCAGGACTACCGACATTACGATGGTGGGCGACGACAACAGCACCTTAATCGACTTGCTGCGTGAAGCTGCTACTACGCAGCGGCGAGTAGTGAATCCGGATCCGGAATCCGAGAAAGGGTTTTACTATCGCTCGGATCACTTCGAATTTGCGAAACAAGGAGTTCCGGCGCTCTACACTGATTCCGGAGTTAACTACGACGGAAAAGATTCGGCGTTCAGCAAACAGAAGCGCGACGAATATACCAACAGCGACTACCACAAAGTCTCCGACCAAATTAAGCCTGACTGGGATCTCACGGGAGCAGTTGATGATGCGCAGTTGCTGACGATGATCGGATATCGAGTGGCGCAAGGCGACAAGCATCCCGAATGGAAGGCGGGATCGGAATTCAAAGCCAAGCGTGACGAGATGATGAAGGGCGTCTCGGGTGGCCCATCGTCGCCGTAAACGAACCGTCAGCTTTCTTCAAGAAACACATCTCCGTTCCGGTTAATCAGTTTGTAGTTCGGTTGGAGGTCCGGATTCTTTTGAACCTCTACGGGAACGTAGCGGAATTTGTACCGTGAGTAGGGGAATTCCGCTTTCCTTCTGATCATTTCTCTCCAGTCGTCTATTCCTCCGCCCATGTCGAGCGGTTCGAGTTGGTGGTCCATCGCGTACTTAATAAGGTTGAACCACATGTATTTTGCGAGGTAACGCTTGCAGTGTTTCTTGTCGTACATCGGCGGGTGGCATTCCCAGAAACCTTTTCGCTTTTGAATGAAATGTAGGGCCAGGTCTCCTCCGCGAAACAACATGAGTTCGTCTTTAGCTGCCAACTCTTCTACGTAATCAACTCCGAACGCCCATTTGATGCGTTGGCCCCTTACTATCTGCTGCTCCCAAAGCTTCATAAAATCATGGACCAGGCAGCGTTCATACGGGATACACTCATACAACAAATCGCGGTTGTGTTTTCGAACGTAGGCGTAATCTGCTCTAGCGTGTCGTGAAAGGGATTTAAGATAATCATCAAAGTGAGTGTCGGTATATATGATTAACATTGAATCCTGGCGCGTGAGAAACCCGCTATTCCGGGAACTCAAAAGGTTCCGGGAACGTGGTTCCGGTGATCGTGCTGAGTTCAAGCGTCGTGAGGCCAGCGCTCATTTCGAGCGGCCGGACATGGACCGCTCCCTGGGTATCCACCAGAAACACAAACTGGGCAATATGTGTGAATTCTTTCTCGTAGGTAGCCGGTGAGGGCGGCGTATACTGCCTCGGTGTGTTTGTGTCGAGCGGCGTGACGTAGTGACGGCGAGGATCATCGTGCTTCCGTTTCTGGCCCTTCACCAGGAGGTCAAATGGCGACATGAACTCGTACGTGTGGTACATCACCGCGGCGCCCGGTATCTTCGAAATGCTCTCCATTGGACCAGTGAGCGCGGCTGCGGTCTTTTCGAGGGCCTTCGTGTAAGCGGCGATTTTCTTATCATCCATTCGGTATCCTGACACAAAACTCGTACCACCGATCGCCTTAGTCCTGGTTGTTCTCACATCCTTTTGGAACTTCTCCGCAGTTTTTTCCGCCGCTTTCGCCTCCTTAGTGGTCGCTGGATCCTTCTTGATCACCAGGTGACCGTGGAAGAAATCCAACGCGTTGACACCCTCGGTGGCGGGCGGCGAGATCCTGGTCGCCTTGCAGAAGTTCCCGGCAGGCGTAAACAAGTCTGAGTTCAGCACCGGAACCGTCGGGCCGAGAACGAAAGCCAGTGTCTTCAAGAGATTCTGCTGAAGCTTGGCTGGAAACCAGTTACTGTCGGGCGCCATCGTGAGTTCCTTTTTAGCGCCTTTCAACTGCGCAAAATCTTCGGGCGTGAAGTTCCAACCGGGAACTTGTGTGCGAACGGTTCCCGCCTTCGCGAGGGCATTGATAACAGCGTCAAATCGGTCGAGGACGCGTTTGTCCTCAGCCAGAATCGGGTTCCACTCAGCTTTGTCTTTGGGGTCGGTCACTACGGACCGTTGGCCGGTTTCGAAAGCCAGTTTGCAGGCTAGCTCGACCCGCTCCCGAGTGAGGTCTGTGAGCGCCTGCTCGCGCTCAGGGGCAGCCAGCCCTTTAACGTCGGCGACGATGGTGTCGATCGGCCAAATGTGATCGAGAAGATCTTTGAGCACGCTCCACGAGTATTTTCCGCCAGCAAATTCCTCGAATATAGTCTTGCACGCGATTCCGACAGGGCTACTGCCGGCGACCATGACTGTTGCGCCGCGCGACACCTGGTTCGCGGCGTGGTCGGCCGCCGCCTCAAGGCTACGGTCTTGCGCCCCGTACGCTGACGGTCCGCCCCGGCTCTGCTGGACGACATGCGCCAGCTCGTGTCCGAGCAGATGGCGACCGGCTAATGTTGCGGGCACATATTCTCCGCGCCCAAAAACAATATGGCGGCCCATCGTGTAGGCGCGAGCTGAGTGCGACGCTGCCGATGCCGCGGCTTGTTCATCCGTGTGCACTCGCACAGACGAAAAGTCGTGGCCAAACTTGGTTTGAAAGTCATTAAGGGCGGCTGTGTCGAGTGGATGGCCGGGTTCATTGAGGACTGGATCGTGGCCACCTGGATGCGCGACAGACATCGTGCGGTGTTGAGCCAGCGTGCTCGTCGAGCCTTCACTTGGCTTTTCCTGCGGCTTAGCGACCTTTGGAGCAAACACGAGTCTCCTCCACTTGACCAAGTCCACGAAAGTCTGCGAGTTCGGCATTATACCACTCGCACCGACGAGGCTTACTTACGTGTAAGCCATAGGCAGTGTCTTAAGTTTAGTTTCCTCTGTGCAATCTCTGTGTCCTCTGTGTCTCAGTGGTTGATTTTTCCACAGGTGTAGTTAACCACGGAGACACAGAGGACACAGAGGTTGCACAGAGAAGAATCTCAAATTAAGAGATCACCAAGCCATACCCGCTTCTGAAGAGTACCGCTTAACCCCGTGAGTGCGCCGCTCGTAGATTCTATGCTGCTGCTTCTGGTCCGGGACAGTATGCTGCCGTGCGATTTACAGAAATTCTATTGGAGGTTGTTATGAGAGTTCTGGCCTTTTTCTTCGCCGCAATCGTCGGCGTGTTTCCATTACTGGAAACCAGAGATCTATACGCCGCTAGTGAAGCAGAAGCCGCAGCTGCTCGCATTCCGCTCGAGAATTACATCAATGCTCACGCGACCGGCAATCCCGATTACGTTCGCAAGGCGTTTTTTCCCGAGGCAAAGATCATGGCCTTTCGAGATGGAAAACTTCTCAATCTTTCAGTCGAAGAGTTTGCCTCTCGGTTCAGCGGAAAGCCTGCTGCCGACGAGTCGCAGCGCAAGCGTCGCATCGACAGTCTTAACATTACTGGCAACGCGGGTGTCGCCCGGATCGTTCTCGATTATCCGGATACGACACTTATCGACTACATGTCGCTCCTGAAAGTTAATGGCGAATGGAAGATCGTGAATAAGGTTTTTAATGCTGAGCCAAAAGCGAAGCCTTCGACAAACGCTACTGCCGCTCAAACGCCTGACGACGGCGAAGCTGTCAAACAAGCCGTGCTGGACTACGTTGAGGCGCTTTACGAAGCCGACGCTGCCAGAATCGAAAGGAGTGTTCACAAAGACTTGTTTAAGCTCGGATTTGAACGCGATAAAGAGGGAACGTATAAACCATACCGAATGACTTACCAGGAGCTTTATGATCTGGCCGGCAGGTGGAATAAAAACGGAAGGATCCCCAAGACCTCGAAGAAGGAAATCATCGTGTACGATGTCTCAGACCAAACAGCGTCAGCAAAATTGACTGCGATGTGGGGTATAGATTATCTGCACCTCGCGAAATTCGACGGGAAGTGGATGATTACAGACATCCTTTGGCAAACACCTCCGCGCTCCTGATTAGTGACTGTTGATGAAAGTGTTCTCACTCGACAAGTTGAAGGATCCATTGTCTTCGTTCTGGGTCCTGCAGTTGATTGGATGGGCGCTTTACGGCGTGCTGATCTACATCACCTTCCTCACAGTCGTCCCGCCAAGTGGCAGGTTCAGTTTGTTGCAAGTCAAAATAAGCCGGACGGTTGCCGGCTTCCTGCTGACCTCCGCCATGCGACCCATCTACAAACACATCGGGAGCTCTCGTGCAGTTCCCTTCATCGCATTGCTGATCCTGATCACGTCGTTTGCTTTTGGCAGCCTCTGGCCCTTTGGCGAAATGATCGGTTTGGGGCTAATGAATCGCCCGCAATTCGGCTTCAGTATCAACTGGGCCAGATATCCCGTTGAGGTGCTTGATTATTCGTTCACTCTTGTCGGCTGGAGTGCGCTTTATTTCGGCATTAAGTACTGGCGGCAGTGGCAGTCAGAACACGAACGAACGTTGCAAGCGGAAGCGTTAGCGAATCACGCACAGCTCGACATGTTGCGTTATCAACTGAACCCGCACTTTCTCTTTAACGCGCTCAATTCGATTCGTGCTTCCATTGACGAAGATAGTCAGCGTGCCAAGCGCATGGTGACGGAGTTTTCTGAGTTCCTGCGTTATTCGTTGCTGAACAACAATTCGGCGCTGGTTGAGCTGCGTCAGGAGATCGAAGCTATCAAGAATTATCTGGCGATCGAGAAAATTCGATTCGAGGACAAACTCGATGTGACTTTTGAGTTGGAGCCTGCGGCGGAAGGATGTCGAGTGCCCGGATTTTTGATTCATCCACTCGTGGAAAATGCCGTCAAGCATGGAATGACAAATAACTCCGGACCGCTAAAGATCCGCATCGGTGCGAGAATGCAAGATGGATGTTTGGTGGTAGAGATTGCGAACACTGGACGCCTCGATACGACGCGAACCAATGGCTCCGGCACGCAGATTGGCCTGCGCAATGTTCGCGAGCGGCTGGCGAAACTCTATCCCGACAAGAGTAGCTTCTCGCTTCGTCAGGATGGCGCGTGGATTCGCGCGAGGATTGAAATAAAGGTGTAGTCAGTTACTCGATCATCTCTGTGCCACCTCCGTGTTCTCTGTGTCTCTGTGATTAACTAACTCACAGCAAGAACTCACCACAGAGACACAGTGAACACAGAGGTGGCACAAAGAAATCAGTAATGGACCGATGCACAGCGATACTTGTTGACGACGAAAGATTGGCTCGTAGAGAGTTGCGCTCGATGCTCGCAGAACACGAGATCATCGAGGTCGTCGGCGAGGCCGAGACTGTCGCACAAGCCGCTGAGTTAGCGAACACCAAAAAACCCGACGTGATCTTTCTCGACATCCAGCTCCCAGGGGAGACAGGTTTCGATCTGCTCGAGAAGATCTCTCCAGCCTGCAAGATCATTTTTGTTACGGCCTTTGACGCTTACGCCATTCGCGCCTTTGACGTCAACGCGCTCGACTATCTGCTTAAACCAATCAACCCGGCGCGACTGGCCCAGGCAATCGACCGGCTGACGACACATGAATCCGCGCCTGCATCACCTGTTCGTGCTCTGGAATATGAAGACCGTTTGTTAATTGAAGTCGACGAACGTTCACGCTTTTTGAAAGTAAGCGACATCATCGTCATCTCTGCAATGGGCGACTACTCCCAGATTCTTTCCAGCGACGGACAGAAGTCGCTTGTCTTGAAACCGTTGAAGGATTGGGAAGAACGTTTGCCCGCAAAACACTTCGCGAGGATTCATCGTTCGACGATCATCAATGTCGAATACGTCGAGCGACTCGAAAGCTGGTTCAATCGATCCTACCGCATTCACATTCGCCAACTGGCCGAGCCATTAGTGATGAGCCGCCGCTATGCCGCCCGATTTAAGACAACCTTCGGGTGATATACTGAACCCATGCAAACGGTCTATGAAGCCGCTGGCGGTCTCGACGGACTGCTGAGGTTGGCCCACGCCTGGCACACGCGTGTGCTGGAGGACGAAATAGTTAGCCATGCGTTCAGCCACGGATTCCATCCGCAGCACACCGAGCGCCTCGCCGCGTACTGGGCCGAGGCGCTCGGTGGGCCAACTACGTACTCAGACCAGTACGGTGATGAGACGTCCGTCGTGCGTATTCACAGCGGCAACGGTCCGCACGAGGAAATGGACCAGCGAGCGATAGCCTGTTTCGATCAGGCCCTGCACGATGCCGGACTTGCCGGCGACGAGCGGCTCCGACGCGTGTTGCACGACTACTTCGCGTGGGCAACCACGACCACGATGTCTCGTTACCACGACTCGGCAGAGGATGTGCCGAACGGCCTGCACATCCCGAAGTGGTCGTGGAACGGACTCGTTAGTAAATAAAAAACTTACGGTATTTGTCCGCCGCCTCCTCCGCCACCCGTGCAGTTTAACGGCACCCTGATACTGTACGTCCGCATCTGCCCATCGGCGCTTTGAACGGTGACGCTGCCTTGTCCCGCCGTCATCTCCGCCATGTTTGTTGGAGCGTACGACGGCGACACCGGAGTAGCATTCACCCACGTGAAGACGTAAGGCGAGAGACCACCCGTCGCTTTAGCCGTAACGTAGAACACGTTGCCGCAACGGCTAGAGGGATGACTTACCGACAAGCTCAGCATCGTGAACGGCTCCATACCCGCACGGTCCGCGAAGAGTTGCACCCAGCGCCCGTCGAAACCGCCGCTGGCCGCCGTGTACCACGGGCCGAACAGCCATGTCCCAGCTTCATGGTATGTCTGATCACTGGTGATGACGCCCGAATGCACAAAGTAATCGTGTTGCCACCAGAAAGCGTAATGAGAGTTGAGGTAGCCGCTGGCAGCGCCGCGGCTGCGTCCGAAGCTGTCGAGGCCGAGTCCTTCGAAAGCGTGGAAATCATCTCCACTGTAAGGCGCTTCCGAATTCAACTCGGCCGAGTAGCTGCCCGTGAACTGCTTCTTATACATAAAGGCTTCATCAGCACCGACAAACCCTGACCTGCCGATGTCACGTGACCTCACGTAAAAGCGTTGCAGTCCGGTGTTCGTCTCGGCCTGGCCAGCTTCGTTGATAACCGGACTCTCCATCAACACGTCAACGTAATCATTCGTCAGCCAGTGGAGATACCATGCGTTCCCTTGCCAGTGAGTCGACACGATGTCGGCGATGTCTTGCAACTCGTAAGTAATGCGCTTGGTCTGATACCAGGGCACTTCGTTCGAATTATCAACGCGGCTGGCGAGCCCCGACGCGGTCGTGTAAGTCACGGGTTGCGCGCGCCACGTGTCGATTGCCGATTGCGACCCTTCGGGCACGAAGACGTAATGAACGTTCTTATCGTCTTCCTGAGGAAGATCAACTTCCGCGGCCGCCGCGGAGTTCATCTGCGTGGCGATCGTGCTGTAAGGAGTTCTGACGTGCCACAGCGCGTGCGCGTGATGGCCCAGGGGTAAGCCGTCTGCGTCGCTCTCATCCGCTTGCCAAATCAGAGCGTGCTTGCCGGTCGCCGTTGGCATGACGTTTATCCCGCCTGCGTCGTAATAACGCCTGATGATCTGCTCCTTGTGCACGGTGGTCGTGACGTGGTTGATGAACTCGCCACCGGCGCCCGGTGTGCCGGTCACGCCGCGGATTACGATCTCGACGCGTTCCCAGTCATGTATGTCGTTGCCGTCTTTGTCGGTCGCGTTATAGACGTGATAGAGCAGTGCCAAAGACTTGCTGCCACCTTCCATGTATTCGATGAGAGCGGTGTAAAGCGTTGGCCGGATGCGCCACCGATCGTAGGCGCTGGGTCCGTTGGCGGAAGCGTTGACGTACTGGGGGACGTTGAGCCAGTTGAGGCGATTGTTGGAAAAGTCACCGTCTTGATCGAAGTCAAAATTGGTGATCCAGTCGCGGCCCTGCTTGCTGTTATTTTCGTCTGCGCATTTGAGAATGACGGGCGCGTAATAATTAAGGTACGCCTGACGCTGCGCCGTCGTCAGACTCCACGATTGGGCCGACGCCTGAATTCCCAGGGCCGCGAGAGATACTAGTGAGAGAGCAACGATCCGGATCAACGCTTTGTGCGGGTTAGGGGTGGGCCGCACAACAGCAGTCTTCCGCCGTAAGGTGAAGAGCGAGTTCATAATAAATCTATTTCTCCTGTTGTTAGAGCTGTCAGTTAAAAGGATGTAAGGCTTGCGGACAAGTACTTACCGGTTGAGTGTGAGGCGACAATATATAGAAGCGGCTTTCGGCATGTCAAAGGGGACATTATTTTGCGACAATGTAGTAGTAAAAATCTCTCCAATCTTCTCCCTTTCTTAACTCGTCGCTAGCCCCGACAGTAAAACCATTCCTTTTTACACTTAGGAGGTCGCTTATGTCAGGACTGCTGGGTCGAGTATTCCCTTCACACACAAGAGTTCTCATCGGAATAACTTTTTCTCTCATCCTAGTTGCGTCGATCTGTACGCTAATTACATTCCCTCCGGCTCTGGCTGCAACGATTGTCAGCGATGACTTCAATGACAATTCTCTCGACACAGGCAAGTGGGGCACGAATCTGTTTAGTGGTTTCACCAATACAAGTCTGACGTTGGCTGAAACCGGGCAACGTCTGGAGATAGGTCCGTTGGTGCAAAATATCAACGGCTCCAGTTATCGCGGTATTCGTACGAACAGTACCTATAATTTCAGCGGCGCTTACACTTATGTTGAGTTGGTTAAAGCTCCGGAGTCCAACACTGACGCCGATGCGATGTTCACTATCGGCAATGATGTCAACGCCTATTATCGGATCTACGTGTCAGGCGGTGATCTCATTGGTTTGAGGAAGATCGGGTCGACCAAGACCACACTTTTTTCGATACCCTATGACACAACCAACCACCGGTTCCTTCGCATTCGCAACGATTCGGGTAGTGTGTACTTAGACACGGCACCCGGCAGCGGAGGAGTGCCGGGAACGTGGACGCAACGATTCACCGAGACATGGCACTCTTCAATCTCCACGGCGTCAATCACCTTTGAAGTCAAAGGTGGCACCTGGAAACTGGAAGATCATGCGCCGGGGCAAGTCATCTTCGACAACTTCGTCGTGGCTACTCCTGATTCGCCCACACCTACTCCGACACCAACGCCAACCCCAACACCCGAACCATCTCCAGGCGTTTCATTAACGATGGTGACTGCCAACTTGCAACACGGTATGTTGACCAGTGGCTCATTTGCCTACGACCAACAGGCAAACAAGATCACAGCGACGAGTGATTTGGTTGCTGCTCAAGAGGTGTCTGAAGGAGATATTCCAAATTGGGATACGGCCTTTACTAATGGCGGCTTCAGGCGCGTCGTATACCGGGAGCATCATGGGGCTTTGGGCGACGGTAATGCGATTTGGGCGAGGAATAGTCTAACTGACATCCAAACGTACACCTACGATTTGGCTAATGGCACGAATCCCACCAGTGGTTCATCCACTTTCGGCTGGGACAACAACACGGATATTCGTCGTAGTGTTGTCGCAGCGAAGTTCAGTCATAACTCTAAACAGTTTTATGTTGTGAATGTTCATTTGTGTCCTTCCAGGTGCAGAGACGCCGGCAGCGGCACGCTGGAATCGGTGCAACGAGTGACACAGATTCAGGATTTGTTGAGTTGGATCTCGAGTACGCTTACGGGTGGTCTACCTATCTATATCATGGGCGACTTGAACCTCACTCTCGACACTACTAAACAGCCTTCCGGTTTTCAGTTTGATCTGTTCACTAGCGCAGGATTCAGTGACCTGTGGCAAACCGGATTGACGAATGGAATAGCCGAAGCGAATTGGGGAGACAGGGATACAAACTCGATCGCCGATATGCCGCTCGGTCTGAATACTCGAACGGCCGATCTTCGGCGCATCGACTTCATTCTGTACAAGGCGAATAGTGGTTCAATAACAATGACCAAGATTTCGGTTCCCGATGGTCGTGCGCAGTGTTCGCAAGCGTTGGTGAGTAGCGATAATTTCAAGCACTGTCCCGATGTTATTCAAAGTCAACGAACGTCGGACATCCCGGAAGACCAAGGTGTTCGACTCTCGGATCACAACTGGGTCTACGTCGAGCTTGATTTCTAATTTGAGGAACGTACTGTAGGGGCGGCCCTCCGTGGCCGCCCCTGCGTGGAATTCGGCACAGGGGCGGCCACGGAGGGCCGCCCCTACAGTACGTCCAATCCGCGCCCAAATGGTAATTTGCTTGACTTTTTAGCATCGTAACCTTTAGTAAAGAGTTACCCGATGAATTTTCGTCCCCCAAGCCTGTCACGGGTCTGCGCGACGACCTCACGCGCCGTAATCGTATTTTTCTCAGTCCTATTTTTAGCCGCCGCGGCCTATGGCCAGTCTGTCCCCGGTTTTCAGGCGCCGGACAAGCCAAAAGTGAAGGACAACACTCCCAACGCCGTGAAAGCGGTGCGTGGCGAGGTTCCCTTCCAAAGCCGGATGTACGGTCACCTAAAACTCGATTCCAAAAAGATCAAACGACTCGGTCAGTTAAGTCCAAGTGAACAAAAACGGAAGAAGGACGAGAAGGTTTTACACATCGGCGTCGTGCGGCCTTTGCAAACGCCGCTGGACCCTGTATCGGATAGCGCCGTTTACACACTGACCGAAGGATACATTCGTGTTGCCGGCGTCGTGTCCGAGGGAGCCGTTGCGGTACGAGTGCAGTTCAAAGACATGTCGTTGCCTCAAGGGGCGAGAGTCTTTGTCTATTCGCCGGCTAATCCAAACGAATACTATGGCCCATACGTGGGGCGCGGCGAGTCGGAAGATGGCACCTTCTGGACCCCGACGATACGTGGCGACACCGCTATCATCGAATACTTCACACCAGCGAAAGGCAACTCTCCCAGGATCCCATTCAAAGTCAGCTCGATTGCTCACATTTACAAAGACCTGCCCGTGGTCCAAGGGCCCGCGGCCTCATGCGAGCTTGATGTAACAGCGGATTGGCAAAATGTTGCCAAGTCAGTTGGCAGGATTGATTTTGTCACCAGAGGCTTCGTCGCCGCCTGCACGGGCACGCTCCTCAACAACACAGCTAACGATGAAAAGCCGTATTTCCTGACCGCGCGACATTGCATCAGCACTCAGCAAGAAGCTCAATCGGCCGTCGTCTACTGGAACTACAACACAGGCGATACACCACCCTTCGGCACGCCCACAACAACCGGTGCGAAGCTTTTGGCTACTGGATCGTCGAGTGATTTCAGTCTTCTGTTTTTGACAGGTTCCGTGCCTGGCGGTCTTTTCTTTTCGGGTTGGGATGCCTCAGCCTTCAATAGCACAGCCGCAAGCGCGGGTATTCACCATCCCCAGGCTTCCCATAAACGCATCTCTTTTGGAACTGCGAGACAACCGGCTGCGGGCAATTGTCAACTCGGGGACCAGTGCTTGCGGGTTGATTGGAGCTCCGGCATCACCGAAGCCGGATCATCCGGGTCCGGAATTTGGACCGGCAACCCATCCGATCCGGGTGGGCCAAGATTAATCGGCACCCTGAGCGGAGGCGTATCCTCATGTGGTGGACCTCCCTCACAGATGTGGGACATCTATGGCCGATTCAGTGCCAGCTATCCGAGTATCGCCTCATTTTTAGAAGCCAATACCTGTGTTACGTCGATTAGTTCAACCAGCCAATTCATTGCAGGCGAGGGCGGAAGTGGCGCCTTCGACGTCACAGTGTCGGGTAGTTGCAATTGGACTGCTGTCGCAAGTGATTCGTTCATAACTACCGCATCAAACGGTACGGCAAATGGGATCGTCACCTTTACCGTCGCGCCCAATTTTGGGCCACAGCGCACCGCCACCATCGTTGTTGGCGGTCAGGTTTTCACCATCACCCAGGGTGGCGGTGGCCCATGTGCACCCACGCCCATCAGTATTGGTCAAACCGTAAATGGAAATCTCACGACGAGTGACTGTCCGGCGGACGACGGCACTTTCTACGATGCCTATAGCTTTAGCGCGTCCGCGGGAACGCGCATCGCAATCTCGATGTCGTCCAACGACTTTGATACGTTCCTGATTCTGAACCGGCCGGATGGATCGATACTCTCGTTCAACGATGACGGGGGAGGTCTGACAAACTCCCGCATCCCAGCAAACGGCTTCATTACTCTGCCGGTGAACGGCACCTACACCATCTGGGCCAACGCGTTCGACCCGGATGATACAACGGGAGCCTATTCGTTACTCATAAGTTTGCCGGTGCTGCGGAATCTTACGGTTGCATCTTCCACCCCGAATAGCGGGATAGTTGTGGGAACAACTCCTGACAATAACGGCGTCTCAAGCGGAACCACACCGTTTACACTGACCTATGATCAGAACACTACGGTGACTCTAAACGCACCTACCACTGCACCGGGAAACCTGATCTTTCTTAAGTGGCAGAGAGACGGCGCCGACTATTCGTCTTCGAGCTTAACGCTTGTTGGGATGGACGTCGATCACACGATGACCGCGGTGTATGGGCCGATACCAACGTATGTATTGACAGTCGGTTCAACGAATCCGAGCAGTGGTGTCGCTATCAACGTTAGTCCAAATGACGTTGGAGGTTCAGGCAACGGAACTACTCAATTCACCCGAACCTATCAACAATTCACCACTGTTACCATGACTGCACCCATTAGCGGAGGCGGCGACAGCTACTTCCAAAAGTGGCAACAAAACGGCTCCGACCTGACGACAAGCAGATCGACAAACGTGAATATGAACGGCAATCAAACAATGACCGCCGTTTACGTCACAATCGCTCCGCCGCCACCTCCAAGTCCGACGCCGACTCCCGTTGGCCCACCTCAGTCGGTTGCTTATCAAATCGATGCCGCTCACACTGGATCGCAGTTCGATACCGTCACTCCGCCTTTGACGCAGCGCTGGTCGCGCAACCTGGGAAGCTCGGTCTCGTATCCATTGATCGCTGTTAACAAGGTCTTCGTAACGGCGGGATCAACGCTTCAAGCCCTCAACGTCACAACCGGTGCGACGGTATGGGGACCAATCGAAATCGGCGGTTATCCCAACATCGCTTATGCGAATGGGCGTGTCTTTGCACTCAATCGCGATGGCCTACTGCGCGGGTTCGATGCGACTACGGGAAATCAAGTCTGGTCGAGACAGCTTCAGGGTCAGGCATTCTCGTCGCCACCAACTGCCGCGGCGGGAACAGTCTACGTTAATAGTATTTCAACTCTCTACGCTGTGTCCGTGTTGGACGGCACTATCAAATGGAGCGTGCCGCAGTTGGGTAGTGGGAACAGTTCACCAGCGGTAACAACGACCGCAGTTTATTTGACCAACTCAGGCGAGGCATTTGCTTTTGCACCAGCTACAGGCAGCTTGATTTGGCGCACCACCTCATCGGGCATTGGAATATCGGGTAGAACGCCGGTCTTCTACAACAGTCGTGTCTACATACGCGATAACAACATTGGGAACGTCGCCCTTGACGCCGGAACCGGGATTCCAGTCGCCGAGATCCCCACGGGACCAGCGCCCGCGTTTCATGGTTCCACCGGTTTCTTTCTCAACGTATCCACGCTGGAAGCGAGGGACATCAGCTCCGGCGACACTGAAGTGGTCATTCACAGGCGACGGAACTCTTAGCTCAGCTCCGATTGTCGTGAACGGCGTGGTCTACATCGGCTCGACGAGCGGAAAGTTGTATGCCGTTGATGAAGTTTCAGGAACGAATGTATGGAGTGGGAATGTTGGAGCACCAGTGAATCGTCCTGATGAGTTAGGCACTAACGATCCTCTCACTGGGTTCGGCGCGGGTGAAGGTTTGATAGTAGTGCCGGCTTCGAACTTAGTTGTTGCGTACGAGGCCGCGACTGTTTCGACGCCCGTGATCTACGCGGAAGAAGGTACTAACAATGCTGTCGCACTTGATTCAGTTACCTTTGTCAGGGGACCGTTCGGGTTGTCTAGTCCTCACAACTTCAGCGTCGATAAGCGCACACGGATCATTCTTCTCACTTCGGCTCTCGGACTAACGCAATCGAATCTCAGTGATCCGGCGGTATTAGTTGTCGAAGCGTCAGGCGTTAACTTACCGGTTGAAAATGTTGGGGGACTCTCGATTAACGGAATTAGCAGTTCTTACATCGTCGTCAGGCTTCCCGATAACGTGCCTACCGGAGCACTGCAGTTAAAGGTCAAGCTGCGAGGTGTCGCAAGTGAGGCAAAGACGCTAACCATCTCGCCATAACTGCTTATCCACAGATTACACAGATTCTCTAGCAAGTTACGAGCAAGGTGTTATTACGTCGGAAAACTCCTCAGTCCGCCGCGTGGGGTTTTGGCACTCGCAGCGGTTCCTGTCTTTTCACTGATCAAACGAGTCAACTGATCCGGCTTCACGATCGCAATCCCGATTTTGTGCAACGCCTTGAGACCAACCGCGACCACCGGCCACCACATCGGTATGGGGACTGCGCGATAACGCTTGCTGACACGCAACGCCAGATCGATGCCGCTTAGATCTTCAGGGCCGCATACGGTTTCAATTCTGACGCCGTTATGATGTTGTTGGATCAGTTCCGCGGCGAGTCTCGTGAAGTCATCCACATGCATCGGCGCGAACAGCATATTAGAGTCGCCAAACAATGCAGGAACGACTCGCCACTTGCGTCCAGTCGCCAACATTCGATCGATGCCCTCGTTGTTGCCGCCTCCATAGATTTCGGCCGGACGGATGATCAGTAGACTTTCCCACTCCAGCTTCTGAAGCTCCTGCTCTGCTGCCAGTTTCGACTCGCCATACGCTCCACTGCCACGCGTCGCGCAACGCGTACTGATGTATACGAAGCGACGACAACCATTTCGCCACACCCCCTCAGCAAGTCGAACTGTTCCTTCGTAATTGATCTTCCAGTATTGCTGTTCGTCGGACGCGTGAGTCACTCCGGCAAAGTGAACGACGAGATCGAAGTGAATGCGCGACAAAGTTTCGCTGACGTCGGATTCGAGGTCCAGATCGATCACGTGCAACCGCGGATCGACGATTGGTATATCTTTCCGGTGACGGCCACACCAAAGTTCCAGCTCGCTATTCAAAAGCAACTGATTCAACACGCCAACTGCGAGAGGCGACGAGGCACCGGTTACGAGGATTCGCATCATGCTTAATTAGAAGCCTGTCGTTGCAGCCAGATTGGAATACGTAATAACATCGACGCGTGCCCGAGCCACATTTTTCACTTGTAGTCCTTTGTTACCGAAGCGGTCAGAATATTATTCCATTCGTACAGCGTTTGCAGCGAACGTTGTCGCGATGCAATTTTTCCTGGGAGCTCGTGCTCGTCGGAAACTACATCGAGGGTAGCGATGACGAAACTCCTGAGGTAGTCAAAAAACTCGCCGAAGGCTCAGACAATATCCGCACAGTGATTCGTCCCAAGCAGGGAATGATGGGATGGGACATGCGAATGGGTCTAGACGCCGCACGTGGTACGTACATTGGAGTCATCGACGGCGATGGGCAATTTCCGCCGGAGTCGATAATCGCGTGTCTTCTGAAATGTGAGCTGGAGGATCTCGATCTGGCGAAGACATATCGCGTGATACGCGATGACGGTTTGTATCGACGCTTCATCTCCGCAGTGTACAACGGAATCTTCAGTCTGCTTTTCGGATTCAAAGTCCGCGACATCAACTCCAAACCTAAGATCATTCGGCGCGATAAATACGAACTGCTACAACTCAAATCGGACGATTGGTTTGCCGATGCGGAGATAATGATCCGGGCCCGCGAACTCGGTCTCAAGATTGGTGAAACACCGGTTCATTTTAAGAGCAACGACGCCAGAGGTTCGTTCGTGAAGCCGAAAGCAATCCTCGAGTTCAGCTCAAACCTCTTGAAGTATAGGTTCTCACCGAGACAGCGGACAAAAGCCGGAGCGCTTTCAGGTTCGACTGTGAAGTGACACTAGCCCGACTCTATTTAGAGGATTACCAAAAGTCAAAGTTCGTTAACGAATATGAGTCTCGCCGCGGTCAGCGAGGCCGGGGGTAGTGTCTTAGTTTGAGGTTCTTCTCTGTGCAAACCTCTGTGTCCTCTGTGTCTCTGTGGTGATCTATCCCTGCAAACTTGTTAACCACAGAGACACAGAGGACACAAAGGTTGCACAGAGAAATCCAAATTAAGACAGCACGAGGCCGGGCAAGCGTTTGACATAGCCTAATCCTGGTTCGATCCTAAATGGAATGCCGCTGCAGATCGAACACTCCGGAAAATTTGCTGTTCATCGTCTTCAAACTCGACGAACCCGGTAGGTAAGCCACAAATAGAAGCAAAAAATGCAGACGATGGGCCAGAGTCCATCGTCTGCATCATGCAAATGTGCACCACTGCGCGGTGATGGCGGACGTATGCGTAGTCGAAAGTTACGGGTCGATGATGTCGTTCTTCGCCGTGGTCAGATTAGCAAGAGCCTTGTTGGCCTCCGTGATCCTCTGACTGGCAGTTGCTGCGTTTCCTGCTTTTATGGCGTTGCCGCGAGCCTTATTGAACTCTTTCTGAGCTGTTCGGTGTAAACCGCCGCCCACAAGCACTTCAATCGCATCGTCGATCTCGGCTACCGCCAGATTGGAAAGCTCTTGAGCTTGCGCCTGGCTGGTCGCGATCTTGATGCGATCGATCAAGTCTCGCGCCGATCGTTCGTTCTCCAACACGTTGATGGCGCGCAGCATCGCCGCGACTGCGACAACTTCGGTGGCTTCAAGTTTGATCCCACCGATTAAAGATCCGAAGCCGGGTGATGTATTGAAGGCTGTGCTGTTGTAGAAATCGACAGCGCCCTCAATCGTCTCAATCGAGTTGTTGTGGAAGAACGGACCAGTGTCTGCCGCTTCAACCAGCACAGGCGTATTGAACGAGCCGTTGCCAAAGCCACCCGTTGGCGATACGCCTGTTCGACCAAAGCCACCATCCTGCGGGTTGAGCTGTGCTGGCGAAACTAGATCCGCCGGCTGTGAAGGCAACCCCTCCACGTTAGTGTTGAAGTTTGCATTTGCACCGGGGAAGAAGAAGTCGCTGGCTCCTGCGTTCAAGTGACAGAAGAAACACTTACCCGCTCCGAGGTCCGATCCACCCAGAACTGAGCCGCCATTGTTAAAGATGTCGACACCTTTCCTGACGACTTCGTTCCTGAACTTTGGTTGCATTGCCGCCAAGTTCAGATCTTGCCGACGACCGAGAGACTTTTGAAACGCCTCGAGGTCATCAAGCTCACCGGTTGTCGGCATGCGGAAATCACCCGGCGCCTGCCGGTTCAAAGTCTTCGGATAGTGCTGCGTAATCGCTCCGACGATGAACTCGCGAAGAGTTCCGGTTCCTGGAGCACCGTCACCACCCCACCCAGTTCTCTCGTTCGGTGGAACGGTTGTTCCATCCTGTGAAGGAATGCTTCCATCAGGATTTGGTGTAGCGCCAGGCACTGCTGCAACCGGAGTCAGAGTGTTCTGCAACAGCGCCAGAGTATGAGGCACGCCGCGCATTACAAATTTGCTCGGAAGATTATCGAACCCGTCCGGGTTTTCAAGAATTAACCCAAGCTTACGCATGAGCACCGGGTTCTCGAAGTTATTTGCGAGTGCCGGCACAAACTCGGCGACGAACAACGGATCGTTGGGTGGGAGATCGTCAATAAACTCCGCATCAATCGTGAGGTTTCCATTCTCGCGGTGACACGTCCCGCAAGTGCGGCCGTTGCCGTTAAAGGTTTCGTTAAAGAAACTCTGCCGTCCACGCGTAATGGATTGCTGCAGCGGCGTTGTGGGATTGGGAATTGGACCAATATCTGCCGACGCAGTCGGGCTGATTGCATCAACAACTCGCTTGAAGACCCCGCGCTGGTCAGGCTGGGGCGGAAGCGGATCTGCATCAGCCAATACGCCATACTGTCCCTGCTGTTTACTGCGATAGACGCGATGGAATAGCGACGTTGTACCGATCAGTGTTCGATTTTCAACAGGATTCTTGCCTTCCTTTGTGACAATGATCAGATCCATGTCGAAGGTTTTAAAGGCGTCTTTCCCGAGGTGGGCCACAAGACTCGCGGTCTTACCTTCATGCTTTAGGCTACCGATGCGCTGCATACGATCCTCATTCTCGAGCGCGATGCTACGACCGGGAGCACTATCAACCATCCACACGTCCCAACCTTCGTCTTTCGAAAGGCCGTTAATTGTGACGGCAACTTCTCCGTCGACAAGATTAAGTCTAGCTAAACCACTCGCGTACGAGTTGTCGGTTGATAGACCTTTAAACCAGCCCATTGCAAGGACCCTGTTTCGGTCCCCGCCGTTTTTTTCGTATTGCTCTTCCCAGTCTTTGTAATTGGTATTAAACGTCTCAAGACTTCCGAGACCCAGGCCAGCGAGGGACGGGTCGGATTCAGAAGAAGTTTTACCACTCAGAAAGAGCACGGGGAGCGCACAAGCTATTAGCAGAAAAGCTAACGTCAATAGCTTCAGTGCCTTGATCTTCATACTATTCTCCTTATGAGGTTTTCCGCATATTAGTAACTCTACGTGGGCCAAGCCTGGGGAAGCTGGACCAACGCGTACACGTATCCCTATCCGGATAAACCAGAGATAAACGTTTCAGTTTTGTTCGCTTTACGAACTGACCCTTGGTTGCCCTGATGGTTCGAGGATGACTGATACGAATGCAGCGCTACGATGGCGGCCACATTTGCGAATCAGACTAAAACCAATTTAGAGAGTGGGAGTAACGCTTCTCTCGGTCAGGATTCTGGGACTCGAGTGTCCAGGCTTCACACTTGGACCAACCTCAAGCTTCGGACAACTTGAGAGCATTGCGAGGATGCAGACTTACTAGCACCCGTTCGTTTACCACCGAATCAATAACAGAGTCAAGAAATTTCTCTATGACAATTTTGCTGTAACAATGGGCGGATTTTGCTGTCAAAAAAGAACTTGAAGCAAACGATGCAACTGATAGAATGGCGCCCCCTGAAAAACTAATTGCTCCAATCGTTCCACTGGAACAACTTAGACGAGGAGCTCAAAATGAGGATCCATCATAGTGTATTCACGCGAACCTTTGTCTTCTCGACAATGGCTTTCGTGCTCTCACTTGCGTTTGTTGCCGTAAAGGTAAATGCAAACACAATGTCGGAATGTCAGGCACTGATTGCTGCGTTGAAGGCCGACACCGAAAGCGTCGTTATTCTCGGTAAGAACGCTGAAAAGAATCGGGCCGGGCTCGTTACCAAACTCGACGGTGCTTCAGTCGCACTCGACCGAGGGAAGCTTTGCGATGCAATTCGCAAACTTACCGACTATAGAAATAAAGTGAACCAACTGATTGTTTCCGGAAGTATCAACGCCGATCCGGCGGCAGGTGTGACCGGGCAGGATCTCGTGAACGGTGCTGATGAGTCGATCGCTTGCGTTCAGTCGCTTGTCGCGCTAAGTGGGGTTACGTGCCCAGTGTCGGAATGATGTTGGGATGAGGAGCAGGAACGCTTGGTGCACTGCTCCTCAGTCTATCGGGCAGCTCCGCGATCCTTTAATAGTTGAACTATCTCCGCATGTCGCTGATCTTCCGCGATCATCAATGCTGTTTTACCGTTTGTGTCAGTTGCGTTCAGATCGGCGCCTTTCTCAATCAAAGCAACCACAGGCTCGGGGTGTCCCTTGAATGACGCGCGCATGAGCGCGGTCCAACCGTTGGTATCAACGGAATTTATTTCAGCGCCGTGATTTAAGAGTGCTCTGACAATCGGCGTGTGGTTTTCCCACGCAGCAAACATTAATGCAGTCATACCGCGGTTGTCTTTGAGCGAGAGATCTGGTCCTTTAGCGAGGATAAGGTCGACAACTTCTGCGTGGCCTTTCCATGCCGCCGACATCAGTGCCGTGCCGTTATATTTGTTCTTCGCGTTTACATCGGCGCCATGTTCAAGCAGTAACTTCACGACGTCGGTCTTGTTTTCGAGCGCCGCAACCATCAAAGGTGTCTGACCATCTTTGGTTTTGACTTCGGGATTCATGCCCGCGTCGAGGAAATGCTTAACAACGTCGGCGTTGCCCTGTCGTGCATTATCTATAAAGGCGGTTTCCGAGTACTCGACGTTCATGCGCGTGAGCTCCTCGCGAGCTTGATCTGATCTCCCACATCCTGCGAGGGCGATTAGTAAGGTGAGTAACAATAGTAGGCGGCGATTCATGCGGAGATTATATATGAATCTCTCGGCGGCATTGGGCGTAACTGTAGGGGCGGCCCTCCGTGGCCGCCCCTCGATGGACTTCCACACAGGGGCGGCCACGGAGGGCCGCCCCTACAGTTGATCCGGCATGGTCAAAATCACTGCAAATGACTGGGAGACAGGAATTTAAGCCTCTAAGGTCGAAAGGCGCCTTCTCATTCTCCGGAAGAAATTGTTGACGCGGGTAAATTCACGGCTTTAGTATTCAATCCAGCGGGTAAACCGCTCGCCCATTGGAACGCCACAACCCCGGCGTTCGGCCACCACTTGGCAGTCTCACTTCAACCTGCCAATCCAAGAGGACAATTGCCCATGAGTGCACAACCGGAAGTTTGGCGTGTCAGTACAGTTGAAGGGATTTTCGAAACTGATCTCGAAACGTTGAAACAGTGGATCGTCGAAGGTTGCGTTCTACCAACCGACAAAGTCTGCAAAGGCAACTTGAGTTGGATCGACGCCGGACGCGTCCCAAAACTCAAACCTGCTTTCAGCGGTGAGCGAACACCTGCTCCCACGCAAAACGTCTCGTTCGAAACCTTCGTAGAGTCCAACCCCGAATTTAGCAGTTCGCCAAACTACTCGACGGCCCAACCCGCACAGACTTTTTCTCAGCAGCACGCAACTGTTTGTCACAATCACCCTGACGCTGCTCCGGACTATGTGTGTCGCATGTGCGGCGCCGTTTTTTGCAAGCAATGTCCGAAGTTCGCCGGCGGGAAGGTACCGGTATGCCCGTTATGTGGTGACTTGTGTCACGAGTATCAAGCCGTAGTTGAGAAATCTGCTCGTGCTGCATTCCAAAGCTCAGGCTTCGGAATGGAAGACTTCGTCCGCGCCATCCGTTATCCGTTCGAGCACAAGTTTGCGTTGTTGACCGGCGCTGTCATCTACGCATTGCTTATGCTCGCAGGAATCCGCGGAGGCATAGTGGCGTGGATGATCTTGTTCGGATGCATTTCACACGTCATTAGCCAGGTTGCGTGGGGCCGGCTCAATCGCAGCTTCATGCCTGACTTCAGCTCGTTCTCGTTGTGGGACGATCTTGTTGTTCCAGCATTTCTCGGCGTAGGAATCATGATCGTTACCTGGGGTCCCCTCATCGTGCTCGTCTTTGCATTGATGTTCGGCGTCCTCAGTAGTGGCGGCGTGGAAGCGTCGTCTCTAGTGCATGAAGACCAGGCATCAGAGTCAGTTACTACCGATGACCTCGACACGATCACCGATCCGAATGCCGATCCGCAAAAACTCGCAGAAGCAAACGAGAGGCTGCAACAGACTCGACCCGGTGCGCAGATTGCGCGCGAAGCTGAACAGTCAAGAGCGGAAGCAAGCGATCCTGCCGGTGCTTTGAGGTACTTAATGCCGTATTTTGGCGCCGGAATTCTCTTCGTCCTGCTGTTCCTCGTGTTTATCGCGTGGGGAGTTTTCTATTACCCGATGGCTCTCACAGTCGCCGGCTACACACAGAGTCTTGGCTCAGTATTGAATCCACTCGTCGGGTTAGACACGATTCGCCGTATGGGAGCTACCTACTTTAAAGGATTCGGAATGGTGATTGTGGTCCAACTCGTGGCACTTGTGGTGGGCGCGATAATTTCTATTGTGACGTCACCGTTCGCGCTTCCATACATGGGGAACATCGTCGGTAATTTCCTCAATGCAATATGCACGTTCTACTTCTATCTCGTGATTGCATGCATTCTTGGATTGTCGCTCTTCAAGTGTGCCGATCGTTTGGCAATTGCGGTGGATTAAGAGTTGTTACTCGACAGTTGAATGCGATAACGCGCCGGAGTGGTGCCTACTAAACGCACGAAAGCTTTGCGCATCAAGTCGGAGCTGACAAATCCGCAGTTACGCGCAATCTGCTCGATGCTTTTTTCAGTTCGCTCTAATTCGCGGCGCGCTGCTTCAACGCGCATTTGCGTCACATAACGCGCGGGCGTACAGCCGGTCTCGCGAGTGAATACACGTTCAAAGTTTCTCACGCTCATTGCAACGCGCTGTGCTAGCGCTTGCACCGAAAGATCTTTCTCTACGTGATCCGCGATCCAAACCTGGAGCTCCTGAATACCCTTCATCTCCGACGCTTGTTTGGCTAACGACACACTCAACTGCTGTTGACCACCGGGACGTCTGAGGAACAGAACAAACTCGCGAGCCACCTCGTGGGCCAGTGCGCTGCCGCAGTCCTCTTCAACCCATGCCAGCGCGAGGTCGATGCCGGCAGATATTCCCGCGGAGGTGTAAATGTTTCCGTCTTTGACCCAGATCGGTTCTGATTCAACTTTGACCTGTGGATAAAGCCGTGCGAGCTCTTTCCCGAACTTCCAGTGCGACGTCGCACGCTTGCCGTTTAGCACGCCGGCTTCGGCCATGATGAACGTACTCACACACACGCCACCGAGGCGACGAACATTAGTGGCGCTCGTTCTGAGCCAGGCAGACAGTTGATCGTCGCGCGTCAATCTCGTACCGATACTGCATACTAAGAGAATTGAGTCGATCAGTCCTTTCAGATCTTTCAGCGAGGATTGAGCGAGAAACGAGAGTATTCCTCCTTCACCTTCAACTTTCAGTTCCCTTCCTGTGGTGGCAATCTCGAGCGCGTATGTCTTTCGACCCGCGAGGCGGTTGGCGGCCGTAAACACTTGCATTGGACCAACGAGGTCCAACTCTTCGATCGGCGGCACTACCACGAATACAACTCGTCTTGGGTTCGAAGTGCGCTTCTTATTCATCGCCATAACTCGGAAGAATATCAAAGTTACTCGGAACGTACTGTAGGGGCGGCCCTCCGTGGCCGCCCCTGCGTTTGCATTCCGAAGGTTAGTTTTTCGACGCAGGGGCGGCCACGGAGGGCCGCCCCTACAGTACGTTCCGAAGCATTCTTTCGGCATAAATCGACTGAAGATTGGCGCATAACGGTCGCCGATGTTGTCTACAATCGAGATTTCGAAAGTAAACACATGCTGCACAACTTTTCCCGAAATCTGCGCTTCGCTTTCCGGTCGCTTCGAAAGAATCCCGCCTTTGCGCTTGTCGCAATCGCCATACTAACCCTCGGCATCGGCGCGACGACTGCGATCTTCAGCGTGGTGAATGCCGTGTTGCTGCGACCGTTGCCGTACAGAGATCCGGATAAACTCGTCTGGATCTGGTCAAAGCGGCCCACCAACAACAAAGCTCCATTTTCCGTACCTGACTTTCTCGATCATCGTGATCAGAATCAAACGCTGGAGCAAGTCGCGGCGTTCGGCAACATTGGGTTGAGCTTGTCAGGTGTCGAGAGAACCGATCAGCTTCAGGGTCAAAAGGTCTCGGCCAATCTGTTTCAACTTCTGGGAGTCGAGGCAGCACACGGCCGGATGATGCTTCCTTCCGACGATGAGCCGGGTAACAGACACGTGGTCGTGCTTACTCATGAAAGCTGGCAGCGACGATTTGGCGGCGATGCGAAGATCGTTGGCAAGTCTCTGACTTTGAATGGCGAGAGTTATGAAGTGATCGGAGTCGCGTCCCGTGATTTTGCTTTGCCAAATCCACAGGCTGAATTGGCAATTCCACTCGCACCCGATGTCGATCCGTTGCGCAACGAACGTGGCTCGGTGAACTTTCTTCGTCTCATCGGCCGGTTGAAGCAAGGTGTAAACATCCGCCAGGCTGAGGCGGATCTCGTAGGCATCGTCACACGACAACGACAGCAATTCGGCGATCTGTATCTCAAGAAAACGGGTATCAATCTTGTGCCCTTGCACGAAGAAATAGTCGGAGCGACACGCACCAAGCTTTGGGTGTTGTTTGGCGCCGTCAGTCTGGTGTTGCTGATCGGTTGCTGCAACCTCGCCGCGTTGTCGCTCACGCGAGCGTCAGCGCGTAGCCAGGAGATCGCGATCAGAAAAGCACTCGGCGCGACTTCAGGTCGACTCATCAGTCAGTTATTGGCGGAAAGTTTGTTACTCGCCGCAATCGGTTGTGTTGGAGGGTTATTGCTGGCGACGTTAGGCGTCAGCTTGCTCGTGTTTTCTGGTCCAGCGGAAATGCCTCGTTACCACGAAATTGGCATCGATCTACGCGTGCTCGCGTTTGCGATCGGCGCATCGATCGTGTCTGCCGTCATCTTTGGAATTCTGCCGGCGTGGCAAGGCGCGCGCGCCGAGGCGAGCGGAGCTTTGCGTTCGAGTTCACGTGGCGCTGGCGATGCGGCGCGGTTCAATCGTTGGCGCAGCGTTCTTGTGATCGGCGAAGTGGCCATCTCGTTCATGCTGCTGATTGGCGCCGGACTGTTGATTCAGAGTTTCGCCAGAGTTCAGTCGATTCAACCGGGGTTCGATCCGGCGAATACACTCGCGGTGCGGCTTGCGTTGCCGAAAGCGCGTTATGAAAATCGTGATGCAGTCGCACTGTTTGACGATAAGTTTGTCGCTGCACTCAAAGCTGTGCCAGGCGTTGAAGAAGCCGGAGCGGTGTCGATACTCCCGATGGGTGCAGGCGGGAACACTATCCAGTTCAGTGTCGCTGGCCAGGAGACGTCGGTACACGATAAGCACACAGCGAACTATCGTGTGGCCACTCCGGGTTACTTCCCCGCGTTGAAGATTCCGCTCGTGCAGGGCCGGTTGATTGGCGAACACGATCGCGGCGACACCATCCCCGTCGCGCTCATCAATGAAAACCTCGCGCGCAGGCTTTGGCCCAACCACGATCCGATTGGCGCGCAGTTACGTGTTGACGATAACAACACTGGACCACGCCCGGTTGAAATCGTGGGCATCGTCGGCGACGTTAAGCACGACAGTCTCGAAGCAGCTCCGGCTTTCGATATTTACATCCCGATGGCCCAGGTGCATAAGGATAACGTCGGTGCGATTACTAACAGTCATTACTGGGTGATTAGATCGCGAGCGGATCAACGGTCAACGGAAGTTGCTTTCTTGAGCGAGCTGAAAAAGATCGATCGCGACGCCGCGACGTCTAATATCAAAACGATGAACGAATACCTGTCGGACTCAGTCGCGCCTCGAAGATTCAGCCTACGTTTGTTGACGATCTTTTCCGTGGCAGCGTTACTGCTGGCGGTAACTGGAATATACGGCACTGTCTCTTACAGCGTCAGGCAGCGCACTCCGGAGCTTGGTGTTCGACTTGCACTGGGCGCGCAGCAGTCTCAGGTATTCAGATTAATCCTTGGCCATGGTCTCAAGATCATCGTGGTGGGTTTGGTACTGGGTCTGGCAGGTGCGTTTGCTCTATCACGATTGATTCGCGGCCTGCTCTTCAACGTTACCCCGAGCGACCCGCTGACATTCGTGGTTGTCTCCGCAATTCTATTCCTCGTCGCCATGCTCGCCGCCAGCCTCCCCGCCCGCCGCGCCACCCGCGTCGACCCACTGATCGCGTTACGAAATGAGTGAGGCCACAAAAAGCCCCAAAAATCACAAAAAACGCCTTTGGAGTGCGGCGGCCTGGCGCCGCTTTGTTATCGATCACGCTTGATCGAGGAGAAAGCGGCGTCAGGCCGCCGCACTCCAAATTAGCGCTCGCTAAACGCAATCACCAGGATCAGTACGAAGATCAGAATTGTAAGTACGAGCAACGCTATCTTCCAGACACTGTATGGACGCTCGCCCTGGATCTCCCCCGTGCGGCCGTTGACCATGATTTGATAAGGCTTGCCGTTATAGCGATACGCGCCGGCGTAAACAGGCAGCAGCAGATGCTTGAAAGTGATGTCAGAATAATTGGTTGAGAGGCTCTCAATCATTTGCTCGTCACCGCCGATGTCGGTACGCACCGTACTCTCGATTACAGGTGCAATGACTTCCTTTGCGCGTTCGAATCCGCCGGCAAGGTCGACCTGATAACGCTGCGCTTTGAAGCCCGATAAAAACGCAGGGTCGTAAGAACGCAATGCTCCCAGATCCCACGGCTCTAAAGATGAAAGTCGAGCGGGCGACAAGGAAAGCGTTGCCGGAATCAACACGTCGTCGAATGAGCCCGTGACTGTTCCCGAAGTGGGATACCAGCGCGTGTGTCGCACCTGTCGCGTGCGCTGCACCTCACGCCCCTGCGCGTCTCGCTCCGTGTAGGTTTCAGTTACGTAGTAGTACTCGCCGCGATGTCCTTCGTAATGCGTGGTGGTGTGCGTGTCGTAGGTCCAAAAAGGAAGATAAACGCCCTGTATGGCATCCGGCTGCGCGAAATACTTCAAGCCATTGGGCGCAAACCATCTGGTCTTAAGCCATTGTCGCAGCTCCGCGGTGGCGTGTTGCTGCGTGACCGCAAACGGCAACACACCGCCAGGCGTCAGAATCGGGTCCGCAGACTTTGGTTGGGCCACGATCTGCACACCGCAAAAATCACATCTCCCGGCAACCTCAGGCGGTGTGAAGATTGATTTCGCACCGCAACTCTGGCACTGCACTTCAAGTGCGTTGACCGCCAACGACGCCATCTGATCGGGACGAATCTGCAGATGCTGCTCGAATGATTGCTCGTCAACTCGTTCGCTGCTCTCTGCAATCGCCTGCTTGTGACCGCAGTAAGGACACGTCAAAAAGCCGTCCTGCGGTTCGAAAAGAAGATCGGCGCCACAGGACGAACACGGATAATGATGGATTTTATTCACTGCCACGATTCATTCCAAAAACACGGTCGAAGAATGCCGCCACTGCCGCGTTAACTTTAACGAGATTTGTGTGGCGCATGAAGTGATGCGTGTCGTCGGGTATAACTAACTCCTCATAAGTCACTCCAGCCTTTTCCAGTCGTCTTACGAGATCTGTTGTTTGACTGAAACGAACGTTCCGATCGTCGTCACCGTGAATCAGCAACACCGGCGACTTCCAGGTTGCGATCGAAGAGACCGGCGACGATTGCCACGCGACGTCAAGCGCGCGTTGAGCATCGGGAATTTTCTCGTAACGATTCTCCAGCAGACCTGCGGCACGTTCGGCGGTCCAGTTGTGTACGCCGTGAATATCGACTCCCGCAGCAAACAGTTTTGAGTCGCGAGCGAGGGCGAGGGCCGTCAGAAATCCGCCGTACGAACCGCCATAGATCCCGATCCGCTTCGGATCAACCTGCGCGAGTCGCTGCAAGTATTCGGCGCCGGCTTTAACGTCGAGATACTCAGACGCGCCTTGTGCGCCGGCATTCGGCGGTCGATGGAATTCGTAGCCGTAACCGATTCCCAAACGATAATTGACTGACAACACCACGTAACCGCGACTCGCGAGATACTGGTTCAACGCGTATGCGTTTGTGTAGTAGTCAGAGTAGTGCCAACCGAGCAGCATCTGGCGCGGTGGCCCACCGTGAACGTAAACAATCGCAGGCTTCTTCCCGGATCCTCCTGTTGCTTCGAATAATTGCCCGTGAACTTCAACACCATCGGACGCTTTGTAGACGACTTTCTTTGGAGTGACCAGCTGAGCAGCCGGAAAGTTACTCGGAACACGATCTTCCGCGAGCGTCAATGGTTTGCCGCCAGACGCAGGCATCACGGTTGGCAGTGGCGGACGTTGTGAAGTGGCGCCGATGTACGTGATGTATTTGCCGTCGCCAGTTACAAACGGCGTCCACTCCAGTCCTTTGCCTGGAGTCATCACGACGGGCTCCGCGCGATCGACTGGAACCTTCACGATGTGGCGGCGGTCGATGTCGTCAGCATCAGTTCCGGCATTTCCGGCAAAGACGAGGAAACGACGATCGTTGCTGATCGAAATGTATTCGGCCATGTAGTTGCCGGGCGTGAGCAGCAATGGCTCGCCGCCGTTTTCTGAAATCGAATAGAGATGCGGCTGGCCATCGAGATAAGAGAGAAAGACGATGCGACCGGCTGCGGCCCAGTGCAGATTTGTTCCGCCGTGCGTAGTCGGCGGAGAGCCGCGCAGTGTGAACGGACTCTTCCAGAGTTGTTGTCCTTCACCGGTCGCGGCGTCCGCGGTCCAGATGGACCACGCCTGTGCACGTTGTTCGAGCACCGGCTCGGGAGCGCCGCCAGTTCCGGGACGCCGAGTAAATGCGATGCGCTTACCATCAGGCGACCAGCGTGGGCTCGAATCGCGTGACGTTGAGGGCGCGAGATATACGATCGGCATTGAGTCATTTGTGTAGATTCCTATAAATGAATGATCGCCGCGGTTGGATACAAAGGCGAGACGAGTGCCGTCAGGCGACCACTCCGGCGCACCGCAGTCTCCGCGCGCGTAGAAATACCGCTTCGCCGGCGTCGACCCGTCAATCGGTACTGACCAGATCCCACGTTCTTTCACGAAGACAACTCGATCGCTCTTCGGTGAAATCAGTGGTTCGTCACCTTCAGCGAGGAGTTTCGGTTCGCCACCGGCAAATGGAGCACTCCAGATCTGGACCTTCATTGCGGTCGTGGTTAGTCCGGGATTGACGCCCACTGAACTGTCGAAGTTTGAGCCGTGATCGCCGCCACGAACGTAAACGACGTACTTGCCGTCGGCTGAGAGTGCCAGACTCGTCAACTCCTGGCCATCGTCGATTTCGTAGTTGGTCAGGCGGCGTGCTTTGAAGTCGGGACCTTCAGCGACCCAAACGTTACGAGCACCACGTTCGTTGAATGCCCATGCGATGCGCGACCCGGTTGGTGATGCAGTCAGCTCGTTCGGAAACGGGTAGCTTTTGATCTGCTCCAACGTGAATGATTGCGCAGCTTCTTGTGGTGTTGAAAAGAATGCAGCGGCAGTCAGAATAACTGTGGCCAGTAAAAGGATCGGACGCAGACACTGGCGCTCGAGGGGCAATTGCATGGAAAGTCCTCCTGCTTTCGGCGAGATCCAACTGATTGGAGCGCATCGAATCACAGTCGCGAGTTTCTGGCAAGTGGCACCTCTTTGGAGTGCGGCGGCCTGGCGCCGCTTTGGTCTCGATCGGGCGTGATCGATAACAAAGCGGCGCCAGGCCGCCGCACTCCAAAGAGGCGCTCAATTTCCTGGCGGTTGTGACCCTCTCGAATGAGTGGTATAAAGCGCCTCAAAGGGAGGACAAACCGATGCTAAATTTCATTTGGTGGTTAATCATTGGGTTAATCGCGGGTGCACTGGCGCGTTTGATCATGCCCGGACAAGATTCGATGGGCATCATCGCCACCATCGTTTTAGGTATCGTCGGCTCTGTCATCGGCGGTTTGGTGAGTATGGCGATCTGGCGAGACACCGGCGAGGGATTTCAGCCAGCCGGTCTCATACTCTCAATACTCGGCGCAATCCTTGTGCTGTGGATCTGGCGAATGGTGAAGAGTCGCAATACGGTTTAAGTAAATCAATAATTAGTGCCTGAACTGCCGGACATCGTTGTTTATATCGAGGCTCTCGAGAAACGAATCAAAGGCAGTGTTCTCGAACGTGTCCGTATCGCCAGTCCTTTTCTGTTGCGTACGGCCGTCCCACCTCTGTCCAGCGTCGAAGGCAAAAAGATCGTCGAGCTGCGCAGGCTTGGAAAAAGGATCTGCTTCGGCTTTGAAGGAGATCTGTGGCTCGTTCTGCACCTGATGATCGCAGGCAGGTTGCACTGGTGCAACGAGCGCGGCAAGGCTGCAAAAGGTCGGAATGTTGCTGCGTTCGAGTTCAGCAGCGGCACCCTCACGCTGACTGAAGCCGGAACACAAAAACGTGCTTCGGTGCACGTGGTCCAGGGTGAAGCGGGGCTCGAGAATCTCAATCCCGGTGGTCTGGAAGTATTTGACGCAACGCTCGACGAGTTTGCCCAGGCAATCCGCGCCAAGAATCACACCCTAAAACGTGCACTGACAGATCCGCGCATCCTCAGTGGCATCGGTAACGCTTACTCCGATGAGATTCTCCATGAAGCCAAACTCTCGCCGTTTACGCTCTCACAAAAACTCAGTGATGAAGAGGTTGAGAAACTCTTTGTAGCGATCAAGAGGACGTTGACTGATTGGGTTGAGCGTTTGCGTGCGGAGTCCGAAGAGAAGTTTCCCGAGAAAGTCACAGCTTTCCGGCCTGACATGGCGACGCACGGAAAGTATGGCGAACGGTGTCCGCGTTGTGGCAGCAAGATTCAGCGCATTCGTTACGGATCGAACGAAACCAACTACTGTCCTACGTGCCAAACGGGCGGCAAACTCCTCGCCGATCGTGCGCTTTCACGTCTGCTGAAAGACGATTGGCCACGCACACCCGAAGAGCTCGAGAATTTAACGAAGAATTAGCGGCGGATTTCTCTAAACCCGCAATCCTGTTCATTACTTGATTTTCCGTTCCTTGCTCTCCAGATGTCGGGTGGTTTGATCGGTGACGCTAAAGTTGGTCGGAATAAACTCACTCGTATCCGCCGCGCGCAAACCTCGGGCAGGTTTGCCTTCTCCCAACTGAATATTTTTCTCCTGCTCGCGTTCGATCACCTGGGCCATCTTCTTACTCACGACCACGCCATTAATGATCAGCGCGAGTCCAACCATGAACGGAATGACTCCCGCAAGCCAAATGCTATTCAGCAACTCTGCATCGTGAGGTTCCTGCCGTGCAATAGCACCCATGAGGAAATAGAGAAAGATGGCAACTCCAATCCCAACGCAGCTAACGATCACGCCGGCTTTGATTTCATTGTATCGCTTTACTTCCGGCGTGATGCCAAGTCGACGCTCCATCTCCAGCTGGCGTGCCTGGGCGGCCTGGCCCGACATAAACATCTCGGCCACCCAGGTATTCCCCCAGTCAAACTTCTTGCCATCCGGAGTTTCGAGTGCCTCCCGAACCGCCTGGAGGTTAGCTCCGCAAGACGTACAGAACTTTATGTCGTCAACCTGATTCGAGGCACAACGCGGACATATCATGGGGTAGCTCCTATCGTTTAGTCGGTTGAAGATACGACAATTTTACGATCCAGGTTCTAATTAGGGAATCACGCTATTGTCGATTGCCAATTGCCAATTGCCAAATTTGTTGCCGTGCAGCGCCAAAAAATCGGCAATCGGCAATTGGCAATCGGCAATAAAATTGCGGCTAAATCGAGTACAATAACCAGTCCCTCAAACATGAAGCCCCTGCCAGTCAAGACCATTGCTCACTACCGGATCGTCGAGCCGATCGGCGCGGGAGGTATGGGTGCGGTCTACAAGGCTTACGACAACAAACTCCATCGCGTCGTCGCAATCAAGCTGCTTCCTGCAGAGTATGTTTCGCAAGAGGATCGTCGCAGGCGTTTCTTCCAGGAAGCTCGCGCTGCGTCTGCCTTGAATCATCCGCACATCCTTACGATCTACGAAGTCGGCGAAGACGACGGCAAGCCGTATATCGCGATGGAATACGTCGAAGGTGAGACGCTGCGCCAAAAGATCAAAACCAACGGCCTGCAACTCAGAGAAACTTTAGACATCGCGATTCAGATCGCCACCGGCCTCGCGCGCGCACACGAACTCGGCATCATTCATCGCGATCTCAAACCCGAGAACCTCATGCTCAGTCGCGACGGCTTCGCAAAGATTCTCGACTTCGGACTCGCAAAACTTGTGGCAGAACGGGAACGTGCGCTCGTTGCCGACAGCGAGCAGAAGACGCTCATTCGCGGTGTCGAAACGCAGTCAGGCACATTGATGGGTACAGTCAATTATATGGCCCCCGAACAGTTGCTGGGCCAGAAAGTCGATCGTCGCTGCGATGTGTTCTCGTTTGGCGTAGTACTAACAGAGATGCTCACCGGCACGGCGCCGTTTGTTCACGACAATCGCATCGACACGATGCACGCCATCCTTCACCGCGATCCACGGTTCCCGTCCGATGGACGATCTGACCTTCCGTCTGAGGTCCAACGAATTCTGACCAAGGCGCTCGCCAAGACGCCGAAGGATCGTTACCAGACGATCACGGATCTGGCTGAAGAGTTAAAGACGCTCAAACGCGATCTCGAACTCGGCAAGACACTACCAGTAACATCCAGAACGAAGCTGGTGTTGAAGCGCATGAGCGCGGGCGCGCGAGCGATTGATTACGAGAAGGAGCTCAACGAAGCGCAGTTCAAGGCGGTAACAACTACAGACGGTCCGCTCTTGATCGTCGCGGGTGCCGGCACAGGAAAAACTCGCACACTCGTTTATCGTGTGGCTCGTCTGGTTGAGATCGGCGCCAAGCCGGAGTCGATTTTGTTACTGACTTTCACACGCAGAGCTGCCGCAAGCATGCTCACGCGCGCCGCAGCTCTGGCTGACGCACGTTGCCAGCGGGTCTCGGGCGGCACTTTTCACTCGGTAGGCCATTCAGTGTTACGCAAGTTTGCCGATCAAGCCGGCGTGCAGAAAAACTTCACGGTGTTGGACCAGAGCGACACCGAAGACTTGATCGATCTGCTGCGTCGCCAGATTCGACTCACGAAATCGCAGCATTTTCCACGCAAGCGCACGATCGCCGCGATCTTCAGCATGATGGTCAACAAGGTTCAGACGCTGAAGCAGGTGCTTAACCAGACCTATCCACAGTTTGTCGATGAACGGCGCAATCTCGAAACGCTATTCAATACGTTTGAGGAATTTAAGCGTAGTCGTCACATGCTAACTTACGACGATCTTCTGGTGCGATTTCGCGAAGCGCTCGAAAACAGCGCCGAGATGCGTGAACAGATCTCGGACCAGTATCGCTACATCATGGTCGACGAGTACCAGGACACGAACAAGCTTCAGGCGCAAATCGTGAAACTGATGACCGCACGACACGACAATGTGGCTGTCGTGGGCGACGAATTTCAATCTATTTATTCATTTCGCGGCGCGAGCCACAAGAACATGCTCGAGTTTCCGAAACTCTTCCCATCGACACAAATAATCAAACTCGAAGAGAACTTTCGCAGCACGCAGCCGATCCTCGACGTCGCGAATGCCATCATCGCGGACGTGAAAGAGAGTTATAAGAAACGTCTTTACTCACGTATCGACGGGGGCGAGGCGCCCGTCGTGGTGAGCGCACGAGATGAAAACGAGCAATCGCGGTTTGTCGCGCAGCGGATTGCAGAGCTTCGTGAAGAAGGCGTGCCACTCAGTGAAATCGCGGTGCTCTTTCGTTCGAGCTCACATTCGTTCGATCTGGAAATCGAACTAGGCAAACAAGGCATTCCGTTCCGGAAGTTTGGTGGGATCAGATTTGCGGAGTCCGCGCACATCAAAGACGCGCTCGCGTTTTTGCGAGTCATCGTGAAGCCTTCCGACACGCTTTCGTGGTTTCGCACATTAAAGCTCATCGATCACATTGGCGATGCAACTGTCTACCAGATTCTCGAACATCTCGGTGTCGAACAAAGAGAGGTTCGCTCGGTACGAACCAAAGCCGGATTATTCAAGAAACTTCTTCGCTTTCCGGCTCGTGCTGCTTACAAAGCGCAACTGCTGCGTCTCGGGCGTGTGCTCTGCACGATGCTCGAAGGCAAAACTCCGGGTGAACAATTGTCGGCCGTTCTTCGTTTTTACAAACCACTGTTGAAGAATAAATACGACGATGTGCAGCGGCGTGGCCGCGATCTTGAACACTTGCAGACTATTTCAAAACGGTATAAATCGGCGGCGAAGTTGCTCGATGACATTGCACTCGATCCGACTGAAGCGGTGCAGAACGATGCGCCGCGTCGTAGCAGTGGTTTTGTGACGCTGTCGACGGTGCATTCGGCGAAAGGGCTCGAGTGGGACAACTTGTTTGTGATCTGGATGACTGATGGCTGGTTTCCGTCGAGCAGGTTTCAGGACGAGTTTGACGATTATGATGAGGAGCGCCGGTTGCTCTACGTCGCGACGACGCGCGCGAAGAAGGAATTGCATTTCGTGTATCCGGCGGTGGACGTTTACAGGGGTCCGGAGACTGATGGTGTACCAACGCTCTCGCGCTTTCTCGAACCGATACCACCTTCAATCCTGCCGCACGCTTCCCTATCAGGCGAATGAAGAAATCCACAGATTACACAGATTAATCTGTATAATCGGCGTAATCTGTGTTCTGAACTATGACTCTAGGAACTGAATGGCTCATTGATGCGAGCGGGTGCGACGAGGCTGCGCTTGCAGATCTCGATCGCCTGCGCGCAGTTTTCAAGCGCGTCATACGCGATCTCGAGTTGAATGTTCTCGGCGAGATTGCATGGCATCAATTCGATCATCCCGGCGGCATTAGTGGCCTGGCGTTGCTTTCGGAATCGCATCTCTCCTGCCACACGTATCCCGAATTCGGCGCGGCGACGTTCAATCTTTACTGTTGTCGCGAGCGCACCTCCTGGTCCTGGGAAACAACTCTCAAAGAAATGCTAGGCGCCACTGACGTCAAGGTGCGCGTATTGGAACGAATGATTCAGGAATCCGCCGCAGGAGCCGCTAAATGAGTGTGCTCGTGGCGAACTGCCCTTCGTGTGGCGCGCCGGTTGAATTCAAGAGCGGGCAATCAATCGTCGTCATCTGCGAATTCTGCCGCTCGGCAATCGCGCGCACAGATCGTGAATTAAAAGATCTCGGCAAAGTCGCCGAACTCGTCGAAACTGGCTCGCCGCTCGATGTCGGTCTGCGCGGGAAGTGGAAAGACGTTCCGTTTGAGTTAACTGGCCGCGCACAACTCGGTCACGAGATGGGCGGACAGTGGGACGAGTGGTACGCAACCTTCTCGAATGGCTGGCTCGGTTGGCTCGCCGAAGCACAGGGCCGCTTCTACATCACCTTCCAATATCCGATTCCTGAAGGCGTGCAAGTGCCATCGTTCGATCAACTACAGCTCGGGCAGCAAGTGCCGGGTCTGCCGTGGCCCACGCCGTTGATGGTGGCCGAGACCGGACGCGCCACAGCCCTGGGCGCCAAGGGCGAGATTCCTTATCTCTTAACACCCGGTGAGACTTATTACTACGCGGATCTCTCAGGCGTTAACAACTCGTTTGGCACACTCGACTACAACCAGTCGCCACCACTTGTCTTTCTGGGCCAACAGGTAACTCTCGCTGAGCTCGGCATCACCACGACGCGTACACCCGAACGTGAAGAGCGACGCGTCGGCGCTGCGCAAATGGGTTGTCCAAACTGCGGTGGTCCGCTCGAACTACGCGCACCGGATAAGACAGAACGAGTCACGTGTCCAAACTGCAACTCCCTGCTCGACGTCAATCAGGGACAACTACAATTTCTTAAAGCTCTCGAGCAACCACCGTTTCAGCCGCTAATTCCGCTCGGCACCACTGGTGACGTGCCGGAAGGAAAGATGACGATGATCGGCGCGATGGCTCGCAGCGTAACCGTCGACGGAACGCAATACTTCTGGAGCGAGTATCTTCTTTACAATCCGCAAATCGGCTTTCGCTGGTTGGTCCATAGTGACAATCACTGGAACTACGTGCAGGCTGTGCCGCCCGGCGAGGTATACGAAGTTGCGAAATCAGCGTCTTATCGCGGGAAGCACTACAAAATCTTCCAGGATGCTCCGTGTCGAGTTGAAGTCGTGGTCGGCGAGTTTTACTGGAAAGTTGAAACAGGTGAACAGGTGCGTGGCGTTGATTATATTGCGCCGCCTTACATGCTCTCGAAAGAAGTTTCGACCGTTTACGTTTCCGATGACGAAGGCAAAACAAAACGCACTACCGGCGAGATCAACTGGTCGCTCGGAACGTACCTTCCGGTGCAACAGATCGAAAAGGCATTCTCGGTCAGCGGTCTGCCACGCCCGTCGAATATCGCACCCAATCAACCGTACAAACACTGGTGGGTTTACAAGTACTGGCTCCTGATGATCGTGGCACTGCTCCTGGTGGCATTTCTCGCGTTCCTCGTTTCCGGATCGACCAAGCCGGTGTTTTCTCAAACGGTTAACTTCGCGGCATTGCCGAATGAAGACGGAACGCAGGTCTTCTTCAGCGAGCCATTTGAGTTGTCGGGAAGACGCAACATCAAGGTTATCGGCGAGGCCCCGGTGCAGAATACGTGGGTCTATCTCGAAGGAGATCTGATCAACGACGAGACCGGCGTGGTCCAATCATTTCCGATCGATATTTCTTATTACCAGGGCGTTGAAGACGGCGAGTCGTGGACTGAAGGCGGGCAAAGCGATTCGGCGTATTCGTCGTCAATGCCGGCGGGAAGATATGTGTTGCGTTTGGAGGGACAGTGGGAAAGGTGGCAACAACCGGCGGTTGTAAACGTCAGGATCGAGCAGAACGTAACGCGTGGGTTTAATTTATTGATCGCACTGATTGTTTTATCTATCGGTCCGATAATCATGGTCATCTATCACATTAGCTTCGAACGACGTCGCTGGTCGGAGAGTATGTTTGGCGGCGGTGATGATGATGACTCGGAGGATGATGAGTAAGATTTCACGCAAAGACGAAAAGTGAGCAAAGGCGCAAGCCGAGAGATCTTCTTTGCGGCTCTTGTTTTACCTTTGCGCCTTTGCGTGACACAAATCTGGAGTTTTCCTGATGCTTAAAGCACTCTACACAATCTTTGGCGTCGGCGTTGTCAGCTTGTACACCGCCGCTGCGATGTTGGGCTGGGAGATCAGCGGCGGGTCGCGACGGCAGTTGCCGCCCGATGCTCGACAGAATGGCTACCGCTCGTTCCACTTCTGGCACTACGGCTTACACGGAGGAAAATGATGCTGACTGATTCAATTGCCGTTTTGGGATTGGCGATCCCGATCGAGGGATTGTTGCCAGTAGTAGTCACCACGTTGGTGTTTGTCGTCATCGGTCTGATCGTCTTTGCACTCGCGTTCCTGGTGATCGCAAAGGCGACCCCTTTCTCGGTGCGAAAAGAGATCGAAGAGGATCAGAATGTCGCGTTGGCGATCGTGATCGCAGCGGTCATTCTCGGCAGCGCTTTGATCATCGCCGCAGCGGTCCACTGATAGGTGAAGCGTCCTCCGTTACTCTTTCTCAACGTTCTCATCGTCGCGACCTGCGGACTGATCTACGAGTTGCTTGCGGGTACGCTCGCAAGCTACGTCCTCGGCGACTCCGTCACACAGTTCTCCCTCATCATCGGTATCTATCTCTTTGCGATGGGCGTCGGTTCATGGCTGTCACGCTTCATCGATAAAGGACTCGCGCGACGCTTTGTCGATATTGAGCTCGGGGTTGCGATACTCGGCGGCTTCTCGGCGCCACTGCTCTTTCTCGCCTTTTCTCGCGTTGGCTATTTCTACCTTGTGCTCTACTTCGTCGTCTTCGCGATCGGAGTCTTTGTTGGTCTTGAAATACCCCTGCTGCTTCGCATCCTCAAGGACGAGATCGAATTCAAAGAGCTCGTCTCGCGCGTGCTTGCCTTCGACTACATCGGCGCCCTCCTTGCGTCGATCCTGTTTCCGATTTTGTTCGTGCCGAAACTCGGTCTAATCCGCACGTCGCTCATCTTCGGAATGCTGAATGCCGTAGTGGCGCTGTGGGGCACGTGGTTGCTGCGACCATTAATTAAAGGTTCGATAGTCGGATTGCGCGTGAAGGCCGTGCTCGTGATCGCACTCCTGCTGATCGCGCTCGTGAAAGCAAACAAGATCACTTCGCTTGCCGAAGACGAAATGTTTGCGGACGAGATCGTCTACACGAAAGACACACCGTATCAGCGCATCGTGATCACGCGCGGGCGCGCCGGATTTCAGTTGTTCCTAAACGGCAACTTGCAGTTCAGTTCGACCGACGAATATCGCTATCACGAAGCGCTTGTTCATCCGGCGATGATTGTGTCAAACAGTCCGCGGCGTGTGCTCGTGTTGGGTGGTGGCGATGGACTCGCGCTGCGTGAGATTTTGAAGTATCCGACGGTCGAACGCGTGACGCTCGTCGATCTCGATCCGGAGATGACTAAGCTATCAAGTCGTTTCCCGCTGCTGGCGAGGTTGAATCAGCAGGCATTCAGCGACCCGCGCGTTCAGGTCGTCAATGAAGATGCTTTCATCTGGGTCGAACAGACAAACGAACCTGCGTACGACGCTGCAGTCATCGATTTTCCCGATCCAAACACATTCGCACTCGGAAAACTCTACACGACGCGGTTCTACCGGTTGTTGCGAACACGACTGACGCCGGAGGCTGCAATATCGGTGCAATCGACATCGCCGATGTTTGCGCGCAATTCGTACTGGTGCATCGTTCGCACACTCGAAGCAGCGGGCCTCTTTGTGAGGCCTTATTACACGGCGGTGCCGAGTTTCGGACTCTGGGGATTTGCTCTCGCGCGGGCGTCGGCGTTTGAAGTGCCGCGGAATCCGCCTCCGGGATTGAAGTTTCTCGACGATCAGACACTGACGGCGATGTTTACACTTTCGAAAGACATCGAGCCCGTGCCGGTGGAAATCAACCGCCTCGATAACCAGGTGCTGGTGCGATATTACGAGGGCGAGTGGAAACGTTTCGAATGAGAAAGGAAGTTTCACGCAAAGGCGCAAAGGCAAAAAGAGTCGCAAAGAAGAATCACCTCTTTGCGCCTTCTTTATCCTTTGCGCCTTTGCGTGAAACCTCTTTATGTACAGACGTGAACTTTTAGCGGCTTTTTTGGGGCTTCCGGTGGCGCTCGCGGCGTGCCGGCGGACTGAGGCGCCGTTGCCGGCAGGTGAGATTGTTGGGGCGTCGGATGTTTTTGGGCATCGTCTGCGCGATGGTGGGCGCGTTGAAGTACCGCAGGATGCTTGGTCCAAGGTTCCGCTTGTTATCGTCGGTGGCGGTGTGGCAGGTCTTACGGCGGCGTGGCGTCTGCAAAACTCCGGTTTCAAAGACTTCGCTGTTGATCGAGTTGGAGAGTGCGCCCGGTGGCACATCTCGCTCGGGCTCGAATCGAGTGATCTCTTACCCATGGGGTGCGCATTACATTCCCGCGCCAATGAAAGAGAATACGCCGCTCGTGTCGCTGCTTGAAGAGATGGGCGTCGTTGAAGGCAAAAGACAAAAACGGCGAGCCCGTAATCGGTGAACAGTTTCTCTGTCGCGATCCGGAAGAACGGGTCTTCTATAAAGGACGGTGGTACGAAGGATTGTATCTCCACGCGGGGGAAAGTGAAGACGACAAACAGCAGTACCGTAAATTCAATACCGAGGTAGACCGTTGGATTGCGTGGCGCGACGGAAAAGGCCGTAGAGCATTCACGCTTCCAGTGTCTGCATGTTCCGATGACGCAGAAGTAACAGCACTCGATCGCATTTCGATGGGCGAGTGGATGGACCAGCGTGGACTAGCGAGTCCGCGTCTGCGCTGGTGGGTCGACTACGCCTGTCGCGACGATTACGGCATGACACTCGAGCAGACGAGTGCCTGGGCCGGGCTTTTTTATTTCTGTTCGCGAGTCGTCGCACCTGAAAACGAGTCGCAGTCGCTGATTACGTGGCCGGAAGGTAACGGACGACTCGTCCAGCATCTGTTTGAGAAAGTAAAGACAAATATTCAACTCGATCGCGCGGTGGGGGAGCTGATCCCGACGAATGACGGTGTGGATGTGGTTACGATCAATCGTGACGGGCATACACCGCGCGGCTTCCACGCGAGACGTGTGATCTTCGCGGCGCCCCAATTCGTGGGCCGCTATGTAATAAGGCCTTATCGCGACAATCCACCGCCACACATCGCCGAGTTTCATTTTGGCGCGTGGATGGTGGCTAATCTGACTTTGAAGGATCGGCCCAAAGCTGGTTCGCCGCGCGACTTTCCACTCGCGTGGGACAACGTTCTTTACGAAAGCCCTTCGCTGGGTTACGTCGTGGCCACGCACCAGCGTGGTATGGATCGTGGTCCAACGGTGCTCACTTACTACTATCCGCTTTGCGATGAGAACGCGCGCGTCGCGCGGACGCGGCTATTGGAGACTGACTGGCGCGGCTGGGCTGAAATAACGCTCGCTGATCTTTCACGGGCTCACAGAGACATTCGTAATCTCGTTGAGCGGCTGGACGTGATGCGCTGGGGACACGCGATGATTCGCCCGCGGCCGGGATTCATGTGGGGAAACGCGCGCCGTGAGGCGGCAAAACCGTTTCGCTCGATCCACTTCGCTCACTCGGAATTAAGCGGTGTCGCACTCTTCGAAGAGGCCTTCGACGTCGGCTTGCGTGTCGCAGACGATCTGCGTTCATCCGCGTTCATGCGCGGCTAAAACTTGTCGAATTGTCTTGAGCGCCTCATCGAGTTCTTCACCGACAAGCTCGAGGCGCGGAGGTCGAACACGCGCATTACCCATCCCGACTTCCTGTTGCACGAGCTTAATTAACTGCACAAACTTCGGCACCGTATCCATCCGCAACAACGGCAGGAACCAGTTGTACAACGGTATCGCTCTCTCAAAGTCGCGATTCATCGCGTAGTTAAAGAGATCCACTGACTCTCGCGGCAGTGCGTTAACAAGTCCGGCGATCCAACAGACCGCACCCATCGCCACGCCTTCAACAATCGCATCATCGACGCCGACAGCGATCGCCAACCTGTCGCCAACTAACTCTTTGATCCACGTAACACGCCGCACGTCAGTGCTCGACTCTTTCACTGCCTCAAAATTCTCGTGCTCCAAAGAGAGCTCTCGAATCTGTTCCGGTAAAAAATCAGTTCCGTACGCAACGGGGTTGTTATAGAGCATGCATGAGAGTTTTGTGGCGCGGAATACTGTCTCGACGTGTGCCTTCATCTCGCGCCAGTCGCTGCGATAGACATACGGCGGCAACACCATCAAGCCACTGCACCCAGCATCTGCCGCACTTTCTGCCAGACGCACAGCTTCAGCCGTGCTCAACGAAGCAATCGCCGCAACCACCGGCACTCGACTACCAACCGCATCGATAACTGTTTTCCAGATCGCGAGCTTCTCGTCGAAACTCAATGTCGCGCTCTCGCCCAATGAACCCGGTGTGACGATTCCAGTGCAGCCGTTATCGATCAGCCATTTAGCATGCCGGCCCACAAAGTCGTGATCGACGTTGAGCTTCTCATCGAAAGCGGTTGTCGTCGCAGGCATCACGCCCGCCCATTTCATCTTCATTTATTTCCTCAAGAATTATTTGCGAACCAGACTCGCGACCCTAACTGGCAAAACAGGTGGTCGCACCGATTCTGCACGCCATCCAAACAAAAACTCAACCGCGCCACCACAAACTCTTCCCTGGCAAGGCCCCATGCCACAGCGCGTTTGCAACTTCGCCGCCCGCCAGGAGCTATGCGAACGCAGTCGTTCCAACGTGACGTCTTCACAACGACACACGATCGTCTCCGGCGCAGCCAAATGCTTCAACTCGTCGCGCAATGCAAACGTGCGGTTCAACAGGTCTGCAAATTTCCGGTGCTTTTCACGAGTTGGAAACAGCTTCCGTGATTCGTCGCGTTTGCCGGCCGCTGCCAATCCCGCGATCTCACCTTCGACAAGCGAAAGTTCAAGTCCACCAATTCCGGTAGCCTCTCCCGCGCTATAAACATCCTTCACCGTGGTCTGCTGAAACTCATCTACCCTTACCTTGCCCTCATCAACCACACATCCCAACAACTCGGCGAGCTCAAGATTCGGCACGAGATGAAAACCGCACGCAAGATAATCGCACGCCACATTCCAAAGCTTGCCACTGCGAAAAAGCGTCACACTATCGAGTTTCTCTTCGCCGTGTGCCGCCGACACCCAGCACCCGCTCTGATACGGCACGCCCTTTAGTTGTCGCTTTAAGGCGAGCGCCTGCGAGCTTTTGCTCAATGCGCCGATACCAAATCGCATTAGTTGCATGGATGAAGCTTGTTCGGCAATCAACAAAACATCCGCGCCGCGCCCGCGCAAATATGCTGCGACCGCGAGCAACAATGGACCACTGCCTGCAACAACAACGCGCTTGCCTTCAATCGGCAATCCGGTTTTTACAAGCGCCTGCAAGCCACCCGCGCCCATCACATTTGGAAGTGTCCAACCGGGAAAGGTAAGAAGCGTTCACGCGCGCCTGTCGCAAGCACGAGGCTTTCATACTGCAACTCGCAAACACCTTCAGACGTTTCAGCAAGCAGTATCCCGGCTTCGGGTTGCTGAAACACGCGCGCACCGTTGATCATCTGAATATCGACGCTGTGAATTCGTTCAAACCATTTCTGTGCTTCCACCGATGAAGCCTTCGCTTGTTCCCCACGCCAGATCTGTCCGCCCGCAGCAGGGTTATCATCCACCACACTCACGCGCAATCCACTCTTGGCTACGCGCCACGCTGCCGCGAGTCCGGCTGGCCCGGCGCCAACCACCAGGACGTCACAAACATGGTGCACCTTATCCATCAGTTCGCACGTCCATTCCGTCTTTGCAAACTGTTTGACAACTCCTGGAGTGCGGTTCGCCATCGATTACGACACGGCACTCGAAACAGATCCCCATGCCACACAATGGACCACGAGGCTCATTCGTTATCGATCGCCGAAATGTGTGTGTGCCAGTTTTAAGGATTGCTGCTGAGACCATGCTGCCCGCGGGCATCTCGACCGAAACACCATCCACGACGACCGTCACCGTCTCAGGCATGAAGGGGCTCCTGGACACCTCGCGCTGGTAGGTAAGGCGCAACGGGAATGGCAGTTCCCCGATTCATGATTTGAGCGACGAGGAGCTTTGCAGTGCCGAGCGAGGTGGTGATGCCAAGACCTTCATGACCAGTGGCGAGATAGAGTCGCTTCTGTTCGGCGTGTGGTCCGATCAGTGGCAGCTTGTCCGGTGTCGCGGCACGAAAGCCAGTCCACGTTCGTAGCGATGACAGCCTGCATAAACCCGGCAGGTATTCAACCGCGCGATCGAGCATACGAGTGAGTATGGATACCTCAACATCCGATTCATCCACATCGTATTGCCGCGACGAACCAATCAGTAACTGTCCCGTCATACGTGGTTGAATGTTGAAGGCGACGGAATCTGCGGTCACAGAGTGCGCGCTTTTCAGGTATCCAAGCTCCACCAGTTGATGCCGCAGAAAGTTTGGGTAGCGATCGGTGATGACGAGATGACCCTTTCGTTTCTTCACACTTAGACCCGAAGTCAACTGAGGCGACCAACTGCCCGCTGAATTCACAATCACTCCTGCCGCGATTGACGTCCCATCACGTAGCCGAATGCCATCGTCTGTAATCGTCTCGACGGCTGCGCCGAGAGACAACTCAGCGCCCCGCGCCAACGCCTGGTCCACAAAGTATTGCGCCGCGCATGGTGGATAGATCACGCTGTCGCCCGGCACGCGAAGTCCGCCGACTAATCCCCGACGCAACTGCGGCTCAGCCTCTGCTAAGGATTGAGCGTCAAGAATCTCGACCGGTACGCCGCGTTCAGAGTAGAACTTCGCCTTCCGCCGTGCTTCCGTCATCTCATCGTCATCGGCAGCAATCCAGATCGTGCCACACGCATCGTGCTCAACTTCGCGCGGCAGCTCATCCCGTATTTCATCCCAGAGCTGTTGCGAATAGCGCGTGAGCGCAAACTGCGCTTCGGAATCGTCCATCACAACGAGATGGCCCATGCCCGCCGCCGTCGCTCCGCCGCCAATTATCCCGGCTTCAACGATGGCGACTTTCAAGCCCTCGCGAGCACACTCGGCCGCACACGCGGATCCAACAATACCCGCGCCGATGATGACGACGTCATAAGCTGTGGAACTCATCGACCGATTCCCGTGGCGAAGGGATCGCGATTATCAATAATCAAATCTGCCTCGGCTGTGATGTATGCGGAGCCCTTGATACTCGGATGGACGACGTTGTCGATAACTCTCACAGTTCCTTCGAAAACGCTGCCGACGATGCTCTCCTGCCTCCAAACCTGGCCTTCCTTCAGTTTCCCATCAGCAACGAGACAAGCGAGTTTCGCACTCGTGCCTGTGCCGCATGGAGAGCGATCGTAGGCGTTGCCGGGACAGAGAACAAAATTCTTACTATTCACACCGGCAAGCTGTGATGGACCAAATAATTCGACGTGATCGATCTCGTGTCCATCGACTCCCGTAATTCCGGCTCGCGCAAGTGCGTCTCGAGTTCTCAGAGTAAACTCCATCAAACGTTCGAGGTTTTTGAACTCGAGTTCTTGACCGTGATCGTTGACGAGAAAAAACCAGTTGCCACCCCAGGCAATGTCGCCCGTAACTGGTCCATACCCGGGCACGTCAACCGTAACCTTAGTCGCTACTCGATAACTCGGAACGTTCGCGACTTCGACCTGTCCCTCATCGTCGAGATGTGCGACGACGATGCCAACCGGCGTCTCGACACGATGTGTTCCGGGCTTTATGCGATCAAGATATGCCAGCGTGGCGACGACGCCGATGGTTCCATGGCCACACATCCCCAAATAGCTCACGCTGTTGAAAAAAATGACACCGGTTACGCACGTATCATCGACGGGCGAGCACAACAACGCACCGACAACCGCATCGGAACCGCGTGGCTCGTTCACGACCGCCCGACGAAAGTAGTCATGTTCGTCTCTGAATCGCTCGAGCCGAGCGGAAAGCGATCCTTGGCCGAGATTCGGCGCGCCGTCGATGACCACGCGCGTCGGCTCACCACCGGTGTGTGAATCGATCACCTTTATGCGTCGCACCGGCATATTGAGCCACAAAAAGGCACAAAAGTCACAATTGAAGGAATGGTTTCGCTCGTGAATCTTATGCGTTTTTTTGGCTGTATCGGGTATGATGTCTGCCGCTACGTCTTCACGATGGCCCAGAATCCGGAGTTTCCGAAAGGCAAGTAAATGCGAAAGTTTTTCCCCCTCGTTCTTCTCCTGTTGTGTACCAGTGTCGCTTCCGCACAGACACGTGAAGCGGAGTGGAAGAGCTATGCGCTGCCGCAAACGAACTTCGTGCGCCAGGTAAACGCCGACAGGAAATTTATCTTTCGTGTTCCCGCAGACTGGAAACAACAAGGTACGGAATTGATATTCCACGGCCCACACTCTGCCAGAATCACAGTCTACACGGAGAAAATACCTGACGGTTATTCATTGGGAGAGTACTTCGCCTCTTTTGTCCGCGGTGTAAGAGACCTACCTGGCAGCGACGACTCGATTCAAACTCGGAAGACACGACTCCGGGATCTCGAGGCTCGCGAAATTCTCGTTGACCTCCCCAACACCGAGGGGGAAATGATTCGCGGCATCTCGTGGGTTGCAGTGAGTGGTCCATTAGGTATCATATTCAATCTGCGGGTGCCCGTTTCACACGCTGCCGAAGTCGAGCCATTCTTCAAAGCGGTCGTGCAGTCAGTGATATTCCCCCCGGCAGAGCACAGAACATTTGAGGAGTTGCGAGCGACAACGCTGAAGGCAACCCCGCCTCGTCCAATTCATGAATTCGAGACTATCGTCTCGTCGCTCAACGCGATTGGTGTGGATCGTGAAGCGGCAATCACTCGCCTGACCTCTTTCTTTTCTACGGCGCCTGACATGGCAGTTGATCTACTCGTGGATCAACGCCCGCTTGTTCGCGTGGCCGCTGTCCAGGCTCTCGCACGCAGCAACAACCGTGCGCTCGAATCATTTCTTTGGGAAATGGTCGACGACCGCGAGACGTCCGCCGCCGAGGCTGCGGCGCGCAGTGTGGCCGGCTCAGCGGACCTGATCGCAAAGATTCTCAGGCACTCCTCGTCCGGACAGAACATCGAGACGATAGCTCGTATCTGGCCGTTCATGTCAAAAGAAAAGCGGACTGAACTGTTGCAAAAGATCTTCAGCCAGCCCGCTGTTCCTCGTCCGAGCCCTGCGCCAAGTGTGACGAAGACTGATGTGAAGGTGACGGTCGCGGCGTTAGGACCGGTAAAGCCGGGAGCTCCAGTTCCTGACGTGAGCGTGGGTGTTTCAAACGATGCTAACGTTCAGATTGGCGCCTTAACGCTGCTGACCACGATCACGCCCGAGGAGTTCAAGCTGCCACTCGCGCAGCTGATGGCTGCAACATTCGACCCGCTGATCGCCGTCGGTTTGCAGGTCGCAAACCATCGCCGGGAGTCGCTACCAGTCGATCAATTAATTAAGCTCGTCGCTTCTTCAGATAAACAAGTGAGCCGACTTGCGGCGCAGAGTTTAGGACTGTCTGCAAGCGTTGCCGACATTCCGCGCGTTGAAGCACTTGTCTCAAAAGATTCGGCCAGTGCCAAAAAGGATCTTGACGACGAACTCAAGCTTTCAGTCAAGAAGATCAGATTTCGGCAGGAGCTCAGTGCAGCAAAAAGTCAGGGCGAATCACGCCAGATCATCAACAAAGCATTATCAGATGCATCGCTCGCCGGCTTTGCGTGGCGTTACGACTGTGAAGCTTCGACTTCAGGGTGTGGTCCAACCGCAACTCTCAAGAGTGACTTCGTCTTGAAGCCTTTTGGTGAAAATCTGTTCCCGAAAAAGGTTCGACACTTTACGGCAATTCCCAACCTGGGCCAGACAACACAGAAATTTTACGAGACGCTGAATGGCCTGCAGATGGATTCGCCACGCGCTCAAGCGAACTTAGTGCTCATTCTCAACAACGTCAGGCAGATGATCGCAGACGAGTGGAGCGCCCCTGCTGAAGCGGAAGCAGTCGCGGAGTACACAGGGATCGATCTCAAATCGCCGATCGCGTTGACTAGCTGGACAGCCGGCAAAGCTCTCGATAGTACACCCACAGCGCAACGTCGGGCGATCGTACTGCGGGTCAAAGATCGAGCAAGGTTCGAACGCATCGTCGATCAATTCCAGGAAAACAGCGACAACTTCACTAATCTGACGGATTACATCGGCATCGGCACACGCGCCATTGCTGCTGCGCCCGCACTCCTGCCTCTTATTGCGCAGGCAATTTCCGAGCGAGAGCCCTCGAAATCGAAGCGTGAGCCTCTTCAGAATTATTCTCTGATTAGCGATCGCGAGTGGAACGGGCTGCATATCACGACAATCGAGCATCGCTGGATCAACTTTGACTGGCAGATGGACAGCGCCGTCAGCCACATTGTTTACCTGGGCGACTACGCCATCATCACGCCTGATTTAGCGACGCTTCGCGAGCTGGTGGCAAATGCAAATGACCCCACTGAACGTCAGACGCTCGCGGCGAACGACGAATTTCGCAAAACCATCGCGCGTCGCGGTGAGATCGTGTATTTCAGTGATTTACAGGCAATCGTAGCCGAGTTCGCCGTCGCAGATAAAGATTTCAATTACATAGTCAACGAAAGCGGTGCTCTCAATATCGGCAACTCAACGTGGGAGAACACGCACCAGTTCGTCTTCCCCGAAAGTGATTGGTCGAAGCACCTGCTGCCCTTTCATCCGAAGGATCTGACGGCTCCTCGCGCCCTGCTACCTGCCTCAACCATCGCTTACTACCTGATGAACGTCGACCTTGCTCCTTCATTTTCCGGTAAGGCCGGAACATTCTTTCCCATGAATCTGCAGGACAGCTCGAAGCTATGGGGCATCGAGTTCCAAAAAGAAGTCGTCCCTGAGCTGGGGCCTGAATGCGGCGCAGCCTTACTCGAGCTTCCGAGTTTCAAAGAATTCCCCAGCGGCGGCACATGGGTCACTTTCTGCAAATTGAAAAGCAATAAACTCGCCGAAGCCTTGAGTGCAGGCAAACTATTCAATGGTGTTGGACCAGCTAAGGACTTCGCGGAAGTCAAGAACGGCACCGATTCCTATTTTTCTGTGGTACGCAATGGATTTCTGATTTTTTCCAATAATAAAAAAGGGTTGGCGTTGTTTGATGGCAAGGGCAGTTTGGCGTCAACGCGCGATTATGCGAGAGCTGTCGAGAAAGTTCCCGGCGGCATCGCGGCGTTTGGTGGCTACAACCTCGAAGCGGCGGTTGCTGCTGCAAGCAAGGAGCCAGTCGATGGTCTCCGGGGTCAAATCGCCAATGCGATCCTTTCGATCGCCCGAGCTTTTCACAGTCAACACTTCTATGCCACTGCGGCAGGCGGAGGTATCGAGGGTAAATCGTCAGTGGCGATGGATCGTGAGGGACGTTACTCCTTTGCCGATTTTGCTTCTCTTACAAAAGGGACAAGCATCACGCTCGCTACAGTGGAGCCGAGTGGCGCACCGATCACCGATCAAAAACGCTTGAGCAGTCTCGTGCTGCGAGTGAAGGCGAAAACTGCTGGTCCAATCGAAAACCTCAAAGATGATATCAAGACTGCGAATCAAACTATCGAACAGAAATCCGCGCAGGAGTTGATCCTGACAGTCGCCGCAAGACGAGCAGGAACTGAAAAGGCTGTTGCGTTGCCGGTCAAAGATCTTGAGTTCGCTGCGGATCTCAAAGCCACCGCGGAGTTCCCTGCCGACGAGGAGAGTGTAAAAAAACAAGCAAGCGAGATTGCCGGCGACGATCGCGATGCCTGGAGTGTCGCCCAAAAGCTCGCGAATTGGACACACCAGAATCTGGAATGGAAGTCGGTGGACAGCGCCGACCCGGCACTAACTCTTGCCACTCGGGAAGCGGATTGCTCCGAATTTAGCGCGCTCTTTGTTGCCATGGCGCGATCGCTTGGCCTGCCGGCGCGCATCGTTTCCGGTCTCGCGTATAGCGGCGACTCGTTTGGCGGACACGCGTGGGTCGAAGTCTGGGCCGGCAGATGGATCGAGCTCGATCCAACGTGGGGAACTCACTTCGTTGATGCCACTCACATTCGCAACACATCGAGTGCGCTCGTCACTTCGGCGGCATTGAATCTTATCGACCTCGAAGTGCTCGAGGCACGGCGTACTGTCGAAGACTTTCAAAAGAGTCCCAAAGCGCTGGCGCAACACTTGATCAAAGCGATTCCCACAGGCAACCGATCAGACCTCGAAGCAGTGTTGGACGTTGCGACGTTAACCGACGAATTCATGGGCGTTGGCGCATGGGCCAAAATGAATGACGCCGAACGAGACCAGATGTCGTCAGCGTATCGCCGAGTTGTGCTCGAAATTATCGACTACGGCCGGCTCGAAGAGAAATCCACGATGCGTCTAATGCATCTGCAGGAAAAAGGTGACGTTGCCGAGGCGACCTGCTGGCTTGGACCGTCGGACCTGTTCATAAAGCTGCGACTAGTTCGTAACAACGGCCTCTGGTATCTCGTGGAAGTATTGCAAAACGATACGCAACTCCACAGCGTGGCTGAAACTCTTCGTCCCACTATTACCAGTATCGAGAGCGGTCGCGCTGGAAAGAGAGTGGCTGCGCGCCAGTCGGACCATTCCAGAGTGCTGATGTTTGTTTACAACAATGCTGAGAAAGCTGTGCCTGCGGCGGATGAGGTACTCAAGACAAAGCCCACCGACCGTGGTCTTCGACTGCTCAAAGCACTCGCACTGTTGCAGTTGGATAAAGGAGAGGACGGCACAAAAATTCTACGCGAGCTAAGCAATGAGAATTTTGCTCCGGCAGTTTACAAGCTCGCCGCTTACCTCAATGAGTCGGAAGACGAGAAGCAGGCGAAAGAAGCAATTACATTCTACGAGCGCTACGTGCTCCTCGAGCCTTACGATCCGCGCGGTTTACATGATCTTGCGGTGGCATACGAATTTGCGAATGAGGCGCCCAAAGCTGAAGCGACATATCGAAAGTTGATCGAGCTCGATCCCGCAGACTCGATCGGTTACATCGACCTGGTAACTTTACTCGTCAAGCAGGATCGGATTGGGGAAACAGAGTCCGTCGTGGCCGCCGGTGACAAAAATAACGACGACGATACAGACATCTTCGGCGCAGTTATGTCGGATCTGGTTTCACTGGATGATTCAAGTTATGCGATTAAGCTCGCCGCGGGTGCGCCGGAACGCATGAAGACCAATCGACACGCTAATCTTGTTTTGGGTCGTATGCACACATACAACGGAAAGTACGCTTTAGCGCTTCCGCTTTTGCAAACCGCCATCCAACTGGGTAAGGACTGGGACGAACCGTATATTGCACTGGCGCTTCTCAATCGAAAACAGTCGCGCTTTGCGGCCGCCCTTAAAGCTGCCGACCAGGCTATCGCGCTCGACGACGAAGACGGCGAAGCGCAATATGAGCGCGCTTGTGCCCTCGCCCGCCTTGGCCGAATTAAAGAAGCCATGTCGGCACTCGAGAAAGCTGTCCAGCTCTATCCTGATCAGGCTGAGTGGATGGCCAATGAGAAGGATTTGAAAGCCCTCGCTAAGCTTCCATCATTTAAGAAACTGCTACCACAGCCGGAGAAACAGTAACCACGTGTCTTAATTTTCCTGCGCCACAAAACGCCGGATGCCATAATTCCTTATCAAAACGAGTAGGAACAATGCTTGCACTGCGTTCTCCGACTAAAGGAGAACAACATGAAACTTAGAACTTTGCCCGTAATACTCGTTTTACTACTGCTTTCGAGCCATGCACCGCTGGCTTTTGCCCAGGCTTCTTCAAACGATTGGACCGTCGTCCAACAAATCAAGACCAACGAAAAGATTCTTGTCAAACAGAAGAATGGGAGAGAAGTCAAAGGTTCCATGATCGAGGCGAACGATACCACCCTGACGATCGATCGCGATGGCAAACCCTTCAGCGTCCCGCGCGCGGACGTGCGCCAGGTTTATGTGATTGAGGGAAAGGCGCAGAAAGGCAAGTGGGCTTTGATTGGCGCCGGGATTGGCGCGGGTGTCGGTGCTGCGATTGGCGCAGCGAAGTATTCGTCCAGGGTTGATGATAGCGAGCTGTGGATTCCAGTGGGATTGATGTTCGGAACCGCTGGCGGCGCAGTAGGCGGACTGCTGTTTGGTACAAGCACGCGCAAACGCGTGATGGTCTTTGATGCGCGCTGAACTATTCCGAACCCAGTAGCGCCTGTTTTGCGGCGTCGAGCTCTTTTAGTTCCTCTTTACTCAGTGTCGGATACTCGAGATCGAGCCCGTTCAAGGTTTCGACGATGGCCGCGGCAACCACCAGCCGCGTAAACCATTTGTGATCCGCCGGCACGACGTACCACGGAGCGCGCTTTGATGCTGTGTGTCTGATCGTCTCTTCGTAGGCATGCATGTACTGGTCCCAGTGCTCGCGTTCGTGAACATCTCTTAGTGAGAACTTCCAATTCTTACCTGGGTCGTCGATGCGGGCCAGGAAGCGTTGCTTTTGTTCTTCCTTTGAGATGTGGAGAAAGAACTTCAGAATCACGATGCCGTTGCGCGTGAGATATCGTTCGAAGTTGCAGATGTCTTCGAAACGCTGTTGCCAAAGCTCTTTTGTTTTTACTTTGATCGGGATCTTTTGCGCGGCAAGAAAGTCTTCATGAACGCGCACGACGAGCGTTTCTTCGTAGTAACTGCGATTGAAGATGCCGATGCGTCCACGCTCGGGGAGACGTTTTGCGCTACGCCATAGGAAATCGTGGTCCAGCTCTTCGTCTGAAGGTGCCTTGAACGAAGAGACTTCGCAGCCCTGCGGGTTCACGCCTGACATCACGTGCTTGATCGCGCCGTCTTTCCCGGCCGCGTCCATGGCCTGAAAGATAACCAACACCGCCCAGCGATCCTGTGCGTAGAGCTTGTCTTGTAGTTTCTTCAGCACCTCCACGCCTTCTTTAAGCGCCTCTTCGGCTTCCGGCTTCTCATCGGGATCAAAGTCGAGCGTATCCCCCGGATCGACATCCTTGAGTCGAAACTTCGCGCCTTTAGTGACGCGATAAGCTTCCGAGTATTTTCGCGCTTGCTTAAGAAAGTTTTTGCTGTTCATTCAATCCTCACTCAGCCGCCCGGTGCCACCGCTTAATCGGAGAATATCTGACTGACGCTGGTGGCGTACAGCTATAATAAGTGCAAGCTCGTTCTTTACAACGAAGAAGACGGAATACGGGAACCGGTGAAGAGTTGCTCGACGAATCAAACCTTTCCAACGCGGAAAGCCATAGGGATACTGCCGAATGCGATTTATCGTTGCGTTCGTTTTCAGCAAAAAGCGCAAAGCTAAGTCTGGATCTGTTTGCTGGTACCAACGGACGGCGGAACTGATGCCCGCTTTAGCATCCGGTGAGAGGATGACGCGATATTTCATTTTAGCTAATTAGTGAGAAATCTAGCCTCTTATCATTTGTTCAAGCAGTTCTTTCCGAAACTCCTCCCAGGATATTTCTTCCATGCCGTTTTCTTCGTAGTAAGCCAATCGCTCTTCGACGAACGCAATGTCCGGATCCGAAATGTTAGCTGGCAACGGAGGAATGCGGTCTCCGAGCCTATTAACATATTCGATTTGTTCGGCCATCGATAGTTCGTCGAAACCGGGCGGAGGAAATGGTACTTCTGAGGACATTTAATCTTAACTCCTTGGCCTGAGTGTATAGCACGCCAATTTGCTGAGTTCAATCTAAAATCTCTAGCTACAGAAAAGCACAAAGCCACATAATGGTTGAGAAGGGAAAGCCCCGGGGGACCAGGCCTCCTCCGGGGCTATTGTGCATTTTTGGCGGGAATGCTCCGAACGAGCATCTGCGAAATACCGTACAACCACATTGCTAAGCGAAAGTTATCGGTGCATGAATTAATTGTTAAGTGACTCGGACCCACACGCGGATCCGAAAAAATAAATAAGGTACGAAATTATCCGCTCAAACAACCGGTAAGTATTTGTCAGCTACTAAGCACCAACGTCATTGGTAGCCGCTCGCCTTTCGGAGGCTCACGCGCGGGGCGACGTGTATAATGGCGTGCACCAAAAATGAACCAACTCGTACGGTTTCTGTTCGGACATGAGCAGGCCGTTTTTACTAACGGCCGCTTCGGTTTCGATGTGCGTCCGCGAGCCGTAATACTGGTTCTACTTGTTCTTCTCGCCGCCGCCTTCATTTATTTCATTTATCTAAGACCACGTGTTCGTCTACCAAAGAAGACGACTGCGGCGCTCATTGCGCTGCGGGCCACACTGCTCTTGCTGATGGTGACGTTGTTGTTGCGACCAGTCGTGGTTGTGTCTTCAGTAATTCCGCGCAGTAGTTATGTCGCGATGGTGGTCGACGATTCAGTCAGTATGAAACTGCGCGACGTGCCCGGCGGCGCAACGCGTCTTGAGAGCGTCAAGCAGGCGCTGCTTAACACGACTCCCGGACAAGACTCTTTCCTGAATCGCCTCGAAAAGAAGTTCAAAACAAATCTTTACGGTTTCTCCGGAAACCTTTCACGGTTGAAAGACGGCAACGATCTTTACGCTGAAGGACGGACGAGCGACCTCGCGGGTGCGCTCGACGAAACGATCAAGCGTTCTTCGGGTATGCCGCTCTCTGCTGTGGTGCTTGCTACCGATGGGGCGTCGAATGTGCCGCGTGATCTGGCAGCAGTTTTGAGAGAACTGCGCGCGCGCGACATTCCCGTTTTCACTGTAGGTGTGGGCAATACTGCGAAACCGATGGACGCCGAACTCACTCGCGTGAACATGCCGCGCAGAGTTCTGGTTGGTTCAAGACTGAACATCGAGACGATTGTTGGTCTAACTGGTTACAGTGCGACGAAAGTGCTGTTGAGCGTGCGTGAAGATGGTCGCGCAGTTAAGTCAGAAGAATTCAATCTGCGCGGCAACGACACACAGGCAATCAATCTCGAGATTACGCCGACCACTCCGGGTATTCATCGCTACACTGTTGAAGTCACGCCACTCGACGGCGAGTTAACTGTAGACAACAACAAGCAGGACTCGCTCGTGGAGGTGATTGAAGGACCACTGCGAATTCTGCACGTCGAGGGTGAGCCGCGTTGGGAGCTCGGCAAGATTCGCGAGTCGATCCAGCCCAATGAAAAGAACGTCACACTCATTTCGCTGCAACGCACCGGTGAGAACAAGTTTTATCGTCAGGGCATCGGCAACCAGAATGAACTGGTTAGTGGTTTTCCAAAAACTGAAGAGGAGCTGTTTTCGTATGACGGTCTAATCCTCGGCAGTGTCGAGGCAGGTTTCTTCACTGCGGATGAGCTGCGCAGCATCGAAGCGTTTGTCGCGAGACGTGGCGGCGGCTTGCTCGCGCTTGGAGGGCGGCTGGCGTTTGATGGCGGTAAATACAAAGGCACGACCATCGACGACCTGCTGCCGGTTTCACTGACTGGCGGTCCAGTTGATGACTCAAATTCGTTCGCGCCGGTTTACAAACCCGTGCTCACCGGAGCCGGTCAGGCACATCCCATCACGCGTCTGAATGAAGATCGCGGCGCGAATCAAAAAACGTGGAACGAACTGCCGCCTATCTCCGTGTCGGAAGTGCTCACGAACGTTAAGCCGGGGGCTTCAGTGCTCCTCGAAGCACGACGAGTTGAAGGCTCTGCGCAGGTTGCGCCGTTGCTGGTCCAACAACGTTATGGGCGCGGACAGACGCTGGCGCTGACAGCGGCGGACACGTGGCGCTGGCGCATGAAACTCGATTCGAAGAACAACGCGCACGAAACGTTCTGGAGACAGATGTTGCGTTACCTCGTCAGTGGCACGCCCGCCCAGGTTGAGATCGGGACTGAAAAGGAAGTCTACGCCCTTGACGACAACGTGCAGATAGTCGCCGACATTCGAGACAAGAAATTCAATCCAGTGCCTGACGCACATGCCACGGCGCGTGTGACTAAACCGTCGGGCCTCGTTGTCGATGTACCGCTGAAGTTTACGACGCTGAATTCGGTGAATACGTACGCGGGAGAGTTCAAAGCAGATGAACTGGGCCAACATCGAATCGAATTAATTGGCAACAGTGCGACGCTCGGCGCTTTGAGTGCGAAGTCAAACATGTTGGTGAGCGACTTGAATCGCGAATACTACAGCGCCGCGCAGAATAGCGATCTTTTGAAGCGCATCTCGGCTGAGACTGGTGGGAAGTATTACACGCCTGCGGAAGCGCAGTCGTTGCTGGACGATCTGATTTATCGTCAGACGCCTTATTCGGAGCGTGTCACTAAAGATCTTTGGGATATGCCGGTGAATTTTTTGCTGATTATTGGGTTGTTGAGTGCGGAGTGGTTTCTCCGGAAGCGCGAAGGATTGGCATAAAAGAGGACACGGATTTGCGCGGATCAAAGCCACGGATTTTGTTATTGGCAGGCCTGGTGGGACTAGCGCTTAGTGTGACATATGGTCAGAAGAAGCCCGTGCAGGTTGATCCGAATAAGTATGTCGTCATTATTAATGGGCCGGGTGGAGAGGTTGGTTACACAAAACAGTTCGAGGAGTGGACGGCGCAATTGAGTTCGGTGTTGTCGGATCGTTACGGGTTTGACGCTAAACACATCACTGTGCCGCGCGCTACGGCGGAAGAGGTGAAACGCACTTTTGCGACACTGAAGACTCAATTGGAAGCAAACAATGTCCTCTTTCTATTTCTAATCGGGCATGGTTCTTTCGATGGTAAAGAATCGAAGTTTAATTTGGTTGGGCCAGACCTCTCAGCTTCTGAATACAACGCTCTGCTATCGTCGCTGCCGACTCGTCGTGTAGTAGTTTTCAATATGTCGAGTGCGAGTGGCGAGTTCATCAAGAGTCTGACGGCTAAGGGACGGATCGTTATTACAGCAACCCGGAACGGGCAGGAGACAAATGCGACTCGGTTCACCGGATTTTTTATTGCCGCGTTACAGGCCACTGACGCTGATACCGATCAGGATGGACACACGTCGGTGCTGGAAGCATTTGTTTACGCGAATCGTCTCACCGGTGATTTTTATAAGCGTGCCAACAGGCTCCCCACCGAGCACGCGCTGATCGACGACAACGGCGACGGCGTAGGACATGAAAAGGTCGAAGCGGGAGAGGGCTTGTTAGCACGCGCGACGTATCTCGATTCGTTGAGCGTCGGTGAGGCTGCCGCAACCGTCGCGACGGGACGACTTCTCAAAGAGCGGACGCGACTGGAAGGCGAGATCGAACAACTGATCGCTCGCAAGAGCAACTTGCCCGAAACGGAATATGAAGCAACGCTCGAACGATTGTTTATTGAACTGGCGAAGGTGAATCGGTCGATCAAGCAAGCGGGATCATAAGATGAAGAAGTTTCACGCAAAGACGCAAAGTTTTAAAGCAACACGCAAAGAGGAATTTAGCCCTTCTTTGCGCCTTGGTTTGCATCTTTGCGTCTTTGCGTGCGCATTTCTTTTCGTCGCACTAGGCGCCGGGGCTCAAGTTCCCGAAACCCGCGGCCTCGCAGAACTCAAAAAAGGCGACTACGAAACCGCTTTCAAATTACTGAGCGCCAGACTCGTCTCTAATCCAACCGATGCGGTGGCCCAGAAAGCATTGCTGCGCGTCTACATTGAGACCGGCCGTTACGCCGAAGTTGAAGCGACCGCCAAACGTTTTCTTCAGAAAACACCGGACACCGGCCCTGTCCGTCACGAACTCGCCGAAGCACTCGCCATCACCGGTCGATACACAGAAGCAATCGCCGAGTTTGAGCGCGCCGCTGCCGACTCCGCAAAGTCAGACGCGATTGCCGACAAACTCGAGAGCGATCTGCGTCGCGCAGAGCTACTGGATCTTATCGGCCAGGAAGATCGCGCCAAAGTAATTTACGAAACCTTCGTCAAACACTACACCGACAACGATCCCGAAACGGCTCGCGAACTGACACTCGTCGCGCGCGCCCTGGTCCATCTCGAGCGATACCAGGACGCCAACGACATGTACCGTTCGGCTATCGAGGCTGACTCGGATTATCTCGAAGCGCAGCTCGGCGCCGGTGAGCTGTATACTGAAAGATACCAGTACGGTGACGCCGCACTCTTTCTCGACGACGCCTTTAAGATAAATGCCAACAGCGCCCGCGCGTTCCTCGATCTCGCACGAAACAAACGGTTCGACGCCGACGCCGAAAGATCGGCAGCTCTTGCAAAGGCACTCTCGATCAATCCGAATCTCGTCGAAGCAATCGCACTCAAAGCCGCGATCGCACTCGAAGCCAGCCAAATCGATGAAGCATCCGCCGAGATTGAAAAAGCACTGAAGATCAACCCACGTTCACTCGAGGCCCACTCGCTTCGCGCCGCGATGCTGTATCTCCAGGATAAAGACTACGAACCTGAAGTTGCCGCCACACTCGCGATTGGTCCAAAGTACGGCGGCGTTTACAACACGCTCTCTCACTACGCGACCATCACGCGGCGCACCGAACAAGCCGTTCAGTTCGCAAGACGCGCAACCGAGATCGCGCCACGCTTGTGGGACGCACACCTGAACCTGGGAATGTCGTTGTTGCGTTTGGGCCAGATGGAGCCTGGCCGGGAGGCAGTCGAGAAAGCTTTCAACGGTGATAAATTCAACTTCTGGGCCAAGAACACGCTTGACCTGCTTGACTCGATGCGTGACTACAAAGAAACAAAGAGTGGTTCTTTCATTATCAAAGCCTCGGCGCAGGAAAGTGACGTGCTTGCGCCCTACGCCGCGAACCTGCTCGAAGAAGCTGCTGCCAAGCTGACCGCGAAGTATAAGTTCACGCCGAAAGCCCCGATCATTATCGAGATCTTTCAGAATCACGAAGACTTCGCCGTGCGCACTCTCGGCATTCCCGGACTCGGCGCGCTCGGAGTCTGTTTCGGATTTGTTATCGCACAGGATTCTCCGTCCGCGCGTGGGGCAGGAGAATTCAACTGGGGCAGCACACTCTGGCACGAATACACTCACGTTATCACGTTGCAGATGACTGACTATCGTATCCCTCGCTGGTTCTCGGAAGGCCTGTCGGTTTACGAAGAACGACGCGCGCGACCCGGCTGGGGTGACGACTGGAATCCGTTGTTCGTGCGCGCGTTCACCGAAAAGCGCTGGTTCAAGATGGCGGATCTCGACGCCGGCTTTATGCGTCCGAAGAGTCCACAGGATGTTCCGATTGCTTATTTCCAGGCGTCGCAGGTTTGTGAGTTCATAGCTGAGAAGTATGGTTTCGACGCGATTCTTCGCATGCTCGCGCTCTATCGCGACAAAGTACGTACACCGGAAGTGCTGCAACAGGTTTTGAAACTCACCGAGAGTGATTTCGATCGTGAGTTTGCGGCTTATGTCGAAGCGAAAGTTAAACCATTGCAGCAAGCCTTGGGCACCCAGAACAACATCGCTGCGTCTCTTTCGAAAGAAGAAGTGCTCAAGATGCTCGCCACTCAGGACACCTTTGCACTTCGCATTCGTGCTGCTGAATTGCTTGCCGCCGATGGCCAAACAGAGGAAGCTGTCGCTCATTACATTCGCGCACTCGAGCTCTTTCCGTACGTCACGGGAAACGGGAATCCATACGAGTCGCTGGCAAGGCTCCTCGAAGCAAAGGGCGACCGGGCCCAGGCGGCGAAAGTCCTGGAAGGTTTGGTTAAGACTGACGAGAACAATCTCGAAGCATTAAAGACTATTGCGCGCCTGCGTGTCGCCACTGGTGAACAGCGCCAGGCCCTCGATGCGTTGCAGGCCAGCTTCTATATCAATCCATTTGATTACAAGCTGCACACACAGGCAGGTGAATTGAGCGTCGAGCTGAAGGATTATGCAAAGGCGTTGACGGAGTATCAGGTGGTCCTGGCACTGGCGCCGCCGAACGTAGCGGAAGCAAACTACAATGTGGCCGCTGCCTATCACGCCCTCGGCCGCCAGCCGGAAGCGAAGCGCGCGGTGCTACGCGCGCTCGAAGCGGCGCCGCGTTACGAAAAAGCACAGGAGTTGTTGTTGAGAATAGTGGGACAGTAATCCACAGATTACACAGATTATTTCTTTATAAATAACTTGCTGGATCTTCTGTGTAATCTGTGGATGGATCGAGGAAACATATGGCGGTTGAACAGTTAACCATTTCGGACGAGCAACTGCTCGACAAACTCGGCACCGCGCGCGAACGCCTGTTGCGCGAAATTAGAAAGGCCATCATCGGACAGGACGAAGTCGTCGAACAGGTCCTGCTCGCGCTCTTTGTTGGTGGCCATTCGATCATCACCGGCGTTCCCGGGCTTGCAAAAACTCTGCTCGTGCGGACCATTGCCAGCGTGCTCGACCTCACATTCAAACGGATCCAGTTCACGCCCGACTTAATGCCTGCCGATATCACAGGTACAGAGATCATCGAAGAGGATCGCGCAACGGGGCGTCGCGCCCTGCAATTTATTCCTGGTCCAATCTTCGCCAACATCGTGCTGGCGGATGAAATCAATCGTACGCCGCCAAAGACTCAGGCGGCGCTGCTCGAAGCAATGCAGGAAGGTCGTGTGACAGTTCAGGGTGTGAGTTACGAACTGCCGCGACCCTTTCACGTGCTTGCCACGCAGAATCCGATCGAGATGGAAGGCACGTATCCACTGCCCGAAGCGCAGCTCGATCGTTTCATGTTCAATGTGAAGATTGGATACCTGCCCGAGGAGGAGGAAGTCGCGGTCGTCAAGCAAACGACTTCGCCGCAGGATTACGAGTTTCAGCGGTTGATGTCGGCGGATGAGATCATTGCTTTCCAGAGACTCGTCAGACAGGTGCCGGCTTCAGACACGGTGGCGCGCTATGCAGTGAGACTGGTTAATGCGAGCCGCCCGGGAACACCACCGGCGCCCGATTTTGTGAATAAGTGGGTGACGTGGGGCGCATCGTTGCGTGCTTCACAGTTTTTAATCTTTGGTGGGAAAGCACGCGCGATACTGCGTGGTCGATACAACGTTTCGTGTGAAGATGTTCGTGCTGTTGCGCCTGCGGTGCTGCGACACCGCGTGTTGTTAAACTTCCAGGCGGAAGCGGAGAAGGTAGATTCGGATCAGGTGATCAAGAGGTTGATCGAGACGGTGCCTGAGCCGAAGAGTGGTTTGTAATAAGGATTTACAGGATGTTTCAGGATTAACAGAATTTTCTTGTCAATCCTGCTAAATCTTGTAAATCCTGTCCAACTAACATGCAGCCAGTAACAACCCCGGCAAGATTTCTCGATCCCGAACTGCTCGGACGCATCGGTTCGCTCGAACTGCTTGCGCGTGCGGTTGTCGAAGGATTCATGTCCGGTTTGCATCGCTCGCCGTTCACCGGTTTCTCGACAGAGTTCACCGAGTATCGCCAGTACAATCCCGGCGATGATCTGCGTTATCTAGATTGGCGACTGCTCGGACGCACCGATCGTTACTTCATCAAGAAGTATCGCGCCGACACGAACACGCAGTGTCACCTGCTAATCGACACCAGCGCGTCGATGAACTACGCGCACGCAAGCTCGGTAACCAAGCTGCAGTACGCGCAGTTTCTGGCGGCATCGCTGGCGTATCTTCTGAATCGACAGCAGGACGCGGTCGGACTCGTCGCCTTTGCAGACAAGGTTCACACGCACGTTCCCGCGCGCAACCGCACCGGACACATGCGCACGATCTTTGGCAATCTGTCACTGCTCGAGGCAGGCGGTGAGACACATCTTGCCGAGTCGCTTCATCAGCTCGCCGAGATACTGACTCGTCGTGGCATCGTCGTGATCATTTCCGACTTCTACGATCAACCGGATAGTCTGCAGGAGTCGTTTCAACACCTACGCTTTAAGGGCCACGACCTCGTCGCGTTTCAGGTGCTCGATCAAAACGAGCTCGACTTTGATTTCACCGATCCGGTGTTGCTGCTCGAAGATGCAGAGACGCAGGAGCAGATGCCCGTTCTTCCGGACGTGGTGATGAGTGGTTATCGTGAACGAATGCGAAAGCATGTCGAAGATATGCGACGTTGTGCGGCGGCGAACAATGTCGATTTTGAGTCGTTGACGACGAAGCAGCCGCTGGATTTTGCGCTGTTCTCGTTCTTGTCTCGTCGCTCTGGTAAGTAGTTTTATCCACAGATTGCACAGATTATTTTCTGTGTAATCTGTGTAATCTGTGGATAGGTTCTTATGTCGTTTTTGACGCCATTATTTTTTCTCGGCGTCGCGGCGCTCGCGGCGCCCATTCTCGTGCATCTCGTGCGTCGCACACGTGCGCGCCGCGTCCAGTTCCCCGCGCTTGTTTTTGTTAGACAGGTGCCGCAGCGCACTATCCGTCGCCGCACACTTCACAACATCCTGCTAATGCTGCTGCGCTGCCTGGCAATCCTGCTGATCGTGATTGCGTTTACACGGCCTTTTTTTAGCGGCGGCAGTGCTGCGAAAGACAACAGCGCGGCGGGCGCGACAGTAATCTTGATCGACAACTCGCTGAGCATGCGTCGTGAGGGATTGTTTACCGAAGCACAACGGCGCGCGCAGTCCGCGCTCGACGACGCGCGCAACGACGAACAGATCGCGCTGATGAGTTTCGATAAGCGCTACACGGTTCTTAATCGTTTCCTCGCTGACAAGAATAGAGTGCGGTTCGGCATAACGAGTCTCGCGGCCGGTTGGGACGGAACGGATTACGAACAGGCGCTACGCGGCGCTGAGTCGCTTTTGAGTGAAGTTGAAACGACTGGTCCGAAACGGATTGTAATGATCTCGGATTTTCAGATGCCTGGTTGGACGCCCGCGAGTGCGACGTTCAAACTCTCCAACAACACACAGCTCACAACTCTCGACGTCGGCGGTAACACTCCGCCACCCAACGTCGCGATCACAAATGTCGAGGCGCGTGGTGTAGTTTGGGGACAAAAGTACGAAGACAATCTCGTGGTTCATATCAGCAACTTCAGCGATATGCCGAAGGACCACATCGAGGTCGACTTCCAGATCAACGAGCAAACTGTCGAGAAGCGCGATATCAGTCTCAACAGTCGCGACTCGCGCGTAGTCGAGTTTACGGGTTTCAATCTGAACGACGGTGCGAACCGCTGCACGATTGACGTTCGCGCGGGAGATTTTGCGCCGGATAATCGCTTCTATTTCACACTTCGACGTGAGACGCCTGCGAAAGCTTTAATCGTCGAGGGCGCTTCGCGCGGACGAAGCGACAGCCTGCATCTGCAAAGCGCGCTCGGTGCAGATGATGATCTGCCTTTCGCGTTCACACTCAAGAGTGCCGGTTCGGTCGACCCGAGCAGTGTTTCCGATTATTCGCTTGTGGTTTTGAACGATGCCGGACCGATTTCTTCCGCGCTCGGTGATACGCTCGTGCGGTTTGTGAATTCAGGCGGACAGATGATCGTGTCGACTGGTCCAAAAACGCAGGCCGACACGCTCAACACGCCGCTACAAACAGTCCTGCCTGCGGTCTTGCGAGAACCGGTACAAACCAAAGCAGGCGAGAGTGTTGCTATTACGGAAGTAAAGTTCGATCATCCTATCTTCGAAGTGTTTCAGGAAAGCGGAAGGCTCGCGTCGGCCAACGTGATCGGCTACTTCCGCTCCGAGCCGCGCGCCAACGCCACAGTCCTGGCCCGGTTTGAAGATGGAAGCCCCGCACTCATTGAAGCGTCAACCGGGAAGGGGCGGGTGCTGTTGTTCACCTCGTCGTTAGGACCAAGCTGGAACGATCTGCCGCTCACGCCGCTCTATCTGCCGTTCATTCATCAGATGGTGCGTTATGCAGGCACGCGTGAGGAAAATGCCTGGAGCGGTATTGGGGAAACGTTTACAGTCAACAAGCAAAAGGAGGCCGCGCCACCCGCAGTTGACACGCCTGGCGGTGCTAGACTGTCGGAGACGCGACTCACACCTGATGGAGACCTGTTAGTCACAGCACAGGAGCCTGGATTCTATCGTTTGCGATATAACTCGACGCCCGGTTTCGCCGCTGTAAATATTGATGGCGCCGAAGGGGATTTCACGAAGATAAACTTTGCTGAGTTTGTCGCGGGCGTGACGGGCGGCGCGGGCAGTGCCGAAGGTACTGACGCAAATCGAAACGCGAGCGGCGAGGAAGTCGAGGGCCGCCAGAGAGTTTGGTGGTCGTTGTTGCTCGTCGCGTTGTTGTTATTGTTGGCAGAGTCGTTCCTTGCGCGACGAACAAAGATGGTGAAGATGATCGGGTAACGCGGATGAACGCGGATAAGGGGATTGATATGAACCCTGAAACCAATTTGTTAGACGATCTTCTCAGGCGAGCGCGTTCGCGAAGGCAGCTCTTGCTTTCGCTGCGTGGCGTTGCGATCAGCGTTGGCGTTGTCGCGGTTCTTCTGTTACTGACAGGCTCGGTCGCACATCGCTATCGCTACAACGGCGGCGCCCTCCTCACCCTGCGCATCGGCGCGCTGTTGATGGTACTTGCAACGATCTACTTCGCCCTCCTGCGTCCCCTCCTGAAGCGGATCAGCGATGCACGTCTCGCACGTTTAATCGAAGAACATTCGCCCGGCACTGATGATCGTCTTGTCACCGCAGTCGAATATTCAAATGGCACTAACGCTCACATCTCGCCCGCAATCGTCAGCCGTCTCTACCAGGACGCAAACAGCGTTTCCGGAACGGTGGACGTCGGCAATGTGATACGACGTTCGCGACTGCTGCTGTACGGTGGCGCCGCACTCGCAAGTCTCCTCGTGTTCGCCGGCGTTTTGAAGTGGGGACCGAAAGAGATCTCGCAAGGCGTCGCGCAACTGGTTACGCCAACAACTCTCGCGGCATCGACCAACGCGATGAGCATCAAGGTGAAGCCGGGAACGGCGCGCGTGCCCAAGGGCTCCGATCAGGACATCATCGCATCACTCGTCAACTTTGACTCGCAACAAGTAACTGTCTTTGCGCGGCCGCTTGGTTCAAAAGCTGACTTCCAGGGACAGGTAATGGAGCCTGCGAAAGCAAAGACCGACTTTCGCTTTTCGATCTTCAACATTCAGGATTCGATGGAATACTTCGTCGAGTCGAACAACATTCGCTCCGACGTTTACAAGCTCAACGTCGTCGATCTGCCATTCGTCAAACAACTCGATCTGACGCTCAACTTCCCTGCCTTCACAAATCTACCGACGAAAACCGTCGAAGATGGCGGCGACATCGCTGCACTCAAAGGCACGGTTGCTAAGATCACTGCAAAGCTCACGGGCAAGGTTCGCGCCGCGCGTATCGTTTTTCCTGACGGCAAGAAGACCGATATGAACTTGCAGGGCTCGGACTTTGTCGGACAGTTAAACGTGACCGGCGACACGAGCTATTACATTGAACTGGTCAGCGTTGATGGCGAATCGTATCGCGGCTCGAACGAGTACGACGTTACAGTGCTCGGCGATCAGCCGCCCGTGATCTCTTTCGACAAACCCGGGCGCGACAAGAAGGCCACCAATCTCGAAGAAGTGTTTACACAAGCGCGGGCCGAAGACGATTACGGCGTCGTTTCGATGGACCTGCACTTCTCGGTCAATGGTGGTGAAGAAAAGAAGGTCAATCTCCAGCAACTGTCGCGCGAATCGGCGCGCTCGCTTACAGGCGCGTACACGTTCTTCCTCGAGGAATACAATCTCAAGCCCGGCGATTTCATCTCGTATTTCGCAAAGGCACGCGACGCGAGTAATGAAGCGACCAGCGACATCTACTTCATCGAAGTCAAACCATTCGAGATGGAGTACAAGCAGTCGCAGCAGGGTGGTGGTCAGGGTCAGGGCGGCGATCAGGATCAGAATGCTTTGTCTCGTCGTCAGAAGGATTTGATTGCGGCCACGCACAAACTCATTCGCGAAGGCGAAAAGTACACAGAGCAGGAACGCAAAGATGGGTACGAAGCAGTGGCTGCTGGGCAGGAAAAACTTCGGACTGACACGCTCGAGTTTCTCGATCGTATGGGTCGTCGACTCGGCGATGTTGAAGGACAGAAGGAAGTCCAGGAAATGGCCGAGCATCTGAAGCAGGCGGCGAAAGAGATGGAAGGCGCGCCGCCACCACTGCGAAAAGAGGCGGGCAAAGATGCGCTGCCACCCGAACAACGCGCATTGCAACGACTCCTCGCCGCGGATGCTATTTTTCGCGAAGTCCAGGTCGCGTTTGGTAATCAAAATAGTAATGGCGGTGGTAGCGGTGGTGAACGCGAGCAACAGGAACTCTCAGGCTTGTTCGAACTCGAACTCGACAAGATGAAGAACCAGTACGAGACGGTTCAGCGTGCTCAACAACAACAGGCCGAGAAGCAGAAGACTGAGGCCGAACGACGCCTCGAAGAACTTGCACGCCGGCAACAGCAGGCACTCGAAGAACAACGTCGCCGCCAGCAACAGGGTGGCTCTAGTGGAAGCGGTAATCAACGGCAACAACAGGAGCTAATAGAAGAAACGCGAAAGGCGGCGAGAGAGCTCGAACGCCTCTCGCGCGAACGTCGCGACGCGCAAATGCAGGAGTTGAGTCGCCAGTTAAATCAAACTGCTGACGAAATGCAGAAGGCACAGGCAGCGGCGCGCGGAAATTCAGGCGAGTCGATCTCACAAAACGAGCGCGCGCTTGAACGACTGCAACAGGCGCAACAGCGTCTACAGCAAATGAGCGGCTCGGCGGGTCAACGTGGCGGGCAACAAGGAGCGTCGGGACGGCAACAACAGATTTCCGATTTGCGTCAACGTGCGGCACAAGCCGCGGCTCGACAACGTGAGATCGCGAAAGACATGGAGAATCTTTCGCGGCGTGGTGGACAAAACGCGCAGGATGAGAACTCGAAGAAGACACGCGAACAGTTGGGCGAGAGGAAAGACACGCTCGCCGACAGCGTTAACAGTTTGCAGCAGGATCTCGAACAAACAGCGCGCGCGATGTCCGGTGGTAGTCAGGGTCAGCAGCGCGCGGCGCGACAGTTAAAAGACGCAGCCGACTCGCTTGCGCGCGATCGTGTTGCCGATCGAATTCGTGAAGGCAAACAGTCGTTGAATAACGGTCAGCAGGGGCAGCAACAAGGCAATCAGCAGGGACAGCAGCAAGGCGGAGGCCGCGGTGACGAACGCGCGATTGAGCGCAGTTTGAACAACGTCTCCGAACGACTTCAGGCGGCTGAGCAAAGCGCGCGTGGTGCAAACGGTTCAAGCGCTGAAGAGAATCTCGATCGCACGCGACAACTGGCTGACAGTCTTGATTCGTTGCGCCGGCGTCTTGATGAACGAGCAGCGGGTCGCAACGGACAGCAACAAGGTAATCAGCAAGCGAGTCAGCAGGGACAACAACAAGGCAAGGAAGGTCAAGGTAAGGAAGGTCAAGGTAAAGAAGGGGGGCAAGGTAAAGAAGGTCAACAGGGTCAATCTGGACAGCAAGGAGGCTCACAACAGGGTGGTCAGCAGCAAGGTGGCGAACAAGCTGGGGCCTCACAAAATGGTGGCCAGTCGCAGGGCGGCAGAAACCGTGGTGGCATCGATCGCCAGGGAACGATGGGTGGCGATTGGGGCGACAACCGGCAACTTCCTTCCGAGATCCGCGAACGGCTTCAAGAGGCTCAAGACCTGCGCCGCGAGTGGGGTGCAACTGGTTTGGGTGCGGGACGGCTTGATGAAGTGATCGAAGAACTCCGGCGACTTGCTGACGGCAAAATGGATGGTGATGCGGCGACGGCTGCATTGCTGAAGGCCGACGTCGTCGAGCCGCTGCGCCAACTCGAACTCGAGTTGAGCCGGCAGGTGCAGCAAATGAGTGGACGCACTAATCTGCGGTTACGTGATGAAGGCGCCGCGCCTGAAAAATATCGACGCGCGGTTGAAGAATATTATCGACGATTATCCGGTGGACGCCAGAGGCAATGACGATAGCTTCATAAAGATTTACAAGATTGAACAGGATGAACAGGATTTATCTTGTGAATCTTGTCTGATCTTGAAAATCTTTATGAAACCAAATCTAAGTATTTATGACGACACGACTATTTAAACGGCTAATCCTCCCCATCCTTTTGCTCAGCGCGTTGCTGATCCCAACAGTCGGCCAAAGTCCGTTCGACAACTTCGGCAACTTCCGCCAACGCCGTCGCCCAACCACTACAAATCAACCATCAAATGCCTCGTTCGGCGAGTTCACGTTCGTCCGCACGATTTACGATTCACCATCGCGCGGTTCCGGCCGTCGCGGTTACGGCTACGGCGGTGGCACATGGACCACCGACTACCCCGAAGCCGACAACAACTTCATCGTGGGCTTACGCGAATGGGCGGGCACGAATCTGAAGATCGCTCCACGCCCCGAAGCACTCGAAATCCTCGACGATCGGATGTTCGACTATCCAATCATCTACATCGTCGAGCCGGGCTTCATGGACCTCTCCACCGAACAAGCCGCCCGCTTGCGCGAGTACATCATGCGCGGTGGTTTCATCTTCCTCGACGACTTCTGGGGCGAGTATGAATGGCAGAACGTTCAGGAACAGTTTCAGAAGATAGTTCCTGAATACGAAATTAAAGATCTACCACTGAGCCACCCGATCTTCCATGCGTATCTCGACGTTGAAGAAGTGGTCCAGGTTCCGAACGTCTACAACGCATCACGCGGCATCACCTCGGAAAAAGGCGGCATCGTTCCGCACTACATGGGCATTGAAAACAAGAACGGCCGTCTCGTTGCGTTCCTGGCCCGCAACTGCGACCTCGGAGATGCGTGGGAGTGGATCAACGATCCCATGTACCCGGTGAAGTATGGACTGCCTGCGTACAAAGTGGGAATCAACGTGGTCATCTACGCGATGAGCCACTGATTCTCACTCATTTTGCTTTTTCCTCTTCTCCTTTTTGGTGTTCATCTGGCTACGAAGTAGCTCTGCCTGTGCCGGCAGCACGTCGTCCATCGACACCTTGCCCTCGTCCGAGAGCCATTGGACCATTGACGACACAAGCAATTCTTTCAGATATGCGAACGAGAAGCCTGCTGTCCCAATAACCACCGTCGCTGGCTCCAGCGTCAGTCATTCGCATCTCCGGTTGTAGTCCCTGATTCCACTTCTCAAGGTACGCCAGTCTTTCTGCTTCTGCCGGCAGATCGAAATAGTACTTCCGATCGAAACGGCTCGGACGCTCGAGGATCGCCGTGTCGAGTTTCTCCGGATGGTTGGTGGTTGCCAGAACCACGATACCGGAGTTGGAGCGGAAGCCGTCGAGTTCATTGAGAAAGAACGAACGATTCTTGTTTGTTACCATCGAATCAAGATCTTCGAGAACAATCACGCAAGGCGCTACCATGCGAGCGCGTACGAAGAGGTCAGCTATCTCATCTTCGGCTCCAAAACCACGCACGTAGATGCACGGCTTGCCGAGTTGATTGATCAAGGCCTTGAGCGTGTGAGTCTTGCCATTCCCCGGTGGACCAATAAAGATCGCCCCGCGCTTCCATGGAATTCCATATTGTTCATAAACTTCACGCGAGTTGAAGAATCGTTGAAAGTCGTCCTGTATCTGCTGTTTTAAGGACGCCGGGAGCACCAGGTTGTCGAAGGTGGCTTGCTTGATCGATTCGAGCAGTTGTTGGTCCTTCTCGAAATAGCCATCCTGAAATACCAGAATCTCTCCGCGCACTTCGCAGTTCCATTCACAAACGGCATCGAAGAAGCACTCGGCTGTTTGTCTGTCGTCGGCAACGATCCAGTGGTGCCGTCTGGTGTAGTAACCTTCTACCCAGGTGATAAAAATGACGTCGAGTAGCTGCCCTTTCCAAAGAACGTTCAGCCAGGAATTCTGGACGTCCTGTTTCAACTTCCTTCCGGCGCCTTCCCAATCCAGCGTAACGTGATGGAAGACAGACTTCTGTTCAATGACAGAACATCTGTCGTCGCGCACAAAAGCATTCAGGTCGAAATACGATGTGCGGCCTTCTATGATTGCCTTATCCGGATGCAGCTCCGCCAACTCACGACCGACGTGATAACCAATGTAGTCGTTCGGCTTGTACAGTGCTTCTCGGATGAAATTCTCTATGGTCATAACAATTAATGGTGACGACAAGATCGATGAAACAGTGCTCTAACCATTTGAGCTATGGTCCCCATAATTTCGGGGGACCACCGGGACTCGAACCCGGAACCCCTCATTTTAATGATGTAGTTCCATCAGCATTCGTCACCAGACTGCTTTCTAAAGTGCCGGCCACAAATCGGAGAGAGTCACCAGCTGGATAAAATCGGTTGGTGACAGGATTCGAACATGCCGTCTGGCACATGTACTCCCACCAGCATTCGCCGGCAACTGACTTACTCGGATCACCTCCCCAGTTCTATATTTTCAATCACACCAATCCAGTGATTGGCGTTCAGGTTTCCATTGGCAAATTCCGCAACAAGTGCGAACACCTGATCCGAGAATCCACCAATGTTCAGAATGTCGTGCCGTTCCTTCGCCTGCACTGTCGAGTACGGCTGAATGTCGATACAGACCATTCGCGACCCTGGATTGCGGTTGCGGAACTTACTCCACTCCTTCATCGTCGCTGTGGCGCTGCCGCCAAAGCGTCCGTAGTGCGGTGCATCAACCCACGATTCGTTATCCGAAACGTAGATCACCAAATCACCTTTAGCATTACGCCGGTTCAGAAACTCGAGCGGCGCACTGCAATTTGTTCCACCGCACGGTAGATTCGACAGCTTCTCAGCGTTAGTCATCACGCTGTCGCGCGGGTTGATACGCACATCAACCACTTTCGACTCAAATGGGATGATTTCCGCGCGCGGGTTCTTGCGCAGCACCGTTGCCGCCACAAGCGCCGCAACGTCAACACAACGCACCGCCGAAGTCGAACCCTTGCGGTATCCAGTTACCGGCGAATGCATCGAACCCGAGATATCCGGGAACACGTAAACCTTTCCCGGAAACTCCGGAACGTTTAGGGTTGCGATCTCCATCGCATCCTGCAACGCGATCGCGACGTCCGCCGGAATCTCCTTGTTACCAGTAGCCGCCACGTAAGCGGCCATGAGCTGATACGGAAACACACGCGACTTCGCGATCTTCACCGGATCGCGCAAACGCTCCGCGATCAGATACGTCATCCCCTTTTCCTTGAACACGCCGTGACGTGCGAAGGTATTCAGATTCATACGAGTCATCTGCCACGGCGCCCGGCTCGCAATCGCTGTCCATTCCGCAGTACCAAGCTCCAGTGGAGTCAGCATCTGGAACGGAACGTCGGGAACTTCACCCGAACGATCCTTCTTGAACGCTTCGAAAGTACGCACGAGGTCTGGAAGCTCGTCGACTTGCTTTGTGCGATCGATGAAGTAACCAAATAGCGCCGCATGAGCCGTATTCTTCGGTCGCGGGTGGACCATCTTTACGATATCCGTTAGGGATGGATCCTGGCCCACGTTTGCCTTGAACAACGACTCCGGATCGCGAGCATCGAGCCACTCACGCACGAGTCGCTTTGGTGCTGTACCGAGCGACTTGCGACCAACCGCACCCGACCGGATGATCTGCACGAAGTTGCGCAGCATCTTCGCGTTGTCAATTACACGCGGAAACACTTGCTGCAACAGCGCTGGACTCTTCACCGACAAGATCGCGCAAAGCAGTGCCGGCATGTCCTTCATGTGGCCGTGTTCGCGACAGAACACAGCAGTCTTCGCGATGAACTCCGGTTCAACCTTCTCGCACAGCTCAATCACTGTCTTGAGTTGGTCGTCCGCGCTCACATAAAACGTTCTGTTTAGACAGCCAGTCGCGGCGTACTGCGCGAGCATGTGCTCCGCCTTTAGCTTGTAAGCCGGCGCACGCTCTTCGTTGAATGCGTCAGTTGCCGGCATTAGCTTGCCGATTAGCGACTTGAATAGTCTCTTGTTTGCCATTGCACACTATTCCCTTCTCAATCGGAAATACCCTTTTTGCGTTTTTATCCGCGGCTTCGTTCGCGATCGACCTTCTCGCGAATATCTCTGTCATCGTAAACATCCAGGAAGAGATACTTGCGCCACTCCGCACGAGCTTCAGCGTAGTGACAGAGCACCACGCGTTCGAGCTTCACGCGCAACGCCGTCTGCGAAGTAAGCAGCGGCATCCGCGCTTCAGCCGGAGTGCGATCGCTCTTGCGGTTGTTGCAGGGAACACACGCCGTAACGATGTTCACCGGCGAGTTATCTCCACCACGCGAACGCGGCAGGATGTGGTCCAGAGTCAGCTCACTTGCCGGCTTCTTCTCGCCGCAGTACTGACAACGGAACTTGTCGCGCATGTAAATCCGCAGTCGCTTCATTCCCGAAGCTTCGCGGCGACGGCGCACGTTGATGTAAGTGCGTCGACGAATTACCGACGGCACCGGAAACGATTCACGCGCCGAGTGCAGCACTCGATCGCCGTCAAGCTCCTCAACGTAAACCGTGTTCTTGAATGTCATGATCACGGCACGCGCGACACTGACGGTGCCGAGCGGCTCGTAAGTTTGGTTTAGCAGTAATACTCGTCCATCGAGTGCCATACCGGCACCTCCTTTCAGTGATTTGGAGTTCAAGAGCGGTTATGTGAGGCGATCGACTGCGCGGGGTGCGAGTCACCGCTCTTGAAGCTTTGGAGCGCGCGGTGAGACTTGAACTCACGAATACTGGATTTGCAATCCAGCGCCTTAGCCACTTGGCGACGCGCGCTTTGGAGTGCGCTTTTTTATCTGTGTAATCTGTGGATTGGAGCGGAAGGAGAGATTCGAACTCTCGAGACGAGGTTGGAAGGCTCGCATGTTTCCAGCTACATCACTCCCGCTGAAAATGGATTTGGTCGGGGAGGACAGAGTTGAACTGTCACCACGAGTTCCCAGGACTCGGATGCTGACGTTACACCACACCCCGATTTTGAAATTTGTGAATTTGAGGGAAAGGGTCTGAGGGAAAAATGGCAAGGCCGCGTGAAGGACTAAACTTTCTTAGCCCTTCACACAAACCACTTGCTTGATCTCAGCAACAACTTCAACCAAATCTTCCTGATTCTTCATCACTGCTTCGATCGACTTGTAAGCGCCTGGAATTTCATCCAGCACGCCTACGTCCTTGCGGCATTCAACACCCGCTGTCTGGCGTTCCAGATCGTCTTTCGTGAAGGCTCGCTTTGCCGCTCCGCGAGAAAGCTTGCGTCCTGCTCCATGCGAACAGGAGTTGAAGCTCTCAGGCAAACCGCGTCCCTTGACGATGAACGACTTGGCTCCCATCGACCCTGGGATGATTCCGTAAGTTCCTGCCGCCGCGTTGATCGCGCCCTTGCGTGTGACGAAAACTTCTTCGCCGTAATGCTCCTCGAGCGCAACGTAGTTGTGGTGACAGTTAACTGCCAGCTCAGGCTTGAATGGCTGGCGATGATTGAACATCTTGTTGAATACCTTCAACAGACGCGCCATCATGATTTCGCGATTCTTCATCGCGTATCCTTGCGCCCACTTCAAATCCTTCCAGTACGCCTTGAATTCCGGAGTACCCGAAATGAAGTAAGCCAGGTCAGGAGCTGGAAGTTCATTCAAACGCCACAAGCTCTTCGCGGTCGAAATGTGACGTTCAGCCAGTTCCTTACCGATGTTGCGCGAACCCGAGTGGAGCATCAACCAAACGAAGCTTTCTGTATCCAGACAAACTTCGATGAAGTGGTTACCACCACCGAGTGTACCCAACTGCTTCATCGCTTTTGCTTTGCGATCCTGAACACCTTCGTGAAGTTCTTTGAAGTCGTTCCATCCAGCCCAGTACGACGATTCGTCAACCGACTCCTTGTACTCACTGAATCCAGTTGGAATTGCTTCTTCAATCTTCGAGCGAAGTTCCTTCAACTTACCGTCGAGAATTCCGCTCTTGAACGGTGTCTTGACCGCCATCATTCCACAACCGATATCCACGCCGACTGTTGCCGGGATTACTGCTTCCTTTGTGGCAACAACCGAACCTACCATGCTTCCCTTTCCCAGGTGCGCGTCAGGCATCAGCGCGACGTGCTTGAACAGGCATGGCAAACGCGAAACGTTGCGTAGCATCGACTGCTCTTCAATGCTGAACTCGTGGTTTGCCCAGGACAGGATCTCCTTCTGAGCACCTCCGAGTTGTAGCTTTGCATAAGGCATGCGGTGACCACCTCCTTTCTTAAGATAGTTTATATTGGAATTTGGTGCGCCAGGTGAGATTCGAACTCACAATCCCCTGCTTAAGAGGCAGGTGCCTTGAGCCAATTTAGCTACTGACGCGTTGGCGGAACTGAACGGACTCGAACCGTCATCGGCCTGGTTGACAACCAGGTGCCTCACCTCTCGGCCACAGCTCCTTCATTGCCGATTGCCAATTGCCAATTGCCAATTGTTAGATCATCAGCGGAGTGCCTCCCATGTAAATTGGCAATTGGCAATTGGAAATCGGCAATGCTTTTGGGTGGGCTAACGGGACTTGAACCCGCAACGACTGCAGTCACAGTGCAGTGCTCTTCCAGTTGAGCTATAGCCCACATAAGTTATTTCCAATTTTCGATTGCCGATTGCCGATTTTTGGAATGTGAACTCCTTCAAATTGGAAATTGGCAATCGGCAATTGGCAATATCTTGGAGGACCTGACGCGATTTGAACGCGTGACCTCGACCTTCGCACGGTCGCGCTCTGATTCCAACTGAGCTACAGGTCCATAACAAAGTACAAAGTTCAATGCATATGTGATAAAAAACAGATGAAGGCAGAGAGAAACAAGCCGCGAATACACTTCGAGGCACACTTCTCCTGAGGATGGCGAACTCGCGGACTCTCGCAAAGCACCGAGTTCATTCATCCGGTCGAAGGCTCCCTGCCTTCATCCCGCAAAAGGGTATTTCGATTGTCAAAAAACTGAAGGAGCGGGACTAAAAGCCTCCCAGGGAAGCTGCCCGCTCCTTACAAGTCTCGCGAATTTTTCGTTGAGATTTGGGAGCGGGAGTCCGCTCCCGCTGACTAATTCGTAAACCGATCGCCTAAAGCGTTGGTGGGTGACAGGCTCATGACGAGACCACACCCGGCAGTACGCATAAGCGTCCTTGGTTGCCGTTTAATTGTGTGTTCTATGGTCCAGCCCGTCATTATTTGGTTTACCTCATTCGTAAAAACGAACTGACATGTATAAAGTAGTAATCGGTGCCTGTCAAGAATTTTTTCGAAAAATTTTTCTGGACCAGGAAAGGTTTCCACGCAGGGGCGGCCACGGAGGGCCGCCCCTACAGTAGAATCGATCGTTTCGGAACGTACTGTAGGGGCGGCCCTCCGTGGCCGCCCCTGCGTGGAATTAGCTTTTCGCGTAATAACCTGGACGATGACGTATCTCGAGCTTTTCTTTCTTCAACTCGGGATTTGTGATCTCGATCGAGATCTTTCGGTAGGCGCCATCGCGTTTCTTATTCGTCGATGAATAAGCAAGCAGGTACTGTGTGCGCAGCTCCTTTTCGATCTCTGCAAATGCGGCATTGAGGTCGAATTTCTTATCAGGAAAAAACGCGCGACCGCCAGTGCGTTGTGCAATATCGCGGAGTACTCCACGATCGAGTCCGTCTTTTGCGCTGCCAATCCCGATTGCATAGACCACTGCCTCAGCGGCGAGCACCCGATTAATCGCTTCCTTCTGACTCAAGCGACCGCTCGTATTCAAACCGTCAGTCAACAGGATAATGGCTCGTCGTCTAAGACCCTGAGCATTCGCGAGAACGTTGGACGACGTCAGCGCCACCGCGTCCCAAATCGCAGTAGTGCCCTCCTCGGGTGGCGCCGGTAATCCTGGACCAGTCGGAATTCCAGTCAGCGGGCGTCCCGCGCCGAGATATGCCGGGCACTGCCACTTCGATCCGCTGCAACACGCTATACACGCTCAACAAATCGCGTGTCATGGGTTGTTCGAGATAGGCCAAGCCCGTAAACGGAATGATCGCTACCTGATCTTTGTGTGAGTCGATCACCTTCTCGATGAACGTTCGTGCCGCAGCCTTCTCAGCAGGGAGTGTAGTCTCCTGGGAAAAACTGACGTCGATCAAGAAAGCGATCGCAAGTGGCCTGTCGGTTTCGCGTTGAAACGTGAAGAGCTGTTGCGGCACACCATCTTCGAGTACGCGAAGATCCTCCGCCTTCAGCGTGGTGATGTAACGCCGTTCCTTATCCGTTGCTGTGAATGGCAGGTTCGTGACATCAGTGTCGGTGCGAATGACGTCGTCCTGATCGGTCTGCGCAAATACGGACGCGCACAGTAACAACAGGATTAGTACCCAGGCTCGCTTCATAGGAATAATGAATTTTAGGCGACAGACACCGGCGAATCAAATCTTGACTTTCCGACGCCAATGAAATAGAAGCACTAACCATGAACAGAGGCATGAACAGAGATAAGCTTGAAAACGAACTCAAACGCGCAGGCGTTAGTCTGAACGGCTGGCTTCCGGTGCTGCAATGCGACACTTGCAAGACCAGGTGGGAACCGTTTGCAGTCGCTGTCGATGGTCCATCAGCGCCAACCGCAAGGCTCGACTACTGGATGTGTCCAAAGAAGTGCAATGCAAACGCTGAAGTCGGCATGGAGATCAAAACTGCAATTCCACGGTTCGTCATGGTCAATGATGTTCCGGGTATGATCTTTGGCGACGAAGACTTGCAGGAGTTTGAGCGTTACGTGCGTTCGATGGACGCCACCGAAGTATTCAACCGTTGAGGTTTACTCAGGCAGCCCCATCCGCCGCACGAGCTCACGGAACCGTGGCTCCGATCGCAAGCCGTCAAACTCCTGCGTCACACTGAGTAACGTCATGCGGAAATCACGTTCTTCATAACCTTTTTCCAACCACTTCAGCGCCTCGTTGTTATCTCCCAACCGCGCATAGAAAGTTGCAATCACGAAAGGTGGAAGCTGCGTTCGAACGGAGTCGCGCATAATCATGTCCACACTTGTCTTCAGGTAGGCTTTCCAACCAGACTTCGCATAGACGTCCTTCAACTTTTCCACTGCTTCCGATGGCATAGCACTAATGCCTTGTGACTTCGAGTATTCCTCGATCGCCTGGTCGTGCATACCTTTCAACTCGTAGGCGCGACCAAGAAAATAGTGTGCGGTAGGAAAATTAGGATCGAGATCTAGTGTTTTTTGATACTGCGTGATGGCTTCGTCGTACTTCCGGCTATCAACCAGAATATCGCCGTAGATTCGATTCATGATCACGGAAAGCGGATCGAGATCGAGGGCACGCTTGATCTCCACGACTGCCTCGTCAGTTCGTTTGAGTAGCGAGAGATGCTCGGCGAGCCACTGGTGCCCAGTCGCGTAATTCGGATTCAGTTCGATGGCGCGCCTTAACTCTTTTTCCGCAGTTACGAAATCATAGTCGTAGTAATCGATAATCTGGCCCAAAGAGGCATGTGCTTCGGCAAGTTTATCGTCGAGAGCGAGGGCTTTCAGTGCGGCTTCTTTCGCTTTCGGCATCAATTCCCGGGCCGGCTGTCTGGTGTAAACCGGAATCAATGCGTAAGCATCGGCGAGGCCAGAATAGGCGAGCGCATAATTTGGATCTTTCTCAATAGCCTGTTCGAAAAACGGAACTGCTTTTTGCAGATCAGCAGGCGTTCGCTTGTTCCAGTAAAAACGTCCCTTCAGGTAAAGCTGATAGGCCTCGGGGTTGGCTGTGTACTGCTTCTCCATGCGCGACTGTTCGACACCCGAGAGCGTGGGGCGCAGGTTGTTTGTGATCTCGCGCGCAATCTCGCGTTGCACGGAAAGCATATCGGCGAGCCGTGTTTCGAATTGCTCGCCCCAGAGCTGTTTGTTGTCACGAATATCGATCAACTCTGCACTGATCAGCATCGTCTCACCGCGCTGCATTAATCTACCGGTAAGCACTGCTCGTACACCCAATTCCTTGCCCACGACAATCGGATCTGTTTGCTTGCCTTTGTAACGAAACACAGAACTGCGCGCGATCACTTTCAAGTTCGGAAGCTGCGTAAGATTGTTGATGATGCTTTCCGTCAGTCCATCGGAAATCCATTCGGCGCCCGGATCCTTGTTCTGGTTTTCAAATGGAATCACGGCGATCGATTCAACAGCGACCTCGGTGTTCCGCGCATGTAAATATGATCGAATGCCAAACACAGCAGCTGTCGCCGCAAACAGGATCAGAAACGCGCCGAGGAGCGTGGCTGTTTTGTGACGCTTCAGTTCGTTGACGATGAACTCGGCGCTCGAAGCTCGTGTTGAAGCCGGCGATTCGGCGGTTGCGGATCGCGATTGAACGCGAGTGGTGTCAGAGTGCCACAATGTCCGTGCTTCGCTGCTCGCGGAAGAGACGGAAGGCGCAGTTGTGTCGAACACCGTATCGAGGTCGCGCCGAACTTCTTTCAATTCGATGGCGACGTCTTTGATGTTCTGATAGCGCTCGTTCGGATCTTTCGCCAGGCAACGTCGGACAATTCTCTGCAGGTCCGAGGGTGTGTTCGGAATGAAAGCGGATAATGGTGGCGCCGGCTCGCGGATGATCTTGTTGAGTACTTCGATCTGGTCCTTCCCTGCAAAAGCCTTTTGTTTGGTAATTGCTTCAAACAGAATGCAACCAAAAGAGAAAATGTCAGAACGGTTATCGATCTCTTTTGTCTTGCCCTGCGCTTGTTCGGGCGACATGTAACCGAGGGTTCCGAGTATCAAACCCGGAGTTGAGTGCTGCTGCAAGATAGTGGGCTCTTCGCCGCTCGTACTACCACTCATGGTGGGTTCGATGAGCTTCGCCAAACCGAAGTCGAGGATCTTCGCGTGGCCATCGGACGTGATCATGATGTTGTCCGGCTTGAGATCTCGATGGACGATGCCCGCGTCGTGAGCCTTCGCGAGTCCCTCCGCGACGTGCTGTAAAGTACGCAGTAGTTTTGAGAGTACCTCGTTGTCTTTGTGAATCTTCTCGCGCAGCGTCGTGCCGTCGACGTACTCCATTGCGATGAAGTTGAGATCGGATGCGACGCCTACTTCATAGATGTGTGCAATGTTTGGGTGATTGAGAGACGCGGCCGCAGTCGCTTCCTGTTTGAAGCGTCGCATACGATCCTGGTTCGACGCGACTTCGGCAGGCAGGACCTTCAAAGCGACTCTGCGATTCAGACTCGTGTCCTGTGCGAGATAGACCTCGCCCATGCCACCCGCGCCGAGAAGGGAGCGAATCGCGTAACGCCCGAGTTGTGTTTCGGGGGTTAAAGTCATGTGGGGGCCATGAGGATATTGAGCCACAGATCCGGTTAGATCTGTGGCTCAAATAATCCGAACGTTGTCGTTGACTACGACGCGCTCTTTGCGGCGGTGTCGGATTGTGCTGATGGCTTGTTGGGCTGTGGAGTAATTCGCAGGTATGGCTTCGGTGCTTTCCAGCCGCCTGGGAATTTTTCCTTCGCAGCTTCGTCAGACAACGACGGAACGATGATTACATCGTCGCCGTCTTTCCAATTGACTGGCGTCGCTACGCTGTACTTCGACGTCAGTTGCAGCGAATCGATCACGCGCAGGATCTCCTCGAAATTGCGTCCGGTGCTCGCCGGATACGTGATCATCAACTTAACTTTCTTGTCTGGCCCAATAACAAAAACTGAACGAACCGTAAATACGTCGCTGACCTCCGGGTGGATCATGTCGTACATTTCGGCAATCTTATGATCGGGATCTGCGATCACTGGGAAGTTGAGGGCGGTGCCCTGAGTTTCTTTAATGTCCTCCGCCCAGCGCTTGTGTGAATCAGTGGGATCGACGCTGAGTCCAATCACTTTCACGCCGCGCTGTTCGAAGTCGGGCTTTGAACGCGCCACATATCCCAGTTCGGTGGTGCAGACCGGGGTGAAATCCTTTGGGTGCGAAAACAAGACTGCCCAGTTATCTCCAATCCACTCGTGGAAGTTAATGGGGCCTTCAGTTGTATCTGCTGTGAAATCGGGTGCTATGTCGCCAAGTCGTAGGGCCATTTTTATCTCCTTTGTTTCCGGAAAAACCGATTCCCGGTCATCGGACTGGGAGTAGGGATGCGGATTAAGTTGTCTTAGGGGGCCACTTTTAAACTAATGCCCGCGCCAAGTCAAACCGGCTGGGGCGCCGTGTTATTCTGCTCGCAAATACGGCCAATAGGATCGATACGACCTATATGAAACTTGCACTTAACGGCGCCACAACCATGAGAGCTGACCTGGCCACGGACTTGCACGCGGCCAAAGCAGCCGGGTTCGATTATCTGGAAATCTGGGCCGCAAAACTCAGAGACTTCCTCAAAGAAAGATTAACTTCGGAGCTCGGCGATCTGTTCGCGGAATCGGGTCTCAAGCCCTTGAGCATCAATTCCATCGAGCACATCACCTTTCGTGACGAACGCGCGTACGAATCAATCAAAAAGGAGTGCGAAGAACTGAGCCGCATTGCGGCGGCTGTTGGCTGTCCGTGCATCGTTGTCGTTCCGGGACGGCTGCCGGAAGGCGGAGCATCACGCGAGCATGTGATCGCGGAATCCATCAAGGTCTTGAACGAACTCTGCGAGATTTCGGCGGCGCATGACGTTTCGCTCGCATTTGAATTTTTAGGACAAACTGACTGCAGTGTTCCCACACTGGATCTTGCCGACGAAATCGTGCGCGAAGTTGACAGGAAGGATCTGGGTATCGTTATCGACAGTTTTCATTTTTACGCGGGCAACTCGACACTGGATATGATCGAAGCTCTCGACCCGAACCTCATTCAAATCTTTCACATCAACGACGCTGAAGATCGACCGCGCAATCAGTTGGAAGATCGACACAGACTGTTGCCGGGCCTCGGAATTCTTCCGCTACGGGAAATGATTTCGTCTTTTCGGAAGATCGGTTACGACAAAGTCGCCAGTGTTGAGATATTCCGACCTGAGTACTGGGAGCGAGACCCGTTTGCACTGGCGCGTGACGCTCACGCCGCCACTAAACGTGTTCTCGCGGAGGCAGAATGAACAAGATCAAAATCGGAATTATCGGCGCAGGGTATATTGCGGGCGTCCATGCGGGTGTTCTCGCTGGCGACGAACGCGTCCAGGTCTCTGCCGTACACGATGTGGTTTCAACAGCCGCTGAAAAACTCGCGGGCGCGCACAACGCAATAGCCGTCGCATCGCCGCTGGAAGTGCTCGAAAGATCAGACGCAGTTTATGTCACAACTCCGAATACGCAGCATGTCTCACTCGCAATCGCTGCGATCGAAGCCGGCAAACATGTCTTTTGTGAGAAGCCACTCGCGACCAGCCTCGACGACGCGCAAAAAGTTTTTAAGAAAGCGTCAAATGCGAGCACAGTTTTTCAAGTTGGTCACAATCGCCGCTTCGCGCCTGTTTACGCAACGCTGAAGCGAATGCTCTCCGAAACGCACGAACCCCACTCAGCACACGTAAAGATGAATCGTGGCGAACTACTCAAACCGGAATGGACCGGCGATCCCGAGGTCACCGGCGGCTTTCTTTATGAGACGCCGATTCACATGTTCGACATGATGCGTTTTCTGTTTGGTGAAGTTGAGAGTTTGCATGCAATCGGATCGAAGCACGAGTACAAGGAAGTAGACGACTTCTCGGTGTTGTTAAAGTTCACGAGTGGAATGCACGCGACGCTTGCAACGGCGGCGGATGCGAGTTGGTTATTTCCGTTTGAGCGGGTGGAAGTCTTTTGCCATCATGCGACGCTCGTCACGCGCGAGATGGAAAGTCTCACCTGTAGCAGCAACCTCGACGGGCATTTAACTGAACAGACGATGCAACAGTTACCTCGCGAAGAGAAATGGGGTTACCTGCAAGAGGATCGCGCTTTTATCGACGCGATTGTCAATGGATCAGAACCACTTGTAACTGCCTTTGACGGTCTTATGTCGGTCGAAATAGCAAACGCAGTCTACGAATCCGTGCACTCCGAGAGTACTGTGACCATACCGAACGTACTGTAGGGGCGGCCCTCCGTGGCCGCCCCTGCGTCGAATTCCACACAGGGGCGGCCACGGAGGGCCGCCCCTACAAAAAATGCAAGTTTGGCGCTAATACATTATGCAGCGTTGCTTTTGGGCCAGGACGCCCTTATCTATCGCTTATCACGACGAAGAGTGGGGCGTGCCTGTTCACGACGACAACCTTCTCTTCGAATTTCTGATTCTCGAAGGCGCCCAGGCCGGGCTTAGTTGGGAAACCATCCTCAGAAAGCGTGATAACTATCGCGCCGCCTTCGATCGTTTCAACCCAAAGAAAGTCGCGAAATACGATCAGCGGAAGGTCGCCGAGCTTCTAAAGAATGATGGCATCATTCGTAATCAACTAAAGATCAACTCGGCGATCGGAAACGCCAACGCTTTTCTCGAAGTGCAACGCGAATTTGGCAGCTTTGATGAATACGTTTGGCGGTTTGTAAACGGCAAGCCGCTGAAACGAAATCCAGACGCCCCCCTTCCCGCGCGCACGGAACTCTCGGACGCGCTCAGCAAAGATCTACTCAAGCGTGGTTTCAAGTTTGTCGGCTCAACCATCTGTTATTCCTTCATGCAGGCGGTGGGAATGGTCAACGACCACGATGCAAGCTGCTTCCGGTATCGTCAGGTCGCGAAGAATTCTCCCGCAAAGCCGCAAAGGCGCAAAGTGAACCGGAATCCAACCAGCTAATTCTTTTCACCTTTGCGGGAACCCATCTTTATGCGAGTATTGTCCAACTTTTCGTCCCCTGGAGGTTCGACTTGCAACAAACCTATTCGAAATTCTTGTTACTCGCTGTTCTTGCTGTTTTCTGTTTGGCGCAACGCACAGTTGCCCAAAACCCTTCCGCAGCACTGGCGAACTTGCCCGAAGCCGACGCTTTGATCTACGTCAGCCCGCAACGGATTCTCAACGAAGCAGCACCGCGTGTTATGCCGCCCGCCGAGGTGACGAAGATGCGCGCCTCATTCGCCGACATCAAGAAGTCCGCCGGCGTCGATCCAGCCTCGATCGAGTATCTCGTGATAGCAGTCCGCTTTAACAAACCGGCAAGCAATCTGAGTTTCGTCGCTCCTGATGTGATGATTGTGACTGGGGGTGATTTCAGCTCCGACTCGCTCCTGACACTTGCCCAGGTCTACCTACAAGACAAAGCGCGCGTCGAGAAGCACGGATCGAAGTCGATGACAGTGATGAAGATCGATCCGCTAGTGGCCGAAGCAGAGAAGAACCCGATTCTCAAACCGTTTGTCGAGATTGGCGCCGTACCGCTGAGTCCAAACTCCATCGCGATAGGAACCCTTCCTTATCTCAGATCTGCAATCGATGCGGCTGAGGGAAACGGAAGGATTAGTGCGGCGACGCTCGAGTCGTTGTTTAGAGATCCAAACGTGCTCATGGCTGCTTCAGGTGCACCACTCGCTGCGTTTGTGAAGAGCTTCGGCTTACTGGGCCTGGAAAATACTTCGCGCGAGTCGCGTTGCGATACGCGTTTTGGCAACTTCTACGCTGCCGTTACAATGACGGGGACCAATTTCGTTCTGCGGGGCGCAATGAATGCGGACAATCCCGACACGGCAAAGATCATCAACAACCTGCTTTCGGGATTGATGCAGCAGGGCATCAGCGCTGTGCCTGACAAAAACGCGCAGACGATTTTGCAAGGCTTGAAAATGTCGGCGCGTGATAACGAGATCGTTTGGGAAGCCGACATTCCGGAGAAAGTTGTGGCTGATTATCTGAAGCCATCGCCCACTAAAGTACAAATAGCGGAGCCCGCTGCCAAACCAACTCCCAAGCGCCCGGTGAGAAGAAAGCGAACGAAGCAGTAATCAAGGAGAAATCGAATAGATGCGAAAGTCATTTTTGCCTTTATTGGCGTTTTCAGTGTTGCTCGCAGTTGCAATACTTTTTGTGACGTCATTCGACATTGCCGTAACGTCGTCTGCACAGAACGCGAATAGCCCAACTACCACCAACAGAAATCAGAACGACAGTCGTTCGGTCGCTCCCGCTCCGGGAAGCGCACCGCAACAGGATTTTTCTAAGAACACCTGGGAACTTCCGGACGATGCCGACAAGACAAAAAATCCGACTCCGGCAACTGCTGAATCCATCGAGAGAGGAAAAACGCTCTATCTGGAACGCACGAAGGGCAACTGCGTCTTTTGTCACGGTGAAACGGGGGCTGGCAACGAAGCTAATCTGGCAAGACTACGCCGTAAACCCGCAGATCTCACAAATAAAGAACGCATGACGTCGATGACCGATGGTGAAGTCTACTGGAAGATCACGAAAGGCATTACGGGGATTATGCCAGCCGGTGAGAGAAGGATGAACGAAGCTGAGCGTTGGGACGTGGTGAATTACGTACGCACGCTCGCGAAGGAAAAACAGTAGGAAGTTTCACGCAAAGGCGCAAAGCGAAGACGCAGAGGCGCAAAGAAGAGTAAGTCCTTCCTTTGCGTCTTTGCGTCTTCACTTTGCGTCTTTGCGTGAAACTAGAAGAACCGTTCCTCGTACTCCCGGATCTCCTTCAACGAAGATTCCGCGAGCACTCTGAAGACCTTAACCTCGCAGCCCGCGGGAATCCGCGGGGCCATCAGCGAATCAGTAATCACAAAAGCCGCGGAACGCAATCCTTTCTCCCAGTTGCGTTCTCGCGCGTCGCGAAAACTCAACGCATCGGCGTCGAGACCCGCAGCTACCAGCATCGTCCTGGCCCAACGCAAAAACTCCGGCCAACGAGAAACAATCGCCACCAACGAATCGGCCGATGGTCTCGTCTGACCTCGCATCCGCTCAACCACTGAAGCCGAATGAAGCACGAGCACATCAGTCTTCGGCTGTATGCGATCTGCGAACGCATCCATGTGACCATACAAAACGAGTGGCGTCGCGCCCGTCAACGCGCCATCTATCTCCGCAGGGCCGGCTCCCTTCACTTTAACTTTCGTGGCTTTTGAAACCTCGGCCACGAGGATCTCACGAAGTTCAGGATCCGGCTCGAGTAACAGAAAATGATCGGGCCGTTGCATCGAGAAGGATCGCTGCACCCCCGCCTGTATCTCCGCGAGCGAATATCCCTCTTCACGAAGATTTCTAAAGAAGCGTGCAATGACTTGATCGAGGGCAATCCCATCGTCGAACACCTCGTCATTTCGCGCACGCACGTAAACGCCACTGCCCTTGCGAAACTCGACCCAGCCTCGTCGCGCGAGTTCGCGATATGCTGAGCTCACTGTGTTGGCGTGTATATCGTAACGGCGCGCGAGATCACGCGTGCTTGGTAAACGCTCGGCAACTTTCAAATCGTTGCTGACAATTCCAAGAACGATTTGGGTGACTAGCTGTTCGCGGATGGGAACTTCACTGTTTTTTGAGATCCATAGTCGCATATCGACATCTGTGTAATCTGTGGATGAGTTTGACAGGACTTCAAAATTCCCCTGATTATAGAGCGAATCGATGGATATGAGTAACGAACTTGCGAGCACAATTGAACCCTCGTACCTGGCGTTGCTGCGCGAGGGCGTGCTCGAGCGTCGTGTAGAAGAGCTCGAACGGTTGTTGGAGCGTTGCACAGTCTGCCCGCGCGATTGTCTGAACAATCGTCTCAACAACGAGATCGCTGCCTGCTATTCCGGGCGGTTGCCGATCGTGTCGTCGTATACACCGCACTTCGGCGAGGAACCGCCACTGGTTGGAACTAAGGGCGCCGGCAACATCTTCTTCGGCAACTGCAATCTGCGTTGTGTTTATTGTCAGAACTACCAGATCTCGCAAACACACAAACAGCAGATCAAAAATGAAGTCACGCACGAGCGTCTGGCTGAGATGATGCAGGAGCTGCAAGCGCGCGGCTGTCACAACGTCAACTTCGTTTCGCCGACACACTTTGCGCCGCAGATGGCGCGATCGATCCTGATTGCGGCGCAAAACGGGTTACGCGTGCCCGTTGTCTACAACACGAATGCCTACGATTCAGTTGAGGTGTTGCGACTGCTGGATCGAATCGTCGATGTTTATTTGCCGGATCTGAAATACGCTGATGATGAGTCGGGTTATCTCTATTCAAAAGTGAGCGGCTACAAGGAATTCTCACGCGCGGCGTTACGAGAGATGTATCGTCAGAGTGGTGACGAGCTAGTGGTGGATGAAAATGGTTTGTTGAAGCGTGGTCTGGTCGTGCGTCTGCTCGTGTTGCCGAATGATATTGGCAGTATCACTGAATCGATCGAATGGATCAGAGACGAACTAAGCCCGCGCGTGGCTGTTTCCCTTATGGCCCAATACTACCCAACACACCAGGCCGAGACAAACAAGCGTTACGTGCTGCTTTCGCGGCGGATCAGGGAATCAGAATGGATGAAAGCGACCGCTGCGCTTGAAGAGATCGGAATGACGGAAGGCTGGGTCCAGGAGTTTGACGGCGCTTCCTATTATTACCGCCCTGACTTCAGTGACGCCGAAACACCCTTTCATGATATCCGCGATTTTGATCAGCCCTGATCCGTGGCCTCATACCTGACCGCCGGACTACCTGCTGGATAAAACACGCCCAACAGTCTCAGTTCGCCGTCCCCGGTATTCTCCACGCAATGCACTTGTCGTTTCGGTAGATAAATACACGCTCCTGGACCGATCGGCGTATTTGTATTCCCTGCCCACATTCGTCCTTCGCCCCGAAGTATGAAGAGCACCTCTTCATACTCATGAAAATGATCCGGTGCGCGACCTGGCGGAATTGAACCCACAAACTGCGTCACCTGTTCGCTTCCAACTTCGTCATCTACAAGGACGCGATACCAACGATCAGCCGTAGGCAGAGCTCTGCGGTCTGAGAGTCTCACAATAGGCGGTCGCTCAGTAGGTTTGGAAGACGAGTCGGGACACTGTGAGCTGATGAACCGAACCACATCCGGTCCAGCATTCTCTACAATCAATGTTTGTCCCGGCCGCAGGTAAATCCCGGTTTCGGGTCCAACTTTATACGCAACGCCATCGATGAAAACCGTGCAATCACCTTCCAGCACATAAATAACTTCGTCACACTCCCGATTGCGCAGAGCAGACGAACTACCCGGTCCAAACTCGAGGATGCGCAACGAAATCGCTTCTGCACCGCTCACTGTGCCTATTTGATCCCAAACTTTTAGCGTCCCGAAGACATGCGGAACGCCTTCATGCATCGTTGAGACTCGGCAACCACCTTCCAGGACTACCGCCATCGCCGATGCTCCTAAGATTTGCCTGTTTTGAGATGGTGCGTGGTGTGTTCAGTTATCGAGGGGGCTTGTAGTCTGGGTGCAGTAGGAAGCTCGTTTGTGAATTGGCCCGGTGCCGGAGCTTCGTAGGGAATCCGATTCACGTCGGAGTCGAGCACTTTTTGCGAGAGCGCGTCGTAAGCGTCGCCGGGAAGTTGCTTGCGGGGAACAGTAAAGAGTAATCCGTTAACGATTACCCCGATCCCGACGAGGAAAGTGACGAGCGCCGGGGTAATCAAGGGAATGAGATTCATCTTGTCCATCGCCATGATGAAGAGAACAAACGTGGCGCCGAGTCCGATCGCTGCCGTAATGATACCGGAGCGTATTCTGCGCAGCCGCTTTTCTTCAGGCGATTCGAGAAACTGCTCAAAGTGCGGCAACACTTCTTCCGCCATCTTTTTTAACTCTTTCGCCGAGCTCATTTGCCGAATCTTGTCGGCCACTGCCATGCCGATGTTTTCACGAGCCGAAATCGCCGACTGTGTGACTGAGTCGGGGCTTTCAAGCGAATTTCGCACAACGCGCAGGTCCGTGCCGCAGGCGCGACAAAATTGGCTCAGTTGTCGTTCTTCCGAACCACAGGATGGGCAGTACATGTCGGGGGATTATACGGCAAGAGATGGCGGAAGTTTCCGGGAAAACTATAAGTCTTGTAGGACTTATAGGACCTATAGGTGCAACCTGCGACCCGCTTTCAGCACCTACTACTGCACGATTCACCCTCGCGGTGGTAAGATTCGCCCAGCTCTCCCATGAGGTAATGCCATGAAAAGACTATTTATCCTGACTCTGACCCTCGGTCTGTTGTGTCTTTCGGCGTGGGTGGCGACCGCCCAGGAGCAACCGGCAACCCAGCAACCATCAGCCGAAGAACTCGAGAAGCAAAAGGCCGAGCGCGAAAAAAATGCCTACCGCCTGCTGGATCAGGTAATTGACGAGGCCCAGTCGTTGCGGCTCGTTGAGAACCGCGCGCGGATCCAAATCAACGCCGCCGACATGCTCTGGGATCAGAATCAGGGACGTGCCCGGGGCCTCTTTTCGATGGCGGCCGAAGGCATCGCGGAGCTCGGGCGCACGCCTGTGAATCAGCCAAACAATCGACGTGGAAATCAGGGTGGCAACAATTTCAGTTTTCAAGGACCTCAGGGACCGCAAACCATTCGCAATCTCCAATTGCGAACGGAACTGGTGTTAACCGCGGCTCGTCACGATGCGGCGTTAGCTTATCAATTGCTCGCTTCAACTAAGCCACCCGCAAATGTGCAACCGGTCGCTGATGGGCGTGGACCAAGAATCCAACAACTCTCCGACGACAACCTCGAACAAACCTTACTCGGACGTGTCGCCGCTCTCGATCCAAAACTCGCTGCACAAAACGCCGAACAAATGATGGCAAAGGGTCAGTTTCCCAGCACCCTTTCCGAAGTAATCAACCAACTCTACAAACAAGATCCAGCGGCGGCTGAGAAACTCGCCGACAAGACCGTCAAACAAATTCAAGCTGCAAATATCCTGACCAAAACAGATGCAACGCAGCTCGTGCAAAACATGTTGCGTCCTGGACCACGTCCGGCAGGCGAGGCTTCGGCCTCCACGACCACAGCGCCATCGACCGGCAGGCAGCCAGTGCTTGGACAAACTGCTTACGTCGAGTTGTTGTCGACGGTTGTAGACGCTGCATTGAAAGCTACTCCGAACGCTGCCGGTGCACAGCCTGCACGGCGGGGAGTTGTAGTTGGCGCTGGTCCACGTCCGCAACCCGCTCCACAGCAGCCAACTGAAGCGCAGATTGAGCAAAGTGTCGCGCGCCGCCTGCTAAATGGACTACAGGCGACGTTGCCGCTGATCGATCAGTATCTGCCGTCGAAGGCGCCAATGGTGCGACAGAAATTGACCGAGATGGGAATATCGAATCCCATGGCGAATCTCGCCCAAACGTTCAGCGCGTTACAAGGCGAGCCAACGTCCGACGCTCTTGTTCAGGCCGCTCAGACCGCGCCGCAACAGATGCAATCCCGCCTTTATCAACAAGCTGCCTACAAAGCGATTGAGGAGGGCAACACAGACCGCGCCCGCCAGATTGCAAACGATCACCTGCAAAACAATGCGCGCGACGTGGTGATGCAGCGAATCGATTTTAAGGAAATGTCGAAGAAGGCCGAGGGAGCGCGCATCGATGAGATCAGGCAATCTGTTGCGCGTCTGCAAACGGACAACGAAAAGATCGACCTCTTCATACAAGTTGCCGGCGATGTGCAGAAGACCAATCAGAAGCTCGCACTTCAACTACTGGAAGATGCAAGACAGATTGTTAACCGCCGTGCGACCAGCTACGAACAGTTCGAGCAGCAGCTTAAAGTCGCGCGTGCATTCTCGTCGATCGATCCGTCAAGAAGTTTCGAGGTGTTGGATCCGGGGATCAGTCAATTGAACGAGTTGCTTTCGGCCGCGGCGGTGTTGAGTGGTTTCGAGATCAATATGTTTCGCGATGGCGAAATGTCGATTCAAGGTGGAAATGGTTTGACCTCAACTGTGAATCGATTCGGTCAGGAACTAGCGGTGCTCGCCAGAAGCGACTTTGAACGTTCGGAAACACGGGCGGGAAGATTTCAGTTTGCCGAACCAAGGATCATGACGCGATTGTCGATCGTACAAGGATTGCTTGGCGTGAGGCCCGCGTCCGGACAGCGAGTGTTTTTCGGAAATGCTGGTGGTGGTGACAGTATCGTGATTAGACAGGACTAAGGTAGTCGCTGTTTGACCTTCTCTGTTTGCACAGAGAATATTTTAAACCAGACGAACAAGGGGGCATCATTGCAGCACTTAGACGAGAAACCGGACATTTCACCGACAACACCATACGACCCAAACGACCCGGCACAAACCCCTGGTTCAATTCCCTTGCCTCCGGACTCGAATCCGCAACCCCAGGCTCCTGTTCGCGAGCCCGATCAACATCCGCCAATCACAGAGCCCTCTACGCCTGAACCCACCAGACTGTAAGAGAGGATCCCTCGATTGCCGGCACTTTTGCGTTCTCTCTTCACTATTACTGCCACGAGATGGATCTTCCGGTTCTTTAGAAGGATGGGACTGCTTGGTCTCTTCCTGATGAGCACGCTCGATTCGTCGTTTCTCGTGCTCCCTTTCGGAAATGATCTGCTGCTAATCGCCCTTGTAAGTGCCAATCGAAATTCCTTGATTTGGATTGCCTACGTGCTTGTTTCAGCGATCGGATCTGTGGTCGGTGTTTTTATAGTCGATGTGATCATGCGGAAGGCCGGGGAGAAAGGATTGGAGCGTTTTGTGAGCGCGAAACGAGTCGAGCAACTAAAACAAAAACTGGAAAACAAGGGCGGCATTACCGTCTTTCTTGCGACACTCATCCCTCCGCCATTTCCATTCACGCCAGTTGTGATGACTGCGTCAGCGTTGCAGTCGCCACGTGCAAAAATGTTGACCGCAGTCTTCTTTGGACGGCTCCTCCGATTCGGCGCCGAAGCAGTGCTGGCGCTTTATTTTGGGCGGCAAATGATAGCGTTTCTAAATTCTGACTTCGTTACTTACTTTGTGTACGGGTTGATAGGAATCGCGATAGTCCTGAGCACCATGTCACTCCTTCGCTGGTTAAAGCGAAATTAGCCACAAAAACGCTCAAAATTCCGAAGATCGTTGGTCGAATTTTTTGAGATTTTTCTGCCCTCCGTGTAGAATCCGGAGACGAAAAAATCCTCCTGAAGGGAGCCCGCAGGCATGCCAGAGACACGGGGCGTTCAAGCCACCGAAGAAGTAAAAGCAGAGTGGGTCACGGCGTACAAGTATTACCTCAGAGCGCCGGGGGACCGGTTCGACAAGAAAAAGGATCGGACTCAACGAATAGACTACGTAGCCCAGGAAATGAAGCTGACTCGCAAACAGGCCAAGCGCCGCATTCGAAATTACGAAGCGTGGCAGCGAAACATCAAAAAGGGCATCGTGCGCCCGTAACAGTCCGAAGTATCAAGCTGTAAGACTGGACCTCACCCAGTATCCACAGATTACGCAGATTCTGTAATCAATCTGTGTAATCTGTGGATAAGATTTCCCCAATCCCCTTTTCGAAAACAAATGACTCGGCAGGAGGTTAACGGTGAGATTCACTCGTCATGGCCGCCAATTGTGGCTGGGCCTCTTCTTTCTTCTTTGCATAGGACTAGTGCTTATGTCATGTACTGATAATCCAAATTCAACATCATCATCTGGCACCGGGGACGCAGACAAATTTCTTGCTGAAGCCGAAAAGCGTCTCATGGATCTGAGTATCAAAGCAGGCCGAGCTGATTGGGTGAAAAGCACCTTTGTCACTGACGACACAGAAACGCTTGCCGCTGAAGCAAACGAGAACCTGATCGCGGCGACAACCGAACTCGCCGAACAAGCACGACGATTTCGACAATGTCGACGTCTCGCCCGAAGCCAAACGCAAGCTCAAACTACTGAAACTCTCGCTCACGCTGCCGGCGCCAAAAGATCCTGCCCTACGCAGCGAACTCACAAAGATCGCGGCCGGAATGGAAGGCGATTACGGCAAGGGCAAATACTGTCCCGACGGCGACAAGGGAAAATGTTTGAGTCTGTCTGATCTGGAACAGATCATCGGCAACAGTCGCGATCCGGAGGAACTGAAGAAAGCATGGCTGGGGTGGCATCAGATTGCCATTCCGATTCGCAAAGACTACGTGCGCTTTGTGGAGCTGAGTAACAAGGGTGCTCAAGAGATGGGGTTCAAGGACACGGGCGCGATGTGGCGTTCGAAGTACGACATGGAGCCCGATGCCTTTGCCGCGGAAATGGAACGCCTGTGGCAACAGGTTAAGCCGCTTTACGACTCGCTCTATACCTACACGCGCCGCAAGCTGTCTGAGAAATATGGTAAAGACGTCGTTAGCGAAGACAGGCCCGTTCCCGCGCATCTGCTCGGTAACATGTGGGCGCAAACGTGGGGAAACATCTATCCGCTGCTTGCTCCCGCCAACGCCGATCGTGGCTACGACCTGACACAAATACTCAAGTCTAAAAATACAGACGCAAAGCAGATGGTTCGCTATGGTGAAGGATTCTTCACGTCAGTTGGCTTCGATCCGCTGCCGTCGACTTTCTGGGAGCGTTCGTTATTCCTGAAACCAGCGGATCGCGAGGTCGTTTGCCACGCCAGTGCGTGGGACATCGACTATGAAAAAGATGTGCGACTGAAGATGTGTGTTCAGATCAATGAGGAAGACTTCTCTACCGTGCATCACGAGTTGGGCCATAACTATTATCAGATGGCTTACTCGACCAAGCCTTTTCTCTTTCGCGACAGCGCAAACGATGCGTTTCACGAAGCGATTGGCGACACGATCGCTTTGTCAGTGACGCCGCCGTATCTGAAGCAACTTGGTTTTATCGACAAGGTTCCGGACCCAAGTGCAGATATCGGATTCTTGCTGAACCGCGCGCTCGACAAAGTGGCGTTCCTGCCATTTGGTTATCTGGTGGACCAGTGGCGTTGGCAAGTCTTCTCAAATCAAATCAAGCCTGACGGATACAACAAAGGCTGGTGGGATCTGCGTGAAAAGTATCAGGGTGTTGCGCCGCCAGTGCCGCGCACTGAACAGGACTTCGATCCGGGTGCGAAGTATCACGTTCCGGCAAACACACCATACGCGCGTTACTTTCTCGCAGCGATTTTGCAGTTTCAGTTTCATCGAGCACTCTGTCGCGAGGCTGGATTCAGCGGCCCGCTCTACCAGTGCTCGATTTATGGAAACAAGAAAGCGGGCGAGAAGCTGAAAGCGATGCTGGCGATGGGCACGAGTGAACCGTGGCCCGCAGCGCTAAAGGCAATGACCGGCGAAGACAAGATGGACGCGACAGCGATTATCGATTACTTCGCGCCGCTGAAGACCTGGCTCGACGAGCAGAACAAAAAGTAAGACATTGCCGATTGCCGATTGCCAATTGCCGATTTAAGGCCGCGTTATGCTAGCGCGCCAAAATGGCAATCGGCAAATCAATTGACTCGCGTGATGCTGCTGTCGCGAAGCACGTAGTGTTGAGTTTGGAGTTCAGTGATGATTTCAGCGGAGTGAAATACACGCAGAACTTCAGGCGGCCACACGCGATGAGATCTGCCTTCGCGCACGGTCGCGTTGTTCACGCGCATAAACTCGTCGGTTGAAGGCACTGAGGTTCGCGGTTTCACCAGCGAATATTTCGGCGTGCGGCGCCGGGTGAATGGTAGCTGTATCGAGAGGATGTGATTTGTTTGGGCTAATGCTTTCATAGATACCTTGTTGAACTAGGATGAACGCCTGTCCAACCTAAAGGCAGTCTCAATCGGCGCCACTTTCCATTTTTTTGTGCCTTATGTGCCTTTTTGTGGCTAATTATGCGGGTCGTTGGAGGTAGGAGCGCAGCTCGGGTCGGGTGGCTTTGCGCACCAGGGCGGCCTTGGCCTTCCATTCCATCGTGCGGCTCAGTTCCACGAGAAAGCGTGTTTCTCCGGATTCCAGGGAGGCGATGGGAGCGCCATCCTGGTAAAGAATTCTGTTGCTCGTGTGCGCCGTGATTCGAGTGCCGGGGACGATGATGCCGACGAGGTTCAAAGGGTCTGCCGCACTCACCGATATCAAACTCTCCTGCGGACCGGCGCGACGAATCGCACGCAACATTCCTATCGCTTCCGGGAGTGCAAACTGTTCCCCTGAGATACCGGCGACGAAGCGACCACCGCGAATATCGCCACGCGCTTCGAGACGGTGATAGAAGCGCAGCAATACGCGCCACGGCAGCGCTATACCCTCTCGCTCCAGTAGACGTTTGAAAACTACGCCATAGCGTTTGAGAAGCGCCCAGGCTACTTCTTCAGTCAGAGTTTGGTCGTTCAAGTCCGGCGCAGTGTTGCGTTGGAGAATCGACCAGCGACCTGCACTGGACATCTCATAAACCGGCTGCCGGTGTTTCCGCCGTGCGGCCGCCTGCGTCTTACGACTTCCAGGCGTTAGCAAAGCGCGCAACCCTGCGAAGCTGTCGGAGACAACAATGCCATTCGCAACAAGCTCAGCGAGTGCTTCCTCAACCTGACTGCGCAACAACTTCGTGTTCTCAACAATGTCAGTGAAGAACGAAGCTCCACGCGTCATAAGATAGTCGTAGACTGTCTGGGTGGTGGTTGAAAACTCTGAGACGGTCGCTGGCGCCGGTTGTGGAAACACAGAGCTCCAGAGTGCGAAGTTCTTTCGTCGCAGAAGTGCGATTGGAGTATTTCGAACCGGACCTGATCCGCGTGATCTTTCTCCGTTTTCGACGGCGGCTGAGCGTGCGAGAGGAGTGAGTCGCGCCCAAACCACTTCACCGGACAAGCACAAAGCGTCGAGCCACGCGGGATCGTATTCGACCATGCGCGCGGGTAGAAGTTCGCCTTCCCACGCTGCTGCCGGTGCTTCGACACCTTCCAATTGCTCGATGATGGCTTTGAGACTTTCCGGACCTTCCATCTGATGGTCTGGCGCGACCTTTTGCCAGGCAAGAAGAAAACGAATGAAGTCGTTGGTGGCGACGGGTTCAATCTCCTGTCGCAAACGATTCAAAGTGTAACTGTGAATGCGAGCCAGCAGGCGACGCGCGCTCCACTCAGTTTCGGTTGTGCCCGGCGTGAACTTCCCGCGAATAACAAAACCTTCAGCTTCGAGCTTCAGCAGAGCAGTTTCGATTTCCAACTTGTTGAGACCGGAAGAGTCGATCAACTGCTGGACAGTTACTGGTCCAGATCCTTCGAGTCGCCCGCGAATGATCTCGACGAGGGCGTCTTCAGGAGTCCATGCGATGCGCGAGACACTTTCGGGCGCGACAATCGTCGGTTCCAGTTGTGCGTGAGGGAAATTGGGTTGGAGTTGTGGCATACGTTCGGCTGCAACCCACAGTCTTTTTGCTTGGCGCGGCAGGTGTGCCGGTAATCATCACTGCGGCACGACGATCGGCATTCAACTCCGCAAAGAATTCCTGCCAGCCTGCGCCTTCCTCTTCCGTCAAAAATCCGAGCTCGACAAGCGCATCGTGAAGCTCGTCTGCATTGCGCGGTTCCGGCCAGACTTCTTCACGGACGCGATCGATCGCAGCCTGATCGAGTTTGCCCATATCGCTGGCCGTCTCCGGATCGAGCCAGCGACGTTGAAACACAGCTCGCGTGCGACGCTCCTCGAGTGGTGCATCGTCGAGGTAGGCATACGGCCGTGCGTTGAGAATTTCCTGAGAGAGTGGCGAGGCCTCGATCACGTCACGAGCAAAAAGATTTTTCTCGTTTCGCTCAATCGACGTCAGCAGACGCTCAAGGCCGTCGATATCCATCGCCTCTTCCAGGCAATCTTTGACCGTTTGATCGACGAGTGGATGTGTTGGAATCTCTCTTTCGCCGGTTGGAAGGTTTTCAGCGCAAGCGACCTGGTCGGGAAAGATCGCAGTCAAAAGATCTTCCGCATCCATGCGTTGCAACTGCGGCGGGATCTTGCGGCCGCCACGACGACGCAGCACTGCGAGGGACCGAGTCACGTTCCAGCGCCAGCGAATATTCCACATCGGGGCATCAAGCAGAGCCTGACACAAAAGCTGTCGCACCGTTTTGGAGTTCAGATAATGGAAAACGTCGTCGAGCGGAAAACTGTGTGTTGGTCCAAGTGACAGAACAATCGCGTCTTCAGTAGCTGCGGCTTGCAGTTCAAAGTTGAACTTGCGACAAAAACGCTTTCGCAACGCGAGTCCCCAGGCACGATTGATCCGACTGCCGAACGGCGAGTGCAGCACTAGCTGCATGCTGCCGCTGTCGTCAAAAAATCTCTCCAGCACGAGATTCTCCTGTGACGGCATCACCCCCAGCACGATCTTCGCACCCGCCAGGTAATCGACAATCTGTTCCGCAGCCGAGTGCGACACTCCAACCTCACCCGTTAACCACTCCAACGCCGGCTGAAGATCTACACTCGATCCGTTTGAATCCGCATCGTGATCCGTCTTATCTGTGGTTACCCGCGCTGCGACGTCTTCGCGCAACCTCGAAACTGAAACAGACAACTCCTGAGTGCGAGCCGGAGCTTCACCCAACCAGAAAGGAATCGAAGGCGGCTGCCCGTGAGCATCCTCGACTCGAACTTTCCCCTGCTCAACTCTGAGCACACGCCACGAAGTATTTCCCAGTTGAAAGATATCGCCCTGCAAGCTTTCGATTGCAAAGTCTTCATTCACCGACCCGATCACCAGTTCGCTGGGCTCCAGCACAACGGCATAGTCAGCCGTGTCCGGAATCGCGCCCCCCGAGGTTATAGCGGCCAGACGTGCGCCTCTGCGGCCGCGTAGTCGTTGGTTGACCGCGTCGTGGTGTAGATAAGTCGAGCGCCGTCCACGCTTCGTCGTAAATCCTTCCGCGAGCATGCGCACTATCGCGTCAAACTGTTCACGTTCCAGGTTTCGAAAGGGATATGCGCGTCTGACAGTTCGGAATAAATCGTCTTCCGACCACTCTTCGGCAGCGACGGCGGCCACGATCTGCTGCGCCAGAATGTCCAGTGGCTTTTCGGGTATTTCTAAATGGTCAAGCTCACCGCGACGAACCGAGTCGATAATCGCTGTACACTCAACCAGCTCATCGCGCGAGAGTGGAAAGATCCTGCCTTTTGGGAAACCGGCAACAGTGTGATTCGACCTGCCTACACGTTGCAGGAAACTGGCGATTGATCGAGTTGAACCAAGCTGGCAAACCAGATTCACATCCCCGATATCGATACCAAGTTCCAATGATGCAGTGGCAATGAGCGCACTCAGCTCACCCGCCTTCAGCCGTTGCTCGGCCACCAGACGGTGTTCGCGAGCGAGACTTCCGTGATGAGCAGCAATGTTCTCCTCACCAACTCTTTCGCCGAGGTGACGCGCGACTCGTTCAGCCAACCGCCGTGTGTTCACGAAGATCAGCGTCGTCTTGTGCTGGCGAATCAGTTGAGTAAGTCGATCGTAGACTTCCTCCCAAACCTCGCCGGACATCACGGCCTGCAAAGGCGACTCTGGCAACTCGATGGCGATATCGAGTTTTCTTGCATGTCCACTGTCGACGATCGTGCAGTCGGGAACATTGTTGGCATCGATGTTCTCAGTGCCGACGAGGAAGCGAGCTACTTCTTCAATTGGACGCTGCGTTGCAGACAGGCCGATACGCACCAGAGTAGGATTGCCAATTGCCGATTGCCGATTGCCGATTGTAGTTGAGTGTTGAAGAACGAGTTGTTGCAGTCGTTCGATTGAAAGCGCGAGGTGCGAACCGCGCTTGTCTCCGACAACCGCGTGAATCTCGTCGAGAATGAGAGTTCGCGCAGTCTCCAGCATGCGTCGCCCGCCTTCGCTGGTCAGCAGGATGTACAGCGATTCTGGCGTAGTGACGACGATGTGTGGCGGACGCTTCGTCATTGCGGTGCGTTCGGAAGCGGGTGTGTCGCCGGTGCGAACGAGTGTTCGAATGTTGACCGCAGGCAGACCGAGGGCCTTCAACTCCTCCTGAATTCCTTCGAGCGGAACCTGGAGGTTACGTTGCACGTCGTTGCTGAGTGCTTTCAGCGGTGAGACGTAGATGACGTGGGTCGAATCGTCAAGTTGTCCGTCGAGGCCGAGTCGAACGAGGTCATCGATGGCTGAGAGAAATGCTGCGAGAGTTTTTCCTGATCCAGTAGGCGCGGCGATCAGGGTGTGCCGGTGTTTCTTGATTTCAGGCCAGGCCCGTAATTGCGGATCGGTAGCTGCAGGAAAGGTGCGCGCAAACCAGCGCGCCACTGCTGGATGAAAAATCTCGAGATTCATAAGGGAGGAGCATTATACTTCGCTAACCCGCTGTTTGCATAGCTGGGCCGCGAGCCCACCCATGAAACAGAGTCTATTACTCAAATTGTTTTTTGAACTGCTCGAATTGTTCTTTTAACTTCTGGACTTCAGCGGCGAGTTCTTCAACCTTCTGTTCCAATCCTGAACGACGTGACAAATTCACTGACTGCGCTCTTTCGCTCTCAGCAAGAGCCTCAATGTCGATCTCGCCTGAAAGCAAGTGAGCAAAGCGTCCTTCCTTTTGTCCCGGCTGCCGCGGTAGTCGAGCGACGAGGGGATCAGGATCTCGCGTGATGAGTTTGTTAAGAGTCTCTTCAACTTCTTCCAGACTCGAAAACTCGTGTAGACGTCCACCATTGCCACGCAACTCGCCGAGTGTCTGCGCGCCGCGCAACATCAGGACGCACATCAACGCCATCTCCGGATGGCTCAGGTGCATCACCTCCGGCATCACGTGCTTGTACTTGGGCACGCGGCTGGTGCTGCCATAAAAGACGTACGCGAGATTCTTTTCGCGCAGGCTTTCCAAGGCATCAGCAACCTGGTTCTCAGAATACGAGGTGACAGGATTGCGATTGTTCTTCTGATTGCAGGCGAGCGTTAGAGCGTTGAGCGTCAAAGGATAGTATTCAGGCGTAGTGACCTGTTTTTCAATCAATGATCCGAGAACTCGTGTTTCGATGTCTGAGAGAATTGTTTCCATCAGATTGTTTTCACGCAAAGACGCAAAGTAAAAACCAAAGGCGCAAAGCAATTCTTCTTTGCGATCTCTCTCCTGCCTTTGCGCCTTTGCGTGAAATGTCTTTCTAAATCTTATTGATCGTCGTCCTCCGCAGTGCTCGGTCGCTGTCCTTGCCCGCGGCCTTCGGAGCGCCCAACACTGAGGTTGTTGTAATTCAATGCCGCATTAAACAACAGGAAGAACTCGCCCTGTGTTTGATGTCGCCACATCGGATTCGTCGCAAACATCACCACGTGACCGCGCCCAACAGGCACATCAACAATCGCGGGGCGGTTCGCAAGTTCATTAGCGCCCGCTAACATACCGCTGATCAAAAGATTCTTCTCATCAGACGCGAAGCGCAGCACCACGCGAGGTCTGAGCTGTGGCGGCGTGTAGAATGGACTCTCACGCTGGTCTGCATCGGGATCGCGCCGTTCATTTGGATCGGCAGGTCTTGGTTGCGGCATCGCTTGGATCACGTCCGGATCAGTCACGCTCCCACGTCCGGAAGCACGCGAAGCGGTGCCACCACCGGCTCCCTGACCGCCGCCGCCCCCCTGACCTCCGCCGCCCCCGCCGCCAGTCTGCACCTGAAACAGCGGCGACTGGCTAAAGTAAATCGGCAATTTTTCATCGTAGCCATATGCAATCGGACTTTTCCGATCCGCGAATGTCGAGTTGTAAATCGACCCACGCGCCTGAAGTTTATCTGCCGGTTGAATCGAAACACCACTCGTGATGCCGTAATCGATCGGCACTTGAGCGACGCCGCCAATGGTGATAAACAACCCACCGTCTTCAATGAACTTCTGCAGATTGGCAACACCGACAACGGTCATTCCTCCACGCATGTCGTCAGTCTGATCCGGCGAGTTACCAAAGTTTGGCGTAATCGCAGACGCCTTCCACGGGATCGCATCACCACGCCTCGGCATACCGTTGACGATCGTCTGCGCCGAGCCACCGACAGGCGGGAAGATCAACACGTCAAACTTCTCTCGAAGATTCGGCGTGTTGCGGATCACGTGATCGGAAATGTACGTGTAGGGAATCTTCAGCTTGTCAAACTCGATCCGGTACCAACCTTCGTTTTGTGTGTTGGTCCATGTATGAACAATCGCGATGCGGGGTACTGCCAGCTCGTGACTCTTGACCTCGGGCAGTTTGTCCACGCCGACGGCTTTGAGTCCAAGCTCAGTCACAGCCGACTCCAGCCGTCCGCGCAAATCCGCCGGATTCCCATCCTTCTTCAAAATGAATGAGCCGGTATTGAACTGCTGATCCCCAATCTTGAACGAGTCTTCCGCGGCACTCATCTTCACGTCTTTCAACCTGAAGCGTAGCGTTGCAAGCGTGTTGTCGGTGTTGTGATTGATGATGTACGCAACGGCGGATGCGGGGCCGGTAAGCTGTCCGGTTACCTTTGCATCTGCGGTGAGTAGCGTGGCAGGAGCTTCGAGCACACTCTTATCGACAACGCGCACCGTCTTAACGTTGCGCATCGGACCCATCGTCCAACCGGTGTCGTCGTACGGAGCAGGATCGGTAACGTTGTAATACTGCGTGTCGAGCAACATGTCGGCCATGCGAGAATACGGCTGGTCCATCCTTACGATGTAAGAACCTGCCGGATATTTCTGATCCTTGACGCTGAACTCTTTCGTGGCGCGATGCACTTCAATTCCCTGCATCCGCATCAGATTCACCATGTCCGCTGCTTCAACCGGACGCGGTGTGTCGCCGGGAATGATGTAAGCGGCTGGTCCTTCGTTCGACGCTTTCGCGATCGAGCGTTTGCTCTTCAAATAAAAGTTGTTCAGAAAACGCTCTTTTTCTTTGGCAACAAAGTTCATGGCGAACAGAATTGCGGACTGTTGCATGTTGACGTTGTTGCGCATGGACCACTTCACACGCGGGAACGGCGGATTCGGCCGGTACCAAACACGCGACGTTTGATTGGCGCCCAGAGTTCGTTCGCGCGTGTCGGCGCCGCCGTTGCCGAATGTTTCGTAGAAGCGACCAATCGAGTTATGACCGGTGGCGATGTAGAGCATGTAGTTAGGCGCCCAGCCATCGTAAAAACCGTGTGTCCAAACACCGGGAACACCGCGCTTCGTCATCTCTTCGATCTCGTGATAGGCCAGCAACTGAAACTCATCGATCGCAAGCGGATCGAGCCACGCGTTGTACGGGCCCGTGCCGGTCATCGTGTAGAGATAGGGCACCGATTCGTGAAGATCGTGAAGCACTGTCGGGTGATACTCGAGGAACGTTCGCATCTGATTGCGCGTGAGTGCGAGTGCAAGTCCCAAACCATCGCGGTTGTTGTCGTGTGCGACGTACTTGCCCCAGTAGAGCAACGGCGGCGACGGTTTGCCGGGATTGGCTTTGCGATAGTTGTAGAGATCGACCATGCGATCACGACCGTCGACTTCGAGCGCTGGAGTAATCATCACGATCATGTTCTTGCGGATGTCTTCGATAAATGGCGAATCTTCAACGGCGAGACGGTACGCCATCTCCATCAGCATTTCGGGCGAACCCGTTTCGGGCGAGTGAATCGAGCCGGAAGCCCAGTAAAACGGCTTTCCTTCTGCGATCAGCGTGTGCGCTTCGGTCTCGCTGAGCTTTCGCGGGTCAGCCAGTTTTGCGGTGATCTCTTTGTAACGATCGAGTTTTGCGAGATTCTCTTCATTACTTACCAGCACGAGCATTTGCTCGCGACCCTCTTCGCTTTTTTCCGGCGCAATCAATACGCGGACGCGCGGCGACGCTTTGGCGAGTTCGCGGTAGTAACGATAGAGATCTTTCGTGTAAGTGAGCTTATTTGGAGTTCCGATCGTGTATCCCAGGACCTTTTCAGGAGAAGGCACCTTGTCAGACAGCGGTAAGTGATCGACGAGTTCCGTCATGAAATATTTTTCAGTCGTGTACTCAGCGATCTTCGCACCGTAGGCTGTGTCGAGTGGCGACTTTGGTGTCGTGTATTTCGGATTGATGGGCGTGTTTTTCGCGGGCGTTGCCGGACTACTCGCGCCGCCAGCTTCAGTGCCGGCGCGCGATTCGGTCTGCGCGAACACGGACGCTGACACAAACACTACGAGGACACAACTGAAGAATAGTCTTCGAAGTACTGGGGACATGATGTTTCTCCTTCGATTAGGTAGGCCTATCGCGTGAATCTTTTTTAAGATCCGTTTAAATCTGTGGCTAACCGAAATCCCGAAGTCATCCAGCGCTCGTGTGCGTGAAAGAAGTTTCGGTATGTTGCTCGGATGTGCAACTGCGGCGTGGCAAACGAGCCGCCGCGCAAAACCTTCTGGTTGACGAACCACTTGTCGTTGTATTCGTCAAACTCGGATTTGAATCCCGGATATGGCACGTAGTCGGAAGTGGTCCACTCCCAAACGTCGCCAATCATCTGATGGCAGCCGTAAGCGTTCGCGCCTTCCGGAAAGGCGCCGATGGGCGCAACTGACCAGAATCCGTTTTCGAAAAGATTTGTGTTGCCGCTGCTGGGGTCAGTGTCGCCCCACGGAAATGCTGTGCTGACTTTGCGCCGCGCATCATAGCACGCCGCCTTTTCCCATTCTCCTTCAGTCGGCAGTCTTTTGCCGGCCCACTTCGCGAAGGCAGATGCTTCGAAGTAACTGACATGACAAACCGGCTCATCTTTTCGATTCGCGACCGGATGTAAACCCGAGAAATCGCGAATCATCCATTTGTTGTCGTGCAGCTCCCAGTAAAGCGGTGCGCGCCATTGCTCGCGATTGACAGCTTCCCAACCCTCTGAAAACCACCAGCGGAAGTTTTGATAGCCGCCGTCGTTAATAAATTCGAGAAAATCGCCGTTGCTGACGAGGGCTTTGTCGAGCGCGTAATCCTCCAGGAAGACTTGATGACGGGGCTTCTCGTTGTCGAATGCAAATTTGGAGTGCGGCGGCTTGGCGCCGCTTTGGCCAGTGTCAAATCCCAGCCAGAATAGTCCGCCTTCGATCTCAGCCATCCCCTCAACCTTCGACACTGGTTTTGGCAATGGTTTGACTGGTGCGTCAAACTGATCGCACAGAAGATGCTTGATATCGTAGACAAGCAATTCCTGGTGCTGCATCTCGTGCTCGAGACCCAGTCGTATTAGCGACAGCAGCGTTTGTGGGTTTTCGGGCGATTCCAGTAGTGAAAGCATCTGCTCATCAGTGTGTTTCCGGTAAGCGATGGTTTCTTTGACTGTCGGGCGCGACTTGGTACCGCGTTTCGGTCGTTCGATTCGTTCGCCAAAGCCTTCGTAATACGAGTTGAAGTAGAAGAGGAAGTCTTCCGAGTAGACTCGATAACCGGGCTTGTGGGCTTGCAGAACGGTTTCGAAGAACCACGACGTGTGGCCTATGTGCCAGCGTGGCGGGCTCATAAAGTCTGCCGTTTGAATTACATAATCTTCGATCTCGAGCGGTGCGACGATTTCCATCGTGCGCGCTCGAACCTGCTTGTAGAGATCCGCTATGGAAACGGTATCCGGCCCTGAAATCTCACGAATCGTTGAAGCCATGGTGTGAACCAATAATACCCCTTACAAGCCCGAGGGCAAAAAGCATTACTCCCGCAACGGCGCTACGGCGCAACGGAAATCCGGCGTCGCGCCGTAGCGCCGTTGCGGGAGTAATACTTTTATACCGATCCCATGTATCGCTGGGCGTTAAATTTCTTCGCCATGCTTTGCGACGTCATGTAACGGATGGTGCCGAAGATTTCGCGGTCAAACCACGGGCGGTCGTGCTTGCCGAAGCACCAGAGAATGCCCGCGTAGGAATTCGGATCGCGGCCATCCAATGCGTACTTGTTGTTCAAATGCACGAGGAGTTCAAAGGCCATCTCATACGTGCGTTGCCACTCTATTACTTTCTTACCCCAAAGCATGCGCACGTAATTGTGCAAGTGTCCGGTGTTGACCAATTCGCGCTGGGCGGCGTTCCAGAGTTCGTCGTAGGTCTCAGCCGCCTCGATTTTTTCTTCGTCAATCAGTTCGGGATGTGGATCGCCGGCGTGGTCGCGCATCGTCTGCAGAGCCCAGGGCGGCAGCGATTTCAATGAATCGTAGTGTGGATTGTGTCGTGTCAGATTGAATGAAAGCTCACGGCGCACAATCGCTTGTTCGAGAAATGCATCCTTTGCGGCTTTCGGCGCCTTCGCATGTTCTACCGCGGCCACAATTTCCTGAATCGAGACGAAGCCGAAATGCAGATACGGGCTCAGACGCGAGACACCGTCAATCGACGGTTCGTTATGCGTCTTGTCGTAATAAGGCAGAATATTGCTGACGAAGTGTTTAAGGCGTTTGCGGCCGGCATTTGTACCGCCATGATAGAGGTTGGAAGGCTTGACGCTGTGATCGATGTCACACTGCGCCACGAGCTCCGAGATGGTGTCAGCCGTCACCGCCGTTTCAGGACATTCAACATTGAGCGTCGGCTTCTGCACTTCTACTTTTGGCGTGATGATTTTACGAGGCAAGTCAGGAAGCAGGCGCTGGATCTTGGGACGAATCGTGTATGCGGCATATTCCTCCTTGGGCAGAGCGGAGAGTGGAACCATGCCGTTGGCGTCGACCGCGTAGACCGGAAGATTTAACTGCGCGATACGCTCGTTATGGTCGGGAATTATGAAACACGGATAGTCGTCGGTGACGAGGAGCGCCGCTTCACGCGCGAGGTTAGCCACAGTTTGCTTCGGGTCGCGATCATTTCTCTGAAGATAGAAAATGTAACGAATCCCACGTTCTGAAAACTCCGCCTGTTTCTCGGCGACGCCCTCGAGAATGAACGTGTGTAGCCGATCGTTAGCCCAGGGGTAGTAAAACTTCAGTCCCTCGTAGACGACGAGCGGCAAGCCGTGCTCGTTTGCCATCTGGATCGCGAAGTTAAGCGCGTAATTGTGACTGGCGCGCTTGAACATCTGCATCCAGTAAAGAACGTAGCGACCTTTTGTGTTTACTTTTGAGTCGTTGAGTGTGCTTACCCTGCTTGAAAGATCCATTTCACCCGCCGCTGACTATGATCGAACTGGGGGCTGGAGGTTTGACGCGCCCAATGATGCGCGCATGAGGATAGTTTTTGTTGAGCGTGGCGAGGAGTGCTTCGGCTTTTTCTTCCGAGATCGCGATTAGCATCCCGCCCGCGGTTTGAGGATCGAATAATAACTTCACAAGATTTTCATCAACAGACGGATTTATCTGTACATCACCGGCGACGTACTCGCGATTTGTCTTGTCACCACTGGTCAACATCCCTTGCGACGCTAATTCAAGGGCGCCATCGAGGAGTGGAACCGCTGCGGCATCGATCTCAATTGTGACTTTACTCGCACACGCCATTTCCCATGAATGACCCATTAGAGCAAAACCAGTCACGTCCGTCGCTGCTTTGACGCCAAACTCGCGCATCGCTTCGGCTGCGTGGTTCCCAGGCGTCAGCATTGTCTCAACCGAGCCCGCAATAATGGAATCGGCGGCGCGCGCCCTCTTGATTCCTGTTGAAATAACACCCGTTCCGATCGGTTTGGTGAGAATCATCACATCGCCAGGCCGCGCGCCTGAGTTGGTCGCGACTTTGTTTGGATCGATTACACCTGTCACCGAGTAACCAAACATGATCTGCTCGTTGTCGACACTGTGACCGCCAATCAGTGTGACGCCATATTTATTTATCGTCTCCAGCCCGCCACGCATGATCTGGCTCAGAATCCCTGGATCGACGCCCTTCTTGGGAAAACAAGTGATCGCCATCGCTGTAATGGGAGTTCCGGCCATGGCCCATACGTCGTTAATTGAATTGAGCGCGGCGATGCGGCCGTAGTCGTACGGGTCGTCGACAATGGGTGTGAAGAAATCGAGCGTCTGCACGAGTGCGAGGTCGTCTCGAAGGCGGTATACACCCGCGTCGTCGGCTGTATCAAAACCGACAATCAGATTTGGATCGCTGGGTTGTTTGGGTAGCCCGCTCAAAACTTGAGCGAGTAAGCTCGGGCTAAGCTTCGCCGCTCAACCAGAACACGAAACCATCTCAGTCAGACGCATTGGTGTCACCTCCTTTCTAAAGTTCTGTTAATCCTGTCAAATGGTTTGCTTTCTTGCAAACGCGTCACTATAAAAATCGTGAAATGCCGAAACAAATTGTTCGTATCGGTCCGGCCGGCTGGTCCTACAAGGACTGGGAGCATGTGGTCTATCCTCAAAAACCGGGAAAGTCGTTCGATCCACTCGAATACCTGGCGCGATTTTTCAATACGATTGAAATCAACAGCAGTTTTTACCGCCCGCCAACGCCTTCGACGACGAAATCGTGGGCCAATCGCGTGGTGGGAAACAAGGAGTTTGCTTTTACTGCCAAGTTGCATCGGCTGTTCACACACGAACGCGGAAAAGCGACGAAGAAGGATGAGAAAGAGTATCGGCAAGGAATGGATGTTCTCGTGAAGGCGCGCAAACTCGGCGCTGTGCTGCTTCAGTTTCCGTGGTCTTTCAAAAACACCGCTGACGACCGCATTTACCTGGCAAAGTTGTTGGAAAAGTTTTCTGATTATCCGTTGGTGCTTGAAGTCAGGCATACGTCATGGAATACGCGGGAGGTGTATGAATGGCTCGAGGAGCGCGGGGTGGGAATCTGCAATATCGATCAACCGGTGTTTAAGAAGTCGATTAAGCCGGCTGCATTAACGACGTCGCGCGTGGGTTACGTCAGGATGCATGGCAGGAACTATCAGAACTGGTTTCGAGATAAGGCGCCGCGTGACGAACGTTACAACTATCTCTATTCGCTTGATGAGCTTGATCCGTGGCTTGTGAGAATTAAGGAAGTCGCAAAGGAAACTCGGGAAACTTACGTCATCACGAACAATCACTTCCGCGGGCAGGCTGTTGTTAACGCGATCGAGATTAAAGCGGCTCTGAAAGAGGAACGTGTTCCTGCTCCAGAACCGCTGTTTAAGGTTTATCCGAGGTTGAAGAATTCGGCTACGCCTGAAGAAAGCGAGAGTGGACTGCTTTTCGAGTAAGGTTTCACAGGATTTACAAGATTTAGACAGGATTTACAGGATCATCCTGAACCATCTTGTTAATTCTGTCAAACTAACCTCCAGCACCATACCCGATCAGTTGCGCGAAACTTCATCGGAATTCCCAGTTTACCGCGATAGAACTCCTCTCCTATTGCCGTTTGCGTGTTTTGTTGCTTCCCATCGACACAATCACGTCGAATTCGTCCTTGGTCAAAGGCATCACTGACAGTTGCGACTGACGAATCAAAGGCAGTTGGCTAAGACGCTTGTCGTATCGGATTGCGGCCAACTGAACCGAATTCACCAGTGGCTTAACGGGTTTGAGATCAACTGCCACCCACTGCGGATCGTCAGCGGTTGGATCAGGGTATGCGCCTTTCACAACCTCTGCTAACCCAACGACTTCTTTTCCCTTGCCGGAGTGATAAAAGAGAACCTTGTCTCCGGGTTTCATCGAGCGGAGATTGTTTCTGGCTTGATAGTTTCGGACGCCAGACCAATCAGTGCTCCCGTCCTTTACGAAATCGTCCCAGGAGTAGGTTTCAGGTTCCTGCTTCACCATCCAGTAGTTGTGCTTGCTTTTTGTGGTAGCTTTCATGAAAGTGACCTTGATCCTCTACAATTCGGGTATTAGACCATTCCCGCGACAAAGGACTAAACATGCTCAAATTGGGATCTATTGCACCTGCATTTAAAACCAAAGACGCCAACGGCGAAACTGTCAGTCTGAAAGATCTCCGCGGACAGAAAGTAGTGCTCTATTTTTATCCGAAGGACGACACTCCTGGTTGCACCAAAGAGGCCTGTTCCTTTCGTGATGCCTTTTCCACATTCAAAAAGCAGGGTATTACCGTGTTGGGTGTTTCACCAGACAGCGAAAAGTCTCACCAGAAGTTCGCGACGAAATACAGTCTTCCTTTCACACTTTTAGCCGACACCGATCGAAAGATCGTGGAGGCTTATGGTGTTTGGGGAGAGAAGAAGTTTATGGGCCGCACGTACATGGGTGTTCATCGAACCACCTTCTTGATCGATGAGAAGGGCAAGATCAAAAAGATCTTTGAGAAGGTCAAGCCTGAAGACCACGCCAGTGAGGTGCTCCAGGCATTCTCTGAATAAATACATTGCCGATTTCCAATTGCCGATTGCCAATTTCAAATCGGCAATTGGCAATTGTTAATCGGCATTCACCCGGGGCTAGGCTGCCACCCAGCCTCCGATTTTTGCGGGTTCACCTTCCGGGTTTCTTCCGGGCATCAATCCCTGCAAACAACTGAACGAGCTCGGCACATCCCGCTTTCTCGCCGGAAGTGGCTGATCGTCCAATGTCTCAGGCTCGGCTGTATCGTTAAGGAAATAGAGCCGAGTGTTATCTACAACCTGCGTTCTGATCTCGTGAGTCCAAAGTAGAAGATTTGCTAAAGCGTCCCCTATTTCGTCCTTTCCGAGTTTTGTTTCCTGCGCGATCTCGCGTTGCGTTTTCGAGCCGCGTCTAATCGCATCGCGAACACGCTCAACAGGAGACAACTTGCTCATTGCTTTCGCGTGATAGTGTCCGTTCGACGAATCACTTGAAAGGAGCTCTGCAATATCAACTTGCTGCGAGATGTATTTCTTGCGGGCGGTTTTGTATTCCTTCAAAGCGCGCCGGCTCTGGGTCACCTTTTGACGAATACAACTCTTGCAATAGAGATTGCGTCCGTCTTTGCGCGCGCGGCAAATTCCAAATTCAGATATCGGAAGTTCTTTTGTACAAATCGGACAAACTTTTACTTTGGGGGGTAACTGTATCTCGGTCATCACACAACTCCGGCTGGGCATCAAGACTTGCTTGCAATCCGTAAACGGACAACACTACACCTTCGTCCGGCTCTAACCTCCTCCGGCAAAGACATCGATTTGGGGGTTATTTTTTTGGCGAAGATCCCACTGGGCGATCGCCTAGATTGCCTTGCGCAACTCACAAAGAGTCACGCCCCAACATTACCTGACTTACTGAGGTTGAAGGTCTCCGGGCAATTGCGAGAAAAAAAGATGAGAGCTAGTTAACCTTCAAACGATCATTCAACAGGCCGCTGATCCAAACTTTGTAAATGGCAATCAATATAATGTCAGCGAGGGAATCGCATTATAGACATCGACACTTATTTTGCAACATCTTTTTCAGATTTGTTTCGACTAGAAATCAACTCCAAAATTTTGGCGATCGATTCGCTATTCAACATTACTTTCAAGCAACGCAAACGTCTCTTGAATGAGAGGATACGTGATCACATCACTCACCTGAAGCGAATGTTTTCTGTGTCTGAATTGTCTCAAGCGCATCTGAGAGACATACGATTTCATTAGAGAATTCGAATGCAAGCAAGTACGCCAAAAACTGTTCGCCTCATGTTTGGCGCAACTAGTTCGTATTTATTTTTCTTGGTCCCACAATTAGTAGGGCGCACAAAAACTGATTGGACCAGGCGACAATTGTCACACGCGCGCGAGTGATGTGTTATGGGTTAACACGTTCATTTGCAAAGGCTTTTGCGTACGCCGCTGACGTGTGCAAAGTGTTCTAAGTGTGCGCTTGTAACAGCTTTGTAAAACTCTGCGGCTTGTTTTCCACAGAGATTTCCTCAGGATCTGTGGATAACTAACGCGGCTTGTTGAGAGATGGTCGATCCTTGAGACGATAAACAAACTTGAGTCCTGACCACATGTCATCAACTGCGCAGATCTTGACGTCAACCAGTCCGGCGTCGAGACCAATTCTCTGCACGCATTCGAACGAAAGATCAGTTGCAACGCCTGAGCTTTTCTTCGGCCACGAGATCCAGATCATTCCGTTTGCAGTGAGTCTTGCAGCGAGCTTGCTGAAATCTTTGACGAGTGTTCGTTCAGTGGTAACGAAATAGAGAATGATGTCGAGTGACTTGGCCGTCGCTTTTACGAACTCTACGTTGTCAGGCAGTTCTTTCGGTTCGAATTGAAAGTCTTTCGGCGCGTTTACTAGTGCGACTCGAGATCCTTCCTTGATTCCGATCTTCTTTGGGAGCGGGGTTCCGGAATATCCTGCCATGTTTGGTCACCAAAGTCTTAGAACTTTCCACCAAGTGAAACCGACTAAAGTCCACACAGAGATAGTTATCAACGATGTGAGCAGTCCAACCGTCCACCAGGTTCGTTGTGTTGTGTAACCAGCGCCGAAGTAGATCGGCGCGGGTGTCGTCCCGTAGTGAGTTAACGATGCGGCCAGGTTTGAGAAGTAGGCTAGCGACAGAACGGCCAGGTATGGCGGCGCTCCAGCCGCGAGTATCACGATTAGAAACGGAGTAAACATCGCGGTCACGTGCGCCGTGATACTCGCGAAGACGTAGTGCGCATAGAAATAGATCAGCAGCAACGAGGCGAGCGCGAGCCACCATTTCCAACCAGTTGTCAAACTTGCCGATGCTTCTGCAAATCGTTTGGTGATTCCCGTTTGGCCCAGTGCTTCGGCCATGCGAATCAGTCCGCCATACCAAATGAACACTCCCCATGCCGCCTTTTCACTAACAAGATCTTCCCAGTCAAGCACACCTGAAATTAACAGCACACCGATGCCGAGTAGTGCTACTACGGCGTAGTCGATGCCGTGGATTTTGGTAGTCATCCAAAGGCTCGCGACCTGTAAAAAAACCAGCAGCATTAACCATTCGGACCATTTCATTGGCCCCATCGCTTTCAACTCGGTTGAAGCGATTTCGCTGGCCGCCGGTGTGTGTTTCACTTCTGGCGGAAAGACGCGATAAAGGATCCACGGCACCAGCAGAAGACTCAGCAGTCCGGGAACTATTGCTCCGATTGCCCAACGTGCGTACGTGATGTCAATCGCGGTGACCTCTTTTGCGAAGCGGGCGATGATTGGATTTGACGCCTGCCCGGTGAGAAACATCGCACAAACAATCACATTACACTGGTAAACGCTGGTCATGAGAAAACCGCCGAGGCGACGGGCAGTTGGGCCGGGGCGCGATTCGTAAGCCTCAGCAAGGCTTTTTGCGATCGGAAAGATGATTCCACCTGAACGAGCACCGGTTGATGGAATCACCGTGGCCAGCACGGCCTCTGTAGAGGCGAGGGCATATGCCAGTCCGAGAGAATGTTTGCCAATGGCTTTGATAAAGATGAAAGCTATACGGCGACCCAGCCCCGTCTTAATCATGCCGCGGGAGATGAAGAACGCGGCCAGCACGAGCCAAACGACGGGATCGGCGTACCCGGTGAGGGCTTCGTTGATAGTCATCACCTTGAAGAGTGGCAGCGCGGTGACGCCTAACAAAACCATTGCCGCGCCGGGAATCGGACGAACGATCGAACCCGTAATCGTAGCCGCAAAAATGGCAAGCAAACGCCACGATTGAGGAGTAATGCCGGAAGGAACCGGTATCAGCAGAATGCCGGCAGCGACGAGCAAAACGATACCCCAGCGTATAAGTCTGCTGCGTAATCCAAAGCTTTCGGTGGGTTCGTTGGCGGTTGTTTTGGAGGGTAACGCTGATGGTTGTTCCACGCAATCGTCCTTAGACAGGGCGGATCCTCAAGAACGTGCGTGATGTTAGTCTCTGTATGCTAACTACTCAAGGATTTTGATTTTCAATCCAATCGTCACTCCCGAACCGTAAGTATTTGGCGAACCGAGCGACTAATATAGGTACTCTAAAGAGCAAGGTTTTAGAAATGGCGGAAAAGTTGGAAAAAGTCACAGACAAGAACGTTTACTTGAATCGCAGGCGATTCATACAGGCGGCAGTGTTGGCGGGAACAGCAACCGCCAGTACGTCGCTTTATCGTCGTCTCAATCCACCTCCAGCCGAACGCGTCGAGGGAGAAAAGATTCAGGAAGTTGCCAAAGCCCAAACAGGGGAGGCTCTCAAGGAAGGGTTCGCGATCAACGATAAGTTGACGCCGTTGGACGCAATCACGAACTACAACAACTTTTACGAGTTTGACACATCGAAGAGCGGAGTCGCTTACGCCGCAAAGGGTTTTGTTACGCGACCATGGGCAGTTTCGGTTGAGGGCCTGGTAAACAAACCAAAGGTTTTTGACATTGACGAGTTGTTGAAGTTTCCACTCGAAGAACGCATTTACCGTTTGCGCTGTGTCGAAGGCTGGTCGATGGTGATTCCGTGGATCGGTTTCCCTTTGCAAAAGTTACTCGAGAAGGTCGAACCAACTTCCCAGGCGCGGTATGTCGCATTTCAAACATTGCTTGATCCGGAGCGAATGCCAAATCAACGTACGGGCATACTCGATTGGCCTTATGTCGAAGGACTGCGTCTCGATGAAGCGATGCACCCGCTAACGATCATGGCGACAGGAATGTACGACGAAACGCTGCCGCCGCAGGACGGGGCGCCGATCAGACTGGTCGTGCCATGGAAATATGGTTTCAAGAGCATTAAGTCGGTAGTGAAGATCACGCTGGTTGCCGAAGAACCGCCGACAACGTGGAACATCCAGGCTCCCGACGAATACGGTTTCTATTCGAATGTGAATCCAAATGTTCCGCATCCGCGCTGGAGCCAGGCGACGGAACGAAGAATTGGTGAATACGGCCGCCGCGACACGCTTCTATTCAACGGTTATGCGGAGCAGGTGGCATACCTGTATCAAGGAATGGATCTCGTGAAGAACTTCTGAAGGTCCTTCTTACTTATGACGTTTCCTAAAGTTGTTGTCTTCATAAATGCTCTTATCCCGCTCGTACTGCTTTTGTGGGATCTTTACCACAAGCGAGTTGGTCCTAATCCGCTGGAGTTTGCTACCAGGACCACTGGGATGCTGACGCTTGTTTTTCTCAGCTTGACGGTAGCGGTCACACCATTGAGGAAAATCTTCGGTATCAATTCGTTGGTTAGGGTACGAAGGATGCTCGGGTTGTTTGCATTCTTTTACGGCGCCCTGCACCTGCTAACCTATGTTTGGTTTGACCGGCTGTTCAATTTGATTAGTGTCGTGCAAGACGTCGGCAAGCGCCCATTCATTCTCGTCGGTATGCTTGCCTTCGTGTTGATGGCGCCACTCGCGATCACCTCAACCAATAAGATGGTCAAGCGGCTGGGAGGAAAACGATGGGCGATTCTGCACCGTCTTGTCTATCTTTCAGCGATTGCGGGAGTGGTTCACTTCTGGATGTTAGTAAAATCCGATATACGCCTGCCGCTCACGTTCGGATTTATTTTGCTCTTCCTGTTGGGATATCGCCTGCTTGCGAAATACGCCCCCGCTCGTCCGCCCAAGGCCAGCCTCTTTCCGCGCGAATAAGTCTTCATAGTTACTGTTTAGCATCGTTTAGAATGGCTCGAGGCCGTTTTGGCGCATGAATTGCTCACGTAGAGGCTGTCATGACGGAAGAGCGACGAAGTAACAAGCGGAAGCTGATTCTTCTTGAGGCAAAGTGGGAAAGTATGTCGCGTACCCACGAAGCTCGAGTTGATGACGTCAGTCTGGGTGGTTGCTTTGTAAACACATTCGGAAGGGTCGAATTGAACGAACAGGTCAATCTGCAAATAAATCTTCCATCTGGTGAGTGGCTATCTCTGAGGGGTCACGTCGCGTCGTATCAACCAGGAGTTGGGTTCGGGATGTGTTTCGATTCGTTGAGTGAAGAGAAATTGGCGACGCTGGAGGAGTTAATGGCCACATCCGAAGAGCGACAGATCTAATGTTTATGACGACGCTTCTCGTCGTAAAAGAGAATACTGAAGACAAGTCCCAGACCAGCGGCAGCAGCAATCAGAAAGAAAATCATCGCCAAGCCAGGATAACCAAAGATCCGAAACGACGTGTCAACTCGCATCAGCATTGCCGCACCCACGATCAACGCGGCGACGACAAGACCCAGTGTGATTCGATTCGCGACTTTCTGAAGTCCCTCCAAAACGACTTTCTCATCAATCGCGTCGACCTTGAATCGCAGCTCGTTGTTTCCTGCGGCATCCAGAATTCTGTTTACCCTCGGTGGCAGTCGTTCGACGAACTCTTTTAGATCTACTACACCCGATAAAAGATTGTTTGGGGCAACACTCTTCAGGATGTTGCGGTGGAGGATATCGTTTGCGCGTTCGCGAATGATGATATTTGGATCGAAATTCGGATCGAGCGCGTAAACAACGCGGTCCAGATTCAGCAATGCCTTGGCAATCATTGTGAATTCCGCAGGCAAGCGGAACCAGCAATCGGCAGAAATCTTAGTTATGTCCAGGGTAACTCTGCCCGCATTCAGGCGGCTCAAGACTGCATCGGGATCATCGTTAACGATGTCAGTTATTCTTCGCACAAACGATGGGCGATCGAAGCCTTCTTTCTCTTCACCCATTCGCATAGCGGCTTCGGCAGCCATCTCGCCTCGTCCCTCGCTGATGGCAAGCAGGAGTCGCAAGAGATTGTCCTGAAATGTTTGTGTTACGCGACCGACCATACCTAAGTCCAGCAACGCAATGCGATCGTCGTCTGTGAGAAAAACATTTCCCGGATGCGGATCCGCATGGAACAGACCATCGACAAGAAATTGTTTGAGATACGCACTGAACAACTCATCTGCCAGTGAGCCTCTGTCAATTTCCATCAGTCGCAACGGATTGAGCGCTGTGATCTTCTTTCCCGCAATGTAGTCCATCGTTAGGACGCGGGTAGTCGTGAAGTCGTCGATTGGTGCGGGAACGACGATGTTTTCAAACTCCACGAGATTTCGTCCGATGGTGTGAAGATTGTGAGCCTCGATTGTGAAGTCTAGTTCGCGCAGCAAACTCTTGCGCAGATTGACGAGCATGTTGTCGAACTCATAGCGCCGGCCGAGTTCGGTATGCTGATCGAGAAAATGTGCCATCTCGCCCAGTGCCTCGAGATCGCCAACGATGAGATCTCGAATGTCAGGTCGCTGCACCTTTACCACGACGTCGCGGCCGTCGCGCATGTAAGCACGATGCACCTGGGACAACGATGCTGCTGCCAATGGCGTCGGATCAAACTCGGCGAAAGCCTTGGAGATCCGGACTCCCAGTTCGCCCGAAACTATTCGTTCAACATCTTCATACGGAAACGGTTCGATGTGATCCTGCAGGCGAGCCAGAGCATCGAGGTACGGACCGGGTAACAGGTCAGCTCGTGTCGACAGTAACTGGCCCAGTTTAATAAATGTTGGACCAAGCCTTTCGAGATCTTTGGCGAGATCTTCTGCAGGGGCAATCTCTGATTCTGCGGCAATTTCATCGGGCAGAACACTGCCCTCCAGACCCGCAACGCTGATCAGGTCCGAACGGCCGTATTTGATCAGCAGCATTGCGACGTCTTTATAACGTTTTAGCCGCTCGGGTTTTAGCGAGACCACCATTGTGGGAAATCACCTTATGGAACGTGGGGGGCGGGCTCGGGGAAGGTAGCAGATGTTTCACCGCCGCGGTTAACTATTAGTTCGAGCGTTTGTCGTGTAAGCAACGGAAGTGTCACGTAAACGTAACAGGCGCTGATGTTGGGCCAAACAAGTCGGTCTATTGGGATGATACAGTCTTCACCGAACTACCTGCTGCTCGATCGATCGCAGCGCGCAATCCGTCAGCACTAAGAACCCTGAGTTCTACTCCGTTGACGTATATTGTTGGAGTTCTTCCGACTCCGTAGAGCTCGCCGTCTGAAATATCTTTCTTCACTTCAGCTCCGTACGTGCCACGGTCTAAAGCGGCATCAAATCGAGCTCGATCCAATCCCAAATCGCTTGCATACTTTTTCAATGACGCAACGTCGAGTGCTTTTTGATTCTTGAAAAGTATGGTGATGTATTCGAAATATTTTCCCTGGGCGTTGGCCGCGTTGGCAGCTTCTGCGGCTTTGCGCGCGTTTTCATGTTGGTTCAATGGAAAATCGCGCACCACGAATCGAACTTTGTTTCCATACGATTTCAACACCTCTTCCAGAACGGGATGCATCGCTGCACAAGCAGGACATTGAAAATCAGTGAACTCAACGACCGTCACCGCCGCATTCGCATCACCACGCGATGGATCGTCGTCGACACTGATATTCTGAACTGGTTGGACCGGCTCTGTCAGCAGCCATCGTACGTCTGCGCCTTTTCGGAGTCGTGCCGATAAATCTTTTTCCAAACGTTCTCGTGATTCGTTCTGAAGATAACTGGCCACCTGGTTACGCACCGAATTCAGATCGCCAGAGATGCGGGCTTTGTTTTCAGAATAGAATTTAGCTACTTCTTCTTCAGTTGGATTCTTAACTTTATCGCTGATCTCAGCACGAACGATTTCCTCTGGTCCAATCTTGCGCCGCCTCGCTTCTTCCAGCAGCAACATGTCGTCAACTAATCGTTCGACGTGCTGCTTGGTATGCTCGTAAGCCTCGATTTTCATGTTGTAGATGATTGGCTTTAATCGTTCGAGAATTGGAGCGGCCGTGATTGGTTGCCCGGCGATTGTCACTACTACAGAAGAGGCATTTAAGTTGGGTGCGTTGATATCTACGCCCGTCACAACGGGATAGATCTTTCTCAGTCGATTGACGAGATCGTCAGAAAGTTTGCTTTCCGCTTCATCGTGCAGGTAAGCCGCGACTTGCTGGTTCGCGACTTTCGGATCCATGCCTTCGAACTGCGCACGATTTTCGTCGATGAATTTTTTGATTTGCGCTGGAGTGAATGTTGGCACGCGATTGCTTACTTCGAGCTCGTATAGACGATGCGTGTCGATGCCGCGCTTCTTCGCTTCTAACTCAAGCAACGTCGTATTGATTTGTAGATCCAACACGCTACGACGCGCGCCGGCAATTTTGTCGTCAAGACTTTCCAGTTCTTGGCGCAGGTCTGGTTCTAGTTCTCCTGTTGTTACCGTCTGACCGTTGACGATAACTAGAGCTACAGACGCGGCGGGCTTTCGAGCCGGCTGAATTGTTGGCGTCGGTTGAGCGACGGGTTGTGGTTGTGAGTGGGTGGTTGTAGTGCTTGGTTTGCGAGCCGTTGCTCGTCGTTTCGCGGTTTGCGATGGTGCGGAAGACGACAACAAAATGAGCAAGAGAAGGGGGCTAATTGTAAGTTTCATTGCTTGTCTCACACGTGCCGGGATCATAGGAGAACTTAGCTTAGAGCACAAATAAAAGAATGGCGCTGCCTTATGACTGGCAGCGCCACAAATACTTGGTCATTGTTAAGTCGCACTCAATGGTGGCGAATGATACTTCTGCGCCGACGTTTTACCGGAGTGCGAACTGACAGAAGATCGCTGTGGCGTCCGTTCAGGATAAAAGCCAATCCCTGGTGGGTTACACCAAGCAGTCGTGCTGCGCGCGTGACGCTCCCGCCAGACTCTTCCAGTGCTCGACGGATCAGGTTGCCTTCATAGCGAAGGACCTCCGAGTCGAGAGAAAAGCCTGGCGTCAACTCCACGGCGTCCGTAGTTGTGGGTGTTGCCTCTTCAAGGTTCGTGAGTGCAGCAGAAAGAACGCGTCGGGCGCATTCGCCGAGACGGGTTCGGATGCTGGGATTTTGTGAATTTGCGAGCAGGGTTTCGGCGGTGCGGTAGTAGTCTTGGAGTGCGTCGATTGGGAGGTCGCTCAACTCCTCAATAGCCGTAACGGCAGCGAGACCGGCCCGGTGCGGGTTGCCGGCGTTTTGAGCAATCTCAGCAGCGTGATCGAGCGCAGTCCTGGCAACGTGAGTCTGTCTCAGACGAGCGAGCGCTTTCCCGTGGGTGGTGAGTGCTTCTGCCAATACTGCTTGTTCACCGCCTCGTTTTAGAGTCTGGATCGCACGTCGAGCGATTCGTTCCGCTTCTCCATAGTTGCCTTCTAATAGGAACGCCTGAGCACGCGTGTCGTCCGCTCCTGCCGCGCCCCCTTCATTTCCAACACTCAAATGAAGAGATCGGGCTTTTGTAAGATGCTCATGCGCCTCGTCGAATCTTCCAATAGTCGCAAAGAGAAATCCCACATTGTTTTCGACGAGTGCACGAAATCTGCTATCTCCGGCCAGTTCAAAGTGATAACTAGCGGCAGCGAATTCAACCAAAGCACGGTCGATATATTCCTCACGATTTTTTGATGTGCCCAGATTCTTAAGGACAGTGGCATAGGAATTATGAAACTTGCCTTTGAGAATATGATTCGAACTCAAATCGAAAAGCGGAGCTGCCTCTACACAAATATTTAAAGCCACCTGATCGTTGATTGCAGTTGATTCCACAATTGCACTGTTAAGGACGGCCCTCAACCTCTGCTCACTTTGGGATACTGGCAAATTATCAAGCACGAGTCGTAACGTTACGCGTGCCTCATCAAGTGCGCCCTCGCGCCAGTAACAAATTGCCAAGTCTACCCGGGTTTCAGCTACTTTTTCAGATAAGCTCAAACTCTCAAAAAGCCCTGCACTCTCACTGATGAGGTCCTTTGCAACCTCCTGCGAACCAGGAAATTGTCTCGCACTTCCGAGCCAACCCGTGAGGGTTCCAGTTCGAAGTAGCAACTCCGCTTCGGCTTCGACGGGCAAACCGTTTGTATTAGGTCGGTTTAGTAATCCCTTCCAAAAAGGACGGAGCGTTTCAGCGGCTTGGTCAAACTCGCCAGCACCTTCAAAATTCCTCGCGAGCTCGCATAAAGGTATTACGTCATCAGCGACTACTGGATCAATCGTGTTTTCATAAATGGATGTTTGCAAATCCATATAAGGTCTCCAGTTTTCCGAATCGGCAAGGAACCTTGCAAGCGGTTAAATTGCCGGATATCATCACATAGAACCAATTAAGCTACTTGGTTACCACCGCCTCACAGGCTTGTGACTACAACATATGAGGAGAACATCAATGAAACTTGTCAAAAATTTCGTATTGGCCGCATTGCTTGCGTCAACCCTCGCGGTCAGCGCATTCGCAGGTGATCAACATGGACCTGCTGCCCTCCCGTCGCCAACACCATCGGCCTTGATCGCTTACGATGAAACAGCACCCTATGTGATCGACCCCAACACTGGGAGCGTGTCGACGGAAACCTCAGATTCCCTGTTTTACGAGGCCTTGGTAGCCCTTCTGTCAGTGTACTGAGAAGCGCACACCCAATACAAATCCACAGCAGCTTACGCGCTGGCGTAGTCTAGCGGCTTGTGGTTTTGTGTCCGGGCTCACCGATCATGTTTGAAAAGCTTGCTTGGGAGGCGGTGACGTGCTGCATCGTACCCCCATCTGGCCTCTGTGGCAATAGTAACTTTAACTATTTACACTGCTAAAGCCAGTCGGGATTCAGCTACCGCCCCTTGTACGGCCGTCTTTTTTGTCCGTCATTCTCCTTTCTGGCGCGGTGTGAGACCCTTCAACAAGTCGTCGCACCGTTTCAAGCGTATCAATATCGGTCGTCTTCTTGTCCGGTCGCAAACGCAGAATTCTTGGAAAACGGAGGGCGTAGCCGCTTTTATGCCGCTTCGAAGGTTGAACTCTGTCAAATGTGACCTCGATCACAATTGTCGGTTCTACAACCCGAACACGCCCATGCGCGAATTCCTGGAGTGTATGACTCTTAAACCACTCCGTCAGTTCCATCAATTCTCGATCCGTCAGACCAGAATAGGCTTTACCAATGTTCAGCAATTCGTCGTCCTCAGGCGAGCGGCGCACAGCGAAAGTGTAGTCAGAAAGCAGGTGTCTCCGTTTTCCGTGACCAACTTCCACCGCCGTAACTGCAACATCGAGCGTTGCGATGGCTCGCTTCAACTTCAGCCAATCACGCCCACGTCGCCCGGGTTTGTAGGCTGACTCCGGGCTCTTAATCATCAATCCTTCATTGCCACGAGCCCGCGCAAGCCCAAACTCATCATCGATCATCGCGGCGTCCTGAAATAGTTTGCCGGCCGACATCCGCAACGGCCCCTGATCGGGCACTATCTGGGCCAGTAGATGTCTTCGTTCGCTTAATGGTTGGTCAATGAGAACTTTTCCTCCACCGTAAAGCAGGTCATATGCTACTAGCACAACCGGCACCGCCGTAAGCAACTGCATGCCAACGTTTTTCCGGCCAAGCCGCTTTTGCAGTTCACTGAATGGCAGTATCACCTCTCCATTTGCCGGAACGATTTCTCCATCAATAATGACATCTGTCTTCAAGGATTGTAGTGGACCAACTAACTCCGGAAACCGGTGCGTGATCTCATCCATCGTTCGCGAATACAGAGCAACTCGCCCTGCCTCCACGTGAGCCTGGGCACGAATGCCATCAAACTTGTCTTCTACCAGAAACGTCTCCGGCATGGTCCGGGCTATGTCAGTTAGATCAGCAGCGGGGGTTGCAAGCATGAACTTTATAGGATGAAACAGTCGCATGCCGATATCTCGAAGCTCACCTGTTCGCGCACGCGTCGCGGTCTCGCCAATATCGCCGAGTAACATATTTGCATAAGCAACATCTTCCAATGGCTTCCCGAACACTCGCGCGATTGCGTCCTCAACCAAACCTTCTCTGAGACCAATACGCAGATCGCCGGACAGTAACTTCACGAGATACTTCGCCTCAAGCGGCGTTGCGTGTTGTAACACCGCAGTAAGCAATGCTGTCTTATTTCTGATTCCGCGAGTTTCACTCAGTCGTGTGATCAGCGACTCCGTTTCAGCAAGAGTAATAGTAGGTTGAGAAACGCGCCCTGCTTCCTTAATGATCTCAGCAGCGAGGTCACCGGGGTCTCCGAGCCGAACATAGCGAGGAGAAAGATCCTCAGGACTAAAACCAGTTACTTCGCTCAATGCCGCACCGATAATGCTGCCGCCGACATTTGTAGTACGCGCATCTGTTGACGCGAATTGATGACCAGCAAAGTATCGCGCCGCACGAGTCAAATCGGTATCTGACAGCGACTCTAAATAAGTTCCAAGTATCGCGGCTTTCTCAAGCTTCTTCGTCGTGGCCGCTACAGTCTCTGCACACTCAGCGAACGCCTGCAGAGTTCCGGCGCCCTCCACCAATTTGTTCACTTCATCCACCATCATTCCCCTGAAATTGTGCAAGAAAAAAATCTCAACTAAGATCCACTTGCAGCATTGATGATTTTAAGTGATCCTTGCAAAGTCTCTTAATGCTTGGGCGCCTTCGGCTTTTTGCCGCTGACGCGCTACAATTTGCTGTCACCAACGAATCCCGACTCTTTCCGGCATTCCCACTCCGGCGAGGTTTACAGCATTCGCAGTCTTTAGGAAGGTAACGACGAGCCGTGTTCTTCGCATTTATTCTCGAAACCATCGGCAGCACTGAGTTGATCTTTATTCTGGTCGTAGCGCTAATCTTTTTCGGCCCACGGAAGCTACCTCAACTGGCTCGATCCATGGGAAAAGGACTGGCTGAATTCCGAAAAGCGTCCGATGACTTCAAACGCACGTGGGAACGCGAAGTGGCTCTGGAAACCTCGCATCTGGAAGACAACACAATCCTTGACGCCGACCGTCCAACTTACGAGTCCGTGGCCACTTCTGATGCACCCGCAGTCGAGTCTCCGGATCAGGACTTGGTAGTAGCACGCCAACCTCCGGTCCAAACTACTTCTGATGACGTCGCGCAAACGCCTCCAAACCCGGTAGAAGTTGCCGCAGAAACAGTACCGGCAGAAGCTCAACCGCTTAGAAAACACGAGTGGCTCTAGACTCCATCTGATTCAATGTCTGCACTACTAAAAGCTATTTCTACCAGTAGAGGAAACGAAGAAGAACTCGGCGGACAGATGTCGTTTTTAGAGCATCTCGACGAGCTTCGCCGTCGTTTGATCCGCTCCTTCATTTTCATCTTAATCGCAGGGACCGCATCCTGGTTCGTATCGGGCACTATCTACGCATTCCTTGCAGCTCCAGTAGAACGCGCTTTGGCAGAGGCTCAACGACGTCAGGTTCCCATCGCCGGCCAAACCGGTCAGGAGATGATTGGACCACTGACTTCACTAAAAGAGAATGACTCGGGAAGATACGTCTTCTCCCAAGAGACAGAACTGGGAAGTGGACTGATTCCCGCAGGAGCTTCTGTGATGGCGCGCGTCTACAAAGATGCTGAAGGCAAGCTGGCGCTTTTTACTGATGAGTCGCTCATTGCCGGGAACAAGATCATTCCCAAAGGCGTGCGTCTGACAGCCGATCTCGGTTCAGTAACGGAGTCATCAGGACAAAATGACAAACTCATCGTTACAACGGCACTCGAATCGTTTTCTTTGTACGTGAAAGTCTCCCTTTATGCAGCCATCTGCGTGTCAGTTCCCTTCCTGCTCTGGCAGATTTGGGGCTTTGTGTCACCCGGACTTTACCCGCACGAACGAGCATACGTGACGCCATTCATCGCTTTATCATCGATTTCCTTTGTGCTGGGGGCTGCATTTGCCTACTACGTGATCTTTCCACCGGCAGCTAAATACTTACTCGGCCTCGGCTCGGATTTCCGCCTGCTGTTGAAAGCAGACGACTATTTCGACTTCATTATCATCGTCATGTTGGGCATGGGCGTTGTTTTTCAGATGCCGGCAATCACCTATGTCCTGGCAAGAATAGGCCTGGTGACAGCCGGTTTCATGCTCAAAATCTGGAAAACTGCACTAATCGTTATTCTCATCAGCGCCGCCGTTTTGTCTCCAACCGCCGACATTCCAAACATGATGTTGTTCGCGGCCCCGATGATGGTGCTCTACGTGATTTCCATCTTTATCGCCTGGATTTTCAACAAACCTCGGACGACAACCTAAATGCCTTTAATTACGCCGTTTTGGCGCATTTTTAGGCAACTGCCATTAGGGCCGCAGCATCTTGACTGTATTCTTAGCTGGATCTTAGAATCCAAGGTCTTCTAACGGTAACCGACAGCAGTCCGTATCGCACGAATTCGTACCGCAGCACAGGAGTTTTTAATGTCTTACCAGAAATTTGCTCTCCGTCTGGCCCTCTTAGTGACCGTGTCTCTTAGTGCCAGCGCCTGGGTCTTCACTCAGGAACAGCAGGACCCGAGCACCAAGCCCCGTAACGTAAAGCCCGAACTCAAAAAGGCTTACAAGGACTGGCTCGATAAGGACGTCACTTACATCATCACAGACGAAGAACGTAAAGCATTCAAAAAACTGGCAACTGACGACGAGCGAGAACGCTTCATCGAAGAATTTTGGCGCCGTCGCGATCCGGATCCCGATACTGACGAAAACGAGTTCAAAGAGGAATACTACGAGCGCATCGCATACGCCAACGAGCACTTCACTTCCGGTATCCCCGGTTGGAAAACAGATCGCGGCCGCATCTGGATCATGTATGGCAAGCCGCATGAACGCGAAACACACCCGATGGGTGGTTCTTACGAGCGCCCCTCATGGGAAGGCGGTGGTTCAACTAGCACTTATCCCTTTGAGATCTGGTTTTATCGTTATCTGCCAGGCGTAGGTTCGGGTGTCGAAATCGAATTTGTCGACCCAACAGGGAGCGGCGAATATCGCATCGCGAGAAACCCGAATGAAAAAGATGCTCTGCTGATGGTTCCTGGCGCCGGTCTCACGCTTTCCGAGCAACTCGGACTATCAAATAAAGCGGACCGCATTTCGGGAATCGGTAGCGTCGGCAACTCCCAGTACCAACGCGAACAGGACAGTCCATTCTCGCGCCTTCAGTTGCTGGCGGATTTAAACCGTCCGCCCCAGGTGAAGTTTAACGATCTTGCGACCGCCGTTAACACGGGCGTCGTGGAAGAGAATCCGCTCAACTTCGAGCTTAGAATTGATTACTTCCGCCAGTCAGACGAAAGAGTAATTACCGCCTTCACGATTCAAGCTGAAAACAAGGATCTGGTTTTCTCAGATAGTGGCGGCCTGCAACAAGCGCGCATGAACATCTTTGCGCGAATTACTTCGGTGGCGGGTCGTCGAGTCGGAATCTTCGAAGATCCGGTAATCACCACGGCAACGGCCGAGGAGCTCAGCGAAGCAAAAGATCGGAAGTCTGCATACCAGAAAGCCGTTCCGCTCGCTCCTGGAACTTATAAAGTCGATGTGATCGTTCGCGACACGACTTCGGGTGCAACTGGTCTGAAGCAACTCGGCTTCACCGTTCCCAAGTACGATCAGGAAAAACTCTCAACTTCGACGATGATTCTCGCTGCGAAGCTCGAGAGCCTAGCCGATCAACCGGCTGTGGGCCAGTTCGTGATTGGCACCACCAAAGTCATTCCTAACGTTTCCGGTATTTACAAACGCGGCCAGCCGGTCGGCGTCTATCTCCAGATTTACAATGCCGGTATTGATCAAACAACTCTGCGTCCCTCAGTTGACGTTGAATACGCGCTGATTAAGGACGGTAAAGAGCTTGGGAAGCAGGCTGAAGACTGGCGCGGCATGAGCGACTCTGGTCAACGTCTGACCCTCGCTCGTTTGATCGATACGCGAACTCTGGGCGCAGGTGAATACGAAGTCGCAATTCGCATTCGTGATCGAGTAACGGGACAATCATTGTCACCGTCACAAAAGTTCACGGTTCAGTAACTACAACGCAGTTTTTCCTTCACACGTCGTCTCCCCGTCATGGTTCAGTGCCGGCTAACGAAAGTTAGCCGGTCCTACTTCATTGAAAGGAAGCGACGCCATGCCCATTGGCTGCTTGCGACGTTTAGTCGCCGCTCTTCTCCTCGTTTCACTCTCAACGGTTTCTCTTTCAGCGCAACAAACAAAACGTAATCCCGAAGAACAGCCTCGCAAAGTCAAGCAAGAGATCAAGAAGGCTTACCTCGAATGGATCGACGACGTCGATATCATACTTACTCAATCTGAACGTGACGCGTGGAAGAAATTGGACACTGACGACGAGCGCGAACAGTTCATCAAAATAGTGTGGGACAGTCGCGATCCCGATCCGGACACCGAAGAGAATGAATTTAAGGAACAGTTCTACGAGCGCGTCGCCTATGCAAACGAGCATTTCACTTCAGGCAAAGCGGGGCGACTTACAGATCGCGGGCGAATCTACATAAAGTTTGGTAAGCCTGACGAAATCGAATCGCATCCAGCTGGCGGGACATACGAACGACCATCCTGGGAAGGCGGTGGTTCGACTTCAACATATCCATTCGAAAAGTGGTTTTATCGCCACATTCCGAATGTCGGGAACGGAGTTGAAATCGAGTTTGTCGATCCCACTGGCTCAGGCGAGTATCGAATTGCACGTAATCCCGATGAGAAAGACGCGTTGATTCACGTTCCAGGCGCAGGGGCGACCTTTGCCGAACTTGCAGGTCTCGCCCAACGCTCGGATCGCATTTCAAATCTAGGTGGATTTGGTCGTGTTAACTACACGAGGGCTCAGGATTCACCATTCGAAGTCATGAACCTGCTCGCTTCACTGGAACGCGATCAGCCATACGAAAGAAACTCGATACGCACGTTAATCCCGACTCCGATCGTCGACGACAACGCAATCAACTTCGAAACTCAGCTCAATTACTTCAGACAATCAGACAACAGAGTTCTTACCGTCCTCACCGTCCAAACGGATAACGATGAGCTCTCGTTCACGAACAACGGCGGTTTGGAAACTGCTTACCTAAACATCTTTGGGCGGATCACTTCGGTTGCAAATCGTCGTGCAGGAAAATTCGAAGACTCTGTAACGACGACCGCAACCAGCGAAGAACTCAGGACGACTCGTACACGAAAGTCAGCTTACGCGCGCTCATTTATCCTCGAACCGGGCCGCTATAAAGTTGACGTCATCGTGCGCGACACCAAATCGGGCGCCGCCGGGCTGAGGCAAGTCGGGTTTGTCGTTCCTGAATACCCTGCCGATCGCCTCTCCGCTTCCAGCATTGTGCTCGCGGTAAAACTCGAGAACATGGAAAGCGGAGCTGCAGTTGGACCATTCATGATTGGCACGACGAAAGTCATTCCAAATCTGTCAGCGACTTTCCGCCGCAATCAACCTGTCGGTGTCTACCTGCAAGTCTATAACGCAGCGATCGACCAGACGACGCTACGTCCAGCAGCCGACGCAGAATATGTCTTATTCAAAAACGGTAAAGAGATCGCGAAACACACAGAAGACTGGCGACAGATCAACGATGCGGGTCAGCGACTAACCCTCTCACGGTTGATCGACAGCCGCACTCTCGAACCGGGCGAGTATCAAATTCAAGTCCGCATTCGCGACCACGTTTCCGGTGAGACAATTTCGCCTACGGCAACATTCACTATCGTGCCGTAACTGCTTCGCGAATGAATTGCTCGACTTGATTCAGATACTGTTCGCCCGCGGAGCCGAATGGAACGTGGCCGGCGCCCGGGATCATCAATAACTTCTTCGGTTCGCTTGCGGACGCGAATAACAGATGCGCTTCGCTCGTGGGAATTGTTTGATCTGGATCGCCGTGAGCGATCAGAATGGGCGATTTAACCTTCGGCAGCTTGCGCGCTGATTCAAAACGATTCTTACCGAGGAAATGCAACACTCGCGGCAACCACGGTAATGCGGTTGCCGCAACAGAACTCGCAGAACTGAATCCCGACTCGAGCACCACAGCGCCAAACTGTCCGCGTGAAGCAACGTCAGCAACCACCGCGGTTCCTAGCGAGTGACCGTAAAGAACAATCTGTTCCGGCCGTACTTTCTTCTCGTTCATAAGAAAAACTACAGCCGCATCGCCGTCGGCATAGAGTCCCGATTCGTCACCGGTAACGCCATCACTCGCTCCGTATCCGCGATAATCAAAAAGCAAAACATTGAAGCCATGCTTCGCGAATCGTTGGCCCAGCCAGCTTACGTTCGTAATGTTCCCACCATTGCCATGAAAGAAAATGATCGTGGCAATTTCCGGCTTCAATTGACTCTCGAAGAAGAAACCGTTCAGACGCGTTCCGTCAGCTGATTTGAACCAGACAGTCTCCGCTCCATCAGCGCTTTCCGCTGTAGACATTCGCACCGGATGGAACGTCATCATCGACTCCAGCGTGCGCAGTCCATACACGAACGCTGCACAGCCGAGAACAACTGCCACCGTCGCTCCAATCAATAATTCCCGAGAAACAGCTCTTTTGGCAATGAACATCACGGATATTACGAGTGTCAGGACGACCTCGGTTCCTCCCAATTAGGCGCCTCTTTGGAGTGCGGCGGCCTGGCGCCGCTTTTTTATCGATTTTGCCTGATCGAGGCCAAAGCGGCGTCACGTCGCCGCACTCAAAGGGTCCAATTCGAATGAGCCCGTATCAAATGCTAAGATTACCTCCGCATGGAAAACGCAGTTCAGTTAACCGGATTAAGTCAGCCGGAACTGGTTTCATTCCTGGAAACTCTTGGCGAGCCCGCGTATCGCGGCCGCCAGCTTTTTGCGGCGCTCCAGCATCGTCGTCTGCGCAGTTTCGAACAGATAACTGAACTGCCAAAAGACTTGCGAACACGCTTGAGCGAAACCGCGCAAGCCGCAACACTGAAAGTCGAATCACAATATCTCTCCGACGACGGCACGCGACGCTACTTGATGAAGACCCACGATGGTCTACCCGTCGAAACAGTTTTCATTCCCGAGGAACGCCGCGACACGATCTGTTTTTCTTCGCAGTCCGGGTGTCCGTTACAGTGCACCTTCTGCCTGACGGCACAACTCGGTTTGTTACGTTCATTAACGGCAGGCGAGATCGTCGAGCAGATTCAGATCGCTCTTAACGACGCATACGGAACAGGTGTGAAACCTCCGCGCGGAACAAACCTCGTGGCGATGGGGGCGGGTGAGCCACTGCTGAATCTGGACCAACTCTTAAAAGCATTACGCATCATGGCGGATCCGCAGGGCCTGCACATCGTTCCCAATCGCGTTACAGTTTCAACTGCCGGCGTCGTGCCGCGCATCTTGGATCTGGCAGATACTCCAGATAGACCACATCTCGCCATCTCCCTTGCAGCGCCGACGGACGAGTTGCGCGACGTACTGATGCCAATCAATAAAAAGTGGCCGCTTGAAGAGTTACTCAGCGCCTGCAAAGTTTTTGAAAAGACTTTGAAGCCGGGCGAGCGTCTGACTTTTGAATATGTGATGCTTGACGGGGTCAACGACTCGGACGAGCAGGCACGACAACTCGCCAATCTGCTCAACCGCCACAACATCAGATCGAAAGTAAACTTGATCCCGCATAATCCTGCCGAACCGCTTCCCTATCGACCATCAAGCGACTCTGTAGTGGAGCGCTTCAAGAACATTCTCGAATCGAAGGGCGTTCACACGTACGTGCGACGACCGCGCGGAAGAGATATTTTTGCCGCCTGCGGGCAACTGGCCGCGCGCCAAACTACACTTAATACTCGCGTCGAAACCAATTTAGTCGGAGCTAGCTAATGACCAAAATTCGCCAGATTTTCCCGCTATTCGTCATACTCCTGATTCCTGTGACTTTTTATTCCAACCCGGTCCCGCCGCAGTCGGCGGCAGATATAAAGGTGGACGGATCGGTGTCTCCGGACCAGGTTAAGAAAGGTCGCATTGTTCGCGCGACCGTCGTAATGGACATTCCTTCGGGTCTGCACGTGCAGTCGAATAAGCCCCTGGACAAGTTTCTCGTACCAACAAAGCTTGACGTCGAGGCACCCTCGGGAATGCAGGTTGGTCCAGTTTCTTACCCACGCGCGGTGATGCGGAACCTGAAGTTTTCAAAAGGGGCCGTGGCAGTTTACGAAGGAAAGGCAATGCTGCGCTTCAACGTCACCGTACCTGCAAACTATTCAGGTGGATCGGGAGAGATCAAAGGGAAGCTCAGATTTCAGGCGTGCAATGATGAGTCGTGCTTCCCGCCAGTCACACGTGAAGTGAAGATGTTGTTGACTGTGGAATGAAGACTATTTGTCTTCCGACAACAGCCATTAACCTTCCGACTTTTCCATGCAGACTCTTCTCCTTGCGATATGAGAAGAAGAGATCTGTTCGACACATCGTACAGATCGGCGCGATATGAATTCTTTCCGGTTTCATTCCGGTTGAGATCAATTGATCGCGATTTGCTTTGAGCAGGTCGACGAGTGCATGACCCGGACGCGTGGGAGTGAAAAGTTTTTCGCCGTCTGCAAACTTACTTGTAAAAGCGTCGATTACGTCACTGCCAACCTCATAGCAACATGCACCAGCGGATGCGCCGATGGCGGCGCGCAGGTTCTCGGGTTTCACGTCGTACTCTCTTGTGAGTCGATCAACGGCAGCAATTACTGCCGTCGCTAACGTCCCGCGCCATCCTGCGTGAACTGCCGCAAATGCGCCAGTAGTACGATCGCCAAGCAAAACGGGAACACAGTCCGCTGTCTTAACTCCAGCCAGCACTCTTTTTGCATCACTAACGATGATGTCGCAGAAGATCGTATCGCCACGCTCGTTCTCGGCGGGCTTCGCCTCCGCAGCATTGTGGACCACGCGAACATCGGCGCCGTGAACTTGCCAACAACCCGCTAGAGCCCAATGTCCCGGAAAAAGCTTGAGAAAGCGGCGACGATTCTCCAGAATGTTCTCCGCTGCGTCCTCGTTGAACCCTGCGAGGCTTAGCGCATGAGCAGGCATTTCGCTAACGCCGCCGATACGCGTTGAGAAGCCGTTTACGAAACCATCTTCTTCGAGTGGAGCGCAGATGAGCGCGCGCACGCCGTCGAGCTCGCGCCAGTAAAATCCAGCTTCGCTTAGTTGGTCGTCAGTCGTGATCATTTCCATTGGCATAGACATTATCGAAGTTGCACGGATTCGCGAAGTGCTCCTCCGTACTCCGCGCTTTGCCGAGCGGGTCTTTACAACTGCGGAACGCCAGTACTGCGACTCGCGGGGGGCGGTAGCCGCACAGCATTATGCAGCGCGTTTCGCGGCAAAAGAAGCGTCGCTGAAAGCATTGCAAACTGGTTGGCGTGGCGGAATCAGTTGGCAGGACGTGGAAGTGGCGTCAAAAGAAAATGGCGCGCCGTATCTAATTTTTACCGGACAGGTGCTGGAGGTATTTAAAGATTTCAGAGCAACCGCAACTCATCTCACGATCTCACACACAAGCGAGCACGCTATCGCGCAAGTGATACTGGAGAGATATTGATTCACCAGAAATCTTGTAAATCATGAAAATCTTGTTAATCCTGTCCAAACTAGCGCATGTCATTCACGAGCGCACGACGACCACTCGAATCAACATCAACCCGCGTAGCCCTGTAATCCCTCAACGGTATAGACGGCGCTCTCTTCACCGCAACCTCTTCTCGTCGTCGCTTCACTCTCTTCAGCAAACGGACTGGACTGCGGCGGCAAATTTCCGTGTAAATAGCACTCCATACTCGGCGCCATGCGATCGGTAACAGCAATCAACTCCCGCACCGGACACGTGACTGTTGAAATCAACCCCGCCGCCGAATCAATCTCGACGAACTTAATCCCTTCCGGACATTCAAAATTCTCCCCACCAAGGTCGAGCCGCAACGCAATCGCGTCGTTCATAAAATCAACCCAGGCGGGTAAAGCCGCTTCTGCTCCGGTCAATCCAAGCTGCTTGTTGTCGTCGAAACCGATCCACACAACACACACGAGATTCGGCGAGTAGCCCACAAACCAACCATCGCGAGACGTTCCCGTCTTGCCGGCGATGGCAGTCCCACTAACGGCGCCGCGAGCTCTGCGAGCTGTACCACGATCAATCACGCCCGCGAGCATGTTGGTAATCATGTACGCGGTGGTTGGACTCACGACCTGGTCCACAACCAGCGGCGCAGCGTGTGTTGCCGGCGGCTCACCAACACTCGTTATGGCTTTCGCTTCGACACGCCGTCCGCCGTTCACAAAAGCCGCGTAAGCACTCGCCAATTGGAGTGGTGTCACCTCCTCCGTACCTAGGGCGAGCGCGGGATAACGCTCTGGTTTTGGCAATCCAAAACGATTTGCAAGGTTCGCGATACGCGCGAGACCGGTCTGTAGCGCAACATCGACTGTCACCACGTTGAGCGACCTCACGAGCCCCGTGCGCATTGTCACTTCTCGCATTGAATAACCACCGCCGTAGTTTGCGGGTTGATAAATCTTGTTGCGGTCGTAGACAAACTCCCTCGGCGCATCCATAAACATGTGGAGCGGCGACATACCATCTTCGAGTGCCGCGGCATATACGAACGGCTTGAATGTCGATCCAGGTTGACGCAACGCGTCCGTAGCACGATTCAACTGTGACTCGGCGTAATTGCGACCGCCAACCATCGCAAGCACATTTCCAGTATGCGGATCGAGAGCTACCAGTGATGCCTGCGGCTTCAAATCCCGTTTTGAATAAACCGCATCGAGACGGTCGAATTGTCGTTTCAGCGCTTGTTCTGCGGCTTGCTGTAATTCGAGATCTATTGTCGTATAGATGCGCTGGTTGTTTCCTGACGTTTCAAACTGCGATTCCGCAAGTCGATTAACATAATCAACAAAATACGGCGCCATGGAATTTTCCACGCCGGGAACAGATGCAACAGTTATGGGTTCTGCACTCGCTTTCGCATTTTGTTCTGACGTGATCCAGCCATTCTGCTGCATCGCCGCGAGAACAATATTCCTTCTAACCCGCGCTTCCTCGGGATGCCGGACGGGCGAGTAGCGTGCGGGGCTTTGAATCATTCCCGCCAGCGTTGCGGCTTCGGATAACGTAATATCCTGAAGTTTCTTGTCGTAAAAAACTTCAGCAGCTTCCTTGATTCCGCGAACCGCTACTGCGCCACGTTGGCCCAGATAGATCTCGTTGCTATAGAGTGCAAAGATGTCGTTCTTCGAGAGACGACGCTCGAGCGCGACGGCCAGCATCGCCTCCGCGTATTTTCGTTGCAGAGTTTTTTCAGGAGTGAGGTAGGTGTTTTTGACAAGCTGCTGCGTTATGGTGGACCCACCCTGGCCCATCTGTTCATCGCCGACATTCCTTAAGAACGCGCGCCCGAGACCACGAACATCAACACCGGAGTGCTCAAAAAACCTGCGATCTTCAATTGCGAGAATGGCGCGAACCATGACTTCCGGTATCTCGCCATAACTAAGCACTTCTCGCTTCCCGGCCTTCGTCGAAAGGTCGGTTGATAAGATCTCAGGCTCGAGTGTGAACGATTCGAGTAACGCGCCGACATCGTCACGGAGTTCTGCGATCTCATCTCCATCAAATACAACGCGCAGCAGTGCCGGCTCTTTTGATCGACCCTGTCGAATCTCAATTCCCGCATCCGAAACGTTAAAACTTCCACTCCAAACGTCACTTGCTTTCGACTCAACATAACCAGCCCGTCGCAAAGCTGCGACCATTTTCTCGCGCGATAACTTTTGTCCCGCCTCGAGCACGCGCGGGGCGGCGTAAAGCCCGGGACGGCTAGTTAAATATCCACTTGCCAGACGAGCATCGATGATTTGTGAGTAATACCGGTAGGAACGAGCGAGCGCATCAGCTGCGATTGCAGCAGTCATCACGAACAAAACAAGACCTAATCGGACCACGCGACGCTTGAAAACGGGCCGGGGCGGATCGGGCAGAGATGTGGCCTCGATGACCATAGGCGAAACGGCAAACTTCTGCCTGCCGGAGACTTACCTCCGAGTCCTTCAGTGCTTCTCAGTTTCCTGTAACTTGTATAAATGTTTAATTGAGTGAGGAATTCAAGAAAGACGTTACGCCAGTATCTCTTCTCTTTGCGCTTCCTTATCACTCGCAGAATCGATGAGCTCTCGAATTTCAGGAAGACTCTGGAGCGCAGCTTCATAACCCGAAGTCATCAATTCATCAGCGTGACCCATTTTGTCCCAACGAATGTGGCCGACCTTTGGATCGATAACGACATCAGACATTTGGCGCTGGTACGCGGAAGCGGTTTTCTGGACCACCATCATCGATTGAAATAAGACTCCCACTACTGAACTGGTGGGCCCGATAAAAGTAGTTCCAGCAGAGTTCACATCGACTGCAATCACGATATCAGCGCCCAACGAGCGCGTTACAACTGCAGGGATAACTGCAACGAGGCCCCCGTCGACGAGTTGCCGTCCTTGTTCGTCAATCACGGGTACATACCATCCCGGAATCGTGCAACTCGCACGTATTGCGAAGGGCACGTCGCCTTGATCTTTCAACACGACAGCCGAGTTGGTGTTGAGATCAGTCGCAACGACCGCAAAGGGCATTCGTATGTCTTCAAATTTGGTGACTGGTAGACGGGTTCGCAAGTATTGTTCGAGGCGTTCATTGCTTTGAAGCCCGAGTCGCGACATCGTTACCCGTCCAATGTCGCGCCAGCGCAACGAACGGCCAAACTCGGCAATCGCTTCAATGGGCATCCCGGATGCGTAAGCACCAGCAACAATAGAGCCGGAGGACGTTCCTGCAATGCAATCGATGGGAATATTGTTTTCTGCGCAACACGCCGACATGGGCCATGCCGCGCGCAGCGCCACCGGACAGGGCAAGTCCGATTTTTGGGGTTGATGAGGGCATCTTGTTAATGGGCCTATAAGACCTACACGGCGTTCAGCATCACGATTTCCGCACGTTCACGAGCCGTATCGAGAAACGCATCGGTGTCGGATTCAATCTTCGCTTCCTTCAAACTCTGTTCAATTTCGTCGCGGACTTGTTCGACCGACGGGACGATGCGACCCGGAAAACGAGTTCGGAAACGAGGTGTATAGACCTGCGCGTAATAGTCCGCAATCTCCTTCTGATTTATTATTACGAAATTTCTAAACCGAAAATCCAGGTATTTTTCCATTTTGAGTCGCTGCTCAACGATCTCATCCAATTTTTCACTCGTCATCCCCACTCGCTGTAGTCGCTGTTGAAACTCGAGCGGCGACGGGAAGTTGCGCGCCAGCTCATCACGAGCATCCGTGATTTCCTTCTGTGTGGGAACGATCGTGGGGATCTTTTCGGCTTCCTGAAGAATCAGCCGTTGATCTATTAGCAGCCGTAGCGCGCGATTGAGATCTGGCGAGGTTGGATTATCGAGTTGAGTATTGGGCTGAAGAGCAAGCTGCCAAAGCAGGTCGGAGTAAGTGATCAAATCCGTCTTCACTCCAGCATTGACTGTCGCAACCATCTTGTCTACCACTTGCTGTGCAGAACACTGCATAGAGACAAACATGATAGCCAGCAGCGGCAATAATGCCTTTTTCATCCCTTCTACTCCTTAGAACGTCTGCGTAATTCGGAAGTGTAGGTTTCCGCGATGCAGACGAAAGATGGCCGGCGTGCCATCAAAAAGCAGTCCCGTACCACGCTGCGGAATCAAAAACTCTGGCGGGTTCAACAGAAAACCGTAATCCACCGCCAGTGCACCGCCAAATGGAGTTTGCAACCGGAATCCCAGCCCTACGGTATTAGTCCAATGTGCGCGGAGGTTTGCTTTATTTATCGCTGCGATAAGGTCACCGGGCGGCACCGGAGTCGTGTCTTCCTTGCCAAACAGATCGCCAATGCGCCGGAACACGTTGCCGCCATCGTAAAACGGCACGACCTGCACTGACCTTGTAAGCGGAACTCGTGCTTCGAGGTTCACCACCGCCAAAGCATTGCCACCCACAGGCACAGTAAACGGATTAAGGAAAACGATGTTCTTGTCAGAGTCTCGAAAGGGCCCTTCGGGAATCACGACTTGCCGTGGCCCAGCCTCTTCAAAATTAAACCCGCGCAATGTAGTCGAACCACCAGAGAAGAACCGCTCGCTGATCGGTAACGTATGATCGATCTCATCAATCGCTCCATTCCCATCACGGTCGCGTGGATTGAAGAGGTTCGCAAGACCCAACGTCATGTTACCGGCCAGCACTGTATCTCTCAGCGCTGAAACTTTGTAATAATGCCTGTAAGTCGCCTGAAAACGATTGAATGAGACGTTTCCGCCTAGCTGGCGCAGAGCCACTGCATAGTCGACGCTAAGAAAACCTCCGCGCGTGGCGTCAACCTGGTTGTAACGGCAAATCTCACCGGGCGCTCCGGGCTCGTCATCGTCATCAACACTTCGGCCCAGCAATCCCTTTTCACATCGCTCGCGCGTGTCTCTAACAAACGAAGCACCGATACGAGCGAGCCGGATCTTTCTGTCAGGCTCGAGAATCGGCCTCACTACGAGACTCGCGAGATTGAAGAGACGCACATCTTCATAACTGAAACGACCGAAGACGATGGTGCGTGTTTTCCGGTCGAGCACGCGCTGAGTTTCAACCGCAGCAGTGAAACGATTGATAGTGGGTTCGTTTACTCGATCACCGAAGATGTCGATCGGGTTTCCATCTTCATCAAGACGTTGCACGATTCCCATCGTGCCGCGGTCTATCGCCGAACGGAAGAACCGCGTAATCGTCGAGTCGCGCTGATACTCAACAGACGCCGCGAGCGGCGCAAACTGGATCTTGTTGTATCGTGCAAAGCGCGGATCGAAATACTCCAGTCGCACGAGTTGTTGACGACGACTCGCGCGAAGCCGCATCGCTCCCTGGCGCAAGCGATTCATGAGATTGACGTTGCTGATCTCAAAGAGGCCAAGCGCACCGGCATCAGTCGAGAAGCCGCCGCCATAATCCATCACGCGTGGCTTCTTCTCTTCGACGTCGATAATCACGTCGCGTTGTTTGTAACCCGAAGTGGTATCGGGCGCGGGTACGGTGTGAATGACGACCTGGCGATACGCGTCCGTCAGATAGAGCTCGCGTTCCGCGTCGGAAATCCGATCCGCTCTGAGGACATCACCTTCAGCAATCGGAATTGCTCGTCTGATCGCCGCACGTTTTTTGCGACGAGTGCTGATGCTTCCCGTAACACCGTTGATATTAATATTGTTGATGAAAACCTTGTCGCCTTCATCGACGAGGGAATAGACGAGCCTGACCTGTTCCTCATCGCCTTTCTTCGGCAGCTCGACAACGGAAAAGTCGACTCGCGCATTTATGTAACCTTCACGCGAATACAGCGCGGCCACTCGATCGCCGTCACTCCGCGCTTGCGAACGCGAATAAGGAGCGCCGATTACCGTCCTCAACTCCTGGCGAACTCTCTCGTCCGTGTAAATCTTGTTTCCTTTTACTTCGACACCGGCGATTCGCGTAAGCGGACCTTCGTCCACCTGAAAAGTGATGATCAGGTTATCGCCATTGATCGAAACGCCCTGCAGCACCTGCGCAGTTGCTTTTCGATAACCGAGGTCGCGCATGTAAGCCTCGACGGTGCGACGGTCCTGTTCCAGAAGCGTGAGGCTCGTGTAACCGCGCCCATAGCCCAGAAACGGAATCAAACCGATCGCGTTTTGCTTCTGGCTCTTCAAATCGGCCTCGACGTCTTCGAACGACAATCTATTGGTGCCGGTTATGCGAATGTCGGTGAGACGAAAACGCCTTCCCTGGTCCACGTCGTATTCGATTGTGACGTTGTTGCCGGTTAACTGAACCGGATTGAGATTCTCGCAAGTTTCCTGTGTTCCATTCGCTCCGAGGTCGGCCGGTGGATTACTGACGGTGCAGATCTGCGTTACTTCGGCAAAAAAGAATCCGTCTTCCTGTAACTTGTTTCGAATGCGACGCGCACCTTCAACAATCGCCGAGTAGTCAACGTTACCCTCTCGCTTGACCGGCAACAACTCGCGCTGCGTCTTGTCACTGATATCGTAGTTCTTGACGGTTACGGTTACTTTCGGACCCAGCGTGCCTTCCAGCAGAATTTTGACCGTATTCTTTTCCGGATCTCTTTCGACGCGTGCATCCTCGAGCTGGGGCGCGAGATAGCCTGAGTTAACCAGCGCTTCACGAATCTTAGTTACGTCTGAAGACAGCGCATCACGCGTGAAAGGTACGGAGGGCTGAAGCGTCAGCGACGTGCGAACATCCGAAGCATCGAAACCTGCGACTTTGATTTCGAAAGTATCAACCTTTGCCTGTGGACCGGGTGTGACTTTGTATGTGACAGTCGCACGCAAACCACGAGGCCCGAGTTGCTCGACGGGCTCGACGGTGGCGTTGAAGTAACCACGATCGCGCAAGTACACCTGAATCTCATCGGCATTTTTCGCGATGAGTTGTTTAGAGAGCCGGTTCCCTGTTTGTACAAAGTTCATTCGACTGCGCAACTCGTCGGTCGAAATCGGTGAACCTGTAACTGGTCCCAACTCGATCCGGACGTCTCCAATCTGCACCTGCCTCTGAACAACGAAGCGTAGTTTGACGGGACCAGTTCGATTCGCGCCTTCTTCGATTACTTCAACGCGCGCATTGGCAACACGTCCCGAATCGAACAGAGCCTGCAACGAGTCGCGCACATGCACTGCGGAAAATTGTGTATTGGGTGCAACTTTGAGTAAGGCGATGAAATCGGCCTGAGCCGCGGGTACGTTTTCAGTTCCTTCGAAGACAAGTTCGACCGCAGAAATCTGTCGCCCTTCGTAGTCTTCAATGCGCGCATTTTTACTCGCCCGCGCTACCGTCAGAAGAGAGCAAACGAGTATGACCACAAGCAACAGTCTGTGCGTTTTGTGCTTTTTTGCGGCCAATCCTTAACTTACCCCTTGCTCAGAATCTCTTTCTGAAACGGATTTCAAAACTGAAGTTGTTCGTGCGTGCGCTCAGTCTTCTGGTTGAAGCCTGCTCGTACTGAGCTACGAACGAGAGCCGATCGGAAACCCGATATTCGAGCGCCAAAATCTGATTCGGATCCGAAGTGACATTGGTCGAATACGTGACCGTCACTTCCTTGCTGATTCGTCTTCCGAGGGTCAATCGAGCAGCCGGAGTCGAACCCGTCGTGCCGCCAATCACCGGATTGATCTCAAATCGCGTGAGACCAAAAAGCTTGCTCGTGGCCCGCTGTGCGGGAGCATTGATAAGCGCGTCCGTCAGCAGACTGGTTGCCGCCCCAACTTCCGATTGCGCAAGAATCGACGAGCTTGTGTCGCCGGAAGAAAGCTGACCAGTCGTGATCAGTGAAACGACGTCTGCCTGCGGCAAGGCGGGCTCAGATCGCACCAACGCAGATGGCTGTGAGAGTGGACCGGTTAATCCGATAATTACACGATAGCCCCTGATCTGTGACTCGCCTTGAATGTTGAGAATCGGATCCGCATTCCGACTCGGTGGCAGATCGACGAGCGCTCGCGTGATATCGTAACGATCGTTGCGGAAGTTTAGTGTTCCGCTGGTCGCCGTTATCCTTCCGGAAATTGTTGGATCGTTGACTGGTCCATCCAACTGAAGCGAAACAGATCCCACGAGATCCGCCAGATTGTTTCGCACTACGAGCGCGTTTCTTCCCTCAACTCGTAACCCGGCAAACAGCGCCGTCCGCGTGAGCTCAATCTCAGCGCCTTCTTCGATCGATTCACGCCGCGTGTTGATAAGATCGGCGAGTTCAATATCTTCCGTATATTCCGTGCGTCGCAAATTAACTACGCCGCCGATCAACTGTTCTCGCGACGAGCCTCTGATTTCCACGTCGGCGTCGAGTGTCGACCGAAAGTCAGGGGGAAACGGCACCGTAACGTCCTCGCCGTGCAGATTGATCCGAAACGCAGAAACCGTAAACCCATCGAGCAATGCGCCGCCGGTGGCCGAAACACGTCCGCCGCCAATGGTTCCGTCCAGCGAATCAATCTGAGCCTGGTTCGCCGTAAATCGGAGCGCCGCTCTGAGGTTGGCGACGGTCCAACGATCGTTTCCAATCAACACTGACATAGAAGCGTTGTTGAGCGACGCGGTTCCGATCATGCGCGGGTCTTCGAAAGTTCCGTTGAGGCGCACGGCAACCGCTGCCGAACCCGAGGAAAAGAAGTCAGGCGAAACGCCATTGAGCACACGCAGGTTCAAATCGCCATTGACGTTAAGACTCTGGCGGCCGCCACTGGCTGTTGCCAGAGTACCGTCGAGTACGATGTTTGTTCCAGGGCCGGTAAACCTCGTTTGTTCGAATGTGACCTCGCTCGGAGTGAAGCGAACCACGAGTGGCGTCGTAGCGTTGAGTTGCACGTCTTCTACGCGGAAGCTGAGTTCAGTGAAGTTCGCCGTGCCCGACAACCCGGCAAGTGAAAAGTTCTGATCTTCATCCAGCAGATTGCCAGTGGCTTTGATCGTTCCATTGGCACGGCCGGAGACGCGCACTGCGCTTCCGGGCATCGCCATCTGAAACAGGTTCGTGAGATCAGCGTTTGTAAACGTCGTTTCGACGTTTGCCGCGAGATTCGGACTCGCAAGATTGACTTGTGCGGCGACTACCTGCGGTGGACCAAGTACGCCTGTCGTGAACGTGATGTTCAGTTGCTGGTTCTCCGTCCTGCCCACGAGAGCAACTGTGCCCGCCGGACGACCGTTTATCGTTACGTCCCGTCCCTGACCATCAAACGTAATCTGATAGGCAGACAAATCCTCACCAGAAAGATTTCCCGAGACGTGGGCGCTGAAATCTGCGACACCCGTGACGGACGGGAATCCTGGTCTGTTTGCGAGGGCCGTGAGCCGAGCCAGTTGAATACCTTCGGCCTTCCCCTGGAAATCAAATAGCTGGCTCTTCGTATTGAAATTGCCGCTGGCAACGATGTGACCGGCAACCAGGCGCACGTCGATACTCTCAATGTTGACGTTTGGACCATTGAACGTCGCTTTCGCAAGCATACTTTCAAGCGGCTCGCCTGCCAGTTTCCCTGGTCCAAAACGCAGATCGGCGCTGCCACTCATCGCATTCGGAATTCCTGTCACCGTTATCTGACCGGAAATGTCCGACACGGTGTCTGACGTTAATTGCTTATTACCGGTGAAGTTTGAGAGTGCGAGAAGAGTTCGAGCACTGAAACGATCGAGTGTGGCGTTCAGCGACGTGTTGTTCTCGACATTTCGTGGAGCAATCAACGAGAACTGAACACCGCCGCCATCTCGTTCCACCAAAGCGCCGTCCGGAATTCGGATCTCAGCGTCGTTCATTGCGATCGAAGCGGACAATGAACCGACTTCAGAACCGTTAACGATGAGAGTGCCCACCGAAACCTTGCCATTCAGATTCGGTGAGGTTAGACGGCCGCGGATGTTGCCGTTGAATGCGAGTTGACCTGCCAGTTCAACTCCATAGCTGGTCATCTGTTTTTCAACTTCCGGCAGCAGGCCCGACGAAATCAAAACGGCTTGCAGTTCCGCAGCGTCCGAGGAGTTGAGATCGACGGTAAGGTTTGAGTCGTTATCGAATGAGAACTGCCCTGTCGCTGTTAGCCTCGTCGCAGGCGTTTGGAGATTTACCTGTTGAATATCAAACGTGCCGCGATTAGCGCGCATAGCGACTTCGCCGGTGATCGGAATCCGATCCGCACTCGTCTCACCCGCTTCTGCGGTTAGATGAGTTGTCACTGTGCCCGAGGCGAGTTTGAACTCTGTGCCGGGAAATGTGAGATCAACCCGACCCGTCGCACGCCCGGTGAGCGGCACCGCGCTTCCGGCAAGTGCAGTCAATGGTCCGGCGATATCCAGACTGTTGAAGTCTGCAGTTACTTGCGACGAACCGCCTTTCGCGAGCGCTACACGAGCGTTTCCAGTCGCGCGTCCCTTAAAAACATCGGCGGTAAAGTTGTTGAACTGAACTTCGCGATTCGTTGCGACGACATTCGCGCGCGCCTGGCCGAGGTTCATCTGGCCCAACACCCCGCCACCAATACTCAAATCGGCAGACGCGCGGTAGCTTCCCGAGGGCTCGACTACAAACACGGGTTTCGCGAGTTTGACGTTTTCCGCCTGACCGTCGGCTAACTTCACTGTTCCGGCATCAATATCGGCCGTCGAGCCTTCGATTCGTCTGTTCCGCACGGATAATCGAACACCCGCGATATTGAGAGTTCCGATCTCCGCACCTGCCGCGCTGGTAGCTCCGACTTGGACGTCTTTAACTACGACGCTCGTAACTCCGTCGCGATTGGTGATATCGACATTGTTCGCAGTCACACCTTTGATCTGCGCGCCAGATGCCGAAACTGTTCCCGCTTTGACGTTCGCGACCGTCGCCGTCGTCACATGGTTTTGTTGACGGAGTTGTAGATTTGACGCAGTGATTCCGTCTACTTTGGCGCCCGAAGCAGCGAGTCCATTCGCGCTGAATTGAGATGACGACGCAGTCAACGTGCCTTCGTTCATCTCAGCACGCGCGTCACGAAGGATCAGACCGGTCAGCGTCGTTCCATAACTCTTCTCAGCAACCGCGCGTAACTCGCCGATCCAGCGGAAGTTTGTTCCGGTCCCCATCACGTTGCCGGCGAGTTGCAGCGAATCAATCTGAAAATCTCCGGCATTCAAAAGATCGGCGACAGCCTTGCCGTTGAGTTCATAGCTCCTGCCTTGCACCGAACCCGTTGCGCTTATGTTCAATCCCTGAAGGCGTATGTTGTCCGCCGCTAGAGCGTCTGATTTGATCTCACCGTTGATCTTGAACTGATCGCCTTCGCCTGCAATCGTGCCGCTGAAGTTACCCGCGCCACGGAGAGCAGTGCCGCTCCGCAAAGTGTCTGAAAGCTGTGTGAGGTCAACAGTCGAGGTGACATTCATCTGGTAACGAAGCGCGCGCCAGTCGTCCATCACGCCGTTCATCTTCGCTTCCGCAACCGGTGATTTCAGCACCAGCTCATCGATGTCTGCTCGCTCCTGATTGAAACGCCCCTGCAACTTGATATCGATGTAGTTGAAGGGCCGGTTGTCATAAGCAAAAGTTGAATTCGTCAGCGTGACGTTGACCGCCGTCATGCGCGCTCCGACGGGAATGTTCGGGTCGGGAGGCCGAACCATGACTTCCAGGTTTCGGCCTTCACCGGAGATCTCGTGACGGACGTCGCCGTAATGGACCACGCCATTTTTTATCTCGATCGTCGCGGCTGAATAAGCGAAGAGAATGCGCCTGTTTGAATCCGGCGGAGGAATGTGAATATTACGAAAGTTTGAGCGTCCCTCGTTGTCAAAATTCACCCAGAATTCGACGTCTTCCATCTTGAGATCTTCAAGATTGATATTGCGTTGCAGGTTCAGGGCATAGAGATCTTCAATCTTGATCGTCGCCAGCAAGCGAGTGATCTTGCCGAGCCGGTCGCCTGTCACTGCATCGTAAAGCTCGACGTCGTCCATCTCCACCGTGCGCGGTGGAAAGCTGGCGTGAAAGTCACGAATCTCCGCGCGGATGCCGTAGTTTGCGAACGTTGCCTTGATCTGATTGGCGACGTAACGGTCGACGTAGCCGAGGCGAAACAAGAAGAGGATCAGCAGCAGCACGACAACCACACCGATGCCAACGATGCCTGTGGCGATAAAAGCATGACGTCTGGTGAAGCCACGCCAACGTTTCGTGATGGTCGGCTTGTTATCTACACTCATAACCTATAGTCGACGCGCGACTCAGGGGAAAGTTTGAATTCTAAAGGGAGAGAACTTTAAGTGCCGCTAAGAAGCACCAAAAGTCACAAAAAGACGTCTGTGAAGATCGTCTGTGGCTTTTGGGCCAATCGCTGGCTACCTCATTTAGGTTCATCGGCAACACCTTGCTGGTCCTTCAGAGATGCAGGTTGGCCCAGCGGAACATTGCCGACCACTGACAGCTCAAAACCTTCAAGAGCTGCTACTTTGGGGGGATGATTCGAAAGCAGTAGTATTTTTCGCAACCCGAGATCGTGGAGAATCTGCGCCCCCACGCCATAATCGCGATCGATTCCGTAACCTGTTTCCAAACTTGCGTCCCGTTTACTAATCCCTCTCTGCTGCATGATGTCGTACGTACGCAATTGGTTGACCAAATCCAGACTATGCTCGCGTTGGCGCAGGTATAGCACTACACCGCGCGCCTCTGCTGCGATCTTCTCGAGTGCGGTATGGAGTTGAAAACCGGTGTCGTCGATCAAGGAACCAAACATGTCGCAAGTCACGTTTTCAGTGTGAACACGGACCAGCACCGGGTCGTCAGTCTTCACGTCGCCCATCACCATCGCAAGATGCACGTCGCCATTGATCACGTTTTCATAGGCGACAGCGCGAAATCGACCGTAGACCGTCGGCAGATCGGTTTCTACAACACGACGGACCAGCATCTCTTTGCAGATGCGATAGTGCACCAGATCCGCCACAGTGATCATTTTAAGATTGTGCCGGGCGGCAAACTCCTCGAGTTGTGGCAGACGCGACATCGTCCCATCCTCGTTCATGATCTCGCAGATCACGCCGGCGGGATACAAACCGGCAATGCGGGCCATGTCGACACTGGCTTCGGTCTGTCCGGCACGAACAAGGACGCCGCCGTTCTTTGCGCGCAAGGGAAAGATGTGACCTGGACGGCAAAGGTCCTGCGGTCGCGCCCCCGGATCGACGGCCACCAGGATGGTGGTGGCGCGATCGGCGGCTGAGATTCCTGTAGTGATACCGCGGCGAGCGTCGATTGAGACAGTGAAGGCCGTGCCGAGATAGGAAGTGTTGTCTGCGACCTGCGTGGTCAGGTGGAGCTCGTCGCACCGATCTTCGGTAAGGGGCAAACAGATCAGGCCTCGGGCATGCCGGGCCATGAAATTGATTATCTCGGGCGTGACCTTCTCGGCGGCGCAGACCAGATCACCCTCATTTTCGCGATCTTCGTCGTCAACGATGATGATCATCTTGCCGTCGCGGATGTCGGCAACGGCTTCCTCAATGGTCGCAATAGGCACGGGTTCATGTTACCCGAAAGTAAATGGTCACGAAAGTGCGCAAAGCCTTAATGCAGCAAAGATTTGGGCGCCTCTTTGGAGTGCGGCGGCCTGGCGCCGCTTTGGTCGCGATCAAGCGGGATCGATAACAGTGCGGCGCCAGGCCGCCGCACTCCAAAGAGGCGCCTAAGTCTTGTACGCCAACAGTTTTTCCACGTATTTCCCGATGACATCGACTTCGAGGTTGACGTCGTCACCCGGCTTCAACTGTGAGAGATTTGTGACTTCCCAGGTCTTTGGGATGATGGCGATTTCAAAGAAAGCGTCGGTGAGCGCAGCTATGGTCAAACTGATGCCTTCAACAGCCACAGAACCCTTAAAAACGAGGTATCGTCCAATCTCTTTTGGGTACGTAATCCTAACCGTCCACGACTCCCCGTGATCCTCAACACCGGCAAACTGCCCGCGAGCATCAACGTGTCCCTGAACGATGTGACCACCGAGTCGCGTCGCAGGTGTGACTGCGCGCTCAAGATTTACCGGCACGCCGGGTCGCAACCTGCCGAGCGTCGAACGCTGTAGGGTCTCGCGTGAGACGTCAGCCGCAAACGAATCGGGTTGGATATCGAGCGCCGTCAGGCAGACGCCGTTTACTGCGATCGAGTCGCCGTGATTTGTGCCTTCCGTAACGATGTTGGCAGCAATCACTATGCGCGCGTTTTCACCACGCTCTTCAATGCTGCGCACGCTGCCGAGTTCTTCAATGATTCCTGTGAACATTAATCCTTTCCATCATCTCGCTAAACACTTGATCAATAGTTTTTCCGGTTGAATCGACAATCACCGCATCGTCTGCGACTTTCAAAGGCGAGTCAGCGCGGGTTGAGTCGCGCCGGTCACGCTCGATCATGTCTGCGAGCGTTTCAGCAAGCGTCGCTGATGAGCTGGATGTCATCTGATCTTCCTTGTAGCGGCGTTCCGCTCGTTCATTCGGCTTCGCGGTAAGAAAAAATTTGAAATCAGCGTCGGGAAAGACAACAGTGCCGATGTCGCGCCCGTTCAGCACAGCACCGCGCTTGCCCATTGCCCGTTGTCGTTCTACCATCGCGCGCCGCACGCCCGGAATAGTAGAAACGATCGACGACATTGCGGTCACGGTCTCGGTGCGAATTTGATCCGTCACGTCACGACCGTTGAGCAATACCTTTAACGAATGCGGATCGCCTTCGAGATCAATTTCGATTTCGTTCGCGAGTACGGTAACAGCTTCTTTGTCGCTCGCGTCCATGTTCGCTTCAATAACGGCAAGCGCAACGGCGCGATACATCGAACCAGTGTCGATGTAAAGCAGCTTCAACGCACGTGCTACCAAACGGCCCAGCGTTGATTTGCCCGAGCCCGATGGACCGTCGATTGCGATGATCATTGGATAGTTTACACAAACGCCGCGAACACTTCGTTTGATAACAAAGCGCCCGTCCGAGTTAGTCGAATCAAGTCGCCGTCAAGCTCCAGCAGCCCGGCTTTGCAAAAGCGATCGAGATCTGCGGCGTGCTCGTCGCGCAAATCAACGCCAAACGATTCCCGATAGCGTCTCAGATCCACGCCTTGCATGAGCCGCATTCCGAGAAACAAAGCCTCGGCACGCACATCCGTCTGGCTCAGTTGCTGCTCATCAACTACGGGCGATTCACCATTCTCGATAACAGTCACGTACTGCAACACATCACGATGATTGGACCACCGTCTCATTGCTCCATCGTAGGAATGCGCCGAACAACCAAATCCGTAATATGGTTCACCAGTCCAATATTTGACGTTGTGTCTGGAGTGAAAACCGGGCCGGCAAAGATTTGAGATCTCGTAATGTTCGTAACCGGCGTCCGCAGCTTGTTCGAGCATCCACTGGTACATCACCCCAGCAAGGTCGTCATCAGGTTCAGGCTGAATTCCGCGGCGAATGTGTTCAGCGAGTGGCGTCCCTGAATGAACTTCGAGTAGATAAAACGAGAGATGTTCGGGACGAAGTTCGAGTGCTTGGTTGATATTTCTTTGCCAGCCCGTCAGTGTTTGTCCCGGTAGACCGGCGATCAGATCGAAACTCACATTCTCGAAACCAACGCTGCGAAGATCGTTGAAAGTTTTCAGCGTATCCGCAGTTGTGTGCGAACGGCCGAGTTTTGCAAGCTCAGCGTCGTCAAAAGTCTGTGCACCGAAGCTGGCTCGATTGACACCCAAACTGCGAAATGCGCGCAGTTTCTCTTCGTTCACACTGCCCGGATTTATTTCCAGCGTGACCTCTGACTTCGAATCAATCTTGAAACAGTCGTGCAGAGCCGTGAGGATCAGCTCGAGTTGCGAAGGCGCGAGAAGCGACGGTGTGCCGCCGCCAAAATAAATCGTGTCAACACTGTCACCGAAATAACGCGATGATTGAATGTCTGTAACAAGAGCGCGCACGTAATGTTCGGCGAGCTCTTCTTTGTACAGTCCGGTGGCGAAGTCGCAATAAGAACAACGCGAACTACAAAACGGAATGTGTAGGTAGAGACCTGCGGCAGTCATTTATTGCAAAGAATAATAACATGCGTGTGTATGATTTCATTTCCGCGCGTATCTTTTCAAAACCCTCTGACATTAGCATTTAGCTAAAAATCCGTTTTTGAAAGTGCAATCCTAACTGGCACGGAGGTTGATGGTTTCTCAAGTGCTACTAAACCATCGAGCATATGGGAGGAATAAATCGCATGGCAGATGACAGAATGAAGCACGATGATGCACAGAGAAACATGGGCACTAAAGACGACCAGGATTTTGCCCGTCAGTCACCAGGACGTGGCGGACAGGTTGGCCAGCAAGGTGGCCAGCAGAGTGGTGGTCAAGAGGGTGGCCAGCAGGGTGGTCAGTTCGGTGGCCAAAAAGGAGCGCGAAATCTGGACGAAGACGATGAGTTCGACACTGGCAAATCCGGTGGACAGAATCGCGGCGGACAGAATCGCTAATTGAAAGACAAACTCTCTTCTTTTCTGCTTGAGCACGGACGTTAATGCGCCGTGCTCATTTTTTTTGCGTGATAGGCAAGAAGGAATGTTCAGACAGGATTAACAAGATGTTTCAGGATTTACAAGATGTATCCTGCTAATCCTGTTTCATCTTGTTAATCCTGTGAAGACTACCGTCGCCACTGATACTCCTGCTGGAACTACGAGCGACTCGCTCCGCCTCCGCCATCGCTCGCAACGTATTCTCACCCAGGATCTTTCTGATATCTCGTTCGCTGTAACCGCGCTTCAGTAGCTCGTAAGTAATGTTTGGCAACATCGAAACATCCTGCGCGCCTTCGGGCATGTCGTTAGCGCCATCAAAATCAGCACCGATGCCGACGTGATCGACACCCGCGACCTTCACGATGTGATCGATGTGATCGATCAACTTCGAGATCGGAAGTGGCGGCAACGGGTTCGCTGCTTCGAGCTTGTCGCTCTCTTCCGCGCGTCGTTCCGGATCGTCTTTGTACTTTGCATCAATCGCATCCTGCTGCGCTTTAAGTCGCCGGTCACGCTCAGCGCTTTGCGGCGAAACTGTCGCAGTGTCAACAAACACGCTGTAGAAATTTACCTGCACCACGCCGCCATTCTTCGCGATCCGGCGTAGAAGATCGTCTGGAATGTTTCGCGGGACGTTGCTGAGCGCGCGTGCCGACGAATGCGAAGCAATAATCGGCGCCTTCGAAATATCGAGCGCATCGCTCATCGTTTTGTCTGACACGTGCGAAACGTCTATGAGCATCCCAAGTCGATTCATCTCGCGTACGACTTCCTTACCAAAGTCGCTGAGGCCGTTGTGTTTCTTCTCGCCACGTCCGGCATCGGCCCAATTGTTTGTGTTGTTCCAGGTAAGGGTCATATAACGGACGCCGAGGCGGTAAAACTGGCGCAACGTCGCGAGAGAGTCTTCGATTGCGTGTCCACCCTCGATTCCCATCAACGCCGCGATCTTCCCTTGTCGCTTGGCACGGCGAATGTCGGCGACTGAAGTCGCGATCGTGAGATCTCTCGGATGGCGTTCGACCGCACGGTAAACTGAATCGATCATGTCGAGGGTGCGTCGTGTCGAGCCGCCATGTTCGACATACCATGGTTTGACGTAAAGCGAGAAAAATTCTGCAGTCAGCCCGCCTTTCTTCATACCTTCGATGTTGGTGCGATACGGGGTAGGAGGAGTTCCGCTGAGATCGAAATCGTCGTTGGTCATCGGCGTTGTGACGTCGTTATGCGTATCGACGACGATCGCGCGCCGGTGAATCTGTAGCGCCCGCTGCCAGACTCGTTCGTCACGCGTCTGGGCGACTGTGGGAACTACGGTTGACGAAAAAAACAGACCGAGTAAAACCAACACAGAAGATTTTTGGAGTCGCATGAGTTCACCTTTCATCATCGTCATATGAAGCGGTATCATCCGGAAGTATGTCAATTCTGATTGCTGAAGATAACATGGCCCAGCGCCATTACCTCCGCGAGATTCTCGAAAAGGAGTTTCCTTCGCACGTTCCTGTTTTCGAGGCGGGCGATGGCGAAGAGACCGTGAAAATCGCTCTGGACGAGCGCCCGGACGTCTGTATTCTCGACATCCAGATGCCAAAACTCTCGGGTGTTAAGGCGGCACGAGCCATCTGGCGCGACTTCCCAACCGCGCGCATTATCTTCTGGACACAGTTTCCACACGAGATTTACATCAATGAGATTCGGAAGATCGTAAAGTCTGTTGACCCGCCGCCGGCTTACGGTTTCATCCACAAGAACAATCCGGAGTCGCGATTTCTTCGTTTTGTCGCCGCCGTACTCGAAGACGGCGCTGACATGATCGATCCAGCGTTCAAGGATTCGTTCAAGCGACCGCTGCTGACTGAGTTTGAAGCTGAGGCTCTTTACTATCTCGCGCTCGGTCTTTCCAATTGGGCCATCGCGCGCAAGTGTTCCTTGAGTTTGCGTGGCGTTGAAAGCCGGCTCGCAACGCTTTATGAAAAGCTTTTCGTCTCCCTCCCTGAAGGCACCGATCAGGAAGCGTATGAGAAACTTGCTTACAACATTCGCACGCGAGCATTTTTCGAAGCACTCCGGCGCGGGCTATTGAACAGCGACGAACTCGAGAAAGCCTCAAAGGATCTCGAAGCCTGGCTCGAAAAAGATCGGAAGCGCTTCAACGAAGAACAAAAACGAGAACTCGCCTCGAAAAAGAAATGAGGCCACAAAAAGGCACAAAAAGCACAAAAAGTTTTCTGATTCTGTTTTGTGCTTTTTGTGCCTTTTCGTGGCTAGGTTTCGGTGGCTCTGCCCAAACTGGTGAAGAGCAACCAAGTGCATCCCCTTCTCCGTCACCTTCGCCTTCACCGTCCCCATCACCTTCGCCGACGCCGATAACCGGTTTGCATCAGTGGGGGGCCGTGACGCTCTTTCACGGTTTGCCTTCCGATCGTGTCCGAGCTATTGCACAGACGCCCGATGGAGCAATGTGGTTTGGGACTGAAACCGGGCTCGCGAAATTCGACGGACGCAGAACGCAAACTATCAACGATCCGGCATTGCCAACGGGACGAATCCTCGCGCTCCAAACAGATAAAGACGGCGCCCTGTGGATCGGCACTGATGCGGGCGCAACTCGCTTCCACGAGGGACAGTTCATAAAAGCAAACGAGACTTCGGGCCAACCCATAACAGCGATCGACATTGATCCATCCGGCGCCGGTGATCATGACTTCCGAACAAGGTCGCATTTACGAGAGTCGCGCACGCGTAGTGGTTTCAACTGTTAACAGCGGCATCACAGACAGTGAAACCACAACCGTAAGCCGTACGGTTATTGATACTCGCGAGCTTTTGAATCAACCACTGCAAAGTAGCGATCGAGAACGACCTGGACCACTTCCGATTACGAGTATCAGCGCCGCGAACGGACGCATTTTTATAGGCACGCTCAGCCGTGGCGTGCTTGAGATCGCAAACGGTGCCGCTAAAGAAAGCCAGATGAGACCACCGGCGTTCTTTGTTAACGCATTGGAACGCGATCAGGACGGCAATCTCTGGGTCGGCGCACGCGCCAGAAAAGAAGAGCCGGGTGCGCTCTCAGGCCACGAACTTTCCGGGTTGAAACGGCACGAAGAAGCAACGACGGGTCCGGTCATGTCGTTGAAGCGAATCGAAGCCGAGATGTGGGTTGGCACCGATGGTCGCGGTGTCTTCCGAATCTCGAAGGCCAAAGTGCAGCGCTTCACTTTCGACGGCACTGCTGGTGGGCTGCGTTCGGATCACGTCTACGCGATCTTCGCCGATCGCGAAGGTGTTATCTGGTTTGGAACTGATCGTGGCGTTTGTCGTTACGATCCGCATGCGCCACGCGTCGAAGCGATCGGCGACGCCGAAACAAACTTCGTCAGATCGCTCTTTCAATCGAGCGGCGGTCGCAGCATTGCCGGCACAAATCGCGGGCTCTTTGTCTACGACGATGAAACCGCGACGTGGAATCCCGTTCCCGCCCTGGGTCGCAACAGCATCTACGCAATCGCGGAGGACAAGTCGCAGCGACTGTTGGTTGCCGCGGCTAGCGGTTTCTACGCTGGGCCAAGATCCTCTGGCCGTTTAGAAGAACAGACATTCACGCGCGTTGAAGCCGGTTCCGGTTCTCCGGATACCACCGGAAGTGTGCGCGCGATTATTCAGTTTCGCGGCGCAACGTATTTCGCGATCTATGGTCGCGGCATCGATCGCATGGACGGTGGACGCAGCAGTCTCACATGGTCCAATACTCCCGCAACTGCACGTGAAGTGCTCAGCCTGCTTTCCGATGGCGACGAACGAATCATTATTGGAACCAACCGCGACGGCATCTTCGTCTCGGATGGGAAAACAATTCGCGAAGAACCCGCGTTTGCGTCAATTAAAGGCACGGCAGTCCGGACAATGGCGCGCACGCCTGATGGTTCACTCTGGTTTGGAACCGGCGCCGGAATCTTTCTCTGCCGGCCTGGAGCGGCGTGCAGCCTCACTGTCCCCAACATCGACGCGCGCTATCTCTTCACGATCCAGTCAGAGAAGACAAATGAGCTCTGGTGCGGCACACGCGGCAATGGGCTGTTGCGGATCCTGCTCGATCCCGTTGTTGGGCCAGTTGTGTCGGAACTCGATTCCGAGCAAGGCCTGCCGTCACAAAGCGTTTTTGCCGTTCAGCCATTTCGCAAGGCTGACGGCAGCGAAGTCGTTCTAATCGGAACGAATCGCGGAGTCGCTCGTTACGAACCGGGACGTTTGGAGCCGTCGCTATCGGCAACGCGAATCTTGAGTAAACGCGTACATGCGCCGTCGGAGTTGCAGGCCGGTTTGAATCTGGAATATCCGCAGAACAGTTTGTTGCTCGATGTAGCGGCAATCAGCAGTCGCACGTTCCCCGAGCAGTTTCAGTATGCGTTCACGCTTGTCGACAGCAGCGGACAGTCGATCAAACAGAAGCTGTCGCGTGAATCGCAGTTCACGATGGAGGGTTTGAAACCAGGGACGTACACCGTCACAGCACGTGCTTTCACAAAAGACCTGACGGCGTCGGCGCCACTGAGTTTTTCTTTCACCGTTGCCAAAGCTCCGTTTCCGTGGACGTCGACGGCGCTCGCAATCCTCTTAGCCCTCGCGTTGCTGGCTCTCTTGTGGGCCATCCTCGAACGACGACGAATCGTGGCGACGAGTGCGGCCCTCGTCGACGCGAATCGCGAACTTGCTGATGCGCGTCTGAATCTCGCGAACGAAGCCGAACGTGAACGACGCAGAATCTCTCGCGACTTGCACGATCAAACTCTCGCGGATCTTCGTCATCTCGCCCTCTTGACCGATCAGATCAAGGTCAACGGCGACTCAACCGCCAGCAGTCCGACGGTGGCGCTGAGAAGTGAGATCGAAACGATTTCGCAGGAAGTGCGTCGTATCTGTGAAGATCTCAGCCCATCGGTGCTTCAGAACGTGGGTTTCGCTGCGGCGCTCGAGTTTGCACTCTCGCACGCTGTTCAGGACGCGCCTGCGGAGAAGCGCTTTGTCTACGAGTTTCATTGTGATGATGCGATAGAGGAACGAAGCGAGCTATCGCCAAGTGTACAGATGCAGATCTATCGCATCGTGCAGGAAGCAGTGAACAATATCTGGCGTCACGCCGAGGCGACGGAAGTGAAGATGTTTGTGACCAGTTCAGAGGCAGGTGATTTTGATTTGCGCATTGAAGACAACGGGCGCCCGTTCAAATCGCAGCATACAAATTCCGAGGGTCGAGGACTCGCCAACATGCGCGCGCGTGCGGGCCTGATTGATGCGCGAATCTCGTGGGAGCCACGCGAGCCGGGCGGCACCATTTTTACTTTGACGAAAGCAGCCACAGCCAATGCGCGAACTAGTTAACATCGCTCCCGAAGTAGCAAACGCACTTCAAGAGCAACGCGCGGTGGTGGCGCTCGAGTCGACAGTCATCGCGCATGGTTTGCCGCGTCCACAAAATTTCGAAACCGCAATTCGCCTGGAAGCAGTTGTTCGTAACGGCGGCGCAACACCGGCAACGATCGCGATTCTTGACGGCAAGTTATCCGCCGGTCTCAATGACGATCAAATCCGCTTACTCGCCGACGACAATGACATCAGAAAGATCAGCACGCGAGACATCTCTATCGCGGTCGCACGAGGCTGGAACGGCGCCACCACAGTCGCTTCCACGACCTGGATTGCGCATCGCGCCGGGATAAAAGTCTTTGCTACCGGCGGCATCGGCGGAGTTCATCGTGGTTCGCTGCCTGATGTCTCGGCGGACCTTCCCGAACTCGCTCGGACGCCGATCATTGTTGTCTGCTCCGGCGCCAAGATCGTTCTCGACCTGCCTGCCACACGCGAGTGGCTTGAAACACACGGCGTCACAGTCATCGGCTATCAATGTGATGAGCTTCCGGCGTTTTACTCACGACAAAGCGGACTCGCGATCGATGCACGCGCTGATTCACCTGAGGATGTCGCGAACATCTTTCATGCGCAACGATCTCTCGAACTCGAATCGGCGCTGCTTGTGGTCGTGCCTGTTCCCGCAGAGTTTGAAGTTCCAGCAGATGCGCTTCAACAAGTCTTAGCTACAGCTTTGGAGGACGCAGAATGGAAAGAAATCACCGGAGCTGCGTTGACTCCATTTCTGTTGAGTCAAATGGCTGAACGAAGCGGCGGCGCAACGTTGCGAGCCAACATCGCACTGCTCGAGAACAACGCGCGTGTGGCAGCCGCGATTGCGAGAGCGCTCGGTTAGTTGCTACTCTTTCGCACGCACCCTATTAACTGATGCTTCGAGGAGGATCCCATGGCGGACGATAACACGTGTAAGAATCCAAGCTGTACATGCCCACCGCAACCCGATGGTAAATACTGCAGTGCTTCATGTGAAGGCGTAGGCGATACGATTGAGCTTGATTGTGACTGCGGGCATGAAGCCTGCGGAGGCAATTTCTAATACGCAGATTAGAAAGATTAGAAGAATTAATCTGTGTAATCTGTGGATGCTAATTTGAGGAACCGGGCCGCGAGTTTTGGCCCGGTTCCTTCGTCTTCATGACGAAAGAAGACGTAAGTGTCTTTCCACTTCTGCGCCTGCATCCATTTGATCCACTTCTTTAGATCCGAGACTGAATACTTAACCCGCCGCAAACGCAAGTAACCCCAGTCAGCAGTCTTCTCCTTGTAAATCTCTGGCAGATCTTCAGTATCTGAAACAACTAAGGCGCGATTACCGCTGCGCAACAGTTCGAACACATCATCGTCAAACCACGTCTCGTGACGAAAGTCGAAAGCAATCGGCGTGTCGTGCGGCAGTTGCTTTACGAAAGTTTCAAGTCTCCCGAGATCCTTCTTCATGTCTGATGGCAGACGGAAGATAACTGCGCCCAAACGGTCTTCGAGTGCGGAGACTGTTTGGAGCATCAGGCGTGTTGGGTGGGCAGCGTCTTTGAGTCGTCTGAAGTGGGTGATTCCTTGTGATGCCTTTACTGAGAACCGGAAATTTTCAGGCACCTGTGACTTCCAGCTTTCTACGAGGCTCGGTTGCGGCGTCCGGTAAAAAGTGTTGTTCAACTCAACGGTGCCGAAGTGCTCCGAGTAATAGGCGAGCATGTCTTTAGGCGAAAGCTTCTCCGGATAAAACTTTCCCCTCCATTCCTTGTAACTGTATCCACTCGTGCCAACGTAGAGCATTGCCGCTTTCCAATTGCTGATTGCCGATTTGTCCAACACAATACCGGAAAATTGGCAATTGGCAATCAGCAATTGGCAATGTTCCCCGCACTGTGGTACACAACCACGCATGTCGACCGTTTCGAACATTGAATCAGTGCTTCACGAGGAGCGACTGTTTCCCCCGCCGGAGACTTTTTCTGAGCACGCACATATCAAGTCGATGGCAGAGCTCGACGAACTGCGCGCCGCGGCTGAGGCTGACCCCGAAGCTTTCTGGGCGCGGTTAGCCGTCGAAGAACTTCACTGGTTCAAAACGTGGGATACGGTGCTGAAGTGGAACCCGCCTCACGCGGAATGGTTTGGCGGCGGCAAGATCAACATTTCTTACAACTGTCTCGATCGACATCTCCGCACGTGGAGACGCAACAAAGCAGCGCTGATCTGGGAAGGTGAGCCCGGTGAGACTCGTACGTTTACTTATCAACAACTCCACACGGAAGTGTGCAAGTTTGCGAACGTACTAAAGCACGCCAACATTCAACGTGGCGATCGTGTCGCGCTTTACATGCCGCTCATTCCGGAGTTGGCAATTGCGATGCTCGCGTGTGCACGCATCGGCGCCACACACTCCGTCGTCTTTGGAGGATTCTCCAGCTCTGCCCTCGTCGATCGCATCAACGACGCGAGTTGCAAGCTTGTCGTTACTGCGGATGGCGGCTGGCGACGCGGCAGCGAAGTCAAACTCAAAACAGCAGTCGACGAAGCATTGAAATCAACACCGTCGGTTAACGCGTGTATCGTGGTCCAACGCACCGGTTCACCTCAACAGATGGAACCGGGACGCGATTTCTGGTGGCACGAACTGATGGAAACTGTCGATGCTTCTTGTCCCGCGGAAGAGTTGGACAGCGAACATCCGCTTTACATTCTGTACACCTCAGGCACGACCGGTAAACCAAAAGGCATTCTGCACACAACCGCGGGTTATCTACTGCAAGCTCATCTCACCACCAAATGGGTCTTCGATATCAAGGACGAAGATCTTTACTGGTGCACGGCCGATATCGGCTGGGTGACAGGTCACAGTTATGTTGTTTATGGTCCACTCTCGAACGGCGCGTCGGTTCTGATGTATGAAGGAGCACCGAACTTCCCGGAGCCCAATCGTTTCTGGAGCATGATCGAACGTCATCGAGTAAACGTTTTCTACACTGCACCGACCGCGATCAGAGCGTTCATTAAATGGGGTGAACACTGGCCTCAGAAACACGACCTCACCAGCCTGCGACTGCTCGGTACAGTCGGTGAGCCGATCAATCCGGAAGCGTGGATGTGGTATCGCGAGGTAATCGGCAAGGGTCGCTGTCCGATTGTCGACACGTGGTGGCAAACTGAAACCGGCGCAATTATGATCACGCCAATCCCTGGAGCGACTACGACGACGCCCGGTTCTGCCACAAAACCGTTTCCCGGCATCGATGCCGACATCATGACGCGCGACGGCAAGCCGGTGGGTGCCAATGAGGGCGGCTATCTCGTCATTAAGCGACCATGGCCGTCGATGCTGCGAACAATCTGGGGCGACGATGAGCGCTACCGGCAACAGTATTGGTCGCAAATTGAAGGCATTTACTTTGCCGGCGACGGGGCGAGGCGGGACAATGACGGCTATTTCTGGATAATGGGCCGCATCGATGATGTTATTAATGTAAGCGGGCATAGACTCGGAACGGCGGAGATTGAGAGTGCACTCGTGTCGCACGGCGCGGTCGCAGAGGCGGCAGTAGTGGCGCGTCCTGATGACATCAAAGGCTCGTCGATCGTGGCGTTTGTGACGCTTGAGGGCTCACACAGTGCGTCAGACGAACTGAATCAGGAGCTACGAGCACACGTGACAAAAGAGATCGGCGCCCTCGCGCGACCCGACGACATTCGCTTCACCGATGCGCTGCCGAAGACTCGTTCAGGTAAGATTATGCGGCGGCTTTTGCGTGAGATTGCAACGAGCGGATCGGTAGCTGGAGACGTCACGACGCTCGAAGATTTTTCAGTGTTGGAGAAGTTGAGAGCCGAAGAAGAATAGGCGTCTCCTTGGAGTGCGCCAACTTGTTGGCGCTTTCGTATTTTACCAAAGCGGTGACAAGTCACCGCACTCCAAGGAGGCGTCCGGTTTCAAGCGAATTCAGAGGAGGGCGTCCAACATGCCTCGACCAATGGAAACAGAGAACCGTTCCGGACCACGTTATCTCGCCAGTCTCGAGGTTAAAGCCGAGTGGGACGAACCGAGCGGCACGCACGTCGTCGCTGAGGGAATGACGGAGAACGTTGGTCCCGAGGGCACGCTCGTACATCTGCCGCGACAATTACCTGATGTCGGCAGTACGGTTCGCCTGGAAGTGCTTGGCGAGTCCGGCGAGAAGTTGCAGGTGATTGCGGAGGTGCTTCGCATCGAGCGGCATCCTGGACACCCTCTGGCTGCCCTTCAGCTCCTCGGCGAAACAGATGAGTGGCGAGGCCTCGTTTGGGAACCCGCAGCTCCGCGTGTAACTCCGCCTCCGCCAGCGGAAACTGAGGGCGAAGAAGAAGTGGAAGCCGAAGACGACGGCGATGTTGCTCACTGAGGAAAGTTGGAGATGACAAACGCGGACGATAATTCGTTGCCCTCTAACGATCGCAGACGCTATCCCCGGTACTACGTCACGTCGCGATTGACTCTTGCGATCGAAGACGAGAGTCTGAAGGAGTCGATCGGCATCGGCGAACCGCGGGACATAAGTCTTGGCGGCTTGCGAGTGACGAACCTTCCCTCATGTCCTAACGTAAAGATAGGTGATCAACTCGGGATGTTGTTGCTTGATGGTGACGATGCCTTGTCGTTGACTGGTGAAGTGGTTCATCATTCAACGCCCGATACTTTCGGAGTTGAGTTTCGTGAACTGAGCATGCAGGATCAACGAGCCGTTGGCGACTTAATCGGACGGTTGCACGCGCGACTATAAGTTCAGTGAATCAACAAACAACCAAAGATACTGCGGCTACAGCGGCCAAGGCAGCGGTGGAGGCTTATGGACCATCGACGCGGGTCGTGCTGCGAATCATCTTTGTTCTCCTCGTCGTGATTGCCTGCCTTTGGGTAATCTTGAAGATAACCGGGATCATCCTGCTCCTGGTACTGTCGATCTTCTTCGCTTACCTCGTGTCGCCAATGGTCGAATTCTTGCGGCGACCTAGAACCATCGGGCAACGGACTATCGAAATCCCTAAAATCGTTGCGATTGTGCTGGCGTATGTAATCATGTTGGCGGCGATCCTGTTTGTCATTCTTGTGATCTTGCCAACCCTGAGTACTCAGTTTCCTGAATTTGCCACTCAGGCGAAAGAGTACTGGGCCACATTTGGTAAAAAAACACAGGAAATCATCGAATACTCACGTCTGAAGCGCCTGCCTCCGCCGGTGGTCGAGGCCGTGAACAATGCGGTGCCGAAGGTAGTCGAGAAGGTCAGTACGACTGTTACCGAATTTGCGACCGCAGCGCTGGGTTATGTCATTTACATTCCCTGGCTGATATTGATTCCGATCCTCGCGTTCTTCCTTTTGAAAGACGCGGAAGGCTTTCGGCGTTCAGCGTTGCTGATGCTTCCACGTGGGCGCTGGCGCTGGCGCGGCGACGAGTTTTTCCAGGACATTAACAGCACTCTCGCTGCTTACATTCGCGCGCAGTTGACCGCATGCTTGTTTATCGGTGTGGTTTGCTCAATCGGTTTCACGTTGCTGGGACTGCCGGGCGGTCTCGTCATGGGAGTGTTGGCCGGTTTCTTTGAGTTCGTGCCACTGGTTGGCCCAGTTGCCATCGCGATCATGGCCGGTCTACTGGCACTGTTTCACGCTGGTCCATTCAATGCCTTCCTCGTGCTTCTGTTTCTCGGTATTTTGCGAATTGTTCAGGATTACGCGGTTTATCCAAGACTAATCGGTCAGGGTATTCATCTTCATCCCCTCGCTGTAATTTTCGCGATACTCGCGGGTGAAAAGCTGGCTGGAGTGGCAGGAATTTTTCTGGCGATTCCGGTCGTTGCGATCTTGACGGTCGGCTATCGACACTGGATGGAGCATCGCGGTAGTGAAGGCATTGCGGATCTACTCGAACCGACTACCCCGGCTGACACAGCCAAAGTCGCCGAACTCGCTGCACAAAACGCTGAAGAACTTAGCGCGGAGTCCACCCCCGAACAAATGACGCGTGCGCGTCCCGATTTGACTACGGGTGAGTTGAAGATGCCGGAAAGTTAGTCCACAGATTACACAGATTCTTCCATCAACTTCACAAATCGTAGAAAGTGATGTTCCGCGTCGTGTGGTCCAGGTGCAGCTTCCGGGTGGTACTGCACGGAGATCACAGGCAAGGTGCGATGACGCATTCCTTCCACGCACTGATCGTTGAGATTGATGTGCGTGACCTCAACTTCAGGCGGCAAACTCTCAGCGCTGACTGCGAAGCCGTGATTGTGTGAAGTAATTTCAACATTCGGATGTGACAACTCTTTCACCGGCTGGTTCCCGCCACGATGACCGAAGACGAGCTTGAACGTGTTTGCACCAAACGCGCGTCCGAGCAACTGATGCCCGAAACAGATTCCAAACGTCGGTACTTTCGCTTTCAGTAGCTCGCGAATCTCGGCAACTTCCTTGTTCATCGACGCAGGGTCGCCCGGTCCATTCGACAGGAAAATGCCGTCCGGCTTTAGAGCTAGAGCTTCGGATGCTGAAGTAGAGGCGGGCACAACCGTCGTGCGCACTCCGAGTCGGGCAAGTTCGCGCAGAGAGTTTCTCTTCACGCCGAAGTCGTAACAAACAATGTGAAATCGCTCTTCACCTTCGGCGGGAAAATCATACGGCTCGCGCGTGGTGACAACGCTTGCGAGTTCGCGGTTCTCCATTGGAGGCGAGAGACGCGCCTTCTCGACCAAACTCTTTTCGTCGAGGTCGATAGTGGAGAGACACGAACGCATCGCGCCCTTGTCGCGAATGTGGCGCACAAGCGCGCGTGTGTCGATGCCTTCGAGAGCGACGATGTTCCAGCGCTTTAGGTAAGAATCGAGAGTCTCTTCCGCGCGCCAGTTGGACTTGATGCGGCTTGCCTCACGCACGACAAAACCTTCGACCCACGGTCGTGCTGATTCGGAGTCGGCTTCGTTGACCCCGTAATTGCCAATCAGTGGATACGTCATGCAAACGATCTGCCCGGCGTACGACGGATCGGTAAGCACCTCTTGATAACCCGTCATCGAGGTGTTGAAAACGATTTCGCCGCACACTTCGCCTTCGGCCGCCCACGACCGACCACGAAACGTCCGACCATCTTCGAGTGCTAGGAGTGCTGGGGTTCGACTGGGCATGAATGCTGTCAATCTAACAACCAAATTGCCGATTGCCAATTGCCGATTGCCAATTTGTTCGCCTGATTACAATTGGCAATTGGCAATTGGAAATCGGCAATTGCCAATGTCACTGGCTGCTTTTAATAAACTGCTGCGCTTCATTCAACCACCGCTTGCTGGCGCGATATTTATATGCCGGCGCTGTCTTCACCGCTTCAATACATGCCTGCATCAAGCTGGTCGCTTCACGCTTATGACCAAGCCCTGCATGCGCGCGTCCCATCAGATACAAACCTTCCGGATCCGACGGCCGGTGTTCGAGAAACTGATCCAAAGCCGTGCGCGCATCTTCAAACTGCCCTGCCGCGATATACGTCGCCGCCACTTCGCGCCAAACCTCGTGCTGCGAGTGTGCCGAATTCCGCACCACAACGTGTTCGAAGTTTTGAATCGCGTCAGCATAGCGTTTCTGCTGTCGCGCAATTCGTCCTAGTTGATAACTCGCGTCAACCTCTTCCGGATCGATCTGTAACGCTCGTTCAAATCGTTCGCGTGCCTGGTCCAACTCACCTCGGCTCTGATGAATTAAGCCGAGATTGTAATGCGCCGAGGCATCCGCGGGATTCAACGTCGCTGACTCGAGATTTTGCCTGAATGCTGCCCTGGCGCGATGGCTGCCGATGATGTCGCTGAAATAACCGCGCAGCAAAATGAACAGCAGTAACAGCAGAAACGGCGATCTTGGCAGTCCCGAAAGCAAAGCCTCGATGACTGGTCCGATAAGCACTGCCGCAAATCCGCCGATCAATGTCACGCTAAACGCTCGAATGAACGACATCCTGAACGCGTCTTTAACGCCAAGCACAATACCGACAGCAAAGATCACGAGCCGAGGCATCAGGAAGAGTTGCATCGCTAGCAAAGCTGGATTGCTGAACAACTGATCTGCTGCAGCCTGGAATTGCGGGTCCGAAGGCAACATCGCACGGGTCTGATCCTGGTGCTGAATCATGCTCGCAACCTGCATGGCCTGGGCACCCGAATAGTGCAATAACGCGGCAATGATTATCGTGAAGATGTTCGCGGCTGTGAGGACATAAAACATTGTTGCAGCCACAGCCGCGTATTCCTGTGTGATGACGACGCGGAAGCTTCCGCGGCGCTCAAACAAGTTGGCAATTAAAGTGAGAATGGGGACGAGGACAACCGCGACCAAAACCACAAACTTCGCGGCCTCGAAAAGTTCCGGATAGATCCCACCGCCCGATCCAATCGTCGGAATCCCGGCAAACTTCTTCGTTATGACGTTATAGGTAAGCTGACTCAGGAAGGCGATGACAGCTACCGGCGCGAGTGAACCGCGGTCGCGCATTCCCCGCATACCACGCACCGGAGCATAAAAGATCATCAGCAGGAAACGCAGCCAATCAATCATAAGAGCATTAAGGCTGTGGAGAACTGCCAGGTATCGACGGTTGCGGCGATGATTCACCTAACGGTTCATTCTGATCATCAGCCGGCTGGTACCCGGGCGACAGCCGGCCTGGCGCCGGAGTAATGTTCTCGTGATGTATCACGCTCGCCGCCGTCAATGGCCAATAGCGAAACAGTGCTTTTCCGTAAATATATTTCTTCGGCACAAGGCCCCAAATTCTCGAATCGCTTGAGTTGTCGCGATTGTCACCCATTACAAAGTAGTAATTAGCCCGCACGATGGTCGGCGCCTGACTCCGGTGTGAGAGATTCAACCGTTGATCCAGGTAATCCTCTTCGATATCCCGACCGTTCACGCGCACAATTCCTTCGTGTACTTCAATGACGTCGCCCGGCAAACCGATAACGCGTTTGATGTAACTCTTTGAGGGGTCGTCCGGGAACCAGAAAACCACAATGTCGCCGCGCTCGATTTTAGGCGCCCAGCGGTATTCGTCGTAATAAATCAGTTTATTGACAAAAATGCGTTCGCCGTCGTGCAAACGAGGCAACATCGAAGTGCCTTCAACCTTCACAGGCTGCACGATAAACACTACGACCAGCGCCGCAATCATGAGTGCGAAAATCAGGTCACGAAGTAGCAGACGCGCTTCCGACCACAGATCGTTCCGCGAGTCATCTTCAGGCTTGTGTTCCTGAATATCTTTGTCGTCGTCGACGTGTACGCCGCCGAACGGTGGTGGTCTGCGCTTTCGAATTCCAAACATAATTCAACTACTCTATCTAACGGTCTGGAGGTTAGCTTAATCGGTGTGTCTGTGCAATCGGCAAATATGCTTTTCCGCTTTCCTTGACAGGCTTTAGCGGCGCTCTCTATCATCGCTGCCTGCATTTTTGCAGCCCACGGCCAGCGTCCGTATGTGCAGCAGAAAAGAGGCCACTTGACGTGATCAAGTTAGACATCATCAATCGCGTTGCTGACAAAACCGGCGTGCCGAAGATGAAAGCCGAACAGGCCGTCGAAGCTCTTTTTCATTCTATGAAAGAGGCGCTGACCAGAGGTGAAAGGATTGAACTCCGCGGATTCGGCGTCTTTGTGGTGAAGCCGCGGAAACGAGGCGTCGGCCGCAATCCTCGGACGGGAGAAGAAGTCGCAATTCCATCAGGCAAAACAATTCGCTTCAAGCCGGGCAAAGAACTCCAGGCCCATGACGATGGCGATACCGAGCTTGATGATTCAAACGACGACGACGACGAGTTTTAGACTTGAGAAGAAAAGAAGGGTTCGATTTTAGGGGCGGCACTCCGTGGCCGCCCCTTTTCGGCATCAAAGCTTGAGAAACAATGGCTGAATCGATTAGAACTGTGCCGCCGGGTTTTGATTTCTTCGGACGTCAAATACCGAAAATTTCGGCGCGTGAGTGGCGGATTCACGGTCTGCTCTTTTTCCTCACGGTTGTCACAACGACTCTTGCGGGAATCATGTGGGGAGCTCCGCCGGATCTACCGACTCCGGAGCCGCGTCTGTCGACGCCGCTGGATTATCTGCTCTACATTCCGCTCAGTTATTACCATTCCATCGTCGAGTTATTGAGGTACGCCCTTTCGCACCCGGCGTTGATTGGCGAAGGAGTGACGTTCTCGGTTTCTTTGCTCGCAATTCTCTTCTCACACGAGATGGGACACTATCTCGCGTGCCGTTACTATAAAGTGAATGCGACACTGCCGTATTTCATTCCGGCACCGCCGATATTTCTGGCTGGCACTTTCGGCGCGTTCATCAAGATCCGCGCAGCGATACCAACGCGTCGCGCGCTCTTTGACATCGGTCTTGCGGGTCCACTGGCCGGATTTGTGGTTGCGCTTCCGATTTCCGTGATCGGTGTTTTGACTGTCGCTCCCCCCGTGGATCCGGGCGAACACTGGATGTACTTCAACGACCCGTTGCTATTCCGGTTGATTGCTAAACTGGCGGGCGCACCTCTCGACCCCAACTCACCGACGAATCCCTACTACATGGCCGCCTGGATTGGATTAGTGGTGACGAGTCTGAACTTGATGCCCGTGGGCCAACTTGATGGCGGTCACGGAACGTTCGCCGTCTTCGGTGGTCGTGCGCACAAAGTCATCGGGCGTGTCGTGTTTGTGATTGTGGCAGCGCTGGCGTTACTGGGCTTTTGGTGGCACGGTAGCCCGAGTGGATTTCTTTACACTGTGCTGTTGGCAGTGATGATGAAGGTTCCGCACCCTCAACCGGCTGTGATGGAGCCGTTAGGGACTAAACGAATTGTGATCGCGATCGTGACGTTGATTGTGTTCGCGCTTTGTTTCCTGCCGTTCCCGATTACGATCAGTTAGTTAGACAGGATTTACAGGATTATTCAGGATGAACAAGATAATGTGTCGTCCTGAAAAATCTTGTTCATCCTGTCTAAACGGTAGCTGCGGGTAGCAGCCCCTTAATCTCTCTCACAACGCGCGCGACCTCGTCCTGATTAGCCAACGCGATCATGAAGAACTTGTAGCCCTGATGGAAACAGATCACGCCGTTCCCAAAGAGCCATATACCATCAAGAAACGGATTGCCGCCGAGTAACCAACTGATCGGTGCACCGGTGATCGCGCCGGGTTGAAAGATCTGGGCCCACATCGCAGCACCTGCCGCGCAACTGAACGCTCCCAGCAGTGGAGCACCAACATACTTCACGATCTTGCGCTCAAACTCCGCTCGTTGTTGTGCGGCTTCATCGAGCTCGCCACGCGCAATCAGGTCTTCCTGCTTCTTCAAATAGTTATCAAACTTTTCGCTAGCCTTGTGGATTCCCCAGACCGGCAGCGCGGAGTGTGTTAACCAGTGTGGATGAGAGCCCAGCAGCACTGCATCCAAACCCGGGAACGCGGCGCCTGCCCTGATGCCCAGCACAAGAGAAACTGAAACCACAGCAGCCTTGCCCGGATTCGCTTTGATCCAGTCCTTCGCCTTCAGCAGTCCCGTCGTCGCAGCAGTCGAAGCTCGCGTGAATCGTGCGCCGGTGTCGTAGAACTGTGAGGCTCGATCGTAATACGTCTTCGCGTCATCAAAAACTCTCTTGCCCGTGTCGCCTGCAACATCACGAACCGCTTTGCCCGCTCGCTTGACGTTTTTGACAGTCTCAGTCGCAGCACGTTTCGCAGCTTCGCCGACTTCCTCGTCGTCGGTCAGCCGCTCCGCCTCTGTTCGCAAACGTTCAGCACCACTCGCCATCGTCTCAGCGCCGCGCTTTGCAGCTTCACTAGCCGCGCGAGCACCTTCACCTACAATGTCCGAGATTGCGAATTTTTCGTCGAGCTCGCGGGCTTTCCGTCGCGCCTTCTCTTGCCATTCGTCCAGCTTGTCTCTGTAATCTGCCATCCTAACCTCGCGATGCAAGTCCTAGATTTCCATCGCTTTGTACGTCGCCTGCCGCCACTGAGTTCGACCTCAAAGGCCCCGAGTTCACCACCCGGTCGCGGCCGCTTCTCTTGGCTTCGTACAACGCGACATCCGCCGCCTTTACGATATCGACAGAAGTTTGCGCGTCACTCGGACATTCTGCAACCCCGAAACTGGCCGTGATCTGTCCCGCCCGCGGAATATCAATCATCTTGATAGCCTTGCGTAGTCGTTCGGCGACTTCGTAACCACCGCCTTTACTCGTTTCAACGAGCAGCACCGCAAACTCTTCGCCGCCGATTCTGGCAGCCAAATCGATGCCCCGCGTCCCTTCTCGCAAGACTCTGCTGATGCGACGTATGGCCTCGTCACCTGCATCGTGACCGAAGCTGTCGTTGAGGTTCTTAAACCTGTCGATATCGATCATCAAGAGACTAAACGGATGGCCAAATCGTTGCACGCGTCCGACTTCTCGTTCGAGCTGCCGTTCAAATCGCCGGCGATTTGCGAGACCGGTGAGGTGGTCCGTAAAGGCTGCTTCCTCACAGACGTCGAGATAGGCTTTGAACTCAAGCAGCGTTCTGGTGCGGGCCAGGAGCAAGTCGAGATCGGTCGGGTCAGTGATGTAACCCAGAGCTCCGACTTCGTTGGCCCTGCGAAGGTCTTCCGAGCGCCGGCCCGCGGCAGTTTGCATGATGACGGGAATAAACTTCGTCACCGGGTTGGCCCTGATGCGCTGGGCCAGTTCATAGCCATTCATGCGCGGCATCATCACGTCGGTTATCACCAGGTCCGGTTGATACGACTCGATAGCCGCTAGGGCTTCATCACCGTCCGTGGCAGTGGTTACGTGGTAGCCGGCGAGACTCAAAGCAGCCTCGATCAGGCCCAATTTATCGGGATTATCGTCGACGACGAGGATGTTGGATTTTGACTCCATAAAACGTTTTTGTATTATTTTTTATTGTTCTTGCACGCTCGTAAGCTTCATGCTACAGTTCGGGCCTCGGTTAAACGGCCGTGCCTGTACTCGCCCTAGCATCGCGTCAAAAGATTCAATCGAGAGTAACAAGCCTGGGAACATCGCGCGGGTTTCCTTACAAGCGTGGTAAAAACTAACCCGCACCGGACCACTTTGAATAAGAGCAACACGCGGCGAATACCGATTCAAGCTGGAGACCGTAGCTCGATGCCCAAGAGGACATGGAGATGAATGCCCTGCAGGAACAGAAGCGTGCGCGAGATCTAAGTGCGGAAGATCGCGCCGAAATAATCCGCCGATTGGAATTTGGTTCAACACTGGACGATGCCCTCGTTAGCGATATGGCTCGCAGTTCAGTGGTCCTTGACTTTCGTCGCCGCCGTTTTGTCTATCGTGCCGGCGAACCTGCCGATTGCCTGTATGCGATTATTCATGGCCGAATAAAACTCTGCCGAATCGAGCCTGACTCCGGCCGCGAAGCCGTGATTGATATCCTTCCTGAGGGATCCTTATTTGGGGAGTCAGCTCTCTATTCTGCTGCGGGGCAACGAGCGAACTCTGCAATCGCCTATGAAAACTCCAGGCTCCTGCGAATCCAAGTCGGGGATTTCAAACGGGGGATGGCTGAGGATGACCGCCTTCATGATTACACTTTCCGTTTGATCGGTCAACGTCTTGATCATGCTGAACGCCGTCTTGCTGACTTTGCCTTGAACGCCATTCCGGCCCGTTTGGACAGCCTTTTGGCTGATTTTTCACTGCGTTATGGGGTCTCCGAACCGGAAGGCGTCCTTATAGATATTCCACTTCCCCACCGCGAAATAGCCTCCATTGTTGGTTCTACCCGTGAAAGCGTCACGGTCCGCTTGAATGCCATGCGCCGCGAAGGTACGATCGCATTCGTCAAACGACGAATATTGCTCAAACGACCGGCATCTCTTTGATGCGATTCGGGCCGTTTAGTGGCTTCAAGATTCATGAAGTGTCCAACCTGCGTTAAGCAAGTCGAATGGAAAGACAATCCTTTCCGTCCCTTCTGCTCAGAACGATGCCAGCTAGTAGATCTCGGCCGGTGGGTTGAGGGCGAGTATCGTGTGCCCGGCGACCCTGTGCCGCAGGAACAAAACCAGAATTCACCTGACGAAGATGGCGGCTAAGCAGACTAGTTTCACGCAAAGGCGCAAAGGTGCAAACAAAGACGCAAAGGCAGAATGCTTCCTTTGCGTCTTGTTTCGACCTTTGCGCCTTTGCGTGAAATTCTTTCTTTTTGGCGCGCTGCTATTAACAGCCTGCAACGCTAACGATACAAACAACTCCAACAGCACGCCCGTAATCTCCAATCCACCAACCGGAACAACTTATCCCATGCCACCGACGAGGACCATGTCTCTCGGCAACATGGGATGGCAAACCTCTGAAGGCAAGCGCTCTATATTTTCCGATTACAAAGGGAAGGTGCTGATCCTGGATTTCTACGCGACGTGGTGCGTTCCGTGTCGCGATAGTGTTCCGCATTTGATCGGACTACAGAAGAAGTTTGAAGCTCAGGGGCTGGCTGTTGTCGGACTGAATGTCGGTGGACCAGGCGACGAACAGGAAGTTCCTGCCTTCGCGAAAGAGTTTGGCATTCAATACACACTCGCGAAACCCGACGACGATCTCGTCAGCTTTCTGATGTCCGACAGTGACGCGATTCCGCAAACATTCGTCTTCGACCGGCAGGGCCAACTGGTCCAACGTTTTGTTGGTTTCGGATCAGATACAGGTAAATACCTTGACGGCGCTGTCGAGACTGCATTGAAAACTCCAGCTCCCTAAAACTATCAGACGGGTTCAAACGTTGAGAAAAGCAAAAATCCTAATCACTCTTGGGCCAGCTTCGCGCGAACCGGAAATTGTGGAACAACTGATCGCCGCCGGCGCGAACGGTGTGCGCATCAACATGTCGCACGGTACACACGAAGAAAAAGCTATCGACATCGAACGTGCACGCGCCGCGGCTGCCAAACTCGGCAAACCGATCGCGGTTCTCGTGGATCTTTCCGGTCCAAAGATTCGTACCGGCGAACTGAAAGACGATCAACCAGTAAGACTTATACCGGGAGCGGCGTTCACCATCACTACAAGAACTGTGGTCGGAGACGAACATCAGGTTTCCACCAACTACCACGACCTTCCGCGTGTCGTAACGCGAGGCACGCGAATGCTGCTCGACGACGGAGCCCTCTCGTTGATCGTTGAAAGCGCCAACGACACGGACGTTGTTTGCAGAGTGATCGACGGTGGTTTGCTGGCGGAGCGAAAAGGCATCAATCTGCCGGGCGTGGCCTTGCCGATCGACTCACTCACGGACAAAGACCTTGTCGATCTCAAATGGGCAGTTGAGCAGAATGCCGACTACATCGCACTTTCTTTCGTCAGACGCGCGAGCGATTGTGAATACGCGAAGAAGTTGATAAGCGAAGCGGGTGGCCATGCTCCACTCATTGCCAAGATCGAAAAGGCAGAAGCCATCGATCACCTGGACGAAATCATCGCCGCTGCTGACGGAATCATGGTAGCGCGCGGCGATCTTGGCGTAGAGACGAGCGTCGAACTCGTACCCGTTTACCAGAAGCGAATCATCGAGCGCTCGATTAAAGCCGGAAAGATGGTCATCACTGCGACACAGATGCTGCAGTCGATGGTCACGAGTCCGCGTCCCACGCGCGCGGAAGCATCCGACGTCGCGAACGCGGTTTGGGATGGTAGCGACTGCGTCATGCTTTCGAACGAGACTGCGGCGGGCGAACACCCGCTTGCGGCTGTTGCCACGATGGCTCGCATCATTGAGTCGGCAGAAAGCGGCAAGGAGCGTCCTCGTAACGAGGCGTTCAGTTGGATGGGCAAACAGTCGGGACGTGTCAGTCGCGCACTATGTGAAGCCGCTGCATTTGCCGCCGATGAGATGGGTACTACTGTCACGGCTGTCTTTACTGCATCGGGTTTGATGGCACGCAGACTCTCAGCGCTGCGACACGATCAACGAATCATCGCGCTCACTCACCGGCCCGTAACTCTTTCAGAGCTCGCGCTGATCTGGGCCGTAGAGCCCTTGCTGGTTACTAAAGCAAACTCGACGGAAGAGATGTTGAAGATTGGCGAACAACGACTACTCGAAGAGGGTATTGTCCAGAAAGGCGATGTAATCGTGATCATGGCGGGACGACTCTCCGGATTGGGCCTCTCGAGTTCCGTATCAATCTCCACAGTTGGTGGAGACCTTGGCCCCACGAGGCAGTGAGTCTCAGAACAAACATGTCGGCGGGTCAGTTGTTTGACCTCATCATGCCCGCCGCGTTTGCGCTCTCCGCATTACTGTCCACCTGGGTGCTTGCTTCAGCCCGCAAAAGATTTCAGCTCCAGTACGCATTCGGACTCGCAATCGGGACGCTGTTTCTTCCGCTCATCGTCTTCCCCATTTACCTCGTAATAATTTTGTGGAGGAAGAAGACTGGCCCACCAGCGAGATGGCGTTATGCGTTGCCACTGTTGTACGCGTCTGTTTCGCTGTCGGCAATCGGAATCTTCTTTTATCTCGATAGTCGCAGTGTCGACGCCCACCTGTCTCGCGCCACACAAGCAAAACTTGTAGAAGATTCGAATACTGCGATTCGCGAGTATCGAAAGGCACTCGCGCTGGAGGACGATCCTCACACGCACAAACTTCTCGCCATCGAACTCGCGAATGCGGGTCATGTGGAGGAAGCAATTTCAGAATTTCGGATTGCAGAGCAAGCCGGCGAGACTTGTCGACCTGAGGATGCTCGCTGCCACGCGGCCCGAGCGAAGCTGTCGCAGATAGACGCGGATAAACCCTAGTCAGCGCCGATCATCTGGCCGACACCACTCTTCTGTTCCTCGGCCATCTGGGCCGGTGTCTTTTGTGGGTCGCGCCAGTTGTCGAGGATGCCTACTTGATGGACGCACTGTAGGGTGCAGGTTGGTGCACACCATTTCTCGGTCTTGTACTCGCGGTCGAAATCTTCCATCGTGTACTGGTCGAGCGGGATTCCGGGATAACCGCGCTGCTGTGAGCACCAGTGGACCAGGCCGTCTTCACAGATGTACAGATACCGAGCGCCTGCACGACAGCGCCAATTGTAGGGCTTGCCCTCGGCGATGCTGTCCTGAAACCAGTTCAAACGCGCGTGGTCCTTGTTTCCAAGTTTCTTGACCTGCTGGAAGATGTCCTTCTCTTTCGGCGATAACGGCTTCAGTGTTCCATCGACATCGTGAATAACGCCGACAGTGGTTGAGAACCCGAGTTCAACGGCTCTGCGAGCGACAGTCAACGCATCGTCAGGATTCTTGATTCCACCGCCGATTACGGAATTGATGTTGACATGAAAGTCGGCGTGCTCCGAAAGGTAGCGAAGCTTTTTGTCGAGCACGCGGAGGCTCTTGCGTGAAACTTCATCCGGCTCAACGTTGTCGATGCTGATCTGCAAATACTCCAGACCGGCTTTGTTCAATCGTTTGATACGATCGGGAGTAAAGTAATAGCCATTCGAGATCAGCCCGGCGATCATCCCACGCACGCGAATGTGATGAATGATCTGATCGAGCCCTGGATGCATCATCGGTTCGCCGCCGGAGATGGTGACGATCGAAGTCCCCAGATCCGCGAGTTTGTTCAGACGACTCTTGACGACGTCGAGATCGATCGGCTTCGAAGTGTGATCGTATTCGTTGCAATAACCGCAAGCGAGATTACAACGACGCATCGGGATAAGGTGCGCCAGCACCGGATGACGAGTCGACGCTAATGCGCGTCCGATAAAACTGAACTCGCGCACCTTTCTTTTTAGAAATGTAGTCTTCCGCATTTTGACGCGAAGAATATGCCACAAAAAGGCACAAAAAGCACAAACGACGGCTTCATCTGTGCTTTTTGTGCCTTTTGTGCTTTTTTGTGGCCTAGCTCTTGACGATCTTCACACTCGAATCGAGTTTGATATCGAAGTCGCCCTTACTAATATTCTGATTCTTTTCCAGACCGGTCAGACGCATTGTCGTTGAATCGTCGTTCTTCTCAACGATCTTGGTCTGGACCGGCATTCCGCCTGCGTCGATCCAAACTTCAGCGTACTTGTAACCGGCATTTCCTTTCGGAACGAGCGTCAAGTGAATTGTGCTCACGCCGCCCCAGAGAGTTTCCTCTCGAACATCCTTTACCGGCTGAAATCGCGCTTCAAGTTGTCCGCGCGACATGTTCATCATTTCCATCAAACCACCGGCTGATTTGTCCTTCATTCCATTTGCAGAGCCCTGGTAGGCGATTTTCTGATTAGGCCGGTAGATGGTGTACTTGTTGTCTTTTACCGCCAGGACTTCCTTACGCGGGCTGCTCCAGTCGATCCTGACTGAAGCCTGACGACCGGCACCAGGCAGATAGATCACAACACCCTGATACTTATCTTCATAGCCCAGCTGCGAATTGACCTTACTGACACTGATCCCCGCGCGCAAAGACTTCAAACTCTGACGATTCTTTTCCAGACGATTCAACACAGAACTAACCAGGCCTGCTCCCTGACCATTCGTCGTGGTCGGGGTAACTATGACGAGTGTGGACAATATGAAAGCCAACATCAGGCCCGATGAAATCAATCTCTTCATATAAACTCCTTAAACTTAGTTCTCCTTTCGCGTGGCTCGGCAAAAAACCTCGCAATTATAGGGAAAGACTACCGTATGTCAACCTCGAAACTTAATGTTCGTCCCTCACGATCACGCACTCTCCGCACCGCCAAAACCTCTACCGTCGACCGCCCCGTCATCGCCTTTACTTGTTCTAAAATTCGCCCCTTATCTTCTTCATTCGCAACAACTTCAGGACTCAATATTACGGTGGCTGGGACGGGGCTTTGATGCACCATACTCAGCGCCCGTTCGCCACTCAAAAACCAGCTTTTTGGTGTCAAAAAAATGAAGATTAATATGACCACACACAGGAGATCCCATTGCCACGTATTTCTTGCGTAATTCCAAAAGAAGATCTTCTTAAGTGTAGTGAACAGGCCTCGCACGTTCTCAAGCTTGCAAGTAGGCAGCCACGTGGGCCGTGGCTGGCGGGTCAAGGGAATTCTAACGTTCGCTGAAAATCCTGTAAACCTCTTTTATATTGCCAATTGCCGATTGCCAATTGCCGATTTTCTAAAAACGACCTGTACTCACCTTAAATTGGCAATTGGCAATCGGCAATTTAAAGTCTGACCGTTGGTGCTTGTTCAACAATGTGCCCATCTCGCATCTGTACGATACGTTTACACATTGCAGCAGCTTCGGGATTGTGAGTGATCATGATGATGGTTTGATTGAAACGGTAATTCAACTCCTGGAACATGTTAAGGACAAGAGATGAATTCTCAGAATCGAGATTCCCGGTCGGCTCGTCGGCAAGGACAATGGCAGGACGCGTCACGACTGCACGTGCCAAAGCGACACGTTGTTGTTCACCGCCCGATAACTCAAGCGGTTTGTGGTGCAGTTTATTTTCGAGTCCGAGCAAGCGAAGGACATCTCGCCGAAGCTGCGGATCGCCTCCACCATTGCCGTGAATTCGCTCCGCCAGTCGGAGATTTCCTTCAGCAGTGAGAGTCGGAAAAAGGTTGAACCGTTGAAAAACAAATCCGATCTTTTTTCGCCGTATGGCAGTTCGTTTTGCGTCTGAGGCGGCAGTGATGTCGTCGCCATCGATCACGATTCGTCCGGAAGTCGGAGTTAACAGTCCCCCCAGCAAGTGGAGCATGGTTGATTTTCCGCAACCCGAGGGACCCATGATCGCCACGAACTCGCCTTCCTGCACTTCGAGTGAAACGCCACGCAGCGCCGGCACGTCCACCTTTCCAATGCGGTAGACTTTCACGAGATCTTCGGCGTTTAGAATCGTTCTCATCGTTTACTGGTTAGACGTGACCTTCTTGTCCTGAGCGTCGAGATCAAGTTCCTTTAGCCCCCACTTATTCTCCAACACAAACGCCTTTGAGGGATAATCACGATTCAACTCCACGGAAGCAGCGTCCTGATAACTGATACTCAACTTATATTGATCTTGTGGTCGCGTCATCTCGATACGGCTAGGCAGTGAAGCCGTTGCATTACTACCAAGAACCTTCTCGTTGAAATAAGAAACATCAGTAATCAGCACGCCCTGATCGTTATATGTTTGCACGCGTGCAAGCCGAATGGCGTTAACGCGGTCAAACCACAATCTTCTTTGCAGTTTAGTCTCACCGCCGGCGTTAGAAAACTCCTCGAGGAGATAATAACCACGCATAACGCGAGTGCTCTTCTTCGCCTGTGGACGGCTGTCAGCTTCCTCGTTGAAAAACTCGCTTTGCACGTAAAGCATCGAGCTGTTTGGGTCGATCGGTCGAATCATGAATGCGTCCGTAAAATGCTGTGGACGTAGATTCGAAAGCGCGTTGACCGTTTGCTTCTCAGTCTTTTCCTTATCAGTCTTTGCGGTTGTACCGTTTGCTTGAGTGTCGAGCCTTTGATAATTCGCGCTGTTAGTGCCCTTCACAAAACGTCTGTACTTATCATCGCCTTTCAGCACAGCCACGCTGAAGTGTTCGCCGTCAGACGCCATCTGCGCAATATCAACAAACGTGAATTGAATGACGAGATAGATCTGTCCGGGCCGTTGCAGAGTAATGGTGCCGTCGACCAGTCGATATTGATCGGCAATACCGTACGAAGCGAACGACGTGTCCTCAAACTGAATCTCGACCTTGCCATGTATCGACTTCACGGTCGAGAGCCGGTTTACTTCCTGAATCAGTTGATTCTTTTCAGCTCTAACTATCGGCGTTAGAAGCTGTGGCACCGAGATTTTTCTCTTGGCGCCGAAGAGACCGCAGCCAGAAGTAAACAAGAGAACTGAGACAGCGAAGACTGACAGCAGTAAACGGGAGGGCACAATTCTGGAGGCGTTGAAATATTTGAGCATCAAGCTTTAGGCGCCAATCATATCAAACGCCGAAGAATCGAGAAATTGTATTGAGTTTCCCGCAAAGGCGCAAAGGCACATCCACAAATTACTCAATTCAACTCGAGCGGCGGCTTACCAAAGCGTCCGCGCAACCGGTTGATCGTATTCACGATACTCGGTTTACTTAACAACTTCTGTTCCAGCCGATCTCTCCCTGGAAAGTCGAGCAACATTATACCCAGTAGAACCGTCAGCAGACCCTGCCCGGGCACTCCAGGCAACGACAGCACGACACCCAAAGCCACCAGTAAAATGCCCGCGATGTTTTTGCCGATGACCTTGGCCGCATGAATCGCCGGTCGAGGTCCGTGCCAGAACTTCGTCTCTCTGTTCTTCTTGAAGTGGTCAGCGGGTAGTTTGACCAGGATTATTGAAACGATGGCGAGGTTGACTAAAAAACTGCCCAGAAAAATTCCGGCTCCGACAAGTACCTTTTGCCACGTGAGCCCTGAAAAAAAGTCCGATAAAAAATCAAACATTATTATGCAGTTCGCTGCGCGCCTTCAGGATCGATTCGAGAAGTTCTTGCACAATCTGTTCCGCAGTTCCTTCGAGATTGAAATCCGGCTTTTCTGCCACTTCCCAGAATTCATCCAACCCACGGGCGCCGGCGCGTTCGAGCGCATAGACCTGAATCAGTAGATCGAGAACGTCGGCGGCCTTCACGAGGCGCGCCTCGAGACTGTGGCGCCGTTCGTAGTCGGAATAGAGACTCGCATAGCTGCCGTCGGCGTCGACCTTGTCGACGACATCCAGAAACGCAGTAGTCTCAGCCTGCTTTCGTGCTTCTGATCCAAAGTACAGAGTGGCAGTGCGCGGCATGTCACCAACACGCACCTCAGCCCAATCGTGAAGCAAAGCGATGCGAAGAACTTTTTCGAGATCGACTGCGATTCCCTTGGCCACGAATTTGTCGGCCAGCAACATCGCAGTCACGCTGACGCCGAACGAGTGCGAGGCGACGGATTCGGTGCCGTTTGGAAGACCACGCAAGGTCCAACCGGTGCGGTCCAGGCGTTTGAGACGCTGAAGTTCAATCAGAGTTGAAAGCATAGGTCCTATTGGTCCTATAGGACCTATTGCGCCGCTCGCACAATGATCGTTCGACGCCGCTCTCCAAGTGTAACAACCAGTGGCCTGTCCAATTGAATTGGATGCGTTTCGCCATCGATGCTGATAACGAGGTTCGATGGTACGCGAGTTACGCCACCAATTGGTGCGTTCGGAGGCGTTCGTGGTAGTAAATGCGATGCAATAACACGCCACGTCGCCACTTCACAACGAATTCGAATTCCAGGCGTGTCAGTCTCAAACGATTCATCCGCCGCCAACGCGTCAGCTTTGAACACTCCTTCACCGCAACGCACGCCGGCCGCATCGTAGAAAGTCGCAGTACCGGAAACAAACGCGTACGGCATTGCACTTCTGTTGCGGACAATCAGTCGGATGTTCGTAACAGGCGTATCAGGTGCACCGTTGAGCGCGGTCGTGCGAAGAGTCGCTTCAAGCGCTGGTACTCCGCTCGCGTCTAATGCTATCGCTGCTTCAGTCAGCGCCACGCGCTTCTCATTCAAACCACCCACCACCGGCGTCTCTTGAGCACTTACGCACAACACGCTGAAGAGCAAAACCAGACCGACTGCAATTATTCTCATGATGATCTCCTTATTTGTGCCTTATGTGCTTTTGTGCTTTTTTGTGGCTTCAGTCGCGGACCATTGCATACATGAGCTGATCGATCGTTTGACCTTCCTTTGTGACGCTTTTTCTCAAACGCCCTTCGCACTCATATCCCGCCTTTTCCAACACGCGCGAGGAAGCTCCATTCCAATCGAATACGTGCGCAAACAGGCGACACAGATCGAAATTCGCAAACGCGTAGTCAGTCACGGCAATCAACGCTTCAGTCGTGATCCCTCTTCCCCAAAACTCCTCGCCCAGCCAATAGCCAATCTCAGCAGAGCGACGGCCCACGTCGTATTGCGGTATGAAGCCTATACCACCCACTGCCTCGCCCGCTACATCTATCGCGAAATTCGTTTCAGGTTTCTGGTCAACAACGCCTTCGAGCCAACTGCGAGCGTCGCGGACCGTATACGGATAAGGAAAACGATCGCGCAAATTGATCGATACCTTCCGGTTGTTTGCGTGACGCACGATCGAGTCGCGATCGCGCCACTCCCAGCTTCGCACGCTGCACGTCTTCAAAACTAGTTTCACTGCGCTTCAATCCGTGGCAATACGGCCGCTCCGCGCGGCATGATGAACCCGTCGCCGCCACCGCCCGCTTGTTCGAGCGCCTCAGAAATAGTTCGCACCGGAATCATTCGCATGCGTCTGACGTCGTCAGGTGGCAGTTCTGAAACTAAACAAACACGAAAGCGTTCAGCCTTGGTCAGAAGGGCCCACGCCGTTTGACCGTTGACTTCATAACCGTTGACGAGACGTGCCGCAAGGCTTCGCGAGTCGCTTTCATCAAACCATTTCAAGAAATCGGGACGGCCTAACCCGTCGCTACACTCGGCCAGCAGGATTATCGTTCCTCCATCCTTGCAGGCAAGCGCCGCCATGTCGAGTGCTTTGTGAGCTTGTATCAAGTTGATGTCATGTGGAAAGCCACCGCAACTCACGACCACGATATCGCGTTTCTCCGGAACAGCAACTGAATATTGTTCAAGGTAATAGTCACATGCGGCGCGATGAGCCAGTCGCCAATCTCCACAGAAGAGTTTCAGCGCCCGCTTCTTTTCATCAATAATCGTGTTAATACCGAAAGCCGGTGCGATCATGGATGCGACTCGTTCGCACTCCTCGTGAACCGCATTTCCATCGAGACTTCCTGTTTGCACACCAGCTCTCCGACCGCCAGTATCGAAGTCAAGCGCCAGCATGTGTGTGGCTTCGATCGTCTTCGCCGATGCGAGTCCCGGACAGATTGATTTGCGGCCACTGGTGAATCCAGCGAAGTAATGGAATGTAATGCCACCGGTGACGAACACGCGCGAGAACTCTTGCAGCGCGCTATTCACCTCAACCGCCACTCCACGTTCAGTCGTTCCGAGTGTACTGAGTCGATCTTGATCGTACGCATCGTGCTGAATGATTCGCAGCCGCTGCACGATGAACGGAGTCAGTAGTTCAATTTTTTCTTTTTCACTGACTGGTCGATGAATGCCGGTGGCAAAGATTACTGCCATGCGAGCGGGCGAGACACCCACCTGCACGAGACGTCGCACCAAAAGATTCACAACTTGCGCACTCGCAGTAGCACGAGTTGCGTCGGAAACAACGATCAAAACCGAATCATCACTACTTACGATTTCATCTATTGGCGGGGAAGCAATCGGAGCGTCAAACGCAGCACCGATTTCAAAATCACTCAATGGTGATTCATGATTATCTGTGTTGATAACATCGAACCTCGTCGTAGCAAAGTTGAACTCTAGTTGCCCACGTCCATAACTCAGTTCAATTCGATCCGTGTTCATCTGTGGCTAAATACCAAAATCGATCAATGCTTTCTCGATTACGTGAAGAGAGGCGAGATCTGTATCGCCCGCCGTGCGCGCTTCCGCTAACCACTTGCGCAGTTGTCGTGCTTCCTCGATGGATCCGATACGACACGCGCCCGTGAGTGCGAGCGTAACGAGCGCGTCAGGAGCACCGTGAGTAACAAGAGCCGCTTGCAGTGCGGCCTGCTCTCGAAGGTCCAGAGTTAAAAGGAGATTGAGTTCCACAGGAATACTGACAGTTAGTTTCGTTCCGATCTAAAACACGCCGTGCCGCCGTGACAAAAGTGAAACGTTTCGTCTTCAAATTCGGGGGTTTCCATCTGGATTGTAAGGTGATCCACGCCAAAACGTTCGTGAAGTTTCAGTCGCAATTCCCGCAATAAATCAGGTTGCGAGATGCTTTCCGCATGAATCACGTGCGCACTCAGTGCTTCACGTCCCGACGTGATTGTCCACACGTGAAGATCGTGCACGTCGGAAACGCCTCGCGTGTCCAGAATCGCATTCTCAACGGCCGCCAAATTGATGTGTGCAGGCGTACCTTCCAACAGCACGTTCGTCGACTCTCTGATCAACCGCACTGAACCCCAGATGATGAGCAAACTGATGACGACGCTGAAAACCGCATCCGCCGCGTACCAGCCAAAGAGCGCGATACAAACGCCCGCCAGAATTGCAGCGACCGATCCGAGCGCATCGCCCATCACGTGCATCCACGCGCCACGGAGGTTGAGATCCACTTCATGACGAGCGTGGAGTATCCACGCACACGCAAGATTCACGACCAGACCACCAACAGCGACAACGATCATCGGTCCACTCTTGATGACCGGAGGTGAAAGCCAACGCTCGTATGCGCCGTAAAAAATGAAGAGGGAAATCACGACAAGCGCCACACCGTTGACGAGTGCGGCGATGATCTCGAGCCGGTAATAACCGAATGTCTTTCGTGAGGTCGCCGGGCGAGAGCCAAACCAAACCGCTGTGAGTGCGAGGATGAGCGCGCCGACGTCCGTGAACATGTGGCCTGCATCAGCGAGCAATGCGAGTGAGCCAGTCCACCACGCACCGACGACTTCAGCAAACATGTAAAGCGTCGTCAGGATCAGAACCAGACTCAGTCGCCGCCAGCTCTCACTGCTGTGCCTGTGCCGATGAGTCTCGTTGTGCTGCTTGTGATCCACGCGCGGTTAGATTAGCCCGCAAAGGCGCAAAGGCGCAAAGGTCAGAAGGAACACTTTGCGCCTTTACGCCTTTGCGCGAGACGAAGCCTTTTAAGTCTTACAACGCGGTGAGACCAGATGCGGTGTAGAACTCGCGATAGAGTTCGTTGAATTCACGCAACGCTACTTCCATGATTCGCTCTAACTGTTCGATATCGGCGACGTTCACGATCGCGTTTACGTTGTTGAGAAATGCGGCGTGCGCATCCATCGTGCGCAACGAAGGAGATAGCAGCATAAAGAACAACCGGCGACGCTGCGGCGGACGAAGTACATTGATCTCCCTGATCACAAACGCTGATCCCTGCTCTGCGGGGTCAAACTGCGGTTCGAGTACAACCACGTCCATCTTGTTCGCACGCATCGTCTCAACTGCCTGCCGCGTCTCTTCAGCGACAAACACCTGGCAACCGATCTGCGTCAGTTTGCGCGCAACCAGCTCGCGATACGGCTCACTCGTGCAAACGAGGGCCTTGCGCTTATCCCAGGATGGCCGCGCCTTGGAATTATCAGCATTCTGATTCGTCCCTTTTGTAAGGAGTTCAAACAGCATGCGAACACCGTCGTCGTTTGTCCCGGGTCCACTGGCAACACTCGGCGTCACGGGCTCGTAAGCACGCGCGGTTGACTGCTCAAACCGCGGGTGATCCGTCGCCGGAGATCCACCGACAGCAAGTGCACTTTGCTCGGTTGCGGGACTGGCCGGACCCGCACTTATCGAGTTGCTGCACTTCGGACAGCGAACATGGAACGGACGATTCGGTGACTTCTCGTCGTCAATTTGGAGACGTGTCGAACACTTTGGACAAACAATAATCATGACTACTCAATTAGGCCGAGCATCGAACCAGAGTCGGAAAAAGCATTCGCCGGCATGCGATCGACTTCACGACGAATAAAATCCTCACCAGCTGTCATGCCTTTCAGCGACAGCAGCAAGTTGTTTTGATTGGTGGCAAACGCAAGTCCATCTTCGAGCGACACCACCTTTGACTCAATCAAACCTTTGATAACCGTGTCGAAGTCCTGCATGCCGTCCAGTTTTCCGTCACGCATTGCATCGAGTAACGACTTCCCTTCCACCTCACCCGCTTCGATGTATTCACGTGTACGTGGGCTCGATCTCAAAATCTCTACCGCCGCGATGCGGCCACCACCATCGGCACGCGGGATCAAACGCTGCGAAACGATGTAGCGGAACGTTTGGGCCAGTCGCGTTCGGATAACCGGCTCTTCGTTCTTTGGATAGAGTCCGATGATGCGGTCGACAGTCTTTGAAGCATCGATCGTGTGCAACGTCGAGAGCACGAGGTGACCCGTCTCCGCTGCTTCAAGCGCGATCTCGGTAGTTTCAAAGTCGCGCATTTCGCCGATGAGAATCACCTTTGGCGCCTGGCGGAGCGTCGCACGCAGAGCAGACGGAAAGTCGCGCGTGTCATGACCGACCTCGCGCTGGTTGATCGTGGAACGTTTGTGTGAGTGCAAATACTCGATTGGATCTTCAATCGTGACGACGTGGTAGTACTTCTTCTCGTTAATGATGTCGATGATTGCGGCCTGTGTGGAACTCTTGCCGGAACCGGTTGGTCCGGTCACGAGGACAAGGCCGTTGCGCAGCTCGGCGATGTCGGCCAGGTGTGACGGCAATCCGAGCGTCTTCAGGGTGGGAATGTCTGTGGGGATTACTCTCATCACGATGGAGTAAACGCCGCGTTGCTGAAAGATATTGACCCGGAAGCGTGCTCGCGAAGGGAGTGAATAGCTGAGATCGGCGGTGCCTGTACGCGCGAGGCGCTCGGCGGCATCCGGATGACCATGCATGAGTGTGAGGGCGATAATTTCGGTCTGGTAGGGGGTGAGCTTCTGCATCCCGAGCGGCTGAACCGGGGTTAGCTTTCCGTTGATTTCCACCTGTGGAAGCTGGCCGACTGAGAAATTCAGGTCGCTGATTTTGTCGGAAATCAGCAGCATTCGCTCGATTATGGGCGGTAAATCAAAGAAGCTCATCTATGTCCGAACTCCGCTCGGGGAAGCTTTGTGCATTTACTGCTGGTAGGTAGGAGCCGCTCAAAAGGCTTTTTCGCCTTCGAATCCGTCAGATTTTCGCGCATAACGTTGATAAACGCAAGAAAATTATGTTTAGCGCGAAGTCGAGAGAACTTGGACCAGACTTCGGGTTAGGTCGGTGATGCGATTCGGATCGGACAGGAGGGCGCTGATCACGGCCACCGAGTCTGCGCCCGCCTCAATGGCATCCCGGGCGTTGGCGTGTGTGATACCTCCGATTGCGACCAGTGGAAAGTCGCCAGTCGCTCGCCGAACCGCCCTTAATCCTTCCAAACCGAGGACGGGAAAGGTGTCAGTTTTGGAGGTAGTCTGGAAAATCGGGCCGATGGCCAGATAGTCGACAGGCAGTTTCACGGCCTTGTGCGCCTGATCTACATTATGAGTTGAGTATCCGAGAATGGCGGTTGGCCCCAGTAGTTTTCGGGCTGCCCGCGGGGGGAGATCATCCTGACCGAGATGAACTCCGTGGGCGCCAACCGCGAGAGCAACGTCGACACGATCATTGACGATTAACTGCACTCCACTTCGTTCAGCAACAGTGACCGCCGCTTTGGCTTGTTCATAGAACGCCAGAGCCGGCATTCGCTTCTCGCGGAGTTGAATCAGGGACGCACCGCCCAAGTTCAACAATTCAACTTGTTCTGCATGCGGAAGACCGGAGAGATGAACGTCTGTTAATGCGTAAACTCTCGGTAATTGCAGCATAAGTTTCACGTAAAGACGCAAAAGCTCACGCAAAGACGCAAAGGGAACAAAGGAAGAAACCGCGTCTTTGCACCCTTTGCGTCTTTGCGTGAAACGTCTTTACTCCTCAGACTCTTTCTTTTTCGGACGCATGTTCGCGGGCAATACACGCTTCCGCAAGCGAATCGACTGCGGCGTCACTTCAACCAACTCATCATCCGCGATGAACTCCAACGCCTGTTCCAACGACAACTCCTTCGGAGGCACGAGCCGCAATGCTTCGTCAGCCGTCGAAGCACGCATGTTGGTTAACTTCTTCTCCTTGACGGCATTCACATCCAGATCAACCGCGCGGGCGTTTTCGCCGATGATCATTCCCTCATAAACACGTGTGCCTGACCTCACAAACAACGTACCCCGTTCCTGAAGGTTGTAGAGCGCATACGTTGTCGTGTCGCCCCTGCGATCGGCTACGAGTGATCCGGTGGCGCGGCCGCGCATCGAGCCTAGCCATTCACCCCAACGAAGAAACATCGTGTTCAGCAAACCAGTTCCTTTTGTTTCCGTCAGGAACTCGTTGCGAAACCCGATCAGTCCTCGTGACGGCGTCTCAAATTCGAGGCGAACACGGCCCGTGCCGTGATTGATCATCTTTGTCATCTGTCCCTTGCGTCGCCCGAGAGCTTCAGTGATGACGCCGATGAAGTCGTCCGGACAATCAACCACCACAGCCTCGATCGGTTCGAGCGTCTTACTCTCAACCTTCCTCGTGATCGCTTCGGGCTTTGACACCTGAAGTTCGTAGCCCTCGCGTCGCATCATCTCGATGAGAATCGCGAGCTGTAACTCGCCGCGTCCTGATACTTTGAACTGATCGGGAGAATCAGTTTCTTCAACTCTGATCGCGACGTTGCCAAGGATTTCCTTGTCGAGTCGTTCCTTGAGCTGGCGCGAGGTGACGAACTTCCCTTCCTTCCCTGCGAAGGGGGAGTTATTAACACCGAAGATCATCGCGATGGTTGGCTCGTCAACGGCGATCGACGGCAAGGGTTGCGGATTGTCGAACGAGGTGATGGTGTCGCCGATGTTGATGTTCTCAATCCCGGCAAGCGCGACGATCTCTCCGCAGCCTGCTCGGTCGACTGGCTCTCGTTTCAGTCCTTCGAAAACGTAGAGCTGTGAGACCTTGGTTTTCTGAATTGAACGATCGGGTTGGACGACTGCGATCTGATCGCCAATCTTGATCTCGCCCGAGAAGATGCGGCCGATAGCCAGGCGACCGACGTAATCGTTGTAATCAAGATTTGCAACGAGGAGCTGCAATGAGTCGTTGCGCAGCTCTTTCGGTGTCGGAATCGATTGCACGATCTGTTCGAACAGAGGCTGCAGGTTTTCAGATTGGTCTTCGAGTTTTCGTTTCGCTGTTCCCTCACGAGAAACGGCGTAGAGAATCGGAAACTCGATCTGGTCGTCAGTGGCGTCAAGATCCAGGAACAACTCGTAGATCTCGTCGACGACTTCCTCCGGCCGTGCATCGCTGCGATCGATCTTGTTGACGACCGCGATTGCAGGCAAACGTGCTTCGAGTGCTTTGCGCAGGACGAACCTTGTCTGCGGTAAACAACCCTCAGCGGCGTCAACGAGCAGCATCACGCCGTCCACCATCTTGAGGACACGTTCAACTTCACCACCGAAGTCCGCGTGGCCCGGTGTGTCGACGATGTTGATCTTCACGTCGCGATAGCGCACTGCGGTGTTCTTCGCCATGATGGTGATGCCGCGCTCGCGTTCCAGATCCATCGAATCCATCACGCGATCGCGTACCTGTTCGTTTTCCCGGAATGTACCTGACTGCCGCAGCATCGCGTCCACAAGCGTCGTTTTGCCATGGTCGACGTGCGCGATGATGGCGATATTTCGGATGTCTTTTCTTTCAACCATTGGAGCTATTTAGCCACGGACTTTCACCGATTGCCTAATTGCCGCAGCGCTTCGAAGAGCACGATGCCCACGGCCGTGGCCAGATTCAGGCTCCGCACGCGTGGATTGAGCATCGGGATTTTCAGACAGTTGTTCCAGTTCGCGCGCAGTAGTTCTTCAGGAAGTCCGCGGGTCTCGCGGCCAAACACGAGACAATCCTCCGGTTGAAACGTCCAGTCGAGGTATGAGCGTTCGGCCTTGGTGGTGAGATAAACGAAGCGCGCCTGCGGCAGATGTTGATAGAGCGATTCGAGATCCTTATGACGCGTGAGTTGTACTTCAGGCCAGTAGTCGAGACCTGCGCGTCGCACGGCTCGATCGTCCATGCGAAAACCCGTGACACCGACGATGTGAAGCGGCAGGTTGGTGGCGGCACACAGGCGAGCGATGTTTCCCGTGTTGGGAGGAATCTCAGGTTCTACGAGAGCGACAGATATCATGGCTGTGATTGCCGAATAGTATAGGACCTATACGTCCTATAAGACCTATAGGCCTATTCAAAACAAAAAAGAAACGACGAGCTTCGCTTGAAGGTCTCGTCGTTTCTTTTGTAAGGCCTCGTCGGCCTCAGATGTTTGTGTGCGCCGGTGGAAGGTACGTACTGTAACCTGCTGGTTAGGGTTATCTCTTCTTTGCGGCTTTCTTGGTTCCCGCTTTCTTCGCGGCCTTCTTGGTTCCGCCCTTCTTCGCGGCCTTCTTTCCACCTTTTTTAGTTGCCATAGCTTCTATGTGCTCCTTCTTTCGAGTTTAGTTTTTGTTTCTTCGTGACCACAAGATAATGTGCTTGCTTCCTTCTTGTGGGCTAGAGTAAACGGCGCACAACATCTTGCTATATAAACGCAATTATCTCGGATGTCAATAACTTATTACTCTATTGCAAAAATATTTTTCACACCTGTGATCGCCATGATCGCCTCATGTTCAAGCACGATGACCTCACACGGACGCCGCTGGTCCATCTTCGTTTGATCGATCCATCGAGTGACAAACAACTCTTGAAATGCGCGCGACACACTTTGCCGTGCGCAACTGCGAGAAGACTATTGGAGTGTTAAGGAAGTAGAAGGTGGTCTAACTCTGACTAACGAAACAGCGGCGTGAAGATCCACTGATCGTGACGCTCGATGCCGTAATACGTCAGCACTGAATCGCGCTTGCTGCGACTCGCCACTCCCACGAATGGACCACTCGCATCATCGTCAGCAGATGAAGTACTACGTGTTGCCGACGCGGCACCGAGATTAGTGACGCTGACCAGTTGAGGAACTGCAAATTGTTGTAACTGCACCATTTGTTGATCGCTCGCCCGTGGGATGACGTTGTTTGTATAGAACAGTATCGACTGCTGGAAATCGATCAGCGATTCGCTGCGAGGAAGAACAAAACGCCATTCACCTTCCGGCGTCAGCGGATCGCGCGCGGCGGATGCACGAAGAATTTGACGATTCTTTGATCCACCGGGAACTGGAATTCCCTGTAACAGATCTTCCATCGATCTCGGCAATGCTTGATCGCCAACAGCGCGAACTATACCGGTGCGATAACGGTAGTAAGCACGAATCGCATCGGCAACTTGTTCGCCGCGGAAGATCGCTTCCTGCTCTCGTTCACGTTGTGACTGTTGCTGCAAACTGGGCGCAACTGCCATCGCGAAGAGAGCGAGGACAGTCATCATGGCGAGCAGCGCTACAAGCGTGTAACCACCCTCAGATCGTCTCGACGCGACCGAAACGGCTTGCGAGGGCGACGCCGCAGCGTTCGATCTCAAACCACATATATTGTGGTCATCGGCTGGGCCAGGATTCTTCATGGTTCGTCGTCTTCAGCATCAACTCGCGGTGTGGGACGATTCAAAGGACCTGCGCCGCCCTTATCACCTTCGCTCATCGCAATCGAGTGTTTGATCTTCAAACTGGTGTCCGTGAGCACCAACTCTTTATCCGAGATGCTGGTCACACGAAATCTTCCGCTCAGAATATCGCCACGATAAACCGTGAGCAGGTTCTTGTTGTTCTTATCCTGCACCAGGGCAGTATCCGTCACGCGATTCGTCGGACTAATGATGCCCACGTAGTTGTAGTTAGGCACAGGGGGAGCCGCCACCTGGATTGGCAGAGGAGCGGAGTAGAGACTGTTGTCAGGCGTACGCACGACTATCGAGCGCGTGCCTGGAGCGGCAATCAGCGATGCGTTAATCGTAGTCGATAGCTGTTGTGGACCTTTGTAGGTCGTAGGCAGTTCACGGCCATCGACGAAGATACGCATCGCGGGAGTGAACTTGTCACCCGCTACTTCAAGTTTGAAATCCCCTGTGCGTGCGTAAACGTTCGACGGTGAAACTGACGCGAGCAAAACCGGTGGCGGTGGCTCTGGAGTCGGAGTGGGAGTCGAAGGCGCCGAAACGGGTTTCGCAGGCGGCTGGTAGTAAGAAAATATGTTTCGCTTGGGTTCCGGAGCATTATAGGACGATTGCAGGTATTCAACCGGGGCGATACTCGCGAGATCTTGCACTTCCTGCACCGGCGCCTGTTGGCGAGGCGTACCTTGTGTGGTGCGTTGCGGTGTCGGAGACGCAGTAGCTCTCGTTGGTGGCGGAGTGCTGCTGCCCAAACCAACGAACGCCCACCAGAGAACCAGAATCGCTCCCAGCCCCAGCCCGGCGGCGAACAATAGTTTCTTCTTCTCGCCCGGCTTACTTAAATCGACCAGTTGCATCGTTATTATTCCTGCAGTCCTTCGGCGCCGGCGCGCTGGAAGTAAGTCGCCATGTTTAGCTGGAGCGTCACCAGCGACGCGCGAGTGCCTGAACCAGCACCACTAGCTCCGCCTTCCTCCAAAGACGCGGGTGCATTGTTCTGAGATGCGCGCTGAAGTTCGACTTCATTTATCACCACAAACTGTTTACTGCGCTCGACGTCGCGAATGAAATGACGGACGTTTTGATATTCACCCTCGACTGTGACCATCACAGCGATTCCCGGATAGAAACTCTGCCATTTCGTTACGACAGTTTTTCCGGAAGTGGATTTGGTGCCCGCGGGATCAAGCGTCGTGTAAGTTGGACCCGAGGTATTGCGAACGCCGTTCTTAACGATCAGTTGATTAAGCTCTGCGTACAAATCCAGGCGTCCCTGATCCACTCGCGGCAGGTGCTTGTTTTCGAAGTCATTCAGACTTGTGGCAATGCGCTCGACCGTATCTTTTGTGTTTTGGTTGTTGCCGACGAGTTTGTCGAGCGTCTGCAGGTTAGTCAGCGTCTGCTGCCGATCGTTCTTCAATGAGGCGACACGCGAGCGTGCCGGCACGAGAAAATAGAGATAACTCAACAACACCATCGTGAGGATGAAAAGGCTTCCGACCAGTGCCACGACCTCTGCGATGCCAAACATTTTTCCGCGACGGGAATTCAGAAACTCGCTCATACGAACTGTGTAACCACTTGCTGATCTGCTGTGAGTTTCCATTTTCGGTTCTGGATTCATCTCGGAGCGTCGCCTCCTTTCCCCGTCTGGTCGGCTTTAGCAACATTCTCAGTCGCGTAGCCGGAGCGAGCTCGGTAAATCACAAACAACTCATATTCAGTGCCACTCTCACCACGCCCTTTTTGAAGATTCTGATTTCGGATCTCAGCGTTGAAAATGCCTTCGTCATGCATTGACGAGATCATGGCGTTGACGGTGGCCGGGTCTTGGGCGAAGACGGCGAGATCGAGTTGGGCGACAGTTTGATCCGCCTGTCTGTTTACCTCGCGCACGGAGATGCGCGACACCCTCACTTTAGCGGGCAGCGATGCCTCGAGATCTGCAAGCAATTTAGACCATGAAAAAGCTTTGCGATCGACCAGCGAGTGTGCAGCCGGCAGGGCCAGTTTCTGATCGGTGGAAAGCTCCTGCTCCAGCTTCTTTGCCGCTTCGAGCGCGATATGTTCGCGCTGTTTGAGTACGTTGATTTCGGCTTCGAGGACGCCGGCTTCATTCTTCGCGTTGGTCGTGAGCTTTACGACGAAGATCAGGCCGATCAGAGACACAAACAGGATGATTGCCGTGAGAGCCCACGGAAGAATGCGATTGCTGAACGGTTTTGAGGCCAGGTTAAGACTGTTATTCACTGGAAGAAAAACCTCGTCGCGAGCCTATCGGCAGGCCAAACTTTCGTGAAAAGGATACACGGCCTTAGGAAACAATCGCAAACGCCGGAAGATTTACACGCAGCCGCCCCGGGTTCGTTTCAAATAATAGGACCCATTTTTGCCAACTTGTAGCGCCTCGCGCATTGCTCCTATAATTAACGGACCTCAAGGATCATGTCCACAGAAGTCCAAACATCGGAACGAGCGGCGCTAGCGACCTGCTGCGACTCCGTTCAGACTGGAACGGTTGAGCGGGTTGCAATCGCGAATTTGCCGACTGAATGGGGCGACTTCCAGATCGCCGCTTACCGTTCTCTCATAACCGAAGAGGAGTTTGTCGTCCTCTTTAAAGGAGAGATGAAACGCGACGAACCAACGTTGGTTCGCATCCACTCACAATGTCTTACCGGTGACGTTTTCGGCTCAACCAAATGCGATTGTGGACGCCAGCTTAATCAGACCATGCAGATGATTGAGCAGGAAGGACGTGGCGCAATCGTTTATCAGCAGCAGGAAGGTCGCGGCATCGGCATCGTCAATAAGATCCGAGCTTACGCGCTGCAGGATCTCGGAGCTGATACGGTCGAAGCAAATGTCAGGTTAGGGCTTGCCGTGGATTTGCGAGACTATCGACAGTGTGCCGAAATCCTCTTCGACCTCGGCCTCTGCCGGGTAAAAGTCATCTCAAACAATCCTCTGAAACTTCAGGCTCTTGAGGAAGCGGGATTGAAAATCGTGGAGCGAGTTTCGATTGAGGTCGACTCCAGCGAAGACGCCGCTAACTACCTGCGCACCAAAAAAGAAAAACTCGGGCACCTGCTCAATCTCAAAAGATAGTAAATCCCGTTGACGTGGGCGGGATTACTCAAATCTACTGCTTGCGCAGGTCTTTTATCGTTCCTTTGATCTTCTCGGCGTCGGCGGCCTTCGGATCGAGTGTCAAATATTTCTCCAACTCGTTGGCGGCCTCTTGCTTCTTGTCCGGGTTGTTCATGTAAAGCCCGCCGAGATACTTGTGCGCGAGCGCAAGATTCTCACCGCCGTTGGCGACTGCGGCTTCCAACTCGGTTACGGCGTCAGGATATCGCTTTAGCGAGATGTAAGTTAGCCCGAGATAGTAATGCGCCGTCGGCCCCTGACTCTTCAGCTCGAGCGCTCTACGCAGGTGCGTCTCCGCCACGTCAAACTTCTTCTGATTAAACGCGACGATGCCGAGGTTGAGATGTCCTGCCATGTCCTCAGGCTTTATTTTTAGTAAGGCTTCGAAAGTCTCGCCCGCCTTGTCCATCTGCTTGAGCAGCAGGTACTGCGTGCCAAGCTCGCTCAACGCGACGGTAAAGTTTGGGTGAGCCTTTACTGCAGCGCTGAGTGATTCGACCGCCGCCTTCGAGTCACCTTTACGCGCAGCCTCGGAGCCTTTTTGATAGAACTTGAGCGCGTTCGGAGGCACGCCAGCAAACAGCGGATTGGAAGCATCAATCTTGGGTTGTAATTGAATACTGACCTGAATCGAACGGCCACCGGAACTCGCTTCGCGATAGATGTTTACAGACTCACGCGCCTTTTCGAACTCCGGCCCGGCATCGACGACGACCGTGTAATCGCCCGGCTCAAGGCTTGTGAACCGGAAAACACCATCCTGATCTGCAACTGTCGACTTCGCACCAAAGTTGCTGACACTTTCGAGACTTACTTTGATCGTTCGACCACTCGCGGCCTGTCCTGACGGAAAGTGAATCCTCCCCTGGATCATGCTGTTGCCGCCACCGCTCGCGAGGCCGCGCGAACTTCCCGGCGCCTGGGCCATTGCAGTAAGTGATAACGACACGATCACTGCTGCCGTCAGAAGTAAATGCAATCTAAGCCTGTGCATGAATGTATTGCCTGTCCTTTCTGTATTAATTATTCAGGATTAATGCGGCTGCGAAAATCTTTAATCGTGGCTCGCACGCGTTCAGCGTCGGGTGCATTCGGCGCCAGCACGAGATATTTTTCCAACTGCTCGACTGCGCGCGCGTAGTCCTGCTTTCGCCAGTAGAGACCGCCCAAATAATAATTCGCCATGCTTAATTGTGCGACATTGGCTTGCGCAGCAATCAACAGCTCCTTCTCGGCTTCTTCAAACTTACTCTGCCGGAGCAGCGCGATGCCGAGATACATGTGCGTCGTCACAGAATTGGTATTTCGTTTCGACGCTTCACGCAACTGATCTTCAGCTTCCGCAAACTGCTTCGCTTCGAGCAAAGCGATGCCGAGATTTAATCTGGAGGGAAAGGACTCAGGATTGAGTTTGCACGCATCCTTGAGCACCTCAATCGCTTTGTTAACCTGTCGCAACTTCAAATACTGAACGCCGAGTTCATTGAGAGCAAGCGGGAAGTTTGGGTGGAGGGAAACTGCCTCTTTCAAACTGGCTGCTGCCTTCGCGGGATCCTCCGAGCGCGCTTGTTGAACGCCCTTCTCATAAAGCTTGCGTGCTTTCTCCGGGACGGCTGCCAGGGCGGCATTAAGGACTGCGGGCTTAGTCCCCGCTGTTATCTTGGGCTGCAGGTGCACCATCACGGTGTACCGGCGTGAAGTTGCGGGAACTCGTGCGCCCGTGCGCGAAAGATTGAGATCGGTATCTATATAGACTCCTTCACGCGCAATCTCGTAATCGTTTCCTGCATTAACGACGACTGTGTAGTTGCCAGGTGCTAACGAAGAAAAAGTAAAGGCACCGCTCGAATCCGGAATCACCTGCAGTTCACCCGAGTTGTAAGATTGCAGTTTCACTATGATCGAGCCTTCGGCCCTGCGTCCTGACGGGAAAAAAACGTAACCCTGAATCAGATGATTACCGCCGGTACCAGTTGAAGATTTACCGCTCCCCTGTGCCTTAACAGCCGGGGTTAAGATAAGAATGGCGAGAACAATTAACAGAAGACGATCTATGGAGCGCAGAGGGAGGGATGCAAAGCCTGGCATGGGTACCTCCTAAAAGCTGACCTGGATGTCCTGATTTAACTCCTCGAACGGATTTAGATCAAGCCCTATCCACAGATTACACAGATTTCATAAGCTGATCTGTGTAATCTGTGGATTAAAAAGAAATTGGGGAGAGGACCGAACGGCGCCTCTCCCCATCACCCGCAGTGGCTTTCACCGAAGCGGAAGTTTAACTATTAGAAGGTGAACTTGGCGCCAAACCTGAACGACGATGGCGGTTGCACGAGCAGGGCCGAACCAAAGAACGGGTTCGGTACGGGCTCTACGCCAGCGACGCCGCTGTTGATTGTGAAGGTTTGATCCAAGGTAACGGCACGTTGGCTGTTGAAGACGTTGAACCAGTCTCCAGTCAGACGCAACTCTTTGCCTTCACCAACTTTAATCGGATAGTAAACACCCAGATCCAAGTTCATCGTCGTAGGCGAGCGGTTGGAACCGATGCTCTCGACGACGTTCGGGAATCCAGGCTCTGAAGCCGACACGGTTGGAACGATTGTAGTACCGCGTGGGTCGCGGAAACCCTCGTTGTTTCCGTAAATCGGATGCGGAATCAGAGCGTTGAATGGCACACCGGACTGCGCATAAAAGTTTCCGCTAACGAGGAGCTTAAATGGCGTCCGATAGCTGCCGTTGAACTTGAACTGGTGCGGCCGATCGTTTGGCAAACGTCCGTAAGTGTTAGTGAGCAAGCTCTGAAGGTCGAACAACGAAGTGATGTTCGGGTCAGTCTGCCCGTTGTCATTACGGAAAAGGCCTTCGTAGTTACCGATCAAGCTCGAGAACACGTACGACGCGATAAACTGGAAGTTATTCGTAAATCGCTTCGTAGCCGAGAACTCGAGAGCGCGATAGAAGCGCTGTGCGCGACCGAAACACTGCGGCAAACGTGGCGGATCATGAAGAGGATCGCCAGCGCAAGCGTTTTCTTCAGTCGTGCCGGGGCCAATACGACCCGGGTTGAAGATGAAGTAGGTGTCGCCATCATCGAATGAACCGTCTTCGATAACGTTGACCATGTTGCGGTAAATACCGCGCGTACCAATAACCACGTCACCGCCAATTTCATATTCGAAGCCGGCAGTGTATTCCTTAATGCTCTGGGGTTTCAGACCTGGATCGGCCGGTGTTGCATCCGAGCCGAGGTTGGTCGCACCCGTGCTGACGCCCGGAAGGATCAAGGCGCCTGCTGGTGCATTCAGTCGGTTGACGTTGAAGTTCTTATCCGTTTGAACATCGCCGCCGCCGGCGCGAACGTTAACATCCAACGGAATCGGAGTTTCGATGAACTGCGCGTAGTTAGCGAACACCTTGCCTTTGCCTTTACCCGTGAAATCCCAGATAAAGCCAAAACGCGGCGCGGCGTTGTCATCGAAGTTGTTGAACTTCAGGTAGGTGCTGCTGTCGTTGCTGTAGGCTTGTTGATAATCCCAGCGAACACCGAAGCTGAGCTGGAAGTTCTTGGCGAATTTCCAGTCGTCGCCTACGTAGAAGCTTTCTACGTTGGTGTAGGTCCCACCCACGAGTTGGAAGTCACGTACGCGAGTGGTATTTCTGAGAATGAAAGGATTACCAAACGCTTCCGCAGTTGTGATGGCGTTGGCTGTTGGATTAACCGTCAAGCCAAGTGCTGTCAAAGTCGCCGCCGGAATAGCCTGCGCGCGTACAACACCCGCAGTGCTCGGGCAATTGATGACGGAGCCGCGGACCGTGCAGACCAGCCAATTATTGGTAATGCGCGAACCGTTGGTGACGTTTGAGTCGCCGTTGGTAGGCGTCAAAGCAGTAACATTCCCGCTGCTGGCACTAAAGTTCAGCAACCCTGGGGTAAAGCCGTAAGTCACCGCTGGACCACTCGACTTGGTGTCGATGTCATACTTACTTCGGCTCCACTCAAAGCCCCATTTGATTGTGTGAGCGCCGCCGACGATGTTCTGCATGTGTGCATTAAACTCATAGCGGTCGCGATCCTGGAAGGAAAACAAACCAAAGCCGGGACCACGTGCAAAGTTGCGCTGCAATGAGCCGCCGCGTCCATCGACGAAATCGATGAAACCCGTGCCGACACACTGGCTGCGTGGATCGACGAATCCGTCGTCGTTAGGTTCAGGATTGCTCGGGCAAATGGCGAGGTCATTAGCATTAACGCCTGTCTGAACTGGCGTCAGCACCACACCACCCTTCAACACCGCAAAGTTATCGGTGATTAGAGGTCTGTCAATTGCGCGAGGAATCGTGTTCGCTCTCTGGAAGTGCAGACCGCCGGAGAACTCAGCAATGAAAGTATTCGTGATCGTTGAGTTGAGACGGAATGCGTAGTTGTGGCCGCCAGTTTCCTGACGTCCTTCAAAGGCGGTGATGTCGTCACCGAAACCGTTGACGTTCTGGAGCGCCAGAATGTTCGAAGCCAAAAACCCGTCGATCTTGGTGAAATCACCGAAGGTCGAAGCGGTGAAAGTGTTTCGTGAGTTGACGGCCCAGGTGATCTTGCCCGCGTAGAACGGAATCGTCACGTCGTTTTGGACGGGCTCGTGGAATGTTTGGGTCAGGTAATAATTTTTGCGTTTCTGTGGGTTGAAAGCTCCAAAGAACCAGAGCTTGTCTTTCACAATCGGGCCACCGATGTCGCCGCCAATGTCAGCTTCTGAGAAGCCATTGAAGGCCGAACCGGTGAACGGGAAGTTCTTCACTTCGCGAACCAGGCCTTTGGTCGTGCCATAGCCAAAAATGTCGCCGTGAAACTCGTTGCCACCACTCTTGGTGATAACGTTGAAAATACCGCCTGTTGATCGTCCGTATTCCGGACCATAAGCACCGGTCTTGATTTCAACTTCCTGCACAAACTCGAACGGAAGGTTCGCACCCGAACCGCCGAATGCGGGGTCGGTGGTATTCACGCCGTCGAGGATGTAGTTGTTCTCAGGTCCGGATGAACCAGCCACCGAAGGATCTCGGTCGCGGCCAGTCGCGTCGCGCAGACCGGAACGGGTAACTGTGGGGGCGATCGTATAGAGGCCCTGCACAGTGCGTTGTGTCGGGAAGTTTGAAAACTGGTCGGACGAAACGTTCGAGCCAGTGGTCGAACCGCTTACGTCAACAGCAGCGCCGGCAGTGTCGGTAATCGTAACGCTTGCCTGAGCGCCAGCGGCTTGAAGCTGAATTTCAACTGTTGTGTTCTTGGAGAGATTTACTTCGACATCGGGTCTCTCAAATTTAGCAAATCCCTTATCAGCTTCTACTGAAACCGCATATTTTCCTGGAGGAAGGTTCAGTATCCTGAACCGACCACTCTGATCGGTTGTTGCCGACTGCGCTGAAATCAGGTTCGGGCTCGTGACCCTCACTGTGATTCCCGGCACGGCAGCGCCGGCCTGGTCGGAAACCGATCCTTCTATTGACCCTGTCGTCGATGTCTGAGCAAACGCGCTACCAGCAAATAGCGCAAAGCTCATCAGCAACGCAGACAAGGCAATGAACTTAAAGACATTCTTCATTTTCTGCTTTCCTTTCTTGAACTAGACAAAGATGCTGCCCCCTCCTGTGTAAAAACTCCCTTTTTTTATTGGCAGCATCGGGAAAAATTCCAAAACGAGCGGCTAAAAGTAGGCCATCGTCAGGGGCGTTTTGGGCAAATGCCATGCCCACATGGCTTTTTAGACAATTCTTTAAGTATTCGTAGACTTGACAGCCAGAGTCCCAGGACGGCCCAGCCCGCTAAATCCAAAAAAATGGAAAAAACCCAAATTTCAACAGTTGACCGGGTGGGGTCAGAGGGGCAATGTTTGTCGTTTCGGCTGCGAACCGGGGGCCGTTTTTGGACGGATTTATATGATTAGACAGGATTAAGAGGTAAATCCTCTGTTAAGATTCGCGCAATGGCTGAACGCATCTACCGCGATCCAGTTCACAACATCATTCGTCTACAAACTGACTCTGATGAAGGCGAGCTAATGATGCGCTTGATCGATGCAGCGGAATTCCAACGCCTGCGTCGAATCAAACAACTCGGTCTTGGTCTATACACGTATCAAGGTGCCGAACACTCGCGCTTCACTCACTCACTCGGCGCATTTCATCTGATGACACGCGTACTCGATCGATTGAGTGAAACCTATTCGATCGATCCGAGCGATCGCATCGCTGCGCGCGCTGCCGCGCTACTTCACGACGTGGGCCATGGTTCCTTTTCACACGTGATGGAGAAGGTGCTCGACTTTCATCACGAACTCTGGACTGTACAGGTTATCCTTGACGAACGTTCGGAGATCGGAGAACTGCTGCGATCGCATTCAAGTGACCTGCCATCTAAAGTCGCCTCGATCATCGAAGGAAAATTTCAACCAGCAGCATTGGCCCAACTGGTTTCCTCACAACTCGACGTCGACCGAATGGACTACCTGCTGCGCGACTCGCTCATGACCGGCGCGAAGTATGGCATTTACGATCTCGAGTGGATCATCAACGCGCTGGCGATCGACGAAAGTGCCGATCGCGTCTACGTTCAGGCGCGCGGCATCTACGCCGTTGAAGAGTATCTGCAAGCACGCTACTACATGTTTCGCCAGGTCTACTTTCATCGTACGTTGCGATCGGCGGAAGCGGTGTTGCGCTCGATTATTCGTCGTGCGTTGGCGTTACGCGATGAAGGCAAAGACATCTGGTACGCGGCGGGAACGGCTTTCGAAAAGATACTGCGTCGTGAAACGTTGACGGCCACCGAACACATGCAGGTGGACGATTCAGATTTTGTTTTTCATATCAAGCAGTGGCAGAACTCCGATGATGCGATCTTGAGTGATCTGAGTCGCAGGTTTATCGCGCGTCGTTTGTTCAAAGCGATCGATCTTGATATGCCGGTCGGTCAGAAGGCTGAGTTCCTGACGACTGCACGACAAACAGTCGCGCGGGCGGGTTTCGATCCGGATTATTACTTCATCGAAGATCGCGCCAGTGACGTTCCCTATTATAGTTACTACGAAACGGAGAAATCGGAACCTAAGAGTCACATCTACGTCGAGAGCGGTTATGCGTCACCGCAGATTCGCGAGATCAGCGAGGTTAGTAATGTGGTGCGGGGATTACAACACGCGTATGAACTGCATCGAGTTTGTTTCCCGACAGAGATAAAGAACGAAGTCTACGAGCTGTATCACAGTGGTGGTCACCAGGAAGCACAAAAAGCACAAGTGTAGTGAATCGCGCGCCACTTTGGAGTGCGCCAACTTGTTGGCGCTTTGGTACGGTACCAAAGCGGTGACAAGTCACCGCACTCCAAAGAGATGCCAGATATTTTGGGTTATCATCCTATTTGCACTGGGTGCGACTAACACGCTGGCGCAAACGAGACCGGTTGTTGCTGTCCTCGACTTCGGTTCGACACCGATTGGAAAACAAGTTACCGACACGCTTCGTAATCGTCTGCTATCAACTCACGAGGTGGCAGTGGCTGACGCTGATATGAGCCGTGCGGCGGCAAAAGGAATCGGATATGCGGGCTCGCTCAACCTCGCGGTTAACGAAGCCCGCGATTTAGGCGCGGCATTGGCAACTGAGTTTTATTTCGTCGGAGATGCGCAAACATTACGCCGGTCATCTTTTGAAAGGCCGGTCTACTACGAAGCATACTGCTCCATATTTCTGGTTAGTACGCGAACCGGTCAGTTGCTTTTTTGGGAACGACCAACTTTTGAAAATACCGAGGCAACCAGAGCGGAAGTTCAGTTGTCACAATATCTCTCCGACAATTCTTTGACTCGACGTATCGTGGGCGTGATAAAAAAGAGTCACGAAGACGAGCGGATTCAACGCACTGTTTTGACTGCTTCAGCGGAAGCATTAATAGAGGACGCACCCGAAGACGAAAAGGCTGCCGAGGTGCAGGGCATTCGCCCGCCGCGTCCGTACCGCCGGCTGCGGCCGGAATACCCGCAGAGCGCGGCTCGTGCTGATGCTGAAGCAACGGTCGATGTCGCTGTTGATGTCGGCGCCGATGGCGAGGTAGGTGATATACAGATTGTTCGTTGGGCCGGATTCGGGCTCGATGAAGTAACGGTTGCGACTGTTCGTCAATTGCACTTCTTCCCGGCGATGAAGAATGGAGCGCCAATACCAATGCGCGTGTTACTGCGCTACAACTTTCGTAAGCCTCCGAGGTAACAATGGGAAGAAATAAAACCAAGTCAGGCGCACGAATGTTTCGTGTTTTATACTTTGTACTTTGTGTACTGCTGGTTTCTCAGCTCGCGACTGCTTCGTTGGTGCGGGCAGTTCGCGACGATTCATCGCTTGTCTCCACTGCAACTGTAGAAGGGCGGCTCGCCGTTTTCGACGACGCCTGGGAAACCATCCAGGAACGTTATTACGATCCGAAGTTTCACGGGATCGATTGGCAATTACAGCGTGCAACGTATCGACCTGCGGCTGCGCGCGCCGGCAAACCACACGAGTTCTACGACGTGCTGCGTCAGATGATCGCTTCACTAAAAGACGCTCACACGCGTGTTTATTCACCCGATGAGAAATTTGATTGGTGGAATCCGCGTTTCATCACCGTCGGATTAACGGTTCGCGAAGTGGAAGGTGTGCCGACCGTCATACAAATCGATCAGGGTTCAGCGGCAGCGCGAACTGACATTAAACCTGGTGATGTGATCGTCAGTATTGACGATCAACCGGTGGCTGAAGCTATCAAACTGCGATTGCGGTATTCCGGATTGTCAGGAGAAACCAATGCTCGCTATCGAGCCGTCGGCTCACTCTTCGATGGACCGGCACAGAGTAGCGTGAAGGTTACCTGGACCAACCGTAAGGGAAAACAAAAGTCTGCCGTTCTGCAGCGTTACTGGAATCAGCGAGAGTTAGGATTCAGTAATCAGCGCAAAGGGAATATCGCGATTCTGAGAATTGATGCGTTCACGCAGAGTGTAGCGGCGGAGTTTACCAAGGTGCTGCCCGCTGTGCTCGAAGGTGCTGAAGGCATCATTTTAGATTTGCGTGCGAATGGCGGCGGCGATGCTGAAGCGATGGCGGATGTGGCGTCGCTGTTTCTGGATGAAGGAACGAATCTTGGTCGCTTCGCCGATCGTTCGGGTGCCTCTTTTGAACTGGAAACGTTCTCCAAACGACTGTGGCGGACCCCTGCTTCACTACAGATAAAACTGCCAGTCGTTGTACTCACCAGTGAAAACACTTCGAGCGCGGCGGAGATCATGGTGGCTGCGTTGCAAGCCAAACGTCGTGCACAAGTCATCGGTACCGGCACGTGTGGATGCGTGCTAGCTATTCGAAGCAGACATGCGTTGCCGGATGGCGGGGTGCTAGACGTGAGCGAGTTTGACTACCGCACCGCTGACGGCCTGCGACTTGAAGGCGCAGGCGTAAAGCCCGATCAGTTAATTCTCACCACGCGCGCAGACGTCTACTCACGCCACGACCGCGTATTCGAACTGGCCAGAAAGATCCTGGACGCAGATTAGCCGCTTTGGAGTGCGCCAACTTGTTGGCGCTTTAATATTTGTACCAAAGCGGTGACAAGTCACCGCACTCCAAAGTGTTATTATGCTCCTCACGTCATGCTGTACTTATCGCAAGTTTTAGGTCGGCCGATACGCGACCTTGAGGGAGAACGTGTCGCCACCATTAAGGACGTCATCGTGCGTCTCGGCGCCGACGATCATCCTCCTGTGACGGGGCTTGTTGCGCGCTACCGACGCCGCGACTTCTTCCTCCCGCGCTGGCACATCTCCGCGTTCGATGAACAAGGCGCGCGCTTGAATTCCGACATTCTCGATCTGCGTCCTTTCGTGCGTCGTGAAAGTGAAGTGCTGCTCGCGCGCGACGTGCTCGATAAACAACTCATCGATGTTGATGGTAAACGGGTAGTTCGCGTCAACGATGTTCAGATCATTGAGGCCGCGGGCGACTGGCGCGTCACCGGCGCCGACGTGAGTCTTCAGGGTCTCTGGCGACGACTCGCACCCGCCGGATTCGCCGGCAGCAAGAAACCGGTTGAAGTGCTCGACTGGGCCGACGTCGGATATCTCGCGACTGACGCCGCGACGGTCACCTTGAAATCCTCCAGCGACAAACTCGCGCGACTGCATCCCGTCGAAATCGCACGTCTCGCAGAAGCACTCTCTTACCATCACGGCTCGGAAGTAGTTGAATCACTCGACGACGAGACTGCCGCAGAGACGCTCGAAGAGATGCCGGCCGAGAGCCAGGCAAGAATTCTCGGCGACATGGACCAGGAACGAGCCGCTGACATCCTCGAGTGGATGTCGCCTGACGAAGCCGCCGACGTGCTCGGCGATCTCCCTGAAGACAAAGCGGAAGAATTGCTCGGTTTGATGGAACAGGACGAGCAGGCTGACGTCGTCGAGTTGCTGCCTTATGAAGACGACACTGCGGGCGGATTAATGACCACGGAGTTTGTCACGCTGCCACGCGCGCTTACTGTCGGCGAAGCACTCGCGCGTCTGCGCGAGATGGCCGAGACACCAAACATGATCTACTACCTCTACGTGGTGGAGAAGGAAGACTCATGGAAACTGCTCGGTGTGATTGCACTGCGAAGTTTGATCCTCGCGGATCCGTCGATGCCCCTGGAAGAAGTGATGCGAACTGAATTTCAGCAGGCCGATCCCGAAGAGCCCGCGAAGGAGGTCGCGCAAAGAATTGCGGAATACAATCTCCTCGCCCTTCCTGTGATCGACGACTCAGGAGATATACTCGGCATCATCACGGTAGACGACGCGATGGAGATTCTTCTGCCGAAGGATTGGCGCCAGCGTTTGCCACGTCTATTCGGTTAGCCACAAAAAGGCACAAAAGTCACAAAAAAGAAGAAAGACTTCTTTTTAAGTTTGAACTCATATCTCAGGTGACAGGTTCATTTTGTGCTTTTTGTGCCTTTTTGTGGCTAAATATTTTTGTGGCTTATGAAGGATGACCCTCCAAATGGCGGAGCAAGGAGCAGCAGTTCGAGCTGCCGGACGTCGCTTAATGCGTCGCGGCGCTCAAGGTGTGCGACGCACAGTCGCACGCCGCAAACGCCTGCTCGCTTATATCGCCATCCTTGGCCCCGGAATGATCACCGCCAACGCCGGTAACGACGCCGGCGGTATCGCAACGTTCGCATCGGTCGGCGCAGACTTTGGTTATTCACTCCTCTGGGTTCTCATTCCAATCACGATCAGCCTGGGTATTGTTCAGGAGATGTGTGCGCGCATGGGCGCGGTGACAGGCAAAGGCCTTGCGGATCTGATTCGCGAACGCTTCGGCGTACGTTGGACCGCATTGATCATGCTCGCGTTGTTGATCGCAAATGCGGGCGTGACGGTTTCGGAGTTTGTCGGCATCGCGGCAGCTTCGGAACTCTTCGGAATTAAGCCTTACGTCTCTGTGCCTTTAGCGGCCATCTTTATCTGGTTTCTCATAGTGAAGAGTTCGTACAAGAAAGTCGAACGAATCTTTCTGCTCATGTCACTCGTTTTTCTCGGCTACATCGTTTCGGCTTTTCTTTCTCGACCTGACTGGTCCGCAGTCGCAGTCGGTATGGTTCGACCCGAGTTCAAACTCGAATATGCATTTCTCTTCACGTTTGTGGCCGTCATCGGCACCACGATCTCGCCGTACATGCAGGTCTATGTGCAATCTTCAGTGGTGGAAAAAGGTGTTACTCCTGACGACTATGCAAAGACGAAACTGGACGTGTGGGTCGGGACTATCTTTGCCGTTTTGATAGTCTTTTTCATCATCGTTTCCACAGCGGCAACACTTCACAAAGCCGGCATCCAGATAACATCTGCCGCCGACGCCGCTCACGCCTTGCGACCACTCGCGGGAAGATATGCACAAACGCTCTTCGGCCTCGGACTCTTCGGAGCGTCGATGCTGGCGGCTGGCGTGTTACCACTAGCCACTGCGTACTCGATCAGCGAAGCACTCGGGTTCGAGAAGGGTGTTTCGAGAAGTTTCCGGGAGGCGCCGATATTCCTCGGCGTGTTTACTTTTCTGGTGGCTGTCGGCGCGGCGATCGCGATCGTCCCGAACCTGCCACTAATCCGCGTGTTGCTGGTCACACAGGTAATCAATGGATTGTTACTCCCGATCGTCTTGTTTGCGGTGCTGCGTCTCGTGAACAATCGCGAGCTGATGGGCAAGCACGTGAATGGACCAATCTACAATGCAGCCGCCTGGCTGACAGCGATTGTGGTAACTATTCTTTCGTTGCTCTATATACTGATCACGCTGTTTCCTACAATATTTGGCCACAGATAAGCTCCAATCTGTGATAAAACGTGCCTCGAAAAATCGTGACTCGACCCCGTTTCACTAACAGAATCGCGCTCTTCCTGTTTGCGTCGGCAATCGCGTTGCTGGCCACCTACCTGTTTTGGTCATTCTCAGGTGAGGTCAAGACTCTGCTTGAGCACCGGATGGGAAGCAGCCCGTCTCCATCTGCAGACACGATTGTCAATGCGATCAAGCTGATTCTGGTGGGCATCGTCGGATACTTTTTTGTCCGTGCACTTAATGCCCTATTTTTCGGACTGGCGTTTTGGTTCAAGAAGATCGACGCGCCTACACTCATCAGAAACATCTTCACGATCGTCGCTTTCACGCTCTTCTTTCTAATCGCATTTACGTTCCTGTTTCCGGATGTAAATCTAGGCGCGCTCTTCACAACGTCGGCGATATTCGGCGTCATCCTCGGTCTTGCACTACAGGACACGCTTGGTAACTTCTTCTCCGGAATTTCTCTACAGGCGGATCGTCCGTTTCAGGTGGGCGACGTCATAACGGTGGGCGCGCAAAGACACACGGGCGTCGTGGAAGAGATAAGCTGGCGTGCGATTAAAATCCGGACGTTTACAAATCACGTGGTGCTGATCGCCAATAGCAACGCAGCCCGAGAGCCGATTGAAGTCTGTCCGCGCGAAAACCTCAATGCGCGTCTCGTGTTTTTCAACACGCTATACACCGACTCACCCGCGAAGACGATCCACGTGGTGCGCGAGGCGGTGCGTGAAGCGGATAACGTGTCGGAAAAAGTCACACCGATTGTAAGAATCAGGAATCTCGGTGATAACGGCGTCGATTACGAAGTGAAGTACTGGCTGGTCGATTACGCCAAATATAACGACACGGACGCCCTTGTCCGCCAGCGAATCTGGTACGCCTTCCGCCGCGCCGGTTTGAACTTCGCTTTCCCGACGCGCACTTTGCACGTCGAGCGACGCAAAGGAGCCGAAATGCGGGATGGCGACGGCGGCGCGATCGCCGAGAGACTCTCGGCCGTCGATATATTCGCGCCTTTATCCGCCGACGAAACCACGATGCTGGCGCAGGCAGCAGTTAGCCACGTGTTTGCCCCCGGCGAAATGGTCATCCGAGCCGGCGATCCCGGCTCCTCTATGTTTGTCGTACACAACGGAAAAGTCAGCGTCCAGATTACTGAAAACGGCCGGCCACGGAATATCGCCACCCTGACCGAAGGTGACTTCTTCGGTGAGATGGCCCTCTTCACGGGGGAGCCCCGCACGGCCAACGTCGTTGCCCTCGAAGAAACGGAAGTCCTTGAAATCGGCCATGCAGCGATGAAGAGAGTGTTCGACACGAACCCGGATCTGGTCGAGTCGCTCAGCTTCATCATGGCCGAACGTCGCCAGGGTCTCGCCTCCCAGGCAGATTCCGGCACCGCCAGTTCTCACTCATCCGCCGGCATCCTGTCCTCTATTAAGAGATTTTTCGGTCTAAGCCACAAAGAAATTTAGCCACAAAAGGCACATAAAGCACAAAAGAAGAAAATCCAACTGGTTCCTCATCCGTGTGCTTTTTATGGCTTTTGAACCCCCCTGACACCTAGTTGACAAGAAGGCACTCAACCTTTATTATGTCGCTACGCTCAGCTAGGAATCGAGAGCAATCGGAGCTGAGCGGAACTCAACAAGGAATATTTAGGAGGAGAGAGACCCATGACCATTGTTCGTTACGATCCATTCCGTGACCTCCGGACTCTACAGGAGGAGGTGAACCGTCTGTTCTCAACCAATTTGACCCGAGCCTTTGACGATGAAGGCATTGGCCGCGGTGCCTGGGCGCCGAGCGTGGACATCTATGAGAACAAGGACCACATCGTGCTTGAGGCCGAGCTGCCCGGAATGAAACAGGAAGACTTCGATCTCTCGATCGAGAACAATGTCATAACCCTTCGCGGTGAGCGCAAGTTTGAAAAGACGGATGAAACCGATAACTACCATCGCGTGGAGCGCTCGTATGGCGCCTTCACCCGTTCTTTCACTCTGCCGCAAACAGTCTCCGCAGAGGGAGCAAGCGCTGAATACAACAACGGTGTGTTGCGAGTGACATTGCCGAAACGAGAAGAGACCAAAGCTCGTCGCATTCAGGTGGCCGGAACAAATACCGGCGCTACGACCAAGACAATTGACACGACTGCCGAAACCGGAAAAGCAAAGGAAGCCACTGGCGGACGCTAAAACAGCTTTGATGGATCGGTAAAATGCGAGCGGGCTCGTCGTAGTTTGGGATACGAAGGTCGAGCCCGTTCGATTTATTTTTGAGTTATCACAATGCGTTTAGACAAGTTCACATTAAGAGGCCAGGAAGCGATTCAAACCGCGATTGAGCTGGCGGAGAAGAATCAGCACCAACAGGTTGAGCCCGAGCATCTGCTTGTCGCGATGCTCGAACAGCCGGAAGGAATTGTTAGACCAATACTCGGCAAGCTCGGAGCGAACGTCGCCGTCATCCTTAACGATACTCAAGCGGCGGTGGCTCGCTTTCCACGCGTACAAGGCGGCCAGCAATACTTCAGCAACCGCACGACGCAGATATTCACCGCATCTCAAACTCAGGCAGAGAAGATGCAGGACGAGTTTATCTCGACCGAACATCTGTTGCTTGCCATTGCTGACGAGAAAGATGGCAACGCTGGAAAGATCCTTCGCCAGCACGGAGTTATTCGTGACGATCTGTTCAAGGTCATCGAACAGATGCGGGGCGGTGCGCGAATTACCGACCAGAACGCCGAGCAGAACTACCAGGCGCTTTCGAAGTACGCGCGCGACCTGACCGAACAGGCACGAAAAGGAAAACTCGATCCGGTGATCGGTCGCGACGATGAAATCCGTCGCACGATTCAGGTGCTCTCGCGCCGAACAAAGAACAATCCCGTATTGATTGGCGAGCCCGGTGTTGGTAAAACCGCCATCGTTGAAGGGTTGGCCCAACGAATCATTTCCGGAGACGTTCCTGAAACTCTGCGCAACAAGCGACTCGTGGGACTCGATCTGGGCGCGATGCTAGCGGGCGCCAAGTACCGCGGCGAGTTTGAAGATCGACTCAAAGCCGTCCTCAAAGAGATTGAGAACGCACAGGGTCAAATCATTCTCTTCATCGATGAGCTTCACACGCTCGTCGGCGCAGGCGCCGCTGAAGGTGCAATCGACGCGTCGAACATGCTGAAGCCTGCTTTAGCCCGTGGCGAGCTTCGCTGCGTGGGCGCAACAACGCTCAACGAATACAAGAAACACATTGAGAAAGACGCGGCACTCGAACGTCGCTTCCAGCAGGTCTACGTCGGTGAACCGACCGTGGAAGACACGATCGCGATTCTGCGTGGTTTGAAAGAGCGTTACGAAGTTCATCACGGCGTTCGTATTAAGGACTCGGCCATCGTCGCCGCGGCCACACTTTCAAATCGTTACATTACAGATCGTTTTCTGCCGGACAAGGCAATCGACCTGATTGACGAAGCGGCTTCGCGTCTACGAATCGAAATCGATTCTCTGCCCCAGGAGATCGATCAGCTGGAGCGCGAAATCATCCAGCTCGAGATCGAGCGACAGGCGTTGCAAAGAGAGGAAGATGAGAAGTCGAAAGCTCGCCTGAAGGAGATCGATCAGCGTATTGCCAACTTGAAGGAAACGTCCGGGGGAAAGAAGGCGAAGTGGCAGTCTGAAAAGGAAGCCATTGACCACATTCGAACCTCGAAAGCCGAGCTCGAGCAGCTTCGATTCCAACTGGACCAGGCGCGTAACGCCGGCGAGCTCGCACGTGCTTCAGAGATTCAGTACGGAAAGATTCCCGATCTTGAGCAGAAACTTAAAGTCGAGCAGGACAAACTCAGCAACTTTCAACAAGACGGCGTGATGTTGAAGGAAGAAGTTGACGAAGAAGACGTCGCTACAATTGTTGCCAAGTGGACTGGCATCCCGGTTTCGCGAATGCTTGAAGGCGAGATGCAGAAGCTGGTGACGATGGAAAACCGGCTCGGGAATCGCGTCATTGGACAGGAAGAGGCCCTCGCAGCGGTCGCGAATGCCGTCAGACGCGCACGCGCAGGCTTGCAGGATCCGAATCGTCCGATTGGTTCGTTCATCTTTCTTGGACCAACCGGCGTCGGTAAAACCGAAACGGCTCGGGCACTCGCGGAGTTTTTGTTTGACGACGAGCGAGCGATGATACGGCTCGACATGTCTGAGTACATGGAGAAGCACGCCGTCGCGCGCATGATCGGCGCTCCTCCGGGATATATCGGCTACGAGGAAGGCGGACAACTTACGGAAGCAGTGCGCCGCCGCCCGTATTCAGTGGTGCTCTTTGACGAGATCGAAAAAGCGCACACGGATGTTTTCAACGTGTTGCTTCAGATTCTCGACGACGGCAGACTCACTGATTCGAAAGGTCGAACGGTCGATTTCAAAAACACGGTGCTGATCATGACCTCGAACCTCGGCTCGCGCGAGATTCAGGCCGCGGAAGGTGACGAAAAGCAGGTGCGTGAAGCCGTACTTCAGGAGTTGCGCCTGCACTTCAAACCGGAGTTTCTGAATCGCATTGACGATGTCGTGGTCTTTCATCAGCTCTCACGCGACCAGATCGGCAAGATCATCGACGTGCAACTGGACCGTCTGATCTCGATGCTAAACGAGCGCAACGTGGAGCTCGTGCTTGAACCTTCAGCAAGGGAGCTCTTGATGCGTGAAGGTTACGATCCGACTTATGGTGCGCGACCGTTGAAGCGTGCAATTCAGTCGCTGATTCAGAATCCGCTCGCAGTAAAACTGCTGCAGGGCGAAATTCTGCCGGGCCAAACCGTACACGTTTCGGCTAGCGGCGACACGATGGAGTTTAAGACTGACGCGGCGTTTGCGACCGCATGAAAGCATTGCCGATTTTAGATTGCCGATTGCCAATTTCAAATCGGCAATCGGCAATTGGCAATTGGAAATAAACGGAGAAGAACATGTCACAACAGTGGAACCCCTTACAGGATCTGATGGTCCTGCAGGATCGAATGAACAGGCTCTTTGAAGACGCTACGCAAAGACGCAATCAGGCGGAAGCAACAGCAGGTGATGACTTTGAGCGAGCCGATTGGACGCCGGCTGCAGATATTTACGAAACTGAATCAGGCTACCTGATTGCGATGGACTTACCTGGAATCGATCGTGAAGCCCTCGAGATCGATGTGGATGACAACCGTTTGATCGTAAGAGGAACACGACCGATCAGCGAAGCGAAGCAGCATCGTTCGGAAAGACCGCGAGGAAAGTTCCTGCGTACTTTCAGCGTACCTGGTTCAGTCGATCAGGGAAGGATCGGAGCAGAATACAAAGACGGCGTTTTGCAAATTCGCCTTCCAAAACGTGGTGAGCAAAAGGCGAAGAAGATCGACATCAAGATCGGGTAACACGGATGAAGAGGAATCGGAAACGGATTATGGATAACGAAGCAAACGAGCTAAGGGTGACGGATCGCCGGCGAGTTTACCTCGACGAGCAGGGGGAAGAACGCGTCAACGCAGAAGTTGAGCAGCCAAATCTCAAACCTAAATACGTTGAAGAACTCGAAGCACGCACTGTAGCGGCTGAAAAGCAGGTGCAGGAAGTTCAGGCTCGCTTCGATCAGTTGCGCCAACAACTACAACGCGAAACTGACGAAACGCGGCAACGTTTGAATCGTTCCGCCGACGAGCGAGCTGCGGGCGAGAAGGCACGGTTTATCTCTTCCTTACTCCCTGCGTTAGACGATTTGAACCGGGCGATCGAAGCAGAAAACGCACCGCGAGAAGCAATCCTGGAAGGCATTCGCAGCATCGCCACAAGCATTCAATCTGCATTGACTAATGCGGGTGTTGAGCCAATCTCATCTGTCGGCGAACAGTTTGATCCTGAGTTGCATGAAGCCGTCGATACCGAAGAAACAGACCGGGAGATGGACGGGAAAGTAATTGCGGAATATAGTCGCGGTTTCCGAATGGGTGATCGTTTACTGCGTCCTGCACGAGTCAAAGTTGGACGCGCAGCCCATCAAGTTAAACAAGAATCTGTGTAATCTGCGAAATCTGTGGATGGATAAGGAGAGACGAGAGTGCCGGCAAAAGAATTGAAGTTTAGAGAAGAAGCGCGCAATGCGATGCTTCAGGGTGTGGACGTTCTTGCGAATGTAGTGCGCGTGACGCTCGGACCAAGGGGTCGCAACGTGGTCCTGGGAAAGAAATTCGGTTCCCCGGTCATTACTAAAGACGGCGTCACTGTAGCCAAAGAGATCGAGCTCAAGAACAAGTACGAAAACATGGGCGCTCAAATGGTTCGTGAGGTTGCCGTCAAAACCAACGACAAAGCCGGTGACGGAACCACCACCGCGACTGTTTTGGCCCAGGCCATCTTTCGCGAAGGCGTGAAGAACGTTGCTGCCGGCGCCAATCCGATGGCGCTGCAACGCGGTATTCAGATCGCAACGGAGAAAGTGGTCGCTGAGCTCGAACGGATGTCGAAGAAGATCAAGAGCAAGGAAGAGCTGACCAACGTCGCCACGGTTTCTGCCAATAACGATCGCGCAATCGGACAGCTCATCTCTGAAGCGATGGACCAAGTTGGTCAGGACGGCGTCGTCACGGTTGAAGAATCAAAGACACTGCAAACCGAGCTCGACATCGTCGAGGGAATGCAATTCGATCGCGGTTATTCGTCGCCGTATTTCATGACGAATCCCGATCGCATGGAAGCAATTCTCGAGGAGCCGTACATCCTGCTTTACGAGAAAAAGATTGCCGCCATGCGCGACTTGCTGCCATTGCTCGAACAAACTGCCGGCGCCGGACGCGCTCTACTCATCATCGCTGAAGATATCGAAGGTGATGCACTCGCAACTCTGGTTGTGAATCGCTTGCGTGGAACGATCAAAGTCTGCGCCGTGAAAGCACCGGCCTTTGGCGATCGACGTAAAGCGATCCTCGAGGATCTCGCAATCCTGACGGGCGGAAAAGTTATCTCCGAAGATCTTGGTATCAAGTTGGATAGTGTGACACTGGAAGATCTCGGAACAGCAAAAGTTGTCATTGTTGACAAAGAGCACACGACGATCGTCCAGGGTGGCGGCGACGGCAAAGCAATTCAGGGTCGTGTGGCAACCATTCGCAAACAGATAGAAGAGACGACGTCAGATTACGATCGTGAAAAACTCCAGGAGCGCTTGGCTAAACTCGCTGGTGGTGTTGCGGTTGTGAGAGTCGGTGCGCCGACGGAGACGGCAATGAAAGAAGTGAAGATGCGCGTCGAAGACGCGTTGAATGCAACGCGAGCAGCCGCGCAGGAAGGAATTGTCGTGGGAGGCGGCGTCGCACTCCTCAGAGCAGCGAAGGTTCTCGATAATCACGAGGAAGAAGATCCGGATGTTCGGACAGGTATAAAAATCGTTCGCCGTGCGTTACAGGAACCGATTCGTCGTATTGCTGAGAATGCTGGAACTGAAGGCGCCGTGGTCGTCGGTGAAGTGGAACAGCTAAAGGGAAACAAAGGCTTCAATGCCGTCACTGGCGACTATGAAGATCTCGCCGCTGCCGGCATCATCGATCCAACCAAAGTGGTGCGCACAGCGTTGCAAAACGCTGCGTCGATTTCTGGATTGTTGCTAACTACTGACGCCGTCGTCACTGATCTGCCCGAACCGAAGAAGAAGTCGGGCCCGCCAATGCCGGGCGGGGACGACTACGATTATTAACCGCAGGCAAAAAGCATTACCCCCGCAACGACCCTACGACGCAACGGAAATCCGGCGTTGCGCCGTAGCGGCGTTGCGGGAGAAATGCTTTAAATCGGTTTTTGCGGCAAGAAATTTGCAGGAGACGCCTTGCCGCGATAGTTATTGCATTGAAACGCAACGGCGTCTATGCTGACATCATCCAAGTGCAGCAACTTGGATCGAGGCGAGTTGTTTGAAAGTTGAGAGAATCGTGGCGCTTAAATGCAGATCAAAACAAGCGCGACGGTCGTAAAGAGAAATATGGCTGAATTAGGTGCATATAAAGACAAGTTTGGCGATAGCGGCCAGCGCATCCTTGAGCATGCGTTGAGTGAGTCGCGTCGTCGCGACCAAAACTTCGTATCCGTAGAACACATTCTGCAGGCTTTGACGATTGAAGAGCCTGACATGTTCAACTCTGCGATGCGAGAGTTATCACTTGACCCTGTGGTGGTCAAGATGGCGATTGAAAAACGCCTCAGCAACAGCCGGCAGCAACATGTCGGCAAAGGATTTCGCATCGGGCCTGATACAACTGATTTGTTTAAGCGGGCCATGGAGCGAGCCAGAACACAGGGTCGTAAAACAATTGAAGCAACTGACATTTTTGAAGCATTGAGTAGTGGTGAAGGTTTATTTGTTGATGTTTTAAGAAACATGGGCGCAAGCCCCGAAGCGATACAGGAAAATGTGCGTGCGCAGGTGCAGAAGCGAGAACTCGAAGAAGAGCAGAATCGGAAGAAGTTTGAGCTTCCACCTTATCTGAAACACTTTGGCGTTTCACTTAACAGGCTTGCTCGAGCAGACAAGATCCCGCCTACCATCGGACGAGAAAAAGAGATCCAACAGATCATAGAGATCCTCTGCCATCGTGAACGAGCCAACTCACCGATGCTCGTTGGCGAACCTGGTGTCGGTAAAACTGCGGTTATCGAAGGTCTCGCGCGTTTGATCGAGCTGGAACCCGAGAAGGTTCCGGCACGTTTGCGTGCGTCGCACATCGTGCAACTGCAAATGGGCGGCATCGTCGCTGGGACAATGCTCCGCGGCATGTTTGAAGAACGAATCAAGGGCATCATCGACGAAGTTAAAGAACGTGATAACCTGATTCTCTTCATCGACGAAGCACACACAATCATCGGCGCAGGCGCAGCACTCGGCACGTCGTCTGACGCAGCCAACATGTTCAAATCGGCGCTCGCGCGTGGTGAGATGCGCATCATCGGAGCGACTACTCTTTCAGAATACAAGGAGTACATCGCTGACGATGAAGCACTTGCACGTCGCTTCCGGATGGTGAAAGTCATTGAGCCGACAATCAACGAGACGCGAGAGATTCTGCTCGGTCTTCGTCCACGACTCGAGAAGAATTATTCGGTGAAAATTTCGGACGACGCCATCAACATCGCGTTGGAGATGGCTCCAAAGTACATCCGCAATCTTCACCTGCCAGACAAAGCCATCGGCTGGCTCGACACCGCGGCAGTGAAGGTTGAGATCAACGAGCCGCAGAAGATGGTGGTCCAACCGGAACACATTATCGAGGTGATCTCGCAGGAGTCGCGTATTCCGCGCGACATGATCTTCCGCGATACGAGCGATCGTTTTGCAATGACTGAAGCGATGCTGAGCCGTCGCGTTATCGGTCAGAAGGAAGCAATCAAAGCGGTGGCGCAACGCCTGCGACTGAACAAAGGTCCATTGAAAGAGTCGCACTACAAGCCTGACGGTGTGCTGCTGTTTCTAGGTCCGACCGGCGTTGGCAAAACTGAACTTGCGAAGGCCGTTGCCGAGTTCATGTTTGGTGACGAAGAGAAGATGGTTCGCATCGACATGTCGGAGTACAGCGACGGCACCGTCAGTATTGAAAAGCTGATTGGCATGCCGCGCGGAATCGTCGGTTCGGAAAGAGGTGGAATTCTTACCGAGCAGCTGCGTGAGAATCCTTACACGGTATTGCTGCTCGATGAAGTCGAGAAGGCTTCGCCTTACTTGATGAATCTGTTCCTCCAGGCTTTCGACGAGGGTTGGTTAACGGATGGACGCGGCAAAAAGGTTTACCTCTCTGACGCCATCATCATCATGACTTCGAATCTCGGTTCGGAGAACTTCAAGAAGTTTGAGAAACCGCTGGGCTTTGGTACCAAGACAGCTTCTGACTTCCGTGCCGTGAAGAATGAAGTGATGAAGGCTTCGGAGCAAAGGTTCTCACCGGAGTTTCGCAACCGTATCGATGAGATTGTCGTGTTCTCGCCGTTGACGATGGATGAGGTTCGCCAAATTGCGAGACTCTATCTGGAAAAACTTCGCCGTCAGATGGAGCGACAAGGGAAGTCGGTTGAGATTACTGAAGCAGCGGTAAACCTGTTGACTGAGAAGGGTTTCAACACGGCTTACGGCGCACGCTTCCTGAAGCGACATATCGATGAGAAGGTGAAGCTTCCAATCACGGGTTTGTGGAAGACAGCATCGAGCTTCAAGGTAGATGTTGAAGATGGTGAAACTGTCGTAAAACCTACCGACGGCTATAAACCCGAATTCAATTAGTTATCGAGATTGACAGGATTTGCAGGATGAACTTCATCTTGTAAATCCTGCAAATCTTGCAAATCCTGTCCAAATGATCCTCCTGCTAATACTATCGCTAGTTTTCGCGCAAACCCCTGCTCCTCCTTCGGCATCAGTCGACGAAAAGTCTCAACAGATCATCGATCGCGCGATTGAAGTGGTAGGCGGTCAGAAGTATCTCGGTGTCCAGACGGTGATCGGCAAAGGCTTCTACACGACCTTCAAAGATGGCATGTCGCAGCTTCCCGCACGCTTTCTCGATTACATTTCTTACCCCGACAGTGAGCGGACCGAATTTACCGGCGCCGGCATTAAGACTATTCAAACAAACACCGGCGACACTGGCTGGACGTTTGATGGCGCTGTAAAGAAGATTTCCGATCAGACTCCGGCACAGGTTGAGGAGTTCAAACGGGCGATACGCACCAGTCTTGAATATCTACTGAAGGGTTACTGGAAAAAAGATGGTGGAAAGATCGCCTACGTGGGCCGGCGCGAAGCCGGGCTCGCGAAGCGCAACGAGACGATTCGACTTACTTTCCCCGATGGCTTTTGGATCGAGTATGAGTTTGGCGCTAAGGATTACTTCCCCGCAAAGATCATCTACAAGCGACAGCGAAAAGATCCGGACACGGGAGACATGGTCGAAACGACCGAGGAAGATCGACTCCTGAAGTTCATTACGGTTGACGGTGTGACTGCGCCGTGGGTAGTCGATCACTTCGTCAACGACAAACAGACGTCGCGGATCAACTACGAGTCAGTGCAATACAATCAAAGGTTCGCAGAAAATCTCTTTGCTAAGCCGGCCGATATTAAGGCAATTAAATAATCCGCGGATCACATATAGAACCCACCATCAGCCCGAATCACTTGTCCCGTGATGTAACGAGCGTCGTCGGAGACAAGAAACGCAGCGATTTTTGCCATCTCCTCAGGCTGAGCAAAACGACCGAGCGGGATCTGCGTGAGAAACCAATCTTGATAGCTGCGGTCCAACCCGGTGGTCATGTCGGTTACGACTGCACCGAGGGCGAGCGCGTTGACCGTGATACTACGAGCCCCCACCTCTTTCGCTAACGCTTTTGTTAGACCAATCATTCCGGCCTTCGATGCCGAATAATTTGACTGTCCGCCCATTCCGTTCAAGCCGCTGATCGACGAAATATTCAGAATCGTACCGCTGCTCTGACGCAACATTACTCGCACAGCAGCCTTGGCAAAATTCCAGGCGCCCTTGAGGTTTATGTTGATCACCTCGTCCCAGTCGTCCTCTTTCATGCGCATAATAAGATTGTCGCGCGTGATGCCGGCGTTGTTGATGAGGATATCGAGACGCCCAAAAGCGTCTTTAACTTGTTGGACCATTTCGGCCGCGGCTGCTGTGTTAGCAACATCGCACTGCGTTGCTATACTGCGAACTCCAAGTGCCTCGAGTTCCGTTTTCAAACTCTCCGCCGCCTCAGCACTCTTCGCGTAGTTGAAAGCGACATCAGCCCCACGTCGCGCGAGTTCGAGGCAAATAGCTCTTCCGATGCCGCGCGTACCTCCCGTGACGATAGCCACCCGGCCTGCAAATGGTTTTTGATCCGACATGAGACTTCTAATAACATATCTTGGCCTCCAAAGTCTTGCAGCCGTCTTGAGCAAGTGGCGCCCTTTTGTGCTTTTTTGTGGCTTATTAGATACTGGCACAAATGTTGGACCTTAATTACGTAAGAGAAAATATCGATAAAGTGCGCGAGGCGCTCAATGCGCGGCGCGCGGATACAACAGCGCTCGACGACTTTACGCGCGCCGATGAGGAGCGGCGACGTGTGATTAGCGAGTCGGACAAACTCAATGCAGAGCGTAACGCATCAAGTCGAGAGATCGGCGCGTTGATGAAGGAAGGGAAGAAGGACGAAGCTGAAGCGCGGCGTGCTGAAGTCGGCCGGCTGAAGGATCGAATCGCAGAACTCGATCAACTGCGTGCGCAGACTGAAGCACGTATGCACGATCTGCTGTCGACGCTTCCAAACATTCCGCACGCGTCAGTGCCGGTGGGCTCGGATGAATCGGCAAATACCGAGGTTCGTCGCTGGGGTTCAGCGCCGCAGTTTAGTTTCGAACCGATGGATCACGTTGATCTTGGCACAGCACTGGGCATACTCGATCTCGAGCGGGCCACGAAGATCGCTGCGGCTCGGTTTGCGATCCTGAACGGCGCGGGTGCGCGTCTCGAACGTGCGCTCATCAATTTCATGCTCGACGTGCAGACGCGTGAGCATGGCTATCTCGAAACACTGCCGCCGTTCATCGTCAATCGTTCTGCGCTGTTTGGTACCGCACAGTTGCCGAAGTTTGAAGCCGATCTGTTCAAACTCGAGGATCCGCGTGAGCTGTATTTAGTGCCCACGGCTGAAGTGCCGGTCACGAACTATTACCGCGAGGAGATACTCGACGCTTCACAACTGCCTATGAGATGGGCCGCGTACACGCCGTGTTTTCGTTCCGAGGCCGGCAGCTACGGCCGCGACACACGTGGAGTCATTAGGCAACATCAGTTTGAGAAAGTTGAACTGGTGAAGTATTCGTTGCCGGAAAACTCTTACGAGGAACTCGAGGCGCTGACGCGCGATGCGGAAACGATCCTGCAAAAGCTCCGACTGCACTATCGTGTTGTCACGCTCGCTACCGGAGATCTCGGGTTTGGATCGGCGAAGACTTATGACATCGAGGTGTGGCTGCCGTCGCAGAATACGTTTCGTGAGATTTCTTCGTGTTCAAACTACGAGGCGTTCCAGGCGCGACGCGCACAGATCCGTTTCCGTCGGGCGGGTGGGACTAAGCCCGAGTTTGTGCACACACTGAACGGCTCCGGTCTCGCGATCGGACGCACGTGGATCGCTGTGTTGGAGAATTATCAGCAGGAAGACGGATCGGTGATCGTGCCTAAAGTACTGCGACCCTATATTGGGATCGATCGGATTACATAAAACCATCCACAGATTACACCGATTCTGCGTAATCTGTGGATGGTTTGTTGGCTATTTAATTCGCAGATCGAACGGCATCAACAACATCGATTCGCCATGCTTCATCTTGTCCATCAACTGCATGTATCTCAACGCGCGTCGAGCATCCTCCGGCATCGCCGCGAACACCGCGCGCTGCTGCTCGATCTGCGTATTTGAGTTGTCGCCGCCACCACTCAACAACTCCTGCAGGAACGTCGTCGGGTAAGGCAGGATCACTCGCTCAACACCCTTGTCTGCCGGAATCTTCGCGAGTTGTTTCGCAACTTCAATCGCTTTATCAAGACCACCGAAATCATCGACGAGGCCGCGGTCCTTTGCCTGCGCACCTGTCCACACGCGTCCTTGGCCCACTGAATCGATAAACTGCGCATCCTTGTTGCGCCCCTTCGCTACCTTCGGTACGAAGTCCTGGTAATAAGTAGTCTTGATCCACTCCTCAAACTTCACTCGCTCTTCGTCGGAAAACTTCTCCGTCTCACGAAACATTCCCGCGGTCTTGCCACGCAGAACATATTCATTCGAGATGCCGAGCCAATCGTAAAACCCGCGCATCACCGGCTTTCCTGCCACGACACCAATCGAACCCGTTATTGTCGAAGGCTGAGCAATGATCTTCGCCGCACTCGCGGAGATGTAATAACCACCCGAAGCAGCAACATCGCTCATCGAGACAACAACCGGCTTCTTCGCGTTGGCAGCTTCAACTGCGTGCCAGATGATGTCGGAGGCGAGACCGGAACCTCCCGGACTATCGACACGCAATACGATGGCTTTCAGCGTCTTGTCAGCCGCGGCATCGTTCAGGGCTTTCACAACTGTGTCTGATCCAATCGACTGGTCTCCTGATGGACTGTTTTGCGAACTGCCGGAACCGATGTCGCCACTCGCATAGATCACTGCGATACGTTCACCCTTGTTCAGACCCAGCGACTCAGGCGACACGTCACGATAATCAGCTGCACGAATGGGAACAAACTGATCGGTATCTTTGTAGCCCAACAGCTTTTTGAATTCCTTCTCGACGTCGTCTCTGTATAACGCCTCGTCGATGAGACCCGCTTGCTTTGCCTGGGCTGCGCTGTACGGCGCGTTGTCGATCAACGCGCGCACTTCCTCAGGCGTCTTGTGACGCGCCTGCGCGATCGTGGTCACGTAACGACCGTAGAGATCGTCGAGCAGGGAGTTGATATACTCGCGATGAGCGTCGGTCATCTGTTTCTGCGTAAACGTGTCGCCGGCGCTCTTGTACTTTCCGATCTGATAAATGTCGGGATAGATGCCGAGCTTATCGAGCGAGCCGCGGAAGAACATCACATCGGCGGCGAGCCCGTTGATGAACAAATTGCCGGGTGGCGGAACGATGATCTTGTCGCACGCAGTCGCGATGTAATACTCCTTGTTCAAGCCAAACTCGATGAACGCGTAGACAGGTTTGCCGGACGTACGGAAATCCGTGATCGCGTCGCGGAGCTCTTCAGCTTTGCCCCAACCAACACCGGAAAGGTCCACGTCGAGCAGGATGCCTTTGATCCGTTTGTCGACCCTTGCTTTCTTAAACTGCATCACGAGACCCGTCAGCGACTGATCGGGTCCGCCAAAATATTTCTTAAAAGGATCGTCTGGACTGTAATCCGGGAGTGAGCCTGCGACGCGGAGGGTCAGCACGCTGTTGTCGCGAATGGATGGTTCGCTTTTTCGGAACGTCGCCCAAATGAGCGCGATGCCGATGAAAGCCACCAGTACGACGGCTCCCAGAATCCCGACGATGATTAAAATTGCTTTTCGTGTTCCTGACATCATTAAATCCTCAGTTTGCTTAGTTTCGCTATTAATTCAGTTTGTGAGTACGCAGGGGCTGTGGAAAAGGTTTAGCTGCGGGCGCCCTTTGGAGTGCGGCGGCCTGGCGCCGCTTTGTTATTGATAGCGACTGATCGAGGCCAAAGCGGCGCCAGGCCGCCGCACTCCAAAGGCGCCTAACTTCAAGCTGATTTGACTATCCAACCACCGCCGATTACTTCGTCACCACGATAAAAGACAGAGGCCTGACCGGGCGTGATCGCCCGCTGTGGCTCGTCAAAGACGATACGTGCACGGCCGTTCTCGAGTGGAGTGATCGTCGCCGGTGCTGCCGTGTGACGATAACGAACGCGTACCTCAGCACGCACGCGTTCTTTCGGATCCTCAAACGCAATCCAGTTGACTTGGGCAACGGTGAACTCGCTACTCAACAACTCCTCGGCTGGACCAGCGGTCACACGATTCTTATCGGCGTCGATCGAAATCACGTACAACGCGCGTTCGTTTGCGATGCCCATTCCGCGACGTTGTCCGATCGTGTAACGATGAATGCCTTCATGATGTCCGATGACGCGACCGCTCGTGTCAACAATCTCACCGGCGCCCGGCAAACGCTCCGTCGCGTTTTCTGCTTCAAGATAACGATCGATAAAACCGGCGTAATTGCCGTCAGGAACAAAACAGATTTCCTGCGATTCCTTCTTCTCAGAAACTCCGTTCAATCCATGCTCTCGTGCGGCATCGCGTGCTTCGGGTTTCGACATCTCGCCGAGTGGAAATAGCGCGCGCGACAACTGTGGCTGTGTCAGCTCCCAAAGAAAGTACGACTGGTCCTTCTGTTGATTTGTACCGCGCAGGAGTTTATAGCGATTAGTAGCCGCGTCGAACTCAACGCGCGCGTAGTGACCGGTCGCCACTTTCTCGCAACCCAAGCTAACCGCGAGTCGATCGAGTGAAGCAAACTTCAAACGACTGTTACACGACACACACGGAATCGGTGTTTCGCCGCTGAGATAACTGGAAACAAACGGTTGGACCACATCGCGCTCGAAGTCGCGTTCGAGGTTCAGCACATAAAACGGAAAGCCGAGTTCTTCAGCAACACGCCGCGCGTCGTAAACGTCGTCGAGTGAACAGCAGCGAGACGGCAACGGATCGCCATTCTCGTCAACGTTGATGCCTCGTCGCTGATCCCACAACTGCATCGTGAAGCCGACGAGTTCGTGCCCCTGTTCCTTAAGAATTGCAGCGGCGGCCGAAGAATCCACGCCACCACTCATTGCTACCGCGATCTTCATAACATTGCCCATTGCCATTTCCGATTGCCAATTTGATTCTACTCTATGCCCTGCCTTCAATCGAAAATCGGCAATTGGCAATTGGAAATGTTAAGATGCCCGTAAATGGCAGAAAGCGCAATCCAGGACTATCGAGTCGCCACTGAACCCTATTATTTGGCTGTCGGCCGCGAGGTCGAACTCTTCGAAGCCGCTCACTCTGCACGACTTCCAGTGATTCTGAAAGGTCCGACCGGTTGCGGCAAGACGCGCTTCGTCGAACACATGGCGTGGCGACTGGAACGACCGTTGATCACGGTGGCGTGTCATGAAGACCTGTCGTCCACAGACCTGGTCGGTCGTTTCCTGTTGGAAGGCGAGGAGACAATTTGGCACGACGGACCGTTGACGTCGGCTGTCCGCAACGGCGCGATCTGTTATCTCGATGAAGTGGTTGAGGCGCGCAAAGACACAGTCGTGATCATTCACCCGTTGACCGATCATCGACGCCGGTTACCGATCGAGAAACTCGGCACGATTGTCGAAGCACCAAATGATTTCATGCTGGTCGTTTCTTACAACCCCGGTTATCAGTCGATACTGAAGGATTTAAAACAATCTACACGCCAACGGTTTGTGGCAATCGAATTTGACTATCCTCCGCCGGAGATGGAGGCCGAGATTGTGGCGCGCGAAGGTGGTGTCGACGAAGGAACCGCACGCGACCTCGTATTGATCGGTCAAAAGGTGCGTAACTTGCGCGGACACGGGTTGGAAGAAGGCGTCTCGACGCGACTCCTGATCTACGCCGCACAACTGATCGCACTCGGCATCCCTCCCGTCGACGCCGCGGACGTCGCAATGTGCTCCCCAATCACCGACGATCGCGAACTGCAGCGATCGATCCGCGAGATCGTGACGACTGTGATTTAGGTTTTCTCACGCAACGACGCAACGGCGCAACGAAGAAGGTGAGTAAGCCGCTCTTTCGTCGCGCCGTTGCGCCGTTGCGCCGTTGCGCCGTTGCGCCGTTGCGCCGTTGCGCCGTTGCGCCGTTGCGTGAGAAATTTTATTTAAATGTCCGAAGATCAACATCAATCTGCCGAGCGTCAATCGTTCCTCGAACTCACGCGCAGTCTCACCGGCCTGCCGTTGGACCAGGCAGCCGCGGTACTGGAGACCAGCGCATCGCTCGCCGCAATCTCACTTCGTGCCGGTATCGAATTTCTTCGCGCAGCGCCGGCTGCCGCACAAGTCTTACAGCCTGCAGAGTTGCGCTCGTGGGGCGAGATGGGGCGTCGCCTCGCAATGGCCGACTACGAGTCAGCCGTTGCTTTCTTTGACGAAGGCGTCGAATCGCTGCGAACGATTTCACCTGAGCTTCGTCCGGACGTCTTTGTCTTGTGTACGCGACAGATGGTTCTCTCGACCGCCATCGGTCGTGAGAGCCTTCACTCGCTACCTGCTCTCGCTACAGAAATAAATGACGACGAGCTGCTTCGTTCAATAATCGAAGTGGCAACGGAGATCGCGCGGCGTTCGGCAAAACACAGTGCGGAGTTTCTCAATGCGAGCGGCACCGTTACAAACCAACTCAAGAGCATCAACGACCCCGCTCTGACAACCGCAGCAATCGCACTCGTCAACGCATTTGCATCTCGCGCTGGTGGGATTGCCGCCGACGCGTGGGCCGTGATTCCCGAGAGCCTGGCCACACTTTCAGCGTCTGACGCCAAACGTTTACTCGCGAGCACGAACGACTTTCTCGAACGCGGTGGCGGCGCGGCGCTTCACATCTTGATTGCCGGCGGCGAAATCGCGCGGCGAGCACCTGAAATCTTTGACGAATGGATCGCGTTGCTATGGGTAGTCGCAGCACACGGCAATGCGAGTCTCGTGGCTTTCGTCCGCAGCAGTCCGGGATTTATTCGGCTGCTCAACGCGGATCCGAATCGCGCCTCTGCAATCGAGCTCTCGCGTCGCGTGCTCTCTCTCACAAAAGAGATTGCGGCAGTTGATGGCGAAGCTGCGCTGGCGTGTTTTCGCTCCGCCTCGCGCGCGTTGCGCACTGTGTCGATCGAACAATTCGAGGAATGGGCGCGTCGCGGACTTACTGCCGGACGCTCGGACACACGCGCTCGTCGCAGTTATTTCTCACTCGAGACGCGCGGAAGTTACGAGGCACTGCACACTGGTGGGGCGGGGTTAGCTCTCGATTCGGTCCAGCATCTGCTGCGTTTGTATGTTGAGGCGCTTACCGGACGCGAAGTGGATGTCGCTCCACTCGCAGCTGTTCCCGATGAGGCGCGCATCGACGATGGACGCACCATTCATCTGCCTTCGCTCGTAAATGAATTCGGCGACGAAGATCTCGATTTCCGGCTCTACAAAGTGCTCGCCGCGCATGCGGCAGGCCAGATCGAGTTCGGGACTTATGAGCGAGGCGGCATGTTGCGCGTGGCCCATTCCTCGATTGCGGCGCGATACGCAGAAGAGAATGTCGATGCGCTCGATGCCTTCGCGCTCGCGGATGAAATCGTGCAACTAAAGAAAGATGTCGACGAAGAAGCACGTCAAGACACAAAAGAGATCGGTGAGGTTGGATACCGCGACGTGCTCAAGCTATTTCCGATGCCACAGCTCGCGCGGCGCGTATTCGGAACTCTCGAAAACAGTCGTATCGATCGCCGCTTGCGGCGAACTTATCGTGGTCTCAGTCGCGACCTCGATTTGATTCGCCAACATCTCAGTGGCAACCGGCCCCGAATCATGGAGCTACCCTACTCGCTCGTTCCTTACGAACTGCTATTCCAGATCACCATGCTCGGCGGTGCACGCGACGACGCGCGGATGACATATGGCCAGGTGGTTTCTGAACTGGAGACGATCGTCAGTAACTATCTTGTGCGCGAACAAACAACAGTCGCTGACACGTTGATGGCCACAAGTCGTGTTTACGATCTGTTTCAAACCGTCATACCCGTTGATGATTCCGTCCAACAAATCGACGCGCCCGAAGATCAAACCGAATCTGATGACGAATCAGCCGGCGAACGAATGCAGCAACGACAGGCGGAACGGATGCCCGAACGTCGCGATGCACGCGAGTTATTCAACGCGTGGAACGATCCGTCAATGGAAGGCGAGCCTGACGAGCTGGCAGGCGTAGAGGCGTGGTCCGAGAGCGAAACGCCCGAGCAAGTACTCTCTGAAGGTGAAGTTGCATACAACTACGACGAGTGGGACCGCGAGCTGACGGATCATCGACTCGGTTGGTGTCGAGTAGTCGAGAAGAAAGTGAAACATGGCGATCACAACTTCGTCGAACATACAAAGGAACGACACAAGGGTGTTATCTCGTCGATACGCCATCAGTTTCAACTGATGAAGCCCGAGAACCTCATACGTATTGCCAATGAGGTTGACGGTGAAGAGTTTGACCTCAATGCCGTTATTGATTACGTGATCGATCGCCGTGCAGATGGGCAGCAGTCAGAACGCATCTACACGAAACGGCTGCGGCGCCGTCGCGACGTGGCGGTCTCGTTCCTCCTGGACCAGTCGTCTTCGACAGCTCGGACGATTGGTCGCCATCCGCTGCAACCATACACACGTCCCGGACGGCGGATCATCGAGATCGAGAAAGAAGGTCTCGTGCTGATGAGTGAAGCGCTCGAAGCTGTCGGCGATGTCTACTCGATCAATGGGTTTACTTCGGAGGGTCGCCGGAACGTAAAGTTTTTTGTCGTGAAGGATTTTGATGAGAAGTACAACGATGAAGTAAAGCGACGCATTGGCGGTATTACTTATCAGAATAACACGCGTCTCGGAGCGGCGATTCGTCATGCGACTGCCCGGCTCGGGAAACAGGATGCGCGCACGCGGTTGCTGATCGTGCTTTCAGATGGGCGGCCGTACGACCACGATTACGGCGATGCGCGTTACGCGCGCGAAGACACGCGTGAGGCTTTGCGGCAGGCGAAGAATGAAGGCATCACACCTTTCTGCATTACGATCGATCGCGAATCCGAAGCTGAGCTGCGCGATCTCTACGGGGAGATCAATTACACGATCATTGACGATGTCTTGTCTCTGCCTGAGCGACTACCAGGCATCTATCGCCGGCTTACTACTTAGCCACGGATTACACGGATTCTCCCCAGCCGCCGCCGCCGGGCGTTTCGATTCGGATTCGATCACCAGCTTTCAGATCATGGGATCCTTTGGATGAGAGTTTCCCATTCTTTCCAGGTGCGCCGTCTTTGCCACCGAACAACCCATATGGTCCACGCTTGCGGCGATCACATAACAACGACATACGCGCCGGAACAAGCGTTTCGATCTCGCGGACGACGCCATCGCCACCACGCCACTTTCCTTTACCGCCGGAATTCTTTCGTAGTCGATACTCGCGCACGCGTAGTGGATAGGCGTACTCGAGCGCCTCGGCGGGTGTGTTCAAGCTGTTGGTCATGTGCGTGTGGACGCCGCTCATGCCGTCGGCTGTCGGACGTGCGCCCATGCCGCCCGCAACTGTTTCGTAGTAGGAAAACTCCTGACCATTTCGAGTGTCGATGCCGCCGATCGTGAGATTGTTCATCGTGCCCTGGCTCGCAGCAGGTATTCGATCAGGTAATCCCTGGGCCAACGCTTTGAACAAGACGTCGACAATCCGCTGTGAAGTTTCAACGTTGCCGCCGGCGACAGAAGCGGGCGGATTCGCATTGACCACGGTGCCACTCGGCGCGATGACTTCGATCGGCTCCATCAATCCCGCACTCGCCGGTACCTCACCATCAACGAGACAACGGAAGACGTATGACACTGCTGAAACTGTGATCGCCTCGACCGCGTTTATTGCGCCTGTAACCTGAGACGCACTACCGGTGAAATCAACGAGTGCGCGTTCGCCCTTGATCGTGACGCGTACTTTAATCGGTACTTCGCGGTCATCAACACCATCGTCGTCCAATGCATCCTCCGCTTCGTAAGAACCGTCAGGAATTGAAGCAATCGTGTGTCGCATCAAACGCGCCGAGTAGTCGATCAGTTGGGAGGCGTATTCGGTAGCTTCCTTTTCACCACGACGCTCAACGATCTCCAGCAGTCGAGCGGCACCGGTTTTCAACGAACCGATCTGCGCATCGAAGTCGCCGCGGCGCTCGACGCTTCCACGAACGTTCGCCAGTAACAGTCGCATTGTGTCCGCGTCGAGCTTGCCACCACGCACGAGCCGAATTGGTGGAATGCGGATTCCTTCGCCATAGATGTCTGTTGCGAGCCCCATCGATCCCGGCGTTGCGCCGCCGATATCAGCGTGATGCGCGCGGTTCGCGACGTAGAACAGCGTTCGTTTTCCGCTGACTACAGGCATCACGAGCGTGACGTCGGGCAGATGCGTGCCGCCCGCGAAGGGATCGTTTAATGCGACGACATCTCCATCGACGAGATCGATCTCCGCGAGTGCGGCAGCGACAGCCATCGGCATCGATCCGAGATGCACAGGCATGTGATCGCCCTGCGCGATGACGCGTCCAGATGCATCGAAGACAGCGCACGAATAATCACGACGTTCTTTTATGTTTGGTGAGAACGCAGTGCGCCGCAACGCGACACCCATCTCTTCCGCCACAGAGGTGAAGAGAGCGCGATAAATTTCGAGTGTCGTGGGATCGAACTTTGATTTCATTTGAACTCGATCAGTAAATTGCCGAAGACGTCAATCCGTGCTTTGCAATCCGCGGGAATCAGCGTCGTCGCTGAATATTCAGTCACAATACACGGCGTTTTTAATTTGGCTCCTGCACCGAGGTCTTCTCGTTTATAGACATTGCCACGCGCTCTATTCTTGTCCGATGCGATTTTTCGTTGCGCGAGCCTTTCCACGATGCCGAACGAACGTACGCGCGCGCTCACGATTTCGATCTCGCTCTGTTCCTGCGCGTAACCATATCGTTCGCGATGAACGCGATGGAACTCAGCCCCGAGATCTCCCGCGATGTTTCTCATTTCCAACTCGAACGACTGCCCGCGATAACGCATCGCGAGTGAACGCTCGTGTCGTTGTCGCGGCGCGAGAAATCCTTCAGCACGTAACACAGCCGCCGCTTCTTTTTCCATTTCCCTGAAAACTTTTGCCAGGCGCGACGTCTCCTTTGCTCCGTGAGTAAACATCACCGTCCGGCTCTGGTCCTTAATCACATCCGCGACGAGCACACCAACCGCAGACAGCGCGCCCGGAGCAGTTGGCGCAATGATCGTGGGAATTCTTAGCGCGCGTGCAAGGTCAACGGCATGCAAGCCCCCGGCGCCACCAAACGGCAGCAGGGCAAACTGACGCGGATCGTGACCGCGCTCGACTGAAATGTGCCGTAGCGCGCGCTCCATGTTTGTGTTTGCAACCGACACGACTCCTTCAGCCGCCGTCCTAACGCTGCATCGTTTACCGGAGACCTTGCTCAAATCGCTCGCGAGTTTCGTCATCGCTTCGTAAGCGCGTTTTTCGTCGAGCTTGAACTCGCCACCTAACAAACCCACGCCACCAAAGTGGCCCAACACTACGTGCGCATCAGTGACCGTCGGCAGCAGCGAGCGCCCGTAGCAAGCTGGGCCAGGATCGGCGCCCGCAGATTCTGGTCCAACTCGCAGAGAACCGCCTTCGTCGACACGCGCGATCGAACCACCACCTGCGCCGACGGTGTGGATATCCATTACTGAAACAGCTACCGGTAAGCCAGCGACTGTTGCTTCATTCGTAGTTCGAATCGCACCGCTGTCACAAAGAGCGACGTCGGTCGACGTGCCGCCCATGTCAAACGTTATGATGTTTTGAAGCCCGGCTAGCTTAGCTGCACGCAAAGCGCCAACAACGCCACCGGATGGTCCGGAAAGAATCGTGCGTACCGGCTCAACCGCGGCAACGTCAGCAGAAATACTGCCGCCTGACGATTGCATGACTCGCAAGTTGGACACGGATTTACGCGGATTATCAAGGCCGGATTTACTGAGTTTCTTCAGATATCGACCCATCAATGGTTGTAAGTAGGCATTGATTACAACCGTCGAGGTGCGCTCGTACTCTCGGTACTCCGGATGGATTCGACTGGAAATCGACAACGGCACATCGAGTTCGGCTAGTGCCGCAGCAATCCGTTCCTCGTGTTCCGGATGCAGGAAAGAAAACAACAACGAGATTGCGATTGCTTCAACCTTCGACTGCTTCAACTTCCTAACGAGTCTTTTCAGCTCACGCTCGTCGAGCGGTTGGAGCACTTCACCAGAAGCGACAACACGCTCGCTGATGCCCAGGCGCAGTCCATCAGCAACGAGGGGCGGCGGCTTGATGGCGTTGAGATTGTAGAGTTCCGGTCGTGCCTGACGACCGATCACAAGCACGTCCTCGAAACCCTTTGTAGTGATTAATGCAGTGCGTGCGCCGCGGCGTTGAAGGAGCGCATTAGTTCCAACAGTCGTGCCGTGTACGATCTCGATGTGATCCAGTCGTGAGCCGGTTTCAGCACAGATGCGCGTCAGTCCCTGCTGGATCGCGAGTGATGGATCGGACGGGGTCGAGGGAAGTTTGAAGAGGTTAATGCGACCGTCTTGTTCGAAGACGAAATCTGTAAACGTGCCGCCGGTATCGACGCCCACGCGGATGAGTCGTTTACTGGACAACCGTTACCCAGCACCCACTTTCATTCGAAGCGCGAATCGCATCAAGCACGAGCTGAACTCGATAGCCATCTTCAAAGGTTGCCGCGTCTTTTACATTTGTCCTGCTCGCACGCATTGCTTCGCAAATCGCAATGGAGAAGGCCGTAAACCCTCTCGACCAACTTCCTTCGCGCATTCCCTGGGCCATATGGTCCTGGTCCACCTGCACCGGGCGCCATGCTCCCGAGCCGGTGGGCGAACGCCAGAGCTCGCCGGTTTCTTCAACCATCAGCGCGCCTTTAGTGCCGTAAATCTCCAGCCGGTTTTCGTACTTGCCGGATTCGAGTACTGAAATTGAAGCGGCGCCGGTAGCATTCTCCGTGTGTGGACCATCATTAAATTTGAACAGGAGCTTCGCTTCATCGTCGGTGGTGACGGTGCGCATGCCTCCATTGCCTTTGTCAGGACGCTGCTTAATGTGTGTGGTGAGCATGCCGAGCACTTTGGTCACTTCAGTGCTCAACATCCAGCGATATGAATCGACAACGTGTGAGCCAATGGCGCCGAGCGCTCCACCGCCCATCGTCTCATCCGACCACCAATCCCACGCTCGATCTGCGATACCACGATAGTCAGATCGAAACAGGTAATTGCAGTGACGCACTGAGCCAATCGCGCCCGATTGCAACATGCCGCGCATGACGCGTCTGCTGTTCAGAAAACGCAACTCGTGATCGATCAGCGCCAGCACGCCGGCGGAGTTAGCTTTCTCGACCATTCGCGCGGCCTCGGCGGCATTAAGCGCCATCGGTTTTTCGCACAGCACGGCTTTGCGGTTTTCGAGTGCGGCGAGCGTGATCTCCATGTGCGTGGATGGAGGCGTGACGATGCTCACCAGATCGACGTCGGGATGAGCTACCAGTTCCTGCCAGTCGTCGGCGACGTGTTCGATGCCGAATTCTCTTGCGATCGCATCCGCACGCTCCCGGCTGCGGCTGGCGATCGCCACAACCTTCGCGCCCATGCAATCTCGAAACCCCGGGATCTGCGTCGTGCGGGCAAACCCCGTCCCAATAATCCCAATTCCCACCGGTGACTTCTTCATAACAGCATTATTTAGCCACAGATTACACAGATTGCAAACAGATTAATATTTTAAGAATGTGCGTAATCTGTGGATCGATTTTGGTTGAAATCAAGTCTCGCGGCCGGCGAGGCGGGCGATCATGGTCACGAGTTGGCTGGCGCCGATAGGTTTGGCGATGTGCATTTGGTAACCGGCGGCGAGTGCCTGACGTCGATCGACGTCTCTCGCGTAGGCAGTGAGAGCGGCGGCGGGTGTCTCGCCACCTTTATCGCGCGGTAACGATCGCACCTTACCGATAAAACTGTAACCGTCTTCGTCGGGCATCGCGATGTCGCTCAGAATCACATCCGGCTTCCATTCCGCTAACTTCGCGAGTGCCTCATGCGCTGACTTACACGCCTTCACTTCTGCTCCGGTGCGCGTGATCACGGTGCTGATGATCTGCCGAGCTTCCGGTTCATCGTCAACGAGCAACACTCTCAAACCATCTAGCGAACGAATCTCTGCAGACGGCTGCTCACATTGCGCGATTGGAATCGGCTCAGTCCGATCAGCAAGCAGTGGGAACGTCGCAGTGAAAGTTGCGCCTTTGTTTAGACCATCACTCTGCGCTGAAACTGTACCGCCATGAAGCTCGACGAGGTGTCGAACAATCGCCAGACCCAGTCCTAACCCGCCAAAACTTCGCGTCGTAGAACTATCCGCCTGACGAAATCGATCGAAAACTCGCGGCAGGAATTCAGGCTCGATTCCCTGCCCTGTATCGCTCACGCTCACACGTGCAGAGGAACCATCGCGATCCACACGCACAGAGATTTTGCCCCCGTGTGGAGTGAATTTCACTGCGTTTGATAAGAGGTTCCAGATGATCTGGTGCAGGCGTGCCGAATCAGCGGAGATGGCTCCGAGACCAGGTTCGTCGGAATAGTCGAGCGCGATGCCCTTGGCGTCGGCGGCCGGTCGCACGACGTTGATCGCTGCTCGCGCGACTGAAGCGAGGTCCAGTGGTCTGACGTCGAGATTGAGTTTGCCTGATACGATGCGCGACACGTCGAGCAAGTCGTCAATCAGTTGTGCCTGAACACGCGCGTTGCGATCTATCGCTTCGAGTCCCTGCTGCAATATTTTCTCGTCACGTTTTGCTTCACGAAGAACACTGGACCAACCGAGCAGTGAAGTCAGTGGTGTTCTCAACTCGTGCGACAGTGTCGCCAGAAATTCATCTTTGATTCGGTTAGCGGCTTCTGCGTCGGAGCGAGCACGTTCAGCACGCAGCAGTAACTGTTCACGTGCTTCTTCCGAACGCTGCAGATCGCTGACGTATGTTGATAGCTCTTGAACGTGTAGGCGTGCCGCCTCTGTCTGTTCCAGTGACTTCTCGATGTTCTTGAGGTACGTCTGGTATGTGAAACAAATAATGAGGATGATCGGAACTGTGGCTATCACTGCATAGAAGTCGTAGTTCCTAATCAGAATAGCAATGATGCCTGCGCCAGATGCGCCGGCGAAATAAGTGATGGAAGTCCAGAGATAATACGTTCGCCAGGTGTTCCAAACTGACTCTTTGATCTTGCTGGATTTTTCAATCGCGATCAGAGTGGTGTTGGCGATGTATTGCACCAGGGCCATTAAGCAAATGGCACCAAAGAACCGGCCTGAAAATCTGCCTGGAAGCGCAAGCTCAGCAATTGGACCAACAACCTGGTTCATGACAATGGCCGTGAAAAAGGTAGATGTCGCGAGGATGGCTGAATTGAATAGGATCGTGCGCGGGCGTTTGCTGATGATCAGTGTCGCAGCAACTCCTTCGAGTGCCGACATAAGGATCGCCGCTGCGCCCCCGTAGAGCAGCATCGTCAGAAAAACAAAGGTATCGGCAACTGTAATACGGCCGCTGACCTTGGGAATCGGGATAGCGATGAGCGCGCTCGCCATCACCATTAAGCTGAGAAAGACGAAGGAAGCATCGAGCTTGTGAAAAGGAAATACAACGAGTGAACCAAGCGAGATCGCTGCCCCGGCAATCACTAGCGACCACATGTAAACCTGTCCGAACTGAGGCCGACCGACGTTCACTTGAGCCGCACTCATTTCCACTCCTCTATCCACAGATTACACCGATTACACAGACCAAATTGATCTGTTTACTAAGTGAAATCTGTGAAATCTGTGGATTAGTAATCTAAGCAGTCGTTGCCATCGTCTGATGGTGCCGCCATCATCGAACTGCCATCGCCGTTGAGCATTGCTGACTGAGCGCTTGCTACGAGGTCACCTGTGATTACGCCATCGCCAGTAATAACTCCGTCCCCCGTGATCACCCCATCGCTCAACATACTACCCTCTGGTATGAGATCCCGAAACAACAGATTAACGGCCAGGAAGGGAGAGCCGTCACCTGTAATAACGCCATAACTCGTAAGGATGTAATCACCCGTGATTACGCCATCGGAAAAGTAATCACCTGTTATCACACCGTCGCCCGTAATTACGCCATCGCCCGTGATCACGCCGTCACCGGTGATGACGTCGCTACCAAGCAAATTTCCTAGCGCATAAACCCGCTGGTACTTCGTGATCAGAGCGATACCGGTTGCGTACGTGTGATTGAGAATGATGCCGCGCGACCATGTAAAGCTGTGATTTGCAATCGTGGTTTCAGGTGCGGGTGGCGCGTCGACTGTAAGCAACGGCTCTCCTACAGTTGTCGATGAACTCAAATCAGTTCTCACTAACTGCGCCAACTGTAGTGCACCAGCAATATTCAACTGGCCGGCACCCTGCTCGAACATGTTGAAGCCTGCGAGCGGTTGGGCCGTGTACATCAATAACGCCTTCACCAGGTTTGGCGTCAGACTCGGATTCGCCTGCAGCATGAGCGCCGCTGTTCCTGCTGCGACGGGTGTGGCCATCGAAGTACCGCTCATGTACATCATCTTGCGATTCTCCGCGCCGCTGACTCCGGCATCCAACGATGGATTCTGCGCTACGAGAGAATTGCCGTCAGCTTCTGCCTCGATCAGTTTATTGCCGGGTGCAATAAGATCGGGTTTGACGAGGTTGTCGTAGTGTTTGACGCCTTCTTCATCGGTCGTGAAACTGCGTGTTGGTCCACGCGAGCTGAAGGACGCAACTGCATCGTCACTACGTTCATCGGTGCCAAATGTGTTTGAAGCTCCAACCGTGATCACCGCAGGCTCGTTGCCCGGCGAATGAATGTGACCGTAAAGCTTGTTTCCTTCCCTGTCTTTGCCATTATTGCCGGCTGCTGCGAAGACTACCACGCCCGCATCAACTAGTCTGCGTGCTGCGCGACAAACCGGATCATTCCGGTAAGAATCGACGGCAGGCATTCCGAGACTCATGTTGACGACCCGAATGTTGTAAGTCGCTCGATTCGAAGCCACCCAATCGAGGGCTCGCAGCACCCACGCAGTAGTGCCGACACCGTCGGCGTTCAACACGCGTAGATTTATAAGATTTGCATTCGGCGCGACGCCGGTGTACTCGCCGTTAGAAATCCGCCCGTTGCCTGCGGCAAGCGAAGCGACGTGAGTACCGTGACCGTAAGGATCGTCGGTGCGTCCCTCACCGGTGAAATCCTCGTTGTAGACGACTCGAGCAGCGTTTGACTTATTTAGAAAAGAGGTGTGTCAACGTCGATTCCGGAATCTAGAATCGCGATGCCGATTCCCGTCCCATCGAGAGAGACGCTGCTGCTTTCGTCACCGCTGTGCCGAATCTGATCTGCTCCGGTCGTCCGCGCAAGATGACCCATGGGCCTGACTTCGCGGTTGAGCGACACATACGCGACGTCGCTGCGATTAGCCAGATTAACCGCTGCGCTGGCCGGCAAAGTCGCGACTCGCACTGCGAAGTTCTGGAATTTGCGGATGTTGCTGCCGCCTGAATACTCAATTGTCGAGTCAATCGAAGCGTCTTGCTGGCTCACAGGCTGAATAATGACGCGAACGAAATCGCCGCCCTTGCCCTCGAAAACCTTTTGCAGGATGTCTTTTGAGACTTTCCGTTTTAGCTGCGCCTCGGCGCTGGCCTCGGCGCGAGTCCTTTGCTCAAACACAAAGAGAGGTAATAGAAGCAGCGAGACGAAACCGCCCCATAGTATCGGGAAAATAAAACGCTTCATTTTTACTCCGGAAACTGTGAAGGAGTTTCACTCTCGGCTCAAAAGTCGATTCGTGAACGAAGGAGGTAATCCTGGGGCAAATCTCACGCAACCTTCGGGACCTACGTCGGGGGACCGAAGTCTTAGCAAGTTTTCGGCGTTCAAAGTTGTTGAATTTCCGTGTCGGACAAATCCAGCCACAAAAAGGGACAAAAAACACAAATAATAGTGGCAAAGTCGCCGCCTCCCGCCGCCCAGCGTTAAACGCCCCGACCGGAAAGTTAACTGCTTTGGAGGACTCTATGAAATCCTTGAATTTACGACTATGTTTGGTGTTGTCGATTGCTGCCTTCACCGCCCAGGTCGCCATTGCGGCGACTGTGCCGGCGGGGTTTACCGATTCAGTGGTCGCCGCCGGACTTACGAATCCGACGGCGATGGCCCTCGCTCCTGATGGTCGAATCTTTGTCTGTCAACAAAACGGCGCGCTCCGTGTGATCAAGAATGGCGCCTTGCTTCCGACTCCCTTTCTGACGGTAACCGTGGATTCTCAGGGCGAGCGTGGACTGTTGGGAGTAGCATTCGATCCCAATTTCGTCTCGAATCAACTGGTCTACGTTTACTACACCGCAACTACCCCAACGATACATAACCGCATCAGTCGCTTTACCGCCTCGGGCGACGTCGCTCTTGCAGGCAGTGAAGTGATCGTGATGGATATGCCGAACTTGAGCACTGCCACAAATCACAACGGCGGCGCGCTTCACTTTGGACCAGACGGCAATCTCTTTGTCGCAGTCGGTGATAATGCGAACGGCGCTAACGCACAAACGCTGGCGACTCGCCTCGGCAAAATGTTGCGTATCACGTCAACCGGCGGAATCCCGGCGGACAATCCCTTCTTCAATCAGGCGACTGGAGACAATCGCTCGATCTGGGCACTCGGCGTGCGCAACCCGTTTACGTTCTCCTTCCAACCGGGCAGCGGAAGAATGTTCATTAACGACGTCGGTCAGAATACGTGGGAAGAGATCAACGACGGCATCGCCGGCTCAAACTACGGTTGGCCCACATGCGAAGGATTCTGCAATCCGCCGAACCCAAGCTTCCGGGATCCAATCTTTGCTTACCAGAATGATTTACAGACATGCGCGATAACGGGAGGCGCGTTCTATAACCCGCAGATCAATCAGTTTCCGGCGAACTTCGTCGGCAACTACTTCTTTGCTGATTTCTGTGGTGGTTGGATTAGACGACTCGATCCGGCAAATGGAAATGCTGTTTCCGATTTCGCGACGGGCATTGCGAATCCGGTTGACCTGAGGGTTTCGCCTGATGGTTTCCTTTACTATCTCGCGCGTGGCGCGGGTGCGGTAGGACGAATCGGTTTCGCGGTAACGGGAGATAACATTCCGCCAACTGTTTCGATCACAAATCCCGCGAACGGTGCAAATGTGGCGCGCAAGGCCAACGTCACAATCACGGCAACGGCGAGCGACAATGTCGGCGTCACGCGAGTTGATTTCTTAGTCAACGGTGCACTGCAGTGCTCGGATACAACCGCGCCATATAGCTGCGCGTGGAGAGTGCCTGGGGCAATGAACAAGACGTATCAACTGCAAGCGCGTGCGTTTGATCTGGCTGGAAATTCCGGCACATCAACGGTCACAGTAACAGCGCGCTGAGAAATGGCGCAGCTTTGGAGTGCGGCGGCCTGGCGCCCCTTTAGCCTCGATCTTGCGCGATCGATAACAAAGCGGCGCCAGGACGCCGCACTCCAAACGACGAATAAGTCTAATACGCGTTGAACCAACCGAGCGATGTGAGTTCTTTCTTTGCAGCGTCGAAAGTAATGATATGTGCACCCGCGGCTCCCACTCTCCGGTTCGGGCCGAAAGTCAAACGCGGTGTCACGCCGGTTTCGTATTCGTAAAGACTATCGAGCGCGGTAATAAGCTTCTCGCGACTTAGATCTCTGCTGGCGCGCGTTAATCCTTCAACCAAAACTTTCGCTGCCGCAAATGCCGAAAGCTGCGCGGCTAAGTGACGGGTTGGAAATTTGTATTTCTCCTGTAAGGCACGAAACTCTGCCCCTGCCTCGTTACTAATGTCCGAAGGCACAGTGGGAAAGGCGAGGAAGACCTGGTTGTTCGATCCGGGTCGCAAGATTGTCGACATGTCTGTTCCGCTGAGCGTTCCGATGAGCAAAAGATTGGGCGACCAGCCTGCCGTTGCAGCCTCGTTCAACAGCGACGTTTGTTCCTTTGTATCTCCGAAGAAAAACAGATACTCGACGTTGCTACTCTTTAATTCTTTCACCATCGATTGAGGATCGAAACTGGCAGACTTAAAGACGACCTTTTTAGCGATCGTTAGTTGAGACTTCTGCGCCTGTTCGGCGGTTGCGTTTCCCGCGGCATTAGTCAGAGTCGAGTCACTATAAACGAGCGCGGTCGTCGCTCGTTTAATTTCGGGCCGTAAGGCGGCAAAGTTGACGAGGGCCATCGCCTGTTCTGAAATACCTGGCAGCAGGTAGAAGAGATACCTGTTCGCTGGGTTTTCTAAATGCGGCAGCAACGTCGATGGACCGATGAACGGGATTTCTTCAGTGCGCGCGAGGGCCCCAATTTGTGGATCGGATCCGGCACTCAAACCTCCGACGAATGCAAATACCTGCTCCTTACGAACGAAGTTCTGCGCGGCGTTAGCGGGTCCACCCGCACCGGAATCAGCAACGCGTAGATCGATCCTCCGGCTAAAAATTCCGCCCCGGCTATTGATGTTTTCGAAATAAGCGGTGAGGACGTCTTTCATCGCTGCACCGGTATCTACAAGCCCACCACTCGACGGCAACACTGCGCCGACGGTGATGTTGGTGTCCGTTAGACCGGGATCGAGATCCGTGTCGATGCGCTTCAGATAGGCGATGAGATCCGCCATGTCTTCCGGTGACAATTTGTATCGCGGCATGGTGACGAGTAGCTCATTGCCATTCGGATCAACGCCATTCACCACTGCGCGAATTAAACCCGATTCGGTAAACGCGCCGTGCTTGCGACCAGTAGTATGAGTGTGACCATACGGTTTGATAAGGTTGGACCAGGTGAGATTCCCGGCCGTAACGCCACCTTCGGTTTTGCCTTCACCGCGGAGGCCGTGACAACCGCTGCAGGCGAGCGTGGAAGCGGGAATATCGAGTTCGCTAATCCGCGCCGTGATTTCACGGCCTGACGGACTCGTTCCCCTGAGATAGATTTCCTTGCCGCGGCGCTCGCTGTCGGTGAGCAATTGTTTCTGCGCGCTTTGTGCAACGAATGCCAAAGCGCAACACAGCAGGAAAGTAATTACTCCCGCAAAGGCGCAACGGCGCAACGGAAGAACATATTTCTTTCGTTGCGTCGTCGCGCCGTTGCGGGAGTACTCTTTTTTCTTGCTAATGCGCAGCGTTTGCATGCAGCGTGAGATAAGGCAATTGCCGGTACTGAACTCGTTTCGATGGACTCTCTACGAAAAGTAAATATACCCCGGATTCCGGAACATTGAGAGTGATTTCATAAAGACCATCAGCGAGTGGTTGTGCAATTTGCCGCTGCTGCCAGGTTCCCGGCGAGAGAAATACGAGCACACCGACGTCTTTCAAAGCCGTAATCGGCCGTTTGGTTTCGGTATCTGTTAGGCGAAATCGAATCTTGTAGTCCTCTCCCGTGCCGAACGACGTATCCTTATTCAGATACTCAATTCGCAGTGCCGTCTTTTGATCGTCCTTTATCGCCGGATTCGATGCAGCCACTGCTTCAAAACAATGAACTACACGCGGTGAGTCGAGTAGCATCGAGACGTTGTAGATTCCGGCTTTTGGAAGTCGGGCCGTGGTCGAATACACGCCGCGCGTTTCTTCACGCAGGCTACGATCGACGACCATCAAGGCTCTCGGCACGCGGCGGTAGTTTTGAAAATTACCCATTGGCGCTGCCATGCCTTCGGAGTAGTAGTAGATCATCTGGTCGGCAGGATTTGCGAGAATCACCGCATTGGGCTCCGGCGCCGGAACAAAAGCATCCGCAGTCGAGGCGAAATCACGTGAAGCTGCGGGCGCGTTCTGGCCGCCGGGAAACTTCACGAGGTCGACTTGTTTGCCAAGCGAGGCGAGCCTGATGGCCGACACCTGCTCCGTGCCGAGCGAGCGCACGTACGCGAAGTTGTCCGTAAATGCGAACCCGTCCGGAGCTTCGCCAACAACCTGCTCGTGGACCAGGCTGTTCGTTGAGGCGTCGAAGATAAACACTTTCGACTCTTTCGGATTAGCCACAAAACCCCAGCGACCGCCGCGAGCAAAACGCATCGTCTTCAGTCCTGGTTTCGTGACGATGTTTGCCAGCAGCTTATGACTGGCGGCATCGACGACAACAATGCTGCCGTCAGTTTCGTTTCCGACGTACAACGCTTTGCTAAGGGGAGAAAAAGCAAGTGCGGATGCGATGCCGCCAGTTTTTAGATCTTTGAGCTTTCGGAGTTTTGGAATGTTGATGATCGAGAGTGTGCCGTCGGTTCGATTCGTTACAAACGCAAACTTGTTGTCAGTTCCGAATACGATTTCGTGAGTCCCCGAGCCGGTCTCGATCTGTTTTGCTACTTTTAGTGTCGACGTATCAACTACGGTGACGCCTGTTTCGTTTGCGACCCACAAGTATTTCTCGTCAGGCTGCAAAGCGAGACGTGTTGGTTTTAGTCCCGTCTCAACATTCGCGACAACTTTCCACGTAGTCGTGTCAACTACGGCGACCTGATTGATCAGAGGCATGCTGACGAACAATTTCAAGCGATCGCCGGTCAACGCCCAGTCTTCACCGGGACTCTTCAGCATGATGAGTGTCAGCAGTTTGCTGCCACCGAAACCGAGCAACGGATCGATCACCGAAATGTTTGGTTCCTGATTGAGTGCCAGAAGATGGAAGGTGTTGAGGTCGACGTCGGGTCGCGAACGTAGGCTGCCTTGTAAGTAGGATTCGACTTTCGCGCGACACTGATCCGGTCCTGGTGGTCCAGGTCGCTCGCGTTGCGCGATCCATGCGGCAGGTTGCACTCCGGATATTGGAGTCTTGGTTACAGTGTCGCGGAACTTGAACCGAAAGATCGCATCCTCTCCGGCCAGCAAACTGGTTTTGGACTTCGAACCCGCCGGCTCGATCGTGAATTCGATCTCGATACCGTCTTTAACGATTTTCTTAGCGTCCTGCGCCATGGCTTGCGGGAAGCCAGGAAGGCAAACAAACAGGGTCAACAGTAATAATCGCATCTTCATCACAGCTCCGTAATCCACAGATTACGCAGATTGACTTAATAGAATCTGTGTAATCTGTGGATAACTTCGTTACCATCATTGCGCCACAGGGCAAACCACGTCCGGACAGAACTGTCCCGGTGGGCATGGTGTGCAGGTTGGCGGCGGAGAGTTGAACTTCACGCGCAGCAACCCCCAAATTCCGCCATCGAAGTGGAACGATGTGAACGTGCGATAGAGATAATCACCTTGCACACGGAAGCGACCACCCGCTCCACCTTTTGGCAGGAAGTCGAAGTGACTGCCTGGTCCAACACCCGCTTGGGAACCGACCCAATTCGAAAGTGGATTACTTCCAATCGCCTGCGACTCACTGATGTAAGGTTCCTGCTCCCAGATGTGCGCGTGCAACAGATACGTGTCGTTGCGTGCGTGACCACCCGGATGGAGCATGCGAACGCGGAACTCCTGTCCCGGTGTTGCAGTGAAGACCGGAGTCACCGGATCGCCACCGACCTGATCGTTTGTCAGCACCTTCGTGAAATCCAACTCACGCGTCTTTTCAAGCGGTGTATCCGGCGCGAAGCCCATGCGCTTCCAGAGCGGCTCGGTGCGATAGTTAACGGCTTTCTGTCCTGAGTCCTCCGGATCTTCTGCTTCTGCAAGATTCGGAACAGCGATGCCGTTCTCAGTCGTCGCCTCGCCAAATATTCCGTTGAAGCGAAGATTGATGTCGTTCTGGAACATCGTCACAAACTCGCGGAAGATTGTGCCGTTGGACCGTGTGATATCGACCTGCGCGCGCGTTCCAAAGTTGTCGTTCCACAACGAGCCTTTCGGTTCAATGATGAGCCCACCGATGGCGCCTTTGTTGGTGTGCTTGATCGGATCCGACGGCGATAGATTCGTTGCGCCAAACTCGATCGCTGTCGGCACTCCGGTGTTATTGAGCCCGGTCATCACGTCGCCTGCATACCACTGATAAGTGACACTCGTTCCCGGCGAAGCTGTCTGCACCGGATTGAAGCCGACGTTCATGCCGTCGCTTCTGGTGACATCGACAAAGACCAGTTGCGGATGCAGTCCCACATCAGACGATGGTTTCACCTGATTGGCGTTGAACCTGTCGACGATCATCGGCATCGTGCTGAATCCGTCGAGATCGAATTGCGGCCCCGGTGGCAGGTTGTTCTTGAGCGTGACTTCGATACACTCACCGGCACTCGCGCGCACGATGAGCGGTTCAATGACTACGCCTGGTTTGACAACACCAGTTGTCGCATCGAGATCTGACGTCCGGAAATACATGATCGCGGTTGGATCATGTAGTCGTCCGCCGTTTGCAATGCGCGGGTTATAGACAAGCGTACCTCCAGGCAACGCTTTTTTTGCTGTCGTGGCTGTTATGTCGAGTGTCCGCACCGCGGCCGTTCTCGGACAAACGCCCTTGAAGTCGCCCTGGTTGGTCCAGTCGAGCGTGTTGTTCTTCGGATTGTTTGGCAACTCGAGTAAATCGACTTTCTTCGTCGCGTAAACTCGCATCAATCCCCAGAGACCATTCCACTGATCGTCAGACGCTTTGCCTGGCTGATAGAGATAATCTGCGGTCTTGCCGTCGGGCTTATGCGGAAGTTTAGGCACCACAAACTCAAAGTGTTCCGAGATACCCATCATCTGGTTGTTGCGATAACCAGAGTTTGGATCCGATGGTTCAAATTTCCACCTGATGCCATTGACGGTGAAGTTATGCCCTTCCTCGTGCGCACCAACGAGGATGCGAATCTGGACCGGATCGTCTTCGTACGCTCTCAACAACGGCGTGAATGGATCGCCCGGTTGCACGTCAGACGTCAGCGGTGGATAGAAGATCGGCTGCGAGTTGAATCGCGTGTCTGCGCGCAGAACGTTTGATCGGAATACGTGTGACAGATCGCCGGCGAGACCGGCAGCTTGTTTGTTAGTGCCTGGGTCGCGGACACGCAGTGCTACCGGTTCGTTGCGGTAGTTGACACTCATCGTACCCACGTCAGCCGCTGCGATCGCTTCAGGACAGGGCGGCGCGAAGCTACTGCCGGGACATTTTTCGGCGGGTTCGAGCAGGAACGGCAGACCTACTTCATTTCTTGCCGGTGGATTAACCGGACGAAGACCGTCGTACGCAAGTTGAAAATCTGCAAACTCCAAAAGAAACTCGCGGTAACTCTTCGTTACGTCGGACGTAAGAATATCGGCGCGCCAACTTGTTGGCCCACCATCAAAACGTGGAGGCGGCACGCCAGCGCCACCAAAGAGATCACCTGTTTCCGGGTGGCGCCACTTCGAGCCCTGTGGTTCAACGACCAAGCCGGCGTAAAGACCTGCCTGTTGATGAGTCGACGGTCCAAAGTGATCGTGCGTGAAGACTGTGCGCAGGGTGCGATCGACACCGAGGTTGTTAAGGACGTTATCTGCGTACCATCGTTGTACTGTGGTCTTTGCCCCGAGCACATTAAAGAACGGATGTGCCTTGGCTTTCGGACAGGTAAACGTCCCATCGCGTGGATCACCCGAGTCGACGCCAACACAGCCATTGAACTTTCGGATTGCGCGTATGCGTTCGATTACTTCCTCTGGACTGAAGGTTCCATCCTCGTAGTTGAAACCATTAGCGGCGCCGTCCGAGGCGAGCACATCAAACTTCACGAGGTGGATGTGCTGGCCCATCGTGTCTGTCGGTGTTCGTACCTGGAAGTCGTCCTGAACATAAACACGTGGGACGAGATTCGTGTGCTGGAAGGTGATGCAGTCGTTCGTATTAGCACGGAAGAAAAGCGGTTCGGGCGCACGTAAGCCGTCTTGAGTCGGTTTCACATCCGCCCATAACGCTGAAATACGGGATTGGTCGAAATGCCATGCGGCTTTGTTGAGCTTGAGCTTGAGTTGGATATTCGCACTCTTGTAAAGACGAGGAACACCAGCAGCGTTTCCATTATCGTCGACGCAGGGATCAGCGAGTGGCGCACCGGCGACTTTCGGTCGCCCATTCGTGATGAAGTTGGCGGCTACGTTTTCGGGAGTGAAACTCGGATGAGTGCGCACTGCATGGAAATTCATCGCCGCTATTTCAGCCGCATTTCCACCTTCGGGGATTGAAACTGCCTGTGCGGTGACCAGCGACTTATCAAAGTCGAGACGCGCCTTGTTGAGATCGAATGCGGGAAGCTTTTCTTTATGATGGACCGCTGTGCCGCCGATGATGATATGACGCGTTAGTCCGCCGTCGTCGATGGTGTCGAGCGGTGGTGTGGGTGGGCGATGTCCCGCTTGCGCAGCAATGTAGAAAGGATAGCCCTGGAAACTGGCGGTCGGCATTAACGGCATCGCGATCGTCGGAATCGGAACAACGGCGGGAATCGGCGTCCCCGCTGCGATTTCACCATCCGGCAATTTGCGCGATGTCGCAGTTGGTCGACCATTCAAGTCGAGCACTGTTCCCGCTTCGAAAACGTCGTGAACTCGAAACAGTTCCCACATGCCCATTGCGAAGTGTGGGTAGAAGTGGCAATGGAAGATTGCGTCACCGGGCGTCTTATTTCGGTTGCCGCCACCGCCGTACGCGATCTCGGTAGTGAAGGAATAGCCTGGTCCCTGAGCCTGACTGTCGAGGTAAGTCGAATTGTCACTTTCGGGTGTATGCAACCACTGGTGCGCGTGTAGGTGGTGAATGTGATGCTCTTTCGGACCGGCGTGCATCACACGCATCTTGACGTTGTCGTTCAGATACGAGTGGTGAACGTTCGAAGGATCATCCGGGAAGAAGACTTTCGTCGCCTTTGGTCCGGTGATTAGCTTCCCGGTGCTGTCCGTTGTGTTAGCAGGTTTGTCGACAATCTGAGCGGGGTCGCCGACTGTCCATGAAGAGAGGAAAAACTCTTCAAACAAACACTCGGTGCACTTGCCCATCGGACCGACGCCGAATCGATTGGCCAGAATCTCAGCACCGATGCCGGCCGTTCCATAGTTGATCGCAAAAGCGTCGCGCACGCTGTGCAAGGTGAATGCGAGTGGATTTGGCTGACCGTTAATCTCGTCCTCAAACTGCGGAAACGCTTGCACGGCCTTAATTTCGTCGTGATAGACAACCGTGAATTCACGGAACGGTTGGTTGCGATCGGGTTCAACTGGGTTCGGACGATACGTACCGGCGGGGAAATTGCCGCGCCCCGGACCGGTGATGATTGCGTTTATGTCTGAGTGGACGATGTTGTTATTGGCATCCAGCATTTTCAGGATGGGGGTACCTGCCGGACGTGAGCTGTTCGCTGGATAGACAGCATTGTAGTCGAGAACGGGCTGGCCGGCGGGAGTCTTCATCGGCGTTCCGTCCGGATTCTTCTTCGTCGCAAGCGCGAGCTCTCTTTCTGTTACCTGACTGCGATACCACTCGGCGCCACGCGGTTCGACGTTGACCGCACCAAACAGACCCATCGGCAGTGAGCCACCATCGCCTTCACCACCTGTTGTAGCTGCGGTGCTGTAGATCAGGTGATTCCCTTCCTTTTCTGCGTACCAGGTGTACTGGATGCTGTTTCCGGGATCGACAATGCTGGGCGGATTCGTGCCTACGAATGAGCCGTCGTCGAGAATGCTGTTTCTGAGGTTGAGACCGACGGCGTGAATTCCGGCGGTGCGTGTAGCGGGTTGATTATCGTCGGCACGATTCGGGTCGAGCAGGTTCTGGAAAAGGATCACTAAGCAGTCGCCGGCATTCATGCGCAAGACAATCGGTCGGGCGCGTTTGTACTCTTTGAGGACTACGTTCCCGGGAACAAGTCCTGCCGACGACTTCGCTTTCACGTCGCCACGCAGTGCGTAGATCATTCCGGCCGGGTTGACGGCACCTAACCGGTTATAAAAGAACGGTTGATCGAAGGCGACCACGTCGGCCTTTATCGTTCGCTCGCAGTTTGGCGTCGGAACGATCTCCTGCGTCTTCACAACACCTGCGAAGAGAAATATCACTGTTACGGTTCTCGCGAACGAGACACACTTCTGCAGAGTCTTGTCGAGTTTCATCTTGTCCCCCAGTTCTTCCCTTACGTGAGTTGTCGGCGTATGGGTGGGAGCAAGATTTATACCTGCAATAAATTTAGTAAAAAACCAGAACCGTGTTGCATCACGTTTCAGAAATTTTCGGGAAGTGTTTCACCACGTGTCACCGAATAATTCTTAACTAAGGTGCTCTCGCGCAAACCGAAGCGCCGTAGTTTTCGGTAGAGCGTGGGGCGGTTGTAGTTGAGGATCTGCGCCGTCTTCTTGATATTCCCACCTGTTCGTTCGAGTGTCTGCGCTATTGCTTCGCGTTCGATGTCGTCCTTCGTCAGGTAAGGTGGAATTACACACAGAAAACTGCGCGCGGCTGAGGTGTGCAGATGATCCGGAAGATCCTCGGGCGTTAGGTAATCACTCTGTGCGAACAAAACCGCATGCTCAACAACGCTCTCTAGTTCACGAACATTGCCGGGCCAGTTGTAACGCATCAGTAGCGCAACAGTCGCCGGAGAAATCCCGCGCATCGGCTTGTTATACTTACGCGCCAGCCGCAGCAGAAAAACCTCGCTCAACAATCCAAGATCGTCGAGACGTTCGCGCAAAGGCGGCACCTTGATCTTCACCGTGCTGAGACGAAAATACAGATCCTGTCGCAACGCGCCTTCGCCAATCGTCTGCGATGTTTCTCGATTAGTCGAAGATATCAAACGAAAGTCGACCGATATCTCTCGCTCATCGCCGAGTCGACGCACCTTTCGCTCCTGTAACACACGCAGCAGCTTGGTTTGAAGATAAACAGGCATTTCCGAAATTTCATCCAACAACAACGTGCCGCCGGCAGTCGCCTCAATCAGACCACGTCGATCGTGATCGGCGCCGGTGAATGCGCCTTTGCGATATCCAAACAGCTCCGACTCAATTAACGTGCTCGGGATTGCGGCACAGTTGATCCGTATGAACGGTCGTCCGGTCCGACGGCTCTGCGCGTGCAGAGCAGTCGCAATCATCTCTTTGCCTGTTCCCGACTCACCTTCAATCAATACGGAAGCATCCGACGGAGCCGCCGTGCGGATCACGGCGCGAAGATGGCGCATCTTCGAACTGTTACCGATAATCCCAAAATCCTCGCGCTCCTCGGCGCGGGTGCTTTTTTGTAGACGGTTCTCGGCCTGGATCGTCTTAAACTGCAACGCACGTTCAGTTAGCAGTAACACCTGCTCGAAATTGAACGGTTTTTCGAGGTAATAAAAAGCGCCGCGTTTGATCGCCTCGATGGTGACCTCGAGCGATCCGTGTGCAGTCATTAAAACTACCTCGGTCTCAGGCGCAGTCTGTTTAATGTGTTCGAGCAAGCGGATGCCATCGGCATCAGGAAGACGCAGATCAAGAAACACCAGATCAAACCAACGCCGCGCCAGCAGAGCTTCGGCTTCTTTGGCAGTTGAGGCGGTGTCTACGTCGTAATCGTGTTCGCAGAGGAGCAACTTGAGCGCACACGTGAGTGTATTTTCATCATCAACCACAAGTATACGGGCAGGCATGTGGGTAACCTTTCATGTTCCAGGATGCTGGGCGTACGACTTGGGAGTTCCTCGGGGCGATGTCGGGAAATCGCCTCACCTCAGAAACTGAGACCTTGAGGTCGCGAGAGGCGGTTATAATGTTGTTTAAGTTAGGCGAATCGATGTAGAAGTTGCTGAGATTTAATCAAATCTTGATTTAATGAGAGTCTTTGAATACGACAAGCAGAAGTCACGACGGGATTACTACCTGCGCAACGTAATTTTTTGGGGGCTGTTGGCAGCTTACATTCCCGGCGTTGTCTTTCTTGGTTCACTGTTACATGGGGAGCTTGGTGTAAAGGCAGGCCTTGGATACGTTGGTTTGGGTTGGATGGCCGGGCTGATTATCGTTGGATTCTGGCGGATTTTCTGGCCGTGTCCGCGCTGTCATAGGCGTTTCTACTTCAAATGGTGGTACGGCAACACCTTCACGACGAAATGTGTTCACTGCGGTTTTCGTCCGGGGAGCCAGTGAAGTCATGGAAACGGTGCAATCGCACGTGCTTGCATAACTTGTTTCAGGAATCTCTTCGCGACCTTGCCCGCGACGGTTCCGCCAAGTGAACTGAGCTTGCCACTCGCGAGGACGATGTTTCTTCTTGAATCGATCGCGGTATAGACGTAGTTGGTGAAGCGATCGTGATGAACCTCGAGAATAATGTCCGCGTCCCCTTCATTGCGCGTGATCACTAAACCGAGCTGCCAAAACTCCGCTCGCTTTTGCAGCTTTTCCTCGATCACAGAATGGCCAACCAGCGCCGAAGAAGACTTCACGTAGATCGACCGCGCCGATCTGAGAGCCACAACCGCCTCAGACTGGGCCGAAGCTACGACCGAGCAAAGCAACAGCAAACAAATCGATGTCAGCGCTAAGCTAAATACTTGTCGAGTCATAACGACAAGTATTGCGCTTCGTACAAGGATGGTGTCGGTAATCTATGACAGTTTCACGATTGTCATCACACAAAGGTCTTCGGGGAACGTACTGTAGGGGCGGCCCTCCGTGGCCGCCCCTGCGATGAATTCGACACAGGGGCGGCCACGGAGGGCCGCCCCTACAGTACGTTCCGAGAAGACCCTGCTATGAGCGGACTTTGAGATCCGAAGGTTACCGAGAGCTTTTTAGTGACGGCACGAGCATCGGCACGGTGCGCTGATAGTCTTCATACGTATCGCCAAACTCACGAACCAAGTCACGTTCTTCGAACCGAATCGCCAACAAAATGTAAGCCGTTGTTGCAACCGAGAACAGCAAGTGCGCAAACGTCATCACGGGCGTCATCCAGAACGCGAAGAGCCAGCCAACGTAGAGCGGATGTCGCACCAGCCGGTATGGACCAGGCGTCGTAAAACGCAGGCCGCTCTCCGGCTGCCCCAACAAAAAGCGCCAGACCTGACGCAGTCCAAACAAATCGAAGTGATTGATCAGAAAGGTTGAGTAAAGGATCAATCCCCAACCGAAAGCGAACAATCCACGAAGCACGACCCGCCCGATTGGATCTTCAACAGACCAAACCACGCCACCCAAAGGACGCCACAACGTAAACAACAAAATGAGAGCGAGACTCGAGAACAGCACATAAGTCGCGCGTTCGATCGGCTTCGGCACAATCCTCGTCCACCACGTTTTGAACCACTTCCGCGCCATCACACTGTGCTGCACTGCAAAAAGCGTCAGCAAGCCGGCATCAATCGCCAGACTAATCCCGAACGGCCCGGACGCCGGACCGTCGAGCGCCGTAGGAACACCAAAATTGCCGATAAACCCAATCGCGTACAAAAACGTTCCCAGGAAGATCACGTAACAGAAAACCCCGTAACCAAAGAACAAGATTCGTTTAATCATGTCGCCTCCACTAGCTTATTACGCGCAGAGGATCGCGCTTTTGTGGCGAATAGGCTATGGGAGTTTAGTCCCGGTTTGGATATACTCCGACACCTTCGCATGGGACTTTTGTCTCGGGTAGCAAACGGTCGATGAAGAGGGCGACACAACGGATTCGTTATCTCCGCACCGCCGACGGCGTTCAGCTCGCGTGGGCTGAAGCAGGCACAGGCCCAACGCTGATCAAAGCCGCAAACTGGCTGACTCACCTCGATTACGAATGGGAAAGTCCGGTTTGGCGTCACTGGATTCGTTTCTTCAGCGATCATTTCCGCTTCATTCGTCACGATGAACGCGGCTGCGGAATGACTGACTGGAACGTAGGCGATCTCTCGTTCGCACGTTGGGTCGAGGATTTGGAAGCGCTTGTCGAGGTGGTCAATCCTCCGGAGCCGTTTGCCCTCCTGGGCATTTCTCAGGGAGCAGCCGCATGTATCGAGTACGCGGTGAAGCATCCCGAACGCGTCTCACGGATCGTGCTCTACGGCGCTTATGCGCGCGGAACGTTTGAGCGGGGCGACCCCGACAAAGAGCGTATGTATCGCGCGCTGATTGACATGACCCGGCTCGGTTGGGGCAAGGACAATCCGGTGTTCCGCCAGGTATTCACATCGCGTTTTATTCCCGGCGCCACGGACGAACAGATTGGCTGGTTCAATGAGCTTTGTCGGAAAACAACTTCACCCGACATCGCTGCGCGGCTTCTGGAAACACGCGCTAACATCAACGTCGTCGATCTTCTCGGAAAGGTACAAGCGCCGACACTGATACTTCATTCACGTGACGACGACGTAATTCCAATCGCTGAGGGTCATATTCTCGCGGCCGGAATTCGCGGAGCTCAGTTCGTCGAACTTGATTCCAAAAATCACATTCTTCTGGAAGAGCCGGCATGGGAACGCTTCTGCGAGGAAGTGCTGGACTTCATGGGAATGACGGATCCGGTTACCGGCGAGGATCCCGCATTCAACTCGTTAACCGCACGCGAGCGAGAAGTGCTGACACTGATCACGGAAGGTTTGGGTAACGCGGAAATCGCGGCGCGTCTTTCGATCAGTGAAAAGACCGTCCGCAATCACGTCTCCAATGTCTTCGATAAACTCGGTGTTTGGTCTCGCGCACAGGCAATGGTATTCGCGCACGATCACGGTTTCCGGGCTTAATCCACAGATTACACAGAAAGAAAGAATTTTATGAAGCGTCTTTTGATCATAGCCGGAGTTGTTCTGCTGTTATGCTCATCGATCTTTTCGCAAATGCGAAAGCGTGTTGAGGCGTTGCCAAAACTCCTCACCGTACGTGAACAACAAGCGTTGCGAGAGAAGTGGCTCAAGATACGTCTCGATACCATGTTGCTTCCGCTCATGCGTCAACAGAAGATCGACATGTGGATCGTCACCAACGAAGAGTTTCATGCAGATCCGGTGACTGAATATATCGCGCCACCGATTCCCTACGTGGGTAGGCGCGACTTCTTTATTTTTGCGGATCGTGGCGGCGACAAACTCGATCGCATCGCCCTTGTCCGTTATCCGGAAGAACATCTGAAATACTTTTACGAGCTTCTCAATCCTCCCGGCAGTCAAATCGCAGCAACATTGAAGCGAGTTGTTGAAGAACGTAAACCAAAAACAATCGCGCTCAACATGGGTGGAACACGTGGCGCAACAAACGGCATCACTCAGGATTCCTACAAGTTTTTGACCGAAACTCTCGGGGCTCATTACGCATCCCGATTTGTTTCTGCCGGTCCGCTGATCGTGGAATACATGGACACTCGTCTGCCTGAAGAGCTTGAAACGTATCGCACTGCAGTCGCGCTTACAGACATACTCACGCAGCGTGCGTTTTCAAATGAAGTGATCACGCCGGGTAAGACAACAGTCGGCGACGTGCGCTGGTGGTTTCTGCAACAGGTCAACAATCTCGGACTCAGTGTTTGGTTCCAACCCGATCTGCGCGTTCAGCGACAGAGTCAGGAGACAGGTAAGACGCTACAATTTCTCAGTGTCGCGGAAGAGTCAATGGTCATTCAGAGAGGTGACGTGATCCACATCGATTGTGGTTTGAACTACATGGGTCTGAGTACCGACTGGCAAAAGATGGCTTACATATTACGTCCCGGTGAAAAGGACGCGCCCGAGGGTCTCAAGAAAGCTCTCACGAATACGAATCGTCTTCAGGATGCTTTGTTCACCCATATCAAACCCGGCGCGAAGGGTTTTGATGTCTATGAAGCGACGATGGCAGACATGAAAACTGCCGGCATTGAAGCGATGATCTATTCACACTCGGTCGGCAACCAGGGACACGCACTTGGAGCCAGCATCGACTTTCGACGCCCGACAGCCGGCGCTCCCGCCGAACCACCATTTCGCGAAGGCTCGTACACGTCGATCGAGCTGAACACAAGCACTTCCGTTCCCGAGTGGGCCGGACAGAAAGTCACGATCATGATGGAAGACGATGCTTACCTAACAAAGGAAGGAATGAAGTGGTTTCGCCCACGCCAAACCGCGTTCTACTTGATTCGTTAAGCCGCTTCTGACCGTCGTAACGAAACGCGAATTTTGTTGGAATAAGAAAATCCGTTCTTCATCCGTGTTTATCCGTGGCTCATTCAATGTGGACTCGGTCGCTCTTGCTTCGCCCAAAAGTCTCAGGATTATACATCTCTTCCGCTTTTGCAGGTGGGGCGACGAAGAGGCCGGGGGTGGTTGCGCGAGCGACGTAACTGTAATTGTAAACGCCGCCGCACAACAGCGTGGTGAAAGCTTCGGAACGTTCGTCTCGCAAATTCTGATGGTCGAACCAAACTCGACGCCAGAGCCACCAATTAGAAACTTGCGCGTCGGAATCTTTTTTGTCCTCAGGAACTGGCTCAGTTGTCGCTAATTCCGGATTTAGTGTTTCAAACCCGGCCGGTAAAGAATCAACCAATGCCACATGATACCGGCGCGTTGGCGCAGCCATAGTTACACGCACGCGCACTCGCGCACCTGCTTTGATACGCCACGTGCCGTCGGCCTCGTGCCGGACGTCTTTTGGATCATCGATCGCTTCGTAAGTCCGCTCTACAGCAAAGCCATAATCAGCACTCTTGAGATCGGAATTGAGCGGCGCATAACTCATCGCAAGTCGATAATAGAGCCGGCCTGCACCGCCTTTACTGATCACCAGGTTTTGAACCGCATCAGTTTCAGCCAGATACCGCATCGGAACATTTACTCTTTGCCGATCAACCGATCGTCCCTTGAATGATTGTTCACCAGCGTAGGTGTTGCCGAGCCACACGCGCGCGACGAAATCAGGTGTGACCTTCTCATAGGTTTTGAAATAACGATCCAGGGCGAGGAGAACAAAAACGTTGTCCTGCGTACTTGACCACCGACCTTGTTTGCGACCTGCTAACAATCCACGGACAATCTTCGGGATGAGATCGTTTGTTGGTTGATCGGCGATTAGTGCCTCGAGAACAACTGCATCGGCACGTCGATCTGAATTAAGTACCAGATGATCGTCGTCCTTATATGAACAAACAAAGTGTGCGGTCGCGGCAGTTTCGGTGACACGATTTTGGAGGTTCAGGCGAAGCTGGGCCACTTCATTTCGCGAAGCCTCATCACCCGATAAAACAAAAAGTAACCAGCCCATTGTTTCGAGCGAAAGGTTTTCGAGCCGCAGGGTAGATAGGAATTTGCGCGCCTCTCTCGTATCCCGCTCGCCCATTTGCGCCTGAACATATAGTGCATAAGCTCTTAATGCTCGCTTCGCATCTACTCCGTAATCAGACGGAATTCGAAACTCTACATTTCGAACGTAGTCCAGCGACCGATCGTACATCGTCGCCGGGACCTGAAAGCCTTTTTGCCGTGCGCGTGCGAGCGCATGAGCAACGTGAATACTCAAGAACGGCCACGCCTTGTCGCCACGTTTCCAGAAACCAAATCCACCATCCTCGTTTTGCATTCCCTCAAGGCGCTTTAAGTCGCGAGTCACAGCCGCCTCGATCTCGGCTTGTGACGGCACGCCTTTGGCATTGAACGCATGAAGAACGTCACGCAACGCTGCTATCGAAAGAATCCGCGACGCGAGTTGTTCAGAACATTCGTATGGATAGTTTTGAAGATACAAGAACGCGTCGGTCAGTTGTTGTAACTGAGTTGACGACGCTTCAATCTCGAGGCCGCCGAATTCTTTGAAAACTGCGCTCGGAGCTTTCACCGGTTGGCTGATTGCACCTTGATCGATTTCTCCGTAAGTTGCGAACGCTTCGGTTGTTGCAGGAGTCCAGACCGGTAGAGAGACTTCGGTCGCGTCAGACCAACGACCTGATACGGCAGCAACCTGGAACCGCGCAGTTCCCGCCGTCGCTGTTGAAACGGGAATGCGAACCTCTACGCGATCATTCGCAGGCACAGTCACGCGCCGGCCTGCCACCGGCGTTGATGGACCAGTCATTCGTGCGTTACTGGCGCGTAGTGCCAGCTCAACTGACATCGCGGCGTCGGTTTGGTTCTGAACCACGACCGGAAATTCAAACGCATCTCCAAAGTTCAAAAAGCGTGGCGCAGAAGCTCGCACCATCAACGGCACTCGTGCCGTGATCGAAGACTCTCCCGAACCAAAGAGTTTGCCGCCGGCAACCGCCACCGCCATGACGCGATAGCGCGTAAGATTGTCTGGCAGTTTCACCTTTACTTCTGCTCGTCCATTTGAGTCAGTCGGAACGGAGGGTGCAAAAACTGCAAGCGCGTTAAAGTTCTGCCGGATATGGATTGAATCGGCGACAATGCCTACATCCATCGGCGCCATGTTTGGCGGCGGCGGGACCACGTCGGCACTTAATTGTCCGAACATCACACTCGGCACCCTGCTGGCGTACATCCCTCCTCCTGGCCCGCCACCGCCTTCATTAAAGTCTTCTCCTGAAACGGCGGATAGCCAGAGATTGTCTCTGAGATGAACGTCTTCAACTCCGGAACTTCGTTCAGGGTAAAACGCTGAGACCGGATCGTCGAGTTTGTAGTTAGTGAGCGCCAGCACTGCTTCGTCGACGACAACAACTGCAACTTCACCGCCTGCGACTGGGGCTCCCGACGCATCTTTTACTTCCACGCTCACATTTGTTTCACCACCAGGCTCGAGTGTCTTTTCGCGAGGTATCGCAGCCACTGAGAGCCGTCGATCGAGTGGAGGTATATCCAGTTTCAACTTCCCACTAGCGTACGCCGGTTGCTTAGGAAGACCCTTGGCGTTGTCCGAAAATTCACGTTCGGTTTCCCCGAGCAGAGCAACCTCCACGTGTACATTTGGAGCCCAGCCTTCTTCGATCTGAACTCGCAAAGTCGTCGTGGGCTGGTCCATGCGAAAGCGTTCCACCCTTACCATCCCGGAACGCCGCACGCTCAAAACACCTTCAGCCGGATAAAACGGAGCCTGCACAAGAATCTCAGCCGTATCACCGGGCTTGTAATCTTTACGATCGGGTATCAGTTCAACGTCTCCCTCTTCCATGTCAGGCCCTGACAATGACCTTGAACCTGAGACCCAGAACTTCAACTCACTCTGATTCCGGCGTTCGCGATCGTCGCGGATTGTCGCTTCGACGCGATACTCGCCGCCCTCTTTCGGTTGGAAGGTGCACTTGGTTGCGCTTGCCGACGAACGAATCACACATTCCTGTGGATCGTTTTCAACCTCAATCCAATCGTCTTTTTCCTTCCGCCAGCTCAGACGAGTGGCGACCATTTTTATTTCTCGTCCTTCGACCAGATTGCCGTCCAGATCAGTAACGATTGCGTCCACTGTCAAACGCTGATTCGGCTCCACGAACGCCTTGTCACTCTTCAAACCAACGTAGAGATTTGCAGGATGAACGAGTAACGTCGTACTGGAATTCCACCGTTGCCTGTTTACATCTGAAACACTTGCCGATGCGGTAACGAGCGAAGGTTGAGCGGGATTAACGCGATCAAAATCTATATGAAGGCGATGTTTTCCAGTTCCATCAGTCACACCGCTTAAACTTCGCGTCTCATATCCTCCGTACCCCTCGTAACTCCACCATGATTGCCATTTACCAAAGGTGTAAGCGCCTCTGTTTGCCGGGGTGAAGTGAGTTGCGGTGGCCATGACGTTCCAGTTAACTGGAGCATCGGGTAAACCACCACCAGCGTAGTACGCGGCGCTCAGTGAAATGTCTGCACCGGCGCCGACGAAGAATGGTCCTTCACTTTCAACCTTCGTCTCAACTTCAAACTCAGGCCGGCGGAACTCCTGTACCTGAAAGTGGTGACGGTGGTCGTTTCCCGCGAGTGTACTCACGGCTTCCAACTTTAAGGACGTATAACCAAGGTTCATCGTGGCGGGTAACTTTAACGCTAGATCAAATCCACCAAGTGCGTTGATAGCAACGCTGCCCGACTTCACCTGGTTACCACGCGAATCGTTCATGACGTAGGTTAGATTTTTGGTGGAGCTATCCAAAGCACCAGTATCACCGGTCTTCCCTCCGCCAACTCTTCGAATCCAACCTTTGACGTGTACTTCCTCACCGGGCTGATACATCTTGCGGTCGTCAAAGACAAACCAACGTAAGGAATCGGTGGTTGGCTTTCTTGCCCACCCTCCAGAGTCCTCATTCCAGTAAGCGACGTTCTCAGGGAGTATCGCGATGTCATCACCCAGCCGTGCGACCATCAGACCGGACCCAGTTGAGCTCGATGACTTCAAGGCCATGCGCGCGAGTCCATCCGCGCCTGTCTCTGCGGTGACGTCAGACGGCAAAAGTGTTACTTCGACATTGTTCAACGGAGCACCGTCCTTGAGTGATGTAGCCCAGCCGACGATGTCAGTGTGGTCTACAAATGCATCGAGGCCGATGTTGGTGACCTGGATCCAGGATTCAGAGATATCAATGTCATCATCCTTGTCGACAGGTGTTCCTCCGGATGGCTCGACGATGAGGATCAGTTGACCGCGACCGTTCGTGAGTGCTGGTCTCAAGTCAATGGAGGTTGCGACGATGTCGTTCGGGGCATTACGTATCGAGACGGTTTTCGAAACGACGAGACGTCCGGGCGGCGTCACGTTTGTCTTAGAATCGCGGTCGTTTGTTTCCTTTTGGTAGTTTCTCCACTTCGACCAATCGTTTGGCGTGACCGAGTAAATTTTAACGTTGAGTCGTGTGTAGTTAATTGAGTACACCGAACAGCGTGTTGGCGCTGCCGGATCCATGACGACGAAATTATCAGGTCCAATAAACTTTCTCTGACCCGGTCCAACTTTGAAGGTGAGGGTAGTATCTCGACTCAGTGGTTGGTTGAATTTGTCCTTGATCGATTTGTCGAGAGTTACGCGGTAAGTAGTGTCTCCTCGTTTGTTGCCCACAATTTCCAAAGTAGAACCGTAGAAGGTCGTTTGCATCTCCGGCATTGCTGGTTCAACTTTGATTTTGGTCACGTCGAGGTCGTCAGCGAGCGCGTTGTTGAATTCAATCTCAAGTGATTCGTCCGGTTTGCAGAGTCGACTTTCGCCACAGTGGTGCTTTGTAATTGCGAGTGGTCCGTAAGTATTGAAAGTGAATTCGTATGGCTTTTGTGTGAGGTTCGGACCTTCTGCTGACGGTGCACCGGATATCAAGGAAACTTTGATTCGAGAACTCGACGGGAGCGCAAGATCCGGCCGGCCGGTTCGCGGATCAATCGCGCGGAACGCGAGCCACCTGCCATTTACGGCTCCCTGCAACCGCGCCGCCGCGTTTTGATCTCGAGCGATTGCTTGCTTCACTTCGTCGGATGTTGCCAGGCGTGTGTTGAAATTGCGATTGTCGCTGGTAACTCTGACCGCGCGTAAAACCTCGCCGGGATCGATGCGCTGATCGAATTCAATAAACATCAGGGCATCGCGCGGCTGCGGGTTATCGCTGGATGGAAACGTCGCCTTCACAGTCGGCGGAGGGGTCGTGAAACTCCAGGATTTTTCGGTCGTGAGTTGACTGCCATTTGCTGCACGGGTCCAGGCCGGAACCGTTGCGACATACGTCGTGGCCATTGGGAATCTGCCGTCAGGCCTGAACATCAGTGTTTTTGTTCCCAGCCATCGCCATTTGCCTGCAGGTTGTGGATTGAGTTTTACCGGAACGTTGGCCGCGGCATCTTCCTGCGAAGTCAGCGCCGTCATTGGTTGTGAAAACGTAATGCTCAACTCAGGAGCTAGCGGAACAGCTCCCTCAGGTGAATAGCGCACGACTTGCAATGGACCAGACGTGACTTCGTCTTTGATAGCACTGCTGGCGGCAGGAAATGAAGTTTCAATCGTGTTGCCGGTGCGTGGGGGCGGAAGAGAATTCTCACGCCGCGCAAACTCCTCACTCGGCTCGACCTTCATCGGAGGTAAGCGCTTCAGGACGCTCTCAATCTCGCTTTGCGACAATTCACTTGCAGTCGCCGGCTTTGTCGCTGATCTCGTCTCCGGTTGCTTTACGCCATGACTCAGCCGAAACTGCAAACCACTTTCTTCGCTCGTCTCGTCGTTAGTACCCGAGCTTCGTACGTCAGCTCGTCCTACTACACGGAGTGGTCCATGTAATAAAGACGCCAGCAACGAAACCATCAACAGTGATGAAATCAGACGTCTGAGAGGAAACATGCGTTCTCCTTTAACCGCCAAACATCTTACACTGGTTAGACGCGGATAAACGCAGATAGTTCCTATTTGTCAGGAACGCTCGGGATGGACCAGTAAGACTCTAAGCGTGATGTATCCGAGTGTGAGAATGACGCCAAAGATTAACGTCACTGACACTGCTTTTGTGTGGGCCCACGGGTGTACTGCGACGTCCATTATTTCTAATAGTCGGGACGGTTCGATCAAAACGTCCCAACTGTTCCAGCGCAGGAACCTGCCGAGATAAAGAGCAAATCCACTTAAGATCAGCGACACCGTTGCCAGGATCCAACCAAAAGCATGACCAAAGCTGCGGGCCACTATCGCTTGCACGTCGACGAGTGACAGGTATCCCAACACCAGTCCGGTCCCTGAACACGAGAGCAACAGCCCGAGGTCGTACCAGGCGGGAACGTGAGACGGGCGAGTTAAGTGCAGTAAGTCGGTGAGAATGTAAGGTGCATTTGGCAGAAACAATAACCACAGACTAAAAATGGCCAGCCGGACAATCCGATGGCATTCCCAATAATCAGCAACCCGCAATGCCGTGCTAAGAAATACAGGCACTCCGGCGAGGAAAAGATTGACGATAAGAAACACGTAGTAACCGGAGTCTGTACGACTTACTCGCACGGCGATCATGCAGACGCACCAGAACAGCAGCAGCGATACGACGATGAATCTTTTGCCGTCGGCAGATTTCAAGAGTTTGTGCATTTTATTTAGGTTCATTTTTATAAGAGAATTGCTGCCAGCACAGTTGGAACAATCTGCATCGACACGTTGTCCCAACCACGCGGTGAGAACGCCTCGACGAGAGTACAGACAAGGGCGATTGCCGGAAGCAGGATGAGCGATTGCAGATCGAAACTAAGCTGCGGGCTGACTGCTACGCCGATCACAAGAGCGACTACGGAAGCAGCGAGCACCGCGAGAGAGCCTTCGAGTGTCTTGATGACACCACCGGAACTCGTATAACGATGCCGGCCCCACCTTACTCCTGCCGGCTCGCCTGCCGCATCGCCCAGGCCACCGACCAGATATCCCATGACCGCGAGTGGACCGAAGAATACGTTGCTGGTCATCCCGCCAATCAAGGTAGCGAAGTAAGGAACTACGATGTAATAGGTGCGATCTGGTCCATCCTGCTCCCGTGCGAGCGCCTCGTAAAACCCATCACCTCGACCACGAAAGACGGCAAGTCCGACCACGAGCGAGACCATCATCCCGAACACGCACACGGCCGAAAACCCGCCAAAAACACTAACAACTGCGGCCGAAATGAAGATCAGGACGTGGAAAAGCTTCCGCGTGTATCCACTGCGGAGTCGAAACCTCGTCTTTAAGTGAGCGGCAAAGCTAAGACAGGAATAGGACCACGCGAGCGCCAGTAACGCTCCAAGCAGAATGGCGGTAAGCCCCGGCAACCTCATAGAAGGATAAATATCACATCTACTTTGTAATGCCAAGTACTTTTTGTTGCATCGATCCGGTTTGACGCCGCTTCGAAATCAGTTATATCGTCCTGTGTGTCAATGACCATTACTTAGGTGCCGCCCCACTAAACTTCACGGCCCGAAGGCAACTAATGTGTAAGATGAAAGATAAAATTCGCCTCCTCATCAACTCGACACCTTGTCCGCGTATTCCCTCGCTTCCATAAGATGTCGACAAAGCAGCCTCGCTCCCACATCTTTATTAGTTACAGCCACAACGATGCCAGGTGGGTGGAACGTCTTCACATACACTTGGAACCGTTGAGATCACAATACGAGATTGAAGTCTTTGACTATAAACAGACTAGACCAGGCACTAGATGGCGAGAAGTAACGAAAAAGTCGATCGATTCTGCGAGAGTAGCGATTCTGCTTGTCAGTGCGGACTTCATCGCATCTGACTTCATCAAAAACAATGAATTACCTCAGCTATTACAAGCTGCCAAAACAAAAGGAACGACTATAATTCCGATCATCGTCAATCCCTCGTCGTTCGCTGAAACAGAACTCGCGAATTTTCAAACAGTAAACGACCCGGCCCAACCACTGACTGGCCTATCTGAACCCGAGCAGGAAGCCGTCTTTCTTAAGGTGAAATCGGAGGTCGAGCGTTCATTTAAAGACTTTTCCTCAAACAGGCCCGCTCGCTCGTTATCAACGAAGAGTAAACTTCTCATCGCCGCGCTTCTCATCGCACTAAGCAGTCTCATCGTTATCGTCGTTAAAATTAAGACAGGTAGCACAAACACTACGCCGCAAACCACTACGGCTACACCACTGACAAGCCCGCAAGCAAAATCGGAATTATCGGGGACAGTTCTTGGTAACGAGAAGCCTTTGCAAGGTGCGCGCGTTACGCTCGACGACCTGCCGGGAATGACGCCGGTAGAAACTTCAAGTGATGGTGTTTTCATTCTGAGAGACATCCCCCGGGCACATGGCGAAAGCGTGCGCGTGCGTGTCGTAATGGAAGGCTATCGTCCAAACCCTTGGACCGAAGACGTCGTAATCGGCAATGCTCCACCTCAAATCAGACTCACAAAGGTAAGATAATCATGAGACCACGCCTCACGATCCTTGCGCTTTTCATTCTCTCCTTAACCACCAACGCCCTGGCCCAACAAGCCAAACTCGAAGGGCACGTTTTCAACAGCAACGGCCGCCCCGTTTCAGGTGTCAGAGTGGTTGTGCCTGGAGGTCAGGCGACTACGACCGATTCGAAAGGTCACTTTCTTATTAACTTCCCCAGTTCAACCATCTCGGGACAATCCACTCGTGTTGAAGTCACCAATTGGCATGTCTTTGATCCGATGTTTGGCGAGTGTTGGACGCAGAGCGTCGCGCGCAGCCGCGAATCGTTGAAGATCACGATTGTGGCACCCGGTTCTACAGCCGCTCATCTCAACCGGCGGAGACTAGGCGCGATTGTCGGCGCATTCCAAAAGCAAATTGAGAGGCAGGCGGCTGCCGTTGAAAAGATGCAAACCAAGGTCGCCCAGTTGGAGTTTCAGCAGGAGAAATATGCGTTTTTACAACGGTATGAAGAGGAATACGGCGTTCCTACAACTGACCTGCAAGCCGCACTGGATCGATGGGTGGTGAGCAAGAAGGCCAGTAACGGACTCGAGCGTGCACGTCAGAAATTCTGGGAAGGGGATCAGAAAGCGGTTAACGCGGTACTCAACAGCATCAAGCGAATTACTCGTAGCGAGTTGATAAAAGCCAGGCGTGACCAGCTCAAATGGTCTCGTGATTACATCGACGTTTTAGAGCTCAATGGAATTGCTTATTTCGAACAATTCCTATTCGCAAAGGCGCTGACGGAGTTCAACGAGCTTAAAAAAACCTTCGATTCGAAAGTGATCTTAAAAGAAGATTTCACATTCGACTGGGCCAACACAAGACTGTGGCTCGGGCATATCAAGATCGAATTGGGACGCCGGATCGCAGGACCGGATGGACCACGACAACTCAATGATGCCCTCGAAATTTTTGAGTCTGTGGCACTGACTTTTGATCGCGAACAGTCGCCGAAGGAGTGGGCTGTTTGTCAGACGGCTCGAGGCAGCGCATTGCTGAATCTGGGGCGGCGAACAGCCGGGGCCAAAGGTACTCAATATTTGAACGACGCTGAGAAGGCATTCAGTGCCGCACTGGAAATCCGACGGCAGGAACATGGATCACCCGAATGGGCATTGGCCCAAAACAATCTCGCGATCGTTCTTGACGAAATGGCCATCCGGTTCGAAGGAATTAGAAGTAAAGAGTCTCTAAAGGAGGCCGAAGCAATCTTCCGCGATCTGCTCGCAGTAAGAAACACCAGGGCCACAGCAAAAGAATGGTTTCGGACACACAACAACCTTGGCATTGTGTTACGTAAGTTGGGAACCCGGGTTGATGGCGGGGAGAGCCGGAAGTACTTAACCGAAGCTATTGAGGCTCATCGTACCTCGATGAAGATTAAGACGCGCGAGCTATATCCCGAGGAATTGGCCCTGGCGCAGGAAAACATCGCTGAAGCCTTGAGCGAATTGGGACAACGCATCGAAGGAGACGAAGCGACCGCATACCTCAATGACGCAGTCGCCATGCACAAAGCCGCGCTGAAAGTCAGAACGCGTGAAGAGTTGCCACAGTTATGGGCCACCTCACAAGGCAATCTTGGCAATGCTTTAGGACTTCTTGGTGAAAGAAAGTACGGAGCAGAACAACTAAGACTTTGGAAAGAAGCTGCGACGGCGTTACGCGCAGCTTTGGACATCATTACACCTGATTTGTGGCCATACGACTCTGCGGAGATGCAAATCAGCTTCGGAGCCGCGTTGAACAAGATTGGGGAGCAAACAGAAGGTAAACCCGGCGTTCAACTTCTCGAGGAAGCTGAAACTGTTCTAAGCGCTGCGCTCAAGATCTTCACACGCGAGCACTTGCCACGACAGTGGGCCTCAACCCAGAACAATCGAGGGCTTGTGCAGGTTAGTTTGGGACGACGTCCCGATCTTTCTAACAATAAGGATCACCTGGATAAAGCGGTGGCGATCTTCCGCACTAACCTCGAGATCTTCACGCGCGAGGGTTCTCCGCAACAATGGGCCATGACCCAGAACAATTTAACCAGTACGTTGGTGGCTTTGGCCCAATTGACGCGTGACGCGAAGTACGTGATCGAGGCTGAGAAAATTAATCTCGAGGTACTGAAAGAGCCGAGCGCGCAAACTCCGCAGCAAAGGGCGCGGCCGCTGGTCCATCAGGCATCAATCAAGTACATGAAAGGCGACGCGCCGGGGGCAGCCGACTCTTACGCTCGGGCTTTGGAGTTCTATCCGGACAACGTCGAGGTGTATCGCGCCGCGGTTGCCATCAATCATGAAGTGATATTCAAATTTGAGCGAGCCTTCGAACTGCATCAACGTTGGTTGGCGAGGCATACGGACGACTTGGATGTAATGCCTGACTTTGCAGAAGCCCACTTCACAACGGGCAGATTCTCCGAGAGCCGGCAGCATATCGCCAGGCTCCTCGCGTTACCGGATAATCCGGTGGTGACGCCGAGCGTTAGAGTCGCGCTGCAAGCGATCGATATCGCCAACTTACTGGCGCTCGGACAGGAGCAGGAAGTGTCAGCCAAACTGGATGCATTAGTGGGCGAAGTGTCTCGTCAACCAGCAACATTCCAGCTGCTATGGAGCTTCAGAGGCACGACGTATTTCACCACACAGAGCAAACAGCTTACCCGCCATCGCGAATTTCTACTGAAACTGTTTACAGCCCTTCAAGAAACTGACCGCGACAAGATACTCGTGATGTTGAGAGAGCAGGTTAAGTTTCCAGGCTGAGACTTTGATGCCTTACCGTTTCGCGGGAAACAGGATCAAGTTGCGTTCTTGTGTCGCTTTTAGCTTTTCAAGAAAGTCTGCACGCGAGACTGCTTTCGCGCCGAGTGCCTCGAGGTGAGGTGTCACCATCTGGATATCCATCCAATCCAGACCGCGCTCCTTGAGGTGGTCGATTAGGAACAGTAGAGCCAACTTTGACGCATTCGATCGCCGTGTGAACATGCTTTCACCAGCGAAAGCCCCACAGGCATCTACTCCGTAAAGTCCGCCGACGAGCTCAGTGTCTTCCCAAACTTCAACACTGTGAGCATGACCCTGCCTGTGAAGTTCGCAATATGCGCGGATCATTTGCCGTGTGATCCAGGTGCCTGATTCGTGCTTGCGTTGAACTGTGGCGCAGTGAGTGATGACCTGCTCAAACGAACGATCGATAGTGAAGTGAACTTGATGTTTGCTTCGAGCAAGCCGTCGCGGAATGTGCAGGTCGCTAAATTCGAGGATGCCGCGTTCCTCGGGGCAACACCACGGCAGGATGTGTTCATTATATGGCCATGGAAAAATCCCACTGCAGTAGGCGCGTAGAAGGTTTGTGGTGGTGAGTGGCCCACCCAGAGCAACAATGCCATCAATTGCATTTGCGGGATCTATGAAATAGATCAAGTCGTGGTCACGTGGCATCAGCGGGGATCGGATCTGTTTTTCTTTCTGGGAACCTTAACGAAAGTTCGTCCTTCTCCAGTGCTACCAACACCTCGCCGGTAATGGACTCACTGCCGAACAGGATCTTCTCGGCCAGTGGTTCCTTGATCTTTGCCTGGATCAAACGAGCCATCGGCCTTGCGCCCAGTAGTCGATCAAAACCACGTAGGGCCAGCCACGAGCGCGCTTCAGGCGAAAGCCTAACTACAACTTTCTTTTCACGTAGTTGCTTGTTCAGTTCGTCGATAAATTTATCGACAATCTGCTCAATGACCTGGGCGTCTAACTGCTTGAACGCAATCCACGCATCCAGACGGTTGCGAAACTCCGGACTAAACGTTCGCTCAATTGCACCTCTTCCCTGCCCTTTACCCTGATCTTTTTGAAAGCCGATCCCGCCCTCGCTCATCTCCCTTCCTCCGGCATTAGTCGTCATTATCAGAATGACATTTCTGAAATCAGCCTTCTTGCCGTTGTTATCAGTCAGGGTCGCATGATCCATCACCTGCAGCAGGATGTTGAAGAGATTCGGATGCGCTTTCTCAATCTCGTCGAGCACCAACACCGCATACGGAGTTCTGTTAATCGCGTCTGTCAGTAGACCGCCCTGGTCAAAGCCCACATAACCCGGCGGCGCTCCAATCAACCTCGACACGGTGTGGCTTTCAGCGTATTCGCTCATGTCGAAGCGAATAAACTCGACACCCAAAATCACCGCAATCTGTTTCGCCAACTCAGTTTTGCCAACACCTGTAGGACCGGAAAAGAGGAAACATCCGACGGGTTTCTCGGGTTGGCCCAGGCCTGAACGAGACAATTTGATGGCACGAACGACCTGCTCGATTGCATGGTCCTGTCCAAAAATAACGCCCTTCAGTTTGCTTTCCAGTTCTCCCAGCCGGACTTTCTCCGAACTCACGACCGTCTTAGCGGGAACTTTAGCCATTCGCGCAACGACAGTTTCTATGTCACGCGTGCGAACAAGTTTTGTCTTCGCAGATGTTGACTTCAACTTTAACGCCGCGCCCGCTTCATCAAGTACGTCTATCGCCTTATCCGGCAAGAACCGATCGTGCATGTACTTCGCGGACATCTCAGCAGCTACCCGTATCGCGTCAGGGCTGTACTTCACGCCGTGATACTCCTCGTAGTAGCTTTTCAGTCCGTTCAGTATTCCGACTGTCTCTTCGACAGACGTTTCGGAGACTTCGATTTTTTGAAACCGGCGGGCCAGCGCGCGATCCCTTTCGAATGATGCCTTGTACTCGCTGTACGTCGTGGAGCCAATGCAACGCATTTCACCTGAAGCAAGCGCGGGCTTGAGAATATTTGACGCATCCATCGAGCCCCCGCTAACGGCGCCGGCTCCGACTATCGTGTGAATTTCGTCAATGAAAAGAATTGCACCCGGGATCTTTTTCAGCGCAGTGATCACGCCCTTGAAGCGTTGTTCAAACTCACCGCGATATTTCGTACCGGCCAGAACAGCTCCCATATCCAACGCATACACCGTAGCAGAGCGCAGCAGCTCCGGGACTTCACCGAGGTGAATCTTTAGTGCGAGACCCTCAGCGATCGCTGTTTTGCCAACCCCTGGCTCGCCGACGTAAATCGGATTGTTTTTACGACGCCGGCACAATATCTGAATCGTTCGTTGCAACTCATCGTTGCGGCCGATGAGAGGATCGATTTGTCCCGCCGCTGCGCGCTCATTCAGGTTAACTGTAAAAGCCTTCAAAGGATCTCTCGACGGCCGGGTTTCTTCCTCGTCTTCATCCGCGTTGACGTCACCCGCAGCATGTTCTTCACCTAACGGAGAAATTCCGTGCGAGATGTACTTCGTTACGGCAAGACGTGTGATTCCATGCTTATTCAAAAGAAACACAGCATGAGAATGCTTTGCGTGGAATAAGGCCGCCAGAACACCACCACCGTTCACTTCCCGTTGTTCGCTCGCTTGCGCCTGGAGCAGCGCGTACTGCAACACTTGTTGGAATGCGACTGTTTGTTCCGGCAACATGCTCGGATCTGCGCTGACCATTTCACTGTGTGCAGCAAAAAACTCCTCGATATCCTTCTTCAAAGCATCGAGATTTCCGCCGCAGTTATAGATGACTTCGCGCGCAGTGGGATCGTTGAGCAACGCGAGCAGCAGATGTTCCAACGTTATGTACTCGTGTTGCCGCGTGGTCGCTTCCGCAACGGCAAGGTTTAGAGTGTTTTCAAGTTCCTTTGTGATCATCCTCTTCCATCGTGCACAAGAGCGGGAACTCATTAGCCTGAGCAATACTCGTGACTTTGTCCACCTTCATCTCAGCGATTTCATAAGTGTACACTCCTGCCAGACCAATACCTTGTCTGTGTACGTTCAGCATGATCCGAACGGCATCGCTTTCGCCGTGATTGAACACAGTTTGCAGGATAAAGACGACAAACTCCATCGTGGTGAAGTCGTCGTTATGTAAAAAGACTTTATAGAGCGGCGGTCGCTCCAGCTTCGTCTTACCCTCGGTCTTTTCGACGACGTCGCCACCGTGCTCAAACTCATCCATCGGCATACTGCAAATTTAACCGCATTTCAGGGTATGTCAAAAGGCGTTAAGGGCGTGACGGAATCGGAGATCGCATTTCGAGAGGAGAGTTGTTGAGGAATATCATTCAACGCTTTGCCTGAGTTCTAAACTCGGCTGCGCCGTAGAATACGCATGCCTGACCGCCCATTAGCAGGGCGCATACTCGGTGAGCTCGGAACGAAGAAAGGACTTTGAGTATCGGGTTGCGAGTCAAGCGAGCCACCAAGGTGGAAATAAACGTTCCAGAGTTTTTCCGATTCGCGCCAACGCTCGACAGGTGTTAAGCGATACCACGCGGCCCATTCTTCACCGACAAGTTCTTCGGCTGAGATCATAAGCTCAAAGTTTACACTGTCAACAAATTTGCCGCACCTTCTGACAGTTTGCAGTGTGGAAACGGTTAAAAACTGGTGGGGTTCCGAAAACGAGTTGAAGATAACAAAGTGCCCCGCAGGGATTCGAACCCCGAACCAACAGATTATGAGACCTGTTGGAAGGCACTAACGAAGTTGGACCAAGCAAGATGTAGCAGTATTTACCGAATCCGCAGCCGTCAACGGCTATCAAACTTCTAGTAGAACCTCTGGATGCTTCTTCGCGATCGTCAGCAACTTGAGCGCCGCGTCACCAGGTTCCCGTGATCCTTGTTCCCAGGCCTGCACTGTCTTTGTGCTGATGTTCAGCATCATCGCAAAAACGGCCTGAGAACAATTGAGCTTTTCTCGTATCCGAGCAATATCTTTAGGTGACATTGTCTTTGGCGGTCGAGGCGCCCGAATTCGAGTTACTTTCAAATCGCGACGCTCTCCGCGCTCAAAAGCAAGAACACCTTCCATTGCTTCCTTGAGATCAGCGAATGCTTCATCACTCATATAGTTCGCCTTGTTCGTCTGCACCTTCCGAGTCTTTGTTGTCTTCATGGACTCACCGTTCCTTCCTGATTTCCTGGCTTAGCGCTCCGATGATTCGCTTTTGCTCCGGCGATAAGTCAGCTTGTTCACCTTTGCTGAAGAAGTAGAGCAAGTGAATTCTGCCAGCGTGCTCGAGATACAAATAAAGATATCGATAACTTCCACTCTTTCCACGCGACGAAACAGGATCAGCGACCCTAGCCTTTCGAACGCCGTGCGTTCCTGTCACCAATACACCGCGCTCCGGATTTTGGATCAAGTCTGACTGAATTCTTGCCAGAACATCACCGCAAGCTCACGGACTTGTTTGGAAAAAACCTTCGATTCAATAAACTCAAACCAATTGGTGACGTCCGTCTTCACAATTCATAACTATACGACTCAGTGGGATAGTCGGTCAAATTAGTCAAGGCCAGGGCTTAACGGCTATCGTCGGAATCAATCGCCTCATTGATTGGACAGTACCTCATCACTTTACGCTGTCACTGGTTATTGAGAACGATTTGTCTACCAAGCTCGCCATTGCTCTAGATGGAGAGACAGCTGCTAAGCTGTCCCCTCCTTATCCGTTATTTGTGGCAAGTGATCCTGTGCAATATCAGAGTTACCAGAATCGTTCTCATGAAGATCCACAGGCAGGCTTAGATCTAGCGTTGATTGAAATGGCAATGGTCGGCAAGAACCTGTTAAAGAGCGCGCAAAGAACAATCGCTAGTTAATTGGTGCCCCCGCAGGGATTCGAACCCCGAACCAACAGATTATGAGTCTGCTGCTCTAACCGTTGAGCTACAGGGGCACAACAACTTACGAGCGGTCGACTTTGGACTGTAGCGGAAACTGTAGCGACTCCGCGTCGTTTTCGACTTTTTCAACCGCCTCTCGGTTCAGATTAGCAAAGCGCTCAAAGGCGCGTTCCTGCCCTTCAGGTGTCGGGTGGATGTAGCGTTCTGAGATCGCAACACTGCTATGACCCGCAACCTTCTTTATAGTGAAGGCATCGGCGCCAGCTTCACCGAACCTCGTCAAAAACGTGTGACGCAATGAGTGTATCACGCAGTCATTTGGAAGCTGCAAATTGTCCCTGAGCTTCTTATGAAGATGATCGAGTGAGGTTACCAAGTAAGGATTGCCGGCTTGATTTGCGAAAACGTACTCTGACTTACTCTCCAGCGATCGATTAACAAGCACTTCCTGAGCTCTCGGAGTCAGACTCACGTGTCGCCTTGCGTTCTTCGACTTCCCTTCGCGAACGAAGAGATAACCAAGCTTCTTTCCACTCGCCGCATCAAGTTCTATGTCGGACCACTTGAGCGCAAGTGCCTCACCCAAACGTAGTCCGGTCTCCAGGAGCAGAATAGAAACATCCTTGAGCGGCTGAGGCGCGGCTTCCAGATAAGTTTTCTCTTGCTGATGCGAGAAAACAAAATCGCGATTACGTTCACCTTTGAGCAGCCTTATTCTCGGTACCGCGGCGATTTCATTCCAATCATGAGCCAAGTACAGAATGCGCCTTAAGGTTGCTAACTCGCGATTGATAGTCGCTACAGCAACTTTGCCGTGGCGCTTCTGCACGTAACTCGCTATTAGAGACTTATTGATTTTGTCCAACGGTGCCGATGCAAGTGGTGTGAATTCGAGAAGCCTCATCAGCTTCTGCTCCCAAAAGGCGATGGTTCTCGGCTTGCCCGCACAATGCACTTTTATTTCTGCTTTGAATCTAGATCCGAATTCAGCAAGTGTTGGAATTTTCTTCGGAGCTTCAATCCCCACCTCGCCTTTTGCCAACCTGGTTCGGTGAGCGGCTTCAATCTGTCGCGCAACGCGAGGATTACCTTGTTTGGTCGAACATTGAATACGTCGGTTATTGAAAACAAACTGATACCAATAGACTCGGCCTCGTTTGTAGATTGCCATCAAATTATCCTTTCTTGGTACCGTGCTGTGCATTTACTCGTTTCTTCGGCACTCGATCTCCAAGCTTTATTTCTTCATAGCGGTTCCGTTCTTTGCGCTTTCGTTTCGTCGCTCCGCACCTAGCCGAACACACTGACTTATCTTTCCTGCCCGCCCAAAAATAATCACCACACACAATACAACTATGAATGCGACTGATAGGTATGTCTAAAAGGAAGGAAAACAATACCGGCGGAAGTATGTGCAATCGATCATTCTCGACGTGCAGACCGCCACTAAACAAATCGCATTCTGGTACGTACCAAAGTTGGTCGAGCTCGTTCTGCGGGATTCTCTCTGTGAGAGCAAACAGCAATTCTTCCGCTGCCAACACAAAGAAAAACCGTTGCCTTGCTCTAAGTGCAAGCTGAGAAATTCCCACTTGCTCAAATTTGCATTCACCCACATCGTACCCTCCCAACAATCCAAGAGGTTCGGCGACATAGGTCGTAGCGACCTCAAGACTCGCTTGTGAGGAATTCCTGTTTTTTACGAATCCTATTTCCTGCCTGAAACGCTCATTGGCCGTTTCGACTTTGATGTAGAGGCCTGAATCTGACTCATCCAACAAACTAATATTCTCGCGAACCTGCAAATGGCTGTGGTCCTGTAGTGGCGCTGAATGTCCGTCGAGTTCAACGTAGAGACCATGCGTGTCCCAGAGCACGAATGCTTTAAGCGCTAGTGGCCAGTCTCGAAGATACATTTGTAGATAAGACACCGACCTGGCAGCCTGTTCTTCATCTGCTTTAGCCCAACACCTTTGTGTCAAAACATGAATTCCGTTGCCAGCCGAGCGCCGATCTGACTGCGGTACTAAATTAGCTAGCCGTATCAGCTCTGCCACTTGATTGGGAATCGGAACTAACGAAACTCGACTGATCTGAGTGTCGTCACCACGATCCCCTGGAACTGTCGGCTTGTTTACCATCACTGACTTAGCGCTCTTGTCTTAAATAAACCGTTGAGTCACGCTTTCACCCTTTGGGACACATACAAAAGTTCAGGCATGAATAGTAGCCGTTTGTCAGAATATATGTGCATAATCAAAATGAATTCCCGATCGGTTCACGCGATCGTAAAACTGTGACACACTAGCATATTGGGAAACAGGAGATCAAAAACTCTTTTGTAAGGAGGTGGTAGCAATGGAGCAGTCCCCAATGTTCCAACGAATGTCTTGGGGTTTAGCCGAGATTTCTGAATCAACCGGCTTGAGCGTGGCTTTTCTTCGGAATGAAGTGAGAGCAGGACGCCTACCAGTCAGAAGATTTGGGCGTCGCGTCCTGGTCAAAGACGAAGATTTAAGAGCTTACCTCGATCGTGGCAGTGATCGTAATGGGGACGCAGAAGCTGGCATCAAGTGAACATTCAGATTGGTTGATGGAAGATACAGATGAAAAACGCGGCTACCAGCGAACTTCACCTAAGCCAACCAAATCAAAGCTCAAGAGGCCACGGCGATAAGCGATCTCGCAAAGAGCACGCGGCAATCCTCGCTCTATTGGCTCATCCGACAATCCCAGAAGCCGCCAAAGCGGCTGGTATCTCTCAGGCAACACTTTGGCGTTGGTTGCAAGAAGACGAATTCCGACAGAAATATCGACAAGCTCAAAAGAAAGTCTTCCACGACGCTCTCGGATCTTTGCAAGGTGCAACAACAGAAGCGGTCAATTGTCTTCGTCGTAATTTGGACTCGCCGAACGCATGGGCCGCTGTACAGTCTGCTAGGGCGATCCTTCACTATGGTTTGAAGTCGCACGAGATGTTTGAGCTAGAGGATCGCATTGAGAAAATCGAAGCAGCCTTGAAGGCTAGAACGAAAGCGGAAGAAAACGATCGGTTGTTCGGTCAACATGGCGATTAAGACCCTCAACACGCGCCTTGTGAAGCTCGAATTGCAATATCGACATGTGCTCAGGTGCGCATTGTGCCGATATGCCCTGACGGAAACCTCTTACGAAGAAATGAGGCGCTTTGACACGGATCCTGGTGACATCCTATACACGGAATGCTGGCATTGCGGCGCACAATTACAGGTGTCTATGGCAGGGCTAGATGAATTTGATCGCGAAGCAAAAACGATTATCTACAAGTCGCACCCGTCAAAAAAATTTACTGACGAACGTGTTCATGCGGCGTTTTTTTATTATGGACTCGGCAGGCAAAAGCGTCACCCTTCGCACACAAACAATTCTACCGTGGAAAAGAAACCCGCGTTTCTAACAGTGGCAGAAGAAAACCGAATAAGAGAGCGTGAAGAAGCTAGAAAGAGGGCGATCGAGTTTCTCCGGAAACAGGATCAACGAATTAAGCTGCTCGCAAACGGACCCAAATACTTTCCTATAGATCATAAGATTCAGCAAATCGGACGCGAGTTTCACGTAGGGCGATACAGTTACGGTTTCACGGAGACGCTCGGAGTCGATATGAATGATCAGCGAAGGTTTGATCTGGAGGAACATCTCGAACCATTAGTTTTTGAATTGCGAACGATGAAAATGCGAGCAGCATGCGAAGTAGTTTTGTGGGGAAAGATGATACCCAAAACACTTTCTGAAATGGACCGCATAAAACGAGAGATCAAATCCAAATTTGATAATGCTGTTAAAGCGTTTCGTCAAGAACGAAATCGGCAGGAGGAACAGCAAAAGCAGAAGGAAACAGAAGAAAAACCAAAACGTGAAGCGGTGGCACGAGAGAAGATGGAAAGGCAACGTGTGCAGGTAGAGTTGAAAACTAGAATTGATAGAGAATCTTTTTCATCCCCTCGTTTTGTAGCTCCGACACAATCGGATGCAATAATTAAAGACCTAGATAACAAGCTGGGACACTTTGTCGCTCGCCACAACCAACCTCAGACGCAAACACGTGCATTCGAAAGATATGAACGACCTCGATTCGAGACTGATGAACGACCGAGATTCCAGAAAACAAGACAAAGATAGCAGTAGGTTCGTTTGCCTGAAACGATCAATTAAGAACTCGAGGGAACGCGACGCATACGTTTGGGATTATTAGTTCTTCACATCAACGACACACGGTGTCCTCTCTCCTGAACCTTGATTAAAACCTCGGGGACCGCAACGCACACTTCGTCGGAAGTACTCGCAAACCACCACCCTGACGACAGTTGATGTAATCGCCACAAATTATTCTGGCATCGTCGCAGCACAAAGAATCATCGACATTGAACAATCGAGACATTTGCTGATGGCGGCCCGAGTTTCACCTGGAACAGGACCAGCGAATTGAGGTGGGCCGCAAACAAAGGCGACATGTGCGTACTGGCGACGGATCTGCTTGTGATACCGTACGGTGAATGGCGCCGCGCCCAACAACGACCACTTCTTCGTCCTGCGATGGACACGCTTACAGCTGCCCGCGTTTTCCATGCTATTTGTGAACCGTGGGCCTCTCATCTTATTGATCCTCTTTCATCTGGCATCATCTGACATCGACTCTGTTCGGCTGGTTAGTGTTTTCCACGTGACGAAATATCGCAATACTCGGCATGAAGTCGCGATGCACTCCGCGATGGCTCAAGGCATTACTAAATCAGTCTGGACGCTAAACGATCTGTCTCTTAACACGACCGCGAATTAACTTCAGTTAAGCAGTTTTCGGGCAGCGTGAACTCTTTACTAATCGAACAGATCCAAATCATCGTCAATGATTCTCTCAACTGGAATTCCTGCTACACGGGAGTAGGCGAGCAGGATACCGAGCGGCGGCTCATTCTTGTCTAATTCGTACTTCGAGATATTGGGGTAGTGGATCTGGTTCTGAACGCCGAGCCGTTTAACTAGCTGAGGCTGGGAGATACCCAGCCACTGACGGATCTGCAACAGCTTCGAGGCGAGACGTTGCGGTCGTGGTCTTGCGTGGCCCATTAGAGTTTTACTCCTAAGCTCTCTGCGAGTGTTTCATGTTCTCTATCTGCGCGACCCTCGATCACGGTTTGGTACAGTTCATAAGCACCGCTTTGAAACCGCGTATGCTCAAACAGAGCCTCAACCGCCAGATCAAGCGAGTCTAGTGCTTGTAGCACGTTTGGCGGCTTGGCTTTGAGGCAGTGTCGGATTGACGCAAACTGCCGTCCTAAACCGAGTGCGGTTTCAGGGTGTGCGAAATATGGTTCGAGGACAATCTGCCAGTCTTCGCTATCAGGCAGCGGACTCTCTGAGTCCGTGTTAGGATTGTTATGCATGGCGATTCCTTTTGCTTAACCGGCTAGGAGTCGGCTGTGTAAGGGCTGATGAGTGTTAGAGCACTTGTCAGCCCGCTCGTTTTGTGGGGCCACTATAAAGACAGGGTATTCGTTTGTCAAAGAATTTATGGCGAGACGCCATAGTTTTGCGGAATGTTATAATTTTGGGCCATGAAGATCATCAGCACTGCTGAAGCAGCTAAACGCTTAGGTGTGACGCAGAATAGAGTGCGGGCGCTGATTCAGGCAAAGCGACTAAAGGCGTTTAAATATGGCCGTGAGTGGCTGATCGATCCGAAAGACCTCGAGGCAGTGAAGCATCGAAAGGTTGGGCGTCCGCGCAAAGCGCGCAAGAGCACCAAAAAATAGTCCGGCAGATCCGGCAATTTCCGCCAACAGTTCGACACTCCGATCGTTTCAGGTTCGGCAATAAACGCTTTAACCAGCTTCTCAGATGGTCGAGGGTGCATCAGCTTGCGCGCTCCAACACAGTACCAAGGAAGGACAAATTTCTTAAATCAAATTCTACAAGGCTCAATCTAGTCGACCACTTTCTTACGCTAATGGACTACTTTCGGCATCTCGTCCCACGTTCGACCTTCAAGCAGACGTCCTGCGCGCTTTTTATTAACGCCTCCCCATTGCTTAAAGAAGAACGGTACCCCGGCTCTAACACATTGATCTCTAATGTCGATTACCCAGGATTGGGCTATCGGCCTGGCGCCCGGCCCCGACTCTCCGCCTACTATTACCCAATCAATGCCAGTTAGGTTCAATTGAGGGAGCGGTCCAAGCAGTGGTTCAAGTGAAAGAAACTTAATGTGAGCATCTGTGCGTCGGAGATCCTCAATGCGAAACGTATAATCCTTGTCCTCAACACTGACACCCATCCAGATATTCGGTGTCCAGTGAATTTGGTGATTAAGTTCAAGGAGATGCTTAGATCTCTTCGTTAATATCTGATAGCGGTGCCAATTGGCCCTTCGCATTACGTCGAACGCTTCTAAGACAAAACCAACCGGAACATCTTCGTGAAATAAATCGCTCATCGAGTTCACGAAAATGGTTTGTGGTCTTTTCCATTTGAACGGCAACTCCAGGACGCGGGCATGAAGCGTCAGGTCAAAGCCATTCACATAGTTTTGCTGCCCCATCGCCTTTAGTCTTAAAGCCATGCGTTCAGCGTAGCAGTGTTTGCACCCCGGACTGATCTTTGTGCAACCAGTTACCGGATTCCATGTTAGTTCCGTCCATTCAATACTAGATTTGGCCATTTCAACGCTTCCGCGTCTTAGTTTGGTTCTACAGGGACACTTTCAAGGGCATAGCTCAATAGCATATACTGAAGCAGCTTACCAAACCGCACACAATGTCCAAAAAGCACGTCGTTTTAGCATTGAATTTCTCATACCCACACCCATTCGGAGTTAAGGGGTTTACTCGGAGGCCCTAGCATGACGGACCAATTCAAGAAAAAAGCAGTTCAGTTCACGTTGAGAGACATTGGTTCTGAAATTATTGACCAGCTGTCCAGCGACATTTATTCGGGACCAAAGCAAATTATGCGCGAACTTGTTAAAAATGCATACGATGCTTATCTCGCGGTCGACCCAGATGAACTTGAGGATGAAAAAGTAGAGAGGGAGATCGTGATTTCCAGAGAAAGGAACGAGACAGGTATTGGCCGGCTATTAATAGCTGATTCCGGAATAGGTCTCACAGTCGACGAGCTGAAAGCGTTTGTACAAATAAGCCTATGTAAAAAGCAAGAAGAACTCACCAATGCCACTGGGTTCAGAGGACTTGGGTCCTGGTCAACTATAGGTGCAGGTTCAAAGATTATTGTTACCTCAAACAAAAAGAATCATTCATCCGAAGCTCAGCTCGTGATTGACGTTCGGGAAATATATTCCATTATGGGCCCGGCCACGACGTTGGAAGATATTCTGAATAACTCGAAATGCATTTCTTTTGGGGAACGAACATCCACAGGCCTTTCTCAAGGCACAACGGTTGAAGTCGTATGCGATGGACCACCTAAGTCAGTTAATGGTCATGAGTTGAATCGTCTTTATGACTACACCGATCCGAACTCAGACCTTAGGAGCATTATCGTGGAGTCGTGCCCGGTCCCGTTTTCATCAGAAGGCGGCGCCTACAAAATAATTCATGACATTTGTCGGGAAGCAGGATACGTCTTGACTCATATTAGTCTTGATGGTGATCCACTTGAACGCGGATTACCAGATGATCTGCCAGAACCAACAGAGCAGCCCATTATGGTAGGCAGACAAGTTGTTGCCAAGGCTTGGGTGACAACAAGTAGCAAATATTTCTGGCGAGGTGAGAACAATTGATGAGGACCGACATCTGTTGGGAGGCAAAGGACTCCAACTCAAGAAGTTAAATGTCCCGATTGGACCAAAGAACATCTATAGCAATGGCGTGGTTAGAGCTACTCTCCCAAACTGGTATGTTGGAGAAATACATATCTTGGCGGACGATATCCGACCAGACGCAAGCGGACAAGATTTACGGGCTGGGACTGCAAGAGAAACATTTATCGCTGCACTTCAGGGTTTCTACAAACAACTCGAACAGCAAGGTGAGCGTAAGTCCGACACAATAGGTACAGAGCGCAAGTTTCGTCATGCTATTGGAGCAGCCGAGAGGTTGCAACGCGGAGGTCTGTCACCCGCAGACAGAATACAGGCAGAGGGCCAGATTGCAACAGCAGTTCAGCTCATAGAGGAAGCATCCAAACGAACAAAACCGGAGACAAAACTCGAAGAGAGACAACGGGCAGCAGCTAAGGATCCGAAGGTTGAGCCGATTCGAAAACAAGCTCGAAAAATTCTGAAAGAGGCTAAGCTACTCGACAAATATAGCTCCTCGAAGAAGCGGGCTGTAACGGAAAAAAGAAAAGTGGCTTCGACCGTTTCAAAAGACAAACAAAAAGTCCAAGTAATAAGCTTCAATGAAATTCAAGCGCGCCTGGGAAGAGCAGTTCCGCGACTAACTCAAATCGGTCTGACTTCGGACGAGATCGAACAAATCTTGGAGATAATAAGGGATCTTCTTCTGAGTGACAGATGACGAGTGATAATTAGATGGATACCTTCGAAGAAAGTTACGCAAAAGACGCTGTTCGGTCGTTGCTTCTTGATGGAGCTGAGACCCTCAATCGGAGTGCCCTCACATATTTAGGGCTCCCAGCCGCGCGAGCCCTGGACATAATCAAGTTAGACGGAATCCTCAAGAACGTCATTTGCGTTGATGATAAAGAATCAGTCTTGGACGAAGCACGGAGGGCTATTTCGAATTTACGGTTAAAGCAAAGAAAGTTCGTGACAGGCCGCTTGTGGGAGTATCTGCGAGACAAATATCCAGTCGAAGAGTTGGTGGCGGATGTTGCGTTTCTTGATTTCCTTGGTGGTGGAATAGTAAAGCAAGATCCCTTTGCTCAAGAGATAGCAGGTTTGCGAAGCTACTTTGCAAAACATGCTCGACAGAAGAATCGAGCCTTTGTTCTTGCGTGGACGTATATGCCACACGACAAAGGACCTGCTGTTTATACTAATACGTTGAAGAAGATCGTGAATTCCGAAGACATTCAATTACTACAAGGGGCAAAAGGTGTTCAGCTCCGCTCTTTAGCTATCCGTCTATTGCTTCGACAAAGTCTTCTAGAGCACGATATGGACGTTAAGTTATTTCACCATGCTCTGTACAAAAGAGTAATGAACACAATAATTGTTATTTATAGTAAAGGGCGAGATCCGAATCTCAGCCTCGTCTTGGAATCTCCGGATTCTTTGCTTACTGAACCGTGCTGTCTTTATGCGGAAGGACAACCGGTGCCGAAGCTAGTGTCCGTACTCGAGCTTTCGAAACTGGACAAGTCATACACGTGATTAAGAACTTTATAACGCGAGAGGCAAAGACGAGAAATCACAAGCGATTATTGCGGAGCAAAGTGTAAGATAAGTGAGCAAAGTAAAAATCAACGATGAGACCCGCTCCCGGATTCTCTCCCTTCTATCCTCAGGTCGGTCAACCGCCGATGTTTGTAGAGAACTTGGTGTCTCAAGTAAACAAGTTGCCGCTATTAAGGCTCATAAAACAATGGGATCGTATGGCGACGGTCAAAACGCCGTCCCGGAACTCACCGTTAAAGACTACCTCGCCTCTTCACCGACTGAAGAACTGAGCTCTCGCGATGGTGACGTATGTGCTGGTCGAACCTGGACGGCCATTCTATTGGGAAACGATAGTGCCATGGGAATTCCCGTTTGTTGGGATCCCCATCCTGAAGCCGGTACCGCGAATCCTCATCTAATGATTGTAGGAGAAAGTGGCTTCGGAAAGACTTATGCAATCCAATGCATTGTGGCTGAATTAGGGGCTCGAGGAATTCGATCATTTATTATCGACTTTGGTCGAGGATTTGATCTCGATTCAGCTCCACGACAGTTTATTGACTTAGCACTACCGCAAGAAGTGTCTGCAAGCCAGCAGGGGATAAACCTGAACCCGCTACAAATACACCCTGGCGATTCGAACGGACCAATAAATGTTGCGGTTCGAGTAGCGGATTGCTTCGGTCGAGTCTATCGCATAGGCGTACAACAACACGCCTTATTGAGAGACCTAATCATTGAGTTATTTGCAGACTTCGGAATCGTTAAAGCGGAGCCCAGCACGTGGCATCAAAGAAGCCCATCCTGTTCAGATCTTAATGAAAAACTAAGACGCATTGCGTCAAGTGGATCAGATAAGAGAGCGGGAAAAGCACAGGGTCTCAAATCCCATATATCTACCTTTTTCTTGTTTGATACTTTCCGCGATTCGGGCGTAAGTGTGAATTGGGAATCACTTGGGCAATCCGCTGCCTCAACTTTGATCATTCAACTGAAAGGATTGGAAGATCGCACGCAAAAAGTTGTTACGGAGTTTCTATTGTGGGACCTTTATCACTATTTGAGGAGGCGTGGGCCTCATAATCTAGACTGTTACTGTGTATTGGACGAAGCTCATAACCTTTCTTTCAACAGCGAGGGCCCGATCGATAAGTTGGTTCGGGAAGCTCGCAAGTTTGGACTTGGACTCATTTTGGCTTCCCAACAGCCGACCGACTTCAACCGTACGGTATTTGGCAATACGGCCTCAAAGCTGATTTTCCAAACATTTGACCATGGCAATCGATTATCCCACCAACTAGCCAATAAGTGCCTAGAACCAAGAAATCCTGAACAATTAGCAGGAGACATCGCCCGACTGCAAAAGGGTGAGGCCCTCTTCCTTACGAATAATAAAATCTCCAGAGTCAAGATTGCACCACTCCAGAAGAGAGCACTGAAGTTATAGCTCGAGGTTACGGCTCCAAATAATATCAATAGAACTAACCAAAACTACATGGAATACAAAAGAACTTCATTGACAAACGAAGAAACGATGCCATAATTGCAGCCGTTTACTTCATTTTTGTCTTCTATTAATCGACCATGCCTGCAACCTTTACCTCAATCCGCATTGCTGGTGTGTTGGGATATTCGTCTAAGAAGCGGGTTTTATTGGGTTTTGCGCCTGCTAATATCTTGCATAGAATTAGTTTCGCCGATGTCTTGGATGAAGATACAGGGCGCGGGTACCAGCGACGCCTCAACTCTCGGCACAGTCTGGATTTTCGCAACTACATACAGCAATCGTTGAGCTCAACGATCCCACTCACCTTCAATCTGCGTCCCTCTTCAGATAACGCTTGGAAAGTCGAGGAACTAGACCGACCCCTTGCTACATTGACGATCCGTGGTGATGCTGGGAAGGTGCTCGCACAAGTTGATTGTCAACACCGACTCGGCTATCTCAGTGATCTTGATCTAGTACTCCCCTTTATGTGTTATCTCGGGCTCTCTGTGCGAGAGGAAACCGAGATCTTCAATATTATCAATAGTAAAGCCAAGGGGCTGAGTTCTAGCTTGCTAGATTTTCATGATGCTACGCTGACTCAGGACTTGGCCGGGGAACGACCCGAACTGTTTATTGCACTTTACCTAAACAATAACACTGACTCGCCTTGGTATAGACAATTGGATCTTGGCGGAACTGCCACGTCTGGTCTAATGAGGCGAGCTTCATTGCGCACAATGCAGAAGGCAATTAAACGGTTTCTCAAACAGACAAATATTTTACGTCAGCACTCGCCAGCATCCGCAGCTCAAATCGTGCTCGATTTTTGGTCAGCTGTTGCCATTCTATTGCGAGAATCGTGGGACAATCCGCGCAAGTCTCTCGTTACTAAAGGCGTTGGGGTGTACTCATTAATGGGAATAGCGGGCGATCTCTACTCAGAAAGCATTACTCACCAAGTAGATAAGCGATACTTCGTCACCAAACTGGCAGAGTTTCTTAATGATCCCGACTGGACCACAAGTGGACCATTCAAAGGGTTCGGTGGTCAGTCAGGAGTGAAGCGCGCACTTGAGCTTTTAAGATCAATGCGAGAAAAACGTAGACTCAGGATCGTCTCGAATGGCTAACAAGAACATTCTATTGATTGAGCCAAGCTATAAAAACAAATACCCGCCACTGGGTCTCATGAAACTTGCTCAATACCATGGCCCACTCGGAAAACAAGATGACGTACGCTTCATCAAGGGCGAAGACCGGACTGTATTGACTACTGCCTGGGATCGCATTTACGTAACGACCCTCTTTTCCTTTGAATTCCAGAAGATTTCCCAAAGCATCGATTTCGCGTTATTCGCCGCAAACGGACACTCTGACAAGGTCTTCGTTGGTGGAATTGCCGCGTCGTTGATGCATGAGCGATTCCTTGCAGAACCCAGATGGCACGGGATTCGATTCATCAAAGGGCTGTTAGGTCAAGCCCCGGCGATTGCATTGCAGTTAGATGATTTCTCAGAGGAACTCTACTCTGATGATTGCGATGGCACACCTATTGAGGATCTTATTCCTGATTACAGCATTCTCGATCAGATTTCCTACAAGTATCCCGTTCGTGACGCTTATTTCGCGTATGCCTCCCGTGGCTGTATCCGGACATGCGGGTTCTGTGGAGTGCCAAAGTTGGAAGGACCACAACGTGACACTGAATCCATCTCTGCGTTGGTGAAAGGCGTAGAGAAATTATACGGACCTAAGAAAGATTTGACGTTGATGGATAACAACGTGGTCGCCTCACCCAATTTTAAGGAGATTATTGCTGAAATCCGGGACCTTGGGTTCATCCCCGGCGCAAAGCTGGTGCGTAGCGGTAGACCACCTGTACAGAGACGAGTAGATTTTAATCAAGGCGTGGACGCTAGGATACTGTGTAAAGACCCGGTGTTTCTGAGAGAACTTTCCCGGATATGTATCAAGCCTTTGCGAATAGCGTTTGATCACCTGGGACTGCGTAAGCCCTATGAGAAAGCAATTCGGTACGCACATCAGTTCGGCCTCACCGAGCTATCGAACTACATGCTTTACAACTTTCATGATTCGCCGGCTGACCTGTATGAGAGGATGAGGTTAAACGTAGACCTAAACGAGGAGTTAGGAATAAGAATCTGGTCATTCCCGATGCGATACCAACCAACGGACCGACCTGACCGTTCCTACATTGGAGAAAAATGGAACAGATATCGACTACGGTCGATACAGATGATTCTTCAGGCAACTCACGGAGTAGTCAGCGGGAACCCTTCTTTTTTCAAGCGCGCGTTTGGTGATGGAGTCGGGAATTTTGAGGATCTTCTGATACGTCCTCACCATTACATCTTGCATCGCGATTGGTATGAGGAATTGGGTGGGAAGGCCGAATTTGATGATTATGAATCGAAGTTTTCACGATTAAGCGAGTCTGAGAAGGAGGAGTTGGTTACACTTCTTTCCTCGACCGAGCCTCGAAACTTCTCGACATTGGCGCATGAAACCAAAAGTTTCAAACTGAAAAATGTACTTCAGTTTTATCGTACACCTTCGCACGCTGAGGAGGCGCTTCTTTGGGAAAGGCAAAGAGCTATGACGCAGCCTCACGAGATACTCCCCGAAGACGAATTAGTTGAAGATGCCGGACTGGATGAGCTATTACACAGTTCGAAGAGTCAAAAAAGTGCAAATACCTCACAATTGGCGCTCCTATGAAAGCTAAAGTCGTTACTCTCACCGATACTACGAATTCTTGGCGAAGTCATTCTGATCCGATAATCGTTGGCAAGGACATTTTGGAGCTGCTTAGTAGCTCGATGTATATCGACCCAATGTCTTTGTATCGCGAGTATATCCAGAATGCAGCCGACGCGATCGACGAGGCTCGTTCACAAGGAATTCTTTCCGAAACTGACGTGGGCCGGGTTTTTATTGATCACGACGTCACGAGCCGGACTGTTTGGATTCGTGATAACGGCTGCGGGCTAACGCGAGATCAGTTTGAAGAGCGTCTATCCTCATTCGGTTCTAGCGCGAAGCGGGGCAAAAAAGCCCGAGGTTTTCGAGGCGTGGGCAGGCTTGCAGGGTTGGGTTACTGCCAGGAGCTTGTCTTTAGATCTCGTGCTACGGGCGATCCGCTAGTAAATGAGATGAGATGGGACTGCCGAAAAATCAAGGCGACATTGCGTTCGCCCGGAACAGACTTAACACTGCAGGATGTCATAAACGAAGCAGTTGAGATCAGAAGTATCCCCGGAGCGGAGTGGCCTGATCATTTTTTTGAGGTTGAGTTAAAAGGTCTGATCCGTCAAAAGAATGATTTGTTACTGAGCCCGTTCGCGATTTCTAAGTACCTATCGCAAGTTGCCCCTGTTCCGTTTTGTCCAAGTTTTAGGTTCGCGGAACAAATTCAATCAGTCCTTGCTTCCCACATTTCCCTTGGAGACATTGATATTCGCATTAAGGGACTTGACGGACCAGTTTACCGACCCCACCGAAACGAGTTGGAACTCCAGGGCGCTCCGTACGATGAGTTTGTAGACGTTGAACTCTGTTCGCTTTCATCATTGGATGGAGGTGTAGGGGCGGTTGGCTGGGTCCTTCATCATAATTACAAGGGAGCGATTCCTGCGGCGGAGATCCGCGGGCTAAGGATCCGTTGTGGGAATATTCAGGTTGGTGGGAACGATCTCTTTCAAGATCTATTTCCGGAATCCCGCTTTAACTCTTGGTGTGTAGGTGAGATCCACACGATCGACGATCGAATAGTTCCTAATGGTCGACGCGATCACTATGAACAAAATATTCACTTCAATCATCTTACAAACCACATTACGCCTATCGCGAGAGATATTAGCTCGCGATGTCGTAAGAGCTCAATGGTTCGCAATGTTGTGCGAGATTTTCATCGACGGGAAGGCGTTGTAAAAGAAAAACTAAAAGCCATAAGACAAGGCAGTATCGGGTTGAAAGGACATAGGAGAGTACTGACTGAGGTGGAGCAGCATTTAACGATGATGCGACGAGCCGCGAATCGAGAGCAGTTGGGAGCAGATGGAAAGAACACGTTGGTAAGCGCAATACAGGCGCTGGAAAAAGAAGTCAAAAACACCAGCCGCCGCCATATGCCGGCGAAATCTTTGAAAACAATGCCGGCTGCTAAAAGACGGGCGTATGAGCAAGTCTTTGCGTGGATTTATGAATGTTCAAACAATCAGACTAACGCTCACCTTTTGGTCGAACGTATTCTCAACAAATTAGGTTGAGTTCACTGGTTGTCCAGAGTGGTGATGTTACAAGTCTCACGATCAATAATTCGCAGCACCGCGAGCGAACCGGGACGCAGCCGAGTTTCGCATGGGCAATTTGAACCGCCGAATACCATCGAAACGATAGAGCGCAGCAGCTACTGCTGGTGCAGTAGGTATTAAGCCGATTTCGCCTACACCTTTGGCACCATATGGACCGATCGGGTGTTTATCTTCTATCAGAATTATCTCGATCTCGGGCATGCGTCTCGCACGGATAAGCCCTTGCCCATTAACTGTTAAATTCCGGGGTACACCGTTTCTAACCTTGAATTCTTCAGTCAACGCAAAGCCTAATCCCATGTGAATTGAGCCTTCAAGCTGTCCTTTCAGTAAGCCTGGATTAATTACCCTTCCGACATCATGCGCGGCGATCACCTTGGCGATATGTCCTCCCTCATCCAGAATCACAACCTGGGTAGCGAATCCATATGCAAAATGAGTCTTGGCATTTTCTCTATCAGTCTGCAAAGGATGAGTATCTTCTATCTTGGTTTCTCCAAAATAGGTCCTTCCCACTAATTCAGCCAAACCAACTTTTGCCAGATCAGCTTTCAGTTTTTTTGCAGCATCCTGAACCGCAAGGCAGCCAAGGAACGTGGCCCGCGAGGCGGTTGTCTGACCACAATCTAACTCGTATTTGGTGCTAGCCAACACTTGACTGAAAGCGTCGGCTGGTAATCCTGTCTCTTCGCAAGCGGTTTGAAGCAAAACTGTAAACAGACCTTGGCCCATTTCAGTATAGCCCGTGTGGATCACGATACCGTCTTTATGAATTTCCAGTGCCGCCCTACCATATTCGGTGGCACCGTTCCCGATGCCTACATTCTTAATACCGCAAGCAATGCCAGCATATCGGGCCTTTTTGTAGATATCTTTGACTGCTTCTAAGGTCTTCTTAAGCCCAACGCTGGACTCAAGCCTCTGACCTGTGCAAAACCGATCCCCAACGTCAAGGGCGTTACGATACCTAATTTCCCAACCATCAATGCCCACCTTCTCGGCCAAAATATCGAGCATCGACTCAATAGCAAACGCCGACTGATTTACTCCAAATCCCCTCATGGCTCCACAAGGTGGATTGTTGGTGTAAACAGCCAGTGAAAACACGTCAACATTATCTACTTTGTATGGCCCAACACAGTGACCTGCCGACCGCTCTAATACTTTGGAGCCGACGGATGCATATGCCCCTTTGTCTCCGATAATCCTGGCTTTAACCGCCGTCAGATTGCCGTCCCCATCACACCCTACTGTGTAGGTCATTCTTATAGGATGGCGCTTGGGATGGAACCTGAAGCTTTCTTCGCGGCTTAGGGTGAGTTTCACGGGTCTGCCAGTAACCTTCGCCAGCAAGGCAGTTTGCGCCTGGATGCTCAGATCTTCCTTTCCACCAAACGCACCACCGTTTGAAACCAACGTGACATATACCTTCTCCAAGGGTAGATCAAGAAATGAAGCTACCTGCCTGCGATCGTCAAAGATTCCTTGTCCCTGGCTGAAAATCTGAAGGCCGTCATCTTTTGGTAAAGCAATGCAAGATTCCGGCTCAAGAAACATGTGTTCGATAAATTGTGTTTGGAAGCTGCGTGTTACGACGTGCGCAGACTCATGGAGAGCCTTCGAAACATCACCCCGAGATATAGTCGACTTGCTAAGAAGATTTCCACCCGGATGTATGTGCGGGGCATCGGCTTTAAGTGCATCTTCAGGATTAGTAACAGGCTGGTATATTTCGTATTTGACTTTGATTAGCTTGATTGCCGTTCGCGCGGTTCTCCTGTCATTAGCCGCGACTGCGGCAAGCACATCCCCGATGTAACGAGTCTCTTCACCCTCACTCACAAACACGGGCCAATCAGTCTCGATCAGTCCTTGGTAACATTGTCCTGGTGTGTCTTTCGCGGTGACAACAGCCACCACTCCCGAAAGGGCTGAAGCTGCGCGCGTATCAATACTCTTGATCAACGCTCTCGGATGTTCCGATAACAATAAAGCGCCGTGAAGCATTCCCGGGAAACTCATGTCATCAATGAATTCCCTTTCACCAAGTGTCAACCGACGACCATCGACACGCGGTGTATTACTGCCAACTGCACTAGCTTTCTCCTGGGCCGGCAATTCCCTCGGGGGTCACCCAAAAGCGGCCATATAGGGTCACCTCAAAACCGGCCATAGAGGAGTAGTCGCCCGGGACGTTGACGACGCGCGGAGGCAAGGTAGCCTCGCGCGGCATGAGCAACGTATTGAGCGACGATAAACGACAACAAATAATCGCTTTAGGTCGACTCGGTTGGTCCTTGCGCCGGATCGAGCAGGCCATGGGTGTGCGCCGCGAGACGGCGAGCGGATATCTGAAGGCTGCCGGCATCCAGGTGCGAGCTCCTGGTTGGGTGCGAACGGCAAAACCGGCCATAGAGGTGACCACCGACTCTGAGCCGACAAGCGGACTCGATCTAGCTGATAATCGGCCCAAAGTCGCAAAACCGGCCATACAGGTGACCACCGACTCTGGCGGCACTTCACCGCTGACAACGAAGCCAGCAACATCGGTTACGCTCAGCGGTTGTGAACCATATCGGCAGTTCATTCAGGAGTCATTAGGACGTGGCCGGAATGCGACCGCCATCTGGCAGGACCTCGTAACGGAGTACAGCTTTCCGCATAGCTATCAAAGCGTCAAACGCTTCGTTAACAAACTGCACCCACCCGAACTGAAGCCAGCGCGTGCGGTGATCATTACTGAGCCTGGTGAGGAAGCGCAGGTGGATTACGGCACTGGAGCATGGGTGCGCGATCCCCACAGCGGCAAGTACCGACGCACCCGTCTGTTTGTGATGACACTCGGCTACAGTCGCAAGTGCGTCCGCCTGCTCACCTTCCGTTCCAGTAGTCGCATCTGGGCCGAACTCCACGAGAAAGCTTTTCGCCGTTTAGGTGGCAGCGTGCGGGTAGTGGTACTCGACAATCTGCGCGAAGGCGTGCTCAAGGCAGACATTCATGACCCGACGCTCAACCCGCTCTATCGTGATGTGTTGGCCCATTACGGTGCGCTCGCCCTGCCGTGTCGCGTTAAGGATCCAGATCGGAAAGGCAAAGTGGAAGCTGGCGTGGGCCATGCCCAGAAGACTCCACTGAAAGGGCAACGCTTTGAGAGTCTGGAGGCAGCGCAGGCTTATCTCGATCGCTGGGAAACAAACTGGGCCGACACGCGCATTCATGGCACCACCAAACGACAAGTGGGCGCGATGTTTGCCGAAGAGCGTCCGCACTTGTTGCCGCTACCACTCGAGCCTTTCCGCTTCTATGAATATGGCCAACATGTAGTGAACCTCGATGGTTGTGTCGAAGTAGCCGCCGCTTACTACAGCGCACCGTCGGGTTGGATTGGTCGGCGCGTGCCGGTGCAATGGGACGGCCTCAACGTGCGTTTGCTCCATCCGCAAACTGGACAACTGTTGCGCGAACACTTGCGCCAGAAACGTGGTTGGCATCGTATTCAGGAAGAGGATCGCTCACCACGCACGCCATCATCAACACTCCAACTGCTGGAGCGCGCCACTCGTGCCGGCGCCAACATCGGCAAGCTTTGTCAGTTCATCTATCAACGCCAGGGACAGATGGGCGTGCGCCGCATGCTGGGCGTGCTCTCACTAGCCAAGCGCTTTGGACCAGCAAGAGTTGAAGAAGCTTGTACCGAAGCGCTCGCGCTCGGCGTGCACGAATATCACTTTGTGAAGCGTTATCTCGAACGGCAACCAGCCCTCCCACTCACCCTGCATCAAGTTGATCCTTTGATCCGTGAGCTACAGCAGTACCGCGACGTCATTCAACTACGACTAAAGGAGTCCGAAGCGACATGAATCTGATTGAGTTGAGCCAAGCATTAAAACAATTGCGCCTGGGCGGCATGGCCGCAGTGCTCGAAACGCGCCTGCAACAAGCCCAGGCGGAAGCCATGGCCCCGATTGATCTCATCTCCTGTCTGGTCACTGATGAACTCACCCGACGTGGGGATCGGTTACTGGAACGGCGCATTAAGCAAGCCGGCTTTCGTGATCCATTCAAGACGCTTGATAACTTCGACTTCAGCTTCAACAAGAAGATGAATCGCAGTTTGCTCTTCGAGCTGGCCAGCGGCAACTTTGTCAATCGCCGTGAAGACGCACTTTTCTTAGGTCCACCTGGTTCCGGAAAGAGCCATGTAGCGCAAGCCATTGGCCAGGCGGTTATTCAACAAGGTCATCGCGTGCTCTATCGAGAGACGCATGCACTACTGGACGAACTTGCGGAAGCGACTATCGATGGTGCACGCAAAGAGTTCATCGAAAGTATGGTCGCCTGGCCCTTGCTCATCATTGATGATCTGGGCATGCGAAAGTTGCCGTTGACCGCGGCGGAAGATCTGTTAGAGATCATCATGCGCCGTTATGAACGCGCCAGCACGCTCGTGACTTCCAATCGGCCGGTGGAAGACTGGGGCAAGCTGCTGGGCGATGCGGCCGCGGTCACGGCCATGCTCGATCGTTTGTTGCATCACGGGCATGTCTTGAAGTTTGGTCCACGCAGTTGGCGGACTAAATCGGAGCTTGCCGCTTAGCGGAAATAAGGATGGACAAACCGACAACGAAAGCGTAAAAAACCACTCGTCCCGGCCGCCTCTCTATGGCCGGTTTTCAAGTGACCACACATGGCCGCTTTTCAGGTGACCACCGAGGGCAATTCTTCGCCGCTGAGGGCGGCTGCAGCCATTTTGATGGAATCAACAACGCTTCGGTAGCCAGTGCAGCGACAGTGATGAGCATTCAATGCGCTTTTGATCCGATCTTCAGATGGAGATGCATCGGACATTATTAGTGCCTGAGCGCGAGCGACGATGCCTGGCGTACAGAAGCCGCATTGGACACCGCCGCAAGTGACGAAGCTGTCTGCGAATACGTCCCGAACCCTTGTCTCAAAACCTTCGATTGTTAGTACCGTGCGACCCGCCACGCTCATCGCAGGAATGGTGCAGGAGACAACCGCACGACCGTCTACAATCACAGTACAGCAACCGCATTGACCTTGTGGGCTGCATCCGTCCTTCGGTGAGATCAGTCCACATGGACCGCGTAGCATCTCCAAGAGCGTCGCGTCCTGTGGCATGTCGACGTTTTGCACGCTTCCGTTTAGTGTGAACTGTATAGTCTCAGTCACGACAGCTCCAGGCCAAATCTCACCACCAAGCGAGCGTTACTCGCCTTACGATTTTATCATGTGGTATCCGCCCGACGGTTTGGACAATGACTACTGAGAGCAGGAGATGCACTTAGTTCCTGCTTGGCAGCGGCACACTCAGCAAGATTTGAATGCGAGATTTGACCGACTATAAGGGTAAGCTCTGTTGCGATGAACCACAACCAACACTGCACAGATCTTGGATAGGACACAGAGAACAACGCAAGCTGACGCAGCCACGGGAGCCTATGATCCACAAGGCGCGATCCACATCCATCCATGTTAATCCCAGATCGCCGCACGTATCGCGTAGGATCTGTTGCACGTCACGAACGTACGAATAATATGTCTCACTGGAGGGTTGTTGCTCGGATCCTTCCTGGGTAACGACGCCGGTGAAAAACGAAATCCGAGAATCGTGAATATCTACTGGCACAAGCACTTTGTCGAGATTGTGCGGCACAACAAACTCGAGTCCGACAATGGCTCGCAATAGTAGGCCACCGGTCTTGGGTCCGTATCCCCTGAACTTCTTTATTTCTTTTAGTAAGTCTTGAGCATCAGTGTAACGATGGCACAAATCTCGGGGATCGCCTTCAAAGAAATTATGAAGTCTTTCTGAGTTGTTGTACCAGCCTTTAGCTGTTTCCCGGGGATATCGAGTGCCAAGAAACTTTCCCGTGTCCTCAAACAGATTGGGATCATCAGCTCCGTCATATTTCTCGAGGACAGCGATCGGTTCAAATAGATCCGGTCTTAATTGGAAAAGTTCTTTAGCTCGAGAATAAAGGCGTGACGATTTCATCCCATGGTCGTTTGCAACCGTATAAAACAAGAAGAGTGCGTGTTCTCGGGACCGTATTCCGACACCTTCTGGTATTTGATGTTCAACTAGATCTCCCGTCTCCTGAAGCAGACCGATGCGCTTGTCGAAGGCATCATGCAAGCGTTGTATCACCAGTTTGGCGCGTTGCGAATCTACCCTCAGTTGCATCAAAACATCTCCTTAAACTGATCACGAATGTAAGAACTGATTTCATCAGCCACAATATCAACCGATCGCTCCCCATTTACGATCTTGTAGCTTTTCAACTCTGCTCGTTTTAAGTATTCCTTGCGGACTGCAGCTAAAAATCCTCTGTCATATGGTTCCGATACTGACTCCTTTGCTGCCCGTTCCGCCGAAGTCTCCGCACTAACATCTATGAGTATAGTCAAATGCGGTCTTAAAAACGGTTCATTAATCTTCTCAACGAACTCCAAATCGATTTCGCTAGTCTTCTGTGTCATTTCTACTGTGCGATAGATGATGGCAGAGTCAACGTACCTGTCCCACAGCACAAGTTCGCCTTGTCGCAAGGCCGGAAGGCAGGTCTTCTCATATGTCCAAGCCCGATCAGCTGCGAACAGATATGTCTTCATCAGCATAGTCATCTTTCGAAGTTCGTCACTGCCCAGTAAGCTCGCCAACGGGGACTCCTTCTCTCCACAGAGCCGAATCGGCGTTTTTGAGTTGCTGAGAAGATCGCGCACCACGCGAATTACCGATGACTTGCCGGCGCGATCAATTCCCTCGAAGGCGATTAGTTTACCTGTGGTTTCTTCTTGAGAGCGCATACGACGAAAACTCGTTGATCTCGAAATGGAAAAGAATATTCATCGAATGCGTCCCTCACACGAACCCGCCAGTCAATCTCTCTTCGATGTTGCAGACCCAAAGGCAAGTCCATTCCTTCATAGATGCCAAACATTTCGAAGTAGCGATTCAAGTCAGCAAAAGACGCAAAGGAAATGTGAGTCAAGGCAAATTCAAAAGAGACAATCTCTAGGCCAGATCGTTGAGAGCACGCGAGTACCCACTGAGGGCTAATTCTATTATCGTGAAATATGCAGGGTAGCGCTAAACAGTTGCGAAGGTATCGGGTCACCTCTGGAAGGTCTTGGGTTGATAGGTCTATTAGCAGGATTGTCCCGCCGACTCTAATGCAATCTCGTAGCACTTCAACAGTGTGCAGCTTATCTATATGGTCATGCAGCGTGAAAGGGGCCACTACGAGATCGAAAGGTTTGTTGCGACCTTCGGACAGCACACGATCGAGGTCCGAGGTGTAGTAAGGCTTGTCTTCAGGGGTCCGCTGGGCTTGGGCCACCATACCTCTGGAACTGTCGAACCCGAGATAGTCAATTTCAGAATTATTTTCGCGAAGATGCTTCCCCAAATAACCTGGCCCACAGCCGAACTCCAGTATGCGGCTTGGCTTGTTGACTCTCACCCATTCGTCAACGTGTAACACCCAATCCAAAGGAGGTTCATACCAAGACTCCAACTCCTTGACGAATGCAGAATAATCTTGAGCCACGTCGTCGTAGTGTTGATCAACCGGCGCGCAAGTCGGATCTGAGATCGGCTCTAGATATTTTGGAATCGCGGTTATAAGTTCGTCGACACTTGCCACCATCTCGCCGTGAGCTTCAATTGCACCCAAGACGTACAAATTTTTGTACATTCGGGCCTTCCCCTGTCGATGCTGTCTAATGTCGGTGTATAAGCCAATTATTGGAATATTGAATGCATATGCCAAGCCGACCTCACACGCAACCCCGCTGTCAATTGTTTCTTGATCTAGACATGCTACGAGAAGCCGGGAAGCCAAGACCGCAGCACTATCAGTCCTAAAGATTTCTTCCGAAGCGGGCGATGGAGATTCATTCACCTGAGACTCTTGCGGAAGGAATACCTCAAACCCAGCGTCGCGAAGCCTCTTGACTACACGAGTGTTGTATGTCCTGTCGGCTTCTGTGAAGAGCGAGTTGGCCCAGTAGATTCTGGCTCTGCCTAATCCCATGTAAGTAGATCCCCGGAGTTAATCTTCTACTTACGTTCGGTTGCAATTCCGAGGAAGACCGCAATACGAAACCAAGCAGCAGTCTGTTGGATGGAAATCACGGTTGAGGAAAACTAGCCGTGGCTATCAATTTGAGTTGTTTCAACTCGTGTCCTGATCCAACTCTACAATTACTGCCGACATACAACTTCGGTAGCAGTACGGTTGGATTCGCCGAAAATATCTCCTCGGATTCTTCGCCCATCGACGCCCGTGTGGAAGATGGACGCTACCACGAGTCAACAATGTAGGCAATAGCAATCTCTGTAATTTTTCAACCTTCGCACGTTCTGGCTATGATCTGAGTTTTAACAGCGAAGAACTTGGGAAGTGTCCCTCAGAATTGAAGATTAATCTTAACGTGCGATGGAACTGATGCAGTTGTAACTCCGAGAATTACTAACCTAATTTCCATCATCGATGTGATCTGTTGCCTCTGATTAATAGTTTTGCAATAACAGGACAGCAGAAGCCCATATATCTTCGTCGCGACCAATTTCCGATGCGGCATGGTCACGAGCAAGATATAAGGAGCGGGCTGGGCAGAAGTTTCTGAACAAATTCTCGTAGAAATGTTCTGCCAGCAATTTAGCGGAATCATCATTGACCGGCCAGCGATAGCCGAGAATTGCCGGAATCCCACTCTTTGAAAGTGCATCAAAGAAACCATAGAATTCGCCCCTTCCCTTTCTATTCTCGAGATAGGCACCCAGACAACAACTCAAGAATGCCAGACGCACTTCCTTGTTGCGGAAGAGGGATTTCATACTCGCCGCCGATACTTCTCGATCGTAAAGGTAAATCACGCTTTTTTCCGGGGTGGATTTCACATAGTTGGCGTGCCCGGAAAAATGGAAAATATGGCACCCGTCTCGCAAGACGGTTTCAAGGGTCTGATACGTTGCGTCCTTTCTCCCAACCAGTAATTTGATATTGTGTGGAATATTCAATAGCTCGAGACTTTTCTTGATGGATGTGGCGACTGTTTCCGCCTCATCCTCGCACCTGGGAGTCGTCTCGATCATGCTGGCGCCTACGATCACGACCTCGAGGTGGCGTGTGTTTTGTTGTGGTTTTTCTTTTTTACATAAACGGTCGATAAACTCGTGAAACCGCTCGGAACTCCGAGTGCCTTCCGAAAGACCTCTGGTGATGATGTGATTGAAGACGAGATATTCTTCATCGTACAGGAGTTCGAAAGGTAATCTCACGTTTTCTGATGGTCCGCTAAACTGCAAGTGAAAGGTATTCGTCGATGTCGCCGCCAGTTCCCGACCAATCAGAAAGAGATCGTAAATTGGCGAGAGATTCTTGAAGTTTTGATACAGTTCACGGCCTACTTTTCTGGCGGTACTTCTCCAAGCTCCTTTGCGGCCATACAGAATCTGATACCCGATTTCGTCAACCACGTCAGAGAGATGTGCGACATTGAGTCGCTGAGGTGAGGTCTTTGTACTTCTTGTAACCCGGCCCGGCGCTCTTAACTCCCCGTCACTCAACCCCTGTTTGTTAAAGCTAAGAGTTAATAGTATGCGGTCATTAACATCTGCGGCAGCGCGGTGAAGCAGTGACCGTCGCAGGGCTTTTTTTACAGCTTCTACATAAAGTTCAGGTTTCGTGATATCAACTCGCGACTTCTTGATAAAGTCATCTACCCTGTAATCACGCAACGACTCAACCGCTATGTCTTCAGTGCCATATCCGCTCAGGACTATTAACCCGCAATCCGGTTCTCTCGATTCTCTTCGAATAATTTCTAATAATGATCGACCTGAATACGTCCCCATCGCCTCGCTTTTAGCTAATTGCAAGTCCAAAGAAATCAAATCATAGGACCGCTTGAAAACCGCGGCCCGAGCCTCATCGTAATCCGCAGCCACAGCGATTTGTACGGCATTGCCTAAGTGGCGTTTAAGGATTGAACGTAACAACTTTCGCCACACCGGATCGTCGTCCACAAGAAGGATGCGGATAAGGTTTTGTCGACTTCCAGGGAGTCTGGTCATTCTGTAATCGCAGGAATAGTTCCAGCGCTGTTAGATTGAAGGGATTAGCATTCGAAGCTCAATTAATAAGATCGAAAAGGATAGAAGCCGACATGAGGGCATGCTGTCTCTGGACCTGACGCCACGAATAAAATCTCAGGCCATTCAGCGAGTAGTAGTAGAGAGCGACGTTGTATTCTTTGATATCGTCGGCAGGGTTGATTGCCACCTTCTTCTGAGCTAACTGCCGCAGGTATACGACTGTCTCATAGGCTTTGGCCAGGGCCGCGTTTTCAGTCTCGAGTTTTGGTGGTAGCTCATTAACATCGCTAAAACGTTCCGACACCGTTAACGCATCTTCCAGGACCAGCCGTTCCTCCAACGTCGCTTCACCTTCCTTCAACAATTGGTACCGTATAGCGGCGTCAAGTTCAGCAAAATCACGTAAGATGTGACCCGGCCCTGTGAGGCTAAAGTCGATCAGCCACACATGCCGGTCTCGATCAATCAGGATGTTCTCACCATTGAGATCGCCATGGGTAGAGCAGATGTAGGTGGAAGCAAGATACTCCTGGCCATGGACATCCCCGACAGGATTCGTGAAAGGGCGTCCATTTGAAAGTGCGTCGAAGTAAATCTGCTGCTTGCCGTGAATTCCCTTTACCCCTTCAGCCAGGGCCTGTGCGAGACGCTCAGTTGTTAAGTCGAGCCGTCTTACATACTCTTCCGTGAGATCCAATAACTCTAGTACTGAGCGGTTGGCGTACCACTGTTTACAAGTTTCCTCAAAGAGACGCTGTAAGACGGCTTTGATTTCACTAACACTTGCATGGGCATAGAAGGAGCTGAAGCTCTCGACTTTATCGCCGACGCTACCAAGCAAAGAATAAACAATGCCGCCCAAGCGAACGCTGCGGCGTAACTCGAGCACGCTAGTGCTGCGATTGCCGCCGAGGAATGGTTGAACGAAGTCTTTATAGTTCTTTGACTCCCGATCTATCTGCTTATGGTCACCGAACTTGACGACCACGGGCTCGCCCTGTCCCGTCTTCTTGAAGAAGGGCGTTGCGAGCATGACGGCCGAACCGCTGTAACCGGAGGCAAGGCGTTTGAGAAGAACGCCCTTCGACTGGTAAAAAAGACGGCAAAGCAGGTCGTCCAATTCAACGGCCAGTTGAGCTTGATATGGTGTTTTGTCCTTTACGCGCGTTCCGCCTACTTTAAGATTTACCATCAGTTGACTTGGGGAAAGCCCCTTAGGCCACCGCGTATCTAAATCCAGGTTAATCTGTGCTTTTTCGCCGGCAATCTTTCTTATGGCAGCGACCAGATCGGAGGGTGGGTTCTCCAGCTTCACGAGAAAATCTTCAACATGAAATTTCGCGAACGCCTCGCGGAATCGTTCGAAAGTTCCAAAATCGGAATACATGATGATCCGCGTTGCGCTCAGTAATCCATTTTCTTCCAACCTCCTTAGCAGTTGAAGGCCTTCATCATGCTCCTGGGTCTCGTCTCCGTAGAGATTGATGTCGAGAATTGCTAGGTGGTAGAAGTCCTGAGTGAAGCGCTGCCATGCCTCCTCCAGCGTATGCACTGATGACGTCTTGTATCCTTCGGAGGATAGGAAAAGTTCGATTGACTCACACAGTGCAACGTTGTCATCGACAATTAAAATGCGAAACTCTCGATGCACTACTTCTTCAACATCCTTTCGCGAAAGCTGTCGTGGGTTTCCCGACCTGCGAAAGCTTCACCGACGATTTGGAGCAGACTGCTTGGTGAATAGGGTTTCTCGGTAACGTCGTCCGCACCGGCCAAAAATAATTGCCGCGTCTCCTCCCTCGGCAGAGCGCCGCACAAAATCAGCAAGTGACGTTTATGTGAGAGAATCTTATTGATCAAACGTCGCTCGTGACTCTTCACCCTCGCACACCCAAGAATAACGACATCTGGAGCCCCGCCATGAACGTAGCACTTTGGCTCTGAATAACTGTGCGCGTCCAGCGTTTTTACAAGAAAATTTCGCTTCGCCAGGACATCCCCCGCTGCTTCACGCCAAGATGATTGATTGTCGATCAGAAGTATTCGCTTGCCTTCGAGAGTTGTTTTCATAGTTGAAAGACGTCTCCTTTGGAAGTGAGCGGTAGTTTTACAATGAAAGTCGCGCCACGACCTGGCTGACTGTTCGCCTCCAGAATCCCTCTGTAACTTTCCACGATTTCCCTGGCATGCCACAAACCAAAACCGGTGCCCTTTCGTCGTCCTCGTTTCTTCGTCGTGTAGCCAAACTCGAAAATCGTTTCCAACAAGGAGCTTTTTATCCCCGGCCCTGTATCAGAAATACTAAGAATCACAGTTGATTCGGTACTATAAGCACGGACCGTAATAGTTCCATGGCTCTTCTTCATCGCCTCTTTCGCGTTCGAAATTAAGTAATCAAAAACCTGCTCGAAATAAGGGGGACTCGTTTCGATAGTGCCCAGACCGGACGGAACTTCCAAAACCAGTTTGATGGTCTTATCGTCCATGTACTTTGCGATTACTGCATCGAGAAGCATATTTACAGAGACAACTTGAGGCTCCGGGCGATTCTCTAACGTAGAATTAAAAGTGGTTTTCATCCGTTGGGTAAAATCACTGGCGTTTCTCATCTTCTCGTTGATGGTGTTGGCTGCAGCTTCGGCTTGAGCAATCAAGTTCGCTCTGCGTCGTGTGTTCTTGGGCAAGTGCTTACGGAGGAGATTAAGAAGCGTCGCAGCGGAATACTGTACGGGAGTGAGAGCGTTGGAGAGGTCGTGAGATATGCTCATTGCAACTTTTCCGACGTTGCTCAGAACAGACATCTCTTTGTTAATCTTCTCAGTGTCTCGTACAGTCTTGACGATCTCCAGTCTTTTCAAGGTAACGGCGAATTGCGTAGCTAACACCTTCAACAAATTCACGTCCGACAGGTTGAAGATGTTCGGCTCTGTGTGACTGATTATCAGGGTGCCGTAGTAGGAGTCGGCAAACTCTACCGGGGCGAGCACAATCGATTTAACCAAATTGCCGGCTATGGGACGCGGAACTTCCGGAGGCAAGTCGTCCAGATTCTGCTCGGCTATTACTTGCCGCTCGCGCTTGGCTCGGCCGTTCCAGCTGCCCTCTTCGGGAATGATCTCAGGAGACGGTTCATACTCATTGACGATGCGGACGCGCTTGAATTGCCTGCTGTCTTGCAAGTAGCGCCTGATGATGATCTCTCCGGTGCTGAACTTGGCGACCTTGTCAATCACTATATCATAAGCGATTTCGAGTTGTTCCGGCTCTTTTACGGCATTTAATTCGTGGGTCGCTTCGCTCAAGAGTTCAAGCCGTTTATGCTCGAACTCGGCGTCGGAGCGCGCTTCGAGCAGACGCCGGGCACTCTGGACCACCAATATCGCCTGAGTACTGAACAAGTCTATCAGGGCAACATCATCGTCAGTGAAGACCGATGGATTGATACTTTCAAGGTCTAGCACGCCTATCAGCGCTCCCTCGAAAATCAATGGCACTGCCAGCTCACTCCTAATCACTTTCGCTCCGCGGTAGCGAGGTTCTTTGGCGGTATCGTTGGTGAGGAAATGTTTGCGTGTCCTGGCAACGTGTTTGATGATGCCTAATTTGTTCTTGTCTGGAGTGATGCGTTTTATCTTCTTTAGGACTTCGGGAGTTGTATCTTTGACTATGTACGAAGGACCAGCCATTCCCGTGTCATAGAGTTGCAAAACGGCCATGTCGACTTTAAAAAATTCTCGAGCCTTTTCTAAAATCGCGCGGAACGCATCTTCCTGATTCCCCTGTGTCGACACTATCTTTTGGGAAATGTCGAGTAGTGCTGCCACGGTGGAATTCAGGTTACTGACCCGCTCGTAAACCTGCGCGTTCTTGAGAGCAACGACGGCTTGGCCCGCAAGTGTGACCATGAAATCGCGTTGCGCCTCGCTAAAGGCGTTGGGGACCCCACTCTCGAGGTTGATGACTCCCACGGAATGTCCGGTTACCGGATCTATTAAGGGCACATCTAATTCGGCCTTCGTCGACGGCACACCCTTTTTATACACCTTCGATCTGCGGACGTCGTTTTCGAGTATAGGGGTGCGTTTAAAGAAAGCGGTTGCAATCAATCCCTTCGGCTTTTCCGGCTTCTGCTTCGATAAATCCACCACGGAGTCGCGGTACAAGCGTTCGTGCGTCCCTCTGGTGGCCATGGCTTTCAACGAGATGCTGCGCTGATCGTAGATATAGACGGCTGCATCTGCGGCTGAAACATGCTTCACGGCCAATTCCAGGATCGTCGAGAGGATTTCCCTCAGCTCGAACGTTTCGCCAATTTTTTGATCTATCGTCTGTAGAACTTTGAAGTCTGCACTGCGCAAGATCTGCAACGCCTGATGATTTTTAATGGCGATGGCAGCGAAATATGCCAAAGTCGTAATTAACAGTCGCTGCAACGGGTCGAAGGTCTGAGACTTGCGGAAATTTACGAACAAAACGCCGACAGGCTCTTCTCCTGCGCGCAAAACCAGCACCGCCGTCGACCTGATATTTTCTCGATTCTCAAAGTTGCCTTTCCTAGTCTTTTGGTTTCCACCCAAGTCCTTGTAGAGAGTTTTACTGTCAGGAGCCCACTTGTCCCAGACACGTGTCTTGGAAGCCCTCTTTAAGGCAAGATTGGCTATATCATCGACCCGCACTTCCAGCTTTACGTGATCCATCCGCTGCAGTTGACCGGCCTCTACTGCCTGGTCGAAGCAGTTCTCTGTCGGTTGTCCTGCGACAAATTTGTAGGGGTACAAAACTACAATGTCGGCCTTCGTAGCTTCCCTAATCTGATTGACAACCTCCGTTAGCAGATCTGTGTGAGCGCCTAGCGGGTGAATCAACAACTTGCCGGATTGATTTACCTGTTCCATGTAATCCAACAGGCGCAGATAATTGAGAGCGAGCGCGACCTGATTCCCCAGGAGCTTGATAATTTGGACGTCGTCTTCGTCAAAGGCCTTTGGTTGATCGTGCTGTATTGATAGAACTCCTAATGGTTCCTTCTTGTAAAAAAGAGGGATAAAAGCCATGAATTCAGCTGGAGGAGTTCCATCGTCATATATCTGGTATATGTCTGGGAACTCTGCATTCTCCCGGCTGTCCTTACTGTAATGAGAAGTAATGAATGGCTTCCGATTGTCGAGAACGTAGGCACACCCTCCTTTGTAATCACTCGTCCCCTGACTGTAGTTTCCTTTGTAGTATCTGTAATGTTCAAACGAGCGGGTTTGAGGGCGATATACGGTAAGTGAGATGAAGTAACTCGTATCCAACACCCCGGAAATCTCTTTGTACAACTGTTTAAGGACTGCTTCAGGCCCTTGCAGTTCTTGATTGATCTTCTGTCCCGTTGCAATGATCGCCTGATACCTTCCCAACAGCCACGCGCCTTCGAGCAGCGGCTCAAACCGTTCTGAAATGTGTGAAAGGATAGCTTCTTCTTCCTCTGTGAGTTTCTCCTTCTGGGTGTAACCGAGAAAGAGAACGGCAACGGCTTTCTGCTCACGCTTGGTGAAGAGCGGCAATGCCACCATACATCGTAAAGATTTGAGGGGGGAATTCAGCTGCAGTCCGTGGAAGGCTTGAGCGGAAATTTTTTCCAAGCAATAAGTTCTGGACTTGATGGCGACCTCAGCGAAATCCGACATCCATTGCGGAAGCCGTTTATGTGCCGGATCCTTAGGCAACGAGGAAGTGGAGACGGAGGCCTTATGAAAGGTGCCTTTGAGGGGATTGAGAGAAATGGCAGCGGTGTATTCTGGGTTCAAAAGATAGTCTGCCACTTCCACCATTTCGTTCAAGATCGCCTCACGGTTACCGGGCGAGTCAATACGACTTGAGGGGTGAGGCTTGTTCATCTATTCCTCCTACGGGTGCATTTTTAATTCCGGTTCATGGTCCACTTCTTAAGGGGTGGGCCAGATGGGTACTGCCCGCGGCGCGACATCATAGTCTCACTTCCGCTTTGGAAGACCCTTCACGCGGTCGTGGCTTTTCTTACGGGTAGCTAACTTCCGTGAAGAGACTCGCTTCATTGTCTTCTTCGCCTTATGGGTTGAGGAGGTCGAGATGCGCTTCGAAGTTGTCCGCTTCTTGGTGTACTTTCCAGTAAGGGTTGTTTTACGACCCTTGCCACCACGCCGTCCCTCAATGTTCTTCATAGCTCGCTCAACCTTCTCGATCTCCAAAGCTAACGGCGGTCTCTTTCTGGCTTTAGTACTCTTTTTGACTCTATGCGCCAGACTCACTTCTTCTTCCGTTTCCGGAAAGGCAATATTCGCGCAATCCTCCAGCGACATTGAAGACTGACAATCTGACAGTTTTGAACACTCGACGGTAAATCGGCTGACGTTGACTTCGTCTGGGTAAATAACGTCAGGAGTATATTCCCCACTTTCAACAGCAAGCACTTCCTGCGGTTCGTAAAAAGAAAGTTGGGCGAGCGGAATTTTGGGATAATAGACGTTGGGTGGTCCTATGTCTCTCACCTTTTTGAAGAATTTCGAGACTCCTCTCTGAAATGAAAAACGACGATAACTCAACTCAAGTGACTCGATTTTGTAGAGGTATACGCTCCAGGTGACGGGCCATACTGGAAGGTAAAGATAATAGGTCACCTTGCCATTGCTGGCCTTTACATCAGGTCGTTCGAACGAGATTGACGCTATGATCTCATGTGTGGTTTGTACCTGATAGGTCTTCGTTCCAGAAAGCTGTAAGGACAACAACTCAGAGATTTCCGTGCCGAGCTTAGTCTGCAACTCGGCGGAAAAACCGTCTTTTAGGCTAATCGCATTTTTGAATGAAGACTCGGTGCTAATCTTACTGGTGACAGAGTTTTGAACAGTTTCAGCGATTGACTCTGTGTAGGTCAGGACAACAATCTTCTTTTCGCTGAAGACAGGCTTTACCCCCATAGGAACAGGGACAGTTATTGATGGGGGAGTAGCCTTCGCCTGAAAAGCCTTTTCCTCTACGATAGCGACATAATATCTGTGAGCGCTATAACGACCTTGTGCTGTTTTCTGCCAGCTGTCAGGGTCACTTAAGGTTATGTTGTCTGGAATGATCTTCCAGATCACCTTGGCCATGTCGAGAATGAGCCTCCCTACCTAAGGTGGCTAAATGGCGGACGTGAGAAAACTTCAGAAAAGCGCCCGTAATCTATCATTGGCTGCCCACTAAGGGCAAGATATAGATCTGACAGATATAGATCTGACGGGTGTAGTGACTATATAAAACCGCCCTTTTCGAAACCGAACAGAAAAGCCGTCCTAGGATGTGGCACCCGAAGAGGTGGGCAAATGGAGGGACTTTTAGTGATGAGCGCGAAGGAGGCGAGCGCTGAAGAGTCTTTTCTCAGAGTAAAGGGTGATGACTTGTACCAGAAGGAAGCGGCAGGCACTCTGCCAGTTGGACCAAGGCGGTCGTTGTTTGGTGCACCAGGGACGTCGTGCCCCGTCGAACCGACCGCGGTCGGCGGAATTCAAAGCGGCTGTGCTGGCGCGCTATCAAGAGCGTCATTCCGCCTTTGGGCCGAGGTGGCCTTATTAACCCTCGCTTTTGAGTCCGAAATGTTTCGCTAACACGCTACGTTTAAGATAGCAGTCATGATCGAGTATTAACTGTAGTGAAAACTGTAGCGACTACCTGTACAGATGGAGTGTTATGGAGTAGTAGAGCAATGGGAATTTAGCCATTTTGCTACTCCATATCATTTAGTAACAGTGGGTGTTCGACCCTCCCGCGGATTATGAGTCTGCTGCTCTAACCGTTGAGCTACAGGGGCACAAGAAGTTGCTTTCAGTGAGTTGGTAAGGCACCACCGAATGTCTGCAAAACATGTGACGCCGTGAGTGTAACACGCAGCTATTTGGGGACTGCAAATCTGTATGATTCTTATTTATTAGGTCGGCATTGAGCGAAAGGAAATCTGCCAACGGCAGTGGTCGGATATCTCAAGTCCTAACTATTTATGGAGCTGTTGGCGGAATTACGAATAAATAGTACGGACCTGAACTATCCGCCCACTCCCGTGGGCGGGATTGAAAACTCTTTGAAGTGGGAGGTGTAGAAAGGACTTAAACGATCCTCCCACTCCCGTGGGCGGGATTTCTTTTCTGTAAACCGTGGGCGGTTACTTGCGCGAGATGCGGAAGGAGTAGTTTGCTACTGGTTCGAAATTACCGTCCGAGCGCTTGCCACTTAAGAGAAGAACGTAATCACCCGGGGGTAAGGCACTGGCTGGAATCATCGGGAGGGTGATTCTACTCAACTCGGTTGCGTTTGAACGGGAACCAAATGAGTCGTTGCGCCAAACGGAAGTGCCGTCCGGGGTTTCAATTGCCGCACGATATTCCTGATGTAGTGAAGGGCGTTCAAAACTCAGCCGCAGAACGATGGAACGGACGTTCTGTGGCACTGCCAGCTTCTTGCCGCCACCACCTCTGATACTGCCGGGGCTAAGAGCAAACGCAAGACTGACGCTTTGTTCAGCAGTTTTTGGTTCTGGGCTAGGCTGAGGTTCAGGCTGGGTCGGCGGAACTACCACGGGGTGACGGCCAGCCTGCGCTGTCAACTCAGCACTTCGCGCGCGCTCGGCGTCAGCAATGCGTCGCAGTTCGGCTGACTCTCCAGTGAGCCGTGCACGCTCCGCACGCAACCCACGCAATTCATTGTTCATCCTCGCGCGATCGACGAGGAGCCACGAAAAACCAACTGCCACGACAAGTACAGCCATGACCGCGCCAACGCGAGCGAACGCACTGTGCCCGCCAAGTGAACTAAAGAAACCGGGCAACCAAACGTCCTGCCTTGCTTTAACCCGCGACCCCGCAAGTGAGCGGGCAAACTGAACTCGCTCTCGCCCGTGCGGTGTCGTCAGGAAACGTTTTTCAAACGCCTTGCGTTCTTTTGCAGAAAGCTCGCCGCGAGCGTAAGCGTCGATGAGATCGTCTTCCGCTGTGAGCATTTTCTGAAACGCATCGTCGTCGTCGAAAAATTCCGACTCGAGACGCTCACGCTCAGCCTCAGAACTCAAGCCCAGCAAATGCTGGAATCGACTCATCTCTGCATGTGTCTCGCCTTCCAAATCTACTCCTACGCGCAATGTCCGAGGCATTCACCAACACATGCCTCCAAATTAACGCGCTGGCGGTGCGCTCTTATGCGCAGCGCGTTCGGTGAGATACCAAACCGAATTGCAAGTTGCTTCCGGTATGCGATCTTCTGGCCCTTCTCGTACTGATAATACTCCGTGATTATCTCGCGATCCTCTTTAGTCAAATAACCGAGGCAACGATCAAAACATCCCAACCGCTCAGTCGTCTCCAGATTATCGGGCTCGACGATCAGTTCATCACGGGAAGTATCATCGATTAATTCCTGCTTCCGATTTCGTCTCTTAAGTGACTCGGCGTAGACGAGCTTGGCGACTCCGTAAATGTAGCCGTTAAGACTGTAAACGTTTTCTCCCTCTTCGATTCGTCGGGCGACCCGGTTGATTGTCTCATCGACGTCCATATCAGGAAGGTCGGATTCACGCCACTCAAAATATTTCAACAGCTTCAGGCGAATGCATTCATACTTCTCGCCCGCCTTGTCGCGATCGACGTCCAGTCGGCCGAGGAAGCGATCAAATGCCTCCTTCGTCAGAGCCCACTCCTTCTTGGGTAGGGTCGGGAAATCCACGTACTGAAAATGCTCCGTCAAAAATAGATTTACTAATGTGTGCGTCGGTAGGACGGGAGACGCAAAGCCTGGGCGCGCGCTCGTGGCTAATTCTCGCGCTTTTGCCTCGGAAAGCAAAGTGCCGAGAGACGAGAACATCATTTTTTTAGGAATGAGGCGATTTACCACGATTCACCTCCATTCACCCTGCAATGTAAAGGCAGCCCAGTAGTAAGGGGACGACCAGATGTTCTGTTCCCACATGCGGACCTGCGCCGCTCGTAACGCATCTGCGGGTCTTTTGCCTTCGGTCAGCATCGCTGTGTAGAACTGCCGCATAAGCTCCGCGGTCGCCGCATCATCAACCTGCCAAAGGCTTGCGACCACACGCGGTGCTCCCGCATACATAAAGCCACGAGTTAAGCCGACCAATCCTTCACCGCGGATATCTTTGCCCAGGGCAGTTTGACACGCACTCAGGACTACAAGATCCGCGGACAACTTCAGGTTGTAAACGTCGTGCAACTGGAGAAATCCATCCTGACTTTTGCCGGACTCGTTGAAACGCGACAAGAAAACGCCCGAAAGCTCCGGATGCTTGCTGTTGAGCAAACCGTGCGTGGCAAAATGAACGTAACGATACTGCGAGAGTTCAGGACCAACGACTGCAGCCCGATTCGCGCCAAAATCCAAAGCCAGCATTCCGTCACCCGCGGGAACCAACGCCATGATTGCCGCCGCCTCGCGTCTTGAGAAAGGCAAACGGGTGATACCGCTCCCGTCTCCCAAACCAACAAAATCTCTCAACGCTCTCCGTGTGACGTCCGGCACTCCAGCTTTGCTCACACTAACTGCGAGTTCGCTCTGCCGCGCTAGTGCGAGATCACCTTTGCGTCTGCCAGGCATCTTAATTGACGCCAGACGTTCATCGTCTCTGTCGAAAACCGGATCGGCAAACACTGCTACTGATTTAGGAGCCCGCGGACGTGAACGCAGCTCCTGACGCATCAATGCGAGGACTGAGACAGAAGGTAGACTGACGATCTCGTACCTGGTGATCAGCGGCTTGAAGTTAACCTCGGCGCCGGGTGTTGACAGCGCGGCGAACGGCACATATTGCAATGCACCATCGGCCACTATTGCCAATCGCTTATGCTGTAACTCACCTATAAAGGGTTGCAGCAACAGCCCGCTTAATTCGCGTGAGGTTTGGAAGAACTGAGACTCGTCTCGGGCGATACGGGCTCGTATTTGTGTAGCTGTTTCACCTTTCTCCTGGCGATTGCGCGACGTTAACATCGAGTACATACGCCGCGCTGCTTCTTCAATTTTTGCGCGCCCTGCCAGTTCGAAACTCTTCATCGACTCGGTAGTTACCACCCACACGAAACTTCGCTCTTCGCCGAGTGCGTAGACCAGCAGCGCAGTGTCCGTATCGAGAACCTCCTGCTGAATCTTCTTGAGTGTTAGCGGCACCGGCTGCACGAGCGCCGCGTACCGTGGACTTGAAGTGCGAATTTCTCCTTCCACTTGTTGATTCGCGGTCGTCAATTCATTTAACTCACGCTCGATTTCTGCCATTTCAGCAGCCGTGGCCTTCGTACTCGCAAGCTGAATCCGCCGCTCGACGGCACTGTTCAGCCGGCGCTGAAGATCGCTCGCACGCTGAAGCAGTTTCGGATCAACTCCCTGCCTGATTCCGGCGCGCGATTCAGCCAGTGCTTCCAACATCGAGCGCGCACGGCCACGCTCGTTTGCTTCAAAGGCCATTACTTCGAAATCACCTTCCGGCCGCTTCTTCTGAAGGCGCATCAGGATGTCAGTGTAAAGAGTGAACTGTTGATGAATCGTACCGAAGTACGTCGCGCGCAAGTCGCGGCTCGAGACCTTTGTGCGCAGCGACTCACTGATCCTGAGAGCTGCTTCAGAATGTGTGAGCGCGGCGTCAAGGTTATCGCGAGCCGCTTCAAGTTGGGCCATGTTGTAAAGCGTTACGGCCTCTCCGGCACTGTCACTCGCGACTCGATTAAGTTGTAGCGCTTGATCGTAATAAGTGGCGGCGGTTTTCCAATCTCCGCGGCTTGCGTATGTTCGCCCCATGCAGTTGAGGGTTTGCGCGGTGTATCTGTGATCCTGCCCGGACCTGGTGACTGAGAGCGCCTGTCGAAAATAATCAAGCGCCCTGTCCTTCTCACCGAGGGCGTCGTGGATGAGACCGATGTCGCGCAACATCCATGCTTCATAACGAGGCATGACTAGAGCGCGAAAGAGCGAGAGCGACTCATGATAAAAGCCGAGAGCCTTTTTGTAATCGCCGGCAGCATAGTAGATACCGCCGATCACCATGCCGACTTCCGCCACGCCCCAACGGTGATGCATGTTGGCAAAGATTGCTCGAGCCTGTTCGTAATAATCGAGCGCCAGATCCTTTTCGCCTAGACCGTCGTACAGGTATCCGAGGCCGCCAAACACATCCGCCTTAGTGGGCAAATCGTCGATTCCGTCGATTGCCTTTAATGCGAGGGTGAGTGTAGTGAGGGCCTCCTGCTTATCACCCATCAACGTTTTCAGATTGCCAAGCGCGCGTAAGGAGATCGCTTCGAGCCGGCAATCGCCGGCAGCTCGGCTTAGAGCAACAGCTCGTTGATAGGAGCTAATCGCCTTCTCCATCTCGCTCAACTCGACCAATAGATAGCCCAAACTTACCAGTGCCTTGATCTGTCCTCGTGCGTCGCCGAGAGTTTGGAGAAGTTCAATCGCGCGGTTTAAGGGTTCGACTCCTTTCGATAGCTCACCGAGGCCATAATAAGTATCACCAAGATTAGCCAGCGCAGCGGCTTCACCTCTGCGGTAATTAGCCGCGAGGCTAACTTTGTGGGCCTGTTGGCAAGTGTCGAGAGCTTCCTGATTTTCTCCAAGAATGAAGTGCAGGTATCCGATGGCATTTAAAGCATCAGCCTGTTCGCGCGCGTGCGCGTGGCGTTGACTGATGTTCAGAGCCCCACGATAACTTGCGAAAGCCTTTTGTGGCTCACTTAGCGATTGATAAGCCTCACCGATCAAGTTATGCACGCGAGCTTGGGCTGCTGTTTCGCCGAGTTCGTTAAACAACAGGAGGGCACGAGCGTACTTCTGGATCGCACTCCGAATTGCGACGGCTTTCCATTCCGCTCGCAGTTGGTCCGCCTTGTCCAGAATTTGTTCTGCCCGGAGTCGTCGAGAGTCCCTGGGTTCGGATTGTCGTAGATCATTGAGGCTGAGATCGTAAAGTTCATTGTTCTCTTTACCGGGAAGTTTTAGAACTATCCGGTAAGACCCGGTTTGATCGGCAATGATCGAAAACGTTCTCAGCCCGCTATGCCGGCACCCGGCAACTGCATACTTAGTGCCCGACGGTTTGATGATATCTATCAGGAGTCCAGCACCAGATTGATCTATGGTTAATCTCACGTGCTGGCCCCCGCTCAGGCTTATGGCAAAATGCTGAACTTCTTCTCCTGAGATCGTGCGTTGGACTAGTTCGCCCGGTTTGATAGTCTCGGCAGCCCCCGAGGAAATCGGGGGCTTGGCTTGAGCGAAGACAGAGTTCACTCCTACGCTCTCACGGTACGGAGCGTTAAGAAACAACGCTAACAACACAACGACGAAGATTTTGGCTGCGAGGTCCCCAAGGGAACTACGCGCTAAACAAAAGCTTCTGTCTTTATCGCCTTGCTCCATAACTTCATTCAAGTGCCTCGTCCGACATCTGGGAGACCTGGCTTGTGTCCTCAACATCAACCGGCGTCAGAGTCTCTGCCATAATGCCGAACGATTTGGTTTTCTCTTCCCGCATTTCCCAGATACAAAGACTAAGTCCTCCTGAAAGCGGCGGGTTGCGCATACTCAAGATTTCAGGCAACAACATTCTTCCGGGCGCATGCCTGCCTGGCGCGTGCCTTACGGAATAGGGATCCTCGTTACTACCGAATAGTTTGTCCCTGCCAGGATGGCGCGGGAGACGGCGAGTTGCCACTACATAGTCCTTGAGAAACTCCATCCATGGAGAGTCCCTAACGCGCTCCCCCTGCGAGTAAACACGGGAGAACCTTACAGCGGCATAGTCGCGGTCTATTTCAGCCCAGGGGAAGTAAATCGAAACTCCCCGGGCATATTGATACGTCGGACCGCTGTAACATGACCGTGGGACGAATGCTTCTTCGGTCTTTAGGACAGCCTGACAAGCGTCGCCGATTCCATTGTGCGGGTAATGCTGTTGCAGTAATTGACAAAAGTCGTAAAGGTCTACGAACTGTTCACCATTGAAAGACTGTGCTTCCCAGTGAGAGTAAACAATGGCCTTCCGGAATTCTTCATTGATCAGTTCTTTCCGCAACGCCTTTGCGAGTTCATCAATTGCAGATTTGACCGCATCCGTTTCTCTGAGATCGAGGCACGCCTGCTCAACAGAGAGACCGCCAATAGTGTAGTCAAGATAATAGTTGACGTACTCTTCAACCGTGCCAGTAGCAACGGCCCTGATTTCCTGCTCCCTGTGCCTCACCGGATCTGTTTCATCGATAGGGGTTCTCACATCGCGCATCCGCCCCAATACTTGCATCAACGGCCAACCGGCTATCGGGCTGTAACCTTCAGAGCCCACCAGCAACTTGGCTCTATCACGTAGTTGATAAGACACTTCGGCCATTGTCATGAGGCAGCAGTCCATTCCAAGCACATCAATGGTTACACCATGCGCATCTTTAATCGCGTCGAGTGCTACTTGCATCTCCCAAATGGTGAGCGCATCCGAAGGATTCTCATCGCGTAAGAGGTAGCCCTTTTCCGTTCCCCCACCGTGACCGGAAAGAACCAGCATGTAACAGTCGGCCTTGCGGTTCTCAATGCACCACGTTACAAAGTTGAATAGCGTCACTGGCGAACCGGTATTTGTTTCTAAATATTCCTCGTCGGCACGCCCGCTTTGTCGACGCCTCTCGGCCGCATAGTCTTTGTAATCTTTGTGGTAGAACTTTTTCTCGTTTTTTCCCCACTCTATATAATCGTCGCTTAGCAAACGAGTTTTTGAAATGGGTTTGATTTCATAACGGTGTGCTCTAAGGCGCCCACCTTTCGGATCGAATTGAGCCACGACGCTAATGTCATCGAGGCTCTCCACTTGTTTCATCTGGGTGAGAGCGTGGACACACTCGTCCGTCAAATTGTTATCACCTGCCAAATAGATCATTACGGTCCACTTTAATTTTTTGGGGGGTGTAGTCGTCACGGGAAACCTCCGGTTTGTAATTCGTTAAAGAACTTGTGGCGCTGCGTGGAAAGGGAACCGGGTCGAGGTTCTATGGAACGACGGGCCGGGATTGCCGCGAATCTATTACAACCTGAGTAAAAGTCAAGAAGTAATTTTGCTGCCGCAATTACTTTCCATTACAAGATGAACGATTGGCAAAATACATTTCTAAAAAAGTGGCGAGCGAGAACGCGAGGCAGTTTGTGAGCTAGTTCGAGCCGTAAAGCACAGATTTATGGTCTACGAGTGAAGTGGCTTTGCACAAAAAGTCGGAATCTGGTGGGCGCAGCGCCAAAGGCGCGAAATATGATAGCCAGGGGCAAGCGCTGAGCAACGCGAAGCGCGTCGCCCCTGGTCAGCGATATCAATTGAAGAGAGCACTGAAAGTGCGAAATATTGGCAGTAGTTATTCCGCTCTTTCAGAGCTTCACGCTCATTATGCTTTTACCCAGGGGCGACGCACCTCGCGTTGCTCGGCGCTTGCCCCTGGCTATCATATTTCGCGCCTTTGGCGCTCAAACGACTTTTTGTGCAAAGCCGGTCTACGACTTGAGGTACTTGTCGACACCTGCGGCGGCTTTGCGACCGTCGGCAATTGCCCAGACGACGAGGGATTGGCCGCGTTCGATGTCGCCGGCGGCGAAGACGCCGGGGATGTTTGTCATTTTATTTGTATTAACGGAAACGAGGCCTTTTGCATTTAAGGTCAGGCCGAGTTGAGAAATCAGACCTTCTTTCTCGGGTCCGAGAAATCCCATCGCGAGGAGCACCAGTTGGGCGGGCCAGATGCGCTTCGTGCCCGGGACTTCGTTGAAAGATGGATCGATCTCGACTGTCTCAACGGCCTCTACTTTGTTATCGCCAAGGAAACTTCGCGTCATGACGGAGTAGAAACGCGGATCTTTGCCGTTCAATGCAATGGCTTCGTCGTGCCCGTAGTCGACGCGATGGATCTTAGGCCATTGCGGCCACGGATTGTCGGCCGCTCGCGCTGACGGTGGCTGAGCGAGGATTTCAAATTGAACTAAGCTGCGGCAACCGTGTCGCAGCGCAGTGGCGACACAGTCTGTGCCGGTGTCCCCGCCTCCGATTACGATCACGTCTTTGTCTTTTGCGGAGATGAAGTCAGGAGTCGCACCATCCAATATGAGCTTCGTATTCGCACGCAGGAAATCCATTGCGAAGTGAATACCTGCCAGGTTTCGATTCTCAACCGCGAGATCACGCGGACGATTCGCTCCACCGCACAATACAACAGCGTCAAATTCATTCAACAACCGCTCTGCCGGATAATCGCAACCGACCTCGGTGTTGGTGACGAACTCCATACCTTCCGCGACGAGGAGATCCACGCGCCGTCGAACTATCGCTTTATCGAGCTTCATGTTTGGAATTCCGTACATGAGCAATCCGCCGATACGATCCGATTTCTCAAACACCGTCACCGCGTGGCCCATCGAATTCAACTCCGCCGCGCAAGCTAAACCTGCCGGACCAGATCCAATGACTGCCGCTTTCCTTCCCGTGCGGCGCTGAGGCGGACGTGGAACGATCCAGCCCTCATCGAATCCACGGTCGACGATGGCACACTCAATTGTCTTGATTGTCACCGCCTCGTCTGTAATCGCACGCACACATGAGCCTTCACACGGCGCGGGACAAACTCTGCCCGTGAATTCGGGAAAGTTGTTTGTCTTGTGCAGGAAATCGAGTGCCGCGTGCCAACGCCCGCGATGAACGAGATTGTTCCAGTCAGGAATCAGGTTGTTGAGCGGACAACCTGAGGCAGCGCCGTTGAGTAATTCACCGGTGTGACAGAACGGAATGCCGCAGTCCATGCAACGCCCGCCCTGTTCGCGCAGCGTCAACTCGGTAGGGTGTGTGTGAAACTCGTTCCAATCGTGAACGCGTTCCACGGGCGGTCGCAGCACTGGGAGTATGCGGTCATGCATGAGCAACCGCTACTTTCTCTAGCGCCCGGGCGTAGTCGTTTGGCAACACGCGCACAATCTTTGCGAGAAATTGATCCCAGGCGAGCAGGATCTCCGTAGCGCGCCGGCTGCCGGTTTGCTCGGCATGACGAAAGATCATGTCTTTAACAACCTCAGTCTCAGTTTGATCCTCCAGAGCGGTCAGAGAAACCATCTCAAGATTGCAGAACTTTCCTGACGCTCGATTGTCGTCAACAACATAAGCAATGCCGCCCGACATGCCGGCAGCAAAATTTCGACCGACGTGGCCCAACACTACGACACGACCACCAGTCATGTACTCACAACCGTGATCGCCAACCGCTTCGATCACCACATTTGCACCACTGTTACGAACGCAAAACCTCGCACCTGCAATACCGTTGATGTAGGCCTCGCCACTCGTCGCGCCGTAAAATGCAACGTTGCCGATGATGACATTCTCTTCCGGTACGAACGTGGAATTCTTTGGCGGAACGACAATGATCTTTCCGCCCGACAGCCCCTTGCCGGCGTAGTCGTTTGCATCTCCTTCGAGTCGTAGCGTGATGCCTTTCGGAATGAAGGCGCCGAAACTCTGTCCGGCCGACCCTTCGAAGCGCAGTTGAATCGTGTCGTGCGGGAGACCGGCTGGTCCATATTGGCGCGTTACTTCGCTTCCGAGTCTCGTTCCCACAGCACGATGAACGTTGCGAATCGGAAGTGTCGCGGAGACTGGTTCACCGTTCTGCAATGCGGGCCGGCAAAGATCGAGCAGCGCTTTGTTATCAAGCGTGTGTTCAAGATCGTGATGCTGTGTCGTTTGACAGTAACGACCAACACTCGCAAGAACATCGGGCTTAAAGAGCACAGCGGAAAGATCGAGATGACGCGCTTTCCAGTGATCGATCTCCGCCATTTGCAGGCACTCCGAACGCCCCACCATCTCATTGATGTTGCGAAAGCCGAGTTGGGCCATCAACTCACGCACTTCGTGAGCGACGAACATCATGAAGTTGACGAGGTGTGACGGATCTCCGGTGAACTTTGCTCGCAGTTTTGGATCCTGCGTGGCCACGCCAACCGGGCAGGTGTTGAGGTGACAGGCACGCATCATGATGCAACCGAGCGTGACGAGTGGCGCAGTCGCGAAGCCAAACTCTTCCGCGCCCAGCAACGCCGCGACAACAACGTCACGACCTGTTTTTAGCTGTCCATCAGTTTCGATCGTGATGCGACTGCGCAGGTCGTTCAGCACCAGCGTCTGGTGCGTTTCAGCAAGACCGAGTTCCCAGGGCGCGCCCGCGTGCTTGATGCTGGTCAGCGGTGAAGCGCCCGTGCCGCCGTCGTAACCACTAATCAGAACGACGTCTGCACGGGCCTTCGCCACGCCGGCAGCGATTGTCCCCACGCCCGCTTCGGCAACCAGTTTCACGCTGATCCGCGCCTCGGGATTTGCATTCTTGAGGTCGAAAATGAGTTGGGCCAGATCTTCGATCGAATAGATGTCATGATGCGGAGGTGGCGAGATCAGTCCGACACCGGGAGTCGAGTGTCTGACGGTCGCGATCCACGGGTACACTTTTTCTCCGGGCAGTTGACCTCCTTCGCCCGGCTTCGCGCCTTGTGAAATCTTTATCTGCAGTTCCTGCGCATTGACGAGGTAGTGACTCGTAACTCCAAACCTTCCCGAAGCGACTTGCTTGATGGCACTGTTGCGAGAATCACCATAACGCTCCGGATCTTCACCACCCTCGCCTGTGTTGCTCTTGCCGCCGATGCGGTTCATAGCAATCGCGATCGACTCATGTGCTTCCTTGCTAATCGAACCGTAAGACATCGCGCCGGTTTTGAAACGCCTGACGATCGCTTCCGCGGGCTCAACCTCGTCGACTGAAATTGGCGGACGCGTAGCTCGCAGTTCCATCACTCCCCGCAACGTACAGGGAGATCGATCGTTGACGAGCGCGCTGTATTCTTTGAAGGTCGCATAACTTCCAGTGCGACAAGCGGCTTGCAGTTTGTGAACAGTGAGAGGATTGAAGAGATGTGGCTCACCGTCTTTGCGATATTGATAGTGCCCGCCGCTTTCGAGTGTTGGTTGTTCAACGAACGCCGCTGCGTGTCTGCGTCGCACTTCTTCCGCGATCACGTCGAGATTCGCACCGCCGATGCGTGAAGGTGTCCAGGTGAAGTATTTGTCGATGAGATCCTGATGCAGGCCGATGGCCTCGAAGATCTGTGCGCCACAGTATCCCTGTGTAGTTGAGATACCCATCTTCGAGATGACCTTGATGATGCCTTTATTTATCGCTTGCACGTAGTTGTGCAGCGCTGCATGTTCGTCATCAAGAGTCTCAAATACGAGATAGGGATTAATTGCGGCAGCGCCATAGCCCAGGAGTAAGGCGAAGTGATGCACCTCGCGCGGCTCACCGCTCTCAACGATCAGACCGACTTGCGTGCGTGTGCCTTCACGAATCAGGTGATGATGAACGGCGCCAACGGCAAGCAGAGCGGGTATGGGTGCCATCTCGGCGTCGATATTGCGGTCAGAGAGGATGATGAGATCGTAGCCCGCTTCGATCGCTGCACTCGACTGTTCGCAAATGTTGTCGAGTGCGGTGGCGAGTCCGCTTCCCGCCGCCGCAACCTCATAAACTATCGGTATCGTCAAAGATTTGAATCCTGACTTGCCCCACGGACCGTCTGAATCGCCGAGGAGTCGCAGCTTCTCCAGTTCTTCGTTAGTAAGAATCGGAGACGACAAACGGATCTGACGTGCACACTCCGGCGACGGCTCGAGCATGTTCGCTTCTGGACCAACACACGTATCGGCAGACATTACTAGCGCTTCACGAATTGCATCGACGGGCGGGTTCGTCACTTGCGCAAAGAGCTGCTTGAAGTACGTGTAAAGCAACTGCGGACGGTCAGACAGGATCGCGAGCGGCGTGTCAGTCCCCATCGAGCCAACCGGCTCGCCTCCGGTTGCGGCCATCGGCTCAATGAGCAATCTCAACTCTTCATACGTGTAACCAAAAACACGTTGGCGCTGAAGAAGCGTGTCAGTGTTGGTTGTATGAACGTAAGGCGGCTCCGGCAGATGGTCCAACGCGATCATGTTTGCATCGAGCCATTCCTGGTAAGGATGTGCGCGAGCCAGAGTTTCCTTCAATTCGTCGTCGCCGATGATGCGGCCTTGTTTTGTGTCGACGACGAACATATTGCCCGGCTTAAGACTTCCCTTCGCCACTATCCGTTCGACGGGGATATCGAGCACACCGACTTCAGAGGCCATTACGACAAGATCGTCACTGGTGATGTAGTAGCGCGCGGGACGAAGTCCATTTCGATCGAGCAACGCACCGACTGTGAATCCGTCGCTGAAGACGATCGCGGCTGGTCCATCCCACGGCTCGGTAATCAGCGAGTGATATTCGTAGAAGGCTCGCTTTTCCTTACTCATGGATGCTTCGCTCGTCCATGGTTCGGGAACCATCATCATGAGCGCGTGCGGTAGTGAACGCCCGGCAAGCAGAAACATTTCCAGAGCGTTGTCGAACATTCCTGAATCGCTCGCTTCGGGATCTATAGCAGGCAGTACTTTTTGCAGGTCATGGCCGAAGAGATGAGACGCAAAGCGACTTTCACGTGCGTGCATCCAGTTGATGTTCCCACGCAGTGTGTTGATTTCACCGTTGTGTGCGACGTAGCGATATGGATGTGCACGCGCCCAACTCGGAAAAGTGTTGGTGCTGAAGCGCGAGTGCACGATGGCGAGTGAAGAAGTTAGCGCATCATCAACCAAATCGGGATAGAACTGCGGTAATTGACTCGCAGTCAACATTCCCTTGTAGACGAGGGTTTTGTACGAGAGGCTCGAGATGTAAAAGCCCTCGATGTTCGATCGTTTCACCTCCCGAGAAGCACGACGGCGTATGACGTAGAGCTTGCGCTCGAAAGCGGCGTCGTCACTTAGATCATCATTGCGTGCAATGAAGATCTGACGAACGATTGGTTTTGAGTCGCGTGCGGTTGGACCAAGCCTCGAGTCGTCTGTCGGAACATCTCGCCAGCCGAGTACTTGTTGACCTTCCTCTGCAACGATTTGCTCCAGTATCGCTTCGCACTGCTTTCGCGGCGACTCGTCTACAGGCAGGAAGACCATACCGGCGGCGTATTGCCCCACCGCGGGGAGTTCGAACAAACAGTGTTTCTTGAAGAATTCGTGTGGCGTTTGGATCAGGATGCCGGCGCCATCACCACTATTCGCGTCACAACCAGACGCACCGCGATGCTCAAGATTAAGCAGCACCTCAAGTGCGTTTTTGACAATCTGCTGCGATCGTCGTCCTTTGATGTCAGCGACAAAACCCACGCCACAAGCATCGTGCTCGTTGCGTGGGTCATAGAGACCCTGTTTTGACGGCGCATTTTTCATCGACCAGGGAATTTCACGCAAAGACGCTAAGACGGAAAGAAAGCAATAAGATGGTCTTTGCGATTCTTTGCGCCTTTGCGTGAAACTCGTCCGGAAAACTCTAACCTGCGTTGGCCAGAGTGATTCGTTGGCTCGCAGCTGTACAACACCTATGCCACATTACTTGACGCGCAAATTCGCACCTCTTTGGAGTGCGCCAACTTGTTGGCGCTTTTGTATTTTTACCAACGCGGTGACAAGTCACCGCACTCCAGGGAGGGGCCCAATTCTCAAGACAATTTTGTAGGTTCGAGGCGGGTGGCCTACAAGAATGTAAGTGTGGTTTATCTCGCTATAAAACTTTTCACTTTGACTTGCAATGAATTGCACTCCAACATGCGCCATCCAACATCATGGTTGCTACTGAACGAATGGCGAAAAGTCCGGAACTGCTCTCGCGCGAACGGCGCGAAGTGCGAAAGCTCGGCACCCTGCTGGAGATCAGCCGACTACTCGCGGACACAAGCAATCTCAAAACAGCCTTCGCAGCCACGCTCGAAACACTCGGACGTCACCACGGAATCTTTCGAAGTTTTGTGATGCTGCTGGATGCGCCGAGCGAGAAGATTCGTATCGAAGCCAGTTACGGTCTCAATCAAGACTCTACGCATCGCGTCACTTATCGCGTCGGCGAAGGCGTTATCGGGCGCGTCGTGCAAAGCGGGAAACCCGTCGTCGTACCGCAAACCAGTCGTGAGCCTCTGTTGCTAAACCGTCTGCGCTCTCATGAAGAACACACGACGCGCAAGGAAGTCAGTTTTATCTGCGTGCCGATTGTGATCGATGGAAAGGCTGTGGGGGTGCTCGGTGCTGATCGCGTCTACAAGGAAGAGCGCGATTACGACCGCACCACCAAGTTTCTGAGTGTAACTGCGGCGATGATGGCGCAAGCGCTCAAGGTGCAACAACGAATCGAGGCAGATAAGAAGCGCCTGCTCGACGAGAACATTCATCTCAAACAGGAACTGCGCGAACGCTACGATTTTGGCCAAATCGTCGGTAACTCGAATCCAATGCGCATGGTCTACGAACAGGTGACACAGGTCGCTCGCACAAACACGACCGTGCTGCTGCGCGGCGAGTCGGGCACCGGCAAGGAAATGATTGCCCACGCGATTCACTACAACTCACTGCGCGCCAGCAAACCGTTCGTTAAAATCAGTTGCGCTGCGCTTCCTAACACGTTGATTGAATCAGAGTTATTCGGTTACGAGAAGGGCGCTTTCACCGGAGCTCAAACACGCAAAAAGGGCAGATTTGAACTTGCCGACGGCGGCACGTTGTTCCTCGACGAGATCGGCGATCTCGACCTGACCACACAAGTGAAACTACTGCGCGTGTTGCAGGAGCGCGAGTTTGAACGGCTCGGTGGCGTGGACACGATCAAAGTAAACGTCAGGTTAATCGTAGCGACTAACAAGGATCTCGAAGAAGCAATCAAGCGGTCGCAGTTTCGCGAGGATCTTTACTACCGTCTGAACGTCTTTACGATCTTCATGCCGCCATTGCGTGAGCGCAAGCCTGACATTCTTTTGCTCGCCGAGCATTTTGTCGAGAAGTTTGAGCGTGAACACGGCAAGAGCATCAAGCGAATTTCGACACCTGCGATCGACATGCTCACGAGTTACCACTGGCCCGGCAACGTGCGCGAGCTCGAGAATGTCATCGAGCGGGCAGTTTTGATTTGTGATTCAAACGTCATTCACGGTCATCACCTACCGCCGTCGCTGCAAACTGCCGAGGGCTCCGACACAATCACGCGCCTGTCGCTCGCGGCGGCAATGGAAGCCTACGAGCGCGATTTGATTCAGGATGCTCTTAAAACCTCACGTGGAAATCGGGCGAAGGCGGCAAAACTTCTCGACAGCACTGAAAGAATCATCGGTTATAAGGTCAAAAAATATGGGCTCAGGTGCGAACGCTTCCGGTCATAACTCCAACCTACATTCCTGTCGGTCAATTTTGAGATTTCCTACAAATTTGTCATCGGTCAATCCGCAGATTTCACAGATTTAATTTACTCCTCACCGTGATGAGAACAACTAAGGTCGCAGCTTAAGCCTCACCGAGCATACCGGAAGTTCAATGGCTCAGTGCTTGCAGGCGATTTCGACTGCTGAATAGATAATTACGAACAAGGGAGGGTAAGGATGAGTACAACAATAGGTCAAACGAACTATGGGTCGAATCAGATGAGTCAGGATCAACATGCAGAGGGGACGGTAGCTCGCACGATTGAACAACAAACGGCGAAGATCCCGTCCGACATGTTTCTATGGGCTGCAGTCGGATCGATGGGCGCATCGGCAGTTTTTCAGTTGATGGGTAAGAAAAACGCGAGTCTCTTCGTTGGAGACTGGGTAGCGCCTTTGCTGCTATTGGGTGTTTACAACAAGATCGTGAAGACCCAGGGGTCTGATCGTCAGCATTAAAGAGTAAGCCACAGATAAACTCCGTGTTTATCTGTGGCTCTTATTTCTTCTTAATGAACGACGGTGTAACTGTCGTCTTTCGCTGCACCATCTCTATTCCAATCAGGTTTCAGCACCACCTTAATACAGTTGTCTTCCTTTTTCTTGAAGATGTCGTAGGCATAAGGTGCCTCATCGAGACTCATCCGGTGTGTGATGACGAACGACGGATCGATGTCGCCGTTCTCGATCATCTGTAGCAACGGTCGCATGTATCTCTGCACGTGCGCCTGTCCGGTTTTGATCGTGAGTGAACGCTGCATCACCGATCCTATTGGAAACTTGTCGATGACTCCGCCGTAGACGCCGATGATCGAGATTGTGCCTCCATTTCGGCAACACATGATCGCTTCGCGCAAGGCATGTGGCCGATCGGTTTCCAGCATCATCGCCTGCTTCATGCGATCGTAGGCGAAGATCATTCCCGGCCCGTGTGCCTCCATGCCAACGTCATCGATACACGCGTCAGGCCCGCGGCCGCCTGTCATTTCCATCAACTCCTCGTAAACGTTCTGCTCTCGGAAGTTAATAGTTTCAGCGCCACCATCTTCAGCCATCTTCAGACGCTCAGGTACCTCATCAATCGCAATCACTCGCTCTGCGCCGAGCAGGAAAGCACTGCGAATCGAGAACTGCCCCACAGGTCCGCAACCCCAAATCGCGATCGTGTCGCCCGGCTTGATGTCGCACATCTCTGCGCCCATGTAACCAGTCGGGAAAATGTCTGAAAGGAAAAGCACTTGTTCGTCGCTCAAGTGATCCGGCACTTTTATCGGACCCACGTCAGCAAATGGAACACGCGCGTATTCCGCCTGACCGCCTGCAAAACCACCGGTCAGGTGCGAATATCCAAACATCCCTGAGGTCGCATGGCCAAACATCTTCTCCGCCATCCACGCGTTTGGATTCGAATTCTCGCAAAGTGAAAACATCTGCTCTTTGCAGAAGAAACACTTGCCACACGCGATCGGAAAAGGAACAACCACCCGATCTCCGACTTTCAGGTTGTGAACTTCGCGACCAGTTTCAACCACTTCGCCCATAAACTCGTGGCCAAGTATGTCGCCGCGCTGCATTGTCGGAATAAATCCATTGTAGAGATGCAGGTCAGAACCGCAGATCGCGGTGGAGGTGATCTTCACTATGGCATCACTCTGATTAAGGATCTGCGGATCCGGAACCTCTTCGACCCGCATCGTCGTTTTGCCGTACCAACAGTTGGCTTTCATACTACATCGACCCCCCTTCCGCTCTGCGGTCGTCGTCTGATCGATAATTGGTCGCTGTTTCACTCGGCAACATCTCGACGCCTTCAAGTTCACTCGCGGAAGCCGGTCTTCCCGGACGTTGTGACATATAACCAGTGCCCAGCAGCGTCGCGTCTGAAACCACTACTTCGCCGACTTCCAAAACCTGTTTAAAACGTCGCAGGTCGTCGTCCAATTGTTGATTCGGTTCTTCACCAAACAGTTTCGCGATACCCGCGCCGATCACGCCCGCAATGGGCTTGTACTCGAAATTAACTTTGACGATCGTGCCTCTTCCGCCTGCGGCTTGTTCGAAGCGAACTGCGCCCGCATTATCGACGTCCGAGTTTTCCAACGACCGCCACGTGATCACTTCTCCGGGAACGTCGGCGACGATCATCGCTTCCCATTCCACGTCCATGCCCGCCGGGCCTTTGGCTTTCCAGCGTGAACGGCCTTCCCCGATTTCAGTAACCGACTCCAGATGACGCATAAACCGCGGCAGATTCTGGAAGTCGCGCCAGAAATGATAGACCTCTTCAAGCGGACGGTTCACAACACATGAAGCACTCGCATGGATTCCGTGGTTACCGTTGCTGAGTTGCATGGCGCAGATCACGTCCAACGCCGTGACGGCGAGCACATTCGCAGTTGCGAAAGTGATTCTTCCGGTCTTCGCATCGGGCGCGGAACAGGCGACGCCGAGACTGGCCAGATCGATCGCATCACCCGCGACGCGAGACCACATCGCCTCTGTTGGTTTCTTTTGAGCAAAGATTGCGATTCCCGAAGCAAGTTCGCGCAGACCGTACAGTCGTATTAAACCTGTGTGCTTGTTTGAAACACCAGAAATGTTGGCAATGGCGCGCGGCGCAAGCAGTTCTGCGAGGCCGAGGCCAACGCTGAACCAACCTAACCCTTTTGCTAATCGTTTTGCACTTGAATATGGCAAGCCGATTCGGGCTCGCTGCATTGAATAATTCGCGCCCTTCGAGCGCGAAGATCGAAGCTCTGGATCGTTTGTTGACGAATCGAACGTTCCTGTTTGCTGGTTTGTCGACATGGATATCCCCCTTGTGGATGAATTTCTTGATGAGGTACCAGTCAAACATCATACCTGTGCGAATGAGTACCCTAATTGTGCTTTTTGTGACTCATTGCCTCTTCTGTTCACAACAAAATGAACGCAAAAAATTCGTTTTGAAATAAATCTTTCGTTCACTGCAACCTATTCTGCAAGAACGAACATGGGAGGGTTAATCAATGGACAGGAAAGATAATAGAGATTCGAAGGGCGGCGGTGCCGCGACTGCTTCAAAGGCAGCAGCCAGTAAGAAGCAGGGCGAGAACGAAGCGCCTTCGCCGGGTCAGGGTGCGACTAGTTCGCAAAACCAGGGCGGCACACAGAACCAGGGAGCGACTGGCTCCAAGGGTGCCGGTATTACACCGCAACAAAGCCATGGCGCTGTGGGTGACCAACAGAAACAGGGCTCACAATCGAATCAGGGTTCACAGAACGAAGGCGGACAGGATCTACTGCAACAAGCTAAACAAACTACCAGCGATGTTGTGAATCAGGTTCAACAACGAGCAGGCGATCAGATCAACCGTCAGAAAGAATCGGCAGTATCTGAACTGAGCACTGTGGTCAACGCAGTGAGACGTTTTGGTGAAACTCTGAATAGCGAAGGCAACGGACCGATTGCACGTTTCGCCGCCCAGTATGGCGACAAAGCTGCCAACAGCCTTGATCAGTTGGCAAATTATCTGCGCGATCAGGATCCAAAACGGCTGCTCGACGACGTACAGAAATTTGGACGACGCCAGCCCGCGCTCTTGATCGGTGGCGCATTTCTTCTGGGATTCGCCGGCGCACGTGTGATCAAGTCGTCGCTGGAATCAGCCTCAAGCAACTCAGCGAACACCGGTACTCAACGTTGGTCGAACACAGGAACTAAATCACCAATGGACACCGGAACCGGGCGTCAACCATTCAATACAAATGTTTCCGGAGCGCAAACGTCGACATCTCCGAACCGCATTTAGTGAAGCAGGAGGTGTGACATGCAACGAATGAATGAAAACCGCTCTCTGGAAAACCGCCCGCTTGGCGATCTGTTTGGCGATCTTGCCGCCGACATGAGCAACCTGGTGCGCCAGGAAATTGCTCTTGCAAAGGTGGAAGTCAGTCAGAAAGCAAAGTACGTCGGCAGGAACGTTGGTTATCTGGTTGTTGGAGGAGCAGTCGCGTACGCAGCGATGCTGGCGATTATCGCCGCCATCATCATGTTGTTGGCGAGGGTCATGCCGCATTGGGGCGCGGCGTTACTGGTCGGTGTCGTGGTGGCCATTATTGGTTGGTTGCTGATCGGCAAAGCATTGACGGCACTTCAAGAAACCGATCTGACTCCGCGAGAAACAGTGGAAACTTTGAAGGAGGACGCAACATGGGTGAAGGAACAAATCAAATAAGCGCTACGGATTCGGATGAGTTGCGGACGACTTCCACATCCGCTGACGATTACGATGATAATACCGAACAAATTCGGGCTGAAATTGAAGACACTCGAGCTGAAATGAGTCAAACGATCAATGAGATTCAAGAAAGGCTCAGCCCGGAACATCTGATGGGTCAAGTTAAGGAAACCGTTCGCGAAGCCACGATAGGAAAGGTTGAAAAAGTTATGGACAGAGTTGGAGAAACCATTAGTGGAGTGACAGAGCCGGCACTTGAAGTGGCGGGTCGTGCGGGAACTGCAATCAAAGAGGCCGGGACGTCAGTGGCTGACAGCGTTTGGAGGAATCCGATTCCCGTGGCGCTGATTGGTCTCGGAGTCGGCATGCTTTTGATGCGAAACTTTCGCGGACAGAGCTACAGCAGTAGTTCACAAAGACTGCCGCAAGGACGACGTAGCAACTACGAGATGGGCGACGTCGGTCAAATGCGTCAGACACAAGGTAGTAGCACTCTCGATCACGTGAAAGAGACTGCCGGCGATCTCGCCAATCGTTCGACGCAGGCACTGAGTGATCTGCGTACGAAAGCAATGGACGGTGCGTCTACAGTTACTTCGCGTTTTGGGCAAATGCTGCATGACAATCCGCTCGCAGTGGGTGCAGTTGCTGTTGCAGCGGGAACGGCAGTCGGACTCGTGTTACCGAGCACGCGACTTGAGAGTGAGTACATCGGCGAAACAGGTGAACGTCTGGTTGATAGCGTTCAGGACGTCGCGCGGGGCGCACTCGACAAGGTCCAGGACGCCGTGCGTTAAGGAATAGTTGAGCCGCAGATGAACGCGGATAAACGCGGATTAGAAGAATTTTCTTATCAGCGTTTATCCGCGTTCATCCGCGGCATGATTTTTTTACTTGAGAATCGCGGCCTGGGCGCTGAGGTTTAGTTGGTGCCAACGCTGAAACGTGTTGATGGTTTCAGGCCGCACGCGAACGTATGCCGTTTGGAAGAACAGTGCTTCCGGTCTGCGCCAATCGAGTCGCACGATCGGATTAAACGACGCGGGCGTCGCCGGCACTGAACTCACGTTCTGATTAGCGTTCGTGTTGGCGTTCGCTTTCCTGGTAGTTGTCTTTTGATCGTAGGCCACTGACGCCGCAATCAACTGATCACCAAGCGGCAAACGTCCCTGCGTAGGAGTTTTTCCGCCCGCATCATAAATCGCCACGTCTGTATCAAACGCAGTTGCAACCTTCGAGGCGTCGGGGCACCACACGGGCAACGCATCGGTCATTCCATCGTCAAGCAAACGCTCTGTACCGTCTTGCGAAATCAAACGCGGGCGACCAGCCGGTAGTTTGCCCTGCCGCTCACGCTCGTTCCATTCTTCCTCCTTGCAGGCAAGCGCTGCCACAGCGTGACCATCAGGAGCCCAGACAAAGTAAAAATAAATAAGTCCATCACGCGAAGTGAGTGGCTTCAGATCGTAACCATCGCGATTGCAGATGTAGATCTGTTCCGTGTAGAAACTCGCGACTGGAGCAAACATCGGAGCGACCGACGTGGATGGTGATGGCAACGGTGAAGCCCCAGCGTCGGGCACGGGTTCATCAAAAGGCGTCGGGCTCGGACTCGGCATGACGCGTTTGCGCGCGATGAAGTTGATGAAGTTTCCATCGGGAGACCACGTAACAGTTTCCGGAAAAACGCAGGCAAGATCGGGCGGAATCAAGTTGCGTAGGAACTGTCCGTCGGAGTTATAGAGGTCGATACGAAACGTCGAACCGGGCTCGTCCGCGGCGCCGTAAAGAGCAAGCACGCGCCTGCCATCCGGAGAGACGACTGTGTGAATGAGTGCTTCATCCTTGCGTTTGCCGGCGAAGTCGTTCGCCACAGCGGGAAACTTGTCGAAGTCTTCGATTTCGCCTGATGGCGGTGAAACGTCCGGCGTGAGGCGATACGCGAGGTTTCGCGCAGGCACGTCGCGTAAGACACGTGGTCTCACATCCTGGCGATCTATGACTGAGCGACAAGCCGAAGCCACAAAAAAGCACAAAAGGCACAAAAAGCACAAAATGGTTTCTGGGCGTCGTGGAGACATTCTAGAATCGATCGTTGATCAGTTCGCGAACCAGACCGGAGTTCAACGCAAGAATCGCACGGATCGTGTTGCGTGGCGAGAGATGGTCTTCGTCGCCTTCGTCGAGCTCGACACAGTTATGCTGGATTGAACGCGCTAATCGTCTCGCGATGGAGTCGTAATCAGGCGTGCTCACAATGTATGCACGAACTGCCATTGCGCCGATCAAGTCGCAGGTGATCTCCTCGCCGCGTTGTCCATGAATGTCGAGCCCGGTGAGATCCGAAGCCTTGTTTCCAACTGCGGCCACGAGCGTTCGCAGACTATCGTTATCACCGTCAGCAACGTGCATCAGCTCATGGGCCAGCACGCTAATCATTCCTTCGTCAGAACGTAAGCCGGCGAGAAAAAGCGTGCCGAACGTTATCACATGTGGCCGGCTCAAATACACCGAAGCATTGTCACGCGCCTCCATGTCGGGTCTTACTCGCCTGACCTCATTGACTCTCGCGATTGCCAGACCAAGTTTGGATTTGAACTTCGGAGATTTTTGGAAACCGTACTCGGTGGCGAGCTGGCGCAGTGAACTGATCACGAGACTTTTCGCGACGGGCAAAAGTCTCTGTGCACGCTCAGCACCGGCGCGCGCATCCGGACTGTGAACCGGTAACGACGGACGCGCCTGCATCTCGTCGATAGCGACGCTGCTCTTCGGATCGAGCTTGGCTTGAGTACACACAACGCCGATGGCGTCTTCGAGCAGGGCCTTCGCTTCCGCAGACATCGAAGGGCGAACGCGTGTTGAGTGCGAGCCGGGTTTGGTGGGTTTTTGGGCGAGCGCGGTGGAAAGACACAAAACCAGAACAAGAAGTTTCCCGCAAAGGCGCAAAGACGCAGCGGAAGACGCTAAGAAAAACCTTTGCGTCTTTTGCTTAATCTTTACGTCTTTGCGTGAAATATTTTTCACCGGTGCCGCCAATTCGCTTTCCGCTTCTCCATGAACGCCTTCACACCCTCATTTGCATCCTGAGTCTTCATCAACTCGTGCAGATAAATATTTTCCTGTTCGCTTAGTGCGTCTTCGATGGATCTGCCACGTCCGAGGTCGAGTGACTGTCGCGCGAAAGTCAGCGAAGTGCCCGACAGTTCTCTCAACTTTGCCAGCACCTCGAGCAGTTTCGGTTCGAGATGTGCGCCAGGCACCACGTGGTTGCACAAACCCAGGCGACCAGCTTCAACTGCATCGATTATCTCGCCCGTGAGAATCAATTCTCGAGCGCGCTTTTCGCCGATCACCCGAGGAAGAAGCACCGCCGCCACGGGTGGAAACACGCCGAGCTTTATCTCGGGCTGTCCGAAGCGCGAACGGTCTGAAGCGATGACGATATCGCACGCAGCGACGAGTTCGCAGCCGCCACCGAGAGCGGCGCCATCAATCAACGCGATCGTCGGCTTCGCTAACTGTTCCAGGTGACGGAAGATTGAGTGAAACGCGTCGAGCATTTGAAAGATCGTTTCCTGGACGTGATCCTCAACGGCAACACCCGCGCTGAACGCGCGACAATTCTTGTCAGCATCAAAAACGACCGCGACGATCTCTCGCTGGTTGCATTCACCGAGCGCCTTCGCGATCTCGCGCATCATCTCGATGTTGAAGACGTTCAGCGGCGGACGCGCGAAGGTGATTCGCGCAACGCGATCCTCTATCTGGCAACGGATGTTTTGGTACGTGGATGCCATGTCTGTTTAGCCACAGGTTACACGGATAACCAGCTTCGATAAATTCGCTTCTGTGCTTCCGTGGCCTTGGGAAGCGGCACGATGCGATACGTTCCTTCGCGACGTTCGCTGAGTTTAATCAACAAGGTGCTCAGATCGTCAAACCGAAAGATCGTCAGGTTAACGAGATCGCCCGGCTTCTTCTCCGCTATCCGCGCGTTGAAGAAATCTCTCGTTACTCGCATGTTGTCCATCGCGACGATCTGGTCACCGGCATTGAGTCCCTGTTCGTACGCGGGCGATCCGGCGTAGACACGTCTCACGATTAATCGATCCTCATCCTGCGTAACATCAGCGCCGAAGTAAACACTGCCAGTACCGGCAGCCGTATCGAGACGCAACCCAGCCGCTTCGAGTGCGGCGTTGTAATCAAGCTCGTCAGTCCCGCGTACGTACTTGTTGAAGAACTCTTCAAGACTCGATCCCGCCATCAGCTCACTCGCCTTTTGAAAATCCAGCGGCCCGTAATTGCGGTTCTTCTTGAAGAACTCCGCGTAAAGATAACGCATCACGTCGTCCAACGACTTCGCTCCATTGCTTCTTTTGCGAATTTCCAGGTCGAGCAGCAGTCCCAGCAATGCGCCTTTGTCGTAGTACGAAACCTGCGAGTTTATCGAGTTTTCATCCTGACGGTAATATTTGATCCACGAATCAAAGCTCGACTCTTCGACAGTCTGCTCGAGGCGTCCCGGCGTGTTTTGTAACGACGACATCGATCGCGCAGTTGCACTCAGAAACTCACTCTCCGTGACCAGCCCCGCGCGACGTAACGTGAGATCAGCGTAGTAATCGGTGATTCCTTCCGCGACCCACAGAACTTTCGTGTAATTCTCCTGTGTGTAATCAAACGGGCCGAGCGCGTCGGGACGAATGCGCTTCACATTCCAGAGATGAAAGAACTCGTGAGACACGAGCGAGAGAAAGCCGCGGTAGTCGCGTTCAGAGGTTTCAGAAGCGTTCGGCGCAGCGGAAGTCGCGCGGTCACCGCTCCGAATGCGGAAACCAAAACGCGGATAACCGAGCGCGGTGGAATTCGAGTGTTCGAGTCCACCGCCGGCGTTTGATCGCAAATGAAGAATGAAGGTGTAGTCGCGATACGGGATCTCGCCCATCAACGCTACCTGCGTTTCAACAATCTTCTGCACGTCGAGTCGCATTCGTTCCGGATCGTAGTTGCCTTCCCCATCGATCACGATACGGTGCGGAACGCCTTTGACGTTGAATACAAGTGTTTTGAAATTACTGGCTTCGAAAGGTGAGTCGTAAAGAATATCGAAGTTCTCGGCACGGAAAGTATTCTTCTGACCTAAAACTGCGGGCAAACCAGTGGCGACTTTCCAAACATCAGGCGCGAGCACGCGCACTGTCGAAGGGTTCTTCAGAAAACCTTCGAGATACATCAGAAGGTTCGCGTTGTTCCAGAATCCGTGACTTGAGTTCAACTCACTCGTGCGCACAGAAAGTTCGTTTGCGTAGACACGATAAGTCGCATGCCATTCGCGAGCACCGTTCGTGACCACGCGCCAAGTGTCCTTGTTTGTCTTCTCCCATTTCAGCGGCTGGCCGGATGCATCGGCGGCGGCGAAGTCCTGCACGTGACGCGCGAATTCGCGCACCATGTAAGAGCCGGGCGTCCACACGGGCATCACCAGCCGCTCTTCCTGCGGGCCGTTTGTGGTTCGTTTGATTGCGATGTCGATTTCGAATAAGTGCGTGTGTGGCCGCGGCATGGCCACGGTGAACGATATGTCGACCGGCGTCGTCTGTGCGGCCGCGAGCAACGGAAGAACGAGCAAGAAAGCGGCGGCGCACACTACTCGGCGTCTGTGCATTCGATAAACATCTTTCAAGAAGTTGATGACACGTGCGATTGAATGTTACTACGAAGCGGTGCGATCCGGGCAAGGTTACTGTTACTATCTCCCCCGCTCTACTGAAACAAGATCAGGAACACGAGAAAGATGTTTAGACGACTGATTGCGACCTCTGCAACGTGGTTTACGCTCCCGATTCGCTTGGGATTGGCGGCAGTGATGATTGCGCACGGCGCTCAAAAAGTGCTCGGTAGCTTCGGCGGGTCCGGTTTCAAGACTTTCATCGGCGGTAACACGCCGTTTGGATTCATGCGACCCACATGGCTCTGGCTCGCAGCCGCCGCGCTTTCGGAGCTGCTTGGTGGTCTGCTCGTTGGTCTCGGATTTTTGACTCGTGTGGGAGCGTTCTTCATTGCTTGCACGATGCTGACGGCGGTGGTAGGAGTGCACTTGCCGGGCGGCTTCTTTGCTTCAAACCGCGGATACGAATATCCACTGGTGCTGCTCGCGATGGCCGTAGGGCTGCTGATCTCCGGCGGTGGGCAAGCATCGATCGATCGAGCGTTGAGCGGAGGAAGAAGATAGTTTTGGCCGCAGATTTTCGCGGATGAACGCGGATATAATCTGCGTTTATCCGCGTAAATCCGCGGCAAAAATAAAACCACCTAATGAAACGCTCGCCCCTCATCGTTATCTTTACGACCGTCTTCATCGATCTCATCGGGTTCGGAATCGTCATTCCAGTCCTGCCCTTCTACGCTGAAGGCACAGCATTCAACGCGACACCGCGCACGGTCGGACTGCTCTTCGCCTCCTACTCGATCATGCAACTGATCTTCTCACCGATTCTCGGTGGCCTCTCAGACAAGTATGGCCGCAGACCGGTACTACTCCTTTCGATCATCGGCACCGGCATCGGCTTTCTGGTCCTTGGACTTGCGACAACAGTCTGGATGCTCTTCATCGGTCGCATTCTCGACGGCATCACAGGCGGAAACATCTCGACAGCACAGGCTTACATCGCCGACGTCACCACAGAAGAGAATCGCGCGAAAGGCATGGGGTTGATCGGCGCTGCATTTGGTCTCGGATTCATCTTTGGACCAGCAATCGGTGGAATCCTGAGTCATTGGGGCATTCACGTGCCATTCTTTTTTGCAGCGGCGCTCTGTTTCGCAAACGCGATCCTTCTCTTTTTCACGCTGCCCGAGACTGTCACAGCGGATCATCCCGCGAAACACTCCGCCACGCGTGGTCGCAGCCTGGGGCACATCGTCGCTTCTTTGAAGGAACCGAAACTCGCCTTCGTCTTAGTAATTTACTTTCTGTTCATCGTCGCTTTCTCAATCATGACGACGTCGTTTTCGCTCTACACGATGTTTCGTTTTGGTTATGACGCACAGCACACGGGCTATCTCTTCGCGTATGTTGGATTGATCGCAGTGATTATTCAGGGCGGATTAATCGGACGACTGGTGAAGCGTTTCGGCGAACTTCCACTTGTGATCTTCGGCGCACTCTGTTTCGCGATCAGTTTGTTTGCTGTGCCATTTGTTGGACCGGCAGCAGGTGGATTGGGAGCGCTGCTGATCGGTGGCGGAGTCTTTTCGATGGGTAACTCGCTGGCGACTCCGGCGCTGACGAGTCTTGCTTCAAAGAGTGCGGGACCGGCGCAACAGGGAGTCGTTTTAGGCGTGACGCAATCTACGGCGAGCCTGGCGCGCGCAGTTGGACCAACTTTGGCCGCATTGCTGATCAGTAGTTCGATCGCGCATCTCGGCGCTGACGGTGTTCCACACTACATGAGCGACCGGTCGTTGTTCGTTACGTTCTGGACTGGATCCGCGATCATGCTTGTGGCGTCTCTGCTGGCGTTTTACTTCGGCCATGTTTCAGCCACGGATTTACACGGATCGTGAGACGGATTTATTTGGCGAATTGACCAATTGGTCCGTCGGGGTTGATGAGGTCTTTCAGGTCCGAATAAGGCACGAGTACGAATTGTGGGCCGGCGGCGTATGGACCAACTTGATAGGGATCGAAATCGACGCCGAGGCCTTTCTTCGTGAGGGTCCAACCCAGGTAATTATCCGCTTTTGCCGCGGCACCCTTCTCAATCTCCTCCGCTAACAAACCTTTTTCCGTGGCTTGCTTCTTTAGATCGGCGATGCAGTAGTTTGCGATAGCCTGAAGATACTTCGCGCCGGGTTTGAAGAGGTCGGCGAGTTTCAGCACCTTCCCATTCTTTAAATCATAGTTGAGCGTGTCTGAATAACTATTCGGGTGTGCAGCGCCCTGAAAATAACTGCTGACTTCGAAATCGATACTCACCAGATCGTCCTGGGCCAACGCCACTGTGTAGCTGATCGTCAGATCGCTTCCCATCGATCCCTCAGGACGGGTTTCCTCGGTATTCTCGTCTCCTTCCGGCGTCATATCTTTCTTAAAGCCGGCGACTTTCCTCGTCACCACTGCACGGGCCGCCTGGTTAAACTTTTCGAGATTCGGATTGTTGCCACCGCTCAACTGCGGATACTGCGCCGCAATCTCATAATTCAGCTTCTTATTGTTTTCTTTGATCTGTTTCGAAACCAGATCGACGTCGCCAGTGAAACTAATCGGCTCTTCGTGAACCGAGAACGCAGTCTTCTTGTCGCTGTCCTTTTGATTGGGAGGCTTGGACCAGTTTCCGGCGAGCGTGATCAACCCGTCCTTTTGATCGACAGTCCAAATGCCCTTGAACAAACCGGTCTGCTTGCCACTCGGATCAAACTCTTCCAGCGTTAGATTCCCGTCCTTGTCGACATTGCCGCGTAGATCAATGCGAGTGCCGACTTTCTGGTAAAAATAGCTGCCGGCGAGTTGATCGCCGGTGCGCACCAGTTTCATCTGCAGGTCGAGCGAGGTACCGATCGAGCCTTTGAAGTGTTTTGTTTCGGCGACTACCGTGGTGCCGCCCTGCGTGTCGAGCTGCGTAACGGGTGAAGGCTGCGTGCCTGGCGGCGCGGGTGGTGGCGTTGAGCTTTTGCGACAGCCGATTGAAAGAAATAAACAGACGACTATCAGAGAGGCTCGTATCTTCATGGGCCTATCTTATCAAACGACTCATATCAATCCACGCCTCGCGATCTCCGCACGAACATCGGAAAACGTGAGTTCGGAGAGTTTGCCGCCGGTGAACAAAGGCTCGTTGGTGACGTCGGCAAGTGCAAACGGCGGCGCTAGGAAGGTGTCGAGATCTTCGTCGTTTTCGAAGTTGACCTCGGCGAGGACGAGGCCGAATAGATCGCCAAGAAACATGTCGGCTGAAAACTTTCGCCCTTCGAATTCGAAGTGATAGCGATTCTTGCGAATCTCGTTGCTGTTGAAGAGCGTCGAGAGAGTCTCAGCTTCGAGCGCGTTGAGATAAGTGTTGGTGATAATGGTTCGCGATAAGTCGTTCACGTCGGGTGCGAACTTTTGCGTCAACTTCACCGTCCACTTATTCGTCCGCGGCTCACGCACTTTGCGGAGCCGCAGACGTGATCCGGTCATGTAGTTGTCGGTGATCTGTAGATGTGGATCGGCACGCGTGATGCCCTCAGGCAAATCACGCAAGAGATAGCGACGCTCGCGCTCAACGCGAGCGTACTTGCTATCAGGAACTACCGTGTTTTGATCTGTAAGCTTGGCTACACCCATTCTCTCAGATCTGTTTCACGCAAAGGCGCAAAGGAGCAGAAGAAGACGCTAAGAAGAAACTTTGCGTCTTTCGTTCGATCTTTGCGCCTTTGCGGGAAACCTGTTGGTAAAGATCTAAATCTTCCCGGCTTTCATATCAGCGAGACGCTTCTCGAAGCCAGACGTGTCGACCTTGTCGGTCTTCCCGCGTTGAATCGCCTGCTCGCCGACCGCGAAAGCCTCGTCTTTCTTACCGAGCTTATACAAAGCATTGGCTTTGGCGACGAGGTTTCTGAAAGTTTCCTTCGTCTTGATCGAACGGTCTAACCACTCCATGCCGAGCGTATCGTCAGCAGTATCTTTATTGTTGATTAAATAGCTGCCGGCCTGCATCGGCGTCTGCCAATCTTCGGCCTTCGCATTAGCTACCGCGGTTTTGAGTTTGGCGAGAGTTGACGCCGCGACATCAGGGACTTTAACCGTGAACGGAACGTTGATCTTTTCCCAGCGGATGTTCACCTGCGCGGAGTCTTCACCAACCGGGTCGACTTTGTACGAGAGCCACTCCTCACTCTCGTTGACCCACTGCGGCTTAGTCTTCACGCGCAACGTGTCTTTGGCCGGATCATAATTAAAACTGCCCCACTGATTCGCAGTGCCATTAAAGACAATCGTCCACTCGTCTTTGGTCGGAATCGTGTGAAGGCTGTAACTGCCGGCGGCGAGTTTCTGACCATTGATCAAAACGTCGTCTGTGACAGTGAATGTTGTTGCTTCGTTTGCACCCGCGCGCCAAACGTGTCCCCAGGGAACAATGGCCGCGTCTTTCGGGCGTTCATTTTGATTATCGAGGGTGGCCTCACCTTTTGCTTTTGCTTCCTGCTCGGGCAATGGATCGCCCCAGATTTTGGTGCGTCCTTTTACACCCGGTCTGCTATAGCTGATCGTGATGTCAGTGACGCCGACTCTTTGTGTGACACTCGCTTTCGGACTCGGACGCGGCGTATCGATCTGCGCGAAAGCCGAAGCACCGAAGCACAAAACAAACAACACGGCGAAGATGGAAACAGAACTACGCTTCAGGGAACTCATGATCTTTCTCCTGGTGGAATTGGTTTCGGGGCATGCATTATACGCCATATAGGACCTATTTCACCTATTTGACCTATAATATCTGCCGCATTCCAGCCCGCAATTTTGGAGGACCCTTCAAATGTCTATCCGCTTATCCCTGATCCTTTCGCTCGTATTCTGTTTTTTGGTTTTTTCTGCAAAAACCAGTGCGCAAAACGGACACGGCGCGCCAACTCAAACTCGGCTGCTGCGCACTCCGACTGTTAGCGCAACTCAGATCGGGTTCGCATACGCAAACAACATCTGGGTCGTCCCGCGTGCGGGCGGTGGGGCAAAACGATTGACGAGTTTTCAGGGACAGACGGCGAATCCACACTTCTCTCCTGACGGGAGATGGATCGCGTTCAGCGGCGAGTATGCGGGCAACTTCGACGTTTACATCGTGCCATCTGAAGGCGGCGAGCCGAAACGTTTGACGTGGCATCCGGGCGCCGACCTCATCGAGGGTTGGACACCCGACGGCAAGTCGATTCTTTTTTCCTCCAACCGCGCCACGTGGGCGCCGAGCGGGACGCCGCGATTCTGGACCGTATCTGCCGAGGGTGGCGTCGAAGAGCCAATGATTCTTCCGCGCGCTTACCAGGGAAAGATTTCCGCTGACGGAACTCGCATCGCTTATCGCATGAACAACTCGTGGGACGAAGAACGTCGCAACTATCGTGGCGGTCAGAATCGTCCGATATGGATCGTCGATCTAAAAACCTACGATCTCGTTTCGCCACCGTGGACGGATTCGAAAGACGTCTATCCGGTTTGGGTCGACGACTCCGTCTTCTTCATCTCCGATCGCGATGGCGTAGCAAATGTTTGGGAGTATCAGACGAAGACCAAAAAGCTCGCACAGATCACAAAGTTCACAGACTTCGACGTGAAGTCGATGGACTCAGGCGCAGGCACTGTTGTGTTTGAACAAGCGGGTTACGTACACGAACTCGATCCAAAGAGTGGCAAGTCCAAAATCGTCAACATCAACGCTACCGGTGACTTTCCGTGGATGATGCCAAACTGGGAAGACGTGAGTAATCGTCTCACCAACATGGCGCTCTCGCCGACCGGCAAACGCGTCGTGGTTGAAGCACGCGGCGAGATCTTCACTATTCCTGCAGACAAAGGCGACGTTCGCAATCTGACCCATTCGAGCGCTTCCGCCGAACGCGACCCGGCGTGGTCGCCCGACGGCAAATTTGTTTCGTATTTCAGCGACAAGTCAGGCGAGTACAAACTCGTGATCGAAGCACAGGATGGACTCACGCCGCCGCGCGAGATCGCACTCGCCAAGCCAACGCACTACTACACACCATCATGGTCGCCCGATTCGAAGAAACTGCTTTTCACCGACACAAATCTGAAAGTTTGGGTTCTGGATCTCGCAACGGAGCAGGCGAAGATTGTCGGCGATGATCCGTGGATGGTGCCACAACGTACGCTGAATCCGGTCTGGAGTCCTGACTCGAAGTGGGTCGCTTACTCGAGCCGTTTGCGGTCGCTCTATCACGCGATTTTTATCAGCAATGTTGAGACGGGCGAGAAGAGACAGGTCACCGATGGGCTCGCTGATGCAGTTTGGCCCACGTGGGACGCGAGCGGAAAGTATCTCTGGTTCCTGGCCTCAACCGATTTCGGCCTGCGCTCACAATGGTTGGATATGACTTCGTACGATCACATCCCCACCTTCGGACTCTATCTCGCAGTACTGCGAAAAACGGATTCGAGTCCGCTGCTGCCGGAAAGTGACGAAGATCGTGGCGTTGGTACGGGTACACGCCGGTTGCAGCCGGGCGCCTGCCCCGGTGATGCCGGTGGTGGTGGTGAAGGCGCTGGCGGTGAAGGCGGCCAACGTGGACCACGTGGTCCAGTGACTGTACAGATCGATTTTGACGGACTGTCGCAACGAATCGTTTCCGTTCCCGGTGTGCCAGAACGGCAATACTCGGATCTCCAGGCCGGCGTTGATGGCCAGGTCTTTTATCTCGAGGCCGGGCGAACAGGCGGCAGCAGCGCTCCGCAAGCTGGAGCCGGCAACGAACTGTTACGCTATCGTCTCTGCGATCGTCGTGCGAACACGTTTGTCAGTAATGTCGCCGGATACGAGATCAGTGCCGATCGTCGCAAGCTTGTTTATCGTGCTGCCGCTGGCGGCGGCGGACAGTTTGGTGGTCCAGGCGCCGGCGGTGGAACGCCACCCGCACCACAGTTGTTCCTCGTCGACGCCGATCGAACACCACCACAAGCCGGCGCGGGTCGTTTGAACTTCAACCTGCGCATGTATCTCGAACCGAAAGAAGAGTTCAAACAGATCTTCAACGAAGGTTGGCGCAATCAACGCGATTATCTCTACGTGCCAAACATGCAAGGCGCCGATTGGCCGAAGATGAAACAGATGTACGGCCAATTACTGCCGTTTGTGATGCACCGCGCCGATCTCAACTACCTGATGGACATGATGGGCGCCGAGATCGCGATCGGGCATTCGTACGTTCGTGGCGGCGACATGCCGACCGTGCCGCAACCACTCGCCGGTCTGCTTGGCGCAGACTTCGTAATCGAGAATGGACGTTACAAAGTGACGCGGATTTACGACAACGAGAGTTGGAATCCGGATCTGCGCTCGCCGCTCGCAACGCCGGGAGCCAACGTCAACGCCGGCGACTATATCCTTGCCATCAACGGCGTCGAATTGAAAGCACCGGATAATATTTATCGACTGTTGGATGGAACAGCGAATCGACAAACCACGCTGACGGTGAATACAACGCCCTCGATGCAAGGCGCGCGTACAGTCACAGTTCTGCCCGTGGCAAGCGAACAGGCGTTACGCACGCGCGCATGGGTCGAATCGAACCGTCGCCTGGTTGAAAAACTTTCGGACGGTCAGCTCGCCTACGTCTACCTGCCGAACACCGGTCAGCCCGGCTACACCAGTTTCAACCGTTATTACTTCTCGCAGCAGGATAAGAAAGGCGTGGTCGTCGACGAACGTTTCAACGGCGGCGGATCGGCAGCCGACTACATCATCGAAATCCTCGCGCGCGATTTTGACGGTTACTTCAACAACGTCGCGGGCGATCGTTATCCATTCACGAGTCCTTCCGCAGGCATTTGGGGTCCGAAGGTGATGATCATTAACGAAATGGCGGGCTCAGGTGGTGACTTGATGCCGTATATGTTCAGGCGTCGCAAGATTGGTCCACTAATCGGCAAGCGAACGTGGGGCGGCCTCGTGCACACAGCCGACACACCACCGTTCATCGACGGCGGCTCGATGATCGCGCCGCGCGGCGGGTTCTTTACGCGCGATGGAAAATGGGCAGTCGAGAACGAAGGCGTCGCACCGGACATCGACATCGAGAACTGGCCCAAAGACGTAATCGCCGGCAAAGACCCGCAACTCGAACGGGCGGTTCAGGAGGCGATGCGGATGCTGAAGGAGCGTCCGGTCGAACGTCTCCCGAAGGAACCGGCGCCGCCAGTCTGGGGCAAACGCCCGTAATCCGTTTTAAGATCCGTGTGATCCGTGGCTAAATTGAACCCAGGGAAGAAGTGAAATGAAATTCTATTTGGCCCTTGTATTTGTCACGCTGTGTTGTGTTTTGGCAACCGCCCAGGAACCTGAGGTCATTCGCACGAAGACGGAGTTGGTTCAAACGGCCATCACGGTCCTCGACAAGAAAGGCCACTTCGTCGAAGGACTGCAACGCGAACAGTTTGAGTTAGTGGTCGACGGCAAGCCGCGGCAGGTTGCGTTCTTCGAGCGAGTCGCGGCGGGCAGCCCGCGTGAATTGGAGATCGCGGATCTCAATACGCCCCAAAGCAAAGCAGCTACGCCAACTGCCGTGGCCCGAGTTCCCGGTCGCACGATCGTTTTCTTCATCGACGACCTACATCTGTCGCCCGACAGCATGAATCGCACGAGGATGATGCTTCAGCATTTTCTCGATCGCGAGATGAATTCAAAAGATAACGTGGCGATTGTCTCCGCCAGTGGACAGGTCGGATTTCTCGAACAGTTCACGAACAACAGGACCGTGCTCGATGCGGCTATAGCACGGCTGATTCCGCGCATGTACGACGTCAACGGCTACAGCGCCGGCAACAGTACGAAGATGACTGAATACATGGCGTTCACAATCGACACCGCCAAGACCGATGCGAAGGTCCTCAACTTCTACGTCGAAGAATGTATGAAGGGGGCATCAACTTTCAGAAAAGCGAGATCGCAACTGGCGGTCATTCGCGCGTCGTGCGAAACACAGGTTAAGAACAGTGCGCGAGCCGTGCTGATGCAGGCTGCACAGATCACTCAAAATACTTACAACTCACTCCAGTCAGTAATGCGTTCCGCAGCGCGCGCGCCGGGCCGCAAGCTCGCTTTCTTCATCTCGGATGGCTTCCTGCTGGAGGCGGGACCACATGCTGCGTCCGTGCGTGACAAGCTCGATCACGTCATCGACGCGGCACAACGTGCGGGCGTAGTTGTCTATACGATTCATTCGGCTGGATTGGTCAACAGCACTTTCATGGATCCCGGCAACAAGCGGCCCTTTGATTCGCAGGGACGTCTCGACATAGCTTCAATCGGAGAGCTCGAGGCTAATCAGGACGCACTCAGTGCGATTGCGCACGACACAGGTGGGCGAGCACTTCGCGGAACGAACTACTTCGATCGCTGGGTTACAACTGTGCTTGACGAGACTTCGAATTATTACGTCGTCGCGTGGCGTCCGGAGAGTGACGAAGAGAGACAGCCGAAGTTCCACAACGTTAAAATTACGGTTGTAGGCCAGCCGGAACTTACTGTGCGCGCACCGAAAGGTTATGTTGCTGGTCCGGCGCCGGCGCCGCCAGCCACCGCGTCAAACAAAAAGTCGAAGGAACCCAAGACTCCTGACACTGAATTACGCGATGCGCTCAGCGATTTCTATCCTGAAAGTGGCTTGCCAACACTGCTGTCGTTAACGTACCTGAATACGCCCGCGAACGGCCTGGTTGTGACTTCATCGATGGAGATTTCCGGCAAGAACCTGACAACGATCAAACTCGCAGGTGTTGTGCTCAACGATAAGGGCAAGATAGCGTCAAGCTTTCGGAACCAACTGAATATCGATCCATCCAAGTCAGGCGACTCTGGCTCGATCTTCTACAATCACCACACACCGCTTGCGCCGGGTATCTATCAGTTTCGTGTTGCTGCGCGTGATGAGAAATCGGGGCGTGTCGGAAGTGCGATTCAGTGGATCGTGATCCCTGATCTAACGAAGAGCCAGTTGACTTTGAGCAGCGTGCTGCTGGGCGGCCAACTTCTCGAAGGTAAGCACGTTCAATTAAGCGTGAATCACACCTTCCCACGGGCGTCACAAATGGGCTACTGGCTATTCGTCTACAACGCCAAACGCGACGCCCGCGGAAACCCACAACTGACGGTACAGACACAGGTGTTGCGCGACGGGCAGACAGTACTCACCTCACCTCAACGCCGCGTGAATACCAGTGGACCAGATGCGGAAAGAATTCCTTTTGGTGAGGAACTCGCCTTAAAAACTTTGGTCCCCGGCAGATATGATCTGAAGGTTATAGTAACCGACGCCGTTGCGGGCACCAGTACCTCTCAACTAGCAGACTTTATCGTTCGGTAAATCCGCGTTCATCCGTGGTTAAATATTGTTGAGGATACTCAACGCCGTCCGATAAAAAATCGCGCTCTTATCTCCATCCAAGGCCTCAATCGACGTCACCGCTCTATCAATAGATCCCAACAAGTGCGGATAGTCACTTCCCATCACCATATGATCCGCGCCCACCATCTCCCGCACCATCTTCAGCGTATATGGACTGAACGAAACAGTATCGTAATAAAGCCGCTTGAGATACACGCTCGGCAGCTTATCAATCTTCACACGACAATCCGCGAAGTCACGAAAACCATTGTCCATCCGCTCCATCAAGTAAGGTATCGCACCACCGAGATGCCCAATGATCCAACGAATGTCCGGCAACTCCTCAAACATACCGTCATAGCACATGCGCGCCACGGCGAGACTCGTATCAAACGGAAAACCAATGATTGGCCCAAGCACATATTCGCGAAACGCCTCTGAATGTGCCGGCAACATCGGATGCAGAAAGATACAGAGCTTCATCCGGTTTGCTTCTTCAAAAAACGGCCGGTACTCGGGCGACGTCAACGGCTTGCCACCGATGTTGCTGAGAAGAATCACGCCGTTCAGTTTCAACGTGTCGATCGCACGATGGAGCTCGTCGAGAGCTGCGTCGGTAGCATCCATCGGGATCGACGCAAAACCCTTGAATCGTTTTGGGTATCGAGCAATGAGTTCGGCGTACGAATCATTCATCATCCGCGCGACAGCGGGCTGGTGCTCGGCGTCAGTGAAGAAGACGTTCGGCGTCGAGAGTGAAACAACCTCGACGTCGATGCCCACGCGATCCATGTCTTCGATCCGCCTGGAGACATCGGTCATCGCGGGTGTGACGCCAAAAAACCGTGCGCCACGATACGTGATGATTGTTTGTCCGCTGGAACTGGTGCCGAAAGAAAAATCCGATGGGAGATCGCGAATCGTTTGAAAAAAGGCATCAGTGTAGAAATGTGTATGAAGGTCAAACTTCATTTGTGCTTTTTGTGCCTTCTGTGCTTTTTGTGGCTATTTTTCCCGGAGGTATTGATTAAGGCTCTCAGCCTGAACATACTCGCCGCGAAACGTGTAGATATCATCAAGCTTCCAGGCGCCGTCTTCCAAGAGAAAGATAAACGACGTGGTCCGCTCATCACCAGGATAGTTTGTCTTTGGTCCCCACTTGTAAAGCACATCGATAACGGCTCGCTGGCCATATCGCCGCGAAGCGACAATCGCGTAACTTGTCGGCTGGTCCCACGATCCGATGAAGGTGTTGTTGCTGGGATAGTCCGGATCACCCTTCGGACTTGTAAACGTGGCAAGTTTCTGCGCGAGTGCCTTGCGCAACTCCTGAGTAAGCCATCGCTTCTGTGCCTGCTCGTCGCGAACAATTCCGGGTTCACTCTTTTGTAAATACTGAAAGAATCCGCGAAACGCAGCCAAACACTCCCGCGGTGCCGCAGCCGCAGGCGCACTCTGCTTAACCTCCACAATCGCACTCTGCCCCATGGCAACTAACGCACTTGAAACAATCAATGCAATTCCGACTATATATTTCATCCTGTTTCCATCCTGTAATCCTGTCTACAACTCCCTCACCATCTCAAACTGCCTTAGACCTATTTCAAACCCACACGCCTCATAAAACGCTAAAGTTCCGTTCAACTCTTCATCCACATTGTTAGTCTTCAAAATCCGGTCGCCAGAGAGTGCCGCAAGAATTCTGCTACCGATCCCTCTTCGCCTGAACGCCTGTGCCACCGCGAGTTGCATCAAGATACCTGAGGGCTTAAAGACGATCCCATAACCCACGGACTTCTCGTCGACAAACGCGCCTATAATCTCGCATTGATCCCTGGCCCTCTCAACGGCGTCTATCGAATTCTGCCACGATGGTTCTCCATCCCAATACACGCAAAACGCGTCCCAATCAGGTTCTTCCAGACGACGAAGCGACACTCCCTCCACATCACTTAAAGGTTTCAACGGTCCGCTTGCACGCAAAACAGCCAATCTTCTAACTTCATCAAAGCCCAGTTTGCGATACAACGCCACCGCGGCTTCATTCGAAATCAAAACCTCGAGCAGATATTGAGCAATCCCGCGTTCTTTCAATCGCGGCACCACAAAATCAAATAATCCTTCCGCCACGCCGCGTCGTCTGTGACTCGGAATAACACCGGTGCCCGCATCGTAAGCAGTAAGCTTTTCCTTCCACGTACCTCGTCCGTTCATGTAGAAACCAATCATCCGTTCGCCGTCAAAAGCGCCCGCGCTTAGTTCCAATTCGAGACCATCGCGTTTCACGCGTTGCTCGAACTGTTCCTCAGACATCTGCAGACTGACCTGATAGTCTGAGAATGCCTCAAGAAAGCACTCATAGAGCGAGTGAAAATCTGCTGTGGTCAGTAAGCGATATATGACCATCTGCGTAATCTGTGGATGCTCTTCACGAGGATGCCTCGGAACGGCAATCTAATCGTAACATTCTTGAATGAGAAGCCAGTGTTATAGTGTCGACTAGTCAGGTATTTTTCTTCTTTTCTCCGATTCAAAAGCAGCGGCGGCGGCACCCGGCGGCTACCAATCCACCCAAAATTGTATGACTACTCCAGCAGTACCTAGCCGAGAAGAACGCGGCCAACCTAAACTCGTCAACAGCCACAGATCTAACGTCAACAAAGATAATTGGCTCGGCTTCGTCGGCGATGTCGTGAATTTTACCGGCGAGGTGTCGTTCAAATCGATGCTGCGCATCGACGGACATTTTTCCGGCGCGGTTACCTCACCGGACGGAACGCTGATCGTAAGCACTGGAGCAGAAGTGACAAAAGCTGTCATCAAAGTCGCGGTCGCAAAGATCAATGGCACGGTGGAGGGTGATATTCGTGCCAGTAAGGAACTCGTGCTTGGGCGTACGGCGAACGTGACGGGCCATGTCGCTGCGCCCGCTTTGGTGGTGGAAGAAGGCGCGCAGCTCAACGGCAGTTGCCGCCGCATCTAGAGCCACAAAAGGCACAAAAAGCCCAAAAGGCACAGAAAGATTTTTGTGCCTTTTGTGCTTTTTAGTGGCTAGATCTCAGACCACGGATGTAAATGATTATCCGCACGGTGGCCGTTTCCTGTCATTCGTTGATAGACGTTTAGTAACAGCGGCACTACGATCTGTGGCGCGAAAAGTTTTTGCTGTCGTGCTCGCGCCGCGGCGCCCATTTCGTTGCGACGTTGAGGATCATTTGCCAGTGTCGCCATCGCGTCGGCCAGTGCGACTGCATCCCCCGGTGGGACCAGGATGCCAGTGTCAGCGTCGATAACGTCAGGAATGCCGCCGACGTTTGAAGCAATTACCGGAATCCCGTGAGCCATTGCTTCAATAACACCGTTTGGAGTTCCTTCTGCGAAAGACGGCAAAACGAAAACGTCGAGGCTGTTCATGAACGCGCTTCTTAGTCGCGGGTCTGAATAATGCCCGACGAGTTCGCAAGCGTTGCGCAGTTCTAACTCACGCATACGGGCTTTGACTTCCAATAATTGCGGGCCGGCCCCGGCGATCCGTGCTACTGCTAAAGACCTCTCACGATTTACTTTGGCGAGCGCGTCCAACAGTACGAGAGGTCCTTTTCCCTCTTCGAGGCGCGCCGCGAATCCGAAAACAGTCTCTACGGAATTCTCCGATCGTAACGAATCAACAGCGTGCGAGTCGGAACCGTCCATGATCAATGGCAGAACTGAAACTGAACGAAGGAATGGAAATCGTATGGACCACTCCGTAGCCAGTCGCGGCGACAGGGCTGCCACTTCAGTGCATAGTGGCAAAACTTTTTCCAGCCGGCGGTAATAATCGTCCAGCAGCGGCAGGTGATGAGCGGTTCCCATTTCGTGATAGAGAACCGGAATACCCAATTCATGACCGGCACGGATCATCATTTCGGCACCCGTGTCGGGTGTGAAGACATGCAAGACATCCGGCCGATGTTCGTCAAAGTATGCACGGCAATCACGGTAATGAAACTGCGTGATAGCGCGGATCGCAACCTGCCAAATCTTGCGTAGACCCGCCGGCGAGCGCTTCACGAAGAAGAGAAAAAACAGCGCGCTGGTCAGCAAGCTTCGCAGCAAGCGCAAACATGCGAACAAGTACGACCTCAAAACTATTACTTGAATCGGTACTCCTTTCATTTTCATTCGTCTGCGATATTGATCGTCCACACTCGGTGGATATAACAACACTACCGACACATCATGTCCGGTCTGATGAAGATGCACCGCATAATTCAACATGACTTCGTCGGCCCCGCTGATTGGACCAAACATGGTGGTTTTACAAAGTGCGATTTTCATACCCTTAAATAAAATGCTCCTGATGCTGATAAACCGGTCCTGCTTCTCGACAGAGGTTCAAGTACATAGCGAGAACTTGATCGGGCACGTTTAGCGCGTCTAACTCAGTTGTCTTTACCTCATGATGACGCAAGTCGCCAGAGATGTGAGCAGAGGCGCGACTGATTACATCGGGCGGCACTTCCATACCGATTTGATTCGCGACTCTTTGGAGTTCGGCGGTTGGATCGCAGAAATACGATTCGTAATGGGTGACTATTCGTTCTTTAGGAGGTAGCGACGAGAGTAGTTCGCGGTAATAAGTGAGCCATAGCAGAAACGGCGGCATGCCGATCAAGTCACCTCGCTTGCGCAATGAATACGCCACCTCCAGCGGGTTTCTCACGCAGATTACCAACCTTAAATCTGGAACGACTCGTCGCCAAAATGGCAACGTAAGTGAATTACGTGGATCCTTCCATCCCCAATAGTATCGACCGTGGAGCCGCTTGATGAGTTTCTTCGCCTGCTTAGTCAGAGCGTCGACCTCTGGCATTACTTCCCAGCCCGCAGGGAACTCCGGCGGGTTGTTCCAGGAACCGCCTAGCCGGCTTAAGATCTCGTCATTCAGGGCGACGAAACGCACATGCTCGAAGTGCGGTTCACCATCATTTGAATCGAAGCCGAGTTCTTCTTCTCGGCCGAGAAACAAACCGCAGGCCTGTAGAAGCCTGGCAACCATCGACGTCCCTGAACGATGCATTCCGGCGATGCAGAGAGGCACTTGTTATCTTAGTTGTAAACGGACAGTCATGATGAGAGAGCCGCAGCATTATACTTCATCCACAGATTACAAAGACTCTATTTGATCAATCTGTGTAGTCTGTGAAAAAGCAATCTCAGTGGCCCAATGCTTTTGTTACGCTCGCGCTCTTTGTTCTTTTTTTGCTCCAGGTTCACGAGCGTCAAAACTTTGTCTGGTTTCGACTGTAGCGCATCCATGTGTGCGGCGGTCCAGTCGACCATCTCACCTAATGCTGACGCATCAAAAAGTTTTAGCTCGTCAGGCCGTCGCAGAAAGGAATGGCCTTTATCGATGTGATCGTAGTGGGTGTGCCAGCCCTTAGCCCTCTCTTGCGAGTGCCATCGCGGTTTTCGCTCTCTAAAAATCTTCTTTTCGCCATGCGCTTGTGAGCGAATCGGATAATGCTTTAATAGAAATCGAAACGGATATGGGCGGCGTCCATTGAATTGTACTTCGTGACCGCCCGATTTACTGAGCGAAATGCGCCGTCCGAGGTTCTTCCATGCTTTGATCTCGATAAATTGACCCGGTTTATCGCTGAATTCGAAGTATCTGAAGTATGCTTGGAAATCCTCGCCGGCAGAGAAGGCATTGTCTATCGGGTAAAACGTAATCACTGTGTGGTCAATACAATTAAAACCTTCACGATCAACCTTGAGGATCGCATCTCTTAAACTCGATCCCTGCCATGGAGATGTTCGGATCTCGTCGACGTCCTGAAAGACAAACCAATCTGCTTCAATTTCTTCAGTGAGTTGTTCGATTCTCGAAAGTATGTCCCCCCAAACGTAGTGGGCCGGCGGTCTGCGTTGCGGAAACTTCTCTATGGCCAACAGGCCTTTTCCCAGAAATTCACTAGCTAACTCGACCGTGGAATCAGTGGACCAGTTATCAATCAGGTACACTTCCAAACCTTGCTTGATTAGATACTGAAGGCAGGGAACGATGATGTCCTCTTCGTTATACGCGGACATCAGGACCACCACGCGAAATGGATGATTGTCAGAGTCTTCCACGTTCGCTTTGGTAATATGGTCACCCGCTCCCGCCTTTGGAATCATTTCTTCAAACATCCGTTGATACGCTCGCGACCGAAGTGACCAATCCCAGGCTTGAATGTCGTGGCGGATTTGACTGGACATCGCAGTGCGAAGATTACTGTCGTCGCGCAGCGTTCGGAGATTGCGAGCAATGTCTTTGACGTCGCGCTCGACAAAAAAACCATTCATTCCGTGGCGTACCAATTCGGGCATATTGCCGACGCACGTCGTCACCAATGGCACACCGCAGGCTGCCGCCTCCAGACATGGGTTGGGTGTGCCTTCGCTCGAACTGGCGCAGACATACACATCCAGCGAGCGATAGAACGCCAGCATCTCCTCAGGCCCTCGCCACTTGTCCTCACGCGCCGCAGTAAGCAGTTCTACTCCATCAACAGCGGCCACTGCCGGCACAATAAAGTCATGGAAGCCGCGTTGACGTGGTCCCATATTTGTTAGACTACCGGCCCATCCCACTCGCAGCAGCGAAGATGGCGTTTTGCTCGTGTCAGGACAATAAAAATCAGTGTCTACGCCGTTAGGGGTATAGAAAGTCGGAATTTTCAGCAGCGGCTGATACTGGCGATACAGAAGCAGATTATTTATGAAGACTCCGCTGGCAAAATCGTGAATGACCGCTAATCCGAGAGCACGTCTGTCTTCCTCTAACTCGTAGCTTGATGAGATTCCTAATAATAGCTTGTGCCGATTCCGTCTCAGGGCGGGGGCTAGCGGCTGTAACGCATTAAACTGTAGCCAATAGTAAATGACGATTAGCGTAGCCTCGTGAATATCCTCCTCTGTAACCTGAGACTGATAGCACAAACGAATATCGTAGGTGCTTCCGAGCAACCTCATCAGATTACGCGTCTTAAAATCATGAGCCCAATTTGGACGATCGACTATGAAGAGTATCTGCGGATACATTGTTTGAAACTATCTGTGTAATCTGTGGATACAAAACGCATGAATAATCTCTTCGCCATTGCTGTGCTGGCGTTGCTCGGAATGTTGGCCGCGGGCCTCGCGCACTGGTCCATGTCCTCAGACGTCGGCGTCACTCCCGACTCAGTAGTTTACTTGAGCGCCGCTGATCGGCTGGTAGAAGGAAAAGGCCTTACACCGGTTGGCTACCATTTTGCCCCAGCTATACCGAGCGGTCAGCCCCTGGCCATCTTCCCCCCGGCGTATCCGTTACTCCTCGCATCGACGAGTCTGTTTACGAGTGACAGATTAGCAGGCGCAAAATACATACACTCATTCTTGTTCGCAGCAAATGTTTTTTTGCTTGGCCTTGTCATTTACATTTCGAGTCGCTCGATATGGCCCGCCTTGGGTGCGATGGCTTTATTCCAAACTTCTTTCCCGCTGCTTAGTGTCTACACGATGGCTCGGGCTGAGCCACTCTTTATGTTTTTCCTTCTATCCGCCCTGCTGGGAACGGTCTTTTACACTCAGAAACGTCAGCTCTGGGTATTGCTAGCTTGTGGGATCGCGGCGGCTGGCGCGATCATGACGCGTTACGTGGGTATCATCATTCTACTGCCGCTTGTTTTGACACTTCTTATGCAAGACGGCCCAATGCGTCGCCGGTTCAAAGACGGCGTGCTGGTAGTAGGAGCGGCGCTTCTTCCGCTCGTTGGACTGCTCATCCGCAACAAGTTAATAGCCGGCTCATCCACGGAACGCTCGTGGGCTTTTCACTTCATCGGACTGGTTGAAGCGAGAACTTTTGTTGATTCTCTAATGCTTCTCATCACTCCATATTCTCTACCTGGTTTTGTGAAGCTATTGCTGGTCACGATAGCCGCAGTAGTCGTCGTTTATTCGTTGTGGAATGGCCTCCGCGGTCTAACTGTTACAGCAAATCGTTACATCAGGTTCTTTTCGGCAGTCATGGTCGCCACTTATGTGATGTTCCTTGTTGCATATAATTCGTTTGCCAATCCCCTGGTTGATCTTGGACCAAGAGTGGCCTTGCCGGTTTACGTCTTCGGAATGATTCTCGTCTTTTCGCTGATCGAGTGGGAGAGCGCAGTTGGCAAGCGACGCACGCTTTTTTGGTGCGGTGTTTTTTTGTCGTTTGTTTTATTCAGCGCCAATGTGCGACCTGCAACCTATTGGATCTCGTACAGACATCGTGAGGGCGAGGGATTTACAAGTCGCGCCTGGAGAAATTCGGAAACTGTAAAATTTCTGAAGGCTCTTCCACCGCATACAGTCATTTCCTCGAACGCTGCTGATGCGTGCTACATATTTATAAATCGCGAGGTGTTGCGTCTTCCCGCCAAATTCGATTCCACGAGAGGGCGCGACAACATAGATTTTAGCGCCCAGATGGAAGCGTTGCGGGATGATCTTAACAATAATCAGGCTATTGTAATTTATTTTGACAGAATCAACTGGCGATGGTACTTGCCGACCCGAGATGAGTTGGAAGACTCATATAAATTGCCGGTGGCAACGCGCTTCGCAGACGGCGTCGTATACGGCGCCCAATGATTTTTACGCGCCATCGAACGTACTGTAGGGGCGGCCCTCCGTGGCCGCCCCTCGGTTTAACTAAACTAATTTGCGAATCGGCAGCCTCGAGTTTGGCGAACACGATTTCAAACCGAGGGCGGCCACGGAGGGCCGCCCCTACAGTACGTTCCGTGAAGACCGTATCTTTCTGCTAGTCCGAAAATACGTCAGGAGTTCCGATTGAAGCGCGAAGCGCGTGTCTAACCGCCGCCCGAGGATAGAGGCGCGCCACCTCGAGTCCGAGCCGAATCGCGTCTATCGCGCGTCCACCTCTCATTCTCGCCGCAGCCGCTGAAATCATTTGTTGAGTGGCGCGATCCGCGAAAGCTCGTGAAGCCTGGTTGCGGATTTCCGCTGATGCTTCCATCGCGCGAGGGAGTCGAAGCCACTTATCTCGGTGCAGCCGGTGTGCGCGACGATGCATCCTGTCCGCTCGGAAAGAAAACTGTTCTGACGTTGGAGTTGGTTGCCGCCAAATCGCGACCTCCTGCTCCGTTGCGACGACGGGATACAATTCGCTGATTCGAACCCACAGATCCCAGTCGTCAATACCGGTAGCCTGACTCGTCTAACAGCCCCACGCGATCCAGACACGCGCGCCGAAAAATGACGGTCAGGCAGGGAATGAAATTCCATTCCATCAATTCCCAGAAGATGTCTCCCTGGGGACATTCATCCGGATACGCGCCACCTTTCGGTCGGCATTGCTCGTCGCCGTAAAGCGCGCGACCGTAAACCATTCCTGCACCCGGGTGTGCTTCAAGCAGACTTACCTGCGCGTCTATCGAATTTGGAAGTCGCAAATCATCATCATCCAAAAAGCCAATGTACTCCCCCGTGCTGGCGCTCACTCCTTCGTTTCTTGCGCCGCCCACGCCCCTATTAGAATCCAGCCGCACGTATTTAATATCTCGCAGCGTTTGGCAAACAGTCGCTGTCTCGTCTGACGACGCGTCGTCGACAACAACTACCTCGACACTGGATCCGGCTTTATGCGCGCTCTCCACGCACCGCGGCAGTAAATGTGGACGACTAAAGGTTGGAATGATCAGACTGACTTTTGCCATCGGAAACTGCGAGACCTGAGAAACGAATTGATCTATGATCACCCGCGGCGATAAATGCGAATCAACTGCCCTCGCAATTCGGTCGCAGCAGCAATCGAATCGGCTATAGTTTGTGCTTGATTAAGACGATCTGGATCTTCCGTGCAGATAATAATTCCAGAATGATCCGGGACTTGCATATGCAGTCGTTTGAAGTCGCGTCGATTGAGGGTGACAATCGCTCGTCCGAGTTCGATCGCTCGAGCAAAAATATCCTGATCCGTTATGGCTTGATTTGCTCTTCCATCTTCGAATGCGGTGAGCACATCAATTCCCAAGCGGCGCAATTCTTCAACTACGCGTAAAGGAAAGTTTTCGTCAGCATAGAGAGCCATCAATCATCATCTTTTTCATTGGCCTCTATCTGCGCATCGATTTCCGCTCGGTGAGATCGAACAAAATTCCATGCATTAGCGAGATCCTGCACAGTGAGGGTTGGATAGTCTCGTAGTAAATCGGCATCGCTGGTGCCCAGACGCCGAGCCTGTTCAAGAAGCCAGACAGGTATTCTTGTGCGTGTGATGCAAGGCACACCTCCCATTACATCGGGTGTGCTTTCGATTCCTGGAAAGTCGTCACTAAGGTCTCGAACGATCCACTTAAGAAGCTCGGCCTTTTCCGCTCGAGTCATCTCAGCGAGCATCTTTTCCCTGTCTGGCGATAGACTCATCGTTACTCTTTATACCATTTTCCAGACGGACCAAACACCTCTCAACTAGTGTTTTAGCCGTGGCAGGTTTTGGACTGAAACCTCTGAACCTCGCATTTTATCCACAACCTTTTTGAGGCCTTCTTCAACGAGAAACCAGGCGTCTTCACTCCGGTAATGCTTTCAATTGATTTGAGGAGAGCACGAGCGTTTTTAAATTTGTGAGTTGTCGGAGAGACTCTGGTAACGCTCTTAGTTGATTGTTCGAGAGATCCAGTAGTTGCAATTGCGTGAGTTGGCCCAGAGATTCTGGAACATGAGTCAGGTCTCGGCGGACAGTGAGTTCTGTCCGCCTGTCTTGCAGTGCCGCCTGAATTTCTTTTCGGCGAATCGATAGCCCTCTTCAGCTGCCTCAGCCATTACTTCTCCGTTTTAAATAGAATTACACTCATAATCTCACTTCCACTGGCGGCCCCGCTTGATCACAATGTCGACGTTCTGAAGCAGGTTGATGTGGCGGAGGACGTCACCTCGCACCGCGATAATGTCGGCGTATTTGCCTTCGCTGACGGTGCCGACTTGATCGGAGACCTTCATGGCGACGGAGGGCCAGTAGGTGGCGGCGCGGATGGTGGTCATGGGGTCGATGTTGAAGGTGTTGACCCAGGCGTCGAGTTCGCGCCAGGTGGTTTGGCTGTGAAAGTTCATGGGGATGCCGCTGTCGGTGCCGATTAAGAGCATGACGCCTGATTCGGAGAGCTGAGCGATCTTGCGTGCGAGAGTGGGACGGCGCAGCGGTGTGATCTGGTAGTAACCGAGTTGGCCCGGTTTCTTCAGCGACTGCTTGATGTCGCCGATGATTGATTGCGGCATACCGACTTGCCACGACGGATCGTCGAGCTGCTCGGGATTGTCGCGAACGTATTCATAGTTCAGGAGTCCCTGCACCGTCGGCGTCCAGAATAGTGGTCCAAGACTCATCTTCGCGGTCCGCTCGCGAATCATCGCGATGACTTCGGCCGGATACTCAGGCGCCGTCGCGAGCCCGGTGTGTTCGAAACAATCAACACCCGCGAGCAATCCACGACGAATCTCTTCAGGACGATGCGAGTGAGCGACGACCGGTAGCTTTCTTTTGTGCGCTTCGTCTACGACGGCCTGCACTTCCTCCATCGTCATCTGATCCTGATCGATCAGCTTAATCACATCGACACCGGCTTCGGCCAGCGTGCGTACCTTTGCACGCGCGTCTTCGACGCCCTTCACGCCCCAACGCACATAATCAGTGCCTGGATACGGCTCGTGCTGGATGAATGGTCCGGAGATGTAAAGAGTTGGCCCAGGTATTTCGCCCTTTCTGATACGTTCGCGAACTGCGACACTCGCCTTCAGTGGGCCCCCCAGATCACGCGCGCTCGTGACACCTGCCATCAGAAGCTGTCGAGCAGACGCAGGCATGATCACCGTCTCCATCTGCGGCGGATACGTCTTGTCCCAATGTGTGTAGTCGCTATGACCGTTGATCATGAGGTGGACGTGCATATCCCAAAGACCCGGCAACACGCTCATGCCTTCAGTTGAAATCACTTCGGCACCGGCCGGGATAGCAAGCGTTCCAACCTGGCCCACCGCTTTGATCCGCTCGCCTTCAATGATCACCACGCTGTTGCGGAGCGGCGTACTGCCGTAGCCGTCGATCAGCGTTCCACCGACGAGAGCTTTGACGTTAGTAGATCTTGTTTGCGAAGAAGCGCTCAGGAACAGAAGCAGAATAAGCCACGGATAAACAAAGATGGCCCGGATTGAGGAGAGTTTCATGGTGTGTTACCGATTACTATTGCGCTTGTCTACAGACAACAGTTCGGTGGTGTGTTCCGTAACTGTTGGCACGGGCTCGAAGTGACCTTCCGACAAGAGCTCTTTCGTTGTTTCGTTTCCGGTCGAGAGATTCTGTGGCCGGCGTTTTGCTGACATGTCTTCCAGGTCTTTCGCTTTCGCGAAAAGTATCACTGAACCCAGCCCACAAATAATAATGAGGAAAAATCCGAGCAGGGGCAGAATCGCCCAGATCCCCTTGTCAATGAGCTTGATGCCAATCGCGTACATAAGAAGACTGACTATGCCAAGACCAAACACGCTCAGCGCCGCAACTCCATACTTCTCAAGCCGCGCCTTTTTGGCCTGTATACTTTGATCTAATTTCGCGGGAAGTTGCTCGGATAATGAGAGCGCAGTCTTCTCGAGACCCAGGCCGCAAGCGCGACAGAAGTTCTGGTCGATCGAGGTCTTGGCTCCACAGTTTGGACAATACATCGTCATCGCGAGAACCTTCGCACGATCAGCGCAATGGGTAGACCAACACAAAACATGATCGTCAGTATGCCAATCGTGCGTCCTGAAATCGTTGCCGGTCGCTGCGTAACAAGTGAAAGCGGCACAACGACAAAAGTCATAATTAGATAGACCGCGATTCCGTAGAGCAGTCCAAACTGAATCGGTTTTTCAATGAGAAACAGCCACTTGCGACTGGCTAAATAAAAGATGACTGTCCAAATCGTCGCGATCAGAAAGTGAAATGCAAGGCCAATGAGTGCAGACTTGATGCCGCCCTGGAATGCCGCCGGACCAAGTGCGCCGCTGGCTACGAATTGCAGCACGCCAATTGGACTAACGCCGGCCCGCAGCCACGCAGTTAGAAATGCCGCGCAGATGTCGAGGGTTCCAGCGATCAGCCCGCCCCAAAAAATTGGCTGAAAGTTCATCAGTGTAATCCTGTCTATCAGACGTCTAGGCTTCTACCGGTGCAGTTGCATCCTTATACAACGCCGCGCCCGCGATTGTTGCAATAATTGAAGTGATCAGATGAATCGCGCCCACCTTGAGCCACAACGCATTCGAAAAGAAACCCAGCGGGATGAACTGCACTGGCCCGGTCAATGAAAACGCAATCCACCCGACGACGCCTGCCAGGACGGCAGTCTTTGGTCCAGCACCAAAGAATGAACGCATCGTGACGTAGAACATCATCGCCGTGAAACCGCGACCGAGTTCAAAGAGTGCAAAGTAGACCATGCTGAGCCCGTGCGGTTCAGGCACGGTTGCGCCCAGACCGTCGTAGACTGCTTGCCAATCGGCCTTGGCGATGGTTTCGTGAATGAACCCATCCGTAAGAAACATGATGATCGCAGCGATCAAGCTGCCCAAAATGAGTCGACCCCAGTTGATCTTCGCCATGGTTTGCCTCCTTCATTGACTCAAAAGTTGTAAAGCCACAAAGAAGCACATAAGCGGTTGGTTGGCGCGAATTATCGCCGGATCGTGTGTGGCTGGCAATGGCGCTCAGGGAGTGTCGTCGAGTTCGTATTCAAACTCGTAGGAGTGTTTGCCGTCGGCGATGATGATGTTCATCTTTCCACGTAGGCCCACGAGTTCGTCTGTACCCGAATCAGGGATGACGGTGATCGTGAGATTTCCGGCGCCGCGGGTCATCGTGCCACTATGTTGGAGATAGAAACTGCCGCGACGACCGTTAAGCGTTCCGGTAACTTTTTCGATTGCAACGTAGCCGGCGGATCCTTGAACGCTGGGGCTACTCGCCATCACCATCTGACCCTTGCTCGTGCCGATGAGATCGCCTTGAAATTGTTTGTCGATCGTCATGCGGCCGACGGGCGCGTCCGGTCCGTCGTCCTGCGGGTTTAGTTTGACTTCAAAATTTCCACTGGCCTGGTTGTTCATAGAATTGTCCTTTATAGAACGTACTGTAGGGGCGGCCCTCCGTGGCCGCCCCTGTGTCGAATTCCACGCAGGGGCGGCCACGGAGGGCCGCCCCTACAGTACGTACCGCAGCGTCCGTTTACCTAAGGGTGTCAACAATTTCTGCAATCGCGCGTTTCGCTTCGGGCATGGGGCCGAGCATCCAATTGTGGACCATGCCTTCGTATTCACGATAATTGATCGTGACACCCTCTGCTGCCGCGTTGTCCCTAAGCTTACGGCAATCGGGATACAGAATATCGCGCGTGCCGATGAACAACGTGATCGGCGCGAGGTTTTTCAAACTGCCATACACCGGACTGACCAGATAACTCTTCGGATCGACATCACGCGCGTAAACTTCACCACCATACTTCAATCCCTCGACACCTAGAAACGGATCAACCTTGTCAAAGTCTTCGATCTCGGGATTTGAGAGTGTTGCGTCGAGCCATGGTGAAAGCAGTACGACATGACCCGGTTGATCGTGTCCAGCTTCACGAAGCCGCTGCGCAAGCGCGAGACTGATGCCACCGCCTGACGAATCACCCATCAACGTCACGTTGCGACTACCCGCACGCTCGGCGAGTTCGCTGTAAATCGGGACCATCAGATCAAACACATCATTAACATAGTGCTCCGGCGCGTGTGGATAGTTCGGCGCGACGACAGTGCAGTTCAAAGCCTCGACGAGCTTCGACATCAGCGTCCAGTGCTGTGATGCAAAGCTGTTGACGTACGCGCCGCCGTGGAAATAGATCACATACTTCTCGCCCGCATTTTCTTTCGGCGCGATAGTCCACACGAGGTGGCCGTTGACTTCTCTTTTTGAAATGCGGTGTTTGCGATGCAGACGCCGTGTCGGTTCAGTGTAGGTTCGGTCGCCGTTTGCAACGCGTTCTCGCATGCGATTCACGGTTCGCTTCATGCGAAGAACGTGCAGAATGACGTTGATCAGCTTCGCTTGAATACTGGGCATGCAACGTCACCTGTACCAGGAGGCAATTGAATAACGCTCGCCGTTGGTGACCGGCGTGACTTCATGTGTCGTTTCCGAACGAAACGCGACAAGCATCCCCGGCTCGGCAGACATTTGATTGCGTTCGCGAAGATTGCTGAACACAAGCGAGCCTCCAGAATAATCGCGACTCAAAAATATGACTGTCGAGATCAGTCGTTTCTCAGTCTCGAGACGAAGCAGACCGGTGTTTCCATCCTGATGCGCGACAAAGAAGTCGCCTTCGCGATAACGGAGGAACTGCGGGTCTTCACATTCATTCAAAACAACATCGAAATATTTCTCAACCGACTCTTTAAGTGCGAGCAACTTCTGAGTCACGAACGCGACGGTTTCATTCGACGGCTTAACGCGAAATGTTCTGCGCACTGATTCGTCGATCGTTCCTGAAACTGAACTGCCGTAAACTGTCGCGGCACTCCCTGCCGCAGTTTTCATCTCAGCAACAATCGAATCACATAAAGATGGTTCCAGGAATTTCGTGACGATAAACAGATCCGGCCAGGGTTTCGACATCGTGCGACAAAATACTGATTTGCAGGAACATTCGCCAGACGAGAGTGTCTAATCGGGCATGTTGTGTCCCGTAGATTCCTACTACGCTCCCGATTATCCGGCAAATATTTTCGTGGATGATATCGGGACGCTAATCCTCTTGATCTTTCCGGCAGCGATCTGCGTGGTACTCTGGAAAGTATTTGTAACTAACCGGACCACACCGCGTGGAAACGTGCTCGCACTCGGTCTGGATGAAACTTCTGCAACTCCGACAGAATTGTACGGACACAAGTTTCCCTGGCGGTCATTGTTCGCACATGCCGCCGTCGGAGTGGCAACGTTTGAGTTCGGCGTGTTTGTTTACGAAACGTATTGGTACATTCAGGCGTGGCTTGCAAGCCTGAATGGTGACTTCTACTAAGACACTGGCGCCGCAGAGCGAAAGCGTTCCTGTCCGCGGGCGCGTGCCTTCGCCGCTTCAATCTCACGGTCGCGCGGCGGAGAATTGGTAACCAGCGAATCAAGCAAGTCCCGCGCAGCCTGTGCCACTTGTTCAACAGCCCGATTGAACACCTCTTCGTTCGTCTTCGATGGCTTCGTAAAGCCACTCAACTTACGAACAAACTGCAACGACGACGCACGAATCTCCTCCTCCGTTGCCGGTGGTTTGAAGTTATGAAGCGTTTTGATATTTCGACACATGCTGTTTTGTTGCCACCTTCGCTAAAAACGTTGCGCTAATTCTTACCTCAGAGAGCCATCAATCCCATATGTGCGTGAGGGCGTAAGCCACGAGCGCGATGAACACTCCTACTCCGATGCCGACACCGATAAAAGTTTTCTTAGTTTTGCTCATGCCTCTGCCTTCAACGTTTGACACGTCAGCGTAGGCAATTTCGGTGCGACTGCCGCTCTTGTCCTCAGTCACGGTGAACCCGTTATCACTCGACTGCGTGATGCGCCCCTTTACTTCCGAGCCGCTGCGCAACTTGACCTTCACATGTTCCTCTTTTTTCCTTAAGCGGCTTTCAACTTCGTTTTTGACTTTGTCCGGTGTTTGGTCCGGTTTCTTTCCATGAACTGCTGGTCCAAGTGGCGTCAGCCAGATCGCAAACGCGAGGGAAAGAGTCAGTAGTCTTCTAGTCATGATAAGGCTCCTTGAAGGGACGGCACTGTCGTCCCTCGGTGAGTTAACAAAGAGTGGTGACTGCGAGTTGCCACCAGCAAGAAGGTCACTTCTTATTACGCGTGTTGCGAGAGTTTACCACTTGTTCCAGCACCAGCACGAGCAAAGTCACTACAGTGCCAATCACTGCCAGACCAAGAGCACCAAGGCCGACTGCGACACCGATGGCGGCTGTCATCCACAGTCCTGCGGCAGTTGTGAGTCCCTGAATTTCGCGCTGTTCGTTCAGCTTGAGTATTGTGCCGGCGCCGATAAAACCGATTCCCGTGACGATTCCCTGAATCACTCTCGATAGACCATCAAGGCCCATATTGACTTCCCAACATGCGAGTACCACCACCGCCGTTCCGAGACAAACAATCATGTGCGTTCTGAGACCGGCAGGCTTCCCTGCTTTTTCACGTTCAATACCCAGAACTGCACCAAGCAGAACGGCAGCGAACACACGAATCAAAACGATTCCGAGTCGCGTGCGATCCGGAAAACCCGTCGTCAACTCCTGCCAAATTAAATCCATAATTCATTCCCCCCTGAAACCAAAAAAACCTGGATCCATCAAAAACCAGTTAAGGAGTCCAGCCAGTAATCCGATAGCAAACACAGCGAACACGATCACTTTTTCTTTCGTCGTGTTGGGCTTGCCCCCCATTCCCGGAAACAGCAATAAAAAAATTCCGCCAACCACACCGAGTGGTGCAAACGCAGCCATCTTGAGGTAGTAAACACCCTCTGTGCGGAGTTGGTACCAACCGTAATAAATCATACCCGCGCAAACGATAATTAACCCAACAGCAAATAGCCGTGCTTTGAGCATCGAGTAGCCTCCCGTGACGTTAGAATATGAAAAGCAACTTGGAATCCATAACCTAAGAAAATACAGTATTAGCCGCGGATTTACGCGGATGAACGCAGATCGGCGTTTATCTGCGTTCATCCGCGGCTAAAAAATTCTTTGTAACTTTTGCCGAACTCACGTGTTTTAGGAGATGTAGCGCAGCTTATGGCGAGCGAAGATGAAGAGTTCACCATGCTGTTTCAGGATTTCTACCCTAGCCTATGCCGCTTTCTGGAGTGTTTATTGGGAGGCCGCGCGCCACTGGCGCAGGATCTGGCACAGGAAAGTTTCCTGCAACTCCATCGGACAGCATGGGGAACCATGCCGGTCGGTGAGGCGCGCTTCTGGCTCTATCGCGTCGCCCGCAACATGGCGATTAACGAGTTTCGCAAGTCGAACACGCGCTACAAGCTGTTTGATCGAGTGGTTGAAGCCATGAGGCCGCGAGCACGCAACCCCGAGCAGGAATACGAAACGCAGGAGCGGAAAACACTGGTGCTGGAAGTGTTACAGACTTTGCCCGAAGACCAACGCACGGCGCTGCTGCTGAGAGAACAGGAACAGTTAAGCTATCGCGAGATTGGACAGGTGCTGAACGTTTCCGAGAGCAAAGTGAAGGTCGATATTTTTCGTGCACGGGCGTCGCTAAGGGAACGTTGGAACAAGGCGTCAGGATTTTCAAAAGTTGCAGGTGTGGGAAACTCATGAACTGTAGTTTTACCGAAAAAGTCTCATCACTAATCGATGGTGAACTATCCGCTGTCGAAGCACGCGAAGTCGAACGCCACCTGGTTGGCTGTAACGAGTGCCAGGAACTGCGCGCTGACTTTCTCAACCTTCGCACCCAAATCACCGGCTTCGAAACGTCGCTGCGACCCGAGGTTCAGAATCGCGCACTAAAGAAGATTCTCGGAACCGAGCGACGCGTTCCCGCGCGTGGCCTGCGCTGGAGTTTTGGTCCATCAGCCGTCGCTTTCGCAACGCTCGTGATCGCGGCTGCAATCATCGGATTGCTGTTCTATCAGAGCTCAAACAAGAACAGTGGAGATGCAGAACAGGTAGCGCAACAGCAAGAGCAGAAGCCAACGCCCGCGCCGTCCGGCTCAGCAGAACAAAGCAAGCAGCAACAACCGCAAGCCACACCCGAACCTGCTCGCGAACAGCAACCAGCACCGAACAAAGGCAACGAAGAAACGCCGAAGCGTCAGGCGCCTAAGAAGATCGTTCGCGAGCCTAAGCCCGGCGAACAGTTTGCCGCAGTTCCTGCTCCGATTCGCTCCGCTGACGCGCAGACCTTGACTGCCATGCACTTCGAGAAGTCTGAAACGCTGTTACTCGCGTTCAGAAATGTTCGACTGAATGAGCCGGGCTCGGCAAAGGAAGTTGGGCACGAACGAAAGCGCGCACAACAACTCGTACTTCAAAACATGATGCTACGTCGCGAGGCTGACACAGCAGGTGACATACAGATTTCATCACTGCTCGAGAGTTTGGAGCCGATATTGATCGACATCGCCAATCTACCGGACCGTCCGGATGAAAACGCTGTACGCACGATCCGTGAACGCGTCGAACGTAAAAACATCGTCCCGCTGTTGCGGGTTAACTCCACCGCGCTGGCACGCGCGCTGGACTAAACAGGTTCTTTCAAATTAGCGGTTTCACCTCAGAGACACAGGGAACAGAGATGCCATCTGCGTTTTTGATCACCGCTCGATCTCTGCGCTCGCTCTCAGGTTCTCTGTGTCTGTGCGGTGAACCGGGTATTGGCCAGGTAAGTTAGCAGCATTTTCAATCGATTAAGGACAGATAAATCATGAATCATTTAGTTCGCTTTCGCCCCCAAATGAGAATCGGATTGGTACTGCTCACAATCGCGAGCGTCATCACGCTTTCCGCGATCTACGCGCAACGTAGTTACGGTTCCGACCAGGATCTCGGTAAGCTCAACCGCTTCGTTCAGAACAAGGGAAACACTGCATCGATGCAGATCTTCCGCGAGGGACGCGACTTTATTGAGGCGCAGAACTGGCAAAGAGCAGCCGAAAAATTTAACGACTTCATCAAGGGTTATCCAAAAGATAAAGATCTCGACGCCGCCCTCTATTGGTATGGCTACGCGCTGCAGAAGCAGGATCGAAAAGAAGAAGCACGCCAACCGCTTGTCCTGCTAATCAACAGGTTTCCCAACTCGAGTTGGCGTCAGGAAGCACAGGCGTTGCTCGTGACGCTCGGCCACAAGGCTGACGTGGACCAGGCTCTCACTCGTGATAACTGCGAGATCAAGATGCTCGCATTACAAAGTCTTTTCCAGGCCGATCAGGAAAGAGCCATCTCTATTGCCACCGAAGCGATTCGAGCAAATCCGCAGACATGTCCGGGATTTCCGGCAGCAGCAGTTTCAATGCTCGGCTCGCACGCCGGGGCGAGAGCGATTCCACTTCTGGTTGACATTGCTCGCTCCAACCCCGATCAGAAACTTCGTCTCACTGCGATTAAGCGCTTGGGTGAACAGCGCTCGGATCAAGTAACCGACGAGCTCATCAAGATCTACGACGCCGATCGGACCAAAGAAATTCGTTCACAGATATTGCGCGCTTTTGTTGAGAGCCGCACGCCGCGCGGTATCGCAAAAGTGATGGAAATTGCCCGCGCGGGTGACGACATCGCCGCGCGGCAATACGCAATTCGTTACATCGCCGAACTGGAAGATGCCGCGTCGCTAGATGAATTGATTCGCATTTACGATACGGACAAGACCAAAGAGATCCGCTCGCAGGTCCTGCGCGCACTCGCCGAACGTGAGGATCCGCGTGCGCGTGCCAAGCTCTTCGATGTTGCACGTCAGGGCGAGACACCGGAGCTGCGCATCGAAGCACTTCGGCGTCTCGGCGATCATCAACGAATTTCGCTCGACGAGGTCATGCAGCTCTATACAGGCGAATCAAGCGTGCAAATCAGACAAGGACTGTTACGCGTGATTGCAGGTAGTAACGATCCGCGCGCACAGGCGAAGTTGTTTGAGATAGCTCGTGGCAACGATCCGGTTGAATTGCGCGGTTACGCGATTCGACAGTTAGGTGAAAAGGACGACGAAGCCACTGTCAATCAACTGGTGTCGTTGTACGACTCGGAACAAAACCTGCAACTCAAGATGTCATTACTCCGTGCGTTTGGCGATTCGAAACAGAAGGTTGCCGTTCGCAAGCTGATGACGATCGCCCGTAACGATCAATCAGTGGAGCTACGCAAAGCGGCGGTCAGGTATCTGGGCGAAAGCAAAGATCCTGAGGCGCTGAAATTTCTTGAAGACCTATTGAAATAAGTCCGATCAATCCATCCACAGATTACACAGATTTTTTTCTGCGTAATCTGTGGTTCACTCGGAGGAATCCCATGCGCTATTCATTGCTCCTTTTTCTCGCAATCATCGGAATTGCTTGTGCCGGTGGAAATCACAGCGCCGCGGTCACACCAGTGGCCGCTGCTGCTGCCGACGATCTCAAAACGCAATCGCCCGACACCACCATTCAAGGCTTTACCACCGTCGAAGGCGCCGATCTAATGGCGCGGCTCGACGCTGCCCAGGCACGCGCGCGCTCACGTCAAACGCCCTACTGGTCTGCATACTCTTTTGACGTGCGGCCCGGCGTCGCTGTCGATCCGGCCATTCGTGAGTTTCATGGCACCATGAACACGATGGGCGACACAGTTGTTTTTGTCGGCACAACGTCGGCCGGGGTGACGGTAGAAACACGAAATCTCGCGATCTTCCTCCTGCGTGATCCAGCAAGTAATCAGATCACACGCATGGAGGTTTACAACCTCGAGCGTAAGCGTGAGTACAGTAATTACCCCGTTTACTGGCTCGGCCGGGCAAACAACGAAGAGAGTCTCAATTACCTGCGCGCACTCGCTGCCGCCGCACCGCTCGACATGTTGAGCGAACGCGCCGTGCTCGGCATCGCTCTGCACGATGACGCACGCGTTGCCGGTATGCTGAAGAATTTTGTCAGCAGTTCTCCAAATCAACGCATTCGTTCGACGTCGGTTTACTGGCTCGGCCAGGTCGGTGGCGAAACTACATTTCTCGCGACTCTCGTTCGCAGCGACACGGAAGACAAGAAGATCAGACGCTCGGCGGCCCACGCAATCGGACAGGCCCGCGAACGTGGAACAATCCCCACGCTCCAGGGTCTTTATGAAAACGTCAAGGACGCGGAGATTCGCAAAAGCGTGATATCAGCGGCGGGCAACAGCCTCGACGAGCAGCCGGCATGGACGTTTCTAATCGGCATCGCGAAGAACGATGTTGATTCGGAATCGCGTCGCACAGCGGTGCGCCAACTCGGAGATTTTAAGAGAGACGACGCGGCGGAAGAGATAATGAAGATCTACAACGCCGACGCAAATATTGAGGTTAAGAAAGCCGCATTGCGTTCGCTGGCTGAGACTAAGAATCCACGCGGACAGGCGCGTTTGCTCGAGATCGCGCGCAGCGAGACTAATCCTGAGTTACGGAAGTCCGCGATTCGCGTCATGAGCGATCGCGGCGAAGCGGCAGTTGACGATCTTCTGAAGCTGTTTGATTCAGAGCAGTCAGCCGATGTCAAACGCAGCATTCTGCAAACGCTCTCGGACATCAAGAGCACGCGCGTTGAAGACAAGTTGTTTGAGGTTGCGAAAAGCAACGATCAGACGGACGTGCGCCGGCAGGCGATTCGACTTCTCGGCGAGCGCGCCACCAAACGCAGCTTCGAGTTTCTGAGTGCGACGGCACAGAGCACTGATGGAAATGCTGAAGTGCAGGTGCAGGCGGTGCGAGCGATTAGTGAGCGGCGCTCAGAGGAATCAGTGCCCATCCTGATCAAGATCGCGCGGACGCATCCGAATCAGGCCGTGCGCAAGCAGGCGATACGTTCGCTCGGCGAATCGGGCGACCCAAGAGCGGTTGATTTCTTCAAGGAAGTGCTGACCAAGTAGTTTGGTTCACGCAAAGGCGCAAAGACGGCAAAGGAGAATCTTCTCTTTGCCGTCTTTGCGCCTTTGCGTGAAAAATCTTAATGATCTCGCGACCCGGGGGCATCATTTCTCAATCTCGAAGGCTGCCCACTGGACGAGGGGCGCCGTCTTGTTCTTTGCGCTTGTGTCTCTAACAAGGATCTGTAGATGATAATTGCCGGGCTCAAGCTCTGGCGGTAAATGCACCACACCACTGGCAAACACACGAGCAAGATCCGTTTGATTTGCAGCACTGATCGACGTTTCCGGACCAGTAAAAACGTTCTTCCCGTCGCGAAACAATTTGGCCTGCATAACCAGGTTTCGCAACGCTCCAGTCTCATTCGCTGCGTTGTAAAGCATGAAGGCGAAATGGATATCTGAATTCGGAGTGAAGATTCTCGCGCCCGCATTAGCAATATCGTGACCAGTACTGTCGATTCCGGTGCCCAGAACTATCCCTGAAACCGCGAGCCGCTTGTTACCCAGATTTGGCACGGCAACAAACTGTCCCGCCGAGCCGATGCGTGCCGAAACTCGATCTCGCGCCGCGATGCGCACCTGATAAGCGCCAGGTCGCTTTACCGGCATGTCAAAAATCACGTTCATGCCGTAGTGCTGGGCCTGCTTGAAATCCTCTTCGGACAAACGCACACTCGCGGTACGCGCGAGCTGTTCAACCACCATGCCGTTGTCTCCAAAAATCACACCATACAATTCGAGCGATACCTTTCGTTGTCCATCAACCACAGTGACGGCAACATCTTTGGTGTCGATGTAGACAAAGGACCGAACAACCGATCCTAAGGTCTTGTCGTTTGCAAAAAAGGAAGTGATGTCGACGTTGATATCCTGCGCACCGAACGGAGACATGAGCGCCAGGTTCGTAACGTCGCGAGCTGAGCGACGACCCTTGTTTGCCTCTTCTTCACTCACTCCAAAGAAACCAAAACGCGTTCGCAGTGTCATACCGGATCGCTTGACCTTGGCCTTGATGTGATGAAAGCGACGGTTGAATGTCTCTTCAGTAGGCCGATAGCCAAGCAGGTAATAACCGCTCTGATCTTCGAGGATGCGATCGAGTTCAAAGCTGTTGGAATTGCGTATCTGAAAGCCGCCCGTCTGCCGCGCGATTAGTTCTCCACCCTGACGACGGCTATCAACCAGGATTGAACGATTCCGAATCAAGGCGTTCATCTGATTAGTCAGGTCCCGAAAGTTGCCACTGAACGAATCCGCCGCGGTGACTCCGGTAACCGCAAGACCTTGTGTATCGACGGAATAGATCACTACCGACGAACGGATGGCCTTCTCAGCGATCTTTTGTAGAGCCGGGATGTAGCTGTTTGGCGAACCGGTCGCATTTGCGGACGGAGTGTTCGGATCCAACATTACTTCCTGCGTCTCACTCGGCATGCTGTCTGACAAAACGACCATCGATTTGCGTCCCGGCAACTCACTCATCCCGTCGATGATGAAACGCAAAATCCTCAGACTGCGTCTAAACGAATCACTCGTACAGGGTGCATCTCCCACGTCCCCAGAACTCCCGAAACGAGAGCGCTCAACTTGCGGGCCGCCATGAACCGGAAAAAGAAATTGGCCCACACGACTGCACGGGTTCCACCTCACTTGTTCCAGCGCTCGATTCAAAACTCTGCGATCGTTTGTGAACTGTTGCAGCGCGCCCACTTCCCCACTGGTGCGGATGATCGCTACAAGATCGTTAGGCTGCATTTCCTGGGCTAGAAACTTCTTTAGCTCTCGTCTCACAAGACCGATGCTTTGTGCCGAAAGACCAAGATCGTCTACAACGAGTGCCACCGTGCGCCGTGGAGCATCCGGCTTCAGCGGCGTGAAAGGAACAACGTCTGTTACTTTGTCTTTCGGCTTAGTGGCCGGCTCCGGAGTCGTAGTGCCGGCAACATTTGAGACGTAAGCAAAGCTCGTAATTGTCTGCTTGCGTCCGTCTTCGAAGATTTCGAAATCTTCAGCAGTCAGATTCTTCACGTGCTTGCCGTCTTTCGTCACGACGGCATCAACTTGCACGAGGTTGGTTGTGATTTTGACAACTTCATCCTGGTCGTCGCTCGGCTTCTGCGGTTGCGGTGGAGCCGCAGGTTGGGTTTGGGCCAATGCGGGCAAAAGAATGCAGAACATCACCAACAGGGCGAGGAATGCTCTCATCTTCATTCGGGTAATCTCCTATAACGAACAACGTTAGGGAGAGAGATCCAGAGTCTAAAGGCAGAAGCTACAAAGTACCAAATACAAAGCGACACGGTGTATTATCTGCGCGCTTTGCCATCCTGCAATTGGAGAACAATATGTTGAAATCTCTCCTATTAGTGTTATGTCTTGTGACCGGCCTACTGGTGCTCGCTTGTGCCAGGTCTGAAGAAACAAACCGCAATGTCGCGGTGCCTGCAGGCACGAATTCCTCCGCACCAGGCAGCACCAACTCGAGCGCCAGTGCAGCCGACAAGATCGGTATCGAGGAATGCGACAGCTTCCTCACCGCCTACGACAATTGTGTTTCAAACAAAGTTCCTGAAGCGACGCGGGCGCAGTACAAGACCGCCATTAATACGTGGCGCACCGAGTGGAAGAAACTCGCTGACAATCCGCAAACACGAGGAACGCTCGCAACTGTTTGCAAGAATCAAATGGAAACTGCTCGCACGCAGGTGAAGTCGTTCGGCTGCACCCTCTAAATTTCTCGCAGGGGCGGTACTCGCGGATCCGCCCCCTGCAACTCAACTGTGAAACTTTGAAGGTACGTTCGCGCGTCCCCACTTCAACACCGTACTCATCCACACCAGCTCATCCAGGAAGTTCTTCGCTCTCTCTTCGAACGCCTGGTCCAACAGTTTACCTTCGTCGTCGAAAGTCTTTTGCACGTAGGGAAAGTTCAGATCCGTGAAGGTAACTGCGAGTCCCAGTTCACGACACATCGGCACCATCGCTTCGATCACGCGCGTGCCTCCCCATGGACCAGCGGACACGCCGACAAACGAAACGCTCTTGTGCACGTATTCACGCAGCAGCAGATCGAGCACTGCTTTCATCGCACCGGGATAGCCGTGATTGTATTCGGGAGTAACAAGAACGAGCCCATCGGCCTGCACAATGGCATCTCGCCACTCGGGGAAAGTATCTTTCAATCCCTGGCCGTAGTCGTCGTGCGGCAAATGAAAGTCAGCGACATCAAAGAGGCGCGTGCGAATCTCCGGCCGCTTCTCCATCTGCCCAACCAGCCACTTCGCCACGAAATGACTCTTTCTCTCCTTGCGATTCGTCCCAAGCAAAACCGGAATATTCAGTTGGTTCATGGTTTTGTGCCTTTTGTGCCTTTTTGTGGCTCATTTCATCGTCATGATTGCGGCCCAGATCTCGAAGCCGTCCCAAAGATTTTGCAACCGGATGTTCTCATTCTCGGCGTGCTGATTGTTGTCGTAATTCGCGATCGGCACGGAAATCGTCACAGTCTTGAGTCTCTCTGTGATGATGGAAAGCGGCAGACTACCGCCTGACGTCGGCAACAACACGATCTTCTCCTGCGATGTGGATTGCACAGCGTCGATCACCGACTTCGAAATAGGTAAATCCATTCGGGTGCGCTCCGCATTGTAACCACCCGGTCGGGAATTGACGCGGGCCAGCAACGGATACTGCGCCCGATCCGCGTCCGTTGGTTCGCGATCGGTCACGTGATACCCGCGGCTACGAATGTGCTCGATCAGTCGTTGCACTTGTCGCTGGTGATCGTTTCCCTTCACCAACCGCAGATCAAGCACGGCAGTGGCAGTCGTGGGAATTACATTGCGAGCCAAAGCGCCAACGTCGCCACTCCCGAAACCGTTGATGTTCAACGACGGCTGGTTGATCAACTCGAGCAATGCCTTTCCGCCACCCTCGGTGCGTTTGATTCCTAACTGCTTCTTCAGCTCTTCATCGTATTGTGGCGCTTCGGCGATGGCGAGCCGCTCCACTTCACCGAGCGGCTCCGTGTCGGAATACCACCCTTCGATCGTAACGCGCCCTTCGTCGTCCTTCATCGAAGCCAGCAGGCGTGCGAGCAGGTGCGCTGGATTCGGAGACCAGTTTCCGTAGTGACCACTGTGCAGCGGTCGTTTCGCAGCGTACACCGTAAGATCGACGTTTGTATCGCCACGCGCTCCGAACACCACCTGTTTCCGGCCTGACTGGTGCACTGGTCCATCGCCGATAATCCATGCATCGGCGGCGAGTAGTTCCTTATTGAGATTGATGATCTCGCCGAGATGTGGCGAGCCTGCTTCTTCTTCTCCTTCAAAAAAGAATTTGATGTTAGAGGTCAGTGGTATGCCTTTGTCTTTTAGTGCACTGAAGGCAGTGAGGATCGCCATCACACCGGCTTTGTCATCTGATGCTGAACGCGCGTAGATGCGCCATTGCGGATTGATCATTGAACCTTCGGCGGGAGCCGGGATGATCTCTCCGTTCGCTTCCAGTGCGGCCGAACGAAAGACAGGTTGCCACGGCTGGGTCCCGGTCCACTGTTTTGGATCAGTTGGCTGACCGTCGTAGTGTGCGTAGACGAGAATGGTCCGTTGCGCGCCCGGCGTTTTCCACTCGCCGTAAACTGCTGGAGGCGCGTTTGGTGTCGACGCTTCGAGCAAACGTGGATTCAATCCACGTTGCTTCATCATCTCAACGATCAGCGCGGCGTTACGCCGAATGTTCTGCGTGTCAGAGGCGACGTTCGGAATCGAAAGAAGAGTAGTGAACTCTTTCAGGATCTGGTGCTCGTGGGCCTTGCGATAATCACGAACCTTTTCCTGCGTGGTCTGGGCCAAAAGCGAAAAAGGCAGAAGGAGCAGAAGAAGGAGGCTGCGCAACATGCGCGGGATTATAAGATAGAAATAGGTCCTATAGGACTTATAGGACCTATTTAATCATTTAGCTTTGGTGCTTTGGTTATTTTTAGCCACAGATTTCGCGGATGAACGCAGATCTGCGTTTATTCGCGAAAATCCGCGGCTAAAACTATTTCTTCATTAACTCAAGCACCGCAGAGGTCGTGGCTTTGACACCAGTTCTTAAAGTGGGCTCGGGGACGGGGGCGAAGAGGGCCGAATGGAGGCCCGGCAGCGGGACACCCGATTCTCTGCTCTGCTTGACCTTCACCGGGTCTGAAGCGCCGAGCCAGATGATAGTTGCGGGAATCTTCTGGTCCAAACTGAAATAACCGAAGTCTTCGCTCGCCATCATCGGCGGCATCTTCACTACATTCTCTTCGCCCAGCGCCTGCTTGAACGTAGCCACCAGACGATCCACTAGCTGAGGCTCGTTGTACGTCGAGCCAGTACCCTCTGCAATCTTTATTACGGGCGCACGATCATCAGGAATGCCCGCAGTGGTGACGACACCTTTAACGATCCTCTCGATCGATGCGAGCACGCGTTTTCTGACTTCTTCTTTGTAAGTACGAACAGTCAGTTGCAAATTTACTTCGTCAGGAATGATGTTGTAACGCGTGCCGCCGTGAATCGAACCAACGGTGACGACAGCGGGATCGAGCGGCGAATTCTCACGACTTACGATTGTTTGTAAAGCCATGACGACTTGGGCGGCCACCACAATCGGATCTTTAGCCAGCTCCGGCGCTGAACCATGACCACCTACACCTCTGATCTTGATGTCAATCGACGTTGCACTCGCCATCGCATAACCCGGCGTGTAACCAACCTTTCCTGTTTCCAGTTCGGGTTTATCGTGCAACGCGATGGCGAAATCCGGCTTCGGGATTTTGGCGTACAGATCGTCGCGTAACATCGCATTCGCGCCGTCGCCGGTTTCCTCAGCAGGTTGGCCCAACATGACGAGCGTGCCGCTCCAGCGACTCTTCAACTCGGTCAACATCTTCGCTGTGCCGAGAAAACTCGTCATGTGTATGTCGTGACCACAGGCATGCATCACACTCACTTCGACGCCCGCATCGTTCTTGGTCTTCACGACGCTGGCATACAAAACGCCTGTTTTCTCTTCAACTGGCAACGCATCGAGTTCGGTGCGGACGAGCACTGTTGGTCCGGGACCATTCTTTAATACTCCAACGATGCCATAGCCAACCCACTGCTCGTTTTGAAACTTGCCGATGCGTTCAGTAACCGTGAATCCGAGTTTGCGCAGCTCGCCTGCCACGAAGGCCGACGTCTTTTCCTCGCGATGAGAAAGTTCGGGCGCCGCGTGGAGGGTTTTGTAAGTCGTTAACCACGATGCAATGTCGCGATCGATCATAGCGTCGAGCGATTGCCCGTTGACGTTTACGGCCAGCAGGGGAACGATCAACAGGATGTACAGGGCTGCTTTGATATTTTCCATCGTGGGTCTCCATCGAGACGTTTCACGCAAAGGCGCAAAGGTATGCGAAGGCGCAAAGAAGAAGGTTAAGTTTTCTCTGCGTCTTTGCTTACCTTTGCGCCTTTGCGTGAAACGGTTCAAATTAGTTTCTTGAGCTCACTGATTCTGGCGAGATGATAGTCGTCGTGTTCCGCCTGGAAAAATAACATATCGACGAGCCGCATTTGCACATTCAATCGCGGGTGCAACGCGGAATGTGCAAAAACGTGCGGATCGAGACTCTCGAGCCGATCGACGAGCTCATGCCTGGCGGTGCGGAAGGCTGTCAGTATTGAAGCAACAGGAACGTTGTTGTGACTGGCCTCGTAGGTCTTGCGATTCGACATATCGGCAGCGTGTAGAGTTGTACTGCCTGCCAGATACTCGTCGACTCTTTGCGACACGAGGCTTTCGAGGTCGAGAAGATGGCCCGCATTCTCCTGCATGGACCAACGCCCGTCTGCTTGCGCGGTTAATGTTTCGGGTGAGAGCCCCTCGAGCAGTTCTTCGAGGCGCGCCGGTGTGCCGCGCACACGTTCGATCATTTCCGGGTAGATGCCGGCGGGGAAATCAAAACTGAAAGTGCGATCGGTCCACTTGATTCTTTGCATTGGAATAGGCCTCGAGGACCTATTCTAACCTCAATTCCCTTCGTTGGGCTGTGTGAGGCTGAACCAGTTGCCCGAATTGTCTTTGAAAACCGCCTCGATGCCGTATGGTCGTTCAGCCGGCTCCGAGACGAATTGCACGCCCTTGGCTTTCAGCTCTTCGTAAGTGCCCCGACAATCGTCAGTGTTGAAGACGCCCGCGCCCAGCACACCCTTCGCCATGATCCCGCGTAACTGTTTCGACGTCTCTTCGTCCATCAACATTCCGGGCTTGGGTTCCATGAGGACGAGCTCGAAATCGGGTTGATCGTTTGTGCACATGGTCAGCCAGCGGAAATCCGCGCCAACCATCGCATCCGTGTGGACGCGGAAGCCCAGCTTGTCGCGATAGAACTCAAGTGCTTCGTTCTGATTGTTAACAAAGATTGTGGCGTGAGACATCTTGCGAATCATATCGTTTTCCCCTCCTGAAAAGATGCCGGGAGAATACAGATGTCCACAATGGACTGCTTCTTGAAAATTGCTTTTTAGCCGCGGATTTACGCAGGTGAACCCAGATCTCAAACCAGTTTATGCATGACGAGGAAGCAGCCGGGGATCTGGCGCTTGGCTTGTGCTCTTTCGCGGTATGTTACAGGCGCGTGACCGACGCAGCGATGAAACAGCGTGCTGAATGAGCCGAGACTTTGAAACCCGACTTCGAAACACACGTCCGTTACACGCAGATCGTCTTCACTCAGCAGTTCCTTCGCTTTCTCGATGCGACGGTGGATGAGGTATTGATGAGGAGTTTGGTTGAAAGCCTGCCGGAATAACCGGAGGAAGTGATAACGCGAAAAGCAGGCCTTTTCTGAAATCTGGTCGAGACTCAGCGGATGGTCGTAACAGTGATCGATAAAATCACGTGCACGACCAAGCCGCTGAAGCGTTTCGAGATCCGGCAGGTTGCCGGCATCAATTCTTCTCACCATAGCTTACGGTTTCGGGGGCAACGGCCTCTGCATCGCCGAATTGATGAATTCCGTTAACCCGGTATCAGTGTTGTTATGTCGAAACTTGTAATAGGTCGTCATCTGCGCCTGCCACTCAGTACGACTCTGCTGCGTTTTTGGATCAGTCCCAGCCGCCGCAATCGCACGCGCATAAGCGTCCACGATGCGATCCATCACGACACCCAGCTTCTCGAGTGCCGCCTTACTCGCCGGCGTCTCGGGCTTGTCTGCGAAGTCTTTCTGATAAGCCGCTGACAACGTCTTGTACGGACCGGATTCATAAGCCACTGCCAGGAAGTAATAGGTCGAAGGAGTCTTTTTGATATCACTGTCGTACTGAGCAGCTTTAATCAGTGAATCGATTGCCTGTTCGGGCGATGTTTTGAGAGTCAGGTAACCGACAGCGTAGTTGAGATAAGCGAGCGTGTCGTCTTTGCCCTTGAAAGGAGCCCACTCAGTCGGCGACTTACCCGACTCGATCGCCTGAATCGCAGTGCGCGCGTAGTCGAGGGCCGTCGAGTTGAACTGTTCGTTCTTTGATGATGACGCGATATAACCAGCGTAGCCAAGGTCTATCTGAGCGCGCAGGTAATTAGGCTCATCCGCCAGGATTTTGGCGCCGGTGCTGTAGGCTTCTGCGAATTTCTTTTCGTTGATGAAGATCGGCAGGTTTCGCTTCCGCTCGTCGCGTTCGTAAGCCGCCATCCACTTCGACAGGTAATCCGTGTACTGGTCTTTGTCTTTGTTGTACTTCGTTAGATAGTCCCGGGCGGCCTGATACGCAGCAGCCGGATTCGGGAGGCGATTGTCGACGAACCGTTTGTAGATTTCGATCTTGACCGGATCGTCCGTCTCCTGGGCAAACACGATCGACTGCCTTGAGCCAAACGCCACCACCAAGAGCGCCAGCACCGTGGCCAAAGCTAACCTCTTTGCTAACAACTTCACTAACAACTTCATATCCACTCTCCTCCGCTCCTTCTCGTCCGGAACATCTGAGGCCTTAGACGCGCCCATGCCCGCTAAGGGTTTTATCAGCGTGAGGTTATAATCATTGTGTTTTCATACGACATGATAGGGAAACTAAATGACCGGCACAACCGAAAGACGTCCTGAACATATCAAATTCTCCGGCCGCATTCTATTTTTAACTGACGACACCGCTCTTATCCGCCAACAACTTGAGGCCTGGGGCGATGCCGCTGCTGCTCTCGAAACCGAACTCGCCGCCCGTCTGCTCAAAGGCGACCTGCCTCTGATGAGCAACATCTCCACCGACGAAATAACACCGGGCTGGGTGTGTTTCTACTATGACGAAACCCTTGGCCAGTATGTCTTTGTCGGCATGCGCGAAGGCGCCGTCAAGAAAGATGAAGTAAAGAACGGCGGGTTTGCGGTCGTGGTTTCAGGGCTTTCAAAGGGTTGTGGCTCTTCTCGCGAAACAGCGCCTTACGCTGAGAAAGCGGCAGGCATTCAGCTTGTGATTGCGCAAAGCATCGAGAAGATCTACGGGCAGAATTCGCAAAATATCGGTCTCTTAACTTCAACTGATTTCGGGTTGATCGAACGTATTCGACGTGGCGAAGACATTCCGCTGTCGGAGTTCACTAAAGGACTCGATCCGATCTCGCAGGACATCGTTTCTCATGGTGGTCTGTTCAACTACAACAAGGCTCGTCTCAGCGGCAAAGTCTCGCCGCCGCCGATCCAGACTGCGCCGCGTCCGATGACGATCGTGGAAAAGATCATCGCGCGTCACGCGTTTGTTACTGCCGGCAAGATCGGAATTCAAACCGTAAAGCCGGGAGATGCTTTGTTTGCAGTCGCAGACGTTCGCTTCTCGCATGAATACGTCACGCCCATGGCGGAGTCGCTCTTCAAACAGGCACTCGGCGCTGACGCGCGTGTTTCGTCACCCGAATCAGTATTTGCCTTTCGCGATCACCTGACGTTTCTCGGTCGCGTGATGTCGCCGAAGCATCGTGAAATGGGTCTGTTGGAACGAGCCGACGGATTGGCGACAACACAGCAGAGTTTTACTGAACAACAGAACATCCGTCTCTATGGCGAAAGTCCTGAAGGTGGCTCGGAAGCGATCTGTCACAACGCCGTCGTCGAGGATCTCGCACTGCCCGGACAGATAGTTATCGGCACTGACTCGCACACATGCATGGCGGGGGTGCTCGGCTGCTTCGCCTTCGGTGTCGGCTCAACTGACATGGCGAACGCGTGGTACACGAAAGACATTCGCATTCGTGTTCCTGAGACGGTGCGTTACGTGTTGAAAGGAAAGAAGCGCGACGACGTCGCCGCGAAAGACGTGATGCTCTTCATACTCGCGTCGGAGTACATGAAGTCGAGCAAAGGCATCGGCAAGGTGTTGGAGTTTGCCGGCGAGGATTTGGCGAACTGGCCGATGGACGAACGCGCAACGCTTACGAATATGGCTGTTGAAGCGGGCGGTACGACCGGCATCATCGAGCCTGACGAAGTTACGCTCGACTACGTCGTGAGCACGCGTGGGCTCGACGCTGACGAAGTGCGCAAAGGATTTATTTATAGCGATCCGGACGCCGAGTACGCCGCTGTTTTCGAGATCGATCTGGACGAGATTGGTCCGATGGTGGCGACGCCAGGCGATCCGCGAAACGGAATTCCGATTGACGATCTTGAAGAGGTTCGCATTGACGCTGCTTACGGCGGCTCATGTACGGGCGGGAAGATGGCCGACATGGACATGTATGCCGAGGTGCTGGAAAACGCGCTGGCCAATGGCAAGCGAGTGGCTGAAGGTGTGCACCTGTACATTCAGTTTGGCTCGCAGAAGATCAAACAATACGCACGGCAGCGCGGCTACATCGACATCTTCGAACGCGCCGGCGCCGAGTTGATCGATCCCTCGTGCGGCGCGTGTATTAACGCCGGTCCAGGCGCCTCACCTTCCGCCGAAACCGTCACGGTCAGCGCCCAGAATCGAAACTTTCCCGGCCGCAGCGGTCCCGGCAAACTCTACCTCGCCTCACCCTACGTCGTCGCCGCCTCCGCAATCGCCGGCAAGATCGTCGATCCCAAAGAGATCTAGTCCCCAGATTCCACAGATTTTCTGCGTAATCTGGGGTTGGTTTTTCCTGAAACTTTTCGTCCTTCCGCAACACTAACCTACCGAGAGAGACGATGAGCGCATTCGCGGGAACTCTGATGAATAGTTCAGCAGACCTTGTCACTCGCGTATGCCAGGGTGACGCCGAAGCCTTTCGTCTGATTTTTGAAAGGTACTCGCGGCCCGTCATAGGTTTCATCTACGACATGGTTAACGACCGCGGGCTGGCCGAAGAGCTGACGCAGGAGACTTTCGTACGTGCTTACCGGGCTATGCATACGATGCGCGCGGAAACGAAACTCTCAACGTGGCTCTTCGGCATCGCGCGAAACGTCGCACGCGAGTCGCTGCGAGCACGAGTCCGCGCCAACAGTCATGTCGATCTCGGTGATAAGTCGGTTATGGATTTGAGCGACAACAAACCCGTGCCAGTCGATGGACTGCTGAACAAGGAGTTGAACGAACTCATCCGCCGTTCCCTCGCCGCGCTCGACGAAGACAAGCGACTGGTATTCACGCTCAAGGTACTGCACCAATGCAGTTACGAAGAGATAGCAGCGATCACGGGTTTTTCACTGGCAAAGTTGAAGACTGATTTACACCGCGCTCGCGCGGAAATGAGAAAGAGAATCAGTCCGTACGCTGGAGTTGGTTATGAAGTGTGAAGTTTGTTTAGAGCTTTTGGAAGAATATCTCGACGGCGAGCTCGCCGCAGAAGATCACGAGCAGATCAATGCACATTTGATCACGTGCAGCGAGTGCTCGGAAAGCTTTGCGGCGCTCACCGCGGAACAGGAGATGTTTGCGCGTTACGATCGGGAGCTCGAAGTGCCACCGTTTTTGTGGACCAGAGTCGCAGCGCACACCGTTTCGGAGAGTAATGTCACAAAACGCGGTTGGCTCGCGACTCTGTTTAGAAAACCATCGCTGGCTAGTGCGATCGCGGTGTCGTTGATCATGGGTTTGCTCGGAGTTGTTTATTTATTGACGAAGCCCAAGACTCCGGATCCGACGATTGCAAAAACGCCCGCAAGCATCCCAAGCCCAAATCCGGCTCCCCAATCCGTTCCATCCGCGGCTCCAAAGCACGAAGTGGTCACGTCCCCAAAGAAAAGGCGAGTTCAACCGCCGATCGTTCACGCGCCCACGGATCATTCTGATGTGCTGTCGTCAGACACTGGCTATCTCGACATGGATGAACGAGACACAGCTCGGCACATCGAACAAAGCAAGCTTCTGTTGCGCTCGATCAAGAACGTTGCAATCGCCGATAGTGACGACGAGATCGACGTCACTTACGACAAGGCACTCTCGCGTCGGCTGCTAAATGAAAACGTAGTACTCCGCCGCGACGCGGAGATGAAAGCAAAGTTTCCCACCAAGATGCTGCTCTCCGATCTGGAACCATTCCTGATCGACATTGCAAACCTGCCCGACCGCGCTCGTGCTGAAGACGTGCGCGTGATTAAGGAGCGGGTGAAAAAAACCGAGATCGTAGCGGCATTAGTGGATTACCAGGACCGGGGCACAAACAATCGTTAAAGAATAGAGGCTAAACTCATGAAAAACCTTACATCGAATACAGTAACCGCAGCGAAGCGCGCCCGGTTCATTTTAATCACTCTCGTATTCACATTAATCGCCGGCGGCGTAGTTAATGCGCAACAACCGCGAGCCAGCTCGCAGTCGGGTTCGTCCAATCGCTCTCAACAAAGCGACGCGACGACGGTGTTCCGAAGCGCGCGTGATCTCATCACTGACGGTGAATGGGCCAAGGCTCAGGCAAAGTTTAGTGAGTATGTCTCTTCGTATCCCAACGAGAAAAACATTGATGCCGCGCTTTACTGGCTGGCATACACGCAACAGAGGCTCGCGGAGTATGACCAGTGCCGTACGACCCTCATGCGTTTGCTGGAAAAGTATCCAAACACAACCTGGAAGGATGACGCTCGGGTGTTGATGGCTCAGATACCAAACTATGCCGCAGCAGTAGCAGCTTCCGATGAGCTCATTGCCCGGATGAGGACGGAAACCGTCGTCGCACCGAGAATTGAAGGCGCGTATGTTCTTCCGCCCGGCCAAGCGCTCACTCCAGTAGCTGTGGCGCCTGGGCAGGGCCCTCAAGGCGTTCCAGGTGTGGCGACTACAGTCTGGGCTCCGGAGGCTTCCAGCAACTCCGCCGACGATGACGATCCATGTGAATTCAAGATCGTGGTGCTGCAAGCTCTGTTTCAAACCGATCTACAACGCGGCATCATGGCCGCGACTGAATGGCTCAAACCCGGCTCGACTCAAACAGTGCGTTGCAAAGGTGCGGCGTTGACGTTGCTCGGTCGCAACGGTGGGAAGTCAGTTACTCCAGTGATTCTCGGCGTGGCGCGCAGTGAACCGGATCTGAAACTGCGAGCACGCGCCATCTCCGCACTCGGTGCCACTAACGACGACAGCGTTGTTGACGCGCTGAGAGAATTCGCCCTCAACTCACCGGAGAACGATATCGTCGAAGCGTCGCTCTACGCTTTGAGCAAACACACTGGTGAACGCGCGATCGCAGTGCTCAGCGATATCGCGATCAGCGCCAAGGCGACCACACAACGGAAACTCGCTATCTCGAGTATCGCAAGCCGTCCGGGTGAGCCCGCCGTCGATGCTCTCCTCCGGATTTATGACGCGGATCAGACTGTCGAAATTCGCAGAGCTGTCATCTCCGGTTTCGGAAATCGCAAGAGCGAACGAGCAGGCGCCAAACTCTTCGACATCGCGCGCAGCTCAGACAATATCGAACTTCGCAAAGCCGCGATCAGTGCTATCTCACGACGCGGCGGAGACAAGGCAATCGAGTTCCTGCTGAGTCTCTACGACACCGAGAAGAATGAGGAGTTGAGAGATCAGATCATGAGCGCGTTGGGTTACGGCAGCAACGTCTACGTCTCCAGCACAGGCCAGGGCAAGGTGTCGGCTACGGCGTGGGCAGCGCGAACCGAATGAACGACCAGCGTGTGGTTCAGAAATTAATCGAGATCGCGAGGGATCAGAAGGCTCCGATGGAACGTCGCAAGCGCGCGATCGGCTGGTTGAGCAGGAGTAAAGATCCTCAAGTGCTCAAGTTTCTTGAAGAGTTGTTGAAATAAACCGCGGTCATGGATCGTCTAAGGAATAGGATTATGATTCGAAGAAACATAATCTCAGCAGCCATCGTTCTGGTTTTGGGCGCCGCTGCGCTAGGGCAAACGAAGAATTTCACGCCCGTGGACGGCGCCAATCTGAAAGCCAAAATCGATAGCGCCATAATCGCCGGCAAAGCAAATGTGCCCAATGGCCGGTTTTGGGTCGGTTACCAGTTTGAAGTCCGACCCGGTGTCGCGGTCGATTTCGAAATAGTCGACAGTTCGGGCGGTGTCTATATGTCGATGGATGGAACCTCGATGATGTTTGACCCGCGTCATGAAACACGCGAGCTCGGGCTGTTTCTTCTTTTCGACACGCAGCGCGACACTTTCACGCGAGCCGAAGTCTACAATCTTCGTCGTAATCGCGAGTTCAGCAGTTATCCCGTCTACTGGGCTGGACGCATTTCGAACGAAGAAAGTTTGAACTATCTGAAGTCGATCGTAGATTCGCCCGCGCCTGAGATAAATCGACTATCCGAACGCGCGACTTTCGCGATTGCAGTGCACGACGACGCGCGCGTCGATCCGATGCTCATGGAAATGGTCCGACGACCCATCGCCGATCCGATGCGCTCGCGAGCTATCTACTGGCTCGGCAACACTGGCGAGAGCGCCGCAAAGAACACATTCTTCACAGAGATTATCCGCAATAACCAGGAGAGCGCTGAAGCTCGAAACTCGGCGATGTCGGCACTTGCAATGAGCCGCTCGGCCGGCACTCTCCCGCTGTTGCAAAACATGTTTGAGACGATGACCACGCGCGAGTTGAAGCGACGCGCGCTCACTGGCATTTCCCGCAATGACAACAGCGATGGCGCTGCGACTTACCTCATCAGAATTGCCGAAACTGAAAAAGATCTCGAGCTGCGCAAGAGCGCGATTTCAAGTCTCGGTCGCGTTGCGGGACAGAAAAGTTTAGGAGCACTAACCACCACCGTCGACAATGATGTAGAGATTGAACTCCAGAAGCAGGCAGTAATTGCCATTGGACGTCGTGCGAAAGACGAAGCAATCCCAATTCTGATTCGCACAGCCCGGAACCATCCAAAAATGCCTGTCCGAAAACTGGCGATTCAGGTTCTCGGACAAACTGGGGACGAACGCGCCGTCGCGTTCTTCAGGGAACTTTTGAGCAAGGAATAAGTAATGAGTAGTTCATTTCACAATATCAACACCTTGAGAGAAGCGGCGATGACACTTCTGCGTGAAGTAGAGTCGCTTGCCAGCCAACAGGAACCGCAAACCACCCGGCGGCTCGGGCTTCAGGAAGAGATGCAGCGATATGAAAGCGAACTCATTCGTGATGCACTGCACCGCACGCGCGGCAATCAACGACGGGCCGCAAAGCTGCTTGGGGTGAAGGTTACGACGCTCAACTGCAAGATCAAGCGTCTTGGGCTGCAACAGGCAGCTGCACAGGATTTACAAGATTTGAAACAAGATATTCAGGAAATACCCTGTCCATCCTGAAGACATCCTGTTAATCCTGTCCACTGATTCGATTACTGAATACGCACCCTGACCTTATTGGTCGTCTTCCCTCTTAGCGTAGCGCTAAAAAGGACCGATTGACCTGCGGGTAAGTTGTCAGGGAGTTTCACGACAACCTGCGTCAAGAAGTCGAAGCCCGGCACCCTGCCAACAAACTCGACTGACGCCGGATAAATGACTGCCTGTGCGTCCTCGGCTCTGACCAGCACAGCCGAACTATCTTCCCCCGGCAACAAGTCCATATTCATTCCAAACAAACTTATCCGCGTGCGTTGATCGGCGCTGAAGTTGACGACAGGATTCGTAAGTGAAAACGGATCTCGCAACAGCCACACCGCATCGAGCGCGATCGCAATATCCGAACCGGTTTCTGAAATGAGCATCGGATCGGTGAACTGAATACGCCCCAATAGACCACTCGATCCTCGCGCGAGATAATACAGACTTCCGTCGGCGGCAACCTTCAAATCCACTGGCTGCGAAACGCCCGTCGCAAAGCCCGATGCCGTCCCAGTGGCCGGATCAAAGACTCTAATCCAGTTGCTACATAAATCACCGAAGAAATACTTGCCGACAAAACTCTGTGGGAAGCGAACAGTATTTGGATTGTAAAAAGCGCCGCCCGCAATCGCGCAACCGACCGTTGGGCCAAGGCCGTGACCATAAGAAAACAGCGGCGATCGAAACGCGGGGTTCGACGTCGGTCCTTCGCTTAGATTCCAACCATAATTCGATCCGGCAATGCCGTCGTTGATCTCTTCCCACGTGTCCTGGCCCACGTCGTTGATAAACATCCGTCCGGTTCCCGGTTGAAATGCGAACGTGAACGGATTGCGCAAGCCCAGAGCCCAGATCGATCGATTGGCTCCGGCCGCGGTGTTGAAGAACGGATTGTCCGTGGGAATGCTTCCATCTGGGTTGATGCGCAAAACTTTGCCGAGACGGTTCGCGAGTGTTTGTGAATTTGAACCCGTTGCATTCTCTCCCACAGCGATGTACAGCTTGCCATCCGGTCCAAAATGGATTGCACCGCCATTGTGATTCGTGGCTGATGTGAGATTGTCGAGCTCTAGAATGATCGTCTCGCTGCCGGGAACGACAACGTCGCCGTTCGCAGTGAAGCGGCTCACGCGATTGTGCCGCGGCGTGCTCGGGACGGTGTAGTAGAGATAGAGGAAATTATTGCTCGCGAAGTTTGGATCGAAAGCGATTCCGAGTAGTCCGCGTTCACCGGTCGGATCGACACCCAGGGTGACAAAGGGTGTGGGCAGTAAGACGCCGTTCTTGATCACACGCAGGCTGCCGCCTTGCTGGCAGACGAAGATGCGGCCGTCGGGTGCAATGTCCATTGCCGTTGGACTGGAAAGGTCTGTGATCACGGTTTCAGTAAACCCGGCAGGCAGCGTTGCCCCGTAGGTCGTCAAGGGGAGGTAGACCAGTAGAACGATAAATCCGAGAAAGCAGTTTTTAAGCATTTCAGAGTACTCAGGGAGAGCCGCGGCAATAATAGCAAGGTTGGATCAAGATTGGCAGAATTTTTCAAGATTGACAGGATGAATCCTGCAAATCCTGATTAATCCTGTAAATCCTGTTACTGGCTTGGTGCGAAGTAAGAGCGGCGTCCGTAGATCTGATACTCCGGGTGGCCCTTCACCACGAAATCGATCTTTCTTCGCTTCCCATCACGCTCTTTATTCGTTGGATAATAGCCGACGATGTAACGCTGGTTGATATCAGAGAAAATGCGCGAATAGATCGCATCAGCTTCTTCCGGCTTTTGTAGGAATTCGGTCCATCCACCCGTCAACGGCGCGACGCCGGCGAGCGCTGACTGCATTTTCGCAGTCCTCTCAATTCTCGCTTTCATATTGATCATCTCGTAGTTCTGCATTTGCCTCTTCCAACGTTCTTCCAACGTTCGTCGGCGATCGGCCGGCAATTGACCAAGCAACTCAAGCTGTTTCTGTTGGGATTAAACCCACGACATCTCGAACTGCTGTTGCGGTGTGAAACCCAGCAGCTTCAGTCCCGGAATAACGGTGTAGACAGTCGCGCGCGAGCGCTCGACCGTTCGGTAAAGATCATCGAGACTAAACTCGCTCATATTCTTCGCAAGACTCTGCTTGTGGAATTCAATACTTCGTCGCGCTCTCTCCAGATCTTCTCCTTCCAAACCTTCCGGCAGAGTTACCTCTACTACCGGATTGCGCGAAGACGCCTTCGTCACCGTCCGTCTGAAAGATGATGATTGGCCGCGCATCG
>CAWKGP010000002.1:0-755846 GCA_963849205.1 uncultured Acidobacteriota bacterium
GAGGGGTAGCGACCGGGAGCGCAGGACCAATCGAGCCGAATGGTTGACCCTGCGCACGGTTCCGATCGCTACCGCTCCCGGTTCGGTATTTAGTGTTTGCGGCCTTTCATTTGTTCCGGCGCGACGGTCAGATCTGTTGTCGCTGTTCCCACCAGAACGTTTCCGATGTACGCCTCGAGGGCCAGCACGTATGGTCCAGTGCACGCAGTCTTCTGAATCTGGAATGGCGTGCTGACTGTCTTGGTCGTGCCCGCGTTGATCTGTATTGGCCCAAACTGATCGACGATTCCGCTATCACATGGCCCCGTGTAGCGCACCACAAAGGAAACGGTTAGCCGTTCCGTGGTGTTGTTGGTGAACACGATATCGATCTTGGCCGTCTTGCCACGGTTCGATGGGTTCGGCGAAGCGGTGAACGAGAACGTTAGACGACCGTCAATAACAGTGAACGTCGTCGTGGCGGTGCTCGTGTTACCTGCCGCGTCTGTCGCTGTTATCGTGATCGTGTGCGCGCCGGGGCCAACGACAGTGCCGGCGAGTGGGCTCTGTGTGACCGTCACTGGTCCACAGTTGTCACTCGCAGTCGTCTCGGCAACGACGTTGGGAATCGTTGCGTGACCAGTGCCATCTGCGGTGGCGCTGGTTGCCGCCGGCGCGGTGATTGTCGGGGCTGTGTTATCGACGACAGTGACAGTCTGAGTGGCAGTTGATGAATTGCCGGCATCGTCCGTCGCGGTGTAGGTGATGGTAGTTGTTCCGACCGGGAAGTTATTGCCGGCGGGCACGCCGCTGCGCTCGATACTCACGCTTCCGGCGTTGTCGGTTGCGGTCGCAGTTCCCAGTTGTGCTTCTGTAACGACTGCGCCGCACGTTGTCGCACCTGCGCCGGTATTGACCGTCACGTTTGCAGGAGCGTTTACAACCGGTGCGACGGTGTCGTTCACAGTGATGGAGACTGTCGCTGCTGTGCTCGTTAACGCAGCGGCGCTCCCATCGCCAGTATCACGGACCGTGAACTGGAAGCTGTCCGGACCACTGTAGTTCGCGTTCGGTGTGTAGGTCAGATTCGCGCCGCTGCCTGACAGGCTGCCGTGCGCTGGTCCATCCGTCACCTCGAACACCAGATCCGCCGCTGCGGTTTCCAGATCGTTTCCGGTCAGCGTAACTGCCACCGGCGTGTTGCTGTTTGTCGTTACTGACTGGCCGTTTGCCGACGGCGCATCGTTGACCGGATTGACTGTGACATTAACGACGCCAGTCGCGCACTGCGGATCGGGTGAGCCGTTCGTGTTGCCGTCATCGCAAACCTGGTATTCGAAACTCGCCGCACCATTGAAGTTAGCATCTGGCGTGTATGTCACGATACCGTTCGCCACTGAAACTGTTCCGTGTGTGTTCGCGGTTGCCGAAACACTTGTCACAGTCAACGACTGCAAACTCTCGTTCGCTGGACCCGTGCTGTCGTTGCTGGCGAAGTCGATAGCTGATAGATCCACGTGCGCGTCTTCGTTTGTGCTCGCCGAATCATCTGTAGTGATAGGCGCATCGTTTACTTCGGTGACGGTGATGTTCACGGTCGATGTATTCGAGTCGTGACTGCCGTCGTTGACTTTGAACGTGAAGCTGTCGGCGCCGTTGAAGTCCTGCGCCGGCGTGTACGTGAACGTTGGCCCACTGCCTGAGAGAGCGCCATGTGCTGGCGGCGTCACAATCGTGTAGGTGAACGTCGGCGTTGCACTCGCACTGACGGCGTTCAATGTGATGTCGCCGGGCACATCTTCTGCGGTTGTCGCAAATTGGTTATCTGTTCCCGGCGGATTGTTTCCGTCAACACCAGCCTCAATAGAGTTCTCGACGATGTCCGGCACGTTCGCGAAGAAGTCGTAGCCGGTCAATGCTTCAACAGCGTCGACAGTCGTCAGGTAAGTATGCCAATCGCTGTTGATGCTGTTGCTGTTCGGCATGATCACCGCGATCACCCGCGTTGATGCATGCACGCGCGAGACGTCGTTGTCGCCGAGCGGGAGGACGAGCGCGACTTTCCACGTATAGCCCGGAACCGTCACGCGACCATTCGCGATCGTGTTTGCCGGGCCATTGTCACCCGAGCCACCGACACCCGCCGGACCAGCGATGATGTAGACCTCGTTGCCCGGCAGCAGCGTGCGCAGGGAGTTTTCGAGATCGGCCCACGGGCCCTGATTGCTGTTTGGAGCCTGCGGCACCATGTTCGACATCAGGAACGTTTCCTGATTGAGCGGTATCGATGCCGGGTTGTCGCGATCGGCATTCGGAGTCATGTGACCGCGATCGAAGCCCGACGCGAAGTAGTCAGTCGATTGCACGCGATACCAGTCCGGCAAAACTGCCGGGTCTGCACGGAACGTGTCGTTGCGCGGCAGGCTTCCGGTCCAGTCGTTTTCGAGGTGCCAGCTCACCCAGTTGGGCGTGCCTTTGTCCTTGTTGTAAGAAAGACTGAACGACGGTTTCTCCATCAGGTAATTGTTGCCCTGCTGAAGATCGGCAACCGCATTCGACGGGTTACCGAACGCGAGATGAACACTCGGCGCATGTGGCGCAGGCGCGCCAGCGGCCACGACTGTGAACGTCCACGAATGATCCGCAAAGAGCGTGTCAGTGTTTGGCGAGCTGTCGTCGAGATCCTGGTCGTATACGTTTGCGTGAAAGACCGTGACCGTGCATTGTTCGCCAAACTCGAAGCCCGTGTTTGGCGTGATATGGAAGCCTTTCGCGGAGTTATAAGAAGCGACAGTCGCGCTGTTGTGCTGGCCTGTGTTCGTGCAGGTGATGTCGAACCAGTTTCCAGTTACGTCAACTGGTTCACTAAAGTCGACCGTGACGGTTGCGTCGTAAGGGACGTTGAAGCCATCAGAGATCGGGTCCGTGCCCGCGACCCATGGACCAAGCTCGACGATCGGCGCCGTGCGACGCGGGCCTGGGGCGGCGGTCTCGAAGTCGTTGCCGTTTTGATTTGTGTCCTGGCCGCCGTTCTGTTTCCTGAATATGGCAGTACTGTTGCTCGGTGCGGGCGAGCGCGTGCCGCCTTCGAAGCAGCTCGCGCTCGAGCCATAGCCGACGAGATCGACGATGTCCGGATCAATGCCGTTCGGACAGCTACCGCTCAGCGATATTGAGTTGCTGACGAGGGCGACCTTGCCCGTCGTCGCACTCATGTTGATATCACCTGTTATGTTCGCCGAGACGGGAAGCGTTGAACCATTAGCTCCACCCGAAGCAAGCTGGACGAGGAAATACTCACCCGGAGCGATCGTGCCGCCGAGCGGTTGCTTGTTGGTCCAACTTGTACCCGCGGCCGACGCGTACTGCAACGACCAGCCGGCGAGATTGAACGAGATACCTGTCGGGTTGTAGATCTCGATGTAATCGTTCGTGAACGTCGCGCCGGAGTTGCCCCCGCCACCGTAGAGCTGGCTGATGACAAGGTGGTCCACCGGCTGCGGTGGTTGTTGAACCGTGAAACTGATCGAGCCGTTGGCTGAGCGTCCTTCGCCGTCGGTGGCAGTGAATGGCAGCGACTTTGCTCCCGGTGTCGTGAGCAATGCAACCGTTGCGGTGTACGTGAAAACGTTGTTGCCTGCGTCAGAGAATTGCTGAGTAGCCGAGCCGCCGATCGAAGAAAGATCCGCAGTGACTACGAGGTCCGTGCTCGCTGGATTATCTCCAGGCGTAACGGTGACGGTCAGCGTCGAGGTTTCGCCGGGTAAAATTGAATCAGGATTCGCCACGCCGGTTGCGGTTGGGTTCACCGGCGCTGCGTCTCCGATTCCCAAAACGGAGATGTTGTCGATTGCGAGCGCCTGCGCGTTCGTCGTTGTCGTTCCCGAAACGACCGAGTAGTTCCACGCGAGATAAACGTTAGCGCCATTCGGCACTAATACGTTGATCGTTTGATTCGTAACTGAGACAGTCGCGCCGGGAGCGGTAGCGAAACCGCTGTTGTCCGCGTCAGCCGGGAAAGCGGTGAAAAAGTTTGGTCCAGCGTTGGTCCATGCAAGGCCGTCGAGCGAGTAGAAGAGCTGGTAACGAAAGCCTGCGGGGTTCGAGCCATTGCGATATTTCTCGACGTCGTAAGAAACTTGCAGACCTTGAAGCGCGCTTCCCGTGTTGTTGACAAACTGAGCGTAGAGATTGCCGCTCATCGTCGCTGTGCCGGATGATATGAATCCGGCGGCGCGATCGGCATCGCCTAAAGTCGTTGTACCGGCGCCGAAGTTGTAACTACCATTCGCTGCGGTGGTGGAAACGTTTGCGCCACCGACGCGAGTAGTTTGTGTGTTGGCTGAAGAGAAGGAGCCCAGTGTCCTGGCCGCTGCGATCGTGTCCTGTCGAAAATCGACCGGCAGGTTTGAGGGCGCCGGGTTCGACAAGGGTATGCCCATGGTGGTGAAGTTTTGGGTGTAGGGAATCGAAGTCGAAAGAGAGATTGCTGCAAACGCGACGTAGACTGATGCGAGTGCGATCAGTGTTACGGTCGCGATGATGCGCCACGTTCTAGCGAGAGTTGGACGGTTGGATTTTTGCTGGCGGGTACGTCGCAGCGGCAGTCGACTTGGGCGATCGAACATATGGGTATCCTCCCAAAAACACTCGTGACAAGCGTTGCAAAATTCGAGAGGTACCGGTCTGATCAATCACGGCCGGTAAGGGCCAATTCAAGCTTTTAGCAGAGCGTCTGAGGGCGGGTCAACAACGAAAAAAGCCTTTATTTCTTGAATGACAGGTTTCTAGTCAACGTGATAGAGATCGGTCACATAGGCAGAGGCGGATCGGTCTTTTTGCGGGAACATTTATCCACAGATTACGCAGATTGTTTTAGAGAATCTGTGTAATCTGTGGATGAAAACTCCCGCGTGGGAAGAACAGAGAAGGGTGACACTGACGAGGTTACGATCAAGACGAAAGACAATCCGCCCGCGATGGTCACGGTCATGCGACGGATGAGTCGCCACGACCTTCGTGCTGAAGTTCTGACTCTGATCGCGAAACGCGATCGCGCGCTGTTTGAAGAGCTCTTTGCCAGGATTAAGAGTGAGAGCGATTCAGCGAAGGAGAAGAGTGAGCCGTTTCAGAGGATCGGGGGTGACAATTTCAATCTAGCGAACGTCTTCCGTGCGCTCGCGAAAGACGATTTGTATCGCGCGGTTGAAGTGGCGAAGACCTTTAAACACGAAGCGCCACGTGCGAACCGTGACGCTTGCCATTGCGAGCGCCATCCTCGAAAAACAAAAGTAGACAGGATTACAAGATTGACAGGATTAACAAGATGAATCCTGCTAATCCTGAACATTCTGTAATCCTGTCTAACTACCGTCAGCGCAGTGAGATGTTGATGGCGCGCACGACACCGTCGCCCATATCGATCTGCAACTGGTACGTTCCGGCTGTCAGTCCGGCTGTACTCCAATTGAAGACATACTCGCCGTTCTCGAATCGGAAAAGGTTTCCAGTTGTTGCCGCAGAATTCGATTCCACGTCAACCGCATTTCCAACTACGTTGTCGTTAACTTTGTACACGAGCAGTCTGATTTCTGCGTCAGTTACCCCGGCACTTGCCCCGGTCAGTTGGAACTTGAGCGGGAGCGTGCGTCCAAGCTTGTAAGTACCGCCGGCTTGCACCGGAGCCAGCAGGCCGGTCCATGAATAGCCAACACCGACTGTAAACGTTCGCTCGGCAAACAACGCCGGACTACCGTTATCAGTCACTCTAACGGTGAGCGTATAGATCTCTCCGCCCTGCGCCGCAGCCGGTGTCCAACTGAAAACACCTGAAGCCGAATTGATCGTTGCCCCACTCGGCACGGTCCCTTCGAGACTGTAGCTGAGAGTTTGCGGCGGCAGATCGAGATCGGCGCCAACTGCGGTAAAGGTCAACGTGTCACCGACATTGATGTTTTGATTCGCGATCGCGTTGAGCGTCGGCGCATCGTTCGCGGCATTTACGGTAACGTTGACCGTTCCCGTAGTGCACTGCGAATCGGCAGCGCCGTTCGTCGTTCCGTTATCGCAAACCTGGTAAGTAAAGCTTGCCGGACCGTTGTAGTTCTGATCGGGCGTGTAAGTGATGGTTCCACTCGACAGCGACACGGTGCCGTGTGTATCCACAGTTGACGACACACTCGTCACCGTCAGGACCTGCACGTTTTCATTCGCCGGACCAACGCTGTCGTTCGTCGTCAAATCCGACGCAGTGATTTGCAGCTCCTCATCCTCATCGGTGCTGGCCGTGTCATCAGTCGCCGATGGTGAATCGTTCACTTCGGTAATCGTGATGCTGACGGTCGACGTATTTGAGTCGCGCGCTCCGTCATTCGCCTTGAACGTGAAGGTGTCAGTGCCGTTGAAATCCGGATCCGGTTGATACGAGCGATTGGCTCCTGTGCCCGTCAACTGACCATGCGCCGGTGGAGTAACAATCGTAAATGAGAACGACGCACTCGGAATCGGACTCACTGCCGTGAGCGTGATCGACTGAGACGTGTCCTCTGCCGTTGTTACAGCCTGGCCTTCGGTTCCCGGCGGGTTACTCCCATTCGTGCCTGCTTCGATCGCGTTCTCGATCGCGTCGGGAACGTTAGCGAAAAAGTCGTAACCAGTCAGCGCTTCCACTGCATCGACCGTGGTCAGGTAAGTCTCCCACGGATTGTTTCGGATTCCCTGGATGTTCGGCATGTTCACCGCAATGGTTCTCGTGGCGGCAGTCACGCGCGAGATGTCGTTGTCGCCCTTCGGAATCACGAGAACGACCTTCCACGTCGACGAGGGAACGGCTACGTGACCGTTGGCGATCGTATTCGCGAAACCAGCGCTGCCCGTGCCACCGCTTCCGTGTGGACCGGCAACGATATAGACCTCGTTCGCAGGCAAAAGCGTTCGCAGGAAGTTCTCCAAACCGGCCCACGGTCCCTGATTCATATCAGGAGACTGCGCGATCATGTTGGACATCAGGAACGTTGCCTGGTTGATCGGGATCGAAGTCTCTTTATCGCGATCCGCGTTTGGCGTCATGTGACCGCGATCGAAGCCGCTGTTGGAGAAGTCAGTGGCTTGCACGCGATACCACGTTGGCAGGACCGCAGGATCGGGTCTGAAGGTATCCACGCGAGCAAGAGTTCCTACCCATTCATCTGAGAGGTGCCAGCTTACCCAGTTTGGACCACCGTTATCCCTGTTGTAGGAGAGCGTAAATTCAGGCTTCTCCATCAGGTAGTTGTTTGGCTGGTTGATGTCAGCCGTGGCGCCGTTCGGATTACCGAAGGTCAGGTGAACACTCGGCGGATACGGCGGCGCAGTACCGGTCGCGACAGTAAACGTCGCCACGTAGTCTGCGATAAGCGTGTCGTCATTTGGACCAGCGTCATCCGTGTCCTGATCGTGAATCTGGTTTTTGAAGATCGTGAAGGTGCACTGCTCGCCAGCCAGGAAGTTCACGTTAGGAGTGATAACCCACACCTTGTCGGCACCGGCAACCGTGGCATCATTGTGAAGCCCCGTAGAGACGCAGTTGATATTGAAGAATGAGCCAACTACGTTGACTGGTTCGGTGAAGTTGAGTGTGATACTCGCATCGCGGGGCGCGTTGATGCCGTTTCTGCGCGGATCGCTACGAAATACGGCTGGACCAATCTCGACGATCGGTGCGGTGCGTCGTGGATTTGGAGTGGCCGTAGCGAAGTCGGTTTGATTGTTGTCGTTATCGACGGCTCCCCCGTTTTGTCGGAAGATCGCCGTGGTATTGCTGGGCGCCGGTGCGTTTGCCGTTTCTGAGCAAGTTGCACCCGTGCCATAACCGACGAAATCTACAATGTTGATGTCACCCAGCGGGCATGTACCTTCGAGCGGATCAAAGTCATTCACGAGGGCGACCTTGCCGGTGGTGGCGCTCATATTGATGTCGCCGTTGATGTTTGCCGCCGGCAGCGGTGCTCCGGTAGCGCCACCAGCGAGTGCGATCAAGTAGTACTGACCAGGCTCGATGAAGCCGCCGATCGGCTGCGAGGTGAAATCCCAACTGTCGCCGGCTGCGGACGTGTACTGCAACGACCAGCCTGTTAAATCGACTGTGTTGGCCGTGGGGTTGAAGAGCTCAACGAAGTCGTTCGTAAACGTGGCGCTCGTGTTTCCGCCGCCACCGTAAATCTGACTGATCGTGACGTGTGGTTCCTGCACAGTCAGGAAGATCGTCGCGGTAGTGCTACGAGCCTGGGCATCAGTAATCAACACTGGAAGAGACTTTGGTCCAGGCGTAGTGGAGACAGGAATCGTTGCGACGAAGGTAAACGTGTTTCCCGCACCAGAAAAGGTCTGTGTCGCCGATCCGCCAATTGACGACAGGTCAGCCGTAACACTTATTCCCGTACTGGTTGGATCCTGGGCCGGAGAAACAGTCACGGTTAGAGTGGTGTTGTTTCCAGTTTGCACGGTGCTCGGTTGAGCGGACCCGATTGCGAAGAGGCCGGTACAGTTGTTTGTTGGCGCTGAGCTGTTGCGCGGATTGGGTGCTCCGGTTGCAAAGTCGATAGCATTGTTGTCGGTATCGAAGCAGCCGTTGTTCTTCCGCAAATTCGCGGTCGTGTTGGTAAGTACCGGAGCCGGTGAGCTCTCAGCGCAGGTTTCCGTGCCGTAACCGACAAAGTCGATAATCCCGCCGCCGACCGGGCAGTTGCCGATCAATGTAGTTTGGTTGCTGACTAATGCGACCTTGCCTGAGGTCGAACTCACCAGGCCGCCGCCTATAGCGTCAGGCGTGGGCAGATTATCAGTGCCTCCGGCGCCCTGAGACTGCTGTACCAGGTAGTACTGTCCTGGTTGGAGAACAAAATTGGTAAGGTTCGTCCTTTGCCAATTTGCCTGGCCTGCCGAAGCGATTTGAACGGACCAACCACTCAGATCGATTGGCGCGCCGGTGTGGTTGATGATCTCGACAAAGTCGTTCTTCAACGTCGCGCCGACATTGCCACCGCCGCCGTACACCTGGCTGATCACGACTGAGCCGGGTATTGGTGTTGGACTCGGGGTTGGTGTTGGCGAGGGGCTCGGTGTTGGAGTTGGAGTTGGTGTAGGCGTCGGAGTTGGCGTCGGGCCCACGCAGCCACTGCTGGCATTCTGCGGATCGCTCGGCGTGATGAGTTGAAAGTCGGCTGCGTTGTTGTCGGTGTCAGTACCACTTCCCGCTGCGCCACCAGGTTTACGCTCGTAGCCGCGATTCAAATTGTTCGCACCGAGACTGGGCAGTATCGTACCTTCTTTGTAGGCCGAGCCGTTGCTCATCCCGACAGCGTCGACGATGGTGGTGTCCGGTAGCGTCAGTGCGATGCCGCCGTCATCGGTTATGCCGACGGTATACGTTTGATTGCCTGCAACGGCGCCGCTGTAACCGCCTGCGGCGGCGTTGGTAAGAAGATAGTGGCAGCCGGGTTGAAGGATCGTACCGGCAGTTATCGTCGCCCTGATTGATACTCCCGCCGCATTATTCGAACCCCTGACATTCCAACCGCCGATGGCAACTGGAGCCCCGGAAAGATTGTACAATTCTATGAATTCGTCATTGCCGCCATTCGGTCCGCGCACGCGAAACTCGCTTATAACAACGTTTGTCGAGACTGCCTGAACTCGGGATGAAAAACTGAGGAAAAGCATGAATGCAAAAATCGCGAGTAAAACGATTGCAGATGCTGCGAACACACGGGACTGCCGTGTGGGGTGAAGGGGGCTAATAAAGCGCATACTAATCTTCCTTTAGAGTCAAAAAGTTAACCATCTCCGCACATTATTAGAGGATACCGGAGGACCAGTGAGGCCGGCAGGTTTACGTGTGTGAGCCTTTTATCAGTTCTGAATTTGCGGGTCAAGGCGACGTGGCATTTCGGGTCGTACGGATCCGATAAATTCACGAGTCGTTAACACGCACTTCATCTTTTAGCTTGCGAAGCAGGCGTAAGCAAAGCTCGCGAAGCGAGCGACAGCATAAAGCCTGGGGCGCCAGCCCCAGGATCACCGATTCCATAACGTTTTGAGCCCGTGAAACGGGCGACAGCGTGGCCTATCAGGCACTGTCGACCGCTTCGCGGGCTCGACCGCTAAAGGAAGGAATTGCGATCCTGGGGTTGGCACCCCAGGCTTTATGCTGTCGCTCGCTTCGCGAGCTTCGTGGCAATTGTTTATGCCGACGCGACAGGGGGGACTTTTGAAGTTGACCCGGCGCTACCGCGCTCGGTTCTTTGCAACCATCGGTGAGAAATGCATAATGCGTGTCACGGAGGAATCGCTTCTTACCTTGCTTATCCAGTCGATTGAACTGCGCGAGATTCGCCTGCCTCTCGTCCACTTTTTCGAAACAAGCTTTGGTCGAACTACCGAAAGGCGCATCGTTCTCGCGCGCGTGAGGGATGCAGACGGTGGTGAAGGGTGGGGAGAATGCACGGCGGGTGAGGGGCCGTTCTACAGCAACGAATGGACGGACACCGCGTGGGCGACGCTGAGTGAGTTTCTCGGTCCGATGATGCTGGGCAAAGAGTTTGAGAGCGCCGCACATGCGTTCAAACTGATGAAGCCCGTGCGCGGGCATCGCATGGCGAAGGCGACACTCGAGACTGCGTGCTGGGACCTCGAAGCAAAAAACGCAGGCGTTCCATTGTGGAAACATCTCGGTGGCACGCGTTCTGAGATCGCTTGCGGGGTTTCAATCGGTATACAGGATACCCCCGACGCCCTGCTCGAAAAGATCCGAAAGGAAGTGGACGCGGGTTACCAGCGCATCAAGATCAAGATCAAACCTGGTTGGGACATCAAGATCGTCGAGCGCGTGCGTAATGAGTTTCCGGACATCCGGCTCATGGGCGATGCAAACTCCGCTTACAAACTCTCAGACGTGCCGCTCTTCCAGCAGTTGGACCAGTTCAATCTCATGATGCTGGAGCAACCGCTTGCGCACGACGACATCTTCGATCATTCCGTGTTGCAACGTCAGATTCAAACTCCGGTTTGTCTGGACGAGTCGATCTGCTCGGCGGAAGATGCGTGTCACGCGATCAAGCTCGAGTCGTGCCGGATAATCAATATCAAGCTCGGTCGCGTCGGCGGTCATGCGGAAGCAAAGCGCGTCGAGCAGGTCGCGCGCGACAATCAGATCCCGGTCTGGTGTGGTGGCATGCTCGAGTCGGGAATCGGGCGTGCGCACAACATCGCCATGTCTACGATCGCTGGTTTCACATTACCCGGCGACGTGTCGGCGAGCGCTCGCTACTGGGAAGAGGACATTATCGAGCCGCCTGTGACCGTCAACGAGCGCGGCACAATCAAAGTGCCGGACGCGCCCGGCATCGGATTTAACGTCAACCTAAAACGTATCGAAGCGCTGACGGTTCGCAAAGAGGCAATCAAATGAGCGCACGTCAGATTCTTACTGCACTGCAAACGCGGCAGGCGGACGTCGAGGCGTTCATGCAGTCGCTGGTTGAAGTGGAGTCGCCTTCCGGTGATGAGGAGGGCAGTCGCGCGGTGGTCGATTTGTTGGTCCAGGCTGCGAGTGGGCTTGCGTGCGTGGATGCGATTGAGCGTGTGGATGTACCTGATTTTGGTCAGCATCTCGTAATCAGAGCTTTTCAAAAACCAGATCAGCAGCAGATCCTGATAGTCGGTCACACAGACACGGTCCACTCGCGCGGGTCGTTGAGTGAACGTCCGTGGCGTCGCGAAGCAGGAAAGATTTATGGACCAGGCATTTTCGACATGAAGGCAAACTGTGCGCTCGCGATCGAAGTGCTGCGTACGCTTGTCGACTTACAGGCGACTCCGGCGTATGGAGTGACGATTGTTCTGACGTGCGACGAAGAGGTTGGGAGCCTAAATGGCTGGCCCTTGATCGAGAAGGTGGCAAAACAGAAGCCGGTGCGATGTGCGTTTGTGATGGAACCGCCCGCGTCAGGTGGTCGAGTTAAGACGAGCCGAAAGGGAACCGGGATCTTCGCGATCAAAGTCGAGGGAAAAGCGGCGCATGCCGGGCTCGAGCCGGAAAAAGGCGCGAGTGCGATTCTCGAGCTCGCTCGTCAAACCGAACAACTGCACGCGATCAACCTTTCGGGCTCAGGAATCACACTGAATGTCGGCGTGGTTCATGGCGGTACGAGATCGAATGTTGTCGCCGCCGAAGCGCAGGGCGAGATCGACGTGCGCTTTTCAACTGAAGCGGAGTCGTTGGAGATCGAGCGCATACTTTCGAATCTCAAACCGATCGACGAACGGACGAAAGTGTTCGTCTCCGGCGGTATCAACCGGCCGCCGCTGGAACGCACTGCCGCCGTCGTCGAACTGTTTGAAAAGGCGCGCGCGATTGCGGCCGATCTCGATTTCGATCTTGGTGAGGCACAAGTGGGCGGTGCGTCTGACGGAAACTTCCTCGCTGCCATGGGCATTCCGGTGCTGGATGGTTTGGGGATCAGCGGCGACGGCGCACATGCCGTGCACGAACACATCGAAGCTGATGATATTGCTCGTCGCGGCGCACTCATCGGCGGTCTCCTGATGTCGATTTAAGATGCTGATCGCAACTTGGAACGTAAACTCAGTCCTTGCGCGCCTGCCGCACGTCATGCGCTGGTTCGACAGCGTGCAACCCGACGTCGTCTGCATGCAGGAAACAAAGTGCACGGACGACAAGTTTCCCACGTTGCTTTTCCAGGAGCGTGGATACAACTGCCAGCTCTTCGGACAACAGGCGTACAACGGCGTCGCGATCCTCACGCGTGAAACATGCGACACGCGCCATCGCGGCTATCCAGACGACGACGAAACCGCGCAGTCACGACTGATCACGACGAACGTCAACGGCATCGATATCGTCAACGTTTACATTCCAAACGGGCAGGCAGTTGGATCGGAGAAGTATGCGTTCAAGCTCGCGTGGATGCAGCGGCTGCACGATTTCTTCGCGAGCCACTACGATCCGAAGACGCCCGTGTTGTTGTGTGGAGACTTCAACGTTGCACCTGAAGAGCGCGACGTACACGACGTGCGATTATGGCAGGGACGCATCATGTTCAGCGAGGGCGAACACGCCGCATTACAACATATTAAAGACTGGGGCTTCACGGATGCGTTTCGTCTGCACACTGAAGCTGGCGGGCATTTTACGTGGTGGGATTATAGAGCGGGTGCTTTCCGGCGGAACCTCGGACTGCGGATCGATCACGTGTGGATCAGCGAGCCTTTGATTAAAAGGAGCGTGCGCACGTGGATCGACTTGGAGCCGCGAAAGTGGGAGAAGCCTTCAGATCATGCGCCCGTGTTGGCCGAGTTTTCTTAACCGCGGATTATACGGATTAAAAACGCGGATTTAGTTTGATGTTAACTCGGCGGTCTTCTCCGTGATGTCTTTCTGAGCCCACTCGTTATCGCGGCTCGTTTCGCCGGCCTTGGATCGCTTCGCGGCCTTCATGCGCTGAACGAGATCCATGTGCGTCGAGAAATACGGCAGGCTCTTCCCGACGATTTCCTCGATCGAGTTGAAGCCCTTATCGACCATAAACTTCTCGACACCTGCCTTCAACTCATCGATCATCTTCACGCCCTGAAGCATCACGCCCGTACAGATCTGAACCGTCGAAGATCCAAGCAACATGAACTCGAGCGCATCATGCGACGTCTCAATACCGCCGATGCCGCTGATCGAAACTCCTTCCGGGATCGCGAGCGCGAGTTGACTCACCATTCGCAAAGCAATCGGCCGCACCGCCTGCGCCGAATAACCACCAGGAACACAGTGGCCTTCAACCGTCGGCATCGGTCGCAACGTGTCGAGATCGACACCGATCACCGAGAGGATCGTATTGATCGCCGAGATACCATGTGCGCCACCGCGCACCGCAGCGAGCGCGGGTTCGCGAATGTTGGTGATGTTGGGCGTCATCTTGGCCCAGACTGGAACCGTGGCCACTTCCGTCACCCAGCGCGTCACTTCCTCGGTGAGATCCGGATGCTCACCCATCTCCGATCCCATCTTGCGCTCGGTCATGCCATGCGGGCACGAGAAGTTGAGCTCGAAGCCGTCGACGCCCGTCTCCTGGACCATGCGCGTCAGCTCCTGCCAGCGACTCTTCTCGTACTCCTCCATGATCGACGCGATCAGAATGTTGTTTGGATACTCTTTCTTGACCTGTCGAAACTCGTCGAGCCAGACGTCGATCGGTCGATCGGAGATCAGCTCGATGTTCTCAAAACCGATCACTTCGCCGGTCGATCTCGAGCGGAGCTTCCCGTAACGTGGAACAACATTCACGACCTTTGCTGACTCGAGGCTGACCGTCTTCGCGACCGCGCCGCCCCAACCGGCGTCAAACGACTTGGCGAGCACGCGCGCGTTTGTTCCCGGCGGTCCTGAGCCGAGGACGAACGGATTGGGGAACTTCATGCCGTTGACGGTGATGGATAGATCCATGAATGAACTCCTTAACCACGGATTAGGCGGATTTCAGCAATCAGATTTGACGCGGATCAATCCGCGACAAGTGAGCCGTATGTATCGGGACGGCGGTCGCGGAAGAATTGCCACGTGTTGCGCACTTCGCGAATCTTGTCGAGATCGAGATCGGCGACGACGAGCGCGTCTTTATCGCGCGGCGCTTCGGCTACAAACTGCCCGCGCGGATCGCAGAAGTAACTCTGCCCGTAAAACTCGCCAATGTCCCACGGCTGCTCGTGCCCGATGCGATTGATCGCGCCGATAAAGTAGCCATTTGCAACCGCGTGCGCCGGCTGCTCGAGTCGCCATAAATATTCCGACAATCCAGCGACGGTCGCTGATGGATTGAAAACGATCTCAGCGCCGTTTAAGCCGAGCGCGCGTGCGCCTTCAGGGAAGTGACGGTCGTAACAGATGTAAACGCCGATGCGTGCGAACGCAGTGTCGAAACATGGGTAGCCGAGGTTGCCGGGACGAAAGTAAAACTTTTCCCAGAAGCCCGGGTTCACGTGTGGAATGTGGTTCTTGCGATACTTGCCGAGATACTTTCCATCGGCATCGATCACCGCGGCGGTGTTGTAATAGATCCCGGTGAGCTCTTCTTCATAGATCGGCACGACGATAACCATGCCATGCTCTTTCGCGACTTCCTGCATCAGCCGCACGGTTGGACCATCAGGGATGCGCTCGACCGCTTCATACCAGCGCGTCTGTTGTTCGGCACAAAAATATGGCGTCGTGAAGATCTCCTGCATGCAGATTATCTGGACGCCCTGTTTGGCAGCTTCCTCGATATACTTCAGATGTTTCTCAATATTCAGCCGCTTGATCTCCTCGATCGGCAGATCGGTCGCGGCGGCGTTCGAACATTGTATGAGTGCGCATTTAACGGTGCGTGGCATTAAGCTGACTCTCCCTTCGCGGTCTTCGTCAACACGTAGTATATGCCGAATCCGAGGGCAAAAGTAACGAACCATGCATAAGTGTACAGGCTGTCGAAGAAGTTTGGATCGCTGACCTGGCCGCCGGGTGTCGAGGCGGCTCGCAGGAAGCCGGGAACCACCGGAATGATGGCAACAACGAGCGCAACAATCGCCCGCCAGTTGAAGCCATTGCCGTAGGAATAAGGACCGTTCGTTTCAAAGAGCCCGGCCAGATCGAGATGCTGCTTCCGGATCACCCAGTAATCACAAATCAGGATCCCGGCGATCGCGCCCATCAATCCCGAATAGCCGATCAGCCACGTGAAGATGTATGCGCCCATCGACGCCATCAGCTTCCACGGCATCATCAGAATGCCGATGACCGCGGTGATCAGGCCGCCGGTGACGTACGAGATTAGCCGTGGATTCAAATTCGAAAAATCATTTGACGGCGAGACGACGTTCGCGGCCATGTTGGTGGTGAGCTGTGCTGCGAAGATCACTGCGGTGGCGAAGAGAATGATCAGCACACTGTCAAAACGCGCCATCAGATCCACCGGGTTCGGAATCGCCACGCCGTAGATCAAAAGCGTTGCACTCGTTACCGCAACGCCGATGAATGCAAACGCAGTCATCGTCAAAGGAAGACCGAGCGCCTGGCCCAGCATCTGCGATTTTTGCGAGCGCGCGTAACGCGTGAAGTCCGGAATGTTCAGACTCAACGTCGCCCAGTAACCAACTGAAGCAGTGAGGGCGCCGGGAAATATTTGCCAGAACTCTCCCTGTTGCTTTTGCAGTGCAGACGACTCTGTTAATACACGTCCGAGGCCTCCGGCGCGCCACGCAGCCCAGATCAGTAACACTAAGCCACCGCCGAGCAGCAGCGGCGCCGACCACGTTTCCAGATACTTAATGCCTTCGACGCCTTTGAGAATGATGACGACCTGAATACCCCAGAACAGGAAGAACGCGATCCACGTGTGAAGCGCGACATCAAGAATCGTTGTTCCAAGTGAAGCACTCCAGGCCGGGAACATCACGCCGAAGAGTGCATCGATCGCTGTACCGCCGATCCACGTTTGAATGCCAAACCAGCCACACGCGACAATCGCGCGCAGCATCGCCGGTATGTTCGCTCCCTTCGTGCCAAATGCGGCACGACTCAGCACTGGAAACGACACGCCATACTTCGTACCCGCATGCGCGTTCAGGATCATCGGGATCAGCACGATCGTGTTGCCGAGCAGGATCGTGATCATCGCCTGCCACCAGTTCATGCCCGCTTCGATAAACCCGCCCGCGAGCGTGTAAGTAGTGATCACGACGCTCATGCCAATCCAGAGAGCGGCGATGTTCCAGGTGGACCATGTTCGTTGTTTGATTGTGGTTGGTGCGAGATCGCGATTCCAGAGTGGGCTGTGCGAAACGTCGGTGTGTAACTCCACGAAATCGCGTTGAGTGGCGGGGGATTCAGTTGTCATATTGTTTTAGATGTTCACGCACGTACCGCGCTTCAGGAATTGTCCATCACCTGCTTTGCCCTTGAACTCTCCTTGATCAATCACAACCTTGCCGCGCGAGAGCACAGTCTCGACCACGCCTTTGATCTTCTTGCCTTCGTAAGCGTTGTAATCGCAGTTCATGTGCTGCGTCTTCACGCTGAGCGTCTGTTCCTTATCAGGATCGAAGATCACGATGTCAGCATCAGAGCCCACTGCGATTGTGCCCTTCTTCGGAAACAGGCCAAACATCTTTGCGGCCGCGGTTGAAGTCAGCTCGACGAAACGATTGAGGCTGATGCGGTTCTCGACGACACCGCCGTTGTAGATGAGCGGTACGCGATTCTCGACGCCCGGCGCGCCGTTCGGGATCTTCGTGAAGTCGTCGCGGCCGAGCTCCTTCTGTTCTTTCATGCAGAACGGGCAGTGATCGGTTGAGATCACCTGGAGATCATCCATCTTCAAGCCTTTCCACAGCTCATCCTGGTTGGACTTTTCGCGCAGCGGCGGCGTCATCACATACTTCGCGCCGTTGAATCCGGGCTCGTCGTAGTTGTCGAGCGAGAGGAAGAGATACTGCGGGCACGTCTCCGCGAACGCGGGAATGCCGCGATCGCGCGCCTGCCGGACTTGGTTCAGCGCGTCGGCGCATGAGAGGTGAACGATGTACACGGGCGACTCCGCCATTTCCGCGATGGCGATCGCGCGATGCACGCCTTCGGCTTCGGCGACTGTCGGACGTGTTAACGCATGATACTTCGGTGCGGTCCGGCCTTGCGCGAGAGCGCGTTTGATGATCTCGTTGATGACGATTCCGTTTTCCGCGTGCATGCAGATCAAGCCGCCACGCTGGCCCGCCGCCGACATCGCACGAAAGATCGTCGCATCGTCGACGAGGAACACGCCCGGATACGCCATGAACATTTTGAAGCTCGTCACGCCTTCATCCATCGCGGTGTAGAGCTCTTCGATCTGCTTGTCTTCGAGCTCGGTGGTGATGAGATGGAAGCCGTAGTCCACAGCGGTTTTGCCTTCGGCTTTCTTATGCCAGTTGTCGATGCCTTCGATCAGTGACTGTCCTTTGTACTGGACGGCGAAGTCGATGATGCTCGTGGTGCCGCCGTGTGCGGCCGCAATCGTGCCGGTGCGAAAGTCGTCCGACGATTCAGTGCCGCCGAACGGCAGCTCCATGTGCGTGTGCGGATCGATCCCGCCCGGGATGACGAGTTTGCCGGCGGCGTCGATCGTATGGTCGGCTTCCATTTGAAGACTGTTGCCGATGATGGAGACGCGCTCGTCTTCAATGAGAATATCTGCTTTGTAATCATCGACTGCCGTGATGACCCGGCCATTCTTGATTAGAGTTTTCATTCGTTTTTAACCACAGATTTCACGGATTTTTAAGACACGATTTGGTGGCGGAGGCGTCGGCGGCGCGACGGGCGTCCTCGTTTGCTGTTGGACCAGGCGATATTTTATCGGTGACGCAGATCTCTGTTGCTGTGATCTTGGTCACGGCCAGGTACGAAGTTTGTTTTTCAGGCTTTTCGGGATCTTCGTTCGCGTTGTAGCGAAGGATCAATGCGACCGGCAGGGACGCTTTGAGACGCCATTCGGCTTTTGGGCCAACACTCGAGAAGCCGCCGCTGATAACGTCCCAGAGATCGAGTGAATGCTTTGCGCCTTTTGGTGTGATTACAGTTATGTTTTGGCGCAGATCGCCTTCGCTCAGGATCAAGTTATATCCGGCGGTGCCGCGGCAGCGAGCTTCGAAGCCGTCGTCGCCTGCTTCGTGTGATTTGATGGTGCGGCATTGTTTGTCGCCGATTGGCGTGTAGACGCTGCGGTTTGTTTGCGCCCTAACCGCCACACATGCCAACAGCAGCACCATTAGCGTTGAAAGACAACAGAACAAGTCAGGAAGAGGGGCTTGCCCCCGCTGTTGTGAGAGCGGGGGCAAGCCACCCTTCCTGACTTGTTCTATTCTCATGGTCAAAATCTCCGTTAGTAGAGATTGCCCTCGCGCTTGCGACCGGTGTAGTCAACATAGACCACTTTCAATTCGGTGTAGAAATCGAGCGCGGTTGAGCCTTGTTCGCGATCGCCGATGCCGGTGCCTTTTGAGCCCCCAAACGGAATGTGCGCTTCGCCACCGGTCGTGGGAGAGTTGATGTGCGTCATGCCGGTCTCGATGTCATCGACAAAACGGAAGATGCGCGCGGCGTCGTTCGTAAAGATCGACGACGAGAGGCCGTACTCCGAATCGTTCGCGACTTCCATCGCGTGATCGAAATCCTTCACACGCAAAACTGACAATACCGGACCAAAGATCTCTTCGCGCGCGATGCGCATGTCAGGCGTGACGCGATCGAAGACCGTGGGATGCACAAAGTAACCTTTGTCGAGCCCGTCGCCCGTCGCGCGTGAGCCGCCGCAAACGAGTGTGGCGCCGTCTTCACGACCGATGTTGATGTAGCTGAGGACGGTGTTGAACTGGTTCTCATCGACAGTCGGTCCCATCTCCGTCGCCGGATCTGATCCAGGACCGATGCGCATCGACTTCGCCCGTGTCGCAAGACGCTCGACAAACTCGTCGGCGACCTGGTCCACTACGACTGCGCGGCTCGTTGCCGTGCAGCGCTGGCCTGACGATCCGAACGCGCCCTGTGCAGTGGATTCAACCGCGAGGTCCATGTCAGCGTCTTCGAGAACCACGACAGGGTTCTTTCCGCCCATCTCGCATTGGACCTTAGCGCCGCGTCGCGATGCCTGTTCGTAAAGTCGAATCCCGACGCCGTTCGAACCGGTGAAAGAGATCGCTTTGACTGCCGGATGATTGATGATCTCGTCGCCGGCTTCTGAGCCGGAGCCGAGTACGAGATTCAAAACGCCCGGTGGTATGCCGGCGGCTTCGAAGATTTCGGTGATGCGAACCGCGGTCGCAGGTGTGATCGATGCCGGTTTGAAAACGACGGTGTTGCCGGCGACGAGCGCGGGCGCGATCTTCCACACTGGAATCGCGACCGGAAAGTTCCACGGCGTTACGCATGCAACTACACCGAGCGGTTGTTTGATGGTATACGCGAAGTTTAAAGGTAACTCGGAAGGAATGGTTTCGCCGGTCATGCGTCGCGATTCGCCCGCACAGAATTCAGCAACATTGATGGAACGCTGTAGCTCACCGCGTGATTCCGCGATCGTCTTGCCTTCTTCGTGCGTGAGCAGTTGGGCCAGCTCTTCCTTGTTCTCCTCCATCAAGCGTGCGGCCTTCGCGACGATCTTGCCGCGGGCAGGCGCGGGCGTTGCGCGCCATCCGCGAAACGCACCGGCTGCCGATTCGACGGCGGCGCGTGCTTCCTCGCGGGTCGCCTGCCTGATTTCTCCCAGGATGTCGTCAGTGTTGGCCGGGTTGATGTTTTGCGCGGTGCGGGTGGACGAAGACTCGATCCATTTGCCGCCGATAAAATTGCGATAAGTATTCATACGAGTGCAGGAATATATCACGTCTCGGTGTTAATCCGTGTTCATCTGTGGCTTAATAAGTCGCTATGATTGCGGAACCTCGAAGTATTCCGGAACTGCTCAAAGAGCGCGTCAGCGCCGCACCCGACAAACTCTTCCTCTTTTCGGAAATCGACAAACGCCAGCTCACTTACAAAGAGTTCGAATCCGCGGTCCGGCGCACGGCGCGGATGCTCGCCGCGAAGGGCGTGAGGAAAGGCGACGTCGTCAGCCTGTTGCTGCCGAACAGCGTCGAGTACGTCATCGCCTATTTCGCTTGCTGGCAGATCGGAGCACTCGCCGGACCGATCAACTCACTCCTGAAATCTCAGGAGATCGCATACGTGATCTCAAACTCCGAAGCCCGCGCACTGCTCGTCAATTCCGAGTTTCTGCCGTTGATCGAGACGATTCGCGACGACCTCACCACCCTCCAAGCCATCGTCATTTTTGACAACGAAGCAGACGCGACACGCGAAGAAATCACGAGCGCAGATCCAACTGCGGAAATCGATGCGGATCACGAAGCGATCATCATCTACACGTCAGGCACGACGGGGAAACCGAAAGGCTGCCTGCTCACGCACTGCAACGTGATCGCCAACGCGCGCCAGATCAGCGGTTGGCTCGGCTTCACGGAAACGGATCGACTACTGACGATAATGCCGCTGTTTCACATGAACGCGGTTTCAGTAACAACGATGTCAGCCCTTTACGCGGGCGGCTCGACGGTGGTGAGTCAGAAGTTTTCAGCGTCGCGTTTCTGGCAGATCATTTCTGATTATCAAATCACGTCGTTTGGATCAGTAGCGACGATGCTCTCGATGTTATTGAGCACGTATCCCGACGGAGTTCCCGAAGGACTAAAAACAGATCAGCTACGGTTTGCGATGTGTGGCTCGGCGCCTGTGCCGGCGGAAGTGCTGCGACGTTTTGAGGAGACGTTTAAGTGTCTCGTGATCGAAGGCTACGGCTTGTCAGAATCGACTTGTCGCTCGACTTTCAATCCACCCGATCAGCGTCGTCGTCCGGGCTCGTGTGGCGTTCCGATCGGTAACGAGATGCGCGTCGTTGACGATGCCGATCGCGAGGTGCCGGACGGCGAATTGGGCGAGATCGTTTTGCGCGGCGAGAACATCCTGAAGGGTTACTACAAAAACGAAACCGCGAACACGACCGCGTTTCGCAACGGCTGGTTTCACACGGGCGACATCGGCTATCGCGATGCAGATGGTTTTTATTACATCGTCGATCGCAAGTCAGACATGATCATTCGCGGTGGCGAAAATATCTACCCGCGTGAGATCGACGAGGTGCTGTACCAGCATCCTGACGTCGCAGCGGCCGCGGCAGTGGGTGTTAAAGATGATCTGTACGGTGAAGAGGTCGCGGCAGTGGTCGTGCTAAAGCCGGGCGCGCACACGACGGCGCAGGAAGTGATCGACTACTGCAAAGCGCGACTCGCGGACTTCAAATGCCCGAAGACGGTGCACTTTGTTGAGGATATTCCGAAAGGTCCGACAGGGAAGTTGTTGAAACGCGAGTTGACGAAGATGTTGTCTGCGTAGTCTTCCTGCGATCGATCAGCCACGCGCCCAGTAGCCATAACGCACAGATCCCGACCATGATTGGGGAGAACCACTTGCCATAAAGTCCGTCAGGTGAAAACTTTTCAGTAGCTTCGTGCAGGAACTCGCTATTCGGCAGTAGACCAGCTTCGCTGAACTCGTGGAACGAATAGATGCTCACCTGGACCATGAAGAGCAGCAGGAAGATGCCTGTGACTTGAAAGAAGCGTTTGATATTGATCAGGTGCCCAAACTTGGCCCACCCAAACGCAAACGCGATCGCGGCAAGTAGCCCGAGCAGCGCGCCATTAATCAGGTTCGGATCCTTTACCTGCATCAACATCAGGGCTGTTTCCATGCCCTCGCGCGTAATCATCAGGAACGTAAACAGGAACACGCCCGCCACTGCGGCGTACACGCGAGCTCTTCGACGAAACTGCATTCAATCTCTCGCGCATGCGTTGCTGAATCTTGGGGCCGGTGCGCCACATGTGAATCACAAGCGTGCCGACCATCACGACTGCAATCGCGCCGAGTATTGCTTCACGGAGCGCCTCATTCGCAAAGAACTGGCTGATGTAGCCGCCGATAAACGGGCCAAACATGCTTTGAACCGTGGCGTCGTCCACGCCCGTGTTGAGCACGTAAGCAAGCCCGCCGCTGGCCGCGAGAGCCATGGCGGTGGCGATAAAGACGTAGGAGGTCAGCCACTTTTGTCCTGATTTGCGGAGGTAAGCGAGAATAACGGCGACGAGCAGGATCGACTCAAAGCCTTCACGCAAGACGATGATGAATGAGTTCAGCATGGCAGGGCAGTATAGCCTAGTTGAAAATAGATTTCAAAATCATTTAGTACACAAAAGGCACAAAAGTTAACTAACAGAGAAGAGAGCGCGCCGAGGGAACTGATCGCGCCGACTTCAATCGTTATGTTGTGCCTTTTGTTTACTGCTTCTTATTGAGGGGTGGTGGGGATGATTGCGAGGTCGGCGCGCAGGGGACCGAGTTTGGTCATGCAGGTTACTCGTAGTGGCAGGCGTTGGCGATCTTCGCTGATCCAAAGTCGCAATTGATATTTATCCGGCTGTGGATCGTCCGTCGTGATCGACAACGCGAGCGCCGGAACCGTGCGATTGCCGAGTTGAATCGACGCACGCTCTTGCGCCTCTACAAACAACGTCTTCGGTTTGTTCTCCACTAGCACAGCCAGCGCGTGTTTCTTTTTCGCTGCGAAATTGAAAGTGCGAAGCACATAGAAGAAAGACACGTAATCGTGCGTGCCAATCGGCATCTCGATACGCGTACCGGTTTCGCTGGTCGCAAGTCCGGTGTCCTGATTTACCGTCAGCGTTTGGTTCAACCGCCGACGGCCCTCGACTAAATTCATCACCGTGCGAAACGGCAGCAACGCTTTCGGATCGACATATGAATCGATCTGATCACGTGCAACGAAGAGTGCCGCAGCCGCGCCCGTTGTTTGCGCAGTGACGTTCAGAAACACACCGTCGCGATCGAAATAACGCTGGCGCCCGCGAACCTGAAAAGTTGCGAGACCCATCGGCGTATTGTTGCTGCCGATGAACACCTGATAGTTAAGCTGCTCACCGATTTTGAACGGCAAGTTCTCGCTCAACGCGAGCGGAGTTGCCGGCATCGGAGCGGGCGTGGCAACGACCGGTGGTGACGTTTGCGCCGGTGGTAAATCCCGCACCTTGACCAACTCAGAGCCTGCGAGCTCGGCTTTCAGATCCCCGGAGCGTACGCGCGCGGTTATAAGTACAGGCACGTGCCGTTCGTCATCGCTGAAATAGACTTTTAAATTCCTGAGTGGTGATCCGCTGACTTTCACTTCCGTGACAATCGTCGAAAACGATCCCACGTTCGTTCTGATCACATCGCGTCCGACCACTTTCAACTCAGCGTGGTAGTCAACTCCCTGACCACGAACAGTCAGATCGTAGACAGCGCCGCTAGCGAGCGGCAGCGCACGGGCGCGGTAAAAAGCGGAGAGAAAATCGTAAGTCCCGGGGAAGCCTCTTTGTTTCGGCGGGATTGCTTCGTTACCCGCGGGCTGGCTGAAATCCTGCACCGAATCCGCAGATCGAATCGCGTCGCGCGCCGACTCTTCGGCGCGAAACGGCAGTCCCGTCGCAGGATCGACATACGTGGTGTAGTCGTTGTTAATGGCGAAGAGCGCGACGTTGATGACGCCATTTGTTTCAGCGTGAGCTCGTAGTTGCACAGCTTCACGACCGAAGTGCATGCCACGCGACATGACCTCAACCTCAACGTGCGCCGCATCAGGAAAATTTGAAAACGAGACGTTGTAAGTCAGACGCTCACCAACACGATATGGTGCGGTGGAAAAGGGAGCCGGAGCCTGCCCGCCATTTTGGCCGAACAATGGAGAGACGAATCCCAGAAAGAGGATGATTAGGCTGGAAATATACGGGGGTTTCAAGCTGCGATTCACCGTGGCATGATAGTTTTTAATTGATAGTTGGGCAAATAGTGGCTACGCCGCCAACATTTTACACGCTACCTTTATTGATCAGTTCCGTTCGTGCCACAAAAAAGCACAAAGAAAAGAGTGTCACGAAAAGCACAAAGTCAGACGCAAAAAGGCACAAACAATCACAACAGCATCTCGTCGAGGATTTTTTCGGCGGCAGCGAGGGGATCTGCGGCGCTAGTGATTGGCCGGCCGACTACGAGATAACTCGCGCCCGCGGCGATGGCTGCGGACGGTGTCGCAATGCGCTTCTGGTCGCCAGGCTTATTTATCCCCAGCCGAATTCCGGGCGTGACGACGAGAAACTCCGGATTCGAGACTGTCGCGCGGATGGTTTGAATCTCCTGAGGTGAAGCGACAACGCCGTCGACACCCGCAGCTTCGGCCAATCTTACCAGTCGCAGCACCGATTCTGCCGGAGTCGAAGTCACACCGATTTCCGCAAGTATTGTTTCGTCGATACTGGTGAGGACGCTGATGGCGAGCACGGCTGAACGCACGGCGGTTTTCGCTGCGACTTCGTTAACGGAATCGACTGCGCGGCGCATCATCTCGCTGCCACCGCTCGCGTGAATCGTAAATAACGAGACGCCGAGCTCGGCGGCAGAGCGTGCGGCGCCCGCGACCTGGTGCGGGATGTCGTGGAACTTCAGATCGAGAAATACTTTTGAATCGTGCGCGATGATGTCGCGGACGATTTGCGGGCCCGCGGCGGTAAAGAGTTGAGAACCGACCTTGAACATGCCCGCGACGCTGTGGAGTTGTTTCACGAGGTCGAGGGCTTGCGAGGGTGTATCGACGTCGAGTGCGATTATCAATTTGTTATTCATAATCTTTTAACCACAGATTACACGGATTTTGCTAACGCTACTGCCGACGGCGGCGTCCAAATTAGAAAAACCTTCGCGTGCGAGGATCTTTGCAAGATCTTCGCTGATCTGTTGTGCGATGCGTGGTCCCTGGTAGATGAAGCCGGTGTACAACTGCACGAGACTCGCGCCCGCCGTGATCTTTTCCCATGCGTCTTCCGCGGTGAAGATGCCGCCGACACCGATGAGCGGAATGCGACCGCGAGTCAGCTCGTACAGCTCCGCGATCATGCGTGTGGACGTGTCCTTTAAAGGTCTGCCGCTTAATCCACCTTCACCACACGCCGCTATTCGCTTTGCGTCGGTGCGCAGGTTGTCGCGGCTGATGGTTGTGTTCGTTGCGATAATGCCGTCGATCTGCAAGCGCGCGATCACGTCGACAATCATTTCGAGGTCGCGCCGCTCGAGATCGGGTGAAAGTTTTACTAATAAAGGAACGTGTTTCTGCAGCTCGTTGCGTCGTGTTTGGAGCGCGGAAAGCAGCGATTCGAGTTGTTGCGACTGTTGTAGCTCGCGAAGCTGTGGCGTGTTTGGCGAGCTGACGTTGATGGCAACATAGTCGGCAACGTCGTGAACGAGCTCGAAGCTCGCCAGATAATCTTCAGTCGCGTTTTCGAGTGGCGTGATCTTGCTTTTGCCGATGCTGACGCCGAGCACGCAGTCAGGACGATTTTTTGAGACCCTCTGCGCGAATGCGGCGGCGCCTTCGTTGTTGAAGCCCGCGCGATTAATCAATGCCTTGTCTTCAGAGAGGCGAAAGAGTCGCGGGCGTGGATTGCCGGGCTGCGGATGATAAGTAACCGTGCCAGCTTCGATAAAACCAAAACCGAGTGCAGCGAGTGGTTGTAATGCGATACCGTTTTTATCGAAGCCCGCGGCGAGCCCGATCGGATTCGGGAATGTTAAGCCGAATCGTTCAATGGGGAGCGATGGGTCGTCAAAGCGCTTCGCGATTAATCCGGGTGGAACTAACGAAAGAGAATGTAATGCCAATTCGTGAGCGGTCTCGGCAGGGAGACGAAAGAGGAGGGGACGCAGCAGCGAGCGATAAACCATCAGTTAGACAGAATCACAGGATTTACATAATACATAAGATACGCCACAAATGATTAAAAATACATTTGTCCCTTTTGTGCCTTTTTGCGGCTATGGTAGTATCCGCGCACATGGATTTTGTCGAGAAAGCCCGCATCATGGATGGCCCGCGCATCAACCGGGCATTGGCGCGCCTGTCATCCGAAATCGTCGAAGAAAATCACGGCGCAGGCGACCTGTTTCTCGTTGGAATCAGACGTCGCGGCGTCCCACTCGCTGAGCGCATGGCGCAGAAGATTGCCGATCTCGAAGGCTATCGACCGCCAGTCGGGATACTCGACATCACTCTTTATCGTGACGACCTCTCGACCGTCGGAGCCAAACCTGTTGTCAATCGCACAGATCTTCCCGGTGATATCGAAAATCGCAACATCGTTCTAATCGACGACGTGCTTTTCACCGGTCGCACGATCCGCGCCGCACTCGATCAACTGATCGACTTCGGTCGTCCGCGTCGCGTACAGCTTGCAGTGCTGATCGATCGCGGCAAGGAACATCGCGAGCTGCCGATCCAGGCGGATTACATCGGCAAACTCGTGCCGACCAAGAAGAGCGAGATTATCAAAGTGATGCTACAGGAGTTTGACGAGGAAGAAGGAGTGGTAATCGTCGAGCGGCCGTCAGAGACGGCGTAACGAAGCGGCCTCGGGCCGCTTTTTTTGTGCCAGATAACATGGAAGCAACTTTCAACCGCCGCCACCTGCTTGGCATTCGCGAGCTTGAAGCCGGAGAGATTACTCACCTGCTCGATACCGCCGAAAGTTTTCGCGAAGTCTCCAAACGAGAGATCAAAAAGGTTCCCGCACTTCGTGGCCGCACGGTAATTAATCTCTTCTTCGAGCCTTCCACACGCACCAGAACATCTTTCGAGATCGCAGCAAAACGCCTGTCGGCAGATGCCGTGAACGTCAGTGTCTCAACGTCCAGCGTCTCGAAAGGCGAGACGCTGCTCGACACGGCGCGTAACCTCGAAGCGATGGCGCCCAATTGCATCGTCATCCGTCACTCGATGGCCGGCGCGCCACAGCATCTCGCAAAGATGACTAATGCGCCGATTGTTAATGCAGGTGATGGCTCACATGAGCATCCCACGCAGGCGCTGCTCGACGCGCTCACGATTCGTGAGCACAAAGACCGGATCGAGGGTTTGAAAGTCGCGATTGTCGGCGACATCCTGCATTCACGTGTCGCACGCTCGAACATTTACCTGCTCACAAAACTCGGCGCGCACGTCAGTGTTGGTGGTCCAGGCACGCTCGTGCCGGACGAATTCGCCGAGCTTGTCGAAAGCGGTCTGCGCATCGAGAAACACTTCGAAGATGCGATCGAGGGCGCGGACGTGGTGATGATCCTTCGTATCCAGCGCGAGCGACAGGATCATGCGTTCTTTCCGTCGATGCGCGAATACGCAGTTCACTTCGGCCTGCAGCCGCGACATCTCGAGCGCGCCGCGCCCGACGCGATCGTCATGCATCCGGGTCCGATGAATCGCGGCGTCGAGATCTCTTCGGAGATTGCGGACGGCAGTCGCTCATTGATTCTTAACCAGGTTACAAACGGCGTCGCCGTGCGGATGGCAGTTCTTTACCTGCTGGCCGGCGGCAGTCACGTCGAACACGAAGAATCTGCGTAATCTGTGGATACAAAAACCAAACTATGAAGCTGCTGATTGTAAATGGTTACGTGATCGACCCGGCGCAGCAAGTTAACACCGGTGGCCGCAGCCTGCTGATTGAAGACGGACGCATCGTCGGTCTGCTCGATCGCGGCGAGCCGGTCCCCGAACAGGCACACGTGATCGACGCCACGGGTTTGATCGTCGCACCGGGTTTCATCGACATGCACACACACCTGCGCGAGCCGGGTCAGGAGTACAAAGAGACTGTGGCAACGGGTGCGTCAGCGGCAGTAGCAGGCGGTTGGACCAGCATCTGTGCGATGCCGAACACAGATCCCGTGAACGACAATCCCGCAGTGACGCGCTTCATCATCGACCAGGGCCACGCCGCGCGGCTCGCAAACGTTTTTCCGATCGGGGCTGTCACAAAGTCCAGCCAGGGCAAAGAGCTCGCGGAAATGGGCGAGATGAAGAACGCCGGCATCGTCGCGGTTTCTGATGACGGGCGATCGGTGCCGTCGGCGGCGATGATGCGACGGGCGATGGAATACGCGCGCGGGTTCGATTTGACGATCGTGGATCATTGCCAGGATCAGTCACTGAGCGCGGGCGGCGTGATGCATGAAGGTCGCTGGTCACTGATTCTCGGCCTGCGCGGCATGCCTGCGGCGGCGGAAGACGTCGATGTGGTTCGCGATTGTGTGCTCGCGAAGCTTACGAAAGCGAAGATTCACATCGCCCACGTCTCGACGCGCGGCGCCCTCGAAGCGGTGCGCAGAGCAAAGCATGACGGATTGAATGTGACCTGTGAAGTGACGCCGCATCACTGGACGCTCACGGACGAAGCGGTCGCGGAGTACGATACAAACACGAAAATGAGCCCGCCATTGCGAAGCAGGGAACACGTAGACGCCGTTCTCGAGGCAATGCAGGATGGGACGATCGATGCAATCGCAACGGATCATGCGCCGCATCACCTCGATGAAAAGGCGCTCGAGTTTGATCAGGCGCCGTTTGGGATCACGGGTTTGGAGACGGCGGTCGGGCTTGCGTTCGATCTCGTACACGACGGGCTGATCGATTTGGAGCGTGTCGTGCAGATGTGCTCGACGAATCCGGCACGGATCTTCGGGCTCACGGATCGCGGTTCACTGAAACATAACGCGCACGCGGATGTAACGCTTCTGGATCCAAACCTTGAATGGGTTTTCGATGTGAGTCGATCGAAGTCGAAGAGTCGCAACACGCCGTTCCACGGTCGCGCGATGCACGGTGCGGCTGTCGCGACAATTGTCGGCGGCCGCCTGGTCTATCTCCATCCTGACTACACACGTATCAACGCGCCCAAACAAAAAGCTCAGAGTTCAAGCTTTAGCTTGCAGACCTGAAACCCGAGACCGCAGCCTAAAGGCTGAACTCTGAACTTCTCGGAACCATTCTGAACATTTCCGAATCGCTGCACTAAAATCATTGCTTATCCTGAGAACCAGTCCTAAAATGCTCCGGTCTTTGTTCCTGAGCAATTCTTTCTAGTTCCAAAACAACTGGTTTTACTTCGTCTATTCCCCCACACAGACGGAGTCGTCAAACTTTTAGTACCTAACGGAGGTCAACGATGAAGAGTAAGCTTTGCAGCCTTACTTGTATGGCCGCCATTCTTCTGCTTGCGCCTTTATGTGTGGCTGAGAGCAAAAAGAATCAGCGCAGCGTGCTCAAGCAACAGGAGCGGTATACATTGTCGCTGGAGTTAGAGTTTTCGAAGAAAGAGCAGAACCCATTGGAGCAGGCGATTTCTGTTCTGTTCGATGTCGGACCCAATGGGTATGCGACCGGTTTCCTGGTAGGCAATGGTCTGGTAATGACCGCCTATCACGTGATCTCCGGCAACCTCAGCACTACCAAGAAAGTGATGCTGGGGTTTAAGGCGACTGATGAGCTTTCTGTAAAAGTCTTCGTTGACGGCTGTCGGGCTAAAGTACTTAAGGTCGACAAAGAAGCGGATCTGGCACTGCTCGAAATGTGCCGCACCTCGAAAAACGCCAAGACCCCGAAGTTCCAAACGGCACCGAACAAAGACGACAAACTATTTCTGATCGCGCGGCCGCATGGCGATAAAATCGTCAGTCACGGCAGCTTTGTTGGCGACTACATGCTCGGTAACCAGGAGTACTGGTCAGTCAAGATTGACAGCCGCGACGGCTTTTCGGGAAGTCCGGTTTACAACTCGGAGGCCGAGGTCGTGGGAGTTTTCAGTGGCTACGACTGGTCGCAGAAGCTGGCGCTGATCAGTCCGAGCATTCGCGCGCAAAAGCTGCTCGAAGATTACAACGCCACCGTCAAGCCTTAGTCGTTGCTGATCTGTACGGCGAGCCTTTAAAAAGGATTACAGGATGTGCAGGATTATTTTGTGAATCCTGTAAATCGTGTAATCCTGTCTAATATACCTTCCTCTGCTGGACGCGCTCTTTGGTCGCGAGCGTAAACCTCGTTTCTTCTTCTCCCTTTTCAACAATCATTCGCGCCACGTATTCGCCAATCGCTGGTCCATGCTTGAAACCGTGCCCCGATCCACCACCAACGATCCAAACATTTTCAACCATCGGATGCCTGTCAATCAGAAAATCACCGTTCGACGTATTCTCATACTGGCAAACACGTGTCTCCATCACCGGGGCATTCGCCAGCCGCGGCACTCGCTTCGCCAGATACTCACGCACCGCCTTCAACCCGTTGGCACTAACTACTCGTTCCCCACTATCCGGATCAAACTCCTCGCCATGCGCATCAATCGCGATCTTGAACCCACGCCCATCGAGGTTCGGTAACGCATAAACCAGGTCGTTGAAATCGATCCACGCCGGCATCACGCCACGACTAAAACTGTCGTCTCCCGGCGGCACACCTAAAAAGATCACTTCCTGTCTCGTCACATGGATCAAGTCGCGAAGCAGCTCAGGAAACAGCTTCGGCAGCCATGGACCACACGCAAACACAAACTGTCCGGCTGTGATTTCCTTACCTGAAATCGTTTGCACCGAATTGATTTTCCCGTGCCTCGGTTGCGGCGGCGCAATTGCTTCCTCAACGTACTCAACACCACTCGCCTGCGCCTGGTCCACCACCGCGCGCACGGCGCGTCGCGCCAGCAGCACACCCGAATCGGGTTCGAGTATGCCCCACCTCGTTGGGCCAGCTTCGAGTTGCGGAAATCGCCGGATTAGTTCATCTTGATCCAGCCGTTCAAAGTTTGCATTGAGTTGTTGTAACGTCGCGAGCGTGGCTTCGCAGTAAGCGTCGTGCTTATGCGCGAGCCAGAGCACGCCCGTTTTCTGAAACAACGGCTCAGTTTTTTCGAAGAGTTGTTGCCAGAGGGTAAGGGAGCGTTGTGACGAGCGCGAGTAGATCTCATCTGGTCCATAACCGAGACGAATGATGCGTGATTCGCCGCCGGAGCTGGCGCGACTATTTCCTGGTCCGTAGGCGTCAACAAGCAGCACGGACGCGCCTGCAAGCCTTAATTGATAAGCACTCCAGGCGCCAAAAACACCCGCGCCCACAACAGCAATGTCATAAAACATGCACGCAATTGTATCCACAGATTACACAGATTACACAGACTCTTTATACAATCCGTGTAGTCTGTGTGTAATCTGTGGCTGAATATCGGTTTTCCGGAGGTGAATCCTGATGCGCGCGCAGTGGCATTTTGCGGCCTCGCAATCTTCTGTCTGGCTAGCCTGGCCCAGGCGCAAGCCGGCCTGACAGGAATTGACTGGCGGCTCGTGTCGCTCGGACCAGCCGGCGCCGAAACTGATGTGGTTGCCGGCACGACAGTCACACTGAAGCTCGCAGAAGATGAACGCGTGAGTGGATCGACAGGATGCAACAATTACGGCGGCACTTATCAGGTCCGTGACAACAATATCTCATTCAGCCGCATCGTCAGTACGAGACGCGCGTGTTTGGACCAGAACGCAAACGAGCAGGAGCACAGATTTCTGTCTGACACTCGAAACAGCAAACCGCTTTCGTCTTTCGTCGAACCGTCTCACGATCCTTTCCGATCGCGGGCGCAGCGCGCTCAACTTCGTAAACAATTCCGCGCCGGAGCCATTAAGTTTTCTGTATAACAAAGGAGGAATGCACGATGCACCGAAGGTTAGCGATTACAATTCTCTCAGGGTTGATTTTTTTCACCGCTTGTAATGATCCTGCGGCTGACACGACCAAGGCAACGACGGGTGAAGCGGCGAAAGTAGCCTCGCCCGCGCCCGCACAGGGGCAGAGGTATCTGATCACACCACAGAATTCGAAGATCGAGTTTGTCGGATCGAAAGTCACTGGCAAGCACAATGGCTCGTTCGGAGATTTCTCCGGACAGGTCGATTACACAGGTAATCCGGAAACAAGTCGCGTGAATATCACGATGAAGACTGATTCACTCACGACAGACACGCCTGATCTGACGAAGCATTTGAAGACTGCCGACTTCTTCGATGTCGCGAAGTATCCGGAGGCGACGTTCGTCTCGACTGCGATCAAGCCGGGCGGGGAAAATGGCGCGAGTCACACCGTCACCGGCAACCTGACGCTGCATGGCGTGACGAAGGCGATCACGTTCCCGGCAACGATCAATGTGACGCCGGATGCCGCGACTGTCGAGAGTAGTTTTTCGATTAACCGGAAAGACTTCGGGATCAACTACGCGGGCGCTGCTGACAATCTGATTCGCGATGACGTCGTGCTGACATTGCACGTTCGCGCCACCAAATAAACAGGTCTAGTCCACAGATTACACCGATTTCAAAGAACGATTTCTGTGTAATCTGTGGACGGCTTAGCAAAAGGCCGGGGAGACGCTTTCCACTCTTTGCCGCGCCTTCGGCGTTAGCCACTCGAGCGTCTCGAGCACTTTCTCATGAGTCATGCCGGTGCCGAGATAAGTCCAACGATTGGCTCGCAACTGCACGTGCCGAAACTCGTCCACCTCACTCTCGGTCAACCTGCGACCACTCGCCTGCTCGAAACTGCTTAGATCGAATTCAACTTGCTGCTGCAGTCCGTTGTCGAGAAACGCGCCAATCTCGAGATACTCCTCCACCGCGCTCATGATCTGCTCTTCACCGCGACCGTCTGCGAGTGCTTCGACCATCAACGTGTCGAGTTTCGCGTGTTGCACCTCTTCAACCCAGTGATGCTTCAGCAGGCTCTTAAACTGCGGATCGAGATCTTGATCGTCCTTGATGCTGTCGAGGTAATGACGCTGGACCATCCACTCGATGTGCAGCGTTGTGATAGCCACCGCGAGCGGATCGTGAGCCAGTATTGCGGCTGCAATCGCCTCGGGTGGTCCAATAACGTTGCAGAGCGTGCCAAATCCGTCTTCAAACTCTATGCGAAAGCGCTTGAAGAGTTGAATGTGTTTCGCCTCTTCACTCGCGAACCTGAGCAACGCGCGCACGCGGTAATCGTCACCGCGTAATTGTGGACGAGCATGGTCCAATACGAATGGCAGTATAAATTCTTCCACGAGTCCGAAGATGCAGAGGTAAGCATTACCTCTGATCTGATTAAGAATGCGCTTCTCGTCTTTTGAGAGAAACGTAAGCGGCTCTGTTTGCGCCAGCGACTCGGGCATGAAAGGCTGCGTAAAGTCGAGTTGCTTGTCACCTCCGATGATATCTTCAACGCGCCAGTGAATGCTTTCGGACGCTGCGAGGGCCGCCTGATACGTATAGTTATTTAACATGTCGGGAACACCTCCTACAGTCCTACATGTACTTAACGCGTAAAACGGGTTGCCAAAGGAACCAAATAGTTCTGTTAATTCTGTAAATGCTGGTGACCATTAAAAAGCAACAACGAGATCGAAGAACCGCGACACGCTTGTAAGTTGTTGTGTGTATAAATAGATCCCATCATTTATTGAAAGGGGATCTGTATGAGTACCAAAGCGGCGTCAGCGCCAGGACGAAAGAAAGCGTCAAACATGTTCAGGGAAGCGAAGGCGTTTTCGAGTTTTTCTGTAAACGACCTGAAGAAGGCAAAAGAGTTCTACAGTCAAACGCTCGGGCTCGATGTTAAGGAGTCATCGGAAGGGCTTGAGCTTCATATGGACAACAACACCGTTTTCTTATATCCGAAACCAAACCATACCCCGGCCTCTTTCACCGTTCTGAATTTCCATGTGGACGACATCGAAGCAGCAGTGGACGAGCTCAACGGATTGGGTGTGAATCTCGAACACTACAATCTGCCTGACATCACGACCGACGAGCGCGGCATCGCTCGTGGACCACATGGTCCAACGATCGCGTGGTTCAAAGATCCGGCAGGAAACATCCTGTCCGTGTTAGAAGAGAAATAAAACCTTAGACAGGATTACAGGATTTACAAGACTCGTTTCTTGTAAATCCTGCAAATCCTGTAATCTTGTTAACGACTTACTTACCTCCTACGCAGCCCACCCCCATTTCGGATCGCGCCGCCATTCGCCCGCATCGAGCTGAAATCTCGTGTGCGCATCTCTCCGATCCCGCGTGCGTTTTGTTGATTCTGCACCCAGCTCCGATCAGCCGAGCGCTGCACCGTTTCCCAACCCGCGCTCGTCTTTTGCTGCACGCCGGATGACTGGTTGTAGCGATACACGTTGCCGTCTTTGCTCGCGTATACGTTGTTGTTGCCAACAGCGACGCCCGTGTCAGTACGCGTGTTGTACGCGAACCCACGGCCGCCGGCGGTGACCTGGCCCGTCGAGCCATCTCTGACACCGCCGACCGCGCCCCCGCTAATCACACCGGTGTTCGGGTTGTAGTTAACTCCTCGCGCACCGGCCGCGGAGTTGCCGGTGTATAAGTTACTTGCGGTGCCCGCCTGGCCCGCACTGATGCGGCCCGTGTTTGGATTGTAAGCTGCCGCCGCGCCGCCCGTGACAGTTGTGCCTGTGTAAACGTTTGTATTCGTGCCGCCGCGTGCGGCGTAACGTGCGCCGGTGACTGTGTTGTAGCCCGTGTAAGCGCCGCCGTAGCCGACGTTGCCGGTGTAGGGGTTGGCCCAGGCGGCGCGCGTGCCCGCGTACGCAACATTGCCCCATTGCCCGTAGACATTCGTTGCGGCGACGCCGCCCCTGCCGTACGCGCCGTAGTAAGTTGCTGCGCCCCACCAACCGTAACCGTAGCCGTAAGCGAGTCCCCAGCCAGTGGCGACGCCCCACGTAAACGCGGCGCCGTAACCGTAAGTGTAGGGCCAGCCGTACCAGTAGGCGCCCACATAAGCCGGGTAGTACCAGCCGGTGCCGTAGACCACGACGCTGCTTGAAGTCACGACCGTGCCGTAATAGCCCGGTGTGTAGCCGACGTAGACTACGTCAGGTGTCGAGCCGTAGACCTTCACGTACGTTACGTAGTGCAGCGGTGAGCTGACAGGAATCGTGTAGATCACCACGGGAACTGAGGTGGCCACGGTCCATGGACCAGTGGCAGACGTTGCGACAAACCAGACACCATTTTGCACGGCGTAATAGCTGCGTGCGTCAACTCTGATCACCGGGATTGACGTGTTCGTTGCATACATCAACGTGGTGCTCTCGATCGGTTTGAACTGCGGCGAGCTGTCGAAGCTCACGTTTAAGGAAGCCGCGCTGCGTGTGATTGTTGCGGTTTGTGGAATAGCGTTGGCGATCAAGGCTTCTTTCGCCTGCGGCGTTCCGGGCACGGAGACGAGCACGGCAGCTTTTGCGTGCGTGGCCGGGATTTTGGCGAAGTCAGCAGGCAGTTTTTCACCGCTGACGTACTGCCATGGGCCAAGCATCGATTGAGACTTGAACCAGCGACCGGAAAGCAGGATGTAGTGGTCCTGCGATGGCGTGTGGACGAAGATGTCGTTGTTAGTATTTGTGATGTAGATCAGGTTTGTGCCTTCGATTGACGCGACTTGCGGATCGCCCTGAGTTTGCAGCAGCTCGGCGGGTTGCGTGCTCACGTAGATTGTCGGGACGGAATTCTGTTTGATTGCTTCTGCGAGTGTGCGTTTTGAGCTGTCGAGCAGATCGACTTGTTTGGTTGCGATTGCGGCGTCGAGTGCTTTCTTCAGATCGTTTGGTGTGTGGCCGGCGATGGTCCAGGGGTTGTTCAGGTTTTGCGATTCGAGCCAGCCGTCCATTATTCGCAAATAGAATTTGTTTTCAGCGCGCACGATCAGAACACGCGTGTTGATGATTCGCTCGACGTTCGTGCTTGTGAACGGTCGAAACACCGGAGCGCCGTCGATTAGCACGAGTAGCGCCGGCCGCGTGCTGAATAAGATCTGCGGTGGATCGTTTTTCACTTCGTATGCGGCAGTGTTGGTCGTGGCGTGATTGATCGCCATGTCTGCGAGCAGTCGATCGAGTGCGATCACGTTGACCTGCTTGTCGGCGCGCATCTGAAACGCAGTTTCGAAAGCGGCTGCTTTTTCTGGCGCCATCGGCAAACTGAGCTTCTTCACCTTGAAATCCGAGAGCGTCACAAGCCTATTCACCTTATCGATCTCGGCACGTGCACTAAACCAAAGCACGCCGTAAAGCGGCTGCTTGCTTTGTGTTTCTGTGATTGCGATCGCGGCGCGGGCGGAGAGGCTGTTGCCGCTCCATTCCTCGATCTGAGGCTGGTAAACGGCGAGGGAATTCGTGCCGATGGGAAACCTGCGTGGCCAGCCTTCATCTGTGGGTTTGGTTTGTGCGGCTGCTATCACCGCTGAAAATAAGATTGTTATTAGGACGCGGCTAATTCTGTTCATTTGCTTCCTTTCTGCTTTCTTCGAGTCGTTCAACACGGTGAGCAGAATAGAGAAGCGGTGGGTGTAGTCGCCTGTCCCAAAAGATACATTTTGGCCGCGGATCTGCGCCGATTTAATCTTGATCCGCCCCGTAATGTCCCATATACTCCGCGCCGCCTTAGCTCTGAAGGGAAACTCATGACCTCCTCGCGACGCCGAACACGAAATACCCAACCGGAGAATCTTGACGAGGCCAAACGCCAAATAGATAAATGCCGCAAATTTAGAAGTGAACTGCTTAATCTCGGCGGCTTGAACCTCCGCAGGTTGCCAGAGGAGGTTGCTTCTCTAACTTGGCTCGCTTCTCTTCACATTGCAAATAATTCGATTTCCGAAATTCCTGAATTCATTGGTCAGCTAACTCGCCTTCGAACGTTGGAGCTGTGGGAAAACCCCGTCCAGTTCCTTCCAAAAAGTCTCTCTCAACTCACACAATTAATTAGTTTGGGGATCACTGGGGGTATGCCGTCCGCAGCAAATCCGGTAATTGGCACCCTTCCATATTTGAAACGCCTAGTGCTCGGAAATATGGAGTTGAAGGACTTTCCTGATTGGATTCTCAGTCTAAGTAAGATTCAGTACCTTTATCTGCAAGACAATCATATGAAGGAACTCCCAGATTCATTTCATAAGTTGAATTGTCTTCAGGTCCTAGATCTCAAGGGAAATGATTTCACGCAGTTGCCTTCATCACTCGTGAGCCTCAAAAATCTGCGAGAGTTGTACGTAGACGATATCCTCGGAATTCCAAAAGAAATCATTACAGGCGGTGGTGCTCGCAAAATTCTGGATTACTACTTCCGCACCAAGAGTGAACGCCAGCCACTCAATGAGTTCAAACTGATCCTCGTCGGACGCGGCGGTGTAGGTAAGACTACACTCGTCCATCGGCTCACAACCGGCAAGTACAAAGAATTCAAACGGACGCCAGGTATCAACATCACCAACTGGCCTGTTCAGATCGATGTGGATCAAGTGCAAGCGCACATCTGGGACTTCGGTGGACAGGAGATCATGCACGGCACGCACCGGTTCTTCATGACGGAACGCGCGCTCTACCTTGTATTGATCTCCGGGCGTGAGGGAACAGAAGATCGTGATGCTGAATATTGGTTATCGCTGGTTCGTTCTTTCGCCGGAGACGTGCCGATAATAGTTTTGCTGAATAAGTGGGACGACTACCAGTTCGAACTCAACCGCCAGCTCCTCAAAGAGAAATACGGAAAGAACCTCGTCTTTGTTGAAAGCGACAGCCGCTCGGCCATCGGTATGTCCGAGTTGCATGAACGTATTTGCCAACTTGCGAAACAGCTTCCGGGACTGAAAGCCGCGTGGCCGGCTGAATGGCGCCAAATCAAAGAAGAGTTGCCGCGCAAAAAGAAAAGCTGGCTAACGTTCGACGACTTCCGCGAGTTCTGCACAAAGCAGGGAATCGATCAACGCAAAGATCAAGAAGCTCTTGCCGATAGCCTACACCATCTCGGCCTCATGCTGTCATATCGAAAGGAAGAGGCACTGCGCGACTTTGGAGTACTCAATCCGCAATGGGTTACCAAAGGAATTTATCAGATTCTAAACTCACCTCAGTTGCGAAAGGCGCAGGGGAAGTTCACGTCGGCATCGTTCGGGGAAGTGCTTTCAAACAGGAGCTATCCAAAAGGAGTCCATCCGTATCTGCTAGCGCTAATGCGAAAATTTCAACTCTGCCATCCATTAGATGAAAAAGGCGAGAAATATTTAATTCCCGAACTGCTCACAAAGGAGGAACCAGAGCTCGACTCAGACTTTCCTCCCGACCAGTGCCTTGGCTTTGAGTATCGCTATGACACTGTCCTGCCCGAGGGATTGTTGCCGCGTTTCATCGTGGAAACCTACTTCCTTCGTGAGCCGAAACTGGTTTGGCGCACCGGCGCGGTCTTGGAACGAGCAAACTGTCGCGCCTTTGTGCGAGGCGACATTCAAGGCCGTCAAGTCGTGATCCGTGTTACGGGTATCGGCAACGGACAAAGAGAACTTCTGGGCATCATTCGCGAACACTTCGAACGAATCCATCGCAGCTTTGAGAAGCTACCCGTGACTGAGCTCGTGCCAGTTCCAAAGTATCCCGGCGTCAAAGTTCCTTACGAAGAATTGCTGGCTTATGAAGGCTCGGGTGACGATGAGTATAAGGTTGTAATCGATCATGTTCCGATCAAGTTCAGTGTCGCTAAACTTCTTGATGGCATCGACTTACCTGGCTCGCGCATAGAACGGAAGGTGCGTTCTCTCCAGCGAAAGTTAAGCGTCGAAAGAGCCGGGATGCTGAGTAACATAAGCATGGGCTTGTCGCTCTTTATTAGTTATTCACACAAAGATGAACGATTTCGTGACGAGCTGCGGGGAGCGCTAACATCTTACGAACGCACTGGTGACCTGGAGGTTTGGGACGACACCTTTGTTACGGCCGGCCGAGAATGGGAACAAGAAATCCTAGCAAAGCTAGTGGACGCAAACATCATTGTTTTGCTCTTAAGCAACGATTTCATTCGATCAGATTACTGCTTCACGAAGGAGATGCAACTGGCTCGTGAGCGTGACAAGGCCGGCACAGCTGCGATTATCCCGATTGTTGTTAGAGCCTGCGCGTACGAGAAACTAGAGTTGGGACAACTTCAAGCGATTCTTCCAAACGGAAAACCTGTCAAGCAAAACAAAGATCGAGATGCCGCATGGTTAGAAGTGACCAAGCAACTCGACAAGGTGATCGAGCGTTTGAGTCCGTTCAAGGCCTTTGCAATCTAGAAGTCACGCGCGTATCAGAGACATACATCTCTCCCCTTCAGTCCCGCCAAAAACCCAACAAGATCGACGTGGCAATGAACTTGCACACAGAAAACCTCTACGCTCGAACACAGGGGAGTTCTATGACTGTCAAACTAAAAAACCTTTCGGACCAGGTAATCGTCATCACCGGCGCGTCGTCCGGTATCGGGCTCGTCACCGCACGTCTCGCCGCGAAACGCGGTGCGCGTGTGGTGCTCAATGCGAGAAATGAAGAAGCTCTCAGCGACGTCACCGACGAGATCAACGCACAGGGCGGGCAAGCCATCTACGTTGTTGGCGACGTCGGCAATTTCGACGACGTTCATAAGCTCGCCGACGAAGCCATCCGACAATTCGGTGGCTTCGACACATGGGTCAACAATGCCGGCGTCTCAATCTACGGTCCAATGTTGGACCAATCACTGGAAGACCAGCGGCGTCTGTTCGAAACGAATTACTGGGGCATGGTCCACGGATCGATAGTCGCTTGTAATTACCTCCGTACGCGAGGCGGCGCGCTTATCAACGTCGGCAGTGTCCTTTCAGACATCGCGATCCCGGTCCAGGGCACGTACTGCGCAACGAAGCACGCAGTCAAGGGTTACACCGACGCTCTTCGTCTCGAGCTCGAAGAAGAAGGCGCGGCCGTCTCAGTCACACTGATCAAACCGAGCGCGATCGACACGCCCTACACTCGTCACGCGAAAAACCTGATGCCTGTCGAGCCGCTGAACCCACCACCGGTTTACGCGCCCGATCTCGTCGCCGAAGCGATTCTGCACTGCGCCGAGCATCCTGAACGCGACTTATACGTGGGTGGTGGTGGCAAAGCACTCGCCGCCGCCGGTTACTACGCACCACGTCTGACAGACAAGATGCTCGAAGCAATGATGTCTGACGTGCAGCAGTCTGATCGGCAAACGCCAAAAGATCGTCAAGACAGTCTCTACGCTCCAATCGAAGACGGCGAAGAGCGTGGCGGCTATCCCGGGCACGTCGCTGAATCGAGTGTTTATACAAAGGCGGCAAAGCACCCGCTGATCGCCGGCTCCGTGATCGCCGGCCTCGGCCTCGCCGCACTCGCCGCGTGGCGTTCATTCTCCGCGAACTCTAGCAACGGGCGTTCTAAAGTGCTCCTGGATAGAGCAAGATGAAAGGATGGTTGATCGATGCACAATCATGAAACGAACATTTTGAAAGGCATAGTAGCCGGACTCGCCGCGGGCCTCGTCGCTTCATGGACCATGAACCAGTTCCAGGCAGCCTGGACGCGCATCGCTGAAGGTAACGAGAAGTCACATGGCGCACAGTCGATGCAGCCGAGCCAGGGCTCGACAGGTGATCAGGCCCAGGACACAGCCGAGCAGGACGACGCCACGGTGGAAACTGCCAAAGTAATCTCGGAAAAAGTTTTCGGTCACGAGTTGCAGGAAACTGAAAAGGAGCCTGCGGGCGCGGCCGTTCACTACGCGTTCGGCACTCTCTCCGGCGGATTGTATGGAGCACTCGCGGAAGTCACGCCGCAGGTGACCGCCGCGGCCGGTCTGCCTTTCGGCGCCGGTTTCTGGCTACTTGCCGATGAGATCTCGGTACCGCTGCTTGGCCTGGCGAAAGGACCAACTGCGTATCCGGTCTCGACTCATGTTTATTCGCTCGCTTCACATCTCGTGTATGGAGTGACGGCTGAGCTCAGTCGTCGCGCGGTGCGCCAAGTTCTGTGAGTAGACTGACTTTCTTCTGTGATCTGGCAGAAGCAACGACGCCGCTTCCACACTTTTGGGAACACACCGTGGGGAGCGATCACTCACGCATGGCTCTGCGTGACGACTGGCGGCGCCAGCTCAAACGCGCTCACGACGAATTAGGCTTTCAATACGTTCGTTTTCACGGCGTGCTGTCTGACGACACCGGCACCGTGGTCCATGACGACGGCAAACTCCGCTACTCATTCTTCAATTCCGATCAAATCTTCGACTACCTGCTTTCAATCGGCATGAAGCCGTTTGTCGAGCTGAGCTTTATGCCGGGGGTGCTGGCTTCCGGCTCACGAACAGTCTTCAGTTACGAAGCGAACGTCACGCCGCCGCGTGATTACAAACAATGGGCGACACTGATCGAGCGTTTTGTCTCACACGGAGTCGAGCGTTACGGCGAGCGCGAAGTGAGTAAATGGTTTTTCGAAGTCTGGAATGAGCCGAATTTGAAAAAATTTTGGGCTGGCAGCCAACGCGACTACTTCAAACTCTATCGTCACACCGCTGAAGCTATCAAAAGCGTTTCGCCGTCGCTGAAAGTGGGTGGACCAGCGACCGCGAAAGGCGAATGGATAGAAGAGTTCGTCGAGTTCTGCGAGCGCAACGACGTTCCCGCAGGTTTCATCAGCACGCATCACTATCCGAACGACGGATACGAACGCGACGACGACACCGAGCTGCAACTCTTCAAAAGCCAGCGCGGCATTATGCGAGAGGTGGCGCAAAACACACGCAGCCACGCGCGCAATCGGCCCGTTTATTACACCGAATGGAATTCCTCATCGAACCCGTGGGACCCATTACACGACGAGCCATACGCGGCCGCATTCATCGCTTCGACGATCATGGAAGCAAACGGGCTCGTGGACGCTTACGCTTTTTGGACCTTCTCAGACATCTTCGAAGAGAACTACTTCCCGTCAAAGCCATTTCACGGCGGCTTCGGACTCCTCACACTACACGGAATTCCGAAGCCGAGCTATCGCGCCTTTGAGCTGCTTCACCAACTCGGCGATCAGCAGTCGCTGGTCGATGGTCTGCACGAAACGGTCGATTGCTCGGTGATACAGAACGAGTCGAGCGTGACTGTGTTGCTGACAAACCACACCACGCCCGGTCATTCGATTGAGACTGAAGACCTGCACATTCGTTTGGATAATGCGCCCGAACCAGTTGAAGCGCGCATACAGCGCATCGACGAAGATCATGCAAACGCGAAACGATTGTGGCTGGAGATGGGCCAACCGGAGTCACTGAGTGATAAAGACGTAGAACGATTAGAGAAAGCCTCGCAAGTGGTCACCGAGAAACAATCGTTACGCTATCATGATGGCTCAGTGTTTTTGAAAGTGAGTCTACCGGCGCACGCAGTTGCCGCCATCACGATCGACTTCAAACCGCGCAGGACGTCGAGATGAAAGTATTAGAGCCGTCGCTGACAGATGAGGAGCTGGACCGTCTCGAACACGACACGTTCAAATACTTTGCAGACGAGGTGAACCTCGAGAACGGCCTCGTTCGCGACAGCACGCGCCGCGGATCACCCGCTTCGATCGCTGCTGTCGGCTTTGCGCTCACGGCTTACCCGATCGCAGTGGAGCGAAAGTACATGCGACGCGCCGAAGCAATCAAACGAACTCTTGCGACGCTGCGCTTCTTTCACGACGCTCCACAAGGCGAGCAGCGAGACGCAACCGGTTACCACGGGTTCTATTATCACTTCCTCGACATGAATACCGGTCGTCGCGCCGGCAACTGCGAAATCTCGACCATCGACACGACGTATCTTCTCGCCGGCGCACTCACCGCGGCGTTTTATTTCCACAGCGACACGAAGGCGGAGCGTGAGATTCGTGCGCTTGCCGATGCACTTTACAAACGCGCCGATTGGCACTGGGCCCAGAACGGCGCGCTGACAGTTTCACACGGCTGGCGACCGGAAAGGGGATTCATCAGGTATCGCTGGACCGGATACAGCGAAGCGCTGATTCTCTATGTGCTCGGCCTCGCTTCACCAACATTTCCGCTGCCGCCCGAGCTATAGCGCCTGGACCAGGACTTACAAGTGGAAAAAACTTTACGGGCACGAGTTTGTCTACGCTGGTCCATTGTTCATTCACCACCTGTCGCACATGTGGATCGACTTCCGCGGTATCCAGGATGACTACATGCGCGGTAAAGCGATCAACTACTTCGAAAACAGCCGGCGAGCGATCTACGCGCAGCAAGCTTATGCGATGCGCAACCCGAAGAAGTTTGTAGGTTACGATCGCTTTCGCTGGGGCATCACGGCGAGCGATGGTCCAGGACCAGCAGAACATCGTATCAACGGTCGCCGCGTGCGTTTCTTCGATTACAAGGCGCGCTCGATTCCTTTCGGGCCTGACGATGGCACGCTTGCGCCGTGGGCAGTGGCGGCGTCGCTGCCATTTGCTCCGGAAGTCGTGTTGCCGTCTCTGCAACGTTTGAACAAAGACCACCCCGAGATCACGAACCAGTATGGATTCAAGTGTAGTTACAACCCGACGTTCACTTCCGGAAAGCGAAAGGGTTGGGTGTCGAAGGGCTACTACGGCCTGGACCAGGGACCAATTATCATGATGATTGAAAACTACCGCACCGGTTTGATCTGGCGAATGATGCGTCGCTGCCCCGTGATTGTGACTGGCCTGCGCCGCGCCGGTTTCAGCGGCGGCTGGCTTTCATCCGTGTAATCTGTGGTTAAAATAAACTATCCAAGGACGCGCCCGGCGAGATTTCGATCGCCTCCATCCCCTTCCGAAAGATCCTTGCCCCGGAAGATCCACGCAGCATCGTCTCGCCATTCTCAATTCGCAGCATCGCACCTTCGCGCAAACCCACAACCGGCGTGTCATTCTCCTCGAGATACTGCCTGAGTCGTTCTTCGCGCGTCTCTCCCATGTGCTTTGAGTTCGGATCCGGATCGAGGTAGTGAGGATTGATTTGAAACGACACGAAACCAAGTGCGTTAAAGGACGGCGGCTGCACAATCGGCATGTCGTTCGTGGTTTTGATCGTGGGCGCGGCCACATTCGAGCCGGCACTCGATCCGATGTACGGCATTCCGTTCGACACTCGATCACGAATCGCATCAATCAGCTTGAAGTCGTAAAGCGCCTTCAACAACCGGAACGTATTTCCACCACCGATGAAAACCGCATCTGTTTCATTGAGCGCCGCGAGCGGATCTTTAGCCGTATGGACCGACGTCAGCTCGTATCCCATCTTCTGAAAACGCTGTTGCGCTGTGGTGGCATACTTATCTCGATCGAACAATGCGTAAGGCACGAACAGCACTCGTTTCACGTCGCCAAGGAAACTGCGAATCTCGGCTTCTGCATGATCGAGATACCCGCTGCCGTAGAGTGTTGAGTTGCTAATGAGAAGCAGACGCCTGGTTTTGTTATTGGGAAACATTTCGATAGCATTGCAACATGACTGGTAAAAATCAATCGCCGCTGGCGTGCGACATGACCGCGATACCGGTGGAGCAACGGCCAGTACATCTTGCGAAAAGCCGCGAGCTGTTCTCGCAAATCGAGGAGACGCGTGAGCTGTCGGATGGTTACGAGTTTCGTTTTGCTGGAAATGTGATAACGCGGTTGGCGGATTTTGTGTCGCTTGAGAAACTTTGCTGTCCGTTTTTACGATTCGGGATTGAGGTTGAGGCTGAGAATGGGCCGGTTTGGTTGCGTTTGACTGGGCGTGAAGGAGTGAAGGAGTTTATTCGAGAAGAGGTAAGTGGTCTCACAGGATTAACAGGATTTTCACGATGACTGAAAACATGTTGGATGTCTGGCGCGAGTCTGCGCAGCACTGGACCAAACATAGCGACACGATCCACCAGATGTTTGTTCCGCTGACGCGTGCGTTGATCGAGCGCGCGGGAATTCATGAAGGGCAGACCGTGCTGGACATCGCCGGTGGTGCAGGTGAGCCGTCGCTCACGATCGCGGAGACAGTTGGACCAGGAGGATCTGTAACATGTACTGACGCTGTGGCTGAGATGGTTGAAGCCGCGCGCGCCGGGGCACAGCGGCGTGAAATTACGCAATATTCAGTTTCGCCAGTGTGTGGCTGATTCGTTGCCGTTTGCTGACGAGTCGTTTGATGTAGTTGTGAGCAGGCTCGGCGTGATGTTCTTTCCCGATCCGGTCGTAGCCGTACGCGAGGTGCTGCGCGTGCTCAAGCCCGGTGGCAGGCTTGCGTTTGCGGTGTGGGGAAAGAGCGAAGTCAACCCGTTTTGTTATCTTGTGACGCGCGTAATGGAGCAGCACGTTAAGTCGCCCGCTGCCGATCCCGATGCACCGAATGCGTTTCGTTTCGCCGAGCCGGGCAAACTTGCAGACGTGATGACTGAGGCGGGCGCGATCAACGTCGAAGAAGGCGTTGTCGAGTTCGACATCGAAGCGCCGATCTCGGCGCGACAGTTTTGGACCATGCGCTCGCAAACATCCGACACGTTGCGAGAGAAGCTGGTAAAGCTGTCTGCCACCGAGCAGGCACAGATCGCGGCTGAAATAGAGGAGGCAGTGAAGGAGTTCTTCCCGGACGACCAGATGAAATTCCCCGCGCAACTCATTATCGTCACCGGCAACAAACCGTAGCCACAAAAAGGGCCACAAAAAGGCACAAAAGGACAAAAGGCACAAAACTTCCTTTTGGCACTTTTGTGCCTTTTTGTGGACAAAGTTGAGGGATATAATGAGGGCTATCCTGTCCCATTTAAGGAGATCCTCATGAGCCCCCGACTACGAACCGTGTATTTGATCGGATTGGTGTTAACGTTAGCGATCATCGCACTTGCCTCAGCATTTGCTTCCAACAACACACAAGGACCCACCATTAGTTTTATTACAGCACCAAACGTGCTGCCGAGAGATCAACCGGTGTCGAATTATTCTCCGTTGGTTTCGATTCAATATAGTGGCTTGGAAGTTGGAAAATTCCACATTAGAGTTCATCTCTTAGAGACCTCGAACTTTAATTGTGGATGTACCCAGGGAACGACGCTTTGGTGCCCGGCGATTTTTGAGATCGATAATCAACAGGGCACTAATTCGTCAGGCTCAATCATTGACGCTCGTGTCACTGACATCCACAACTTTCAAAATTTTCAATGGAAGGCCGAAATCGTCAAAGAGACCGCGCCAAATGTGTTCGTGGTGCTAAGCGAAGCAATTCGACCTGCAACCTCCACACCAACAGACCGCGCCCCAGTCCTGAACCCCATCGGAAAAAAAACAGTCAATGCTGGTCAAAGTCTCGACTTCACGATCTCAGCTTCGGATCCTCAAGGCGATCCCTTTACGTTTAGCGCGCAGAACCTGCCTCCAGGTGCGACGCTGAACAGCAGCACCGGACAATTTCACTGGCAGCCATCTACGCCCGGTACTTTCTCTAAAATCGCCTTCATCGTCACGCAAACCGGAAACACGCCACTCAGCGACGCGGAGCTAATCGATATTCAAGTGGATCCACCACAACCCGCAGGAACGCTCGCTTTCAGCACTGCTTCCAGCAGGACAGGCGAAGGTGGACCAGCTCTTTTGTTTGTGAACCGCACAAACGGTAATGCGGGAACTGTAACGGTTGCGTATTCGACCGCGAACGGGAATGCCACGCCAGGCTCCGACTATACAGCCGCCACAAATGCCGTTCTCACTTTCGCGAACGGGGAAGTCACGAAGAGTATTCGCCTGAACATCATCAACGATCCTGCAGTTGAAGATGATGAAAACTTTCAGGTGACACTCAGCTCGCCAACCGGTGGAGCAGCATTAGGCTCACCATCTCAGACGAACGTCACGATCGTGGATGACGACACGCCCTCGTCGGCAGGACAGTGGAGCGCCGTTAGTACATGGCCCACCGTTCCGATTCACATGCACCTGCTGCCGAGTGGCAAAATAATGTTTTGGGACCGCGGTCCTGATCACGATCCGAGTTGGGACGTTACTCCGCGCCTGTGGGACCCGCTTAATCCGGGAGCGTTCACAACGTTGCCCCTGCCTGGCACGTGGGACATTTTTTGTAGCGGTCACACGATCCTGGCTGACGGTCGCCTGTTTGTAGCGGGTGGACACATACATGATTTCGAGGGCGCGGAAACGGCCGGCATCTACGACTCACAAACCAACGCGTGGACCGCGCTGCCAAATATGAACGCCGGGCGCTGGTATCCGACGACTACGATCCTCCCGAATAGCGACGTCTTAGTTATTTCCGGAACGCGAAAGAAGTACGCTGATCTCAACCCCATTCCTCAGGTGTGGCAGGTTAACAGCGGATCGTGGCGCAATCTTTCCAGCGCAGAGATGGGCGCGTATCCCGGCTGGCCGGATCTTTATCCGTTCAGCTTTGTGGCGCCGAATGGAAAAATTTTTATTGCAGGTCCACAGAAAACTGCGCGCTATCTCGACACCACCGGATCCGGCGCATGGACCAACGTCGCCAACAGCAGTCTTTGCTATCGCGATTATGGTTCGTCTGTGATGTATAACGACGGCAAGGTCCTCATTGTCGGAGGTAATCCTCGCGACGATTGTGATCCTGCAAACATTCCCCTCCCAATTTTTCCCAGCTCGTCAGCCGAGGTCATTGACTTGAATGCTGCAACTCCCGCCTGGCGAACAGTCTCTCCAATGGCCATTGGTAGGAGACATCTCAACACAACCATACTGCCAGACGGGAAAGTGTTGATTACGGGAGGCAGCAGCGCACCGGGTCACGACGATCGAACGGGCGCTGTCTTCTTCGCTGAGTTGTGGGATCCGAGCACCGAGTCGTTTCTTCCATTGGCCAGTCACACGCGTTATCGCGGTTACCATTCGAATGCTCTTCTGCTTCCCGATGCGCGTGTGCTTGTAGCGGGAGGTGGACATCCCGATCCCGTGGGAGGCTTTGCTGAAAATAACGCTGAGATCTATTCGCCACCCTACCTATTCAAAGGTGCGCGCCCGAGCATCACAGGCGCGCCCACAGTCGTCGCATACGGCCAGACATTCTTCGTGCAAACACCCGAGGCTGCAAATATCACGAATGTGAACTGGGTTCGCCTTGGATCAACAACACACGCATTTAACGAGAGCCAACGGATTAACCGGCTCACGTTTTCGCAAGGCAGTGGTGGGCTAAACGTGACGGCTCCGGCCAGTAGCGCACTGTGTCCGCCGGGCCACTACATGTTGTTTGTTTTGAATAGTAATGGAGTTCCTTCAGTAGCGAGGATGATTCAAATTGCGGAGAACCCAGGAAAATCGATGCAGCTAATCCTGGAGGAAGCGCATGGCGGAACTAACCTCGGCGCCGCAGTCGACTCATCATCGTTATTAAGAGACCCGTTCCTGATTCTTAACAACTCAAACTTCCTGGCGCCCGCGTTTGATCGAAACACGCGAGTAACAATCTTTGTATCGAACCTCGAATTAGCTGCGGGTGAATCAGCGTCAACAGTCATGGTCCAACTCACTGACAGCAGTAATAGCACTCACACGATCAGCGCAGAAGATGTTCGTCGTGTGCCGGGTTTCGACTTCAGCCAGGTTGTCTTTCGATTGCCGTCCGGCCTTCCCGCCGGCAATTGCACAATCAAAGTGATCGCGAACGGCCAAACCACTAATGCGGCCGTCATACGAATTCGAGTCCCGTGAGTTTCGTTTTGGCAACTACTTAAATCCAGCCACAAAAGGCACATAAGCACAAATAGTTCTTTTTGTGTTTTTGTGCTTTTTTGTGGCTAGCTTCGTTCTCGGAAGCGTTCGAGACGTTGTTGAGTCTCTTCAACGATCTGATTGACCTGGGCCATGTCGCTGGGGCTTAAGTAATTTGCGAGGACCTCAAGAATTGGTTGTAGTGATGGGTGATGAATATGAATTAGGGTTGCTATATCGTTCTCAGCGAGACCAACGCGGGTGAAGTTGCCTTGCCTGTAGAGTGAAGGAAGTGAATAAAGCTTCAGCAGGACTAATCCTTCGACCGTCGCACACGGAATTCGATACTCAACAAAATGCTTGAAAGTCGTGAAATGCTTCTGCACCTCATCGAACAGCGGATTGCTGGTTAGAAGTAAATCGACTCGCAAATCACCAAACTTGCCGCGAGCGAAATCAATGTCACGTGTTTCCACATGCAACTCAGGCAGGCGCTCGAGGGCAGATACCGCCATTATCAAATCGATGTCCTCTGTATTGCGACCCTCGACGTATTGAAGCAACGCGATCCCACCGACCAGCACGTAATCGATCTGGCGCTCACTAAGCAGAGTGAAGAAACGACCAACCGTTTCGACAAGGCTGTCAGAATTCATAAAGCGGTCCTGAGAGTTCGCGGGATTAAATAAAACCGCGTTGCGAATCACCTCGCCTATATGCACTCGCGATGAAGTATCGAGACCCATATGATCGATTGAGTTTATACTGAAACCCTCGTGATACGCACATAAATCCAGCCACAAAAGGCACATAAGCACAAATAGTTCTTTTGTGTTTTTGTGCTTTTTTGTGGCAATGAGATGATGTAGTCGCTATGGACGATCTTTTAGCGGCGCGATCGCAGATGGCGATGTCGCTCGCGTTTCACATTATCTTTGCGGCGATCGGGATTGCGATGCCGCTTTTGATGATCATTGCTGAGTGGAAGTGGCTGCGCAGCAAGGATGAGATCTATCTTACTCTCGCGAAGCGTTGGGCCAAGGGAACGGCGATCCTCTTTGCTGTCGGAGCGGTGTCGGGAACGGTGCTTTCGTTTGAGCTCGGGTTGTTGTGGCCGGGGTTCATGGGTTACGCAGGAGCGATCATCGGAATGCCGTTCTCGCTCGAAGGATTCGCGTTCTTCACCGAGGCGATATTCCTTGGCATTTATCTCTACGGCTGGACGCGCGTTCCGCCGCGCGCCCACTTGTTTGCCGGCGCGATGGTAGCTCTGAGTGGCGCACTCTCCGGCATCTTCGTCGTCATCGCGAATGCCTGGATGAACGCGCCGACGGGGTTCCGACTCGTCGACGGCAAGCTCGTCGACATCGATCCGATCGCAGCGATGATGAACCCCGCGGCGTTTCCGCAAACGCTTCACATGACGCTCGCTGCTTATGCTGCAACCGGGTTCGCCGTCGCCGGCATTCACGCTTTCATGCTCATGCGCGACCGCACGAATCGTTTTCACCAGGCGGCGTTGAAAATCGCGCTCGTGGTCGGCGGTGTGAGTGCGATCCTGCAACCATTGAGCGGAGACTTGATCGCGAAGACAGTCGCCAAAACTCAACCAGTAAAACTCGCTGCGTTCGAAGGACACTTTCAAACAGAGCAGGGTGCGCCATTTCGTATCGGTGGCATTCCTGACGAAGAGGCAGGAGTAACGCGTTACGCGATCGAGCTTCCATACGTGTTGAGCATACTTGCTTATGGCGATCCCAACGCAGTCGTGAAAGGCCTCAACGACTTTCCCGCGGATGTGCGACCGCCGGTCGCGATTGTTCACATCGCGTTTCAGATCATGGTCGCGTGCGGTGTGGCAATGATGCTGGTTGCGTTTTGGGCTGCGTGGCGATATGTGCGCGGCAGGCGCAACCAGAAGTGGTTAGACTCGAAATGGTTTCTGCGACTGCTTGTTGCCGCCTCACCACTCGGCTTCATCGCTATCGAAACTGGTTGGACCGTCACTGAAGTTGGACGACAGCCGTGGATCATTTACGGAGTGATGCGCACGAGCGAAGCCGTCACGCCGATGCCCGGACTCGTCGTGCCGTTCATCACGTTCACAGTGCTCTACATTTTTCTCGCTGTGATCACAGTCTGGCTGTTGCTGCGACAAGTAGCGGCGAGCCCGCGAGCTCCCGAGCCGATCGCGAAGGAGGCACAAGTTGCCGCTTGAGACGATTATTGCGGGCGTGATGATCGCTTCACTCGTCTTGTATGCGCTTCTGGGCGGGGCGGACTACGGTGGCGGCGTCTGGGATCTGTTTGCTTTTGGACGGCGTGCGCGCAAGCAACGTGCCTTGATTGCGGAAGCGATCAGTCCGGTGTGGGAAGCGAATCATGTTTGGCTGATACTCCTGGTCGTCATTCTCTTCACGGCGTTTCCACCGGCATTTGCCGCGATTGCGACGGCGCTTCACATTCCACTCACGTTGTTGCTGATCGGAATCGTTTTGCGTGGCACTGCGTTTACGTTTCGCACGTACGATGTTCAGCGCGACGACGTGCAGCGGCGTTGGAGTCTGGTATTCTCGATCGCGAGCATCATCACGCCGATCCTTTTGGGAACGATCCTGGGCGCGATTGCTTCGGGTACGATTCGTGTTGAAAACGGTGCGGTGACGAGCGGGTTCGTCAGCTCATGGTTAGCGCCGTTTCCCCTCGCGGTTGGTTTTTTCGCGCTGGCATTGTTCGCGTTTCTGGCGGCAGTTTATCTGACGCTGGAGACGCGCGAGCGTGACTTGCAGGAAGACTTCCGGCGCCGCGCGCTTGTTTCGGGGTTGATCGTGGGTCTACTCGCGCTCACTGTATTCGTGCTCGCGCGCGAAGGCGCGCCAACTGTGCGTGCGGGCATCAGCCGAACGTGGTGGGCGTTGATACTCCATATCTGCACGGGCTTATTCGCGACCAATGCTTTTTACGCGCTATGGACCAGGCGCTACAGGCTCGCGCGAGTGTGTGCAGCAGCGCAGGTGACAATGATCCTGCTCGGCTGGGCGTTTGCCCAATACCCGCACATCGTCGAGCCAAACATCACGATCTTTTCAGCCGCCGCCCCGCGAGTGACGTTGCAACTACTACTCGGCGCGCTAGTTGCGGGCGTGATTTTGTTGTTTCCGTCGTATTACTATTTGTTTCGGATTTTTAAGAGCAGACCCGTGTAATCCGCGGTTAAGAACGTATTCAGTCCACATGCCCGACACTCTTTCGCACTTTCCCAAAGAACAACTCGCGCGTTACCGGGCCGTTTCCAATTCTCTCGCGGCGGTTGCGTTGGGTATCGGCGGCGCGGCGTTGCTCGGCTGGATTCTTGATAACGAGTTCCTAAAGAAAATTCATCCGGCCCTGGTAAACATGAAGGCAAACACTGCGATTTGCCTCATGCTCGTCGCTGTTTCCTGCTTTTTGCTCAACGACCAATCACAGTCTCCAGCCAAACGTGCCGTTCGCCAGGTATTTGCTGCGATCGTGGTTTTCGTTGGCTTAGTCACTCTGAGCGAACATATTTTCGGATGGAATACTGGCTTGGACCAGTTGTTATTCCATGAGTCACAGGAAGATGCCGGGCTGTCGTTTCCCGGTCGTATGGGTGTGGCCGCGTCGCTCAACTTTTTCTTTCTTGGTATCGCACTCTCATTTTTGGATGTGAAGACAAAACGATGGTTTCGTGTGTCGAACATCGCTGTGATTCTCGTTGTAACTGTCACCTTACTCGTATTCCTTTATTACTTCTACGGCATCGAGCGCATTGCGCCAATCGCCTACTATTTTACGATCGCGCTACACACGGTAGTTGCGTTTGTATGCTTGTGCGCATCGATTCTGCTGGCGCGACCCGAGCGCGGCATGGTTGCCACGCTATTGGGAAATAGCCCCGGCTCGATTGTCGCGCGACGCATGATGCCGGCGTTTCTGGTGGTTGTTTTGCTTGGCTGGATCAGGAGCCTTACGCGCGATTCAGAATGGATCAGTCCCAACTTCAGCACGGCGGCATTTGTTGTGGCGGTGCTTTTACTGCTCGCGGTGTTGATCTGGTTGACGGCGTTGTCGCTCAATCGCACCGACCGCGAAAGACGCGTCGCAGAGCTGGCGCTACGCGACAGCGAGGCGCGTCTGACTGCTCTGTTGGAACAACTTCCCGTCGGCATCGGACTCACCGATCGCGAAGGACACTTCCTGATCCGTAATTCACTACTGAACAACTTCGTCGGCGATCGACTCTCGTCACTCGATCCCGTCTTTGCTGCGCGTTGGCGTGCGTGGGACGAGGAAGGCCGGCAACTCCATCCGTCTGAATGGCCGAGTGCTCGCGCAATGCGCGGTGAATCAGTCAGTCCGGGTTGCGAAATGCTTTACACCGGCACAGATGGAAAGCAGATCTGGACGCGCGTGCTCAGTGTTCCATTTCGTGATGAAGCGGATGAATTGAGCGGCGTCATTGTCGTCGTGCAGGACATCGACGAACAGCGACGCGCTGAGAACCGTCTCGACGTGCTCGTGCGCGTTAGCGAGCTAATACGAACGATTCACGATCCGTACGAGCTGTCTTACGCTGTCGCGGAGATCGTCGGCAGTCATTTGAAGGTCCGGCGGTGTTTGTTCAATGAGACTGACATCGAGCGCGATCTCGAGATTGTTCATCGTGATTACACTGATGGTGCACAGTCTGTTGCCGGCGAACATCGCATCTCCGAGTACAGCAGCATCACGACGCAGGAAATGCAACGCGGCCACACCGTGGTCAACCACGATTCGAAAACTGATCCGCGCACTGCGGCTGACTACGATCGCATTTACGGATCGAATGGCGAGCGTGCTTACGTGGCTGTGCCGTTGATGCGTGAAGGTAGATGGGTGGCTTCGCTCTGGGCGAGTGTTGACCAGCCGCGTCAATGGACGAAAGAAGAAATATCGCTGCTGCAAACGGTCGCGGAGCGGACGTGGACGGCGATCGAGAAGTTACGCGCGGAAGCGGAGCGCGAGCGTTTGCTGACGAGCGTGCAGGAAGCGCGCGACGCGGCGGAGAAAGCCAACCAGCTCAAGGATGAGTTTCTGGCGACACTCTCGCACGAGCTGCGCAATCCTCTGAACGTGATTCTTGGTTACTCTGAGCTGTTGTTGCGCATGCGCGAGATCGAGCAGTCGCCGCGTTTGGTCCAGATGGGTGAAGCGCTCAGACGAAATGCGCAATCGCAGTCACAGTTGATCAACGATCTACTCGACCTCTCGCGATTGCAGCGCGGCAAGATCTCTTTGAACCATGAGACGGTTTCGCTCCCGGCGATCATCGATAATGCAGTTGAGACTGTTCGTGCTGACGCAGCGGCGAAAGGAATCGAGATACGGGTGAACGTGGGCGATCAGCTTTTGCTCGTCGAAGGCGATCGCCTGCGGTTACAGCAGATCGCGTGGAACCTGCTGAACAATGCGGTGAAGTTTACGCCCGCGGGCGGCAGTATCGAGATCGCGCTGAGTAATGAAAATGATAGTGCGGTGTTTGTGGTGACCGACACCGGGCAGGGAATCGACGCGAATTTTCTGCCGCACGTGTTTGAGATGTTTCGCCAGGCTGATGGCAGTAATCGACGTCGTCATGGCGGACTCGGTATCGGTCTCGCCCTCGTGCATCAGCTCGTGCAGCTTCATGGTGGAACGATCAGCGCTGCATCTGATGGTCCAAACAAGGGAGCGCGCTTCACCGTGCGTCTGCCGCTGCTGCGTGAGACAGCGAGGCTGGGGACGCCGGTCGCGGCTTCGTCCGGCGCTGTTGAGCTGAACGTGTTTGCGCAAACGAATTTCCTCATCGTGGACGATTCTGAAGACACTATCGCGATGCTCGAGGAGCTGTTGAAAGTTGCGGGCGCGAATGTGATGACCGCGACGAACGGCGCTGACGCGTTGCGCCTCGCGGCTGAGAATGAATTCGACGTGATTCTTTCTGATATCTCGATGCCGGAGATGAATGGCTATGAGTTCCTGCAACGATTGCGGAAGATCGACGGGCGTCAAACTGTTCCGGTCGTCGCCATCACCGGCTTCGGCCGCAGCGACGACATCGCCCGCGCCCGCGCCGCCGGTTTCTACTCACATCTAACAAAACCCCTGAACCTCCAGGTCCTCACCGACGTGCTGCAACAGATTGCTAAAGAGCGGGACGGATTAGGTGGTGCGGCTGCTGATGTTGATCATGATCTCAGCGCTGGACCAGTTTGTTAGCCACCTGATTAACAAGATCCTGTAAAAGCTCGAACTCTGAACGAAGTCCATACGATTGAATCGTTTCCGACCGTACAGAGGGAGTTTTTGCCGCGGATTTACGCGGATTAACGCGGATTCGCCCGGCATTTTCTTTGCCTTTTCACCAATACATGAAGAAAAGGTACATCTTTATTTGGCTGATAGTTTTGGTGTTGATTTTGGCATCGGGTGTTGCTGTCGGTGTTGCTCTCGGACAGAAAACACAAAACGCGGCGCTGGCTGAACCTGTCGTTGTCTCGCCTGCGGATAAAGCAGCGATCGAGGCTTTCGAGAAACAGGTGAAGAACTACATCGAGCTGCGCAACAAGGTGCGAGCGAACGCGCCGAAGCTTTCAAAGGACAGCACGCCGGAACAGATTCACGCTTATAAAACTACGCTCGAATCATCGCTCAGAAACGCGCGCCCGAATGCAAAGCGAGGCGAATTCTTCCTGCCTGCGACAGCAGACTTCATCCGGCGCACACTAAAACTTGAATTCCGGGGGAAGGATCGACAGGAGCTGCGCGAAAAGATCTTCGAGACTGAAACGCAGGGCGTGGTCCTGCGAGTGAACTATCCATACGCGAAATCCGCTGAGTATTCAGAAATGCCGGCGACGTTGTTGGCGAAGCTACCGCAGTTACCGAAAGAGCTCCGCTACCGGTTTGTCGGACGAAACATGCTGCTCGTCGATCGTGAGAGCGACGTGATCATCGATTTCATGCCGGATGCACTGCCATAGACCAAGGAGTGAGAGAACATGCGAAAGGCTCATCATTTCCTGTTTGCGATTTTAATCACTGCGATTCTTTTCATCACTGCACCCGCACAAAAACTGAACGGCAACTCCGCTAAAGCCGCAAAAAGCACGACTGAAGCACCACTCAAATTGACTTTGCCCCTGAAAGACGGCTCGGTCCGTTTTGCCGTCATTGGTGACACTGGTTCGGGCTCAGAGAAACAGCGCGAGACCGGCGACATGATGATTAAGTATTACGCGCTGTTTCCGTTCGAGTTTGTGTTGATGATGGGCGATAACATGTACGGCGGCGAAGCGCCGGCGGACTTTGAGAAGAAGTTTGCCGAGCCTTACAGGGAGCTGCTCAACAACAAAGTGAAGTTCTATGCGACCCTCGGAAATCACGATCAGGCGTTGCAGGTCAACTACGAGAACTTCAACATGAACGGCAAAGAGTATTACCGCTTCAAAAAAGGAAACATTGCTTTCTACTCGCTCAACAGCAACTACATGGAAAAGAAGCAGGTGAAGTGGCTCGAAGACGAGTTGGCGCGAGAGACTGCGGAGTGGAAAGTGATGTTCTTCCATCACCCGCCGTATTCGTCCGCAAAGAAGCACGGGTCTGATGACCAATTGCGAGAAGTTGTCGAGCCGATCTTTCTAAAGTATGGCGTCGATGTTGTGTTGACCGGTCACGATCACGTGTACGAGCGAGTCAAGCCGCAGAAGGGAATTTACTATTTTGTATCTGGAGCAGGCGGGAAGCTTCGTACTGGTGACATCAACACGCGAACGGGTATCACGGAGAAGTCGTTTGATCGCGACCTGCACTTCATGTTGTTTGAAGTAGCGGGAAATGAGATGTACTTCCAGGCGATATCGAGAACAGGGGCGACAATCGACTCAGGCGTGATAACTCGTAAATAATATTAACCACAGATTACACGGATTTAGTCGTCAGGTAATGTGGCGCGGAAGAGTGGCTGACCGGCAAGAGATGTGTAGAAACCGAAGCTGGCGAGTGCGAGCGAGATGATCAGCGCGAGCACGAAGTCGGCTGCATACCACGCTGAGAAATCAGACGTGATTGGAAAAAAGATAACCAGGTGCAAAAAGAAGATCGCTGAGATGAGCGCCAGCAAGCCGTAACGATAAAGTAGCCACACGACCAGGAATGAGGCGACGGCACCGAACGGCACACCCAGAACAGTGTCGTGCGTCAGGCTTATAGCCACACTACCGATCAACCAAACCGCTACAGCCGCAACTCGTTCGCGGCGCAAAATGATGTAGAGCAACAGCAGGAAGAACAGCAGTATGAACGATTGAAGCAGTGAAGCGAAGATCTGCTGCGTGATGCCGAACGCAAACGAGCGTATGCCGAGCAGTTGCGTCGCCGGAAAATCAAACCACGGAATCGGTGGCGGGTACCCGAACCAGCGAGGCGCAATAGAGGCGAGAAAGAAGTTGGAAAGGATTGCACCAAGCCCAAACACCGCGCCGATGAGTATGTCGCGTCCCACGAGCGGATCGCGAAAATCGCCCGCCAGCACGCGGCTCCACGAAATTATGCGCCCTGGCCAGCGTCGTCGCACAAAAGGCTCAAACGCGAGATAGACCACCCAGTAGAAGAACGTCCAGAACAAAATATTCTCCACACCTGAGAGGAAGTTAAATGCCTCACTTTCGGTCGCCACATGATGCGACGTGAAGAGCCAGCGCACAAAAGCCATTACCAACACGAAACCAGCGAGACGAAACGCTCCTTTGCGATCACCGCGCCCGAGTTTCACGTTTCGCAGCGCCAGGAATGAACTGCCAACCATGACAGTGATGAAGATCGCAAGCAGTAAAATGACGAGTGCGCGTTGCCGGAAACGCGAAATGGAAGTTTGCACGTCGCGCGGCTGGTCCCACGCGTCGAAGATCTCGAAATAAACAGGCTTGCCCTCGAACGCGCCCGCCTCAATATGGATCTTGAATTCCGGCTGATCCGGATATGAGCCTTCCCAGGCCGCACGTGAAGTCGTTTCGTGTGGCGATGTCCACACAGATGAGACAGGTTGAAACTTCGTCTGGTCCAACCCGCTTTCCGTGAAGAGCGGCGACCAGTCAGGCGTCGCCGCGTCAACACCAGAGCTCTTCGCAGGTGGCACAACATAGAAAGAACGCAGACGCCCGAGTGTATCGAGCGTCAGCGTGGTCATGCCGGGAAGATCGCGCGGCGGGATCTCTTCGTTGATGAAGCCCTGGTTACTAACATCGAATGGACGCGGGCTCTGTCGATACCAGAAATAGATTGCCGCCGGTTGCCCGCTGCTCAGTCTCTTCCATCGCGACGGCGTTTGATCGTTGTCGTGGATGTAATTGAGGTAGTCGCGATCGAGTCCCATGCCATAAGCCGAGTCAACTACCGGCGTTGTGTAGCCAAACTTCTGAACCAGCTCAGCCGCGCGATCGCGTAAAACTTCCGGCGACTTGTTCAGCGGAGTTATGCGATACATCGTCGTGTAGCGTGAGAGAAAACAGATCGTCCCCGCCAGCACGACCACGGCCGCAAGCAGTGACACTGCGACTGCTGGCCTGAGCGCGCCCTGCTTCGGCGCGGCCGCAACCATTTCGGGCGAAGGCGTCTCACCTGCAGCCAGCGCGGCCGCGAGTGGATCGCCGCCGGGCAAAGCAGCCGCGACTTGCAGCGCTGACGCAGGCCGCTTTGCCGCATCTCTTTCGAGACAACGGAAGATCACGCGCTCGATCAGCGGATCGAGCTCCGGCACATGTTCAGCCGGGCTGGTCGGCGTCGAATCACTGCGTCGCAAACGCAACAACTCTGGCAAGCTCGTCGCTTCAAATGCTTTCTTGCCGGTGAAGAGCTCGTAAAGCACGAGACCGAGTGAATAGATATCGCTCCTGGATGTTAACTCGTGACCTTCGAGTTGCTCGGGAGACATGTACGCGGGTGTTCCCGACATTTCGCGTCGATCTTCAATGGCGAGTGCGGCGATGCCGAAGTCAGTAATGCGAACTTCGCCGTGCTCGTCGAGCATGATGTTCGCGGGTTTCAGATCGCGATGAAGCACACCGCGCTCGTGTACGGCGGCGAGTCCGGCACAGAGCTGGCGCGCAACGTCGACGGCTTTGTCCTGCGGCAGGCGTCCGATGCGTTTGAGTAGCGAAGCCAACTCCTCGCCACGCACATACTCCATCGAGAGGAAATGTTCGCCCTGGTATTCAGCGACGTCGTAAACACGACACACGTGTCGATGTGAGATCTGGCGCGCGACGCTCACCTCTTTGTAGAAACGCGCGAGGGCTGCGCCGTCTGTGTTTAGTGAAGCAGGAAGAAACTTGAGTGCGACAGGCTGTTTGAGTTTGAGATCGTCGGCGCGATAGACCTCGCCCATGCCGCCGCGTCCGAGTAGTCCAACGATGCGATAACGTTCAGAAAGAATGTCGCCGGGAACGAAGCGCGCATCGTCAATTGAGTCTGAAGTGAAGATAGACTTTTTAGGTGTCGCGCTCTCGCGTGGCTGTGTGATCAGCTTCGCGGCGACGTTGAAGACGTCGGTTTTGATGAAGTCCTGTGCCTTGTTGTCGAAGTCGAGCATCTTCTCGACTTCGCGACGCAGCTCCTTATCACTGCCGCAAGCCTGATCGAGAAAGGCGGCGCGACTTTTGGGCTCGCGCTCGAGCGCGGCCTCGAAGAGCTCATCGACTTTTCGCCAGCGGTCGGGTTTCATCTTCGATACCTTCAGTCATCATGCGATAGAGCCACGCCTTCGCACGCTGCCACTCGCGTCGCACAGTCCGTGGGGAAACATTCAGGACCTCCGCGGCTTCCTCGATGCTCAAGCCGCCGAAGTAGCGCAGCTCAACGATCTTGCCCTTCTGCGGATCGAGACGCTCGAGCACGCGAAGCGCTTCGTCCAGGGCAATGAAGTGTGCGGCCTGATCGCCATCTACTACTAAAGCGTCATTTAACGAAACTTGGATCGCGCCGCCGCCACGTTTTTCACGGGCGAGGGCGCGCGCGTGGTCGATCAGGATGTGACGCATCACTTGTGCGCACACGGCGAAGAAGTGTGCGCGATTTTGCCATTCGAATTTCTGCTGGCCCGCGAGTTTCAGATATGCCTCGTTGACGAGTGCTGTTGCCTGCAACGTGTGACCGGGGCGCTCCTGCTTCATCTGGCGTTGGGCGATGCGCCGGAGCTCCGAGTGTACGAGCGGGAGGAGCTTGTCGAGCGCGGACCGGTCGCCTTTACCCCAATCGGCGAGCAGTTGGGTGACTTCCTGCGGCGACAGCGTGGGCATCGGCCGCGGATTCTATCATCGCCCGCTCGGTAGGTGGCCGCTTTTCTTTTCATTCGTCGCTTACAGGGATGGCAGAGGTCAATACTTAGGAGGATGGAATGAAGACACTCGTATTTGTGACGTTGTTGATGCTCGGATTTTCAGGGCAGGCCATGCATTCGCCACCGGACGGTCGCGCGTCAGATGAAGCCGCGTTGCGCGAAAGTGTGAAGCAGATGGAAACGGGTTGGAACACCAAGAGCGGCGCGCTGTTCGCGAAGCCGTTTGCCGACGATGCGGATTATGTCGTTATCAATGGCATGTACATCAAGGGACGCGCCGTGATCGAGAGTCAGCATCAGCGGATCTTCGACACCATTTATAAGGACACGAACATCACTTTGACGGTCAAGCAGATTCGTTTTCTGCGACCTGATGTTGCTGTGGTGCACGTCGAGGGGCGCCGGACGGGTCCGACGAAAGAGCTTACGCAAGAGGCGATGCTGACGTTGATGATGACGAAGGAGAAGCAGGGTTGGGTAATCGCCGCGTTCCAAAACACAGCCGTGGCGCCCAGAGGCTAATAAGTTTATCCACAGATTACACAGATAATATTTCTGTGTAATCTGTGGATGGATTTAGCTTCGCAACGCGCGATCAACCAGTAATGTGTCGACGTACTGGATGAACTGGGCTGCTTTTCCGTTTTGCATTTTCCAGACGTGCGCGAAGTTGGCCTGAAAGCTCTTGCCGGTGGCTTTGTACTTTCCGCTGTACTTGCCTAATGCGACCACCGTGTCGCCGCCGTCGATGAATTCGTCGGGGACGGCGGCGAAGCCTTCCCACTCCGAACCGAGACGCATGAACACGCCTTCCAGCACTCCCCTTGGACCATGATAAGTGCCGGCGTAGGGAAAGCCCTCGGCTTCGGTCCAGGCGATATCCGGGCTTAAAGTTCCAAGGACTGTCGGAATGTCTCCAGTGGCGAACGCTTCATACACGGTTTTGACTAATTTGAGATTGCTCAATGTTTTCCTCTTCTCATGGAAATTACTTTGTGCTTTTTGTGCCTCTTGTGGCGATAAGTCTGAACTTTTTAAATATCTGGCGGGCTTCGGTGATCCCGAACCCCGCGCCGATAGCGAAGTAGAGAACGCCGTAGGTTCCGAGCACGAGGATCGCGAGGGGAATGGTGTGCATCGGCGGCAGGATGAGTTTGAGACCAAAGCCAACCACTGCCGCAATAGCAGCCGCACCGAAGAGCTTGAACAAATAAATCGCGCGGACTCCAGTTGACCCAATCCTCGAATTAAGCGAGTGTCGCAGTAACCAATACTCGATCCATCCAGCGATGCCCGAGGATACTGTCAACCCCGCCACGCCCCACTTTGGATCCAATCCCAGCACCGGCGGCAACATGATCGCGCAGACGTAACCGACCACCATCGTAAGAAACACGCGTATCGTCGCATACCAAAGCGGCGTGCGCGTGTCGTGCAGCGCGTAGTAAGTCGACGAGTAAAGCCGGCCGTGTGTCGAAGCGAGCAGCCCGATAGTCGAGCCCGCGAGGATGCCCCAAACGTAAACGGAGTCTGCACGCGTGAACTCACCTGTTTGATACAACGCTCCCGTCATCACGTCGCCAAACACAAACATCGCCATCGCCGAAGGCACGATGAAAAACGAGATTCGCTGGAGACCCGCATCGAGCCGCTGTCGCAGCTTAACTGCGACTTCATCCTTGGTCCCGAGCGTGCCCGACATCGCCGGCAGCTCAGCCGCTGACACTGACATACCAAACAAACTCACCGGCAACGTGTAGAGACTTTGCGCGTACGTCAACGCCGCGACTGCCTGTGAGCTGATCAGTCCCGCCAGCATCGCATCGACAAACGCCGAGATCTGGACCACGCCACGACTCACAAACACCGGAAAAAAATTCGTCAACACTTTGCGTACGTTGACGTCAACCGTATCCATCACCGGCCCAAACGATTTCAAAACTTTCAAGACAGTCGGGAGTTGAACAGCGATCTGCAACACGCTGCCGACGACCGATCCCCAGGCAACCATCACTGCGAGACGCGCCTGATCTTCACCGCCGCCAAACACGATCAGGGTCGTGATGATCGCGAGGTTCCACGCGACCGGCGCCGTGTAAGACAGAAAGAAGCGGCGATGACTGTTCAGCACTCCCAAACACCACGCCGACAAAACAAGCAGACCCGCGCCCGGAAACAGTATCTGGACCAGGCGAATCGTCAACGCGCGTGTCTCAGGATTAAAACTGTAGGCGAACAGATCGACGAAGTACGGCGTCGTCAAAACGCCGATGAGGACGATCACTGACGTGACCAGTATCAAAAGCGTGAGGATTGCATTCGCGACGCGGCTCGCTTCTTTCTCATCGTGACCGGCGAGGAGCTTTGCATAAACCGGAATGAATGACGCCGAAAGCGCGCCTTCGCCGAAGACGTTTTGAAGAAAATTGGGAATTCTGAACGCGGCGCTGAACGCGCCCGCAGCGTCGGAAGTGCCGAGATAGTGTGCGAAGACCCTTTGCCTGATGACGCCGATAATGCGGCTAATCAGGATTCCGGCTCCGACCATTAGCGCGGAACGGCCGGTACCTTCCTCGGTCTTTTTCGTAGGAAAGTCGCCGGTTGACTCGCCCACTACGGGCGTCGACTCACCCGCTACTGCCTGAGTGTCAACCTGCGCGCTGAGGCCGATTTGTTTGTCGATTTTAGCCACGAAGAAGCACGAAAAAGCTCAAACAGTCACCAGTTTACCTCAACTCAAGAACATTGTGTGGTTTGGAGTCTTTTTATGGCATGACACAAATCACCGCCAAATCACGCGATAGAGAATGTGAGGAGAGGAGATCATGGAACGACACAAACAGGCTATCAAGTTAATCATTGTAGTCATCGCCCTCGCTGGAATCATCATCTCTATCGGATATAGCTCAAGAAGAAAACCAACCACGGCCGCAAATCGTCTGACGTTCACACCGACCACTGCGCGTCTCGAGCGTGGCCGGTACATCGTCGAAGGACCAGCCCACTGTTTTCAGTGTCACTCAGATCTGGATTGGGAAAATCCCGGCGCACAGCCAAAGCCGGGTAAGAAGGCAGGCGGAACGATCTTCATCGAAGACGGAATGGACTGGCTGGTCGCACCTAACATCTCGCCCGACGTGGAGACTGGAGCCGGTAGCTGGACGGACGAACAGTTTGCACGCGCTATTCGCGAAGGTATCGGTCACGACGGCCGGCGACTCTTCCCGATGATGCCATACATGAATTTTCAATCCATGTCTGATGAAGATCTTGCTTCGGTAGTCGTCTACTTGCGCTCGATCGCGCCGGTGCGAAACGTGTTGCCAAAGACGTCGATACCGGAAGTTATGAAAGGCAGTTTGCCGCCGCACCAGCCGGTTATTGCGGCTGTCGCCGGGCCGGATCTGTCGGATCCGGTTGCGCGTGGCAAGTATCTCGTGACGCTGGGAAACTGCATGATGTGTCACACGCCGATGAAGCAGGGGCAGCCGATCCGTGAGCTTGCGTTTGGCGGCGGCCTGACATTCAAAGGACCGTGGGGCGAAGTCAGCAGCGCGAACATAACGCCTGATGCGTCCGGGATTTCTTATTACGATGAAGCGATGTTTGTGAAGACGTTGCGCACGGGCCAGGTTGGAGCGCGCAAGTTGAACTCGATCATGCCCTGGGGTTACTTCAGAAACATGACCGACGACGATCTCAAAGCGATCTTCGCGTACCTGCGAACCGTCAGGCCGGTGCAGCATCGCGTCGATAACACGGAAGTTGCGACCGCGTGTCCTGTGTGTGGCGGGCGTCATGGGTACGGAGACAGGAACCACCACCACGACAAGAACGCCACCGACGAGTAAATAAGTAAAGTTGAAATAGAACAAGTGAGGAAGAGGGGCTTGCCCCCGCTGTTCGGAGGGCGGGGGCAAGCCCCTCTTCCTTACTTGTTCTGTTATTGGATTTCTGTTTATTTTTGTGGCTACATTGCCAGATAAATGCCGGTGGCGGTGTCTGTCTTTTGAGAAGCTACGAGATCGGAGCCCCAATTAATGAGGATCTTGCCGCGCGTCAATGTACCGACGTCCAAATCGGCGCGACGTCTGTGGCGCAAGTCGAAGGCACGATTGACTCTGAGACGGATCTATTACTCCGTCGAAATACTCCTCTTCATCGTAATCTACTTTGCTGTCTTCTCCGGTGGTCGACTGAGAACACTCGACACCTTCGGACATCGCACTGATGTGATCGTCTCGCTACTCCTCGTCGGTGCGTTCATTCTGATTCATGTCATCGCGCGTCGCCGCTTGTTACCAAAGATTGAAAGCTACTACGCGCCCGCGCCATACGACGAGCGCAAGATCTTTTTCGACCTCGGACAAGGCTCACAAAACGTTACGAGTATCGATCAACTGTATCAACGCGTTGCCGACCGGGTCAGAAACGCACTCGACGCCAGCAACGCCGCGATCTTCGTCCGCGACGACGCCACCGGAAACTTCAACCTGCGCGTACTTTCCTCCCAGGGACGTGCGGCTCAAACTGATCTCGATGGCAAACGCTGTCAGCTTAGTAAGCGCGCGTTTGTCGTGCGACGTTTGATGAACCTCTCGACGCCACTCCTGATCGAGCCGAAAGAAATCGACACGTGGTCGCAGGCGCTCAATTCAGTATTGCCGGAAACACGCGCAGAGCGTGCCAGCGAACACGAAGTTCTGCTCGGCATCAAGTCAACACTGCTCGTCCAGATCAGGCAGAAGAACGAGCTGGTCGGAATACTCTCGTTTGGACCAAGAAGCCGTGGCTTCCAATACTCGGTCGCCGATCGCGAGCTGCTGATGTCGATCGCCGCGCAGCTCGCGCTCATCATCGACAACGCGCGACTCACGGAACGGATGGTGGCGCAGGAACGGATGCGACGTGAGCTCGCCCTCGCAGCCGAAGTGCAACAGCGACTGCTTCCATCATGCGCGCCGAAGGGTGTCGCCATGGAAGTGGCGGGGTTTTGTGAGCCGGCGCGCGGAGTCGGCGGCGACTATTACGACTTCATCAACTTCGACAACAGCCAGCTTGGTCTCGCAATCGCGGACGTGGCAGGCAAGGGAATGCCGGCGGCGTTGTTGATGTCAACAGTGCAGGCGACGTTGCGGAGCCTGACGGCGCGTAATGGCTCCAATAGCTCTGCGAGCGAGTTGTCGTCGATCGTGGGCAAGCTCAATCGACTGCTCTTCAACACCACGAATGGCGAACACTACGTCACGTTCTTCTATGCAACATTCGATCATGCGACGCAATGCCTGACGTATGTGAATGCCGGGCACAACCCGCCGCTTTATCTACGGGCTGATAAGGATTTCGAAGTGCGCCAGCTAACTTCAGGCGGACTGGTCGCCGGCGCGTTTGAGCACGCCGTCTACGAACAGGAGACGGTGCAGATGAAGCCCAACGATCTGCTGTTCCTTTACACGGACGGTCTCAGCGAAGCGCTCAACGTGGAAGGCGAAGAGTTTGGCGCGAGCCGGATCACGGACACGTTGAAGACGATCGCTTCACTGTCGGCCGACCAGATTCGCGACGTCGTAGCGCGACGCGTGAAGGAATGGTGCGCGGGCATGTCTCTATATGACGACCTAACCTTTGTTGTACTGAAAGTTAAATAGTTACAAGAAGCACATCAGCCGGGCTATTTGAGACCTCTGACTGAAAAAACATTTTTGTGTTTTTGTGCCTTTTTGTGGCTAAAAAGAGGAGGCGGTGGCATGAGGAACTTCATCCAGGATTTGCGCTACGCGGTTCGAATGATGGCGAAGCGACCGGGCTTTACGATCGTCGCCGCGCTCACACTCGCGCTCGGCATCGGCGCCAACACCGCGATCTTCTCCGCTGTTAACGCCGTTCTGCTCAAGCCACTGCCGTTTCCCGAATCAGAACAACTCGTCGATCTTTCCGAAACGTTCAAGCCTGACGGCTACGGATCCGTCTCGGTGCCATATTTCGAAGACTGGAAAAATCAGAACACCGTCTTCGCGGGCATGTCCGCATACATGTTCACGAGCTTCAATCTCGAAGGCGGCGACACTCCGCAGCGCATTCCCGGCATACGCGTGAGCGCCAACTACTTCGACGTGCTCGGAGTAAAACCAGCTCTTGGCCGCGCGTTTGTTCCCGGTGAAGACGTTGCGGGCCAGGAAAGAGTGGTTGTAATTGGTCAACGATCTCTGGCGCCGTAACTTCGCCGCAGATCCGAATATCGTCAACCAGTCGATCGCTGTTAACGGGCAAAAGTACACCGTGGTCGGAGTGATGCCGTCCGAGCTTTCGTCGCTGTATCGCACGGTGCAGATGTGGTCACCACTTGTCTTTCCCGAGCAGGACCGCACGAATCGAGGCGATCACAAGTATCTCGTGATCGGACGTCTCAAATCGGGTGTAACTCTCGCGCAGGCACGCGAGCAGATGAACGGCATCGCGCAGCGACTCGAAGAGCAATACAAAAACGGGCGCGGCATCAGGCTGATGCAAATCGAAGAGCTGTGGATCGCGAATGTCCGCTCGCCTCTTTTGATGATGATGGTTGCAGTTGGATTCGTGCTGCTGATCGCGTGTACGAACGTCGCCAACCTCCTGCTCGCGCGCGCCACGGTTCGTCGTCGTGAGATCAGCATTCGCATCGCGCTTGGAGCCGGACGTCGCCGGTTGGTCCAACAGTTTCTAACCGAGGGGTTGTTGCTTTCCGTGATCGGCGGCGCGTTGGGAGTCGCGCTCGCCTGGTGGGGCATGAGTGTGCTCGGCAAGCTCGCTTTTCCGTTTTTGCCACGCTCGCAGGAGATCGGGATCGATGCGCGTGTGTTACTGTTCACGGTCGGTGTAGCGATGCTGACGAGCGTTGTGTTTGGTTTGATTCCGTCGCTGCAAGCCGGGAAAACCGACGTGCAGGACACGCTTAAAGAAGGCGGCAACACGATGTCGGTCGGCGTGGTTGGCGCCTGGCTGCGTCCCGTTCTCGTGGTGGTTGAAATCGCAGCGGCGGTAGTTTTACTGATTGGAGCGGGCCTGATGATTCGCAGTGTGATGCGCATCCGCGACATCCAACCCGGACTACACCCGCAGAATTTGCTCACGGCAAAAGTTTCTTTGCCGCGTGATAAGTACAAAGATGCTGAATCAGCGAACCGCTTTTACACGCACGTGCTTGAGCGTTTGAACACCTTGCCGGGTGTGGAATCGGCGGCATTGATTTCGCACCTGCCGATCGAAGAGATGGGAACTAACGCAAACGTGACCGTCGAGGGCAAAACGTATCCGCCGAACGAGTCGCCGCTCGTCGAGTATCGTGCGGTCAGTGACAACTACTTCCAAACCGTCAACATTCCGTTGTTGCGTGGGCGTCTCTTTAGTAAAGAGCATGGTGACGATAACCAGCCAGTCATTGTGATCAACGAAGCAATGGCAGAGCGGATCTGGCCCAACGAAGATCCGATCGGAAAGCGTATCGGTGATACCAATAAATTGACGGTTATCGGTGTAGTCGGCAACGTGAAGAACTACGGTCTGCTGCGCCCACCGGCGCCGGAGCTGTATGCGCCTTACACGCTCAAGACGTTCTGGGCCGACATGCGTTGGAACATGCGACTGCTCGTACGTTCGACGATCGACGACAGCAACATCGCGGCTGCCGTACGACGCGAGGTCCAGGCTGTCGATCCGGGGCAGCCGATTTATGCGGTAAATACGATGAATCTCGTGATTGAGAATACCGTGAAAGACAAGAGCGTGAACACGACGTTGTTGAGTGTTTTTGCGGGCGTGTCGTTGTTGCTGGCGGTGATTGGTGTTTACGGCGTGATGAGCTACACGGTCGCGCAGCACACGCGCGAGATTGGAATTCGGATGGCGCTTGGCGCGCAGCCGCGATCGATTTTGAAGCTTATCATCGGCAGGGGATTGGTGTTGGTGGGGGTTGGTGCGGTTGTTGGCGTGTTTGCGTCGTTCGGTCTCACACGTTTTATTGAGAACATGCTTTTTGGCGTGACACCGACCGATCCGCTCACATTCGTGATGATTGTGGCGTTGCTCGGACTCGTCGCGTTACTGGCGTGCCTGATCCCCGCGCAACGTGCCATGCGTGTTGACCCAATAGTGGTGTTACGTCATCAGTAAATCGTGCAGATTCTGGAGAATCCTGAAATCCTGTCTAAGTCTTTCCCACGATTTCAGGATTTACAGAATTTACAAGATAGCGAAACCCTTCTCTCTTTCGCATCGTACTGGCCCTATGAGCGACGATTACACATCCACCATCAGCGATCACGACTTAACTTTGGCTATCCCGGGCGATGTTGGCAGTGTGCGAGCGCGCCTCGTCAATGCTATTCAAACGCTCGGCTACAAAGTCCAATGTTATGGGTAGGGCTCCCGCTGGCGATTTATGGAGGATTTTTATTGTTTAATGGAGCCTGGCAACTACACCGCACTCTCAATCCCCGTGACACGAAGAGCTTAACGACCGCCGCGCAGCCGGCATTCAAATCGTCCATCACCACTACTGCGCTGCCTCCCGCGCCTGCGTCAGTTACTGAAGTGACGACGAACCTCCTGTCCACTGATCCACGCACGAAGGAACCGGTGCCGCGCAAGGATCGCAACACCTCAGGCCTGGATAGCGATCAATTGATGTAATCTTGAAAATTCTGTTAATCCTGTAATCCTGTAAAAGACTTACACAGGATTTCAGGATTCACCGGCTTTACGCGATGTCCCGATCTTCCGTTATCATGATGCGCAATGGCGTTCATGCGAAAGACAGCAGCGTTCCTCGGTGTCGGGGCTTTGCAGAATCTCGTGTCCGATTCGATGGCAATCGACATGGGGTCGGCATCAACCATCATCGCCGTGCGCGGGCGCGGCGTGGTTGTCGATGAGCCTTCTCTCGTCGCCGTCGATACTCTGACAGGCGAAGTGATCGCGATCGGACGTGAAGCGAAGCAGAAGTATGGTCGTGAAGCACGTGGCGTCAGCGTGATCTCGCCGATGCTCAACGGCGTCGTCGCAGACTTTGAAAGAACGAAGGAGATGCTCGCGTACTTTGTCGGGCAGGCACGCGGCGGTCTCTCAGCCTTCAGTCGCCGCGCGTTGATGAGCGTCTTTTCCGACGTCACGCCCGTCGAGCGACGAGCATTGCTGAGTGCGGCACAACACGCGCACGTCGGCCGCGTCGGAATGATCGAAGAGGGTCTTGCGGCAGCTTTTGGTTCGGGAGTTAGCGCAGACGATACGCGCGCTTCGGCAGTCGTGGACATCGGCGGCGGCACCACCAACGTTGCGATCGTTGCGAGCGGCAAAACGATTCGCGCCCGCGCTGAGCGGATCGGCAGCTCAAATATCGATGCTGCGATCGTCAATCATGTTAGACGTCATCGCGGTTTACTCATCGGCTACCGAACGGCGGAACGGCTCAAGCTCGAGCTTGCGTCAGCAACTGTTCCCCTGAACCTCGCGCAGGAGATTCCGATCAATGGTAGCGACGTGCTCACGAGGATGCCGCGCTCGATCGAAATCAGTGCTGGTGAGATTTATCCGGTCGCGCAGGAAGTGGTGCGGCAGATCGTGGCGGGTGTGAGTGCGACTCTGGGAGAGCTTCCGCCTGAAGTGGCGGGTGATATTTACGATCGAGGCATCATCCTCACCGGCGGCGGCGCGCTGTTTGGTGGTTTAGACGAGTACCTGCGCGAAGAAACGAAGCTGCCGGTGCGTGTCGCTGACGACCCCCGCTACGCCATCGTGCGAGGCCTCGAGCAAATGTTTGACTCACCGCTTCTGCTACGACGAGTCATGCGCCAGGAACCCTCGCTCGATCTGGATCTGCAGAGCGAAACAATTTCCAGAAAAGCTATCCACAGATTTCCCGCAGATTACACAGAATAAAATCTGTTGTAATCTGTGGATGGCTTTCTCTTCAAGAGGTTTGCATTACGCGCTGCACTTCAGGTGGCTCTTCACCCAGCCACTCCGGATGCACCGCCGTCCCATCGTAGATCGACGTAGTTTTGAAGAGCTCAAACTTCCCGCGCGCTGCAGCTTCGGCAGTCTTATCAAGAATGCTCCTCACCTGCTCGTCACTCATCGGCTTGAACGTGCGTGCGGCCGTTAGCGCCTGCTCGAGATTTTCCATACTCTGGCAACCCGTGATCACGACTGACACCGGCAAGTTCATGGCATACTGAAGACACTCTAGCGCGGTGACGGTATTCGACTCCAGGATCGTTCCATTCGCTAGCGTCTTCATGGCCAGCACGCCGGTGTTTTCCTGGACCAGTCGCGGCAGGACCATCTTCTCGAAACTCCGGTAGTGCGCATCCATCACGTTGAGCGGCATTTGCACTGCGTCAAACTGAAAATCATTTTCCATCGCCACATCGAGCATGTTCATGTGAATGTGTGGATCTTTATGACCGGTAAACCCGATGAAACTGATCTTTCCCGCCTCGCGTGCTTCGAGCAGCGCCGCGTTCGCTCCCTCCGGAGCGAAGATGCGATGCGGATCTTCGTAACGAAGAATCTCGTGATGTTGGACCAGATCGATATGATCCGTTTGCATTCGCCTGAGAGACTCGTCCAGTTGTTTGGCGGCTTCCTTTTTCGTGCGCCCGTCAATCTTCGTCATCAGGAAGACGCGCTCGCGATAACCATCTTTTAGCGCCTTGCCCATGCGCTCTTCGCTCGCGCCTTCGTTGTAGTCCCAACAGTTGTCCATGAAGTTGATGCCGTTATCGATTGCGGAGCGAATGATGCGAATGCTCAAGTCCTCATCCATAGACTTGAAACCCAGGTGCCAACCGCCCAGACCGATAAGGGAGACTTTCACTCCCGTCCGGCCGAGCGTCCGCACCGGCATCTCTGATTGTGGTGACATCGATTTCCCCCTAAATGAGTGAACGCTTTTAATTCTGAGGTAATTAAATCCCGAAAGTGAGGCGGTTTCAAAAACAAATCTTCACGGCTGTTTGTAGATACCGTAGTTTGGGTAGTTTGAGTAATTGCGATCTCGCGTGATCTTTTTCACTGCAAAATCGGGGTTTCGCTTCTGCCACTTCAGCCAGCGCTCTTTGGAATCTTTAGGTGGCTCCGTCTGCACGACTCCACCGCCGTAATGCCAGATGACGTCCGCCACAGTAATGTTGGTCAGGGCAATATTTGCCGCCAGATTAATCCGCTGTGAATTCGGAGTCGACTTGAGGTTTTTCTTCGAAATCATGGCATTTATGATCGGACCAACAGCCCGTTCGTCACCGACGCCTCCCAACAGAATAATGATCTGATCTCTGATTGCCGGATTGTTAATATTGGCGAGCAGGTCCGGTTGCGCGGGAGACGCCGATTTCCAAAATCCTGCGCATTGGCTCAGTCAGCCGCAGATCCCACTGGAGTGGAATTGCGACTGGATGAGGGCCTTCCCAACGAAGATTATGCAGGTCACGAATGAGGCTTTGTATGTTCTGTTCCTGGCCCATCACAGTGCTGTGAATCATCGCTAACCAAATCAGAGCCAACATCAGTTTACTCAGCCTCATTCGTGCACCTTTTTATTTACAGATTCACAGATTTTACGGTTGCAGGTTCCACGTCAACGGTGTGGAGCCTTGTCCCGCTGTGTTGTCGCCGGGAACGTCAGTACCGAGTGCATCCGTTCCGGCGGTCAAGGACTTTCTGAATTTTCGCTTCGGTGGGGAGAAAAGGGTCGAACATCAAGTCTGCTCGAGTTTCGCGATGATTGCATTTACGTATTTGAGGATGCCTTCACCGTATTGCTTTTGCCGGAATGCGTCGGTCATCGGTGTGCTCAGGTTGGTGAGGATCTCGTTGGTTAGCAATGCCTCAAGGTTGCGAGTGATTTGAATGTGCCAGTTTCGATCGTCGATGGCGACGAGCAATAGCAGGCCGCTGACGTTTTCTTCAATGCTGTCGCTTTTGCGTTGACGAGCGAGCGTTAGTGAATAGTCGCGCACTGATTTATCGCCAGTGCTCTTCACCGTCACTATCGAGAAATCGATCTTCTTACGTTCCTTCAGCGCTGCGAGTGCCGTCTCCAACTGCTTTCGCATAGATTGATCAATTACATCTGCGTCATCGGTAATGTATCCCGTTGCCGTGGCGGTGCTCGGACTCGCCACGGCCGTCGCAACGCTCGCCTGTTGAGTTGGCCCAACGTTCTTACACGAGATAACGGCGGCGGTGATGATGGTTATCGTTAGAAAGAGGGGGGCTCTTTTCATGGCGCGAGGATCTTGCCACAGATTACACGGATTTAGAACGGATTTGTTCGGCATGGTACAGACTAGCGGCTTGCACAAACTGACACTTAGACTAGAAATTTCAGTAAGGGAGAAAGAGAATGAACAACGCCCAGGATAGACAAACGTGCGCGCACGGGCCGTGCGAATGCATGGCGCCCGAGGATGAGGAGTATTGCAGCACTTATTGTGAGAACGCGGACAGCGTGGGTGGCACGGAGATCCGCTGTAGCTGCGGCCATCCCAATTGCCGCTAACTACTGTAGACCGAGTTCAGAGAATCCATACCTTGAAAGCACGCGCCGACGACAGTTATTTTTAGCCGCGGATTGACGCGGATGAACGCGGATCTCAAGCAAATGACAGCAAAGTTAATACTCCTGAGCCTCTTCCTCGTTACGTCTTTATTTAAAGACGTGGCACAGCAGGCTGGGCTCAGGTTTCAGCATTACAACGGGATGACGGGGAAGTTTTACCTGCCGGAGATCACGGGTAGTGGTGCGGCGCTTTTCGATTTCGATAACGACGGCGACCTGGATGTTTATCTTGTTCAGGGCAACGTGCTGGAGCCGAATACTCAGCCGAACAACACGTTGTTTCCGTGGCGTGGTACGGAGCCGCCGCGTGGCAAGCTTTTCCGCAACGAGCTCATACCGGGCAAAACACTTTCATTCACTGATGTAACTCAGAAAAGCGGCATCCTCGCGACGGGCTACGGCATGGGAGTAGCGACCGGTGATATAAACAACGATGGCTTGACCGATCTCTATCTGACGAATCTCGGTTCGAACCAGATGTATCTGAACAAAGGTGACGGCAAGTTTGTCGATGTCACGAAAGAGAGTGGGACTGACGATCCGCGCTGGAGCACAAGCGCCTCGTTCTTTGATTACGATCGTGACGGCTGGCTCGATTTGATGATCGTTAACTATGCCGACTTTTCTGTTACCAACAGTCCGAACTGTTATGCCGCTACCACCGCGAAAGACTATTGCACGCCGCGTGTCTTTCGTGCGCCGGGCAACCGTTTGTTTCACAATAAGGGCAACGGAACTTTTGCAGACGTAACTGTTGCGGCTCGAGTCGACAAGGAGTTTGGCCATGGATTAGGAGTCGTCACGGCGGATTTCAACAACGACGGTTGGATCGATATCTATGTTGCAAACGATGGCGATCACAATCAGCTCTGGACCAACCAAAAGAACGGTACGTTTGTTAACGACGCGCTGCTGGCGGGCTGCGCTGTTAACCGGAACGGGCAAGCCGAGGCCGGGATGGGTGTTGACGCTGGTGACTTCGACGGCAACGGCACTGATGACATCTTTATCACCCACTTGATGGACGAGACCAACACTCTTTATGTGAACACTCGCGAGGCGCTCTTCGAAGACCGCACACGCGAAGCCGGCCTTGGTATGCCGGGTCGTCGCTTCACCGGTTTTGGCACGTTCTTCTTTGATTACGACAACGACGGGTGGCTCGACTTGTTCGTCGCGAACGGAGCGGTGCAATTGTTGCCGGAGCTCGTACGGCAAAAGAACCCGTTTCCGTTGGGCCAACCGAATCAAATCTTCCGCAATACGGGGAAAGAGAGTTTTGTCGAGATCGTAGAGGGGCTGGGTGCGGAGTTTTCAGTGCTGGAGGTGAGTCGCGGCGCTGCGTTCGGCGATGTCGATAACGATGGCGATACGGATTTCCTCGTCACCAACAACAATGGACCAGCGAGGTTGTTTCTTAATCAGGTTGGAAACCGAAACCACTGGTTGGGATTACGACTGGTTGGCAAAAGTGGTCGAGATATGTTGGGCGCGCAGGTGGAGATCGTGCTTGAAGATAACAAGATCCTGCGGCGGCGAGCGAGAACTGATGGTAGTTATCTTTCGGGCAACGACCCGCGCGTGCTTGTTGGCTTGGGCGGCGCGACACGAGGGAAAGTAGTGCGCGTGCGTTGGCCGGACGGCGCGGTTGAAGAGTGGAAAGATGTGTCGATTGATCGATATACGACTCTGAAACAAGGGCACAGGTAGTACGCTTTCTCTGTGTAACAGAGAAGAAGGCATATGAGGTCTAACACCCGGTTTGCGCCTTTGCGTCTTTGCGTGAGAATCATTCTTTTGGTTCTCGTCGTGACTACCCTTCACGCACAAACACCCGATCTCTCAACCCTCGAAGAAAGCGTTCGCGATCAGATCACGTCGGCACAGGCTGCACTCGCCGCGCTCGCAAAAAATCCTGCGACAACAAAAACAGCCCTGAGTGAAGAGTATGGAAAGCTCGGCGAGCTCTACCACGCTTATTCACTCACCGCTGCGGCCCGCGACAGTTACCTGAAAGCAAATCAGCTTGTGCCAAACGATTTTCGCTGGATCTACCTGCTCGGCAAGTTGGACCAACAGGAAGGCCATTTTGACGATGCGATACGCCGTTACCAGAGCGCGCGCACGCTGCGTCCTGATTACGTTGCCGCGCTCGTCAACCTCGGGAACATCTTTCTGGAACTGAACCGCTTGGACGAAGCGAAAGAGAGTTTTAGCGCCGCACTCGGGATCGATAAAAACAGTCCGGCTGCTCACTACGGGCTCGGACAAGTCGCCGTGTCGAAGCGCAGCTACGCTGAGGCCGTCGATCATTTTCAAAAGACGCTGGCCCACGTGCCTGAGGCCAATCGCGTTCACTACTCACTGGCGATGGCTTATCGCGGTCTCGGAGACGCTGAAAAAGCAAAAGCGCATCTGGCTCAACAAGGGTCCGTCGGTGTGCGAGTAGCAGATCCGCTCGTAGATGGTTTGCGTGATTTGATAACCGGTGAGCGTGTTTATCTTGCGCGCGGCAAGGTTGCATTCGAGGCGCGGCGATATGCGGACGCGGCTACTGAGTTTCGCAAAGCTGTCGTGGCGAAGCCTGAGAGCGTTACCGCGCGCATCAATCTTGGCGCTGCACTCACGCAAGTAGGCGATGTGAATGGCGCGATCGAACAGTTTGAAGAAGCATTGAAGATCGAACCCGGCCGGGTAAACGCGCATTACAACCTCGCCGTTCTTTTGGCCCGTCAAAACAAACACGAGCAGGCGATTACTCATTTGCGTTCTGCTCTGCGTGTTGAAGAAAACGATCTCAACGCCAGGTTACTGTTGGCCCAGGAGTTGGAAAAAGCGAAACGCCTCGACGAAGCGCTGGTGGAATACTCACGTGTGGCCTATCTACTCGCCGCCTCCCCACAAACTGAGCTGCGCAATGGCACGCGAGCCCTCGATCTCGCACAACGTGTCTACACCGCAACCAGCGCAGCGCAACACGGCGCACTCGTCGCACTCGCGCTTGCAGAGCTCGGCCGTTGCAGCGAAGCGGCCGGCTGGCAACGACGAATGATCAGCGCAGCGGAGCGGCTACAAAACACAGATCTCGTCAGTAAGCTCCGCGCTGGCCTGAAGCTCTACGACAACACTCAATCCTGTCGCCCTGAAAACGAAACCCTCCTCCGAGCCCTGTTCTGGTAACTGTAGGGGCGGCCCTCCGTGGCCGCCCCAGCGTAACCCTCCACACTGGGGCGGCCACAGAGGGCCGCCCCTACAATTCATCCTCTGTGGCAAAACTGCATTGACATGTGTCTTCTCTCGTCTTAGATTATGCGCCACGCAAAACTTCACGCGGTCTGCTGACGCGATTCTTCACGTGATCAGCATTCCTTAAAGACCGCAATCGCTCTATCAAACTCTCGTTGGCGCCCATCCAATCGCCAGCCTTTCCCGAGGAGATCTCTAAATGCTTACCCACTCTCATCGATCACGAATTGCCTCGATGGTCATGTTCGCGCTGCTTCTCCCATTGCTTCTGCCTTCAGTGGCGGCCGGGCGCGCTCAACAGGAAAACAAGGACCAGAACAAGAAAGACAAACCCGCAAAAGACGAAAAGAGCACCCTCTCAAAGCAGGAACGCAAGTGGCTGGAGGTATATAAATTCAGCAAACAACGCTATGACAGTAATCCCGAATTTCGCCTCGAAGTAGACGAAGCGTATCGCCGCATGCAGCGCGAGCACAGTGAATATGCTTTCTCAATTAATGCGCAAGACGCCAAGGGCGAGCTGGTAAAGAAGGATAAATACAAGGTGGCCGGCGACACGACCTTATACAACAATCCGCTCGCGCAGGATTACGTCAATAGAGTCGGGCAATCCATGGTGCCCGTCGGGTCTGACAAGCTCTACGCGTTTCGGATCATGCTCAACCCCGTACCTGAAGCGCGGTCACTTTCGACCGGCACGATTTATGTCTCGACCGGCTTGCTCGCCTCAATCGACAACGAGGCTCAACTGTCTTATGTGCTCGGGCATGAGATCGGACACGTTGAGAAGGAACACTGGAAAGATGATGTCCTCGTTGCCGAGGGTCTGGAAGACTGGAATGAAAAGAACCGGCAACAGAGAGAGAAATTTGGTATGTTCGCCAAGATCGGATTAGGAATTGCGACAAGGGGCATGGTAGACGCCGGAAACATCACGGGACTCGGCGTGACCTTACTTGCTGATGCCGCCGTGCCGACAATTTTCAAATTGGCCATGCCGGATTCAGTTATCGGCTGGGATCGCCAGCAGGAGGACCAGGCTGACGAAGCTGCGCTGCGCTACATGTTGGATCGTAAGTATGACCCGCGCGAAGTTCCGAAGTTCTATGCCAAGCTGAAATCGCTCACGCAACGCGACAAGCGGGCAGGTTTAGGATTTATCGCGAGTGCAGCGCGCCTGGTCGAGCGTGAGCCAGCGTTAACTACAGCGATTCCCCTGCTGATCACCTCAGGTACAACTATGCTGTTTGCAGGTGCAGAAGCATTCAATCAACATAATATGCAGCAGCAGGTTAATGAGACTGTGAAAGCTATGCTCCCAAAGCCGGAAAAACCACTGGATTCCGGCAAAAAGCTCGATCCAACTGCAAGTGCAGACACCCGCGAGCAAGCGAGTCAGGCGGCTGTTACTGGGGAGTATGCTGCCCGAGTCCAAGAGCTATTGGACGCTGGTGAGTTGATTGGCAGTAGCGCTGAGTTCCAGTCAGTGATGGCCGCGATTCGTCGTGACAATGGCATTCGCGCTTTCTATTACGACATGTTTCACATGGCCCGCGGAAACCTCGAAGAGTCTCTCAGAATTCGCTCTAACGATCCGTTTGCGCATTACTACTACGGCGTCGTGCTTAAACTCACCGCGCGTACTCTGGGTGAGAAACAACGAGCGCTGAATGAGTTTGCACTCGCGGTCCAGTACGATCGGCGCAAGGTCCTCGCGGAGCCATACCTCCATCGCGCGCTCGCGATGATCGACAGCAGAGAATCGCACACGCGTGAGATCGTCGAGAACCTCAAAGAGTACGTGCAGTTATACCAGCGTCAGAACGCCGGCGCCCTGCCTGCCAACATGGATCTGATTTACGACTACATGCAGGATGCCGGGGAAACGTCGTGGACTGCGATCCCGGCGATGAACGTCTCGACGAAGAACATCGAGCCGATTGGTGTCACTTCGCCGGTGGCTCAGCGACCAGTCGTCACGACGGCGAGTGATCCAGCTCCCGCAGTGCCCGTCGCGCCGCCGCAGACTAAGAAAACAACCACTCGACGGCAATAGCAGTTTAGCCTGCGAAGCAGGCGTAAGCATAAAGCCTGGGGCGCAAGCCCCAGGATCCATATTTAGAAAGACCCGCGAGCCCGCGAGAGCGGGCGACAGCGTTAGGATTCCCCGATGAATAGACAAAGAATCCTGTTAGCTCTGACGCTCGCGATTGTTGCTGCATTGCTCCTCCAGCTTGCGCGTGCCCAGGATCTCAAGGCCGTGCCATCGCGAGCGCCGTTCTCTCTCGAGATTCCGCAACTCAACAGATCGGGAATCACGTCGTTGGAAGTTCGCATCGACACCACTCAGATCAACACAGTCAAGCTTCACATAGCCGAACCCGCGGCAGACAAAATCGCTTACGAAAGAATCTACACAGTCGTTAATGCTGAGTCGGCGAATACGATCCAAACCGTCAAAGCCGCCTCCGCGGGCAAAGTGGTTACACTCGATCTGGAGAGACACGAGCGGTTTCGGCTGCGGCCGGGTAAGAACGTTGTCGAGATCAGCGCTATCGATCGCGCGCAACAAGAGTATTACGCTTCGTTTGTGATCAATGCGGGATCTAACCAGGTAACAAAATCAGCGCGACCTGTCATCTCGGCGGGCTCGGCTCAGTTTGGCGGCCGTCGCTATGCGCTGGTTGTTGGCGTCTCGCGTTATAAGTTTCACGAGGGTGGACTGAACGATCTGGAGTACGCGCATGCCGATTCGCGGAGTATTGCAGAGTTTCTGAAAACGCGCGCGGGCTTCAAAGACGCAGACATCAGTTATCTCGAAAATGAAAACGCGACGGTCGAGAACGTGCGTGCGGCGGTAGATCTTTTTCTGGACCGCGCGCGTGAAAATGATCTGGTGTTTTTATTCGTGGCGAGCCACGGGACGCAGGATCCGTTCGACCCAAAGAATCTGTATCTTGTGCTGCACGACAGCAAGGTGACGAACATGTCGCGCACTGCGTTGAACATGTCTGAGCTGCAAACTTTGTTTACGACTCGTTTGCGGGCGAAGCGAATGGTGATTCTGATCGATGCGTGTCATAGCGGTGGTGTCGATGGGCCGCCGGCGACCGGGGCTCGCCAGCTCGAGCGTAACGAAAACAACACCTTTAACGTTTACGCTGAAAAGCTCTTCAGCGGTGAGGGGCGCGCGCTTTTGACTTCGTCTGACGTCAACGAGATCTCGCAGGAAGGGAAGAAGTGGGGCGGCGGGCATGGCGTGTTTACGTGGGCGGTTCTTGAAGGTCTGGGTGGTGTGGCTGATGTGAATCGTGATCGCGTAATTACTACTGGCGAGCTTTTTGATTTTGTGAGTGTTAAGGTGCGCGAGCAAACGAACGGACGGCAGAGCCCACGTGCACTTGCCGGGACAAACAGGGATTTCCCGTTAACTACAGTGAGACGATGAACTAATGTGGAAAATATTCTTCGGGTGCTTACTTCTAATCGGAGCAACTCTCGTCAGCGGCCAGCCTCGCTCGCTCGGAAAGTTCGAGACACGTTGCGGCTGGTTCAGCAATCCCACGCCTTCGAACGCTTCGCTGCACGATCGTGACGCCGAGTGGATCATCAGTGTGCAAGGCGGCTACCAGGCCGAAGGCGACTGGCCTGAGTTTGGACGAAGGCAATGGATCGAAACCAACGTGCACTATGGTTACGGCTGCGCCTGCATGAAGGTGCGCGTGGATCGTGAGACGCATCGAGTGATCGAGATCGAGAGCGCCAGAGCGCGCCCGTTGTCGACGTGCCGTAGCGATCGAAAGCTAAAGCGCTGGGGCTTTAAGTGATGGTACTTGATGACTAAAAAGACCACGAAAAAACGAAGGCCACGAGCTGCCGCGAGAGTGCAGGCTGAACTGCCACCGGGAGTGAAGTTGCTGCGCACGCTCGAAAACGAGGTGATGTTATGTGTGTTGCTTTTGATCCGCAGGGCAACACGTTGGCCAGTGGCGGTTATGACGACCAGCTAAAGCTCTGGACGCTAGCAGTGGCAAGTTGCGGCGTACTCTGTCGATCTCATTTTGAGTCTTTACGATCTGCGCACCCAAACACCCAGCCGTGGCAGATCTGCGCGAGTCACTCCTGCCGCCAGGATTCGCATTCCGAAACTAACTTTTGTGTTTTTGGGCCTTTTTGTGGCTAAAACTGCTTCTTCTCCAACATCGTCGTGAACGCCACCGCGCCGGGAAACGCCTGCCTGACTTGTGCGGCTACTTTTTCGCCATTGGAGGGTGAGACGTGGACCGCGATGATCTGTTTCGGCTTGATGTGTTCCCTGACAATTGTTTGTCCCTCGCTGTAGAGCAGGAACCAGTCAGGCAGGATCGCGATGTCGATCCCTTCCTCATCGAGATTGAACTTCTCGAAATTCTCAACAGACGTATTCGCATCGCCGACGTGCAACAACTTCTTGCCGCCGAGCTTAATAATGTGTCCCAAATTCTGAATCGTGGCGTGCCGTCCGGTGCCATGCCGCAGACCGAGGATCTCAAAATCAATCCCTGCCACCTTCATCGCCACTCGCTCTCTCCACGGCGGTGTCGCAGCGGTCACGCGCGATCTAATCGCTTGGAAACCTTTAAAGTTCTTCTCAACTTCATCCACGATTTGCTGAGACGAGACGAGCACCGCTTTCGGATTGTGCTGCAAATGTAGCCCCACGGATTCGGGATGAAAGTGATCGAGGTGCCGGTGCGATACGAGTATCAGATCGATCGCATCAAACGGCGCTTTCGCATTCTCGATCTTGTCCCGCTCCGCAGGAGGTAGAAACGCGTACTCAAGCCCATACTCGCGATGCAAACCATCGATCAGCACTTGTTTGCCGCCCGATGAAATCAGCACACCCTCATTCGCAATGTAAGTGATCTCGACAGCCGGCGCCTGTACCGGAGAAGCCGGCGTGTCGACTGAAGGCGAACCCGACGCCCCCGGCCGGTCCACCACGAAATAAACAACTGCGACGACCGCTACAACCAGTACCGCAACCCCAAACCATAAACGTTTCATTGCCACTTCCTTTCAGGTGCTCGTGGGCGGCCGCGTGATGGTCCAGCGGCTCTTCATCCGCTGCTCCCACTTGCTCCGCGGTATATCAAGCGCTTCAAACTGCTCGCTCGCATCTCGCAGCGACTCACCGCCCGCCTTCCTCGTCTTCAAATAAAGCAGCGACACCATGATCGCCGTAATCGGTGTGACGAATACATTCAACAACTGGTACAGCGCCGAAGGTCCCGACATCGAGAAGTTGAAACCAACCTGTTTCGGAGACCAGTCGTCATGAAACTGTAGCGTGAAGTCTGTGTACACTGCCGCCTTCCAGACCAAAACCGGGAGTGCAAACTGAACGAGCGTAATGACGAGCACTGTTCCCAACGCTCTGCGACTCAGAATCCTGCTGCGTCGCAAAGTGCCGCGCACGCCATGCTGCTCCATGATCGCAACCGGCGCATAGAGTCCAAACACAACCGCCGCGATCAATCCCGGTACAACAAACAAAACTGACCCGAGCAGAATCAACGCCAACACGAGTAGCGACGTGAGCGCAAAGATTCGCCAGCGTCGTTTCAGGGCTGTCACCGCCGTTTTAATCTGCACCGCTCGCAAAGGCGCGATCGTCAGTTGCAGCACGACCGGCACAATGGCTGCTGTCACAAAGAAATAAGCAAACAAGAGCGTGATCACCATCGCGACAAACATTCCGACGGCAAAGGTCATCAGTTGTGTTTGATCGAATCGCTGCCCGTCGACCACGTCCAACACATTGAAAAGCGCGAGTAAAGTGAACGGCGCATATCCAATCAGTGCGATCTTGAAAAACGCCGGAAAGTGTTCGCTGTAGAGCGCGAATGCCTGTCGCAACAAGTGAGTTGGTCCTTCCCAGCTCGCGCGCAATGCTGAGGCAAATCCGGCAGCGCTCTGCGGTCGTTCCGCCGGATCTTTAGCGAGCGCCGACATCACGAGACGCGCCATCTTCCGCGGCAGCTTGCGATTCTTCTCGCGAATCTGCGGAGGCTCCGCAGTCTTGTGCAGCTCGATTACTTCCTGAGGTGGACCAGCAAAAGGTGTCTCACCCGTCAGCAGCCGGTACGCAACCACGCCGAGGCTGTAAATATCAGAGCGTCTATCAAGATGCTCGCCGCGACATTGTTCCGGCGACATGTAAAACGGAGTGCCCATCACCGATCCGATCGCGGTCAAACTGTCCGACTTGATCAACGTGGCCGACTCCTCAGAAAACCCGCTCCGATCTGCGTTAATCCGCGTAAATCCGCGGCCAATTTCCTCCTGCTGAGCGAGCTTCACGAGGCCGAAGTCGAGCACCTTCACCGTGTAACCACCACGTCCATTCGGCTCGAGCCAGATATTGTCCGGCTTGAGATCCCGATGAATGATGCCGGCGCGATGCGCTTCTTCGACTGCCGCACACACCTGCTCCAGAATGTCGATTACCCATGCGACCGGCAGCGCGCCTTCCTCGGAAACGATTTCAGCCAACGTGCATCCATCGAGATACTCCATCACGAGGTAAGCAATTGAACCATTCGTGGTGTGTGCGATGCCGAAGTCAGTGACGTCAACAACATTCGGATGCCGCAGTCGCCCCGCAGCCTCTGCTTCACGTCGAAACCGCGCTACAAACTGATCGTGAGTTGAGAGCTGTGGATGGATGACTTTGACGGCCACGGTCCGTTTTGTGCCGAGATGCGTGGCGCGATAGACGGCGCCCATTCCTCCTTTTCCGAGGAGTTGTTCGATCTGGTATTTGTTATCGAGCGTGTCCACGATCTAAAAATTTGCAGCTTGCACCAAATTCTTATAGGCTGTTTGTTGTCCTCGATTATGAAGATATCTCGACTCGCACCATTACTTCTACTCGCATGTGTCGTTGTCTCAAATGCGCAGGACTCACCGGGCGGGCTCGGCAAAGCAGGCTCTTCAGAAATCACATCGCCAACGAAGCAGAACATAACTCAGCCACTGCGAGATCCTGATTACGCGAGCTACCCGAAAAATCCTACGTTCAAGAGGCTCGAGATCCGCTCCAAACCAGATGCGGGATACACGGAGGAGGCGCGCCGCAACGACGTAAGAGGGCAGGTGGTGCTACGTGTATTGTTTGCGGCAACAGGTCAGGTCACTCGAATTCGCGTCGTCAAGGGATTACCGCACGGGTTGACCGAGCGCGCGATTGCGGCGGCGAGGCTAATTGAGTTTGAGCCGGCGGAGCTGGATGGCAGGAAAGTGGATTACCCGTTGACCGTGGTCTACAACTTCAAGCCTCACTGAATCTCATCCTTTGAAATCCGAAGCGTCGCCAAAATAATTCGATGACGCCGATGAATAGCGCAGGCAAATAGATCAGCGAGTTGATCACAAACATCTCGTCGGGTGAGTCGCCCAACCACGTTGCATAAAGCAGGAAGCTGGCGATTGTTAAGTAAAAGAGCGCGAGTCGTGGTGTGAAGCAGAGGAAAAGCGCGAGCCAGCAGAAGTACCAGGAAAAATGTGGCGCGAAGAGCACTGTAGTCGCAGTAGCTAACAACATCGCGTGCTTCAACGTGTCTTCGTGACTGTCGCTTCTGGCAAGCACCCAGAGCGCGAGCGCGCCCATCACAACTACTGTCGCGATCATGTAGACCATCGACGGCAACTCCAATCCAAACAGCTTACGCACGAGGCTCAACGCATAGAACTGTTGACCGGTAATGACTCCCATTTCCTGTGTGTAGCCAGGCACAGACCCGAAGACAGCCTTTGGTCCAACGCTGAGATAGGCAATATAGCCAACGATGATCGTTGCCGCGAAGACGATCGCTATTCTCCAGCGGCCGCGCTTGAGCATCGCGGGAACAAGAACTATGGGAAAAAGTTTGGCGAGGGTGGCGCAAGCGAGCATGAAACCTGCACCGGGATTCGATCGCTTTTGCCACGCAAGAAACGCGAGAGCAATAAACGCGATAGCGATAGCGTCCACGTGTCCGCTACCCGCAAACTCCCAAACGACGAGCGGGTGCCATGCATACATCAGGAGAAGTTGTCGCGGCCTGCCGAGCAGCGTGAGCAACTGGGCCACCGCCCAGATCGTCACCAGCTCAAACAAGAGCATGGTCGCTTTCATCCATGTGACAGTCTCGCTAATTCTGGTCGTGAGAAAGAAAACAACTTGAGCGGACGGTGGGTAGATCGTATGGGCCCAATCGCGTCGATTTATCTTCGGATAAATACTCTCATCGCGCAGGTGGGCCAGCTCAGGCGCCGCCGGTATGTAGCGATACGGATTAATCCCCGCCGCCTGTACGCGCCCGTCCCACACGTAACGATAGATGTCGTCGGAAAGATATGGAGGAGCGAAGAGTATGCTCAGACGAAATATAACTGCGAATGCGACGGCGATCAGGAGAGTTGAGTTCGAAGCACGAGAGCGAATGACGATCCACGCGGCCAGCAGATAGATCGCTGACTGGATAAACGCGACCGTTATGAAAAACCGTATCCCACTAACCCCGCTCGCGCTCAGACCCGCCCGGTAGAGCACAACCGAAACACAACCCAGCAGCAACAGGACGATTATAGTTTTGATCTCGAGGCGGTCTAGTCCCATGTCTGAATGTTACACCAGCCCCTGTGTTTTGAGTGTGGGTGGACCAGGAGATGGCAGGTCACAAAAGGCACAAAAATTCACATAAGGCACAAAAAAGACTTTTGTGCTTTCTGTGCTTTTTGTGGCTAATCTTTGAGCGCACCGAAATAGGAAACTCAGGCTCCATCGTTGCTCCTTCATCATGAGAAACTATTTGACAGTAAGCGCGGCGCGGAAGAGTTTGTTGCACTCTTCTTCGAGCACTCCGCCAACAACTGTGCATTTACGAAACGCGGCTAGACGTGCGAGCTCCTCAGCGCGGATGTCGATGGCCCACCAGTCCAGGCTTTTCAGGAACGGAATAGACGAGCCGAAAACAACTCGCTTGATCCCAGCCCAGGCGACAGCACCCTGGCACATCGCGCAAGGCTCAGCAGTCGTATAAAGCGTCAACCTGGTCCAATCAATATTGGGATTTGACGCCGCGCACTTATTGATCGCATCCATCTCACCATGCCACGTAGGATTGTGAACCGAGCGGTTCCAACCCTCCGCCACGACTCGTTTTTCCTGGTCTACGAGGACCGCTGCGAACGGGTGCTTCGGATTGTTTCCAGCTAACCGGATCACCCTTCTCATGTGCGACTCGTCATCAGCATCTATCAATGCGTTCGCAATCCCTCTCCTCTCAACCGCACCAATCACCGGCACCGCCACCACCGACGAAACTAACCCGCGAAGCAAAGCTCGCCGCTCCATAAATGTCCTCCGTCTCTTTGATCGTGATATTATCCCCAACCTGGATTAAGGGCCTCCCAAATTGGTTCTCACGTGACGCTCAGCACGTCGACCTGGACCTGCATTCCCCTACAACGTCGACATTCCATTCAAAAAGGGCGCAACACCCAATGAGGAGGAAGTATAATGGCGAAGCCAAACAGCTCTAACAGTAAAATCTCGTCACACGCCACTAAGATCTTGTTTCTAATATTAACCAGCTTGCTATTGACCGTGGCCGCTCAGGCCGCCGCGCCTGTGGGCCAGACCATCTGGATACGCGCGTCTGCAAACGGTCTTTTCACTTCGGCTGATCAGAACCGCGGCACGTGGGCTCCACTTGTCGCCGATCGCTCGTCGGTCGATGCCTGGGAACAATTCCAGGTGATTGACGCGGGCGGCGGTTTTATTGCCTTTAGATCGATCGGCACTGGTCTGCTGGTGTCGGCGGACCAGGCTCGTGCCGCCTTCGCTCCACTCGTCGCCGATCGCGCGACGATCGGAACGTGGGAACAGTTTACCTGGACAGACCTTGCCGGGGGAGCTTTCACTCTCAGAGGAAGAGCGACCAACCGTTTTGTGACGGCTGATCTCAACCGCGGCGCGGCTCTCGTGTCTGACCGTACGGCAGCGAGTATGTGGGAGCAGTTTACATGGGGCGCAGTTGGCTCACAGCCTCCCGCGGGAGCGCCGCCAGGATTCTCGCGCCTGGTTTGGTCTGACGAGTTCAACGGATCCGCAATCAGCACTGCCAACTGGGGCTTCGATCTCGGTGGCGGCGGCTGGGGTAACAACGAGCTTCAGAACTACACCAGCCGTCCAGAGAACGCGCGAATCGCAAACGGAATGCTCGTCATCGAAACACGGCGCGAGAATTTCGGTGGCAACGCGTTCACTTCAGCACGACTAAAGACACAAGGCAAACAATCGTTCGGTATAAACACGTGGGTCGAGGCACGCATCAACGCGCCCGAAACACAGGGCATCTGGCCCGCTTTCTGGATGCTCGGTAACAGCATCAGCACCGTTGGCTGGCCGTCGTGCGGCGAGATCGACATCATGGAGATTCAGGGCCAGAACCCGTTCAGAAACTTCGGCACCATTCACTGGGCCGATCAGAACGGGCAACACGTCTCGTTTGGCGGAATTTTCAATTCGTCGACGTCACTCACCTCCGGCTTCCACACTTTCGCCATTTCGCGCACCGGAACTTCGATCAAGTGGTACGTCGATCGGGTGCAGTATGCGGAAGCGAACATCTCGGGCGGGATCAACAGTACGTCCGAGTTTCAGGGACCTTTCTTTATCATTCTGAACGTTGCGGTTGGCGGAAACTTCGTCGGTAGTCCCGACGGCAGCACAGTCTTTCCGCAGCAGATGCAGGTTGATTGGGTGAGAGTCTGGAGTAACTGAGTTAGTAAATAGCCACAAAAGGCACAGAAGCACAAATGATTTTTTCATAACGTTTGTGCTTTCTGTGCCTTTTGTGGCTTCTTCTATTTAGGATCGACTGGTAAGCCCGCCTGGAGCCACGCATCGAATCCGCCGTACAGCGGATGAACGTTTTTCCAACCACGCTCCGCAAGTTCCTGCGCCACACGGGCGCTGGAGCCTTCGTGCGGTCAAGTACAGTAAGTTATGACCGCCCGGTCCTTTGGTATCTCGTTGAGATGTTCCGCGAGTTGATCGGCGGGAACGCGCAGCGCGTTCGGCAGTTTCTGATCTGACTGGCCCCACGCCGTTGGATTCCGTGTATCAAGAAACGTAAATTCTTCCCCGCGATCCATCCGTTCCCGCACTTCATCAGTAGTAATTCTCGTTGCTTCCATTGCCACCTCCACTTTAACCACATATTACGCAGGTTTTTATGTCATCTGTGTCGTCTGTGGATGAAGAAACTTTATCGTCCCCGCGCCTGATCGCCTCTCAGAGTCAGGCACGTGCTGGTGGCGTGTGCTACGAGCTTCTCTTTCTCGTCGATTACATCACATTCAATCAGCCCCACAGTCTGACCTTGTTTTACGACGCGTGCGGTCGCGCGCAAAAGTGAGTTCCAGACGGGCTTGAGATAATTGATCTTGAGCTCGAGCGTAGTGAACGATTCGCCTTCTTCAAGATTGGCTGCATAAGCGATTCCCATCGCCGCATCGGCAATGTCACAGAGAACGCCTCCATGAACTGTGCCCATCGGATTGAAATGTTTTTCCGATGTTTGCAGCTCGACAACGGCTTCTCCCGGCTTTACCGAAATCACATTAAACCCGATCAGCCGGGCGACTGGAGCCGGTGGTGCATCACCGTTAACCATCGCTTCGATATGCGTCAGCATCTTCGTCATTCGTTTTTACCTCAACTAATATTAAGGCGTAAATCGGCTGCACTTTGGCGCAAACAGGCTGAAGAAGATCCGTAAAATTCCTGAATGATCGAAACCCTCTGGCAGGACCTGAGATTCGGGGCCCGGTCCATGTTCCTGAAGAGCCCCGGCTTTGCATTCGTCAGCATAGTCACTCTGGCATTGGGGATCGGCGCGAACACCGCGATCTTCAGTGTCGTGAATTCCGTGTTGTTACGGCAGCTTCCTTTCAACAAACCCGATGAGCTGGTGTGGATAACGTCTAACCGCACCGATAGATCAGACGCACCTTTCACCATTCCCGATTTTCTCGACTACCGTGACCAGAACCAGAGCCTCGATCAAATTGCGGCGTTCACTACCATTGGCCTGAGTCTTTCCGGCACCGAAACTAGCGAGAGATTACAGGGAACGCGCGTGTCCGCCAATCTGTTTCAAATGTTGGGGGTCAATGCGGCGCTCGGTCGTGCGTTCACTTCGTCGGACGACGAGCCTGATAGCCGGCACGTAGTAGTCGTCACTCATGAATGCTGGCAGCGCCGGTTCGGAGGCGATCCCGGATTGATAGGCAGAACACTGACTTTGAACAGCGAGAGCTATGAAGTTGTTGGCATCCTCCCACAAGGTTTCGAGCTGCCTATCAGAGAAGCCGAGCTGGCAATTCCGTTGGCGCCTGACGCGGATCCGTTGCGTAACGTGCGGAGCTCGACCAATTTTCTACGCGCGGTGGGACGTTTGAAGCCTGGTTACACCCGCGAACAGGCGGAAGGAGATCTCACCGCGATCGTGCAGCGCCAACGACAGGAATATGGTGATCTGTATCTCAAAAAGATCGGTGTCCGGCTGTTGCCATTACGCGATGCTGTTGTTGGAAATGTGCAGATGGTTTTGTGGACGCTGTTGGGAGCTGTCGGGTTGGTCTTTCTGATCGCCTGCGCGAATCTGGCAACGCTGTCGCTGGCGCGTGCGTCTGCGCGACGACGCGAATTGGCATTGCGCAAAGCGCTTGGCGCAACTTCGGTCCGCCTCGTGCGGCAATTGTTGACTGAGAGTCTGATGCTGGCGGTAACCGGCGGCGTCGCTGGAGCGTTGTTAGCGTTCTGGGGAGTTCGATTATTACTGACGCTTAGTCCGACTCAGCTTCCACGAGAACACGAGATCGGAGTGAGTCCCGGCGTGCTCGTGTTTGCCGCATTGTCGTCGCTAGTCGCCACGGTGATCGTCGGAATTTTTCCTGCCTGGCAGGCAGCAAAAAGCGAGTTAACCGGCGAATTAAAAATCGCCGGCCGCGGTGCGGGCGACGGCACCCGGCGCAATCGATCGCGTGGGCTCCTCGTTATTACCGAAGTGGCATTGTCCTTCATGTTGTTGATCACTTCCGGATTGTTGATCCGCAGCTTGATGAGAGTGCAGGCTATCGTGCCGGGTTTTGATGCGACGGATGTTTTGTCCGTGAGAGTTTCGTTGCCAAAAGCCAGGTACAAGGATCGGGCCGCAGTGTCGCAGTTTTGCGATCGCTTTCTGGCCACCGTGCGGGACGTTCCCGGTGTAGAAGCGACTGGAGCAGTTTCAGTACTCCCGTTCAGTGGAGACCGGCACAGCGTCGAATTCACGATCGCCGGGCGGGCTTCATCTGCCGCCGACAGGCATAATTCGCAGTATCGCATCGTCACTCCTTACTACTTCAGTACGATGAAGATACCGTTGCTGCGCGGGCGCGCGCTCGACGTGCGTGACGATGCGCGTAGTGTTCCGGTGGCGCTGATAAACGAAAGCATGGCGAGCAGGTTCTGGCACGAGGGAGACGCGATAGGTGCGCGCATCGATATCGATGACAACAACGATGGACCACGGCCGGTCGAGATTGTTGGCGTGGTAGGGAATGTGAAGCATCTTAGCCTGGAAAGCGCGCCGACGTTCGACGTCTACCTACCGCTGGGCCAGGTTCACGAAGACGGAGTGGGCCTGGTAACGAACACGTTTTACTGGGTCGTTCGTTCACGACTAAATTCCAATGAGATCGAAAACGTATTCAGGCAAGCACTGCGAGACGTCGATCGCGAAGCTGCAACTTCGAATATCACAACGTTGGAAAACTACGTGGCGGATTCAGTGGGACCACGCAAGTTCAGCCTGCGTGTGTTGACTATTTTCTCCGTTGCCGCGTTACTGCTGGCCGCGACAGGCATTTATGGGCTCGCGTCTTATACCGTAAGCCAGCGGACGCAGGAAATCGGGATTCGTATGGCGTTGGGTGCGAAGAAGAGAAAAATTTTCGAGATGATTATCGTTCACGGATTAACGGCTGTGCTTTTTGGTTTGGCATTAGGCACGGTCGGAGCACTGGGCCTGGCTCGTGTCATACGTAGTTTATTATTCGGAGTCGCCCCGACTGACGCCTTCACATTCGCCGGCGTCTCGCTGATCATGTTAGTGCTGGCGCTAATAGCATGTGGCCTCCCTGCGCAACGTGCGACAGCGATCGATCCCCTGATTGCCTTGCGACGGGAATAAATTCACGGATCGCCGGTGCCACTGTAGGGGCGGCCCTCCGTGGCCGCCCCTACAATTGAATTCTGGTAGCTTTGATATGGTGAACAAGAATCGAGCAGCGAAACGGCGCGTCGTCGTTGTTGTCGTGCCGCCGGTAGAAGAGCTGGATCTCGTTGGTCCAATGCAGGTTTTTTCTGCTGCAAACCGTCTCGCCGGAAAAGACGTGTATGCACTCGAGATCGCCACGAGCAAAGACGATCTCAAAGTTGAGGGTGAGGGCGGCATGCTCTCTTTTCTGGCCCAGCGCCGGCTCCGCGAAGTGAAAGGTCCAATCGATTCTGTGCTTCTGGTTTGCGGCGTCGCTACGCGTTTGCTGAAAGATTCGGCGCTGTCTCAATGGTTGGCAAACGCTGCACCCGGAGCTCGCAGATTGGGAGGCGTTTGCGTCGCATCGTTTCTGCTTGCAGAGGCTGGTTTACTAAACGGTAAACGAGCCACCACACATTGGAAGTTTGGAAAAGAGCTTGCGAAGCGTTTTCCAAAAACCCTCGTAGAGACCGAGCCAATCTGGGTGAGAGATGGAAACATTTATACGTCGGCCGGGATCTCGGCCGGAATTGATCTCGCGCTGGCGTGGGTCGAAGAGGATTGCGGTAGCACTTTGGCGCATGAAGTGGCGCGAGAATTAGTCTTGTTTCTCAGGCGGCCGGCGGGCCAGCAACAGTTGAGTGTTTCGCTGGCAAAGCAGGCGGGTGAAATGAAAGGCATTCAGGAGCTCCAGGTGTGGATGGCGGACAACGTCGAGAAAAATCTTTCGATTGAGAAGCTTGCCGAGCGTGTGTCCATGAGCGTGCGAAATTTCGAGCGCGTGTTTACACGCGAGACAGGATGCACTCCCGCGCGCTACGTCACGCAGTTGCGAGTCGAAGCCGCCCGTCGCCAGCTCGAACAATCTGACCGGAGCATCGAACAGATCGCGCGCAGTTGTGGATTCGTGAGTAGCGATCTGATGCGCCGCGCCTTCGTCCGCTGGATCGGCACCACACCCGGCCGCTACCGCGATCAGCTTTGATCAGGTTCTTTCAAACTATCAGCCTTCAAACACCTTTTTGCGCCAATCGCTCACACTCTGCGCATTAAACAACTCGCCTTTGAAAACAATTACTTCAACTTCGCGCCCGCGCCTGTTCTCACGCTGAAGATAAGTACGTACGTCCATCCAACGAATTTCGTCATCTGATGTTTGCATTACCAGCATCACGGGATAAGGCTGTTGTTGCCAGTATTTGGCCCACTGTTGGTTCTTGATCGGAAGTAGCTCCGGGCCATCATGCCCACGTCTCCTGAGGTCGCCTCGGTGGAGATGCACGAAGAGGCGCTTTCCCGAGGGTCGACCTTGATTGTCTTTGAAGTCGATTTCGCCATCAATCCCACGGTCGTTATTGGTGTAAGCGCGATAAGTCTCTCCAGCTTCCGTGGCGATCGAGAAGGCATGTCCAATAAGAATCAACTTGCGAGTTTCGTTATCAATTGCAACTCGCGCTTCAGCGTCGAGCTTGTTTACTTCTCTCGTCATCTCCTGCGACTCAAATTTTACTTCGAGTAGATCGCGTAGCAGGATAGGCTTGCCGCAATCCGCACAAAAGATTTTGTCTTTCCCGGAAGACAACGCCTTACTAATTTTTGTTTGGTCGGAAAATACTTGATCGAAAGCTTCACACTTCTTATTCGTGCAACTGTAGTTTCGCAGGCGAACAACATTCTTCGCGTGTTCGACGAGATGATTATGGATGTAGCGAAGGAACAAAACGCGTGAGTTCTGATCAACTTCTGGTTCAAAATAAACTTCCAGCCGTGAAGTACCCTCGGTTTCGCGGGCCAAGGTGAATCCCAATGCTGCCCCGGTTTGCGTTCTGAAATCCGCTGCCGACTTCCAGAGTTCTGTGCTTTCGAATGCCATCGTGTAATGCAGCCGCACTACTAGGGTTGCGTAAATCTCTTCAGAGTGACCATTGAAACGATAGGTGACGATCACGTTCGGATGAGTAGGCTTGTCTGACCGCTCACGACGGAAGTAACTCGGGAAGGTAAGTATTGCTGTGCCATCCGTGGATTGACGCAGGCACCAGGCGCGGCTGACGAATGTTTCGAGTAGAGCGCGCAGAACCACTGCTTCGTCCTCATGATGCAAACGTTGGAAATCCTGGTAATCCAGGTTACCGGCAAGCAACTCATCCTCGCGAATGCAGCCCAATTCTTGCGGATGTTTCCGCACCTTTCTCACCACGGCCGCGGCGTAACGGCTGAGCACTTCAGGCCGCAGCAGGATGAACCCGCCAAAGTCCAAACTCTGGATCATGCCGGGGCCCGCGAGCAGCCCCACGACCGCCTCTAATTCGGAAGCTTCAAACTCCTCATCGCGCAGAGTCATGTCCAACCGTTGGTTTAACTCGGCAAGACGAAGGAGTACCAGACCGTTGTCGCGCAGGCGCAGGATTTCCTGTTTCAACCTGTGATAAAGCACTGGTGACGTGGTTTCGGGAATATTCTGCCAGTCGATGGCGTCAATAATTGCTTCGCGGAGCTGTTCGCAACCTTCCCCGGTCAGGGCGCTGGTCAAGTGCAGTGGTTGAATAAAGCCACGCTCGCTCATGAACTTCTTCATGCCGTTAGCGCTTACTATCAGGCCGCCGCGATCGACCCGTGCGCCGACGAGCAACTTGGCGAACGGTCTTCGCGATGCCTTCTGGAGATCGCGATCCCATTGGCCAAGCCCCTCGAATGGATTTTCATGTTGGGGATTGAAAACAAGCACCGCTGCGGCGGTATCATCCATGAAGAGTTGATGAACAAGACGATAGTCCACCTGCCCTGCGAAATCCCAGAGCCAGATTTCGCGCTCGAGACCAAACTTTTTCTTGTCGTGAAGCAACGGCCAATGCGTTGCCCATGCACCGTCGGAGGAGGGAAGTGGGTGGTCAGCCTCGACCTTGATGTCACGGGCTAGAAAATTGGATAGTCCCGTCTTACCAACCCCAGAGTCACCGACTAGTAGGACTTTGGCATTCGTGTATTGAACCTGGTCCGGTGCAATTGATAAGGCTAGTTCCTGTCCCTTTCGGACGAATGTCGACAGATCCCAAACATAGATGTGGCCAAATTCGTCACCTGAGAACGCGTGATATCCGTCCGTACTCCAAACCACGCTCCTGATATTTGAATGGTGTCCTTCAAGCACAGCCAGGCAACGTCCCGACTGTGTGTCCCAAAGCCTTACTCGGGTATCGTCACCTGAAACGGCCAAGTGTTGATCGGGATGCCACGCAATTGTCCTCACCGCTTTGGTATGGCCCTCCAGCACACGCAAACATAGTCCCGTTTCTACGTCCCATAGCCGAATAGTCTTGTCAAAGCTGGCCGAGAGCGCCCGACGATCGTCGTTGCTCCAGACCAAACTTGTGATACGGTCCGTATGACCCACAAAAACACTCAAGCGCTGATCAGTCGCAACATCCCAAAGGAAAATTGCTCCTGTTCCGTCTCCGGAAAGTAGACGCAACTGATTCGTGCTCCAAGCGATCCGCGCAGCGAGGCTGAGATGCCCTTTAAATTGACGAAGGCACTGTCCTACTTCCAAGTCCCATAAAAACACCTCATCCGAAGCAGAAATGAGATATTGGTCATCTTCGCTCAGCGCAACCTGCTCGATGAATGATTTTCCCTTCAGTGTCTTCAAGCAACGTCCCGTTTGGATATCCCAAACTCGAATAGTTTTCTCTGCGCCTGCAGTAATGGCCCGGTTTCCATGAGTCGTCAACACCCCGGTCCAAACCGATGCACCATGTCGGAATTCACGGAGGCAACGGCCTGTCGCCAGTTTCCAAACTCGAGCGGTGTTGTCACTGTTACCGGTGAGTAAGAGTTTCCGATCCGGACTATACGCGTAGTGATGAATAGTCCCGGGTCGACGTTCGAGCGTGATGACCTTCTTGGCAACTAGCTTTTTGCCGGCATCCTCCACTGCCTCGACCGGTTTTGCCGGCGACCGGCAGGCTTCCAGAAGTCTCGAATACTGTTGCGCGCGGTCCGCTGGGCGCCAACTGATATATAGAAACTGCGCCAGCGAACCTTTTATTGGCGCGTCGTCGAGTCGAAGCGGAATGAACCGCCGCTCCTTATTTAATGGATCTCGGAAACGGAAAGTCCCGGCCTCCAATTGTGACCACTCTGATCCAAAGGCATGCGCCGACATACAAAGCACCAGCACGCGTGATCGCTCCAACCCCTCATCAATTTTGGCGGGGATGCTGTCACCGGGTTTGAGTAACAACTCGTCGAACCAAACCTTCAGCCCGTCTTTCCGCAAACGGTTGGCAAGGTCGCGAACAACCTGTCTATCTTTTGAGCTATGGCTGAGGAAGACATCGAAATGGAAAGATTCATTCATAGCGGGACCGTGTAACGAAGGAAGTAAGGATTTCGCCCGCGCATTATACTCTGGAAGAACAGCCGGAACGAGGCACAAAACTTCAGCGGAACATTTTTTGTGTTTTTGTGCCTCTTTGTGGCTAATATCTCTCTTTATGTCTGACTTTTGGGACAAACAGATCGAGAGAGCGGATTTGCTGGCTGACGAGTCGAGTGGATCGAAAGAGCTGTTGCGGTTTTATGCGCAGCTCCTCCGCGCGCAGAAAGAAATTTATGAAGAGTTCCGTGGGCGTACGAATTGGTTGCCATCGGGAGATCTGGAAAATGATGTGGGCGTGGTCCAATCGTCGATGAGCGGGCTGTTGCAACGTGTTGCGCGAAATGGTCCGGAGCCGCTCGCGGAGGAAGCGCAAGCTCTTCTGACCACTGAAGCGAACGTCATGGCCCAGGATCTCTTGAGCTATTGGCGCAGTCCTTCTGATACACAGTTCTTTGCGAAGTCAGTGATTCAACCTTACCTGCGCTGGCTGGCCGAAACGGGAATCGCTCCGGCTGGACGAGAGCTTGCAGGTGGTGAGCGAACCTGTCCTTTTTGTGGTGGCAAACCGCAAGTCAGTTTTCTTCAATCTCGCGAAAGCGCTGAAAGCGGCAATCGCGATCTGTTATGTGCCAGTTGTCTTTGCTCGTGGGAATTTCGACGCGTGGTTTGCGCAAATTGCGGCGAAGAGCAACCGGCAAAACTCGGTTACTTTCATTCGCCTGAATTCGATCACATCCGGATCGAAGCATGTGACTCCTGCAAACACTACATCAAGGGAATCGATCTTACGCGCTTTGGACTCGCTGTGCCGCTGGTTGATGAGATCTACGCCGCCCCGCTCGATCTCTGGGCACGCGAGCATGGGTACACAAAAATCGAATTGAACTTAGTCGGGTTATAACAAAATCTTCCATTGACTTTCGTCATTGATGAGCCTAGTCTTTTTAGCGAAGCCCCTAAAACCCCCGAATATTGAATCTCGTTTCATCCGAGTGGAGGTATGTCTATGGATATCTCCAGAAGAACCTTCATCAAGACGACTTTGATCGGAGGCGCCGGTGTTAGTGTCTTCGGATTCAACCTTGCACCGGTATATGCACAGACACAAGGACTGAAGATTGAGCGTACAACCGAGACGCGCAGCACGTGTCCGTACTGTTCGGTAAGCTGTGGTGTGATCATTCACACCCTCGGCGATAAATCGAAGAACGCCGTACCGCAAGTTGTCCACGTCGAAGGCGATCCAGATCATCCGATCAATCGCGGCACGTTGTGTCCGAAAGGCGCTTCGCTCGAGCAGGAGATCGTCAACGACCGTCGCCTCGTGAAACCACAGGTGCGACGGCCCGGCTCTGATCACTGGGCAGACATCTCATGGGATCAGGCGGTCGATGAGATTGCTCGCTGGATCAAGAAGACCCGCGACGCCACGTTCATCGAAAAAGATAAGGACGGCTATACGGTCAACCGTTTGGAAACAATCGGTTGGATCGGCGGCTGCACAGACACAAATGAGCTGAATTTTCTCGCCGTAAAGACCATGCGCAGCATGGGCCTCTGCTATTTCGAAACGCAGGCCCGGGTTTGACACGGTCCGACGGTCTCCAGTTTGGGGCCCACATTCGGACGCGGCGCAATGACCAACGGCTGGATCGACATCAAGAATACGGACATGATGTTGATCATGGGTGGTAATCCGGCCGAGAACCACCCGTGTGGCTTCAAGTGGCCGGTTGAAGCGAAGCTGCATCGCAACGCCAAAATGATCGTGGTGGATCCGCGCTTCACGCGCACGGCCACGCAGGCAGATCTCTTCTTACAAATCCGCGCCGGCACTGATATCGCTTTTCTCGGTGGATTCGTTAATTACGCGATCCAGAACAATCGCATCGCGAAAGATTACTTAATCAACTACACCAACGCTGCGTTTATCGTGAAGGAAGGTTTCAAGCTTCCTGAGGATGGATTGTTCTCAGGATTCGACGGCCAGCAGGAGTACGACCCGGAAACCTGGAATTACGAAGCGGGCGGTAACGTTGGACCAAAGACACAGGAGACCACCGGAGGAACCGGAGCGCCATCGACATCGAGTCAGGCCACAGACCAGGAGCCTGCAAAGAGTTTCGAGCGCAGCAGCCAACCGGTTGGCTCAACGCCATCGACCCCACAAAAGGGCGGCGAGGCAATGGGCCAGGGACACCAGGCTGCCGGTGGTCCAGGCGCATCCGGACAAGGTGGACCAAAGCCACTGCCGATGCTTCCCCCGAACGTCGCTTACGACCTTTCGCTGCAACATCCACGTTCTGTCTTTCAGTTACTGAAACAACAGTATTCGCGCTACACACCGGAAATGGTCGAGCGCATTACGGGTATCCCGAAAGATCAGTTTCTGAAAGCTGCCGATCTGTTCACGTCGATCCGCAAGGACGGCGACATGAAGAAAGCGGGAACGATCATCTACGCCGTGGGCTGGACGCAACATACCTCCGGTACGCAGATCATTCGCACCGCGGCGATCCTGCAACTGATCCTCGGAAATGTCGGGCGTGCTGGTGGCGGCGTGAATGCCTTGCGCGGTCACTCTAACATTCAGGGCGCAACCGACATGGGCGGCGTGTTCGACATCTTCCCCGGCTATCTCAAGATTCCGCAGCCGTCCGATACGGATCTTGCAACTTTCAATAAACGCACGACGCCGACGCCTTCGAAACCAAACGAATGGGACTCGTATAACTACTGGTCCAATACTCCGAGGTTTATGGCGTCGTTCCTGAAGACTCTCTACGGCGATTCAGCGAAGAAGGAAAACGATTTCAACTATCACTATCTGCCGAAGATCGATCGCAAGTTCTCATGGACCGAGATGTGGGACGAGATGTACGCCGGCAAAGTCAAAGGCCTGATTGCCTTTGGCATGAACGGCGTCGCTATCGGGCCTAATTCGCGAAAGAACATCGAGGCATTGAAGAAGGCTGACTTCCTCGTGGTCTGCGATCTCTTTCCCGAAGAGACATCCGAATTCTGGAAAGCCCCAGGCACAACCGCCGAGCAGATGAAGAGCATTAATACCAGCGTCTATCGTCTGCCCGGCGCAGGCTTTTCTGAGAAGGACGGCACGTTCGTCAACTCCGCGCGCTGGCTGCAATGGAAGTATGTGGCCTTGCCGCCGCCGGGTAACGCGAAAGTCGACCAGGAAATCCTCGCGCGTATCTTTTTGAGAGTTCGAGAGCTTTACCAGAAAGAAGGCGGCAAGTTTCCGGATCCGATCATCAATCTGAATTGGTCTTATACCAATCCCGAGAACCCGTCACTCTCGGAAGTCGCGAAGGAGATCAACGGCAAAGCGCTCGCTGATCTCACCGATCCACTCCAGCCCGGCGTCACAATCAAAGCCGGACAACAGCTTCCCGGATTTGCATGGCTGCGAGACGACGGCACGACCGCGTGCGGCAACTGGCTCTACTCCGGCTCGTGGACCGAAGCTGGACCACAAACACAACGACGAAACACCGACGATCCATCCGGGCTCGGAATTTACGCGAACTGGGCCTGGTCGTGGCCTGCCAATCGACGCGTGATGTACAACCGCGCGTCGTGCGATCCGTCTGGAAAACCGTGGGATCCGGAGCGCCGCCAGATTTGGTGGAACGAGGCGCAACAGAGATGGGTCGGCAATGACGTTCCCGATTTCAAAGTCGATTCGAAACCTTCGGACCATATGGGTCCCTTCATCATGAATCCTGAAGGTGTCGGTCGTATCTTCGCGCCACTCGCGGCACTTGCCGACGGGCCGTTTCCGGAACACTACGAGCCGGTTGAAAGCCCGGTTGCAAATCCGCTGCATCCGCAACAGTCGATTAATCCGGTCGCGAAAAAATTCAGCTCCGATCTGGACAAACTCGGCACGCCGGAGCAGGGCTTCAATGTCGTCTGCACCACGTATCGACTCACCGAGCACTATCACTATTGGACCAAGAACAATCCGATGAACGTGGAGCTGGTGCCCGAGCCGTTCGTCGAAGTACCTGCACAACTGGCGGATGAGATGGGAATCAGCGGCGGTGAAAAAGTGAGGGTCACGAGTGCTCGCGGGCAGTACGTCGCCAAGGCAATGGTCACGAAGCGAATCAAGCCGATGATGATCGATGGCAAGAAGACTTACCAGATCGGCATCCCGATTCACTGGGGTTATGTGGGCATTCCCGAGGACGCAGGCAAGACGGCCCTGACGCCCGCGAATCAGCTTTCCCCGGCCGCGATCGATCCAAACGCGTATACGCCGGAGTTCAAAGGCTTCCTCGTGAAGATTGAAAGGGCATAAGACCATGTCTAACCCACGCACGTTTCAAATTCAGGAAATCTCGGCGCACCCTGGTCCCGTGCCCGGGCGTGGTGTCCGTCGCGAAGAAAAAGTGTGCAAATACATCGACGTGACGACGTGCATCGGGTGTAAAGCCTGCGAGGTCGCGTGCGTTGAATGGAACGATCATCCGTTTCGCGAGACGACGTTCAACGACACTTACCAGACGATGCCGTCGACCGAGTGGAACTATTACAACCTGATCAAGTTCGTTGAAGAAGAGCGCGACAACAACTTGATGTGGCTGTTGCGCAAGGACCAGTGCATGCACTGCGAGGATCCCGGTTGTTTGCGTGCGTGTCCGGCTGATGGCGCAATCATCAAGTTCGAAAACGGCATCGTTGATTTTCAACAGGAGAACTGCATCGGTTGTGGTTACTGCATCTCAGGTTGTCCGTTCGATATTCCGAAGTTCAATCAACAGACGAAGAAAGTTTACAAGTGCACGCTTTGTTCGGATCGAGTGGGCCAGGGTCTCGAACCAGCTTGCGTTAAGGCGTGCCCGACCGGCTGCCTGAAGTTTGGAACGAAGTCTGACATGGTCCAGATCGCGGGGTTACGCGCGAAGCAGTTGCAGGAAGTCTCCGGTTTTGCGAATGCGGGCGTTTACGATCCGCAATCAATCGGAGGGACGCACGTGATTTACGTGCTTCATGACATAAAGGCGCCGGAGCGATATGGTTTGCCTGCGAACCCGGTGATTCCGCCCAGTTATACGTACTGGAAATGGATCGCGAAACCTATCGGTTTGGGAATGGGATTACTCGGCATCGCCGCTGTTTTCTTCCACCGCGTCTTCTATGGACCAAAACTGCCGCAGCCTGAGCCGCCCGAAATTAGAACTGGTCCACAGGAAGAAATCGACGCGGGCCGAAAGGAGACGCCGTGAGCTCGACTGCAAAAAACCTCGACGAAAAAGCACGAGGCGAATTCGCCCGGATCGGCACCACGCGTGTTCATCGTGGCGAGTTGTTGCGTCATCCGGTTTACACGCGCTTCCTGCACTGGTCGGTCGCGATCTTTTTCATTCTCTCGTTGCTCACCGGATTTGCGATTTACTCGCCCTGGCTCTTTTACTGGATCACACCAATCTTCGGCGGTGGCCCAAGAACACGCGCGCTTCATCCGTGGTTCGGGTTGCTGTTCGAAGTCTTCTTTTTATTTCAATTCATCAATTGGTTTGCGCCGATGGCGTGGGTCGAAGCCGATCGACGTTGGATGAAAAGGATTCGGCAGTACGCCACGAACGAAGACCGGGTCGAAGCGGACGACGTCGGGTTTTTCAATGGCGGGCAGAAGATTTACTTCTGGACGATCGCTGTGAGCTCCATTTTGTTTCTGATCACCGGTTTCTTGCTGTGGTTTGACGATGTGGTGCCGCGCTGGCTCGTGGCGGTGAGTTACGTCGTTCACGATATCGCTGCGCTCCTGATGCTCGCTGGTTTCATCATTCACGTCTATGAAGGCACGGCCCATCAACCGGGCACGTTTCGTTCGATGATGGACGGCACTGTGACTGAGGATTGGGCCCGAACGCATCATCCCGGCTGGTTTCGTTCTTTGAAAGGTAGCCACAAGAAGGCACAAAAAACAGAAGAATAGTCCTGGATCGATTTTGTGCTCTGTGCCTTTTTGTCGCAAGAAAGGATCTTTTGCTCATGCGTGTGTATCTACGTCTTGCTTTGATTGTGCTTATTGGTTTTGGAAGTGCATTCGTTGTTTTCTCACAGGACACGAGTGATCCTCTCGTGCGAGTGCTGCAAGCGAAAGGGATCCTGACGGAAACTGAGGCACGCGCGATTACGTCCAACGCCTCACTTGCGGAACAAAGAGATCGACTCGCTGCGTTGTTGCGTGACAAAGGCGTGATCTCCGCAACGGAATTCCAGTCCTTACGCGCACCAGACATAAAAACGATCACGGCCGAGTACAAAACCAGCTCGCCGCACCCCGTCGCACCTGCACCACAACCAACACCCGCTGTGATCGCCGCAGTCGCGCCGGTTCGCTTGATAGGCATCGACGTACCGAAGCGAGAAGGACTCATCCCCGACATCAAGCTGGGCACTGGCGCTCGTCTCAAGTTGTACGGCATCTTCAAAACAAGCATCGTTCACGATTCGTCATCACCGCAGGGAAACGATTTTCCGTTGCCACTGCTGGCGTCAGACACGGGCCCAAACAACTCGCCTGAGTTTCACGTGCGCGCCCGCGGACTGCGGCTCGGAGCAAATTTCGAATGGCTGGATCCCGCGCCCAAAACAACCATCACCGGAAAACTCGAGTTTGATTTCGAAGGAGACTTCCCGCGCGCCAACAATCGCAACATTACTTCGATTCGCTCGAACCAGCCGTCTTTACGTTTAGCGTGGGTTAGGATCGATCGTCGCTTCAGCGACGACAATAGCGCCTTCGTTTTGTTTGGACAGGACTGGTCGCCGTTCGTCTCATCGACCTTGCCTAACATGATCGAGAACACAAACTTTGGTGGTGTTGGTTATGGCGCTGCCTACACGCGGATTCCGCAGGCTAAGTTTGGTTTCAATCACAAATTCGGTGGCTCGCGCGATGTGCAATTCCAGCCGGAGTTCGCGATCGTGTTGCCGGCTTTTGGAAATTTGCCGAGCGATGTCGCGAATCAGTTGGCTTTTGGTGAGAGACAGGGAACCGATTCGAACCAGCCGGGGATTCAGGGTCGCGCCGTGCTCCAATGGCAACTTGATAAGTCTGCGAACGTCGCCCCGGCTCAACTGATCGTCAGCTTCGAACATGCGCGGCGCACTGCAATAGTTACCGCTGCAAACGTGCCGGTCGGATTTAGATCCGCGTTTCCGAGTGGCGCGGAGGTTAGCAGCGACAGCGATGGCTACTCGGCTGAGTTTCAACTGCCGGCGCGTTTTGTGACCGTGGTTGGAAAGTATTACGCCGGTTCCGATCTGCGTTTCTTTCTCGCCGGACAATTACTCTCGAGCTTCAACGACACCTTCGGATTGACAAGCACCGCAACTGCGACATCGATCGACGGCGCCTCGACAGTAGTGTTCGGATTGCGCGATGGTATTCCGGTAGTTGCACCGCAGCGACCAGTGCGGGCGCAGGGCGGATTTATCCAGCTCGGCTTTCCGTTGTCGCGAATATTCGATGCGGATCCGAAGGGACGTAACGCCGGTTGGACCGCTTACCTCTACTACGGCGGCGATCAAGCGACCGCGCGTGACGCGCGAAGGTTTGGCGCGCGTGGCGGCCGCAGTGATCTGTTCTCCGGCAATATTCAATACAAATTGAACCAGTGGGTGACGTTTGCTTTAGAGGAAGGTTACTACCGCACGCGTGCGGATCTCCGCGCCGGACCGTTGCCGCTGTTTCGTGGAATTCCGAGTTACACGACGCACAACGTCCGGTCGGAGTTTGCCGCAATCTTTACATTTTGAGCCTTTGAGAATCGATCATGAACTACGAAGACATTGCTATCAAAGATGATGAAGTGCCGCGTGCTTCGTCTCGCATTTTTCAACACGTAGTGAAGACGTACGCGAGTGAAGTGAACAAGCTCAACTCCGTCTGGCACGAATTCACGGCAGACGATCTCGCTTTTAAACCGCATCCGCGGGCGAGCACTGTGGGCCAGATCATCGAGCACGAGCTGCTCTCGGAACGCCGGTTCTTTGCCGAGTTTCTGGGCGTTCCGGAAGTGCCGGCGAGCGAAGTTCTGCCGCAGGATCGCAATCCTCGCGCGTTTGCCGCGCGCATGGTCGAGCTCTCGCGCCCACGTTTGAACTTCATGGCGCAGCAGAGCGAGGACTGGTGGCTTACAGTGGTGCCGTTCTTTGACGTGGAACGCGAGCGGATCTGGATCTTCTGGCGTCGCGTCCTGCATACCGCGCATCATCGAGCCCAGCTCGGAGTTTACCTGCGCATGCTTGATAGGAGTGTGCCGTCAATCTATGGTCCAACTGCGGACGTGCGTTGGGAAGGATCAGATCCGACAACGACTGTCGCTGCTGCGAGTCGAAAGTAAATTCTGGATTTATAATCCGTGTTAATCTGTGATCCCAGGGAGGTGATTGCGAATGGCGAGGTATGGTAAGAAGGCGAGCGAAAAAGTTGAGGAGGCTATGCACGAGATGAAGCGTGGCACTCTCAAGAGCGGCCGCTCGGGCAAGAAAGTCACGAGCAAGAAACAAGCGATCGCAATTGGACTATCGGAGGCTCGCGAGGCCGGCGGCAAAGTACCGGCAAAGAAAGGCTCAAAAAAGAGCTCAAAGAAAGGCTCGAAAAAGGGCACGAAGAAAGGCGGCGGCAAGAAGCGCTCTTCAAAGAAGCGCACTTCCAAAAAGAAATAACTCCGGTTAGAGGTATGGCGTTTGGTCCTGAGCTTACTGCGCCGGGACCGCAAACTTGACCACGTGGTCGCGCGCTACGGCAAACAGCTCGTTCTTGTCGTTGAAGACCATTCCGAACGCCATACCTTTCAAATCGATGACCGATAGGTATCGTCCGTTCGCGTCAAAGACCTGGATGCCTTTCATGTCGCCGACGTAGATGCGTCCCTTTCCGTCCACGGCGATCGAATACGGCGCACGGAACTGTCCCGGTTGATCACCGTCGCTGCCAAAGCGATTCATAAACTTCCCATCGCGCGCAAACTTGAAGACACCATCGTTGAATCTGCCGAGTGCGTAGATATAGCCGGCGCCGTCAACTGCTACCCGCATGGCCAGCTCCGAGTCGCCACTGGCGCCGCTGATCGCTTCGGGAATGGTCCGTACAAGCTTGCCGTTTGCGTCGAATACAACGATGTCGTCGCGATTGCTTTGCCAGGCCGTTACTAATCCACCATCTGCTGCTACCGCTACGTCGTCAAAGCCATTTCGTTCGTATTCGAGGGTGCCAAGCTTCTCTCCGGTTTCGCCTCGATAACGATGGATCCGTCCGCCTTCGGCAACATAGACGGTGCCCTTCCGGTCGGCAGCAAGCCCGCGCAGGATGGTCTTTCGATCACCGATACTCCATTGCGTGACGAACTTCCCGTCAGGATCGAACACCTGGATCCGCCCGCCCGTGTATTCGCCCACATAGATGCGTCCCGCGCCATCGACGGCAATACTGCGCGCGTCGTTAAACATTCCGGGACCAATCCCCTCGCTGCCAAAGTCGAGCAGGACATTTGCGAAGGTGTTCTTGGTTTCTTTTTTGGGCGGATTGGTGGTAGTGACAGGCTTCGTCGGCTGATTGGTTGTGCGGCTTACTGAATAGAATGCCGTACCGAGTGCCCCGGCCGCAGCCAACCCGCCGACTATTAGACCGAGTACGGGAATCGCAAACACCAGCAAGAGCCATTTGGGAAACTTACCACCGGAAGAGCCGAAATGAATGCGGACAATCTGCGCCGGTTGTCCGGCGAGCGCATTTGGAGCAATCAATTGGCTGTGACAATAATCACACCGCACGGTGGATTTGGTAGTGCTATGACTCGGGGAGCGCTCATATTTTACGGGCGCTCCACACTTGGGACAGTCAAAAGTTTGGTGCATAGTTACAAAGCTTCACTCACGCATAATCACCGCAGATCCAGTGGCCCGGCGGCAAGCGCGTATCTTATCATCCTGCGCGGCTCGGGAATGAATAAAGCCGCCGCATAGTTAAAGATCTAGTTTCTCAATCACTTTCATCGGCAGGTAAAGATGAAGATGATCGTCAGTCAATTCATTGAACCCGTACTTCAGGTAAAAGCTCCTGGCGGATTCATCTAACGCATCAACGACCACCGCATAGATACCAACAATCCTGGCTGCGCGTTGCGCCGATCGCAACGCATGAATAAGGAGTGTTTCTCCCAGCCTTTGCCCTCGAACGTTGTTATCCACGGCCAGGCGACCCACCAATGCCACAGGCACAAGATGGCGTGGAAGATTTTCCGGTACCACATCAAAGGCAACAGCGCTGCTTGAGATCGTGTAGTAACCAAGCACGCGCGTTTCGCCGTCTCTTGTTGCTACATAAGTCCGGCCGATGCCTTTCCGCTCGTGTTGGCTGGAATATCTCTGAAGGTATAAATTTAATTCTTCAACGCCGCAATCGAACTCGCGGCGGTTGTGGTGAGGAGAAAGCCTTTCGATAATGATCATAGTTTTCGAGCGACGAGATGCACTAGCGAGGTTGGTGAGTCGCTTATAGGAGCTAGTGCGATCTAAGGTACGTTACTGATACAAGCGCTTAAATTTCTCGGCAGCTTTGCGCAACGCTCGATTTGGGCGAACCTCAGCCTCTAGCGCAGCAAGGAAGAGATCGCGATCGCGATTCGTAAGGCGAATCATTTGTTGCCGCTCCAGCGCCTCCTCAGACGCGCGAAGCAAACTCGTGACAACAAAGTCAGTAACAGACTGATGTGACACTACTGCCGCCTGCTCAATCTTCTCTTTGGCTTGCGGATTGAGGCGTATGTCCAGCCGTGCTGCTCGTATACTTTTCTTTTTTGTCTTAGCTATTGCCATGAATAACTCATCCGTTCGGCCGAGCCATAATAGCACATGTACGGCAAATTGCCGGATTAACCTTGCGGCGACCTTGCTCCGAGTCATTAAAATGGAATTCGACTGGTAATAGAGGTAAGCTCCATCAAAATTAGAAGCGTATGCCATCACGCCGCCCAACATCGCTCGAGGAAGCGCTGAGTTTCGTAGAGACAGAGGGGATTGTTCTGGAAAGTGCTCATGGAAGGGTGCTGACGTTTGCGGATTTTGTGGCCGGGGAGCGAGTGACTCGTTGGTGGAGTCATTCAAAGGGCCGGCTGATCTTCGCCCTCACGCGCGCGATACGCGATTCACCTGATGTGCTGACGTGTCGACTTATCGATGGCAAAGTTACTTACATACATCGCCGTCTCTGGCCTGCATTGGTCAAGTTGTCTGGTGTGTTAGACACGAACAAGCTTGGCGCAATCCATGAAGAACATTCGCCGGATGGCAAACATAAGATAGTCATGCTCGAATTTCCGAAGTGGGTTCCGGCTGAGGTTTTACTAGAGAGCAAACAACTCACGCAGCGAGAAGCCCGGTCGCTGCTTTCCCAAGTCCTCGCTGAATAAGCCCTTCCAACCTTGACGTATAGCTCGAAGTGAAGTATCTTGACATCAAGATACTTATGAAGGCGACGAATACTGACGGGCTGGAGTCTTTGACGGGCGGTAGTGGGGTGCACGTTTTCCTGGTTCTATGGAAGGCGGCGCGAGCGGTTGAGGCGTACGCGCAAAACAGCATTTCACAGCTCGAGATGTGCGGCAGCGACTTCGCGATTCTCGAAGCAGTTTTGCACAAGGGGCCGCTCCCAATTAACGAAATCGGGAAGAAAATTCTGTTGACGAGTGGGTCCATAACAACAGCGGTTGACCGTTTGGAAGACAAGGGATTGGTCGAACGACGCGCCCATGGCACCGACCGCCGTGCAAAGATTGTTCATTTAACTAAAGAGGGCAAAAAGCTTATTACGCGCATCTACGCGGATCATGCCGTTGACATGGAGCAACTCGCTTCTGCCTCGCTGACCAAAAAAGAGCGTGAAGTGCTGATTAAGCTATGTAAGCAGATCGGGTATGAGGCGGCCGGCCGCCTCGGCACAAAGTAAACAGAAAGGAAGATCGTGAGTAGAGCATTTAAATCAGAGGTAACGAGCAAAGGGCGCACGGTGGCTGGAGTAGTGAATAGCATCGAGACTCTGGAAGGAGGCGGTTTCCTGGTGCGCCGTCCTTTTCCTACACCCGCGTTTTCAGAATTTGATCCATTCCTGTTACTCGACGAAATGGGACCAATGGAACTTGGACCAGGTGAGGCAAAAGGCGCGCCTGATCACCCGCATCGTGGATTCGAGACGGTGACCTATATGCTATCAGGCGAGCTCGAGCACAAAGACTCTCGCGGACATGCCGGACGCTTGAGTCCCGGCGACGTGCAATGGATGACTGCGGGAGCGGGCGTTGTTCACTCCGAGATGCCTAGTGCTGAGTTCGAGCGCGCAGGCGGGCGGATGCATGCGTTTCAACTTTGGGTGAATCTACCGAAACGCGACAAGATGATGAAACCGCGTTACCAGGAGATTCCGAGCTCGCAAATTCCTAAGGCCACGTCGAACGATGGACTCGTGACAGTGAATGTGATCGCGGGTGAAGCATTGGGTCAAAAAGCTGTCATCGAGACTCGCACACCGATCATTTATCTCCATTACAGCATCAAGCCCGGCGGTTCAGTTATCCAACCAGTGCCCAGCGAGTACAACGGCTTCGCGTACGTGATCGACGGGCAAGGGAAGTTTGGGGCCGAGCGCGAGCACGCCGGCGACGGGCAGATGGTTCTGTTCACACAGGACGGCGATGAAGTGCGAATCGAGAATTCGCCAGATGCGAAGACGACGCTCGAGGTGTTACTCATTGCGGGATCGCCTTTGAATGAACCAGTCGCACGTTATGGACCATTTGTGATGAACACGCGCGAGGAGATTTACCAGGCGATTGAAGATTATCGTCAGGGAAGAATGGGCGTGATTGGTTGAAGGAAAGAGGACGGCACAGAAGGCACAAAATGATTCAAGAGAAATTTTTGTGCTTTTTGTGCTTCTTTGTGGCTAAAACATGTATGTCCGAAGGGGTGTCGATGTCGATCGAGCCTTGTGGAAATTCCACGGTAGCGACTTCTTCCGAATGTGCGGCGATGATTCGTCGTGCGCCTTCGTCCGCGGTTAGCGATGCAAGCTCGGTGAATAGTTCCGCAGCGAAGAAAGCGGGAACACCGCGCGTCGTGCCGTAAGTCGAAGCAACGATTGCGCGGCCTGTCGTACGATGAGTGCTGATTAGCGCATTCAGAACATCAGCCGTCACGAAAGGCTGATCGCAGAGCATGATGACAACGCCGTCGCAATCGCTCGTACGCATCTCTTCGAGCCCGGCGCGAATGGACGAGCTGATTCCACTCTGCCATTTTTGATTCTCAACTACAGACACTGCTAATTCGTCTAGCTCGCGACGCATTTGTTCCGCCTGATTTCCGACAACAACGACAACTTGATCGCAAACAGACTGTAGCGCAGCCTTAGCGGCGTGCCGTATCAAAGTCTCCCCGCGAAGCGTCAATAGCTGCTTCGGAGATCCCAGTCGCGATGATCCGCCGGCCGCTAAAACGATGGCGCCGATTCCCATACGTCCCTCAAAAACGCCGCGCGAGTGGCGCGATAGTCAACATGCGTTCCGTTCGTTGCCTCGGACCTAAACATCCAGGATAACGCAAAGGCAATGGTAGCAGATGCCGCAACAACTCGACGTCGTGCAGAGCACCGATCCGATGCCACGATCGTGTTAGATTGTGAGAATGAAGAAGGCCCACCTGATATTCGGAGCATTGATCGTAGTTGCTTTTTTGTTGACAGGTCAGTACATGGATAAGTTCTACAACCACCTCGATGGCATGCCTGACGGTCCACGACTGCTATATCGCACCAGACACATCTTCATACTGCTGGCAGGTTTACTCAATCTTGGGATCGGAGCTTATTTCACGGACAGAATCCAACCTTGGCGGCGAACATTGCAATTGCTCGGCTCGTTGTTCATCTTCGCTGCATCGCTCTTATTTCTCATCGCTTTTTTCTACGAACCGACTCTGAATGACTTGCACACGCCTGTGAGTCACTGGGGAACGTACACGATAGCGACCGGTGCGGTGTTGCACGTCGTGAGCGGTGTGCGCCAATCAGTCTGACTTCTTCCGATACCTCGATCGGGTTACAACACATATCCTCGATGACGTGATGCGCCAAATAAGGTTACGTGGCAGAATGCAATTTCTACTTTTTTGTGGCAATTAATGGAGCACTAATACGTTATGGCGAAACCGGTATTGCTGGCGGTGGACGACGATCGCGAGGTATTGCGCGCGATCGAGCGTGATTTGCGACGAAAGTATGGCAACGATTATCGTGTGTTAAGGGCGGGTTCAGGACAAGAGGCGCTCGAGATAGTTCGAGAGCTGAAGATCAGAAACAATTCCATCGCCCTCTTCCTGATCGATCAAAGGATGCCCGGCATGTCGGGCGTCGAGTTTCTCGCACAAGCGATTACTCTCTTTCCAGACGCGAAGCGGGTGCTGTTAACAGCTTACGCTGACACTGACGCCGCGATCGCTGCAATCAATGAAGCAGGCATCAATCATTACCTGCTCAAGCCCTGGGATCCGCCGGAAGAGAATCTGTATCCGGTGCTCGACGAGCTGCTTGAAGATTGGGAAGCCGCGTTTCCACCGCAGTTTGAAGGCATCCGCGTGTTAGGCAATCGCTGGTCGCCTGCGTCACACAACATCAAAGACTTTTTGGCGCGCAACCACGTTCCGTATCAATGGCTCGACATCGAAACTGCCACCTCGGATTCAGAAGTCCGCAGCCTGGTCGAGCTGCTCGATGACGAAGACACGCGAAGTTTGCCAATCGTGATTCTTCCCAATGGTGTGCGCCTGCGCCAACCGTCACTCGCAGATCTTGCTGAACACGCCGGACTAAGAACTCGCGCTACCGAAGCATTTTACGATCTTGCGATCGTCGGTGGTGGTCCAGCCGGACTGGCTGCGGCCGTCTACGGCGCGAGCGAGGGTTTGCGAACAGTGATGATCGAGCGTGAAGCTCCGGGTGGCCAGGCGGGTATGTCCAGTCGCATCGAAAATTATCTCGGCTTTCCGAGCGGACTCACCGGCGCCGATCTTGCGCGACGAGCAGTGGTCCAGGCGAGACGTTTCGGCGTTGAGATCATTTCGGCGGAAGCTACAGAAGTGCGTATCGATGGTCCATACCGGTTTTTGAAACTCGCAGATGGCGCGGAGCTTAGTTGTCACGCATTGTTGGTTGCGACTGGTGTGCAATGGCGCAAGCTGGACGCGCCCGGCGTGGAGCGCCTAACCGGAGCCGGCATTTACTACGGCGCCGCGATGACTGAAGCGATGTCGACAAGGGACGAGGACGTTTACGTTGTCGGCGGCGCGAACAGTGCCGGACAAGCCGCGATGCACTTTTCGAGATACGCGAGCCGTGTCGTCATGCTCGTGCGCGGCTCGTCGCTGGCGGCGTCGATGTCGCAATACCTGATCAATCAGCTCAAAGCGACTCCTAACATTCAGATCGAATACAACACATCAGTCGTGGAGGCGCATGGCGAAGATCACCTCGAGGCGATTTCAATTCACTGCTCGGAGACGAACGAGATTAACAAAGTGCCTGCCAACGCGCTGTTCATCATGATCGGAGCAGCGCCAAACACTGACTGGCTGGCGGAAATCGTCGAACGCGATGAGCGCGGCTTTATCTATTCAGGTCCGCAGCTCACGCGCGATGGCAAGCGGCCAAACGGCTGGAAACTTGATCGCGAGCCGGGGCTTTTGGAGACAAACGTGCCCGGCATCTTTGTCGTCGGTGATGTCCGACATGGATCCGTTAAGCGTGTGGCATCGGGCGTGGGCGAGGGATCGGTCGCGATTTCTTTCGTGCATCAATATTTAAGCAAGGTCGTGTGACAGATGGAAGAAACAGTTTCGGGCGGCGTTGAAGCAGTCGTTCCAGCAAGCTCTTCACCCGTGGATAAAGTCGAGGCGCTTCGTCGCGTACATGTGTTTGCCGATCTGCCCGACGACCAGTTGCAGTGGTTTGCGGATAATTCGGAAGACCGGCGCTTTGCCGCCGGAGATGTTGTGTTTCGCAAGGGCGACAAGCCCGAGGCGATGGTGGTCTATCTCGAAGGCGAATTACACGCTTACTGGGACGAGAGCGATCACGACCAGGTTTACATCTCGCGCGCGGGCGAGCGATCGACTGAAGTAAGCGGCATGCTTCCGTTCTCACGCATGACCTCGTTTCAGGTGACCGGTTACGCAGTAACTAACGTGCGCCTGTTGTGGTTCCCGGTGGTCCTGTTTCCCGAGATGATGCAGCGCATGCCGCTGCTGGTCCAACGACTCGTCGGCATCATGAGCGATCGCGTGCGTGAATCGACCACGCTCGATCAACAGCAGGACAAGCTAATGGCGCTGGGAAAACTATCAGCCGGTCTTGCCCACGAGCTTAACAATCCGGCCGCTGGCGCAACGCGCGCCGCAAACGATCTCATTGAAACATTGAAGGAGCTGCGCGCGGCCGACATGCGACTCTGCTCTCATGATCTAACGGCGAGGCAACAGGCATTGATCGATGCTTTTGAAAGTAAAGCAATCGATCATACGGCCACCGCCGAGCAGTTGAATTCGCTCGAGCAAAGTGACCGCGAAGATAAAGTCTCCGGGTGGCTCGAGGCGCAGGGGATCAAGGAGTCGTGGAAATTCTCGGCCAATCTCGTCGAGGCCGGCATGGACTCCGCAGCACTCGAACAACTTCTCGGCGAGATACCGCCGACGGCGACTGCCGATGTGCTGTCGCGCGTGAACTGCCAGCTCGCAGCGGCAAAGCTGGCGGCGGAGATCAGGAACGCCACGACGCGCATCTCCGAACTGGTTGGAGCGATCAAAGAATACAGCTACATGGACCAGGCAAAGGTCCAGGAGCTGGACGTTCACAAGGGTTTGGATAACACGCTGCTTATCCTGAAGTACAAGTTAAAAAAGAAAAACATCAGCGTCACCCGCGACTATGCCGAGTCGCTTCCGTTGATCAAGGCGTACGGCAGTGAGCTTAATCAGGTTTGGACCAACTTGATTGTTAATGCAGTCGATGCGATGAAGGAAGGCGGGACGCTGAAGGTGCGGACGAAGCGCGAGCCGACCGATATTATGATTGAGATTCGTGATAACGGTGCGGGAATACCGTCGTCGGTGAGGTCGCGCATCTTCGAGCCGTTCTTCACCACGAAGCCGGTTGGGGAGGGAACTGGTCTCGGCCTCGACACCGTCGCGCGCATCGTCCGCAAACACCGCGGCAACGTCCGTTTCGAATCAAAACCCGGTGACACGTGTTTCCAGGTGCGGCTACCGATCGGGTAGCGTTGAAATCACTTCGCATCGTGAAAGATTATTCCGAGTGTGTACCGGCTTCCGGACCGGAGGCGACTCACGCCGTGCCGAAGGTTCACTTTGTAAACACTCTTCTTACCCTGAACCGGACGATGATGAACGGCAAACACCACGCCGTCGCCTTTTCGCAGCGGCACCACCATGGGCCGCGACTGCATGCGCGGCCGTTGTTCAGTCATTACAAACTCGCCGCCAGTGAAATCTTTGTCCGGTTCTGATAGCAGGACTGCGATCTGGAGCGGGAAGATGTGCTCGCCATACAGATCCTGGTGGAGACAGTTGTAATCGCCGGTTCCATACTTGAGCAGCAGCGGTGTTGGCTTGTCCTGGCCTGCTTGCTGGCAGCGCTGGATGTACTCCGCGTGCGTCGTTGGATAGCGAGCGCCGATTCGAAGGGCCTCATTCCAGCGATTAGCGATTGGCACGAGGTGAGGATAAAGCGACGTGCGCAGATCTGAAACCAAATCGGGCAGTGGATAGTTGAAGTAGCGATACTCTCCACGTCCGAAGCCATGTCGCTCCATCACGACCTGGCTGCGAAAGAGATTTTTCTCCTGATAAAGCGCACGAATCTGGTCGCACTCCTCGTGCCCCAGAATACGTTCAACAACCGCATTCCCCTCCGCCTGCAGGTCTCCTGAAACCCGCTCCCACGCTATCTCTTCGGCTGCCATCGTCAAATAATACCGCGCCCCGGGCAGGTGCAACACTCCGATTCTTGCTTTCAAACTAGCCACAAAAAAGCACAAAAATCACAAAAAAGATACGCAGCCATCGATGCGCAATCACACGGGAGCGCACACTTCCGGTTCTGCAAGCCGCTCACATCCGCCCGTATACCGAGGGCGGACAACACGAATTATCTAACGGGCTACTACTTCGTAGCGATCTTCATACCCTTTTTGACCAACACTACCTAACGATTCAACCCATCAAACGAACACTAATTATTAGCCGACGCATTCGTGAACAATTCGAAAATGGTCGTGACTATTACGCTTTGCGGGATCGTCCTATAACACAGCCATCGAATGATTTAGCGTCGCCAACCGCTGATAACTTAGCGTTTCATTTCGAAAGATTTTCCGAACTGGAGGCTTAATATCTGCATCCCTCGTTCCAGTCGCTGCCGAAAAAGCCACACCTTTCAGCTATAATCGCTGGGCCAGGCAGCCCGCGTAAATATGCCCAAGAAAAAACGGATCATCATCATTGCTGGGCCAAACGGTGCCGGCAAGACGACCTTTGCTCGCGAGTACTTAATGAAAGAAGCGCATTGTCCTGACTTTATTAATGTAGATCTGATAGCTGCGGGGTTGTCGCCGTTTACTCCGGATAAGGCCGCGATTCAAGCTGGTCGTCTCATGCTTTCTGAGATTCAGCGGCGCGTGCGAAAGGAAGAAAGTTTTGCGTTTGAAACTACTTTGAGCGGACATGTTTACACTCGGATGGTTCCCGCATGGCGGAATGCTGGTTATCGAGTGAGGCTCGTATTTCTAGCCTTGCCAGATCCTAAGATGGCCATATCACGAGTTAAGATGAGAGTTGCGCAAGGCGGTCATAATGTGAGCAGTGCTGTAATTAAGCGACGGTTTATTGCTGGGCTACGCAACTTTCAAGACGTCTATATGCACTTGGTAGACAAGTGGGAGTGGTACGATAATTCAGGTAACACACCGCAGTTGATCTCAGAGGCGGGTAACTGGAGATAATCACATGGGCCGTCGAGCAAGTTCACTTTCACCGGAAGCGAAAGATACGTTGCGTGCCTTACGACGCGCTGCGAAACGTGCGCTGGAGCTCGGGCTGCAGACTGGAACGCCGGTCTATGTGTGGGAAAATAATCAGATCGTTGACCTCACTAAAAAACGAAGGCCATCCAAAAAATTGAAGTCGAAACGTTCTTCACGTTAACGCATTTCTTGGCCGCATTAACTCTTTGTTACCCGTATAATCTTCACGCACTCAGAATTTTTTAAGGAAGAATCAAATGAACACGATCAATTTGCGTGAGAAGTTGTCGCTTATTCACGATCATTGGAATCCACGCATCGTTAGTGAGCTTAACGGGCAATATGTGAAGCTCGTGAAGTTTCAGGGACCTTTCGCCTGGCATCATCACGAAGACGAAGATGAATTGTTTATGGTCGTGAACGGAAGGTTCAAAATGGAGTACCGCGATGACGCAGGCGAAAAGAGTACGTGGGTTAATGAAGGTGAGATGATCGTCGTGCCACGCGGCGTCGAGCACCGTCCGGTGGCGGACGAGGAATGTCATGTAGTGCTCTTCGAACCAGTTTCAACCTTGAACACTGGCAATGTCGAGCATGAGCTAACCCGCAGGGAGCTGTCGCGCATCTGAGATTAAAATCGGATTTCTGTCCGCGTCATCTGTGGTTAATGTTTCTGAAGAACAGAGATACGCGTGATTCTGAAAATGAAACTCTCGCGGCCGTGTGGATCTGTCCTGGTGCCTACGCGTACTCCGCCGATCTTTTCTACGGCTCGTTGCGAGCGCAGGTTGTTTGAGCCAATTGAAAAGATCACGTTGTCGACAAACTCGAAAGCGTGAGACAGCATCAGCCGTTTCATCTCGCCGTTGTATGTGCCTCCCCAATGAGATCGGGCGAGAAAAGTCCAACCGATCTCAATCTCGCTCCGCTCGAGATCGTAGCCATGAAATCTCGATGAACCGATTATTCGATCAGTCTTGCGGTCTATTGCGATCAGCGCGCCACCAGACTGCGACGCTTCCTCAAAAAACTTTTGAAACACGTCCGGTTTGTAGCGATCGGAATCTGGATGCTGCTCCCAGATCAATGGATCGGACGCAACCGCATACAACTCTTCGAAATCCTCAGCTCGCAGTGGCCGGAGCTCCAGCATCTCGCTCTTTAGTGTTGGTTGAAGGTCGAACGGCATCTCAGTAACTCGAGATTATACATACATAAGACGCTGCTAAGGCTCGGGAGCGCGCACCAGAACAGAGACCTGAGCGACTCCCATTCGGCGACGGAGTGTGACCCAATGGTCAGGCAGCGTGGTCCAGGAGTTTCTTACTTGATGGTTGAGTGTGTGAAAGCTCTACGAACTTGGATTTCAATTCAGATTCCTGGATTCCTGGACCGGGCCTGGTGCCAATTTGGGCCAAGTTTCAAAGGCTTTGCTGTGCGGAATAAATGTTGCTACGTTCGTTTCTCGCAGAAACTCATTGACATCAACCCCGGCCTCATTGGCGCGAATAATCATTCTGTGCCGATCCGCATGGTGAACCAGCAATACTCTCTATCGAAGGAGTTCACCCATGCAATTCACGCTTCATGGCCGACTTAACCGCGGTTTGTCGTTACGAAAGATCGTATCGAAACTTCGCGACCACTCAACTTCGTCCTCCGCCTCCGTTTTCCGTTGCGCGTTAGTGCTCGGGGTTTGCGCTCTCTATACACCAGTAGTTGCCGCAAATCCGCTGTGGCGAGACTGCACTAGTGAATATCTAAATTGGAAGAATAAGAGAACCGGTAGTAACTCTTATCGCCGTTCAATCGACTCTCGTTTTAACAACGTAGAGCAGGATCTGATTGAAAGAGCGCTTCAAATTGCGGTCAAGCGTCTTCAGCAAAAGCGCAACTGGGACCGCATTCAAGAGCTTTACCAATATGCCTGGGTCACGTCGAATAGTTTGAAGTCATCGGGACTGTGCAGTGAACCCGATGTACGACGCAACCTTCTGTTTCATCAACTCTACTGGCTCTCCCTGCCGAACGGACCTAACGACACTACCTCAGCGTTTCCAGATGTCTACATTCGCTATGCACATGAAGAACCAGCAGAAGGTGACACTGGTTGGGTTGCAAGAGCCAGGTACGACACGGTCACGATTTACTGGGACGGTGACGGATGGAGTTCGACCGGAGATAGCAAGTTTGTAATCACGCTAAACAACTATTACGTCGCTGCACATGGAGTGTACTCCAATGCAGAATACTGGGCCGGCACTATCGCCCACGAAATGTTGCACAACCTGGGACACCGGCACCCGAACAGCAGCGATCCAAACTACGAAAAATATCAAATCAACGTCGTGGACGAAGTGATCCAGAATGACGGGTATGTCTACAAGGGTTCCAGACGAACGCTGCTATCAATGCATAGTTGCGACGGATGATGACTGAAAGAAGGGAGAAAGAAGATGTCAAAGCACATGATTGGTAAGACTTCCGCAATTTCCTGTGCGTTATTGTTAGTGCTATGCATAACTTCCAACGCTCAGAATCGACAGAGATCGGAGCAGAACTCCTCTGGCGCACAGCCGATCGACTGGGGGCGAGCGTTGGATCTCAGTAAAGAAAACACTCAGACTAAGCCCGAGCGACTGAGTCTTCAAAAAGAACTGGAACTCGGCCGGCAGATAAGAGAACAGAACCAGCGCAGCCAGCCTGACTATCCTGGACGACCCGACAATTCCAGGTCCGGCGGATCACGAGCTGCGGTAAGTGGTCCTCAAATTGAAATGAAAGGAGTGTTTGAACGGAACGATAGACCAGAGCGCTGGTATGGACCAGACGGGTCATCTTCAGGTCGATCAGAAGAAACGCAGCGATATTCAAGACCAAATCAATCCGCGCCACGTTACGCTCAACCAAACCAGTTTGTTCATCCGTACCCTGGACGGAATTCTCGAGGTTATGGCTATCGAGGTCACACGGTAAGCCGTGCTGAAATTTTCCTTTACAGCCAGAACACGCACCTCGTTCCTGTAGTGGATTACTACCAAAGGGTTGCGGTAAGAGAAACGGTGCGACGTTTTGGCGGATCAAGAGAGGACGACCCAAGTGATGCCTTCCGGCATGCATACGCTTCCGCTTTACTTTCTCGCGCGCTAGGTCCCTATCAAGCCAGGGTAATCACTGATGCACACGAGATGAGATCGGACATTTCCTATGCTGGGCGTCAGATGGACTTACACAACAATCGCATCGGAATTCAAATCGGCCAGATGCCGCTATGGCGCGGAGTAGACTCCGAAAGGCAACTGGCGGATATGATCGAGCGGGCCTTGAGAAATAACCGGTTGATGGTGTTAAGGCCGTGAACTGAAAGGGAATGCGGTACAACAATAAACTATGGGCGTCGCGGGCTGATGATAAAGCGACGCCCAGGTACACTCACTAATGTGTTTTCTACACAATTTTCGCTTGGCTGAAATTCCCCTCAGCGTCTAAACTGCCGACATGCTAACCGACTTCTTCTACGCGTTTCGCACGCTGCGCAAGAGCCCTGTATTCACAATCACAGTCGTCGTCACCATCGCCCTCGCTATCGGCGCGAGCACGGCCATCTTCAGCGTCACGAATGGCGTGCTGCTGCGGAAGCTTCCTTACAAGGATCCGGAGCGCCTGGTCCTGGTCCGCGGCGATTTGCAGAAACGGAACGTTAAAGACTTTCCGCTTTCCAACGTCGACTTCCTCGACGTGCGCAATGGTGCAAAAAACAATTTTGAGGATATGGCTGCTGTCCAGACGTTTCGTTTTACTCTTCCGGGCCTGGACGGTACGCCTGAGCGGGTCCGCCTCGCCTCAGTATCGACAAATTTCTTTCAAATGATGGGCGCGTCGATCATTGCGGGGCGAGATTTTCAGGAGTCTGATGGAACGCCGCAGCCCGCTCCCCCGGCTGGAGGCGATGGCAATGCGCCTGCGGCTAACGCGCCGCCGCCGCTGCCGACGATGGTCATTCTCAGCAACGAATATTTCCAGCAGCGCTTTGGTGGCGACCGATCGATAATCGGCAAGACTCTTCCCGTCTCCGCTGCGTTTGGACCACCACCAACCATCGTAGGTGTCCTGGGTCCGGGTTTTGAATTACTGTTTCCGCCGAAAGCGAATCAGGAACAGTTTCCGAGTATCTGGATTGCCGGGCGCATTCCGTACGATGTAGCCAACCGAAACAACGTGCAGTGGCGTGTTATCGGGCGACTCAAACCCGGCGCCTCGATCGGAGCAGCGCAGGCCGAAGTCGAAACGATTGTTCAGAAGATTCGCGACGAAAACACAATCGCGCGTACAGCCGGGCAATATTTACAACTCGTGCCGATGAAGCAGCACCTTGTAGACGAAGTTCGCCCGACGATCCTCGCGCTCATGGGTTCGGTTATTTTCCTGCTACTGATTGCGTGTGCGAACGTTGCGAATCTGATGCTCGTGAGAGCTTCGGCACGTGAACGCGAGCTTGCTGTTCGGGCCGCACTCGGTGCTGGTTGGTGGCAGTTAGTTCGTCAAACACTGGCGGAAGCGATCGTCCTGGCCGCGCTCGGAACTATCCTTGGAGTGGGGCTTGCGTATTTAGGTATTCGCCAACTGCTCTTGATTGCGCCGGAAAATTTGCCGCGCTTGAATGCGATCGGCATCGATTTGAAGGTGTTGGGATTTGCCGTGTTAGCCGGACTGTTGTCTGCCGTAATCTTTGGGATGATTCCGGCGCTTCGCACTGCGAAACCAAATCTCATGGACACACTACGCGCGGCTGGGCGTAGTGGCGCGCTCGGTGCTGCCGGGTTGCGTAATGCGGTTGTAGTAGTGGAAGTTGCGCTTGCATTTGTACTACTGATTGGCTCGGGGTTGATGTTCCGCACGTTCATGAACATTCAACGCGTGAATATGGGTTTTGATCCGCGCGGGCTGTTGACGTTTCAACTGCTCGGCAACCTCGGCGAGACACCGCAGGAGCGAGAGACGGTCAAGCGCCAGCTTCGCGAGCAACTTGATGCGCTCCCGGGTGTGAATAGTGTGACGGCATCCAATCCATTGCCGCTCGCCGGTGGGTTCAGTCCCGTGCGTTGGGGTGGAGCTGAAGCGCAAAACGATCCGAGCAAGTTTCAGGCTGCCGATCTTCAGATCGTTCTGCCCGGTTATTTCGAAGCGATGGGCACGACACTTCTCGCGGGACGAACGTTTACGCAGGAGGACAGCTCGCCTGATCGCAACCTGCTGATAGTTGATTCGGCACTCGCGGCGAAGGCGTTTCCAAACGAACCTGCTGTGGGCAAGCGAATCCTGTTTCGCGTTCGCACGCCCGAAGCGCAATGGGGAGAGATCATTGGTGTGGTGGCCCATCAGCGCAACACGTCGCTGGTCGAGCCGGGACGAGAGCAAATCTACGTCACTGACGGGTATGTGAACCACGGGGCGGCTTCGTGGTGGGCGTTGCGAACGGATGGAGATCCGGGGGCGCTGGCCGGCTCGGTGCGCGAAGTTGTTCGTAAATTAGGTAAGGAAACATTCATCAACCAGATGCAGCCGATGGATTCGCTCGTGACCAAGGCCCAGGCGCAGACACGCTTTTCGCTTTTGCTGATTGGAGTCTTCTCGGCTATCGCAGCGCTGCTTGCGGGTGTTGGTTTGTATGGCGTGCTTGCTACTTCAGTTAGACAGCGAACTGCTGAGATCGGAGTACGCATGGCCCTCGGCGCCGCGCCGTCAAGGATCTTCCGTTTGATGGTCGGGAAGGGGCTTTCTTTGAGTGTTATTGGCATCGTGATCGGCCTGCTCGCGTCGTTTGCATTCACACGCGTGTTGGCGAGCATGCTCGTCGAGGTCAAGCCGACGGATCCGGTGACGTTCGCATCAGTCGCAGTGCTGTTTCTGGTAATCGCGTTTCTCGCGTCATGGCTTCCGGCGCTACGGGCCGCAGGCCTGGATCCAACGACAGCGCTGCGGAACGAGTAGAGGAGAGTCAAACCTATTCATCACGAAGTACCGGTAAACTTTTACGTCACCAAAAACAGCGGCGTGGTGTTTGTATGATAGTTCGCCTGCTATCGAATCCGAAAAGCTGGAGATTCCGCCACGATGAAGACTCTTTCGTTATTCGCCGCCATTCTTCTTTTCTGTTGCAACTACACAATTCACGCAAGCGAATCGTCGCGCGACAAGATCATCGCTGAAGTGCAGCGGCTGGGAGGGTCGGTTGAGCTGGACCAATCGAGAAAAGATAAACCGATCATTAAAGTCGATTTACACGAAACGAAAGTCACTGATGCAGATTTGGTTATTCTGAAGGATCTCAAGGAGCTTCGCGTCCTCGATTTACGACTCACAAAGATTGGCGATGCCGGTGTTGCTAACCTGAAGAACCTGAGAAAGCTCGAGACGCTCAATTTGTTTCGATCGGAGCTAACTGATAAAGGGCTCGCTTACTTACGCAATCTAAAGCACCTTCAAACTCTCCTGATCGGTGGGACTAAAGTTACTGATGCAGGTCTCGTGAATCTCAGGGACATGAAAGAGCTCAGGAAGCTTAGTCTATTTCGAACGCAAGTCACTGACGCTGGAGTACCTCATCTCAAGCGGCTGCCGAAGTTAGAAACGCTCTTGATCTCCGGCTCCAGGATCACCGAAGCGGGCACTCGCGAGCTGCAAGCGGCTCTGCCTAAAATCCGCTTTTCCGAATCGACTTGAGCCGTACGACTGTTACTCGCTTTGCCCAAAAGTCTTTATGCCACAAAGAAGCACAAACAGCTCTGTTGATTTTGGGCTTTTTGTGCTTCTTTGTGGCTAAAATTCGGCTAAGAGTGGAAGCAAGGCAGATGAGGTGAATACTAACTCACCCACGTCGTGCGGCGGCTGATCACGATCCATTCTCCATCGATCTTGCGCAGCCGGATGTTCTGCCCGGCATAGATCGTGTCCCTACAGGACGAATTTTCCTCGCTTCGGTTTCAATGCGTTTGATGGCCGCAAGACTTTCCGGCGTACCTAAACGCGCCGAGTCGCACATAAGCCGCCGGGTTGGAGCTCGGCCGCAGCCGTGGGCGACAACACTATTCGCTCCAGCCAGGCGACGTCCGTCGCATTATATATTTTTACTAACGGACTATTTGGATTACGAGGAGGGGCCGGACGTTCCGGAAATTGATAGACAACTTTCCCTGCGGTATCAATGTAAAAACGGCGGGCCGGTCTCTGCGTCCGTCACATAAGCGAGTCCGTCGCGAAAGTCTTCGGTGTTACCGAAATTCGGCTCAATCACGATCTTTCCAGTCTTTGTCGTGTATCCCTTGCTCGCGAGTGTGGGGAAAAACGTTTTCATATCTCTCCTAGCGTTCATAAACGGAGCATCAGATCGAAGTGTAACTCTGAGCAATCGGCGCGTGCTATAGTGAGGTCGTATGTCCGAGCTTTGGCAAAGCGGTGATTACGTTATCAGCACCGATCGTTCACGTCTAAACATAGACCTTATTCACGACTTCATCAGCAATCACTCATATTGGGGAAGCGGTCGAGCGCGCGACGTTGTCGAACGCTCGATCGTAAACTCAATGGCGTTTGGCGTGTACCACGGTGAGCAGCAGGTGGGATTCGCGCGCATCGTGACAGACTACGCTACCTTCGCGTGGGTGGCTGATGTCTTTATCGTGCCGGAACACCGCGGGCGCGGATTATCGAAGTGGCTCATGGAAGTTATCATCGCTCATCCGCAGCTACAGGGATTTCGCCGTTGGGTCCTGGCGACCAAAGATGCGCACCGGTTATACGAGCAATTTGGTTTCATCGAGTTGCACCGTCCCGAACGTTGGATGGAACGACCCGATGCGAACATGAAAGAAGCTCCGGATTACTGGCAGCAGTAAATCATCTCTTTTTCCAGTGCACTGTGGTCCATGACTGTGGATCGAACAGTTTCGGATCCAGCTCAACGTCGCCACGTATCTCAGAATACTTCTCAGTAGTCACAACCTTGCCATCGATCATGAAAATCACTTCAGGCGCTATCCAGCCACCACCGAGCTTCTGATACTTGTTGAACTGCGTCTCCTGCGTTTGTGTTCCATCCTTGCCGGCGGGACGAAGCATTCTGACAAAGTAAAGGTTCTCCTGATCGATCCAGAATTGCGGCGAATGCAGATCGCCGGCCTTTGCGCCAACAACGTAAACTGGCCTCCCTTGCCACGTGTCTTCCCTGAATTGCGATAGATCAAACTTCAGCGCCTGCAATTTCGCGCTCACCTCGCCGGCAGGCGCGCGATAGATGTCGAATCCGAGAATGAGCAGCGGATGTTCGAAGGTGCGCGTCGTATCAATCTTGCCGTTTTTGAACACGAAGACTTTGCCGCCTGTAAACAGTATGCCGTTGCCTTCACTGGTCGGGGTGAAGTCGATGCGCAAACTACCGGGCACGGACATGGCTTCGTACCAGATTTCGGTTTTCGAGGTGCCATCAGGTTGAATATTCGATGTTTCCTGAACGAACGTGGCGCTCTTGTACCACGACTTTCCATACTTCTTCTGCATGGCAGAGATCAGTTCATTCGTGTTCGAGATTTTCGCGTTCGGTGCGACCGCCAGTGGCAGCAAAGAAATCGCGAGTATTAAAAAGATAAACCTCATGATCGTCCTCGTTGCTGTTCAGAGATATTGAATTAATTGTACAAGACTACGAAGAGCGAACTGTAGGGGCGGCCCTCCGTGGCCGCCCGTGCCCTGAAATAATCCTTCTCTTTCTAAAACCAACGAAGTTGGCTCATCAGTTGGCTTCACGCCGGGCTGCGCGAATTAATCCGACACCCAGGGCCAGGACTGCGGCAGCTAAGAATAGGGCACCGACATATGCGAGATTGATTAATCCGTTCGGTTCCCGCGCTTGCGGCGAGGCGACTGAGAAGAAGAACGCCGCCGGAATCAGAATAGCGGCTATCGGCGCGCCGAGTCGCGCGACCCACTTCCAGAATGGACCAAGCACGGCTTCATCGACGTAGCGAAGCATTACGAGTGACAGTACGAGATAGACACCCGCGTGCGCGTGCCCGGCCCGGAACAGATCCTGGCGCAACGGATTGTCTACATAGCCTGACGCACCTGAGGTCAGAAAGTTCAGCAGTGATACGCCGCCAAACATTACAGTTGGAATTACGACGAGAAGAATTCCCGCCAACAGTCTTGATTCACGTGACATAGATCCTCCTCACATTTGATATGCTCAAAATAGACCAGCGCAAAGAATAAAAATGTTACCTACAACAGTAGGCTTTGACAAAAAGTGCTTAGCCTGCGAAGCAGGCGTGAGCATAAAGCCTGGGGCGCAAGCCCCAGGATCAAATCGCAACGTCAAACCCGAGCCCGCGATAGCGGGCGACAGCGTGAAATCGTCAAGGCTTTCGCCCGCTGTCACGGGCTCCGAGCCTTTTTTATTGGCATGTTGACCTGGGGCTTGCGCCCCAGGCTTTATGCTTACGCCTGCTATCGCAGGCTAAGAAACGTCATTGATTCGATTTTTTGTGCAAAGCGCAGGAAAGCCCTAGCCGCTACTTTCCGGCGCCTTATCATCTATCCTGCTGTGCTACGTCATATCGAAACGGCCTGGAGAAATTCGCTAACATAGAGGTTCATAAGATGCCGGACCAACGTGCTTACACGGAGTCATCAAAAATTATCAAAGCGCCGCGCGAACCTTTGTACCGGGCCCTGCTCGATCCGGAAGCGTTAGCCGTCTGGCTCCCGCCGGGGGAAATGACTGGTGTGGTCCACCAGTTCGACGCGCGAGCCGGAGGAGGATACGAAATGTCGCTTTTCTATCCATCTTCCGACGAAGCAGCGCGCGGAAAAACGTCAGAACGAGAAGATAGATTCAAGGTGCGATTCGAGGAGCTTTTCTCCGCCCGCTCGAATCGTCCAGGCAGTGACGTTCGAGTCCAGCGATGAAGCATTTTCCGGCGAGATGCGTGTTATTTGGACATTTGAAATCGTGGACGGCGGTACACGAGTGACTGTTCTTTGCAAAGATTTACCGCCGGGTATACGACCTGCGGACAACGAAGCAGGATCAAAGCTGTCACTGGACCAGTTGGCGCGCTACGTTGAAGAGAAGCAGCGCAGATGATCTATTTCGCGTCCCGCCGTTCTGTCATCGTTTCACGTCGCTTTCCTCGGTTGCTTGTGATCTCAAATTAACCAACTCATTGATTCTCTTGCGCACAGCACCAGTGAGTAACGGCACTTGTGCGGCACTGTAGTTAGCTGCGCGAAATGCGTCCTGTAGCTGGCGATCGCTTAGCCGTGATAGCAAGCCGCCAATCCACCTGGCTTCGGCAACGGTGATGTCGCGCATGAGATCGGAATTCTTGCCGTGATAATCCAGCCGGACGTTATTACCTTCAACTCCATCGATGAACTTATCATTTACATAGTCATCAGGTTCGTTACGACTGCCTTTGATGCTCTTGATAAAAGCCATCGGTGAATTTTGCCCACCAGTTTTCCCGAACGTGGTTCCCAGATCGCTTACTATATAGTGCAGCTCAGTACGGTTTCCATTTCGCACTACGAGGATACGGTTGTTCTCGTCTTTGAGGTCCCAGTTCTCGAGCAGCGCCATCAACACCTTCAATCCCTGCAGCTCGCGCTTGCCGGCGAATGGGTTTTCGGCCCAGCGCCACTCGTCAAAACGTTTCACATTCTCAGGGCGTGCTTCGAGCCGGACATTTTCAAATGTTCCTTTGCCTTCGATTGTAAGCCGAGGCACCAGGTAGTTGATCTCAGTGACATATCCAACAGCCCAGACAAGCCTTACTGCGGCCGTTTCGCTCTGCGCTTCCTTACCAATCTTGGCGACCCACGTACGGCCTCGTCCATCTTTCACCCGGTATTTCTTCGAGTAACCACCTTTCTCCTCTTTGATGAAAGTCACGCGGCTGAGATCGGGCTTCATTGAGGCGCCGCCTGGTCCAAGAAAAAGATCCCGAGACTGGATATCGGCGGGCTCGCGCCAAAATACCGGCACGCCTTGAGGCAGCTCTTTCTTCTCGTCTTTTTTGTCTTGAGACAGCGTCACAGTTGAAGCGCTCAAGATGAGCATCACTGTGAAGACCATTAGCTTGGGTGTCTTGAATATCTTCAACATCTTAGTTCCTCATTTTTAATCTTCCGAGAATGCGTAAATGTTGTCTTCCCGTCACGAAAAACGCAAGCAGAGACGTTAGCCCACCCGTGTTTGCAAACAAGCTACTCACGTCGATGCCATCAACTATTTGTAGGCTGCGGGTTATTGGCCGATACTATGGTCATGATCCGTCGTGTGGCTTCTCTGTTCGCGATAATTGTCCTGGCAGCGCCGGGTGCGTTGCCACAACAGTCTCCGGTCCATCGTTACCGAACGCCTCCCGCGCGCAGCCATGGCTGGCAGACGGCAAATGCTGACTCAGTTGGATTTGATTCAAAGCGACTGGCGGGCCTGACTGAATCGATTCGCAGTTGGCCCGAGTTAGGTGTTCACGCAATCCTTATCGAGCGCAACGGTCGACTTGTCTATGAAGAATACTTCGACGGATTCGACGAACGTTGGGGTTTGCCTCTGGGCCGGGTGACTATGACAGCGGAGTCGAAACACGATCTTAGATCAGTTACAAAAAGCGTTATCAGCGCACTTATCGGGATCGCACATGGCGAAGGCAAGATTGAGTCTCTTGATCAACCTATCGTCAAGTGGTTTCCTGAGTATCCGGATCTGGATACTGCAGAGCGTCGACGCGTAACGCTGGCCCACGCACTCTCGATGACTTCCGGCTTCGATTGGAACGAAGACATACCTTACAACGATCCGCGCAACGATGAGATCCGCATGACGCGCGACCCGCAGCCGCTGCGATATGCGCTGGCGCGACCATTTGCTGTCGATCCCGGTTCTGATTTCAAGTACAACGGCGGGCTGACTCAGGTACTGGCGGCCGTGCTGGTGCGCGCGACGAAAATGTCTCTTCAGGAATATGCGCGAGTGAAATTGTTCGAGCCGCTGGGCATCACGGATGTCGAATGGGTTGGAAATCTAGCGGGTATGCCGGCAGCGGCGTCCGGCCTCCGGTTGCGCGCGCGAGATCTCGCTAAGTTCGGATCGTTGTATCTGAATGGTGGCAAGTGGAACGGCAAACAGGTTATTCCCGCTAACTGGGCGGATATTTCTACACGCCGGCACTTCAAGTTCCGCGCACGCACAGGAGCGGACAGTGGCGGCGAATTCGGTTACGGATATTTCTGGTGGTATTCGTGTTATCCATCTGCCGCAGGTCTGATTGAGGCGCGTACAGCGGTTGGCAATGGTCAACAACGCATCTTCGTGCTTCCCACACTCAATGCAGTTGTGACGATATTTGCGGGTCGTTATAACGACTTCACGACGGGCAACACCCTGGGCCGAAGAATTTTGCTCGATCACATAATACCGGCAGTCAAGAGTGGCGTTCGCACTGGCTGTCCAGGCGCATAGGTTTATCACAGCAAGAAAGGCATAGCCACAAAAAGGCACAAAAGGCACAAACAGGTAAGGGAAATCTTTGTGTGCTTTTGTGCCTTTTGTGGCTAAAGTGGAAAGGGGGAACGATTATGAGAATGATGTTAGTGTTGGCGAGTGTTGTCGTTATTTGCGTTTCTATAACTGCCGGCGGGCAGAAGTCGAGAGGTGCGAATCCACTTAGCGGCACGTCCTGGCAATTAGTTAAGTTTCAAGGGCCTGATGAGACGACCTTTACACCGGACGACAAATCGAAGTACACGATCAAGTTTGGCAACGGTCGTGTCACCGCACGAGTCGACTGCAATCGTGCCAGCACCACCTGGAGAGTCACTGCAAGTAATCAACTGGAATTTGGATCGTGGTCTAGGACAAACGCGAAGTGTGGCTCAGGATCGCTCCACGATCGAATCGTGCACGAAGGTGCGGCGGTGCGAAACTTCGCGATCAAAGATGGACACCTGTTCTTATCCGGAATGGAAGGCGGCGGCTATTACGAGCTGGAGCCGCTGCCTGGCGGAAAGCGCTAAACTCAGAACACTTCAAAACAGCGATCAGGACAATCTCTACTTCTTCGATCTGGACAGTAATCGTGAGACTCAGATCACTCGCGATGGTTCAGATACGCTGCTCAACGGAACGCTTTCCTGGCTCTACTGGGAAGAAGCGGCTCAGCTTCATCTATATCGATTGATGCTCGACTTCTGGAAAGAATCTTTAGCCACAAAAGGCACAAAAAGCACAAAAAGCAAGAAAGTTTAGAGTTCAGCCTTCAGGCTGCTGCTTTGCCAGGAATGCAAGCTAAAGCTTGAACTCTAAACTTTTGTTCTGTGCCTTTGTGTATTTTTGCGCCTTTTTGTGGTCCTTACTCGTCGCGAAGGGCGACGAGTGGATCAACTTTTGTGGCGCGTCTCGCGGGAATGAAGCAGGCGAGTAGGGCCACGAACAGTGCGCCAGTTGAGACCATTACAAACGTTAATGCATCTGCCGGCGCGATACCAAACAATAGCGACGACATTACTTTCGTCAACGCGATCGCGACCGCAACACCGAGTGCTGCGCCAATCGCTACGAGCTTCATCCCGTCGCCCACTATGAGCAGGAGCACGTTACGCCGCGGCGCGCCGAGGGCCATGCGAATCCCGATCTCGCTCGTACGCTCAACGACGTGATACGACAGCATGCCGTAAATACCGGTTGCCGCAATCAGTAATGCCAGCAGACTAACTGTTCCGGAAAACCATGCACCCGTTCGCGCTGGTTCCAACATGCGACGCACATTTTCCTCGAGCGGCTCTGCCGAGACGAACGCGTCTTTGTCGAGCGAGCGCGCCGCCTCTCTAATCGCGCTCACGCTCGCCGGTACATTCTCCGTCGTTCGTATAATAAAACCGAGACCAGTGAGCTTGCCCGGCGATGCGGGCGTGTAGAACGACGGCCCGTCGAGCTGACCAACCTGCCTGCTACTAATATCCGCCACGACACCAATAATCTCGTGTGATGTGCCAGCGTTGTCTCTAAAGCGTGTACCTAATGGATCGGCGCCTGGCCAGAAACGATTTGCCATCGCCTGGCTAATCAACGCGGGTGATGCTCCGCTACGAGCGTCGTCTACAGTAAACTGCCGGCCGCGCCAGAGCGGAATCCCGAGCGTTTGAAAATATTCGGTCGTGACGACGTTTGCGCTCACGCTTACTGCACGTTCACCGCCGTCGATATCGATCATCGTTTCACTCACGCCGGAAAACGGCGCGATTGCGGCAAGACTTACCGATTTGATTACGGGCAACGTTCGCAGGCGTTCCAGAAGCTGCGCATGAAGCCCGGCCGAACGCGCTTCGTCGTAACCTTGTGTCGTCAGATCCATCGACATGACAACGAGGTGCTTTTGATCAAAGCCGAGGTCAGTGGATTGGGCCTGTTGTAAACCGCGCACCAGCAAACCTGCTCCAATCAGCAGCACGAGAGAAACCGCCACCTGCCCAATCACCAGCAGATTGCGCAGGCGCGGCCGCGATATTCGAAATCGGCTTTTCGTCGATTTAAGAGCGTCGGTCAGGTTCGGCTTCGTAGATTCGATCGCAGGAGCGAGTCCAAATACAACGCCGGTGATCAGTGAGATCAAAAACATGTAAGCGAACACCGTCGCATTGGGCTTGAAGTCGATGTCGAGTCCGACCTCGGGCACCGCTGAAAACAAGATCGGTGGCAAAGCGACGGCGAGTACTAGTCCGGCGAGGCCACCGAGGATCGCGAGGAGTAGACTCTCGATCAGCAGCAATCTAATTAATCGCCAGCGGCTTGCTCCGAGCGCAAGTCGAACGGCAATCTCTTTTCGCCGCGCCGCAGCACGGGCGAGCATGAGATTCGACACGTTCGCGCATGCGATCAATAGAACCAGGCCAACCGCTGCCATCATGAGGATGGCGATGGGTGTTCCTTCATCGCGAACTTCAGGTGAATTGAGATATGAGCCGGGCATGACGTTGAGAGTCGTCTTGCGACCGGGATAGTCCTGGTCCATTCGCGCCGCGACTAGTTGCATCTCCGCCTGCAACTGATTGAACGAGACACCATCTTTCAAACGTCCGACCACGCTGAGCCAGCTACAGTTAGGGAGCTCCAGAAATTTCCTCTCAGGCATCACGGCGGGCTGCATGGTTAGCGGAATCCAGACGTCGGGGACAGTCATCTCGGCCCCGTGAAAATCTCGCGCCGCAACTCCGATTACACTGAAGCGCTGGCGATTCAGTGTGAGCGAAGTGCCGATTACGCTTTGATCGGCTCCGAATCTTCGCTGCCAGAAACTGTGACTCAGAACCGCGACCGGACATTGCAGTGGCGTCTGACATTCTTTATCGAAGAAAGTGCGGCCGAGAGCGCTGCCGCCCCCCAGGAGCGAAAAGTAATTATCAGTAACCATCAGCGCTTCGATTTTTTCCACGTTGCCACCGCCCAGGTAGAGTTTTGTACTAGCGGCGGCAGCCAGGTCACCAAGGCCTGTGGCTCTGTCTCGATAGCTCAGGTACTCCGGGTAAGAAAGCATCGCGGGGTTGCCTTCGACCTGCCGGGAGTACTCACCGTCTAAGATCTGGTAGACATTTACCACGCGATCGGGATCTTTTACCGGCAACGGGCGAAAAGCGAGTGAATACAGGAGGGTGAAGATGCTCGTGTTTATGCCGATGCCCAGGGCAAGCGTCAGGATAGCGGCGACGGTGAAAGTGCGATGCTTAAGCAAACTTCGCAGTGAAAAACGCAGATCATGAAAAATAGCACTGAGCATTGCTACCCCTTTTTCAGAAAGTGATGGATTTAACGAAGCTGCCGGGCGAGATCCCATTTCAGCATTACGCGCCGAATAAAATCACAAAAAGGCACAAAAAGACAAAAGGCACAAAAAAGAAAAGTTCAGAGTTCAGCCTTTAGGCTGCTGCTTTGTCAGCATCGCAAGCTAAAGCTTGAACTCTAAACTTTTCTTTTTTGTGCCTTTTGTTCTTTTGTTCCTTTTTGTGGTCCCGCTCCTCCAAAATGTTGTAGTTATCTAAAGACTTCGATCCTCATCATCCATTATGAGCAACATCGTGGCGCGCTAATCCAATTCCAACAATTCCGATTATTTGGTTTCTGCTACGAGTCGGCCTGAGGGCGTGACGAACTGGCTTCACACAAAGCCAGGTGACTGGGCACAGTCGTTGCACATTTTCATTCTCTCACCAATGGGCCAATCCAACTTTTTGGAAGGAGAGTACAAATGAAATTTACAAGAATCTGTATCCTCCTGGTCATTTGTCTTTGTCTCAGTGGCATTGCGAATGGCCAGGAAACGACGGGCGTCATCGAAGGCACCGTAGTAGACGCACAAGGCGCAAGAGTTCCCGGCGCTACTGTGCTGGTAGAAGGGAATGCGTTCAGCCGCACAGTCACTACCGATAGCGAAGGCTTTTATCGAATCTTACAAGTTCCCGCAGGTAAGTATTCGATCACCACCAGCGCTCCCAACTTCGCGACCGAAAAAAGTGAAAACGTGACAGTCACACTCGGCCGTGCGACCACTGCCGATATCACGCTGAATGCCGGACAGGTTTCCGCTAACGTTGTTGTAACAGCGGCTGACGTTGCTGCCATCGACACTACATCCAATAAAATTCAAACCAACATCACGACGGACATCATCAACGCGATTCCTCGCGGAACTAAAGTCGACAGTGTGTTGAAGCTTTCCGGCGCAACCAGGGAAGAACCTCTGAGCCGTGGCTATCAAGTGGACGGCGCCAGCGGCGCGGAGAACACTTTCGTCATCGACGGTTCCGAAGTCACAAACTTCCGCACCGGCCAGTTACGCGAATCCAATAACTTACCTTTCCAGTTCGTACAGGAAGTGCAGGTAAAGACCAGCGGTTTCGATGCTGAGTTTGGTGGCGCCACCGGCGGCGTGATCAACGTTGTCACCAAGAGCGGCGGCAATGAGTTTCACGGCGAGTTCGGCATGCAGTTCGAAACCGACGCTCTCAGTGCGCGCCAAACGCTCATTGGAAAAGTTAACAACAGCGACCCGCAGTTCCAGGCCAATCCGCTTATTCAGGGAACCAGTGCCGCTACTTTGAGCTACATTAATCCACCAGGTGACAGCTTTAACAACACGTATCCCAGCGCCACGCTTAGTGGACCAATTATCAAAGACAGGCTCTGGTTTCTCGTGAGCGCGGCGCCGCAGTTTTATCACACCCATCGCTCGTTCCTGTTTCCCACAGGACAAGTGGTGGACTACACGCGCAACGTGCGAAACGATTACGAGTTTGCGCGTATCGATTCATCGATAACGAGCAAGCTGCGCTTGTCCGGGACTTTTACTTACAGCCCGCAGCGCGAACATGGACAGATTCCTTCGTACACGACCTCAGCGCCGCCTTCAAATGACTTCAGTCAACTGGGTGGACGCGTGGCCGCAAACAATGTCACCGGCAGTGGCGTTTGGACGCCGACCGCCAAGCTCGTGATCAGCGGCCGTTTTGGTCGTAACTACCTGAACGAAAAAGACAGCTCTTACGGTGTTCCTGCTGGACCACGAATTCGCTGTCTCAACGGCGGCAGTCCCGCCGGCGTGCCGGCGACGAATCCGTGCGCTTCCGGTTTCAACAGCACGTCAGACATTACCAAGACGAGCAAGGACATTTCGATTCGCAACACGTTTGACGCCGACGCGAATTACCTCGTCGATAGTTTTGCCGGTCGTCACAACATCAAGTTTGGCTACCAGCTCAACAAACTATCCAACGATGTGGACCAGGGCTACTTTGGTATTGGCGAAGTCCGCTTGTTCTGGGGACAGTCAGATCGTGGTATTGGTCCGGGAGTTTGTCCGACTGGACCATGCGCCTCGTTCGGTTACGGTTATCTTCAGGATTTTGGAACGGTCGGTCTGGCCAAGAGCACTAACACGGGACTCTACGTTCAGGATAGCTGGCAGCCGAAACCGCGCCTGACACTAAACCTCGGCCTGCGTCTCGAGAATGAAGATGTACCGTCGTTCACTGAAAACGCGCAGGCAATCAAGTTTGGCTGGGGCTCGAAAGTCGCGCCGCGATTGGGTTTTGCTTACGACGTTTTCGGCGACGGCCGGATGAAGGTGTTTGCGAGCTACGGTCAATTTTACGATCGCTTCAAGTATCAACTTCCGCGCGGATCATTCGGTGGCGACAAACTGTTGCGCTACTTCTTCCCGCTTGCCGATCCAAACTACACCACCTACACGAGGGCTTACGCACTCTCGCATACGCTGGTTGGACCACTCGATTTCCGAGTTCCTTCCAATGATCCATCCGACAACCGCGTCGATCCGGATTTGAAACCGGCGCGGCAGACTGAGTTTACTGTTGGTACTGAGTATGGATTGACCAACACTCTGGTATTCAGCGGTCGTTACACGCGTAAAAACCTTGACCGCACGATCGAAGACGTTGGCTTCATCGATGCGGCAGGCAACGAGAACTTCTTTATCGCCAATCCGGGCATGGGATTGGTTTCTGAGCCTTTTGCTCCGGGACTACCGGCGTCACCGCTGGCGAAACGTCTCTACAACGCAATGGAGCTGCGACTCGACAAGCGTTTCACCAGTAACTATTTCTTCAATGCCAGTTACACGTACAGTCGATTGACTGGCAACTACTCGGGACTGTCGAGCTCGGATGAGCCGGACGCACTCGGCGTCGGTCGATCGAGTCCGAATGTCAACAGGTTCTTCGATCTGCCGTTCCTTGGCTTCAACACGAACGGCGAACCGGACAATGGCTTGTTGGCGACGGATCGTCCACACGCTTTCAAGGCATTCGGTTCTTACACGCTCGATTGGAAAGACTTTTTCGGACACCGGTTGGACGGCTCGGGCACCAATAGCACTGAGTTTGGCGCGTCGTTCATCGGTTTAAGTGGAACTCCGTTGTCTACTCGCGTACAGCTCTATGGAGCTTATACGTTCCTGACGACGCGTGGAGATTTGGGGAGAACACCCATGTTCACGCAAACGGATTTTCAGTTGACACATACGATCAAGCTGGGTGGTGATGGACGTTACGCGTTGAAGTTTGATGTGAACCTGCTCAATGCTTTCAATGAGAACAATGTGTTGAGTGTGTTTACACAAATTTCACCCGACTCTTTGACGGCGGGGAATTTTGGGATCAGTGATGACGACGGGCTTGGTGAGTTGAATACTTTCCGGGCCGTGTTCAATGGTGGACTCACGAACCAAATCCTGGCCGGGCTCGCTGATGGAAGTATCGCAACGGATGCGAGATTCAATCAGCCGCTCACGCGACAGATACCACGGCAAGTACGCTTTGGTTTCCGTTTCGTGTTTTAGGTCGGAGCCCGCGGAGCGGGCGAAAGCATAAAGCCTGGGGCGCAAGCCCCAGGACTTGAAAATAAGAACAGATTGAGCCCGCGGAGCGGGCGACAGCGCATTTAGCTACGTCTGTCGCCCGCTTCACGGGCTCAATTCATTTTAAGGACGCCTTAACCTGGGGCTTGCGCCCCAGGCTTTATGCTTTCGCCCGCTTCGCGGGCTTGCAATTCAAGGTTTCTCGGCCACGCTCTGCTGGCGGAAACGTTGGATCAGCTTTTTTATCAACTCAACATCTCTCGTATCCGGTTGGACCTTCAAAAACGTTTCCAACTCATCAGCCGCTTCTTTGTATCGCTTCAGTTGGTTGTAGAGCAGCGCGAGTTGCCAATGAGCATCGGGCAACTTTGAGTCAGCCAGAATATCAGCCCGCTTCAAATACGACTCAGCTTCATCCGGTCGACTTGTTTGACGCAGTGCAATGCCGAGCCACAGGTTAGCGTTTATCGATCTCTCGTTGAGTAACACTGCGCGTCTGAAAGACTCGATTGCGGGTTGTAACTGCTTGAGGTTGTACTGGGCCACACCCAGCGCAAAAGCACTCGCATGTGCCTTCGAGTTGACCTCCAATGCTTTTGTGAGTGCCGGAATTGCAGCTTCATAATGACGATCTTTCACTTGCTCCGTACCCAACAGCTCGAGCGCGTCAAAATACTGCGGAAAAAGATCGATCGCGCTCTTCAACGCCGCGAATGCTTCCTGTCGCTTGTTTGATTTATTCACTAGCTCGGATGCCTTCTCAAATTGCTTACGAGCTGGCTCCGGCACTTCCTGAACAAACACGACACCTGGCCTGACACTGCTGCCGGCCTTGTCCTTCGTTGCCAGTACGAAATCGAGCTCTTCATATGCCGCTCCAAAACCATGCGGCCTCGCAAGATCCACACGCTTCGTTTGGCTTACATAGTTTGTACCCGACGTTTGTACGCGCACTTGAAAAATCCCGTCCGACAATTTGCGAAAAACGAAAAGTCCCGAGCCGTCTGTCTTGATAGTTCGAATGACAGAATCAACTTCGTTGAGCAGCTCGACCCGGATGTCGGCAAGCGGCATCCGCTGATCGTTCGACACGTGACCACTGATGGTATTGGAGTTTGTTTGAAGAGTTGGTGTAGCCGGCAGGAGGCCCAGCGTCACGAATACAGTAATCAATATACGCGCAGCCATTATCGGATCACCTTTTTGATTTGGGCTGTAGCCAGCTAAAACACAAACGAGGCGAATGCTGCGCTCTTTGTGACGAGGCGGCCTGTATGTATGACGAATAGGCCACAAAGACTTTTAGCCACAAAAGGCCCAAAAACACAAAAAGAATTCTGTCTTTTGTGTTTTTGTGCCTTTTTGTGGTGGAACAATCGCATTAGACTGGCCTAATAGATGTTTCCGCCCGCCTGCGTTGACGTTACTGAGCCGTTGTTGACGTTCAGTGTGTAGGCAACTCCTCCGGTGCCGGTCCATGTTGAAAAATTAAACGTGCCACCTTGCGGGAGTTTGTAGACGCCGATGTTGAGATACGTCATAGGCGTCCTGTCTGCGAGCACCTGGGCAGGACCAGGCGCCTGAAGGAAGTAAGCTGCGCCCACACCCACCATCGTCGCCGCGCCAGTCGGTAGCACCAGTAACGCCGTCTCCTCATCAATTCCGATCCCGCGCGGTTGCGTGGCCCAACCGTTATTCACAATGCGCGCCAGAAAGACGAGCGATCTTCCCAGTCGATCGCGGGTCACAAAATGCGAGTCGTAGAGCTTGTTTCCTCCCAATGCAGATTGAAACAAGTCACGATCGAGTGTGACGTAACGATGGAAAGGATTGGCCAGCGCCTGACTCGACGTCACCGAGCCGAGAGCGCCTGTGTAGATAAACTGGCTGAGCACAGCGAGCCCTGCGCTCGTTCCACCAACCGGCGCCTGCTTCGAATTGAGCAGAAAATTCACGCCTGTCTGCACCGCGGTTCCGCGCCACAGCGCAACGTACGTCGATTGGTCACCACCGGCGATCCACAATGCCTCTGCGTTTTGAATTTGAGTGCTGACGTACGCGGAGTTTGCGCCGGTTACACTCGTGATGATGATCGTTTCGACTGAATCCATTTGCGGGCAGAGGCCCTGGATGTAGGGATTGTAGGCGTCTGTGCCGGTGGTCCGGATCACGAGGAAGTCGCCGCCCCCTGCGCGCTGGCACATCCATTGAAATGCGGCGTCAACGTCACTACCGCCGCCCATCAAAACCAGTCCGGGACTCAGCGTCGCGGATGGTTGCGCATCGGCAGGGTTACCGACGACAAACGACGTGAATCCGGTTTTTTTCTGCGCATATACCGAGACCGAAAGCGTGCACAACATGACGAGAGTTAAGAAAGTTCGTGTGAGCATGTGAATCCTCCTAAAAGTGTGAAAGGGTAGACTGTTTTATCCACAGATTACACAGATTCCGTGAAATCTGCGTAATCTGTGGATCAATGCGTTTTGAGTACGATGACTGACACCGAATGCTTCGGCAGAGTGACAACAAATGTACGCCCGCTCGCTATCATTCTTTTATCAATACTCACAGCATTCGGTCGTGAAAAACTGTTAGCAACGGCAAGTGAAGGCGCAGTGACGGATTTAATCTCTGCTTGCGGTGCCGGAACCACCCCCTGAATCGTGATCGTTGTCGTTAACGCACTGGTCCGGTTCGTATTCACCGCTTTAATAAAGATCGTTTTCCCATCAGCAGCCCGGCCAACGACGGCATCAAGGTAAGGAACGTTCGTGCCCTCGTGAGATGCATTGAAGGTCGGACTGTTGACGCTGCTCCCCAAAAGCACATCTCCGCGATGCTCCGCGTAAAGTTGGTTAACCAGATAAATGGGCGTAACGAAAACGCTATTTCGACCAGCCTGGATAATGCCGCCCGGCCAGCCGTTAACGAGATCAGAAACGGCGCTCATCTCGACGATCTCACCCGATCGCTCGAACACATTCATAAGTCGCGCGCCATAGAGAGCCGGCTCCATCGAATACTGCCGCTCACTCGGCAAATCGAGTCCCCATTCATTAATCGCGAGCTTGATGCGGCCGGCGAACCCAAGCTCGGTTAACAACTGTTGCACACGAACGTAAAAACGCTCGAAGAACAACGGGCGCGCCATCAGGTTTGCCGGATCGCCTTTCATCTCGCGACGACCGTAATAGTGATGGATCGCGAGGTAATCAATGTTACGCCCTGCTTCGCGTAAGACTGTCCGGTTCCAGCTCATGTCGTTGTCGCCCCCTGCGATCAGCTTGATCGACGGATCGACAGCACGCATCGACGAGGCATACCGGTTGTAATTACGCGCGTAGGTCGCCGCATCTGAGTGGCCGCGTACCCAGTTGCCCCAGATCTCATTTCCAATTTCCCAAAACTTGACGCCGAAAGGAGCCGGGTGACCATTGGCTGCACGCATCGCTCCGTATTTCGATGTTGCTGGTCCATTGCAGTACTCAACCCAGGCTGCTGCTTCTTCGACTGTCGCGCCGCGTCCCTCGACGTTGACGGTAATTGAAGGCTCCGCGCCAACGGCGCGCGCGAACATCACGAACTCATCCGTGCCGAAGTCGCCCGGCTCCGGTTCGTTCTTCCAGGATAGATTAGACCACGTGACCCGCTCATCACGTGGTCCAATTCCCCACATCCAGCGGTAGTCCTGAGCCACATTGCCACCCGGCCATCGAATAAAGGCGGGCTTCAAGAGTTTGATCTTTTCGAAAACATCGCGCCGTACACCGCCTGGCGCGACATCAGCAGGCATCAACGACACCTGATCGATCCAGACTGTCCCTCGTCCCGGAAAAAGGATCGCGAGGCGCGCCAGTGGATCGTTGTGAGTTGGCCGCAGTGAAACTTCGTACCTGCGCCAATCACCTTTGGTGATCCGATCGACGTTAGCGGCGGCGTAAATCTGACCCCGATCCGAGTCGGATTCCAGCGCTACGCTGACATTGCCCTCGTAGTCCTCGCTCCTGAGCCAGATGTAAGCTCGATATTCGAGACCGGACCTGATCGGAATACGTGGCTGGTAGATCCCGTGACGTTCGATTACGCCGTCAGCCGCCTCGACGCGCAACGAATGTTCTTTCCCGTTGCTATCGATCGTGATCTTCCGCTGTTGCGGGTAAGCGTGCTTGTCGTCCCAGTGAAAGGTGAGTGCGTAATCATCGTTTCGATCGTCCGGATAACGTTCCCAATTGCGTGAGAGACCGATAACGTTGGGTGGTTCTTCGAAACTGCGGTTGCGAACCAGCTCCGCATGCAGTCCTCCTTTGATGCCCTCGTACATGAACTCCAGAAACTGTCCGTAGAGCAGGGGACTGACGCTGTTTTCAACCTTGCGAGCATCGATCGTTATCGATGCTCTCGTTTGTGCTGCTACAAGGTGAGGCTGCCCAAAAACAGCCGCTACAAGAGCCAAACGGATTAAGACATCTCGTACAACTCTTTGTGCCTTTTTGTGTACGGTTTTCTGTGCCTTTTTGTGGCTCACTTAACCTTGCCGGTCATCCGTTTGATGAATTCAACTTCTTCTGGAATGTAAGGCCGGCCGTCGTTACGAAACACTTCGTGAAACCAGACGGACGGCTCGCGATCGACATACGGGCGCTGCCATGAATCCCACGGCAAGTGCGTTTGCGTCTTACCCTGGACCAGCCCCCAGTTGATCATGCCGACGCGATGGACCTTGCCGACCAGCAGACCGCCGATAAAAAAACTACCATTGCCACGAGCCATGTATTCCGTGCAGATCATTGGACGGTTGTAGCGTTTGAGCCAGTTAATCCGCTTCTCCAGCTCTGTCGGCGAGTCGTAGTTATGAAACGTGATGACGTCTGAGAGATCGATCATTAGGCGATCCATCGCCGTCATCTTTTCCGGAGTGGACCAGTCGCCCTTCCAGACGCCTGCCGTAAGAGGTTGCTCGGGATTTACTGCACGCGCCCAGGCAAACGCCTGAGGCAACAGCCGCAACACAAGCTCCACCTTGTTCTTCGGTTCGAGCTCGTTATAGCTGCCGGGATTCTCGTTATCAGGCTCGTTCCAGATGTCCCACGCGAGCACGCGCTGATCCCGCGCGAACCTGCCGACAACGCCTTTCACATACGCTTCGAGACGCGGGTACTCCGACGGGTTTTGCAACGTCGTGCGATTCGGACTCTGCACCCAACCCGAATTATGTACGCCGGGCCGAGGCGCGCGCTGTTTACCGGGTTTTGCGTCCGGATCCCAAACCGAATCGAAGAGTACGAAGATTGGTTTGATTTTGTGCTTCGCGGCGATGGCGAGAAACTGATCGAGGCGGCGCTTGAAACCTTCGGCATCCTGCCAGAGCAAATCGTGCAGGTAAACACGCATGGTATTCATGCCGAGACTCTCGGCCCAACCGAGCTCCAGATCGATTCTTTTCGGATCGAACGAGTCTGCCTGCCACATCTCGAGCTGGTTGATGGCGCTCGCCGGGTTGTAGTTGCTGCCGACCAGCCACGGCTGCGCCGCGTACCAATCGCGGGCCCGTTGCTCCGACCACCGCTCGGTTTGCGCGGCGAGCGCAGTGACGACAAGCAGAATCCAAACAGCAATTACTTGAACCAGTCTCCGCAACGACAACATTTGACTTAACCCTTTCATCTCGCAACGGTCAATCCGTCTTCAAAATCCGTCTTATCCGTGGTCTAGAACCTTACGTTTGCAAGCCGGCGGACGATTTCGCGGCTTTCGTTTCGGGCCTTCTGCTTTTCGCTTAGTTGTTTAAAGATTTCAAGCTCCCGATTCGCGTCATCGGGTCGCTTCAATTTCACGAGCACACGGCTGAGTTGATAATGAGCTTCGAGTAACTCAGGTTGTAAAGACACTGCGCGTTCCAGGAGCAGCGCGGCTTCGCTATAGCGGTTTGTGCGAACGTAAAGCCGGCCCCACGTCAGGTAAGCGGCAGCGAGATTCGGGTCGAGCTCAGTCGCACGTTTGAGATACTTTTCGGCCCGGGTTGTATCGGGATTCGACATCTTCAGCAGCGTATCAGCAACGAGGTAATGGAGCGCGGCGAGTTGCGCATTCAAAGCGATGGCCTGTTCGTAGAACCCGATCGCCTTATCGTATGAACCACGTTCAGCGTAAGTCATACCGAGATATGCGAGTGCGGGAACTAGTTTCGTGTCGAGTGCGAGCGAACGCTTGAAAGAGTTTTCCGCCTCGACGTTCTGCCCGTGCGTGAGCTGAGCAATTCCGAGCGCCAACCACAGACGCGCAGAATTTGGAAACTGCTTGAGCGCTTCCTGCAATCGGAGGATACCTGCCGCGGGTGCATGTGAGTCGGTTAGCAGAAGACCGTAACGAAAGTGATAGACCTCATTCTGCGGATCGCGCTGCACTGCGAGACGCATTGCAGGTATTGCATTCTCATAGTGACCGTCGGCTTCATAGACTTCAGCCAAAGCTGCGTAAATCCTCGCGGTGATGATCACGTCTGCGTTCGTTGAATCTAATGTAAGCGCAGTCTTCAACTCGGTGATGGCTTCCCCGCGGAGGCCCTTCTCCCTTAAGGTTTGGCCCAATTTCAGGTAAGTAATGAGGAGAGCACGAGAAATTTGAGGGTCTGAGATGGTCTTACCGGCACGCTCCAGAAGACTACGCGCCATCCGCAGATCATCGAGCTGGCCGCGATCAAAATAGATCTGCGCGAGATTTGTTAGTGCGCTCGGTTGGTTTGCGTTTAATTTGAGCGACGCTTCGAATTCTGTTTGCGCCTGGGCCGTTCGGCCGAGACGCATGAGAATCGCGCCGTAATTGTTTCGTGTAGACGGTTCCGATGGAGCGAGCGAAGCTGCTGCCGCGAAGTGTCGTTCAGCTTCTTTCAGTTCATTTGCATCGGCAGCGATCATGCCCAGGTACGTGTGCGCGTTGACGTTCCGCGGATCGTTTTTCAACGTCTGTTCAAAAATCAGCTTCGCCCTGCTCTTGTCGCCACGCTCAAACGCCGAGATACCGTCGTTCACCTGAGCAACGGCAGTGGCCCAGGCCATAAGAAGCAGGGCTATCAACGAGATGTTTCGCATACCGTTGGTTTATCCACAGATTACACAGATTCAGAAAAGCAGCCGCAGCCGGATCTGCACTCTCCGCGGATTGTTTGCCCCAACACTCTGGAAGCCGAAGTTTGTGGCATCACGCAAATCCGCCGTCGGGAAGAAGAAATATGTGCGATTGAATAGATTGAATGCTTCCGCGCCGAGCTCAAACGTCACTGACTCCGTTATCCGTGTCTTCTTAAGCAGGCTGAAGTCTTCACTAAAGAACGCCGGCGAATGCACATTGCTGAGTGCCGGAGCAAGCGTGCCGAAGAACCGCAGCGGGTCGTTGTAATACGCGGCATAAGCAGCAGAGCCAATTGGCGCGCCGCTCGGATTGTTGTTAAAGCCCGATCCAAACTGCGGCGGTGTCGCGAACGCGGCCGGATTGATCGCCTGCCGCCCAAAGCGATCGTTAATAAACGCGCCCTCACTCTCGAACTCCTGACCGGTGGGATTCAAACGAAGGTTTCCGAGATATCCCGTCAGTTGCAGGAAGTCAGTGAAAACCGGATCGGACGTGAAGAAACTCAGCGGTACACCTGACTGGTATCGATTTATCCCGTTGATCTGCCAGCCACCTACCAATTTATCAACCACACCACCTCTGTTCAGGTAGCGTTTGTTCTTACCGAACGGCAGCTCGACCAGGTAATTGATCACGAGCACGTGTGGCGCGCTGTTTGGCGAAATAGATCGGAACGACTCGCGATCGAATGGGTTTTGCAGCACACCACCAAGCGGTGATCCTCCGAATAAATCTTCAGACGCATCCGTGATGAGTTTCGCAAAAGTGTAAGACGCTCCAACCTGGATACCGCGCGAGAAGCGTCGTTCGAGCTTTGCCTGAAGCGCGTTGTAGTCGCTCGTGCCCTGGCTCTCGAGAATGTTGTTGATGCGGTTGTATTGCGGAAACGGTTTCAGCGATTGCGCGACGTTGCCTTCGAAACCAGGAAAAACCGCATTCGGTGACGACGGCAATGCCACTCCCGCACTCGACGCAAACGACACGATCGCCGGATCCGCAAGCGCATCTGCGAGCGGCATATTCAGAACCGGGAAGCCGAGCTTCAGCGCGTTAAGCGGCAGCGCATTCAGCCGGTTGAAATTAGATCGCAGCCGCGTGGCGTGATGGCCGATATATCCAATCGAAGCAACGAAGTTAAAAGGCAACTCACGTTGTACATCGAAACTGTATTGCAGAGTGCGCCCGGTCCTGAATTCTGGATCGAAGAACTGAACGTCAGTCCCGATAAACTGGTCGTCCGGCGCAACCGGCGGAATCGAGGGATACGTTGATAAGAAGAACTGTGCGTTTCGACCGATGGGTGTTCGTGGTCCAGAGCTGGTGTTGTAACCAATCAATCCCGTATTCAGCTCGTTCTGGCCTTCAAAGCCATAAATGATCGGCGAATAGTAAAGACCAACGCCGCCGCGAATCACTGTGCGATCATTCCACTGGTACGCTACGCCAAACCTTGGACCAAAGTTTGAGTAGTCAGTCTTTACAAGTGAACGCTCCGCGGCTTGCACTCCACCCTGGCCGGCCGCTCCTGCAAGTGCCCCGAGCCGTCCGACTTCCGGATTGAGAGCATTAGGATCAAACCCACGATACAAGTTGCGTGCTTCGTATCGTTGGCCCGGTACGTCGTAGCGGATCCCGAGGTTCACCGTCAGACGCGGAGTAAGCTTAATATCGTCCTGCGCGAAATAACCGTGCGTGATTTGTCTAAACTGCGGATCGATCGAGTTGTTTGAATTGAAGGAGAACTCGGTCGCGCCGGTTATCAGGCTGGCGATGGGCCACCCGCCATCGGGATCGAAATCAGCCGCCGTTTGATCGTGGCGGAAATTGAACGAGCCGCCGGGATCGATCCTTTGCCGGAAATTAAACTGTGAAGTACGAAACTCGGCGCCGAACTTGAACGAGTGTCTGCCACTGACGTACGTAACCGCGTCGGAAACGTGCCACGAGGTATCGAAAATGTGATCGGTAAAGAAACTCGAACCGATGTCCTGGTAAGCGCGCGGATCGGCCGAGCTTGTCGGGTCGCCGTAACCGGGAAAACCAAGTCGGGGAAACGCGCTGTTCTGCGTTGCGTTTACCGGAAAACCGAGTGACGCCGTGATGAACGGATCAGTGGTATTCCGATTCGCGACGTCGTAACGCGTGAAGCCGACATTGAAGTGATTCAAGAGCGTAGGGCCGAATGTGTAGTCGTCCTGCACGCGCACCAGAATCGATTTGAACAGTTGATTGAAAGCTCCCTGCGACGTAAACGGTAAAGGGAAGCGGGGAATCGGATCACCGGCGATGCGATCGTTACTGCGGTGTGAGAAGCTGCCGGAAATCCGGTTTTTGTCAGACGTGACGAAATCGAGCTTCGTCGTGTACTGGTTCATAGTCGTCGGCCTGAGTCCGACTGACAGGTAATTGCGGAAAACAGTCGAGCCATTCGGGCCGGCCAGGTTGGGCGCAGGGAAAAACTGGAGCGCGTTTGCCCCGGCCGGATCAATCCTGGCGCCGCCGAGATACAGATCGAGGCGATTACCCGGAATCGCAACGCGACTGCCCGCCGGCTGTCGCGGATCGTAAAGCTGTATCCCGTGTCCGAAGAAATCCAGTATGTATGGATCGGTCAGCAACTCGGAAAAGTCGCCCTGCCGCATCCGCAGTGTCGGAACAGTAATGATGTTGTTTGAGCCTTCCGTGAAGCGGTAGCCTTCGTAGTTAAAGAAGAAGAAGGCGCGATTGCGGAAGCTATGGACGAATGGCCCACCTTCGCCAAAGTGTGGCAGGGTGATTGGACCACCAATGTTGAAGCCGAAATCGTTCTGGTTGTCACGCGCGCGATCGATTCTTTGGGCGTTATTGCGAAACGTGTTTGCGTTCAGTTTTTCGTTGCGGATCAGGTCGTAGATTTCACCGTGAAAATCGTTACCACCACTCTTTTGAGTGAAGTTAATGACGCCGCCTGATGAATTGCCGAACTCGGCGGAATAACTGCTCGTCGAAACCGTAAACTCCTGAAATGCATTTGGTCCGGGCGCGACTTCCGAGAAGAAGGTGCCATTCTGCGTGCGTCGCGTAGAGGCTCCATCGATAAGGATCTCTGTACCGAGCGCCTGCCCGCCACTCACACGGAAACGCGTCGTGTCAGTACTACTGCCGCCTGCCGTTGCGGCCCCCTGCGTTACGTTGCTATCGAGATATATAAAGGAAAGGGGCGTACGCCCGGAGAATTCCGAGCTGACCAGGAGTGGCAACTCCCTTACCTGCCGCTCGCTCACATTCGTCTGGCGCACCGGTGTTTCGCTTTGCAGGACGGGAGCCTCGTCGTTGGTTATCGTGACGACGCTGCTGATCTCGCCGATCTCCAGTTTGAAATCGAGGGTGCGGTTAACTTGCACTGCGACCACGATGTTTTCCGCCGAGGCGGTTTTGAATCCTGGCGCTTCCGCAGTCACCCGGTACGGGTCTGCCCTGAGCTCGGGAATCGTGTAGTTTCCGTCCTCCGAAGTGGTGACCTCGCGAGTTTCGGCTGAATTAAGGTTCCTTGCGGTAACTTTGGCGTTTGAAACACCGGCGCCGGTTGGATCTGTGACGCGGCCGGTTAAAGCCCCACGGTCGCTCTGGGCAAATGCGGAGTTGACGGAAAGTAGAAAGAACGTGAACAGTGCGAGTGCTGGACCTCTTGAAACCATGACCCCTCCTGGTTCGGATGCGTTGTAAAGACAATTCAAGCCAGTGCGAAACACAACGTCGGGGGAACTAGTTATGTAGCAGAAACTCGATACGGGACAGGGGATCGCTGGTATAGCAAGCGCATTTCACGTTGTCAACGAATTTGTTATGGAGATGTGAGAGGGTACGGGAGACGAACTGTAGGAGCGGCCCTCCGTGGCCGCCGCGGCGTGGGAAACACAATGTCGAAAACCCGGGGCGGCCACGGAGGGCCGCCCCTACAATTGCCCGTTGGATGGTTACTCGTATCGGAGCGCCACGAGGGGGTCGACTTTTGCGGCCCGGCGCGCTGGTAGCCAACAGGAAATTAACGCCACCACCGTCAGCAGCCCCGCGATTAGAATCAACGTCAAAGGATCGCTTATCTCGACTCCATAAAGCTGTTGGGCCATCTGTCGCTGCCAGCTCTCACGTCCGAAGTATTGACGCTCGAGCAGGCGTTTCAACACGTAACCAATCACCGCGCTTAGCCCCAATCCCAACAGCACCAACTTCATTCCCTGCCAGATTACCAGCCGGACAACTTGAGCTACCTGTGCACCGAACGCCATTCGAATACCGATCTCTTTTGTACGTTGGCTGACGGAATATGCCAGCACGCCGAAGAGCCCGATGGCTGCAAGTACGAGAGCGAGTGCGCCGAAGAAGATCAGCACGCGCGCATAGAGCCGCTCCTGGCCAAGCGTCTCCTGGGCTCGCGCTGTTTGCGTGCTGATTTGAGTGACGGGGAGATTGTTGTCCAGCTCGCGAACAATTTGACGAACCTGATCTGCCAGAGCAGTCGGGTCGCTCGTAGTGCGCAAGGCGAAATGCATCTCGCCGATATTTTCTGATTCCTGCTGCCAGGGCGTGTAGAGCATTGGCTGACGTTGTTCGCGCTGGCTCTCGTATTTTGCGTCAGCAACCACGCCGACGATCTCGAGATCAAGTTTGTTGAATTTGACGTGCTTGCCGAGGACGTCTTCGTTCGGAAAGTACGTGCGCTGGAAAGTTTGGTTGACGATGGCGACGGCGGGAGCGTGCAGGTTGTCTTGCACGGTGAACTCGCGTCCGCGCAGGAAGGGAATTTCCATCGTGCCAAAATAGTTTTCGCGCACCATTTGTCGCGCAGTTTCGTGCTCCGGTGCAGTTGCCGCGATCTCGCCGGGCAGAATCACGCTATCAACCCAATTCTCGTTAGCAATGAGTCTGATGCGTCCGAAGGTAGCCGCGCGCACCTCCGGCAGATGGTCCAACCGGTCAAAGAGCTGCTGGTAAAACTCCAACAGGCGTTCGTCTTTGTAACCAGCTCGCTCAGGCTGGAGCCGGAAGACCAGAAGGTTTTCCGGGTTGAACCCGAGCTCGACTCGCTGCAGATTGTAGAGCGTGCGGATAAACAATCCCGCGCCCGCCAGTAACAACGCTGAAACTGCTACCTGCATCACCAGCAGAGCTTTGCTGAAATGCGACATCCGTCCAGTGGTGCGCCCGCTTTCTTTCAGTGTCGAATTCAAATCCAAACTCGTGGCGCGCCACGCTGGTACCAGTCCAAACAACACACCCGTCAACAGCGAGATCGCGAGAGTAAATACCAACACGCGCCAATTCAGATTGAGCTCAACGCCATTTGGTAAGAGTCCCGTGTTGCTGTCGGTGAGTGCCAGAAGCGCGCGGTTGCCCCAGAAAGCGAAAAGCACTCCTACTACTCCGCCGAGGGTGGCGAGCAGTAAGCTTTCAGTTAATAGTTGCCGGACCAGACGCCAGCGTCCGGCTCCAACCGCGACTCGGATACTGATCTCAGGACGGCGCAAAGTTGCGCGCGCGAGCAGTAAGTTGGCGAGGTTTGCGCAGGCAATCAGAAGCACGAGCCCGACTACGATGAAGAGGCCATAGATGGTTGGCGCATAAGCCTTGCGCCTGTCCAACATTCCTCGATCGCCCGGTTGAAGGACCAGGTGCGGGTAATCTTTCGGATCGAGTTGCGCCGGTTCACTACTTTTGCGCGGCCGTGGCATTGCCTCCAGTCCGGCAGTTTGAAAAGCACCGTTCAACGTTTGGTGCACTTGTTCCACCGTCGCGCCGGGTTTGAGTCGTCCCATGACATTTAAAAACCAGAGCCCGGATGTGGTCGCGGTGCCTAGAGTGCTGTTCTCACCGCGCAGCAGGGGCTCGATGTTCAAAGGGACTGTGACGGCTGGTTGATAACCAACTTGCAGCGTGCCGTAGAATCCCGGTGGTGTGACGCCGATGATGGTGAGAGATTGCTGGTTGAGTTTGAGTTGTTGACCGATAACATCAGGGTTAGCAGCAAAGCGGTCTTGCCACAACTGGTAACTGAGGACGACGACCGGAGCAGCGCCCGGCGTATCATCTTCAGCAGTGATCGCACGTCCCAAAATCGGGTTCAGTCGCAGCCCGGCGTAATACTCACCCGATACGGCTTGCCCGTTGATGATCTCCGGCTGGTCACCAAACTTCGCTGTCAGCTCCGGGAGTGGAGCGAAAGCAAACAAATCGCTGAGTGGACCATCCGGCGCCGCGGCTTGTGCGACGCGCAGCTTCTCAAACACGTCGTAGCGAAATAGTGAAAGACCTCTCATGCCGGGTGGCGTTTCGACATTCGAAGTACCACTCATGCCGCTGATTCGGAACACTCTTGCGGCCTGCCATTCAAACAGGACGAGCTGTTCGGGATTTGCAACGGGTAAGGTCTTCAACAACACGGCATCGACGACGCTGAACAAAGCCGTGTTTGCACCAATACCGAGGGCCAGCGAGAGGATTGCGACCGCAGTAACGCCAGGACTACGACGCATCATGCGGAAACCGTAAGTTAAATCGCGGATTAATGTTTCTACAATCGCCAGACTGCGCCCGTCACGGTAAGTCTCTTTCACTTGTTCGACGCCGCCGAATTTTCGCAGCGCCAAATAACGTGCTTCCTCGGGTGACATGCCCTGGCGCAGATGATCCTCAATCTGCATCTCGAGATGCGCGGAGATCTCGTCTGCCATCTCTTCTTCGAGTTTTCGTTTCAGAAAGAGACCGCGCAGTTTCGCGAGAAAGATTCGCAGGCTGTTCATGTTATTTCTCCGCTGGCGTGAGGAAACGAGTCACTATTGCAGACGTCCGGCGCCATTCGTCTTCTTCCACCGCTAACTGTTTTCGTCCGGCGCGGGTAAGTGAATAATATTTGGCGCGCCGGTTATTTTCCGACGTGCTCCAGCGGCAGCGGATCCAGCCCACTTGTTCGAGTTTCAGCAAGGCCGGATAGATCGTGCCCTGGTTGAGCTCGAGCAGATCGCCGCTGACCTGTTCGATGCGCCGCGCGATGCCATAACCATGCAGCTCACCCAGGCTGGCGAGGGTTTTGAGGATCAGTAAGTTCAGAGTGCCGGGCAGCACCTCGTGCTTCGTGTTACCCATCGTTGCGTCTCCTGTTGATTACCAACACAAGTGTAGCCAGCTTCATGTTGGTAGTCAACAGGTCGAGCCGGACCTTTCCAGATTGTGGTCTGTTCGCGCATTATGTGGGGCGACTTGAATGAGTACTGACTTCCAAAATCTGAAGCTCAGAATCGCGACGCTGCACGCCGAGGAGTTGCTCGAGATGGTGACCTTCGATGCCGCTGATAATCGCGGTGAGGCTGTGGAGCTGGCGCGTGCGGAGTTACAGAAGCGAGGCTATAGCGAGGCGGATCTGCAAAACTGGTATGACTCAGCCGGTGATCGGCCACCAAAGTATGCCGGCAACCGATTCGCCAGGACGAAGTTTGTCCTTAACTTGATCCTGACCGCCATCGCTACCTTCTTCCTGTTTACGCCACTTGTTTACTATTCAATAGGTGCATATGGAATACCCGCTACAATCTTCATTAGCATCGGCTATTTGATCTGGCTCGCGTTACGTCGCAGCAATCCATTTCAGGGCCGTGGCTTCGCCATTGGTTTCGCGAGCAGTGTATCTCTCGTGCTAATGGCCTATTCGATTGGCCTCCCGTGGTATACCGCCGCGATCGTCGGTCAGTGCCTGTGCCTGTGGATTTTGTTTCAAATCATCCGGCCCCGAGCTTAAATATCTCACCCCGGGAATAAAACACTCCTTCCTCGGGTCAAAGACATTAAAATGGCATCGATGGCCAGGGCCTTTCCATACGTGACTTGCGTATAAATGTCTAGATGCGTAGTATCTACGTGTGAAGGCTGTTTTCGTCGAGCTACCTCCGTTCGAGCGTTATAGGGCGGAGTATCTCGACGATGAGGCGTTCCTGCGACTACAACGGTTGCTGATGCTTAATCCCGAAGCTGGTGCTCTGATTTCTGGTGCTGGTGGATTGCGGAAGCTGCGCTTCGCTGACGAACGACGTGGAAAAGGAAAGCGCGGCGGTTTGCGAGTCATTTATTACTGGGTGGGATGCAGGCTTGCAGTTTTGGTTATTCACACTACGACAAAGATGAGGTGGCTGATCTGACCAAGGCCCAACGCGAAATGCTGAAGCAAATGATCAAGAACGAACTTGAGGCAAGGAGGAAGTGATGAAGCGACCCGTTAAGCGCACGCGAAAACGTAGCGCCAGGCGTCATCTCTTTGCAGAGCTGAGCGACGGCATGGATGCTCTCGCTGACGCACGACACGGCAAGCGAACACTCCGAACTCACGCCATCGAATTCAAGCCAGCACCGACCGTCACGCCTAAAGAACTGATTCAGGTCCGAAAGAATCTGAATCTTTCACGCGCATTATTCGCGGTCTACCTGCGCACAAATGTGCGCACTCTGGAAAATTGGGAGCAGGGCCGCGCCAAACCAAACGCACAAGCTGCGCTATTGATCAATCTCGTCAAGCACTATCCAGACACGGTCCAAAGACTCGCTAGCATTTAAGCTGATGTGGCTTGTGTTTAGCTTTCAAGCTTTAGCTTGCTGGTGGGGAAGAGCAAGCTAAAGCTTGAACTGGCTTTGCCCGAAAAGTCCTATATTGCTGCGAAGCAGCGTACTCTTAGCCCGCGATAGCGAGCTGAAGCATAAAGCCTGGGGCGCAAGCCCCAGGTCCAAATCAAATTCAGCGAGCGAGCCCGCGATAGCGGGCGACAGCCTGAAACGTAAAATGCTGCCGCCCGTTTCACGGGCTGCAACATTTATTCGGTTCTATGATCCTGGGGCTCGCGCCCCAGGCTTTATGCTTACGCCCGCTATCGCGGGCTAAGAGTACGCCTGCTTCGCAGACTAGGGAATACCTTTGCTTGCAGCTATGTAGAACTTTCGGGGCAAAGCCGCTTGAACGTCTTGAACTCTGAACGTGGAACTGATCTGAATGGCCGCTAGGACTTTTTTCTGGCCTTGGTGCTGGGTTTGCTTTCGTGATGGCCGTCGGTTGTGGAGCGGCGGCGCATTGGTTCCTGGTACCAGCGGCGGCCGGTTCTGTATTCCTGTTCGGTGCGACTCAACATGGCGAGCGCTCGCTTCGGGCGCAGGTGAGCGCACGCAACGATGATCGTGTTTAGTAAAGCCATCGGCGCAACATATGAACCGGTGAAGGATGGACTGCTGGTGGGCGCCAGTAGATAGTCGTCGCAATGCAAGGCGATCGGAGTAGTGTCGCTGTCGGTGATGCCAAACGTGGGAATGCCGCGTCCATGCGCGCGATCAACTGCTTCCACTGTCTCCCGGAGGCATTTGCCAAAGCTGATTGCGACGAGCAGATCTTTAACGGTCAGTAGATCGATCTTGTGTTGGAGGTTTCCAGTGCTGCCAACCGGAGCCTCTGCTGAAAATCCCAGCGGCGTCAGACCATAAGCAAGAAACCACGCCAGCGACGCCGCAAGATCGACACCCACCACCAGAATATTGCGCGCGCCATGGATTCGCTTCGCCAGGTCCACCGCCCGATCAGCCGCGAAACTCGATCGCAGGATACTTAAACTCTCGACATCTCTCTCCACGCAATGCTGGATCTGTTGCGTAACACTGCGCTTCTCCTGAGTAGCAGCTTTCAGAACCGTGTATGGCGTGATGTGATTGACGAAATGCTGCCTCAGATCTGCCGCAAAGTCAGCAAAACGTTCATAACCCAAAGCCTGAATGGTCCGCACGATCGTCGCTGCGTCAACGTTGTAACGTTTCGCCAGCTCGCGCGATGAGAGAAAGAAAGTCTCTTCGTGATTATCCAGAATCTCCCTGATCAATCGACGCCGTGAGCCACTCAACGGCGACTTGGCAAAGCGAACTTCGAGCGACGTCAAAGAAGATCGGGCCCCGTTCTCATCGCGACTATTGAGCGCATTCGCCGACGCCATAACTCTTGCTCCTTGTTGTTTGAACTATTTTCGCGAGAGATAAACCCGAGTTTCGGTGCGACGCTCGATAAACGACGAGTCAATTTCAAACCCCAGGCCGGCACCATCGGGCACGGTTACTGTACCATCAGAAGCTACTGTGACCTCAGGTGAAATGAGATCGCGCTCAAAGTAACGTGAGCTGGCTGAAATATCGCCCGGAAGTGTAAATCCATTAAGACTTGCAAGCGCGATATTGTGCGCGCGGCCAATCCCCGATTCGAGCATTCCTCCGCACCAAACAGGAATACTGCGCGCTGCACAAAGATCGTGTATGGCAAGGGCCTCCGAATAACCGCCCACACGTCCGATCTTGATATTTATGATCCTACAGCTCTCGAGATCGAGAGCGGCCTGCGCCTGGCGGTACCCGACAATGCTCTCGTCAAGACACAGAGACGTGTTCAAAACCTTTTGCAATTTTGCGTGGTCCACGATGTCGTCGCTTTGTAGCGGCTGCTCGATCATCAGCAGGTTGAAATCGTCCAGACTCCTGAGATGGTCCACGTCAGCAAGCGTGTAAGCCGAATTAGCGTCGACAGAGAGCAGTATCTCGGGATAAGTGCGCCGCACTTCCGACACGACATCGATATCCCAGCCCGGTTTGATCTTCAGTTTGATCCGCTGGTAACCGAGACCCAGATATCGTTCCACACGTTTCAGAAGCTGAGCTATGGAGGGCTGGATTCCGAGACTAACCCCAACCGCGACGTGCTTCCGTTCACCGCCAATCAGTGTTGCGAGCGATTGTTTATTCACCTGGGCCAGCAGATCCATAAACGCCAGCTCCAGGCCGGCTTTCGCCATGTTATGCCCACGGAATGGTGAGAATCTTCGTGCGAGCTCCGTCAATCCCGCGATCGGCTCGTCCAGCACTGCCGGTGCGAGAAAGTCCTTGATAACGTGAAAAGCCGTGCCGACAGTTTCATAGCTGTACAGTGGTTTTTCGGAAGCGACAACTTCACCCCAGCCTTTCAGCCCGCCCGCATCGAGACATATCAGAAAGATCAATCTCGAATCGATCTTCCCGAAACTCGTCTCGAAGGGCTCGAGCAAGGGAAGCCGGACCAGTCGAATCTCCACGCCGTCAACTTTGATTTGAGTAGCCGCTTCGCTTAGCTCATCGGAAATTTTGGAGGGGTGCAGCATGGCGGGCGAGAAAATAGCACACCGGATTTCAGTGTGCAACAAATGTTGTAGAAGAATTGACAGACTGCAACGCTCGATGTTATATAGCGCTACGCTGTTCGAGACAAATTCTTCGTTGAAAATTTTTCGAGCGGCGCTTTGTGCTTCCAAGCCGGCAGTCTCCATTCGCAGGATCGCGTGAATTTACATGCCCAGGCAGGGTTCCAATAACTCTCTTTAGGAGGCGGAATCATGAAAGTGTTGCTGGTCCTTTGTGCTGCTGTTTTGCTCTCGTTACTTGTGGCGCCCGCGTTGGCCCAAACAACTGTTTCGACAATCGAAGGTACGATCAAAGACGCGCAGGGCAGTGTCGTGTCGGGAGCCACCGTCGTCGTTAAGTCAGCCGCGCTCGGAATCGAGCGAACGGCCACCAGCGATGCGGCGGGGTTCTATCGCGTCACTGCCCTGCCGGCGGGAATCTACTCGCTCACGATTTCTCATGCGGGTTTCGCCACGCGTACGTTCGAACAATGTGGAGCTGACGGTGAATCGCACCCTGACTCTGGATATCCCTCTCGAGGTCGGAGCGGTTGCAGGGACAAGTTGACGTAGTCGACTACGCGCAACTGTTGAATCCAACCTCGTCGGCTACCGGCGCGACCATCACTCCGCAGCAGATCAGGGAAATGCCGACGAACGGTCGCAATTATCTCGACCTGATGCAGTTAGTTCCTGGCGTAGTCGTCAACAGGCAGGCGAATGCGGGCAGCGACAACTCGACACCCGTACTCGGAGAGCGGGCGGGCAACAATAACTTTCTGATCGACGGACAACCCAACAAAGATACAACCACCGGCGGCGCGGCATCGCAGTTCAACCAGGAGACGATTGCTGAGTTTCAGGTTTTGACTGCGGGTTTTAGAGCAGAGTTTGGGCAAGCCTCGGGCGCAATCGTCAACGTTATCACGCGAAGCGGGACGAATGACTACCACGGTCTCGCGTCGATCTTCTATCGCAACAACGTCTTCGACTCGTCAAACTCACTCGATCCCACTCAAGACGAAGCCCCGTTTTTACAACGCTATGACTACAGTCTTGCGGTCGGTGGTCCAATTGTAAAAGACAAGGTTTTCTTCTTCGGCTCAGGTGAGCGGATCCGAGAGAATCGCCGCTTGAACTTCGTCTTCCCAACAGGCACGCCGCAGATTGCCCGCGACTTTGAAGCCCAGTTTGACAATCCCTCGCGCACCTTCGATACGCGTGGCTTTTTCAAATTGGATGAACAACTCGGAAGGCATAGTCTCAATCAGTCCGTGAGTTATACCAACGGAAACGTGAGAGAGTTTCTGCCGCTTTCAAACGCAACCGACTTGCCGTCCAGAAGAAACGACACCGGCGCGCGACACCTGTTGCTGGCGGCCAGTGATACGGCGCTGCTTGGAGATCCAGGCAATCCATGGGTCCTGACGCTACGTGCCGCATATCGAGGCGACACCTCTGAAACGCGGCCGGCGCATCCTGAGGCCGGCGTCGGCACTACCTTCCAGATGTTCAGCAACAACAATACCGGCGGTCTATTCGGAAACCTCGGTTCATTCTCTTTCGGCAATAACACGACGCGTACAGCGTTGGACCAGAAGTACACCGCGTTGTCTGCAAACGTTAACAAGCTCGTGGGTGAACACAATCTCAAGTTCGGCTGGAATTTCTTACGGACGAAGGTAGACGGCATCGAGTCGCAGATTCAAAACCTTCAGCTTTTTGCGACAGTTGCTGACTTCACTGCTTTTGGACCATTCAACGCGGGCTTTTTCACCGTGACGACAGCGGGCGGCCTGACACCTGAAGCTAACGAGATTCACCTGCGCAACAATTACAATGCCTTGTTTTTCCAGGACGACTGGAAATTTCATCCAAAGCTCACGTTGAATCTTGGCCTGCGTTGGGATTACGACTCGGAGTTCGTCACGAAAGAAAACTTTTCACCGCGAGTTGGCTTTGCCTGGTCGGCTGCCCATAACACGATCATTCGCGGGCACTACGGAATCTTTTACGATCAGTTTCGTCTCGGGCTGGTGCGCGATGTGCCGGCATTTGGCGGCGCCGATCGACGCGTGGTCCAACCGTTTTCTTATCCCAGAGGCTTTTTCGGTGTCCCCACTCTCGCGCCCGCAGCCATCAATGCTTCGCTCTTCCCCGGCGGACTGTGCGTTTCACCAAACCTGACGGATGCGCAGATCAGCGCGGGCAATGTGGCGTGTCCTTTCTCGCCCGGACTCTTCATCGGAATTGACAGGCTCAATCGTGTAGTTGCGCCTGGACATGCATTGATTCCGGCTGGCGCGGTGATCAACGTAAGCAACATACAGTCGTTATCTGGTCTGTCTCCCGATCAATATTTGCTGCAAGCCTCCGCGGCTGTCGGTAAAGCGCCGGGTTTCTTTTTCTGGGGACCTTTTGGCGCACTCTCGCATGCAGCTATACCGGCGCAACTGTTTCCGACCGACATCGATCGCAGCTTCAAGACACCCTTCACGGAAAGTCTCAGCATCGGTGTTCAGCACGAGATCAAGAACGTCGTAGTCGAGGTTGACTATTACCATCGCAACATCAACAACTTGCTTGGCGTTCGTGAAACCAATATCGCGTTCTCGTCGAGAGCTTCAAGCCGGACGTTTTTGCCGCCCTTCAGCGCTGGTCCAATCCAGACGTTTGGTCCATGGTATGAGGGAGTATACGACGGTTTGATCGTGAGTTTCACGCGACGTTTTAGCCGGCGTTTCACGTTGAGTGGCAGTTACGCTTTCGCCGACGAGACTGATAATCAACTCGGAATCACGACGCTGCCATCGGATAGCTTTGTGGGAATCGCTCCCGTTGTTACTGAGACCGGGACTGGTCGCACGAATGAAAGTGGCCCATTCACTCGCGCGAATGGACGATTTGTCGCGCAAGCGGGCACGTTTGTTAACGGACCGGATCTCGACAAAGGTCCATCGGATCTATCGGTCGCGCACACGTTTCAGATTAACGGCTTGGTCGAGCTGCCGTGGCAGTTTCAAGTCAGCGGAATTTTCCGTACGCAGAGCGGTTTTCACTACAGCCGCCAGCCGCTTGCGCTCGAAGATCCGGATGGAGATGGAACGTTCAATGCGATCGATCACGGCGCCGGGACGAAACGCGTTTACCAGTCCTGCTTTTGTCAACCTGGATATGCGCGTCGGCAAGCGATTCAATATCACGGAGCGTGTAAGGATCCAGGCGATGTTTGAGCTCTTCAATGTATTCAATCGTCAAAACCCGGCTGCCATTCAGACGCAGCAGAACATTGCCAACAGCCCGTTCGGGTCGTTGCGGCAAGTGTTGCCCGGACGCGAAGGACAGGTTGGATTGAGATTCGAGTTCTAATCGTAGCCACAAAAAAGCACAAAAAACCTTTAGCCACAAAAGGCACAAAAAGCACAAATGAGATTGATTGCGTTAGCGCTTTTTCTGTTGCTCTACGTGTCGGGCAGCAGCTTCGCTCAGGGCACGCGACTGCTTCGACATCCGACAGTTAGTCGCGACTCGGTCGCTTTTGAATATGCGGGCGACTTGTGGGTCGTATCGAGAAGCGGTGGCGTGGCTCGTCGTCTGACTTCCACTCCTTCACTCGAGATCGATCCTTACTTCTCGCCAGACGGATCACAAATCGCATTCAGTGCGACTGTTGCAGGGAACACGGATGTGTATGTCGTGTCGTCAGCCGGTGGCGATCCGCGGCGGTTGACTTACCATCCGGGACTGGATCGAGTTCGTGGTTGGAAGCCGGACGGCAAGAGCATTGTCTTCGGGTCCAATCGCACGAGTGCTCCACAACAGTCATACTTCCAGCTTTGGACCATCAGCCTCGATGGTGGACTGCCGGAGATGTTGCCGCTGCCGCGCGCATTCTCAGGTACGTACTCACCGGACGGCAGTCGTCTGGCGTACGAAGAGTTCTCAACGGCGTTTATCCCGGAGTGGTACGAGACGAGTATGTGGCGACATTATCGCGGCGGCCGCACACATCCTGTTTCGATCATCTCGCTCGCTGATCATTCGGTACAAAAACTTCCCTGGACCAACAGTAACGACTCTTCTCCCGCTTGGGTTGGCAACACGATTTACTTTCTTTCCGATCGCAACCACACCGTAAACCTGTTTGCCTATCGAGTTGATACAAAACAAGTAGCGCAGATCACGCAACATGACGACTTCGACGTGATGACTCTTTCGGCGGGCAATGATGCCGTGGTCTACGAGCAGGCCGGCTACATCTATCTGGTCGACGCCAAATCCGGTAAAGGCAAATCGTCTCAATATCGAGGTTACTGGCGATCTTCCCTGGGCGCGTCCGCAGTTCAAAAAAGTCGCGAGCATGATTCGCAATGCAACGCTCTCCCCGACCGGAACTCGTGCTGCATTTGAAGCGCGCGGCGAGATTTTCACCGTGCCGTCAGAAAAGGGTGACTTCCGTAACCTTACACAAAGCGCGGGTGCACACGATCGCAGTCCGGTTTGGTCGCCGGATGGAGCGAAAGTCGCGTGGCTGTCCGATGCGAGTGGTGAATACCAGTTGATGGTTGGAGATCCGATGGGAGTCAGTGCGGCGAGGGCGATTGCGTTGCCGGACAAAGCCTTCTTCGATCGACTCACGTGGTCACCGGACGGCGCTCATATCTGTCTGGAAGACAACCACGATAATCTCTGGGCGATCGATGTTGCCACTGGTAGCTCTACAAAGATCGACACCGACTCTTATCCTGATCCAATCAGGCAATTCAACGCCACGTGGTCGCCGGATTCGAAATGGATCACTTACTCAAAGAACCTCGCCAGTCATTTGCGAGCCATCTTTGTTTATTCATGGGCCGATAAGAAGTCGTATCAGATTACCGACGGCCTCGCTGACTCGATCTCGCCAACGTTCGATGCTGGTGGCAAGTATCTCTACTTCATGGCCAGCACCAACTATGGACCAAGCACTGGCTGGCTGGAGATGAGCTCGCTCGATCGGCCCGTGCGCCGCGCGATCTATCTCGTAGTGCTGAATGCAACTGATCCATCGCCACTGTTACCCGAGACTGGAGACGAACCGAAACCGCCCTCTCCGGATGCAGCTCCGCAACCGAAGCCCGATCCGAATGCCAAACCAACGGTTCGCATTGATCTCAACGGTATCAGCCAGCGAGTTCTCGCGGTAAATATTCCGGCGGGCGACTACAACAATCTGACTAGCGGCGCCGCCGGAACGTTCTTCTACACAGAGCCATTTGTTCCGGGAACGCCAGGCACGTTGCGGTTGCAACGTTACCAGCTAAAGGATCGCGCTGCGGCGCCGTTCCTCGAAGGAAGCATTCGTTCTTATTCAGTTTCAGCAGATAAGAAAAAACTTCTGTACCAGGCCGGCGACGGCGCAAACCGTTGGGGAGTTGTTGCAACGGAACGCCCGGCGAAGGTTGGTGATGGTCCATTGAACGTGGCCCAGCTCGAGATGCGAGTCGATCCGCGTGCCGAATGGGCGCAGATCTACCGTGAAACGTGGCGCGTTCAGCGTGAGTATTTCTACGATCCCCAAATGCACGGCGCAGACTGGCAGGCAATTTATGACAAGTACAAGCCGTTGCTGAGCTTTGTGGGCCATCGAGCAGATCTCGGCTACTTGATTGCCCAGATCGGCGGCGAGCTTACAGTGGGCCATTCGTATCTGTTGGGGACTGGCGACATTCCCAGCGAAGAGGCGGTCTCGGTTGGTTTACTCGGAGCTGATTTTGCGATCGAGAATGGGCGTTACCGGATCAAGCGAATCTACACGGGTGAGAATTGGAACCCGGATTTACGCGCGCCGCTGAGCGCGCCGGGTATTCAGGTGAGTGAAGGGGATTACGTGCTCGAAGTCAACGGTCGTCCGCTTGTGCCACCAACAAATCCGTACAGCTTGTTTGAAGGCACTGCAAACCGGCAGACGTTGATTCGCGTCAGCAAGACTCCAACCGCCGAAGGCTCTCGACTAATTACCGTAGTGCCGGTAGCGAGTGAAGATACACTGCGCACGCGAGCCTGGGTCGAGAGCAACCGGCGTACGGTAGACAAGTTATCGAACGGGAAGCTCGCCTACGTTTGGTTACCTAATACGGCAACGCCGGGCTACACCTACTTCACGCGATACTACTACGCGCAGCAGGACAAGGAAGGCGCCGTTATCGACGAGCGATACAATCACGGCGGCATGGTTGCAGACTACATCGTCAACGAGCTCGATCGAAAACTGATGGGCTACTTTGCCCTGCGCGATGGCACGCCTACGACCTCGCCGATTGCGGGCATTTATGGTCCCAAGGTGATGATTGTCAACGAATCGGCCGGCTCAGGCGGCGACGCGCTGCCTTACATGTTTCGTCTTCGCAAAGTTGGACCACTGATTGGGACCAGAACCTGGGGCGGGTTGGTTGGCACGCTCGGTATTCCACCCACGATCGACGGCGGCGGAATCACTGCACCGACCCTCGCTTTCTACAACATGAAAGGGGAATGGGACGTCGAGAACATCGGCGTCGCGCCGGATATCGAAGTGGAGTACACCCCTGCTGAAGTAAACAAAGGACGCGATCCGCAATTGGAGAGGGCCGTGCAGGAAGCGTTAAGATTACTCGAACAGAATCCGGTAAAACGAGTTCCGCGTCCGGCACCGATCAATCGAGTCTCAAGGAGTAGGGAGAAGTAGAAATGCAACGCGCGCCGCTTTTTCTGTGCAACCTCCGTGTTCTCTGTGCCTCTGTGGTTCACTATGTCTTACAAAAGATAACCACCGAGACACAGAGAACACTGAGGTTGCACAGAGAATATCTATTACTAGCGCTGCTGGTCCTCACGGTTGCCGGCAACAGCAACGCGCAGTTCAAACCCGCTGACTACACGCGCACCGAAGCGATGATCCCGATGCGTGATGGAGTGCGTCTTTACACGACGATCGATGCTCCGGCACGCGCGACGGAGAAATTGCCGATCCTGCTTCTTCGCACGCCTTACGGTCTCCGCGATACCACACCCGAACAGTTGGCATCAGCTCTGACCGAGTTGTCGGAAGGTGGCTACGTCCTCGTTCGCCAGGACATTCGCGGCCGGTTCAAGTCAGAAGGTGAGTTCGTGATGCTGCGACAGCCGCGCGATCTCAAGGACAAGAAGGCCATTGACGAAAGCAGCGATACGTTCGACACGATTGCATGGCTACTCGAAAAGGTGCCGAATCACAACGGCCGCGTCGGCATAGCTGGAACGAGTTACGGTGCGTGGTTATCGGTGATGGCCATGCTCGATCCACATCCGGCACTGAAGGCTGTGGTCCAGCAGGCCTCACCGGCAGACATGTGGCTTGGTGACGACTTTCATCACAACGGAGCGTTCCGTTTGAGCTACGGTTTTGAGTATGCCTACATGATGGAGTCGTCCAAAGAGATTACGAACCCGACGACGATCATCGATGAGTTCGATGCTTACGAGTGGTATCTCAAGCTTGGCCCACTCTCGAATGCAGATGCGAAATATTTCCACGGCAAGCTGCCGACGTGGACCAACTTCGTCACTCAGCCGGACTATAATGCGTTTTGGAAACGCCAGGCATTTGCGCCGTGGCTGAACCGCGTCACCGTGCCGATTTTGAACGTGGCCGGGTGGTGGGATCAGGAGGACTTTTACGGTCCGATCAAGATCTACGAGCTGCTCGAGCGCCATGATACGGCTAAACAGAATTTTCTGGTTGTTGGTCCATGGAACCACGGCGGCTGGTCCAGGGGCGTCGGCAGCAAGCTCGGCCGCATTGATTTTGGCAGTCCAACCGCCGCTTATTACCGGAAAAATATCCTCGCTCCGTTCTTTGCCTACTATTTAAAAGGACAGACGTCCGGCGAGCGTCCGGAGGCGCTGACATTCAGGACAGGCGCGAACGAGTGGGTACAACACAGCGAATGGCCACCGAAACAGAATGTTACCGAGCGGCGGCTGTATCTACAGGCCGGCCGTAAGTTGTCTTTCGAAGCGCCCCAGGGTGCAGAAGCTTTTGATTCGTACATTTCTGATCCGGCGAATCCGGTGCCATATCGACCGCGTCCGATCCAGGTGCGCTCAGGTTGGCCCATCTGGTTAGTTGAGGATCAACGCTTCGTCGATCATCGGCCTGACGTGCTGTCGTGGGAAAGTGAGACGCTCACGGAAGACGTTACTGTTTCCGGCAAAATCATCGCGAACCTCTTCGCCTCAACTTCAGGAACTGACAGCGATTGGATCGTCAAGCTGATTGACGTTTACCCGGAAAAGTATGAGCCGGACGAAACGATGAGCGGATACCAGCTCATGATCGCTGGTGACGTATTTCGCGCTCGCTATCTGAGGAGTTGGGAAAAACCCGAGCCGCTCGCTGCAAACAGCGTCTACCATTACCAGATCGGATTTCCGGCGAATGATCATACGTTCAAGCGTGGGCACCGGATCATGGTCCAGGTGCAGAGCACGTGGTTCCCGGTGATCGATCGAAATCCGCAGACTTTTGTTCCTAACATCTTCCTGGCGAAAGAATCTGACTTCCGGCCCGCCACGCAAAAGATCTTTCGATCGGGACGCCACGCGTCATACATCGCTTTGCCGATCGAGAAAAAGTGAGCTCGATGCAGACTTCCACGGTGACAATCCGGCAGATCGATGACGTGGCGGAGATGCGCGCGGTGGAAGATTTGCAGAAAGAAGTTTGGGGCATTCCGGATATTGAAGTCGTGCCACTTACGCAGCTTGTGGCGGCGAAAGAAGCGGGCGGCACGCTGATCGGCGCGTTTGATGGTGAAGGTCTGATCGGATTCGTCTATGGTTTTCCGAGTTTCGAATACGGGCAGGCGGCCCATCATTCACACATGCTGGCGGTCAAGACTGCCTATCGCAATCTCGACCTGGGACGACAGCTCAAGCTCGCACAGCGCGAAAAGGTGATGGCCCAGGGCATCGGGCTGATGACGTGGACGTTCGACCCGTTGCAGAGCCTGAATGCACATTTCAATTTCAACAAGCTGGGCGTCGTCGCAGATCGATACCTGCCTGATTTTTATGGTGCGGAGGCAGCAAGCTTTCTACACCAAACCGGCACGGATCGTTTGTGGGTATCGTGGTGGCTTGAGAGCGAACGTGTGAAGAAGACGATCAGCGGCGATAGCGCACCGGAACCTTCCGCATCCGACGATGTTCTAATCGAGATACCGGATGACATCAATTCGTTGCAGCAACAAGATCCGCGCGCAGCTTTGAAGTGGCGTGAAGAAACGCGCCGCGCGTTCAGTGAAGCGATCGGTGCAGGGTACAAAGTTGTCGGCTTCGTACGCGAGAAGAATGTAGGACGATACTGGCTCCGCAAAGGAAGCCTCTAAACCTTATCCACAGATTACGCAGATTGTTTATTAAGTCTGTGTAATCTGTGGATAGGATTCGATCAATCATGAAAACCACTCGACGTGACTTACTCAAACGAACGACCCTCGCATCTGCGGGCATCATCGCGGCGCCAATGCTCAATCGCGGTCGCTTCCGGTTATTCGCCCATACTGCGACGGAGTACTCAACCCGCGCCATCGATCTCATCGGCAGAGCGACTGTGATCGACATGCTCGCCGTGATGACGCTCGACTTCAACAAACAGGCGAAGTGGTTTGCCGATCCCGAATCGTTCCAGCCAGCAGACGTGCAGCCCTACCTCGACTCGGGCATTAACGTCTTTCATCAAGCCGTTGGCCTCGGCGGTCCTAACGCCTACGAGAGCGCGCTGCAATATGTCGCACGGTGGAACGGTTTCATCGCCAACTACGGCGAACATTTCATGCGTATCGATAGCACCGCGGATCTCAAACGTGTAAAGAAATCCAAAAAGGTCGGCATTCTGCTCGGCGTTCAGAATTCCGACCATTTTCGACGGCCGGACGACGTTGATTTCTTTCGTGGCCTGGGCCAGCGCGTGTCGCAGCTCACTTACAACACCCGAAATCTCATCGGTAACGGCGCGACGGAACGTCGAGACGAAGGCATATCAGACTTCGGCGTTTCTATTATCGAGCGTATGAACAAAGTGGGAATGGCTGTTGATGTTTCGCATTGCGGCGATCGCACGACTCTCGATGCATTTGAGATCTCGAAGAAGCCGGTCCTGATTACACATTCAAACTGTCGCGCGCTTGTTCCCGGTCATCCGCGTTTGAAGACTGATGAAGCGATCAAGAAAGTTGGTGAGGCCGGCAGTGTCATCGGCATTACGGGTGTTCGTATGTTCGTGAAGGGTGATGAGCCGACGACTGTCGAGCACGTTCTCGATCATTTCGATCACGTTCGGAAGTTGATCGGGCCGGAGCATCTCGGAGTCGGCAGTGATATGGATCTCTATGGCTACGATGCGATGCCGCCGGAGCTCAACAAACAATTACGTTCTGGATACAAAGGAAGCTATGCCTTCCGCGAGAAGATCGACATCGAAGGGCTAAATCATCCGAAACGAATGTTTGACCTCACCGAGGGTTTGCTGCGCCGGAAGTACAGCGACTCAGAAGTTGAAGGAATTCTGGGCAGCAACTTCGAACGCGTGCTGTCGCAGATTTGGACGAGCTAACTTGGAAAACGTCAGTATCACTGCAGCGGGGGCAAGCCCCTCTTCCTAACTTGTTCTTTTCAAGCTACTAAGTGAAATGAACAAGTCAGGAAGAGGGGCTTGCCCCCGCTGCGTTGGTACTAAGCGACCAACAGCAGTAAAGGAGTCGAGTCGTGAGAACAACAATCGCGTTACTGACGATTGCTTTCGTTTTTGCGTTATGCGTTATGGGCCAGGCGCCGAGCCGGCCCGAGCCACTTCGCGAGGACAGATCCGCGCAGCCGCCTCCGCCACCATCTGCCAATGGCCCACACGAGATGACGGCCGCTGATGTCGAAGCGTTTTTGGATGGCATCGTCCCACTTCAGCTCAGCCGCAACGACATCGCCGGAGCCACAATCTCAGTAGTCAAAGATGGCAAACTGCTCTTCGCCAAAGGCTACGGTTATGCCGACGTGCAAAACAAAAAGCCGGTCTCAGCACAGGAGACGCTGTTTCGCCCGGGCTCAATCTCCAAGCTATTCACGTGGACCGCGATCATGCAGCTCTACGAACAGGGAAAACTCGACCTCGATCGCGACATCAACGACTATCTCGATTTCAAAATTCCGGACGCGTTTGGCAAGCCCATTACGTTGAAAAACGTACTCACGCACACACCTGGATTCGAGGAGCAGATTAAAGATTTATTCGACACTAGACCGATCGCTCCCAATCTCGGGCAATATTTGAAGACTCACATCCCGGCCCGTATTTATCCGCCCGGGACTGTTCCTGCTTATTCGAATTACGCCACCGCAATTGCCGGTTACATCGTCGAGCGAATCTCCGGCCGGCCGTTTGATCAGTACGTTGCCGAGAACATCATGCGGCCGCTGAAGATGACGCATTCGACGTTCAGCCAGCCGCTTCCGCAAGAGCTCGCGCCGTTTATGTCGAATGGTTATCGACTGGGCTCAGATAATGCGGAGTCGTTTGAAATCGTCAATCCATATCCTGCCGGAAGCTTGAGTAGTACTGCCGCCGATATGGCCCAGTTCATGATCGCTCATTTGCAGGACGGGCAGCTCGCTGACGCGAGCATATTGAAGCCTGAAACTGCGCGTTTGATGCATTCGCGTCTCTTTGCTCTCGATGATGCAGCCAACGCGATGTGTTACGGGTTTTACGAGGAATCGCGAAACAATCAACGCATCATCGGACACGGCGGCGACACGGTCTTCTTTCATAGCGATATGCATCTGGTCCTGGATCAAAAGGTCGGCTTCTTTGTTTCCTACAACAGCGCCGGCAACAGCTCCGGCCTCGGCGATTCTCCGCGGGCAAACCTTTGGCAGGCATTCCTCGATCGCTACTATCCTGCCAGCACAGCGGCTACGACTTCGGCGAGTGCGAAAGACGACGCGAACGCCGCAGCCGGAACGTATGTCTTGAGCAGGCGCAGTGAAAATTCATTTTTGGCAGTTGCGTCGATACTTCAGCAGTTCACCGTATCGCCAGTTGGAGATGGCGACATCCAGGTACCACAACTTACAGGACCAAACGGCAAGCCAAAGCGCTGGCAAGGCGTTGGTCCAATGACATTTGTTGAGCGAGACGGATCCGACAAACTGATCTTCAAGCCGGATGCGAATGGCCAAATGCAAATGATCCTGCCGTACCCGTTCTTTGTGGGCCAGCGAATCGGCACGCTTCAGAATGGTAAGCTGATTTCGATCGTGCTGGGTGCGTCGCTCGTGTTCATGTTAGCCACGCTTATTCTTTGGCCGATTGCCTGGTTTGTGAGACGACACTACGGCCGCAAGTTAGAGCTGTCGCCGAAGGAGCGATTGCTGCGCGTTCTTGTACGCATTGTTTTTGCGCTCGATCTGATCTTCATAGCCGCTCTGTTTGGACTCATAACCTATGGGCTGACGCATCTCGAGGTCTTCAGCGACCGCGGCACGATGTGGTTTAGAATGATTCAGATCGTAGGAGTTATCGGCGCTGCGGGAACGCTGGTCGTTCTCTTCAATGCAGTGCTGACGTGGATTAACAGGCGCGGTTTCTGGCTGAAACTCCAGGCAGCGATAATGTTGTTGGCGTGTGTGGGTGTGCTGTGGTTCGTCTTCGCAGGCAATCTGCTGCGCTTTACTTCCAATTACTGAGGTCTAACTGATGCGACGTAGCCACCAAAGACACAACGTATTTCTCAAAAACCGTTTTGTGCCTTTTTGTGGCGCCGTCTTGCTTGTTGTGTGGTTTGCGGCGAGCGCTTTGGCACAGAAGCCTGCGCCCGCGCCGGTACGCTGGAGGCCGCTGATCGGTGAGTACACACTGGCCGATCAGACTCTCATCATTCTGGAACGTGACGGTAAACTGTGCGCGCTTTTTAACCGCACCGATCTGTCGTGCTTGCAGGAGATCTCGAAAGGCAAGCTTCAGTTTGAACAAACTTCCGCACGTGCAGCCGATCGCGTAGTTTTCTCGCGCGACGCACGTGGAAGAGTAACTGGCGTAAACATTGGCGAGTCGATCTACAAACGCCGGCCACTCGGACCAGAAGCCGGTTCGAATCAACTTCGAGTTGAGCCATTGCGGCCCGTGCCCGTCCTGATCAAGGAAGCACGAACCGCCCAACCACCTGAAGAGCCAGGCGACTTTCGGCCTACTGATTTAGTCGAGCTACGTAAACTCGATCCCACGATCAAGCTCGAAATCCGCTACGCTACTACTAACAATCTTTTCGGCACGGTCTTTTACTCCGAGCCACGTGCCTTCATGCAGCGACCCGCCGCCGAAGCACTCGTTCGTGTCAATCGTAAGTTGAAGACGTCAGGCTACGGTCTTCTGGTCCATGATGCTTACCGTCCGTGGTATGTAACGAAAGTCTTCTGGGATGCAACACCAGACGACAAGAAAAAATTCGTCGCCGATCCATCCAAAGGCTCTCGTCACAACCGCGGCTGCGCCGTCGACATAACACTCTACGATTTGAAGACAGGTAAGCCGGTCGAGATGGTGAGCACGTACGACGAGACAACGGACCGTGCCTACCCGGATTATCCGGGCGGCACATCGCTGCAACGCTGGCACCGCGATTTACTGCGCAGGGAAATGGAATCGGAAGGCTTTACGGTTTTCGAAGCCGAGTGGTGGCACTTCGATTACAAAGACTGGCAGAAGTACCGCATTGGAAACGTCGCATTCGACCAGATCTAAGGCCACCCCAGCGTGAGAATTCGTCGCTGGGGTGGCCACGGAGGGCCACCCCTACAGTTGATTACGAGTAGCTTACTGAGACTTTAAGGCGACAAGCACGGCGTTACTGGTCTCTCCGTGCAGTGAGATCTTTATCTTGACGTCACCGGGAGCTATCTGATCAGTGAGTTTGACCACCACTTGTGTAAGCCACGGGAAGTTTGGAACCGTGCCAACGAATTCAACTGTGAGTTGCCTGACTGTTCCCAGCGAGTCTTCCGCGGTAGCGGTCACCGCAGACGCCGTTTCACCTGCGGCCAACTTCAACCCGATCGCAAACACAGCTAGTCGCGTGCGTTGATCTGTGCTGAAATTCCGCTCGGTGATAATAGGCAGGACTTCCGCCACGAAGTTAGCGGAATCCAGTGCGACAGCTCGGTTCGAACCCGTTTGGTTCAGAAGAATAAGCGCATCATCATCAACGATCGTTCCCACTCCCTGGCCATCGCCGATCGTTGCATTGACGGGATTGCTCAGGTTCAGGAAAAACTCTTCCGTTCCTTCCACCGCTGTGTCGCCAATGATAAACACAGTCACCGATTGTGAAGTTTGGCCGGCAGGGATATCCACAACGGTAGACCCAGCTCCAAAATCAGCATTGCCTGCGGCACTTCCTGCCTGCGTCGAAACAGTGACACTTACTGGTTGAGTGCTCGGCGCAGACAGGCGGATCGTAAAATCCCACCCGAACAGGCCGCTGTCTCGTTCATTCACCGTGATGTCATTAATGCTCAGGGTAGGCGTTCCCTGGGCAAAAGTAATCCCTGCCGTTGCGAACAACAGACAGAGCAGACCCAATAGTCTGGCCTTATTAAACATGAATACCGGTACCCGGAAAGATTGTAATATGAGCATTTCTTACTTATTTCGTTGAGGACCAACGCCGGCTTTACAGAGGTTCGGCTTCGCGCCCAGCAGCACGGAATCGGTGGTCACTACCTTAGTTTTGTGGGACCAGATTTGTTGAAGTTTCAAATCTGGTCCCTATAGGTAAGTTCCTGGAGAGCGTCATCAACGTCTAAATCGACGTTTTGCCGCACCTGCCACTCCCAACAGGCCCGTACCGAGAAGCACCATACTCGCGGGTTCGGGAATAGCTTCAGCGCTGCCTACTACCGTACCCTGAATAGTTGTTGTACCTGTTCCCGCGCCTCCACCAACACCGGTTACCGGCAATGCGATCGTATATGATGGATTGACGGTGTAGGTGAAGCCGTTGATGGTTATTGAGGTGGTTGAAAACGTCAGCGTCGCTATACCCGTGTTAAAACCGAGTGTCCCTCCAAGCGTACCAACGAGACTGCCCGTTCCGGCCGGCGAAACCTGGAAAATATTCAATGTGAAATTTCCGGCGATTGCTGGACCTTGCAGATTGGCAGGTACCGTTGTGGTAACCACGATATCACCGAAGCTGGTACCAGCCGGCGTATTTACCGGATTCGTGGTGCCATTAAAGGTGATCGTCGTTGTTCCATTGACACTGGCGAAATTAACAACGTTTGTACCGCTGATACTGAAAACGCCAGTAGTACTAAACGTGACTGGATCAGCTTGAGCCGCCACTGCCGAAAACGCCAAAATTCCGGCGAATAACAGTGGCGTCAAGACCCGTTTAAGGTAGATGTTCATTTGTTCCCTCGCTCGTCCGGAGTCTGAGACTCAGGCCCCAAAGTAAAAATCGGCACTCCTTTGCTATTGACAGCGCCCTTTCAAAGAACCTCAGCTCAGGGCATTTGAACCGAGGCTCAGTCCGCATAGCTTGCATTTGCGCGCAAATTCCTGAGTTTTTCAATGGGACGACACATTCAACCAGACGGAGCAATGCCGACCCGAAATGAAACAAACCTATTCCACTCAGTACTTTGCCGCTTCGTTATTGGGGATGACCACGCCGCACTCGAGGTGATAACGAACGCTACCCCCCCAATCAAGCTAATGGGGAGAAACCGTCCAGCAGGGGAAAGATTTGCCTAGACGAATTTTGTGGGGCGGAGTTTAACCATGACTTGTGTCTTTTTTGTGTCAAGGCCGTTGATTCTTGCATTCCCATTGTTGAAACCTGACAAGCGTGAACCGGAACGATCGACAGGGCAAAAGATTATGCCTTTTTGTGGCTATTATAGTGAACCAAACCATGAAAGCTGTTGTTATTACTCGTTTCGGTGGTCCTGACGTGCTGGAGATACAGAACGTTCCGAAACCACAGCCTGGACCAGACGAAGTCCTCGTTCAGGTGCGGAGTACCGCGCTCAATCGCGCGGATCTTTTGCAGAGACTGGGTCGTTATACGGCGCCGCCTGACGCTCCTCAGAACATACCGGGGCTGGAATTTGCCGGGGAAGTAGCAGAGTTGGGCACCAAAGCTCACCGCTGGAATACAGGGGATCGCGTTATGGGCATCGTCGGTGGCGGAGCGCATGCGGAATTTGTAACGGCGCAGCAGGATGCAGTGAGCGCTGTGCCACCAAGCCTCGAGTGGTCTGCCGCGGGCGCCGTTCCCGAGGTCTTCATCACTGCACATGACGCGCTTCAGCAAGCTGGATTTAAAACCGGAGAGAACGTGCTGGTCCATGCAGTCGGGAGCGGCGTTGGACTCGCTGCAACACAACTCGTCAGGGCTTTGGGAGGCCGTGCGTTCGGCACTTCACGTACCCCCGATAAGATCGAGCGCGCGAAACAATTTGGCCTGGAGTCGGGGTATGTAGTTCCGGAGCCGGGCGCGTTAACGGGGCTTTCTGCTTTTGCGAGGAGTGCACTTGGCGGCAGCGGATTTGACGTGGTCCTCGATCTGAATGGTGGTCCTTATTTCGCCGCGAGCCTCGAAGCGATGGCCTTGCGCGGACGGATCATTCTTATTGGTGGAGTTGCCGGTGGCAGGAGCGATGTCGATCTTTATCAGATCTTAGGCAAACGTCTTCACATCATCGGCACGGTGCTTCGCGCGCGATCTTTGCCGGAGAAGATCGCCATTACCACCGCCTTCGCACGAGAAGTCACGCCGTTACTAGCCAACGAAACTATTCAGCCAGTTATCGATTCCGTCTTCCCACTTGAGCAAATCCAGGATGCTCATCGACGTCTCGAGTCCAACGAGACGTTCGGCAAGGTTGTGCTCACTTGAAGAATTTGGCCGCCATGCGCTGAAGATCATCCATCGCACTACCGTCTTGATTTTGATCCAGCATCGACCCGAGCATGCCCATAACGCCTGGCGCGTTTGCCTGCGCTTCCTGTTGTTGCGAGTTAAGCAAATTGGAGAGGCCGGAAGCGTCCAGATGACTTTGCTGTTGAGTCTGTCCAACAGCGCCCATAACCATGGGAGCGAGCGTTTCCAGTAAGCCGCCCGCTGCGGACTGGTCCATCCCGGTTGCGCGGGCCAGATTGTTTTCAACCGCTGGTTTTTGCGGCCCAAACACATGCCCAAGAATTCCCGCACCGTTTGCGCTTTGCGGGTTACCGAGATAGCCCATCAGGTTACCAAAGATGCTGCCATCGTGATCGTTGTTGATAGCTTGATGTAGGTTCTCAGCGCCCTGAGGTTGCGAGGCATTTCGTGCCAGCGCAGTTAGGATCAGTGGCACTGCGATCTGAACAGCCGCATCAGCTTGCGATTCACTGATGCCAAATCGCTGTGCAATGTTTCGGACAGCGCCTCCGCTAAGCTGTTGAGTAATCATCTGTGTAATTGCGTTCATGTTTGCTCCTTACTAGTGCTCAGTCTTTAACTCTGGCAGGTGCCGCCGCATCTGTTCGAAGATCCTCTATATCTAAGTTTGTTTCTGAAATCATCGCGTTTTGGAAACAATACTTGTAAAGATCTCGACCGCCTATCGTGGTCAAGCTACTGAGACCAACTAAAAAGCTGGCTATTCGAGGTGAACGCTACGATTTTAGAATACAAGTTGAAGGATATCGCTTGATTACCTCGCGCTTGATTTGCTAGCTTGAATTTGGGTAAACGCACGCCTCGGCCCTCAACCTCAACGTCTCAACAGCTCAACGAGGATCTCAAATGCAACAACTCATCAAGCTCCTGCTGTTATCGATTCTCTTTTGTGTATTTCCCTCCACGTTGCTCGCTCAAAGAGCGGTACGTAAAGCGCGCAAGCCTTCACCACCGTCGATCGTCTGCACAGTCGCATCTGTTCCGAATGGCATGGTTGTCGTTGGTTATAAGAACAATGCAGCTTGTGCCGGCGGGACTGAGCTGCTGGTAAAGCGGCCCGAAGACGGCGACATCATCTGCGCCGGATCACCTTTGCCATCACAGTTTTCCATCGTCACTGAGGCGCAGGGAGATTCCGCCGGCACGTGCCCGAACAAAGCGTTCCTCATCTCGGGATCCAGTGCGGGTGCAGCACGGCCGAGCGACAACACCATCGCCCGCGCGTTCGCGAGTAGAACAAGCGACATACAAGTTGAAGGTGAGGGAACGGTGATTCGCGTATTGCCAGACGATCTTAACGGGTCGCGACATCAAAAATTTATTGTTGAGCTTGCGTCAGGGCAAACACTCCTGATTTCACATAACATCGATATTGCCCCGCGCATCAACGCACTCGAAGTGGGCGATAGCGTTCGTTTCAACGGCGAATACGTCTGGAACGCGAAAGGCGGTCTGGTCCATTGGACGCACCATGATCCAAAAGGCCGGCAGGCGGGTGGGTGGTTGATTCACGACGGCAAGACGTATAAGTGATCAGAACGGGTGGCCCTCCGTGGCCACCCGCTGCATGTTGTATATTATCGCCGTCTATCGCAGGTCAGAACTCAAGCTGAAATAGAGGATGGTGGATTCGGTGGCTGCTCCCCCAATCGAAATTTGCCCCAATTGCAGCACTTCGCTGCTCGGAAGCCACTGTCACGAGTGTGGCCAGAAGAAGATCGCCCCAAACGAATATTCGCTAAAACGATTTGCCGGACAGGCGATTAATGACTTTACCGATCTCGAATCGAATAAAGTTGTTCGAACGCTTTTGGCGATGTTCGTGCGACCCGGATTGCTGGCAGCCGAGTATCTCGCCGGTCGCAGAGGCAGGTATCTTGGTCCTGTAAAACTTTACCTCACTTTCAGCGCGCTCTATTTCCTGTTTGCGTGGACCGTGCTGTCTGACGTTCGCGGCAGCTCGGCCCAACGAATCGCAAAGAATCCGGTGACGGTGAGCATGGCGAAGCAAAGAGGCATGGACACAATCACTTTCGCTGAAAAGATTCAGGCGAAAGCGGAGAAATATGCGAGCGGGTTGAGGATCTTCAGCGTGCTGATCTCGGGAACGTTCCTGGCCGCACTCTATTTCAGGATGAGGAAGTACTACGTCGAACACCTGGTGTTTTCGCTGTATTACTATTCGTTTGATTTCTTTTTCAAGAGCTTCTTTGCGCTGCTGTTTTTGCTGGGTGCGGCGATTGGCTTCAAGCTGCCTACTCTAATCCTAAACTTCTTCTATCCAGTCGCCCTGATGTATTTGATCTTCGCGTTGCGCCGTGTGTACCAGCAGAGGTGGACCATGACGGTGTTGAAGGCGGTGGTCCTCTTCGCGTGCGAGACGCTGCTGTTCATCGCAGTGAACATTGGCGGGTTCATCATTGCCTACGCGTTTGTGTAGACATTTTTGACTTACGGGCGAGCAGGAATTTGCTTTTCGTTCTTGTTAGCAGCGTGAGCTGACGCCTCTTCTGTTCGATACAAGACTCAAATCGACGATAGTTTTTAGCCTGCGATAGCAGGCGTAAGCATAAAGCCTGGGGCGCGAGCCCCAGGATCGGAGCGTAAATAAATGAGATTAGAGCCCGCGAAAGCGGGCGACAGCCTCAAACATTTGGCGCTGTCGCCCGTTTCACGGGCTCGCGTTGCTTTTTATTTTTGGATCCTGGGGCTCGCGCCCCAGGCTTTATGCTGTCGCCCGCTTCGCGGGCTGAATCCGTGACGCCTGCTATCGCGTGGTAAATCTTGTCGCTCGCTTCGTGGGGCTAAACCGTAACGCCTGCTATTGCGAGGCTAAATCCGTGACGCACTATCGCAAGCTAAATCCGCAGGCTTAGTGTCCTTTGAACGAGGTTGAGATTGTCTGGGCTGATTCGTCGAGCCAATTATTCAACTCTTGTTGCGAGTGCCATTTTCCCTTCAGCATTACGCCCGCGCGGTTTTCGGTGGCGGAGATGTCCGCGAGTGGATTGGCGTTCAGAAGCATGAGGTCGGCTCGCTTTCCTTTCTCGATCGTGCCGGCCTTGTCGATCTGTCCGAGGAACATTGACGGGTTTTTAGTTGCTGCCTCGAGCACTCCGTAATTCGAAAGGCCCGCATCTTTCAACGCTTTCAGCTCGTGATGCATCCCGAAGCCGTATAGCCACAGAAACTCAGGCGTGTCCGAGCCAGTCATAATTCGGCCGCCCGCGTCGTAGATTGCTTTGATTAGCTTGTCGCGCAACGCGATCCAGCGAGCTCGCTTTTCAAGCGGCACGGTGTTGATGAAGCGGTTCTTTTTATAGAAATCAAGCCATTGCTGCTGCACCTTCGGAGGATAGAAGCGAAAGTCCGGCTGCTTTCGAATCTCGTCCTCGGTCCGCAGCCGTCCGAAACTGTTTTTCATGAAATGCTGGGTCGGGTTGACGTAAGGATTTGCTGCGACTGTCCTGCGCGCGACCTCCGGGATCTTGCTTTCGTCAATGTAGTCGAAGCTTTTCCAATTCTCCGGATTGTAAATGTAAAGGTCAGACACGCTTCCTTTCACCGGTGCATCAGCACGAAGCAGCAGCTCCATGTACCCATCGAGGTGTTCGATCTGCTGTTTCGCTTTCCAGGCGCGTTCGACGCCGACAAACCGGCTGTCTGCATGACCGACAACCCGAATGTTTTGCTTCGCGGCTTCGTCCACTGCCGCTTCGTAAACTTCCGGTTTCACGAACGTCGTGACTTTGATGAAGTCGTAACCAGCGGCTTTCGATTTGCGCACGGCCTCGCGCGCCTCTTCCGGAGTGTTAACGACGAAGTTGTTTCCTTGTTCGCGGCCTGTTAGATGTGGGCTCGCAACGAAGATCGTTGGCGCTTCTATCTCAGCGTTAGCGGAGCGACTCCGCAGGGCCAGCAGCTCGGGCGTGCCGATCATGAACCGGACCGTCGTGACGCCGTTCGCCACCATCACGCGCAGCTCATGTGGACCAATTGAGTCGGGGTACTCATCACTGTCTGATAGCAAGTGAGTGTGCATATCGATGAGACCGGGAATCAAATACTTTCCCGTGCCGTCGATACGCACTGCGTCTTTAGGCAGCTTCACTTTCTTACTGTCGGCGATGTCGACGATCAGGCCGTTCTTGATCAGTACCGTCTGGTTCGCGAGCACTCGCTCACGGTCCATCGGGATCACGTTGACGTTGGTGAAAGCGACAGTTTGCGCTGAAGCTGATGCTGCAAACGCAGCAAAGACAAAAATCAAAACGAAGAGAAGCTGCTTCATTGAAGTTCCTTCCAGAATTCCGCGTTTAGAGCTCAAGCTTTAGCTTGCTGCGGCGGGGCAAGAGCAAGCTAAAGCTTGAACTCTGAACATAACCGCAGGTACTGACCCGGTCCAAGTTTGACAACTAACTTTGCAGGAAAAGAATTTTATGAGAGTGGGCGTGCTTTAGTAAACATTAGCTCGCTCTAACGATCCGAATGTTTGTACTCTCTATAAATATGAATAAACAGTAAGGTCTCGACACGTTAAGTTATCGCTGTCTGGAAAAAGTCATATACCAATTCCATTCCCATGTTTCACCATTGTCAGGCGAGAACGCCTGGCTCCAGTGCGGAGCGTCAGGGTTCGTTTTATCCCACTCGAATAACACGGTGATGGGTTTTCCGGCATAAGTATCTTCTGCATAGAATTTCCCGACGTTGCCGTCGAATGAACCCACCTGGGGAACGTCCATAGTTACAGCATTGCTGTCGGCCCAATAAATACTCCAGAGTCTGGTCCGCGGATTAAAGAGCCGAAACGAGGCGCCTTCAAACGGAACGCCATCAAATTCAGTGATGAACTGATCTACGTTACCGAAACCGTGGAGAATTTTGCGACACTCGCAGGTCGCCTCAAACGCGACCCACTCGTTATCATTGTTGAGTCTTGTCTTGAGTTTTCGGTTATGGATGGTCCACCGTCCGAAAAGGAAATCGAAATCGGTGTGGGCAGAAGTTTCTGAGGCAACGATTTGTATCATGGCAGTCAAAGTCTCACAGAGGTGTAAACGCCCCTACAGTTGAATTCTTCGAAATTCATTTTGAAAAACGCCGAAGGCGTTGGCTAATTGCAGCCCAGGGTTGGAGCGCTAGCGACAACCCTGGGTAAACAATGCAATGTACCGCTAAACCCTGAAAGGGTTAAGCAATTGGCGAACCCTTACAGGGTTCAAATTATGTTGGGTACAAACCCAAGGGTTGTCGCTGGCGCTCCAACCCTGGGCTGCAATTAGCGAACGCCTTCGGCGTACTTTCAAAATTGAACTACTATCCGCAGAATACGAGGATTGACAGTGAGTTATCGCCATGCAATACTCGCCCGTCCCCCTGAAATAATGGATTAACGGCAGGATTTTTGGACATCTCTGACGTTGCTTCATCAGCCAGATCGCAGTAATTCCCAAGGCCAGTAACGGCCTGAATGGCAGTCGCCTGCTCCGGCGCTGCACAATCCAACCCAGTCCTGTAAGTATCGCCAAAACCATGGTCTATTCTGGTCCGCGGGTGGTCCAACCCTCCTGAATTTGCGTCTATTCTGAGGTCAAAAAAATGATTAGAGAACATGCTGTGACAGCGCCGCCGGCTCAGACTGTGGTGCGCTCAGCAACGCTGAATTACGTGGCGCCGATCGCGGTTGTCCTATTGCTTGCGTTCTTGATCGGTCTCAGCATTTACGCCCAGGCGCCACCCAACCCGAAGCCGGCAGAAGTTTCAACTTCTGAATACGCCGCGGGCCGGGCCATGAAGTATCTCTCGGTAATCGCCGCTAAGCCACATCCAAGTGGCTCAGCCGCTCAGGCTGAAGTTCGTGATTACCTCATGAATGAATTGACGGCCAATGGGCTTGAGCCTCAAGTCCAGCGCTCAGCTCGTTTCCGCCCCAGCCAGGGCGCGCCGGACAGTGGCATACAGAACGTAATGGCCCGCCTGGAAGGCACGGGCAACGGCAAGGCTGTTTTACTGGTGGCCCATTACGATACTGTCAAAAACAGTTTCGGCGCCGCGGATGATGGCTCAGCCGTGGCGACCTTGCTCGAGACGCTGCGCACTCTCAAAGCCGGCGCTCCCCTAAAAAACGATGTCATCTTTCTTTTCACGGACGCTGAGGAAGCGGGCATGCTGGGCGCGCAGATTTTCGTAGCCGAGCATCCCTGGGCCAAAGATGCCGGTGTGGTGCTGAACTTCGAAGCGCGCGGTAACAGCGGCCCCGTCATAATGTTTGAGACCAGTGATAACAACGGTTGGTTAATAGAACAGTTTGCTACCGCGGCACCGTTGCCGGTTGCTCATTCGCTCTCGTACGAGATCTACAAGCTGCTGCCGAACGACACTGACCTCAGCATTTTTAAAGACGCTGGTCTAAGCGGGCTCAACTTCGCCAACATCGACGGCATCACGCATTATCACTCTTCACAGGATACCTTGAGCGCTGTTGACGGTAGCAGCATGCAACATCAGGGATCGTATGCAGTTGCACTCACACAACATTTTGGAAACCTGGACCTCAGTCAGACCACTGGTAGAAACGCTGTTTACTTCGACTTGTTTGGCCGAGTCCTGGTCCACTACTCAACAATCTGGGTACTTCCTCTGACGTTGTTGGTCGCCGGTTTGTTTGTCGCGCTCTTGATCCTTGGTTTCCGAAAACGAAGACTGACGGCGCCGGGAGTTTTCTGGGGCGCTCTGTTGCTGCTCGTGAGTATCGTAGTTTCCGCGCTCGCCGTAATGTTGCTTTGGAACGTTATCTGGATGCTGCGCCCGTCGGTGGAAACTCTGCAAAACAGATTATTGCTGCTGATCTTTGTGACTTTCACTGTCGTGGGCACGTCTATTATTTATATCGTGATGCGGCGCCGCGCGGGTTTCGAAAGCCTTGCGGTTGGAGCTCTCCTCTGGTGGCTGCTTTTGACGCTGGTCGTAAGCTTCTTTATACCCGGTGGGTCATTCCTATTTCACTGGCCGCTGTTAGCCTGCATGGTTGGCGTGGGCTGGCTAATATTAATGCCGGAGCACAAGACGACGGCCGGGTTTTTGATCCTGACTCTTTGCGCAGCGCCGGCCATCATTCTGTGGGTTCCGGTGATATTTGGAATCTTCGTCGGCCTGACGCTGAACTGGATTCCGTTCACGGCGGCGATGGTAGTACTACTTTTCGGATTACTTTTGCCACTTTTGGGTTTGATCGCAGGGTCGTTCAAACAAGTGTTGCCCGGATCCGTGAAAGCGGCACACTCATAGCATTATGTTCAGAGTTCAAGGGTACTGCGTCAGTTAGAAACTATATTGAAAACGCCGAAGGCGTTCGCTAATTTGAGCCCAGGGTTCGAGCATCGCGAGAACCCTGGGACATAATCTCGTCTTTACGATTCAACCCTGAAAGGGTTCGGGTGATTGCCGAACCCTTTCCGGGTTGAATGTGTATTTGAGGTCTGGTCCCAGGGTTGTCGCTGCGCTCCAACCCGTGGGCTGAAATTAGCGAACGCCTTCGGCGTAATTCGGGTCAAGTTCAAATTGATGCTCTACTAGTTCAACTTTAGCTACTCATCCCTCCACAGCAAGCTAAAGCTTGAACTCTGAACGCAGAGCTTGAACTCTGAACGCGGAGCCTATACGGCGGCGCGTTTGACCAGATCCTTATGGATCACGAGGCGTCCCTGATACTCAATAGCCGTGAGCAATATCGCGACCCGGTTGGTTCCTTTTTCCTCGCGCTCAAAGATACCGATTAAATTTCTCATCGGCCCCGCGCTGATAACCACCTTGTCCCCGACTTTCAAATCGTCCCTGGATTTTACGAAACCATTCTCGTCGAGGCGCTCGCGAATGAGCTCGATGATGTCGTGATCGACTGAAGCAGGGCACTCACCGAAAGACACTACGTTGTGAACGCCACGGGTGAACCGGATCTTGGGTAATTCTTCGAGAGCATTGAACTTAGCGAATATATACCTCGGAAATAGTGGCTGCGTGATGTAAGTAGGCGTGCCAGTGAACTCGTTAAAACGTGGAGTTCTTAACTTGGCGTGCAATGTCTCGACGCCCCATGCCCTTAAGTTTTCGTTGGCGCGGTCTTCCTGTTTAATGTTGGTCTGTACAACGTACCATTGACGGCTGTTAGCTTCCGTTTCGACATGCATGATCTGCTCCATTTATTTAAATGGAGTCCACGGCCAATACGCTCCCCCGATTGCTTAATGAGAATTCGCTTGCATGAGTATGCGCGACCTACGTCGACCCGTGGCCGTTAGACCGCGGCGTTCTCGTCAATTAAGCAGAGCTAAGTCGATGGGTTAACAGGAGGGGCATATGCAATGTGACTCCTGACCATTTTCTTGAGTCCACACTGCACCTGCGTTATGATGTCGGCTGTCGAGCGACACACCTTTACGCTTATGCAGTGAAGACTGTGTTGACTGGATGCTCCGTCGTTACCGCCAGTAACGCGGAGCTTTTATTTTTTCCCGGTCTTTCCTTTCCACTAAAAATCAGTCGAGCTCTCAGTGTCTTGAGTGGTCCTTCATATTTAAAATCAAAAAAATTCGACGATTTATCTCAAGTCGTTGTAAGAGTTCGGGCGATGAACTATTCCAACTAAATTAAATCCTCGCTTGCTTATTACTTAATAAGTTTTTTGACCTATTGATTTGCTGCTAATGCGCAACACTAACAGCGCTTTAGCCTGCTGGGGAAGGCTAAGAATCGTACGTCATTTTCGATAGGGAGGACCACGCTAGTTACCGTTAATACCTTAGCTGAGAACCTTAATTGAGTGCAGGTAATAATACTCTTTTCTGATCAGGTGTCAACTGAAAAGAACTAGTAGATTTATGATGATTTGCACAGTTTCTTGCCTATTTATTGCAGAAACAATGTTCCCGTTAGTCAGTGTGATCCATGGTTTGGTCCAACTTTGACATAAGGCATGATCAAGCGCTTCACGTCGAACATAATTTCATTTTCTGAACACGTAAATTAGAATCTCGTTGATCTCGAACCGGCTGAACTAATTGCACCGAAATACGTAAACACAAAATCCTTTTTGGATACGGTCAGTACCACCTGCGGTAGCGCGTGGGTTGATGATCACCAAGCGAATATTTCCCAGACTTGCGAATCTGTATAGGTCACGCACCCGCTACCGCAGGTGGTACTGAATCCTCCCAAGTTCGATTAAGAGGACTGCCCAGATGAACACTCTTCATGACATCCGCTACGCAGCGCGCATGTTGCGTAATAATTCAGGATTCACACTCGTGGCGGTGCTGACACTCGCTTTGGGCATTGGTGCTAATACAGCAATCTTCAGTGTCGTTAACGCCGTTGTCCTGCGCCCGCTTCCGTTTTCAAAACCAGAACAGATTGTGATCATTCGCGACGATTTGACTGGCCGGCAGATCGAAAATGTTGGTATGTCAGTCGATGAGCTGAAGGATCTGCAGGAGCGTTCGGGTGCCTTCCAGCAGGTATCTGCCGTCTGGCCTGTTGACGCCAATCTCACCGGATCAGAAAGGCCGGAGCGAATCGAACTGCTGGCAGTCAGTCCGAATTACTTCACATTGCTGGGCGCGCAACCTCAACTCGGTCGTGTGTTTGGACCTGAAGAACAGCAGGCAAAAGGGTTTGCCGAGGGTGTCGTGATTAGCGATGGACTGTGGAAACGACTCTATGGCAGTGATCGAAACATCCTTGGTCGTAAAGTTTATGCAGACACAGATCTGTACACGATCATCGGCGTCATGCCGCCTGAGTTTCGTCATCCTGGCAAGACGCTGCGAAACGAAGTCGACATGTGGGCGACGGCAGGATTCTCAGCTAACCCGTTTGGTCCACCGGTACGCGCGCAACGAATGCTTCCGGGTGCAATTGGGCGCTTACAAGACGGATTGACCATAGATCAGGCACAGGCGAAGGTAGATGCTCTTGTTGCCGCACTTCAGTCGGAGTTTCCGAATGAATACCCGGAACAGGCTGGTTGGAAAGTCAGCGTGTTATCAGCACACCAGCAGTTGGTCGGCAACGTGCAAACTATTCTCTACGTCGTTCTTGCTGCTGTCGGCCTCGTATTACTGATAGGTTGCGTCAACCTTGCTAACCTGATGCTCGCACGGTCGTCGGCGCGTCGTCGTGAAATGGCCATTCGACTCGCGCTCGGAGCAAATCGCCGCCGAATCGTATTTCAGCTTCTGACGGAGAGTTTGCTGCTCTCATTTATCGGCGGCGCCCTCGCGCTGGTTGTGCTCGCGTTAATATTAAAAGGACTGGTCCAATTTATACCTGCTGATATTCCTCGACTACATGAGATCCAAATCAACCTGAATGTCTTAGGCTTTGTCTTTCTGATCTCGACCGTTACGGGATTGCTCTTCGGACTCGTTCCCGCGCTGCAATCATCTCGACCTGACGTCGTCGGCAATTTGAAGGATGGTAGTCACGGATCCGGATTCGGACTCGCGACTCATCGTTTCCGCAGCGGGCTTGTCGTGTTCGAGTTTGCGCTCTCGCTGATTCTGATGATTGCGGCAGGCTTACTCCTTCGCAGCTTTGGTCGGCTGCTTGACGTCAATCCGGGCTTCAACCCTGAGAACGTATTACTTGCGCGTGTCTGGCTGCCTGTTCCAAACAATCCGGATCTCGATCCGTACAGGGATCCTCTAAAGCGGGCCGGATTTACCAAGGATTTGCTGCAACGAGTAAGTTCGATTCCGGGCGTGCGCAACGCCGCGATTAGCAGCGGTAATGCTGTTCCCCTTGTTGGACCACATAATACCGGCGGCTTTACGATTGAAGGTGACGCTGTAACTAACAACGCAATTCCCACGGCGCAGATTAGTCTGGTCTCGCCGGATTACTTTCGCACGATCGAGACGCCGCTGAAGCGTGGCCGTTTCTTCACCGACGCGGACGACCGGCAAGCACCGCCGGTTGTCTTAATTGACGAAGCACTGGCGGAACGCTACTTCACGAATCGAGATCCGGTAGGACTGCGAATAAAACGAGGTGGTCCACAATCACAGGCGCCGTGGATGACGGTTGTCGGGATTGTCGGAAACGTGAAGAGCGACGGCTTTGACAAACCTGACCAACCTCATCTTTATCATGCGATTTTCCAGAATCCTGCATATGCAATGGCCATTTACTTGCGGACTGACGTGGCGCCGTCGAGCGTGACGCAGGCGCTGCGCGAGCAGGTGCGCGCGGTCGATCGAGACTTGCCGGTTTTTGGTGAAACCACGATGACGCAGGTAGCAGCGGAATCGGTGAGTCGTCGCAAGTTTGCGATGCAGTTAGTGGCGTTGTTTGGAGTGCTTGCTTTGTTGCTTGCCGGGGTTGGGATCTACGGCGTGATCGCTTATTCGGTGACACAGAGGACGCGTGAGATCGGAATTCGCGTCGCGTTGGGGGCTAGTCGGAGCGCAATTCTGCGTTGGGTCCTGAAGCAGGGATTAATTTTAACAATAGCAGGTGTCGTCGTAGGACTGCTGGGAGCACTTGCGTTGACGAGGTTGCTGCGGAGTTTATTGTTTGGTGTTGGGCCAACCGATGTGGTGACGTATGGGGCGCTGGCAATCTTGCTAACCATAGTTGCTTTGATCGCCTGCTACGTTCCCGCGCGGAGAGCGACGAAAGTAGATCCTCTCGTAGCGCTCCGCTACGAATAAAGTTAGTACACAAAGAGGCACAAAAGGCACAAAAAACATTTTGTGGATTTTGTGCCTTTTGTGTACCTAATCGATCTTCAGCTCGTCTCGATTTGCAAAGTCACCGAGTAATCTCCCTGGACGCCCGCGCCCGCAAGAGTGAGTGTTTGCGAAGGCTCAGCCGTCAGTGGCTGGCTCTGCGCGAATATCGATCGCGCGGCCCCATCCTCTTTGCCAATAGCCTTATCGATCAGACCCTTCTGTAGATCGGAAATCTTTTTATTTGTGCCCTGCTCGACCGCAGTCTTAATTAGCGTCAGCGTTACAGGCAAAGCCACCGGGAGGAACGGGGCGGCTGCTACGGGCAGCACTTTCAGCAAATTATCTTTGAATGTGTCAAAGAAACCGGACTTGATGTCGATGTCGTAGACTTCCAGATCGAGTCTCTCCAATTTCTTGACATCAAGATCACTGAAAGTAATCTCCCGGCTGGAGATCGCCACCTTGTTTGTGTCTACCTTAGGCTCAGAATCGTGGCGCACGAAATCGGGCTTGCTCTTATTAGCTTTCTCACACTCAAAATAATCGCGTTTTCCCAAACCGGGCATTGCCTCCCGGGCAAACATGATTTTGTCGTTGGAATCCCTGTATCTGATACTGATTAAGGGGCGGAACTTGCAAAACTTATCCTCCAGTTTTGCGGGAAAGGTCAGGTCAGTTAACGTAACAATGATCGTATCCATGTTTTCCTCCGCGCCCGCTGCTCTGAATTGAGCGCAGGTGCAAATGATCGGCGGTCGTCTGTGGGTGTCTGTTCCTTCTTAAATGCCAAAAGCGGACAGAAACGTTTCTAGTAGAAATCTAACGAGTGCGTTTTCAACGTTGCGAGAGGCGAGATCTACTCTGCGTATTACATCCCTGTCAAGTATGACCTGAAGAAAGTATTCGCTGCCATCATTCCAGCCGCGGCGGTGTTTACGGATAGAACCACTTCCATTTGGGTGAACCAAGACAGAATCAGGTACGTAAAGACCCTCCGGAGGACCGCGACGATGCAAACGTTCCTACAGGACTTGAAATACGCGCTGCGCATGCTGAAAAAGAACCCCGCTTTTACTGCCGTAGCGATTTTGACGCTCGCAGTAGGCATAGGCGCCAATTCGGCCATCTTCAGTGTTGTCAACTCGGTCCTTTTACGACCGCTGCCTTACCGGCAACCAGATCAGCTCGTCCGCGTCTACAGCGAATTTCCCACGATGCAGCTCCAGAAGTTCTGGCTCTCAGCTCCCGAGCTCCTCGACATTCAGCGCGAGGCAAAATCATGGGAAGCAATTGGGGGCTGGGCGCCGGGTGGTCAAAATGTCGGCACTGAGAGTGAGCCACTGCGAGTCACTTCAGCCGCTATCACGCGCAGCTTGATTGATGTGCTGGGAGTGCAACCGGAACGTGGTCGCAACTTCAGTGAAGAGGAAGATCGCAGTGGTGGACCAAAGGTAGCCATCATCTCGCATGGTCTCTGGCAAAAAGGCTTTGGCGGAGCCAGTGACATCATCGGCAAACAGATTCAGGTCAACGCAAATTCAACCACCGTTGTTGGTGTGATGCCCGCGGGTTTTGCATTTCCTCCGGGAAGTAATGAACAGGTAGAGATCCTCGTGCCGTTCCAATTCGATCCCGCCAATCCCGGCAATCGCGGCGGCCACTTCCTGTCAGTAATCGGCAGGTTAAAACCCGGTGTGAATGTGGAGCAGGCGCAGAGCGAAATGACAAGCTTGATGGCCGGCTGGAAGAATGAGGGCCGCGCCCAGCATTTACTCAACCCTCAAAATCACCCGGTAGTAATGCTGGGTCTTCACGAAGACGTGGTTGGCTCAGCGCGCAAAGCCGTATGGCTGCTGATGGCTGCGGTTGGTTTTGTTTTGCTTATAGCGTGTGTGAACGTTGCGAACCTGTTGCTGGCGCGCGCGGAAGCGCGTCACCGGGAGTTTGCAGTGCGGCTGGCACTTGGAGCCGGTGTAAAACGAATGGTCCGGCAGTTCGTCGCAGAAGGCTTCGTACTGGTTTTGATCGCTTCACTTCTCGGAGTTGCACTTGCATTCGCCGGGTTGAAAGTGCTGCTGCTGTTTGCGCCCGATAGCGTGCCGCGTACCGAGGAGATTAGCGTTGGTCTTCCCGTGCTCGGATTTACTATCGCGGTTGCGATCGTCGCTGTCTTTCTCTTCGGGCTCGCACCGCTGGCCCAGGTCAGTGAACGTAATCTGGCTAACTGGATTCGCGGCGCCGGGCAGCGCGCCATACGAGGAGGAGGTCAGACGCTGCGCAAAGGTCTCGTGGTCGCAGAGATTGCGCTCGCAGTGATCCTCGTCATCGGCTCAGGCTTGATGATTCGCGCTTTTTGGAAGATGCAACAAGTCAACACCGGCTTCGATCCGCAAGGTGTTGCGAGCTTCAGCTTGAATCTGCCCGCAGTTAAATACAAAGCTCCCGAGCGCCAGCAATTTGTAGACTCGCTCGAGCAGAAACTCAGCACTATTCCCGGCGTGACCGGCGTCTCCATTGCCAGTGGTCTACCTCCGCTACGCCGTATCAATGCTAACGACACCGAGATAGAAGGTTACCAGGAAACACCCGATAGCCCCGCGCAGAACGTCGACTATTGGAATATCGTTGGTAACAATTACTTCAAGACGATGAAGATCCGTTTGTTGGAGGGTCGCACCTTCGATCCGCAGGACGACAACCCAAACGCGATGCGCGTGGTGATGGTCAACCAGGCACTCGCGAAAAGGTTCTGGACGGGCAGCCCGATTGGACGGCGTGTGAACCCGGGATTTGCCGATCCCAAAGTCTGGTTCACGATCGTCGGCGTGGTTGAAGATACAAAGAACGCGGGCATGGATAAGTCCGCCGGTCCCGAACTTTACTTTCAGGTCCGACAAGTGACTCAGTTTCTCGGGTCAAACGTAAATTTTGTTGTCCGCACCGCGAATGAGTCGGCGACACTGGAAGGCTCGATACGCCATGCCGTTCGTGAATTGGATCCGAGTCTGCCGGTCTACAATCTCTGGTCCATGGAGGAAGTGGTGTCGAAGTCGATGGTCCAACCACGCTTCCTCGCGCTAGTGCTGGCCACGTTCTCCGGTATCGCACTGTTCCTCGCGGCGATTGGTATTTACGGCGTGATGGCTTACTCGGTGGCACAGCGCACGCAGGAGATAGGAGTGCGAATGGCGCTGGGAGCGCGGCCGCTTCACGTGTTACGACTTATCTTCCAACAGAGCCTGGGCATGTTGCTTATCGGCGTAGTCATTGGGTTGGCAGGCGCATTTGCTCTCACGCGATTGATGCGCACCATGCTGTTTGAAGTAACGGCAACTGACCCGCTGACCTATGTAAGCGTGATTGGCTTACTGACTGTCGTCGCCTTACTGGCGTGCTACATTCCGGCGCGCCGGGCAGCGAAGGTCGATCCGTTGATTGCGCTGCGATACGAGTAGGCCGTTTAAGACATCCACAGATTACACAGACGTCAATCTGCGTAATCTGTGGATACAGCCTCCCACAGTTGCGGGTAAACCGTGACAAAGCCCACGTTATTGACGGTCAGCTCGGCGACGAAATCTCCTCCACTACTGGAATAGCGATATTTAAACTCACCGAGTCTTTCATAAACCTGCGAAAGTGGCTCAAGGTCGAAGCTCGGAAATCTTAACCACGCAGCCTTAACTTCTGCCAGCTGTCCGGCTTCAAGATTCAGCCGCCGTACCGGCAAGAGATTAGTAGAAGGACTGAAGTTCAGATCGAAATCGACGCACCCTTCGACAGCCGGTTGAGCCACTCCATTCAACTGCCACCGTTGCACATCAACGGATAATTCAAAGTTGATCTCTTCGTCACCGCACCAACCCGAAACCACTGCACTCCGCGTCTGCCAAATTGCATCGCAGGCAATCAGGTAAGAGAGACAGCAGGTCCGTCCCTCGTGCAGGAAAACTGCCGTTCCCTCCAGACGCCATTCGGAATTGACCTGATATAACCTGCAGGCTTCATGGCCCGGCCAACCGATGGCGCGCCATAAAATGGATTCTTTCGTCATAACACACTACTATAATTCCTAATCGATTGAATTAGAGAGGTGAACGACATGATGATTACGGCATTGCTTACGAGCGTAATGATGTTGGTGGCCTGCGGAGCGCGGAAGGCAACGTTAACCACGGAGACAACACAGCAGCGCGGCTTTAACGAACGCGACGAATTCAACCAGACGTACCAACTGGCCGCAGGAGCGCGCGTTGAAGTTTCGAGCATTCGTGGCCATGTGAAAATCACTAATTCGGATACGGCAACGGCAGAGGTGCGAATCATCCGCACGGCACGCACTCGTACTGACCTCGAGTATCACAAAATCGAAGTCCAGCAGACGGGTAACAGCCTCGTGATCCGTGGTGTTCAGGAGCCTGAACAGCGCCAGCGGCAGAATGTTCAGGTGGACCACGAAGTCATACTCAAGCTGCCTCGCCGCATCGATCTCTCGGTAAACAGTGTCAGCGGCTCGCTCCGGGCCGGCGACGTAGACGGCCAGACGCACGTGACCAGTATCAGCGGCTCTGTCAATATCGGTGACATCAGTGAAAAACTGGAAGTACGGAGCGTCAGTGGAAGTCTCGAAGTCGGGAACGTGGGCTCAGATGCGCGACTAACCAGTATCAGTGGCAACGTCGGTCTCGGTCAGGTGAACGGCTCGCTCGAGGTGTTGAGCGTGAGTGGTGGTGTGAAGGCCACGCTTGTCAGCCTGAGTCCTCAGGGCATTCGCATTAACAGCGTGAGCGGTTCGATCGAGATTGGATTCAAGAGCGACGTCAACGCAGACTTCAGCGCGGAAAGTATCAGTGGTCAAGTGTACCTGGACGTGCCTAACGTCACTCGCGACAGTGAAGAGAAGTCGTCCAACGTTCGCGCGCGCATCGGCGCCGGAGGCACGCCCATCAGGATCACGAGCGTGTCAGGCAACATCCGGTTGACGCGAAGTTAACGTTCGCCAAACAATTCCTTACTCGTTGGCGTTTCATTTACGCCATTCTGTGGCTTTTGTGCCTTTTTGTGGCTAACTAAGTTGCGCGATCATCATGATGACTTCTTGTTGCATGGTCCAATGATGGAATCCAAGATTAGCCACAAAAAGGCACAAAAAGATTAGCCACAAAAAGGCACAAAACACAAAAAATAACCAGATTCAACTGTAGGGGCGGCTCGCCGTGGCCGCCCGCTGTTCGAAACTGTGCATCTCTGTCTTCGAGGCGAGTTCACAATTTGGCTTAACGTCGTCTCAGGTTACTATGAATCACATGAACCAACAGCCAGTAAAGATCGCGGATTACTTATCACAGCTTAATGAAACGGTCGCGCAACTCATTACGCGGCCCGTAGTTCGCAGTCTCATTGACGATCTCAAGAAGCAACTGCCACACACTTCGGAGCCCTTTGTCTGGTCCACGATCGATTTGCAATCCATCATCGCCCCGCTTCCGGACACGATAAAGTCGTGCTGGATCTTTGTGCTCAAGAAAGACGTGCCCTCGGGTTGTCATTTCCATCCAAACAGCATTCAGCACATGGTCATGATTGAGGGTGAGGGAACATCAAGAGTCGGAGACGATTCAGGTCAGATGAAACGTTTTGGTGATCCGGATTCTTCTCTCGAAAATATCTGGTACGTCATTCCTGAAGGTACGCCGCATGAGTTCTATCCTGCCGAAAAAGACATGGTGGTCGTGTCGTTCCACACGTGCGCGTCTGACGAGCTCGAGGAAGTAAGCTGCGACTCGGGGGCAACACGCACTTATGCCTGAAGCTAAAAGAAAAATACGCTGGTCCTCTGCCTGGGAGGATGCGCGAGAACTGGTCTGGGCGCATCGCCGCCGTTTGATGCTGGGCGCCGGCCTCATGATCGTCAATCAGGCGATGGGCCTTGTGTTGCCAGCTTCGACCAAGTATTTGATCGATGTGGTCATTGCTCAAAACCGAACGGACTTACTTTGGAAGATCGCACTCGCCGCGGGCGGCGCGACGATCGTTCAGGCATTAACGTCTTTCAGCCTGTCGCAGGTGTTGGGTGTCGCGGCCCAACGCGCGATTACTGAGATGCGCAAAAAAGTGCAGGCGCAGATCTCGCGATTGCCGATCAACTACTTCGATTCCACTCAGACCGGCAAATTGATCTCGCGCATCATGAACGACGCTGAAGGTATCCGTAACCTCGTCGGCACGGGACTGGTCCAACTTGCGGGCAGCATTATCACGGCCATGGTCGCCCTCGGTATTCTGTTCTGGCTCAACTGGCGCCTGACGTCGATCACGATCCTCGTGCTCGGCGGGTTTGGCGGCGCACTTACCTTTGCCTTCAAACGATTGCGTCCACTATTTCGCGAACGTGGTGAGATTACCGCAGCGCTTACGGGTCGGCTCGCGGAATCGTTAGGAGGGATACGTATTGTCAAAGCTTACACGGCGGAGAAGCGCGAGGCGCTGACCTTCGCTCGTGGCGCTCACAAACTGTTTCGCAACATCGCGAAATCTATGACAGGCGTCTCAGCCACTTCGGCTTTTTCGTCCCTCGTTATCGGCGCCGTGGGCGTCGTAATCATTTTGATCGGTGGCCATTCTGTTGCGGTCGGACAGATGACTGTGGGCGACCTTTTTATGTATGTGATGTTTACCGGAATGATGGCGATGCCGCTGATTCAATTCGCGTCGATCGGCACACAGATCACCGAAGCCTTCGCCGGACTGGAGCGCATTCGCGAAGTTATGAGTATGCGGACAGAAGATCAGGAGGATTCTGTGCGCGAACCCTTGCCCGTGGTCCAGGGCGAAATTGAGTTTGATAACGTTTCTTTTGAGTACAACCCTGGTGTTCCAGTACTGAAAAATGTTTCCTTCACTGCTGCCGCCGGGTCCACCACCGCGCTCGTTGGCTCCAGCGGTTCCGGTAAAAGCACACTCATCAGCCTCGCGATGAATTTCAATCAGCCGCTTTCAGGCACGATTAGAATTGACGGCAAAGACTTGCAGAGTTTGCGCCTCCGCGACTTTCGTTCCTACCTCGGTGTCGTGATGCAGGACAATTTCCTGTTCGACGGTACGATTGCCGAAAACATTTCCTTCTCCAATCCGCACGCGACGATCGATGAGATCAAAGAAGTGAGCCGCATCGCCCACTGTGAGGAGTTCATCGAGAACTTCGAGCAGAAGTACGACACCGTTGTCGGTGAGCGCGGCGTAAAGCTATCGGGTGGTCAACGTCAACGCATAGCCATCGCGCGAGCAATCCTCGCAGATCCGAAACTGCTGATTTTGGACGAGGCCACCTCGAGTCTTGATAGTGAAAGTGAAGCGATGATTCAGGACGGGCTGCGTTCGTTACGTCGCGGGCGAACAACTTTCGTGATCGCACACCGCCTCTCCACGATTCGCAGCGCCGATCAGATCCTGGTTTTGGAAGGCGGCGAGATAATCGAGCGGGGCACGCATGAAGACTTGCTGGCCGCCGGCGGCCGCTACCGTCAACTTTACGATAAGCAGTACAAATTCGAACGTGATCAATTCATTAACCCCGGCGAAGACTTCACCCCTGATCCACAGCTAGCCTCTGGCGCCGCCACACGTCTTTCGAATCTGTAGCCACAAAAGGCACAAAAAGCACAAAAGATAAGTAAGAGCTTGAGCCCTCAGCACGACGCCATCTTCAGCAGGTGTCTTCGTGCTGACGAATAGTAGTTGCGAGGCCGAACTTTGCCCGACATTCTTTATGCCACAAAGAAGCGCAAAGAGCTCAAATTACGTTCTTTTGATTTTGAGCGATTTTGTGCTTCTTTGTGGCTAAACTTGTCTAAAGAGCGGAGCGTGATCGGACTCCTCAGGCAAAGCCCTATTGACATGCACTCTTCACAGGAATATTGTGCCGCCGTTCAATTCACTTAACCTGCTAATAAGACCTTTCTTGTTAGCCTCACATCCTCTAAGCATTGAAAGGAGAATACGCAATGAGTCAGGCTCAACCCGATGGAAGAGTGATGAGGTGTTACAAGGGTGAACTCACGGATGAAGGTGTCGAATGCCAGGCTTTCCGCTCCGATGCCGGTGAGCTCTTTACCCTCGTTGGCGATCTTGCGGGATACAAAAACGGCGATAAAGTTGTTGTCTGTGGCACGATCGCCGAAATCTCATTTTGCATGCAAGGCACTACTTTAGTGGTGAGTTACATAGGCAAAAAAGCGCCCAGGGCCCGGCGGTCAACATAAGACCTCGCTGGCCGGCGTCGATCAAAATCTCTGGCAATAAAGCTAAGGTGTTCGGTCCTCGCAGCTCACAGGCACTCAGGATGACCGCAGCTACAGTTGGTCTCACTCCCACCTGCTGCGTTCCTGCAGTGCAGGCTGCAATACTCATCATCGGAGGGGCGCGGACATTTGCACGGCGTATGCGCGCACGTTTCGGTGGACTGTGCGTTATTCATTTCTCGTCTCCCTGCGGCTGAGACTTAAGTAGAACGCCATAGCGATATCGCATTTCTTGAGATCACGCAACTGATACAGCCCCGGTTGCATCTGCGGGTACGTATGCCACACGGACGTCGTTAGTCGCTCAACTCTTGCACCTCATCTACTTCTTCTTCCGGCACTTTCTTTTTACGACGGCTGAATAGCTTCTTCAGACGATCCGCGACTTTCAAAAACAACATGTAAATGCGCTCGGACTCCTTCGCCAGTAACGGCGAAACGCTGGCGAGAATCAACACATACAAGGCCGCAAACGGCTGCAACACCGCCAATAAGCCGCCGGCGATCGCAAGGTTAACAATGATGATGGAAAACTCCCCGCGCGCGAGCAGTGTGAATGAAGTGTTGAGTGATCCAACCGGGGAGAGCTTCGCGCGTGCGCCCACGATCATTCCAGCGATCACGACGCCGACGAGTGAAAGCAGGGCCGCACCCACCGCCAGCCACGCAGCGCCTCCCAGAGTGAACGGGTCAATTGACAGACCAAAACCGAAGAAGAAGATCGCGCCGAACGAATCACGAAACGGTACGATCAGGCGTTCCATGCGCTCACTGTGGTCAGTCTCTCCCAGTATCAAACCCAGGAGCAGCGCGCCGATGGACTCCGCAACGTGAATTGTCTCGCCCAGGCCGGCCAACAAAAACAAGCACGCGAAGATCACAACAACGAAGAGCTCGTTCGAAGAGATCTGAAACAGCCGGTTCAAGAGGGGCGTAGCCCAGCGGCCGATGATCATGAGACCGACGATGAAGCCAAGCGCGATCGCGCCCGATGAGGCGACGCCCGCAAACGAGCTCGCTCCGCTGAGGATGATGCCGGAAATAAGCGACAGGTAGACCGCGAGGAAAACATCCTCGAACATTGTGATGCCCAGGATCAATTCGGTTTCACGATTAGCGGTGCGCCTGTAGTCGAAAAGAATCTTGGCTACGATCGCACTCGAGGAAACAGTGGTCATACCGGCAATGATGAGTGTCTCGCGGAGGGGAAAGCCCGCGAGGTGACCATACGTGAAGCCTGCGGTGAAATTGATTCCGATGTAAAGCGAGCCGCCGGCCAAAATAGATCGACCCGCTTCGATCAAGCGTGTGACATTGGATTCCAGACCAAGATAAAAAAGAAGAAACAGCACACCAATGCGCCCCATGAATTCGATGAGGGATTGGGTCTCAATGAAACGAAAGTCGAAGACACCAAGCTGCGGAGCGTGAGGCCCGACCGCCATGCCAATCAGAATCAGGAACGGCACGTTCGACAATCCGAGTTTATGGGCCAGCCCGACGGCAACCGCGATTAGCACGAGTGCCAAGCCAATTTCCAGGATGACGTTATCCATTACTTCCCCTCGATCAGCAGGCGCTTGAGAGCATTGATCGTGCGCCGGTCACCGGCGACGATCAGTGTTGCGCCGGCATTGAGAACGGTGTGCGCCTCCGGGTTAGTGCGTTTTGTCTGGTCGGGTTCGATAATCGACACGATGGATGCGCCCGTGCGTGTACGAACCTGGAGCTCGCGAATGGTCATGCCGATGCACGCCGCGCCTGGTTCGATCCTGAACCACTCCAGGACCAAATCTTCCAAAACAACCTCCGCTATCGGCAGGCTGCGCGGCACGTAAGTCAGTCCGCCGATGATGCCGGCGATTTGCCTTGCCTCGCCGTCAGTCAGTTGCAGAACAGACGAAGCTCGATCCAGGTTGCGGCGTGTGAAGTGATACAGCTCACGTGTGCCGTCGTCGTGAATGACTATCACCAATCTATCGCCGCTGGTCGTCTCAACCTGAAATTTGCGGCCTACGCCGGGAAGCACTGTTTCGCTGATGGTAGACATGACCATAGACCTCCGTTTATTCAGTCGCCCAGAACCTCCGATAACTGCATGCTGATGTTTCTTTAGTTTCACCCGCTTCTAACAACTTCGCAATGACCGTTGTCATAGGACGAGATGTGAGACTTTGACTCCCGAAATTTTATGGCCAAAGATGCACAAAAAGCGCAAACAGGTTCTGCTGATTTTGAGTCTTTTGTGCTTCTTTGCGGCTAAATTGTTTTTAGGAGTATGCTCATACGAAAAACACACATAGGCGTTAGAACCGTAGTTCCACTATCGCCCTGACCAGCAAATTTATGAGACTCGAGAAGCTTGATCCTCCGGTTGACCTGGACCACGACCACGTTCTTGGACCACCCGATGCGGAGTTGACGCTTGTCGAATACGGAAGCTACGCGTGCCCTCACTGTCACGCGGTCCACGATGTCATCGCGGGGCTGCGGAACCGGTTCGGAGACCGGATGCAGTACGTGTACCGGTACCTCCCGGTTCCCGGCAGCGAAGACGCGTTGCGCGCCTCCGAGCTGGCAGCGTACGCGGCGGAAACTACGGATCGCTTCTGGGAAGTTCACCAGGCATTGATGGAGCGTGGGCCCGCGTTCTCCGCCGGCGACTTCGAACAGATCGCACGTGAGTTCAACCTGCCGAGCACTGCGGCGCACGAGGCCGAATTAGCGGCGGCACAGGAGCGAGTGCGTGAGAACGTCGAGAGCGCGGATCGCAGCGGCGCGCGCGTGACGCCGACCTTCTTCATCAACGGACGCCGCTATGCAGGCGCGTGGGACGAAAGCTCGCTGGCTGATGCCATGCTCGCCCCACTGGGGCACCGGATTCAGGCGGCTGCGTTCCAGTTCGTTCGCTGGGGACCATCGTCGGGCCTGCTGCTCGGCCTTGCAACGGTTCTCGCACTGGTGCTCAGCAATTCACCTGTAGGTTCGGCGTTTCTGTCCTGGTGGGATAAGACGCTGGGACTTCAGTGGGGCGCATCCACATTCGCCCTCACACTGCTTGACTGGGTCAACCACGGGCTCTTGACGATCTTCTTCATCGTGGTCGGCCTCGAAATCAAGCGTGAGTTCACAGTGGGCCACCTTGCCACCTTTCGATCAGCGGCGCTTCCGGTGATCGCCGCGTTGGGCGGCATCATCCTGCCCGCCGTCATCTATGCCGCAATCGCGCCGCCACACCTGAGGCACGGGTGGGGGATTCCGATCGGCACCGACACCGCCTTCGCGGTGGCATTGATCGTGTTGCTTGCCGAGCGCGTTCCTATAGAGCTGCGTGTGTTCCTGACCGCGGCAGTAATCATGGACGACATCGTGGCAATCGTCGTAATCGCGCTGTTCTACACCGGTGAGATCGCCACAGTCTATCTGATCGCGGGGGCCGCAGTGGTGCTGCTGCTCGTCGTGCTAAACCGGGTGGGCGTCTACGGCACCCTTCCATACGCCGTCTGCGGCATTATCCTCTGGTTCCTTCTGCACGAGGCTGGATTGCATGCAACGCTGGCTGGCGTGATCCTGGCTGTGCTCATCCCCACGCGCCGGCCGGCGAACATGAAAGCGCTATTGGCCCAAGCAGCGACTGTGATCCACCGGGAAGACCTCCACCGGGACGAAGCGCTGCGAGTTGGACCATCCGAGCCGGCACTTCGGGAGCTGGATGCGATCCACGACAGGATCGAATCGCCCGCTGATAAGCTCCTCCGGTCGATCGAGCCGTGGTCGAGCTACATGGTGCTACCGATCTTCGCGTTGGCGAACGCTGGCGTCGTCTGGTCGGCTGATGTATTCCAGCAACACGGACGATTGATGAGCGCGATCACGTTGGGACTGGTGGTGGGAAAATCGATCGGTATCGTTACGGCCGCGTGGCTTGCGGTTCGGAGCGGTATAGCGGTGAAACCCGAAGCGTACTCGTGGCGTCAATTGATCGGCGCGGGGGCGCTGGGCGGGATCGGTTTTACGATGTCGCTGTTCATCGCGGGGCAGGCGTTTCCCAACTCCGCTGATTTCGGTGCCGCCAAAATCGCGATCTTCATCGCGTCTCTCATTGCCGCAGTTTTGGGAACGATCATTCTCTATCCGCGACGTCGTGAAGAAAGCGACGCCGAGTTGATAACACAAGCCACAGAAGGACAAAAAGCACAAATTCTTACTTAGTGTCTTTTGTGCCTTTTGTGGTCCTGGTCCTGGGAGGAATTAATGACATCCTCAATCGACGAGGTGCTGGCCGGTCTGCGGGAAACATCCGCGTGGCAAGAACGTGTTTACAAGGAGATACATGCGCACCCCGAGCTGAGCTTTCAGGAAACTAAAACTGCCGCGCTCGCGACGTCGAAACTCAAGGAATTCGGCTATGAAGTCATCGAAGGAGTCGGTCGCACCGGAGTCGTCGGCATTCTTCGGAATGGTGAAGGCCAGACCGTACTCGCGCGAGCTGACATGGATGCGCTTCCCGTGCGCGAAAACACGGGACTGCCCTACGCTTCGACGCTCACCGCAGTTGATGACACGGGCAACACAGTCGGCGTCTCGCATGCGTGTGGCCATGACGCTCATGTAGCGTGTCTGTTGGGTGCGGCGGAGCTGCTGGCCCAGGCTCGACAATCGTGGAGTGGGACCTTCATCTCGTTGTTCCAACCTGCAGAAGAGGTGGCTGGTGGCGCGAAAGCGATGGTCGAAGGCGGTTTGCGTGACCGTATTCCTAAGCCGGATGTCGCGTTCGCGCAGCATGTGCTGGCGTATCCGGCGGGAAAGATCGGCACACAGGCGGGCCCGGTCCTCTCTGCCGGGGACAGCATTCGCATCACTTTGTATGGCAAGGGGGCGCATGGCTCGATGCCCCACAACAGTGTGGATCCAGTGGTGCTGGCTGCAATGGTGGTCCTGCGACTTCAGACGATTGTTTCGCGCGAGACGAAGCCCGGCGAGTTTGCGGTGCTGACTGTGGGCAGCAGTGTGGCCGGTTCGAAGAGCAACATCATCGCCGATCGCGCAGTGTTATTGGCCAACCTGCGGACTTACGATATGGCCGTGCGTCAGCGAATGATCGACAGCATCGAGCGCATGGTCAAAGCGGAGTGCGAAGCGTCCGGTTCACCGCGTCCGCCCGAATTCGAGTATTTCGATCAGTACCCGCTTACCGACAACGACGCTGCCGTAACAGCAAAGATCACGTCCGCATTCCGGAATCATTTCGGGACGGAAACCGTCTTCGAGCTCGGACGGCTGACCGCCAGCGAAGATTTCAGCGACATCCCGGAGGCCTTTGGAACGCCCTACACTTACTGGGGAGTTGGCGGCATCGATCCCGAGAAATTTCAACGCGCTCTGGATAGTGGGCGGGTAGAGCAGGACATCCCTGTCAATCACTCTGAATTTTTTGCCCCGGTAATTGAACCGACACTGTCTCACGGCACCCAGGCACTCGTGGTTGCCGCTTTGACGTACCTGGCGAAGTGAGGTTCTCGTCCCGTTGCTGGTTTGTCGCAGTGGCCTAACCGGGAACAGATGTGAGGGAGGATTAACATGACAACACCAATGCCTGCGATTTTCTTCGGACATGGCAACCCAATGAACGCGCTCCAGAGTAATGCATGGACCAAAACGTGGGCGGCTATCGGCAACAGTATTCCGAAGCCGAAGGCGATTGTTTGCGTCTCTGCCCACTGGTACCTGTCTGCGACGTTGGTGACGGCGCAGGAGCAGCCGCGCACGATTCATGACTTTGGTGGCTTCCCGCGCGAGCTTTATGAGGTCAAGTATCCGGCGCCGGGCGATCCGGAGCTTGCGAAACGCGTAATAGAGTTGCTCGCGCCCATCCCTGTGGGGCTGGATACGCGGTGGGGGTTGGACCACGGAACATGGTCCGTGCTCTGTCACGTCTTTCCGGAAGCCGATGTCCCCGTTATCCAGCTCAGTATCGACGACACGCAGCCGGCGGAGTTCCACTACGAAACTGCAAAGCGACTCTCCAGCTTGCGCGATGAAGGGGTGCTCATCATGGGAAGCGGCAACCTTGTACACAACCTGCACGCGTATGCCTGGGGTCGTCCGCAGGTCGAGCCGCTCGAGTGGGCCGTGCGATTTGAAGAACGAGCACGCGAGCTATTGCGGGCAGGCACACACGATCCGCTCATCGCTTACGAGAGTTTAGGACGTGACGCGACGTTATCTATTCCCACGCCCGACCACTATTTGCCTCTGCTCTACGTGATCGCTCAGCTCCGTTCGGGTGAGCAGATCAGCTTCCCGGTGGAAGGTTTCGACGGAGGCTCGGTCTCGATGCTCTCAGTCCAAATTGGCTGAAGGGTGCTGTTGATTTTCAGTCTTACGCTCTGCTCAAAACCGTCTGATTGTTTTTACTGCTGGTTACCGCAAGTCGCTTCAGCGTGCGGTAAATCGTCTTCGCATTTATTGTGACTCCTGATAGATCCGTATTCCAGTGTCGTAGTGCAGCTTCTATTTGAGAGTCTCGAAATTGATCCAGCGAATACCCGGCCTTTGCGAACTCCCGACGGATCTTCCCAATCGCACGTGTTCGCCTCCAGGAATTAAATTTTTGATAGAACTTCTTAAGCAACATTCATCACCTCTTTACCGAATTACGCCGAAGGCGTTCGCTAATTTCAGCCCAGCGGTTGGAGCGCAGCGACAACCCTGGGTAGACAAATAAAATACTCGTTTGAACCCTGAAAGGGTTCTTCAACCGCGGAACCCTTTCAGGGTTGGTCGCTACTTAAAATGAGTTAACCCAAGGTTGTCGCTGCGCTCCAACCTTGGGCTGAAATTAGCGAACGCCTTCGGCGTATTCATTAATTCAAACTGACGCTGAAATTAGCGAACGCCTTCGGCGTATTCATTTAATTTCAAACTGACGCTGAAATAACGAACGCCTGCGGCGTTCATTTAAATTTCAGACTGACGCAGTAGCCGTTCTGCTTTGCGTTTGCTTTAGACGGCTCAGGCTGATTTTTCTTTTCAATAATTGCTTTGCTGACAATCCTCGTCTTCGGCTAATTTGATTCCGTAGTCGTTTGTATTCCTCGTGAACTACTCCGTCGCCCTGACGGCCACGACCTTTTATTTTGTAATGGTCCATATTGATGTTGTTCTTGCTACTCAACTTTGATCTCCTTTCTTACGCCACCCTCTCATTTTCCGGGGTGGAACAAGTTGATTCGGCATCCTCAGCAATCGTTTTCTCGAGCGCTGCCTGGTGGAGCTCGCTGTCTCGACCTTCCAGGTTGGAAAACGCAACGACGAGCAACACTACGCACATCGCCAATGTTGAGAGCACGTAAAGCACCGCAGCCTGCTCCCAATACAGCAGCGCAATGACAATGGCACTGGTGCCAAAGATCCAGGCGAACTTACGATAACGCCGCTTAGAACTTCTTGATTGACTGTTACGTCTCACTTCACAACCTCCTCAACTTGATACCCTGCCACCCTCATTTTCCCACCTATCGATCGCTCTCTTGTCGTCTGCCATTGCCCCACTCCTCAGCAGCCATACTTCGATAACACTCAACGTCAGCACGATGGCCAGCCACCCGATCATCAACGGACGCGACCACTCAACTGCTGAGCTGCTGGCTACTAAAAGATCCGATGTAAACGTCATGTCAATATTCACCTCCTACTTACTCAACTACGTGCAACCTCGACCGAGCAATGCGCTTTCGTAACGAGTGCGGTTGCAACACTGCCGAGTTGAAATCGTTCAAGAGCACTGCTGAACCGGCGTCCGCCAACGAAGATTGAATCCGCATCCCAGTCTCTGGCCTGATCGATGAGCACGCGACGTGGATCACCTTTTTCCTGCACGACCGAAACATTCAACCCGATCACGCCCAACTCTTCTGCGGCCCATTCGGCCATTTGCTTTGCTTTCGTCGCGGCTTCTTCGTTGCTGCTGCCGATAATCTCCGCCGCTGTCGGAAGAATGTGGGTAATCCTTCGCGTTGAAACACTGTCATCGACAGTGACGATTCTCATTTCAGTTCCACGCGGCCAAACACGACTACCCACACTGCGAATCGCCTGTTCGGCCTCAGTTGATCCGTCCACGCCAATCACGACTTTGGGAGGCTTGTTGACGTCTCTTTCGACGTTGCCGCGCGACACGCGCACGGAGTGATCTGAATCCGTGACAACCTTCTTCGAAACGCTGCCCAGAATGAATCGACTGACAGCGGAACGCCCGTGCGACCCGACCACAATCAGATCCGGTTTCCACTCGTTCGCTTTGCTGATTAGCTCGAAGGCGGCAGAGCCGGCAAGTGTTTCGGTACGTATGTTCCAACCGGGGAAATACGATCGAACCTTATCTCCTGCGCGGCTGGCAATTTCGTTAGCCTCCTTTAGCACCAGCTCAGTTTGTCTCTGCGCATACACCAGGCCGGAAGTCACTCTTCGAGACATGGGTCCCTGCGCCGCCAATTCATAGCTCGGAGTTGCAGGAACCATCATGATGTCGGCAACGGAGACAATCAGGGCTTCCGCGTCATGCGGTAAACCAGCTCGCTGCAAATCAAACAATGCCGCGTCGGCACTCTGTGAGCCATCATGGCCAATCAATATTTTCATCATCTTTCAGTCCTCCCTAAATCGACTAAGCAGGCGTCAGTCGAGGCGATCTTCGTCGCAAGCGACCGTCCAGCATGTAACTATTTTAAAAGGAAGAGGAGTGAGGAAATAGAGTATTAACTCTTGATTTGACGGGTGTTATCACCCGAATGTAATTGTTTACTTGCTCGCTAAGAGACTCTCTTGATTGAGTGTTGAGGGATTCATCTCGCTAAGAAACTGTTGGACTTCCTTCTCACTGTAACCCCAGTGTTCCAGGACGGAACGAAGCCGGTCGTGGTTGGCAGCCTGATCGGTAAGAACAATTACGCCCGGGTTCGCTTTCATTCGGCTAGTTTCTTCAAAACTGTAGCTGTTCACGATTCCCATAGCAGTAAAACCATTACTTCAAGACGGCAACACGCGCGGGACGCAAGAGTTTGCCGTTCATCAAATAACCTCGTTGATACTCGCTATAAACGGTGCCCGATTCTTCTCCATTGCCATCGATCGCCGTCATCGCCTCGTGAATTTCCGGGTCGAATACCTGACCTTCACTTTCAAATGCCGTGACTCCGTGCGTTTCAAGTACATTGTTGAGTCGCTGATGAATCAAGCGGAGACCATCGACAACTGCATCTGATCTTTCGCCGATGTGCAAAAGCGCGCGGTCGAAGTCGTCCATTACTTCAAGAAGCGCAAGGAGGACTTCGCGTTTGCCGCTTTCTTCCCCGAGCGCGCGTTCCTCTTTTGTGCGCCGGCGGTAGTTGTCAAATTCGGCCAACAGCCGAAGGTGCCGCTCGCGCTCGTCATCCAGATCTTCTACGGGACCTGTGGTGGAATCGACCGACCTTGGACCCTCCGGCTCCATAACTTCATAAATGCCGTTATCCAATTGTGTTGTCTCTTGTACAAACTCTAAGCTTTGCATGTCATTTCCCTCTAAAAGTTATGATCGTGCAGTTGCAGATTAATCCTAACGGCCCTCGAGCACGAGAGTGTTTTCACGCGTGGATTGTAGGAGTTATCTCCTGTCTTCACGGCAGGCAGCATTGCTATACCCCTGACAATCGCGACCACATCCCTGAAGGTTAGATCGCTAGCGAACCCCTTCAGTGGTTCAATCAATATAAAAATGCTTTGTTCCCAGGGTTGTCGCTGCGCTCCAACCGCTGGGCTGAAATTAGCGAACGCCTTCAGCGTAATTTCAAACCGACGCAGTACCTAAGAATCCGCCGCAGTACCCAGAACCCGCTACTTCCTTCCTGCGTGTAAATACCCTTGCAGTCAGGTGTTATCACGCTATTTCCGACTGGCGTTCCCCTCTAATCTATAACCGTAAGAAGCGAGGACATAGAGGGAGAGTATGTGGAATGGCAGTACCGGAGAATCAACATATCGTTTTGCCAGAAACAATCGTTGGGAAAAAACCAGGAGAAAGATGGTCTGAAGTTCTTAGACGATGGCTCGTGAAATGCCCGCAGTGTTTGGAAGTGCGGTTAGTCGTAGGAGCTCAAGAAAACGATCAATATGTCTGTAAGGATTGTGGACACAATTTCACCATAACGTTTCGGAAAGGGTGAATTAAAAATGGAGGCAATAGTTGAACGATCGGGTTTAAAGAGTTGGCCTTTTGAAGCTGGCCGGTTGGTGCAGATTAGAAACGTAGTGAAACGTGTTTTTGGCTGCTGGCACCTGAAGCTCAGTCTTCCATTTACTCGAGGCGACGAGACTTATCAGACGTGTATCTCTTGTGGTGCTCGCCGCCGGTACGATTTGGACCAGTGGACCTCGGTCGGTGGTTTTTACTACCCGGCGAGGCACTCGGCGTTATCGGGAAGCTGATCTTATCGTTCTCGGAACGAACGAGCGGCGAGGTTTAAGTCGCTTGCTGTTCGGCAGTACGTCTGCCGCCGTCGCAAGCGAGCGCACTGTTCAGTCAGGATCATTCGTAAGAACGTTTCCCAGGCCGGCATCTCCCACGGATTGCAGGAGTCGAAGAAAGCTGCTTGACATCACCGACGAGAAGAAATTGGAGTTAAAGATGAAGCGAAGATCAAAAAAGACCACAACTATCTACATAACAGAGCTCGACTATAACCGTCTTAGCGGATTGATCGATCGTACACGTGAGCGCAACAGCGTCGATAGAGAATACCTGAACAAGTTGGAAGCAGAGCTTGATCGAGCAGAGATCCTCGATCGAAAAGATATTCCTGCGGACGTAGTCACGATGCGCTCGAAAGTGCGTTTGAAGGACTTAGTGAGCGGGGAAAGCAACACCTATTCACTCGTGTTCCCGACAGAGGCAGATTTTGGCGAAGGAAAAATTTCCGTGCTGGCACCGATTGGTACCGCCATCCTTGGTTACAGGCAGGGCGACACCATCGAGTGGCCCGTACCATCGGGCGTGCGTAAGCTCAAAGTTGAGGAAGTCCTTTACCAGCCGGAATCGGCAGGTGATGACGACTTGTAGCAAAACTCTTTCATGCCACATAGAAGCACAAAAGCTCAAAATACCTTCTGTTGATTTTTGAGTCTTTTGTGCTTCTTTGTGGCTAAATTCGGCTAAATAGTGGAGCGTGGCTAAGCCATGAAGAACTCCTTTTAGGTCGCTCGCTTTCAAAAATATGCACCGGCCCAGTTTGCAAACGCCAGCACTAAATGACAGAACATGTGCGCAATCATGGCGGACTCGAGGCCTCTTTTCCAGTAAAGATAACCCGCGATTATGCCAAAAGCAGAATTCGCAAGGATTACGAACATTACGAGCGCCGCGGTGAACGAATCAGGTAATAACATGTAGGCTAGAGGAAGATGTCCAGCGCCAAAGACGAGTGAGGAAATCAGAATAGCGCTAACAAAGTAGGAGGCGGGTGGAACGTTCTGTCCTTTCCGTAGAACACGCCATGCCGCCCACACCAGCAATGTCATAAACCCCCATCGCAACAGCAACTCCTCGGTTACGCCACCATAAAGAAGACGCGTCGGCAGTGGCATGATTTTGGCGAACCTGCCGATGCGATCAACTACGCTAGCCTCAAGCAGTGGCCTGATCAGCAACGAAATCAGAACGATAGAAATTCCGCCTGCCAATCCACCGGCTATCCCCGGCACGACCTGTGGTTTCAGAGAGGCAAAGACATTGCCGCCCGTGGTCAGTGCTTCTGCCGCGGGTGCCGACAGGCCCACTCTGGACGCGAGTGCGACGCCAATTACAACCGCCACGGCGAGGAGCAGCGCCGGTTGGACCACGCTTAGAAGTTTCAACGCGGGCGTGATTTCCGGTATGTCTGCTGTCATGGTCGGTGGAAGCAGCTTTATGATGGCAGACACATCGATCAGAAGAATGGAGGCAACGCCCGGTAGCCCGAGAAAAAATAGGACCAGGAATACTCGAGTTTTAACGGAGCGACTCATAAACGCTCACTTTTAGCCTTCTTTGTGGCATCTATCTGGTTATCAACCGATCTCTTCGATCGCACGGTCGATTTGCTCTGCACCGCCAAGCAGAACAAGTATGTCGCCAGCTTCAAGTTTGCTGTCAGGTTGGGGATTGATCTGCGTCTGACCGTCACGAGTGATGGCGATTATCGACACGCCGGTTCGGGTCCTCAATTTCAAATCCGCAATCGTCTTTCCTACGGACGATGAGGTATCTTCAATAAACACCGTTTCTGTGGAAGCGGATTTTAGTACGCTGGCGATTTCATTCAGATCCGCGATCGGCAATGAAGGCATTCTAAACATCTGGTAGCCCTCATTCCTGATAGCAGCGATCTGGCGTTGAATGATGCTGCGCGCAATACCATATTCGCTGAGCGTGCGCGAGAAGATCTCGATACTCGTTTCGAATTCCTCCGGAATCACTTCGTCGGCGCCGAGGGCTCGCAAATCTTCTATCTCTGCCATGTAGCGCGTCCGCACGATGATGTGGACGTCGGGGTTCAACTGCCGTGCAATAGACACGGTATGTCGCGTTGCGGCTGGATCTGAAATGGCGAGGACGAGGATGCGCGCATATTCCGCACCAACGTGGCTCAATACTTCTGTTCGCGTCGCGTCTCCATAAACTACAGGCTCATTCTGTTCACGCGCGCGACGAACGTTTTCCGCGTTTAGCTCGAGCACAACGTAGGGCACTCCGGTTCTTCTCAAGACCTTGGCGAGGTTGCGGCCATTTAATCCGAAACCGACTATAACGACGTGACCGCGCATTTCGGGATTGCCGTTTTCAGATCCAGCTACTGATGGCTCAAACATGGAATCCCGCGCAAACATCGCCTGCGCTGCGTAAGCCAGGCGCGGCGCGCCTTTGATCAGGAACGGCGTTGCAATCATCGAGATGATCGAGGCAGCGAGAAACCGTTGATAGTCAGTGGTTGAAATGAGTCCCTCAGCCACGCCTGTTTTGGCAAGAATAAAAGAGAATTCTCCAATCTGGGCCAGGCCAAGTGCCGCCATCATTGAAACTCTCACTGAGTAACCCAGAAGCCGGACCACCGCTAAAACGAGCAGAGTTTTTCCGGCTATCAACATTCCCACCCAACCCATCACGATCGGAAAGTTCGCGGCCAGCGAGCTCAGCGACAGCAGCATTCCTATCGAGATAAAGAACACGCTGTTGAATACATCGCGGAAGGGAAGAATGTCTGCCACGATCTGGTGACTGTATTCCGACTCTGACAGCACGATGCCGGCAATAAATGCGCCCAGGGCCAATGACAGTCCTAATTGAGAAGTCAGCCATGATGTACCGAGGCTCAGGACGACGATTGAGATGATGAAGAGCTCAGAGCTGCGCAGGCGGACGATATGATGCAAAAGGTACGGTACGATTATTCGCGCCGCGAGGATGATCAACGCGATCGCGCCGATTGCGATCACGAGAGTGAAGGCGATCCCCGCCACCGAGCCTCCTCGAGTGCCGGCAAGCACAGGGATGAGGAGCATCATCGGAACGATGCTCAAGTCCTGGAAAAGTAAGATACCAACGCCGGCACGCCCATGTGGCGCATCGATCTCAGCGCGATCGATGTAGCTCTTGAGGACGATCGCGGTGCTGGAGAGTGTAAAGAGAAAACCGAAAAAGATTGTCTGCTCGATCGGGCGACCCAGCAGATAAGCTACCAGGCTGGCCAGTAGCGTAGTGAGTATGACTTGAAAACCTCCGCCGACCAGAAACAAACGCTTCATTTCCAGAATCCGCCGCAGTGAAAACTCCAGTCCGATCGTGAAAAGAAGTAGTACTATGCCGAGCTCAGCCAGGACGTCGATCGCCTCGACGTCCTTGATGAGCCCCAGCCCGTAAGGTCCAATCAAAACACCCGTCATGATGAAACCGACGATAGTGGGCAGGCGCAGCCGGTTGAAGATGAAAGCGATAGGTACCGATGCCAGCAATAGCAGCAACAGATCCTGTAGTAATTGAGGTGAATGCGGCATTAGATTCGACAGTTAAGCAAGAACTTCATTGCGCACACTTAATTGCGTTATTTGCTCCTCACGTTCACGGGTTAACCCGTGCCTCAGGCCCATTTGGATAATCTGCGCTATCTGCGCCGAAGAGTGTATGCGCGGAATGAAAACAAAATCCGCGCCGAGTTTGTAGAGCTGCAATGCTCTTTGAGAGCTGTCGGCCGTCACTATGGCCAGGGCGTGCGGGCATAACTGGCGAATCTTTCTCAACAGTCGTGCATTGTCAGTGCCTTTGAGTATTTGATCCGGGATCGTCGAGACCACGAGCTTCGCATCATGTATCTTTGCGTGATGCAGCGTTTCCATGTGGGCCACGTCTCCGTAGAGACTTGCGATCCCGCGCCGCCCCAATTCCGAATACACCTCAGGATTGAAGTCGATCACCAGCACTTCGTCGAGCACATCCCGCGAGTCGCTCAATTCAAACTCATGAAGGATTGAGCTTGCTTCTCGGTAGAAGCCGAGAAACACGAGGGGCTTGCGTGAAGTGTCAGCCGAATCCTTTGCCTCAGCGGTTTGCGCGAGGTCTTTAATGCCGAGAAAAGACAAGCCGCGGCTCAGGGCCAGGTAAAGCTCATGGTTGTAGTTGATCATGTAGGTTGATGCAGTAGAAGTGATCACGAACACGAATATGATCAGCGACACCACTTGATTATTAACATGGCCCAGAGCCAGCCCCAGTGACGCGACTACCAGAGAGAACTCGCTAATCTGCGACAGGTTGATCGCCGGTATCAGACTCACGCGGTGCCCGAACCGCAGCAGATAGAGTATGGGAAAGATCGACAAAAACCGGGAGACTATCAGGAACACGGAGGTCAACGCCGCGAGTGCGAGGATCGGAAGTGTCGGCACCGGAATCTTCATTCCCAGCGCGACAAAGAAGAGCGTGACAAAGAAATCCCGGATGCTGATAACTTTGGCGATAACATCGAGAGAGTAAGGAAAAGTGGAAAGCGCAACACCGGCTATCAACGCTCCCATTTCCCGAGACAAGCCTGCATAATTTGCCGCCGCGCAAACCAGGAAGCACCAGGCGAGTGCCATTATCAAAACGAGCTCAGGAATCTTTGCGACCGATCGGAACAGTGGCGGCAGGACGTAGCGGCTAACCAGCAGGCTCAGGCCCACCAGCAGGATTCCTTTACCGAGAGAACCGGCGAGCGCTACGAGCTCGGGATTACGCAGGTTCGGTTGCAGCGCAAGAACCAGGATGGCCCAGATGTCCTGAAAGACAAGTATGCCGAGTGTGATGCGACCGGGAAGCGTATCCAGCTCGAATTTATCGTAGAGCAGCTTTACAACAATCATCGTGCTGCTGATGGATGCAGCAACCGACATGTAGAACAAACCGAATTCGCCACCGAAAGCGTTCGCATCTCCAATGCGAAAGCCAAGCAGCAGGAAGAACGGTATCGCCAGCCCCACGCAGACAAGGAACTGCAATGTACCCGTTACGATGACGGGTTTTCCGGCAGCGCGCAGCTTTTTCAAATCCATCTCGAGGCCGATGATAAAGAGCAGGAGAATCAATCCGATTTCCGAAATGACTTCGATCACCTCGGCGTCACTGACTAACCTGAATCCGATTTCAGGACCGATAAGAACACCGGCCAGCAAGTAAGCGAGAATCGCCGGCTGCCTGAGTTTGTTGGCGATGAAGGCCAGCACCGCGGCGGTGATTACGCAGAGTGCAATATTGTTCAGGAGACCGCCCGGTCCCTGCACACTTTCTGTAACTAATGAGAAAGCTATGTTGGCCTGAGAAAGGTCCAGCATCTTCATACAAATCCAGCCTCTAGCTGCCTAACAACAGGCGAGCCACGTTTAAATACAAGAGCACGACGGCGATATCTGTGACCGCTAAAGTGATTGGTCCGATTGCAATTTTTGAATCTTTGCGGATTGTGTAGAGCGCAATCGGCACAGTTAAACCGAGCAGGCCGGCTATCACCACTGACAGGAGAACACCGAGACCGATGGCAATACTCAACGTCGGATCACCGCTCCAGAGCCACCCGACTCCTGCTGTTAGAAACCCACAGGTCGAGCCCAGCAAAGTGGCGGTCACGAATTCGCGGCCCAGTTGGTTGAGATAACTGGACCATGACGGATTGCCAAAGTGCAGGCTCTGCAATGCGAGAGTCGTCGCTTGAGTGCTGACGCTTTCGCTCAGTCCAAGTAAAAGTATGAAGAAGAAAACTATGAAGATGTTTTCGACGAGGGTGGTTTGATAAAAACTGGCAATGATGGCGCACAGTATTCCGCTGACGAGGAGCGCAAGTAGCCAGGGAAAGCGATAACGCAATGCATGTAGTACAGAATGACCGCGAACCTGTTCGATCCCGACGCCGATTAACTTGAAGATGTCTTCGATCTTCTGTCGTTCGAGTACGCTTATCTGTTCATCTGAAAAGAAACCGATGTCGATAACGCCCTGGAGCCGGTTGTCGTCGTCCACGATAGGAAAAGCGAAGAGCTTGTGGTTAACAAACATCTCGCAGGCCTGCTGTACAGTGGCGCGATGCGAAATCTTGACGATGTCCGTGATCATGATGTCTGTAATCGGGCGGTTCATCATCGAGATTAGTAGTCGTCTTGTCGGTACGATACCGGTTAGTTGCCCTTGATCGTTGACGATGTAGAAGTAAATGATGCGCTCGCCAACTCCTTCGCTACGGATGACGTTTAAAGCTTCACCTACGGTCAAGCTATTCCTGATGATCGGAAAGTCATGACGCGCGTAGCGCAGTGCGGGTTCGTGTAAGTGATTAGCGCCGCCACGCGGCCCGCCATTGAGTGAACCACTCATCAAACTGCCTCCCGGATTAAATTCTTCAAAGGTGGACGAATAGCCCCGGAGCTCTGAATGTTCCTTCAGAGACTTCTGAGATCAAATTCGTGTGGTGCCGGGTTAACCGAAGAAGGGAGGCGCGCGTCCGGAAGGACTCGAGGCGAAACTTGCAGAAGCAGCCCTGTTGGTTTCATCAGGGGCGAAGTAGAAGACGCCGCAAGCGGTCGATACAGCATTGCTTCTACCAGTCAGGAAGGCATACTCGACAGCTTCGCGTTTGTTGCGATTCTGCACCCGCGTCGGCGTGTAGACTGGGCCGGATCTTGCGGATATGGATTCGTGCGATGCCTGAAAATATGACTCCGCCGTCGCGATCCCGCTCTCTGCTATGCTGGAAATCGGAAAAGGTGTCAGTCGCAGTCCTTCTCCAACTGAAAAACAAAGCGCCGCAAGCACCCCAACCAGAACGGTCGTGCGCATAACGCGAGACATGGTTTGCCGTCTAATGCTTAGCATCGAGAGGGAGCAGAAATCGCTTATCTTATAGGCTAGTTCAGCGACCAACGCAACAACCTGGACACGAGGCCGCGACAGCAGGCTCTGAGCCGAATTTAGCCACAAAAAGGCACAAAAAGCTCAAAATCAACAGAGCCTGTTTGAGCTTTTGGTGCCTCTTTGTGGCAAAAAAGACTTTTGAGCACTGCTGATTCATCTTGAGTCCGAGGGTGAAGTCCCACGAAGTGTGATCTGGCCTTTGCGTGAGAAGTTGATCGATTCGCCCAGAATACGCGCGGCCTCCTGGGGTGCGTGGAACCGGTTGAGTTTTCGGATTCAATGAAATCCAGATAAAACTGCGCGGCGCTGGAAGTCTTGTGCAGTTGTGATGCCTGCGTCGTTTCGGTATCACTTCAGTGGTCCGAAAAAAACAGGCTTTTTCAGCTACTTCAAGGCCGCAAACTGGACGCCCTTCTTGTTTCAGCTTATGTGCTTTTTGTGCCTTTTTGTGCCCAGGCCATTTGTGTCGAGAGGTGTTGGTGGAAGAGTTTGGCGGTGGCTTCGAGGAAGTCGTAGGAGGTGATGATGCCGACTAGCTGATCGCCATCGACCACCGGCAGGCAGCCGACGCGATTGCTGCGCATCAGCTCCATCGCTTCCAGCGACGATGTCGACGGTGAGACGGTGACCGGATTGTTGACCATGATCTCGCGCACCGTAGTTGACTTCGTATTGCTGATCATCATGCGAAGCAAACCACGATGAGTTACCAAACCCACCAGCCGGCCCTCCTGATCTTCAACGGGCACGTGCCTGATGTGTCGCCAGTCCATCACACTCGCGGCGAGATCGATCAGATCATCCGGGCGCACCGTGAAAACATCTGTCGACATGAACTGTCCGACCGTACGATAACTGTGTTCCCAGTCTTCAGAATGCGGTTCTTCGTTGACAGGCCAGCAGTGGACAGGCTCACCTTGCTTCTGGTTTGCCAGAATCTCTGCAGTCAATTTTCTTTGGGTAGCATCTTTCGAAGCTGCGCTTCCAGTCGCGGAGAGTGACTTCATTATCCAGCGCGCTCCCGTTTGCCCGCTGCGCGCCCGCTCCTCGATGATGCCCAGATACTTATCGATGTCGCCGCTCGCTACGTGTGCATTAATCAAACCCTGGCGCGCCAGCGGAAGCAGTTGGTCCAGGATGAGTACGGCCGCGTTGTGACTCTGCCCGTCGATCCACTGAAACTGTGCATCCAGCCCATGTCTTGCGGCGCGGAAGAAGTTTAACTTCGCATCGTCGAAGGCCATCTGCGTCGCAATCTCGCCGTATATTTGTGGCAGCGCGACCATCAAGCCGGTAAAGAAAGCCGCATTAGCAATTTCGTCGACGATCGTTGGACCAGACGGGAGGGCGCGATTCTCGATGCGCAGGTGTGGTACACCGTTATGCACGCCGTAACAAGCTCGATTCCAGCGCCAGACAGTACCGTTGTGCATTCGCAATGCTGAAAGTGAAGGCGTTTCACCACGCGCTAACAGGTCAAATGGATTTTCATCCGGTTGCGTGATCATGATCGGACGAAAGCGCGTGATCTGGTCGTGAAAGAGCTCGATGACTGAATGTTGCAGCCACCGATCGCCAAAACTGACACGCGTCGGCTGGTTGCGCGCGAGTTGCGGGCGCGAGCGTTCGTCCGTTGAATGTTGAAACAGGGCCACGCGTGTTTCCTGCCACAAGCGTTGTCCGAATAAGAGCGGGGAATTGACTGCAACAGCCAGCACGGGCGCGGTTATCGCCTGCGCGACGTTGTAATGATTCGCGAACTCTTTGGCGTTACTTTGAAAATGGACCTGGAAACTCGTGTTGCACGACTCCATCATGATGTTGTCATGCGTCAGTTGCAGCTCGTCCAATCCCTTGATGTGAATTGAAAGCGGGCCGCCACGCATCCTGATCACGCCTCGATCCAATTCGTGATAACGCGAGACAGGAGTGAGGTTGTCGAGCGTCAAATCCGACTTTTGCAGCGTCGGCAGAATGCCGGAGAGAAGAACGTCTGCGTTCTGAGTCGCGGCACTGTTTCGCGCGAGCTCGACCACTTGCGTGAGCTCCTGTTCCATACGAGTGAAACAGTTGTTCTCCAGCCCCAGCGGCGTGAGGTTGGCTTCCAGGTTGAACCGGGCGATCTCGGTTGTCAGCCGTGGGTCGTTAGCTTGTTTCAGGACTTCAAGTGAAACTGCAGCCGGCCGTAAGTAGCGATCGACGAGAAACATCTCCTGCTCCGCACCGATGCGCGTGACACCGCTCTCGACGTAACCGTGTTCGAGCATGAACGCGAGTGCGCGCAGGTCTTCGAGAAGTGCCTTCATGAAGGCTTGCGCCTTCTTCTCATCTACGTGTTGTTCGACTTGATGTTCGCCCATGTTCTGTTGATAGCAAATCATTAGGCACGATTTCAGGATTCACAAGATTTGCCGGTCGCAACGGACGCGCAACCAGCACCGGACAAGGCGCCTGGCGCAGCACGCGATCCACGTTGGAGCCAAACAAAGCACGCATTCCGAAACCCGCTCCGTGCGCACCGACGCTAATCAAATTGATCTCATTCTTCTCGGCATAACTCAGGATCTCGCGATACGGATGACCTTCACTGACCGCCGTTTTGACTTCGCACCAGAGATGAACTTCAGCCGGCACAACTCTTTGCAAGCGACGGGCGGCGGTGTGGTAGGCGGATTCGCCTTTCGGCGGATACCACGCGATCGCCGGCTCACTAACCGAGCGCGGCGGCAGAACGTGAAGCAAGTGCAGTTCGGCCTGGTGCTCCTGTGCAATCGACAACCCATACTTCAACGCCAGCTCCGCATAATCGGAGAAGTCATATGCGACCAGCACCCGTTCGATATTTACAGTCAGCTCATTACCGAAATATTCCTGCTCGTCGTTGTGCATAACCAGCACAGGGCAGGGCGCGCTCCGGCAAACTGATTCCGCGGTCGAGCCTAACAGGGCCGCACGATGAGGACGACGCCTCGATCGCATCACTATCAGATCGACCGCTTCGAGTTGTGCTTTCATCATGATTGCCTCGCCGATGTCGCCCGCATTAGCAACGATCAAACGCGCATGGGCAGGACCGGTGTGTTCCAGCACGGAGGCTTTCAGCTTTTGTTCGCCATCGAGGTCCGGCGTGCAGTGGAAGAAAATCAATTCCGCTCCATGCGCACGCGCGAGCGCGGTGGCATAGCGCATCGCTTTTCCGGAGTGGGGCGACAAGTCAGTCGGACAAAGAATTCGTTTGATATCAATCATGGTCTAATCGCCACCTTCATTACACCGTCCAGTCGCTCACCAAACAGATCGTAAGCTTGTCCGATGTTGTCCAAAGTAAAAGTGTGGGTGAGCAGCGGTGTGAGATCGACGCGACCGCGGCGCACAATCTCCATCAGCCTGCGCATGCGCTCTTTGCCACCCGGACAAAGTGTTGTCACGATGCGATGATCACCGATGCCGGCAGCGAATGCCTCATACGGAATCGCAAGCTTGCCTGAGTAAACACCGAGGCTCGAAAGTGTCCCTGCTGGTCTCAAGCTCCGCAACGCGCTCTCGAATGTTTGTTGTGTGCCGAGTGCTTCGATACTCACGTCCGCGCCACCACCAGTCAGACGTTTCACTTCTGCCACAACATCAACGTCACGGTAGTCGAGAGTGACATCCGCGCCCATGCGTTTCGACATCGCCAGTCGATGCTCATCGCCATCGACGCCGATGATCAGACCGGCTCCCATGAGCTTTGCGCCCGCCGTCGCACACAAGCCAATCGGACCCTGGGCAAATACGACAACGGAATCGCCTATCTTTATTCCGGCCGATTCGGCGCCGCTGAAGCCGGTTGAAGCGATGTCGGCAAGCAGGACCACCTGTTCGTCCGTAAGCTCGTCAGGGATCTTCGCGAGGTTCGCCTGCGCAAAAGGCACCTTGAGATATTCAGCCTGAGCGCCGTTGATTGTGTTGCCGAAGCGCCAGCCGCCCAGTGCTTCGTATCCTTCACCACGACCACATTGTGACGAGTGAGCTGATAAGCATGCGCGACATTGACCGCAGGGCGTAATCGCTCCGACGAGTACGCGATCGCCGATCTGGTAGCCGGAAACACCTTCGCCGAGCTCCTCGATCACTCCGACTGGTTCATGACCAATCACCAATCCGGGCGCGACCGGATATTCACCTCTGACAATGTGAAGATCGGTTCCGCAAATGGTCGTGAGCGTCACGCGAATAACCGCTTCGCCCACGCCCGCACGTGGTTTGTCTACTTCTTCGACGCGGATGTTGTTCTTGCCGTGAAAAACGTTTGCCTTCATTTTGATCACACCTCCTGGACCATCGTCAATGTAAGGTCGGTTCAGCTTCACCGTGGCCGTAAGAGCCCGACATCAAGCGATCGAGTGCGTCATCGATCTTGCGCAAACGCGCCTGCATTATCCGGCGGCGTTCTGCTGTCTCTTCTTTGAGCAGGGCCTCGCAGATCTCCTCGCGCTCGCCGTGCAGGCGGTTCCATACAAGCCCTTGTTTTCCGCCGATGGGGACTTCCAGTAAGTGAATAGTGCGTTCTTCGCGCATGATTTGCCTCCTTCACAATCGAACTATGAATGCGAAACCTGCCAATACTTTTCCTGGACCCTTTTGGCCCAACTCCAGAAACGACTTTGCCTGACTGTGGCCGGCTCATTTGTCGAAAGATCTTTATGCAGGTAAAGGCTGTCGCTCCCAATCTCATCGATCACGAGTCTCCACTGGCCGAACACTGCTCGTGACATTGCGTTCGAAAGGATCGATGTGGGCAACTTCGGCTTCAATGAAGTTGATGCGCCGGTTCAGCAGTGTGCGTCTCGAATCGAATGAGACGTCGGCCGGCTCGGCTTTTCCAAAAGCGAGCCGCACCAGTGCTGGATAAAAAACAAACTGCCGGCTCCGCGACACGAGCGTAATCTGATGTTCGTCGCCGAGTTGTTCGGCGAGACGCTCCGCGGCTACCACGCCACCAAAACCGCCGAGCAGGATCAGAACTTTCGCCATCTCTAAAATCTCCCCGGACGGCGTCAGTGCACGACCCGTACCACCCAGTGATACCTACGAATTAGATAGATGTGGTGGTGAGGTTGCGAGGTATTTCCCAGCTAGCTGGAAATTTCACGCAACGAAAAAGAGAACAAGTCAGGAAGAGGGGCTTGCCCCCGCTGGTGGGTGACAGCGCGGGCAAGCCCCTATTCCTGACTTGTTAGCGATTAGCCGCGCAGAACCTCGGCCAGGGTCTTGAGTAGTTTTTCAGCGGTGTAGGGTTTGTTGAGGAAGACGGAGACACCTTCGAGCGTGCCTTCGCCCGCGTGAAGTCCGGTTCCCAGTCCACTGGCAGCGATGATTCGCACTTTTGGGTTCATCCGCTGGAGTGCGCGAATCGTCGCGGGCCCATCCATGAACGGCATCACCATGTCTGTCAGCACAACGGCGATCTCGTTTTTCTTGTCTGCATAGAGGGCGAGGGCTTCAGTGCCGTCGCTTGCAGTCAGCACCGTATATCCAAAAGTCTCAAGCGTGCCGCGGGTTATCTCGCGAATCGACTCTTCATCGTCAACCACGAGGATCAACTCGCCATGACCAAGCGGAAGATCGGTTTGCGCTGCCGCGGCATCGACCGAGCCAGGCATTTCGAGTGCGGGAAGGTAAACAGCGAACTGGCTTCCTTTGTGCAGCTCACTGTAGACGTTGATAAAGCCGCCATGACTCTTCACGATCGTCAATGCAGTTGAGAGGCCGAGGCCGGTTCCCTTGGTCATCTCTTTGGTCGTGAAAAACGGTTCGAAGATCCGGCTTTGAACCTCCGGCGTCATTCCCGGCCCGGTGTCGGCAACGGTGATCAAAACAAATCGCCCGGGCTTGGCTTCGAGATGCATGCGCGCGTAGTTTTCGTCGACATAACCGTTCTCAGCTTTGATCGAGATCGAGCCACCTTCGGGCATCGCGTCGCGCGCATTTACACAGAGATTCATCAGCACCTGATGCATCTGCGTCGCATCAGCGGAAATAACCCACAGGTCGTTAGGTATCTGGAAGTTGATCTCGATCGACTTCGGCAGCGTTTCACGCAGAATCTTGACGATCTCTTTGATGAGATGCTTCGGCTGTAACGCCACGCGCTCGCCTTCGACGCCCCTTGCAAACGACAACACCTGTCGCACCATGCTGGCGCCGCGCTCGGCATTGGTGCGCAAAACTTCGAACCACTTCCTGCTATTCTCGTCAGCGACTCGCAACTGCAACATGTCGATCGCCATCAGAATCGGCGAAAGAACATTGTTCAGGTCGTGAGCAATGCCGCCGGCGAGAGTTCCGATCGACTCCATCCTTTGCGCGCGCAGAAACTGCGACTCCATCCGTTTCTTTTCAGTGACGTCGGTATTGATTACGAGGATTGATCTGGGTTTTCCCTGTTCGTCACGAACGAGGGTCCAGCGGCTCTCGATAATGATTTCATTGCCGTCTCGCCGTACCTGATGCATCTCACCCTTCCACTCGCCGTTTCGAATTATTGCTTCGCGCGCTGCGTCGAATTGTGGTGAACGATCTTTGAAAAGGATCTCTGCCGCGTTCCTGCCAATCACTTCTTCAGCCGACCAGCCGTAGATTTTTTCCGCACCCTTGTTCCAGAACAAGATATTCTGATCGAGATCACGTACCAGAATAGCGTCCTGCGCCTGGTCCAACAGCGCGGCCTGCTCGCGAATTTGCTCTTCACCACGTTTGCGCTCGGTGATGTCGCTGCGAATGGCAACGTACTGGTAGGGTTTTCCTTCAGCGTTGAGGAAGGGAACGATTGTGGTGTCTACCCAGTAATAACTCCCGTCTTTGGCGCGATTTCTTAACTCTCCACGCCAAACTTTTCCGCTCGCAATCGTGGTCCACAAATTCCTGATGAACTCTTTGGAATGGTAAGCCGAGTTGATAATGCGGTGATCCTGGCCAAGCAGCTCTTCACGCGAGTATTTGGAAATCTCGCAAAACTTGTCATTGACGTAGTTGATGGTCCCGCGCTGATCAGTGATCGCGACAATGGCTGATTCATCAAGCGCAAACTTGATATCAGCCAGCTCCTTCTCTGAGCGCTCCAGCGCTTCTTCCGGATTCAGCTCATGGTCAACGGATGTAGGATTGATTGCAGTCATGGGGAATCAGCGCCGGCGATTTGCACTTCCTCGAGTTTTTTCAGGCGGTATCTGAGCTGATCGCGCGAAATGCCCAGGAGCTCGGCGGCCCGTGTTTGATTACCACCACTGCGCTGGATTGCCTGTCTCACAAATGAAAGCTCGGCTTCGTCGAGCGAAATGCCTTCCTCGGGCAAGGCAAATCGTGTTGACGCTGCGTCAGCGGCTGGAGCTTGCGCAAGACGCGACGGCGCCAGTAATCCACCGGGCAGGTACTCGGTAGTGATCTTGTCAGTATCTTCGAGAATCAGCGCGCGCTCAATCACGTTGCGCAGCTCGCGAACGTTTCCGGGCCAGTAGTATTTTCTGAATACCTCCTGAACTTCGCTGGACAAACCCGTAACTTTGTTTCGCTTCAGTGTCGCTCCAATCGTATCGATGTAGTGTTGAGACAATAGCAAAACGTCGTCGCCTCTTTCGCGCAGCGGCGGGATATCGATCTGAATGATTGATAAACGATAGTAAAGATCGAGGCGAAATCGTCCGGCCTCGCTTTCGGCTTTTAGATCGCGATTAGATGCCGCCAGCACTCGCACATCGAGAGGAATGTCTTTTAGACCACCAACACGACGAAACGCTCCTTCCTCCAGAACACGCAACAGCTTGGCCTGGAGCGAGAGCTCCAGCTCACCAATTTCATCGAGCAAGAGCGTTCCACCTTCGGCTTGTTCGAATAGTCCTTCTTTGCGCGCCTTTGCATCGGTGAACGCGCCCTTTTCATAACCGAAAAGCTCGGATTCGATGAGCGTCGCAGGAAGGGCGGCGCAGTTGACTGCTACAAACGGTCCTTCGGCTCTTTGCGAGCCATAATGAATTGCTTTTGCAATCAGGTCTTTGCCTGTCCCCGATTCGCCCTGGAGTAAAACGGATGAGACTTCACTCTCCGCGACCTTGGCTGCCAAACTTAGCATCTTCTTCATCGCCGGCGACTCGCCAACGATCTGCTTGAAGTTAAACTCGCGCGCTCGTTCTTTTCTGACTTGCGCTACTTCACGACGCAAATGTCGAGTTTCAATCGCGTTTCGCAGCGTGACGCGGAGCTCTTCGAGGTTAATGGGCTTGGCGATGAAGTCGTATGCGCCGCCGCGCAGGGCTGAAATGGTGTTACCAACCTGAACATTCCCTGTGATCATGATCACGATCGCTTCGGGATGTTCGCGTTTGATCTCGCGCAACACATCGAGACCAGAACCGTCAGGAAGATCGATATCGAGCAGGACGGCGGCAGGTAGCTCTGCCTGAAACTGCTTTACCGTTTCGGCGGCCAAACCTGCTTCAACTGTTGCAAACCCCCAACTTTGCAGGGCTTCGCGAAGTGTCCAGCGAATAACCTCGTCGTCGTCGACCACCAGTATTTGCTCGTTTGTAGTCTTATGGGCCATCGATCTCCGTTGGATTCAGCTTGATGCGCGGTGATTATATTCGAGGTGCGGCCAGCGCCAAAGGTTCATCGAAAACTGATTGTGCGGGGAGCGAATCTTAGCCGAACGTTGGGTTCGGCGTCTATACGGTTCAGGCTCGTGGTAGTGATGCAGTTTGCTATTAGCCACAAAGAGGCACAAAAATCACAAAACAGAAAAGAAACTCAGGTTCTTTCTTTTTGTGTTGTGCTTTTTTGTGGCCGGATTCACTGCGGAAGGCTGGGCCTTAAGCTAATGAACACGCCTTCGGCGTTTTCAAAAATGAACCAGTACAAATCGAAAGCCGTACGCACTATTAAAGACCGATGAAGCAGAAGATTACGGGCTTTGACAAAGACGACGAGAATCACTGGCGTGTGATTCTCGCGTGTGGTCACCGCCAGCACGTCAGGCACGATCCGCCCCTGACTTCACGAGACTGGGTTCTCACCGAGGCAGGTCGCGCTTCTCGTCTTGGGGTTGAGCTTGACTGCAAGCGTTGCGACGACGAGGCGGACGCAGTTGAGGACTGACTCAAATTTACTCAGTCGTTTTTCAGAGGCGGGGAGCTGCGGCTTCGTAGCCTTACAACGGTGATCCACTCTGTGGAAAAAATTGAGGCTCGAGTGTTCAGAGTTCAAGCTTTAGCTTGCTCTTTCCCTCCACAAACAAGCTAAAGCTTGAACTCTGAACATATCAGTTGTAACAAAGAGTTAGGAAAGCTGGTGGCGGGACCCAGTCCCGGGTTCGAGTACGTTAACTTCGGAGTCAGTTACTTTTGCAACAAAGTTTTAGGTAGGATATGGACTCGCAAAATTAACCGAACCTCGGGACTGGGATAACTTACGTGTTGCAGATTAACAGCCACTCAAGATTGTGTCATGACCCGGAAGGCGGGGACGGGGATCAATCTTTAGTTGGAGACGTTCCTGAATAATTGCTTCGCACGTCGCTGTTCATAACCTGCGAAGCAGGTGACAGCATAAAGCCGGGGGCGCAAGCCCCAGGATCGAGTTGAAAAAAAGCAACGGAGCCCGCGAAGCGGGCGACAGCTCATCCATGTTTGGGCTGTCGCCCGTTTCACGGGCTCGGGTCCTTATTTGTGATCTGATCCTGGGGCTTTGCGCCCCAGGCTTTATGCTGCCACCTGCTTCGCAGGTTACAAACAGCGGCTGATTCTAAAACTAAACTAGCGCAGGTGGACCAGCCCGCGTTGCAGGGCGGTGGTTACGGCCTGGGTGCGGTCGGTTACGCCGAGCTTGCTGAGAATGTTATTGATGTGACTCTTAACCGTGGCTTCGCTAATCGTCAGCGACGCACCTATTTCTTTATTACTTTGGCCTCGCACAATCAGCTCGAGCACTTCCATCTCCCGGCTGGTCAAATCAGAGCTGGCCATTCGCTCCGCAAGCCGCATGGCGATCGCGGCGGGAATGTGTCGTGAGCCCGCATGCACGGTTCTTATCGCCGCCTCGAGCTCTTCGAAGAACACATCCTTCAACAGGTAACCTTTGGCTCCGGCTTGTAGCGATCGGTAGATGTCTTCATCACCATCGTAAGTAGTGAGTACGATCAGACGCGCATCGCGAAAGTTCTGTCGAATAGCCGTGATCGCTTCAACCCCACCCACAACGGGCATACGCAAATCGATAAGCGTTACGTCTGGTGTATGTTGATTGTATAAATCAATGGCTTGCTGTCCGTTGATTCCTTCAGCGATCACTTCCATGTCCGGCACGGTATTAATCAAAGCGACAAAACCCTGCCGCACCACCGCCTGGTCGTCGATTACCATGATCCTGATTTTGTTATTCACAATCCAAGCTTCTCCATTACTAACTGCTGATCGGCACGTCAGCCACGACTTCAGTGCCCGAGCCATCGGTGCTCTGAATCGACAAGGTCCCGCCAATCTGTTGGGCGCGCTCCCGCATGCCGATTAATCCGAAATGTCCTTCTTTTCCATTCACCTGATGGTTAAATCCGCGCCCGTCATCGCGCACGATGAGCTGCACTCGCCTGGCATCGAACACCAGATTGACGAATATCCGTTGCGCGTGCGCATGTTTCACTGCGTTGTTGATTGCCTCTTGTCCGATGCGGAGAAGATTGCCTTCTACCGATTGGTCCAACGGCCGGAAAGTGCCATTGACTTCAACCTGCGCGTGGATAGCAGTGTCGTGCGTCAATCTTCGCGCGGTCTCGGTTAACGCTGCGGGTAGATCGTTGTTTTCGAGAGCCGGTGAGCGCAGCTCCCAAACATAACGTCGCGCTTCAGCGATGCCATGCCGAACTTGCCGCCTTGCGCGATCCAGAGAAGACATAGCGGCGTCAGCTCCGGGTGGCATGGTGCGAGCGACTACCTCCAGTTGTACAGAGAGTCCTGACATCTCCTGTGCGAGGTTGTCGTGAATCTCGCGAGCGATGCGCGTCCGCTCTGCCAGCACGGCGCTGAACTGCGCCTGCATGCCGCGCACGCGAAGTCGATACAGAAGCCACGCCAGCATTACCAGCACGAGCAGGCAGACCGCGTAAAACCAGTAGGTCTGATAAAAATAGGGCTTCAGGTAAAGAGAGAAAGCCGCGCCGGTTTGATTCCAAACCCCATCGTTGTTACAGGCGATTACGCGAAACGTATACGCTCCGGGCCGCAGGTTAGTGTAGTAGGCAATGCGGCGCGTGCCGCTATCAATCCAGTCTTTGTCAAACCCCTCCAGCTTATACTTGAACCTGACTTTCTCCGGGGCCACGAAGCTCGGGGCCGTGTAATACAAGTCAAAGCGCGTTGTGCCGGCGGGCAGCTCGAGGCGCTCGCTCGGTGCAGACGAGTTGTCGTCGATACGTATCTGCTCGATCACAACGGGCGGCGCATGCGAGTTCGTTTTTATTCTCTCCGGGTCAATCATTGCGACGCCCTTGATAGTAGGGAACCAAAGCTTTCCGTCACTACCTCGCCATCCAGCCGGATCGCCGCCGCCGCTACACTCGCGCGTCATCATCCCGTCAGCGGTACCATAAGCAACGGGTGCGATCGAGGTAATCATGCCGTTGGCAAACTCATTGAGCTCTTTTTTACTGATGTGAAAGATACCTTTGCGGCAGCTCAGCCACAGGTTGTTCCGGCCGTCTTCCAGAATCCGGTATACGACATCATCAAGCAGCCCGTTCCTGGTAGTGTAGGTGGTGAACTTGCCGTCTTTCATTCCATTCAGACCACCGCCATTCGTACCAATCCACAATGTGCCGTCTGAATCTTCATGAAGCGAGATAACTGCGTCGCTCGAAAGGCCGTCCCTGGTAGTAAAGGTTGTGAGCTCCTCATTCGTGAGTCTGCCTAAGCCGCCGAACGTGCCGATCCACAAGTTTCCTTTCGTGTCTTCATAGAGTGTAGTGACCAGATCGTTCGGGAGCCCGTCCACCTCAGTGAAGGTTTTGAAAACTCCGTTTCTCATTCGGGTCAAGCCGCCGCGTGTGCCGATCCATAGATTGCCTTGACGATCGAGGTAGATCGATCTGACGTCATTGTTTGCCAGACCATCAGCCGAAGTATATGTCGTAAACTTTCCGTTGCCATAACGACTCAGTCCGTCGGGCGTTCCGATCCAGAGATTGCCCGCGTTGTCGCCGGCGAGAGATCGAACAACGTTGCTCGTGAGATTGGTATAAGCGGCGAGCTTGCCGTTCCTTAGTAGATTCAAGCCACCACCGTCAGTGCCGATCCAAATGTTGCCGTCGTGGTCTTCGTAGATCGATTTTACGAGATCGTTTGAGAGGCCGTTTCTCACAGTGTAAGTCGTGAATTTTGTGTCTTTCAGGAGGTTGATTCCTCCCGACTCGGTGCCGATCCAAACATTTCCCTCGAGGTCTTCGAGTAGTGAGAGGATGGTGCTGGTTGAGAGTGCTTCTCCGGCAGTGAATCCCGTGAACCGGCCGTCGCTGAAGCGACAAAGACCGCCAACCGTTCCGATAAGCAGGCCGCCGTCGCGGTCCGACTCGAGGGAGATGATGCGATCGTTTGGCAGGCCATCGCGGGTGGTGTAGGTTGTGAATCGATTACCGTCGAACGAAGTTAAGCCACCGAGCGAGCCAAACCATATGAGACCGTTCCGGTCCTGTTGGATTGCTCTCACACTGTTACCGGCAAGTCCATCGCGCACCGTGTAGTTCGTAAACTTACCATCTTTGATACGGCCCACACCGTAGGGCGTGGCAATCCAAAGCGCACCGTCAGAATCTTCCAGCAACGCCTGGATGCTGCCACTGATCAGCCTCTCTTTAGTGGTGAACGTGGTGAGTCCGCCACTCTTCAACAGGCCCAGACCGTTAGCAGTTGCGACCCAGAGGTTGCGTTCCCGATCTTCGTAAACGGCCTGGATAGTCTCGCTGGGGAGTCCATCATCCCTGGTGAACAACGTAAACTTACCATTCAGCATACGCACCAGGCCTTGCGCGGTGCCAATCCACAGCGCGCCTTGTCGATCTGCGAATAGACTGCGAATGTAGTTGCTCTTGATCTCGGGAGTATTCTGCTTATCAAAAACGGTGAATTTTACGCCGTCGAAGCGAGCCAAACCCTCTTCAGTGCCGATCCAGATGTAGCCATCGCTGGTTTGCGCGATCGCATGAACGGTGTTTTGCGGCAGGCCGTTCTCGGTAAGCCACACTTCGTGGCCAAACTGAGAAAGCTCGCGAGGCGAGCCGAGTGCATGGGCGGTCCCACAATTGCTCAGCAACAGTGCGAAAACAAGATTAAGTAAGTGAACGCAACCTGATCGGCGCATGATTCGACGGGCATTGTCATGTCAAACCCGCGGAAGATGCAACGCTGACGGGCTTTGGTCAAGCCTGAATAGGTGAGGTATTCAGGCACTCCGGCATAGATCGATTACGGCGTAAGCTTTGTAAACGTGACACCGCCGAAAGTCATCGAGCCGATCTTTCCCGCGGCGTCCGTTACGAACTCGATTACCTCACCATTACCGCCGGGAAGCATCACGACGCGAATCGTGTCCTTTTGCGTATAAGGCGTGGCGACCGTATTCATGTAACCCATTCGCACCGCGAGCGCTTTTTCTTTTGCCTCGACCTCAATCGTGCCCAACAGGTCGTTCCGATACTTACCGGCATAGTCAGTAAACGGTTTTGTAAGTTGCCACTCTCTCTTTGCTCGCGACGTGGCTTCAGCAGCAATCTGCTGCCTTCGCTTCTCAAAGGCCGCAAGGGTGTCCTGTAGTTGCTTGGGGTAATCGGCTTCTAAATTCTCCGTCTGTAGCCACCAGTCATAAGCGTACGCAGCGAGCATATCTGCGAGTCGTCCACCAATCGCGTCGTTATTCACGAGGATTCCGACGGCGACCTTTCTGTCAGGCATGAATGAGACATGACTGCGATAACCGGGATAGCCGCCATGATGATAGACCACCTTCTCGTTGCGATACTTGCCGATTTGCCACCCGAGCCCGTATTCGCCGTCGCCCGAGAATGGCGGCTCGTTGCGCGTGCTCTTTGTGTATCCCGTTTGCACTTTGCGGATAATGTCGGCCGGCACCACCTGTTTGCCGTCGAGCTTACCGCCATTCATGTTCAGGTTAAGCCACCGGCCAAGGTCCGAGATGCTCATGAAAATTCCACCGGCCGATTGCATGTTCTCGTCAGTCTTTTCCAGCCCGCTTCGGACCATCTTGCCCGCATCGGGCCCATCGGTGGAAATGACGTAAGGAGCTACGATCTTGAACTTTTTGGCTCGTGCTTTTGAAACATACGCAGTCGTGTGTTTCAAACCTGCGGGAGCGAAGACGCGCTCTTGCAGCACGTCCTGCCATTTCTTTTTCAAATGGTAGTGCAGCGCGAGCCCGTAAATGTTATAGCCGAGGTTTGTATAGTTGTACTTGCCAAAGTTGGCATCATTAAATGTGGTGCCTTCGGCAAAGACCTGATCGAGCTCACGCTGATCGATCTGACCCGTAAACGCGAGACGATTGATCAGCGCGTTGTTCCGCAGGCCGCTCGTGTGCGTCAAAAGATCCTTGATCGTGATCTTATCGGGTAACTCATTTTTGAAGCGAATTCCGGGAGTATATTTCGTCACCGGATCAGAGAGTTTTATCTTGCCTTCCTGATCGAGCATCGCGGCTGCCAGCGCTGTAAATGACTTGGTAGACGAGCCGGTATAAAAAAGCGTATCGCTATCGGCCTTGATGCCGGCTTCCTTATCCGCCATCCCGTACGCGCGGACAAAGATCGGCTTGTCGTCCTTAATTACCACGATCGCGATGCCCGGAAGATCGGGGAACGTCGTCAGAGTTTTCTGGATTTGCGCATCGTAAGCGGCGTTAAAGTCCTTTTCAGATGCCGGGCGCAAGGTCTGGGCGAAAACGAAAAGGTCGGCAGAGCTTAGTAGCAGGGCAACAAGCAAAATTACGAGCGCTTTTTTCATGAGGTCTCCTGTGAAATACGATTGTAGGTCGCAACAACTACGCCTCTCGGAACGTGAAGGTTCCGTGCAGGCTGGCAGTAGTCCGCATTTCCACGGACCCACCGGTTAATCGAAACAAAACTCGATCATCATCTTAGCCCCATTTTCGCTTTTGGGGTTGAGATCATTGCCAGGACCGCCGGCCACTCGAAAACGTTTCTTACGGTTTTGTCATTATGGATAGGAGCTGAGCAACACTTGCGAGTACCGCAAGGTTGACATGAAGCAATTGGTGCGTCTCTGTGTTCGTGTGCGAACCGGGCCTCAACGTTTCGCACGCCTTGCGCGTCACAACGCGAAAGTGAGTGAAGTATGCCGACATCCGCAACCAAACAGTTCTCGGGAATTTTCATCAGTTACCGCCGTGACGATAGCTCAGGTCATGCCGGTCGGCTGGCCGACAGATTGGTCGAACACTTCGGCCGGAATCGCATCTTCGTGGACATCGACACAATCGAGCCTGGCGAAGACTTCGTCGCGGTCATCGAAAATGCCGTCAGCTCATGCGACATTCTAATTGCCGTCATCGGTCAGAATTGGCTCTCCGCGACCGGGTCAGGACGGTTGGATAACCCGAATAATTTCGTTCGGCTGGAGATTGCTACCGCGCTTCGCCGTGACATCCGCGTGATTCCAGTCTTAGTGCAGCGAGCGAGCATGCCGAAACCGCAAGACCTGCCCGAAGACTTGCTCAAACTTACGCGCCGGAACGCCGTCGAGCTTAGCGATCTTCGCTGGCAGACCGACGTTGATCAACTCATCAGCGTCATGGAAAGAGTTCTGGCCAAGCGAGCGGCTCGTGCTGAGCCGGAACTCAGACAAATCGAGAAACCCGATAGACGCAAGGCGGCAGAAAGCACACAACGATCGGAAGAAGATGAAGCTGCCGAAGAAGGCCATGTTGGGGAAGCGCCCGTTGGCGAATCAAATTTCGCCGCGGTGGAAAACCGAATAGATGCGCCTGCAACGATCATCACAGCGGAAGCTGCGTCGCCTTCTTATAAGCACCGGCTCTTAATGTTGATTGCGGGAGCTTCTTTTATTGTGCTGCTCGCAGCGACGATCCTGATCTGGCGATCGCAAAGAGATCACAATTCACCCCCTAATGCCAACCAAGCAGCAATCCCGCAGCCGACTTTGGTGACAAAGTCTACTCCCGCGCCACCGGCTCCAACACCGGAGCTGACCCCCTCTGCTACGCCGCCCGAGAAGGTGGCATTCGCTGAACCATCCTTATGGAAAAGGGCCGATACGGGGACAAGATTGAAAATTGTCCCGAACGGGAACGCTTTGAGGGCCATCGTAGATAGCCTTTCGGACACAGCCGCGGCCGCCGGACGAAATAAGGGTGACCTCGCGTTCGAAGGCTCATATGAAGGCAGAACAATCAAGGGCACAGCCTATCTCATCTTTTCTCCTGAGGATGTGAGTAGATGTCCGACGTTTAGAGGGGAGCAACCGTTTGACCTGAAACTGACACTGTCGGCGGACGGGAGTACATTGAGCGGCAGCAGGGAAGATTATAAGCTTTCTGAAGACTGCAACATCATAATGCTTCCGCGTAGAAAATTGACGTACACCAGGATCTTACCTATTCAACCGAAGTCCTGATCTCAGCGACACACCACGAGGTTATGCCATAACTGTTTTTCTTTGTGAACGTGCTTTGCCTGAAAGTCCTACATAGTGCGAAGCAAGCGTACTCTTAGCCCGCGATAGCGGGCGTAAGCATAAAGCCTGGGGCGCAAGCCCCAGGTTGCAAATCAAATTCAGCGAGAAAGCCCGCGATAGCGGGCGACAGCCTGAAACGTAAATGCTGCCGCCCGTTTCACGGGCTGCAAAATTATTCGGTTCTATGATCCTGGGGCTTGCGCCCCAGGCTTTATGCTTACGCCCGCTATCGCGGGCTAAGAGTTGCGTCGCAGCTGAGTTAAAGATGGGTTGGGTGACCGGCCCATCTGCAAGTTAGACCCTATTCAGGATCGTTTGGATTGTTGAAGAGGGCTCCAAGCCTGATGCTGCCATGTCCAAACTGCGGATAACCCGGAGTATCAGAATTAGCCGCCTCGAGATTCGAAGACGTGTCATCAGGTGGGAACAGGATCAGGGTGTTGAGGAATGCGATAACGGCCCGACGAGTTGATGAGCTGGCATTCGCGAAGTTATTGCGTGCCTGCTGCGCCTCGCCGCCGTGACGGAGGATCACTGTCATCAAATCCTGGCTGCGGCCGTCATGGCCGTAGTTCCCACTCGTACCGACACCCCAGAGTGGCGTCGTTAGGAAGTGAGTTCTAATCGTTCCATCGAAATTGATTTCGTGGAAGTTTGGACCTAAGTCGTGTCGCTTGAAGTCGGTGAAGATGTTCCTCACCACAAAGCTTCCGAGATTCGCTCGTTTGAGCGTTGGGAAACCGGTGCCATCGCTGACGGCGGTGAAGGATGTTGACGCGGTCGCGAATAACCGGTTGAACGGGTTTCCGCGGCCGGGATCAAACACTGTCTCAACATCAGCAACTCGGCGGTCATCATCAATCGTCAAGTCGGGAACGTGACATGCCGCGCATCCCAGACTTATGAATGAAGATCTCCCTGATGTGGTTTCGCTGGTGACTTCACCCGTGCCGGGTTTGAAGTAGTGGAGCAGATAGAACTCCATGAAATCGACAATGCTGGTGGGGATCTCGTTGACGACTCCGTCGAAATCACCGTCGTGTGTCGAACTATTAACCGGTGGTTGCTCGATCCGATCGAACCTGCCATCGAGCACCATGCCCGAAGGTGTGACCACTCTTTGCCCTCCAGACGCTTCGGCATTTCTGAGGTCAGGGTCGTTTGCTTCAAGTCCCATCTCGGCGTTGAAGGCTCCGACAAGGAACTCGCGAATCGACATCGTGTCGCCATGCAGGAAGAACGGTCGCACACGAAGATCGGAATCGACACCTTCCACGTCTGACGTATCAACCGAGCCGTCGGGCCTCGCCGTGATCCTGCCAAAGAAGATGCTTCCCTTACGTGAGCTGGTCCTTAAGGTTCTCGTCACATTCTGACGGGAGGCTTTTGCATCCTCGATTGCGTCACGACGGATGTCACGCAACTCGTCGGTGATCTCATCGGCAAGCATCTCTTTTAGACCAAGTCCAAAGAGGTGTGGAGCGTTTCTACTGTCTGGCCTTGTGACTACATCGCCGCCAAAACCAGCGGAGCCACGCGGCAGCCCGTGACAGGCTGCACAGCTATCCGCCAGACCGGCGCCGATGATCAGATCAGTTTCGATGTTTGTCACGCCATCGCCTTCACCGGTGATCGGGCCCTGACCTTCGCTTCTCAGGAATTTACGCTGGAAGATTTGACGCCCGCGTCGAACTGCGCGGAAGGGATCGCGAGCAATGATAAACCGCGAGCTATTCACCGTGGTGGTGCTGCCTCGGCCTGCCCCGATCTGTTCATTGAACGATTTGGCAATGCCTTCATTGGCAGTGTTGGGGTTTCTTGTTTTGTCGGGAAGTTGTGCCAGGGTAGTTGCTGTCACAAGGGTAGCCACGATTGCGAGGACCGCGGCTAGTAGCACAGGTAATTGAGACCTTCGTCTTTTGATCATCTCAATGTCTCCTTTAGATCTTGGGTAATCGGACTGTGTCAGGCCTATAAAAATCGAGTGAGACAGACGAGTTCTCCGGGGGAAAGAAGCTCGTCAAATATGGTGGTTGCACTGACAAACGGGGTGAGTTCGTCTTCTTGCGAACGCTGCTTGAACCCTTTTGCGAGTGAGAACCTTTCGACGGAAGCTAACTATCTAGTGACACGTTTCGACTAGAGCGATCAATCATCTCCCACAAAAAATGATCTCAGAAAACCTGAGCCCAGGGAGACAGTGCGAGGGTCTTCAAGGTGCGTTAATAGAGCCACTACAACCGAATCTGAAGTTTCTGGGCGGGAGATTCGCTGGGTCGCGAAGTATAGAAAAGTAGAGGAACTCTAGAAGAGTTGTGTTTAGGTGTCAACCTAAAATCGATCAAAAATGGATGCTTTTTGTTGGCGATTGTTGCTGCCGATCCGGAGTTCATCATTTTGAGTCTTGCGTGCCGAGGGGCTTTTGCAAAAAACTCACTAGATCGCTCTTCTCTGTGCAACCTCTGTGTTCTCTGTGTCTCAGTGGTTAACTAATTCATAGCAATAACTCACTGCTTTTTCGTATCTACATTGTCGACACATAGGTGACAAGCGCTAAGATTTTCGCGCTCATAGGCTAACTTGAGTCCTGCGCGTTGCACGCCGAAACTCAGGATGGCGCAAGATTAGCAGCGAGGGCGGCCACGATGGGCCGCCCTCGAGTGTTTTCGGAGCCGGTTCCTCCCCTGTTTAAGTCCCTTGACCTATTTGACTACCTTCTGCTACGTGATACCAGTAACAAACAGATGACCATTGCCATTAATGGAATCGGACTCGCGACCGCGCAGGGAAATGCGATCGACATCATCGAATCGCAGTCATTCCGTGGGGCGACGGAGTTACCGTGGACCGCGAGCAAGTCGAACATTTCGCGGCTGTGTTATCACGCTGCGGGCATCGACCCGGCACTTTCGGGTGTAACGCGCTGGCAGGCATTGGCCCGGACGGCGCTGGCTGAGGTTGCTGGTCCTGATAAGACACCGCTGTTGGTGGCCTCGTGTAATGGCAGCGCCGGAGAAAATTGGGAAGACGCCTTTGAAACAAAGGCGCTGCTTGAAGACACGCAGTGGGGCGAGGACGACTTACCGGTGTTTAGCTCGTCCTGTGCTTCGGGAATACATGCGCTGTATGCTGCGCGCGAATTGTTGAACTCGGGAGCAGTCAAGGAAGTGCTCGTGCTTGCGGTCGACATTCTCGCGCGCTCGAATCATGAGAATTTTGAGAGCCTCCGCGTGTTGGCGGAGAGGCCTTGCACGCCGTGGCAATCGACGAGCTCCGGATTCATTCTCGGTGAAGCAGCGGTTGTGCTGAGACTGGCGCGCGCGGAAGACGAAGCGACGGTATTACACGGGCCGGAATTAGGAACTGATCTCGTCGAGCACGATGGACTGTCGAGCGTGATCGAAACATTAGCGCCAGTGAATGCTGGGATGATCTTCGGGCAGGGAACTGGACCATACGCGAATGATGATGCCGAGCTCAGAGCGCTCGGCAGTTTTGTCGACAAGAATGTTCCGATCAGCACGCCGCTGAGTCACTTTGGACACACGTTGGGAGCCTCGAGTTTGCTATCGATCGCGCTTGCGGCTGCTCTACCCTCGCTGGCGAATTCCGCTGACAGCACGACAGACGGAAGGCCGATCTGTACGGGCGGGCCTCCGTGGCCGTCCCAGCGTCCAGATAAAAACGTCCTCGCAACATGTCGCGCATTAAACGGCGCCTGTGCAGCCACCAGCGTCGGAAAACTTTCTCCTGCAACAACGCAAGGCCGCAAAGTCAGTTGGCAGAAAAGCGTAATACCCGGTCCGTTAATGAATCCCACGATCAGAACACTTGCATCTGAAGCGTATGAGCAACAGCCGGCTACACCTCCAGACATCCTGATCCTGCGTCTCGAGAAACCGCTCTCACCGCCATCTTCAGCCATCATCGGCGGACGACTCCTGCCCAGCGCCGTGCTCGAGATCACACCGGGTTTTGCTTCACAACTGATCGCTCGCTGCTGGGGCTACACTGGTCCAGTGCTTTGTCTCGCCGGTAACGTCGATGCCGATCCATATGGAATGACAAATGCCCTGCGCGAATCGGGAGCAAACGTGTTTCAAGTGAATCTGCGAGGGAGTGGAGACAATCGTGCAATCGAATGGAACGTTTGAAAACAACCACGCTCGCTTGATGTCAGGCCTGCGAGTGCTCGTGACTGGAGGCTCAGGCGGCATCGGCCAGGGCATCTGCACTGTTGCTGCGCGAGAAGGCGCAAATGTCGCTTTCACCTGGCACGGAAACAAAGCGGGAGCGGATGCGACGGAGAAAATCGTGCGCGATGTGGGACGCGAGTGCCTGCCACTACAAGCAGATCTGCGCAATGCTGACGAAGCGAGCAAGGTGGTCGCTACCGTCGAGGAATCCTGGGGTGCGATCGACACTCTCGTAAACAATGCCGCCTTCAGTGAAGCAGTTCCTTTCATACTGATCGACGACAAAGACTTCGCCGACATCATGGAGCTCAATCTATTCGCAGCGTTTCGCATGTGCCGTGCAGCAGTACGCGGCATGATCCGTCAGAAGTATGGACGCATCGTAAACATCTCATCGATCACCGGCTCGCGCTCGATTGCCGGGCCGGTTCATTACGCGGCGAGTAAAGGCGCACTTGAAGGACTTACGCGCAGCCTCGCACACGAAGTCGGGCCGTACGGAGTTCTCGTCAACGCGATCGCAGCCGGAATCTTCGAGGGTGGATTGAAAACAACGATCCCCGAGCACCACCAGAAACGTTACCTCGACGCCTGCGCCCTTTCTCGCTTCGGCCAACCAGCCGAGTGTGGCGAAGTAGTCGCATGGCTCGGCTCGCGGCGCAACACTTACATTAACGGCACGGTGATCTTCCTCGATGGCGGCACGTTGGCTTAAAAAAATCAGTGAAATTTGTGGTTAAAACCTACTCAAACCTTCCCAAATGAACTAGAATTCGCGCGTCCTCGTCGCCCGACATACAAGCCTTCAATTAAGGAGTGTGAATCGTGATCCAACTCGACCCGCTCTTCGCCGGTCCGCCTCCAAAGAGGGACCGCGATGCCGCGTTCTTTTCTTACACTCGATCCATATGTCCCACCTGCAAGAAAGTGATCGACGCACACATCGTCCTGCGCGATGACAAAGTGTGGATGCAGAAGAAATGCCCGCGCCACGGTTTCTTCGAGGTTGAAGTCTCGAGCGATGCCGAGTACTACATGAAGTCGCTCTCCTACACGAAGCCAGGCACCGTGCCGTATCGGTTTGCCACGAAAGTCGAACACGGCTGTCCCGAAGATTGCGGCCTCTGTGAAGATCATTTGCAACACACCTGTTCACCGATTCTCGAAATCAATGACGTGTGTGATCTGACGTGTCCGGTCTGCATCGTTCGAAACCAGCAGCGCTATTCGATGACGTTCGATGACTTCAAAAGCGCGGTTGACTTGCTGGTTGCGGCGGAAGGTGAGCTGCCGATCATGCTGCTCTCCGGTGGTGAGCCGACGCTGCACCCACAGTTCTTCGAGTTTTGCGACTACGTGCTGCGTGGTCCACACGAGGGCAAGATCAAGCGCTTGCTGATCTCGACCCACGGACGAAAAATTGCACAGAATCGCGCCTTTGCCGAGAAGTTCAAAGCGGGTGGCATGTATGCGTCGCTCCAGTTCGACACGTTGAAGGCCGGGGTTTATCCGAGGACGCGCGGGGTCGAGTTGATCGATATGAAGATGCAATGCATTGAGGTCATCAAGGAGCTCGACATTCCCACCGTGATTGTTCCCACCGTGTCGAAGGGCGATAACAGCGGCGAGCTCGGCGCGCTTGTTGAATTTGGATTGGAGCTGGAGCAGTGTTCGAGCATCGTTATCCAACCGATGGCCCATACCGGCGACGGCGGCGATGGTTATCATGCAAACCCTGCCGGCCACCGGCTCACGATGCCTGAAGTACATCAGCTTATCGAAGAGCAGACGGGCTGGTTCAAACGTGAGTATTTCCATCCCGTTCCCTGTTCGCATCCGAGTTGTTACACCGCCACATATTTGTTTCGCATGGACGACGGCAAGTACAAGCCGCTGCCGGAGTTTGTAAACATTCGCCAGTATCTCGATGCGATGCAGAACCGCGCGATCATCCGTTCGGACAATCAGCTCGAAAAGATGATCCTCGATTCCATCACGAACCTGTGGTCGGCAACGAAGGTGGCGGAAGACTCGGATCTGATTCTGGCGTCGTTGAAGTCGTTCCTCAAAGACACTTTCAATTCACGCAATCCGCTTTCGGCGGCAGACATCGAGCGGCGCACCGAAGCGCGCAGCAAGGCGCTCTTCATTCACAACTTCATGGATCCGTGGGACCTCGACGTCGCGCGCTTGAAGAAGTGTTGCACACATTACGTGATGCCTGACGGGCGGCTCATGCCGGGCTGTTCGTACAACAATCTGTATCGTCATAAGGACGAGCGTTTCTTTCCCGACGCCGAACCGGTATCGCCCGCGCCAGTCAAGATTGAAAACGGACCGGGCCTGGTCCAGATCACCGGGAGAGTCAGTCAATAGCAAAGCCCGAGACAATCGACGAGCTGCGGGAATTGATCATTCGCGCAGCGCCGGACGTGAATGCAGCGCTGCCAGTACGCGATTGCTCGCCCGACGAGCCACTCGACGATGTCATCCCGTTTTCGTCGTTGATTTTGCTGGGCGTGGTGGTGGCGATTGAGGATCGTTACGGGTTTCGCGTGACGCGTGAGCAACTGGGGCAGGCGTGTCAGAGTGGCACTACCCTTCGAAGGTTAGCGGACATGATCGAAAGCATTAACCACGGATAATACAGATGAAGATTGATATTATCCATCCGGCACACTATCGAGACGACGGCAGTCTGGTCCAATCGAAGAACCTAATCGATCGGTTGGGTGCGTACCTGCCTCATCTTGGACCACCGCTCATGGCGGCGCTCACGCCGGACAAGCATGAAGTGAGGTTAACCGAAGAGTATCTAGAGGATATCGATTTCGAGAGTGATGCTGATGTCGTCGCGCTCTCCGGCCAGATCATGCAGCTTCAGCGCTGCGTCGATATTTCCAAGAAGTTCCGTGCGGCAGGAAAGAAGGTGGTGCTCGGCGGTTACCTGCCTTCGATGCTGCCCGATCGTGTCGAAGGTTTCTTCGATGCGATCGTCGTCGGTGAAGGTGACGAAGTTTGGCCGCAAATACTCGAGGATATCGAGCACGGAACACTAAAGAGTCGTTATCGATCCACGCGACCACCCGACATAAACAACCTGCCCGTGCCTCGTTACGATCTCATCAAGAAGGATCGGATCGTCGTTTATCCGGTGCAGGCGACACGCGGTTGTCCTTTTACGTGTGAGTACTGCTCGATTGCGGCGGTCTATAACGGTATGTATCGCAAGCGACCCGTGGATCAGATCGTTCGCGATGTCGAGGCGACGCGCAGCCGCAACATCAATTTCTGCGACGACAACCTTTGCGAAGACGTGAAGTTTGCGGATCGGCTCTTCACCGCACTCGCAGGCGCGCCGATTCGTTGGGGAACGCAGACGACGATCAATGTTGCGCGTCATCCGGAGCTGTTGAAGAAAGCGCGCGCCTCGGGTTGTGTGTTGATGGCGCTGGGCGTCGAGACTTTTTCAGCGCGCAATCTCGAAGACGTTAACAAGACTTTTCATGCGGTTGATAAGTATGCGGATGGTTTCCGCCGGATCATGGATGCGGGGATCAGTCCTCATGCACTCATCATCTTCGGACTGCCTGATGACAACCCGGAAACATTCAAGCGCACAGTTGATTATCTCGAGTCGCTGAAGGTGCCGATCACGCAGTTTTTTATTTTGACGCCATATCCGGGTTCGCCGACGGGCGACAAGATCTGGCGCTCTGGTGTTGTTTTCGACGAAGACCTGAATCACTTGCGCGAGCCGTACGTTGTTTTCAAGCCACAAGGGCTTTCACCGTCGGAGCTGCATGATGGCTGGTGGGGCGCGGTGCAGGAGTTTTATTCGCTGCGCTCGATTTTGAGGAGGGTTGTGTTCCGTCGCCGGCCGTTGAATTTATGGGTGAACCTCGCGACGAATTTGTACTACTGGTCCAAGGTCAAACGCGGCATTCATACGGTCTACTTCGGAAAAAATTAGCCACGAAAAGGCACAAGAAGAAGTTAGCCACAAAAAGGCACAAAAAGCACAAAAGGATTTGAGAACCCGCGGAGCGGGTGAAAGCATAAAGCCTGGGGCGCAAGCCCCAGGATCGCAATTTCATAATTCGATGAGAGCCCGCGGAGCGGGCGACAGCGGACAAAATGATTTATTTGGTGGCAGCGGCGAAGCACGATGATCTCGCACGAGTGAGGGGAGAGAAGCCGGAGTTGTGGCGACAGGTGCGTCGTTACAACAAGCCGGTTCAACTCGCGCTCGCAGCGGCTGATGAGGTGATGAAGTTTTCCCAGGATGCCTCAACCGCGGCCGTGATCTCGCTCGCGCCGTGCCAGCCCGGCTCGGCCGATCTTTATAGCTGGGGAAACGTCGTCACGTCAGGTATGGCGAGTGGAACGCTCGGGAACCTTCGCATGAACCCGACCCAGACGCTGCATGCTGTCGATAACCTTGCGATGTCTGCGTTCGCGATTGCACATCGCAATCACGCTTACTGTCTCGGACTCGGCGGCGCGGCGGGCCAAGCGTGGTGTGGAGTCGAAGCGGTATGCGAACGTCTCAACGCCGGACGCGAAGAAGAAGCGTTGTTGATGGCTGGCGATCAAGACGCAGCGAAAGACGATGCTCCGGGTCTCGGTGTCGCGTTATTGTTTTCGACTCGCGCTCAACCATTTCAGCCGTCAGGTCGAATCGTTCGGCTGGTCTCCGTTTCGCGCAGCCCGGCGATAGTTGATGTTGTACCGCACGCAGCAAATGGTCTCGCGGCGTTGTTGTCGTCCATCGCTCAGCATCGCGATGGGCTTATGTCATACGTTGTGCCACCGGCACACACAGACGGCTTTTCAACCATAACGGTCAAGCTGGAAATCTCCTGATGAATAAGCGTCGTGTAGTGATTACCGGCATGGGCGCACTCTCAGCGCTCGGCGCCACTACGCGCGAATTGTGGGACGGTCTACTCGAGAATCGATCCGGTGTGAGACGCGTGCAACGCCTCGTCGACTACGGGATTACCATCACCAGCGGCGGTGAAGTTGACGCCGTATCATCCGAAAACCTCGAGCGTGATCACGAGATTGCAAATCGCGCTATCGACGACGCCCTCGCTGAATCGAAACGTGATGCGGCCGCATGCGGTTTCATCTGGTCCACTGGTCTTGACACTTTCCAGATGGGACCAGAGGGCTTTGTGCATCGCTCGGCGGGCCGTTGCTTTTCGAATCTGGCTTCGAGGTTCGCTGGTCCCAAACGCATGATCGCTGCTGCGTGCGCGTCGGGCACGCAGGCCGCCGGCGAAGCGTTTCGTTTGATTCAGAATGGACATGCTGAAGCGTGCGTCGCTGGTGGATCGAGTGTGATGCTGACGCCGTTTTACCTGATTGGTTTTGGAGGATTGCAGGCAGTGGCCGTTGACAATGGTGACGATCCGTCGCTGGCTTGTCGTCCTTTTGATAAGAAACGGAAAGGGTTTGCGCTAGCCGATGGCGCCGGGGCAATGGTGCTGGAGACTCTCGAGAGTGCGCGCGAACGTGGTGCAGCGGTGTTCGCGGAAGTGATTGGCTTCGGCATGAGCCAGGACGCGTTCGATCTCAATCGACCTTGCGACGACGGCGCCGGCGCAGAGCTTTGCATGCGGCGCGCGCTTGCCGATGCAGCGTTAACGTCAGAAGAGATCGATGCGGTGAATGCGCACGCGACTGCAACCTATTCCGGCGATCTCGCCGAGGCAGCAGCGTTACGAAAGCTTTTCGCGAACCGCTGGCGAGACGTCCCGGTGTCAGGATCGAAAGGCGCGATCGGGCACGCGATGGCCGCGGCCGGTATGCTCGAAGCGATCGTTGCGGCCCACACCTGTGCCACCGGCATTGTGCCGCCGACAGTGAACCTGCGCCACGTTGACGAAGGCTGTGAGTTGGACCATGTGATCGGAGAGCCGCGCGACGTTGATGCCCGGACAGTATTGTCGGTGTCGTTTGGCATGGGCGGACAAAACGCCGCCGTGATCTTGAAACGTTTTTAACCACAGATTGCACGGATTGATGACGGATTGGGATCTAAAGGATCGAGTGGCCCTGATAACCGGGGCGACGGGGTATCTCGGGCGTGCGTTGGCGCGCGGCTTTGGTGCTGCGGGTGCGAAGTTGATTTTGACTGGAAGAAACGAGCGAGTGCTCGCTGAGCTTGCGAAGGAGTTGCCGGCGCGCACGTTTGCTGTAGACCTCACAGAAGAAGATGCAGCCGCGCGCGTCGTGGAGGAAGCGGGGCGCATCGACAATCTCGTTATCAACGCCGGCACACTTGCTGACGGACTGGTGGCGGGATTGACAGACGACGATCTCGCGCGAGTTTACGATCTCAACGTGATGGCGGCATTTCGCATGTTAAGAGCGACATTGAAGCCAATGATCCTGAATCGTAGTGGCAACATCGTCGTCATTTCATCGACCGCGGCGCAACGTCCGAACGCCGGTCAGGCAGCGTACGCCTCATCAAAAGCAGCACTCGAAACTCTTGTGCGGACCACCGCACGCGAGACGGCCACGCGCGGGATCAGAGTCAACGCCGTCGCACCGGGTTTACTCGCCGGCGGCATGAGCGCGCGCATTCTCGACGACCACATGGACCAGGCGCGCGCGTCGATTCCGATGAGACGTGCGGGCGAGGCGGAGGAAGTCGTGCCGGTGGTGCTCTTTCTCGCGTCGCCGATGAGCTCGTACGTAACCGGTCAGGTGTGGTGCGTGGACGGAGGTGTAACGGCGTGAGTAAGCGCGACACATCCGCGGAGGTTGCGACGCTGGTTCGGCAGACACTGGCGTTGCCCGAGAGCGAGCCAATCGAGCCGCAGCAGTTGTTCTTCTACGATCTCGGTTTTACTTCGATGGACCTGCTCGATCTGCTGTTTCGTATCGAGCAGCACTTTCAAATCGAGATTCCGGAAGGAACGATCTATCACCTGGCGCGCGGCGATCTTGCCGAGGCGGAGTTTGCCGAAGATGCAGTGCTGACCGAAGCGGGCCGGGAGCGACTGATGGCTTTGCTTTACGACACGCCGCGGGAGCTTTTTCCGCCGCGTATACATGCGACAACACTACCGCGCTTTTGCACCGTCGGCGCAATCACGCGCCTTGTGGACCACAAGCTGGCGGAAAACAAATGTTCGAGCTGATGCAGTCGATCAGTATTGACGCCGGGAACGGTTCCGCTACGGGCGCCGCCGTTGTCCCTGCCAATCATCCGCTGTTTGCAGATCACTTTCCCGGCAAGTCTCTGCTGCCCGGATCGCTCATTCTCGAGCTCGCGGCACAGGTCGCTGGTCCACTCGCAGAAGAATTCGCGAAAACCCAGTTACAGATCGAAAGATGGGCCATCCTTGGAATGGTTCGCGACGCTCGTTTCCTGCAGCCAGTGTTCCTGCCGGCATCACTCGCGATAACCGCCGCGATCTCTCGTTCACAATCCTCGAACGTCAGCACGACCGTCACTGTTACGGCGAACGGTGAACGCGTGATGCAGGCTGAGCTGGTTATGATGATGCTGGAATCGTCCGCTGAATGGGCAGCCGCGATCGAAGCGCGAAATGATCGTGTTGCGCGTTGGAAGGAGGCATCGTGACGACGCTTTCCGCAATCGATGCCTTCTTTGTGGCGTACCAGGAATCGTCCGGTGTGCTGATGCAGCTAGGTGTCGAGGTGGAGCTGAAGGGACGCATCAATCGCGACGATGTACTACGAATGTTGTCACACGTGGTGAAACGCTGGCCGCCGCTGGGCCAGCGATTGCACCGCGATTGGTTAGGGTTGTCATGGGAAGGTAAACCGAGAATCAGCGAGATGCTGCGTGTGACGGAGAATCGTGACGCGTTGGCGGAGTGGCGCAACCGGCCGCTGGATCCGTTTCGCGAGCCGCCGTTTCAACTGCTGTGGATCGCAAACGATCAGGAAAATCTTTTTGCCTTCAGGGCGCATCATTCGGTTGTTGATGGGGAGGCGTTTTTTGGAGTTTGTGTTGAGGCGGTGCGGGCGCTGGCAGGACAAGCCGTAACCAGGGATAACGCGGATCTTAAAAACGGATTTACTCGGGCGGTAAGCGTTAGAGATGCGTTGGAGAAGGTTCAGCGGTTAAGGCGCGAGGCGCAGTCGGCTCGGAGCGCGAGGATTGCGGTTCGTAGTAATGCGCCTGGGCCGATCGCAATCGTTGAGAGGGATCTGGAGAGAGAGCAGTTAGGTGGTTGGCAGTGTGCGGGCGCGTGGATGAAGGCGATTTATGCGTGGAATCGTTCGCGGGGTCCAATGACTACTTCGCTCATATCGCTCGAAGTGCCTGTCAGTTTGCGACGCAGTCGCGATCAATTGTGTATCGGTAACCAGATTTCTCCGCTGGTCCTTTATGGCGACGCTACGCAACCGCTCGAAGACCTGGCGCAGCAACTCAAGCAACAGATGAGCCGCGCGATGCGACAGCGAACACACCTCGCGCTGCCTTCGCTTTCCGCGCCCGCGAAGTTTCTGCCGTGGGAAGTGTTTCGTCGTATCGCGGCGAGTCCGGAGCTGACGGGTTTCGCCACCAGCCACTTCGCCTGGTTCGAGCACGCGCAAACAATTCACGACGAGGTATCGCGTGCGTCAAATGGCGCACTGCAAATTGTCGATCAGCAGATCTACACGCCGGTTTGCTTGCACATGGGCGCTGCGGTCGCAGTTCTTGCATGGCCTGAACGCGCGCAAGTTTTCCTGACTCATCGTCTGAACGCCTTATCGACAAATGACGCGAATGTTTTGTTGGACCTTATGGTCCGGGAGCTGGGTGCATCGCACCTGGGCCGGCAACAGGTCGCTGTATGAGTGAGCAAGGCTCCCGCGATCCCGTCATCATTATTGGTGCAGGTCCGGCGGGTCTCGCAGCAGCCGAAACGCTGGCCAAGCGAAACATCGATTATGTGATCCTTGAAAAGGGAAATGCGGTCGCGAGTGCCCTGCGGCGCGTCGATCCGGAAATGAGACTGCTGTCGCCTAAAGGCTTGTCGTTAATGCCTGACATGAGTCCCGAGCCGGAGACGCCGGCTTACCTGCCGTTCAGCGTCCTCGTGCATGAGCTGGAGCGATACCAGCAACAGCATGAGTTGAAGGTCAACTTTGATTGCACGGTTCTCGCAATTCGAAGAGAGACACGCGGGTTCACGGTTAGTTATCGAACAGGCGATGGTGAGACGCATGAGCTGCGTGGCAGTCACGTCATCAACGCAACCGGCATTATCAGTCAACCGCGGCTGCCGGATAATTTTCGCGGTGAAGGTTACCGCTGGCTGCACAGCATCGATGCCCGTGCGGAAGATCTTGCCGGATCAAGACGGCTGCTGGTTGTAGGTGGCGGCGCCTCGGCGGCGGAAGTGCTCGAGAATTGGCTGCGAGTAAGACAGAAAGACGATCGTGCGTGGTTGTCGCTGCGCTCGAGACTCATCGCGATTCCGCATTGGCTCTTTGGCATCGACGTTCACTACTTCGCCTGGCTGCCCGAACAGCTTCCGACCAATTTGTTTGGGTGGCGTGCGAACCGGTTGACCGAGCCGATGACCGGGCGGGCAGTGATTCGTGCTATTCGCAAGGGATTGATAAAGCGCATGCCTGCTGTGCGTAGTTATAAAAGCGGTGAAGTCGAGTTTGTAAATGGCGAGCGAATCGAGCCGGACCTGATCGTGTTCGCCACTGGTTTCACTTATGCATTTGAACATTTGAAGGAAGTTGTCGATCTCGATCCGGATGGCAGGCCATTGGTTAAGAAATGTGAGAGCACGCGCGTGCCGGGTGTGTTTCTGCTGGGATACCGGTTTGGGAGAACGTTTGCGTCACCTTACCTGCGCGGGATTGCGCGTGATGCGGAGTATGTTGCCGAGCGGATTAAGCGGGACAAGTGACGAGTGAGTTTTTAGACAGGATTAACAAGATGAGACAAGATTTACATGTTAATCCTGAGAAATCTTGTAAATCTTGTGAACAACTAACATGAAAGCTGTGCGTGTAAACGGTTTTGGAGATGTGGACCAACTGGAGCTCGTCGAACTGCCGGATCCCGATCCGCAACCGGGCCAGGTACGAATCCGCGTCGAAGCAAGCGGGTTGAACTACGCCGACGTTATGCAGCGCGCCGGTTTGTATCCGGGTGGACCAAAACCACCATTCATCTCCGGTCTCGAAGCGGCGGGCGTGGTCGAGGCCGGCGAGGGATTGCCTGTGGGCGCGCGTGTGGTGACGGTTTCGGCGGGTGGCTGTCATGCGGAGCGCTTGTGCGTCAGCGCTGCGGCGTGCATGCCCATTCCGGATTCCCTGTCCTTCATCGAGGCCGCGGCGTTTCCTGTTCAATACCTGACCGCGTATCACGCACTCACGACCGTTGGCAGAGCTGTTCAGGGAGAAACGGTTTTGATTCATGCAGCGGCCGGTGGGGTCGGCACTGCGGCCGTGCAGATCGCGAAGCTACTTGGATTACGTGTCGTGGGCACGGCGTCTTCGGAAGAGAAGCGCGCGCGCGTGCGCGACCTCGGGGCTGACGAAGTGCTCAGCTACGAGGAGTTTGATCAAAGGCTCGCAGGTAAAAATGCGCCCTCGTTGATACTCGAAGCAGTCGGTGGTGATGTGTTTCGTCGCAGTCTCGCGATTCTGCCGTCACTCGGACGGCTCGTGGTGTTCGGCGCCGCGAGTAAAGAGGTGCAGCCGATCGACACGTTGAAGCTGCTGTTTCGATCCCAGGGTGTGTTTGGCCTGCATCTGAATGCGATCTTTGAACGTCCGGCTTTGATGGGTGAGTCGGTGAAGCGCTTGTTTGAATGGATCGGGCAGGGGAAGTTGAAGATGCAGGTGGGCCACATTTTACCACTCGCGCAGATTCGCGAAGCGCATGAGTTGATCTCGAGTCGGAAGAGCTACGGCAAGATCGTTTTAACCGCGGATGAACGCGGATCTTAAGACGCGGATTATGTTTTATCGGCTTACCGATTATCTGCATTTCGCTCGGATGTACCGCCGGAACCGCGGGCGGCAGCGCGTGTGGGGGAAATTGTATGAGGAGGCAGTGCGCTCGCAGTCGTTCAAATTACCGGTCGCGACTGTGGTCCAGCTAATACCGACCGAAGCCTGCAACCTGCGTTGTCCTTTCTGCAACCAGTGGGGAGAAAACGGCTACTTCTTCGATGGCGTGCGGCGCGTTCAGCACATGGACGTGGACAGCTTAACCAAACTGATGCGCGGGCTCTCACCACGCGATTCATTAATCAGCGTTCACGGTGGCGAACCGTTTGTCTACAAACACATCGATACACTTCTCGAGCTGCTGCGGGAACAGCAATTCGACGTCATCTTTTCGACCAACGGCACGCTGCTCAAATCGCACCTGGACCAGCTCGCAAATATACGAAACCTGATCTTCCTGCTGTCGATCGACGGCGACGAGAACACACACGATAAAGTTCGTGGGACGGGGACTTTCAAAGCCGCACGAGAGGCAATACAAGCACTCTATGAATTGCGTCGCGCGCGTGGCGTGCCGTTGCCGGCCGTCATCATGAGTACAGTTGTCTGTGAATGGACCACTGAGGTGCTCGAGCGCGTCTATGAGGTAGCGCGCGACTTCCACGCCCTCGCAATCAACTACAACTTTCGCTGGTTTCTCACGGAAGACGTGGGCCAGGCGTACGAGCGCCACTTGCAGCATGAATTCGGAGTGAAGTCGAGCGGCGCCTGGCGTGGCTGGGTCTCGCCCAATCACGAAAAACACGACTACGGCACTGTCGCCGCTGCACTCACTCGCGTGTTGCAAAAGAAGAAACGCTTTTCGCCACCATTCGTCGTGACGACGCCCAGCCAGTTGCGTGGCTCAGACTATGAAACATACTTCACTGACTATCTCAACACGTTCGGCAACGAGAGCTGCTTCATGCCGTACTACTGGGCGCGCGTGCACGCGAATGGCGAGCTGATATTTTGTCCGGGACATCCTGACATCATCGCCGGCAACGTCTTTCGTGACGGGTTCATGGAGTCGTTCAATTCCGACGTCGCGATTAAGTTTCGCAAACACATGCTCACCAACCGGCTGCCGATCTGCAATCGCTGCTGTGGGCTTTACATGACCAATCCGGCGCGTGGCGTCGAACAGAAAGCGCGAAAGCGACTCGCGCTGCCGAAGCACGTAAACACCCACTGGCCCGAGGTGCTCCCATGATCACCCTGACAGTCCTGTTCCTCGCGACTATTTTCCTTGCCTATTCAAACGGCGCAAACGACAACTTCAAAGGTGTGGCTACGCTCTTCGGCAGCGGCACCACCAGTTACAAATTTGCGATCACCTGGGCCACGATCTCGACGCTTGCCGGATCGATAACTTCGCTCTTCCTTGCCGAGACGTTGCTCAGGAATTTTTCGGGTCGTGGACTCGAACGCTTGGCGCTTTGTTCTTTCTGCCATTGCTCGTCAGTCCGCTGCTTGCCGCCGGACTCGGAGTGGTGAGTTATGTCGTTGCGCGCGGGACCAGAGTGAGGCTCGGCGTTGAGAAAGAATGGTGTTTGGGATCGGGTTGATCACGGGAGAAGCGAACCGGCGTGTGGTGTCGGGGATCTTGATGTCGTGGTTATTGACGTTGCCGATCGCTGCGATTCTTAGTGCTGTGATTTACGCCGTTGTCATACGGATTTGATGAAGCATCACTACACGCCTCGCGACTACCTGCACTACGCGCGCTTTTACTGGCGTGGGCGCCGTCGACTGGAACGGTGGAGAAAAGATTTTGAGACGGCTGTGCGAGGCGGCACCTTCAAGCTGCCGAACGCCGCCGTGGTCCAACTCATACCAACCGAAGCCTGCAACCTCCGTTGCCCGTTCTGCAACCAGTGGGGTGAGGCTGGTTACTTTCTCGCCGGCTCGCGCAAGGTCGAAAGCATGGACGACGGCGCGATTACCTCGCTGGTCCGTAATTTCTCCCCAGCCTATTCAATGATCAATATTCATGGTGGCGAGCCTTTCGCTTACAAAGAGATTGACGGTTTACTCGACTCACTTGCCGAGCGCGATTTCGATGTGCTGATCACGACCAACGGCACACTCATGAAGAGTCATCTTCCGGCCCTGGCGCGGATCAGGAACCTCGCGTTCATTCTTTCGATCGACGGCGACAAGGCAACTCACGATAGTGTTCGTGGCGAAGGTACTTTCACGCGCATCACCGAAGGACTCGAATGTCTCTTCGATCTGCGCCGCGAGCTGGCATTGCCACTGCCGCTCGTGATCATGAGCACAGTCGTTTGTGAGTGGACCACAGACGTGATCGAGCGCGCCTACGAGACGGCGAAGAAGTTAGGCGTGTTTATGCTCAACTACAACCTGCGTTATTTCATGCCTGAAAGCGCCGGGCTTGCTTACGAGAAACACCTGAAGGAAGAGTTTGGCGTGACCTCGTCCGGCGCGTGGCGCGGCTGGGTTTCACCCGCTCACGACCAGCACGACTACACTGAAACAATCACTCGCCTGCAGTGTCTGCTTGGAAAGAAGCGAGTGTTGCCGCCTTATGTCGTCACTGGTCCGAGCCATTTACGCGGCAAGGATTTTAAACGCTGGTTCTCTGACTATCTCGAAACGTTTGGAAACGAGAGCTGCTTTATGCCGTTTTACTGGGCCAGGATCCACGCCAACGGCGATCTGATCTTCTGCCCGGGGCATCCTGACGTCATTGCCGGGAATGTTTTTCGCGATGGTTTTATGGAGTCGTTCAATTCCGAGATGGCGATCAAATTTCGCAAGTACATCCTCACGAATCGCCTTCCAATCTGCAATCGCTGCTGCGGCCTCTACATGACGAACCCGGCGCGCAAGTTTGAACAAAAGGCACGGCGTAATCTCGGTCTCGGCAAGAAGGTAATGGTCCATTATCCTTGAACAACGGCACCGTCAAGTCGATGCGCTTTTACGCCGAGCTGTACGTCGAGCAAAGCCCCGCGATTGTCTGGTCCTACTTTTCCGATCTCACACAATGGAGTCGTTGGAGTCCGATTTGTCTCGAATGTCGTCTCGTTGACGGCGTGCAGCTCGGAGCAGGTTCGGTGATGCGAATACGGTTTCGCGTCGCGCGCATCACCACGGCCGTTCTGGCAAACGTTATCACGGTGGAGTCGCCGCATGTCATCACGTGGACTGGAGCGAAATATGGCTTGAGCGCAGTGCACACTTACCGGTTCGAAAAGCACGGCAGCGGCACGTTGATGATCAATGAGGAGCGTATCGCGGGCGCGAGATTTCCGGTTAGTCATGCTATCAGGCGCTGGTATCGAGCGAGCGATCTTTCGTTACAGTCGCTGGCCGGAATCAAAAGGGAATTGGGATGAAAAAGATCCTGATCGTCACCTGCCGCTTCGACGAAGACCGGAATGGCGGTTCGCGACCATGGCGAGTGCCGCAGGCAATGGCGGCGGCGTATCTCGCGGGCCATTTCAATCCGCGGTTGTGTGAGATACGTCTTTATAGTGAGCTGTACAGTGGCCCGCTCGTAGATCTCGATCTGCTTCGCTGGCCTGACATGCTGGTCCTGTCGGGATTGCAGGTGGATTTCGATCGTTTTCTTCATCTCACCGCTTATGCACGCACGCTCAATCCGAAGGTGATCGTGGTTGCCGGTGGATCGCTGGTTGAGGTGCTGCCTGTTTTCTCGCGAAAGTTTTTTGATTACTGCTGTCGTGGACCAGTTGAAGAGATCCAGCACGTCATCAGAGACGCGTTCGGATCGGATCATGTGGGTGAGACGTTCACGCCGCGTTACGACCTCGCATACTGGAGCAAGGGCGTGGGTTTGGTCGAGTCGAGCCGCTACTGCAACTTCCACTGCAATTTCTGCACGATGTCGATCGGCAACAACAGCTACACGAATTTCGATCTTGAAGCAGTGCGGCGGCAGATTCTCAGCACCAACCGAAAACACATCTTCTTTCTCGACAATAATTTTTACGGCAACAATGTGCACCAGTTTGAAAGTAAGTTGGAGATGCTGACCGAGATGAAGCGGTGCGGTGAGCTGCACTCGTGGGGAGCGGAGCTGACGGCTGACTTCTTCATGAAGCCACGCAATCTGGAGCTGGCGCGAGCGTCTGGTTGCGTCGCGTTGTTTTGTGGCGTGGAGTCGTTTGATGTTGACAGCCTCGCGTCGTTCGACAAACGACAGAACATGACTGACCAGGTCGATTTGATTCGACGTTGTCTCGAGGCAGGCATTTTGTTTCTCTACGGGATCATCATCGATCCTACACGCCGTTCACTGGAGTCGTTGCAAGCGGAGTTTGAGTTCATTCTGAACAACGATGAGATCACTTTGCCGAGTTACTTTACGTTGCCGATACCATTGCCGGGGACACCGTTGTTCTTTGAATACTTGAACAAGCGCGCGATCTTGCCGCGCACGCGGGTGCGTGATCTCGACGGCACAACACTGTCGCTGCGGCCAATGGATGATCTTGAATCGTTTGCTGAGTTCTGGTCGAAGCTGCTCCGGTGGGGCGGTTGCCGGAGAAAGATCGTCGCGCGTACGGTTCGGTTTGTGAAGCGGTACAGGCACTCGCTCGACGTGCGTGCGTGTGGTGTGGCGGTTGGGAATAGTGCGATGCAGTTATTGCCGAAGTATCGAAACACGAAACGAACGTTTGTGAGTACGAGTGAGTGTTTGGATTCGGTTTACGAGCCATTGTGTTCGGTGCCGTCGAAGTTTCAGAAGTATTTCGAGCCGGTGTATGTAACAGATGAGACGGGGATGTTGAACCCGGAGCTCGAAGAGCTCAGGCACTGGAGCGCACCGGAGGAGGTAACTGCCGGGGCGGCCCGGCGTGCCCGCCCGTTTCGCAATTGACAGCTAATATATATGCCTTGACATATGTGATCATATCGTGGATACTCCGCACATTCGGGTACGCGTATATGCGACCGGTATGGAAAGTGGACTTAATATAAAGGAGTGAGTGATCCGATGAATACGCAGGCAAACGTTCAAGCCTTAAAGGCGCATCTGGCGCTCAACGTACGAAACGTTGAGCAAAGTACCGAGTTTTATAAGAAAATGCTGGGCATCGAGCCGAGCAAGGTTCGCACCGGTTACGCGAAATTCGACGTGCAAAATCCGCCGTTGAACTTGACGCTGAACCAGAACAACTTTTCAGAGCGCGGCGCGCTGTCGCATCTCGGCATTCAAGTGGCGTCTACCGCAGACGTGCTGGCCATGCGCGAGAGATGGGTTGAAGCGGGACTCATCACGCGTGACGAGATGCAGACAGATTGCTGTTATGCAACTCAGGACAAGACCTGGGTACGAGATCCGGATGGAAACGAGTGGGAAGCTTTTGTGGTGCTGGTCGATAATCTTCCGGACACGTCGCCGTGCGAATGCGGTGAGAAAGTGGTGGAGGTCGGCGCCTTAGCACCAACGGTTGTCTGTGCTACCCCGGTTGACGCGAGCGCGGTAACAGCCTCTTGTTGCGGTTCAGCCGCAGTCGGAATTGAGCGATGAGTGTTGCTGATCTTCAAATCGGAAGAGCGACCGTTTCGGACTTGAGTGAGATACTCGAGCTGCTTCGCCACTCATCTTTGCCGCCCGATGGAGTAGAGGAACACTTGTCCGATTTCTTGGTGGCCCGAGATTCTACGGGCCGGCTCGTTGGCTGTGCCGCGGTGGAACGCTACGGTCCACTCGGCCTGCTGCGTTCAGTCGCAGTCAGTGATGAATTGCAGCGATCGGGACTCGGTTCGCGATTGGTAGGCACGGTGTTGGACCAGGCGCAGCATTCGGGCGTCGCTGAGGTTGTGCTACTGACGACCACCGCCCGTGATTTCTTCGCGCGTCGGTTTGGCTTCAAGGAAACTACGCGCGAGCTGTACGCGGCGCAGCTCGCTCGTTCCGTTGAGTGGCAACTGCCACGGTGTTCATCTGCTGTCGTGATGTCGCTGCGGGTAGCGAAGGATACCGCATGAGGCTGATCAGTTATGAGCGATCGCAAACGCGTCTTGATACTCTGCACGGGCAACTCTGCACGCAGCCAAATGGCTGAAGGTCTGCTCCGTCACCTCGCGCCCGATCGTTTTGACGTGGCCAGCGCGGGAGTGTCACCAACTCAAGTCAGGCCCGAAGCGATATCAGCTATGCGCGAAATTAGCATAGATATCTCAGGCCATTATTCGAAATCAGTAGATGAGTTTGCCGGGCAGGAATTCGATTACGTGATCACTGTCTGCGACAATGCGAATGAACAGTGCCCGGTATTCCCCGGCAACACTAAGCGCATACACTGGAGCTTCGACGATCCTGCGAAAGCCGGCGGTGAAGAAGAGGCGCGATTAGCGATATTCCGTAGAGTTCGAGATGAAATACTTCAGCGGTTACAGCAGTTCAGTGAGTCGACCGAGCAACAATGAGATAAAACTCAACAGTCTTTTAGCCACAAAGAGGCACAAATAGCTCGAATGCGTTTTGTGATTTTTGAGCTTTTTGTGCTTCTTTGTGGCTAAAATTCGGCTAAAGAGTGAACGGGATCGGACTTTTGAGGCGATGAGTAAGCTTTCGCAGCTTGATGCGGAAAAGTTCTCAGCAGGCACAAACCTGGATGTGCTTTTACAGCGAATTTAGCTGGGTATGAATCTTGCGAGTTTATGCTTGAGTCTATGTGCGAGAGAGGAAACTACGATGAAGATTCTTATCGGCTACGACGGTTCCGACTGCGCTGATGCGGCGCTGGACGATCTGACTCAAGCGGGATTACCAGTGGCTGGTGAATCTCACATTATGTCTATCGCTGAAATGTGGCTTCCACCACCACCGCCTTCGAGTTACGAAATCATGGAGGAGGCGCGAAATGCCACATCGCCCGCTGAATTGCAGCGTGACTTTTCCAGGCATTGTGCGGCCGCAAAGGACGTGCTGGCTTTAGCTGAGCGTGCCCGCGACCGAGTACAAACTCTTTTTCCAAACTGGAAGGTGAGTGCCGACTCCTCATGTGGCTCAGCAGCCTGGGAACTGGTAGCGAAGGCTGATGAATGGAGGCCCGATTTGATTCTGGTTGGCTCACACGGACGCACGGCGCTCGGCCGGTTCGTTTTGGGCAGCGTTTCCCAGCGCGTACTAACCGAAGCTCGATGCTCGGTGAGAATCGCACGTGGTCGAGTGGAAGAGCCAAATTCTCCGGTGAGAATCATTGTGGGCACGGATGGATCGGACGCGAGTGAAGAAGCACTGAAAGCTGTGGCTGCGCGTCACTGGCCACCGCTGAGTGAAATCAAAGTGATTATGGTGGACGATCCTTTAGCACCTGAGTTTCTGGGGAAAGTGATTCCTCCTCTCGGCAAGATGCTCGAGGAAGATCGACAAGAGGAGCGAGACTGGGTTGAAAGGATCTCAAAGCATTCCCTCGACGTGTTACGTGCGGGTGGGATCAAAGTTACGTGCGTCCTCAAATATGGTGATCCCAAGCGGGAACTTTGCAAAGCAGCAGAAGAGTGGAATGCCAACTGTATCTTTGTTGGTTCCGCGGGTTTCAGCAACCGCTTTGAAAGATTTGTGCTGGGCAGCGTTTCCGGCGCGGTCGCGGCGCGTGCGCATTGCTCAGTAGAAGTCGTCCGTAAGAGTACCAGCGAGCCGAAAGAGTAAGACGCCAATTTCGGACTGTCATCTGGAGGGCGATTACTTTAACCCGTAATCTGCACCAGAGAGATTAATCAGGTGCTCAAGGAATACTTTCGGCAGGGCGTCGACTTTTGTCCCACGGGTCGCGGAAATACTGATCTCTGGAGTGGTCATGACCATCCAGTGTAGATAGCTCGCGGATCGATTTGAGCTCGCTTTTCGCAAACTCGCTGCTGATCCATCGAAGACGATCTTCCCCTCTTCAAGAACCATTACTCTGGTGTCAGGCAGGTTCATTGAGGAAGCTTCCACAATCCTTATCTCACCCTTACTTACAGTCTCGGCCCGGTAATTTGCGAGGTAAGGGATCTCATGAATCTTCTTGGTCACGTACAAGGATGAGATCTGATTGATGTCGCGCGCGCGAATCACAAGGTCCATGACTTTCAGTGCCGCCAGCGGATCCAGGCTCATGGTTGGCTCGTCAAACAACATGATTCGCGGCCAGCCGATGAGGGCACGGGCGATTTCCAGCCGGCGTTTCATGCCTCCGGAAAGCTCTTCCGGAAACTTGTTTTCTTCTCCTTCGAGGCCCACGAAACTTAACACTTCCGCTACCGCTCTCTGGATCTCGTCGTCAGACCAGTGATGCTCTTCCAGCCGGTAGGCTGCGTTCTCGTAAACGGGGAGACCGGTGAAGAGCGAGTCCTCTTGAAATACCATTCCCATCAGTCCGCCACGCAGATCGATCAACTCCGCTTCCTTGAGCTCCTGAATCTCTCTACCCTCAATCAGAATTTTGCCGGAGTCTGGTTTTAGTAAACCCATAGCTAACCGTAGCAAGACGGATTTGCCGGATCCCGACACACCCGTCAGCAGAATCATTTCTCCGTGACGAAGAATAAAGCTGACATTTTTGAGCGCGACGTTATCGCCAAAGCTCAAGCAGACGTTGCGAAATTCGATTGCCGGTATTTCAGTGTTCATGGCGATCGGGCATTGCAACGCACATGCCTCAACGGGCGTTGCCTCTGCGGCGGCTTAATGACTTTGAAACACGGCCTATTGGGTAAATTTCAACTCACTGCGAAATACCACCCAATTCCTCGCCTGTTTCGGTCCCAAACCTGATTGGTTTAGTGGTACAGGCCGTGCACAGATTCTGTGTGTCCGATTTCTGGCGGGAGGTTTTGTCATGAAGATACTGTTAGCAATTGATGGGTCTCCGTGCAGCGACGCTGCGGTCGAAGAAGTTGCGCGCCGGCCCTGGCCGGAGGGGTCTTCGGTAAAGGTACTTACTGCGTTAGACCTTCCCGTGCCACTGACTCCCGAAGCCTGGGCGCTGCCTGTTAATTACTTTCAGGAAATGGATCTTGCACTACGCCGGCAGGGCGAAAATATCGTCGACCACGCATTAGAAAAACTCAAATCAAATAAGACGTTCTTAGCCGATGCCGTGATTGTGCCTGGGCCACCGCGGACAGTAATACTCGATGAGGCGGAAAGCTGGGGCGCCGACCTGATCGTGTTGGGGTCGCATGGTTACAGTGGATGGCAGCGGTTCCTTTTGGGTTCCGTCTCGCAGGGAGTTGTTTCTCACGCGAAATGTTCCGTGGAAGTAGTCAGATGTTTTCCTGCTGAGGAAGATCTAAAAAATCAGGCAGCGACGAAAGAAAGGGAGTAAGCGGACAAGGTAGGAGGTGTCCGGCAGAGATATTGGAGAGCCGTTCGCATTCCTGGTTGTTAAAGGCAATAATGACGAAGGGGAATCAGAATTCATTTGCTGAAATTTTGATAGGAGATGGCGGTGGCGGACAAACCTATGAGAATTCTCATTGCCTATGATGGCTCCGAGTCTGCTGATATGGCGCTCGAAGATCTGAAGCATGCCGGATTGGATAGCGAAGCTGACGCATTGGTGATGTGTGTGGCAGACGTTTTTGTACCACCATCAATTAACGAAGACCCGTTTCCGGTGTATGTGCCAGAAAGCATCAAGCATGCACACGAGCGTGCGCGGTACGAGCTGGCCCAGGCGGAGGATCTGGGTAAACGGATCAGTCACCAGATCAAGTCCGTATCTCCTAACTGGAACATCAGCTCTCAGGCAGAAGCCGATTCCCCCGCCTGGGCTATCTTACGAAAAGCCGATGAATGGAAACCGGATCTGATTGTGATGGGGGCTCGTGGTCACTCTGTGTTGGGTGGCAGGCTGATCCTCGGCAGCATCTCGCAACGAGTTCTCTACGAGGCGCGCTGCTCGGTTCGTATCGGGCGTGGGTTGTTCAAGACTCCCGGTAAGCCTGTCCGGCTGCTGATCGGCGTGGATAGCTCGCCGGACTCAATCGCGGCGGTGGATGCAGTTTGTCGTCGCAATTGGCTGAAGGGTACGGAGGTTGGCCTGCTCGTCGTGGTCGATACCGTAATGCCACTCGCTTCCGATCCTTCAGAGCCTTCAACTATGAAATGGATTGAAGTCGCGGACGAAAGCAACTGGTCTGAAGTACGAAAAATTTTTGAACCGCACGCTGCGAAGCTTCGGAGTGCGGGATTGCATGGCGAAGTCCTGATTAGACGTGGTAATCCTGCGGACGAAATCCTCGAGGAATCTCACACCTGGGGCGCAGATTGTATCTTCGTCGGGGCGCGAGGAACGAGAGGCATCGACCGTTTGCTACTGGGTAGCGTTTCGTCGGCGATCGCAGCTCGCGCGCAATGCTCGGTTGAGGTCGTGAGAGTGAGGCGCGAGTAGGTTGGTGTTCTCAACTGTTTGTTTTATTCAGTGTTTCTTCCCGCCAGGCCTTAGCGCGTCAAGTGAGCTCCGATCAAAAGTGGCTCCAACGTTCGAGGAGTGCCCATCCAAACACTCACCGTGCTGAAAGGAAGGGGATTGCGTGCATCGTCCCATTTATGACTTTGTTGCAGTGCGGGACTGCAATCAGCTTTCAACTGCACGAGCGGGACTCCAGTCGCTGACGCGAGTCCTAACGCACCCCACTTTGCGACCCTCGCTGGACCACCGCCATCAGCAGTGATGATTACACAAGCACCTTGCTTCAGTTTTTCAGCCAGTCGAATCAATTCACTCCACCCACCGTGTGTTCCGTCAGTGCGTACTACCTGAAATCCCAACATTCGACACAGCCGCGCCAGAGAATCTCCACGCGGATCGCTAGCGACGAGTATTACAGCGGGTGCGGCGGTCCGGCGCATTGCGAACGCCACGAGTAGCGACGGCGCGTTGCCATGCCATAACGCAATTACACTGGGAGCAGGGACGTTGGGCCAGGTTAATTCACCTGACGTAACCAGGCGTGCAGTGAGCGCCACAATGCGCGCGTAGAGCCAGAGGAACGTGGCAGTGAGAGTAAGTCCCAACACGTGCAATGGTCGTGCGTGTTGTTTGATAAATCCAAGAATCGCATCGAGAGTGCGTGTAAACCGATTTCGACCCACACTTTTATCGCTATGTTCGTCGGACTTATCAGTGGCCTCCAGATTGGCGATGCGGGCCAGCCGATCCTTGACGACAGCCATGTCAATTTCACGTTTGCGATCGTCAATGTGATAATTGCTTCGCATGACACGTACTCTCAATTCACTCCGGGAAAGGCGCGTTGGTGTTGCGTTTAGTGGGGGCGCCGTTCGCGGGCTTGCCCATATCGGAGTGATTAAAGTATTGCAGGAGGTGGGGATAAAACCAGCGGTGATTGCCGGTACGAGCGTCGGCAGTATCATTGGCGCGGCACTCTCAGCGGGAATGCATTGGCGCGACCTCGCCGAGATGGCGCGAACTATTTTCTGGCCTCGTTTGCTGCACGGCAGGTCGCTGGAAGCATTCTCGAGGCAGTATTTGCCCGAGACTTTCGAACGTCTCGAAACTCCTTTTGCCGCTGTTGCTACGACGGTTCCGTCCGGCCAGCCACTCACGATCACCAGTGGAGCCCTGCCGTCTGCCATCAGCGCAAGCTGTGCTTTGCGTTTGTTGCGCCGGCCTGTAACTCGCGATGGTGTAAGACTCAAAGATGGCGGCTTCACTTGTGTGTTGCCGTCTCATGCATGTCGCCAGCTCGGTGCGGATTTTGTAATTGCTTCCGATGTCTGGGAATGGAGCTCACTGATGCGCTTGGCTGGCTGCTCACCTTTGCGAACTCCTCTGGTTTATCCGTCTCACTATCGTTTTGCGCTGTCGCATACGGATATTCTTATCCATCCGGAAATACCGGTCAGCGGTTACGTTCCCGGTGCGTTGGCTGTGAAGCGAATGATGCAGTTGGCGAGGGGCGGCGCGTCAAGCGCTGGAATCCCTCGTCAAAGCGCAGGCAGCATAAGAGATCTCATAGCACTCGAATCTTAATAATCGTTCGTGCGCGGTTCGACTGACGAGTGGAATGCGCGTCTTTATGGAACCAGAATGAGTTCGTCGGTTGCCCACAAAGACTCTCCGAAAATTGTTTCAGCTTCGACTAAAACCTGATCGGGGTTCGTCAGTTGGAGAGCTTCTGTGCTTACGTGAACAACAAGATCGAGGAGCCCGTCACCGTTCACATCCTCTAATGACGAAGCCGTAGTTCCGTTTTTCTTCAGACTAACCGGAGCGCCCGCTAACCGAATGGAAAGAGGATTCACGGTGGCGGCGTCGAAATCCGGTGTACTCAGAATGGCTACGGGCGTTTTCCCTCCGGATCTTGTATTGATGAAATTGGAATCGTCGCCAGGCTTGACATCGATATTGATCTCTTTAGCGATCTTGTAAGTAATAGCCTGGAAGGTGTAAGCACTCGACCCTCCTATCCGTTGCACGTGCAAAGAAAGAAATCCGCTGCCCGTGAAGCTCACGCCAAAAAAATTATTGAGGCCCCAGCGTCCGCCGACATCTCCACTCATTGTGAAGGGTGCGATCAAAACCAGAGCAGGCTCATCGCTGAAAGGCACTTCAACCACACCGCCATTGAACTGCATTGAGCTGGTGAGGATGGCGAACGGAAAAGGCGGGGTGCCCGACAAAGATCCCCAGTTGCGAAACGTTGTCCCATCGATTGTGACAACTGTGTTCGAAGAGAGTTCAATAGTGACCGCGACAAAGTGGCTTGAAACGTTTTGCGGCTCGCCTGGAAAACATGGCGTGCACGGTGGTGGTTGCTGCCACGCCAGATTATCAAAACTACCGCTAAAGCTTAGTCCCGGACCCTCAAGTGAAAAACTAGTTCCGCCGAAAAATCCTGTGCGAGAAATTGTGCCGTCAGTAAGTTCTACCGCTTCAACGCTCGACGTTAGCGCAAGGGCCAGGACCATAGTGATCGAGAGTGCAGATTTTGAAAGCATTTTCTGTTTTCCCCCTTCTCTGAGTTAAAGACTCGTTCGGCGGGCGAAGCCTTCGGCCGTCTGGGTGTGAATTCAACGGCTATTTTCGAGGTCGTTATTATCGCTGATTTTTAGCCATAAGGAAGCACAAAAGCTCAAATCAACAGAGCATATTGAGTTTTTGGTGCTTCTTTGCCGCATAAAAAGACTTTTTGGGGACAGCTATGTGCTACACGCAGTCGGCTCTTACTGCCGCGACTTTGTAGTCCGGGACTCTTCACGTGTCGATCGCGATGATGGCTGGTGACGCGATTGAGAAATATCGCAAATTGAGCAGCTCCAAAAGGCGGGATGGACCACCCCACAATAAATCATCGTCATTACTCGCGCTGATTGCTGTGGATGGTGAGAACACCACGTTGTAGCTGCTAGTCTTCCGGTAAGTTCAATTCGTCATCGATGAGAGTTTCCACGGGCAGATCAGCGAGTCGTGCGTAGTGCAGCACAACCAGCAAATCCGGTTCACGTGTGCCAAGCTCGAAGTTGGAAATAGCCGAATAATGGACCTGCAAATTTAGGGCGTTCGCCATCTCCGTCTGGCTCATTTTTAAACGCTTTCTGACCGCCAATAACTTCTCACTCAGTCTCCTTGGCTTGTTTCGGCGCGAGCGTCCCATCAGGCCACAACTCCTGACGAAGATGCGCTCTTGTAGTTATGTGTATTTTCACATACACTGCGCGCTGTTGTAGAGGATAACCAATAGGCCCGATTTGATCGGGCGCTAGTCACTAGTCGGTTTGTCCTCGTGCCCTAATCAATAACTGCTCCTTTACATGTCGGATGTAGTTCGGAGCGCGCGCCCAGAGGCAAACTTGTGGGTCGCATGTGCGTTCCGCCGAGAGCGGTAGTTCGGCTTCAGAATCGTTGCTACCGCTCTCACCCTCGAATGAGTTACTTGCTACAGCCCCACAAATATACTCTTACTGCCTGGCTATATTTTCTCGCTCATCTTCGTAGGTTGTGAGCGTAGCCCGCAGATTTTCGCTTAGCAACCAGTTTGCGCGTGTTCCTGCAAATTCTGGAAGCCTATATTAAACGGAAAATGCTTAAACACCCTCGCGCAGTCGTCGATAATGTTGCTTGGACATACCGGTGAAATTACCCATTAATACAGGTGATTTCTGGGTTACCGGCTTTTGAGGGAACTGTTAGATTAATCTCGAAGCGGTTACGGTCGCGACGAAGAGAAGCTTGGGATGGTTTGCGACATGCGCACGATCAGTCGTGTTAATCTTCAAATGGAGACAAGGTTGTAAAGAGTTCCGGTTTCTTTCGCGCCCGCACCGCTTCACCACTTCGAAAACTGCCATTGACAATTGAGGCTGCCATGGCGGCTGCAACGGCAGTGCAAGCGGAATTGATTGGCGGTATCTCCAGAACGACGACGTGTCGAGTTGCGTTACTAGCAGCGTCTTTGCTCGACCACCCATAAACCCGCTTGGCTCTGGGATGGTCGAGCAGGTCAAAGACAATTACCTCAATTTGCCACGATACCTTGCCTCGAAAGCCATCGAAGCATTCATCGACTGTAACGGACGCAACGTACTTTGCGGTGCACCCGGTCAGGCGAGCTACTGCGTTCTGAAGGCTTGAAATATAGTCGTCCACTATTAGCAAAGGCAATCAACAAGAGGCAAGATGCACGGTTGGTTTGTCGCGTGCTTCAGGATTGGGTTTATCAAAAGTATGGGAGCCGATATCGTTCATTGCCTTCTGGTAGTTTGCATAAATTTCGGATAACCGCGTGACAGCGGCTGGATCGCTGCGCGCCAGCAGCGTGATGACGTCGTCGCGTTGCGGCAGGATGGCCCTTAATCTTTCCCGTTGTAAGCCGGAAAGATCCGACTCTGGTCCACGATCGATCTGGTTGCGAAGTGAAGTAAAAAAATCACTTGCTGTTTGCCGCGCCGGCTCATACTCACCTCGATCAGCGTTGATAACCGCCGCCGCGAGTTGCGTCTCCATTTGCTTGAGACGAACTTCGTGTTGTGCCGCCTCACGTTCTTCCGCGTATTGCCGTGCTCGCAGGGCCATTGGAATCAGCCCCATCAAGAAAAAGCCAATAGCGAGGACCGCATATAAAGCGATCCGTTTCCAGGGTATGGTTCTCTCTACCGGCTTGTCCGGCACTGGCGTCACAAGCCGGGGCCTACGATTTGCTCTGTTACTGGTTGACTCGTTCACAGCACTCATTGTTGCACTCCCCCGAGAACTCGAAAATATATGGTGGAGGTGGTCCATTTAACGCGCCAATGGCTAAGTTAATGCGGGGAGATTTACTTCACAACGGCATCATTACTCAGATGACATGAGTGTTTACACCTACGCGTCGCCAACATGAAGAAGGATTCATGCTCAGAGGTTGCGAAGTGGTTATACTACGAATACAGCGGCCCAACTCTTTGAGCGGTGCTTCTTATGACTATGAGCATCAGACGTCAGTTGCTTTTGCTGATTCTCGGCATCACTGTTCCGTTTACCCTGGTAGGCGTGTTTGATCTATTAAGGGTATGGAAGATTAGCCGGGAGCAACTGGACGACTCTGTGCAGCAACAAGCCGAGCTGGCGGCTTTGGCATTTGAGCGTTGGGTGGATTCTCAAAGACGCCCGCTCGAAACGATTGCGGCCATGGCCGCGGACGGAAAAGAGCAGTCGTTGATTGGCGTTCAATACGCGCTCAAAACCAGGCCTTACTGGCTCGATGTAAGCATCGTGAGCGCCGCCGGCGAGATCATCAGATCTTTTCCGGCGAACCAGGAACACGCCCCGCCAGCTTTAATAAACTACCTGTTGACCGAAAGTCAGAAACGAAATTCCTGGCTGCTGGTTACCGACCGCACGCGTGATGAATCACGGCCCATAGTTGCTATTGCCGCGCCGATCCCCACGGGAGGCGCTGTAATTCTGCGCGTGGATGGCGCCGCTATAAATGCGTTGTTTAGCCAGATAGAACCGCCAGGCGTCATTGCCATATTCGATGCAGAGGGACAACTTCTTTTCCGTAAGCAGACGCCTGACAGTCCGTTGACGATCGAAGTAAGCAGCTCACCTTTGTTCAATGCGCTTGGAGCGCAAAGAGTCACGGTCGCAGAGCTGCGCAGCCCTTACGACAACATCCGCCGCGTATATGGTCTATGCCGGGCTGGTCCAACAGATTTCGTGGTTGCCGTAGGCGTTCCAAGCGCAACCTTATACGAGCCGATGCGCACTCAGTTTGGCCGTTACGCACTCTTTAGTTTCGTTGCTTTTCTATGTGCCATCATCCTGGCGATACTGATGCAACGCAAAATCGTCTATCCGATTCAACGATTAAGTGCGGCGGCAGATGCTCTGCGAAAGGGTGATTTCAGTGTGTCGGCTCCGGCTAGCGCTACCAGAGAGATTGGAGAATTGGGAAAAACCTTCAACAAGATGGCCCAGGGAATAAAAGAACGTGAGGAACGTCTAACTCAGCTTGACCGGTTGAAATCCGAATTCGTCAGTAGCGTGTCGCATGAGTTGCGAACGCCCTTAACCACCATTAGCACGCTGACGCATGTGCTGCGACATGCTCAGACTTCCGAAGCGGAGCGGCAGGAGTATCTCGAAACGATTGCGGCTGAATGTGACCGTCAGATCGATCTGGTAACGAATCTGCTCGATCTCTCGCGCATAGAGTCTGGCGCGTACAGGGTGACACTCGGTCCGGTCGATCCAGGTGAGATAGTTAACCAGTGTGCGCGAATGATCAAACACTCCGCGCAGATTCGACATCACGAGATCAAAATCGAATTGCCGCAAATCCCGATCAAAGTACTTGCAAATAATCGCACCTTGAGACGAGTTGTTTGCACGGTTGCGGAAAACGCTATCAAGTACACGCCCGATTACGGAACCATTATCCTGGGTGTAACCGCTATCGGAGACGAAGGCGGCATATATGTAAAGGACACTGGTTGTGGCATAAGTCCAGCAGACTTACCGCACATTTTTGAGCGATTTTATCAGGGGCGAGCGACGAATGGAGATGTGGAACCAGGCGTTGGTCTGGGCTTGTACCTCGTGCGTGGCCTGGTCGAGCAACTGGGGGGAAGGATTTCAGTTGAAAGTGAAGTCGGTGCCGGAAGCACTTTTACAATCTTTTTGCGCAGGTGCGTTGACGATGACGAGCAAAGGGTAGGGAAGGAGGATAAAGATGTCGAAACGTTTGTTGATAGTTGATGACGAGCCAAATCTCTTGAGGGCACTGGAGGCGTATCTCGGTGCCGAGAGATTCGAAGTCACGATCGCGCGTAGCGGCGCCGAGGCTCTGGTGAAGCTTGCGCAAGCATTGCCTGACCTGATCATCAGCGACATTCGTATGCCTGGGATGAGTGGTTATGAGCTCGCTCGCCAGTTGCGTGACTCGTCTCGTACTGCACTGGTGCCGATTGTTTTCCTGACTGCCAAAGGTGAGTCGGAGGATCGAATTGAAGGATTTCGGGCGGGCGTGGATGCGTATTTGACGAAGCCGTTTGTTCCCGATGAGTTGCTGGCTGTGGTCAACAATATCCTCAGCAGGGTTGAACGAACGCATTCGCAGATTGCGAAAATGGTGGGCCGTTCTGAAAAAGAGGATCCTCGTTTTCACGATGAAGGATTAACAGAGGCAGAAAACAGAATTGCGACTTCAGTCGCGCGCGGATTGAGCAACAAGGAGATCGCGGCGGAAATGCAGATCAGTGTGCGAACGGTAGAGAACCACATCAGTCACATTCTCGATAAGAAGCGTTTCAATAACCGGGTTGAGATCGCGCGTTATGTTTTCGAAAAACAGTGACCACAAAGGCACAAAAAGGAACGCCACAAAAAGCACAAAAGTTTAGTTGAGAGTTCAGCCTTTATGCTGAACCCGCGAGGCAGAATGGGATGATCAAAACGTGGTAGTCGTTCAATTTTGAAGTACGCCGAAGGCGTTCGCTAATTGCAGCCCAGGGTTGGAGCGCCAGCGACAACCCTGGGTTTGTAAACCTCACATGAATTGAACCCTGTAAGGGTTCGCCAATCTCCTAACCCTTTCAGGGTTTAGCGATACATTGCATTTGTTTACCCAGGGTTGTCGCTGGCGCTCCAACCCTGGGCTGCAATTAGCCAACGCCTTCGGCGTATTTCAAAGTAAATCAGTACGTAATCTTTTGACGGCTTTACTGGTTACTACCCAAGGTTCATTCTTCGCAGGATTTCCTCAAAGCGGGCGTTGCCTTTTAGGTGGGCAAAACGCGGCTCGACTTTGAGCCACATCATGCGTTCTTCGCGCACCTCGATACATTTTTCCAGAGCCGCCAGCGCCTCTTCGGTGCGTCCGAGTTCCGCGTAATTCTCCGCCAGCGCGTAGAGGGCTTTGGTGTCGGTCTGCGCTACCTTTTCCAGTTGTTTGAGTCTTTCGTTTCGCTTTTCAGTCTGGCCGGAGCGATGGTGAGAAGTTACGAGGAGCGAAAGCCAGACGAACTCCTGACTGTTCTTTGCCGTCAGCTCCTGCTCCGAGATTTCGATCACGCGCGCGTATTCGCCCAGATGAAATAGAAAAGTAGCGACGCCGCGCATCCCTCGACGGTATTCCTTATTAAACTTTACATTCTCCTGCGCCTGCGCGAGGGCTTCCGCGTATTCGCCACGACCTTCCAGGATGGTTAGGTAACCCGATTTAACGTCTTGTGAGAGCGGGTCGATCTCCATCGCACGTTTTATCTGGTCCAGGGCTTCATCGCCTCGTCCAAGACACGAAAGCAGCAGCGCATAACCGAGATACGCCCGAGCGTAGTTCGGGTTTAGCTCAATCGCACGTCTGAAGTCGCTCTCGGCCCCGGCCCAATCCCAGTCGTAAATTCGTTTGACCGTGGCGAGCGCAGCATAAGCTTCCGGCGTTTCCGGGTCTAAACTCAGCGCTTTCTGAGCCAGCGCTTTCGATGTGGCGTAGAACTCCTCGGCGCTCGAGCCCGAAGTAGTAAAGCCGCGCCGTGTAGAAGCGTCCGCGAGTCCGGCGTAAGCCAATGCGAAGGTCGGATCCAGCGCGACTGCTTTCTGAAATTCGTCAATCGCTTTTTCAAAGTTGTCAGGATTCTTCGCATCGAGTATGGCGCGCCCGCGGACGTAAGCGCGAAACGCCTCGGCGTTGTCGGTATAGCGCTTAGTCAAAAGCTCGCGGTCTTTTTCCGGCAGCTCTGAGACGAGGCCTCTTGTCACTCCGGTGGCAACCGCGTCCTGGAGTTTGAAGAAATCCGCTTGCATCACAAAACCCGTAACAAAGAACAACCCGAGCAAAACTATTCCGATAAAGTGCCAGCGAATCTTTGGTTTTGGTTGGTGGGTTGGAATCGCCGGTTCGACATTGCGAACAGCGTTTTCGGCATGGCCGTTGGCCGAAACCTCCAGCACATCGGCGACAAAGCGGTAGCCGCGTTTTGGCACGGTCTGAATGAAACGTCCCTTGTAGTCTTTGTCGAGGACCTTTCTGAGAAGTGAAACCGTGTAGTTGATGTTTCCGTCTTCGACAAAGGTGTCGCGCCAGACTGTATTCAGCAACTCCTCGCGGCTGACGATGATGTCGCGCCGGCGCACCAGCAAGAGCAGCATTTCAAGCGCCTTTGGCGGCAAGGGGACGAGCCTCTCCTCCCGCCAAAGACTGGGAGGCTCCGAGTCAAGACGAAAGTCACCGAACTCATAACGGTGGCCGTTTTTGTTGGACATTTACGTGTGTGCGGCAGGCCTCACAGATTCCTAATTTTTTCCAAAGGACTTTTGACCCTCGCCAAGATAAATGCCTCCTACCGCGGAACGCAATATTTTGTGTGACCAGACAAGGGAGGAAACAAATGAAACGCAGCATCGCATGGACAGTCGCGCTCGCCGTGAGCGTGATTTTACTGTCACTCGCCAGTTCCGATTCGGCTACTCAGGCACAACAACGTGGTAAATTATTTCAGTGGGACACGGGTGTGGTCTCGCTCGGACCGAACCAGGTGCTTCGCATTACGGGCGATTGGAACGGTGACGGCGACACCACCGTGGGCTTCAGGGAGATCAGGTATGGACAAGGTACCTGCACCGGTACGGTCTGCAAGCTCATCACTATAAGCACAACGACAAGCGGCCCACACAAATTGGCAGACGGCGAAGCGATTTCGCTGGAGTTCATTGCCACCACGTACGGGAGAGGCATAGTTACGAGCAATCGCCGGGACATGCGGGTGACCGCCTCGATCATTAACACAACGACCGGCGAAACCACTTCCCACATCATCATGGCGAATACTGAGGGCGACTTCCACTAGGCGGAACACGACAGGATGAAAAAAATAATCTTCGCGGCTTACATCGTCATCGCGGCGAGCTTCGCCGCCGCAGCGCAAGTTGGTACCAACAAACCGGCCATTGAGTACGATTCACTCATGAACATGCGATTCTACGAAGAGACCGGAGGTTTTCTGGTAGAAGGTCTCGAGGTAGTCTTCCCTCCAGCGGGCGCTTCACCGGCGACGTTTGTGATCACGAAGCCGAACGGCGAGGTCATCGCAAGTGTTCCGCTCCGTCTCGAACCGCTCGAGAAGTTTCCCGCGTTTGGTGTCTTTCGACCGGCGCCGGGCAATCCTGGAAGTGTACGAGTTGCTCAGTCCGGAGACTTTGTGATGGCTGTGAAGCTCGGCGACGAGACGATCACGACTCTACCGTTCAGCCTGAAGCAGGAAGTCAGTAGCGACCCGTTCAATCCCTCAAAAAAATTTGTGCGCGATGGATCATGGCGCGATCTTGCTTTTTTCTCGGTCATAACCGACGACGCGAGCGCCATGCTGCATTTCAACTTCTGGTTGAGTACGCGGGAATTGCCGCCCGGTCTGAATCGACCGAAAGTCACTCTGCACCTGCTTGCGAACGGAAAGGAAATAGCGGCGAGTCGCGCGCCCGTGGTGCCGGATACTCTTGATTGGTATTTTTACGAGCGGAAAGAGTTGATTGTGGAATCGACGCCAAAGCAGCGGTGGCTGGCGCTGTCAGACCTGACGAAACAAGACGGCGAAATAGTTATGATCGTGAAGGCGAACGGCCAGCCTATCAAATCTTACAAGACGCGAGTCGTCGGAGGCCGGCTGCAAACGCTTGAGCGAAACCGTTTGGACCATGAACCCCGCACCGCTTTTATTTCCCCACGCTACGTCGATCTAACCGACAGGTCACGGTCAGACTTTACGATGCGCGACATGTTTTGGATTAAGAAATCCCCATAACGGGAAGGCGCAAGAAAGCTTATTCACCACAGATGGACGACGAAGACCGTAGGAAGGTATGGTGCCGAGGTCTCATACCTCGCAGAGTGTGCAGACGGGGTCGCTTCCTATTAGTAATCACTCGCGAGGGATCCAGCGAACAAACTTTCAGAATCTTCCGCTTCTGCAATGGCATTACGCACGTTCAACCGAGTTAAGTCCAAGACGCGTAGTTTCCCTTTGATTGCAGCCACCGACTCGATGCGACGATAGACCGTCACATGCTTTTCCGCGTATTGCGCTAACCCGTGTAGTTTCGCCAGAGTATCGGACAAATGAAGTCCGTGAGGATCGACAATGTCGGCGACAACTTTCCCGCCCTCAACTGTGGAGAAGAAAATGAAGTCCGGTCTGAGGATCTTGTATTGCTCACGTGTCATATAGGCAATACTAAGCGAAGATTGTCCAGGGTATTGCGGGTTGCGGTACCAGAAACCGAACCCCTTGCGCTTTGATTCGGAATGTACGACGGCAATTTCCCAATCATTCAATTTGGATGGATACTCTCCATTCTCATCGCAGAGAAGGTGTTTCTTGTAGGTCAGAATGTCTGTTTCACTCCCATCCTTCTCCCGAACCCTGGTCGGTTCGAACCTTGTGTCGGGTCTAATCAATTCAACATCCTGCGGCTCCGCGCTCATCTCGATGATCTGCCGATACTCTTCTCTCCGGTCATCGGGAAGCTTCTTGATATGTTTCTTGTACTTATCGAGCCAAGCCTTAGCCAGCTTGTTTGCCTCCCCATCGAAATACGCCTGCACTTCAGTCATGAGTCCAAGAGCGGCGATTACGACCCTTGCTTCGACAAGAGCCACCTCAAACTCTTCAGGCTGATCCGGTGTAGTGACTTTGAGTGCAAGATAGTCGGTGTACGTTCGAGAGATGTCTGGGGTGAATATGCGTGAGGCACGTCTGTAGGCATCGTTGATAACGGCCATGTCTGCGTCTTCCCAAAAATCGTCGAAACTCTTCTTCTTCGTTATTAGATCGGCGATTACGGTTTTGCCATCGACTGTCAAAACAGCCTTCCGCTTAGCTTCGATCTTCGTCTTCTCAGTTTCCTGGAAGGTGTCGAGTGCCTTGTGCATCTCAGCGTGAGCCAGCTTTCCGGCATTCTCAAGAATGCCATCAGATGCCAATTCGTGAGCCAGGGCGGTGAGACGCTTCGCAGGCTTTGCGCCTTTCTGGGGACGGGTCTGACAGGGCAGTGTCTCAAATAATTCCCATACAGCCGCCGACACGGCTGGATTGGGTTTCATCTCGATCGGGTTGACGAGGACACGTCCCGAAGGAGGTATCGTGTCATCGCCAGTCATGAGAGCCTTGACCACGTCCTCGACTGTCTTCTTGCTGAATTTCGGCAGCAGACAGTCCACGGAGTTTAATCGTTCGTTGCCGGAGATCCGTCGGGCCAAGGGAGATCGAACCATACGACCAAGCAACTGTGTTATGTGTGTACGGTCTACGGCAGCGCGGAACGACACCATTACCTCCGCTCTTGGACAGTCCCAACCCGTGCTGATGGCGTCTTTGGCGATGAGCACCCGAACCCAAGTTGAATCTTGTACGCGTTCGGGCGAAATGTAAGGGACATTTCGATATCCAAACTGCTGCGTTGTGTGATCCCCAAAGACATGCGCCACGCTGCCGTTCGGTAATTCCGGCCACTCTTGGTAAATGGTGTCGAGCGCACGACCGATATCATCAGGATTGGGCGTGTTGGGCACCTGCAAGACCATGAGAGGAACAACCGTGATCGAATCGCCCTGATCCTTCGCGTACTCTGACCATCCCTCCGTAGACGTTTTCAGTTTGTCCGTTGCGCGACGGACAAGTACGGTATCGAAGGCGCCAACCTCGTCAGGAATATCGAGAAGGATCGTGTCCTTTATGAGACCGGATTCCTGAACCTTCGTCGAATCAACCACCACATTGGACAGAGAGATGCGATTCTCCGCAAGTTCCATCGCATCGTTGAAGCGTTTCACCGTTGCGGAAATACCCCACACTACCGGAATACCCGGTACACCATTGTTGCCATTGATAAGACGCTGAACGATTGTGCCCTTCTCCGCGTTCGCTGGCGTACCCATTCCGCGATGCGCTTCGTCCAGCACCAGGTAAAGAGTCAGATCAGGGTCTTCAATAGTGTTCTGGATTGTGTCCCAAATTGTGAACGAGTGCCGGTCAGGTCGCATATCCAGGAGCCGAGTACCAGCTTTCGTTTCCACCTCCTCTTGATCGAAGCCGCGCACGAGCAAACTTTTCTTTCCGAGCTTTTGCGTATTAAGGAAGTAAACCTTCTTTGCGTTGAACTTGTGTTGATTAAAGGTGTTCTCCACAGGAATGAGGGCGGTATGCGCGAGGCGATCACTTGCTTCCATCAACCTAAAGCGGGTCTGTTCGTTCAGAGACGGATCATCACTAAACCAAATCACCACTGCGCCGGCATCGGAATCGAATTCGAAATCGTCGTTCCCGTGGAACAGGGCTTCAAAGACAGCCGCAGCCATCACCGTCTTACCTGCGCCAGTAACAGCCGTCAATGAGAAGGAACTCCTATCTGCATGGCTGTGCCAATACGTCTGTGCTTTCTTTAGGTTAGACAGCACATCGCGCACGGCATCGGTTTGATAGTCCTTGAGGGTGAACTTCATCGGTTATTCCCCATTGGCAAAGCTGAAGTTAGTCAGATAAGACTCGTACAAACGAACTGGTTCCAGACCTTCCGGCAATCGCCTTGCGATTGACTGGAATCGACGGTCGTCGTCAGTCACAACGAATGCGATTCGTAATCCCTGTGCATTGGTCACGGCCTTGATGAACGGTGTTGCACTATCAACGTCCACTAACAATCCGTACGAGTCCACCACGGCCCAACCGTTGGCCGGTAACTCATCGATTCGTCTGCCGATGCTACCTGCACGGAGCCATAACATCGGTGCAATACGCGCGAACGCAAGGTTGTGGTCCACCGACAGCGCAGTTTCGTAGGTCAGAGTGAAGAACTCGGCGTTCTCCTCGAAACCTTCGCTCATTGGAAACTCGTCAGTGAACTTGTAGTCGCCTTTAAGGGGCTCGTTGTCTGGCGTCTTGCCATTAATCGCAGCCTGCACCCTCGGCTTGGTGATGTAATCGCAAATGCCCCACTGCTCCCATTGGTCGTCGCCCGGACGCAGGCCCTGCTCACGCAGGGTCTTCTGCTCGTCTGCGCCGACTTCGTTGTTAGTTACGCTGATGCACTGGCGCTGGCCGCCATCTTGACGGTTCAATCTCATAACGGCATGCGCTGTCGTGCCAGAGCCGCTGAAGAAATCCAATACTATCGCCTTCTTATTGTTGGCTACAAAAAAGCGCAATGCGTCCTCTACAGCATACAAAGACTTTGGAAAAGGAAACTTCCGTCCCGGTATGATTTTTGACAACAGTTTCGTGCCGTGAGACTGCGCGTTATGACTGTCGCGCATCCACATCGTGGTGGGGATTGCCTTCTGTCCGTCAACATAGCGCGCAATAACAGACCCGTCTGGATTTCTCCCTACGACATGGGCATTACCATTTTCCAGCGCGCCAACCTTGCCGCTGGTCAAGTAGTAAACGGTGTAGACTTTGGCACCGCGACGACTACCGCAAACCAGCTTTACATATCCTTTTCCATGCAGCTTCCTTAGACTGCTAGGATTTAGTCCCCAAGTCATTTCTGTCCCGTCGGGCTTCATCGGAAATAATGTTACACACCCTTCCATGAATGGTGCGGCCGAACGGGGGATGCCATGCGGTAGAGGTTCGCCAATGGCCCTTATCTTCTTTGTGCTGGGGTCAATGTATATGGGGTAGAACTGGTCGGGTCCAGGTTTAGGTCCGCCGCGTCGGGACGGCATCTCACGACGCTGAAGCAAGTTCCACGGCACGTCGCTCCCTGCCGCACTGACGGCTTCGGGTGCAATTTGAGCCTTTCCAAATAATGAGAAAAAAACATACTCGTTCACCCTGGTGAATTCGTTGACGCGTATCGTACCAGTAGCATTTATTGCAGACGTTACCATCTGAATATTTGCATCGGGAAACACCTGCTCCAGCAACAACCCCAGCCGCAGATACTCCTTCTCATCAATCGTGACGATCAGCACCGAATCCCCCGGATTCAACAACTCTTTCGCCAGCAGCAAGCGTCGCTCCATCATCGCCAGCCACTTGCTGTGGCGATACAGGTCATCACCCTCTACATAGTCGTTGTTGTATTTCCAGTCCTTCGCTCCCGTGTTGTAGGGCGGGTCGATGTAGATGGCGTCCACCTTGCCCCGGTGCGTGTAAGTCAATGCCTTGAGAACATGGTAGTTCTCACCGTTTATGACGGTGTGGTACGGTTTGCTTCCACCACGCTCCACTCTTCCGGTGCTGATTAGCCCCGGGTAGACAGTGTCACGGAACTCGGCAACGACCACCAAGTCATCTAGGCTGATTGATCGTGTCTCCGATTTGGCCGCCCCGAGCAGCTCGAGGTCTGCCACCCTGTCGTCGCCGTCCTTACGTAAACCCTTAACATGCCAGAGCCGCTGATCGGCCTTTTTCAAAGAACCGCGAGGCGACAACACTCGCACCTTGTCTCCCTTGCGGATCGGCCGTTGCGGCAACTCGACCGCCTCAGGGCGATGGCGTTCGAAGTTGAGTCCAAACGGCAAACGTGATGACAGGACCATGAACTCCTGGTCCAAGTCGGCCCCTAACTGCGGGTCTTTCGCTTTGGCTTGGGCAATCAGGTCCGTCAGTCGCGACACAGGCATCTCCTTTTTCCTGCGGGAGCGCAGGAGGTCGATGAAAAACTATTCGTCTCTTAATTGGGTTCGCTGCAGAACTTCTCCACCACGAAAGCGGTAGTGTAGCAGACTTGGGATAGACGGAACGTTTCCAGTTTTCGACAAACCGAAATTGCTGGATGTCCCGATCACGAGGACTTAAAATCCCCAAAACTGCTTTCAACCAGGTCTCACCAAGTCAAATAAACCAATAACTACCGAACCGGCAGCCGTCAAAGTCTTGCCTGGTCGGACTAGGTCCACTTACATCATTACATCATCTTTACATCATCTTGTTTTGTTGCATCATCTTCTCGAGGGCGAGTATAACGGCCTAACAAGCCAACAGTGGGCAAGGCAATTCAGCAATCAAATCTGCCATTTTTATAAGGGTCGAAGCGGCAGAACGGTGCGAGCCGATTGTCGTGAGAATTTAATCAGCGAAGCGCTCTTTCGATCTCAGATTCTTGTAGGGTGCTCTTGCAGCGTGATCGCCCGGTACTCAGTTTTAAATCTTGTGGTTGTAGATCGATTTCTCGAACATGAACGGCGAACTGTGCTGAGTAATCCTAATTAACCAGCAGCCGTCAAGGGAACAGGCAGGGCCACCCAGCAGCCCTGCCCCTCCGGTTAGCGCGGGCTTGTCTTTCGCGCTTTGAGCAAAAGGAACGAGACTACGGCCAGCATCAAGCTTATCTGAACCCAATGAACCCAGCTAGGGCTGTCCGGCCAAACCAGCGACAGCACAAGCCCGGTTAAGACAACTCCCAAGAGTATCAAGGAGCCGACCGTCCTTTGAGTTGGTGTTAAGTTGTTTGAGGCTGGATCGCCCCCCAATACGAGAACAGTGGCAGCCCACTTACCTCCCTTAAAATCAGGCGGCACGGCCCGGCGCACGGCTCTGTAGCAGAAGGCCAGGACGATGACAGCTAACACCACCGTAACTCCTAAGACCCAATTTTCGGAGTTGGGCACCTTCCACACGATTGCAGTGGTAGTAAAAGCATAGACCATCGCTGCGGCGAAGAGGACTAACGCCTGTGTCTGCTTTGTCATGGCAAATCTCCTATCGGGAATCAACCAAAAATACATCCCATGCCCATCGTCCGAGCTGAGCACCCTTTACATCCGCGACCTTCGCTCGATAGCGGAACTCGTTTCCATGTTGATCAGTCCGTCCCGATTTGTTGTAGTCCAGGTACAGGGTTTCGAGTCCCCGCTCTGGCAAAGTGTGCAACTCAGACGGCTCGCTGAAGCCGTTGTGATTTGTATCTTGCCAGAGGCGTAAGTAATAGAAGATGGCATCACTTTGGTTTATCTTGCCATCCGCGTTACCGCCCCCCTCCGGCTTGTCGTGTTCAGCAAGAGCACGGAAGCCGTTTCTTTCTTCCGCTGTCGCGGGCTCAGGTTGCGGCGTAAAATTGCCAAACAGTTCTGCGCCGTTATCTATTGTGCCATTACCGTTACGGTCAAGCGCAAGCCAGGCATCATCTGATCCAGCTTGCGTCCAGCCAAGACGATCGATGATCCCGGTATTGCTTATGTCAAAATCGACACCGCTGCTCGCGTCTGTCAACTTTATTCCGTTGCCGAGGATGTCAACTATGATTGGAGACGGATCGTAACCGCTGACACAGGTACAAGTCTCGTAGTCATAGTCACCACAGCGAGTTGCTATGAACGTAGATACAACACAGGCGAGAGTTGGTGTTGCACAATCTTCTCTAGCCCTAATTACGCAATTTCGGTGTGTTGCTTTTGCCCCTCGCAGTTTGATTTCATGCTGTATGATTACAGCGCTTAGGCAAATGGCAGAAACAATGGGATTGCCGCCGGCAGCAGTAACTAAGACACAGACAGCAGCCGTAACCGTACTCTCCGCTGTAATCTGGGCCAGCCTCTCTGCAAGATCATTATCACAACGCGCAATTTTTGTTGCAAGACACGGCGAGAAACCGCCCAGAGACAGCTCTATTAAAGACCGACGGCAGGCATCATGAAGTGGGCCAAGCGAGAGCCGGAACAGTCGCCGCTCCCTCACGCTTCTATGGGCGATCTTTTCAGGTTCAACCGCGACGACGCCAATCAATGGGCTCGCGAAGAAGCGCAGCGGCGGAGAGCCGAGAACGAGCGGAGGCACCTCAAAAATCGCGTGACTCTCCATAAGCTCGAGATTAGAATCACTGCCACTTTGACGGCTGCTGAATCCTAATCGAAAGGAGAAGCAGCAATGGTTTACAAACGCTACCAAGCCGCCGGCTTAAGCCCGGCGACAAAACTGGGCCAAAGGGAAATGGGTCGTGGAATTCATGCTCAAAGGCCGACGAATTCTTAGGTCAATACCACGCGCGCGGACGCGGGCCAGCTTTTTTGCCGCGCACGCAGCTTCACTCGCAGTGGGCTCAGAGTCTTACAACAATACTCGGCTAAACGATCCGCAAATCGTGAATACTTAACAACATCGTCGTTCAGTACTTCTCTAACACCCGGCTGGCCACGTTGACGTTCTGCACTATTTTGTAAACGGGGAACATCTTTCCTGTTTCAAGGTAGGGATCGAAGAAGTTCCAATTAACCAGGCCGTCGTCGCTTTCCGCTTCAAGCAGGTAACAAACAAGCCGGCCGAGTGGTTGCGCGGTCCTCACAATGATTGATCCCGTGGGGAAGGTCATATTCTCCTTCTTGTACGTCCCCTTGATTTTCATTTCGCGGTGATTTTGAAAGACGCGTTGTGAGCGCGCGACGTTTGCGATTGTGAACACATCAACTTCAGTCTGCAGCGGCGCAGTCAGTTCTTCCACAGTGATTCCGTGTTGAACCAGTTTCTCAATCACCACTTCCAAATTCTTTTCAGGTTTAAAGATGTAAGCGCGTGGTGCAACTACACTTCTTTTCGCAGCAAAGATCCCATAATCGTCCATTCGCAACGGCTTGAACTTATCTTCAACCATCGCGGTCATTTCTTTCCCCGAGCGCGGGTTTTTTACCTTCACAACTTCGCCAATCAGAATGTCCACAGGCTTTGGCAAAGGCCGCATTTCAAACTCAACACCTTGTTCAATTAATTCGCCGCTTGAAAACTGACGCACAGTTTCGTCGTCTGCGCGTTTTGTAAGTTGAGAGATCTCTCCGGCTTTTGCAGCAGCGTACTTAAAGATCTCTTCCACAAATTTTTCCGTCACTTCAACACGTCTTTTAAATGTGAGGTAGCTATAAGCTTCCGAAAGAATTGTCAGTCGATTCCGAAGACCGTGGTAGTTCTGTCCTATACGCGGCTGATGCGTGAACGCCTCCCAACGGGTCGGCCCACCCGGTGCCGGCAAATTAGTAAAGCGCGGAAAATTGCCGTAGTAGTAAGTCCGCAGCCTGTGGTTCTTCAGCATCGCTTTGGTAATTGCAGGCAGCATCTTGTCGCGGTGATAACTCAGGATGGCAGCACTCGCATTTGGATTAAGCGGTTGCGAGTAAGTTAGATGGTAACCGTGATACGAGCCGTTCGTGGTGTGTAGATCTACTGTGAGATGTGGATCCCAACGATTCAGCAAGTTGACGAGCGCGCGCGCCTCAGATGAGTCGAGTTTCATGTAATCGCGATTGAGGTCGTAGCTCTTTGAGTTTTCGCGCGCGCCAACACCAGCGATGGGACCATTCTGCGCCGTGCGGTTATTCATACTAATCTTCTCATTGCCGTCGGCGTTGTAGATCGGCGCGATAAGAATTATCAATTTGCTGAGCAGCGGCTTCAGATCGCCAAACAGGATGCGCCTCGAAAGGTGCAACATGGCCTCCTTGCCTTCGACTTCGCCCGCGTGAATATTTGCCATGATAAAGACAATGGGCTTGCCCGAGCCGCGCGCATCCCGTGGGTTCGAGAGCGGCAAGTCAGAGAGAATCATGAGCGGCAGGCTACGTCCCTCTTCCGACTTACCGAAGGACTCAAGACGAATGAGCGGACTTCGCTTTTGGAGCTCGGCGATGAAATTCAAGACTTCTTCATAACGAGTCGTCTCTTCGTAATTAGTCAGTTCGGCGCGTGATTTCAGTTTGTCGTCTGACCCCTGTTGTGCGGCTGTTTTGGTCGTGAGAGCAAGAAGAAGAAATATCGAGATGACAAACACGGCTTTGACACGTTGCATTAAGCGGTCTCCTGAACTGGTTCTCGCGAAATAGAACAAAGAGCTGAGCACATCTTAGATCAGAGTTGAGTTTTTCACTTTCGCCTGTTTCGAGTTGATTGGCTTATTAGTGGACTTGCCGCCGAGCCTCATTCCGGTTTGTTATCACTTCGATATAATGCGGCGAATCTGATTTTTCACTTCCAGGTATTCCGGCAAAGCACGACTAAACGAGCTACGCACCGAAAGCACTCCAGCAAAATTTCGCTCGAAGGTCGATCCATGGGCTAAAGCCTAAAGCGCCTTGTGAACTCGCTTCAAGCAATTGACCGGAAGCATCTGTTTTTTCACGCCACACACCAACTCCGTAACGCGCTAGCAGTAAGCTTTGGTCGAGCGCCGCATGTTTCTCATAAATCGTGTAAACGATGCGTGCACCGGCGGTTTGATCCTTATGCATCTCGACTACTGACGATTCTGACAATATTCGTTTCCCGCCAAAACTACCGCGTTGAAGAATCATTTGTAGAAAGCGCGCGTACTCGTCAACGGAGCTTCTTGCATCGCCGGCCGGCCGCGGATTACCGGTTGGTCCATAGGCAAAGAAATCCGTATGCGACATGCCGAGTGGTGCGGCAACTCTTGTCACAAACAATTCATTCCAGGATTGTCCACTTACGATTTCAGCGACGCGTCCGCCAACATGCATAGAAACACCACCGTAATAAAACTCTTCACCCGGAGCAGCTCTGAGTTTCATTCGCGCGATCTCATTCACGCATTGCTCAAGAGTCGTCCGCTTGTCATTACGACAACGTGCCTCCGCAGGAAGACCTGATGTATGCGCGAACAATTGGCGAATGCTGATGTTCGCTTTGTCTTCGGCAAATTCGGGCAGGTATTTCCGGAGCTGATCGTCGAGCGACAGCTTACCCTCATCGACAAGACTCATAATGAGAGCACCTGCCAACCACTTTGAAGCCGAGGCAATCGGAATCACTTTGTCTGGGCCATGCGATCCGAAACCCTTGCGATAGATTACTTTTTCGTCTTTTACAACGACTAACGCACAGCCGCCATGCTTACGCGCAATACGCGCAAGCAAATCGTCGAGACTGGTGAAATCGTATGAATCGTGAGTTGGAGGCGAGACAGCCGAATTCGACGCCGGTTGTTTTTGAGCTTGCTGCTGCGGGTCGCGCGGTCTATTTGTCGTGTGTGTATTGCAACCAGCGCCGACGAGCACACACGCAGCAAAGAAGAACAAAAGCCTGTAGTGCCAGGCATCTCTGCCTGGCACTACATGGACGCTAAAATCATCCGCGACTTTCACCCTCATTTGCACAAGGGACCCTGCAGTCAATCCGTTATCGTCAGCACTGAGATACAGACATCAGCGATGAGAGACTACTGGATCAAAGTAGCCTGACTACATCCTATTCCCCACGACGCACCCAGTTCTTCGCCGGTAGTGATAGTGGTAAGTAGCCCGTTGCTGCCGCCCATACTCCAAAAGTATCTAACACCTACTCCGGCGACAACATCAACGTCCGCTTCAACAAAGAATTCGTAATGATCCGCTATCGCAGTTGGCGGCTCCGTTGATAAGAACAGGCCTTCGAATGCAGTTATGCCCTCCTCTACTCCGATTGTTAAGTCTTCAGATGTGAGAAGGTAAGCTTTGTTATCCGCCTCTCGTCCTAGTCCCATGAGCATGCCTATCATGGCTCCTGCGCCAACACCAAGCGCGGCATCAAACCCCGTGACAAAGGCAATTGACTGGTAGCCAGCCGTAGCAGCCGTATCACGCAAACTTTGAGTGCTCGGGTGGTTCATTGCTGCCTTCATTCTTTGTGCGGCGCTATTCCTGTCAGTGTTGACGCCTTTGAGGACTCCTTTTACGTAGCCTGGTCCAAGGCCCTTAAAATGCGTGGCGATCTTTTGTTCCGTGGTCGGCTCTTTCTTCACGAAACCCGTAAGCTCGTATCCGGGAAATGTCTTACCTTTGGCTCCGGGTTTGCACTTGGATATGTGCAGAGTGAGATCTACCGGGGCATCATTTCTTCGAGGCGTGCCACGGAGTTGAAGCTGGTCACGAGCCGGATCTAATCTATTTTCCTTGCCCTGGCTGTCATTCCAATCTGCACTTCGCTGCCCCATGTAAAAATCCAAATTTCTTTTACCTTTGATGTTTTCCAAACGGTTGGAGCCATCCCCGGTCTGAAGGTAAATTGAAGAGACGTATTCCGCTAAACCGTATTTAGAGTATCGAGCATCGCGGCGAGGGCCTGAATACACCGCGCGATAAATGTCGATATGCCGTTCGCCCTCCCTCAGCTCACCCCACCCATAAGCCGTGGGAATCTCAATTGGATGGGCATCATCAACGGTGCTTTTCCATGTGTCAGGCGGTGCCTTCGCAATAACCGAAGTACGACTGGGATCGCCGGGGTCACCTGTAGTCCTCTGTAGATTTTGTTTCGTTCCGGGATGAACCAGTAATTCATAATCCGCGGTACCTACGAGCGGTTTGACAAACCTCGTACATAGGAGAATTTCACCAGTATGATTGTGGACTGCGACTACTTTACTCATCATTCGACCTCCATCAATTAGTTGTTTAAGGTTGCTGGTTAGCCGGAAAATCATCGTGTCAGCTCGATAAGAATGTTTAGATAATCTTCCGGGTCCCAATTCAATTTCTGGAACCGATATGTCTGGAACCATCGCGCTGAAATTTTTAGTCTATTCAGCCTGTGACCCACGGAGGCCTTCAGCATTTGTCGCAATTCAAAGAGGTTCGCTACATGCGCATCAGGAAAGACCGAGGGGATGCGCCGGGTTGGCATCTTCTTATCGGAGACTCGCTTTACACGATCATCGATCAACGCGCGCAGTGGGCTTCGTCCGTGTTTTGCTGTTTGCGATTCCAGTTGTCATATCATCAATGTTCCTGCGGATGCCCAAGTGAATAGACCTCTGGCTAAGATCGTTAGCCGTCGGTCCGATCTGCTGGCGACATCTATAGCGACTTGGGATCTTCAGAGTAGATTGCCAGATGACAAACATAAACGAGCGCCAACTGTTTGTCTGTGCCTTGCCACACATATAAAACGACACTTGTCTCCCGTTATCAGTCCAAGCCCCGTTTCACTCAAAGGAGACGGTGATGAGAGAGGTAAATATGTGAACGCCACTTCCGCCTGCGGCTTTTTCTTTTCAGACTGTTGCTCGTTCGGCGGGTTTAAGATTACCTTTTGACGCGGCGGTAACCAATGCGGTAGGAATGACCGGGGGTTACGAGTGCCAGCTCTTCCAGCGGAATGACCTTGCGTTAATCAACTGATCGAACATGTGGTGTTGGTCCGACAAGCTCTTTGCGAAGCGTGTCGATATATATTAAGGAGAAGCGTGTGACCTCGAATAAAGACAGCGTTATAACGAGTGAGTCCTCCAGCTTTGAGTCAGCGGGGCCGGACGAAAGTGAGAAGCCGATCCGGTTTGCAAGTGCCACACTCGGTGCGAAACGTCACGTCTGTGCGTTCTTCAACAGCCCGGATGAAGAGTATCGTGTCTTGCTTCCCTTCATCAAAGAAGGCTTTGAGCGGGGCGAGAAAGCTTTTCACATCGTCAACCCAGCCCTGCGGGAGGAGCACCTTCGCAGACTGGAATCGGCTGGCATCGATACGGATGCTGCCGAAAAAGACGGCCAGCTCGCATTGCGCAATTGGGAGGACGCCTATTTACGCGAAGGCCACTTCGATCAGGACAGGATGCTCGCCTTGATCGAGGAGGTGCTTGAGGGAGGCAAGCAGCAGGGATTCCCGCTAACGCGCCTGGTTGCCCACATGGAATGGGCGCTGGAGGACCGTCCGGGCGTCAACGATCTGGTTGAGTACGAGACAAGACTGAATTATCTTTTACCCCGCTACAAAGACCCCGTGATATGAACGTACGATCTCGCCAAGTTTGGCGGGGAGATCGTGATTGACATCATGCGCACACATCCGATGATTATTATAGGCGGTATCCTTCAGGAGAATCCGTTCTATGTACCTCCAGACGAGTTCATGCAGGAGTTGCGCAAGCGCCGCATGACAAGGACCTAACATCAAGGCAGGGGACAAGTGGAGTTAGATCTGGAACACCAAGCGCGGGAGGTGCAGCATCTTCGCCGCGGCATTAATGATCTGGTGAGTTTATTAGCGCTGCCCGCAATTTGGAGTGGCAGCGAGCCATCAGAGCCTTCCCAGATTGTCGGAACATTGCTGGACGCGGTGCTCGGAATGTTGCGACTCGAATTCATATACGCGCGATTGAATGATGCTGCCGCAGACTCCGGGTTCGAGGCGGTTCGGATTGCCGGGCATCGAAACATTGATGGTCAAGCGAGGGAAGTGGGGCGAACCCTCGAAGGCTGGTTGCAAAACGACCCGCCCACTTCACCTTGGATCGTCCCACATCCTGCGGGCACAGGAGAACTGAGGGTCGCTCAGTTTAATCTCGGAATCGAGGGAGAGATCGGACTTCTCGTCGCTGGTTCGGACCGTGCAGACTTTCCCACCGAGATCGAGATGCTTGTTCTGAGAGTCGCGGCTAACCAAGCTGCGATTGCGCTGGAGAGAATGCGACTCCTGCGCGCACGTACGGAGGCTGAAGAATCCGTGCGCCGCACTAAGCAGGAGCTCAGCGACTTTGTTGAGAACGCCAGCGTCGGCATGCATTGGGTTGGACCAGATGGCGTTATTCTTTGGGCCAATAGCGCCGAATTGGAAATGTTAGGCTACGCGCGCGAGGAGTACATCGGTCGTCACATCGCAGAGTTTCACTCTGAGCGACCGGTGATTGAAGACATTCTTGGCAGGCTGTCGCACGGCGAGACACTGCACGAATATCCGGCGCAATTGCGTTGCAAAGATGGTTCGATTCGTGACGTGCTTATAAATTCCAACGTGTTTTGGGAAGACAATAAGTTCGTTCACACGCGTTGTTTCACGCGCGACATTACTGAGCGCAAGAAGATAGAGGAAGACGTGCGCCGGCGCACGGCCCAGTTTGAGACGCTACTGAACGAAGCTCCCCTTGGCGTCTACTTAGTGGATAGCAACTTCCGCCTCCGGCAGGTGAACCCCACGGCGCTGCGTGCCTTCGGAAGTATTTCAGACCTCATTGGCCGTGACTTCGGCGAGGTGATCAAAACGCTATGGCCGGACGCATATGCGAACGAAATCATTGATCGATTTCACCACACGCTCGAAACGGGCGAGCCTTACATCGTTCCCGAGCGAATCGAGACGCGCCTTGACCGCGAGGTGACTGAGTTTTATGAATGGCAGATCAACCGCATCCCGCTCCCGGAGGGCGGTTACGGCGTGGTTTGCTACTTCAGAGATATTTCCCAACAAGTTCTTGCCCGTCTGGCTATTGAGCAGTCGGAAGAGCGCTTTCGCTCGCTGGTGTCGGTCATTACAAATGTGCCATGGATTGCTGATGCCAATGGAGCTTTCGTCACCGAACAACCGGCGTGGCAGGCTTATACCGGACAAACCTGGGAAGATTATCGTGACTTTGGTTGGCAAAATGCGTTGCACCCCGCGGATCGCGACCGAGTGAAGGAAGTTTGGAAGAAGGCCCTTGAAAACCGCACGCTCTATGAAACAAGGGGCCGGCTCTGGCACGCTCCAACGCAACAGTGGCGGCATTATGTCGCCCGCGGCATGCCACTGTTGAACACGGACGGCGACGTGCGTGAGTGGATTGGTGCATGCACCGACGTTGACGATCAGAAGCGTGCTGAGGAAGAGCGGGAACGTTTACTGCAGAGTGAACATGAGGCGAGGAAGCAAGCAGAAGCGGCTAACCGATTCAAAGATGAGTTCCTCGCAACGATTTCGCACGAGCTGCGCACTCCGCTAAACGCTATCCTGGGATGGTCCCATATGCTGGTCCGAGGCAAGCTGGATGAAAAGCACACTGCGCATGGCCTCGAGGTGATAGAGCGGAATGCTCGAGCGCAAAATCAACTTATTGCAGACCTCCTGGACATCTCACGCATTATCACAGGCAAGTTTCGCTTTGAACAACACGCGGTTGAATTAATTCCGACAATTGAGGCTGCCGTAGAGACTGTTCGTCCGGCAGCGAATGCCAAGTGCATCGACCTTCGTCTGCAACTCGATCCAGCGGCCGGGCCTATTTCTGGAGATGCCAATCGGCTTCAACAGATCGTTTGGAATTTGCTTTCCAACGCTGTGAAGTACACGCCGCGGAATGGCCGCATCGATGTGCACTTACGACGACAAGATACCAGCGCCGTGATCATCGTGCAGGACACGGGTGAAGGGATCACTCCAGACTTTCTGCCTTATATCTTTGATCGATTCCGTCAGGCGGACGCCTCCACAACGCGGCATCACGGCGGACTAGGTTTGGGATTGGCAATCGTGCGTCATCTGGTTGAGTTACATGGTGGAACGGTCTTCGCCGCCAGTAAAGGGGTCGGGCAGGGAACGACGTTTACAGTAACACTGCCGCTAGTCGTCGCGCGGGATGCCGCAAAAAGCGGTGATGGACATGGCGACGAGCAATACCAGTCGTTAGAGTCAGAATTTGCGAGCGCGAACCTCAGGCATTTGCGGGTGCTTATTGTAGATGACGAACCGGACGCGCGAGAGGTATTAACGATGGCCTTGTCACAGACCGGCGCAGCGGTGAGAGCAGCCGCAACGGTTCGCGAGGCGCTTGAGGTATTTGACGAATGGAAACCAACGGTGCTGGTGTCTGACATTGGAATGCCCAGCGAAGATGGTTATGACTTGATCAGAAAAGTCCGCGCTCGTGACCTGGAGCGCGGTGGAAGAATCCCGGCTCTGGCGCTAACGGGATACGCCAGCGCAGAAGACGCAGCGCGAGCCCTGGCCGCAGGCTATCAAACCCATCTCGCCAAACCGGTAGTGCCAAGTGACCTGGTTAATGCAGTGGCTACGCTCGTTAGCCCTATAAGTCACTTGAGAGAAACTGTTCATGAGGCAGCTTCAGATTAAAGCGATTTAGGATGAGTTCTCCCATTCGTGTGTAGTGGGGCCGGTTAAATCCTTTTTGCGAAAACTATGGAGGTGAATGATGAAGTCGCCCTGTGCTCTAAGGTTCATTAATGTCGCGATGGTCCTGGCTGTGTGCGCCGTCGCGACGTTTGGCCAGGATGCGAGCGAACTTGACTCGACAGCAAGAGAGCGCATCCAGCAGGCACGCGCTTCTATCGTAATGGTCAAGGCAGTGGACCAGTCAAATCAAACAATCTCCCTGGCGCCCGGCTTTTTTATCCGCAAAGATCTCATCGCTACGGGAGTCGAAACTGTCGATAGGAACTCGCGTCTTCACGTTACCGCTGCGACACAGGCGGGCACGGCAAAAGTCTTATCCTCCGGCAACTATTTTCTGCCGTACGTCTTGCTGGAGACGCCGGCAGAAGTTTCGCCCTTAAGCCTGGGAGACAGCGAACAAGTCGCATTGAATGACAGCGTCTACATGCTCAGCGATTCCGGGCAGATAGCTGCTGGCAGGGTCACCGGTATCGAGACAATAAAGAATACTCAAACGTTCTCGATAAGTCTTACGGTTGACTCGAATAACAAAGGTGCGCCGGTTTTCAACCGCTATGGCGAAGTGATCGGCATAGCTGCTAAAAGTCCGGATGGACAGAGCGGCGGTTTGGCATTGCCATCTTCTCTCCTGGCCAGGCTAAAGCATCTCGGCGAGGCGGGCGTGGGCGCCGGCACAGGAGATGGTCCACGTTTTCCCGTTCAGCCGCCTGCAGCCAACACTGCCGGCGCGGTAGCCAGTAGTGTGGATACAAAGCCAGTGCGCTTGTATGCGCCAACTCCTCAATACACGGAAGCAGCTCGTGCCAATCGTACTCAGGGTTCAGTGACGTTGCGTGTGCTGGTGAATGAGGATGGCTTTGTGAACGCCGTGCGGGTTGTTCGTGGGCTTCCTGATGGTCTCACTGAACAAGCAATCGATGCTGCGCGTCGATCAAAGTTCAAACCAGCGATGAAAGATGGCAAGGCGGTAGCATCCTGGGCCGTGTTGGAGATGACCTTCAATATCCGCTAGACCGCCGGCCACACGGCATGTGCAATTGAGAATTCCGACCGGAATTCCTGGCCCTCCTGAATCGTGATTGCGACCGCGCAAACCCTCACGCATTTGCGTATCTGGGTAGTGGTCCAGTTTGAAAATACGCCGAAGGCGTTGGCTAATGTCAGCCCAGGGTTGGAGCGCAAGCGACAACCCTGGGTTTGTAACCTAACATGAATTGAACTCTGTAAGGGTTACGTGGTTGCGGAACCCTTTCAGGGTTATCAGTGTTATAAATTATTGATCCCAAGGTTCTCACTGCGTTCGAACCTTGGGCTGAAATTAGCCAACGCCTGCGGCGTATTTCCAACTGAACCAGTACGCGTATCTGACACTGGACCTATATCGGAACCTGTCGTGGTTATTGTAATACCAGGGTATTGAGCGACGTTGCGAGCTCGACCCGGGTGAGGCTGCGTGACGGATTGAACGCGTTGCCGTCAAGGGAAACAAAGCCTCGCTGCAGAGCGACGGCGACGTAGCCTCGCCACGCGACGGGTATCGACCAGGCGTCGGAGACTGTCAGCGGAAGCGTAGCGGAGGCTGCCTGAGAACCGAGGCCAGCGGCTTTAACAAACGCGATCGCGGCGGCGAGTTTAGTGGCCCCGTTGAACGGATAGAAATTTTTGCCCGGGGTCGCATCATAAAACAGTGAACCGGACGGAAACGCCTGTGAGCTCTCGACCGCGTTTCGCGAATACGTATCGCGAACATCAGTAAACATCGGAGCTGACGCCATGTATTGCGGAACCAGGCCTGATCGGATCATCGCCTCAGCGAGTTCAAGGCGGCTTACGGCTGCGTCTGGACGGAATTTTCGGCCTTCCGGCAGCATAAGATTTGCAAGCAAGCTCCTCTCGACCTGTGCAGCTTGATCAGGTGAGAGAGTCGACAGGTCGAGCATGACCGGATATTCAACCTGCGTTACATCGACCGCGCCAAAGACTTGCTGACTTGTCCCCACGTAACCTGAATGCGATATCGACGCAGAAAGCGTTTGGCTCTTCGGATTGCGGAGCACTACTTTCTCACGGCGTCCAGTGAAGCCAGGCAGGTTGAGATAATTCGATTCACCCACTAATGAGTTCGACTGATCATAAACTCTCAGTCCAAAATCGTTTGCACTGAGGTCCCAGTAGATATTGATGCCCGCCTGAATTGTGTTCTGCGGGATCGCGACGTTCGCCAAGCTTGTCGAGTTCGGAAACACGGTCTGCTCAAACGTCTGCGATGTGCGGGTGACGAACCGGATAGCATTGCGCGAAAGCGTTGAGCGAAATTCACCCATATGGCGTTCCGGAAACGCGGCTTCGAGCACTGCGCCGTATGTGTTGAGCATCCCGGCGCCGGCTTCATGGAAGAAGTATCGAGGCAGCGGCGTTGCCGTGCGGCTTAGGATGTCTTTGACGTCGGCCGGAGTAAGGCTCGGATTCACTTCGAGCATCAACGCGATGGCGCCGGTAACCTGAGGGGCCGAGAACGATGTGCCTGTTGCCGTCGTGTAGTACGGCATTTCGGTTGCCGCCAGACGCTGAGCGTCCGCACCCGCGATCCCGGAGACTCCTGTGACAGTCGGCCCACTCCGAAGGCTAATGATGTTCGTTCCAGGAGCGACGAGCGACGGGTGCTGCAAAGCGTCACCAAAATTGCCGCGTGACGAATAGCCCGCGAGCCTGCCTGCCGCATCGGTCGCGCCAACGCCGATCACCCACGGCGCTATCGCATACGGGTTCATCGTCCCGTTCCCGGAACCGCTATTGCCGGCGGAGAATACAACGTTAACACCTGCGTCGGTCAGCATCCTGGTCGCCACGTTTACCGGATCGTTAAAGTCGAAAACCGTGTTCGCTGAGAAGCTGCAGTTCACTACCCGCACGTTGTACTGGACTCTTTTCTCAAGGAGGTAATCGAATCCCGAAAGGACGTGCATGAGGTTTAGATCGCCGGCACTAAGCCCCAGAAGCCGCGCGCCCGGAGCAACACCGGCTAATCGTCCAGAAGAGTTCGCTCCGCTTGCGGCGATCACGCCGCCGACGAAAGTTCCGTGGCCACTCACGAGATCCGTGTTACTGAGATTCTCGATTGGAGCCGGATAAACAAACGAGCCGGGCAGACTTTGCGTGTCCCCCAATCGAACATTCTGAACTACTTTGCCCGCAAGATCGCCGTGCAGGCTGTTTATGCCCGTGTCGAGGACCGCGACCGTGACATTGCGGCCGGTTACGGGCATAGCGTTCTGCTGACGAAGGTCTTCGTCGGGCGCAACACGCTGTACGCCGGTGGCGTTGAAGTAAGGATCGGAGTTGAACGTCAGCGTGCGGTTACCGTAGAGCGAGCGGACTCTCGGCGACTGTGAAATCGCGAGGAGCTGCGCTTTGGTTCCAGTGACGTAAACCATCGGTAGCATACGCAAACGCGTTCCGCCCGTGATGCCGATATGCCGAAGCTGCGCGATGTCAGCGTCAGTCACCGCTGTGTGGTAGACGATCACGGCGTTTATGTTGCTGTCGTCGGTCGCGTTATTAAGAGTAACGGCAAGCTCAGGATCAACACCCTGAAGTCCCATAGTATCGTCCGCACCTGTGAGCGTGATGCCGTCTGCACCGGTGAGCGTAATGCCATCTGCGCCGGTGAGCGTGATGCCGTCCGCGCCAGTGAGCGTGATGCCGTCTGCGCCAGTGAGCGTGATGCCCGTGGGATTTGTGTGGTCGAAAAGTACGCCCGTTGTTCCGATGCCCGTGGCCGAATCGGCGCCCGTTAAAGTAATGCCGTCAGCGCCCGTCAGGGTTATGCCGTCGGCTCCGGTCAACGTAATCCCATCAGCTCCAGTAAGTGTTATGCCGTTCGTTCCGACCCGCGTTGCGCCGTCGGCTCCTGTCAAAGTTATCCCGTCCGCTCCGGTGAGCGTGATGCCGTCAGCCCCTGTTAAAGTTATTCCGTTCGGCCGGCGAAGGATGATCGAATCAGCAGTGTATTGCTTACCATCGGCGCCAGTCAGCGTTATGCCGTCGGCACCTGTCAGCGTGATGCCATCAGCTCCCGTAAGGGTGATGCCGTCGGCCCCTGTCAATGTGATCCCGTTTGATCCTGTATAGGTTGAGCCGTTTGAACCTGTAGACGTGACGCCGTCAGCTCCGGTCAGCGTGATACCGTCCGCGCCCGTGAGCGTGATGCCATTCGAATTGTAATTGAAGATTCCGTCTGCTCCCGTGAGCGTAATGCCGTTGATCCCTACAAACTGGATGCCGTCCGCGCCGGTGAGTGTGATGCCGTTTGACTTGACGACAGAAAGGCCAGCCAAGGCGGGTTGCGCCGCCAGCAGAAATAGTAGTAGGAGTGCCAGGAATCTATTCATCTGATTTGGTCGGGATCCGCGCTTTCGCGCGCAATTCAGACTCGTAATGGACGCCAAGAGCGGGCGTATTATATGCGTCCAGCGTTGGAATGCCGTTATCCAATCTTTGCCTTTGTATTGCATCGAGCGCCGCCGATTCCCGAACGCATTAACTGGGCTTCTTACCTTACAGCGACTTTATGGCCGGCTGGTTGAGAAAAACTTGAGTGTGGTTCAAGTTTTTCTCAAGGATAGGGTCGTATCGTCTGATCGATGACTATGAGCTTCATCCTTCAAGACCATTTCGACTCGACAGAAAGCTATTCGCCAGCGATCTACACCCCCACTGCAACGCCTTCAAAAGGCGAACGGGACGGCGTGCATATATTGAATGAAAAGCTTGCGATTCCGTCGTGTGCCGGGCTGATCGAACGGCCAAGGCTCATTGAAAAACTCGAAAGATCGCTCAACCAGTTCGCCGCGACACTGGTGTCCGGTCGTGCGGGGACCGGAAAAACGTCAATCGCGGCGGCATATGCGCGAACGCGAAAGCGCACCGCATGGTTTACGGTGGAATCGTCGGACGTCGATTGGAATGTTTTCGCAAGTTACCTGGCAACGAGCGTGCTTCGAGTGGTCGGGAGCAACAAAGCTGTCCGTGACTCGCTGCCTGCCGTTACGAATTCTTCGCCCGCCGCAATGGCGGCATTCTTCCTTAATATATTTTCCGAGTTGGAAACCGCTGAAAAGGATCATCGTCCATTGCTTGTTCTTGACGGCATCCATCATTTGTTCGACGCCGAGTGGTTCGGTGGGTTCTTCAGTATTCTACAGCCGTCGCTTTCCGAAACTGCGGACCTGCTTCTTCTGTGTCGAAGTAAGCCGCCGAACCCGTTATGGCGTTTGCGTTCGAAACAGCAGCTTGACGTTATCGATGAGAAAACGCTTGCCTTTGACCGCGAAGAGACGAATTTGCTCCTCAAGCAGGTCGGGCGTTCGCCGGCCGAAGCCGCGCGCATTCACGCGGAAACGTTCGGGCGAGTTTCGAAACTCCTTCCGATTATCAGGGGCGCGAAACCATCTAAGCCGCAGCGATAATTGGTAGGACACAATTTGATTTTAACGCCGAAGGCGTTGGCTAATTTGAGCCCAGGGTTGGAGCGCAGCGACAACCCTGGGAACAATTCACAAATCATGATTAACCCTGTAAGGGTTCGGCAATTGGCGAACCCTTACAGGGTTACATCGAAATTTGGGGATACCGACCCAGCGTTGTCGCTGCGCTCCAACCCTGGGCTCAAATTAGCCAACGCCTTCGGCGTTAATTCAAACTGCAATCACCATAACCGAGACCTTCGGTTTGCATCCGAGCGACGTGGCATAATAGAGCCCTACCGGTAGGTCTCGTCGAAGCGATGCAGGACAGAAACTTTTTTCTCCGCACAAAACTGCTTCCCCCTCGCGCTGTTACCGAATTACTGCAGCGCCCGCGGCTCACTAAGAAGCTGCAAGCCAACCTGGGTTCTCCCATAACAATGGTTGCGGCGGACGCCGGCTGCGGCAAGACCACTCTGATCGCTGACTTTGTTCGCCGCCAGACACGGCCCACGGTTTGGTACCAGCTCGACCATACCGACGCTGATCCGATCGTCTTTCTCGGTTATATAGCGCACGGCATCAAGAACCTCTATCCAGCATTCGGCGAAGCTATCTTCCCGTACCTGAGCGAAGCTAACGAAGAGGTGCTTCGCTTTCCGGAACGATCGGCGGACCTGCTGATAAACGAGATACTTCAATCGGTCGAGCAGCCATTCATTCTTGTTCTGGATGACTACCACCATATCGGGCGCGATACCATCGTTCACAAGCTGGTCGATCGACTCCTGCAATATTCATCGGACCTTATCCATCTGATGATAACGACCCGCGACCTTCCGCCGCTCGCGACCATGCGCCGAAAGACGCAGTCGGCTGCGTTGGTGATAACGCGCGACGATCTTCTTTTCACCGACGACGAAGTGAAAGAGCTTTTCAAACAAACGCTCAACGTCGAGCTGAAAGACGAAGAAATAGCCGAGTATCGCGCGCGAACCCAGGGATGGATAACGGCGCTTCAGCTTGTACGTCAGGTTGCCGAGCAGGAGATGCATTCGGCAAATGGACCGGCGGCGTTGGACCTGCATGAAATTCTCCAGCAATCGGAACGCGACATCTTCGATTATTTCGCTGAAGAAGTTTTTTCGCGGGAGTCGCCGGACACGCAGCGGCTGCTGATGGATCTTTCCCTGCTCGAATCGCTGCAACTCGATCTTTGCAGCGCGCTGTTTCCGGACCTGCGCTGCTCGGCGGCACTCCCTGAGCTCGCGCAGAAGAACGTGTTTCTTACCGTTGCCGGTGATCGTCAGACCGGCGAGGAATATAGATTCCATCCTCTCTTCCGCGAGTTTTTAGTCCGCCGCCTTCGCTCCGATGTTGGCCAGGCACGCGTCGCCGAAGAACGGAACCGGATCGCCGACCACTTTCTCAAAAGCAGAAAGTGGGAGGTGGCCCTGCCCTACCTGGTTGACGCGCGAAACTTCGATCGTGCAGCGTCCGTGATCGCAGAGACGGGGAACGAGTGGATCGCCGCCGGCGCGTTCACTTCACTCGGGTTGTTCGCCGAACAGATACCCGACCGCTCGCTTGAGGCACATCCTCGATCGCTGCTGCATAAGGCTGAAGTCGCACGGCTTCATGGCGAGATTGAAAAGTCGTCGAAACTTCTGAACCGCGCTGTTGAGCTTCTAAACAAAACCGGGGATTCGACCGGAGAAGGGGAAGCCCTTCACTCGCTTGCCAGTCTCGCGCGTCGTCGCGGTAGATACGGCGAGTCGTTCTCACTCATCGAGCGTGCCGAAAATCTTGTGTCGCACACTTCGGAAACATTCATGAAGTGTGCAAACACGCGCGGCCTGTGTCTGATCGTGCAAGGGAAATGGACCGAGGCGGAACAGCAGTTCAGGATCGCCCTCGAGCTGGCTGACAAACTTGGAAACGACCAATACGTTCGCCTTGTGACTCACAATCTTGCGCTTGCGCCGGGCTTTCGCGGAGATTTTGGCGAAGCTTTGCGCTGGTTCAAACGCATTTTCCGGGAGGGCCAGCCCGACAAGCAACTGCCGCAGGAAGCGATCGGTCACTTGAACGTGGCACGCCTGCATCTTTACCGCGGCGAATTTGACGACACCGAAAAACACCTTAGCCGCTCGCTCGAGCTGTGCCAGCTTTATAATTTGCGGTTTTTGCGGGGCGAAATATTCGAGGCTTACGCGAATTTCTATCGTGAGAAAGGTGACTTCGCTCACGCTGAGGAATTCTACGAGCGGGCCGCGAATGCATATGATGAGGCTGAGATCGACATTACGTCGAAGGAGTTGAACGAAGAACGCGCGGCTTTCCTCCGCATGCGTGGTGAACTCCCGAAAGCGCGCGCGTTGCTGGACGCTTTGATTACGGGACGTGAACGGCAGGGAAACGAACACGGCGTCTGCACTGCGCGTCTACGCCGCTATCAACTTGATCTTGCCGAGGGCATCTCAGAACGTCTTGACGTACACCTCCGTGAGCTGCTCGATTATTTTAACCGCCACAATCAGTACTACGACGAAGCATTGACGGCGATGCTCCTGGCCGAGACGTACTTCGTTCAGGGAAACACGAAAGCCATGATCGAGTCCGTACGGCGGGCTTTGGATCTTTCGAATCGTTTTGATTACGAGTACTGGCTGCGGCGGGAGATCCGGCGCAATCCATCGATATTCGGACATGAGGATATCGCCGACCGCCTGCCCGTCGATCTTCGCGAGGAACTGAAAGCGGAACGCTCGGTGCGGCCGGCGCGCGTCGAATCTCAATTAGAACGGACCGCCCCGATCACGGATCTGACGATACGTGTGCTCGGCCCGGTCGAGATCTTCCGCGATCCTTCCGTTCAGTTTGCTGCCGACGCCTGGACGACGCGGCGGGCACGAGACATTTTCTGCTACATCGCAACCAGCAAGAATCGACGCGTTTTGAAGGAGGTGCTGATCGAGGCATTCTGGCGCGACGAGGACCTTGAAGCCGTCGAGAAGAATTTTCATCCAACTATCTCGCATATCCGAAAAGCGCTCAACAGTCGTCAGCCGTTCAAGCAGAACTTTCTTATCTTTCGGGACGGCGCTTATCAGCTCAATTCCGAGCTTTCATATTCCATCGACGCAGAAGAATTCGAGCGGTGCATCGTCGAAGCGGAGAAGGCAAAACGCGAGAAAGACGTGGCGCATCAACGGGCGAGTCTCGAAGCCGCCCACAAGATCTACCGCGGGGAGTTCATGTCCGGCGTTTATGAGGATTGGGCGGATGAAAGACGCCAGTTCTACTCAGAGCAGTCCGCACGCGTCGTTGCCGCTCTCGCAAAACTCTCCTTTTCAGAAAAACACTGGGCCGATGCGTTGAAGTACGCGGGCGAAGTCCTGGCAAGCGATCCGTTTCGCGAGGACATGCACCGGCTGACGATGAAAGCGTACGCCGCGCAGGGAAAGCCAGCGTCCGTTAAGAAGCATTTCGAAAGAATGAAAAAAAGCCTGTACACCGAACTCGGTATCGAGCCGGCCGAAGAAACAAAGCGTTTGTTTGTAGAACTTATGAGATAAATACGCGCCAGCCTCAAGTCCGCCTCAACTCTTCAGATCTCCGCTCAAGTTTTTCTCAAAGTACTTCCTTTACCCTTGCTGCGTTGATTTCCCGAATTGACCTCAAGGAGAAAAAGGACCGTGAACTCTCAGAAGAGGAATCTGTTAAGAACTACGCTCACCCTTCTGCTTTTGTTGGCGTTGAGTGCCGGATTATGGCTAATGCCGAATTCGCCTCTCGCTGTCGCTGTGTCGGCGCAAGCTGGAAGCGCGACGCTTAGCCCGGCCCTGAGCGCCCGTCTCGCGGGACTCGCGAACGACGCCGACGCCGGAATGGTGATCGTTTCATTCAAGTCGTCGAACGGGTTGCGGGAGGAGCATCTCAACGTGCTGCGTGCAGCAGGCGTGACCGGCGGCCAAACGTTCCCGACGCTTGGGATGGTCGCGCAGCCGATGACTGCGGGTCAGGTCCGCGCGCTTGCCGCGAGCTCCGCAGTAAGATCGCTGTGGTCCAACGACCGCCTGATGTACTACATGCATCAGGCACGTGTCCTGGGCGGTGTCCAGAGAGTGCAGACCGACGCTGCAATGACGCTGCGGAACGGCGGAATGCCGGTCTCGGGCGCGGGTAATTTTTCGGTGTTGGTGATCGACTCCGGTGTCGACGCAACACACGCCGACCTCCAATTCGGGACCAAAGTTATTCAGAATGTGCAGACGCCCGTTGCGGCAGGAACACTGCCGGGTTTTACTCCTCACGTCTCGATTGAAAACGTGCCGAACACCGACCAAACCGTCGGCCACGGCACTCACTGCGCCGGGATCATCGGCGGCACCGGATTGCGATCGGGAGGCCTTTATACGGGCGTTGCCCCAGGCGCGAAGATCATAGGGGCGGGGCTTGGCGCTGGTATTTTCGTAATCAACGGCCTCGCTGCGTGGGAATGGGGCCTGGCAAATCAATTCCGCTACAACATCCGCGTCATTTCGAACAGCTACGGCAGCGCGGCTGCGTTCAACCCTGACAACCCGATCACGATTGCCTCGAAAATGGCATATGACCGGAACATCACGGTCATCTTCGCAGCCGGAAACGACGGGCCCACGAAGGACACGTACAACCTGTATGCAAAGGCTCCGTGGGTGATCGGCGTTGCGGCGGGTTCGAAAGAAGGCGATCTGGCTGACTTCTCTTCGCGGGGTGTTCACCGTGATATTCGACTGAGCAACGCAGATCCGAACGATGACTTCAATGCTCCAACGATCACTGCTCCAGGCACCGGCCGCATTTACGAGACGAATGCGGGTAAATTCACCTCCGCGGTTGTATCGGTACGCTCAACCGTCAATCTTACGGCGAACGGCCTCGACGCCGACGCCGATCTTCCGCTCGCACACATCCCGTTCTATACACAGATTTCAGGCACATCGATGGCGACGCCGTACATCTCCGGTGTTGTCGCTCTGATGCTCGATGCGGATCCGACGCTTTCGCCGGACGAGATCCGCGAGATCCTTACTTCGACTGCCACCAAAATGCCGGGTCGCGAGGAATGGGAAGTCGGGGCCGGTTTTGTCAACGCACACGCGGCGGTAGATAAGGTTTTCAACCGCTCCAAACCATATAGGAACATTCAGGACGCTACCTACAACGTGGTTTTCGGTGAGGAACGTCCGCCCGTGCAGAACTTCCACATCGATTTCAGTCCCGAGGTTTCGGGGCCGGCATCTACGAACGCGAGAACATTCACGGTCGACCCTAACATCAACGTCCTTGACGTTTTTGCGACAGTTGACACGATTGCCGGAGAAGGAACCGGGAACCTCGTCGGGATGCGCATCACCAGCCCGAGCGGAGTCAGTCATTCGACCGCGATCGACTTTCCAGTAATTGGTTCGGATAAGCGACAGATCGTGGTCCAGAATCCCGAGCCGGGAACATGGACCATCGAGATACGCGGAGCACGCGGGTTGACCGCTGCGCAACAGGTATCGTCGCCGGTTCAAATTGCGGCTCCGGGGCCGGTTGACGGAAACATTACGCAAACGCGATTCATTCTGCCGGTGATAGCCGACATCCAGGGACATCCCGAGCAGGCAGCAATTGAAGCAGCCTTAAAGAGCCGGCTGATCGACACTTTCGCAGACGGAAGCTTCCGTCCGAATTCGACGGTCACTCGCGAGGACCTCGCGCGTTCACTCGCCTTGAACACGAGCCTTCGTCAGACGCTTGGCTCGACGCCGCGTTTCACCGACGTAAGCGGCGACCTCCGGTTGTTCGCCGAGTACGCGACCGCGCGTGGGTCAACGAACCGCGACTTTGATTTCACCCCGACAGGAATGATCGAGGCTTCAGGCACATCGTTCAATCCGGCAGGCTCAGTAAACCGGCTTGACCTTGCGGTCGCGTTGGTGAAAGCACTCGGGCACGACGCGGCGGCACGCGCTCTTGCAAACACGACCGTCATGTCAAACGGTACGGCACTGACCGACAACGCGCAGATACCGGCTTCGCTTCGGGGCTACGTTCAGATTGCAATCGATAAAGGCCTGTTCGAAGTCTTTCCGGCTGAGGTTCGCGAAATAGCTCCGGGACAATTCGTTGTGATCCCGGGACCGCGATTCGAGCCGGCGACAACGGTCTCCCGTGCGGTACTTGCACGGAAGCTCAGCACTTATCGCGCGTTGTTTACGACTGGCGGCTAATAGATTCTTGCTCCCGCGAATCTTCCGCTGGGCGAAATTCATCCGGCGGCTTCTCGTTCCGGCAGGGAGGTTGGAACGAGTTCTTGACAGCGGCCCGGCGATCCGCGGCCGCTTTTTTCAAGTACTGCTCAACTGTTGTGGCTTGGCGTCAAGAATTTCTCAAGCGAGCGTTAATAGGCTGCAGAAGTTATTTACACCCATTAAGGGTCTTGGGAGGAGAGGATGAAAGACACTAGCAAAACACTTAAGACGCAGGGCATTTTTCGGTTCGCCATCTTGCTTACCGCAACTGCCGCGATCCTGGGAGCCACGATTTCGCTACCGTTCGACACCGGCAAGGCGGCGCCCGGAGCGTCGAGAATGGTGGAAGAGATTTACAAGCGTTCAGCTCCAAACTTCGATCTGAATGCCTCGCGCCATTTGCCGAACGTCCGCCAGGCAACAGCGGCGCAGCTCTCCGCTCTCGACAACCTTAAGGCATCGGTGAACTCACCAAACATGACCACACGCTGGAACGATTTCGGTGGATCACCCGACGTGATGTATGACTTCGCATCGCAGCCGTATTCGGGTACACCGGAAGAAGCCGCACGCACATTCGTCATGCAGAACGCGGGCATCTTCGGCGTCACCGAGTTGAATAACTTCCGTGTCTTCAGCTCGCGCAATGCGCTCGGTGGACATCTTGTCAGGTTTCAGCAGACGTTCAACGGCGTCGCGGTTGAGAACGGCGGCATCGGCATTGTGATGAACGCAAATAAGCAAGTCATCATGGCGTCAGGCCCGTTCTTTCGCGATGTTGCCGTCACCACTCAGCCTTCCCTGACCGCAGATCAGGCACGAACGGCGGCGGACAACGATCTGAAGCAGTTCTACGTTGCGCTGCCTGCCGCGGCGACGAACCTTCTGAAGAACGGTTTATCGATCCTCTCGCAGCAACTGGCGGCCGTAGAGAATATTTCCTCCGACTCTCTCCATCTACCCGACTGCGGATGGCTATCGTCTCGCCTGGAAGGTCGCAAAGTTTTCGACCAATCCATTCGGCTTGTATATGGTCACTGTGGATGCAAACACCGGGGAGATCCTTGCACGTAAAGACTTTTTAGCATTTCAAACGACGCCCGGAGCGGAAACCGCAGACATCTATCCGAAGTATCCGCAGATCGATGCAAACCTGAAGGACAACAGCATAATCAGCTCGTGCACGACAAACGGCATTGTGGCGCCCTGCGGGCAGGAACGTGTGAACTTACGCTCTTTCGATCCGACGAACCGTGTGACCGGCTTAAATGGAACTCTCACCGGAGCGCACACCATCGTTAACAATGCACTCGCTACAAAACTGCCGTTCGGACAGGCCGCCCTCGGCACCTGGCACTTCCGCAAGGACGATCCGGCAGCGCTGGAAGCCCGTACTAACGAACAAGATCACCTTGCAGAGCCCGCCGAACATCAGGACGAGATCAATGCGTTCTTCTTCGTAACTTATCTCGTTGAGTATGTCGACTACCTGCATATCGGCGGCGATAACACGACGATCGGCGGCGGCGCTTTCCCGGATGATTATCCGAACAAGACAACTCCGCTTCCCGCGACGGTTCACATTCCGAATGTTCTGCTCGCGTTAGATGTCGCCAACGGTGACGTGCCTGATCCAACGCATCCTGATTTCGTCAGAATGGTGTTGGGCATGGACAATGCCCTTGCATTTAATTTGACGGCGCTGATCGAAGCCGTTACAGGCACCAAATCGCCCGTCGTCGTGAACCCGACGGTTTACGGCCATGGTTACTACTTCAACGACCTCGCTCTCGAAGGAACAGTTCCGTACCACGAAGGGATGCACGCGATCACATCACCTATCGCGGGACTTGAAGGCGAGGAAGGAAGCGCCATGAATGAGGGGCAGGCAGACATGTGGGCGTTCACCATCACGGACAATGCCAGCCTGGGTGACTATGTCGTCAACGCCAAAGGCTTCCGCCAGCTCTTCCGCGACGACGGACGAGATCCGGATTCGATCGCGTATATCCGGAGTGCACGTTCAACGCTGAAATATTCCGACTACGGAACTTTCGGTGCGAGCGGCCAGGTTGAAGAGCATCGCGATGGCGAGATCTATATGTCCACGATGTGGGACATTCGCGAGATGATGAATCGCGTTTATCCGGACACGACCTTTAGGCGTCCGCAGGCCAAGGACGGTTTGCCGCAGAAGGAAATCAGCCGCGGGACCAACATTTTCGAGCGTGATTTCCTCGGCTCGATGTACATCCTCGGCACTACGTCGCCGGATACGATGGTCAAAGCCCGCGATGCTTTCATCGTTGCGGACCAGATGCTGTATCCGTCGGATTCGACCGATCCGGACGCGCCCGGAAAGCATCGTGCGATGATCGAACAGATCTTCGCGGCGAAAGAGCTTGGCATCAATGCCCGCGAAGTCAGTGGCGGACAGGCGACAATCTCGACCCAAGTTTCGCACTTCGCCGGTAATCAGGCGGCTCCGGCGGTTCCGCAAAACGTGAAAGTCACCCCTACTTCGGCCCACAGTGTAAACGTTACGTGGGATGCAGTGGCGGGTGCGGTGGCATATGAAGTTCTCAAACGAAAAACCGCGTTTGCGGGTCAGCGAGAACCGAACGGCAAGCGCGTGTATGCCGACGGTGATGCCTCGACGACGGGCTATCGCCATGCATTCTTCACCGCAGGAGATCAAACCTCGTGGGAGGACAAAGGACCCATCTTTGAGATCTTTGCGCCGACGGGTTTGAAAGACGTGTTCGACAGCGAATACGTTGTTCGGGCGATAGGTGTGAACTCGACTGGCCAGCTCGGGTGGTCCAATCTTTCGGGTTCGTCTCAGGCACTACAGGAACGTCAGGACGTTACAACTCAAGTCGATTCAGCCATCTCCAACGTCTCGTTCGCGAATGGCGTGATGGCTTTCGACAATCGTCTGACAAATGCACGCGGTGCATTCTCCACCGACAAGACTCTCTACCAACCGCTTGAATTTCAGATCGTGAGCATCTCGAATCAGTCCGTAACGGTACGCAACTCGGACACGAGGGGCACTTCGTTTTTCTACAACGAGACGTTGGCTCTCGGCCAAACATCCGCTGCGAGACGCCTTGAATTCAACGACCCGCTGGCGCAGATGTTCAGCTTCGACGCGAAAGTCTTTGCAAACGCGTTTGCAGGCTCGACGGTCGGCACGGGTTCGCAAAATGGAGATGGTTCGTCGAGCCCGCCGGCGCCCGTCACGTATTCGATCTTTACGGAAACGAAGACAGGAACATTGCTCGGCGGTGAGCCAACCGCCACCGGCGGCACGAGCGCTACATGGGGCGATCCTACATTCAAAGGCATCACGTGGGATGACGTGCTCGTCACCACCAAGTCCGATGCGTTGGCTCTCGAGGGACTGCTTACCTCGGCTACGGCAGTGGACCTGGACTTTGAGCTGCGAACTATGGACGGGAAGGTCCTGATGCGTTCGGCCGGAGCAACGGCGACCGAGTTCGTCTCTTCCGCTGTCCAGCCGAACACAACCTACGTCTTCCGTGTACTCGGGTTTGCAAACGGTCCGAGCACATTCCAGATCGTGTCGAATCAGTTGCTGCCGCAAGGCTCGCCTAACGAGAACGGCGGTACGCGCACGGTCGGCGGAAGCTCGACTGTCTCAGCGACGACGAAGGTGCTCACGCGTTTGGTCCGGTTCACAGTGAATCCGCTGACCAGAACCGTTTCGGTCCGAATACTCTAATCGCTAGAGTATTCGGGTCCCCCCAGGAAGGCTGTCCGACTGGGCAGCCTTTTCTGGGGCGGTGTATGAACCGGCCTCAAGCAGGACTCAAGTTAATCTCAAGCCCCTTTGAGTAACCTCACGCTAAATAAACGAGGAGGATCCCGATGAGAACGCTCGTAAAAGCCGCGGCCGTAGTGGTCGTCACGATTGCAGCCTTCGTTTCTGCCGTTGCCGCACCATCAGTCGATGGTCTTTTGGCAGCCAGGATCAATGCATCGCCATTGTCGTTAACACCGGTTGTGATCACATTCGATCACAGCGTGACAAATAACGACTTCCTGATGCTGCAGTTGCTTGGCATTCGCGGCGGACACTACACAAAGGCGTTGCCAATCGTGCTGACGTCGATCAACCGAACACAGTTCAATGCGTTGAAGGCAAAGCCGGGCATTCGATCGCTTTACGCCAATCGCACATTCCGCTTACTTGATCTGGAAGGCCGGACGATAACGGGTATCGAGAATCTCATCCGCGACAGTCAGGTGACGGCACTCAACAACGGGTTGCCGGTGACAGGCAGGAACATCGGCGTTTCCTACATTGATACGGGCATTGATGCGACCCATCCGGATCTGCAACTGGGGCAGAACGTAATCCAGAACGTCTATTTCGCGACGGCTGATCTGCCGGTAGAGCCGCCTGCCGGATTTCTGCCCGTTCTACCCGTCGAGAACATGGCCGTAACCGACGTCGAGGGCGGACACGGAACCTTCGGAGCAGGCGTAACGGCAGGAACTGGCGCTGCATCGGCAGGTCTATACACGGGAATGGCACCGGGTGCGAAATTGATCGGTATACGTGCAGGCAATGACGTCGGGCTTACGACCTACGCCATCGTTCAAGCCATGGACTACACGCTTGTAAATCAATATCGATACAACATTCGCGTCTGCAATAACTCGTGGGGGACGACGCTTGCGGACAATCCTTATGATCCGAACGACCCGATCAATACCGCCACGCGGATGATGCACGACCGTAATATCACGGTGGTTTTCGCCGCAGGTAACGACGGAGACGCACCGGACATGATCAATCCGTTCTCGGTCGCTCCATGGGTGATCTCGGTCGCAGCCGCTGAGAAGCAGGGCTTAGGAACGCCAGCCGGATTTTCGTCACGTGGCAACGACAACGGCACAGGCAGCGATACGTCCGGCCAGCCTGCTGATCCTGCAGTTGCTCCGAATCTGCGGCCGGACATCACCGGCTCGGGAGTCGATATCAAGAGCGCACGCTCGAAGGCTCCGGGTGTAACAAATATCGCGGGCACCATTCCGATCTTCGTAGGTGCGAACGACCTCTCGACGATCCCGCCCGCGTTCCTGCCGTACTACACCACCTCGCAGGGAACCAGTTTCTCGACGCCGCAGGTTTCAGGGATCGTCGCCCTGATGCTCGAAGCAAATCCGCTTCTGACGCCCGACCAGGTTGTGACGCTGCTTCGGCAAACTGCAACGCCGATGCCCTACGAAGAACGGGTGGTCGGCGCCGGCTATGTCGATGCGCACAACGCAGTACGTGCTGCGCTGTCGCTAACGGCGGTGCCGCATCCGGCTAACCTGTTTCCGTCCGACGATCCCAACGCGCCGCAGATCGTCGATGGTCCGGACGATCAGATCGGTACGACCGCGCAGGATATTCGTGCTGCCTATTTCAGATACGATCACAACGCGAACCAAATCGTCTACCGGCTGACACTCTCCGACGCATCAGTCCGCACACCGAACATGCGGTGGTCACTGACATCGGCATTTGGCGCGGTCGAAGTTTTCGTCACCGCATCGGTTGACGAGACCGCTGTCACATTCGAGTATGGAAAGATCACGACTCTCGCTACCGGTACGCAAAATCAGGAGACGATCGGCGCGGCTGACTTCGGTGCGATCGACGGCAATGAAATTACGATCAAGCTCGGTCTTGAAAAGGTGAACGCCGCGGTCGGGAGCGACGTCCTTGGAACAACCTCGACGAACACGCAGGCGGACGCTCAAATACTTATCGGTTCATCGCTGTCAGGCGGCCTTCTGCTGAACGCCGATTCGGGAACCGGCTCGAGCTTTGATATCGCTCCCGGCTCGTCCGATCCGACACCGACACCGACTCCTACTCCCACACCAACTCCGACACCAACGCCGTCACCGGCTCCAACACCCGGTGATGGCAGCAATGGAAAGGGCAACGATGACGACTTTAAGGAGCGCTACTCGAGTACGATTTTCGCAGGGCAATCGTGGGTCGAAATTCCTTTTTCGCTTCGACGTAGCGGACTCGATGCGGCAATCAACCAGAACCATGGAAACCAGCAGATCAATTTCGAGCTGCTGGACGCGAATGGGATCCTTATCGCGGTTGCTGAGAACGACAAGATCGAACTACGTAACCTTGCGCTCGGAAACTATGTCTTCCGTATTCGCGGCAATGTCACGAAGGCGGTCGATTTCACCATCAAAAGTGAACAGAAGAATTAGATTGCCATCGACTATTGTTTGATGAAAAGCTCCTCTGCATTCCACATGGAGTAAGGGAACATCGGGCTCGGCGAAAAGTTTCCGACGCTGGCGTTCGCGGCCGAGACAACGTGGCGGCTGACAATCGTGATGACAGGCGACGCTTCTGCCAGGATTAGCTGGATCTCGTGAAATTTCGCCTTTCGTTTTTCAGGATCGGACTCGCGCGCCTGCTCGGCGAAAAGCTCATCGACCTTCCTTTCCCATTCGGTCGCAGGCGACTTTTGATTCGGCCTCCATTGATGCGCATCGCCGCCGCTCAGCATCAGGCTGGCGTAGGTTGATGGCTCAAGGTCGGTAACGGATAGACCCAGGAGTATTGCATCGTATTCATAGGACCTGGTCCAGGCGTTCGTGACAGCGGCGAACTCGATCGGCACAACCTGCATTCTTATGCCGAGCTTTGCAAGGTCTTCCTGGATCACTGCGGCTATCAGTTTGCGGGGCTCGTTCTCAGCGGGGACCAGGAGTGAGAATTCGACGCGATTGCCTTGCGCATCAACCAATTCCGGGGCATCGGCGGATCCGCGCCTGGTGAAACCAGCTTCTTCCAGCAGCGAAGCTGCTTGAACAAGGTCATATTTAAATTTTGGTAGATCTGGATTGACCCAGACTCGGTTCGCTGGTGATACAACGCCGTAGAGCGGCGTTGCCAAACCCCGAAGCGTCGACCTGGCAATCGAGTCGCGGTCTACTGCCATTGAAACCGCCCGTCTAAACCTTGCATCCGAGAACCAGGCTAGCTTCGCCTCATTCATCCGCGTGCCGTCCGGCTTGGCGCCATTCAGATTGAACCAAATATAATCCACCCCAAGACTCGGGCCGAGATCGAAGGCTCTCACTGCTCCACCGGCGTTCAGCAGCGAAGCGTAATCCGTAGGTCGTATACGGTCCACGATATCTATTGTGGCCTGGTCCAACCCGACGCGTGCCTGATTCGCATCGGGGACTACCTCGAGGGTCAGTTCATCAAGATACGGGAGTTGCGTTCCCTGCGCGTCGCGCTTCCAATAATAGGGATTGCGTTTGAGGACGATCCGTTCAGCGGCTGCGGCTGACGCGACGACGAACGGACCGCTGGAGACCACGGAGGCCGGCGGCGCCGTGATCTTCCACGCTTCGGAAAGCCGGCCCGCTTTGTGATCGGCTTCGAGAGCATTCCTGGGCAGGACGCCAATGTTATAGAGGTAATTGTCAGGGGCGGCTACCGTTTCAGGAAGGACAAACTGAAGGTTTCGGTCATCGATCGTCTTCACAGAGATCGGCTTGCCATTGATAAGGAGCGCGTCACGGAACACTTCTGCCTTGTTCCGCTCATCGTAAGTAGCCTCAAGCGTGAACGCTACGTCGCTACTCGTCAGAGGTTGACCATCCGAAAACTTCAAGCCATCTCGAAGCCTGATGTCGACCGAACGTCGATCGGGGCTCGTGGTCCAGGCTTCTGCGAGGCCAGGCACGTAAGTTTGCGTCGAATGATCAAACTCCACCAGCCGGCTGTTGAGCAGGAAGAACGCCAGCAGGTTCGACGGCTCGTCGTTTGCGAGAAGATAATTGAATGTTTTTGGCGGTGAAGATACACGATAGACCAACTTTCCGCCCCGTGTGCCGATTCCTCGTTGTTCGGGTTTTCCGGTGCCTGTCGCAGGGTTTGGGGCGGGCGGTTGCCGGCACGAAAACAGAAAGGGAAGCAGAAGAAAAACTGCGAGTCGAACGTATGTGAACGGCCGCATGATGCTATTCTCCGCAGCAAGTTTAAGGAAAGCCGAAATCCGAAGGGTAAACTGTTGAGAGTGTAAGGACTTTTGTTTTGGAGATCAAAGAACAATAGTGAAGAGGTAGTGCATCAGTTTGAAATTACGCCGAAGGCGTTCGCTAATTTCAGCCCTGGGTTCGAGCGTTCGCGAGAACCCTGGGAATAACATTTAATAGTCGCATCAAACCCTGAAAGGGTTAGGCAGTTGGCGAACCCTTGCAGGGGTTCAATGACTATTTTGTGATCTAATCCCCAAGGTTGTCGCTGCGCTCCAACCGTGGGCTGAAATTAGCGAACGCCTTCGGCGTAATTCAAACTGATGCACTACCAGTGAGGAATAGCCGTAGACCACACGCGGCGTTCCTTACAACAGGCAAGAATGATCAAGTTGCTGCTGAGAAAATGTTTGCAAGGGCTCATGATGATTCTGATCGTTTCGGCAGTGACGTTCGCTTTACTCGGTTTTGCGGGGGGCGACGCCCTGACGCAACTGCGAGATAACCCGCAGATCTCAGCGGAGACGATCGAGCGCCTTCGCAGCGTCTACGGCCTCGATCAACCACTTCCGATACGGTACTTTCGGTGGCTTTCCGGGGCGATCACCGGGGACCTGGGAGAGTCGACATACTTTCGCGTGCCGGTAAGCGGTCTTCTATGGTCGCGTTCGGTAAGTACGTTTCTGCTCGGGACGGCTGCCCTTGCAATCGCACTCACGCTTGCCGTGCCGCTAAGTCTCATCGGCGTGCGATACAAATCACCTCCGATCGCTGCATTCATCGATTTGTTGATCCTTGTGACAGCCTCGACGCCCCGGATCGTCCTAGCGCTCGTCGCGCTCGCGATATCCGTCCGATTGACTTCGTCTGCCATGGACCAGTCTTCGGCGGTCATGTTCTGGCTGGCAGCGTTGGCCTTGTCGGCACCGCTGATTTCGGCTTTTCTGGCGCAGCTTCATGGCGAATTAAAGCGGACGATGCGGGAGGATTTCATCAACCTTGCACGAGCGAAAGGCTTAAGCGAGAGTGCCGTGATCCTTCGCCACGCGGTCAGGCCAGCACTCAATCCGGTCCTGACGATCGTCGGGCTCTCGCTTGGCGGTGTGCTGGGAGGTTCCGTCATTGTCGAATCCGTGCTCGGACGCCAGGGCCTGGGAACATTGATGGTTTCAGCCGTGCGCGCGCGTGATCTCCCCTTGGTAATGGGAGTCGTCCTGTTTACCAGTACAGCGGTTTGGCTCGGAAATGCCCTTGGCGAGTTGTTGCAGGCGGTCAACGACAAGCGAATTCGCGACCTCGGCTTTGAGCAAACATCTATTAAGAGATAATTCCAGCAAGCGGCGAACCGATCGAGTTGCGGTCTTTGGTTGGCTCGTTATCGGGCTGTTCGCGTTGTCTGCTATTTTCGCCGGCTTTCTTGCACCTTACGGTTACGGCGCTCAGTCGCGATCTGAGCCATCCGCACCGGCGACGAGGATCCGCTTCAGTGGTCTAACTCCGATCATTCATCCACGACGTGTCGAAGATCCGCTTCGCCACACGTACACGGAAGACACGTCGATCTCCTATCCGGTGGGTTTCTTCGTGCGCGGGTCTTCATATAAGTTGCTCGGCCTCGGAGAAACCGACGTACATCTGTTCGGGGTTAGAAGCACTTCGGGCAACGCTCCCAGGATCAATCTTCTGGGAACTGACCAATTAGGCCGCGACCGCTTCTCGCGCTTGCTCTACGCGATACGGTTCTCGCTCGTCGTTACCGTGATCGGCGTTCTCCTCGCTTGCCTCGTCGGGATTTTAGTAGGAGGGGTGAGCGGCTATGCGGGACGGCTTGTGGACACGTTTCTGATGGGTGCGACGGACGCGATGCTTGCTCTGCCGACGCTGATCCTGATACTCGGGGTGCGTGCGGCTTTTCCGCTGGAGCTGCCAATAACCCGGGCGGCTTTGCTTCTGGTACTCATCTTCGCCCTGACGGGCTGGGCCGAAATGGCCCGGCTGACACGCGGACTCGTACTGTCATTACGAAAACGCGAATTCGTTGTCGCGGCAGTCGCTTTGGGCGTAAGTCAAACGAGAGTTTTGTTTCGGCACATTCTCCCGAATATTTTGCCGTCGCTGCGAACGCGGGCGCTCCTGCTGCTGCCGGCGTTCCTGCTTGCTGAGGTTGCCCTGTCATACCTTGGCGTGGGGCTGCAGGAACCGGAACCAAGTCTTGGAAATATGCTCACTGCCGCAAGCGATCTCGATCAGCTTCGTTCGCAACCCTTTAGTGTGCTGTCTCCGGCACTCGCGGTGTTGCTTTTCACACTTGGGGTACGACTGATCGGCAGAAGCGAGTAGCTTTAAGGGCGCACCTCAATGATCGAAGCTCCATGAGTCGATTCAGCTACTGTGATTTCGACATCAAGAAATTTTTTGATCACCTCGATATTTGTTTGCGTATGCAGAGAAACTTTCGTTGTGGCGAACTTACCGCCGGAACAGAGCGCCAGTGGAATTAGCAGTTGATCTGCTAAATGCTCTCCAACGGGTGCTTGTGCTCGAAGGTAATCGAGTGCTTCGTCTGCCGCTTGCTCGGCAATAACCTCGGCCCTTACACCTCGCTCGCCGATGCTGGTGAATACTTCCGTGAGATGTTCGGTTTCAATCTCTATCATCACAGCGGTGCCGCGGCTTATGGCATTGTCCGAAATTTCAGGCTGAAGTTGTTCGTCGCTTAGCCCCATTTTCTCTTTCACAACTGTAAGCTCTCTTTCAGCCATGCTGTCAGGAAGATTGACGACCAGCGCACGCGCACGTTTCGCAAGGATCCTTCCACGCTCAGTGAGCTCCAATTGAAATCGGTGCGTGGCGGGTTCAATGAAAACGTCAAAGCGACCGCCACCCGGAGGATAGAAACCGTAGCGCCCGAGCTCGATCATGATCTGCGGACCCAATCGGCTAACGAGAGGCAGAAACGTGCGTTCGAGAAAATCATAAGGAGGTGCATGCACGTTATGAGTACCACCCTCGAACCGCAGCACACTCGGAGCTGAAGCTATCATGAGAGGAGGCAACACAGTTTGCAGTACAAGAGTGGTGCTGCCGGCTGTGCCTACATCGAATGTAAATTCGCCCGGTGTGACGGTGCCGGGATGAAACGTAAATTCAGTTGAGCCTACGGCCGCTCCTTCCACCTCGGCATTCCCGATTGCGGCCGCTGCTCTCACTGCCGTGAGATGTTGCTGGCGAAGACCGGGCTTTGCTCGATTGGCGCGAGCATGTTTGACATGAAACGGTTTGCCGGTAACGAGAGAGAGCGCCAGTGAAGTGCGAATAATTTGGCCGCCACCTTCGCCATGTGAACCATCGATCGCCAGCACGTGATTTGTCCTCACATGGATTATGCCGGGTGTGGACTATATTTACTTGTCTCTCGACTTCTTTGTTGTGCGGGCGGTTACTTTCTTCGGACTGGGCGTACTTGAGTTCGCGGACCCCTGACCCTTCCGGCCCTGGTCCGGTTTCGCTGCCTGCTGGAACGTCTGTTCTTTGGCTCGTTTAGGCTGGGTGCCGGTTTTGTTCGGGCTTTTACCTCGGTCGCCTCCCTGGTTCATATTTTTGCTCTCCTTTACTCCAGACTTTTTCATTCTCAACGATCTAGCAACTGGAAGGCCAATATTTTCAGGGCTGGTGAAGCGAAGGGTGGACCACCTCTTGTTCAACCGCCGCTTCCCAGATCGTTCGGCATTACTATTGCCCGCTGATCGTCACGTAAATTTTGTTTATCGACCATTCTGCGACTACCAACTGGTTGTCGTCGGGTGGACTTTGAACACCTGTATGTTATGTGTACGCAGAGTGCAGGATACTGAACCACTCATTTAGTTAAGGAGGGCTAAGATGGCGAATAAGAATCGTAATCGACTCAACCAGCCGCCCACGGGAGAAGGCAAGAAACAAAGCCCACGCTCCGGCGAGGCGAATAAGCTGCATAAGCGCGCCGAGGTGCTGCAAGCCAGTCAGCACGAACAAAACATTGGCACTGCGGAAGAAGAAGAGGCTTTAGGATCTCAATCCGTAAATCCGAAGCGACCTAAAGCAGGAAGATAGCTCGAGATTCCCGGCGCAATTTTTCGTAGTATGTGGGAGCTGCCGGCTGTGCGAGCATTTCCGTATGGTCTTAACCTGCGAAGATGGCTATGTATAATCTAAACGAGAACATCGTAACCTTCCTCCCGCCTGAATCGATTGAGCCTGAGGCCAAACAGCAACTTATCAATATTGCTGAAATGCCGTTCATATTTCATCACGTGGCGGTGATGCCCGATTGCCACCTTGGAAAAGGCGCAACGGTTGGTTCGGTCATCGCTACGAAAGGAGCGATCATTCCTGCGGCTGTGGGCGTGGATGTCGGCTGCGGCATGGTGGCTGTGAAGACAAAGTTCTTCGCAAAGGATCTGCCTGACAATTTAGACAAATTACGACAGGGAATCGAGCGTCGAATTCCGTTAGGCGCAGGCGCCGGGAATAAAAAGCTGACAGATACCGCAGTCGATCGCGTCAGTGAGCTCAAGGCCATTGCCACGCAGGACTACGACAAAGTAGACAGCCATTGGACCACTGCACTGGGGACGCTCGGGTCGGGTAATCATTTCATCGAAATTTGCCTCGACGAAAATGATCAGGTGTGGGTCGCGCTGCATTCCGGTTCACGTGGCATCGGTAACCGGTTAGCAACGAAACACATCAGGATTGCTCAAAAACTGATGGACGAAGAATCCATTCCGCTCAAGGACCGCGACCTGGCCTATCTAACGGAAGCCACTCCGGAATTCGACGCATACATCCGGGATCTCCTCTGGGCGCAGGACTTCGCGCGGCTCAACCGCGATGAGATGATGGACCGGGTGATGACAGAGCTCTCATACACTCTCTACGGCGAAGACGGACATCAATCGGAAATAGAGATCGAGCGCATCAATTGCCACCACAATTTTACTCAGCAGGAACAGCACTTTGGTAAGAGAGTCTGGATTACTCGCAAAGGGGCGATCCAAATGAAGAAGGAGCAAAAAGGTATCATCCCTGGTTCCATGGGAACACGGAGCTACATCGTTTCCGGCCTGGAAAATTCGCTTAGCTTCAACTCTGCGCCACATGGCGCCGGCCGCCGGTTTTCTCGCTCAGAAGCTAAGCGCAGATTTACGATGAATGATCTTGAAGCAGCCATGGGTGACATTTCCTTCAGACATTCCAAATCGCTGATAGATGAGATTCCGATGGCCTACAAAGACATTGATGAGGTCATGGAGAACAGCAGGGAATTAGTGAAGGTCGATCATACGTTAAGGCAAATCGTCAACATAAAGGGCGATTAGTCAGATTGGAAAAGTCAGAAATCTGGAACACATACTCAGATCATGAATTGGCGCGAAAACCTAATTACGAGTACTGCCGAGATACGCGACCTGCTAAACGAGACGCGGACCATAGCAGTGCTCGGTATTAAAACCGAGGCTCAAGCAGGTCAACCAGCATTCTATGTCCCAAATTACCTCAGTAGTGCCGGCTTTCACATTATTCCGGTGCCTGTTTACTACCCAAAAGCAGACCGGATACTCGGGCAGCAGGTCTTCCGCCGGCTAGTTGATATTCCGATCGAAGTTGATCTCGTGAACGTATTTCGCCGATCTGAGGACATTCCGCCTCATGTTGAAGATATTCTCGGTAAGAAGCCAAAGGCAGTATGGCTGCAGTCGGGAATTCGCAACGATGCCGCGGCTGAAACGCTCGCCAGGGCCGGGATTAAAGTCGTTCAGGATCGCTGCATCATGGTGGATCATCGCTACCTTTAAGCGCCGGTTGAACGATTGTAGGGGCGGCCCTCCGTGGCCGCCCCTACAATTGCAATGTCCCACCCGCACGTTGCCCATAAACTTGTGACTGACAAGGCAGTAATATAGAATGCCTGCTCTAAACGTTTTCCCATTCTTTTTCATTTCAGTTAAGCGACACCAAAACCTTCCCCCACATTCTCTTTGCTGAGGACGATCCTGACACTCGCGAAGTGTCCAACTCTTATTGAGCCATGCGGGCCACGCCGATACTGTTTTGCTCAGGCGCAGTTACACTGGCGACAAAGGAGCCGCGCTTGCGGCTGGGCTCAGGGATACGTTGCAAAACCGTTTGAGCCCTGATGATCTGATCCGCGCTCTGCACACCGCGTTGAGCAACAGTTAGCAGGAGAAGTTTGAATCATGCTTACAGATTCTCACTCCACTGAAAACCAGATCTTAGCCGTTTTGGATAAAACTGATTATCAACATTTCTTTTCCCAATTAGAACCAGTCTCGCTGTTCCAGGGACAAGTTGTGTATGAGGCCAGTGCTCCTATTGAGCATGTTTATTTCCCTCAGACAGCAGTGTTTTCCATGCTCGCGACGATGGAAGACGGTCGGACGGTCGAAGTTGGCCCAGTGGGAAGGGAAGGATTGGTTGGTCTACGTATTTTTCTCGGAGCTGAGACAACGATTGACCGGGTGTTAGTGCACATGGCCGGTGGCGCCATGCGATTGAGAGCAAGCAAGCTGAAGGCTGAGCTCGAGATCGGAAAATCGGCGCTACACCAGAAGCTGTTACGCTACACTCAAATGTTGCTCGCCATGACAGCACGAACCAGTGCTTGCAATAAAATTCACACCCTGGATCAACAGTTAGCGCGTTGGCTACTTACAATGAGCGACTACGCCGATCATAACCTTCCACTAACACACGAGCTAATAGGATTGACACTCGGTGTCCGTCGCGCTGGTGTGAGCGAAGCAGCAGGTAGTTTTAAAGATGCCGGACTGATTGCCTACACGCGCGGCAATATTCGAATCGTTGATCGACGACGGTTGGAAGTGGCAGCGTGCGAGTGCTACCAGCTTATCAAAGATGAGTATGACAATCTCGCGGCTGATCTGTCCGAAGCGATCTCACACAAACTGTTGCCCCACAAGCACATTCCTGGCTGAAGTGAGACTCCCTTTGTCACGGTGCAATGGTGGGGCGCCTCACTCATACCTGAGTGCTACTAACGGATCGATCTTTGTCGCTCGCAGGGCCGGCAAACAACAGGCAAGAAAGGCAACCAGCGCGAGCAAGATCGACGCAAGGATGAATGTGATCGGATCCATCGCCTTCACTCCAAATAACAACGGCGTCTTGCCTGGACCACCTTCTGTTAGAGAGGCGCCCAGCAAGCGGGTAACTGCAAAAGCACCCAACAGCCCGAGTGTTACGCCTGCCAATACAAGCAACATGCTTCGACGCAATACCAGCCACATAACGTCGCGAGGCAGAGCGCCCAATGCCATACGCAGGCCCATCTCACGCGTACGCTGCACGACGCCCCACGAAATCACGCCGTAGATACCGACCGCGGCGAGCAACATCGCTACCAGCGCGAAAGCACTCAGTAAGATCATTGCAGCTCGTTGTGACACAACGGCCCGCCTAAGGCGCTCGTCCATCGTACGAACTTGATAAAGTGGAATTTGGCTGTCTACTGAATGCAGCGCAGACTGAACTGATGCAGTCAGCGCCTGTGGTTCCGCGGTGGTGCGAACGGCCAGGTATAAACCCGTATAGTCACTATGTGCGAGTGGCATGTAAACGTGAAGGGGCGTTGTCTCCATAACACCATTCAGCTTTACGTCGGAGACGACACCAATCACTTCGCGCCATGGCGTGGCCCATTCTGGCCAACCCTGTTTCACGCGTTTGCCGATAGGATCCTCATTGGGCCAAAAGCGACGTGCCATCGTTTCATTGATGACGACCACTTCGGGTGATTTCGGTCCGTCAGTTTCGGCAAAAAGTTTGCCCCGTAACAATTGGATTCCCATTGTTTGAAAATATTCAGGGCTGACCGGATTAAAGTCAGCAATCGGTATTTGTGGACGCTCGGGTACAGGCCGATCGCCAACGATGAACACCGATCCCCAGTTTGAACCTTCAATCGGTAGAGAAAGCGTGAAAGCTGCGGATTCGACACCAGGCAACGCCTTGACGTTTGCTAACGCATCCTTCTGAAAAGCTTGTATCTGCGGGAGATTGTTCTTGTACTTTGGTCCGGTTATATCCAGCCGCATCGTCAAAAGGTGATCCGTTCGAAACCCAGGGTCAACCCCCGCGATTTTGTACATTGTGCGAGTCATCAGACCTGCGCCAGTCAAGACGATCAGTGCGAAGGCGATCTCTGCAACCAGCAAACCGTCAAAAAGACGCCGCCGCATCGGCCCTGAAGTCGAAGTTCGACCTCCTTCACTGAATGCCGCAGTGATCCGTGTTCCCGACAACGCAGGCACGAGTCCAAACAAAAGACCCGTCAACAAAGTGAGTGCAGCAGTAAATAGCAACACTCGACCACTCAACCGCACGTCAGCCACGCGCGGCAAATTGGGTGGCGCCAAACTGATTAACGCAGACAACAACGAGCGCGCGACGAGAATTCCTGCTAAACCGCCGACGACTGACAGAACAAGATTCTCGCTCAACAATTGGCGAATCAAGCGTCCTCGTCCCGCACCCAGCGCCATTCTGATTCCGATCTCCTGTTGTCGTACCAGTGAACGCGCAAGCGATAGGTTGGCCACGTTAACGCACGCAATAAGCAAAACAAATCCAACCGCACCCATCAGGACAAGGAGCGTCGAGCGTACTTGTTGCACAACCGTGGCTTGTAGAGATTGCGTAAGTGCTCCGTTCCCGCTGTTAACTGCCGGATACTCTTTTTCCAGTTGCGCGGCGATCTGTCGCATTTCAGTTTCAGCCTGGCTGACTGAAATTCCTTCTTTCACTCTGCCGAGAGCAATCAAACCCATATGATTGCCGCGATCAAACCAGGGAGAGTTTGGATTTAATAATCCACTTAAAGGGATCCATATGTCGAACTTAGTTATTAATTCGAAATGAGGCGGCATGACGCCGATGACTGTGAAGTTATCGCTGCCCAGAGTGATAATGCGTCCGAGGATATTTGGGTCTGAGCCGAAAGCTCTTCGCCAAAGTGAATCACTAATCAGTGCGGTGCGCTCTGCTCCGTACTTGTCTTCCTCCGGGGAAAAGATGCGGCCCAACTGTGGTTGCACACCCAGAATAGAGAAGTAGTTCCTTGTTACTGCTTGCCCGATTAACCGTTGCGGCGTACCGGCACCGGTGAGGTTAAATGTCTGCCAGCAAAAGCCGCCTAACTCGTCGAAAGATTTTGACCGTGCCTGCCAGTCTTGAAAGTTGTGCAGCGAAACGGTCATTTCAGTACCGGCAGTGTTTGTTTCACGAATGACTACCAGCCGATCAGAGTCAGGAAAGGGCAAGGGGTTGAGGATCACCGCATTAACAAAGCTGAAGATTGCAGTGTTTGCGCCTATGCCGAGGGCAAGCGTGATTATCACCACAGCGGCAAAGCCAGGATTCTTGCGTAGCATTCGCACCGCGTAACGTATGTCTTGCCATAAATCGCTGAGCAAATTGCTTCCTGAAGCCCCCGGTGTGATCGCCGCAGGCGGACGAGCCTGCCGTAGCGGCGCTATGTAATCCGCTAAGACGTTGCCTTCCCTAAAATCGGAAAGTGCTACTCGTGTGGCTTCGTCAGGAGACATGCCGCCCGCGATCAGCTCCCGATAGCGATCATCGAGATGTTGCGAGAGCTCTTCGACGATCTCGGCTTCGCGCGTTGGCGATAGGCGCAGGCCCGCTAAACGCGGGCGCACGTGTTGGGTCCAGTCAGGCATGTTCGTCTCCTGTGACGCGTTGAACGGCGGCTACGAATGCTGCCCACGTCTCGCGTTGTTTAGCTAACACACGCCGGCCGTTCGCCGTGACTTTGTAGAACCGGCGGCGTCTCTCGTTGGGCTTTTCAACCCACGTCCCCTTGATCCACCCACGTTCCTCGAGTCGATACAGCAAGGGATAGAGGGAATCGATGTGAAGCTGGATCTGGCCGCCGGAGCGCGTATGGATCAGTTTACTCAGCTCATATCCATGGCGGGGTCGCGCGTCGAGCAATGAAAGGATCAGCAGCTCTGCGGTCCCCCGCTTCAGCTCACGATCGAGCGCCTGGGTGTTTATATCTGTCATGAACAGATAGTATATAGGCAGACATTCCGGAGTCAATCATTTCGTTTAGGTTTTAATAACTTGAGCGCGCTACCCGCAGACAATTGAGTATTAAGAACAAACTGCGCATAATGTTGCGCGTTATGAACGTTCCGCGAAAACTGGCCAAGCTGCGCGAGATGACCAAACTGTTCATCTTTGGTCTGCCGAAGTTTGCCGTGGGTTCGATCGACGTAACGAACCGGTGCAACCTGCGGTGCGAACACTGCTATTTTTTCGCTGAAGATCACGACAACGAGCGAGAGCTCTCGATCGAGAAGTGGGTCGAAAAGCTGGAAGCGATGAAAGCCGCCGGCCATCCAATGATGCTCTGCACGTGGGTAGGCGGCGAGCCGATGGTACGAAAACAGCTAATCGAAGTTGGTCGACATTACTTCAAGCACAACACGATCGTGACTAACGGTACGATGGAATTGCCGAACTGGCCCAATTGCACCTGGGTCATTTCGATCGACGGCACCGAAGAAGCGTTTGCACGAATGCGAGCGCCGGGCATTTACCAGAAGATTAAACAAAATGTCATGGCGCATCCGGAGCTGAATATCCAGATCTCCTGCGTGCTCACGAGTATCACCAAAGATTGCGTCGAAGACCTGGTCAGGGAGTGGGGACCGATCGCTCGCGGTGGAATAATCTTCGACTTCTTTACGCCCGTGACGGGCCTCGACGAAGCGCTCTGGCTCGACTGGCCGGAACGAGATCGTCTAATCGATCTGATCCTTCGTTTGAAGAAGCAGTATCCCGGGACCATCAACATGCTGGACTCAACGCTCGAGCTGATGAAGTCTGACAAGGCAAAGAAGGTGACCGATAGCTGTGAGTTTCGTGCAAAGGCTTTTGCGCTTGGGCCAACCGGTGAGGACAAGGGTAAGTGCATGATGGGCAACAATGCAGACTGCGATCGGTGTGGCTGCGTCGTGCCATTTCACATGGCGACGCTCTCGAGCCGCCGGCTGATCTTGAAAGAAACTGTAAAACGACTCTCCGTCTAACCCACACCACCTGGTCTGAATAAGGCTTAATCGCCGGGGCTGCGTTGTGGAAGCGAAAGCTCGCATCTTTTCGGCCAAGGCTTCACCACAGAGGCACGAAGAGACACAGAGGGTCACAGAGAAAAACTGAAGAAAAACTCCTACCCGCTCGTCCAACGTCTTACGATGAAGATCATTCGCATGATGGTGCTATGTTGTGTGGCCCTCCTGGGTTCGGTTGCGGTGTACGCTAAAGACGCGCCTATTCAATACAAAATCCGTATTGATCCAGGCGATCTCACAGGGTTTGCTGTCGAGATGAAGATCCAGAGGCAGCGGCCCGGTTTGCTGCGAGTGGCGATGGCAGTCCACCCTGAATACGACGATCGGTACTTCCGCTACATCGAAAATTTCTCCGCATTCGACCCGCTCGGCCGTCAACTCACCGTTGGTCGTGAAGAAGACACTGTCTGGCGTATCGACAACGCACCACAGCAGACACACATCCGATATCGTCTTCGCCTGCCGGCACAACAGTCGGCGCTTCGTCAATCGTGGAAGCCTTTTCTCACACGTGATGGCGGTATGGTTGGTGACCTTCATTCACTCATGTATGTCGTTGGCGAAGAAAAACGTCGGGCTCAGCTCGACCTTGAAATGCCAGCCGAGTGGACCGCTGCGTCGGGTCTGGAGCCGACATCAAATCCGCGGAGCTTAACAGGTTCTACAGAGCTGTTACTCGACTCGCCGATCATGATCGGTAAGCTGAAGCAATGGAACTTTGTTGCTGACGACGTGCCGCACAGTGTCGTGATCTGGTCGGCTTCGGGTCAGCCGGCAACCGACCCCAAGCCCATTCTCGATGGCATTAAGCAGCTCGTGACTGAGTCGATCCGTGCGTTCGGTAGGCCGCCGTATCCACGCTATGCTTTTCTGATACAGGAAGGTGGGCAGTCAGCACTGGAACATCACACGTCGTTGAATGTTGGTCTCTCACTTCGTCTCGAAGATCTATTTGAAGAGATTGCGCATGAGTACATCCACGTTTGGAACCTGATGGATGTGCGTCCCAAACAGCGCGTTGGTATTCGCTATCGTTTTGCTGATCCGACCGGGGTCCTCTGGTGGAGCGAAGGCGCCACGATAATGTTTTCCGATCTACTTATCCGGCGCGGACGGATCTCTGGTGAGAGTCGCTCGCGTATCGAACGTCTCGAATCACTGATGGCACGATACTTTTCAGCGCCCGGCTATTCGAACCAGTCTGCGGAGAAGGTCAGCAAGGGAGACTCCTATCCGGAGATCCTCGGCGACAATTTTGCTAGTACTCACCTCCAGGGCGAGCTGCTGGTCACGATGCTTGACCTCGAGATTCGAAACGCAACGGAAAACCGCAGGAACGCGACTGACGTGATGCGCCTGCTTGCCGAACGGTTCGACTCCGAGCGCGGCATGGACAACACTGATATAGAACGAGCGATAGAAGAAGTGTGCCGCTGCGATCAGAAGCAGTTTTTTCGCGACTACATCTACGGTGCGCGCGTGATCGACTTCAACCGCTACCTCCAACTGATCGGACTCCGATCCGAGGTTCAAACCATTCCCGCGGTGGACGACAATGGTCAGCCGGTCGTCGATCTTCGAATCGTCCCGCTTTCGGTGGAGAGTGAGGGTGACTTTAAGGTCAGGATTATGAACCCCGAGAGCATCTGGGCCAAAGCAGGCGTCCGCACAGGTGACACAATCATTTCGGCCGACGAAGGAAAAATTTCCACCTGGCAGGATTTTCGTGGCTGGCTGAGACGGTTGAAGATAGGTGACACTGCGCGGCTCATAATCAGCCGCGAAGGAAAGACGCAAACTGTCGAGGTGCCGATTAGAGGTTTCTCACGGGCGGTTGTGCGTATCAGTGAGTTGAAAGAGGCGTCGGCCAGGCAGCTGACGCTTCGCAAGTCATGGCTAAATGCGAATTAATGCAAGACTGCGGGGCCGACGAGCTTAGAATTGATTTAGTAAATCAACAGAATTGCGGCGTCGTAGACAGTTGGCAATTGAAACTCGCTAGCGATTTCCCAGGCCCGTTCTCTTTGCTCTGCTGAATGCTTGGTCTTAATGGGCAATGCCCGGAGTGAAGCAAAAGCAAGTTGAGCCTCATCAACAGTCAACTCTCGGCGCAACGAGACCTTTTGTCTAAGAATATTGTCAGTCTCGACCTCAAAGAACACTGGTGCGATCAGTTGTATGTCCGCGCTGGCCCACCGATCGAATAAAGCATCTGCCTTATCGCTTCCAGCTTCAGGTACAACGACCTTTATTGCAAGGCTTGCATCAACGCAAAGTTCCATTGATTTCATTGACGGGACCGCGTCTCACGGAGCTCTCTCAGGATGTCTACTGAGTCGCTAGTTTGCGGAAGCTTTGCCCGCATGTTTCTAGCTTCATTCAACCACTTCCGCAATGTCGCTGTATCAGCAGTAATCCCTTCTTCATGAGTGCTCGCGATCGAGAGTAAGGAATCGTCGAAATCAGGCGCCATGTATTTGACCGTTCTTTTTTAATGTTCCCGGCTTGCGCTCGATCTGCTCCTGTGAGTCGTGCGCCAACCGCTCGATCAACTCACGGCGTTCTTGCGGTGTGAGTGCGTTAACTTCTTTGATAATTCTGTTGAGTGCTTCAGTTGACATCGCTGTTTCTACCTTGCCCACAATTTACCACACCGACCATAAACGTCGAGAGGGGCAACACGTTAATCTCAAGGAACTGGCCCAAAATACCAGAAACGAGGGGCGGCAAGGAGGGCCGCCCCAGTGAGACGTTAAAAGAAGGGCGGTGAATGCAGCGGCCAAAGTAGCCTACGTGCGTCACTCAGCCGTGAGTCACCGTCATAAGATTGTAACTCGACAACGCGGACGCAGATCGTTGGCCGCATTGCTTGTGGATGAGGAATTGAGAAGCTATTTCCGTAAATCTTTTTGAAGCCATTCGACTGCCTTTTTGACGTAATGCTCTTTGTCGCCACCTAGTCTGGCGAGAGTCTTCTCGATCTGAGTTCGTGAATTCCTGTCCTTCACGAAGTGAGTGAGCAAAACAAGGCTTAGGCGGCGGTACCACAGGTTCCTTGATTTGACTAGCTTGTTTGACCAGGCAAAGAGTTCGATCTGTTTTTCGATGGCTATTCCTTTCACTCCTTGCATTCCGAGAGTATCGCATACGGCCCAGTCGCTAATCTGAGCAGCAAATGTTTTTGCCAGTGTGAGGGCTCGATCAGGATCTTTTTTGCAGGAGCTTCCGAGTAGTTTCGCCGCTAAAAGTTTCTCCTCGAACGCCCCTGACTTCCAGAGACCTTCCGCTAACTCAAATCCACCCTCGCGGTGCTCTTTCGCGATCTGATTCAAGAGCGGCAAACGGACGCCATAGATGTGTTGGGAGGCAGGGATAAACTTTTTGACTGCACCTTTTGCCTTTTCGTCGGAGTTCGTCGCTAATGCTTGTTTGATTGAAGAGACCCTCTCTGAAATTTCCAATTGCATTTGTCCAGAGATAAGGCCGAGGTTACGCACCCCACTTCTCCACAATGAGTCCGATGATCACTCCACCGACGGCACCCAGGATAAGGATCGGTGCGTAGGTTTTGGTGATGATGGCGTCCGGCAGGCTTAACAAGATCCCGAAGATGAGACCTTGAGCCCACGACGGCAACGGCAGACGAGCCGCCCCGATAACAAAACCGATGGCGGAGCGATTGACAAACGCCCCCGTCAACGCCGCGGTCTTATCAGAGAAGGACAAGGGAATCATTGAGGCGGCAGAGAGCGCGCCATAAACGAGACCGCAGATCGTTCCGAGCAAGATTCGGGACATGGGGCCTCCAATATCCGAATGAACTAACGGCCCCGATTAAACCACGCCTCATACTCGGCCTTCAACGCCATTAACCTGTCCGTGGAGTCGGTCTCACTGGTTATCGACTCAGGCAGTCGGTCTTAGAGCAGACGACTAAATACAGAACAATCCCGGCCACAAACAACTCGTTCGTCTCACACTCGAGCACGGCGAATCCGAACCGTCGCTCACGAATTCTCTGTACGTGATCGTCACCGGCGAGCTAAAGCGAAATGTCAAAAGAAGCGCTAGATCAAAGTTCGGTCTCGCCGATACGGATCACGATCTTGCCCAACACGTGCCCTTCTTCGATTCGCTCATGTGCTTTGGCGCCGCTCGCCAAGCTGTACGTGCCGGCGATCAACACGTCGATCTCCGGATTCGCTTCCATAATCACGCGGTTGAGCTTCTCGAATTCTTCAATTCCCGCGACTGCGTCATACGCAAGCATCGCAATCCCTTTGCGCTCTCCCGGCACGGGTTCGACTCCGTTTGGATACGCCACGCGGCTGCCTTTACGCGTCGCATCCAAACACTTCTGAAATCCGGTTCCTCCTGCAAGCGCCAACACCGCTTCGACACCGTTTGGGGCAAAGCGTCGCGCCGCTTCGGCAATGTCTTCCTCTTTTCCATCAACCGCCGCGTGCGCGCCCAGCCGCAACGCCAGCTTGACTCCATCCTGGCCAGACGCCGACGCAAACACGCGCGCATGACGCAATCGCGCAAACTGGATCGCGATCGTGCCGACCCCGCCGGACGCGCCGTGAATCAGAATGTGTTCGTCTCTTCTTAACTGAAGCACATCGTCGATGCCTTGTAGTGCCGTGAGGCCGCTGATCGGCATCGCGCCCGCGTGGACCAAATCGAGTCTCTTCGGAATGAGCTCCACTTTCTCTGCCGGGACCGCGGCGTACTCCGCGTAGAAACCTCCCTTGGGATTGTTCCAACTGTACGCGTACACGTGGTCGCCGATTTTGAAGCGATGTTCGTGTGAGCCGAGCGACGCGACTGTGCCCGATCCTTCATACCCTAAAACGTACGGAAACTCGATCTTGCCGCCGGGTGACCAGCCGCCGCGAATCTCAGCGTCCCATGATCCAACGCCGGCGGTGTCGATGCGAATCAGCACCTCACCCGCAGCCGGTGCAGGAACCGGGAGCGTGTGCAACTTCAAGACCTCCGGGCCGCCAAACTCATCGATCGCCGCAGCGCGCATGGTTATGGGAATCGTAGGCATCTGTCGGAATTCCCCTGGCTAGAATGGATACTGAACCGGTTCGTGCTGCACTGAGATCCAGTGAACAGTGGTGAACTCTTCTATGGACCATTGTCCGTTGTAACGGCCCAGACCGCTGTTCTTCTCGCCGCCAAACGGGCAGTTTGGCAGGTCGTTTACCGGCGAGTCGTTCACGTGAGTCATTCCTGCTTCCAGCCGGAGTGCGAAACGATTACCACGCTCGATGTCGCGAGTCCACACTGCACTCGACAATCCGTACGTCGTATCGTTTGCCGCGGCTAGTGCCTCATTCTCATCGCGGACCTTGATAATTGAGACCAATGGTCCAAACAACTCCTCCTGCGCGATCGACATTTCATTCGTGGCGTTTATAAAAACGTGCGGCGGCAATACGAGTCCTTCGGGCTCGCCGTCGATCACGTCCTTCGCGCCTTCCGAACGTGCCTTCGCGATGTGTTCCACCAGTTTTTGTAACTGCTGCTTGTTGATGAGTGGGCCGACAATCGTGTCGTCGTCATTAGGATTTCCGTATTTCAACTGGCGCACGCGCTCGGTGAACACCTCGACAAATTCATCGTGCACCTTGGCGTCCACGATGATCCGGTTGATAGCCATGCAGATCTGACCCTGATGCAAAAACTTTCCGAAGACGGCGGAATTTACGGCCAGACCTACGTCGGCGTCGTCGAGCACGACGAGTGGACTGTTGCCGCCGAGCTCAAGCACCACGCGCTTCAGTGTCCGCCCTTGTGAGGCAGTTTCCATGATGTGACGGCCGACTTCAGTTGAGCCGGTGAACGAGAGCACGCGCGGGGTTGGATGCCGGATAAACGCATCGCCAATCACACTGCCCTGACCTATGACGACGTTGAGAACGCCCGCCGGAAGTCCGGCTTCTTCGTAGATTTTGCCGAGTAGTAATCCACCCGTGACTGGCGTGTCAGACGCCGGCTTGATTACTACGGTGTTCCCCAGCGCAATTGCAGGCGCGATAGAGCGGCTGCTCAGATGAAAAGGAAAATTCCACGGACTGATCATGCCGACGACGCCGACGGGTTGACGATAGACGCGATTCTCCTTGCCTGGGATATCGCACGGCATGATGGGTCCCTCAATGCGCGAAGGAAAAGTTGCCGCTTCGAGTGTGATTCCGTGTGCGTATTGCCACTCGACATTGGCTTTGATACGGGTGCTGCCAGACTCCTGTATCAGCCAGCCGACAATCTCTTCGCGTCGTTCTTCCATGATGTCCGCGGCGCGCCGGAGAATCGTGGACCGCTCCGCCGGCAACATGCGACACCAGTTCGGCTGAGCATATCTCGCGGCATGAAACGCTTCGTTCAGGTCACCTTCGTTGGCGAGATGAATGCGAACCAACACTTCGTTTGTATAAGGATTGGTATCGTCGTAAGCCTGATCGCTGCTGCCGTGACGCCACTTGCCGTTAAGGAATATATTGTCAAAACCGTCGAAAGGTTTTTTGGAGATCGCCTGTTGGGCTGTTGATGATGCTGTCGCCATGAAGAGCGTCGTGGCAACCAACGTGCCTTCTATTTAATGGCAAAAACGAGGTGTAAAGCAGATTCGGATCGTTGCTGGGTCAGGTCACCCGACCGAATGGGCTAAAGCACCCAGGAATTATCAGAGCAGGAGGATAAAGATGCGGGAAGCGACACAACTTGATCACGCGCCGAGAGTGAGAACCACGCCGTTGCCTTCGGGACGGCCGATTCCTGTGCTTGGTCAGGGAACATGGGGAATGGGCGAAGATCCTTCACGACGCGAGTCCGAGATCGCGGCCCTGCGGTTGGGTTTGGATCTCGGCACGAACCTCATCGACACCGCCGAGATGTACGGTGAGGGTGGTGCGGAAGAGATCGTTGGTGAGGCGATTGCCGAAGGTCGCGAGGATGTGTTTGTGGTCAGCAAAGTTTATCCGCACAACGCTACGCGAAGCGGCGCGATTAAGGCGTGTGAACGAAGTTTGCGGCGACTCAAGACGGACTACATTGATCTCTATCTCTTGCACTGGCGCGGCGACGTGCCTTTGGCGGAAACAGTTGAAGCGTTTCAACAGTTAAGAGAAACAGGAAAGATCCTCGAGCACGGCGTGAGCAACTTTGACGTCGTAGACATGGAAGAGTGGGTTGCTCTGCCGGGCGGTGATGAGGTCGCTACCAATCAGGTGTTGTACAACCTAATGCATCGCGGGATCGAGTGGGACTTGATCCGATGGAGTCGCGAGCGGCAAATTCCGATCACCGCGTATTCTCCGGTGGCGCATGAAACCGACGAGCAGAAGCGCATGTTCAATGATCGCACTATCAAATTGATCGCCGCCGAACACGGCGCCACGCCGGCTCAGATCGCGCTGGCCTGGGTGCTTCGCGAGCCGGGCCTAATTGCAATTCCCAAGGCCAGCCGGCCGGAACACATTCGCCAGAACCGCGCTGCGTTCGATATCCAGCTTACCGACGACGATCTCGAAAAGCTGGATGAGACTTTCCCACCTCCAAAACGGAAGATACCGCTCGAAATGCTCTGACCGTCTTCTCTGTTACACAGAGATCCATTGCCGAGTTACTGAGGCGCTGTATCGTACTCCACGAACTCGCGAATCACTGGATCGTTTGATTTCCAGAATAGTTCATCCGGACCTTCAAAAATGATTCGGCCGTGGTGCAGCATCACGACTCTTGTATTTGCCAAACAGAAACGCTCTCCTTCGTCTTCGATCTGAGTTCGATGTCCTGGCCCAACGCGCGCATGTTTGGAAGCCAGGATGCGAACGTCCTCAATGCGATGCGTGACCCAGATGGAGCTCACACCATGCACGTCCCGAAGTTTGAGACCCAGCTCACAAATGGTTCTTGCGGTTGGAGGATCGAGTCCGGTAGTAGGTTCATCGAACAAAACAATTTCCGGCTCGTCTACTACTGCACGAGCGATCGCAACCCGTCGCTTCATGCCGCCTGAAAGTTCCGACGGCAACTTGTCGGCAGCGTCCAGGAGACCGACAAACTTAAGAATCCCCATTACCTTGCGTTCGATTTCATCCTTGGGCACGCCGTGTTCCCGCAAACGAAACGCGACATTTTCAAAAACGATGAGCGAATCAAACAACGCGCCTTCCTGAAAGACCACCCCCATTTTGTCGCGGACGTATTGAAGTTCCTCCTCGGAAAGCCCCGTGATCTTTTCGCCGTCGATGAAAATCTCGCCCGCATCTGGTTTTTCCAAACCAAGGGTAAGCTTGATTACAGTTGACTTTCCGCCGCCGGATTCACCCAGCATCAATTTCAACTCTGCGGGCCAAACGAGGAAGCTTACGTCGTCGAGCACCACCTGATCATCGTAGGCGAGCGAAACGTTGCGAAACTCAATGCGCGGGACAACTGGCTCGCTTTCATTCGCCACGATCATTGACTCTCCTTCTCCAGCTCTCGCCTCGCCTTGAGCAAGCAGCATTCCCTGAAACCGCTCGGCCCGATCAGGACTGCGAGTGACCCTAATCCCTATTTGGGAGTTTTCACCCAACTGCGGAAGGGCTAATTCAGCCATTCTTCGGGTCTCGAAAGGCACGCAGTCGCATTCTTATACCATTCAAAGACGGCACATCAGTTGCGCAAGTGATAACAACGCACGGCGCGGCTAATCGGCGGGTAATAGGACGGCGCCCAGCCGTTCGGAGATGGAGACAATCCAGAAAGGAAGGTTAAGAATGGGAACAGGTGCATCAGCAAAAGCGCCAGCACGCAGTGACGACGAAATTCGTAACAGCGTGCTTATAGAACTCAAATGGGATCCAAAAATTATCTCGGATGACATTGGCGTGGCAGTGAAAGACGGAGTGGTCACACTGACGGGGTTCGTTTCCAGTTATTGGGAGAAGGACGCCGCCGAGAAGGCAGCGAAACGGGTCTACGGCGTGAAGGCCGTGGCGAATGATCTGGAGGTCAAACTACTTTCGAGTCGCACCGACCCTGAAATCGCCAGGGACATCATTCACGAGTTGGAGAGTCACGTCAGTATCCCCGCGGACAACATCAAGGTGACAGTGCGAAATGGCTGGGTAACCCTTGAGGGGACGGTTGAGTGGCAATATCAGAAGCTGATTGCGGAGTCCGCTGTTAAGAAAATCAAAGGCGTTATCGGCGTGTCGAACAACATTGAAGTAAAACCGACTGTGTCGCCAACCGACATCAAGTCAAAGATTGAGGAAGCTCTACGACGCAGTGCAGAACTTGACGCGCGCCGCATTACGGTTGAGACGGATGGTGGAACGGTCAAGCTGTATGGCAGCGTACGCTCCTGGGCCGAACGACAGGAGGCCGAAAGGGCTGCTTGGTCTGCTCCTGGTGTAACAAAAGTGGAAAACCACATCACCATCAGTCCGTGAACGAAGTGTTTACCGAGACCGTAGGCCTACAAATTGGATAGCCAGGATGGGTTGCCCCGATGAACAGCAATCTTCTCGAACCCCCGTTGAGGGATCAACGTAACATTCTTTCACCGGATTTGCAGGACAATAAAAATCCACTTGTGCTGATCGTTGAAGATCACGCTGACACTCGTGAAATGCTCAGGATTCTTTTGAACATGAATGGGTGTCGCGTGATCGAAGCAGAGGACGGAGAACAGGCTATGAGTGTGGCAGAAAAGGGCCATCCTGACCTGATTCTGCTGGATGTGAAAATACCGCTGCTCGATGGCCTGACAGTGGCTCGCTTCATACGCTCTCACCCGGTTCTGAAGGAGGTGCCCATTGTACTCATGACCGGAATGGACACTCCCCAATTTCATCGCGAAGCTCGTAGTGCCGGCTGCAATGACTGCCTCATTAAGCCATTAGACTTTGAACGATTGCAGGAGCTTATCAATCTTCTTGCTCGCTCAATACCACGGTCTCCGGCCCGCCGATCGCATTACTCACTGGTTGTCAGATCGAGAGGCGCGATCTGTTCTTATGACTTCCACTGAACACGGCGCATGTGTGGCTACCTACTTGGAAGTGTCTCAGAGGCCAAATCTTCTTCGGGATAGCGGCAGCTATGGCCTCGAAACACCGCTGCGACGATCTCTTCAGCAGACGTCAATGCATCAATGGCAAGTAACAGCTTGATGTTACACCCCTGGTTCGTCTTTGCGCCTTTGCGAGGAAGCTACTTGGTTGCGGCCTGGTGTCTCTGTGTTTCAATTTAGGAAACTACCGATGCGAGCCGGCAACGGCGACGAGGCGAGGCCGGTTTGCCTTTTTGATCTTTTTCCAGCGGTAGCGAAATTGGTCGCGCGTCAATCCAAGAAGTTTCGCAGCGCGCGTTTGGTTGCCGTGGCATTGCTCCAGCGCCTGCTTCATAAGCGAGGTCTCTAATTCTTCAAGCGAGATCCCATCGCTCGGAAGGCTGAACAATACTTTTTGCGGCTCGAAACTCACATGGTCCACGCGTGTCGGCTTTAGGTCTGGACCGTGGAAGATATCCGGAGGCAGACTCTTCATCGAGATCACATTTCCATCCTCGAGCACGATTGCACGCTCTATAACATTGCGCAGTTCACGGACGTTGCCCGGCCAGTCGTAAAGCTTTAACGCTCGCGCGACTTCAGGTGACAGCCCCTCAATGTTTTGCCGTCCCGGACGAGCCCCAAATGATCTCAAGTAATATTCCGCCAGCAGCACCACGTCATCTCCGCGCTCACGCAAGGGTGGAATGTCCATCTGGATGACGGCTAAGCGGTAGTAAAGATCGAGACGAAAATGCCCGCGCTCAGTTTCTTTCTTGAGATTGCGATTTGAAGCCGCGATTACTCGCGCCGTAAAGTTGACATCCTTCAAACCGCCAACGCGGCGAAACGTTCCCTCTTCGAGCACACGCAGGAGTTTCGCTTGCAGGTTAATATCCAGCTCGGTGATCTCATCCAGCAGTATCGTGCCTCCATCAGCCTGTTCCAGCAGTCCCTGCTTACGCGATTTGGCGTCAGTGAATGCGCCCTTTTCATATCCGAACAACTCCGATTCAATTAGGTTCGAGGGCAGCGCGGCACAATTGATTGGGACGAAAGGGGCTTGCGCACGCGGCGACGCGTGGTGAACTGCCTTTGCCAGACAGTCTTTGCCAACGCCGGACTCACCCTGAAGCAGCAAGCATGAAACATTACTGCTGGACACTCTTCGAGCCAGGGTGATCGTCTCGCGCATTGGCGACGATTCACCAATAATCTGATCAAAGCCAACAATCTGAGGAGAGTCCAGTGACATTTAGATTGAGCTCCTGATTCAACACTATTTAGAGAGCGAACTCTTCAACAATTAGATCATCTGATCATCTGATTCAATCAGCCTCTTAAGTAGTGGCGTCAAAAAACCTCTGAGGGCGAAAGGCCATACTGACACCTCCGGCCCACCGAAGCTTTACGAATCGGCATCAAAGATCAATCCCGATTGCAGAGGGATTTTGGGATTATCCAGGAACGGTTAAATGCTACCGTCAGCGGATACGTCGTGACTATCGGACTTGAAGGTAATGATGTAGGACTTTGGTCTTAGTCCTAAACCTTGCAAGGACTAAAGTTAGTACAAAACTGCTAATGACTGCGGGTGCCTAGCTTTTGAGACATTCTGACCAAATCTGCCAGGGAATTGGCACGCATCTTTCGCATCACTTGGCTGCGATGAATCTTGATCGTTTTTTCGCTGGTGCCTAGTTGCACGGCAATTTGCTTATTGAGCAAGCCCGAGACAACCAGCGACATAACTTCTTGTTCTCGTTGAGTCAGTTGCCCGACGCAATCCCGTAGTTCAGCGAGTTCAGCGCGCTCTTCTCGTTCCTTGCGATCGAGCTGTATTCCCGAACGAACAGCATCCAGCAGATCCTGATCACGAAAGGGTTTGGTGAGAAACTCGACAGCGCCGGCCTTCATTGCCTGGACTGACATCGGGATGTCGCCGTGACCGGTGATGAAGACCACTGGAATATGAATCCCTCTCTCTACCATCTCTCGTTGGAGGTCGAGACCGCTTAACCCTGGCAACCTGACGTCGAGAACTACACATCCCGGAACATCAGGTAACCTTCTATTGAGAAACTCCCGGGCGGAGGCAAACGTCTGCACGGTTAGCCCTACCGCGTTCAACAAACGACTAATCGCGTCGCGCATCGACGCATCATCATCAACGACAAACACTACCTGACTGGGAATCTTGGCTATCATCAAGGGTCTTCACCTAGGGGCAACGTAAACTGGAAAGTCGTCCCCTGGCCGTTTTGAGTAGGCATACTCCAAAGTCTGCCGCCATGAGACTCGATGATCGTCTGGCTGATTGATAGTCCAAGTCCCAAACCTTCATCCTTGCTGGTGTAGAAAGGGGCAAATACACGTTCTCGATTTTCGGGGGCAATGCCAACACCGGTGTCTGTTATGGTCACCAGTATCGCCGATTCGGCATGTTCGGTGCTGATCAGCAATTCGCGGGGCTGCCAACAGGCGGCGCTCATCGCCTCTTTACTATTAAGAACCAGATTCAACACTACTTGTTGAAGCTGGACTCGATCGGCAATTACGTAGGGCAAGTCGTCGGACAATTCAGTTCGCACGTTAATTCTATTTTTCGTTAGTTCGCTGGCTGTAAGAGCAAGCACCTCCCGAATGTTATCGTTGATACTGTAGGTGGATTTCCCACCTCTTGACTTTTTCAGCAGCCTACGAATTCGCTTGATTACCTCGCTGGCGCGAATGCCGTCAGCGATCATGCACTCGACAGCCTCGCGCACTTCCTTGATATCAGGATCGTTGCTTGCGAGCAGACGCAAGCAGGCTTGCCCGTTGGTTACGATGGCGCCAAGCGGTTGGTTGACTTCATGGGCGATTGAAGCGGTTAGCTCTCCCAGAGTGGTAACGCGGGTAACGTGCGCCAGTTCATCCTGTGTCTTGTGAAGTTCTTCTTCTGTTCGTTTACGCTCAGTGATGTACCTTTGAAAGGTGACCAGTCCCCCATCGTTGCTGGGATACATGTGATTCTCGACCCACTCTTCCAGGGGCTCGTAATACAGTTCATCGACGACCACAATGCGCTCAGACAGAGCGCGCAACACGTTTTCCTTATTGGGCATGTCGGGGAATTCCTCCCATGCCACCCTCCCGATGAGAGCGTCAGGATCTCTGCCGAGGTTTCTCATTTGTTCGGCAGCGTGCTCGTTGAAATACATGAATCGCCCATCTTTATCGAGACCGAAGAAGTTGTCCGAGATACTGTCGAGTAACATGTCGACTCGCTCGTAGGCCTGCCGTACCCGGTCTTCTACCTGCACACGTTCGGTAGTGTCAATCGTGGTTCCTACAAATTCAGCAACAGTTCCGGTGTCGTCGAAAACTGGGTGGGCCAGATTGTTGACATGCCTGATCGTTCCATTTGGCAACAGCACTCGATAGGCCAGTTCATATTCTTTCTCTTCGCGCACCGCGTCCTCAAAAGTCTGCTGCGCCCGCGCTCGATCTTCCGGATGAATATATTCGAGAGCCTCGGGATAGCCAGGTCTTACTTCGTCAGAATCCAGGCCATAAATGCGAAACAATTCCGCCGACCAATACAATTCGCCCGTCGAAACATTCCAGGCCCAACTCGCGGTGTGACTGAGCCGCTGTCCCTCTGCCAGGTACATCTCATTGCGCTGTAACTTCTCTTCGGCACATTTGCGTTCGGTGATGTCCTGAACCAGTTTCACCAGGTAGTCAACGGAACCGTTAGCGCGTCGCACAGACTTGGCCGAGACGATCGAATTAATGATCTGGCAATCTTTGCGAACCCATCGTTTGTCCAGCGTATACCCATCAGTTTCTCCCGTAATCACGCGGTTGAATTGCTCAACGTCATCCGCCAGATCGTCAGGATGCGTCAGTTCGGCCCAACTCTTTTGCAGTAGCTCCTCGCGTTTGTATCCAAGCATGCGACAGAGTTCATCATTGACTTCAAGAAAGTGCTTGGCCGGCGAAGTGATTGCCATCCCGATCAATCCGAGTTCGAAATAACGCCGGAAGCGGTTCTCACTAGCGCTCAGCACGTCGGAAGCTCGCTGGCGCTCGATGAATTCCGCGGCCAGGTGGGCGTAAAGATCGATAAACCGAAGTTCGTGTTCAGACGGGCGGTGCGGTTGGCGAAAGTGACTCGAGATCATTCCCAGCACTTCGCCGCTACGACTGAAAACGGGTGTGGATTGCACCGCACGAAAGCCGGCTGACGCCGCTATGTGCCGGTGCGGCGCAAAGCTTGGATCGGTTTCGACGTCGTGGATGATCACTCGTGCGCGTTGGCTCAGCGCACGACCACAGGCCCCGCTCTCCTGGGAGGCATGGGCGAAGTGGTCTAAAAAGTCCTGCTTGAAACCGCGCTGGGCCACAATCTCCAGCGCTTTGGATTGCGGATTACAGAGCTGAACGTTACCAAAGTCGGCATTGAGTAATTCGATAGTCGCGTCAACGATTTCCTCGAGCAGCGGTTGGAGTTCGGTGGATTTCAGTAATCGAGTGCTGAGCTCATGAAGACGGAGCATGGTCTTCAAGTCCGCAGCCAGTTCGTCCTTCACGAGGGTGAGCTCGATCTCCGCGCGCTCGCGCTCGGCGATTTCATTAGTCAACTGTGTGTTGATGGCAGAGAGTTGACTCGTTCGTTCGTTGACCTGTTGCTCTAACTCATCTTGCGCGCGCTTCGACGCTTCCTGGTCCAACCTGCTTTTGCTATGAGGCAAGCGCTCGAGTTCCAAGTCATTGTAATCGATCTGGTCCATGCGCGAAATCCAGTCTTTGGCGTTAGCTAACTCTTAAAACAAGTGAGGTGGTCCAAACGGCGCCATGTCTATCTCCGTCTCCGGAGTTCGCTCATCGATAGGCCCAGAAGGTACGGTGAGACTCTGCTTTTATAGGGAGTCGGGAAGGTATAGGGAGGTATTGCTCTTCCTCGATGCACACCCACCAGAGATCTCTTCCCGCACGAAGAGGCTGAGTCGGAGCGCAAAGCATCCGCGGGGTTCACTAAATACACATACGAGAAATCAGTAATGTACTCCTTTTAATGCGCATCATACAACTGAGATCCACTTCTGTAATTGGGTGATTTCACCCGCCCCTGGGCTGTTTCATCCATCAAAATTCCGTCTTCAAGAAACTTCATCGAACGGACGGCGCGCGCAAGCCTACTAGCAACACTTGAAGTTGAATACCGGGATGTTACTGGTGGCATGCTGTGTGCACTATCAATTTCCGATTCCCCCTAAAAGTCGAAAGCAATAGAGGCGGCGCCGGATCAAAGTTTGGTTTATTCGGCCACGTTTCTTAACGCGAACTTAACATGAAGGCCCATATCAAGCTTGGACGTGTTTTTGGAATCGAAGTAGGCCTGCATCTAAGCTGGTTCATTATCGCGTTTCTAATAATCATGTCGCTCGCAGATCAGTTTCACGCGGTAAATCCTGCCTGGAGCGAGGGTATGGTGTGGTCGACTGCTATCACTACCGGCCTTCTCTTTTTTTTTACAATCATCTTGCACGAGCTCTCACACGCGATGGTGGCTAAGGCGCGCAATCTACCGGTGCGTTCGATCACTTTGTTTGCGCTCGGAGGAGTTGCGCAGATTGAGAAAGAAGCAGGCGAACCGAGTACCGAATTCTGGATGGGCATTGCTGGTCCAATCACGAGCGCTTTAATCGGATTGATTTGCCTGATGCTCGTGTGGGTATTTGGGTGGACGCCCTTGGAAATGCCCGATACGCCACTGCTCGCGATGCTTATGTGGCTGGGTTTCATCAATATTTCGCTGGCAATTTTCAATCTTATTCCGGGATTCCCGCTTGATGGCGGACGAATTCTGCGAGGAATCATTTGGTGGCTGACGGGTGATGCCATACGCGCCACGAGGATCGCTACCCGTATCGGTCAAGTTATCGCCGTAGGTTTCATTGTCCTGGGCGTCGTCCGCTTCTTCAGCGGAGCTGGATTCGATGGCTTGTGGATCGCTTTCATCGGTTGGTTTCTATTAGAGGCTGCAGGCGCGAGTCGCGCGCAGGTAGAGATAAACGAAAGATTGCGAGGTGTGAACGCCGGCGATCTCGTGGAACGAGACTGTCTGGTCGTTGACGGTCACGACAATCTTCAGAACTTTGTAAACAACTACCTGCTGCGTACTGGAGTTCAATGCTTCCTGGTCCGCGACGGTCACGGCATCGAAGGCATTATCACGCCATATGAGGTTATCGAGACAGATCGTGCGCGCTGGTCCTACACATCAGTTGAGCAGGCAATGCGGCCTCTCGATCGGTTGCCGGCAGTGACGCCTGAGACTGCGATTACCGAAGCACTGGAGATCATGGATCAGGAGAAGGTGAATGAGTTGCCCGTAGCGAAGGACGGACGGATAGAAGGATTTATTACGCGCGGCGGTGTGATGCGCTTGCTGCAGACACGCGCAGCGCTTGAAATGTAGGAGGATGAGAAGAGATGCGAAAGCGAAGGTTGCAAGTTGCGATGGTTATCCTGATGACCGTTATGTCTATTCCTGCGTCCGTGCCCAGCATATCTGCCGGCACGCAGCAGCTTAACCCCCGGTTGGTAAGACAGGTTCGCCATGAACTGGCGACCCTGCCTTATTACGGTGTTTTTGACTGGCTCGAGTTCGAGGTGAAACCTGATAACACAGTGGTGTTGCGTGGGTACGTGACGCGTCCTACGACGAAATCGGACGCCGAGGCCCGCGTCAAAGAGATTGAAGAGGTTAAGAATGTAATCAACGAGATTCAAGTGTTACCCCTTTCTCCCAATGATGATCGTTTGCGGATTGCGCTATATCGAGCGATCTACAGCTGGAACTCACCTTTGTTTCGCTACGCTACTCAGGCCATTCCATCGATTCACATAATCGTCGACCGGGGACGCGCGATATTGAAAGGTGTCGTCAATTCCAAAGCAGACGCGCAGATAGCTTACATGCGTGCGCGCGGCGTTCCGGGACTTTTCGATGTGAAGAACGAGCTGGTGGTCGAAGGGGAGCTGCCCCGGTAGATATCGAACAAGGAGGACTGTCATGGTCAAAGCGATAGGTATCGATCTCGGTACAACCAATTCCGCCGTAGCAACTATGGAGGGCGATAGCCCAACTGTCATCATCAACGCCGAGGGCGGGCGTATTACTCCGTCTGTAGTGGCGTTTACCAAAACGGGTGAACGCCTGGTGGGCCAGGTCGCCAAGCGGCAGGCAGCTCTCAATCCAGAGCGGACTATCTATTCCATCAAACGCTTCATGGGTCGCAAGTACTCAGAAGTGACCGAAGAGATTAAGACTGTCACCTACAAGGTGGTTCCCGGTCCCAATGATGCTGTGCGGATCGATATCGACGGCAAGCTGTATTCGCCGGAAGAAATCTCTTCGTTCATTCTGCGCAAGTTAACGGACGATGCGGCTCGGTATCTGGATGAGAAAGTCAAAGATGCGGTCATCACCGTGCCGGCTTATTTCAATGATGCGCAACGTCAGGCGACAAAAGATGCAGGACAGATCGCCGGACTAAATGTGTTGCGCATCATCAATGAACCCACGGCCGCAGCCCTCGCCTATGGACTAGATAAGAAGCAACACGAAACCATTCTGGTTTTCGATCTCGGGGGCGGCACCTTTGACGTTTCGATTCTGGAAGTTGGCGACGGTGTCTTTGAAGTGAAGAGCACTGCCGGCGATACACACCTGGGGGGAGACGACTTTGATAAACGCATTGTGGATTGGCTGATTGAAGAATTCAAAAGGGACCAGGGCATAGATCTGGGCAGGGATCGGCAGGCGCTGCAGCGACTCACCGAAGCGGCTGAGAAAGCAAAGATCGAACTCTCGTCGGCGCTCGAGACGGAGATCAATCTGCCGTTCATCACAGCGGATGCAAGTGGACCAAAGCACTTGCTAATGAAGTTGACCCGCGCGAAGTTTGAACAGTTAACTGAGGATCTCGTCGAACGCTGCATGGGCCCTGTTAAGCAGGCAATGGCAGATGCCAAAGTCACTGAAAAGGATCTGGACGAAGTGATACTGGTTGGTGGGGCAACCCGCATGCCCGCCGTAAAAGAACTCGTGAAGAGATTAACGGGCGGCAAAGAACCAAACCAGTCAGTTAACCCGGATGAAGTTGTAGCTATCGGCGCGGCCATTCAAGCCGGCGTGCTGACCGGTGAAGTGAAGGATGTTCTGCTGCTCGACGTGATACCGCTCAGCCTGGGCGTGGAAACGCTGGGCGGCGTGATGACTAAACTGATCGAACGCAACTCCACGATTCCGACACGAAAGACGGAGATATTTTCGACGGCCGAGGACAATCAGTCAGCGGTCGACATTCACGTGTTGCAGGGCGAGCGCGAGCTTGCTCGTGACAACAGGACTCTGGGGCAGTTTCGACTCGAAGGCATCGCACCAGCGCCGCGTGGTCTACCGCAGGTCGAAGTCACATTCGACATCGATGCGAACGGCATCTTGAATGTAACGGCCAAAGACATGGCCACGGGAAAAGAACAGAAGATAACCATCAGCGGTTCGACGTCGCTCGACAAGAACGATATCGAGCGAATGGTCCGCGATGCCGAACAACATGCGTCTGAAGACAAGGCGCGCCGCGAATTGATCGAAGCGCGCAACCTGGCGGATTCGCTGGCTTACAGCGTCGAACGCTCAATCAAAGACTTAGAGGTTCGGGTACCGGCGCACGAGCGCGCGCGGGCCGAGGCTTTAATTAATGAGATTCGCAGCGCGTTGAAGGATGAATCTACGACCCTGGAGCGTTTCCGGCAACTGACAAGCGATTTACAGCAAGTTTCGCATTCGTTGGCCAGTGCTGCTTACAGTCAGGCAAGTGCGGCAGGCGCCGGCGCTGGGGGTGGCCCAGGTGGAGGATCGAATCAGGGCGGATCAAGCCAAGGCGCCGATGACGAAGTCATCGATGCCGAGTACACGCCGAAGTAAGGAGGAGGATAGGATCATATAGGGCCTACAGGACCTATCGATGGCTACGAAGATTAAAGACTACTACGACGTGCTCGGCGTTAAACGTGGTGCGTCTGACAACGAGATCAAGCAGGCCTATCGCAAACTGGCGCGTAAGTTTCACCCGGATTTGAATCCCGGCGACAAGGTTGCTGAGGAAAAATTCAAAGAGCTGCAAGAGGCTTATGACGTACTTTCAGATCCGGAGAATCGAAAGCTTTATGACCAGTACGGCGAGAACTGGCGCGCAGTCAAAGCAGGTGCCGGAGCGCCACCGCCTGGCTGGGAAGGAGCACAACGTTCAGCCCGAGGTGCAGGACCACGCGCCGGCGGATTCGATTTTGGCGATTTCGACTTCGGTAGCTTTCGCTCTGAGGGTGCTGGAGGTTTTGACATCTTCGAAGAGATGTTCGGCGGGGCCGGCAGGGGTCGAGGTCGACGATCCGGTCGGGGCGCCGATATCGAAGCTGAGCTGGAGTTATCACTGGAAGAAGCGCATCGAGGCGGACGGCGCACGCTTGAGATGCAGATGGCGGAAGCTTGTCCGACTTGCGGCGGCACCGGGTTAAAAGACGGAAAACCTTGTGAGACTTGTCGAGGTTCGGGTCAGGTTCTAAAACCCAAAACGATTGAAGTGAACATCCCGCCAGGCGTGCGCGATGGTTCAACGATCCGGCTGGCCGGACAAGGGGGAACCGGCAGTAACGGCAGCGAACCCGGTGATCTTTATTTGCATGTTCGACTTCGCCCGCATCCTGTCTTCATGGTGAAAGGCGATGATCTCGAAGTCGAATTACCCATCGCGCCGTGGGAAGCGGTACTAGGCGCCAGGGTGGAGGCACCGACGATCGATGGAAAAGTTGAATTGAAAATTCCGCCCGGCGCAAAAAGCGGACAGCGCTTGCGTCTGCGTAACCAGGGTTTGAATAAGCGCAAAGGAGGTCGAGGCGACGAATATGTGCGCCTGAAGATCGTGGTTCCGAAAGATGTCAGCCCTGAAGAACGCCGGCTGTACGAAGAGTTGCAACGTATCTCTCGATTCGAGCCCCGGAGTTAATGGACACGATGGGATTAAAAGATGACCGTCCAGCATCATCATTCCGAGTCAACAGGTTTGCACAACCGCCGGCACGCAGTGCGCTCGGTGCTGGAGCTAGTGCAGGACCTGATAGTGCTCGGTTTGTGTGCCGGTCTTTTTGCAGCAATGTTGATCAAGCTGCTTCATCTGGGCCGAGCGCTAATAGGGGGCACGGATTTTTCCCAGGTGCTGGCCGATATCATGTTTATTCTGGTGCTGATGGAGCTGTTTCGTCTCTTATTGATCTATTTGGAAGAGCATCGCGTTTCGATTTCCACAATGGTCGAAATAGGCATTGTGGCGGCGATACGGGAAGCCCTCTTGATAGGCGCATTGCACGTGAATTGGCTGCAATTGTTAGTGCTCTGCGCATTCATTCTGACGCTGGGCGTGGTGCTCCGCTACGCAGGCATTCGCACCTTGCAGTCAGGAGAACCGGATTGACCGGGAACTTTTCTTATTAGGGGAATTATGTGGGCACGCGATTTCGATCTTGACGAACCATTGACCGTCGATGTCGTTGCCGAGACGGTCGGCGCCAGGCGTACGCTCATTGCGCGGCTGGTGCAGCAGGGGCTGATTGAAACGCTCGATGGTCCAACAGATGAACCTTTGGTGCCGCGACGTGCGGTGGTTCAGCTTCGTCGCATGCAAAGGCTGCGGCGGGATCTGGGTGTCAACTTTGCGGGCGCTGCGATCATTCTCGACCTGGTTGGACGGATTGAACAACTAAATCGAGAGTTAGCGGAAATGCACCGACTTAAGTGAGAACAGCTTGGGGAAGGAGGAAAGCAGGGTATGGCAACATCAATTCGTCCATTACACGATCGCGTGCTCATTCAACGCATTGAAGAAGAGCAACAAGCGCGAGGTGGAATTATCATTCCTGATACTGCGAAAGAAAAGCCGCAACAGGGTAAGGTGATCGCCACGGGTGACGGAAAGATCGACGAAGATGGGACGCGCAGGCCGCTCGACGTCAAACCTGGCGACCAGGTGTTATTCGGCAAGTACAGCGGCTCGGAAGTAAAGATCGATGATCAGGAATATCTGATCATGCGCGAGGACGAAATTCTCGGCATTTTTGAGACCGCGTCGAAATCAAGATCGGCGGGACGGTAATTTCGACCTATAGGTCCTATAGGCCATTTAGGTCCTATACCTGGAACTAAACAGTTAGGAGGTTTTTAAATGGCGGCAAAAATGGTAGTGCACGGTGATGAATCTCGTCATGCGATTCTGGCAGGCGTAAATAAACTCGCCGATGCAGTAAAAGTAACGCTTGGTCCTCGCGGGAGGAATGTCGTGCTCGACAAAAAGTTCGGCTCACCGACAATCACCAAAGACGGTGTCACTGTGGCGAAGGAGATTGAGCTGGCTGACAAACTCGAAAACGTCGGAGCACAAATGGTCAAAGAAGTCGCTTCAAAGACTTCTGACGTAGCGGGTGATGGTACAACGACAGCGACCGTCCTGGCTCAGGCGATCTTTCGTGAAGGTTTGCGAATGGTGGTGGCCGGCGCGAACCCAATGGCTCTGCAACGAGGCATTCATAAGGCAACGGAACGCGTTGTCGATGAGATTAGGGGTTTTTCAAAACCGGTCAAGGGTGATGCGATTGCGCAGGTAGGAACTATTTCGGCGAACGGCGACCGGACCATCGGCGAACTGATCGCCGAGGCAATGAATAAAGTCGGCAAAGACGGTGTGATAACGGTCGAAGAGTCCAAGACGATGCAGACGGAACTCGACGTCGTTGAAGGAATGCAATTCGATCGGGGATATCTTTCGCCTTACTTTGTCACTAATCCCGATCGCATGGAAGCGGTGCTCGATGAGCCGCTTATTTTGATCCACGAAAAAAAGATTAGCGCGTTGCGCGATTTGCTATCGCTTCTTGAATCAGTGGCGCGGGAAGGCAAGCCGCTTTTGATAGTCGCTGAAGACATTGAAGGCGAAGCCCTGGCGACCCTGGTGGTGAACAAACTTCGCGGCACGCTCAATGTTTGCGCCGTCAAAGCACCGGGTTTTGGCGATCGCCGTAAAGCAATGCTCGAAGACATCGCAATTCTGACTGGTGGACGCGCTATCACTGAAGAGCTTGGTCTCAAGTTGGAGAGCGTGACGATCGAAGATCTGGGCCGCGCTAAAAAAGTGGTGGTTGATAAAGACAGCACGACAATCATCGAAGGTGCGGGAAACAAGGAGTACATCGAAGCCCGCGTAAAGCAGATTCGCGCTCAGATTGAAGAAACAACGTCAGACTACGACCGGGAGAAGCTGCAGGAGCGGCTGGCAAAACTCGTCGGAGGTGTCGCAGTTATCAAGGTCGGCGCTGCGACTGAAACCGAACTGAAGGAGAAGAAGGCCCGAGTGGAGGATGCAATGCACGCGACCCGCGCGGCAGTAGAAGAAGGAATCGTGGCGGGCGGCGGAGTTACATTCATTCGTGCGCAAAAACCGCTGGAAGAATTGAAACTCGATGAAGAGGACGAGCAAGTCGGCGTGAATATCGTCAAACGCGCGCTTGAAGAGCCGCTGCGCCAGATCGCACAGAACGCCGGCCATGAAGGATCGATCGTCGTCGAGAAGGTGCGGGCTGAAACCAATCCAAACTTCGGCTTTAACGCGCAGACTGAGAAATACGAGGACCTGGTCAAAGCCGGAGTGATCGATCCGACCAAAGTGGCCCGCTCTGCGCTGCAGAATGCGAGCTCAATCGCCAGCTTGCTGCTGACAACTGAGGCTGTGGTTACCGAAGTGCCGGAAGATAAGAAGAAAGGTGTGAGCGCGCCGATGCCTGGCGGCGACATGGACTATTGATAATCGCCACGAGCGCGATGCGATCTGGCAATTTTCACGGCGAAACCCCTATCGACCCTTCCCCCGGAAAGAATTACCCCCAGAAAGTTGACTAGCTGGAGGAGTGTCGAATGGACATCAATCGATTAACCGAGAAGGCACAAGAGGCTTTGCGTGCGGCGCAGAGTGAGGCCACAAGGTTGGGCCATCAACAGATTGACGTCGAGCACCTTTTGCTTGCATTGCTTAATCAGGAAGGTGGCCTCACTAAATCAATCCTCGACAAGACTGCAGTGGATTCTGAACTCGTGCGTCGCCGAGTGGAGGAGGCTCTGGCCCGGTTACCGAAAGTGTCGTCAGGCACTGGTGGCCCCGGGGAAGTCTACATCACCGCTCGTCTCAACCGTCTCCTGGTCCAAGCGGAAGACGAAGCAAAGCAACTCAAAGATGAATATGTCTCCGTTGAGCATCTGTTGTTGGCAATGTTAGACGACAAATCCGGGGACGCGGGCCGCATTCTTAGCGAACTCGGACTCACGCGCGACAAGTTGATGCAGGCATTGCGACAGGTGCGCGGTTCCCAGCGCGTAACGTCACCAAATCCGGAGGCAACGTATGAAGCGCTTGAACGGTACGGGCGTGATCTGACCAAGCTTGCCGCGCAGGGCAAAGTCGATCCGGTTATTGGACGTGATGAAGAGATCCGGCGCGTGATTCAAGTCCTCTCGCGACGAACGAAGAACAATCCCGTTCTGATTGGCGAGCCTGGCGTTGGTAAGACGGCAATAGTTGAAGGCTTGGCCCAGCGAATTGTAAGGGGAGATGTCCCGGAGAGTTTGAAAGATCGCCGTGTTGTTGCGCTCGACATGGGAGCGCTGATTGCTGGCGCTAAATACCGTGGTGAGTTTGAAGAACGATTGAAGGCTGTGCTCAAGGAAGTACAGGGAGCAGAAGGCCAAATAATTCTTTTCATCGACGAACTGCACACCGTCGTCGGCGCCGGCAAGACCGAGGGCTCGATGGATGCCGGCAACCTCTTAAAGCCCATGCTCGCGCGTGGAGAGTTGCATTGCATTGGCGCAACCACACTTGATGAATACCGCAAGTACATTGAGAAGGACGCCGCCCTGGAGCGTCGCTTTCAACCTGTCTTCGTCGATGAGCCATCGGTCGAAGACACGATCTCGATACTGCGGGGCCTGCGCGAACGCTATGAGCTCCATCACGGCGTGCGCATTAAGGACTCCGCGCTCGTTGCCGCCGCAGTGCTTTCTCATCGTTACATCGCCGATCGTTTTCTGCCTGACAAAGCTATCGACCTCGTAGACGAAGCTGCCGCGCGGCTACGCACCGAGATTGAAAGCGTGCCCGTGGAACTCGATGAAGTGCAACGACGCGTAATGCAACTTGAAATCGAGCGCGAAGCTTTAAAAAAGGAGAAAGACAAAGCTTCAAATGAGCGTTTGCAAAAGCTGGAAAAAGAGCTGGCTGATCTAAAAGCTCGCGCCGACGCCCTCAGATCGCAGTGGCAAGTCGAGCGGCAGGCGGTCGAACGCCTGCGCAAATTACGCCAGGAGATAGATCAAACTCGGATTGAGATCGAGCAGGCTGAGCGTGCCTACGATCTGAATAAAGCGGCGGAACTGCGCTACGGCAAGCTCACCGATCTGGAGCGAAGGCTACAGTCCGAGGAAGAACTGCTGCAAAAGAAGCAAGGTGGATCCAGACTAATTAAAGAGGAGGTTGATGAAGAAGACATTGCTGAAGTGGTGAGTCGTTGGACCGGGATACCAGTGTCAAGACTGATGCAAGGCGATATCGAAAAGCTCCTTCAACTCGGCGATCACCTGCACAAGCGCGTGATCGGACAGGACGAAGCAGTGGAGGCAGTTGCCGATGCCGTTATCCGTGCTCGATCAGGGTTAAAGGATCCAAATCGCCCAATCGGATCTTTCATCTTCCTCGGGCCGACGGGCGTCGGCAAAACGGAACTTGCTCGAGCCCTCGCCGAATTCATGTTCGATGACGAACGGGCGATGATTCGCATCGACATGTCTGAGTACATGGAGAAGCACGCGGTTTCGCGGCTGATCGGCGCCCCTCCTGGATATGTTGGTTACGAAGAGGGCGGACAGCTAACGGAAGCAGTGCGCCGGCGCCTTTACTCGGTGGTTCTGTTCGATGAGATCGAAAAGGCGCACCATGACGCTTTCAACGTTCTTCTACAGATTCTTGATGACGGTCGTTTGACGGATGGTCAGGGTCGGATAGTCGACTTTAAGAACACTGTCATCATCATGACTTCGAATGTCGGTTCTGACAGGATTCTGGAGTTTAGCGGCAAGACCGATTCTGTAGCTTACGATCGAATGAAGGAAGCCGTCTTGACCGAAATGCGGCATCACTTCCGTCCTGAGTTCCTGAATCGTGTTGATGAGATTGTAGTCTTCCATTCACTCACCGAAGAGCACCTCAAAAAGATTCTCCAGATCCAGCTTGAACGTCTGCGCTCGCGTCTTGCTGAAAGGCACATCAGAATCGAACTAACACCCGCAGCGGAAACTCACCTCGCGCGCGAAGGTTATGACCCAGTCTATGGAGCGCGGCCATTAAAACGAGCGATTCAAAAGGAATTAGAGACACCGCTTGGCCGTCGCTTACTGGCCGGCGAGATCAAGGACGGCGACAAAGTAATGGTTGACTGGAAAGACAATCAGTTCACATTTAACACGGAAGGAGCTGAGCAACCAGAAGCTGCGGCTGCGAATGCATGAGGAAGCAGGAGAGTTAACAGGTGACGTATGGCAAATCCGGTCCTTCTAATCGTAGACGATAACGCAGATCTCCTGAAACAGCTTCAGCGAGACCTCGAACGACGATACGGAGAGCAGTATAGGGTCATCACCGCGTCTTCAGGTCACGCTGCATTGACCACTCTGCAGCAGCTTAAAAAGAAAAATGACCGCGTGGCGCTTATCCTCGTGGACCAACGGTTGCCGGATATGCCATCCGGCGAATTCCTGGACCAAGCGCGCGCGCTATTCAATGACGCAAAAATCGTATTCCTTACGACAGTCGGCGAAAGCGAAGCGACCATCGGTGCAATTAAGAAATTTCATGTCGACGATTATTTGATCAAGCCCTGTCAGCCTCCAGACCAGAACCTATATCCCGCTGTCAATGATTTGTTGGCCGACTGGGAAGCGCGCGTGTCGGTTGAGGGCCTCTGCGTCATCGGATCTCGATTCTCATCAGAAGCCCACCAGATACGCGACTTTTTGGTCCGCAACTGCATTCCGTTTGAATGGCTTGACGTCGACCGAGACAAAGAAGAAATGCGCCGGATTTTGAACGTTTCTGAATTAGAAAGTTCACGCCTTCCGGTAGTGGTGTTTCCAGACGGTACGCGGCAAACGCGGCCGACGAACGCTGAGATTGCACAGAAGATAGGATTGAAGATTCGACCGGAAGGAGAATTCTACGATCTCATCATCGTGGGCGGTGGCCCATCCGGATTGGCGGCCGCAGTTTATGGAGCTAGCGAAGGCCTCCACACGATTATTGTTGAACGTCACGCACCCGGTGGGCAGGCCGGATTGAGTTCGATGATCGAAAACTATCTTGGTTTTCCCGCAGGACTGAGCGGAACGGATTTGGCCCGCCGCGCCGTTGCGCAAGCGAAGAAGTTTGAAGTTGAGATCGTCAGTCCGCTGGAGGTTTCCGGAGTAAGAGTTAAGGGATCGACTCCAATCGCGACGTTAAGTGATGGTTCGGAGCTGAGGGGCCATGTTGTTTTGATTGCCACTGGAGTCGAATGGCGGCGCCTGAATGTACCCGGAATCGATCGATTGGTAGGTGCGGGAGTCTATTACGGTGGCACTTTGGCGGAAGCTTTTTTCTGCCGTAATGAAGATATCCATATAGTCGGCGGTGCGAACTCCGCTGGCCAGTCAGCAGTGCACTTCTCGCGTTACGCGAGGAGCGTGACGATGCTGGTACGCGGTGAATCACTTGACGAAGGGATGTCGCATTATCTGATCGATCGGATCAAGAACACTGCGAATATTAGAGTGCGGCTGCGAACGACGGTTGTGGAAGTGCATGGTGAAAACCGGCTCGAAGCTATCACAGTGTTCGATGCGTCGAAAAATAAGAAGGAGACTTTTCCAACTACTGCTTTATTTATTTTCATAGGAGCCGTACCGCACACCGGTTGGCTCAAAGAGGTAGTCAAGAGAGACGATCACGGCTTCATCCTTACCGGTCCGGATCTTCTTCAGGAAAAAGGCAACGGGCACCTGCAAGGGTCATGGAAGCTTAAACGTGATCCGTTTTGGTTGGAGTGCAGCCAACCTGGGATCTTTGCCGTTGGTGACGTACGACATGGTTCAGTGAAACGAGTAGCAGCCGGCGTTGGCGAAGGCGCGACGGCGGTGCAGTTCATTCATCAGTTTCTGGTGTCGGGCGAGAGGTGAGTAATGATTGGCAATGCTAACGGAATTTCGTCGCTGCTTATCGCGACTGATGGTTCAGCCTATGCAGACGTCGCCGCCGAGTGTAGCGCCTGGCTCGCAACTCGGCTGGACGCGCGCATCACAGCGCTTTACGTGATCGATGCGCGACGTCTCGCGAGCCACTTCATTAAACACATTGCAGAGATTCTCGAGAGTTCTCCTTCCGAAGGGCTGACCGACCGTGTCCGAGACTATTACCGCAGGCAGGGAGAGGAAGCACTCAAGCGGGTTGTCAGCATCTGCGAAGGTTATGGCGTGACGTGCCAGACGAATTTGAAAACCGGCAATATTGTGAAGGTGGTCGCAGACGAGGCGGCTCAGACCGATCTGCTCGTGATTGGCGAGCGCGGCGAAGATGAAGAGTTCGAGGCCGGCTTTCTCGGGTCAGTAAGCGAGAAACTGGTGCGGAAGGTCAACCGTCCGGTGCTGTTGACCGGGTTACAGTTTCGGGGGTTTAGAAAGGCTCTATTGGCTTACGATGGCAGCGAAGGTGCGCGCGCGGCAATGAAAATGCTCGCACGCCTTGCGACGGCGTTGGGTATGGACGTGGACGCAGTGCAAATGGTCGAAGAAGGTGAGCCGACGACAGCGCTGAACGAGGTCATATCTTACTTCAAGAATTATCCGGTTCACCCCAGCACTCATTATCTGATGGGCGATAGTCATTCAGTAATCACCGATCACGCGAAAGAGATCGGGTGCGATCTTATCGTGATGGGCGCCTATGACAATTGGGTTGCAGACAGTATGGCGCTTGGAACAACGACAGACTACCTAATTCGCAATAGTCCAGTTCCGGTGCTGGTCCATCACTGAATCGGGAGGTTGGAGGGCAGTTGGCGAGGGCTTAGAACGCCTTCGCGTTACATACGAAAGGGGAAGTCATGGCAAGGACGGAAGGTAAACAACAGAAGGGTACACAGACAACGCAAGAAGACGATAGGAATCGTTCAACACAGCAAAGAAAACAGCAACTGCAGGGAACACAGCAATCGCAAAGAGCACAGCAACAGCAGGGTGGTTCAACGCAGACAGCGCTTTCGCAGCGCCAGCAATCGATGCCGGGACTTATCACCAGTCCGTTTACTTTTATGCGCCGGTTGGGCGAAGGCATGGAGCAACTTTTCGCCGATTTTGGTGTCGGTGGATTGACGCCCAGAGGCTTTAATGAGCTTGCGGCCTGGACCCCGCAGATCGAGATGTTTGAGCGGGATAAGCAATTGGTCATTCGCGCTGATTTACCTGGTCTTAAGAAGGATGATGTGCACATCGAATTGCGGGATGACGCAGTAGTTATTCAAGGCGAACGACAAGAAGAGCGTAAAGAGGAGCGAGAGGGTTTCTATCGCACTGAACGTGTGTACGGCAGGTTCTATCGAGAGATTCCATTACCTGACGGGGCCCATACCGACGAAGCAACAGCGACCTTCCGCGATGGTGTTCTGGAGATAGCGATACCCCACGAAGAGGGCGAAACACGTGGACGTCAATTAGAGATTCAGGATGCCCAGTCCGCAGAACAGCGTAAACCACAGTCGCGAGCAGCCAGCGCGGGTCGGTAAGACGAGCGAATGAGCTAAACATGTGAATCTGAGGCAGGGAGGGTACGATGTTATTAGTATATACGAGCAGTTGGTGGGCTTTGGTATTGCGCGGAATATTCGCAATCGCGTTCGGGGTACTGGCATTTCTTTGGCCGCAGATCACACTGACCGCCCTGGTTTTCCTTTGGGGTGCGTACGCACTGGTAGATGGTGCGTTCGCGATGGCTGCCGGCGTGAAATCTTACGGCGAGAATAAACGTTGGTGGCTTCTTTTGATTGAAGGAATTCTCGGTGTCATAGCGGGTGTGTTGGCGTTTGTGATACCAGGCATTACTGCAATGGTGCTGCTGATGTTGATCGCTGCATGGGCCATAGTCACGGGCTCCTTCGAGATTGCCGCAGCGCTTCAGTTGCGCAAACACATCACGGGAGAGTGGCTACTGGCGCTGGCCGGAGTTGCATCGATTATCTTTGGTGTTCTCTTGTTTCTCAATCCAGGCGCCGGAGCACTCGCTGTTGTCTGGCTGATCGGTGCGTACGCCATAGTGTTTGGATGTCTACTAATTGCGCTCGGTTTGAGACTGCACGGTATGGTCAAGTCTGCCGATCGGATGACGCCGCGCGCTGTGTGATGTAAACCGGTTTTCTTTGCGGTACCTCTGCGTATCTCTGCGTCTCCTCGTTAAATGCCTATTTCAGCGCAGAGATACGCAGAGGACCGCAGAGAATCCAAAAGGGGAAGAACATGGGAAGAGGAATAACAAGTTCGATGTCATTGGCATTGGCTCTGGCGGTCAGTACCGCTTGGCTGGGTGCGTGCAATCGCCAGAATGAGAGCAGCTTTCGTCTGACTAACGATCCGAGCGCTAACAGTGCCACTAGCGCGAACGCGACAACCGGCAATCCATCGGTCATGCCTCTCGCGTCGTATGCAGACGTCGTGAGCAAAGCAGCGCCGGCGGTAGTAACGATTCATTCGCAAATGCGGATGCGTCAGCCGCAGCAGTATCCATTCATGGATGATCCATTCTTTCGGGAATTCTTCGGTGATCGCGCGCCGCAGCCGGCGCCTGAACGCAGACGCGAGGGATTAGGCTCAGGCGTGATCGTCCGTCAGGATGGTTATGTCTTGACGAATCATCATGTCATCGATGGCGCTGAACGAATCAAAGTGGTTTTGAGTGACAATCGCACCCTCGAAGCACGAGTTGTTGGCTCTGATCCGCCCAGCGATCTGGCAGTATTAAAGCTCGATGCTAGTGGCTTGCCCGTGCTCTCGTTAGGCGATTCAGATCGCACTCGAGTCGGCGATGTTGTGCTGGCAATAGGAAATCCCCTGGGTGTCGGACAAACCGTTACGATGGGAATCATCAGCGCGAAGGGCCGGCAGACCGGGCTGAGCAATGGCAGCTTTGAAGACTTCCTGCAGACCGATGCGCCCATCAATCAAGGTAATTCGGGCGGTCCCCTGGTCAGTACCAACAACGAGCTGATTGGCATCAATTCACAAATTCTTTCGCCTTCTGGAGGAAGCATTGGGCTGGGCTTTGCCATTCCGTCAAACATGGCGCGCACGGTGATGGACCAGTTGATCAATACGGGCAAAGTCAGGCGTGGGCAGCTTGGGATTGTTGTGCTCAAGATACCGTCTGAAGAAGCTTCGAAAATGGGTGTCGATCAAGGACCGGGAGTGGTTGTGTATGAAGTGCAACCGGGAAGTGCCGCCGATCGTGCCGGTCTTCGGAAGGGTGACGTCATTACTGCGCTCAACGGAACGTCGATCAATGATCCCAACTCCTTCCGCAACTTGATTGCCGCTAGTCCTCCAGGATCGGAAGTAGCTCTAACAATCAAGCGCGGCGGCAGTGAACAGCAGGTACGTGCGACCCTTGGCGAATTTACCCCGCAAGCTGAACGTCCGCGTGGATCACCTTGAAACAGGAACCACAATTGACCTGGTACACGAAGCGAGGAGGGAGAGGCGGGAGAGTCCCGTGTTGAGTGTTGATTTAGACACGGATCAGTCGAACGCGGTCGATCTGGTCCAGAGTACCGCGGCTATGCGGCTGAATGAAGTGGGTAGTCTTGGAGCAGTACTTCACTTCCAGATTCGACTACATAAGTTGCGAGTTGTTGGCATTACGAGGAGGAGAACATGGCAGGTTTCATCGAGCAAACACAGTGGAGGAGTTTTCTTGACGAGTTCACTAAACGGAACCAGTTTCGCGCTACGCGATTGGAAGTTTTTGGAGAGATAGGAGCACAGGAAGAGGAGGAATACTTGCCGCTGGTTGGGGTGAGCTTCGAGCCTAAAGGCACTACTGCCGGGAGTGTCGCAATTATCCTGGGTGGTGAAACGACTAAAGACCCGAGGCACGTCGAACATCTGATCCCGAAGGTTCAACGAATCGCTCCGCTCATCGGAGAGACTGGGTTTGAAGAGGGTTTAGGCTTTGAAGATCGTGATGGCGGCAAGACGTTACTGCTCTTGGAGGCACTACCGGAAATTCCAGAGAAGACCTCGAAGGGTCATTAAGGAGAGTTAATCGTGATGGTGGACGATGAAGTGAAGAAAGGGTCGTCTTGCGGAGAAATGCCGGATGAGGAAATTGACGAAGCGCTCGCGGAGAGTTTTCCCGCGAGCGATCCACCGTCTTGGACTCTTGGCATTGACGATCATTGCAAGGGGGAGCAACCAAACCCGTCCGAATCGCGAAAGAAGCCGGTTCGGTAAGAGTCACGTGCCCCATTTGTCTACGATCAAACCAATAACCACTCTTCCAGCTGCAGAACGCGAACAGACGAAATTAGTCATCCGGAGCGGTACCGGTTGAAGCCATCCGTCTTACGCCGCGGCTCTTTACAATTAAGGAAGGTTGTTTCGCATTGCGAACGCGGGGTTAGTTCTTTCCCTGATTAATACACCTTTGGTTTATTAACTTAGATTCAAGCAGCCGGGCCGAATGAACATATGGGGTACATAGATTTCCGTTGCCGCGAAGGTACATTGGCGATCTGCCTCGATTCTATCGTCCTGACATCATTCGATGGATCGAAGAAGAAACCAAGCGTCATCACAGCAAGATGGAACCTCACGAGCATCAGGACAATAGAGTAGTGACACCGTTCCCTGTTCAAGAGGATAATGTCGACGCTTTGACGGCTGCTGCGTCTTAACGAAAGGAGACACAGTGGCAACTTATAAACGCTGGCATGGAAGAAAGATCACAGCCGATCATTCGCAATGGAAGCGAGCACGATGGACGGTTGAGTTCGTGTTGAAAGGTCGACGAGTTATTCAATCTGTACCGGAGGCGAGAACTCAGGCACAGGCTGAGCGAGCTGAGTCACAACTGCGGGAAGATATTTATAACCGCAGATATGGACAGGGCAAGACCATGGGCCTTTCAGACTTCTTTAACAACACTATCTTTCTTGGTTGAAAGAGAACCGATCGGCATCAGCGTATCGAGACGCTCTATCGCGTGGTAAAGAACTGAAAGCGTTCTTTAAGAATCAACCAGTCCGGGAGATTTCCACTAGAGACTGCGAGCGTTTCAAATCGATGCTTGGCAAGGCCGAGACTCTGCGCAACGAGTTACGTTCTGGGTCTACGGTTAATCGATACATGGCACTTTTGTCAGGCGTGTGCAAGCGAGCGATCAAAGAAGAGCTATTGGACGCTAACCCTTGCAGCAAAATCGATGAAGAACCGGAGAACAGTCGAGCTCGATACCTAACAGTCGAGGAACAAACCAGTCTCTTCGCGGTGCTGAAAGACGATCTCGGTTTTCTGAACGCTCCAATTACCGTCTCGCTGGGTACCGGAATGCGGAAGGGGATTGAATTGCTGAAGTTGAAAGTCGGACATCTGAATTTCAGTTCGCGTCCAGTGTTCTATCCCGTACGTGGCGGAAGCGCGGAGATACCACCGAATTGGTTGATAGTTGTTAAGGGAAAGGGAAATAAGTATCGGCTTATTCCGATGAACAGGCAAGTCAGGGAAGCGCTTTTCAGGCTCTCTCGTGATCGAGCATCGGATGAGTTCGTTTTTGACAAGGACGTCAACGAGGTGAATGACTACGCGTTGCGCTGGGGTTTCGAAGCAGCTTGCACGCGCGCGGAGATCGCTTTTGGCGAAACCGTTCCAGGAGGAATTATCTGGCACGACTTGAGACGCACCTTTTCAACGCGACTACGAGCAAACGGAGTTCACGAATACGACATAAGTGATCTCCTGGGCCATTCACGACCGGGCGTCACCCAAGTCTACGCTCGTGCTACGCGGACGGTGTTAGAACAAGCTGTTGAGAAATTGACGGAGCCTTGGGGTCAGGTAATCGAATTTGAAAGAAGAGCAGGCTAAATTTAGTCCCTCATCTTTCCCTCATGTCGCCGACACTGGCGCAAATGAGATCAAAACGGGGAACAATGCAAGTTGTTGTAGTAGAAAAGGTTGAGATTGGTGCCGAGGGCGGGAGTCGAACCCGCACGTCCTTTCGGACAACGGATTTTAAGTCCCGTGATGGCGGTGCTACCTAATCTTACGAAACGATACAAGCCAGTATTTACGCGCCTAGCGGTCGTCAAGGTATCGCTTCGGCTGCCTTGGTATCACACGTACCGTCACCATCTTAGCCCCATCTTTATTCTGTCTCCCAAGGCGGCCGAGAAGACTTAGCGCTTCAACTGATGAAGGCCGAGACGTGCGCGTTTTCCCGCAGTAAGAGCGAAACCTTCCGCAGGAATACTTCCCTGGAATAGTCCGCCGCCCGCATTTTGTCGCCGACCTTCGGCATGTCCCTTGTTATCTGATCGAGGACAACTTTTGCCTTTCCTGAGCAGCAGAGGCCCCTCGAGTGCAAAGCTGTTTAGAACCAAGCAAGCGGATCTCGCCGGCCCGGGGATTGGTAGTTACGAAGAGTCGGAAAAAGTTCTACCTCAGGATTACAACTCTCTGCTAGGTCCAAAGGACACACAGAAGGCCCATCACGATCGTTAAGCGATATATCGAAGACAATCTCTGCCGGCAACTCAATCTCATGCGCGGTGAGGTCCCTCTGATCGTTGACGTCGAGAGTGGAGTAAACGATTACCTGGATCGCGACGGGTCGCGCACTCCCATTGAGTTTCACATCTAACGACCATGACAAACATCCAATCGATGCTCAAGTAGTACAAGCTGCTACTAAATGGAAGCGAGTCGCTCTGAAGCAGTTTGGCATGAAGCCGGGTGAGGGCCTTATCACAGACATGCGCGCAGTGCGCAAGGATTACTTCCTGGATCATGACCATAGCGCTTACGTGGACCAGTGGGATTGGGAGAAATCCATTAGAGCCAACCAGCGTAACTTGAATTACCTGACTGAGACGGTTGAGAGCATCTGGAAAGTTATCAAGGGTGCTGAGACCTTCATTCAGGGCCTCTTCCCGCAAGTGAAGACGGATAGGTATTCGAACCTGCCTGAAAAGCTAACGTTCATTCATGCTGAGGAGTTACTGGAAAGATATCCCGACCTGCCCCGAAAAGCTCGGAAACTTTCGTCGCAAGGATGTGCCGGAACTCGATCAAAGTCGATCCGGGCTCAAGCGGGCAAGCGGTGGGATGAAAGTGGTGGAGGTACGCCACCGGCATGCGATTGTGCCGGAGGATCACTTCAAGATGGAGCCGGGCTTTAGGAATTTTCAGGCCGTGCGGCGCGGGAAGGTTCTGGCCGGAGATCGTGCGGGCGCGATAAAAGCCTCCGAGACAGGACTGATTCTGATGCCTCTGTACCAGGCATTAGGTGATGATGGGTTCTTCCTTGTGCGTAAAGTTAATCGGTTCTGGCTCACGTTGTCAGCATTGCTTCGCAAACTGAAAGTTGGGCACTACATGCATCTTCTTCCCGGAGTTCGCCGCGATCCCCTCAACGAAAACTTCTTGATTATCAACACGCGTATCGCGCGGATTCTGCCCCTTCAGGTATTTCACCTGTTGGGGTTCCGCAAATTGCGCTGGACTGACAAGTATCTGGTCGTCGGCCGCCGCTCTTATGATCTGGTGAGGCCGGCGAAGTTCGTTTTCTAAGTGCGAGCTGGGAAGGCACAAACGGCTTCAGGCGACGGGGCATTGCCTCCAACCTAAGCTCATCCACAACGTATCCCCCGTTGGTCTTTTTTGGCCTTGATGATGCTTTATTTTCTTCGGCATCTCCTCTCAATTCTGGTGCTACCGTTTACAGTGACGGTCATCGTGCTGCTATGGCTTCTGCGTCATGACGTCTCTCGGGATTTGGCTCAGCAAGACGACGGGGTTCGTTTGCTGGTATTAGCGGCAGGCGCCGCAGCGTTGCTAATCGGGTTGACACTGTTCATTTCTACCGTAGCGCATTTCGCACGAACAGGTAGGGGCACCCTCGCGCCATGGGATCCGCCACGCGTCCTCGTCGTTAATGGCATCTATCGTTACGTTCGTAATCCAATGATTAGTGGCGTGCTTTTCATTATGCTTGCGGAGTCATTGCTCACAGGTTCGCGCCGCATCGTTATGTGGTTCATATTGTTCCTCGTCATCAATCTCGTTTACATCCCGTTGCTGGAGGAGCCGGGACTAGGCGCGCGATTTGGCGAGCGATACCGTCTTTACAAAGAAAATGTACCGCGCTGGCTGCCGCGGGTGGAGCCCTGGATTCCTCCGTGGTAATGAGTAGTGGCTTACTTTGGAAATCTTCTCTGCGTATTTCTGCGTATCATAGATGCGTCTTCTGCGGTAAATGTTGAGTACTCAAGGAGAACGTCCTGCCTCCACCCTAGCCTGCGGTAGAACTGCGCCGCACGTTCGACATCTGAAACGGGGATGACTACCACCTCGAGCTTCATGTCAACTGCAGCAACGCTTGCGTCACTGGTCGGGTCGGTATTGCGAATTTCATTTTTGTGGACTTGCCTGTTGTTTCCTCCGAACCGAAAGTAAACTAGAAAACTTCCGAATCGACCGAGAACTTGTTACGGTGAAGCGGATGCCGCTTTCTCGTTCTTAATAAACGCCAATAGATCCGCATTGATCTGCTCAGCATTGGTTGTACACATCCCATGCGGAAGACCCGAATATACTTTGAGTGTGGCATCGGGGACTAGTTTCGCCGACATAAGAGCCGATGCGCCGATTGGCACAATCTGGTCATCATCGCCGTGCATGATGAGTGTCGGCACGTCGAATTTTTTTAGGTCATCCGTAAAGTCCGTTTCAGAAAAAGCTTTAATACAGTCGTAGTGCGCCTTGACGCCTCCCCTCATTCCCTGGAGCCACCAACGCTCGCGGATCCCTTCCGAGATCTTCGCGTCGGGCCGGTTATAACCATAGAAAGGCAGCGTGAGATCTTTGTAAAACTGCGAGCGGTCAGCCGCAACTCCTGCACGGATCTCATCGAAGACGGAGATGGGCAAACCACCCGGGTTCTGGTCAGTCTGCAACATCAGCGGTGGCACAGCACCAATGAGGACCGCCTTTGCTACGCGGCTGGTTCCGTGCCGGCCGATGTAGCTCGCGACTTCGCCACCGCCAGTTGAGTGGCCCACGTGAATGGCGTCTTTTAGCTGCAGCTTCTCAGTTAGCTCAGCGAGATCATCAGCGTATGTGTCCATGTCATTCCCAGTCCACGTCTGAGTAGATCGGCCATGGCCGCGCCGATCATGTGCGATAACGCGATAACCGCGTTGACCGAAGAACAGCATCTGCGCATCCCAATCATCTGCGCTCAAAGGCCAGCCGTGGCTGAAAACAATGGGTTGTCCCTCGCCCCAATCCTTGTAAAAGATTTGTACTCCGTCTCTTGTTGTAATCGTATTCATATCATCCTCCTGCATGGGTTATTGATTGATCATTTTCCTTGATTTCAACCAGGTCACCGCGCGCGCTCATCGTGATAAAACCCGGCTGGGCGAAGGCGGGATTCGGGTAGCTGTAGAAGCCTTGGCCGCTCGCGACCCCAAGGCGGCCCTTCTGGATGAAGTGCTCGTCGATGTAGCGGGCGTACTCGAGTGCCTGCGTGTTTGGGGTGGTTTCGCCGATCAGCCGTCGCGACGTGGTACACGACACCGAGTCCCATGCGATCCATCATGCCGCAGGGGCCCATGTCGCTCTGCAGAGTGATCATCCAGGTTCGATCGATGCTCTGGAAGTCGCTCACGCCGCGCACCAGCAGGTCCAGCGCAGCGGTGCACCACGGCACGATCAGGCTGTTGATGATGTAGCCGTTCTGCTCCTTGCGAATGGGGATGGGCACCAGGCCGATTTCCTCGGCGAACATCAGCAGGCGCTCGAACACGGCCGGGTCGGTGCCGGGATGGCCCATGACCTCGCCGATGTTGGAGTCCCATACGCCGATGGCAAAGTGCAAGGCCAGGAACTTCTGCGGCCGGTCGACGAAGCCCGCCAACGCGCTCGGCGGCAGGGTAGAGGTGTTGGTGGTGAACACGGTGTGCGCCGGGGCGTGCCTGGACGCTTCGCGCCAGAAGGATTCCTTGATGGGCATGGACTCGGGCACGGACTCGCTGATCAGATCGGCATCACGCACCGCCGCCGCTAAGTCGGTGGTGTACGTGAGGCGAGCGAAGGTGTCGTCGATCTGCTTACGGGTGGCGCCGCGCTGCTTCATGAAATGCTCCGCGTACTCCCGATGAAACGCCTTGCCCTTCTCTAAGCCCGAAGGGATGGCGTCGTACACCATCACGTGCTTGCCGTGAAAGGCCATCTGCCAAGCTACTTGCGAACCCATGGTGCCGGCACCCGCGGTGGTGATCCTGGTGAAGGTCATCTTCAGCCTCCTTCGGTTGCCTCCGTTCACGTTCGGCTAAACGACATCACCCCGCTGTGTGGTGTCGCCGAGGTCGCCGCGACGTTGCTGGCGGCTCGAGCCAGATCTTCAAACATCGCCTGGTTGGACGCTCGCAGTCGACTCGCCAGAACGTTCCTGCCCAGCCACGGAAGCAGCCCGATCTGGGTTTCATGGCTGACGACGACGGTGCTTAGCCCGTTGGGGGTGAGCGTGAAGGTGCGGTCCGCGTGCACGCCAAGGCCGTCTGCAATGATGGCGAAAGTATGCGGTCGATCGCTGGCCACCACAGTGCTGCGCAGAGTGACAGGATGTGCCTTCCAACGGAAAGACACCGGTCGGCCCGCACTTCCAGTCGCATCACCAGTTGACTCTACTCTTACCCACTTGCAGGCGTGATACCACGAAGGCCAGCGTTCCACGTCCGTTAACAGATCCCACACCCGTTCGGCTGATGCGGGAATCACAATCTCGTTGCGAACCTCGATCGGTGGCCGTGAGCCCGTGCTGACCGGGCGGAGCCATCGGCCGGTGAGGCGGGTGAGCCACTCGCGCGGCATGAACCGGCCGCTTTCGGCTAGAATCCTGTTCCGCAGGCCGGGGATGACGACGGCTCGGCCCTTGTCCAACGCCCGTAACCCGGCGTCAATGACGGGCTCGGGCTCGGCGAGCCGGCGGTAGATGGCCGTGTGGCCCACGTCGGCGGCAAGCGCGTCGACGAACCCTGTGCGAGTGGGACCCGGACACAATGCCGTGACCGCCACGCCAGCCGCACGCGCCTCGGCCCACAGCGCCTGGCTAAACGACAGCACGAATGCTTTGCTTGCCCCGTACACCGCCTGGTAAGGCGCAGGCTGGAACGCGATGGTGGACGCCACGTTGAGAATCCCACCGCTGCCTCGGGCGATCATTCCAGGCAAGAACGCGCGAGCCAGGGCGATCACCGCACTAACGTCGACTGCTACCTCCTCGTCCTCGCGTCCTGAGTCGGCCTCGGCAAATGGGCCGTAACTACCAAACCCAGCGTTGTTGACCAGCACTTCGATCGGGCGGTTGCCGACGTGATTGAGCAGCGCGGACACACCTGACACGGTCGAGAGATCTGCGACGATCGTCTCGACCTTCACCCGGGGAGAAGCGCGGCGGATCTGCTGCGCGGCTTCGTCCAACCGGCCCTCGTTGCGGCCGCTCAGCACCAGGGACATGCCCCGCTCCGCGAGTCGGACGGCGAGCCCGCGGCCTAACCCGGACGACGCTCCAGTAACAACAGCCCATCGGTCCTGATAATGAATCATGACTCCTCCTATGTTGATGGCATTAGCAAACGCGGTTACTAATCGCATTCACATCGATGCTGCCGCACGTGTTCTCCCTTTACGTAGCTTTGACGGCAGCGTTTGTTACGCTGCTACTGCGGGCTGCTAGTTGCGCGGTCGCGTCCGCTGCCTCCTTGATGATGCTTGCAACCGCTGTCGGATTCGAAGCGAAGGGCACGTGGCTCGTATTCACTTCCCGAGTCGTCGCTCTAATCCGCTCGGCAAATACTCGCTGCAGTTCAGGATTGATGGCTTGGTCATCCGTTGCAATCAGATACCAGTTAGGGATCTCTCTCCAGGCGGACTTTTCATAGACCTGACCAAAGGTTTGAGAATTGATCGGTTTCTGTGCTGCCGCCATCACACTCAATTCTCGCTCGGAGACATCAGCGGCGAAGACCTCTTTAAACTTCAATCTGTCGATGTATAGGAATCCCGCCGCGTCAGGTACGAGAGCGGCGCCGATTTTTGAAGGATACTTTTCGAGAAGTGCCTGCAGGTTCTCACCGGCATCCGTAGCAAATGCGGCGACATACACCAGCGCTCTCACATTCGACGCCCCGACTGCTGCCTCAGTGATCACAGCGCCGCCATAGGAATGGCCCACCAGCACAACACCGCCCTGCTGAGCATCTATAACTCGGCGAGTAGTTTCAACATCGTCCTTGAACGACGTGAGTGGATTCTGTACAGCAATCACGTCATAACCTCCCTTCTCAAGAAGTGGAATGACATTGCCCCAGGAGGAGCCGTCTGCGAATGCTCCGTGAACGAGAATGACTGAAGGGTTTTGCACGATTTCGTCTCCTTAGAAGATTGATTTGAACTAGTATTTTGATTAGTCATTGTGTTTCAATCGCACTAACTTTTTCATCACTCAAACGGAGTCTTTTTAACTACCTCTGTCGGATCATCACGCGATACCACTATGGAGGTAGCGTCGGAGATTTGTAACAACTCCGAAATGTGCACATGTAATGTTCCGTCTTAACCGCAATCTGTTTTCGTCGTCATTACGCAGATCGTTTTTCGATGCAGGCAGTTTTATCTGCTGGCCCGTCGTGATCGTGACGCTGTTCGCGATCGGATGCGGGGTCCAGCAGGCTGAAAACAAACCTTGGATCGAGATAACACGGATACCAGACACCGACATCGGCGGCCGGCCAGTGCTTGAGACTATTTCAGGGCGGGTGACAGGCGCTGGTGCAGAAGATCAAATAGTTCTGTTTGCGCGAAGCGGCGATTGGTATGTTCAACCATGGATCGATCAACCCTTCACCAGAATTCAGCCAGATTCAACATGGAGTAATTCAACTCACCTCGGCACCGAGTATGCTGCTCTCCTGGTAGCCCCAGGCTATGCACCTCCGGCTGTTATATCTCAGCTGCCACAAGAAGGCGGGACCGTGCTTGCGGTAGTGACCGTCGATGGAACGCCACCGTTCTGGAAAAAATGGTGGTTCAGAGTTTTGTTGGGGTTACTTGGTCTAGGTGGCCTGCTGGCCTTATATCGCTGGCGGCTTCATGAACTGAGCAGGCAGCTCAATCTGCGTTTCGAAGAACGGTTAGCGGAGCGAACTCGGATAGCTCAGGATCTACACGACACGTTATTGCAGGGTGTTGTGAGTGCGTCGATGCAGCTACACGTCGCCAATGAGCACCTACCTGATGAATCGCTTGCGAAACCCATTGTGGGTCGTGTAATGCAATTGATGGGACAGGTTATCGAAGAGGGACGAGATGCAGTTCGGGGACTGCGAGCGCCCACTGATACGGACGATCTAGGATCGGCGTTCGCCCGAATTGGAGAGGAATTTAATACTGATCGCACGACAGATTATGCAGTGATCGTCGAGGGTACGCCGCAGCACCTACACCCAATCATTCGCGACGAAGCGTATCGCATCGGTCGCGAGGCTTTGACGAATGCATTTCGTCACTCCCGGGGAAGCAAAATCGAGGTCGAACTTGAGTATGCTCCAAAACATTTAAAGATCCTTATTCGTGACGACGGCGCGGGAGTAGATCCTAACGTACTGCAGTCGGGCAGAGACGGACACTGGGGACTGACGGGTATGCATGAGCGTGCGGAGAGTATTGGCGGACGCCTCAAAGTTTGGAGCCGCGCTAACGCGGGAACTGAAGTCGAATTGTTTATTCCAAGCCACATCGCTTTTGTCTCGCAGTCTCGTGGCGCCACAAAGAAATCATTGCATAGATCCGAACCCTCTTCGTAGAAAGAGAACCGGAGTAAGATGAACTCCCAGTCGCAAATTCGAGTTTTCAGTGTTGACGATCATCCTTTGCTGCGCGAGGGAATTGCGGCGCTCGTGAACAATCAGCCAGACATGGAACTCGTGGCCCAAGCCTCGACTGGGGGAGAGGCCATTCAACTATTCACCCAGCATTTACCGGACGTGACCTTGTTGGACCTGAGGCTCCCGGACATGAGTGGCATTGACACTCTGATTGCCATCCGTACGAAGTTTCCAAATGCACGGGTCATAATGCTGACAACTTTTGAGGGTGATGTTGAGATTCACCGCGCGTTGCAAGCTGGAGCCTATGGTTATTTGCTTAAGAACATGTCGCCGTCACAGTTGTTGGATGTGATCCGCCAGGTCCACGCAGGAAAAAAGCGTATTCCTGCCGAGATTGCCGCTCAGCTTGCCGAGCACATGGGTGATGAATTGCTAACTGCTCGCGAGGCGGAAGTGCTTCAGCAAGTCGCTGCCGGAAATCGAAACCGAGATATAGCCGAAAAACTCTTCATCTCAGAAGAAACCGTTAAAGTCCATGTCAAACACATCATGGAAAAACTGGGCGCTACCGATCGGACTCAGGCAGTCGCGATCGGCATTCGCCGCGGAATCATTCAGCTCTGATTCGCGACCTCATCTATCAAATAACTCCAAAGAGGTATTCAAAGTTACCTTCATCGCTGGATTCGCGATCCGCGCATACCCGATACCCTCACAAACCAAGGGCAGGGAATCCATACGTATAAAAGGAGCGTTGCTCTGCAAAAACTATTTTCCGCATTTCCCGATGGGCGCCCGGGCTTGGGTCTTTTGCTGTTGCGTGGACTGGTGAGTGCTACGTTAATTGCTCAAACCATGACCCATATTGCCAAGGCGGAAGTTCGTCTGGTTAACGTATGCTGTGCAGTGTGTGCGTTTCTTGTAGCGGGCTGTTTGTTGGTGGGTTTTATGACACCTATCATTGCGATAGTCATTTGGGTGGGTGCCATTGGTTTCTCATTACTTGGTCTTCAGTTGCCGAATCAATATCTCTTTGACACGTCGCACACCTTGGTCGATGTGATCGCATTAGCCACGGTGATCCTGCTTCTTGGGCCTGGCGCGTTCTCGCTCGACGCAAGGATGTTCGGTCGACGTGAGATCAGAATCCTCTCAGCCGTCCCTAATCCGATACCAAAGTAACTGGCTAGGCCCGTCGCTATCGCGGCAAACCAGCAGCCCGAGGTTACATACTGTTTCAGTCTTTCAAAATCGGAAGGGTAGTACTCCTTCGAGATTGGTTTTGATGGCGTCGCTTGGCCCAGCGAATAAGTTTCTTCGTAACCAGATGGTCCAGTTTCGAGAAAACCTCCTTGGAGACAACTGTTGAGTACCCGCTTGGCGGTCGTATCGCTTCGGCCGGCTTCATATCAACACGTACCGCCACCGTCTTAGCCCCATCTTTTTTCAGCGAGAAGCCCGAGCTGGTGCGAAATCCGGTCTTCGGTTCAGTACACGAGTCTGTAACCATCAAAAACTGGATGTCAGCGAACTTGTGAGGAGGTCGTATGGTGAATTCAAACGAACAAGATTGTGGGGCCCAGCGTTGTCGAAAGGTTTTACCGCGGCTTCATTTGCCGAGTTCAATATCGGTGATGATGAGGGGACTTTGAAATCGCTCAAGCAACACTTTTATTGAAGCTTTTTCTCAAGGAAAGAGCCAACGCAACGGAGTGAAACTCCGCGCGAATTCATTGTCAAACGAGTACTGTCTCTAGTCGTTGAAATCATTGGTGCCGAGGGCGGGAGTCGAACCCGCACGTCCTTTCGGACAACGGATTTTAAGTCCTGTGATAAGGCCACTACCTACTCTGACGAAACGATACAAGCCAGTATTTACGCGCCTAGCGGTCGTCAAGGTATGGCTTCGGCTGGCTTAGTATCAACACGTGCCGCCACCATCTTAGCCCCATCTTAGCTAGCCGCTTTCACTCTGATTCTCCAGATCCCAAACACCGCGGCACTGCACGACTGTCGTTCAAACTACGCGCAAGAACCTTCCTTTGAGATGTCGAAAGTCTCTGAGCTATACGCTTCATAGCGCCCGCGAAGATGTCCCACTTGGCACCTACGCCCAATTTAAGGTTCTCTTATCTCACACCGTCGTCGTTGGTTCTCGTTCAACATAATGGTTCTCCGCTGGCAGCATGCGGACATTTACTGAACAGTCACAGGCGCTCTCAATGTTGTGACCTCATGCACAAGTTGGTATAGTTTTCGGGTCCGATCGAAGGCTGAATTCTCACGAGCCTGTGCCTCTGCAAACTCGCCAGATCCAGCCGTAACTCTGCGGGTATTAATCATGGAACAGAAACCAATCTTCATCTTTATGTCAGATGAGATACAAGCTGCGCTCAACGATAACGGCATCAATGTCGTCAAGGAGCTTAGGAGGACGGGGGTTGAAGTAACGCAGGACTATGCCCCTAATCCGGCAACCGGAGCCGGGAATCAGAAGGATGCGACTCTGATTATTCTCGCAGCTGCCCCGGCGTTCGCTAGTGTTGCGTGGGGAATTGCCAGAATCATCGATGCCTTGGGTCGCAACAAGAAGGTAGTTGTGCGAGGAAAAGAGTTGGTCCCGGTTCGGGATGAATCAGGTAACGTGGTGCGAGATGCGAATAAGCAACCGGTTTTGTATTGGACCGAAACAGCACAGCTAATTGAACCCTCACAAACACCTCAGGATAGCAGCAGAGTAACAGCGTCATTAGGCCCACAGGGTATTTCATTCGAATTGGTTTCTGGAAAGGATAAATAACAAAATGGCTCGACACGCATTTGTTATGGGTTCGAATGGATCGTTGAACTTCGGCCGCCTACAATACGCTCAAGCTGACGCGAACAACATAGGCGCATCTCTCGAAAGTCCACGTTGCGGCTTTGCAGTAACCTACGGAAAAAACAACGCGGACGTTTTTGAATTGCGACGTCAACTTTACAGAGTTTCGACCGCGTGCAAGCCATCCGATACGTTTGTTTGCTATTTCTCGGGCCACGGCGAACTTGATGAAGGTGAGTTGTTCTTAATCTGGGACGATACCGATGTGAACCTCCTCGGTACAGCTTTGCCGGTTAGTGATGTAATGAAGGCCTTGCGACGTTGCGAGGCGCAAAACAAGCTTCTCATTCTCGACTGTTGTCACGCCGGAGGTGCTATTGGCAAAGGGAAATCTGGTGTACCCGTAAAGGAGTTACCTATAGACCCGGACAATTACCTCGTTCTAATGGCAAGTGATCGTCTCGAAAAGGCGCGTGAATTTCCATACCTTAGAGGAAGTTTTTTGGCATCGAGTATTTGCGACGCGCTGGGTGAGAGCTTCTTTAAGGCTGATAAAGACGAAGACCAGAGGATATCAATTCAGGATTTGATGGAATGGCTTAAGCGCTGCGCCTCTTCTCATAATTCATACTCACAAGAGAAGGTTCCCTACCCATACCTCTTTGGACAGCAACGGGGTCAGAGTTTTTATTTGAGTGTGGATATCGAGGATTGGAATCCATATGAGATTCCGTGGCCCGATGGAAGTACGATAGTAGTATTGCCCATAGCCCCTGATTACAAGGACCTTGCAGTTGGGTTGGGAAAACATCCTGTTACTAACTCCCAGTACAGAACGTTCATCGATGCCACCAATAGCGGCAGGTCGCTTATGGAGCGTTTGAGGATGCGAACGCCGATTGTTGTCAGCGAGCCTGTGGGGGAACATTTTGATCCGGGCTTGAGAAAGTGGTCTGGTCCCTTCTACCCGTGGAGAGATCCTCAATTTCAAGATCCTGAGAAACCGGTGGTCTGCGTATCGTATGATGATGCTCTAAACTATTGCACCTGGGTCAATCAGCTCATTGAGCAACGTTTTCCAAATGCATTTGTAGACTTGCCGCAAGGACGTTTGTGGAACTTTGCGGCATTTGGTACTGAGTTCCCTCGGCTGGAAGCGGCGTCATGGCTGACCCAGACCAACGAACTGCATCACAAATCCACATCACCTGCTGCCATCGACAAAGTCGGCTCACGAACAAATGTAAGAGGTCTATCTGATATGGTTGGCAACGTCTGGCAGTGGTGTGGCAGAGGTGAGTGCTTTGATCGTGAATTAGGTTCCAGGATCAGACCGCCAAAAGTCCGCGGAGGAGGGTTTCTGGACGATCTTGCCGAGACAGAAATATTTCTCGATCTCAGGGACAGGAAACTCCGCCACTCAGATCTTGGCTTTCGCATAGCCGCTTATATTCCCGTCAAACTGTTACCCGATCATATAGAACGTCAGTTGCGACTATCTAAGCGCGTGGATTGGGATCGAGACCTCCATATAGCATTGTTAGGCACTGGCGAGAATACAGAATTTGACGACTTCTGACCGGAAGTGACTCTCTCCGATTTATCTGGATCTTGTACGAACAAATAGCCACAGATATGTTGAAGGACCTTCCTTGGGAAGAGGTCGGGGCCAAGCTACTTCAGCCAACGTTACAAAATGCTCTTCGCACAGAATTTTATCAGTCGATATGGAAGAACATCGATGTGTCAGAGATTCGCCGTGACTCGTTACACAAGCTTCCGGTCGTAAGCAAAGAGCAGATCAGACAAGCCGGACTCTGTGCACAGGTTCGAGAAGGTTTAGTGTGTACAGAGGTACTTACAATGGGTACCACTGGACCTCCACTAATAACGGTGCGCGGCGATCGCGAACAAAGATTCATTAAACATCATTTCAGCGAAATACCTGCTAAACATTCCGGTAAAAAGCGAACCCGAGCATTAGTTATCAATAATCCATATCATGGCAGCCATATTTCGCTGCCAACGAATCTTCATACTCACCGAATTGGCGTATACGACAAGGGCAGTTTCGATCACGCTAGACACGTTTTAGTTACTCGGCATGACGATTTTGGAGTCGAGCCATATTGCACGTTGTTGATCGGTTTAGAACGTTGTCTGCGAGCATTTACTGTCGATACGCGATCGCATTGTCCTGATCGTTTGACCACTTATCTGGAACATATTGTCTCTTACGGCGAGTATGTTACTAGCCGGTGGCGTGAGCTTTTTGAGGATACGTGGGGATGTCACGTCGTGGACAAGTATAGTTTAAGCGAGATTTTTGGCGGAGCCACACAGAGTTTTTGCGGATGGTATCACTTTGATCCTTTTGTGATTCCGGAAGTCTTATCCTCACAGACCGGGTTGCCGGTGACCGAGGGTAAGGGTGTTCTAGTGTTAACCGCTTTATATCCATTTCAAGAGGCCCAACCACTGGTGCGTTACTCGACTGGGGATCTTGTCATGGCTACGAAAACGAAATCGTCCAGGCCGGGATGTTTGGGCATTAGACCACTTGGTCGTGCGCTATATGGAGTGCTGGCGAACTCGGGTAAATGGTTGCTAACGCCAGCCGAGATTCTCGAAGCAGTTGACACCATACCGGAAATTCAACGTATCCCCTTGTTTCGGGATTCCCCACAAGTTAGCGATCCTTTCTCGATTGGATACCCAAAATACAACGTGTGCTCTTTGAACCAGCCAAATTGTCAAAGGATTCTGATCAAGATTGAGGTGGCCAAGCGAGTATCTAATACTAGAAAGGCGGATATTGGACGGTATATGGTCCAAGACCTAACTTCGAAAAACCCATTTTTGGCGAGCCATCTAAAATCCGGGGCAGCCAACCTTGAAATTCTTTTTGATCGCAATTTTGAGGCAGATATCATTTCGTACTCTGCTTAGATATTCTGTTAATCGCCACCCACCTGTAACTGACACCTTTCAACTTGTAGCTTTAAGGATGCCGCTAGATTAGCTGGTGGTTTCGACTTGGGTCAGGGAAAGGCTAAGGCAGATAGCGGTAGGGAAATTGAGAAAGCATCTCGTCCGATAGTGTTCTTGCCGCGCTAGATCAAACCCATTCTGTTGTGGTGCCGAGGGCGTGTCCGGCGTCAATTAGTTTTCCCACTTAACGACAACTAGAATTCCCGTTTCCAAGTAGTAGTGCTTTTCATCCTGTTGTCTGCTTTGCTTTGGTCCTTGCAGTTGATTCTTGGGAAGGGGAGTTGGCCAGGAAGGAGGGCGAAGCCCGACTGGAGGGCCAACTCCCGGTTCCCAAGAATCAGGTCGCCGAATTGGCTGTTGCCGTTTGTTTCTTCTTAGCGCTCTCCATGCGATAGCTCGGTAGATTCATCTCCAAGATGGCGCTGTGATGCACCAGTCGATCGACGGCCGCCGCGGTGGTCATAGGATCTTTGAAGATCCGCTCCCATTCGGAAAAGACAAGATTGCTGGTCAGCAGCACGCTATGACGCTCGTAGCGATGGGCCAACAGGGTGAACAAGACCTCCATCTCGTCTCGGCTCTGTTGCACATAGCCGAGATCGTCAATTATCAAGGCCTCATATCGATCCAGCCGCTTCAGTTCTTTCTCCAACCAGAGTTCGGCTTTGGCCAGGAGTAGCCGTTGGACCAGCAGCACACTCGGCGCGAAGTAAACCGAGTGTCCTTGCTTAATCAACTCGTGGCCCAGCGCACACAGCAGGTGCGTTTTGCCACTTCCAGGATTGCCAAAGACCAGCACATTCTCAGTCCGCTGTAGGAAGTCACCAGCCAGCAGTGCCACGAACTGCCGCTCCACACTTTTCTTCAAGCGACTACGCTCAAAAGTCGCCAGTGTCTTTTCTCGTGGTAGACGCGACGACAACAACAACTTCTGAATGCGGTGTGTTTGCCGCTGTTGCAGCTCCAGTTCGCAGAGCGCCAGCAGATAACGATCAAACGTCCATCCTTCGTTGGCCGCCAACGCCGCCTGGGCTCCGTGTTGCATGGCAAACACCGGCAGCCGCAACGTACGCAACGCGCGGGTCAGTTCTGGCTTCATTACATGTTCCATTGCTCAGCCACCTCCTCGGTTGGGCTAAGCAGACCATCGTAACTAGCCAACTCAATGCGCACCGGCGCCAGGGTCAAAGGCCTGGTGGCAACTGCCTGCGCCGAACGACATAACGCCACCACTCGTTCATAGTTGATGACTGTACCGCTATCCACCAACTGCCGTAGCGCCGCCTCCACTCGTTCTTCACTGGTGGACGCCGCCAACTCCAGCAGCTTCACATATTGCCGCTCCGCCGTTGCCGGATATTGCTCGCCCAATTGATCGTAAGCCACGCGAAAAAGCAGCCGCGGAAACAGACACTGTTGATAGCGGTAATGCGCAAAGGCGCCCGGTTTACGCACCAATGAATGGATCACATGCCGATAGTTGATCGCCTGCCGTCCCTCACCACGCAGCCGCGGCACTTGGGCCACACAACTGCCGCCAAACCAGACTTGCAACTGCTCGGCAAACACGCGCGCTTCCACGCGTTCCCCAATCAACTGCGACGGCACTGAATAAAGGTTATGCCGTATCGTGATGGTGCTGTTGCGGGTTACCTTCACCACCTCCACGCTGTAATCTTCCAACCGTCGTCCTGGCAAGTGTCGCAGCACTGCTAGTTCGGTTGTCAGCCGTTCGCGACGCAAACTGTTCCGCCGCCGCAACAGCGTGCGCAAGAACTCCGTGTATTCCTCGCGGCTGGCGAAGTCCCGTCTGCCGCGCAGCAACAACGCCTGCTCGACCGCGCGCTTGAACCGATGGTGCGACTGCTCCACGTCGCCATTCTCATGCGCCCGCCCCGGTGAGTTGTGACTGGCGCGCAGGCCATAGTGGGCCAGCAACCCGCGGTAAGGCATGGTCAGCTCATCTCGTTTACCCACGCGAATGATCGCCGCCGATAGGTTATCGGTGCGATGTTCCACCGGCACTCCGCCCAACTCCCACAAGGCGTTCTGCAGTCCCTCGGCCAGGCTCTCGAACGACTCCGCAAAGCAGATCGTCCCGGTCTCCCAGTTCGAGCAAGTTAAAGTGAAGTGATAGAAGAGATGATCAAACGGCTGCCCGGCGATGGTTACTCCCAACTCCTTCATGTGGGTGAAGTCACTCTGCCCCTGACGTCCGGGTGGATGCTCCTGGGGAAAGAAAACTTCGCGCTCAGGACCCGCCATCGCCCGCCATCGCTTCACTCGCCGCTGTAGCGTGCGTAGCTGGCCCATCTGAAACTGACCAGGATATTGTCGGCACAGATGTTCCATCAAAGTCAGCGCCTCGAGCCCAGGTTCTCGCTCCAACAGCTCTTCTAACTCACGCCAAACTCCGGCAAAGTTGTCTACTCGCGTCCGATAACTCCGCGCCTGCTGCAACTGGCTCGGCGGCTTGCCCAGCCGTAAATACTTCCGCGCCGTCTTCTCGTCCATGCCGGCTTTGGCCGCCGCGCTGGCCACACTCCGTTCCGTTCTTCGCAACTTCATAAGCCTCCTGTATTGTTGGTCCGTGACCATCGCCTCCCTTTCAAACCGCTCTCTTACCGAACTGCAATCCGAAAGCGCGGCGATAGTCCCTTAAGTTGTCAAAGAACGGGAAATCTAATTGTCGTTGGCGGGAATTCTAATTGTCGCTGATCAGGGCGGGAGTCGAACCCGCACGTCCTTTCGGACAACGGATTTTAAGTCTCGTGATCGGGCCATTACCTAATCTTACGAAGCGATATAAGCCAGTATTTACGCGCCTAGCGGTCGTCAAGGTATCGCTTCGGCTGGCTTAGTATCAACACGTCCCGCCACCATCTTAGCCCCATCTTCAGGCCGCGGCGCATTGATCTCGACCCCTCGGTCCAGTCCTCGGTCGCGCTAGAGTTCTGGAATGGTTCTCATTCCTTAGTTTATGACTAGTCGTAAGTTGGCGAAGGTTACATCAAAGCTTGATCGTTCTAAAATTACCTGACAGGGAGGCGCGCTATTTCATCCGATATTCTGAGAGCAAGATTGAGTAGATCTGATCCTTGATCTGTATTAACCATGATGACTTTCTGTGGCGATAGCTCAGCGATCCATTTTTCATATCGCTCCAAAATCATTTTCAGATATGCCGCATCTATTCCTTGCTCATAAGGCCTAGCTCGCAACCGGATTCTTGATAACGCTGTCTCAATAGAACAATTAACGTATAGAATAAGATCAGGCTCAGGAACTAAGAAAAGTAAAGAATCATGAAGGCTCCGATAAATTGCATATTCATCCTCAGTCATATTTCCCAAATCGTGCTGAATGCTGGCGAAAATATCAAGCTCATGAACGCAACGGTCTATGATTGCTACATCAAAACTCCCGTTGAATTCCCTATATATTTCTGACTTTAATGCCAAGAAAGATATTCGACTATGAAAGCTCCAGGCCGTCATATCTTCATAGAATCTCGCAAGATAGGGATTTCGCTTGACGTCATCTTCGAAGAAGTAATAACGAGGGTTTAACTCAACGAGGCACTTTCCCAATGTTGTTTTCCCCACTCCTACGCCACCAGAAATAGCAACAGTTACTGGTAAGGCAGTGTGAGTCTGGCGTTCACCCAAGCCACTCTCTCCCATCTAGCGCTAAAAGACGCTGGATCATAGTATCTTCATGGAGATATATACCTAAAGAGAGTTTTAGTCCTCCAGTTATGAATGCGTTGATGTGCAAAGCCTGATTGTCTACACCAACGTTTTTCAGGTTGGGCATGGTAAGGAGTCGAATGTCGGTTGCTAGCCCAATACTTCCCAGATAACGACTAGGGTTCACATGTTTTGAGAGACAGTCCATGTATCCCGCTTCCCACATGGTGCCTGAATCTTCGCTTACCTGACAAATAAATACATTTGAATCCTCTACTTCTTTGATATCAGCTTCATAAACCTTTTCACAAGTAATGTCTGTTTTAGTCTTATCGTTTATTGATGCGTTCTCATTGGGACAATAAACATGAAAGCCAAATTCGCGAAGCTTGGCTGCCAAACGAAGGTTGTGGTGAACTTCGGCTGCTGTGAACATTGGTCCACCTAAATACAACTTCATTTTGTTCTCCTATTCCTCCAAAAAGCAGGTCAACAGAAAACAAGAGGGGTTTACGTGGTCTTAACGTTTAAGCCCAAGAGCTGAAAGTACCAACTGTGTGGTTGCCGCCGCCAATGATCTCGTGGTTGTCGTCCACTGTTCTTCGAATCCGCTAAATGCGTTGTTTTGAGAGGAGGTCAAGGACAAAACCCCAATCCTCCCTGGCAGACATATTGCTAGAACGTTGACATAGTTCTTGTTGTGTTCGGTTGCAGACTTTACAACGGGCAACCCGAGTTCGAGGCTTGTCCAAACAGCGGAAGGGTTGCCACGAGCCTTGACCCAGCTACTGCCAAAGATATCCGTTCCGCGGGCAGGAAACTTTGCGAATGAGGTAAGTATTTCTACTCTGCAGTCATTGAAGACCTTTTCTGTGCGCAAAAATAGCTTCGCAGTAAAATCTCTTCCAGCAAATAAATGCCCACTGAGCATGACGATCTGCTGTGCTATCTCTTGCAGATTGTGTTTCTGGTCCTCAGTCAAACGGTCTGGTCTAATTCTAATATTCGTTTCCCTCGGATTATTAAAGGGAGCGTGGTGCTCTAGGCAGCGAGTAATTACGTTCTGAGATGTAACATCGAATTCTCCTGCTTCGGGAAGAAAGTTGGAGAGGCTGATGATAATTCCCTCGTCATCGATTGAATCGGTAGTCGCGAGGAGATCAAACAAAGCTACATTAGCAGCCAATCTTTCAGCTAGGATTGTTAGCATCAGATTTCTTGCTTCAAGATCAAACTGTTCAATTTCTTGAGGCAACATTCGTACGGTGGTAATAATCATTGCGGCAACTAGAACGTATATTAGCCAAGCTACCGCCTTCGTTATTTCTGATACATTCGAATAAGCAAGGTAGAATCCACCTGCAGCGCCTAATATACCTAAAAAAAATTCCAGCCCGGTTAGCCAATTACGCAGCCGTTTGTAATGTGGTCGCCCAAGCTGTTCGGCAAGGCTGTATAGTGACCTCTTTAGGCGTTGGACTAGTGAGTGGTCGAAGGAGCTCGATAAAAACTGCCCACCCTCGCCTTCACATAAGATTTGCTTAATCGTCTCGGATATGTTTGTCATAGTAAGGTTAGCTTTGAGGTCGGCATGCCCACCATCTATTGACGCCGGTGCACGCGCAGGCCAACGGCGTCAAACTCAACGATGAAACGTAGGACAGCACACGCCTGCTTTTAGTTGAAGCTGCCACGGACCAGATCCACTACCGCGAGTGAGAATTAGCGTGGTTCGTTTCTATCCCATGTACTTGGGTGCGCGTTTTCTAAGATCGTGATTTTGTCGCAGCCGGCCCGGCCCACGTTTCGACACGGCATATTAGCCACTAATGGTGGGATGATTTTAGTCCCGATTCAAAACACTTGTCTAGGTTTTCGATAGTCTGCCTTAGGGAGAATGAGAAGTAGGTCCCAACTACTCCGTCAGGTGCTCCTACGATTTATTAACGTTTGCTATAGGTTACAGCCGCCAGCGAGTCCATATCTTACTACCTGTTACGCACCGTTTACCTTGGCCTTGCCACAAGTTTGTCACAAGCGCTTGCTGAGGCTGGTTTCAGTGAGGCGACGATCGCCGACTTGATGGGCCACTCTGATTCGCAAACTACGCAACGTTCACGCTTCTCTGTGTTAACGCTTGCCAGCGCTTTTGCTCGCTTTCGCCGCCTCACACTCAAGAGTTTTGAGCGCGAGATGCAGGAATCCCGGAATTGCCATCTCGTCACGTTCCCATCGTGCAACTGTGTTTCGACTCACCTTAAGCTTGCTGGCAAGCCCCTGCTGAGTCAGTCCCAAGGCCAGTCGCCTCTCTCGAAGTTTAGCGCCCTTCATGGCCCATCATTCTAACACGTCAAATTGATACATTGCGTATCACAAGACTAAATGATACGATGCGTATCAGAAAGCGGAGCGGGCCGATCTTCGTTGGAGCGAAAACCGGCCCTACACAACCGAATCCTAGCTTGTTCAGGGAAAGGACTCGACCATGCCTAATAATCGTAACACGGACCATGACAGCGAGAATCCCCAGCTTGATGCCGAGGACTGGGAGATCGCGCTTAAACCATACGCGAGCCACCCGGATGCGGCCCTTGACCTGGCGCGTAACTTTATGGCTATCCGAGAGTATCTCGAGAGCACGCCGCCGGACGTGCCGCAAGCAGTCGCCGCATTAAACGAAGCGGCTGACAGTCTCTTTCCGCTCACTGGTTTTCACAAAGGCGCGTATGACCTCTACCGCATATTCATAGAAGGCCGCGCTACCAGGGCACACGAAGCTTTGATGGAAAGTTTAGGAATAAATTTCTAATAACAATCAAGTAAACGAGAAATGCTGAGGCTCAGTGTGCGTGGGGCCACTTTTCTCCCCATACCCAAACGGCCAGTCCGCGGGGCCCGGCACTGGTTTACGCCTGCCTCTCGAATAAGGCACAATCGACGAGAATTCGATCTGTATCCTTACCCTGGGGTGGGTCCACCTTTAGGTACGCAAAAAATCGACGGAGTAATTCAACGTGAAAAAGTTCATTGCGGTAGAGTTGTTTGCTGGAGGGGGTGGGTTAAGCCTAGGTGCTTCCCGCGCGGGCTTCGACATCCGTGTGGCAGTGGAATTGGACCGTAGGTTTCTCCCAACATACCGCGTTAACCACCCTCTCACCACGCTCCTTGAATTAGATGTATGCGATGTTAAAGGTGAGGAACTGTTGACCCACATACCCGAGGGCCGAATTGATTTGTTGATGGGTTGTGCCCCGTGTCAGGGCTTCTGTTCATTAACGAGCAAGTCGCAACGCGAAGATCCACGTAACAGGCTTGTGTTAGAAATGGCTCGAATTGTGGAGGAGAGCCTTCCGAGTGTAGTTCTCATGGAGAATGTACCGGGTCTTGCGTGGCGCGGACATCACCTCTTAGACGAATTTGTGGCTCGATTGGACAAAGCGGGGTACTTAGTGCAATGGGAAATAGTGCAGATGGCAGATTTCGGTGTGCCTCAACATCGACGACGGCTGGTACTACTCGCTGGCCGCGGTTTTTCAATCGCAATGCCTTCCCCAACTCACACAAATTCGGCGGTTCGGCCGAAGGGCGTAAAACCTTGGCGCACATTGTACGACGCTATTTATGGAGAGCCTGCTCCGTTGTTGCTGACTGAATCTCGCAAACGGGGAGGTCCGTCGTCCGTCAAATGGCACGTCGTCCGTGATCTTGGACCGATGACCAAGGCGCGACTAAAGGCTGTGAAGCCTGGTCAAATGCGTACGACACTGCGCGACGAGTTGCTGCCTGAATGCCACCGAGGTGGTTATAGTGGGTTTCGAAACGTATATATGCGGATGTCGTGGGGTAAGCCTTCTTCAACTATTACGGCCGGTTGTACGACTCCGGCCAAGGGCCGTTTTGGACATCCTAAGCGCAATCGTACGACTATATCTGTGAGGGAAGCTGCAACCATTCAAACGTTTCCCAAAACTTATCGAATCGTCACCGATAATATAGATGTTGCCTGTCAAATGATTGGTAATGCGGTACCACCGAGATTTGCAGAATGCCTTGCCTCACAGGCTCGCGAGGCTCTGAAGAATAATAATGAGAAATTGGGTCGGAATCGATAGCTCTCAGCCGACTAGCTTTGGAGGATTGACGCGATCTGAACTGATGTCGCGTGTGCGCAGTCGGCGTAATGCAACCACCGAAATGCGGTTGCTTGAGCTCCTTAGAGAACATGGCTTGAGGGGTTTCAGAAGACATGTTGCGCTTCCCGGCCATCCTGACTTTGTTTGGTATGAACAGCGAGTAGCAGTGTTCGTCCACGGATGCTTTTGGCACGGCCATGGCTGCGGGCGAAATTTGAGTCCAAGACGAAACAAAAAGCTCTGGCAGATCAAGATTGATGCCACTCGTAAGCGCGACCGTCGAAGTGCAACACAGTTGCGAGCAGCGGGATGGCGCGTTCTGACCGTGTGGGAGTGCTTGCTTAAAACAAAGCCATACTACTGCATTCGAAGAATTAGTCGGGTGGTCGCGATCACAAGATCGCACGAAGGGAGAGAGTGTGACTGACCTTCTACTGAAGTACAGCAACAATGTCGTAGAGCACCTCGGACTGAAGCTTTACCAGAACAAGCCGACTCGTGTTATCGCCGAATTGGTTGCGAACTCGTGGGATGCTGACGCTGAAAATGTACATGTAAATTTATCCTTTGGCAGCGAAGGACGATGGGTGGCTGTTCTGGACGATGGTAATGGCATGAGTCGTCATGAGCTTTCAACCTCTTACTTAATCATTGGACGAGCGCGACGGAAGAACCCTATTGATCGGTCAAGAGGAGATCGGCGGCTCATGGGGCGGAAGGGTATCGGGAAGCTTGCAGCATTTGGAATCGCTAGGAGCGTGCATCTTGTTACATCCGCGATTCAAGACGGAAAGCCAATTGTGCACTGGCTACGCTTCGACTTGGCAGCACTATTAGCTCTGGGCGATGGTCAGGTTTCCTATAAGCCCGAACTTATAGTGGAAGGAGAAGAACTTGAGACAATTCCAGTTGAACAGGACCCAACAGGCCAAGTTGCTGCTTGGAAGAAACTCATTGAGGAAAAAACAACCGAAAAAACCGGTACTCTGCTTCTTATGACTGACCTCTCGTTAAAAAGAGCAATTAGCGATAGTCAACTAATCGATGCGCTTGGAACTCGGTTTACAGTCACACTTAGAGAAGACTTCAAAGTTCTTGTTAATAACAGTGTTGTCACAAGTGAAAATGGCCTGCCAGAGTTCGATTTTCGTATCCCACAATCTGGCTACTCCGTTGAAACCATAGCCGACAATCGTGAGGTGCGTCATTGGGTCGGTTTTGTGAAAAGCGCTTCTTGGCCTCAAGATGAAGCCGGGGTTGGAGTCTATTCCCACGGGAAAATCGCTCAAGATCGTCCTTTCACATTCGGCGTCAAAGGAAAAGAGATTTTCACACGTTACATGTTTGGCGTGGTTGAAGGCGACTGGTTGGATGATTTGCCGACGGACTTGATATCTACTGACCGTACAAGCATCAATTGGGAAGATCCCGAAGTCGAAGCGCTTTATTTATGGGGACAGGGGACGGTTCGGGATTGGATGAATGAATATTCCAAGTGGAGGCAACAAGAAGAGATAGCCGAGAACCGCAAGCTTGTAAAGGACGTGGTGCACGCGGGGGCTGCGCCCAAAGTTACCGAGTCGGAAGAGGAGGAAATCATTTCTCTGGTCTCCCAAATTACGCCGGAATTCGGGAAGGACGAACAGGCGAAGGGACGTCTTGTACGAGCGATTTCTGACGCGTGGGTACAAACCCCTATGCGAAAATTGGTTCGAGATCTGTGGGCGTCCGTGGGTGCCTCAGGAGAAATGCCGCCCCAAGCTTTCACTGAAGTCGTTGAGCGTCTTTCTGCTCACTCTGTGCCAGAGTCTCTAAACTTAGCTGTAGTGTTTGCCCAACGCGCGTTTGCGTTGACGAGACTACATGACTACGTTCATCACGGTTCAGAGGTGGACCTACAAAAACTCATCGAACGTTTTCCTTGGATTGTCGAGCCCGATCTGGCGGTTCTAACTGCGAACCAAACGCTTAAAAGCGCGGTAAAGAAAGCCGAGGAGCTAGGACAAATCCCGACAGGGAGACGAAGCTTGGTGGCTGGCGTTCCGGAAAAGAACAAACCGGATTTCGTCTTTCTCTCAAGTCCTGAAGAACACCAGATTGTCATTGTCGAATTGAAGAATCCACAGGAAGATCTCACCCTCGACAACAGGGCACAACTCCAAGACTATATGATTTGGTTCGAAGCGCATTATCCAAATGCGGATCGCCGTGGCTATCTTGTGGGTAGAATGTCGAGCAAAATGAACACTGCTTACGAGGGCTTGAAAATTCTGCCTTGGACAGAAGTCTTGACCCGATCGCGAGCGCGCAATTTAGAATTACTCGCCGCTATGCTTCTGAGAACTGGTCCTAGTGTTGCTTCAGATACGAGGCTTGCCGACGCGATTCAACTGGGCGGTCCAGAAGCTCGGGAGTTTCTCAATAGATTGGCGGAGGAACACGGTGAGTTGCGAGAGCTAATGCAATCATTCACACTGATAGCCGTTCCGACCGAAGAGTAGAGTAATCTCCCTTACCAAGAACCGCGTTCCTCTCGCAGGACGAAAAAGGAAGCGCTCATGTTCCGCATAACGACTTAGATTCTTATCCAAAGCGACGACCTACTTGTATTCCCCTTCCAGTCATTACCTTTGCGTTTAAAGCCGGCTTTCTTGAGGGCGTCTTCCATGTGGTCATTCCTAGTGGTTGCAAACAGTGGCTAACCGTATTCGGAAGCAACGCCGTGACAATTTTGTGTGACAGATTCTTGCCTCTTTGTTCTCATTGACGGCAACGTATCCAAGTTCGAGGGGGGTGTCTGGATCAAAAGAATATTGACTGCTTAGAGCAATACCAGAAGCGTATTTTCTACGCGTTCTTTTTATTACTCCAGTCCCGTCAATCTCCCTCCCTTCGCGCACAACCGCAATCACAACCGCCCGCGGAGTTTCATGCGCTGTCGACTCTGGATTGACTGCCGAACCTTTCATAACAAGACGAACATAGGCAGCACGTTCTGACGACGACAGATCGCCGGGCCGACAAGCTATTACATTCAAGTCTTCATTCATCACGTCGCATCCGCAAATCTCACGTCACCTTACGCCCCCGACATCCTGCACCTAGATTCGGAACACAAATCAAAAAACAAACGAAGGTGCTGCGCACCTGAATAAATGAGACACGACACCCCCGCTTCGGGGCTGCTGCGTTCGCGCAGCAAAGTTACGCGTTCAAAAATTCTCGTTTTTTGTCTGTATCTTCTTTCATTGCTTGTGCTTGGACCATCTATAAAAACATTACGATTTAATTTTTTGTTTATCTCTTTGCACATCAGTTGTTTAGGCTTTAATTCTTGGATTTTTCGATTGACCAGTAAAGTCCTTAGCCCTTTTGATTTCAAGAGTCTTGGAAGTTACGGATTTTTTTAATTTTTTAAAATTCGCATTTTGCTGTTAGTGCTCGGTCCCAAGCCGCGAATTTTGCCCTCCTGGTTCAGTCGTTCACTGGACCAACGCCCAACCAGCAACAATCGACGAATCATCTGCGCACTGCTCGAAGCTAGGTGATCTTCCGAGATCACATCCGTCGGTGTCTCCGATCCCAGGAGCTTGTACTGTGGAAGCGTACACCGATCAGTAACTGAGGTTCCCCCTTAGCTTCATTCTCCGTCGGCAGCCCGCCCGCACAACTCTCGCTTCGCTTCGAGTCCTCCGCTGACGCTTTGGCCTCCGGTGTGCGGGCACCCAGCCGACTGTAGTTGTCGCTAAGGGGAAAAACCTAACTGTCGCGTGTCACGCGCCGTTCGCATAGCGAAAGGATTCTTGCGCCTCGAAACAATGCAATTGGGCAGGTGGAAAGAATTCCGTCACTCCCAAGTTACTGTTAGCGGTGGAAAGAATTCTTTCGCACCGAAAGGATTCTTTCCAATTTTGGCCTCTCCAACGAGCGAAAGAAAACCTGACACCATTCGATTTCCTAGCAATTTGCGAGATTCCGGGTACGAATCACGCAAGGCAAAACTCTGGCACAGTTATTGTCATGTTGGACCATGAGAGATTTTCGGCTTGGACCAGCCGATGAACGTTTTTGAATCAGTCGATCGCCCATCGGTCATCATTGGACCAAGTTCCGGCGCTCGATTCAGCGGACAAATCGGAGTTCCGATCTCTTAAAAATCGACTCCGATGCAGAGCGCGCGAGACTTTTTGATTGCCCCTTTGTTTCTCACCCTCGCGTCACCAAACAACGAATAACTGAAGCGCGTCAACCTCGTGCGAGGAAGACAGAGGAGAAGTGTGTCTCGTGACGACGAGCGCAAAACTGAAACCAAAACAGCGACACCGACGAGCTCGCCAAGACCACAAGGAGTTTGAATCTATGATGACTATGAGTAGAGCACTTTCCGCAGGGAAGGCGCTGGATTATTACAAGCAAGAGTTCACCAATTCAAAGGACAATTACTACAGCGAAGCAGGCGAAGTTAAGGGCCGTTGGTATGGCAGCCTGGCCGACAAATGGAACCTTAAAGGCGAGGTCACAAGCGAGCAGTATGAGCGCTTAGTTGCCGGTCAAGATCCACACACAAGCGAGCAACTTATTCGCTCCGTTTCAGCCCGCGAAATCGTTGACGACTTCGGGAAAGAAAAGACCACGAGCGAGCACCGGGCCGGTTGGGACGCGACCATCAGCGCCCCTAAATCCGTTTCCTTAGCCGCCCTCGTTGGAGACGATAAACGCGTCAGAGAAGCCCACCGTGAGAGTGTCAATGAAGCCCTGAAAGAGTTTGAAAAATATGTGCAAGCGCGGGGCGGCGGCGACAATCCAGCTATCACTACAGGCAAGATGGTAGCGGCCCAGTTTGAGCACACATCCTCACGCCCGGATCGCGCCAACGGCTACGCCGCGCCGCAGCTTCACACGCACGTTGTCGATCTTCAACATGACCCAAACCGAGGACGGAAAAGTGCGTTCCGTGCAGCCGCTTGAGTTGTTCCGCAGTCAGCAATTTGCGACCGCCATTTACCGCGCCCATTTAGCCGACAAACTGCAAGCACTTGGTTACGAGATTCGAGTTGATCCCCGCACCGGCGCACCCGAAATCGAAGGCTTCACAGAAGAATACTTGCAGGACAGTAGCCCCCGCCGCAAAGAGGTTTTGAAGGAAGAAGAACAAATGAAAGAGCGCATCGAGCGCGAAGGAAAAACCGTCTCCGATAACGCGAGATTGAAACAAGCCGCAGCCCGGAATAATCGCCGAAGCAAAAATTCGATCCCGACTTAATGCGAACACGCGCCCTCGAATTGGACGTAAGGCACGGCTACCAAGCCCAACGTCTTGTAGCCCAAGCGCGAGACCGATTGCCATTCCGATTGTCGCCCTATGAGATTGTAGTGCGCGCTCGGGAAGCAGTGATTTTTGCCCGCCAGAAGGCCGTTGAAAAAGATGCCGTAGCGGACATGCGCAAAGTGATCGGCGACGCCTTGCGGCGCAATCTTGGACTGACAAGTTATGAAGCTGTCATGACCGAATTGCAGCGACAGATGCAGACGCGCGGCACGTTCATAAGGATCATGCGTCAACAGCGCCCACCCGAAACCACTACCGAGCGCATGTTGACGATGGAAAAGGAAAATATCCAGACCATGATCGACGGCAGAGGCAGCCGTCCGGCAATGGTTGAAACAGAGCGCGTCAATGAAGTCGTGACCGCCACAGCCGAGCGCCAACAGCGAAGGCTAAACACGAAACAGCAAGCCGCGATTGAAGGAATTCTATCCAGCACAGATCAGATCATTGGTTTGCAAGGCGGGGCGGGAACAGGCAAGACAACCGCGCTTTCCGTGCTACGCGAAGCAGCCGAAAAAGAAGGCTACGAGGTGCGAGGCTTTGCACCGAGCACACGTGCCGCGCAGCAACTTGGCGAAAGCGGTATCGAGACCGAAACCATCCAGAAGTTTTTGCGCCGGCGACAGCAACCAGCCACCGGCAGCCGTCTTTTCGTTCTGGATGAAAGCTCACTCGCCAGCACGAAGCACATACATAAACTTTTTGCCCGCCTCGAACCCGAAAACAAGGTGCTACTAGTCGGTGATGTGCGCCAGCATCAGGCCGTCGAAGCGGGCCGCCCCTTCGAGCAGCTCCAACAGCACGGAATGACCACTGTGGAACTGACTGAGATCGTCAGACAGCGCAATGACCCTCTAAAACAGTCAGTTCACAAATTAGCAGCCCGCAACGTACCCGAAGCAGTAGCCGAACTGCACAGTCGAGGCAAGGTGATCGAGATCGTTGACGAACGCGAACGCTTCGAAGCCATCGCCCAGGACTACTGCAAAGATCCGACCAGCACGTTAGTCATTTCGCCCGCCAATCGCGAACGAGTCCAACTCAATTCACTTATACATCGGCAACTGCAACGCGAGGGAAATGTCAGCCAAAGTGAGTACCAGATGAAGGTCTATGTCACTCGCTCGGATATGACGGGAGCAGAGCGCACGTTCGCCAATACCTACCGACCCGGCGAGGACATCATTCGCTACAACCGCAACAGCAATAAAGCGAACATAGGCGAGTACGCACAGGTGATAAAGACTGACCACGAGAGGAACGAAATCACTGTTCGTTTCGATAATGGCCGCACACTCACCTACAACCCCGAACGCCTTTCCGGCGTGAGCGTCTATTACGAATCCGAGCGCGCCTTCGCAGAAGGTGATCGCGTTCAGTTTCGCGCTCCCGATACGCAAAAACGAATCGCTAATGGCGAGTTAGGTACGATCACGAAAATCGACCCCAACCAAATACGCTTAAACCTCGATAGCGGGCGCGAGATTAGTATTGACCCGCGCAAATTTCGCCACCTTGATTACGGCTATGCCGTCACCAGCCACTCCGCTCAGGGGCTAACTTGTGATCGCGTTTTAGTCAACGCCGACACGCGAGAATCCTTGCGCCTACTCAACGACCGCATGGCCTACGTCGCAATTTCCAGAGCAAGGTACGATGCGGTGATCTATACCGAGTCCGCGCAGAATCTAGGCATCTCTCTCGACCGTAGTACGAACAAAGAAAGTGCGCTTGAAGCGACTCAGCAGCAACTACCATTCGACCACGGTGTAGAGCGAAGTCCCACCCATCCTGAGCCAGCACCGACAAGAACCGCCGAGCTTACGACCGAAATTCCGATTGCGATTTCCAGAGCAAGGTATGAGGTTCCGGTCCAGAGCGAAGCCGAGCACAATTTAAGTGACACTCTCAACCGCGCCACAAGCAACGATAACGCCCATGAAGTCACATTGGACGACAACCACGAACCCAAAAAAGAACGCAAACTGAGTCAAGATTCTGTCGCCTCGCAGCAGCAACGACCGTTCGATCACGGCGTAGAAAAAACCCCAACCCACTCTGAGCCAGCCCCAACAAAAGCCGCCGAGCTTGAGATCGAAGCCCCGGAACTCGAAATCGGAGCACTCATACTTTAGCCATGACAGACGAACTACTGACCCAAGTAGCTCGCGTCTGCGAGCGAACAAAAGATGAGCTGCTGGTGCTCCTTCGATCATACGAGTCGGCAGCGAATCCAATCACACCGCGGCGAGAGTGGATGAGCGCGACGCAACTTGCCGAGTATTGGCAGCTCTACAACGAAAACAATGAGCCGACCACTGCCGGAATACTGAAGTGGGCGAAGCGACCGGTAGAAAAGTTTCCACTACCTCACGCCTACATGGGAGATCTCCTGCGATTCAATCGTGATGAAGTTGATCAATGGGCCAGACAAGAAGCTGAAAGGCGGCGAGCACAAGCCGAAAAGCGTAGGTTAAAAATAGCGTGACTGCATTGTCGTTGAGCATTAATATCTGCTCACTTTGACGACTGCTAGCGCTTATGAAAACCGAGGAGAAACACGGATGGTCTATAAGCGCTGGAAAGGAAAGAAACTTAAGCCTAATGATCCTAACTACGACCGAGCTCGCTGGTGGATGGAGTATCGGCTAAATGGTCGCAGGATTCACAAGGCGATAGCCGACGCACGCACAAAGGCTCAGGCCGAGCGTGCTGAGGTCAGTGAAAGGGAAGCGATCTACAACCGGCGATATAACCATGCCACGGAGATAGCATTCAGAGTTTATTACGACGAACACTATTTACCATGGTTGAAAGAAAAGAAACCGTCGCAGGTTGTCGATGCCGAAAGCCGCGTAAAGAAGTTAAAGGAGTTCTTTGGAAGCCGAATGCTTAGCGACATTACAAGACGCGATGTAGAACGTTTTCAATCGACTCTACGCGGCAAGCAAACACCACGAGAGACTCCGCGCAAGGGCGCGACGGTCAATCGTTACGTTTACCTTCTGTCAGCAATTTTTTCGCGAGCAATACGCGACGAAATTGTTGACTTCAATCCTTGCAGTAGGTTTGAGCAGGAACCAGAGGCTAGGCGGGAACGCTATCTCACGCCTAATGAGCAACTGAAGCTGATGGAAGTGCTTGTCGATGACTTGGAGTACCTGCGAGTACCGATCGAAGTCTCTCTCGGCACTGGCGTTCGAAAGCATACGGAGTTGCTGAAACTAAAAATTGATAACGTAAACTTCAGCGGCTTGTCAGTGTTTCGACCAGCTAACGGGCGAGACGTAGAAGTGAGACCGAATTGGTTTCTTTTGGTGGACACGAAGGGCAAGCGTCCGCGCCATCGTTTGATTCCGATGAATGGTCCAGTACGCGCAGCTTTGCAAAAGGTAATCGATAGCCGCACTACCGGAAATGTCTTTGATTACAAACAGACAGGAGTGAGCGCGAGCACGCTTCGACGCGGTTTCGAAAAAGCGTGCGACCGAGCACGAATACCGTTTGGCCTGACTGTCGAAGGCGGCGTGATCTGGCACGATCTGCGACGTACTTTTGCAACCGAGTTGCGAGGGCGACAAGTGCATGAGTACGACATTGCCGATCTACTCGGTCACACGATCCAAAGCGTCACGGGCACATACGCACGAAGCACACCCGAGGCACTGGAAGATGCGGTCAACAGACTCACAGAACCGCGAGGCTCTGTGATCCAATTCAAAAGGAAGGCTAGTTAAAAAAAGTGTCACCATCTTAGCCCCATCTTCACTCTTGGGGCTGAGGTCATTCCCAGGGCTAAGTTGATGGATGTCGTGAAAACGTTAGGAAATGGTATGGTGCCGAGGGCGGGAGTCGAACCCGCACGTCCTTTCGGACAACGGATTTTAAGTCCGCAGCGTCTGCCATTCCGCCACCCCGGCATGTTGTCCGTAACCCGAATTCTACCAAGACTTTCCTCTTTCCACTAAATCACGAATATCATCACTACGTCGATGAGGGACAGATGAGGGACTGCTCTATCCGGCTTTTCGCTCGAACTCGATAACTTGACCGAATGGTTCGATCAATTTTCGGGCGCACTGGTGTCTCCGGCGGACCGATAGCGTCACTCGTGCGTCTACCAGCTTTTTCGAACGAGCAGTCATATGCTTTCTCCATCGGCGTAGATGAACCTCTTTCGTGTGCGCGCTGGAACAATGCCTGGAGAGAGGAGGGCTTGCCACTTAGGCGATGGAAAGTCGATAACGTAATCAAACATGCTTACTTGCGCGGCCGAAGGAAAAATGCAACGACGCCGAAAACATGGCGTGTCTAAAGCGTTTTCAACTGCATGCTTTACGTTACGCAAAGTTTTTCGTTACAACCACAGGTGAGAACAACCAGTGTGTTTAGCGACTAACTTCCGGAGAACCGATATACTCTCTAAACAAAGAAAGGAAGAAAGAGGCACAGCTTCATGGCAGAACTAACGTTCTGCAATAGCAGCCCATCTCGTTAGTTTGTGAATTGTGAGGTGCGTATGGCAATGAGGGTGTTGATTGGTTATGACGGCTCGGCAAGCGCTGACGCGGCATTGGTCGATCTACAGAAGGCGGGACTGCCACGCGAGGTAGAAGCTGTGATCGTCTCGGTGGCAGAGATTTTGATGCCGCCTGCATCAATCGGAGATCAGGCGCCCACGCGGCCAATGACGATGGGGAGAGCGTCAGCAGCCGCCACTCAGGCGAAAGCGCAGGCGGCGCAGGCGCTCAAAGAGGCCCAGGAGTTCGCCACTATAGCGGGAGAGCGCGTGCGGTCGTACTTTCCCGAGTGGGAAGTGCAGACTGAAGCCCTAACTGGATGGCCCACCGATGTATTGATACAGAAGGCGGATGAATGGACGCCTGATCTCGTTGTCGTCGGCTCGCAGGGTCGCTCCGCTGTGGGGCGTTTCCTCCTCGGAAGTGTCTCGAGAAAAGTCGTCACCGATTCCCATCACTCGGTGCGAGTTGCGCGGGGAGCGAGCACGGGAAACGACGGGGAGCCGCCTCGAATTATGGTAGGTGTCGATGGATCACCCGAAGCTGAACACGCAGTGCGCGCAGCCGGTAGTCGCGTGTGGCAAGAGGGAACCGAATTGCGGGTTATTGCCGTTGACGACGGGACCTCTCCGGCACGAATTTCCCGCATCCTTCCCAAGGCGGCTGCAATGATCGCAAACCATAACAAGGAGGCGCTGGAGGCATCGCGCGCAATGGTCGCGTGGGCGGTAGATGAGTTGCGCGCCATCGGTTTGCGGGTCTCGAGCAGCATGGAAAAGGGTAACGCGCAGAAAGTTCTCATTGACGAAAGCCTGAAGTGGAATGCCAGTTCTATTTTCGTCGGCTCGCGCAAATTCAGCGGCACCCTGGAAAGGTTTCAACTGGGCAGCGTTTCGACGGCGTTGGTCTCGAACGCACACTGTTCAGTCGAAGTCGTGCGTAGCGCGACGGCCTAAAGCAGCGTTGGCGAAACAAGCAACCACCAGTTTGGAAACGAAAATATGAAGCTACTCATTGCGGCTGATTCGGCCAGTTCAGCCGAGCTGCTCGTCGGCGCGGTGGGGGTGCGCCCGTGGCCTGACGGTACGACGGCGCATGTGCTTTCAGTAGTCGCTGATGCCGATGTTCCCGAGGACGTGTGGCGTGAAAAAGGCTACACGAAGGAGGCGATCGGGCGGGAGATGGAGAGAAGGGGCGAGCAAATAACCGCCGTTGCCGTGGGGCGTCTGAGAGAAGTCGGCATTCCGGTAGAAGTGGTCGTGACGCGAGGCGATGCCCGGTTTCTCATTTCATTTTTCGCGCGGAAGTGGTCTTCGGATCTTATTTTTGCCGGTGCTCATGTCCGCAGGGACTTGGCCCATCGGATGCTGGGCAGCGTCGCCCGGGCCGTCGTCGCCACCGCCCCGTGCACGGTTCAGATCGTACGTGAAGCAGCGCAAGACGCCGCACACACGATCGACAGTCTGAGGAGGGTACTCCTCGCCACCGATGGTTCAGAGACTTCGGCTGAGGCCGCCCGCGCCATCGCTCGTCGACCGTGGCCCGAAGGGAGCGAATTCAGAGTCGTGAGTGTTGAAGAGCCGTGGGCGATCAAGCCATCTAGAGTGAGACAGGGAAAAGACGCTCAAGAAGCAATCAGCAACGCCGGAGAAGTATTGGCTTCCGCCGGGTTGAACGCGACGCTTGAGGTGTTCTCCGGTAATGCGAAAGAGATCATTTTAGAGGAAGCGCACAAATGGCCTGCTGACCTGGTAGTAGTCGGCTCACACGGGCGGCGCGGTTTCAGGCGATTCCTGCTCGGAAGCGTCTCCGAAGCCGTCGCGATGAACGCGCATTGCTCGGTAGTTGTTGTTCGCGCTCCGCGCGGCCGGCAAGGCAAAGACGGCCGCTGATCGCTGAGCTACTTTGTGGTCCATAATGCGCTTTAGCCGGCTGATGGCAAATCGCGCGCTCGAAGCGCCTGGCCCATGCCGTGCCACGTCCAGCCCGCAGTAGCATCTCCCTGAAAACACTAAGAGGATAAACCTTTCGTGAGGTGAAAGGTTTCATCCTTTACACAAGAACACTTGACGAGTCGTCGGTGCAGGTCAATCAGAGCCGCTCAGCGTCATCAGACTGGTCATAAACCGACTCCCCTCGTTCCTTTAAAGTTTGGCTTTGCCCGAAAAGTTCTACATAGTGCGAAGCAAGCGTACTCTAGCCCGCGACAGCGGGCGTAAGCATAAAGCCTGGGGCGCAAGCCCCAGGTCCGAATCAAATTCAGCGAGCAAGCCCGCGATAGCGGGCGACAGCCTGAAACGTAAATGCTGCCGCCCGTTTCACGGGCTGCAAAATTATTCGGTTCTATGATCCTGGGGCTTGCGCCCCAGGCTTTATGCTTACGCCCGCTATCGCGGGCTAAGAGTACGCCTGCTTCGCAGGTTAGGGAATACCTTGCTTGCAGCTATGTAGAACTTTTCGTTGTTTGGATCAGACTTTCCATAATGATCTCCTCAGGTGCCAGATACGTTTTTGCTGCGGCAATGATTATGAAGCGTTACGGGAAAATGCCAAGCTCTGAATAGCAGGTGGCGATCTTGTTTATTGCACCGACAAAGGCTGCTGTTCTGAGATCCGGAATCCTTGAGTCTGATTTCCATAGCTCACGAATCTGGTTATAAGCGACAGCCATTGATTCCTCGAGACCAGAGTTAACCAGATCAATCTCATCCGCGCCTCGTGCCACGCCTCTTCTTTCCTCATCAGACAGTGTTCGACCTGTAGTCTTTTCAACAACTTGTAAGAGGTTCTCAAAACTTTTTTGCCCGAACCGCTTGCCCATCCTGCCGAAACGGACGTGCGACAGGTTCTTCAACCACTCAAAATACGAAGCCGTTACACCGCCCGCGTTTAAGTAGATGTCGGGAATAACCAGGACACCCTTGCCGAGAAGAATTTGAGCTGCGACAGCCGTTGTCGGCCCGTTCGCAGCTTCGGCAAGAATCTTCGCTTTGACACGTCCTGCGTTCTCTTCAGTAATTTGATTTTCCAGCGCAGCCGGAATCAGGATGTCGCAATCGAGTTCCAGGGCGTCCTCACGCGAGCGCAGATTGGTTGCGCCTGTAAAGTTCAAGAGAGAACCAGTTTCTTTCCGGTGCCGCATCATCGACTCGATATCCAGTCCTTTCGGGTTATAAACGGCGCCTTCGTATTCCGCCACGCCAATAATGATTGCTCCACCGTGCTGGCAGAACTGAGCTGCGTTGTACCCGACGTTTCCCAGACCCTGGACGACAATACGTTTGCCCTGTAGACCTGTAGCGAGTCCGAGTTGTTTCATGTCGTCTTCGTGGCTGCATACTTCACGCAGACCGAAAAAGACGCCGCGCCCGGTGGCCTCAAGTCTTCCTCTTACTCCACCCTGCGAAACCGGTTTACCAGTGACGCACGCAAGCGCATCGATGTGTCCTGGATGAAAGGCCGAGTACGTATCTGCTATCCAGGACATTTCTCGTTGTCCCGTTCCGTAATCGGGAGCCGGCACGTCCACGCCTGGACCGATGAAATTCTTTTTTATCAGCTCGGAAGTGTAGCGACGCGTGATTTGTTCCAGCTCTTCTACTGTGTAGTTTTTTGGATTGATCTTTACCGCGCCCTTTGCGCCCCCGAACGGTACATCCATTACCGCACACTTGTAACTCATCAGCGCCGCCAGCGCCTTCACTTCGTTTTCATTGGCGTCCTCGGAAAATCTGATTCCACCTTTAACCGGTAGCTTGTGGTGGCTGTGCTGAGCGCGCCAGCCGGAAATCACTTCGATACCACGTTGCGTTCGTACCGGGAACTGGAACGAATAGATGCTGTTGCAAACGCGAATTTGATCCAGGAGTCCTTTGGGATATGTAGTTAATGCCGCTGCCTGATCAAAATAAGCTGAAACGTCTTCGAAGAAATCCGGTTGAGCCTGTGCTGAATTCATAGAATGTCACCCCTCTTTGTTCATACGTCTGACTTCCACCTCAGCCACACTTGCGCTTCATCGTAATCCGTAAAGATCTTGACGTGGTATCCGGCGTTGTGAGTGAAGATCTCGAGCATGTCGTGCGATCTGTCCTTCGGTGAGGTTACGAGGGCGACCTTCCATGTGGAATCAAAGCCTTCCTTAGGAAGAATCTTTCGGGCGAACCGAAACAAGTCTACATAGGTTCCGCGAAAACTCTTTCCACGCGTGTCAAGCAGGAAATTGTAGACCCCATGCTTCTTCGCAAACTTCTGCATGGCACGCTGGTGCTCGATTACCGACGGAAGCGTAACATCTCTGTGATTAGTCAAAATGGCAAATGATTTATCGGGTCCCAGCTTTAATTCGAAGTCCATTGGGATGTTCATATTGGAAATGCTTTAATCTAACAACGTGTAGTTTACTGTATTAGATGGGGCTCGTCAGGTTCCGGCGGAATATCATCATGAGATCAAGTAATACGGAAGATCGTGCAACTCACAAATCAGTACCGGGCAATGAAAGCAATTACGGTGAAACCAGCACCGGAATTTTTACCACGATCGATGACGAAACCCGTGTCATACCAGCCGTTGAATTTCGAAATGTAAAATTCGCATATGGCGATCAAATCGTACTCGACGACATAAGCTTCAGAGTGATGCGAGGCGAGTTGTTGATCGTCTTAAGCGCTTCCGGCGGTGGCAAATCAACTATTCTCAAATTGACGCTCGGTCTTATGAAGCCCGACGCGGGACAGATCCTGATTGACGGTGAGGACATCACGAATTACGACGAGGATGCACTCAATCGCGTACGACAGCGAATCGGAGTGCATTTTCAGGATGGAGCACTCTTTGATTCGCTCTCCGTTTACGACAACGTGGCTTTCAGATGCCATGAACGCGGTGTTCCTGAAGAGATCGTTGAGCCGGAAGTAAGGAGGCTGCTGCGGTTCGTTGACCTCGAGGATGCCGTCGATATGATGCCTGCACAACTTTCAGGCGGTATGCGCGTTCGAGTTGGCATCGCTCGTGCTCTCGCCGGAAAACCCCGAACTTTACTCATGGACGAACCAACCGGCGGGCTAGATCCGCCCACAGCATGGTCCATGTGTGAGCTCGGCATCAAACTTCGCGACCTGCGCGACGTGTCAGCAATTGTGATCACGCATGGCATACAAAACGTACGTTTTCTTGCTTCAACTTATGCTGTTTATGGACCAAACGGTGAGGTGATGTTACTCGAGGAAAAAGATCAGTTATGCCTGATAAATACAAAGATCATGATGCTGCGCGATAGCCGGGTGATCTTTAACGGCTCCGATGAAGAGCTCTTCAGATCAGACGACACCTATATCCGGGAATTTTTGTTGCTGTAATGCGCTCAGGCTCAGCGACTATTTCAGGCGGAAGCTGCGGGCGATAGATTGAGTCTGATCGGCTAAATCCAACAACATTTTTCGCGGGCCGCTGAACTCAATCCGGTAGATCGCTCGGTTAGTTACCCGCAGATAATAGATCACCGCTGCCATTGGTTTCCCTGCACTCACATATTCGTACGAGTATTTGGTGCCGCTCAATGCTCCTTTGAAACTTTCGACTGTCCCTGTGACATATCCACGCCTGCGGCTCCGATCGAGCTGTCGCTGGCGCTCAGCCACGTCTGTCGTTGATACGCCCTCGTCGTTCACTATCTCTCTTCGTATTCGCAGACGTACGGCGCCATTATCGTCGCTGTATCTAAAGTCCCTGGGATGATCCGTGCCGGAGACAGTGATAGCCCGCCACTGCGCCGAAGGCAGATCCAGAACATATTCGCCCGTCGCCACGGTGTATTGCCGGATCTGACCGGCGACTGTGAACGGAGACAGAAACGCGGTAAGAATCAGCACTAAGCCCGCGGTGAAACTTCGTTTTACTGTCTTCATACTTTCTGTTGAAGGTAGCTTAAATCACACTCCTCACTTTCACCACTCCAATCCGATCAGTTAATTGTCGTTCAGGGATAACGCACAACTGCTGGGCCAGATTCCGGCAGCGGGATAAACTCCGTCTCTTCGGGAACGGGGTCAAATCGCCCTTCTCTCCAGTCTTGTTTCGCCTGCTCGATTCGCTCCTTCGAGCTTGAGACGAAATTCCACCAGATATGACGTGGACCATCGAGAGGCTCGCCGCCTAGGATCATCAGGCGACTGGAAGGCGACTCACTTTCCAGCAGGATCTCCGCTCCCGGCTTAAACACAAGCAATTGACCGGCTTCGAAGATCCCATCGTCGGGCAGAAGTCTCAGCGAACCCTCAACCACATAGGCCGCGCGTTCCTCGTGCTCTACGGGAACCGGGAGGCGTGCGCCCGAGGTTAGCGTGATGTCTGCATAAAACATCTCTGACAGCGTTTGCACTGGAGATCGCAGGCCGTAGAGTGAGCCCGCGATCAAACGCACTCGTTTGCCTTCACCTTCCTCGAGCGGTAATTCGTAGCTTGAGTGATGAGTGAACGTTGGACGAGTTTCCTCATCACGACCTGGTAGCGCGATCCATGATTGAATCCCGAAGAGTGCGCTGCCGTGTCGCATCTCACGGGGCGTGCGCTCAGAGTGCGCAATGCCACTGCCGGCCGTCATCCAATTGACCTCGCCGGGTTTGATTACTTGTATGGTCCCGAGGCTATCGCGGTGCAGGAGCTCACCTTCGAAAAGATACGTGACAGTCGCTAGGCCAATGTGCGGATGCGGCGCTACGTCCAAACCCCGCCCGTCGCGCAAAACTTCGGGCCCCATCTGATCGAGAAAGATGAACGGGCCAACCATGCGACGGCGTGCGGACGGCAGAGCCCTGCGAACTTTAAAGCCATCCACGAGGTCGCGCTGTCGCGTGACAATAACGTTCTCAAGGTTGACGTTGGGCAATTGTTGTCGCGTTAAATCGTCGCTCATCACAGTATTCTTAACACCAAGTATGATAAGGCTGTATCAGGCTCTATTCCTATTCACCGCTGGAATTTTAGCCACAAAGAAGCACAAAAGCTCAAAATCACCAGAGTCTATTTTGAGCTTTTGTGATATGCAGAGGAAAGCTGAGTTGAAATAGCGGACTACTTAAGTATGGCTACCTTTCGTATCACAACCTACAACATTCACAAGTGCCGTGGGCTGGACAGACGCGTCCGTCCACAGCGGATAGTGGAGGTACTAAAAGAAACAGAGTCTGACATTATTGCGCTACAGGAGGTAGCCGGCATGGATGAGGGCGAGCTCGAGCGAAATCAAGTGCGCTCCATCGCGGAAGAACTTGGTTTTGATTTTCGGATTGGTGAGAACCGCCGGCTGGCCGGCGCAGCCTACGGCAATGCTTTGCTCACACGCCTGCCAATCGTTGCTCAGCACAATCACGATATTACGAGGCAAAAGAACGAGCCGCGTGGCTGCCTGGAAGTGATCCTCGCATTAGAAGGTCAACAGCCGGATGCGCATCACTTGCGAATATACAACGTGCATTTGGGCACCAGCTTTTTTGAGCGGCGTTTTCAGGCAAAGCGGTTGATCCAGGTGCTGGGAAGTCCTGACCGGGTGAGACCGCGTCTGTTGCTCGGCGATTTTAACGAGTGGCCGCGAGGACTTGTTTCAAGTCTGCTGGGACAACATTTCAACACCGCCGAACCGCGGAGTCGCTTTGGTCGAGCATTGAGTTATCCGGGCATTCTGCCATTAGCACACGTCGATCACATCTATTACGATTTACCTCTTGAAGTGAAAAACGTCGCGGTCCATCGAAGTCGACTTGCTCTTATCGCTTCAGATCACTTACCGATCGTCGCGGATTTCACCTACGGTAGTTAGGAGCGTCGGTTCCTGATGGGTTTTTGCGGCGGCTCAACTTGTACCCTCTGTAGAGAAGGGCGAGGGCAATCCAACCCAAAACGACGACCAGCGGATAGACCAACAGGCGCGGGAACCAGGCGAAAAGAATTGCCAACGCCGCTAACAGGGTTCCAGCTATAAGCATTATGCGCGACTCGACCGGTTCCAGCACACGCCTGTTGGTGAAAGCCGCGCCTATGGTGTTGCTGATGCGAACGGCTCCGGCTGCAGCGCGTCCGGCGCTTCCGCCACCGCTGGTCAGCAGTGGATTCGGGTGTTCTGGTTCGTTCGGTGCGCGTACTTTTCGGTGCGTATCGAGGACTATTTCCGTCGCGTTCTCCAGGTCATTTAAATACATCTGGTCCATCTGGCGCGCGAAGGCCTCGTCCTCGATCACAACATCCAGCTCAAGATTGCCAAACCAACTCGCAACGTTAAGGTTAGTCGAGCCGACTCGCCCCCACTTTGAATCTGCAACGGCCGTTTTGGCGTGCAACATTGTCCCGTTCCATTCAAACACGCGCACTCCCGCCTCCAGCAAGGGGCGGTAACCAGCGCGAGATAATGGTCTCAAGATCGGGATGTCAGTTCCGTTTGGAACAAGCAGCCGCACATCAACGCCGTCTCTCGCTGCCGCACGCAGGGATTGAACGTATGAGCTCGTCGCGGCGTAATAAGCATCTGTCAACCACAATCGCTCTCTCGCGAGCGCCGCGACCAGTTGGTCCAGGCGCATCATGCCTGCAGTGGCGGGCTCACTCGCAACAACGCGAACTGCGATCTCCCCCATCTGTGGGAGCGACTCTCGCGCAACCACTTCGTCTTCGCTAATGGCCTCACCAGTCAGAACCCAAACTTGAGCGAATGCACGCTCTATATCAGCCACTGCGGGACCTCGCACTTCGACCCCCGTGTCACGCCAGGGTTCGATCTTCTTTTCGGGCACTCCGACCCACATGCGCCCCACGCACAAGCCTGTGACGAACCCGATTTGGCCATCAACCGTGAGGGTCTTACGATGATCGCGACTTAGCCACCCCACCGGTGAGTCGAATCGGGGCGCGTTATAGCAACGTACATCGACGCCTGCTGCGCGCAGATGATTCCAAAAGGAGCGTGAAGTCTTGCCGAAGCCTCCCATCCAATCGTAAAGAACACGAACACGCACGCCTTCTCGCGCTTTAGCGGTGAGCGCATCCGCGAACATCCATCCGGAGTCGTCTTCGTGAATTATGTAGCTCTCGAAATGGATGTAATGTTTCGCCGCATGGATAGCCTTGAGCCAGGCAGGGTAATTTTCTTGCGCATCTTTAAGGAGAGTTACACAGTTACCTTCAATTAACTGCGCGCCCGCGGCACGGGAAAAGGCCTGATCGGCGAGTTCGCGTTCAGACGGTCTGGTGAGACGATCACGTTGCGTCAATTGGGTCATTTGACTCATAGCAACGCGCAATTACGTTTCGTTATTGCTTCGCTCACCTTTGTTTTGTGTCCATGCTTTGGATCAATTCTTCGAGCTGCCCGTCTCCCCGATGGAGTTTACTGCTTCCGCTTACGTTCGCGTCAGCCGTTCTAATCGCGCCGGATGCCGAAAATGATCGGGATAAGGCCGCTGACGATCAATGCCCATTCGTAGCTTATCTCCTTGCGCAATTGAATAGCCATACCTGTTGACGCGGAGGTCTCCTCATATCTGCACTGCGGTGCGGTACATCAATGTGGCGGTGTGCCTCCCAATGCTTGACGGTACGTGTTATAGAGCTCGGTCAGCCGGTCGCTGGAAGCGGGGTCGCCGCGCGCCAGCAGCGTGATAGTGTTGTCGCGCGTATCGAACACGGGGCGCAGAGCGTTCTTTTGCGCTTCTGTAAAGACGGAATCGCGGCCACTGTCGACCTCAGCTCGCAGGTTAGTGAAGAAGTCGCTCGCGGCCTGGCGTGCGGGTTCATAACGCCCCTGTCTGGCATCAATCGCTGCACTCGCCAGAGTGTTTTGCAAGGCACTGATTTGTAGCGTGGCTTGAACCTTTTTGAGCTCGCGCCCGCGTTCCCGCACCGTCAACCACATGGGGACGAGTCCGAGCAGAAAGGCGCCGAGCAACACCGCAGCGTAAAGAATTACGCGCCTGACGCGCTCATTCTGCCAGATAGAAGTGCTTCGACTGGTGTCATCGCTCTGTGTTTCGCTGCTCATACCGTTTCTCCTTCAATGAAACGTTAAGTTCTTTTTGTTGCTCTTAGCCGCCGCTTACCTTTAGCAGGCTGCGGTTCATTTAACGGGAGGTCAACCATAATGGGCGAGTGGTCGGAGATGCGATCCTGTAGTGCGTTGTTCAGACTCTTCAGAGTGCGCCCAAAGTGCGGGGAGAAGCGGTGCGGCCCTCCTTTTTCATAAGGCTCCGTAATCGCGGGTGGCCTGACAAATATCCAGTCAAGTTTGAACTTGCCGACGAATGCGACGGTCCGCTCAACCTCGTAAGTTGTAATGAACCCTTTATCGCCTCGTTGGTTCGAGTTCGCCAGCGTGTCGTCTTTGCCGCCGACAGAGCGCCCACGCTCGCCGCGAAAATCGAAGACGCCTCCGTTCGCAAAGCGAAAGTCTTTCAAGCGATCGAAGAACTCGGCTTCCGGGTTAGGCGCGACGAGGAAGATGCGCTTCACCGTTGGGTCAGCCTGCCTGCGGTAAGCGTTCAAGCCTCCAAGCAGAAGTGTCGGCAGCTTGATGCCAGTCAGGATTCCAAGTGCCTGCTTGATCCAGAAACTTTTGCTGCCGAGTCGCTTTTTCAATTCACGCTGGATCGAGGTGGGCGTAGTGTTCTGTGTCGAGGTGTTCATGTCGCCGGCCACCACGACCGGCGCGTTCACGTCTTTGATCCGAGCGAGTAATTCTTCGAGCTGTTTGCGGCGGCCTTCGGGCTTGGTCTTGGATTCGAGGTGCGTGGCGACGATTGCCATCTGACCGCCGGGCAGACGCGGATCGCGTATCTGGGCCGTCAACATCATCCGCCCGCCACGTCGCACCTCGCGCAGCACCTTCTCCTGAAACACTAACTCGCCCGCCTTGCGCTTGCCCGCTTCAAGCGGTGTGACGCTTTTCAGCTCGTCCTTGTACCAATCGTGCGGCTGGTGCTCGAAGGGTTCGAGCCGCACGTTTTCCAGGGTGAAGCGACTGAGGATAGCTGTGCCGTGCAACCCTCGATAACGAGTCCGGTCAACTCTGATTTCCGAGGCGAACTTGGCCCCCTCTTCCGGCTTGAGCTCTTCAAACTTTTCCAGCCCCATGGCAATCGGATCGACCTCGACGAACTCGACGCCGTAGGCATAATTCATCCCGAGAGACGAGGCCAATTCCGCGGCCACGTTGCGGTAATCCGTGCGCCTCATGCCCCAGTCCACTTCGTTGAGCACGATAACGTCCGCCTGCTTCATCAGCGCGACTTGTTGCAAGATCAGTTTCCGCTTCTCACTTCCGCCCGGGTGAGCTGTCGAGTCTATGTGTTTGGCGAAGCCGGCGGGATCAGTAAAGGCGGTCCTGACGGCGTCGTACTCAAGTCCTCGCTCGATGTTCCAGTGGACGACCCGCAGGAACTGGCCGAGTCTCGCAGTCTTGGGGAGGAGCGGCCTCACGCCGCGCGTCGATGAGGTGTTACTAACGAACGGCGTCGTCAGCAGACGACGCAACTTGTTTTGCAAGACATCGGGCGGCGTCTCCTGCTCGTAGAGTTGGACCAGCTCGTCGTAGGTGAGTAACTCCGGCGCTGGTTGTTGCGCTTTCGCCGGCGAGTTAATTAGCAGACATGCGAACAGAGCGAGTAGCAGCGGCTCGAACGTCAGGGCGCGGCCTCTGCACGCACGGTCCAAACCAGCGGGCTTGTTGTCCTTTAGGCCATGCCCTGTCATGCGCAATGATTGTTGCCTCAGAAATGGAACAGCACCTTAACTCAATTCGCATCACCGGTCTTTTCTCATCTTGACTTTTATTTTCTAATCTTGACTCTTTCTGCAGGGTGTTTTCTTTCGCACGCGGTACGCGCAACTAATGAACCCAACAGGACGGTACTGGTTCAGATTTGGAGCATTATGCCGAAGGCGTTCGCTAATTTGAGCCCAGGGTTCGAGCGCAGAGAGAACTTTGGGTTTGTAACCCAACGCTGAATTGAAACCCTGTAAGGGTTCGCCGACCGCCTAACCCCTTTCAGGGTTTGGCGTGTATTTGAATTTGATACCCAAGGTTGTCGCTTGCGCTTCAACCTTGGGCTGAAATTGGCGAACGCCTTCGGCGTACTTCAAACTGAACCACTACTAACAGGACTGAAAACATTGAACAATCACCTTTTATTTGTTAGTGTGGCGAATCCCAAAACAATTAGCGGCGTGTAAAGGGTCGGATACAGGCAGGAAGATTATTTCCGGCTGCTCCGGGTTAGTTTCCCCTGAATGAAGTGGAATTAGAGCGCTGCTCCCACTCGCGGATAACCGATGGGATGGAGGCGACGATGGGATAACAGTAGCCCGCGTGCGGCAGGTTACTTACAGCGACGTACGAACAACGCATCTGATCGTTTCGACGCGGCTTGCAGAAGTGCGCGTGTGAAAGGATGAAGTCTTCAATTGATGGACGCTTCATCCTTTTTGTTTTGAGCTCGGGAACACGCTCAGGCTCATACAGCGGGAGGGACTCAATTGAACTCGACACCTCGCAGCCGGCCGCCTGGGTCTTCCTGTGCGCAACTAGTCATCCTGCTCGCCTGTTTAGCTCTCACTGCTTGTTCTCAGGCGTCGAAGAAGCCGGAAGATGCCACAAGCAATCGCTCGGGTCAGCCCACTCAAACGCCGCCCGCATCTACTCCGTCACCAGCACCAGCACTCGAACCGCTTAAAGTGCCTGAAAGGGTGGCTGCGGGACAGGTGACAGAACAGGGCGGCGGCTGGAACCGAGTGGTCCAAAGAGTCAACTACTTAAGTTCCGCCGACAACACGCGCCAGCCGATGATGTTCTACAAGCCGCAACGGGACGAACCCAGGCCACTCCTCGTTGGCCTGCATTCGTGGAGCGCGACCTATACGCAGAATGAGAGCGCCATCTATGCCGAGTGGTGCGTTGCCAATGATTGGGTCTTCATTCATCCGAACTTCAGGGGACCGAACACAAAACCGCAAGCTACGGGATCGGAGCTGGTCATCGGGGATGTTTTAAGCGCGATCGATTACGCGAAGACGAATGCCCGTGTTGACGAGAGTCGCATCTACGCCGTGGGCTGGTCGGGCGGCGGTTATCTGGGACTGTTACTCGCCGGACGCGCGCCCGAGATTTGGGCGGGCGTATCGGCCTGGGTTCCGATCTCGGATTTGAATGCATGGTACGAAGAGAGCACGCGCCTGGGCACAAAGTACGCGCGCCACATCGTGGCTTCATGCGGCGGAAAGCCCGCCGGAGATTCGCCTGCGGCTGAGGAATGCCGGAAGCGTTCGGCGCTTACTTACCTCGAGCGTGCGCGGGGTGTCGCGATTGACATCAATCATGGCATCCGCGACGGACGAAATAGCAACGACCCCGTGCCAGTCAGCCAATCGCTCCATGCCTTCAACTTGCTGGCCTCGCCGCAAGACCGCATCACGGAAGATGAGATCGCCTACTTCACACGCGAGGCTCAAGTTCCGCCAAACTTGCGCAGCGATACAGCAGACCCTTCTTACGGTGGTCTGACAATCCTGTTCCGACGGCAATCCGCGAATGTGCGCCTCACAGTCTTTGACGGTGCTCACGATAAAAACAGCGAAGCTGCTTTCAGGTGGCTGAACCAACAAAGGAGAAGCAGATGATTAAGCGAAAAGCAGCAGCGAGGCGTGGAAACATTTCGACTAACGGTAGCAAAAAGCGCCACACGTCCAGGTGGTCCAGGATCACAGTTTTCGACATGAACGGGACGCCCGCACCATTGTTTCCTGTCGACGAGCCCACGTTGACGAGCGCCGGACGCGCCTGGACCGGGATCACTGTTGAAGGACATCGTCTACCTCCAATTGAATTCCCGGAACGCACCGCGGACAAGCATCTCATCGCCGTGCATTTCCGTCCGGCAAAGTTGGTGTGGTTTCTGGGCGGTCACGCGCAAACGAAGATCATGAAACGTGGCAGCCTCGACATTGTTCCGCAGGGTACGCTCCTGGGAGGCTACAGTAAGGATGAGACTGAGTTTCTCATGATGGCGCTCGAGCCTCGGCTTGTCGAACGGGTTGCGAGCGAAACCGGTGCTGCGAACCACGTCGAATTGATCAGAAAACTGGGCATACGTGATCCCCAGATCGAACACATTTGCCTCGCGCTCAAGGCGGAACTCGAAGCGGGTTGCCCTTCGGGCCGGCTTTACGGTGACGCGCTCGCTGTCGCGCTCTCCGCTCACCTGCTCGGCAAGTATGCGACGCACGTTTTGAGTGCTCCCGGCCACAATGCCGGGCTTCCCGCCTGCAAACTGCGGCGGGTCATTGAGTATATCAACGACAATTTGACCGAGGATCTAACGCTCGCCGAAATCGCTTATGTCGCCGGGATGAATCCTCATTACTTCTCCCGTGCTTTCAAACAGGCGACGGGTACGCCGCCTCATCGTTATGTCACGAATTGCCGGGTGGAGCGAGCCAAGAAGTTACTGGCCCAGGATGAAATGCCTCTGGTTGAGATCGGTTTGAGCGTTGGCTTCCAGAATCAGAGCCATTTCACTACGCTGTTTCACAAGCTGACGGGCGTGACGCCGAAAACGTATCGCGACGGCCATTGATTTTAGTCATTGCACAGAGAAGAGACTTTCAATCTCATCTTCAAACTCTCACGCAGAAAGAGTCAAGATTAGAAAATAAAAGTCAGGAAGAGAAAAGACAGCCCACTGCCGGCTCGGCTAATTTCGTATGAATCTCTCCAACCGGGAGAGCTGACGATGGACGATTGGGTGGTGAAGGAAAGCAACGTGTCACAACTCGTCTTGCCGGTCGGAGCGCGCGACCACGCGCACGGTTCAAGAGAAGCGATAGTGACGCTTCTTGAATACGGTGATTTCGAGGGCGAGCACTGCACAGAAACCCTCCGTGTGGTAGAGGAGATCACGCGGTGGTTGCGCGGCGAGTTGTGTTATGTGTTCCGCCATTTTCCGGCTGCAAGTAAACAGGTGAATGCGCTCTCGGCGGCGGAAGCGGCGGAAGCCGCCGGGGCGCAGGGGCGGTTTTGGGAGATGCATGATTGGTTGTGTGAGCACAGCCCAACTATCAGAGACGCTCAGTTGAAAGGCTACGCGCAAGGATTGGGGCTCGACGTGGAACGTTTCGAGCGCGAAAGGCGGGAACATACCTACATCGAGAAGGTGCGCGAAGATTTTAAGAGCGGCGTCGCAAGCGGCGTCACACGGACGCCAACGTTTTTCATTAACGGCGTGCGCTACAGGGGCGAGGTGGACGTGGACAGTTTGCTGGCGGCGATAGAGGAAGCCGGGAACCACGCGATAAGTAGACGCGAGAAAACGAATGTTTGAGTTTTTCAGAAGCGCCGTTCAAATCGCCGCCCCGATTTACGTCATTTCCACGATGCTGAACGTCGGTTTGACCCAGAAGTTATCAGACATCACTGGACACTTGAATAACTATCCTTTCGTTCTGAAGATGCTGCTCGCCAACTTCGTTCTGGCGCCGCTCCTGATGATTGTCGCTCTGTACTTCGCGCCGTTCGATCCAGCGCTGAAAGCCGGGCTGCTGATTTTCAGTCTCTGTGCCGGAGCGCCGTTTCTCATCAAGCTAACGCAAACGGCGAAACATGACGTGGCGCTCGGTGCGGCAGTGATGATGCTTCTGATGGTGGTCACTGTCGTTTACACGCCAATTGTGCTGCCGATGATTCTGTCTGGTATCAGCGTTGACGGCTGGGCCATTGCCAGAACACTGGTGCTGCAAATGCTTCTGCCGATTGCTGCCGGGATGCTGGTCGTTCAGTTTCTTACGGTCTTTGCGAAAAAGATACAGCCGTGGATCGGACGGTTGAGCAACATCACCTTATACATTTTGGTCGCCGCAACACTGATCGGCTACTTCCCCAACATGGTTAGCATTGTTGGCACGGGCGCGATTCTGGTGGGTTTAGCGTTCGTCGCCGCCGCGTTTGGCATCGGTTACCTCGCGGGCGCGGGGAAGGAGCATCTTGAGGATGTGGGCGGACTCGGCACTGCACAGCGCAACACCGCGGCCGGAGTAATTATCGCGGTCCAGAACTTCAGCGATCCAAACGTTCTGGTAATGCTGACGCTCGCCAATACACTCGGCATCGTGATGCTTTTGTTCGTCGCCAAAGCACTTAGTCGCGACAACAAGGTGGAGACAGAGACAGTCTGAAAATTCATCCGTACAGGAGATCGATATGCGCCAACCTTCACTGCTGAAAATTGCTTGTTTGACAATCCTGTTTGCGACTGCGGTCGTGGCGCCGCCGGGTAGCTTGACTGAGAGCCACGCGCAGGAAACCGCCCCCAGTAAAAAGCGCATCGGCTGCGACCCGGGCGACGGCGGTCTCACGCTGCCGCCAGGATTCTGCGCTTCAGTGTTTGCCGACAACCTCGGGCGTGCGCGTCATATCACGGTCGCGCCCAATGGAGATGTCTACGCGAACACGTGGAGCAGCTCGTACACCCAGCTAAAGAACGCGCCGGGTGGTTACATCGTCGCCTTGCGTGACACGGATCGCGACGGCAAAGCCGATATGGTCCAGCGTTTCGGCCCCACGCACCAGGACGGTAAGGCAGGCGGTGGTACCGGTATCGCTGTGCATCGCGGCGCGCTGTACGTCGAGGATATTGGGAAGATCGTGCGTTATCAGCTCGAGCGCGGGCGCCTGGCGCCGGAGGGGAAGCCAGACGTCATCCTGAGTGGGCTATGGACCGAGCGCGGTCACATCATGCACCCGTTTGCGATCACGTCTGACGGAGTGATGTACGTAAACTCCGGATCGATCACGAACTCGTGCCAGGAGAAGGATCGCACGCTGGAGTCACCTGGAATTTCGCCGTGCCCGGAACTTTCTCTACACGCGGGCATTTGGCGTTACGATGCGAGTAAGACTGGTCAGACTTTCTCTCCCGCCGAGCGATATGCGACTGGCACCCGCAACGTTGTTGCGCTGGCTGTGAACCAGGCAGATGGTGCGCTGTATGCGACGTTGCACGGACGCGACCATTTGGGCCCTCATTGGCCCAAGCTCTACACAATGGAGCAGAACAACGAGCTGCCCGCCGAAGTGTTTGCACGCATCAACCGCGGTGACGACTTCGGCTGGCCATACTGCTACTTCGATCCCATTCAAAGTAAGCACTTGCTCGCACCCGAATACGGCGGAGACGGTGGAAAAACACAAGGCGTCTGCGCCCAAAAGAAACAACCCGACCTCAGCTTCCCCGCGCACTGGGCTCCCAACGGCATGACGTTCTACAACGGATCAACGTATCCCGCGAAGTATCGCGGCGGTGTATTTGTGGCGTTCCACGGTTCCCATGATCGAACTCCGAAGCAAGCAGGCTTTAACGTGGCGTTCGTGCCGTTTGAAGCAGGCAAGCCGGCAACCCGCTATGAAGAATTCGCAACCGGGTTCGCCGGCACAGCGTCGCCGGCAAAAGCTACGGACGCAGTCCACCGGCCCATGGGCGTAGCGGTTGGTCCAGACGGCGCGCTGTACGTCTCCGATGATGTCAAAGGGCGGATTTGGAGAATCACTTACGTTGGTGGCAACTGAGCACTCATTCACTTACAAGGAGGTAATATGAATACAAAGAAGACGCAGCTCAACGCACGAGGAGGCGACTCGGCGAGACCGAATTTTGTATTCATCCTCGCAGACGATCTAGGTTACGCGGATCTCCACTGCTACGGCGGCAGGGAAGAGTGTTCTCCGAATCTAGACCGTATGGCGACCGAAGGTTTGATGTTTACGAACGGCTACGCCAACTCATGCATCTGCTCGCCGTCCCGGTTTGCGATTATCACGGGACGCTACCAGCATCGCCTGCGCGGCGGCTTCGACGAGCCGATTGGCAGCGTTTCGCCCGAGCTCGGTTTGCCGCCCGAACATCCGACGATGGCATCTCTGCTACGCGACGCGGGTTACGCGACAGCGCTGGTTGGGAAATGGCATCTGGGGTCGCTGCCCTGGTTCAGCCCGCTCAAGAGCGGTTACGACGAGTTTTTCGGACACCGCACCGGAGCCGTCGATTTTTTCTCACACAACGGTTTCGGCGGACACGATCTTTGGGACGGCGACGAGGAAGTATTTAAAGAGGGCTACCTGACGGATCTAATGACCGACCGGGCGGTTGATTTCGTGAAACGCCAGTCGGCGGAAAAACCGTTTCTGCTGTCATTGCATTACAACGCGCCGCACTGGCCGTGGGAGACGCGTGAAGACGAAGAGGAGTCGAAGAGAATCGGGAATAGAATCGCACATCTCGACGGCGGCTCGGTGAAAACATACCTGGAAATGATTCGCGTGATGGACGAAGGCATCGGGCGCGTCCTTCAGGCGCTCGACGAAATCGGCGCGAGCGAAAACACGCTCGTCATTTTCACGAGCGACAACGGCGGCGAGCGTTTTTCCGATAGCTATCCGCTCATCGGCAAAAAGTATGACCTGCTTGAAGGTGGCATCCGCGTGCCTTACATCGTGCGCTGGCCTCCCAATCTCGCCGCCGGCGAAACCTACGACCATCTGGCAACCGGGATGGACTGGATGGCGACTTTTCTCGCAGCAGCGAACGTCGCACCGCACCCGGATTATCCGCTCGACGGAATTGATCTGTTCGGCGGCGAAGTCGAGCGCAATCTTTACTGGCGAATGGTTTACCGCAATCAAAAGGCGGTGCGTTCGGGCGTCTGGAAATATCTTTCCATCGAAGGCAATGAGTTCCTTTTCGATTTGTCGCGCGATTCACGCGAGCGTGCGAACATGCGTTATCGAGAGCCGGCGAAGTTCGAGGAGCTCCGGAAGGATTATGACGAATGGGAGGCGACTATGCCGCCGAGACCCGAAGACGTTGAGGTCCATTTGGAATACACCGGAGCAACGATGGCAAAGTCCGACGGCTAGTTGCTAGCGATCTTCTCTGGTTGCATAGACAAATCAACGACCAGGGCGAATCAGTGGAAACGAAGCAAACATCCGACGTGGAGCCGGAGGTCAACCAACCAGGACTCCGCGAATTGCGCGAAGCGGTGGCAAACCATCTCGCGCGGCTGCCGAGCCGCGCTTCGCTACGCGAAGACGGAATAGCCGGGCTGAACAGCGCCGTCAGCAGCGTGCCCGACGGAATGGCAAGCGGCATTCTGGTTGGTGTCAATCCGATCTATGGACTCTACGCCTGCATGGTTGGACCAATCGCGGGCGGCATCTTCTCCAGCACCCGGCTGATGATCATTGCTACCACCAGCGCGGCGTCGCTGTCGGCGGGGCAAGCGCTCGGCGCTCTACAGGGAGAAGCACGCGACAATGCCTTGTTTCTGATGGTTGTATTGATCGGCGCCTTGCAGATTGTCTTCGGTCTGGTGCGAACGGGCCAGTTGACCCGCTTCGTCTCCTACTCCGTGATGACCGGCTTCATCATCGGCATCGCAGTGTTAACAATACTCAGTCAACTTCCGACCATCTCAGGCTATCAGCCGACGGCTGGTAATAATAAGGTCACACAGACGTTCAATCTGCTGTCCAACCTCGATCGCCTCAATCCGTGGTCACTCGCAACAGCGGGGATTACTCTCGTGCTCGCAATCCTGCTGCCGCGTACGAAGCTTGGCAACTTCGGCAGGCTGGCAGCGATTATCGTCCCGTCTGTGCTTGTCGCGCTCTTCGGTTTAAACAGCGTGGCCGCCGTGCGAGACGTAGGCGAAATTCCAAGCGGCATACCGATGCCTCATTTACCGTCGCTTTCCAGCCTATCTTTCGAGGTGCTTACCGGCGCGTTTGCTGTCGCTGTGATCACCCTCGTCCAGGGAGCGGGGGTCAGCCAGAGCGTGCCCAACCCCGACGGCTCTCGACGCAGCATGTCACGCGACTTCGTCGCTCAAGGAGTCGCCAACGCCGCTTCGGGTCTGTTCCGAGGACTACCGGTCGGCGGCTCGTTAAGTACCACCGCGCTGACTGTCATATCGGGTGCACGTTCACATTGGGCGGCTATATTTGCGGGCTTGTGGATGGCGCTACTCGTGATAGTTTTCCCCGGCGTCGTGTCTTACGTGGTCATGCCTGCGCTCGGGATGTTGCTTATCCTTGCAAGCGTCAGCACGATCAAATTGCCGGAGGCGCTATCGATTTGGAACACGGGTTGGTCGTCTCGTCTGGCTGGTGTTACCACTTTCCTCTCTACACTGTTACTGCCGATTCAAGCCGCAGTCGGGTTCGGCGTCGTACTCTCTGCCTTACTTTACATAAACGAATCATCTACCGACATTTCGGTGGTCGAACTAGTAAAGCGAGACGACGGGCTGATCGAAGAACGGAAGTCGCCTAAGCAACTGCCGTCGGGGAAGGTGACGGTGCTGGATGTCTACGGTCACCTCTTTTACGCCGGCGCCCGAACGCTGGAGCGGCTGCTGCCCAAGCCGGCTGGTGCGAAGAACCCGGTAGTGATCCTGCGTCTGCGGGGACGCAACACCGTTGGCGCGACCCTTCTTGAGGTGCTATCAAACTATGCTGACAAGCTGGAGAAGTTGGATGGGCGACTTTACCTCACCGGAATGAGCGAGGGAGCGCGTGAACAAGTCGTACGCACGGGCAAGCTCGGCCTGAGTGGTCCAGTGCAAGCTTACGACGCAACCCCCGTTATCTGGCAGTCAACCCGCAAGGCGGTAGCCGACGCACGCACGTGGTTGGTCAGCAAGAGTACTGACGACCACAGTGTTTAGGAGAGGCAAGCAGCATGTGGGAGCAAGTGCTGAGTTTATTGGGAATCGGTTCGTACGTGAAAGGCAAGCCCGTATTGTTGAAGGTTTAGGGTCCGGCCGTTATCTGTTTTTTTGCTCGATAAAACCCGCCGTCTCATAAAGTCAGGATTAGAAAATAAAAGTCAAGAATTGAAAAGAAAGGACATCGAAGTTCAAATAGACTGCTACATCCCTAATTCAGCGAGCCAGCGAAATGACTTAGCCTGAGCGCGGTGCGATTGTTTCGCCGAGGGCATGCCAGATGAAACTAGCGATTGTTCCCTGGGAAGTGTGTCTGAATTCGTAGCCAATCACGCGCACTGTTCGACGGAAGTGATCCGCATCGCACGGACTGAGCAGCTTTAATAAGGAGAATTATGGACCAGACAAGTGACTCTAAATTTGTCTTCAACCCGACTAACAAGGTCATCGGAATCATAGATGACGCGAGTGATGCCAAAGCTGCGCTACTTGACTTAAGGGCGGTGGGTTTTACGGCGGAAGCATTGGAACTCCTGACCGGTGAAGAAGGGGCGCAACGAATTGACCTGAGCGGTGAAGAGCGCGAAGTGTCAGTTCATATTATTGGCTTAACTCAGAAACCACAGGCATACTACGATGCCCCCGGCCTGGTTACGCAGATCGAGCAGGAATTAAAGGCTGGTCACTACGGAATCGGAGTTGGGACGACGGACAGCGAAGCGCGTGAGAGAGTACGCAAGATTCTGAAATCCCATGGCGGGCACTACATCAACTTCTACGGAACATGGGCCGCTGAGGCATTAGAGCCGTAATCCAAAATTGTCGCTCGCCACGCAATCTAAATCTATTCGAGTCCAGGGAGAACACAACATGAGCAAACCTATTCGCATTCTCGGCATAGCCGGCAGTCTGCGCCGCGATTCCTACAACCGCGCCGCCCTGCGAGCCGCCACCGAGCTCGTGCCCGAAGGCGCGAGCATCGACATTTTCGAGCTTGATGGCATTCCCGGCTTCAATCAGGACGAAGAGCAGAATCCTCCGGCCAAGGTCGTCGAGTTGAAGAGGCGAATACGTGAGGCTGATGCAATCCTGTTCGTGACGCCGGAATACAACTACTCCGTGCCTGGCGTATTGAAGAATGCAATTGACTGGGCTTCGCGTCCTTATGGCGACAGCGCGTGGAATGGTAAACCGGCGGCGATCATGGGCGCTTCCATTGGCTCGATTGCAACGGCGCGGGCGCAGTATCATCTGCGGCAGATGATGGTCTTCCTCAACATGTTCCCCGTCAACCAGCCAGAAGTGATGATTGGCAATGCCTCCGAGCGGTTCGACGCTTCCGGAAATCTGACCGACGATGCGACGAAAGACTTCATCCGCCAGCTACTCCAGAGTCTGGTGGAATGGACCAGGCGGATCGGCTGAAGTGACGCAAGGAGGACACCAGTACTGATCCAGCAGCAGGGAAGCGAAGAGGCATTGAAAGCCTTGGCGGAGTTCAAGGCGTATGCGGCCGGCACGCTTCTGGTGCTCGACCTTATCGGCACATTCGTGTTCGCACTGAGTGGTGCCGTAGCGGGGGTTAGAGAACGACTCGATCTGTTCGGAGTACTAGTCCTGTCGTTTGCGGCAGCCAGCGCGGGCGGCATTATGCGCGACCTGTTGATCGGCGCGTTCCCGCCGGCAGCAATCAGCGACTGGCGTTACCTCGCAGCATCTCTCCTTGCCGGATTGGTTGTCTTTTTCTGGTTTCCCCGCAGTCAGCGGCTAGCCAAGTTACGCGACCTTGTGCTCATTTTCGATGGCGCCGGCTTGGCAGTCTTCGCTGTTGTCGGCACGCAGACGGCGCTCGGCTACGGTCTCAACCCGATGATGGCCGCGCTACTTGGTATGCTGACAGGGATCGGCGGCGGCATGCTGCGCGACGTACTTATCACGCAGATCCCCACCGTTTTAAATTCCGAGCTTTATGCAGTTGCCGCGCTCGCCGGCGCTTCCGTAGTGGTGGTGGGCCATGTGCTGAACTTTCCGCCTACTGTGATGGCAATCATTGGAGCTGTCATCTGCTTCGGCATTCGCCTCATTGCTATATGGCACGGGTGGCGTCTCCCAGTCGCTGATCTACCACTGGAAGGACGGCGAGATCGTTGAGGAGAAACTCTTCTACGATAAATCAGCACGCAGCTTCCGGTGGCTCAGTTTCCATGAGTCAAAGATAAGGCCCCACTCTGTCCGGCTTCCTCGAGCTTAACTGTGAACACAATCATGTTGAGTTGTTACGAAGAATAAGAAATTAAAAGACGCTGAAGGTGATGGTTTTGATCTCATAAAACTTCAGATACTCTTTGCCGGTTTAGTGGAATGATTACGATTTCAGCGGCTTTGTGCGGGGACTTGCTCGGCTAATAGTTTCTTGATCACGTCTTCAGTCTCGTCGTAGTAGCCTTCACCAACATGACTCCAACGCACGCGACCCTCTTTGTCCAGCACAAACAAAGTGGGCCAGGCCTCGACGCCGTATGCTTTCCAGGTTGAGTAGTCCTGGTCAGTGACCACCGGATATTTAATTCCCAGCCCTGCAACTTCGCGTCGCAATTGGTTTATGTCTCTTTCGAAGTCTAGCTCCGGAGTGTGCACGCCGATAATTGTTAGTCCTTTATCACGATATTGCGTGTCCCACTTTTTGAGCGAAGGCAAGGTGTTGCGGCAGTTGTAACATGCGAACGTCCAGAACTCGATCAACACCACGCGTCCGCGCAGGCTCTTGAGCGTAAGCGGTTCGGAGTTGATCCATTGCCCGCTCAGAATCTCGGGCGCCACCGGCGCTTTCGTTTCCTCAGTCATACTCGGAGAACCGATCATTTGACCTCCGGATGTCAGGCGTGAGATACCTGCGCTCACGACCGCAAGTGGTCCACGGCCCGTTGCGTAACCAAACGCCACGATCGCAACTGTCAAAATCAATAGCAGCGAGACAAAAATGATACTTTGCCGGTGCATGTCGATGGCTTTCATTCGCGCATGTAATGGCAGGTGTATCCGCCCGGGTGCTTGCGCAAGTAGTCCTGGTGATAATCCTCGGCGCTGTACCAGGTTGACGCCGGCTCGATGCTCGTGGTGATTGGCCGCTTCCAGCGTCCAGACGCGCTGACGCGCTCGATAACGCGTTCTGCGATCGCCCGCTGCTCCTCTGTCTGCGGAAATATCGCCGAGCGGTATTGCGTCCCGACGTCGTTGCCCTGGCGGTTGAGCGTCGTGGGATCGTGCAGGCGAAAGAACCACCGCTCGAGCAATTTTTCGAAGCTGAGAATCGATGGGTCGAAAGTCACGCGGACCGACTCAGCGTGTCCGGACTTGCTGTGATGTGTGTCCTCATACCTCGGGTTCTCGAGGTGGCCGCCTGTGTAGCCAACCTCCGTGTCGATCACTCCGGGCACATCGCGGAGGATGTCCTCGACACCCCAGAAGCAGCCGCCCGCGAGCACGGCCACCTCAACCTGCTGCGTGCCTGCACTTGCGTAGCCTCCTTGTGCTGACGAGACGTTCGTGCCTTCATTTCCGTGCGCGCCATCCGGGCGCGTAACTTCTGATTGAGTCATCCACATGCTCCTTTCTGTATGAGCTATGAGCCGATTTTGCGCCATCTCGTTGTCTCTTCAAAACCCTAGATCGCGCGAGTAGAAGATTACCCGATCGAGTTAGTGTTCGAGCAAGCCCCCGGTAGGGTGTCATTTGAATTTGTAAACAAATACGCCGAAGGCGTTCGCTAATTTGAGCCCAGACTTACGCCGAAGTTAGTGTTCGAGCAAGGCGGTGGTGTGTCAGGTTGAATTGTAAACAAATACGCCGAAGGCGTTCGCTAATTTCAGCCCAGTGGTTCGAGCATCGCGAGAACCCTGGGACATGATTCCAAAATGGGATTCAACCCTGAAAGGGTTAGCCGGTTGGCGAACCCTTTCAGGGTTCAATAACAATTTATGTTCTGACCCAGGGTTGTCGCTGCGCTCCAACCACTGGGCTGAAATTAGCGAACGCCTTCGGCGTAAGTCCGGGCTGAAATTAGCGAACGCCTTCGGCGTAAGTCTGGGCTGAAATTAGCGAACGCCTTCGGCGTAAGTCCGGGCTGAAATTAGCGAACGCCTTCGGCGTAGGTTTGGGCAATTTCAAACGGATGCACTACCAAGTCCCCCGAACTCCTTTCCGGGGGCTCTGCCAAGTGTTAAAATCTCCCGGTAAAGATGACGACCGCAGAAGAGCCAATAACTGAAGAGCAGGAAGTCTTCCTTAAACACATCCAGAAGAAGGGGCTGAAGCGCACGTCTCAGCGCGACCTGATCCTCGATGTTTTTTTACGCACCGAAGAACACCTCTCAAACGAAGATCTCTACCAGCTCGTAAAAAAGGAAGATCCGACCGTCGGTCAAACAACCGTCTATCGCACGCTCAAGCTGCTTACTGAAGCCGGCCTCGCGCGTGAAGTGCGCTTCGGCGACGGGCGCGCGCACTACGAACACAACTACAAACATCAACATCACGATCACATGATCTGTTCGGAGTGCGGCAAGATCATCGAGTTCTTTTCGGCTGAGCTCGAAGCGATCCAGGACGCGATGGCCGCGAAGCATCACTTCGAAATCACGCAGCACTTGTTGCGCATCATCGGTATCTGCGCGCAATGCCAGGCGGCGCGCCGGCAAGGCGAACGGACCCTCACTGCCCGCTCGTAGATTTTGCAGAAGTCTCCCCCGGATTTACACTAGCCAAACAGATTACACAGCGGTTGGAGGTTGGGCATGAGTGTCTCAATTACGTTTGAACCTTCCGGCATTAACGGTCTCGTCGCCGAGGGAACTTATCTCATTGACGCCGCACGGCGTATGGGCGCGCCGCTCGGAGCCGGATGTACGGCCGGAAAAGGCGAGTGCCCGTCATGTGTGGTGTTGGTAAAAGCGGGTGCGAATTTACTTTCGCCACCGAGCGTCGCTGAAGAGCAACAGCTCGGTACAGAACAGTTGGACCAGTCGTTGCGACTCGCGTGTCACGTTAAGCTCGAGAACCACGGCGACGTCGTGGTAATGGCTGTACCGCGACCGCAGAGATCGGAGCCTGTTGACGACGGATCAGAGCTGATGAAGAAATTCGGCGCACTGCCACTCGGCAAGAAGCTGTCGACACTGATGCAGTTGGAAGCGATCGCGATGTCGGAAGCGTTCGATTCGGCCATCGAGAAGCCGCTCGCGTTTGGATCGAAGACGTTCGATAAGATTCTTAACAAGACGAAAGCGAGGAGTGCGGAGAAGAAGAAGTGAATTCCGGTTGAAGGCGTGATTGTAGATGCATCTGTTAGACAGGTTTACGGGATTGACGAAGATGGTGGTGCTGGTGGCGCCGCTATTCTTTATTGGCTGCCCTAAAGAGGGTCCGCCGGCGAGACCGCGTGCTAGCGTCTCGAGTAGCTCGCGTTCGGTAACTCCGTCGCCGCCGGCTGTCGCAGCGTTCAACGGTGAGCGTGCGATGGACCACGTGAAAAAGCAGATCGAGTTTGGACCACGCCCTCCCGGCACCGAACAGCTCGCAAAGACACGTGCTTACATCACGAAGGAATTGAAGTCGTATGGAACGACAGTTTCACTCGACGAGTTCACGGCCACGACGCCGCAAGGTGAAAAGAAGATGGCTAACATCGTCGCCGAGATCCCGGGCGAGACTAAAACACTGATCCTGATCTCGAGTCATTACGAGACCAAGTTTTACAAAGACATGAATTTCGTCGGCGCCAACGATCCCGCCGCGTCAGTTGCTACACTGATCGAGATCGGTCGGGTGCTCGGCAGCCGCACGGAAAAGCCAAAAGTGACGTATCGACTCGTGTTTTTCGACGGTGAAGAATCGTTTTGCGAAGGCTGGTCTGAGTGTGGTGACGAAGAGAACCCCGACAACACTTATGGCAGCCGTCACTACGTTTCGCAATTGCGCGCGCGCAACGAGCTGGAGAATACGCGAGCGATGATCCTGCTCGACATGATGGGTTACAAGAATCTCGAGCTGGGCCGCGACCCGGCGAGCACGAGGTGGTTGCAGGACATCATCTGGCAAACCGGACGCGAGCTCGGATATGGGAAAGTGTTCGTCGATCGTGAAGAAGGTGTAGGTGGTGACGATCACGAGCCGTTTCTGCAAGCGGGCGTGGATGCGGTCGATATCATTCAACTGAATTCGTATCCACACTGGCACAGAGCTGACGATACGATCGATAAAGTGTCAGCGCAGAGTATGAAGATCGTTGGCGAGACGGTACTGGCGAGCTTGCCGAAGATCATTGAACACGTGACGAAGAAGTAGGCCACAAAGCACATCCACAGATTACGCAGATTGCCTAAAAACATCTGCGTAATCTGTGGATAAAACGAAGCTAAGAAAAAGAAGAGGGGAGCGATGCTTACATCACCCGAGATACTCGTTCCGATAGATTTTTCAGCTTGCTCGGTCAACGCGCTGCGCGTTGCAATCGGAATGGCGTCGCCGGAAGGCGATCTTACGTTGCTTCATGTCGTTGACGAGGATTTCATTCAGGCGGCTGTCGCGGCCGGAATGGGATCGACCGAAGATCTCCGCACGCGTCTCAAGGAACAAGCGGAGGCGAGTTTTGCGAACGTGCTCGAAGGAATCGAAACCGGCAACGTCGAGATCGAAAAGATGGTCGTCATCGGACTTCCGTTTGTCGAGATCCTGAAGATTGCTCGTGATCTGGACTTGCCGATGATCGTGATGGGAATCAGAGGCCAGTCAACGCCCGCTGAAGAGATTCTTTTTGGCTCGACGGCGGAGAAAGTGTTGCGCGGCACGCGCGTGCCTGTGCTTTGCGTGCCCTACTAATCCCCAATTATGAAAAGAATCGCAGTCATTCCCGGTGATGGAATTGGTCCTGAAGTGTTGCGCGAAGCCGTTCGCGTGCTGCGTCACTTGCAGCAAGCCAATGGGCTCGAGCTCGAGCTGGTCGACTTCGATTGGGGCGCGGAAAAGTTTCTTCGCGACGGTGTGACGCTGCCTGAAGGCGCGCTCGAGATGTTGACGGCAGAGTTTGATGCGATTCTCGCGGGCGCGTTCGGCGATCCGCGCGTGCCGTCAAACAAACACGCCGAGGACATTCTTCTCGGCATGCGGCGTGGTCTCGATCTTTATATCAATCTCAGGCCTGTGCGCCTGCTCCACGATCGACTCACGCCGCTGCTCAACCGCAAAACTACCGACATCGATTTCGTCGTCTTCCGTGAAAATACTGAAGGCGCATACGTCGCTGCCGGTGGTTTTCTGAAACACGGAACCGCTGACGAGATCGCGCTACAGGACGAGGTGAACACGCGTCGCGGTGTGGAAAGGATCATCGTTGCTGCATTCGAGTACGCGCGCGCAAACGGGCGTAAGCGCGTGACGATGGCTGATAAGTCAAACGTACAACGGTTTGGTGGCGATCTGTGGCAGCGTGTTTTCAAGGAAGTCGCGGAAGGTTATACGGAAATTGCCGCGAATCACCAGTACGTTGATGCCACCGCGATGCATATGGTGCTCGATCCGTCGCAGTACGACGTAATCGTCACCAACAATCTTTTTGGCGATATTCTGACTGATCTCGGCGCAGCGATTCAGGGTGGGCTCGGCCTCGCTGCTTCGGGAAATATTCATCCGGGGAAAGTCTCGCTCTTCGAGCCCGTGCATGGCAGCGCGCCGCCGCTCGCGGGCAAAGGAATCGCGAATCCGATTGGGTCTATTCTGACCCTCGCGATGATGTTAGAATACCTGGGCTTCCAAACTTTGAGTAACGAAATCGAGGACGCTGTTCGCGGCGCGATCTCTGCAAACGAAACTACCAGAGATCTTGGCGGACAACTCTCTACAGAACAGGCAGGCGCCGCGATCATCGCGCGTCTCGGGAAGCAGAAGTAGAAGTGAAGGAGTAAGGAGTTATGACGAGCGCAGGGAAACTCACGACGAAGGCGATCGCGGTTATCGTAATTGTGGCGATGCTGGATGCGGTGGGAGTTCCACCCGTGATCATGGTGCTTTTCACCGGGATGTGCTTTGTTATCTGGCTCTTTGCTCGTCGCGCGCAGGCGCGTGAAGTTGAGCGCATTTTCGATTTCTACATCGCCGCCGATGCGGTGCTTCGTGAAGAAGAACGACGCTGGTACGGTTTCGAGATCGCGGAAGTGATCGAACACGGCGAGAGCCTGCTCGAGATGATGCCCGATCCGCCGCCGTTGAATTACTACGCGCTCGGAGCGCTCTATCAACGACTCGGGAATCACGCCGCCAGTGTCGAGTATCTTTCACGCGTGACTGAAGACGAGCAGTACGACGAAACGCATCGCACTGCGCCTTCGCCACAGCTTCGTCGTTATGTTTCGATGCTCCGGCGTATCGAGTACCAGCCGTCACTCGCGCCACAGTCACTCGCGGCAGTCCGCAGTTTGGAACGAGCCCGACATCGCAATGCGAGCAAGCTGCTGGTCGAGAGTCGCGCACTTGTGGAGGCAGCACCGCCCGTGGTGAAGGAAGAGAAGCCTGCGCCGGAAGCGACGGTGAAAGACGAACCGATGTTTGCGCCGTCTACCCCGTTGAGTGCGATCTGTGCGCCACCGCCGATAACAACAGTGCTGCACGACGTTTACGACGTTCACAAAGACGAAACCAGAGCGAGTAACTAACGCGACTTGTTTGAATCCCTGACAGCGGAAATCATTGCGATCGGATCGGAGCTACTTGCGCCCGATCGCACTGATACAAATAGTCTCTGGCTCACCGAACAGCTCAACCGCCTCGGAATCGAAGTCAAGCTCAAGACCATCGTCGGCGACGATGATGCCCGCCTCGAAGAAGCAATCAAAGACGCTGTGCGCCGCTCGAAAGTGGTGATCACCACCGGCGGTCTTGGTCCAACCGAGGACGACATCACACGCAAGATCACTGCACGCGCACTCGGTAAACGATTGCTGCTCGACGAAGTCGTGCTCGCTGAGATCCGGCAGCGGTTCCAGAGTTTTGGAGTGACGATGCCGGAGCGGAATTCGCGCCAGGCGATGGTGATCGAAGACGCTGAAGTGCTTCCGAATCCAAACGGCACTGCGCCGGGAATGTTTATCGATCATCAGGGCACGGCGATCGTGCTACTGCCCGGACCGCCGCGTGAGATGCATCCGATGTTCGACAATCACGTCGCCGAAAAACTTGCCGGACGCGCGGGAAGTTTGTGTGTCGTGCGGCGCATGTTGCGAGTAGCGGGCATGGGCGAGTCTGCGGTTGATGAGAAGATCGCGCCGGTTTATACGCAGTACGACAATCCCGTTACCACAATCCTTTTCAATCAGAGTGAGATCGAGATCCACCTGACGGCGCGCAGTCGCAATGAGAAGGAAGCGACGGAGCTGCTCGATCGTTTGTCAGCGCAGATCGAAGATCGACTCGGGAATGCAGTGTTCTCGTTTGCGGGTGAACGGATGGAGGAAGTTGTTGGATTGAAACTTTCTTTAGGTGGTTACACGCTCGCGGTTGCGGAGAGTTGTACAGGTGGTTTGCTGGCGCAGCGGATCACGGACGTACCCGGGTCGTCGAAGTACTTTATCGGTGGCGTCATTGCGTATGCGAATGAGGTGAAGACGGAGGAGCTCGGTGTCGAGCCGATGTTGTTGATGGAGCATGGGGCGGTGAGTGCGCCGGTTGCCGAGGCGATGGCGGAAGGCGTTCGAGAGCGTATGGGAACTGATTTTGGATTGTCGATCACGGGGATTGCCGGGCCTGGTGGCGGTACTGAAGAGAAGCCGGTCGGGACGGTTTTCATCGCGCTCGCTGACGAAGTGAAGACCGAGCATCGACGGCTCAATTTGCCGGGTGATCGAAATCTGATCCGCTGGCGCGCCTCGCAGGCCGCCCTCGATCTCCTGCGACGCCGTTTGTTGTGATTATTTAACCGCGGATGACACGGATTATTATTCCGATTGTTGCCTACCTTATTGGATCGATTCCGTTTGGTTATTTGATCGTGCGGAGGAAGATTGGCGCGGATATCAGACAGACGGGATCGGGTGGGACCGGGGCGACGAATGTTTCGCGGCGGGCAGGCAAGATGGCGGGTGTGTTGACGTTGCTGCTCGACGCGGCGAAGGGATGTGTCGCGGTGCTGATCGCGAAGGCTGCCAGCGGCGATGATTGGGTAATCGCGGCGGCGGCAGTTGCGGCGCTTGTGGGTCATATTTATCCGGTGTGGTTGGGTTTTCGGGGCGGCAAAGGTGTGGCGACAGGTGTTGGGATCTTTCTCATGCTCGCTCCGGTTGCCGTGTTGTGTGCGGGCGTGATCTTCGTCGCGATCGTGGCGTTGACACGTTATGTGTCGCTCGGTTCTATCATTGCCGCGGTGCTGATCCCCGTGTTTGTCTGGTTGCTGAGTGACTTGCGGCCATTGTTCGTTGCGGCGGTTGTGGGAGCGGCGCTGATCGTGTTCGCGCATCGTGGCAACATACAACGGCTGGCGTCGGGAACGGAGTCGCGGATCTGAAGGATGAAACAGATCGCAGTTATCGGTGCGGGCAGTTGGGGCACAGCATTGGCCATCATGGCTGCGCACGCTGGACACGGCGTCCGCTTGTGGTCGAGAAATGACGCGGTCATCAGCTCGATCAACGAGCGGCACGTGAACGCCAGTTATCTCAGCTCGACGTCGATTCCAAACGGTGTTACCGCAACCGGCGACATTGAAGCTGCTCTGCAAGACGCGTCGATGGTCCTGCTTGCTGTTCCATCCCACGCGGCGCGAGAAACGCTGATTACCATGTCATCGCACTTGCGCGAAGAAGCAATCATCGTCAACGTTGCTAAAGGCATCGAGATCGAAAGCGGTAAACGAATTTCGGAGATCGCGAAAGAAGTGGTTTCGGCGCCACACCCGTTCGTGGCATTGTCTGGTCCATCATTCGCAAAAGAAGTCGTCGCCGGACACCCGACTGCAATCGTCGCCGCGAGTAAAGACAACATGGCGGCACGCACGGTTCAGAACGATCTGAGTTTTGAAAATTTACGCATCTACACGAACGCCGACGTTGTCGGTACGGAAATCGGTGGATCGGTAAAGAACGTGATGGCGATCGCCGCTGGCATGGCCGCCGGCCTCGGCTTCGGCACGAACAGTGTCGCCGCGCTCATCACCCGCGGCCTTGCTGAGATCACGCGTCTCGCCCGACGCGAAGGTGCGCAGATCGAGACGTTAATGGGTCTTGCCGGCCTCGGCGATCTGGTGCTGACGTGTACCGGTAGTCTTTCGCGAAACCGTTTTGTCGGCGAAGAGCTCGGCAAAGGAAGAACGCTCGCAGAGATCACTGCGGGTCTGAGTGAAGTCGCGGAAGGCATCAACACCGCGCGCGCCGTGAAGAAACTCGCAGACCGCGCTAATCTCGAGATGCCGATCACGAATGAAGTCAACGCAGTGCTGTACGACGGCAAGCCCGCGCGCGATGCCGTCACCGAATTAATGAGCCGCCCGTTGCGGGAAGAGAATCCGCGTTAATCCGCGCCGATCCGCGGCAAATAAAAAAAAGGAGCCCACTAATGTTGAAGCCCCTCTCTCTCTGTCTAACCGTCGTCCTGTTTCTTTCAGCAGTCGCAGTCCACGCGCAGAACGGCACACCACCAAAACAGCCCGACCTCCTGAAGCCGTTGCAGTATCGCAGCATCGGCCCTTATCGCGGTGGACGCTCGGCAGCAGTCGCAGGCGTTCCTTCGCAGCCGTTTGTTTTTTACTACGGCGCGACGGGCGGCGGCGTCTGGAAGACTAGTGACGGTGGCATCAACTGGGAATCAGTCAGCGATAACTCTATTTTTGGTACGGGCTCCGTCGGCGCGATCGCCGTCGCTGATTCTGATCCGAATACGATCTACGTTGGCATGGGTGAGTCGCCGATTCGCGGTAACGTCTCGCACGGCGACGGTGTTTACAAGTCAAACGATGCAGGGAAGACGTGGAAGCGCGTCGGTCTCGAGGACACGCGACAGATCCCGCGCATCAGAGTGCATCCGAAGAACCCCGATCTGGTTTACGTCGCGGCGCTGGGCCACGTTTGGGGACCAAACGAGCAGCGCGGCGTGTTTCGCTCGAAGGATGGCGGCAAGACGTGGGAGAAGATTCTCAACCGCGGCAACAAAGCCGGCGCGATCGATCTGATTCTCGATCCTACTAATCCCAACATCATCTATGCAGGTTTCTGGGAAGTCTATCGCAAGCCCTGGACGCTCGAGAGTGGTGGACCAGGCAGCGGGATCTTTAAATCGACTGACGGTGGCGACACGTGGAATGAGCTGACGCGAAATCCCGGCCTGCCGAAAGGCACGGTTGGCAAAGTCGGCATCACGGTCTCACCCGCGAACCCCGAGCGCGTCTGGGCCATCGTCGAAGCTGAAGATGGTGGTGTGTTTCGTTCCGACAACGGCGGCAACACCTGGACGAAGGTCAACGAAGAGCGCCGGCTGCGCCAGCGCGCGTGGTATTACACGCGCATCTACGCCGATCCAAAGAACGCTGACTCAGTCTACGTTTTGAACGTCGGCTTCTTTCGATCGAACGACGGTGGCCGCACTTACACTCCTATCTCCGTCCCGCACGGCGACAATCACGATCTATGGATCGCGCCGGACGATCCGAACCGCATGGTCCAGAGCAACGACGGCGGCGCGAATGTTTCGTACAACGGCGGCCGGAGCTGGACCGAGCAGGATCAACCCACCGCGCAGTTTTATCGCGTCGCGCTCGACAACGACTTTCCATACAACGTCTACGGCGCGCAGCAGGACAACTCGACTGTACGCATCGCGAGTCGCACGACTGAAGGCAGCATCGGCACGAGTGACTGGTACGACGTTGGTGGTGGCGAGTCAGGCTGGATTGCGCCGTCGCCGAAAGACTCGAACATCGTGTTTGCGGGTTCTTACGGTGGCTTGACGACGCGATACGATAAACGCACCGGACAGCAACGCGACATCAATCCATACCCGAACAATCCGATGGGCTCGGGCGCGGATGTGTTGAAGTATCGTTTCCAATGGAACTTCCCTTTGCTGTTCTCGCCACACGATCCAAACAAGCTCTACAGCGCGGCGAACGTGTTGTTCGTGTCGATGGACGAGGGCAGCAGTTGGCAGATCATCAGTCCCGACCTGACGCGCAACGATAAATCGAAGCAGGGTGCGTCTGGTGGACCAATAACCAAAGACAACACGAGCGTCGAGTACTACGCGACGATCTTCGCGCTGATGGAATCCCCCGTGCAGGCCGGGACGATCTGGACCGGCAGCGATGATGGCCTGGTCCATGTGTCACGCGACGGCGGCAAGAACTGGTCGAACGTCACACCGCAGTCGAACATCATGCCTGAGTGGATCCAGATCAACTCGATCGAGGCTTCGCCGCACGATCCAGGCACGGCGTATGTTGCAGGAACGATGTACAAGTGGGACGACAACAAGCCTTATCTTTATCGCACGGCGGACTACGGCAAAACGTGGAAGAAGATCACGAATGGAATTCCCGACACGGCGTTTACGCGTGTGATTCGCGAAGATCCAAACAAGCGTGGATTGCTTTACGCGGGCACGGAGACGGGAATGTATGTGTCATTTGATAACGGTGAGCGCTGGCAGTCGTTGCAGTTGAATTTACCGGTTGTGCCGATCACCGATCTCGCGATTCAGAAACGTGAGAAGGAGCTGGTGGTCGCAACGCAGGGGCGATCGTTCTGGATTCTCGACGATCTGCCGGTGCTGCACCAGATGATGGAAGCTGGTGGTCTTAGTGCGGCAAGTGAGACGCGGCTTTACAAACCGAAGGAGAGCTATCGCATGCCGGGCGGCGGTGGTTTCCCGCTTGGACCAACGGCGACAGTGGGCCGGAATCCGGCGAATGGCGTTGTCGTTTACTATTCGCTGAAAGCGAAGCCCACTTCGGATGTCGATCTGGAGTTTTTAGATGCGGCAGGGAAGTCGATCAGGAAGTTTACGGCGCGAGTCGCTCGTCCGGGTCAAGCCGCTGCGCCTGCGGGACCGCCGCCGGCAGGTGAAGGTGGCGGGTTTGGTGGTGGTGGCGCGGCGCCGCCTGTGCCGGTTGAAGTCGGACTAAATCGTTTTGTCTGGGACACGCGCTATCCTGACGCCGTGCGATTTCCGGGAATGATCCTTTGGGCGGGTGAGACGCGTGGTCCAAAGCTTGTGCCTGGAAGTTACCAGGTGAAGCTCACTGTGGATGGCAAGAGCTACACGCAGCCGTTCGAGATCAAAGCCGATCCGCGGGTGACGACGACAGCGGCTGATTATGCGAAGCAGCTCGAGCTGAATTTGAAGATTCGCGACAAGCTGACGGAAACGCACAATGCGATCATTCAGATTCGCGACGTGCGCAGGCAGGTTGAAGACTTGTTGAAGCGTGTTGCGGGTCAGCCGAATTTCAAAGTAGTTAACGATGCTGGCACGGCGCTCAACAAGAACCTGACCGCGATCGAAGAGACGCTCTACCAGACGAAGAACCAGAGCAACCAGGATCCTTTGAACTACCCGATCCGTTTGAACAACAAGCTCGCGGCGCTCGGCGGTGTGGTGGCGAGTGCGGAAGCCGCGCCGAACGCGCAATCGTATGCGGTGTATGATGAGCTGGTGACGCAAATTGATGCGCAGTTGCAGAAGCTCGCGCAGTTAATGCGAACCGATGTGCCGGCGTTCAATCAGTTAGTGAAGGATCAGAATATTCCCGCGGTTGTGGTGAAGCCGTGATAACTATCAAGCGACTCGAAGAAATAACGGGTGCGAGGCTCAGCGGTGATGGAACACGGATCGTCACGGAAGTAAGTCACGATTCGCGGCGGGTTGGTCCAGGTGCGCTCTTTGCTGCGGTCAGTGGGGCGTTGTTTGATGCGCACAAGTTTGTTCCCACTGTGATGGAACAGGGGGCGGCGGGCGTGTTGTCGGAGCGTCCGGTCCCTGAAGGTTTTACGGGTGCGTGGTTGCAAGTGGACAACATCCGGCGGGCGATGGCACTTGCGGCTGCCGAGGTCCAAAACCATCCATCACGCGAGCTGCATCTCGTCGGCATCACCGGAACCAACGGCAAGACAACGACCGCCTACTTAATCGCTTCGATTCCGGAAGAAGCGGGCGAGCCGGTGGCGATGACGGGGACTGTCGAATACCGTCTCGGCAAGGAGCGCTTCAAAGCCGATCGCACTACGCCTGAAGCTCCCGACATGCAGCGTCTGCTCCGGCGCGCTGTCGAGATCGGTTGTCGCACGGCCGTGATGGAATGTTCGTCGCAGGCGATGGATTTCCATCGTTGTGACGAGCTGGAATACGCCGTCGCCGTGTTTACAAATCTCACGCGCGATCACCTCGACTACCACAAGACGATGGAGAATTACTGGTACGCGAAACAGCGACTGTTTGACGGCCGGCTGGGAACGCGGCCGCGCCAGTCCGTCATCAACGTGGATGATCCGTATGGTGTTGAATTGGCAGCGTCGCTCGAGAAAGACGGTTTGCATGTAATTCGCTACGCCGTGAATAGCGATGCTGACGTGACCGCTCGCGAGCCGGAGTTTTCGTTGAGTGGGATGCGCTTTCGACTCAAGACGCCGGCGGGTGAGCGTGAGTTTCATTCTCCGCTTGTTGGTCCACCGCACATCTACAACACGCTCGCGGCAGTCGCGAGCGGGCTTGCCCTCGGCTATAGCTTTGATGTCGTGACAGCAGCGCTCGAGAAGTGCACTGGCGCGCCGGGACGTTTCGAGCGCGTGGCCCATGATGGAGGTTTCTCGGTTGTCGTCGATTACGCGCACAGCGATGATGCGTTGTTGAATGTGTTGCGCACGGCGCGCGAGGTGGTGAAGGGGAAGATCATCACGGTGTTTGGGTGTGGCGGCGATCGCGACCGGACGAAGCGAGCGCCGATGGGCGAAGCGGCGGGCAGCTTGAGTGACGTCGTGATTCTCACGTCTGACAACCCGCGCACGGAGGATCCCGAGCAGATACTGTGCGATGCGGAGGAGGGAATTCAGCGGACGGGCAAGCCATATCGCAAGATCCTGGACCGGACCCAGGCTATCCATCAGGCGATCGCCGAAGCGCAGGCGGGCGACCTCGTGTTGATTGCCGGGAAGGGCCACGAGGATTACCAGATCATCGGCCGTGAGACGTTTCACTTCGACGATAAGGAAGTCGCGCGCGCCGCATTGTTACAGCGCAGTTAGACAGGATTTACAAGATATTTCAAGATTTACAGGATTCATCTTGTTCATCCTGAAAAATCCTGGAAATCTTGTCCAAAACTATCTTACCCAAATTGAATGCACATTTACCTGTTAGCAGTCGCCCTTCTCGCTTTCGGTTCACCCGTAACAATCACGACCATCAAAGACAAATCAGTCTCGGAAAGCAGCGGGCTCGTCGCGTCTCGCACAACTCCGGGCGCGTACTGGACACACAACGATTCGGGCGATGGCCCATTCATCTATGCCTTCGACACGCGTGGTAATTCCTACGGCGCCTTTCGCGTGAGTGGCGCGCAGGCACGCGACTGGGAAGACATCGCTGCCGGTCCTGGTCCACAACCAAACCGCTCGTATTTATACATCGGCGACATTGGCGACAACAATTCGGTGCGCCCGGAAGTGGTCGTCTATCGCGTCGCCGAGCCAACTCTCTCATCTGCAACGCGCAAGTTCACGAAAACTCGCCCCGGAACTACTGAGCCTGCCGAGGCGATTAGACTTAAATATCCCGACGGCAGTCACGACGCCGAAGCCCTGCTGGTCCATCCACGCACAGGCAACTTCTACATCATCACGAAGGTCTTGATTGCGAATCCGGGAGTTTACGAAGCGGTCGCTCCGTTCAGGGCAGGCCAGTTGATCACGATGCGACGAGCCGGTGAGGCGCGTGTGCCGAGTCTCTTTGGCGGCATCATCACGGGCGGCAGCATCTCTCCTGACGGGAGGCACGTCGCGCTGTGTGATTATTTTCAGGGTTACGAGCTGGTGTTACCGGCAGGCGCTTCCAACTTCGACGATATTTGGAAACAAAGGATGAGAGGCTTCGACCTGGGCAAGCGCAAGCAGGGCGAATCGATAACGTATCGTCTTGATGGCCGAGCCCTCCTCGCCACCAGCGAAGGCAAGCAATCCCCACTCATCCAGGTCTTACGTAATTAATTATGTGCCTTTTGTGACTTCTGTGCCTTTTTGTGATCTGCTTAGCAGCCAGTAAACAGGCAGTCCGAGAAGTATGAGCCCAAGACCGATCGCGGATTGTCGTGGCGTGTTGCGGATGGTCTGGTAGATCAGCCATCCGGAGACGCTAATAAACAAGATCGGCGTGAACGGATAACCCCATGTACGATAAGGCCGCTCCGCTTCCGGCATTCGTCTACGGAAAAGGAAGATAGATCCGGCGACGAGTATGTAGAACAAAGTCAACGCAAAGACAGCGTAGTCAGTGATCGTGTCGTAAGACCCTGAGAGCGCCACTACACACGCCCAAAACATCTGCACCATGAGTGCTCGCACCGGCACATGCGTGCGCTGCGAGACGTGCGCCAGGCTCTTGACGATCAGACCATCTTTCGCGAGCGCGTATGGTATGCGAGCAGTTGCCAGCAACGACGCATGCAGCGCGCCGAACGACGACGTCATCATCGCTGCGGCCATGAGTGTCACGGCACCAGCGCCGAGTAATCTTTTAACTACCTCCGCTGCTACCGACGAAGACGCCGGCACACTCGCCACCTCTGTTGGCGTGAGCACGTGGAAGTAGCTCACGTTCACAAACATATAAAGGCCCATCACCACGAGCCCGCCGCCGATCAACGCGAGGGGCAGATTGCGAGCCGGGTTCTTCACTTCACCTGCAAGAAACGTGATGTTGTTCCAGCCGTCGTAAGCCCAGAGGGCGCCGAGCATCGCGGCCGCGAATCCGGCCATGCCGCCCGTTGTAATCGCCACGCCTTCACAAGTGCCGCCAGTGTTTGCCTGGGCGAGATGGCCCCAATCACCGCCGCTGTAAAAGAAAGCTCCGAAACCGATACCGAGCAACATCACCAGCTTCATACCGGTGAGCACAGTTGCAACACCACCGCTCACGCGCACTGCCGCGCAGTTGATCAGTGACGTGACGATGATGGCGGTGAGCGCAACGAGTTGGAGGCGGCCGAATGAGACGACGTGCCCGCCTGGAACCGTATAGGTGAAGTACACAGTGTCCAATGCGCCTTTAACAAGATCGTTGAGGAAGATTGCGAAGCCGACTGCGAGCGCCGCGGCCGAAGCAGTACGGGCGATCAGAAACTGGGCCCAGCCGTAGATGAAACTCAACGGCCTGCCATACGCATCGCGGATAATGCCGTACTCGCCCGCGGCGCGCGGCATCATCGCGAGCAGCTCCGCGTATGTGAGCGCGCCGGCGAGTGAAAGAAAACCGGCGATCACCCAAACGATCAGCGCCTTGCCCGGCGTGCCGACGTTACACGTCATCACCCGCGCTTTCAGAAAAACGCCGGTGCCGATGATGTTCGCGACGTTGACTGAGATTGCAGCAACCAATCCCAGCCCGCGGATGAGTTGTGTATGTTCAGTTTTCATCCGTAAACAATCCGTGTCATCCGTGGTTAAAAAACGTCACTGATTATCAGATCTTCGTAAGTATCTCTTCGACGAATGAGCTCAGCCGTGCCATCTTTCCGGACCAAAACGGCCGCAGGCAATGGCCGGCCATTGTAATGGAACATCTGGGCCAGCGAATACGCGCCGCAGTTGAGCAACGCCAGCACCTCGCCTGGTCCAACATCCTCAGGCAGCTTGCGGTAATCCGGCAAACGTCCTTCGCGCTCGATGTCGAAGTAAACGTCGCCCGAATCGCAGAGTGGACCAGCAACCTTGTAATCGCTCCCGTACGGCGCGCCCGCGCGCGACGCGGAGATCAGGTGGTAGTACCACTTGTAATTATTCATCGAGAGCATGATGTTGTAACCGGCGTCGGTCAGCAGCCAGACGTCGCCGGTTTCCGGGCGGCTCTTGATGTTGCGCACGGTCGTCAGCACCAGGCCTGCATCGGCGATGATGCTGCGACCCGGCTCCAACAGGATCGTCACTTGATCGAGCAGGTGCTCGGCATTCGCCGCACGAGCAGATTCGCGCGCGACGCGCAGTGCTTCTTTCAGTACGGTGGATGGCTCGAGCTCAGCGCCCAGCATGTCGCGCTCGTGCTCCGGCAGTTGGTCCGCCTGCGAGCGATCGCGGAGGTAGTTGACGGGAATGCCGCCGCCGAGGTTGATGTGTTCGAGTGTGTGGCCCGTCTCGCGATGAATCGTGACGAGGTGTTCCCACATGCTCCGGAAGGCTTCGGCGAATGGCTCGACGTCGGGCGTCTGCGAGCCGACGTGTATGTGAATACCGCAAACGTGAACCAGATCGGGTCTCTCGAGGCCACGTCGAAAAGCAGCCAGTACTTCTGACGATGAGATACCGAATTTCGACGTTAACAAAGCGGTCTGGAGTCCGAGATGAGAGCGCGTGCCGATCTCGGGCACGAGACGCAACGTGATCCGGGCCGGACCTGCATTCTCACCGCGCGCGCGCAGTCGCTCGACAGATTGTTCGACGAGAGCGATCTCGTAAATCGAATCGACGTTGATCGCGTAAATACCGGCGCGTACGGCATCGTCGATCTCGTCGTCGGATTTGCTCGTGCCGTTGAAGATGATCTGATCCGGCTGGAAGCCAACTCGCAGTGCCTTGAAGAGCTCGCCGCCACTGTTCACTTCAATATCGATCCCGGATTCGAGCACGACTTTGAGAATCGCCATGTTCGAGTTTGCTTTCGACGCGTAGCAAAACTTGATCGGGCGATCGACTGCCTCAGCGGCGAGTTGCAGGCGCTTGATGTTGTCGCGTATGCGGGGTTCGGAAAATACGAATAGGGGGGAGTTGAATTCTTTGACGAGCTCCAGCGTGTCGACACCATTGACCGTCAGGTGATCGTTGCGCACTTCGAGGTAACCCGGTATCGACCACGCCGGACACAAAAAGGCTAATCCAGTTGTCATTCTAATCCGTGTTTACCTGTGGTTCAGTTTGATCGAACGAAATTGTAACTCAGCGTACCACTAACTCTGACGGGCTCACCCATGAGCAGCGTCGGCGAGAAGCGCGCTAAACGTGCCGCAGCGACAGCCGCCGCTTGCAGGTGCTGTGGACCAGACACTGCTTTGGCTTCGACTACGGCTCCCTGTTCGTCGACAAGAACCGCAACCAGTACGACCCCAGTGGCCTCACCCGCTGGAACTTCCGGCACCGGCAAGTAAATAGCTTTGCCATTCAACATACCACCGGCAATCGGCGCCTTCTTTTGACCGGGCTGTGCCGGGGTTGGTTGACCCGGAGTGTTCGGCGCGTTCGCGGGCGTGGCAGTTTCCGGATTGGGCGTCGCCGGCGCCGCAGTAGCCTCGCCTTCAGGCTGGACCACATTCTGCGTGTTGGGATCCAGGATCTTCTCCGGCGGATTTTGGACTGGTTGCTGATTTGGGTCAGCAGTCGCAATTGTCTTCGGTGGCTCGTTTTGTCGTTCCGGCAGCACGAAGGAGCTCAAAAACTTTTCATCGAGCGCCTCGTCCTTTTTGTTGTTAAGTGAAACGATTGCGTAGAAACGTTTCCTCGTCACGAAAGCGTTAACGGAGCCAGTCAAATCGCCAAGTGTGATCTTGTATGACCGGCCGGTGTGCCCGTGAAAAGGACGGCTGCTCACGAGCGTCATCTTCAGCGGCGTCTCTTTCGATCGAACCTTTGAAGGAAAGTAGGTTTTGAAAGCGTCGATATAAGAATTGAACCGCGCAAACTCCGTGTACTGTGCCGGATCGGATTTGATACCCGCCAGCGAGGCAATAGCGAGCACTGGCCCGGCGGAAGATGTTTTCATGTAGAGCCGCGCGTTCAGCTCCATCTTGTGATACGGGAATGTCGTTGATTCCGTGGTCGGGTTCTTCGGCATCAAGACAGTGAATTCTTCGTTTTCAGGACTAAGTGTTTCCCATTCGGCCCAGGCTTCGGCGGTTTTTTGCGCGGGCGCCGCGAATGCGAAAGCGGCCAGCAGAAGACTCGCAAGCACGAAATGTAAACGACGAGAATGCATGTCATTACCTCCTCAACTTTATAGCGTGACCACGTGGAGAGTTGGTTCCGCGACTCTATTCCGCAGGCTGGGAGACTGTCAAGCGCGCCACAAAGCTTGTTCAGAGTTCAAGCTTTAGCTTGCAACGTAAGAACAACGTACCACAACCTAAAGGTTGAACTCTGAACCTCCGCTTCAGCCGGCGGCGCTCTTTGCTCGATCCGCGTCAACCAAAACGCGGCGCAGGATCTTCCCTGACGGTGACTTCGGAATTTTGTCGACGAATTCAAGATGCCGGATGCGCTTGTGTGGCGCGACGCGCTCGGCAACAAACTGCATGATTGCTTCCGGCTCGGCCTGCTCGCGCAACACGATGATGCCCTTCGGCACCTCGCCCGCTTCGTCATCCGGATACGGAATCACCGCGGCATCAGCAACGCTCGGGTGCGTCAACAATACTGCTTCAAGCTCCGCGGGCGGCACCTGAAATCCCTTGTACTTGATGAGCTCCTTCGCGCGATCGACGATGTAGAAGTGCCCGTCTTCATCGTAGTATCCGATGTCGCCTGTATGTAACCAGCCTTCGAGATCGATTGTTTGCGCGGTCGCTTCCGGACTGTTCAGGTAACCGGTCATGACCTGCGGTCCACGCACGCAGACTTCACCTCTTTCCCCCGCACCCAGCATCGCACCGCTTTCGAGATCAATGATCTTGCATTCGGTGTTCGGCGCCGGAACGCCGACAGAGCCAAACTTGAGCGGCCAGGGCGGCGCGGGTGATGAATGAGTGACCGGGCTCGTCTCCGTCATTCCATACCCTTGACGGACACTACAACCCAGCCGTTCCATGCAGGCTCGCGTTAGATCTTTGCCAAGCGGCGCGGCACCGGAAAAGATCGTGTGTAGTTTCGGTAGTTTGTAATTGTCGACTACCGGATGCTTGCTGAGCGCGAGAACGATCGGCGGCACGAGGTGCGCCAGCGTCACTTCGTAATCCTGCGCTGTTTTCAGGAACGACTCGAGCTCGAAGCGCGGCATCATCACGATTGTGGCGCCACTATAAAGTCCCATGTTCAAAACAACGACGAGACCGTAGATGTGAAACAGCGGCAAGATGCAGATGAGCGTGTCGGTTTCGTAGAAGTAGCAGAGTCCTTCCATCTGCCGGATGTTGGCGACGAGGTTGTGATGCGTGAGCATCACGCCTTTGGGCAAACCCGTCGTTCCGCTCGAGTAAGGAAGCGCGATCAAGTCTTCGCGTGGATTGATCTCGACTTGTTCGGCGCGGCCGTTGTCGACGAGCAGCTCGTCGAACGATGTCGCGCCGGGCAGCGATCCGAAGACAATCAACTCATCGAGCCCAGCCTTCTCGCCTGCTTCAAGCACCTTTTCCGCGCAGGCCGGCACCGTGATGAGGAAGCGCGCACCGGAGTCTTTTAGTTGATGACCGACTTCGTAACGTGTGTAAAGCGGGTTGATTGGTGTGACGATTCCGCCTAAAGTCGCCACCGCATGAAAAGCGATGCCATACTCCGGGCAGTTTGGGCTCAAGATGCCGCAGACGTCGCCTTTCCTGAAGCCACGCTCCGAAAGATTGTGAGCCACGATGCTGATCGCATCAGCGAGCTGCCGGTACGTGTACGCGCGTCCTGAGGGTGCGTCGATCAGCGCGGGCTTGTCGCCCAGCTCTTGTGCGCGATGCATGACGAACGGCGTAAGGGCAGTTTCGGGTATGGAGATATCGGGATATGGTCCTTTTATGATCATCACTATTCTTACAGGTTTTCGGGATTTTGCAGGATTTACAGGATAACAGCATAATCCCAACGGGAAAAGAGAGAAAATCGAAATGGCTGAAACCGGGAATCACCCCCTCAACATCATCTGCCTGGCCACCTATTTCAAAGGCGCTGATTTCATTCGCGAATGCAAAGCTCACGGCTGTCGCGTGATTTTGATCACGAAAGAGAAAGTGCTCAAAGAAGACTGGCCACGCGAGAGCCTCGACGATCTGATCGCCGTTCCCAATGACGCTGGACCAGCGCTATTTATCGACCTGCTGGCGTTTCTCGCGCGCAAGATGAAGATCGATCGAGTGGTTGCGCTCGAGGAGTTTGACGTTGTAACGGCAGCACTGATGCGGGAGCATTTGTGCCTGCCGGGTTTGAGCAGCTCGGGCGCGAAGGTTTTTCGCGACAAGCTATCGATGGCGGTCCACAGCCGGCGCGCGGGGATCGATGTTCCCGAGTTTGTGCCGCTAGTGAATTTGGAAGAAGTCGATGAGTTTATGCAGCGAGTGCCAGGCCCGTGGGTGATCAAGCCACGTTCCGACGTGTCGGCGATTGGAATTCGGAAGGTAAGCGAGCCGGAAGAAGTGCGGCGCGCGATGCATGAGATGAATGAGCGGCAGAATTTGCGTGAGCGTGCGTCTTATTACGTGCTGGCGCGGTTCGTTGCGGGTGAGGTGTTTCACGTTGATTCGGTTGTGAATGATGGCAAGGTGATGTTTGCGGGGACGAACCAGTACGGCCGTCCACCGATGCAGGTGGCCCATCAGGGCGGTGCTTATATCTCGCGCACGTTAGAGCGCGGGTCGGCTGACGAGAAGGCGTTACTGGCAATTAACAAGAAGCTCGTGCGCGCGCTTGGGTTAGAGCGTGGCGCGACGCACGCGGAGTTTATCAAGAGCGATGCTGACGGAAAGTTTTACTTTCTGGAGATCGCGGCGCGTGTTGGTGGTGCGTACATTTCAGACGTGCTTGAAGCCGCGTCGGGTGTGAATCTCTGGCGCGAGTGGGCCCGGTTGGAAATTGCTGATGGTAAAGGACCATCGAAGATCACGCCGTCGCGAAAAGAGTATGCTGGCATAATTCTTTCGCTCGCGAAACAAGAGACCCCTGACACCTCGACTTATATCGACCCGGAGATCATCTACCGCGTGAAGAAGCTACATCACGCAGGCCTCATCGTCCGCTCCCCACGCCTCGATCGAGTGAACGAGCTACTCAACAACTACGGCCACCGCTTCGTCGAAGACTTCGTCGCCGTCGCGCCACCACCCGAAAGACCAGAGTAGCCACAGATTTACGCGGACAAAAGCGCGGATTTAAATCCGTGTCTTGAAATCTGTGTTAATCCGTGGCTGATTGAGGTTGCAAATATTTATCCAGCCAGTCCAGCACAGTGTGAAACCAGAGCTGGGAGTTTTGGGGCTTCAGGACCCAGTGGCCCTCGTCCGGGAAGATCAGGATCTTGGAGTCGATGCCTTTGCGCTGCACCGCGGTGAACAACTGCATTCCTTCACCAATCGGCACGCGGTAGTCCAGCTCACCATGAATGATAAGTATCGGCGTATTGAAGTTTTGGACGAACTTGTGCGGTGACCAGCGCGTATACTGCGCCGGGTTGGTCCACGGCGTCCCTTTAAACTCCCACTCCGGAAACCACAACTCTTCTGTCGTACCGTACATGCTCTCGAGGTTGTAAACACCGTCGTGCGATACGAGCACTTTGAAGCGGAACCGCGGATCGTTGTTGTGACCGAGGATCCAGTTGACCATGTAGCCACCATAGCTCGCGCCCGCCGCGCCGATGCGATTGCGATCGATGAACGTGTTGCGACGCAGCACGTCAGCAACACCATTCATCAGATCGACAAAGACCTTGCCGCCCCAGTCGCCGCTAATCTCATTCACAAACTGCTGGCCGTAACCCGTCGAGCCACGCGGGTTCGGCGCAAAGACGACATAGCCCGCGTTTGCGAATACCTGCGGGTTCCAGCGATAGCCCCAGTTGTCGTTCCATGCGCTCTGTGGTCCACCGTGAATCAGCACGAGGAGCGGATACTTGCGACCCGGATCGAAATTCGTCGGCTTCACGATGTAGCCGTGAATCTTGCGGCCGAGTGCTCCGGTCCACTCAATCTCTTCCGCAGGTTTCAAGCTCGGCGCGCGCCATCAACTGCGAATTCGCAGAGCTCAAAGCCGTCAAACCGCTGCCGTCAACGTTTGCTTTGTAAATCTCAGCCGGTGACGCCATCGAGCTCGACGCAAATACAAACGATCTGCCATCAGGCGTAATCTTCAAACCCGAGGCAAAGACATTCGGAACGACCTTCTGCGGTACGCCACCACTAAAAGGAATCTTAAAGATCGGACTCTTACCGCGATCTCCGGCAGTGAAGTAAATCGAGTTTCCGTCAGGCGAAACGACGACATCGTCAACTTGCAGATCGAATCCCTTCGTCAGCTCGACACTCGTGCCGGTCGCGCGGTTGTAGGCCATCAAGCGCCAGCGATCCGCTTCGAAACCCGCAGTCGCCTGCGAGCGATACAGGATAAACTTGCCGTCGCGCGTGTAGACTGGACCAGCATCGTAGCCTCTGTTGCGCACGGTGATATTCTTCCCCGGGCCACCATTCAACGGCGCTACATAGATGTCGCTGTTGGTTGAAATAGCTTCGACTTTGTCAGGATTGCGGAGGTATGCGATCTCGGTTGAGTCAGGTGAGAACGCGTAATCGACTCCGGATGCGGCTGCGTATGGCGGCGAGTCGAAGTCGCCGGTTGTCAGGTCGCGAGCTGTTCCGCCATTACTCGGGACGACGAACACGTGCGTTCGTTTGATGTCGCGCCACTCGTCCCAGTGTTTGTACAGTAGCCGGGTGACGATGTGGGCCTTGACCTTGCTGGCTTCCGCTTGCTCGTCGCGTTTCTTGTTGCACTCGTCGTTATCGCAGTCCGGATAGACGTCTGACGTGAACGCGATCCACTTGCCGTCGGGCGACCAGACCGGTGCGGCGGCGCCAGTCGAGATCTTCGTGATCTGTTCTTTGTCATCGCCGTCGCTGTCCATCACCCAGACCTGGCTGCCGGTCGTGAAGGCGATCTTCTTGCCGTCAGGCGACCAGCGCGGCGCGCTTGAGGATTTGTCGCCGGTGGTCAACTGCTTCAAACCGCTGCCGTCGATCGACACGACGTAAATCTGGTTGACGACGCGGTTCGCGTCGAAATTGACGTCGCCGATCGTGAAGGCCACACGCCTTCCGTCAGGAGAGAGTTGCGGATCGCTGACGCGACGCACTTTGAGCAAATCTTCGATCGTGTAGGTACGGTTTTGGGCCGCGGCAAGCGAGCATAGACCGATTAACAAAACGGTAAAGACAGCAATGGAACGCTTCATGGATCTTCCTCGAGCAAATGAATTTTGAATCGATTGGGAAAGCGTGAAGTATTATTGCCATAGATATTATGACTCGCTTGGAGGGAAAGTCAGTTTTAGACAGGATTTACAAGATTTTTCAGGATTAACATGTAAATCCTGTTCAAATCTTGTAAATCCTGTCTAAGACTATCTTTTGCAACCTATGATTCGCCGGATCATCGTCGCTCTCGTGAGACTGGCGCTGAGGATTTACTTCCAGCGCATCGAGGTCACGGGTGTCGAACACGTCCCGCTCGATACCCCCGTCATCTTCGTTCTCAATCATCCGAACGCGCTCGTCGATCCGGTGTTCCTGCTCTGTCTCGCGCCGCGTGATGTTTCGTTCCTCGCCAAAGCACCACTCTTTCACATGCCCGTCATCGGCTATTTCGTGAAAGAGCTCGATTCATTGCCGGTCTATCGACGCCAGGACGAAGGCGCAGACGTGACGAAAAACGAGGAAACATTCATCGCCGCTCGCAAACTACTCGCGCGCGGCGGCACGATCGGCATCTGCCCGGAAGGCATGTCACACGATGCAGCCCGGTTTGAAACCGATCAAAGACCGGGGCGGCGCGAATCTCGCTCGCCGCCGTCTCAACCGGCGAAGTGCGCGACTTGAAGATCGTCCCCGCCGGACTCTACTACACCTCGAAAACAAGTTTCCGCAGCGACGCACTCCTCTACTTCGGCCAACCGATCGACGTTGAACCCGTAGAACTCGAACCCGACGGCACACCGCCGCGCGAGGCCGTTCGCAAGCTCTCGAGCCAGATCGAAAGAGCGCTGCGCGAAGTCATTCTCGACGCGAAACACGAAGAAGAGCTGCAAATGACTACGCGCGCCGAACGTATCTTTTCGTCTGCGGCAAATAACGGCGAGGAGGAGAGCCTGAGAGACGAGCTGCGCTTGCAGCAGCGATTCATCAGGGCCTACCCGATCGTGCAGCAACTTCAACCGGCCCGGTTGCGCAAGCTCGAGACCAGAATGATGCGGTTCGAAGAAGAGTTGAACCAGGCGGGTGTCGATCCCGAGGAGTTGTCGCCGCCCGGTTCCACCCTGCGCGTGTTTGCCGCGATCGTGCGCCGGACGATCCTGTTTCTGCTGATGCTTGGACCAGCCCTGATCGGCACGATCGCCCATTACCCGGCTTACAGACTCGGCGGCTATCTGGCCACGAGGTTCTCGCGTGACTCAGACGACGTGATCTCAACGATCAAGATCATCTCCGCGATGCTGTTGTTTCCACTCACGTGGATCGTGCTGACCGTTTTAGCCTACGTGTTCTCCGGATGGTTGCTCGCGGTGCTGGTGCTCGTCGTCGTTCCGTTTTGCGGTTACGTCGCAATCGTCTTCTTCGAAGAGCTGGACAAATCAATAGCCGGCCTGCGCGTGCTAATGTTTTTCCTGGTGAGGAGGAGATTCTTTGTGAGGCTACTCGCAGAGCGAAACGCAATAAGAAACGAGATCATTGCGCTTGGCAAAGAGATTCCGACTGCCACTGAGTAGAATGGGATTGTGAGCAAGCGCGGTATTAGACCAAGACCATGGGGAGTCAGTTAAGCGCGAAAACGAATCGCTTATTTTTTACGCGCTTTACTACCCTTTGAAGTCTTGCCTCCCGATCGCTTTTTCGTACTGCTGCGACCACCGCGGCCACTACTGACCGATCTTCCTTTGCGGCCTTCACTCGTCAGCTTACCGGCGTCCATGAGTTGCTCGTAAGCACCGCGAACAACATTGCGAGCGACCTTGAGCGTATTGGCAAGTTCACGTTCGCTTGGCAGCAATGTGCCCGCTGCAAGCTCACCTGCCTCAATCAAGTCATTGAGTTGTTCCCGAATCTGCCGGGTCATGGATTCCGGTCTCTTTCGGTTGATACGAACATTAATTCTCGAAGCCATCGTTAACTCCCTTCGGTATGGGTTCCAAATTGTGGGGGTATCGGTAGGGATTCTATGCACCCATCATACGAGTGTCAAACAGTTTTCCTTTCAATATGAAAAGGTTAGACCACCGTGAACTTGTCGTGATAGTGCGGCTAGCGATTTGGCGTAGTTAGACCATGCTTTCGTAGGACCTCGAGAGTACGGTCCAACGGCAGCGCTTCGACTGTTCGGCCGCGTCCGGAGGTCGTTGTGGCCCTGAATAGCGAGTTGTAAATGGCCTCTTCAGTGGCCTCGATAACGGCGAGGAAAAGCGGTGAGACAGCATCGTTTGCAAGTGTTTTGACGGAGCGAGGCATGTTTCGCTCGTTTTGGCTCAATGGCCGGACGCGAACGTCGGGTGCGGTCGAGAAGGCGATGGCGTAGTCGCCGCTGCCGTTACTGCCCGACGCGCCCGTCCTCGCCAGGCCCATCATCGCCCGGGCTGCCATGCGGTTGAGGTTTCGGGCGTCGAGCGGCGCGTCGGTCGCAATCACCATGATTATGGAGCCGTCGGGCTGGTTTTGCTGGGCCGGCCTCTCGGTCGTGGCAGCGAGCTCGTCCTTTAAATGATAGCGACCCAGCTCGCGACCAACCGGAGCGCCGTTGATGGTCAGGACTCCACCAAAGTTCGATTGCACCAAAACGCCTACGCGTAAAACCGCCAAGCCGGGCCGGAAGCCTGCGTGAAGCGGTGCCGATGCCGCCTTTGAAGCCGAACGCCACGGTCCCGGTGCCGGCGCCGACCGAGCCTTCCTCGACTGCGCCACCTTTGGCGCCTTTGATGGCTGAGAAGACGTCGTCGCGCGAGATGTGACGGCCACGAATGTCGTTGAGATAGCCGTCGTTGGTTTCAGCGACGAGGGGATTGATCGACTGCACGTCTTCGTTGCCGGGAAGTGCGAGCATGTAGTCGATCAGGAAATCGGCGACGCGCGGGACGCTCAAGGTTGAAGTCAGCAGTATCGGTGTTTCGATTTCGCCCAGCTCGTTGACTTGAGTCGAGCCGGCGAGTTTGCCGAAGCCGTTTCCGACGAAGACTGCGCCGGGCACTTTTTCGCGAAAGAGATTTCCGCCGTGCGGGAGGATCGCAGTGACCCCCGTGCGGATGTTGTCGCCGCGGCTGATCGTTGTGTGGCCGACGAGTACGCCGTCAACGTCTGTGATCGCGTTGAGTGGGCCAGTCGGGATGACGCCGACGATCACGCCGGCCTCACGCGCGCGTGGTCTGTTTTGAGTTTGAGACGACGATGCCATGAGGGAAACGAAGACAAGTACACAGATTATACGGATCATTTTAATCACGATTTAAACGGATTTGGGTTCGACAGCAAGGTTAGCCTGTTGCCAGCCATCCCAGCCGCCAATCAGCGCTCGTGCTTTGGTCCATCCTGCCTGCCGGAGTTCCTGCGCCACACGGGCGCTGGTAGCTTCGTTTGGTCAAGCACAGTAGGCGATCAGCCACGCCTCCTTCGGGAGTTTCAGCTCATTAGCCTGTGCGACGACGTGCTCGGGTGGCATGCGAACTGAGTCTTTCGCCTGGAGATCGCTCATGTCGCGGCTTCGGTCAGTACGAACATCGAGGATGATTGTTTGCTCACCGGATCTCTGTAGCCGCTCCAAGTCTTCAAAGGTTACAGCTCTGCGCGCCAACCGGCTCGCGCGGTCACGGATTCGATCACCGGAAGCGCTCGTGGCTCTGGCGCAGGTGGTGGCTCGGGCGGTGCTGGCTCTTTTGGTTCATCAGTCTGCCCAAAGCGCGCCAGCAACATCGGCGACGCGCCGTGAATCACGATCGAGATCATCACGACCAGCGCCGAAATACGGAAGAGTCCTGTCGCTGCCAGGCACGCCCGCAAACACCGGCAATAGCACCAGTAGTAACGAGCTGAGTCCACTCGGCCCATACCATGCGATCAGCAGTCGGCCACGACGATCAACGTGCGAGCCGATCAGCGTTAACAGGTAAACGGGAACCCGGATCAGTATCGCAAAAACGGCGAATATCACCGTGCGCGTATCGAGACCGGAGAAGCCGGTCCAGATCAAAGAGCTGCCAAAGATCACGAACGTGAACAGCAAGAGCATCTCGGCAGTCACGCCGCCGTACTCGATAAAACAATCGCAAAGCTCAACGTCGAGCGCAGCAATCGTCAAGCCTGCCGTGAATGCCGCGAGAAAGCCGCTGCCGTGCACTGCTTCTGCTGCTGCATACGCGGTAAAAGCGACGCCGAGAGAGTAGAGGGATTCATAATCTCGTCGCACGCCGATGCGTTTGCGTATCAGGTCGAGCGCCGATACAGCGATCAACCCGATGGCAACGCCCGCGCCTGGACCAAGAATAAACAGTCCAAAGCCCATCTTTGGGAAGCTGGTGCCGGTAGGTAGATTGTGCTCGCCACTCAGCGCAATGGCGATCACGACGATCGGAAGCAACACGACGTCGTTGAGCCCGCTCTCGAGCTGGAGAGCCTGGCGAGCCGTGGGCGAGATGTCGCGCCGTCGCAGGAGTCCACGCAGCAACACCGGATCCGTCGAAGCGAGTGCAGCACCGAGAATTGCGGCGTGAGCGGGTGCGATGCCGAGTAGCCACCAGGCAGCAACTGCAGTCAGCGTCGCGCAGACGAGTGTGCCGGGACCTAGCATGCGGAACGCGAGGCCCGCGTGGCGTTTGACCTCCTTTATATTGAGAGTTACGGCATCGGTGAATAAAACGAGGGTCAAGCTCAGGATCGCTGCAACACGCAAAATCGGCGACTCGAGATGCATGTCGAAGACGCCGAGCCCGCCCGGACCGAGCGCCGCGCCGATAAAGATAAACACTGCGACCTGCGGCAGACCGCTCCGGTCGACGAGTCCCGACAGCAGTGCCGAAACAATGATGACGATCCCGATTAAGGCGAGACCTGCTACTAACTGTTCCGCATCCATTTGGCCCATCCTAATCGTAGCCACAAAAAAGCACAAAATCAGTTCAGCTACAAAAAGGTAAAAAGCACAAACGAGTGTAAAAGAAAATACTTTGTGCCTTTTGTGCTTTTTGTGGCTAGAATAAGCGCCGAGTAACCGCCTTTTCAAAACCGACAAGTAAGGATTCCAATGAACCTTTCACTGCTGGATTGGACGGTAATCGCCGCTTATTTCCTTTTCAATCTCGGTATCGGGCTTTACTACGCTCGCAAAGCGACCGGCAGCACCAACGAGTTTTTCCTGTCGGGCCGCAACGTGCCCTGGTGGCTTGCCGGCACCTCGATGGTCGCTACGACCTTTGCGGCTGACACACCGCTTGCCGTCACAGGCTTCGTCGCTAACAACGGCATCGCCGGCAACTGGCTCTGGTGGAACTTTGTCATGAGCGGAATGCTCACCGTCTTTCTTTACGCGCGACTGTGGCGACGCGCGGGCGTGATGACTGACATCGAGTTTGCCGAGCTTCGTTACTCCGGCAAGCCTGCGGCGTTCCTGCGCGGCTTTCGTGCTTTGTACCTCGGCCTGCCGATCAACTGCATCATTCTCGGCTGGGTGAATCTCGCGATGGTGAAGATTCTCGAGATCACGTTGGGCGTGAGTAAGAGCGGCGCGATCAAGATCGTGATCGGAATGCTCATCTTCACTGCCTTCTACACGACGATTTCGGGTTTGTGGGGCGTGCTCGTTACTGACCTCTTTCAGTTTGCACTCAAGATGGGAATGGTCATCGTGCTCGCGATCCTTGCGGTCAACGCCGTCGGCGGCATCGATCAGTTGAAGGCAAAGATCACTGCGATGGATGGCGGTTCCGGATCGCGTCTCGCTTTCTTTCCTGAATTCGACTCGATCTGGATGCCGGCGATCACGTTGTTTGTTTATCTCGGCGTGATCTGGTGGTCCACCTGGTATCCCGGCGCCGAGCCGGGCGGCGGCGGTTACGTCGCGCAACGCATCTTCTCCGCAAAGACCGAAAAGGACGGGCTGCTCGCAACACTCTGGTTCAACATTGCTCACTATGCGCTGCGTCCCTGGCCATGGATTCTCACGGCGCTCGCGTCTCTGATTCTTTACCCCAATCTGGCTGATAAGGAAGCCGGTTATATCCAGACGTTGATGGATCCAAACGTGTTTCCAACCTACCTGCGTGGTTTTATGCTCGCCGCATTTGCCGCGGCGTACATGTCGACTATCGGCACGCAGCTCAACTGGGGCGCTTCCTACGTCATCAACGACTTCTATCGTCGCTTCATAGAACGATCGGCGAGTGAGAAACACTACGTTGTCGCTTCGCAGATCGTGACGGTGTTGCTGATGATTGTTTCGGTGGTCATCACGTTCTTCATGGAGTCGATTGGCGGCGCGTGGAAGCTACTGCTCGTTACCGGGCGCGGGAACCGGCACGGTGCTGTTGTTGCGCTGGTTCTGGTGGCGGATCAATGCGTGGTCGGAAGTGTCTGCGATGATCTGCGCGGCCATAGTTTCGATCTTTTTGCAGACAGTTCTCAAATGGAATAGCGACTTGCCGCGAGACTTCGCGTATCTCATGTTGGTCACGGTTGGGATCACTACCTTAGTCTGGGTCGTAGTTACGCTCATCACTCAACCGGAACCTCGCGAGAAGCTCATTGCTTTCTATCGTCGTGTCAGGCCGGAAGGCCCGGGCTGGAATAGCATTGCCGCCGAAGCCGGCCTTTCCGAGTCGCACGCGCAAGGGCGGTTGTCATTACAGTTGGTAAATTGGATACTCGGTTGTGCGCTGATTTACGGTTCCTTGTTTGGCATTGGCAAGTTGATATTCAAGGAGTGGGGCGCAGGATTGCTATACTTGCTGGTCGCGATTGTGGCAGGGGCGCTGATCTCACGGAACCTCTCACGTGGAGAGATGACTGCGGAGACGCTCCAACTTGAACATGCCGAAGAACCTGTTTAGTGAAAGCTTAGTGTTCGCCGTCGATCTGGGAGGCACACATTTACGAGTAGCTCTCGTCGATGATAACGGGAGAATACACAAACAGACGAAACAGGAAACGCCGAAAGGCGATTCGGCTGAAGGCGTCGTCGCCGCGCTTGTTGAGGCGGCGCAGAATTGGGATTCCTACAAGCAAGCGGTAGTCGCCGCTTCGATCATGGTGCCGGGCGCGGTCGATTGCGATAAAGCTGTCGTACTGCAAGCGCCAAACCTTCCTTCGTTAGTCAATTACGCGCTCAAAGCAGAATTAGAGAAGCGACTCGGCTGGCCCGTGTTTCTCGAGAACGATGCCAACGCTGCGGCCGTCGGTGAGATGTGGCTGGGTGCGGCGCGTGGGTGTCGTGATGTGGTGAGTGTGACGCTGGGTACGGGCGTTGGTGGTGGTGTGATTCTCGATGGGAAACTGTGGCGCGGCTCGCATGGATCGGCTGGTGAGATCGGGCACACGACTGTCGATCCGTTTAGTGGGTTGAAGTGCAAGTGTGGGAATACCGGTTGTCTGGAGTTGTTTGCGTCAGCGACAGCGATCGTGCGGATGACGAGAGAGAGTTTGGCGTCGTTTCCGGGCTCGAGATTGAAGAGTGATGGAGTTGACGGCGGAGAAGGTTTACGAGGCCGGCCGTGATGGTGACGAGCTCGCGTTCGCGGTATTCAAGCGTTTTGGGATGTATTTGGGGATCGGGCTCGCGAACCTGATCAACTTGATCGATCCGCAGATCATTGTTATTGCCGGTGGAGCGGTGAATGGTTGGGATCTGTTTGCTGAAGAGATGTACCGGCAGGTTGAGGAGCGCGCGTTTCGGACCACAGCGCAGCAGGTGAAGATCGCGCGGGCGGAGTGTGGTGACAATGCCGGGATTGCTGGGCGCAGCGCGGTTGGCGAGGGATAGCTTAGACAGGATTACAGGATTTTCATGATTTACAAGATATCCTGTTAATCTTGTAAATCCTGTAATCCTGTCTAACGCTATGCCTACCGCATTAATAATCCACGGCCACTTTTATCAACCACCACGCGAGAACCCATGGACCGGCGAAGTCGACGCGGAGCCGAGCTGCCGCACCGTTTCACGATTGGAACGAGCGCATTCACGCTGAATGTTACGCTCCAAACATCGTCAACTACCCGCTCATCAGTTTTAACTTCGGCCCGACGTTGCTGTCGTGGCTCGAAGAGTCATCACCGCGACACTTACCAGAAAATCTTGATCGCCGATCGAGAGAGCGCTGCGGCGCGCGGTGGTCACGGTAATGCGATCGCGCAGGCTTACGGTCACGCGATTCTTCCACTTTGCAACGAGCGCGATCGTGTTACACAAGTCGTCTGGGGACTCGCTGACTTTCGTTATCGCTTCGGCCGGGAAGCTGGCGCGCTCTGGTTACCCGAGACTGCCGCAAACGATGAAGTGCTCGCGCTTCTCATCGAACAGGGCATGCGTTATGTGATCCTCGCGCCAAACCAGGCGAAAGGCGTAGTTGATACTTCAAAGCCTTATCGCTTCCGTCATCCGGACGGATCGAACCGCTCGCTCGCAGTTTTCTTTTACAATGGACCACTCGCGCGTGCGATTGCGTTCGAACGCGCACTCGCGTCGAGCCGTGGCCTCGTAGAGAAGTTTGTCAGCGCTGCTGCGGGCGCGGCGTTGGTTAACGTTGCGACAGATGGCGAGACTTACGGCCATCATTTCAAGTTTGGCGATCTTTGTTTGACGCACGCGCTGACGGTTGAAGCGAAGTCAGCAGGCTTTTGGATCACGAATTACGCGCAGTATCTCGATCATCATCCGCCGCAGACGGACGTCGAGATCGATAATGGACCGGACGGTGAAGGTACCTCGTGGAGTTGCGTGCATGGTGTTGGAAGGTGGTCGCGCGATTGTGGCTGTCACACCGGTGGTGAGCCGGGCTGGAACCAGGCGTGGCGAAAGCCCTTGCGCACGCCCTGAACTTTTTGCGTGACGATGCGGCAGAGAAGTTTGAGCGCGTTGGCAGTGAGTTGTTGCGTGACCCGTGGGCTGCGCGTAACGACTACATCAACGTGATTCTGGATCCGGAACATGCACGCTCGGACTTTCTTCAGCGACATGCAAAAGCGTCAGAACGAGTCACGCGTGTGGGATCTGCTCGAAATGCAACGAAGATGCGCTGCTGATGTTCACGAGCTGCGGCTGGTTCTTCTCGGATCTCGCCGGCATCGAAACGATCCAGGTGCTCCGCTACGCTGCCCGGGTCATAGATTTATTGAATCAACTCGGCCTCGACCCTCCTCAAAAAGAATTCCTGGAGCTCCTGTCCGAGGCAAAAAGCAACCGCCCCGAAAAAGGCAACGGCGCAGATCTGTTTTTATCCATCCGAAAATCCGTGTAATCCGTGGTTACATTTGGCGACATCGACCTGCATCTCTTCGGCGAAGGCCGCCACGAAGAGATCTACAAAAAACTCGGCGCGCACGTGACCAAAGTCGGCCGCACGAAAGGCGTCTCGTTCGCGGTCTGGGCGCCACACGCGCGCGGTGTCAACGTCGTCGGTGACTTCAACAACTGGAGCGGCAACGACCACCAGATGCAACGCCTCGGCAACTCCGGCGTCTGGGAGCTCTTCATTCCCAAACTCACCGCCGGCAGTCTCTACAAATTCGAGATCCATCCCGCCAGCGGCCGACCACTCTTTAAAGCCGATCCTTACGCGCAGCACACGGAAGTCCCGCCTGACACTTCCTCGATCGTCTACGACTCGAAATACAAATTTCGCGACGCAAAGTGGATCAAGAACCGCGCCGCGCGGCAGCACTGTCGCGAGCCGCTCTCGATCTACGAAGTGCACTTCGGCTCGTGGCGACGCAAAGTCGAAGACGAGAATCGCCCGTTAACGTATCGCGAGATGGCCGAGCCGCTCGCCAACTACGTCACACAGATGGGTTTCACACACGTGGAGTTTCTGCCGCTCAAGGAACACCCGTATGGTCCATCGTGGGGTTATCAGGTCACTTACTACTACGCGCCCTCCGCGCGTTACGGCGAGCCCGACGATCTGCGCTACCTCATCGATTACCTGCACCAGCGTGGCATCGGCGTGATCATGGACTGGGTCCCCGCGCACTTCCCGAAAGACGCGTGGGCCCTCGGCCGCTTCGACGGCTCGGCTTTGTACGAGCATCTCGATCCGCGCAAGGGCGAGCATCCCGATTGGGGCACGTACATCTTCAACTACGGTCGCAATGAAGTGCGCAACTTCCTCGTCGCGAATGCCCTCTACTGGTTCAACGAGTTTCACATCGATGGACTGCGTGTTGATGCCGTCGCGTCGATGCTTTATCTCGACTACAGCCGCAAGGAAGGTGAGTGGATACCAAACCAGTTTGGCGGGCGTGAGAACCTCGAAGCGATTGCGTTTCTGAAGGAGTTGAATGAGGTAACGCATCGCGCGTGTCCGGGGATCATCATGGTCGCGGAAGAATCGACTGCGTGGCCTATGGTGAGTCGTCCGATCTACGCCGGCGGGCTTGGTTTTGACTTCAAGTGGAACATGGGCTGGATGCACGACACGCTTCAATACTTCCAGACCGATCCGCTCTTCCGCGCTGGTAATCACAACAAGCTGACGTTTGGTCTGGTCTATGCGTGGAGCGAGAACTTTATCCTGCCGTTTTCGCACGACGAAGTGGTCCATATGAAAGGCTCGCTGCTGAACAAGATGCCGGGCACGACAGAGCAGAAATTCGCGACGTTGCGCGCGCTTTACGCATACATGTGGGCGCATCCGGGGAAGAAGTTGTTGTTCATGGGTGGTGAGCTCGGGCAGTGGCGCGAGTGGACCGAGACAGAAAGTTTAGACTGGCACCTGCTGGAAGACTCGCTGCATGGTGGTGTGCAGAAGTTGATCCAGGACCTGAATCGCGTCTATGGACCAGAGAGCGCGCTCTGGGAAGCGGACAGTGATCCGGCGGGTTTCGAATGGATCGACGTCGACAACGCCCGCGAGAACATCCTCTCTTTCCTCCGCCGCTCCCCCGATTCCGGCCGCGAGATCATCTGCGTCTGTAACTTCTCGGCCGTGGCGAAAAAAGACTACAAAGTCGATCGGTTAAGCAAAGGAAAGTACGACCTCATCATCAACACCGGCGCTGAAATCTACGGCGGCACCCATTCCGTCTCGATCAATGACGCCACGATCGATCTCCCTCCATTAACTACTCTATGGTTCGCAAAGAAAACCAGTACACGAAAAGCCACAAAAAGCACAAAAAAGAAGTCTGGTTAGCACTAGACCTTCATGCGAAATCTAAGGGTTAAATCTTGGGCCTCCACAGCTATGCTTCACTTGTTCTATTGAGGCAGGAACCTCAAAAACACATCCCATGCCCAACGTCCAACCCGCTCGCCACGCTGTACGTCGTACTATTATTCCTGTACCCCTCGGGTGTTGCGCGGACATTTGGCGGGCCTGTGGTGTCTTCTCTGTGAGTTGCACCCACCTCGCCATGCTTTGGACCGAGCGGCTGGAAGCCGCTAGTGAACGAGCCTTGTTACTCGGCTCGCCGACACGTCGCCGTGTGCTCTCGCTGCTGCAACAGGGACTCGCCAAGACTGAGTTGCTGATCCTCGACGACTTCGGCCTGAAGCCCTAGTTCAGGCCGAGCGCCTCGACCTGCTGGAGCTGATCGACGATCGTCATGGAGGTCGCTCGACGCTGGTTACCAGCCAACTGCCGATTGCTCACTGGCATGCTTATCTGGGTGCGGTCCTACGGTGGCTGATGCTTTGTTGGATCGTTTCCTGAGTGCCGCCCATCCGCTGGAACTCAAAGGTGAGTCTCTGCGCAAACGGCAAAGCAAAGCGGGAAAGAGCTTGACGCCAAGCGCGCCAAACAGTAAAAGCACTCACTGGCATCAGGCGCCGCCGAGTGCTCACGATGCGCCGGAATTGGTGCTCACGTTCTAGCCGGAATCACTGCTCACAATCACCGGAATACGCAGAAAGTCTACTCAGACGATTACCATCGAAATATCCCTGTTACCCGGGAATGTATCGATAGTTTCCCTCCTACGTGCATCTACGATTGGTCTAAATTGGACCAGATAACGCGTATAAGGCAAACCCGCCAAGTCTGTTGTGTTGCTGCATTTACGATCATAGAAAAATCTTGCGTTTTTTCGGACTCCAATAATAGTATTAATAAAACCAGCGTGTACTCATTCTAGGGTCTCCCCGTTTACGTGCGACTCGTTCTGGTTTTAGCCTCACGTAGGCGTTCGTTACCAAAGTAAAAACAAGCGGGCAGTTAAGGTGCTGAACTCTGAAGTTCATATCAACTTCAGCGCTCGCGGTGTGCGGAATTCTCAATCTCAGAGGAGTGCTGTTCATGTCAACCTTCACCAGGCATATCGCTCGTTTCTCATCGCGACAAATCACCGCGATGGTCATGATCTTTACTATCGCTGCGTTGCTGGTCCCGATGCCGGTAGCAGCTGCCGCACTACGCAGGGTAGACAGCAGTGTGCGTGAAGCAAAGACTCAAGTGTTGGCATGGTTGGCTTCTGAAGTCGCCACGTTGATAAGTAGAACGCCTCAAGGAGATAACCGCGAACGTAAGGGAGTCCGCCCCTCTCCTCCTTTGACCCAAGCTGAGCGAGCAATGAAAGTTGCCAGAATCGAATTCAATGTGGCTGATGAAATAGAGTTGAAGAACCGGCAACCTATGTTGATTTCAGCAATCCCAGTGGACGCTGACGGGAATGCCGTCCAGGGGCTTACTGCAAGCTGGCAGTCTACGAACAAAGAAGTGGTCTTCGTAAGGAAAACCGGCGAGGTGTTGGCCGGTAAAGTTGGCACCGCCACGTTAATCGCCACCGCAGGGACAAAACGTGTCACAGTTCGCGTGCGTGTTGTCGAGGGCTCTAAGGAACCATTCGGGGGCAAAAAACGAGTTGATTCAAAAAGGAGTTCCCAGGGAGAAGTAGGGGCCTCAATCCGTAATGCGAGTAACGTTGTGGCGAAGAACAGAAGCAGGCAAGAGCGAGCTCACGCGACAAGTACGGTATCGAGCGCATCAAGCATGTTGCCCTTCATGCGTAACCCGAACGAAGATCCCTTACCTGACAATGAGACCAGTTCGCTTTATCAGACGAATAATTTGATCGGTACGCCTCCGGGAAAAAAGAAGCCTGGCGCACTGAGCGCTGCCTCAGCCGTCGCTGTCAGCGAGAGTGGAACGAAAAACTTTAACTTCGGTCTACCAGTAGTTGGCCTACCGGGACGTGGGATAAGTGTTTCCCTCAACCTTATTTACAACAGTCTCGTCTGGAACAAGTCAACCAATCCGTCTACCGGGGCAACCTGGATGACTTACGACGTCGATTCAGGATTCCCGGCGCAAGGTTTCCGTTTAGGGTATGGCCAAATCGAGGACCAGGGCAGCGCCGGCTTCACCCTGACTGATAGCAATGGCACTCGGCACGCGCTGGTATATTCCAGTTGGTCCCACTACGACACCACTGACGGAACCTTCATTCATTTCAACGGGGGTAGTGGATGGGGAACCCTTTATTATCCGGACGGCTCGCAAGTCGGTTATGGAGCGGCCGGCGGAGGTTACCGCAGTTATCCCACCAGCATCACGGATCGCAACGGAAACTACATCTTGATCAGTTACGTCAATGGTGTTGGCCCACGCATTTCCACGATTCAAGATACGCTCGGCCGCTACGTGCGCTTCTATTACGACTCGAACAACGAACTGGTGACGATCACAACTCCGGGACTTACGGGCCAGTCAGATTTGCAGGTCATGCGCTTCTATTACGACACGCTTACCTTACCTTCCGGCTTGTTTGCTTCAGGGATTAACGTCAACAAGCCGTCCACCGCACGCGTGATTAGGTACGTTTACTTGCCGGCAAGCGCTGAGGGCAACACCAGTAGCAGCGGCGACATCGGTTATCGCTTTGATTACTCGGCGTATGGAATGATCTACCAAATGGTGAAGTTTCACGGCATGACCGCGAGCACCACCTCCACCAGCAGTACGGGCACCGTTACTGAAGGCACAAACACGACCGCGGCAACGACGTCTTACGATTATTACACATCAGCGAGCGGTATCTCGGATGTCCCAACGTTTGCACACCGCACGGACGAATGGGCGGGACGGACCAGCGGCGGTAGTGCGCCGTACTACACGTTTTCCACGTCTGAACAAACGAGTGAGACCATCACAACAGTAACCGCTCCCGGGGGCGCCAGCATCATGGAAACGCACACTATCAAGAACCCCGGTGTATGGAATGATGGTCTGCTGGCAGAGACGCGGATACAGAATTCTTCGTCAGTGGTCTTATCGAAAGACGGTGCTTAGCTGGGAGCAAAATCCCAGCAATGGTACAGCACGCATAGCCAGTGTCAGACTGACTAACGAATCCGGCAAGACGATTGCGAATGTGTTTAGTTATGATGATACGCACACGCCTTACAACAATGTTTCGGTCGTGAGCGAGCGCGACTTCACCACAAACGGCAGCGTCTCTACAACCGAACTGCGTCGTACCGAGACCACGTATGTCACTTCCTCAAATTACTTGAATCGCCGGCTTCTCGGTCTGCCTTCGGTGGTCAAAGTTTTTCCCGGTGGATCTTCAAGTCCTGCCTCGCGGATTGATTACGCGTATGACAATTATGGTTCGAACCATGGAAACCTAACGGCGCGGGACGTTATCACAATGCATTCCGAGGCATTCGATCCGTTTCAGGATTACGAGGAGATCTGCGACTGGGATTGTGTGGAGTGGGGATATGACGAAGGTGGCTTTTGGGACTGTCTCAGATACGACTGGGTGTGCTACCTCTATAACCCATATGACTCAACAACCGACTATCGAGGCAATGTCACCAGCGTTACAACTTACCCCGATGCCACCACTACAACTGGGGCCATTACGCATTCAACCACCTATGACATAGCGGGTAACGTGATGACCGCCCAGGTCGATTGCTGCCAGACGCAATCGTTCACCTATTCCTCCACTAACAATGATTTCGCTTATCCTGTGTCAGTCACGAAAGGAAATCCGAGCGGTTTACATCTGACCACAAGTACTGCTTACGATATGAATACCGGACTCGTTGCCAGCACAACGGATCCAAATAGCCAGACCACCTACTTTGATTACAACTCAGATTCATTGCGCCTCGATCACATAGACTTCCCTGATGGGGGTCAGGTCTCTTACGATTATTTCAATGCACTCGCGGCAGACAGTGCCGGTCGCTATCACTCCAGCGTAGTTTCTTCAACCAAGCTTGACTCGAGTCGTTATGTCGACAGTAAAAGTTACCTGGATGGCCGCGGAGCGGTAACCCAAACTTTCGATAGCTACACTTCCGGCGATGGCTGGTCGATCACTGACATTGAATACGATTCCATGGGCCGTGCTTATCGTAAAAGCAATCCCTATTACTGCACCAGTGGCTACGGCAGTTGTTCGATTAATCCCTCAGGCACTTGGACTACACTTACCTTCGACATCCTTGGGCGTGCGACCGCAGTGAGCATGCCCCGTGGCGACGATGCAAACCCGTCTTACATCACGACGGTTCAAACGGCTTATGAAGGCGAAGTAACTACAGTAACAAATCAGGCAGGAAAGCAAAGAAGACAGATCGCAGATGCGCTCGGTCGCGTAATTCGTCTTGATGAGCCAAACTCATCAGGCAATCTCGGAACCACCGGTTCACCTGCACAAGCAACCTACTACATGTACGATGTGCTCGATAATCTAGTGAAGATCACTCAGGGTAACGACCAGCAGCGCTATTTCAAGTACGATTCTTTGTCTCGTCTCATACGCGAGCGGCAGGTCGAGCAAACTATAAACTCCTCCTTCAATCTCAGCGATTCCTTGACGGGTAACAGCTCCTGGACGAGAAAGCTCGAATACAACTCACATGGTTTGTTGACTCACGGATACGACGCGCGTGGCATTCAAGCGGACCTCTACTACGATGACCTCAATCGCGTAACCTTAGTCGACTATTCCGATTCGACGCCAGACGCACGTTACTACTACGATTCACAAACTCTCCCCAGCGGCGCACCAAGCTACACTCACGGCTCCGCAAATGGACGCTTGATTGCCATGACATATGGCAGCAGCAGTTCGACTACCGGCGCTTACTTTGGCTACGACAGCATGGGCCGTGTAAACGTGCAAAAGCAAGTAACTGGTTCAAATACGTACTCCCTCAGCTACACGTACAATCTGGCAGGATTGCTCGCCACGGAAACGTATCCCAGCAATCGCGTGCTCACGAACTCGTATGACAACGCGGGACGACTCTCGCAGATAAGCGATGGCACAACCACGTTCGCCTCGAGTTTTGTTTATGCACCAAGTGGCGGACTGCTTTCCGAGACATGGGGTAACGCCGCGGTCCATTCGAGAGCTTATAACAACGCGCTACAGGTGAGTCAGATCAAGTTAAAGCAGAGCAGCAGCGGATCAGAGTTGCAGCGGTACGACTACTTATATGGCGAAGTTGCGCAGAGCAGTGGCAGCGTAGATAAATCAAAAGAACAACGGGCAGATTGGCCGTATTGACGGGATCATAAACGGCTCTTCAACTAAAGAATGGGATCAACGTTTTTCTTATGATGAGCTCGGTCGACTTTCCACCGCTTCCGAATACCCGCAGGGAACCGGTAGTACGGCGAGTTGGAAACAGGAGTTCACTTACGATCGCTACGGCAATCGGTTCCAGTCGGGCGGTGGCAATACTGCCGGTCATATCCCTGTAGTCTCAACTGATATCACAACCGCAACCAATCGCTTCATCAGCAGCGGGACTACTCCGATCACGTACGATGCAGCGGGCAACATCACTCAGGATTTGAAGTTCCGATTGATGAACTACACCTATGATGCTAACGGCCGCCAGGTCTCCGCCGCCGCAACCGACAGCGACTTGTCGCAGACCTCTGTATACGATTGTGCCGGGCAGCGTGTGCAAACGACTTCACTTGGTGTCACTCGCACAATGGTCTATGACATCTTTGGACAGCAGGTTGCCGACTATAACGGTACGACGCTGGAGAAAGAGAACATCCATCGCGGCGGGCAATCATTAGCTTTCTATGAAGCTGCGTCCACCTGCGATAAGACGATCGCAGATTTTGTCACGGCGTTCTACCAGGGTGCGCTGAATCGACCGCCCAACTCCACTGAGTTGTCTCAGTGGACGCAGACGTTGAGTGAAGCACAGGCTCAGGGGAACGCGAGCTTGATCAAAGCAGCCCAGGATCTGGGTACTGCTATTTTCACCTCCGGTCAGTATACGACCACGGATTCAGGCGCGTATGTTACCGATCTATACGAAGCTTACTTGCAGCGCAGTCCGGACTCTGGTGGTCACCAAAGTTGGGTGGCAGCTATCACCGGAGGCTCTACTTTCGCCCAGGTCCGCACTGGTTTTGCTTACAGTATGGAGTTTCAGGGCAACGTGGTGCGATTGTGTCCTGGAGTAAGCGGCAGCAGTGCAACCCTCAGCTATGTTCTGACTGACGTGCAAGGCTCTTCTCGTGCACTGATGAACAACAGCGGCAGTGGTACCAGCACGATCATATCTCGCCACGATTATCTGCCGTTTGGTGACGAGATTGGAGCAGGCATTGGTTTGCGCACAACAACGCAGAAGTATTCAACAACTGATAGAGCACGTCAGCGCTTTGGACTCACTGAGAGGGATGAAGCAACTGGTTTGGACCACACCTGGTTCAGGAAGTATGAGAATTCCGCTGGGCGGTGGACCAGCCCGGATCCACTGCCTGGTAATCTCGGCGATCCGCAGAGTTTCAACCAGTATTCGTATACAACCAATGACCCCGTGAATCTGGTTGATCCGAGCGGCTTAATGCCATGCCTTCCTGGAGACATTAGTCCTCAGTGTGATTCAAGCGGCTTCGGCGGTTGGGGTTGGGGCGATTTAGGTAATCGCGATAGGAGGGCAGGATTAGCTACAATCCTGGCCAGGGAAGAAGCCTTTGATCGCTCTTTGCGGTCGCAGTCCAGATACTATTCCAGATGGTTGGAGGGATCGCCACCGCCCTGGGCCAGCTCGTTCATCGGATCACCCTGGTTTGGCTATGACCCGCAGGATACCCCGTTGGAGGGGCTGGACCTTTGGGATGCCGGCGTTAAAGAATTGAAAAAACGAATCGAAAATCAAGATGCCTGCGGCAAGTTCTTTGGAGGAAAAGAGAAAGCACTTAAGGCACTTGGCAAGTTAAAAGCCGGAATGGGGAATTTACCCAGTCCTGCCATTGCGGCGTTCAAGGGCAATAACGTTACACTTGATCCAACTCGTTTCGTTAGTGCTGGAACGGCAGTCTCAAGTATGAGACTGGACCGGGTGGAAGGCGCCGCCACGGTCTATGCTACCAGCACTCATAACTTGGAAGGAGCGTTGTTCGCCGCATTTGTCGTAGGTCACGAGTTTGGACACAAGATGAAATCCTATGACAAGAAGAATGATCAGGACAGCTTTGATCCTATTAAGGTGGGACTCAACAACGAACAACTTCGCGCCGCTTGCTTCTCCGAACTGGCGGCGCCATGAACGTTTCGCCTTTATTTAGCCTTCTCGCTTCTCTAAGAAAGATTCAAGAAATAGGTAGATTTTATGAGATATCTGAGTACCTTACTGTTCATCTACATCGCCTGTGTTTTCGTAGTGCAGGCGCAGACGGCTCGCGACTCTGGGACAATATTGATGGATGCGGGTGGGGACAAGCAGCACGCCGACCTCGAACTCACTGCCAGCATTATTGATCAACGCTATTGCAGCGACGGCGGCTTAATCTTCACGCTGAGGTACAATTTCCGTAATAAAAAGGGTGAGACAATCCTCTTTGACAAAAGAAGTTCGCTTGTTTCTGGCTATACGATCAGCCGCAATGCGCAGTTGGCAGCAGCGGGAAAGCACAAAAGATCTGTGCATTACCTGCTAGGAATCGATGGCAAGTTGATGACTCTCGACCCTAACCCGGATATTTCTCAATTCGTGACCTTGAAGGCCGGCGAGTCATACTCGTCTGACCATGAATTTCGCGTTCTTGGCAGTGATAAGAAACTAGAACCAGGCGGCTATGTGCTGCAATTTTCCGTCGAAACCTGGCATTATCCGGCGGCGTCTAATATCGCATGGCGCGAAAAGTGGCGTGATAAGGGTTATCTATGGACTAATTTTCTCACGTCTCGACCGATGCCTTTTGTCATAGACAAGCACCCTGAATTCGTTCAGTGTCGTTGACTGACGGTACCGTCTTGCTAGTTTCTTATTTGACTCCCAATTTTAAATAGCCTCTCCTCATACGACTTTTGCAGCCGGGTATCCTTGCCTACTCGGGCTTGTCCGATCGCCACCATTTTCTCGCTTGTTGGTTACAGCGATGGAAGTGCGACCACTTCAGATCATGGCAGGAACTTCTTTATCGTTAGCCTTAGCTTCGTACTGACCAGCCGCTCTCATAGTCCACCACCTGATCCGACGTCGTAGCGCGCCATTTAAATATCATTTGCATTTACGTCGATAGGTTCAGGTTTTAGCCTTCTTATGAAAATTGATTTCTTTGGAAGGTCGGCCTATCAAGAACATGATCTGAATCTCATCCCTTGCTGTCGACCCCACGCTAAACCGCTTACACGAGGATCCGAGGTTCACAAGACTCCTACAACTTACAGGGCTGATACCTGCGATCTGAAGTGGAGCGTTACACACTGACCAGCAGAAAAGTTAACTAAACTAATAGGATTACATCAGTGGGGAGAAGCGCTCTGCCTGGCATTACTGTCTGGCGTCCGTAATAAGTTGCGAAGAGTGTCCACCGTGGGGACCCTGGCCTAAGATTTATTTTTGTGTTTTTTGTGCCTCTTTGCGGCTAAAATGTCGTCGCCTTGTATGAGAAGTTCAAGGAGATAGATGGCACACATCCCTGGCGCAACGTTAGCCCTGACGGGTACGTCGACTATCAGGCTCGTTATCGCCCGCACGGACGTGTCCTCTATTTCAACTTTTCACTCGCCAAGGAGATGGGCCTCATCCCACTCGATCATCCTCCGAGCTTATCTAAAGATCTCGAACACGTAATCCTCGACACGTTCTCACTCCAGATCATCAACGAATACGATCTCGAGTGCGGCAAGAAGTTTCCGCCCGAGACGATCAAGCCGCACCCTTACATGGCGACGCGTTATCTCCAGATTCAACATCGCAGTCGACAAGGCAAAACGTCGGGTGACGGCCGCAGCATCTGGAATGGCTACATCAAAAGTGACAACTTGATCTTCGATATCTCCAGTCGCGGCACTGGCGCGACGATATTGAGCCCGGGCGCACAGCAAGCTGATGGCCCGCTACCAACCGGTGACTATACTTATGGCTACTCGTCAGGTCTGGCAGATCTCGACGAGATGCTGGGCAGCGCAGTCATGTCTGAGATCTTTTACCGGCAGGGAATCCCCACCGAGCGCTGCCTCACCGTGATCGGGTTTGCTGACACGAGCGCGATCGGCGTCAGGACTGCTCCGAATCTCATCCGCCCGGCGCACATGTTTCGCTACCTTAAGCAGGGCCGTCATGAAGAGCTGAAAGCCTCAGTCGATTACTTCATCGATCGTGAAGTCGAGAACGGCTTCTGGGAAATTCCCACCGATCCGAAGGCGCGCTACACGAAAGCCCTCGACTACTTCGCGCGCTCGTACGCAAAACTCGCGGCCATCCTCGAAGAGGAATACATCTTCAACTGGCTCTCGTGGGACGGCGACAACATGCTCGCGAGCGGCGCGATTCTCGACTACGGCTCGATTCGCCAGTTTGCGGCGAAGCACGACAAGTATCGCTACAACGACGTGGATCGTTATTCCGCATCGCTGGCGGAGCAACGCGGCTGGGCCAGATCGCTGGTCCAGGTGTTCGCACAAGCCATGGCCTTCATCCAGTCAGGCATGAAAGAGAGCCTGGACAATTTCAAGAATGCTGACTGTCTGCGCGTCTTTGACGAGGCTTTCCAAAACGAAAGAGATCAGCGCCTGCTCTGGCGGATTGGTTTCACTCCGGAACAGATCACATACCTGATGAATAATGCGCGCAAAGAGATCAGGGATCTCGATCGCAGCCTGCGCTACTTCGAAGATCGCAAAGTGAAGAAGGGAATCGAAAAACTACCGGACGGCTTCACGCACAGCCCCGTTTTCCTGATCCGCAATCTGCTGCGACTGTTGCCCGCTTACTACGTGGCCCAGACGATCAGTCGTGCAGACGACAAGAGCGGGTACATGCCTGACGAAATTTTCTGCCGTATCATGGCGGCGTCGTACGTCGGCAAACGCGACTTGAAACCAACGACCTCGACGACGGCCCACGTGCAGGGTTTTCAGGAATGTTACCTGGGCCTCGTCGCGGCGCTAGGTGGTCCATTCGACATGATTTTAAAGACGTTGCAGGAGCGATCGGCAGTGATCAATCACCGTCATCGCATCACGGGCGACGCGGTCACGTGGATCATCGAAGAAGTCATTGCTATGAGAAACAAGATCAGGATCGACGGTCTGCAGGAAGCGCTCGAAGCCTTCATCGACTCACAAGTCCTGATCCCCGGCAAATGGCAACCAATCCCTCTCGACCAGCTCAAATCGAACACCCTCAAATCGCGTCTGCTCCAAAAGATCCACGAGAACCTCGAAACCTACAAAGAATCGATTTAAAAGACTTAAGAAACCAATTCTTGGAGGTTCTCGAAGTAACGTCGATGAGTGCGACGCAGGGCGTCTTCGTTTTCAGCTTCGAGGAGAACGACTTCGCGATTTACACCGCGGCGGTTAAGGTCGAGTTCCAATTCTAATCTAGTGTTCTTCGCCAATGTCGAGTCTTTGTCGCTAAAGGTTTTGAACGTGATTAGTTCGCCTTTTTCTCGAGCATACTCAATTAAAAACAACATCAGTTTTGCTCCTACTCAATGTGAAAGGTCTTTAACAATATCTTGAAGACCTTCCAGTACTACTTTCCTTATCTTGATTACGTCATCCTCATGAGAGGCTATTTTATCCTGCAACTCCTTTATAACACGAATATCTGCCTCGCTTATCTCGCCCTCTCGCAGGGGCTTTGATAACAGTCGAGTAGCCCGGTCCTTTTGAGATATTATTTTCGACTCCATCTCTTCTTGTTGAATAACTAACGCTGAAGCTTGCGTGAGGATTTTCTGAATAACTTCGGTCCCACCCCCGTACTTAATTGCAGGATCAACCAAATCCGATAGTTTTTCAGATAGTTCGGCCCATAATTGTTGTAACGCCGTTCGGATCTGAATTTCCACTGCTCTTTTTTCTATGCTGGCGACAACATGCACAGCACGGTAGCCATGACTGGGTTTTTGCCTTCTATCTATAACTGTACTTGTGGGAAAGAGTTTAGCGCTGCCGTCATATGCTCTTGATCCGAAATCTCAGGGACGATTAATCGACAGCCTGCTATATCTTGAATTTGAGAGAGTCTTATACTTTCGCGGCGCAATTTCTCGGCAATAGATGTTGTCGATTTTGCCCGTCTCCCCGTGGGATCAACCTTCAATTCGCGGCGTATTAATCCTACAACCTGTTCATACGCATTCGTAAATGAACGGCGGTAATCATCTAAAAGGCGTAAATCAGAATCCGTAAAATTCCCTTTTCGCAATCGGTCGCCGAGTCGATCAATCTGAGTTTTGCTAATTTCTATTTCCATCGCTTTGATTGTATCGTAAGGATGGTCCTCTTGACTCTTTCGGTTCATGGGTGAGTATTGTGTTGGGCAAATCATGATCAATTGGGCTGAAGCGCGCGCGAAGTTTCCCGTCACGAGCAAGAGTGTATATCTCAACACGGCGGCGGCTGGGCCACTCGCGGAGTCCACCGCGAAGGCTGGTCAGTTTTATTACGAGCAGATGATGAACGATGGCGACGTTCACTGGGACGCGTGGCTCGCGCGCTGCGAGGAGGTGCGCCGCCAAGTGGCGGCGTTCATCAATGCTGAGCCGGAGGAGATTGGGTTTACTACTAACACGTCGAGCGGAATGAACCTGATTGTCGATGCACTCGAAAAGCATGGTGAGGTGATTTCGTGTGATCTGGAGTTTCCGGTGACGACGATTCCGTGGATGCATCGACGCGTGCCGGTGCATTTCGTAAAGCCGGTTGATGGTGTCGTGCGTGCGGAAGACGTGCGCCGGGCGATGAACACGCGCAGCGGGATCATCTCGATGAGTTATGTTCAGTTTTCAAATGGCTTTCGCAGCGATCTCGAGGAGCTCGCGAGTATCAAGGGCAATCACGCGCTGGTAGTTAACGCGAGCCAGGCGGCAGGAGCGTTCGAGATCGATGTGAAGCGGATGAAGATCGATGCATTGTGCTCGACCGGGCACAAGTGGATGCGGTCAGGATACGGATCGGGATTCGTTTACATCAGCAAGGAGATTCAGGCTGCGTCGCGCCAAAGGACCATCGGCTGGCTGAGTGTTCAGGATCCATATGGAATGAGGAATGACGAGGTGCACCTGCGGCATGATGTGGCATCGCGTGCTGAGATCGGATGTCTGCATTTCGCGGGTGTGTTTGCGTTGGGGGCGTCGATCGAGATGATGCAGTCGATCGGGATCGAGAACATTCAGACACGCGCACTCGAGTTGAACCGGAGATTGACGTCGCGACTCGATGAGAGTGGCTGGAAAGTTTTATCGCCGCTTGGAGAAGAAAAGTTTCGATCGGCGGAAACGCTCGTCGCCGCAGAAAACCCTGCACAGGTCGTCAGCCACCTGGCCGAGCAGAACATCCTCGTAACTGAAAAGCCCCAGGGGATTCGCGTCTCCACCGACTTCTTCAACAACGAAGAAGACATCGAGCAACTAATCCGTAACCTATCTGTGTAATCTGTGGCTGGCCTTTTTGCCTTTTTTCCCAGACGTCGCGGTGGAATTCGAGTCAGTGAAATTCTTATGCGCGAGAGCGACGAACTTCTGCATGATGGGTGAATCGTAGCCGTTACTCAGTTGCGCGATCCCGAGCTCCCAGTTAATCTGCGCGCCCTCGATCCACCAGCGTATCAATCGTCCCTTTTCAACCTCATCCTTCACAGACTGTAACGGCACGATCCCCACACCCATATCTTCTTCCACCATCCGCTTGATCGCCTGCTGCCGGCTGAGCTCCATCGCTACATGCAGCGACACGCCAGCCTGCGCAAAGAACTGATCGATCAATCGGCGCGTGTTGCCACCACGCTCGCCAAGAATCAAACGCTCGCCCGCAAGCGTGTAAGCGCTGATCGTTCGTTGCTTCGCGAGCTTATGCTGCGGCGAGGCGATCGCCACGAGCTGATCCTCGCTCAAACGCTCAGTCTTGATCCCGCGCACGTCAACCGGCAGCGAGACGAACGCGATATCAACTTCGCCCGCGAGTATCTGGTCCACCAGCACTTCGCTCGTTCCAGACATGACCGAGATCTCAGCCGCCGGATGCTGTTTGCGCAAGTCCTTGAGAATCGACGGCAGTTGCTCGGTCAGGACCATGGCCGACGCGCTGCCGATCCTGAGTCGTCCACGCTCGGCGCCCGCGAGCTCTGCGATCTCATCAAGGGCGGCATCGTGTTCGCGAAGTATGTGGCGCGCGCGGCGGAGAAGCTGCTCGCCCGCTTCCGTCAGAATCACATGACGCGGGGCCCGCACAAACACCTTGGCGCCAATCTCAGTTTCCAACTGCCTGATCTGCATGCTAATCGCCGCCTGGGTCACGTGAACTCGCAAAGCTCCGGCAGTAAACGTGCCCGATTCAGCAATCGCCACGAAGGCGCGTAATTGTCGAATTTCCACAACAGCAGGCTCCCCGATATCAAGATGGATTATCGTAATAATAAAATCTTTTAGTTTCCATTATAAATCAGCGAACCCTAGAATAATCAAATAATGTTAAGTGGATTGTTTTCTAGCTGGCCCGAGCCCCAACTGTGAGTACTGAACGAACAGCAGATCTCTCTCCGGCTAGACGCTTGCTCGCGCAGAACTCGGTGGTCGGTGTTGATGGCGGCGGGACCAAGACCGAAGCCGTAATCATGGACGCTAACCAGCGAGTGATCGGCGAGGGCCGCGCCGGACCCTCCAACCCTTTGCGAGTAGGAATTGCAGGAGCCGCTGCCGCCGTGCGCGAAGCAATCGACGACGCGTGCGCGTCGGCGAAGCTCAGGCGTGGCGATCTGATCGCGGCGCAAATCGGTCTTGCGGGGGCGCGTCGACGCGAGTTGCGCGAGCGCATGCGCGAAACTCTCATGCCGCTTGGCGTCGGTGAGATCGAGGTTGTTACTGACGCGAATATCGCGTTGTATGGAGCGACCGACGGTGCGCCGGGGCTGGTGGTGATCGCGGGCACCGGATCGATCTGTTGCGGCATCAATGCGCGCAGCCGGCGCTTCTGCGCGGGGGTTGGGGACCGATTGCGGGTGACGAGGGTGGCGGCGCGTGGCTCGCGCGTCGCGCTTTGCGCGCGGTGGCTTATGCATTTGACGGCCGTGGTCCAAAAACCGGGCTTACCGAGCTGGCCTGCTCGTATTTTCACGTTACCAGTCCTGATGATCTGACCACAGCGATCTACGCGCCGACCATTACCAACGAGCGTTTAGCAGGTTTCGGCCGTGACGTCGTTGACGCAGCCAAGGCGAACGACGCAGTCGCGCTCCAGATTGTTGCTGACGGTGGCACTGAGCTCGGGCTCGCGGCTGTCGCGGTGATTCGAAATTTGCAGATGGAGCGCGATAGATTTCAGATTGCTTACGTCGGTGGTGTGTTCCGCTCGGCGGGGGATTTGATGCTCGACACGTTGCGCGCCGAAGTGCGGAAGGTCGCGCCGCGTGCGTATTTCGAGCCGCCTCACTTCGCTCCAGCCGTGGCTGCCGCTAGAATGGCGCGTGAACGCATCAACCATATCGCGCTCGCAGTCTGATCCAGATGACAACCGAAACCGCGCTTCCAATCACTGAGCAGGAAAATCCACGCTCAAAAGATCTCAGTTCACAGTCGACGGCGGAGATCGTTGCGCTCATGAACGACGAGGACGCGACCGTTGCAGCCGCAGTGCAGCGTGTGCTGGGTGACGTCGTCAAAGCGGTTGATGAGACTGTGGCGCGGCTCGCGAAAGGCGGGCGGCTTTTTTATACAGGCACGGGCACTTCAGGGCGGTTGGGTGTGCTCGACGCGTCTGAATGTCCGCCGACGTTTGGCGTGTCGCCGGAGCTGGTCCAGGGTGTGATTGCCGGTGGATACGATGCGTGTTATCGCGCGGTCGAGGCGTCAGAGGATGATGCGGAGGCTGGTGCGGTTGATTTGAAGCAGCGTGGGTTTGCGGGTGGCGATGTGTTGGTGGGGATCGCGGCGTCGGGTCGTACACCATATACTGTCGGCGCCGTGAAGTTTGCGCGTGGGATTGGTGCTTTCACGATTGGATTGACGTGTGTGCCCGGTTCGCCGATCACGGAAGCGGCAGAGTTGAGTATCGTCCCGGTTGTTGGACCAGAGGTGTTGACTGGATCGAGCAGGCTCAAGGCCGGCACCGCGCAAAAGATGGTCTTGAATATGATCTCGACGGCGACGATGGTGCGACTCGGATACGTGAGCGGGAACCGCATGTCGAACCTGCAGCCGCGGAATGTGAAATTGCGCGAGCGTGCCGTGCGGATTGTGATGGCTGAAACTGGCGTCGATCAAGCGACTGCGGTGGCTGCACTGGAAGCTTCGAATTGGATCGTGAAAGCGCGCTGAAAGATTTAGCGGCTCGGGATTCTAGTCAGTATTTACAGGATTACAGGATTTTCACAGATTCACAAGACATTCTGTGACTTAAAATGACGGATGAAGTCCCTGGATCTGATTATTATTTTTGGGTACCTGATCGGGATCGTGCTGTTCGGCACGTGGTTTGGCCGTAAGCAGAAGACCACCGCCGACTACTTTCTCGGTGCTCGCTCTGTCCCGTGGTGGGCCGTGGCGTTCTCAATCGTCGCCACAGAAACTTCCACGATCACGTTCATCTCAATCCCCGGCGTCGCCTTCGCGCGCGGTGGAAACTTCGGTTTCCTCCAACTGGTCTTCGGCTATCTCCTCGGACGCATCGTCATCTCGATCCTCTTCATCCCATCGTACTTTCGCGGCGAGCTGCTGACCGTCTACCAGCTTCTCGATCGTCGCTTCGGAGTGCAGATCAAGATGCTCGCCGCGTCGCTCTTCGTCGTCATGCGGAACATCGCGGACGGCATTCGACTGCTGCTCACCGCGATCGTTCTCGCCGCCGTCTACGCTGCTTTCCAGCCAAACGCGAACGCCGAACCGATCATCATGGCATCGATCGTTCTGATCGGCGTTGCGATGATCATCTTCACTTACTTCGGCGGCATGGAGGCAGTGATCTGGGTCGAGGTGGTGCAGCTCGGAATCTACATCGCGGGCGCAATCGCGGCAGCGATCGTCCTTATCAATTCGATTGACGGCGGACTCGCGGCCGCAAATTCATTCGCCGCTCAGTTCGGAAAATATTCTCTGTTTGATTTTTCTTTCGACCTCACGAAGACCTTTACGTTCTGGTCAGGCTTGATTGGCGGCTGTTTCCTGACGATGAGCACACACGGCACGGACCAGTATCTCGTGCAACGCTATCTCTGCACCGATCGCCCGCGCAAAGCTACGGTCGCTTTGCTGACGAGTGGCGCTATCGTCCTCGCGCAGTTCATCGGGTTTCTGTTTATCGGCGTGTTGCTGTTTGCGTTCTATCACCCGTTCACAGATCCCGGCTACGCTGCGGCAGCGAATACGGCGTTTCCGTTCACGGGCGGCGATCGTGTATTCCCCGATTTCATTACAAAGTACATGCCGACGGGGCTTTCCGGTCTCGTTGTGGCGGCGATCTTCGCCGCGGCGATGTCGTCGTCGTTAAACTCCATCGCAGCGACTGCGGTTAACGATCTTTACAAGCCGTTTCGTCCCAATCGTGATGACAAGCATTACTTGAAAGTGTCGCATGTGCTGACACTCGTGTGGGGAGCAGTCCAGATCGCGGTGGCCCTCGCGGTAAGAAACCAGCCGGGCTCGGCGTTGAGTATGGCGTTGTCGATCGCTTCGCTGATCAACGGTCCGATTCTCGGCGTGTTCTTAGTCGGGACTTTTTTGCGTCGCGTGAGCCAGCCGCCGGCGTTGATTGGGATGCTGGTGAGCATCGCGTCGATGCTGTATGTGTTTTTTGCGACGACGATCGCGTGGACGTGGTACGTATTTCTCGGAAGCCTGATCACGTTTGTGGTGGCGTGGGCTGCGAGTTTTGCGTTCTCGCCGGCGTTAAGTCCAATAGGACATATCGGTCCAATAGCAGATGAGGAGCGATAAAGATTTGATGCAAACCCGAAATCGTTATCTTTCGGCAATCCTGATCCTGGTCCTGCTGGGATTGGCCGCATTGCCGGTGCGGCCGCAGGCACAACTGAAGGTCGACGCCTACAAACGCGAGCCTTCGTCGAAGGCGCTGAAGTGGGCCAACGAGCAGCTACGCAAGATGTCGCTCGAGGAAAAGGTCGGGCAACTGATCTCCGTCGGCGTCAATGCGACGTTTCTCAACCAGGACTCCGACGCCTTCCGTTCTCTCAAGCACCACATCGAAGACAACAAGGTTGGCGGCATCATCCTCTTCCGTGGCCCGGTTTACGAATCCGTGATTCTCGTCAACCGCATGCAACAGCTCGCGCGTTACCCGTTGCTGATCTCCGCCGATCTCGAATCCGGCGCGGGCATGCGCTTTGACGATACCGTCAACTTTCCGTGGAACATGGCTGTCGCCGCGACGGGTAACCCGGAATACGCGCGACGCCAGGGCGAGATCACTGCACGCGAAGCACGCGCACTCGGCGTACACCAGATCTTCGCGCCCGTCGTCGACGTCAATAACAACGCCGCGAATCCTGTGATCAACGTGCGCTCGTACGGCGAAGATCCGGCTGATGTCGCGCGATTTGCGGCTGCGTTCACCGAAGGGCGCACAGGATGCGGGCACGATCGCAACTGCAAAACACTTTCCCGGACACGGCGATACTGCCGTCGATTCGCACCGCGGACTGCCCGAGATCAATGTTAATCGCGAGCGCTTGAACACGGTCGAGTTCGTTCCTTTCCAGGCGTCGGTAAACGCGGGTGTGGGCGCCGTGATGGTGGGCCACATCGCGCTCCCGCAGATCGATGCGACCGCAGTCAAGCCGTTGCCGGAGAATATCAAGTCAAAACCAATCGACACGGACCAGAACGGCGAGATCATCGAAGAGAAAGCGGCGATGCCCGCGACGATGTCTCCGGTGATCGGCAACATCCTGAGAAAAGATCTCAAGTTTGATGGAATGATCGTTACTGACGCGTTGAGTATGAGTGGGTTGACGATCTATTTCACACCGGAAGAGGCTGCGGTGCGTGCGTTGGAAGCAGGCGCTGACATGCTGCTGAAGCCGGCGGATGTTGATGCGTCGTTTCGCGGTGTGTTTCAGGCGGTGAAGAGTGGTCGCATCACTGAGCAACGCGTTGAGGAATCGGCGCGCCGCATACTCGCTGCGAAATACGATCTCGGTCTCGTCAAGGAGCGAATGACACCGATCGATTCGATCGACCGCGTCGTCGGCAGCAAAGACGTGATGGCCCTCGCGACTGAGATTGCCGAACACGCGATCACACTCGTGCGTGACGAAGACAAGCTCGTGCCGCTGAAACGGGGAACACGTGTATTCAATCTCGCGGTGACAAACGGCGAGGATCGCAATTGGATCGCAATGCCGTTTGTAGCGAGACTCAATCGTCGCGGAGTGAGAGTCGAAACAGTTGTTCTCGACGAGCGCTCGACCGCGGAAGAAGTGCAGAAGGCGATCGACCGCGCGAAGTCTGCTGACCTGGTAATCGCGTCGTTGTACGGGCGCGTCCGGTCAGGGCAGGCGTCGAGTGTGGGCATACCTCAAGCCGGAGCGCGCGCGTTGTCGGCGCTGATCGATGAAAAGAAGCCGATCGTGGGGATCAGCTTCGGCAATCCTTATTTATTACAGAGCTTCAAAGGACTGCGCACTTACCTCGTTACGTACGGCGATATGCCGGCGTTGCAACAGGCGGCCGCGCGCGCGTTGCTGGGCGAGATCGACGTCATGGGTAAGCTGCCGATTTCGTTGCCGGGACTTTACCCGCGTGGAACCGGGATACAGTTGAGGGCGGCAAAATGAATTTTAGCCACGGATTAACACGGAAAAGACGGATTTTTGTTCCCGTTCTGGTTGCGATGTTGGTGCAGTCTGCGTTGGCGCAGGTGCCGGCTGTCAGTCTGGAGCGGTTGGCGCAGATGGATGCCGTGATCGCCGAGGGGATTGCGAATAAAAAGCTGCCGGGTGCGGTTGTGCTTGTCGGCCGGAAGGGACGTGTCGTCTGGAAGAAGGCGTATGGCGCGCGCACTGTCGAGCCCACGCGCGAGGTGATGACACTCGACACGATCTTCGATCTCGCGAGCCTCACCAAGGTCGTTGCCACAGCCACGAGCATCATGATCCTCGTCGAGCGCGGCAAGCTGCGTCTCAGCGATCCGGTTTCAGCTCACATTCCCGAATTAAAAGGCGAGGGAAGAGATCGAATTACGATCGAGCAACTGCTCACACACGTCTCCGGCTACGCGCCTGATTTCGATCTGCGCGAGCGCTGGACCGGTCACGACGAAGCGATCAAGCGACTGATCAAAGAACCGCTTCGCAATCCGCCCGGCGGTCGCTTCACTTACAGCGACATCGGATACATCACGCTTGGTGAAGTGGTCGCGCGCGTGAGTGGAATGCCGCTCGATCAGTTTGCGCAGCAGAACATTTTTGGACCACTCGGCATGAACAACACAGGCTTTCGTCCAAGCCCGGCGCTGGTGTCGCGGATCGCGCCGACCGAGAAACGTCGCGGTCAAATGAGCTATCTCGGCGATACCGGCGTGAATGCGGGTGCGGAAGGCGAAGTGTGGCTGCGCGGCGAGGTCCACGATCCGACTTCATATCGCATGAACGGCGTCGCCGGACATGCGGGCCTGTTTTCCACCGCAAACGATCTCGCCATTTACTGCGAGATGATCCTGAACGGCGGAACGTATCACGGCGTTCGTATTCTGTCGCCGCTGACTATCGCCGAGATGACGCGCCCGCGAGTGGTTGTGAGTAACGGTGGGACACGCGGTCTCGGTTGGGACATGAACACCACTTTCTCAACCAATCGCGGCGACCTGTTTCCGCTCGGCTCGTTTGGTCACACTGGATTCACCGGCACGTCGATGTGGATCGATCCGGCGAGCGAGATGTTCGTCGTGTTTCTGAGCAACCGGGTGCACCCGGACGGCAAGGGTGATGTTGGACCACTGCGCGGGCGCGTGGCGTCGATCGTGGCGGCTTCTGTCACTGATACGGCAGCGGTCGAGCGTGCGCGCGAGCAGTCTGCGAAGTATTACAACGAGGTCGTCAGAAGCTTGCAGCAGTTTCCGTTTCGCAGCGAAGGCGCGGGCAGCTCGACAAGAGTGCTGACCGGCATCGACGTGCTCGAGCGAGATAACTTCAAACAACTGGCGGGTATGCGAATCGGGCTCGTGACAAATCACACGGGTCGCAATCGCGAGGGCAGGCAAACAATCGACGTACTGAGCAAAGCGCCGGGCGTAAAACTCGTCGCACTCTTCTCGCCGGAGCACGGCATTCGCGGTCTTGTGGATGACAAAGTCTCGGATTCGAAAGACGAGACCACGGGGCTGCCAATCTATTCCCTTTACGGCGAGACGCGACGGCCCAAACCCGAACAGCTCAAAGATCTCGACGCGCTCGTGTATGACATTCAGGACATTGGCGCGCGCTTCTACACTTACATTTCCACGCTCGGTTACCTGCTCGAAGAGGGCGCAAAGGCAAAGCTGCCGGTGTTTGTTTTGGATCGACCGAACCCGATCGGTGGTCTCGATGTTGAAGGACCAATCGCCGATGGTGACAAGCTCTCGTTCACGTCGTATCACACGATTCCGACGCGGCATGGTTTGACGATCGGCGAGCTGGCCCAGCTTTTCAATAAACAGCGAAACATCGGCGCCGACCTGCGCGTGATCAAGATGGAAGGTTGGCGGCGATCGATGTGGTACGACGAGACGAACCTCACGTGGATCAATCCTTCGCCAAACATGCGCAGCCTGACTGAGGCGACGCTGTATCCCGGTGTTGGTTTGCTCGAGACGACGAATGTCTCGGTTGGTCGTGGTACTGATACGCCGTTCGAGGTTGTTGGTGCGCCGTGGATTCAGGGTGACAAGCTGGCTGAGCATTTGAATCAACGTGGCGTGCCGGGTGTGCGATTCGTGCCGCTGCGGTTTACGCCGCGCGCGTCAGTTTTTAAGGACCAGGAGTGTGGTGGTGTGAACATTATCGTCACCGATCGCGCCGCGTTTCGACCGTTGCTCGCGGGGATTGAAATGGCTTTAGCGTTGCGGAAGTTGTATCCGAATGATTGGAAGGTTGATAGCTATCTCAGATTGCTTGTGAATGCTGATACGCTGGAGCGGGTGAAACGCGGGGATAGTGCGAGAGAGATCGTGACGTCGTGGAATGCGGGGCTGCAGGAGTTCCGGAAGGAGCGCGAGGCGATCCTCCTTTATTAACCGCGGATTATACGGATCCATTTTCGGACTGAATTGATCAGAAAGAATTCTGGAGCGCGTTTGAACTCGTCGATCGTGATTACGCGCTCCTTGATCTTTCCCTGGGCTAATAAGTGAGCTCGGAAGACGCCTGGCAGCAGTCCGCATTCGATTGGTGGGGTGCAGAGCTCGCCGTCAATCGGGACGACGACATTCGCGATGCTTGATTCCGTAATCTCGCCTTTCTCATTCCAGAAGACAAGACCATCGCCACCGGGTCGCCGCGTGGTTTTGTGAAATAGAAATCGGTCCGACGAATCAACTGGCTCCGTCGCCAGCTCCACCTGTTTCAGTTCACCCAACGGCGTAACCTGAGTTTCTACGCGCCCATCCTTCCACAACGTAAGCCTCACCTTGAGCGACCCCCTCGGATTCTCGATCGCGATCCGTTCCAAATCCGCGTTAATCCGTGTTCCAAATTGGAACCCAAAGTAAGCCGCCGAATCTTTCAAGCGCTCGAGATGCTCCTGGCAACAAAAAGTAATCCCCATCCTCCAACAAGATCGACTCAAACAACTGAAACTCAAACGGCCTCGCATACAGGAACCGGCTTTTCACGAGACACTCTTCATACTCGCGCTCGGCAGTCGAGTCGATCGTCACACCACCACCGACACCGAAAGTCGCCACACCCGTCTCCGTATCGATCACGACCGTGCGAATCGCGACATTGAAGACGCAGTCACCACCGGGCTTCAACAACCCGATCGCCCCCGTGTACAAGCCACGCGGAAAACGCTCGAGCTCGTGAATGATCTGCATCGTGCGAATCTTCGGCGCACCCGTGATCGATCCACACGGAAACAGCGCTCGCATCACGTCAACCAAACTCGTTCCGTCTCGCAGCGTCGATTCAACTGTCGACGTCATCTGCCAGACAGTTTCAAAGCGCTCGAGATCGAATAACGACGACACACGCACGCTGCCGGGAACGGAAACCTTGCCGAGATCGTTGCGCAGCAGATCGACGATCATCACGTTCTCAGCGCGATCTTTTGCCGAGTTTGCCAGCCACTGGGCCAGCTCTCGATCCTCCGCCGGCCAGCGCCCACGCCGCACCGTGCCTTTCATCGGCCTCGTAATCGCATGATTGCCGCGACGCTCAAAGAACAGCTCGGGTGACAGGCAGAGCACTTTGTAACGACCGAGATCGAGATAGACCGAGTACTGCGCGCCCTGCGCCAGGCACAGCTCGCGATACCACGCGAATGCGTCGCCATTGAATGATGAAGTTAACGGGAATGTGTAGTTGACCTGGTAAGTGTCCCCCGCCGCGATCAACTCCCTGATGCGCGAAACAGAATCATCATATTCGTTGCGACTTACAAGAGGCTTCCATTCAGTTGAAGAATACGACTCGAGTTGCTCACCACCAGATCCATCCTCATAAACTGCCGCCCACGCGAGTGGAAAATCCGATGGCGCATGCGTGACGAATGCTGAATCGAACGCGGGTGCCGCTTCATAGCTGAGCATGACGGCCACGTGCGAACCCGATCGCGCCTCCCGTTCCGCAAACTCCAAAACAGGAATGACATCCTCAATTCTATGAGCCACCCTTATAGTCATCCGTGAAAATCCTCTTCCGATCTGTCGGATCCGCGGTTACTGCCTCATCAGCAATTCTAATCGAAAGGATAAAAATCTTTAGCTACCATTATTCCCAAAGCGATCTATAATCCGTCCGAAATTTCGTAGCAGCTCAACCCTTCTAAACAGCCGAGGATAAAATGAGAAAACCTCTTCTTGCGTTTTTTCTCTTGAGCGTCTGTTGTTTTGCAGTCGCTAACGGACAGGGCACCGCGTCGCGTGTAACGGGCACAGTCGTGGACGAAAAAGGATCGGTTGTTCCGGGTGCCATCGTTACGCTCACCAACGAGGCCACGCAGGTCTCGTTGACTACCAACACCGGCAATGGAGGCACATATGTGTTCGACTCCATACAGGCCGGCAAGTATACGGTTTCAGTCGAGAAGCAGGGGTTCAAGAAAGCTGTCTCGGTAGGTAATACCGCAAACGTCAACCAACCGGTCACCGTAGACTTCACGCTTGAAGTCGGAGCGCTTGCTGAAACGGTCCAGATTCTCAGCTCCGCCGAGGCAGTCCAGACCAGCAGCTCCGGAAACTTTGGTAACACGGTTGAGACGCGCACGCTACTCACCCTGCCGATCGTCGGCAATCGCGGGCGCAATCCACTCGAGTTCATCAACTTTCAACCGGGCGTTGTTACCGGCGCCAATACCGGTGGCGGTATTCACGTGCACGGCTCGCGCGATCGTGCTTTCAATTTCACGCTCGATGGAATCGACATAAACGAGACGAGTGCTGGCGGCTCAAACTTTACTCCCATTCGCACCAACCCCGACTCGTTGAATGAGTTTCAGGTTGTGACCGGCAACTTCACCGCCGACCTCGGCCGCAGCAGCGGCGCGCAGGTTACACTCGTTACCAAATCGGGAACAAACGATTTCCACGGCTCGATTTTCGAGTTTTATCAAACACCGCGTTTCCACGCGAACGAATACAACAACACCATCAACCGCGCTGGACGCCCGCAGTTTGTGCAGCACATCTTTGGCGGATCGATTGGCGGTCCGGTTTACCTGCCGATGTTTGGCGAAGGTGGTCCAACTCACTACAACGGCAAAAACAAAACCTTCTTCTTTACCAACCTGCAAATGTTGCGCACGAAGCAGAGTTTCTTCGTCAACCGCACGGTCTATACACAACAAGCTCGCAACGGAATCTTTCGCTACGTTCAGGGCGGCATCAATCGCAATGCGACGCAGGCAAGCCCGTCAGTCGATGCGAACGGCAATCCGTTACCGAACCTGACGATTCGCTCCTACAACGTGTTTCCGAATCCGCTCGGCCTCGGGCCGGATCCGACAACTCAGTTCATCATCGGCTTTACTCCGCTGCCGAATAACTTCAACGTCGGTGACGGACTCAACGTCGCCGGGTTTGGTTTCGTGGCGCCGCAAACTGAGCGCCAGTATGACTTCACGACGAAGATCGATCATTACTTCAACGAGCGCCATTCGGTCTACATGCGCTGGGCCCACGGCGCGCAGAATACGCTCGGCGATAACGCCAACGGCGGCTTACAGAAGTTTCCCGGTATTCCAAACTTTGTTGACACTTACCGCACGCCGCGCAACCTCGCCGTCAACTATCGCTGGACCGTTACGCCAACTATAGTCAACGAGTTTGTGACGGGCTTCAACCGTTTCACCTTCAGCTTCAACAATCCGGATCCGAGAGAGAATCCGCCCGTAATCCTGAACGTGCCGAACGATCCGCTCAATCTCGAGGAGCCGATCAACAACCTGCGCACGATCACGACCTGGCAGTTTGTCGACAATCTTTCCATCATTCGCAACCAGCACGCGTTCAAGTTTGGAACCAACCTGCGGTTTCAAAAACACGTTGACGATCGCAGCTCAGTTGCGGGCGTGTTGACGAGAGAGAGAATCTTTCTCACCACCGCACAGAATCCTGTTCCATCCAATTTTGGAACGGGCACTGCAAACACACTCGTGCCCGGCATCAACGCCGCAGACCGTAGCCGTCTTGACAGTTGGATCAATGACATTCTCGGTCGTGTGGGTACGATCAACCAGGCGTTTGTTGCCATTGACGACAACACGTTTGGACCAGGCCGCACCCGCTTCAACTACGAAGCGCATTATCCCGAGTATGATTTCTTCGGTCAGGACACGTGGAAGATTGCGCGTAATTTGACTCTCGACCTGGGCCTGCGTTGGGAGATGAGATTATCACCGCGAGCCCCGAACGATATCGTGTTGCGACCGGAACAACGGCTGGCCTTAGGTGAACAGCCGACCAACGCGTTCAGGTTTGGCGAAGGAAAATTGTACGATGATTCGTTGTTCCAGCTTGCTCCTACATTCGGAGTTGCATGGGATCCGACGGGTAGCGGCAAGACTTCGATTCGCGCAAACTATCGCCTTGCCTACGATCGTACCAACACGTTCGTCTTCTCTTCGTTCATCTTTCAAAGCGCGCCGGGCTTGACCCGCGCAGTGACAAACAACACCTTCGGCAACAACGGTGGTCTGTTGCGCCAGGGCGTGCCGGTGCTCAACTCCAACAACGTGACGCCGCTTCAATTCCGGCAGCCGGGACCGTTCTCAACCAACACGTTGAACGTCGTCGATCCTGATCTCCAATACCCGCGCACACACCAGTACTCGGTTAGTTTTCAGCGGGAGCTTGGTGGCAAAAACGTGCTCGAGGTCAATTACATCGGTCGCCAGGGACGCAATCTCTTCGGCGGTTACGACGTAAACCAGGTCGACTACAGGAACAACGGATTTCTCGCTGACTTCCAACAATTGCAGCAGACCGGAAATAGCCCGCGCATCAACCAACTGCTCGCCGGCCACTCGGGCTTACTGTTGGTCAATGGCGTTCGCGAGACGGGCTCGCAGTTTCTGCTGCGGCAGACACTCGCCGGACAGGTAAGGCTGCCAAACGGAACTCTGACGTCTAATCTCGTCGCCGGCGGCGGCGTGGCCCAGGCCGCGTTCCTGATCGCGCAAAGCACGCAGGGTAACTTTGCCGGACAGCCGGGTGCAGTTACGCTGGTCGCGAATGGTTTCAGCCCGTTCTTCTTCCAGCAGTATCCGCAGTTCACTGGAGCCGTAAACGTGATCGACAGCAACGATCGCTCGCGTTACAACGCGCTCGAAATTCAGGTGAGCCGCCGCTCTTCGAAGGGGCTCGCATTCCAGGCGAGTTATACGCTCGCTAAGTCCGAAGACACGCGATCCTTCGATCCCGCGCTCACGTTGTTGACCAGAGGCGGCACGGGCCAATCGGCAGCGAACACGCCGTTCGATATAAACGATCGCGATTTGAACTATGCGCGATCTGACTTCGATCGCAGGCATGCTCTGCAAGGCTACGTGCTTTACGAGCTGCCGTTCGGTAAGGGAAGACGTTGGGGTTCCGGTTGGGGTCGCACGACTGAGGTGCTGCTTGGCGGTGTTAACGTCAGCGCCGTGTTACGGCGTTATTCGGGCAGGCCGTTCACAGTGTTCTCCGGATCGAACACGCTCTCGCAGGTTGTCTTCACACCCGCGAGCTGCAACGACTGTTCACCTGACTTCGGCAGCATGACAGTCGAGAACGGTCAAAACGTTTTCTTCACCGCTGAGCAACGTGCGAAGTTCTTCGTGCCGGCGGCGGGTGAAGCGAGCAATGTGGGCCGCAACTTCTTCGATGGACCATCGTTCTTCAACCTCGACATGACTCTTGGCAAACGGTTCCGGTTTACCGAATCGCAGGACCTGGAAATCCGTGTCGAGGCCCAGAACGTTACGAACACGCCTTCGTTTGCTGTTCCGGATGCCAACCTGATCCTGACCAGTGGTTCCTTCGGTCAGATCCTCGGCAACACGACCAGCACGTCGCGAAAGATTCAGTTCGTCGCGAAGTACAACTTTTAGGACCAGCCAAGAACCTTAGCCACAAAAGGCACAAGAAGCACAAAGTAATTTTTGTGCTTCTTGTGCTTTTTGTGTACTAAAGTGTCAGCATGAGTTTCATCATCCTCGCAGTTTTTATCCTCGCTCAGGCGCCACCTGCGATTGCGATCATGCCGGGCGGAACTCTTCCGCCGCGTCCCATACGTTTCACTTTATCGTGAGACGACGGACGCATCGAAGTTGTATTCACCGATACCAAAGGCAAATTCCAGGTTACAGGCGATCTGATCCGTGATGCTGATTACGTCGTGACGGTCGAAAGTGATGGAGCAACGAGCAGCAACGAAGAATTAGACTTAATCAGCTCTTCAGTCGAACGTAATAATCCCTGGCCAGCGTGAGCTTATTCTTTCTTTTCGGTCGGGCGGCTGCGCTGATCACGTTCCTTCCATCCTTGCCTAAGACTTCAATCTTTCCCTCAAGTTCCAGCTCTAAGAGGGCTTGGCGATAGGCCCCCTCACATTGCATATCCGTAGGCCGCGTGGTCCAATCTTCGTAGAATACCGATACCTTTAGTGGCTTAGCTCCCAGAGCATTCAAGATCTCGATCTTTACGTCGGCTTGTTTATCAAACAGCGGGATAAAGTTCGTTCGACTCCTTTGTAGGAGCTCAAGACCTCCCGGCTGGTCTTCTCCGTGCCCTCTCCGCCACATTACATCCTTCATGATGCGAAACCCCAGTGGATGTTTACTCGCGTGGATTAAATAATGACTTGTTCGTCTTTGATCTTCATGTTCAACGCGAAATGGAATTATGTAATTAGTTCCCATTTCCTCCGCCAAAGCTTTGCAGTATTCAGATAAGATCAGCGTCTCACGGTCACCTACATTGCTTGTCAGTTTCAGCTTGGAATGCAGCGTGGCTGCGCGTTGTTTTGACCCCATTAGGTCCACCAGAACGTCACTCAGTTCCGATAGACCTAATATTCTTCGTACTCCATCTATGTTGAAGAAAATGAACGCTTCGCACTTTGCATTGTCCATGACGGCTCGTATTGTTTCGAAACTCCCACCACTAACACCGCAAGGATCTACGAAAAGGAAGGTAGGTGCTAGGTTGCCCCGAACGTTGTTTAGAGTTTCATTTAGTTGTTCAGCGAAGGTGCCAAGTCGACAAAGCGGCCTGCGCATGTTCGGATGTTCATCACAGAATTTATCGACCTGGAGTTTCAGTTGATCAAACAAAACAGTGTCGGACTCTATGAATATTGTGCTGACCTTTGCGGAAAATTCTTCGTTACTGGCGATGAGCTTCAAAGCACGAATAGGCGAACCGTCGAACGTCTTCCCTGTTTGACTCTGAACATATAAACCTGGACCAGCAAAACCGTCGATATAAACAAGATTCTTATTCGACCCCTTTAGAATGTGGTAATACGCGGGCAGATAGGCGGCAAGGATGCTGTGTTTAACCTGAGTCTGCTCACGATAGTCGTCGAAGTGTTCTCTATCTTTACCATTGGACATTTCGGATCTTACCTCTGGCTGGTATTTGTAAGGTTGTGAGTTACTATTATGCGCCGATTGGTCGGGGTAGACCATTCCAAGTCGTCCCGTCAAGTATCCGCCCAGCGACTTTCTTGCCGACTGCCTTCATTGGAACGGGATGTTCATCACCTACTACCACGACTTTATCCTTGTTGGCCCGGATCTCGCTTTCAGTTGGCGCCCAATGTCCCCACTGTTTGAAATGGAAAGCTACTTGTGCACTTAAACATTGACGCAGCAATCCGATTGCCCAATCTGGATGCATTGGTCTTGAGTGAGTTCCACTCTCACCCCCAACAATTACCCAGTCGATAGGATTATAAGAGCGTCGATTGAACCAGGGGCCCAAGTCCAATGGGCCTAGAAGAGGTTCACATGACAAAAACCGCACAGCTGCGGGAACAGCTAATAGATAGGGAAGTCGTAGTTCGGCGAGTTTTTGATTCTCGATACTGGTGCCAACCCAAACATTAGGTGGCCAATTATCACCCCAGGGAGTCATCGCTAAGATATGCTGAGGTCTCTTTGTGAGAAGCAGCCAGTCTAAATTTGGTGTTCGGTCGATCAGTTTCCAAAGGCGAAGTCGTTCTTGATTCAGAGTTGCACGATGCTCAAAAACATCTGCCATGCTGGCACAGAATACACGCGCTCGAATTCCTTCAGCGGCAGCTTCTTGATCCCATCTAATAGGTTCGCGCCAGTGTACGTCTCCGAAAAACCGCCGCGGTGCTTCGTGGCCCCAAACTGATTCGCCCACTCGCCTGGCCCAAACTTCCGCATAACAGTTATCACAGGCTGGGGAAACCTTGTGACATCCCCACCACGGGTTAAAGGTATGATTCGTCCATTCGATGTGCGAGTTCTTTGCCATGTAGAGCGACACCAAGTCTAACATTGAAATGGACGTTTCACTAATGAAACATTGGCCTGCGCTCAATTCGCCACTCTAGTGTGAAAAACGTTGGAGAGGTTTAGGCGTTCAAGCTAAAAGGTATGCGGTGTGTGCCGCATCCCTTTGTGTTTTTGTGCCTGTTTGTGGCTAAAAATTGATTCGGAATTGCCACTCGATAAACGCCCGCCTGGATCGTCTGTTCCCGAAACCGTGATGTCGCGATAGGAGATCGGGTTTGACCGAAGGAGGTCGAGGCGGCGCCGTTTGGCAACGGCGGAATCGACCAACCACCCTCATCGTTCGGGGTTGCGTTTTGGATTGCTTCGACAGAGCTCCGGGTACCAAAGCGCCTTGCGTATACGTTACCAGTCCCGTCAAGCGACCACTCGTCGTTACTTGAGCTGAGACAATTGGGGCAGACAACGCAAGAAGAAGGACCCCGGTCAATAAGCGAATAATGGGGGTTGCCTTCTGTTCAAAAGGTTGTTTAGCCACAAAAGGCACAAGGAGCACAAAGTTAGTTTTTGTGCTTCTTGTGCTTTTTGGTGGCCTAAAAATACCTGGCGCTAGAACTGAACCTTTAACGCGAATTGGATAACCCTTGCGGCTTCACCGGTCTGCACGATCGTCTGTGTGGAGGGTGGGGCCACGCCGGCACAACACGCCGAGGCAAACACGCTCGAGCGAATGCTCGGTGAGCCGGTTGACGCGTCGCGCGGGTTATCAAAATTTGTGTGGTTGAAAGCATTGAACATCTCGGTCCGGAACTGAATCCTGACTCGCTCGTTTACCGGGAAGTACTTGATAAACCCGAAGTCGACGTTCCAGTAACCGGGTGCGACAAAGATGTTCCTTCCGGCGCCGTTCTGCCCCGGTGCGGGAATGCAGAATGGTTGACTCAGATCGACACCGCAAGTGAGCGCCTTCACGGGCTTGAACAAAACCGGACCTGCGAGCGGCGAGCCAGGAAGTTCCTGGAGCTGAGCGGTAACAGGGGCCTGTACACCCGCGCGACTCTCATGACTGCCGTTTGAAGTGAACGCTCCACTGCGGACGGCAAATGGCTCACCAGACATCCGTGTGTAGATCGTGTTGATGGTCCACCCGCCAAGTATCTGATTCACTATTCCGGATGCGTTGCTCAGAAAGCGTCGACCCCTGCCGACCGGCACTTCCCAAACCGACGCACCCGTGAGGACGTGCGTGCGATCGAAATCAGATCGAGCACGCTCTTCGCGGAAGTTGCGAATGTCCGTGGGCGTGCGCGAGTTGGTGGTTGACAGGCCACCACCGGAAGCGGCGCCGACCGGATCAACGGATTGATTGTCGATCGACTTGCCGAATGTGTACGCGAGGCTCACCCCGAGGCCGGTGTTGAACCTTCGGCGCAACGTGAATTGCGCAGCGTGATAATTCGAATCACCGCTGTTGTCTAGATACGTGATCACCGAGAACTGCTGGTTAGGTCTGAGCTTGAGTCCGAGCGTATTGTCTTCAATACGGCGCGCAAAACTGCCGGCGCCGTTGATGTCGAGCTCGTTTACAGTCGTCGCCGAATTTAGAAATCCCGTCGCGGCGGTTGCGCTCAATCCGCCCTGCGTCTGCAACTGCGCGAGCAATGGCGGCGCCACACCGGTAACACCAGCCGGGCAACCGCCGCCCGCAGGATTGCAGCCCTTCGCGCGGTTCTGCTGCATGATCAGGAACGACGGCAGGATCGCATCGGGATTGGTCTGATTGATGTCGTAGGCCATGAACAAGTGCTGGCCACGACGCCCGATGTACGAAGCCTGGCCTACCAGTCCCCACGGCAATTCCCGCTGCACGCTGAAGTTCCACTCGTGAACTGTCGGCAACTGCATCTTTGGTGCGAAGACCGTGATTGGCGGTGAGTTTGTTCTGAGCTGTTGCGGCGGCGTCAACAACGACGATGGTTTCACAGATGGCGCCGGCAATTGGGTGGGAAAACCACCGGCTACGGTTTTATTGATGTCCGGGGAGTTCACACAGCCGGCAGTGATCGACGTGAATGCTCCCGCGGTTGCGTTATACGAGGTCGTACAACTCTGCACCAGGCCCGGAATTCTGCCGGCTGCCGCGGTGACCTGGAAAGACGAGATCGTATCGAACGCGATACCGTATCCGATCCGGATCACGCTCGTGCCGTTTCCTCCGAAGAGGCTGCGCATAAAACCGGATTTGAAGTCAGGACTGTAAGCGAGGCCAAAGCGTGGTCCAATGGCCCACTTGAAATCACCTTCATACCAGCGCTTGGCCGGCACGAAACTGACTGCGCCCGGCTGGTTAACGACTGGCGTCGCGGGCAAAGGCGTCCCCGCAATCGGTGTTGCGCCAACAAAGACGTTCGACTGTGGTGAGGTGTTGGCTGGCGGATTGATCTCCCAGCGCGCGCCGTAATTCAGAGTCAGGTTCGGACGCACTTTCCATTCATCCTGGAAGAAGAAGTTGTACTGATCGAGATTGTGCTTCTCGGCATACAACGTGATCTGATCGCCATTCTTGAACGGCAGGAACGCATCGTCCTCGAGATTTGAGATGAACACCTGGTTCATCGAAGCCGGCAAACCGTAGAGGTTATTGATCAGGCTGCCGAGCAGCGTTTGGTCAGTCGAGTTGATGTTGGGAGCGACTCGAAAACCCGAGTTTCCGGTCGTACCGAGAAACGCCGGACGCGTAGTGGCCGAGAAAGTCACCGAAGGTGTGACGTTGATGCCACCCGGTTGGCCGCGTTGGTCCACATGCCGGTAAAAGCGGAAATTCAGCCCGAGGCGAAACACGTGCGAGCCGTGGAGGATGCTCAAATTGTCGAGCACCTGCGGCGTGGTTACCCAGCGCGCGGTCCGGGGCGTGTTGATGTATGGCTCGCTGACGCTGTTCAAATCGAAAGGCGGAACGTCAGGCCAGGAAGGATTTGCCTCGCCCTGTGTGAACAGAAAACCGAAGCGGCCGTAGCCTGCAGTAAACTCGTTGACAACTCGCGGCGAAAACACTCGACGCCAGCCAATCGCGAGGTTGGAAGTACGACGAAATACTTCTCCGAGCGGTGGATTGTCCGGATAAACCTGTGGTCTGCCATTTAAGGGATCGCCTTTAAGAGTGTTGTAGTCAGACCAGAGGTAACGGACAAAGATGCTGTTGTTCTGGTTGAAGTTGTGATCGACGCGAACATTGATAGCGGGACCTCTGACCGCCGTCGGCGGGTTCCACAGGAAAGTCGCCGTGTTTAAGCCGTCACCTGCCGCGGCAAAGTTGTTGGGCGAAGGATAGGCGGTCAGCAGGCTGCCGATGGCTCCATCGATTGGTCTGGCAACAGTGTTGTTGACTGGATCCTTGACGTTATAGGTGCGAATGCAACGAAGCGAAGTTGGTGTCGCACACAATGGCACGAGCAGCGCGCCTGTGCCTGGATTGACCAGCAGCGTTGAGTTGCGCGTGATCGTCGTACCGCCAATCACGAGCGGGTTGGCGGGGTCGGGAACGAAGTAGCGGAAGATCCCGTTGCGCGCTTCGTTCGTGTAGACAACCGGGAACCCAAATGTCTGATCGATCGGTTGGGTGAAATCGACGCGGTTGTACTGATAGCTGCCGAAGAAGAACGTCTTGTTCTTTTTGATTGGACCACCCAGATCAAATCCGAACTGGCCCAACCTGATAAGAGGTTTGGGAGCGCCCTGGGCGTTAGCGTACCACTCGTTCGCGTTTAGCGCTTCGTTACGAAGGAAGTAGAAAGCGTTCCCGTGAAAATCGCTGGTGCCGCTACGCGTAGCGATCGAGATCGACGCGCCGCTATTGCGGCCTTCTTCCGGAGTGGCATTGTTTGTCGTGACTTTGTACTCGGCCGTATTGTCGGGAGTGATGCGATAGAGATTCGAGACGGGATTGGGGACGCTCGACTCGTTGGCCTCGATGCCGTCGATCGTGACGTTGTAAGCCCGATCGCGCGAGCCGTTCACATGCACGCCCGAGCCCGCGCCTCCGAAGGAACGTTGCACCACGCCCGGCTCGAGCAGCAGCAACGTCAGCGGATTGCGGCCATTGAGGGGGAGAGTTTCAATCGCCTTTTGCTCCACCACATTGCCGATGGTTGCGTTGGCTGTTTGTAACTGTTCAGGTCCGCCCTGGACCGTCACGGTTTCTGAAAGCTGTCCGATCTCGAGGGTCACGTCGACCGTCAATGGATTGTTGACCTCGAGATGATTTCCGGTCTTCAAAAATTTCTTGAAGCCATTCTGTTCGACGGCGACGGTGTAGTCGCCGACGGGAAGCGCCTCGAAGGCGTAGACACCTGCTTCGGTTGTGGTTTGTGTTTGTGAGACGCCGGTGGCCTCGTTGGTGATCGTGACCGTGGCGCGGGGAATCGACGCCTGTTTCGCATCGACGACGCGGCCAGTAATTCGAGATGTGCTGGTTTGGGCCGTCGTCGTCAACGAGCAGACGGCGACCATGACAACTACGAGAAGTTGTAGAAGCGTGGGACGCATGGGGAGACCTCCTCTTTTGTTTCTTAACGGGACAGGAAACTGAGGGTTCAATTTACGATGGCGGCAGTATAGCGCTATGCAAACCAGCGTCAAGGTTTTCAGGTCGCTCATCCACAGATGACACAGATTGCCTAAAATAAATCAGCGTGATCTGTGGATAAAGATATATCAGAAATAGTTATCAAACAGATAAGAACATTTAGTTTCTATTATTCCAGCCAGCGGCCTATAATGCAGGCTCTTCGTATCAGAGCAACTCAGAATAAACGGACCAAAAGCTGGCAGCGGTGAAAACGAGTCTCTTCCTTAAGTCCGCAGCAGTGCTGTTGACTGCGCTCGCCCTCGGCGTCTTCCTGTTTGCGCGTGTGGCTGTCGACGCTCAAGCTCCCGCGCCTCCCTTCGATCTCCTGATCACCAATGCACGCATCGTCGACGGCAGTGGTAATCCGTGGTTTCGTGCTGACGTCGCTATCAAAGATGGTCGCATCGCACGCATCGGCCGTTTAGGACCAGAGACGGCCGTTCGGACCATCGACGCACGCGGACAGATACTCGCTCCCGGGTTTATCGATGTCCATACGCACGTCGAGTCGATCTATGGCCTGCCGGCGGCGGAAAACTTCGTGCGCATGGGCGTGACCACGCTCGTCACCGGAAACTGTGGATCGTCGACGACGGAAGTGGCGGAGTTTCTCGGTCGCATAAAAGAGAAGCCGCTGGCAGTCAATCTCGCCACTCTCATTGCTCATGGCTCTGTTCGTCGCAAAGTGATGGGACTCGACGACCGCGCGCCTACGCCCGAAGAGCTCAAACAGATGGAGAGTCTCGTCGAGCAGGGAATGAAGGACGGCGCGGTCGGTCTCTCGACCGGATTGATTTACGTACCCGGAACTTATGCGAAGACTGACGAGATAGTTGCGCTCGCACGCGTCGCCGGGAGGTTCGGTGGTCTATACGCGACGCATATGCGTAACGAAGGTGACAGGGTTGCCGACGCGATTCGCGAGAGCATTCAGATCGGCGAACAGGCGGGACTTCCTGTCGAGATCTCTCATTTCAAGATCAGCAACAAGAAACTCTGGGGACAGAGTCCGATGACGCTTGGTCTCGTGCGTGAAGCTCGTGCGCGCGGGCTCGTCGTCACTGTCGATCAATACGCCTACACCGCGAGCTCGACGTCGCTCGATTCGCGGCTGCCTTCGTGGCTGCGTGCCGGCGGCTTCGACGAAGCAAAGAAGCGGCTGGCTGATAAGGACACGCGTGAGCGCGCCATCAAGGATACGAAAGAGGCGTTGAAGCGGAGCGGTTTCAAAGACTACTCGTTTGCGGTTGTTGCTTCGTACGGTCCGGACAAGTCGTTCAACGGTAAATCGATTGCCGCGATCACGAAGGAAGTAAAGAAGAAGAGTGACGTGACGAGCCAGATCGAACAGATGCTCGAGATGTACGAAGCGGGCGGCGCGAGCATGATCTATCACGGCATGGGTGAAGACGACGTGAAGCGGATCATGCAGGAGCCGTTCACGATGATCGCGAGCGACAGTGGCGTGCGACAAATCGATGAGAGCGTGCCGCACCCGCGTGGCTACGGCAACAACGCGCGCGTCCTTGGTTATTACGTTCGTGAGCTGAAGCTGATCTCACTCGAGGACGCGATCAGGAAGATGACTTCGTTGCCGGCGCAGACGTTTGGCTTTCGCGATCGCGGTTTGATTCGTGAAGGCTTTGCGGCTGACCTCGTGATCTTCGACGAGAACACGATCATCGATCAGGCGACTTTCGATAAGCCGCACCAGTATCCGCTCGGGATCAGTTACGTGCTTGTAAACGGCGCGCCCGTGATCGAGAACAACCAGATGACCGCGACTCGTCCCGGCGTCGCGCTCCGTGGTCCACAGATTACACCGATTACACAGAAATCTGCGGAATCTGTGGATAAGTCAAAATTGTTCTAAAAAGGAGGAGTTCCATGTTGAATTCAAGGTATGTAGTATCCGCTGCGTTGCTTCTATTCCTCGCAGCCTCAGTTTCTGCGCAGACCGTCACTGGAACTCTTCAGGGAACGGTGTCTGACTCAAGAGGCGCAGTCGTTCCGGGCGCGGACGTCGTGGTCCGCAACATGGAGACGGGCCAGGAGCGCAACGTGAAAACAGGAAGAGAGGGAACTTACCTCGCGACGTTTCTTCCGCTCGGACGTTACACCATCACTGCATCCGGTCCCGGCTTCAGCAAGGTCGCTCAGGAAAACATCGAGATCACACTGAACGAGACTCGCGTCGTCAATTTCACACTCAACCCGAGCGCCGTCACTGAAGCCGTGGTGGTGACGTCCGACGAAGCTCCTATTAATACGACTAACGCTGAGATCAAAGGATCGCTGAACGCACAGGAGATTCTCGAGAAGCCGACGTTCAACCAGGGCAGCTTCCTGACCCTCGCCGAAACGTTCACCGGTTTTCAGGAGAACCCAACTTCCGGCCAGAACAATCCGACCGCATCGTCCGGCTCGTCGATCAACTTCAACGGCACGGGGACACGCGGCGCGACCTTCCAGATCAACGGCGTGAATAACGACGACTCTTCGGAAAACCAGAATCGACAGGGCGCGTCGCTCTCGACGATCAAAGAGTTTCAGGTCATTTCCAATAATTTCAGCGCCGAGTTTGGTCGTGGTTATGGCGCGGTGGTCCTGGTCCAAACAAAATCGGGCACGAACAATGTTCACGGCGACGTCTACTGGTATCACAACAACAGTGCCTTGAATGCCGCGATCAACGCCTTATCGCCCGGCGCGCGGAAAGCCGTCACGCGTCGTAACCAGTTTGGATTTACCTCGGGCTTCCCGGTACTTAGAGATCGCCTGTTCAGTTTTATCAGTTTCGATCATCTGGAGAACTCGGGTGCAAACCCTTACAACCGCGACGTGTTCACTTTAGCCGAGCGCAATCCGGCCAACTGGTTTCAGCAGACTCCCGGAAACAACACGGCGGCGAATCGCGCTTTCATTCAAAACATCATCGACCGGTTCGCGAATGTGGTCCCAAACGATCCGGCGTCTGGTCCAAGAGTCTTTCGCGGCCAGCAGCCATTCAACTTTCCCGCGCGCGACTATTCGGGCCGGCTCGATTGGAACCCACGCGAGGCTGACAACTTCACCGCGCGCTGGCAATACACGCGGCAGAAGTTCATCGCCGACGACATCATTCCCGGCGAGCGCGCGGACCAGAACCACAAGCAACAAAACTTCGGCATGACGTGGACGCACTTGTTTTCAGCTACGTCAGTTGGCGAGTTTCGTTACGGTCTCGGCTTGCGGACCACGCTCGTAAACATCGCTGCCGGAAACGACACACCGATCATTCGCTTCTTTAATCCGACTCCCATCACAACGCAGTCGAGCATCGGCAGCGCCGGCAACTTCCCGATCCATCGTTTCCAGACTGATAACCAGTTTGTTTACAACTTCAACACGGTCTTCACCAATCATCAGGTGAAACTCGGAACTGACATTCGTCGCCAGCGGCTCGACGATCTCGCCGACAACTTTTCACGCGGCTTTTACAACAGCACCGCCGCGACCTGTAACGGCATCAATTATGTCAACGGGTTCAACCAGCTCATAAACGGCTGCTCGCCGAATTTCCAAAAGGGCTACGGTCCATTCTTTCTCGAGAACCGCGTGCGCGAGGCAAACTTCTACGGTGAAGACAAGTGGAACGTGCGCCAGAACCTCGTGCTCAACTTCGGCTTGAGATATGAATACGTGTCGGCGCCGGAAGAAGCCGCGGGCCGCATCGACTACGGCATCAAGGCTGACAAAAACAACATCGAACCGCGCTTCGGTTTTGCGTGGAGTCCGAGTTTTGATTCAGGAGTCATGAATCGACTGTTTGGCAACGTGGGCGATTCATCCATCCGCGGTGGTTACGGAATTTTTCACGGACGCATTTTTCAGTCAGTCTTTTCACAGGGCGGCGCGACCGTTCGCTTCAATCCGCCGAATGCGTTTTTCTACAACCAGACGGGCGTGGCGACGCCGACCTTTAATCCAACCAACCTTGCCGATCCGACGAATGGCTTTGTCTTCGTGCCTGGTCCACAGAGCGCGCGACACACGCTCACTCTGATCGATCCGAATCTCGAGATGCCTTACACGCAACAGTGGAACTTCACGTTCGAACGGCAGATGCCGTTTTCTTCGGCGTTGCGTGTGAGCTATACGGGTAATCGCGGTATCGGGCTGCTGCGTTACGCGCTCGACAATCTGCCGTTGCACGATCCCGTTAACGGCGTGCTCGTTGTGAACCATCCAAACAACCCTGCGAACCTTCGCGGTAGAGTGATCAAGCTCGCGAGTGATTTCCGTTGCGCGGGCACAACCGGGTCTACGACGATCCCGTTTACGGCGGAGTGTCCGGTGGCGGTGCCGATCGGTGAGTTTGAATACAGCTTCCGCGTGCCGCGGACGAACGAACGCAGGCCGAATGGTCTTTTCGGAACCAATCTTTCCGTTGCGAACGCCGCGTGGAGCTATTATCACGGTATGCAGCTCGAATGGACCAAGCGACTGAGCAGCAATCTCAACTTCCAGGCTGCTTACACGTGGAGCAAGGCGATCGATACAACTTCTGAAGCGACGTTTGTCGGCAATGGTGACAGCAATCAAAACGGAAACAACACTCGCGATTCGCGCGCGCTCTCGCGTTTCCACACGCCGCACCGTTTTACTATCTACGGAACGTATCGTCTGCCGTTCTTCAGCGGCGACAAGGGTGTGCTAGGCCAGGCGTTTGGTGGCTGGCAATTTTCAGCGGTTGCAAAGCTGGCGAAGGGAACACCGTTTACCGTCACAACTAGTGCGCTCGATCTGAACTTCGACGGTTTCAGCGAGAGCCGGCCGATACTTCTCGATCCGACCATACTTGGCCGTGGCGTGAATGAGCCGGCAACGTCGCGCATCTCGTTGCCGCGTTCTGCTTTCCGAACGTTGACCAGTGCTGATGTCAACGCAATACTCCTCGGACGCAACACGTTCTTCCTCGACGGTGTGAAGAACGTCGATATCGGCATCGCGAAGATTTTCCGGATGCCGTGGGAAGAACACCGGCTGACACTGCGTGCGGACCTGTTCAATGCCTTCAATCACGTGCAGTACGGCATTCCGAGCGCGTCGCTGGCGAATACAAATTTCGGTGCGATCACGGTGCTCGCTAACCAGTACGCACCACGAAACATTCAAGTGTCACTGAGATATCAATACTGAGCATGAAGTTCACGTTTCGAATCTTATTCATCGTTGCGCTCGTTACTCTTTCTTATCCACAGATTACACAGACATCTGCGGCATCTGTGAAATCTGTGAATAAAAATGGTGAGGTGCGGGCGCTGTGGGTTGTGCGCACAACGCTCACGTCACCCGAGAAGATCCGCCAGCTCGTCTCTTCCGCTGCTGACAACGGCTTCAACACCTTGATCGTACAGATTCGTGGGCGCGGTGATGCGTACTACAACTCACGCGTCGAGCCACGTGCGATCGAGTTAAAGGATCAGCCGTCATCATTCGATCCGCTCGCGCTCACCCTCGCGGAAGCACACAAGCGCGGCTTGAAAGTTCACGGCTGGATCAACACAAACCTGCTCGCAAATCTCGACACACTGCCGGTCCAGCCGGATCATGTTTACAACAAGCATCCGGAGTGGCTCGCAGTGCCGAAGCCCGTCGCTGCCGAGCTTTACAACATGTCGCCACGCGATCCGGCTTATCGCCAGAAGATCGTCGAATGGTCAAAAGCGAATCGAGGCGAGCTTGAAGGTGTTTACACGGGTCCCGCGAATCCGAAAGTGCGCGACCACATCTACAACATCTGGACGGATGTGTTGAAGCATTATCCGGTTGACGGCTTGCACTTCGACTACGTTCGTTTTGCGAGTCCTGACTTCGATTACAGTCGCACGTCGCTCGAGAAGTTTCGCAAGTGGCTCGAGCCGCAGTTGAGCTCAGACGAGCGAAAGCAACTGAAGCAGGCATTGAAGACGAACCCGCTCGCCGCCCCGGAAATGTTTGCAACCAATTTTGCAGACTTCCAGCGCGCGCAGGTCACGACGCTCGTCGAGCGGATCTATCGCGCGGTCAAGAAACGAAGACCCGCAGCGTTGGTGTCAGCGGCAGTGTTTGCGAACGATGAGAATGCATACACGCGTCGCTTTCAGGACTGGCGTCGCTGGTTGCAGATGGGAATTCTCGACGTGGCGTGTCCAATGGCGTATTCGACCGATACGGCCGTCTTCCAAAAACAGATCGAAGTGGCGACTACGACCGCCCGCAATGCGAAGCGTCAGGTGTGGGCGGGCATCGGCGCGTATCGCATTCCGTCAGAGTCTGCGGTGGAGAAGATCAACGTCGCCCGCGCGCTGAACGCGGAAGGTTTCATATTGTTCTCGTACGACTTTACCGCGCGTCCAAGTGAGCTAAATCCGGACGGCGCATACCTCGAGCGTATTCGCCGCGCCGCGTTCTAACGCCGAAGGCGTTGGCTAATTCAGCGCAGTAAAACGCCGAAGGCGTTGGCTAATTTCAGCCCCGGGTTCGAAGCGAAGCGAGAACCCTGGGATCGAAAGTACAAAAGAAAGAAACCCTGAAAGGGTTTGGCAACTGGCGAACCCTTTCAGGGTTGATTCCGATTTTATTTACCTATACCCAGGGTTCTCACTACGTTCGAACCCCGGGCTGAGATTAGCCAACGCCTTCGGCGTAAAATTAGCCAACGCCTTCGGCGTAAATTAGCCAACGCCTTCGGCGTAAATTAGCCAACGCCTTCGGCGTAATCGTGAAAGTGTTGCGCAGGTACGAAGCTGTGTGTAAAAATACCCAGACTCGTTTACGAGCACCATCTTTCCAACGACAACTGTTTGTCTGAGTCACGAAAAACACAGGTGTATTGTGGTTCTCCCAGCGCCTCGTCGGCCCATGCGTTGCTACGCCCAGATGGCCGGCCGGGCACCATCCACTAACCCCAGAAAAGGATTACCGTATGAAACGTCACGTCCAGCTCAAAACCATCATCTCGTTGCTGACACTTCTGTTCGCGATCAGTAGCGCGGCGCTCGGCCAGGAAGTCACCGGCGATCTTCTCGGCACCGTCAAAGATTCGACCGGCGCACTCGTCAAAGGCGCGTCCGTAACCGTCACGGATCCCAGTAAAGCAAATGCCGTGGTCCGTACGTTGACAACAAACGACGACGGCGGGTTCTTCGCTCCAAACGTTACGCCTGGTGTCTACCAGTTAACGGTCGAAGCGCCAAACTTCAAGAAGTACGTCGTTTCTGATGTGAAAGTGGATGTGGGTCAAAAACGATCGGTTGATATCACGCTCGAGCCCGGAAACATTTCCGAGGTGGTCACCATCGCTGCTGATGCCGTCGCCGTTGAATTAACAACGCCGACAGCGTCAACACTGATCAGCGGCGACCAGGCGCGCGAGCTCTCGCTCAACAACCGCAACTTCGTGCAGCTCGTTGCGCTCGCACCCGGTGTTTCAAGCAATCTCGAGGATCAGGTCTACGTCGGCACGGTTAACCCGACCGGACAGGCAAACACCATCAACCTCGCGGTGAACGGTGCGCGCAGCAGCCAGAACACGTTTACTGTCGACGGCGCCGACATTACCGACCGTGGCTCGAACATTACGATTCAGGCGTATCCGAGTGTTGACTCGATCGGCGAGTTCAAAGTGCTCCGTTCGTTGTTCGCGGCCGAGTCGGGTCGCAGCGGCGGCGGTCAGGTAAACATCGTCACGCGCTCTGGAACGAACGAGTTTCACGGTTCGCTTTTCGAGTTTGTTCGTAACGAGAAGCTCAACGCCAACGAGTTTCTGCTCAACCAGACAGCGCCTCTCGGACTTGACGAGAACGGCAAGGCAAAGCGTCCGCCATTCCGTTACAACAACTTCGGCGGCACGATTGGCGGTCCGATTTATTTCCCGCGCTTTGGCGAGGGATCGGGTAGCGCTCTCGTTAAGGTCCCAAGGACTTACTTCTTCTTCTCAGAAGAGCAGCGAAGAGATCGTCGTTATCCGACACTTTCCTCGACTGTGCCTGATGCCCTTATGCGTCAGGGAATTTTCCCAATCGATATCTGCTTGAGAGCTAACGCGCCGACCGCGGCGACCGCGCAATGTCTGGATGTGCTGCCAGCGGGCCAGGCGCTCTCTTCGCGCGTGCCCATCAATCCGGTCGCGCAGCAGTATCTCACTTTCATTTACAACAACCTGCCGCTGCCGACGAATGCGCTTACCCGCGCGCTTACTTTCCCGGCAAAGAACGTCGCCGATTTCCGGCAGGAGATCCTCAAGATCGATCACGCTGTGAATGACAAGGTCTCGATGTACTACCGTTTTGAGAACGACAAGATTCCATCCGAAGACGTTAACGCGTTGTTCTCATCCGGTTCAGGTCTTCCCGGTGTTTCAACCACCAGCACTAACTCGCCCGGCAAGGCGCACACGTTCCAGCTTACTTACGTCATCAGTCCGAAAGTCATCGCCGTCGGCCGTTTCACACATGGTTACGGCGCCATTCTGAGTGAAAACATCGGCTTGCTCGCATTACGGAACTCGCCGATCACTCCGAACTTGCCGTTTCAAAATGAACGTGACCGTGTTCCGACAGTCACGGGCAACGGGTTCAGTAATTTGCAGAGTTTTGGTCCGTATGACAACTTCTCCTGGAAGCAGAACTACGACGCCAGCATGACGTGGATTCATGGCGGGCACACGCTGAAGTTTGGAGGCATCTTCTCGCGCTATCGCAAGAATGAGAACGCTCTGGCAGGCAACAATGAAGGTCTCTACAACAACTTCCTGAACACGATAGCGAGCAGCCCGAACCAGCTCAGCGTGCTGGCGCCGCAACAGCCGAATCAGGATACGAACGCAGCGCGACGCACCAACTTCCAGGCGTTCGCAAACTTCCTGATGGGCAATAACGTGCAATTCACGCAGGCTCACTTCGATTACACTGCCGACCTGCGACAGAAAACAATCGAAGGCTACGCCCAGGATGAATGGCGCGTGCGGCCAAACCTGACGGTTTACTACGGCGTGCGTTACTCCTACTTCGGATCGCCATACGACCAGAATGGACGTTTGACCAACTTCGTTCCCGAGCTTTGGAATCCCGCTGCCGCGCCTTTGGTAACCGGCGCCGGAAACCGTGTTGCCGGTGCGGGCAAGAACTTCTGCAACGGCCTGATTGCCAACGCGCAAAACTTCCTGACGTCGGCCAATTGCACGCCGGTAGCATCGCCCTATGGCAAGTATGTGGTGGATTCGCCGAAGAAGAACTTCGCGCCACGCTTCGGTATCGCGTGGGATCCTTTCGGAACCGGAACGACTTCCATCCGCACCGGCTACGGCGTCTACCACGATCAAGTTTTGAACGGCACGCTGCTTCAGATGATTGGTCTGAATCCGCCCTACCAGGAAACAATTCAGATCCAGAATACGCGACTCGATCAGCCACTACCGCCCGGTTCTCCGATCACCCTCGTTGCCGCAGCAACTGCACCTAACTTGCGCGGTATCCAGGCAGATTGGACCGACCCGTACATGCAGCACTGGTCTTTGGACGTCCAGCGCCAGCTCGATTCAAACACCGTGGTCACATTTGGCTATTTTGGTTCAAAAGGAACACACCTGATCGGTGCTTTTGAGCTGAACGAGCTGCCGCCGGGGTTCGCGATCTCGAGGGGCGCGACCGGCTGTGCAGTCGGCTCCTCAACCACTCCGACCGCGCCCTGCCAGGTTGCAGGTCAGGCTTTTGGTGTCGCCGGTCTCTCGAGCAACATCCTCGACCAGATCCGGCCGTTCCGCGGTTACCGTTCATTGACGATCATTCAGCCGCGCTTCAATTCGAGCTATCACAGTCTGCAAGTCTTCGCTCAGCGTCGCTTTGCTGGTAAATCGCAAGCCAGCCTGGCCTACACGTGGTCCAAGAATTTAACTGACAACCAGACCGATCGCTCGACTGCGCCGCAGAGCTCATTCGACATCAGCCTGGAGAAGGGTCGTGCGACGCTCGACCGCCGTCACGTCCTGACGGCGAACTACAACTACGAGCTGCCGTTCTTCCTGAAGGAAGACAACGGGTTGGTGAAGAACGTGCTCGGTGGTTGGGAAGCGTCAGGCATTATTGTCTACAACACCGGCCTGCCGCTTACTCCAGCGACGTCGGCCTTCGATCCGGCGGGTCTCGGATTCATTCCCGCGCTCATCGCGGGCGGCCGTCCGAACCTGCTTTGCGATCCAAACGAGAACGCTCCGCACACGCAGCAGGAGTGGTTCAATACCGCGTGTTTGCAGGATAACCCGACGGTGAACTCCGGCATCCCGAATGTAATCGGAAACGCCGGGCGCGGCATCATCGATGGCCCGCCGACGTTCCGCGTTGATTTCTCGATGCTGAAGAACATTCGCTTCGGTGAGACCAAGCAACTGCAACTGCGTGCCGAGGCTTTCAACGTTTTCAATCACACGAACTTCAAAACCATCGCCAGCACCAACGTGACTTCAGCGGTATTGGGGGTGGTCAGCGCGACGCGAGATCCGCGCACGATCCAGCTTGGCGCGAAGTTCATTTTCTAAAAGGTGAATTGGCTACAACGGCGGGGGCAAGCCCCTCTTCCTGACTTGTTCTTTTTCCAGGAGCTCAGTGGAATGAACAGGTCAGGAAGAGGGGCTTGCCCCCGCCGTTGAAGTGTTGCGGGCGCCGCTTTATTGAAGATGTCTACGGTTCTTAAAAACGCACGTGTTGTTTTGCCGGATCGCGAAGTCGATGCGGACGTGCTCGTCGCCGACGGCAGAATCGCCGAGATCGGTAACGGTCTCGACGGCGCGGAACAGATCGATCTCGCGGGTACGACGCTGCTGCCGGGTTTTATCGACGTTCACATTCACGGCGCGGTCGGCGTTGATGTGATGGAGGCTGATCCGGCGGGCTTGCGTGAGGTTTCAGTCTATCTTGCGTCGCAGGGCGTGACGTCGTGGCTGCCGACGCTCGTGCCGGGAAGTGAAGAGGCTTATGCAAGTGTGGCGGCGGTCGTCTCGGAATGTTTGAACAACAGTGAGGGAGCGCGTGTACTTGGCCTGCATTACGAAGGGCCTTTTGTTAACACCGCGCAGTGCGGTGCGTTGCATACCGAATACTTCAAGACGTATTCCGCGCCTTCAGATCTGGATTCGTTGCCGGTGCCTGAGAATGCGGTGCGGATGATCACGATGGCGCCTGAGATTTCAGGCGGCGTTGAGCTTGTGCGCGAGTTGAAGAAGCGCGGCTGGGTAGTCTCGATCGGTCACACGCGCGCTGATGTAGAGAGATTGAATGAAGCGTGTGAAGCAGGTGCGCGGCACATGACGCACTTCATGAATGCAATGGCGCCGTTGCATCATCGCAGTCCCGGACCAATCGCGTGGGGCCTCTCGCGCGATGATGTCACCGTTGATCTGATTGCTGACGGCATACATCTCGATCCGTTCATGCTGCGGTTGTTGCTGAAATTGAAAGGCACGCAAGGCATCAGCTTGATCAGCGACGCGATCGCGGCAGCAGGGAAGGGTGATGGCGCGTATCAGATCTGGGGCGAAACAATCACCGTACAGAACGGCCGCACGGCAAACGCAGCGGGTAGCATCGCCGGATCGGTAATCAGCATGCTCGACGCTGTGAAGTTATTGCATTCACTCGGCGTCTCTTACCTCGACCTCGCCCGCATGGCCTCATCTAATCCCGCTCTGCTGCTCGGCCTCGATCACGACCGCGGCTCCATCGAAATCGGCAAACGCGCCGACCTCGTAGCTCTGGATCAATCAGATCTTCTTCCAAAATCCGTCTTAATCCGCGGCCGGTTTTATTCGTAATAACCAGCCTGCTCGTAGGCTTGGTCTACGATCTCGATAGGATGACAGACGCGCAGCGACATTCCCGACAGGCACGCGCCGGCGCCGATGTGCATCTGGCAACCGGGATTGCCTGTCGCGAGTACAGCAGCACCCGTCTCTTTAACGTGGTCCAACTTTTCTTTCAGGACGCGCTGTGACATCTCGGGTTGCAGCAGGTTGTAAACACCTGCCGCGCCGCAACATCTCTCGGTGCCGTTGAGCGCCACGAAATTCTCACCTGCCACAGCGCGCAGCATACGTTCAGAAGCTTCGCCGCTGCCTTGCCCGTACATGAGATGACACGAGGTGTCGTAAGTCACGCTTTGATTCAGGGCCGCGGGTGCAGTTCGCATCGCGCTCGTAGCGAGTTGCTGACTCACGTCGCGCACTCGCGCGCTGAAGTTTCTCGCTTTCGCGGCAAGGCTTTCATCGTGCGCGAACAGATGCCCGTACGTCGTCAACATCGCGCCGCACCCGCCCGCATTCGTGATGATCGGCGCGTCAGAATCGAAGGCCGCGATGTTCTGTCGTGCAAGCTCCCGCGCGCCGTCGAGATCTCCAGCGTGAGCATGCAGCGCACCACAACACACCTGATTCGTTGGCGTCTCAACCGTAAAGTTGTTCGCCTCCAACACGCGCTCGGTCGCGCGATTCACACGCGCAAACAGCCCCTCACCCACACAGCCCCTAAACAACGCGACACTCTCGCCTTTGCCGCTTTCTTTGCGTCCTTGCGGCTTGGCGCGAAAAACTCCCTTCGAGCTCTCGATCAGCGCTGTGGCAAACTCTGCCCGCGGCGAGATCAATCGCGCCAAACCCGACTTCAACACCACCCGCGCAAGCCCCAGATCGCGAAACAATCTCGACGCGCCAAAGAAGAGCCGCAGTCGCCACGGGGACAACCACACGTGTCGCAACACAAACCGCAAAAGTTTATTCGCCAGATCCGGCTTCGGCTGTGCTTCAAGTAAAACTTCGCGGCTCGCCTCGAGCAGTTGCCCGTACTCAACACCTGCCGGACACACCTGCTCACAGGCGCGACACCCGAGACAGCGATCGATATGCGTCGCAAACGCGCTCGAGGTTTGCTCGAGTCGCTCTTCCGCCACCGCACGCATCAGATACAGCCGCCCGCGTGGTCCATCATTCTCATTTCCGGTGATAACGTACGTCGGGCAGGCTTCGAGACACAGCCCGCAATGAATGCAGGCCAGCAATTTATCCCCTTGTCGCGCCAGATTTGTCGACATTAGTTTTTATCCACAGATTACGCAGATTTATAAACAATTCTGTGTAATCTGTGGATACAGCTCAGTACCCGATCGCGAGGCCGTCACTCCTTCTCGGATCCGTCGCGCCGAGTCTTATCCCCGTCTTCTCCTCGATCATGATCCCTTCCGCATCACCGAGATAACGCAGCTTCGCGAGCGTGTGCCCGCGCGCCGCCAGCGCCTTCTGCGTGTCACCCGATAACCCAAGCGGCTCGCCGACGAGCTCATCCGGTAGCCACTGGTGATGAATGCGCGGGAAATCGATCGCCTGTTGAATATTCATCTCGTAATCGATCACGTTCGTGATGATGCACAGCACGGTATTGATGATCGTTGGACCACCCGGACTGCCCACCGTGAACCATAAGCTGCCATCCTTGCGAAGCACGATCGTCGGCGTCATCGCGGACAGCGGGCGCTTCTTTGGCGCCACTGCATTGCGCTCACCCTGGATCAATCCGTACATATTCGGCGTGCCCGGCTTCGCCGCGAAATCATCCATCTCGTCGTTGAGAAGAATGCCCGTGCCTTTCGCGACAGCGGCCGAGCCGTAAGAGTTGTTGAGCGTGTAAGTATTCGAGACTGCGTTTCCCTGCGCATCGACGACGGTGAAGTGCGTCGTATCTTCCGATTCGTATCCCGCCGGCCGTCCGGCTCGAACCTCAGCACTCGTCGAAGCACGCTCGGTGTTGATGGTGGCGCGCAGCTTTGCGGCATACGCTTTATCGATCAACCCCGGTATCGGAACTTTCACAAAATCGGTGTCGCCCATGTACTCCGCGCGATCGGCAAAAGCGCGGCGCATCGACTCGGCCATCAGGTGATAACGATCGGAAGAGTTGGCCTCGAGCTTTTGCAGATCGAAGCCTTCGAGAATGTTGAGCATTTGGATCAGCACAGCGCCCCCGGACGACGGCGGTGGCATCGAGATGATCTCGTGACCACGATAGTTACCGCGCACGGGCGTGCGTTCCTTTGCGACGTAACCGCGCAGGTCGTCCATCGTCATCAGGCCGTTGTTACGCTTCATGTCGGCGACGATCAGCCTCGCCGTCTCGCCTTCGTACAACTCGTTTGGACCAAAGCGCTGGAGACGCGCGAACGTGGCCGCGAGCTCAGGTTGCCGAAATAGCTCGCCTTCTTTGTAGAACTGCCCGCCTTTTAAATAGATGCGTTTCGTCTCGGCGTACTTCTCGAGATACTCGCGGTTTGAATGCAGCGAGCGCGCCAGTGAGTGTGTAACGACGAAGCCTCGCGCAGCGAGCTGTCGCGCCGGCTCGACGAGCTGCGCCCACGAGAGTTTCCCCGAGCCGTACTTCCTGAGCGCGAGCTCCATTCCGCGCACGGTGCCGGGGACACCCGCGGCGCGATAACCAACGAGGGATCCACCTTCGCCTTCGATCAAATTGCCATTCTTATCGAGATAAACGTCACGATGCGCGGCGCCAGGCGCCATCTCGCGATAATCAATCGCAGTCGTGCGCCCATCTCGTAAACGGATCATCATGAAGCCGCCACCGCCGAGATTGCCCGCTGCGGGATGCGTGACGGCCAGTGCGAACGCAACCGCAATCGCAGCATCAACAGCATTCCCACCGCGCTTCATGATCTCAACGCCGACACGCGACGCAACCTCATTGGTCGACGCCACCATCCCATGCCGGGCTCGCACCGGCTCCCGCGCAATGGTCACCGGAACGGCCAGCGCCACAATCAGTAGCAGAACGATGACTTTGATTTTCTTCATACTCTAATCCGTCCCAAAATCCGCGTAATCCGCGGCTAAAATATTCTGAGGATCGAGCTGTCTCTTGATCCTTTGCATCAACACCTTTGCCGTCCCTGAAGGTTTTTCACGTTTCCTGTCTTCAACAACAATCTTCTTCCAAAGATCCGCATCATCCATCACGACTTCGGCATTCTTCAACAGCTTCAATGCCTGCTCTATCTGAAATGCTACGCCTTTCTCATTCCCCGCAAAACGAACGAGCAACTCCCCGGACACGATCTCGGCAGCGACCGGAAATAACCGCGCCTCCACAATCGTACGCGCACTCTTACGAAGGTCCTCAACAGAACCACGAGCGACAACCGTTGCTTCGCGCGCGGGCCGCGGCCGCAGTTTGAAATTCAATTCAGTGATGATCCCCAAACTTCCATAGCTGCCAGTAAACAATTTGCACAGATCGTAACCAGCAACGTTCTTCACCACCCGCCCACCAGCTTTGATCATGCTGCCATCTGCGAGCACGACCTTCATCCCGATCACCGACCCGCGCGGTCGGCCGTAACCGAACTGTTGTGGACCGCCGATGCCGGTGGCAACAACACCGCCGAGCGTCGCGCGTCCATCGTCGGGCGGATCGAGTGGCAGCCATTGACCGTTCTCCGCCAGCCTCCGGTTGAAGTCAGTTAGCGTGACACCTGCCTGAGCGATCGCGATCAGATCTGCCGGTTCGTGTTCTATTATTTGATTAAGACGAGTGGTACTGACAATGAGATTCGCTGTTGACTTGAGCCACGTTCCTCCACCTACTGGTAAAACCTTACAGCCTTCGCGCGAAGCGAGTTTCAGGATCTCGGAGATTTCTTCAGCAGACGCAGGCGAGACGATCACGGTTTCGTTCTGCGAAACGACGTGCGCCTCGCCAGCAATTTGCGCCAGTGAATAGAACAAGTCAGGAAGAGGGGCTTGCCTGCGCTGGTGCGAGAGCGGGGGCAAGCCCCTCTTCCCGACTTGTTCTATTCTGGAATGCATTGGCAGTTCGTTGCGTTCCTGCACTTCAGCGGCGATCGCCTTTGCCTCACCACAACCGCGCAGCACCGGCACGATCTTTCCCGGATTACAAAGGCCAAGCGGGTCGAACGCCGCGCGCACATTCAACATCGCGTTCATGTCTGCCTCAGAAAACACGAGCGGCAACAACTCGCGCTTGTCGAGTCCGACGCCATGCTCACCGGTGATCGTCCCACCGGCCGCCACGCACACTTCCATCAGCTCGCGTCCTGCATCTTTGACGCGCTGCACCTGGTCCACGAAACGCGAATCAAAACAGATGAGCGGGTGCAGGTTGCCGTCGCCGGCGTGAAAGACATTCGCGATGCGCAGTTGATAACGCGCGGCGATGTCGTAAGCCGCGCCGAGCACCTGCGGCAGACGCGATCGCGGCACCACCGCATCCTGGATCATCGAGTCAGGCGAGATACGACCGATCGCGCCGAACGCGCCTTTGCGTGCGGCCCAGAGCTTCTTTCGCTCTGCCTCGTCGCGTGCGTAACGACAACTGCGCGCGCCATATTCCAGGCAGATGCTCGTCACCTTGTCTGCTTCTTCGTCGAGGCCCGCTTCGATGCCGTCCAGCTCGATCAACAACGCCGCGCCCGCGTCGGGTGGCAGGCCCGCTGCGAACACACTCGCTTCAACCGCGCGAATGATCTCCCCATCCATCATCTCGAGCGCAGCGGGCATCACGCCCGCCGCGATGATTGCAGACACTGCATGGCTCGCATCGTTTACTTGCATAAACTCGGCGAGCAGAGTGCGCACGGCCGGAGGCGTCTGGGCCAATCTCAACGTTGCTTCAGTGGCGATACCGAACGTGCCTTCCGAGCCGATGAACGTGCCGAGCAAGTCGTAACCCGGCATGTCGATGCTGAGGTCGACAACGTCACCGCCAGCGAGCACGACGCGACAGCCGAGTACGTGGTCGGTCGTAGTGCCATATTTCAAACAGTGAATTCCCCCCGCACTTTCGGCGATGTTGCCGCCGATCGTGCAGGTCGGCTGGCTCGACGGATCCGGAACGTAATACAAGCCGAAGGGGGCAACCGCTCGCGACACGTGCAGGTTCACGACGCCCGGTTGGACCAGGGCGATACGGTTCTCAACGTCGATGTGAAGGATCTTGCGCATGCGCGCCATTTCGATGACGACGCCGGCGTTGAGCGCGAGTGCGCCGCCGGACAGGCCCGTGCCGGCGCCGCGCGGCGTGAAGGGAACGTTCGCGCGCGCGAGCTCGCGCATGATGGCTGAGGTTTCTTCAGTTGAGGAAGGAAAGACAACCGCGCGCGGGCGATGCTTGTGTTGCGGCAGGCCGTCACACTCATAGACGAGTAGCTCATCAGGTTTCGAGAGCACATTCTCGTGCCCAACAATCGCGCTCAGGTTGTTGATCAGCGTGTCCAATCCGTAAACAATCCGTGTAATCTGTGGTTAAGTCATCTTTTAAAAAGCCAGTACGCTAAATAGATTAGCAAACCGGTGGCCGCAGCGTACCCTGTAGCTCTCACTTCATTAAGCGTGGCGTTGTACAGCAACCACACAATCAACAACAACGACAGGATCGCAATGATACTGCCGCCAGGCAATCGAAACGCCGCTGCCGGAGTTTCTCTTCTAAGCCGAAACACCGGGAGCGCGAGGCACGTCGCTGCGTACGTCACGAGCCGCGCGATCGTGCTGATCGTCAACGCTGCTACAAACGAGCTCTTCAACGTCAGAAACAGCATCAATCCTGCCGTAATCAATATCGACACGTAAGGCGTGAAGAACTTCGTGTGTATGCTGCCGACGAACGCCGGTAGCTGCTTCTGCTCCGCCATCGCGAACGGCAGCCGCGATCCCGACAACAAAAGAATATTCAAGTTACCCGTAATCGAGATGATCGCGCCCGCGGAGATGATCGCGCCACCAGCCGCGCCGAGAAACTGCGAACCCGCATCAGCCAGCGGTTTCTGCGAGCTCCCGAGCCCCGGCAACGTTCCAACACAAACCACCTGGATCATGATGTAAAGAATCGCGACCACAAGGATCGCGATCAGCAACGCGCGCGGCAAGTTCCGTTGCGGATCGCGCACTTCGCCGGCGGGAATCGTTGCCATCTCGAATCCGGTAAATGCATAAACCAGCAGCAGTACCGATTTCGAGAAGTCCGCCGTCGTCGGGCTTGCGCCAAATTCGTAAGCCTGCGGGTTCAGAAAAAAGAGACCGGCAGCGATAAAGATTATGATGGGCACCAGCTTACCGATCGTGAATGCATTGCTGACGATCGCTGCCTGGCGGATGCCGAGCAGGTTGATAACCGCGAGCGCGATGACGACGAGCACGATGATCGAGGCGCGCCAGAATGGGGTCGTCGCCGGCAGCCAGAAGAAACTCAGATAGTTGATCAGCAGGTTGCAGTTCGCTGCGAAAGCAGTCATACGGGCCAGCCAGATGAGCCAGCCGATCTCGAATGCGACCGCCGGTTGAAACGCTTCACGCGCGTACCGGTATGGACCACCAGTGTCGTCGAAACGGCTGCTGACTTCGGCAAAGCAAAGTATGATGAGCGCTACGACGAGGGCGCAGGCGACGAAGGCGATGAGACTGTAAGTACCGATTAAGTCGTAAACTCTGGAAGGAAGACCAAAGATGCCGGCGCCGATGATGCCGTTGATCGCAATGGCGACCAGGTCCCAACGACGTATGCCGCGGACCAGGTCCGCCTCAGGTTGGTTCTGCACGAAAAGCTTATAACAAAATCCGCGTAATCTGTGTATTCTAAGCGCCTATGATGAAGACCATAATTCTTTTAGTAGCGATATTCACTATTTCTACCTCTGCTACTGCACAGCAGCCGTCGTTGCAGGATCTGGTCAACCGCGCTGCGAAGACGACGCTCGATCGGTTTGCCGAAAAGAAACTCCAGGAGAATGAGCTGTCGATAACACTGATCGATATGCGCGATCCGAAAGGCCCGGTGACCGCAAGCTTTCGCGGCAACGAGCGTGTGTATCCTGCAAGTGTGGTGAAGCTTTTTTATCTTGTCGCTGTTCATCGCTGGCTCGAAGATAAGAAGATCGAGCAAACGCCCGAGCTGACGCGCGCGGTCCGCGACATGATCGTCGATTCCTCAAACGAAGCAACGCAGTACGTGCTCGACGTGCTCACGCATACGACCGGCGGTTACGAGCTGCCGCCGAAGGAAATGGAGGCGTGGCAACATCAACGCAACGCAGTTAATCGCTATTTCTCGTCGCTTGGCTACACAAACATCAATGTGAATCAGAAAACGTTCTGCGAAGACGCTTACGGCCGCGAGCGCGTGTCGCGTGGTCCAAACGGCGAGAATCGCAACAAGCTCACGACTGACGCCACCGCACGTTTGATGATGGAGATCGTGACAGGAAAAATCGCGAACCCCGCGCGCACAGCGGCAATGATGGAGCTGCTGAAGCGCGACTATACCGGACAGAGCAACGATACTGACGACCAGGGACGCGGCTTCACCGGCATGGCGCTACAGGGCCGCGAAGGCTTTCGACTGTGGTCCAAAGCCGGTTGGACCAGCACCACGCGCCACGACGTCGCCTACGTCGAGATGCCTGACGGCGGCAAGTTTGTTTTGGCAACGTTCACCAGTAATCATTCAAATGTCCGCGAGATCATTCCTACCGTGGCGCGCGTTGTTATCGAAGGGCTGAAGGACGTCAAGTGAGCTCACAAAACCAGGACGAGTTACAAAGAAAAGTCGAAGAGGTAAAGCAGAACGCTGACGTGCAGCGCGCGTTGCAGCAAGCTACGACTACGGAAAGGATAGTAGCGTCTGTTGGCCGCGCCCGCGCTCGCGATAAAGTGTGGCTTGGCACGCAAGTGGTTCTGCTGGTCGCGCTCGGTGCTTTGCACCAGCTCATTCAATATCGCCTGCCCCAGTTCGCATATCCGCTATTATTAAACCTCATTCTCGCGGTCGGTGTGCTCATCGGTTGCTTCACCGTGCTGCGACTCGTCGATGTTTACGTCATCGGGCGTGTGAGAAATGCGGTCTACCAGTACAACCTGAAACGCGTTTCGCGGCTCGTGGCGTGGCTCGTGATCGCGTTCTTCGTACTGACGATCTTTTTTCAGAACTGGTACACGGCAGTCGTTTCGTTTGGGTTGATCTCGTTGATACTCGGGTTTGCGTTGCAGACGCCGATCACGAGTTTCATTGGCTGGATCTACATTCTTGTGCGCGAGCCTTATCGCGTCGGCGATCGGATCAAGATCGGTACAGCTACTGGCGACGTGATCGACGTCAACTATCTCGACACGACGCTCTGGGAATTCGGCGGCGATTATCTTTCCACCGAGCATCCGAGCGGGCGCATCATCAAGTTTCCCAATTCGACCGTGCTGAGCTCCCCCGTCTACAACTACACCTGGCCGCTGTTTCCATACATCTGGAACGAGATCAAGTTTCAGGTTGCGTACAACGCGGATCTCGAGTTTGTGGCGGCGACGATGAAGGAAGTGGCGGAGAAGGAAGTTGGGGAAGACATGATGAAGCAGGTAGAAGTGTTTCGCGAGATACTTGCCCAGACGCCGGTGAATCAGCTCGAGGTGCAGGAGCGCCCGGTGGTCCTGTTTCGCGTGAGTGAGAACACGTGGCTCGAAGCGATTGTGCGTTATCTGGTCCACCCGAAAGAAGCCGGCCGCGTGAAGTCGAGATTGATCAAAGAGCTTCTCCAGCGCCTGAACGCCGAACCAGAGCGGGTAATGTTCCCCCGCGACCGCGCCCGTTAACGGAGAACTTCGTCCACAGATTACACAGATTTTTCAACCAATCTGCGTAATCTGTGGACAGAAGCGACGTAGTTAAAAGTTATTAATCGGCGTCTGGACCGAAACGACGTTTGAGTACGCCGAATCGCCTGCTGCATTGAACGCCCTCACCCTGTATCGATACCAGGTATTTCGGTTTACTCCCGAGTTATTGAACGCCTGGGCGTCTGGACCCGTCTGTGCAATCTGCGTGAATAAGGTGCAGTTAAGTCCCGTACAACGCTCAATCTTGAACCCGGACTCGTTATTGGAGTTGTCCGTCCACGTCAAGCGGATGAAGTTTGCTGTCACCGCTTCTCCATTGAGATTGGTCGGCGGATTTGGCACTGATCCAGGCGGCGGAGTTGGCGTCGGTGTTGGAGTCGGCGTTGGCGTCGGCGTTGGTGTAGGAGTCGGCGTTGGAGTGGGTGTTGGCGTCGGCGTCGGAGTGGGTGTCGGATTACTACCACAAGTCGGGAAGCGAAACGAGCCGATTCTCGTGCGCCAGTTGAACTGGCTTGTCGTTGCGTAATATTCCGAAGTAAACCAGAAAGTACAATCATCCACCGGATCTACAGTCAGCGACGCATAATCGCCCCAACGACTGCCCGTCCCAATTTGACTTCCCGTTCCAGAAAAAAGAATTGCTTCGCCCTGGCCCAACACGTTCAGCGGATCCGTCGCGAGCCGTCCCGCATATCGCAATTGCGGGAACATCGTCGAGCTCGAAGCGCTATAGCCGATGGCAATGTTGCCATCGCGGTCCATCGCCGCGCTTCCCATCCAACGCCAGGTCGAATCAGGCTGGTACGTGCTCTGCTGATTGACAGTCACTGGTCCATTAGTCACGTTTCGCAACTCAAACCAGCGAATACCGGCAACGCTTCCTGAGCTCACCGTATAGTTCCCGACAACCGACTCGTGCGTGCCAAAATTCCGGTAAGCAACCCTGAACATCAGCCGGTCTCCCAGCGCGTCCAGACGAGACGTCGTACCGCTTTGCGGCACACACGATCGAGTAGTGGGACAGAGCTGTGTGAATCCGGCCGCAGCAGGACTCGCGAAGAGTGTGAATGACGAGTTTGCCGGCGTCGTAAAATCGACGTGGAAGTGAAAGATCCTGTAACTGCCGCTGCCGGGCCACTGCACAAACGTTGCCGGTGCACCGGCTGGCGGCAGAGTCGAGCCATCGAGATCCGCGGGCAGGTAAGTCCGTTCTGATGGTCCATTCGTGATGCCGGGAGTAATGAATGTCGCCGGCAGGCCCGCGAGCATCCTGGACCGGTCGAACGCAAAAGGTTGCGGGCCGAGGAACGACGTGCCACTCGAGTTGAACACGTTCATGCTCATGTAATAAGCATCCGGCCAAACACTCAGGTGCGGGTAGTCGAAGAAGTTGGAGCCGAGATGAAAATCGTAGCGATGATAAGAGCCGGTCGCGTCGCCCGTAGTTGAGACCGCGACGCATTCATCCGTAGGCACGGAAACACCGGCAAATTGCGTGATGACCCAACGATCGGCGAGCTGGTCGTACATCACCACTGGATCGCCGCTGCCGTTGAATTCACAAACGCCACCAAAGCCCTGCCAGATGGTGGAAATACCAGATGGTCCAAGTAACGAAGCTCCGGTGGTCTTGTCGAAGACCTGAAAACCTTCGTTGACCATCTGGACGTACTGAGTGGTTCCGACTTCGCCGTTTGTATCCGGCGGGGCGCAGTTGCAGGCGACACCGGGAAACTGCATGCCGTTGAAGTTTGCCTGTGTCGTCGGCATGTTAGCGGCGGTAAACGCGTCGGCAGCGATCGTCGTTTGCACCTGCCGATCGGGAACGTCTTTGTGCGGATGCTGAATCTTCGGATTCGCGTTTGCTTCCTTTCTCGGTTTAAAAACAGGTAGCTGTTTCATCTCGCGCACGGGCGGCGAGGTATCGTTGCGGATCGATTCGCCGACAGTGATATCGGGTCGGCGTCCCTGGACAGGGTTGGCTAAGTTTGGGGCTGCGGCTGACGACCTTGAGGCCTCGATGATGCGGGGAACCATCATGATCGCGCCGAAGAGTAGAGCTGCTGATGCAAGAACCAGGATTCTTATGCGCATGGGATCTCCTTTGGGGTTGAGGGTTGAGGTTCTAAAAGATAAATGAGGACTACGCCGTGGGAAATTACTATGGGAGCTCGTAAATATCTACGCCAAGTCCCGGGTCGCACCGACTTCTTTTAGCTGAGCGCGAGCATTCTAGCCTTCTCACGCAAATTTTTGTAGCAAATTCTGTCGTCACCTCGATCAGAAAAGGAGGAACCTTTTCACTGACCGTGTGTCTAAGCTTGCAAGCTTCCTGAGTTCGCACTGGAGGAGATGCAGATGAGTGAGAACAAGGGCGCGATCCCTGCGCCGATGATCAATGTGACTCCGCTGATCGATGTGTTGCTTGTTTTGCTCATCATCTTCATGGTGGCGGCGCCTTTGAAGCCGCACCGGTTTTTGTCGAAAGTGCCGTCGATGCCACGAAACGAGCCGGACGTCCGCGCGAACGTCTTAACGCTCGTAGTGACGATCGAGACGGATCGAACATTGAAGCTCAACAATGTGTCCGAGATGGGGACTGTCGATGATCTTTCACCGCTCACCCAAAAGTTGCGATCTATTTTTGAGGAGCGAACTCAACGACGCGCCTACCGGCCTGACATGGTGGCGCGCGTGGATGTGCCGGAGGACCAGCGGATTGAGAAGACAGTCTTCATCAAAGCTCCACGCAGCCTGCCGTACGGTGAAGTGATTCGAGTGATGGACGGTTTGAAGGCGACGGGCGCCTATCCCATCGGCCTGCAGCTCGACGCACTTCAATAAAAATTTTCACGCAAAGACGCAAAGAAGAATTCGAGAGAAGTTCAGAGTTCAAGCTTTAGCTTGCTTGCCTGAATCCCAAGACCGCAGACTAAAGGCTGAACTCTGAACTTCTCTCGGATTTCAAGTCGCTTATAACTCTGATCTCGAGTTGTGACAGGTGGCCCAAAGCCATCGTGCGATCTGGTCCACGCGCGCTGAAGCTAGACTTGACTCAGGCCGAGAAACCTTGAACGGTCGAATCGTTTAGGGAGGATTACGATAGTTCGGTGAAAGAAGGGCTTTTCGCCCAATCCCCTAAAAAGGATTCCCGGACATACAGAAAAGAAGAGAGAGTTATTTGAGGTTTAAGTAGCTCTTGCTCGCTGAATTCTTTCTTTACTAACCGGAATAAATGATCTTGGTTCTCCATTGGCCACACTTGTTCGGGCTCGTAATAACGACGCAGCAGATTGACGTGTTCGCCATGTAAAACACGTCTTAATAGCAGTTCAAGATCGATAGTGTTCTTGTTATGCGCGAACTCGCTGGAATTTGCTCCGAAAAAGCAGTACCTGACATACAACGTATATAGTTGTATCAATGTCACGCCCGCTTCTCTGGTTCTGTTAAAGTCAGGTTTTTCCAGTAATAATCTGTTTACAAAAGCCCGAATGAATTCTTTGGTCCAGTGTCGTTTCTTGAGTCCATCAAAGATCAACTGGCGTAAATACTCGCTGGGATTTGAAGAAAGGGCTACCGCAATTCCGATTTCGTTGGGTATGGTTTTAAGAAATGCACTATCAACCGGAATAAAAGGAAGCTTGACCAGGTATTCGGCAGTCAGATATTCCTGAAGCGATTTATGAGCAAACTCAAATTGCTCGTAACCCGACTCCAAAAACAAACCTGTATGACTTTCGAGTTCGGCTACGACTTGTTTTGCTTCATCCCCGGGCAAGTCAAACTCAGCACAGATCGAACTATATGCCCTGAGTAGGTCGTACTTTGAAAATATCGTTGTCTTCAAAGCAGTGGTAAACTCAAACGCCAGACGACAAAGGAAGTCAAACTTCCGATCGGACTCAAAGGTCGCATATCGTGATAACCTTTTGATCGACCGTTGGTCGTCCCACTCTTCTAAGAGCAAATTTATTATTTTCCGGTAGGCCGTCTTCGGCTTTTCAGGTATTTTCCCGATTCGTTCATAAATCGCACACAAATGAGCCAAAGTTAGAGGTCTAATCGTGGTGTCAGCAAATGGCGAATTCTGAACCCCGGAAATAAATTCCGCCGCTTGCGGATGAGGAAGCCATTTATGAGCAAACATGGAAATCTGATCCTCGTTCAGCGAGCAGATTTCAAATGGCACTACATTTTCCAGGCTGTAGCTGAAATCAGCGGTTCGCGATGTAATGAGCATCGTACACTGCTGAAGTTGCGAAGCTAATCGGCGAATCTCATTGATTACGTTATCTTTCAACTTCTGACTCATTAATTCGTCGAAGCCGTCCAACATCAACAGAACTTTAAGCTCCTCTAATATTTTAATTACTAATCTCTCCTTGAGAGCCGCGAACCTCATTGTTTGAACATCTTGATAATGCGGTGGGATATTCTTAGTTTGTGGTGGCTCAGGAAAATGAAGACGCAATCCCAGGATATTGTAAAGTTGATCGATAATGAGATTCGGATTAGTGGCGTCCCGCAACTCACGAAACTTAATCAGCAACGGTAAGTTAAAGCGGTCAATACAAAACTGTTCATCCGTAAAAATTGTTTGGCAAAGGAATTTCAGCGACGTGGTTTTTCCGGCTCCAGGTTGTCCTAATAAAACGATGTGTTCGTCGACAGTCTCGAAGATTTTGGTGAGCGGTATACTTTCAATAGTTTCTTTCGAGTCAATTCGAATTCGGATCGGATATACAAATAGATCCAATTCGATAAACACTTCCATCGTATCTTTTGCTTTCTTCAGATCATTAAACGAGATCGCTCTGGACCAGGTATTTATCGAATTTGTGTGTTGGTATAAAGCGGCCTCGATATCGGCTGGGGATACCTGGAGTGTTACTTTGTCGTCTCGGCCGTCAAATAGTAACTTCTGAGCTGCAGTCAATGCAGCATCGAGCAGCTTGCCGGATATTACCTCAGTTAACAAAGTTGCCTTACCCTGCCGGCGTTTGGCCGCGCAATGAGGTCGATATGAGAAGTTAAGTCACGGATTGGAATGCGAAAGCCTTAGCTTATAAGTAGAGCTGGCGAATACGATTGAGCAGCTTATACCCTAACGCAAAACACCGAGTGAAACAATAGTTGAAGTGATTAGAAAATTGAATTGAAACATTGTGCGCGGTTAAATGCGGCCTCGATGCCTAATCATTGTGGCCCAGCGAAAAAACCTTTCTCACTCAATACCTCGGCGCGAAGTCAGAGTTCAAGCTTGAGCTTGCTTGGTTTGACTCCCGAGACCGCAGCCTAAAGGCTGAACTCTGAACTTCTCTCGAAATTCTCTGCGTCTTTGCACCTATTCGTGAGAAATCGTTTTTACCGCGCTCCGGCGTCTCTCCTTGTGTCTCTGGCCAGAATAAGTTGTAATCTGCGCCGAAGGAGAAGGAGTTGTATGAGAAATCGTCTCTTTTGGGTGGTCTGTTTGGGTTTGGCCGTTGCCGTCTCCCCGTCATGGCCCACCGCGACGGCGCAGGACATAACCGGCGGCGGCACCCTCGTCCGCGACATCACCGGCGGCGCGGCCCTGATCTTCCGCGCGCCGCAAAACCCGACAGTCTCCAGTGGCGCAACCGGTGGCGGACGCGTGAAGACAGGCAAAAAGCAGCCGCCCGTTCGCCAACAGGATTCACTCATTGCCAAAGCCAATGCTGCCCGCAGCGCCCCGAAACCGCGCTATGACGAAGCCGAGCGGCAGTATCAACTCGCAGCGCAGATCGCTCCCAATGACGCACGCGCCTTCGCGGGTCTCGGAAATGTTTACGTAGACCAGGGCAAGTTTGCGCAGGCCGTGGACGCTTACCAGAACGCGCTCAAAGTCAAACCGGACTACAACGGCGCTTATCTTCCGCTCGCCTTTTCGCTGGCCCGGCTGAACCGCTATCCGGAAGCGATCGATCTATACAAGGAAACGTTGAAGCGCGATCCGAGTCCCGAGGTCTATAACAATCTCAGCTTTGCCTACAACCACAGCGGCAAGTTCGAGGAAGCGGTAGAAGCGAGCCAGCAGGCAATCAAGTTGCTCGGCGAAACGGGCGAAGCGTACAAGCTCGGCTTCCAGGAAAGAAACGAGATCCGTTCCTACGCTTACAAAAATCTCGGCAATGCTTACAACGGTTTGAAGCGTTACGACGAAGCGGCAAACGTTTTGAAGAAGTCGTCGGAGATCGAGCCGGCGAACGCGTCCGCGCACTTCAATCTCGGGTTAACTCTTTACAACGCGGGGCGCTACTCGGAAGCAATCGACTCGTATAAACAAGTCATCAAGTTAAGACCAAAGCTGGCCCAGGCTTACTTCAATCTGGGCTTGACTTACCGCGCGATCAACGACAAGACTCAGGCGATGGCCCAATACGAGACTCTCAAGGGCCTCGACTCTGAAATGGCAAAGCAACTCTACGACGCGATCAAGTAGTAGTTTTTTCTGTTGCAAAGAGAAGTCTCGCGTCGACCCGATGCTCGACGGGCAGGACCATGTTCATACCACACCTCGCCAAAGGTGGACGCTCAACCAGGAAGCGTTCGATAAGCTGCTCGTCGCGTTTGACGCAGACCGCGAGACTGCCGGCGAGTCGATTTACGCGTTCCTTAATGGATTGAATCCAGCGGCACGCCTCGCATTTGTTGCCGCCATAATTCTGGTAGTCGTCGGTGCCGCATGGTTGTTCGTTGAAACGCAGCGTTTGCGCCGTCAAGTCACGCAGCTACAGGCGGAGAACCAGGCCGGGCAAAATTTGCAACAGACGCTCGAAGCCGAGCGCAAACGTAACGCAGAGCTCAACGCACGACTCGATCAGGAAAAGCAACAGCGCGAACAAACTGATGAGTCGTTGCGACAGTTGACAGAAACACGGGAAGCGACGACCCCGGCGCCGGCACCAGTGATCGCATCGTTAACGCTGTTGCCTGGTCTATCGCGTAGTGGTGGTCAGAAGCCGGCCCTCGATCTTTCAAATGATGCGCGCCTGGTCCGGCTGCAAATCGGTATCGATCCTGAAGAGCAGTACAAGAGTTTCGCCGTCGAGCTTCGCACATTAGCCGGGCGACAGGTTTGGAATCGCGAAAACCTGGCCGCGCGCACTCGACGCGGAACACTGCGCGATCGTCGCTGGCACGACGCCCAGTCCTGGGCCCCATTCACGCTTCAAGGAGAGTGGCGCTAAATCCGTGTAATTTATCCGCCTTAATCCGTGTTACTGAATTTCGTCAAAACTACGGACTGAGGGGTATTCAGTATCTTGTGGTGCATTGCCCGGACGAATGGATAGGATCGTCTTCATCCCGGCTTTATTCGCCGCATCGAGCTCGGCGACAACATCGGAGATAAACAGGATTTCTTGCGGAGGTAACTTCATCACCTCCGCGATCTTCCGGTAACTCTCCGCCTCACCCTTCTTGCCGATCTTTGTATCGAAGTAACTATCAATAAACCGCGTGAGATCTCCGACCTCGGTGTGCGCGAAAAGTAGCTGCTGGGCCAACACACTCCCCGACGAGAAAATACTGATCCTCAACCCTCGCTCGCGCCAACGCTCAAAGGCGGGCGCCACATCCGCAAACACCTGCGATTTCAACGATCCATCCTGATAACCCTGCCGCCAAATTTTCCCCTGCAACGACTTCAACGCCGTAGACTTGCGATCGATCGAGATCAGCCACTCGACATATGCCGCAATCGACTCAATCTCATCTGTAACCGGTGGCGCATCACTTTCCTCAACCGCATGCTCTTCACGCAGGAGCGCAATATCCTCCGCTGCCGGATTCTCAAGCAGAAACTCCCTCACATGATCACGCGCGTAACTAAACAACACATCGTGAACAAAAGCGATTGGCGTTGTAGTTCCTTCGATATCGAGGAGGATTGCCCGAACGTGCTCGAGGCGGCTCATGTCGCGGTGGTGAGGTGCGCGGCGCTGAAACACACCGGAAGAAAGTTTTCGTCAACGCGGCTCTCGGTGTAATTGGGAGTCCAGCCGGCCCTATCCTGAAACAAACGAATCGCCCTGATGCGGCGATCGGAACAAAGATTGAACCAGTGCAGCGTGCCTCGCGGCACACGAATCAGATCGCCGGCTTCAACTTCAATGGCGAGCACAGCGCCCGTCGTCGTGTGAATGTGAAAGAGCCCGTGTCCGGCTATGATAAATCTGACTTCGTCTTCGTCGTGCCAGTGCTCGCGATTGAACTTCGCCAGCATCGCTTCGAGACCTGGTGTGGTGGGACTAACGTCGATCACGTCGGCAGTCACGTAGCCGCCGCGTGCTTTCAAGGCGTCAATCTCGCGCGAGTAGGCGTTAAGAATGGCTTCTGGTGGTGCGTCGTCGGGCACTGGATGTGAAGGCGTCCAGCGTTCGTAGTCGATACCGTGCGGCGCGAGGCTCGCTCTTATCTCGTCCGCGTTTGTGAGCTTCTTGTCTTCGTTTACAATCGTTACTACAGCCATGTTCCTTACCTCGCATTATTTCGCATATTCAATGTGCGGCCCAGCGCTTCCAACAAAAATTCAAGAATCTCGACATGCCGCTTTGCCTGCGCGAGGTTTTCGCCCCACGAATAGAGCCCGTGACGTCGAAGTAGAAAACCGTGCGCGGCTTTGTGTTTATTTAGCGTCGCGCCGACAGTTTCGGCAAGCGCCGGCATGTCCTGAGAATTCTCGACGATGGGTAGCCACTCCGCGTGTTCGTGTGTGCGCACACCCTGCAAACCCTTCAGCATCTCGTAGCCTTCGATCTTAATGCCGCCCTCGGCCGCGTATAGATCGGAAAGGATCGTATTCCAGATCGAATGCGTGTGCAGCACCGCACCGGCGCCACGTTCCTTTACGATGCGAATGTGCAGCAGCGACTCATCAGACGGCTTGCCGCCGTTTTGGCTGACGATACGAGCATGCTCATCTATCGAGAGTAGCTGATCGGCGCGCAGCTCACCCTTATCGACGCCGCTCGGACTCATCGCAATCTGAAGCGGCTCTCGCTGGACAACCGCACTCAAATTCCCACTCGTCCCCAGCAGCCAGCCGCGCGCGTGAAACCCACGCGCCACCGCGGCCAGCCCCTCCGCAATCTCTTCAAACCGATCCGGCATGAACGGAAGATGCCACAAAAAGGCACAAAAACGCAAAAAGATTAGTCGAAGGGTTTTGTGCTTTTTGTGGCGAGAAATTCTTTGTGCTTTTTTGTGGCGCTACTTGTAATTACACTCAGATGAGAGTAGAATGCGTTTCGCTTACGATGCTGCCGCGAGTTCTCACCTACCAACTCGCGTGCAATGTTCATAATTAGAAGATTGACTTTGAGTGGCCTGGTGGGGGGCCAGGTAAGAGTCCGCGGAAGCACGCGGTGCGTTCGAGGGCGCTTCTGCGGACTCGGGGTCTTGATGAAGTTCTGAGACCTGAGGTTCGGGATCCGAAGGTCTCAGACGGTGGCCTTGGTGAGGGGGCCACGAAGAGTTCGCGGAAGCGATAACGCCCAGAACGCTTCCGCGGACTCGCACGTCTACAATCAATCCGTGTAATCTGTGATCAAAAACAGATCATGGAACTCCCAGTTAATCCACCCGTTCTTCCGATGCTTGCCAAACGCGTCAGCGAGCTGCCCAAAGCCGGCGCATGGATCTTCGAACCCAAATGGGACGGCTTTCGCGCCCTGATCTTTCGCGACGGCAAAGAAGTGTTTATCCAGAGCCGCGATGAGAAGCCGCTGAACCGTTATTTCCCTGAGCTGATCGATCCGATACTGAAGCAACTCCCAACTCGGTGTGTGCTCGACGGCGAGATCGTGATCGCACAGAAAAGCGCACTCGATTTCGACTCGCTCCAGTTGCGTCTCCATCCAGCCGCATCGCGGGTAAAACTACTCTCGGAACAGATCCCGGCATCGATCGTATTTTTTGATCTGCTGAGTGAAGGGAAGAAGGATTTGCGCAATCAGCCGTTCGAACAGCGCCGCGAGCGTTTGGTATCAGTACTCGCAGATGCGAAGCCGCCGCTGCACCTGACACCGGCGACCAGCGATTTTGAAGTGGCGTCTGACTGGTTTCGTCGTTTCGAAGGCGCGGGACTCGATGGCGTGGTGGCGAAGCCGGTTGCAGGAACTTACGAATCGAACAAGCGAGTGATGCTGAAGGTCAAACACGAGCGCGATTGCGATTGCGTCGTGGCTGGTTTTCGTTGGCACAAAAAAGGCGACCGCGATCGTATCGGATCGTTGTTGCTGGGACTGTTTGACGATTCGGGTAACCTGCAACACGTTGGTGTGTGCGCGAGTTTCACCGATCAGAAGCGCATCGAGCTGGTGGAGTTTCTGAAGCCGTATAGGAAGAACGCGCTCGCGGAGCATCCGTGGAAAGAGTGGGCGGGCGACGATCTGGCGCACAGGATTCCGGGCGCGCAGAGCCGCTGGAGTGCGGGGAAAGATCTGTCGTGGGAGCCGTTGCGGCCGGAGCTGGTGGTTGAGGTTGCTTACGATCACATGCAGGGCGATCGTTTTCGACACACGGCGCAGTTTCGACGGTGGCGGAGTGATAAGAAGCCGTCGGATTGTACCTTCGCGCAGCTGGAGGTCGTGCCGCCACATGAAATTGAGCTGATCTTTAAGACGAGATAGTTATCCACAGATTACGCAGATTAATCCTGTCCACGTTTGCGGTGCATTTCGCGCCACTCGCGGGTGGGGTCGTCGTCAGGATCGGGAGTTTCCTGCGCCGGCCGTTGTTTCTCGGGAACGTTACGCAGGTTGACTCTGATGCGCGTCCACGTCGATGAACGACCACGCATCGTATCAACCAGCACATCGTCAACCGCCAGCAGCTTCGCGACTTTCGGATACTTCTTTTTCCAGCGTTCAAGTCCTTCCAGCGCAGCCTTCTTGTCCGGCGAGTTAGCCACAACGAGCAGCGGCATGCGCACACGCTTCTTCGCCGCGGGTTTCTTCGCTCGCGAAGGCGCCACGCGTGGCGCCTCGCCAGCCATCTTTACGAAGTGCGGCGGCCACGGCGCATCACCTAAACCTTCCGCTTCATCTCTATCAGCGAGCTCAAGTAGCTTCTCCAGCGAACCAGCCGCAGCGTCCATTTCCGCGTGCGGATCTCCGATCTCAGCCAGACGCTTCGGAACCGTCAGCACGGTGAATTCAGCAGGCTCGCAGTCAGCGACTTCATTCCACTCAAGCGGCGTCGAAACACGCGCGTCAGGTAGTGGCCGCACCGAATACGCCGAACACGTCGTCCGATCTTTCGCGTTCTGGTTGTAGTCGAGAAAAACTCCGTGTCGCTCTTCTTTCCACCACTTCGAGCTCGCGAGCTTCGGCATTCGCCGCTCGATCTCACGTGACAACGCCACTGCCGCACGTCGCACTTCGCTGAACGTCCAGCGCGGCTCGATTCGAACATTGACATGCATGCCGCGCGAGCCGCTCGTCTTGGGCCACCCACGCAATCCCATCTCTTCCAGCAACACTTTTACTTCGAGCGCGACCAGACGCACATTCTCCCACTCCACACCTGGGCCAGGATCAAGATCGACACGCAGCTCGTCCGGATGATCGAGATCCTGCGAACGCACGGGATGTGGATGAAGCTCGATGCAGCCGAGATTCACGACCCAAACCAATCCGGCCGTATCGTCAACAACCACTTCGTCCGCCGTTCGTCCTGAGGGAAACGACAACGTGACGGTACGCAGCCACTCCGGGTGATTCTCCGGCGCACGCTTCTGGTAAAACACCTGGCCTTCGGCCCCATCGACGAAGCGTTTCAGCACGATGGGCCGGTCGCGAATACCGGCGAGCGCGCCGGGCGCGATCGATAAGTAATATTGGACGAGCTCGAGTTTTGTAAGCTTCGTCTGGACGGAGAAGTAGGGCTTGTCAGGATTCGAGACGCGCACCTCGCGCCCGTCGATCGTCAATATTTCTTCCTTACGCTTGGCCACGGCTCACAAGGGCTTCGACATGTTGATGAAATGGCAGGGGATTTTTGTTGGGACGTCAGGAGGGAACGGCGTGGTGCCGCTCTCGACATACCCGCGCTTTTGATAGAACGATGGGAGATCCTCACGAAGACTGACGATGAGGATATCCATGCCCTCCGATCCTCGCTCGCGACAGTATCTTTCCGCTTCGGTCATGAGCAGCGAGCCGACCCCGCCTTGCTGGCACGTTGGATCGACCGACAACAGGCCCAGATACGATCGTTCACCGCGAAGCTCGACGTACACGCAGCCGTTTAACTTGTTACCCGCTTCCGCGAGCAGAAAAGCGCCCTTGGTGAGCAACTCTTCGACTTCCGCCTGCTTGATGCGATTGCCGTCAATGAAGAATTCCTCGGCGATTTTAAATGCGGCGTTGATGACAGACGTAATCTGCGGCGCGTCGCCGGATGTCGCGATACGGATCGGAGATTGAGCTGGCTTTGCTGGAAGCGTCATTTTTTAGTAGTGCATCAGTTTGAAATTGACCAAACTTACGCCGAAGGCGTTCGCTAATTTTAGCCCAGGGTTGGAGCGCAGAGACAACCCTGGGTCAGAACATAAAATTGTTATTGAACCCTGAAAGGGTTTGTTAACCGGCTAACCCTTTCAGGGTTGGGTCGCGTTTGAAATCATGTCCCAGGGTTCTCGCGATGCTCGAACCCCTGGGCTGAAATTAGCGAACGCCTTCGGCGTATTTTCAAAATTCAAAACTGACGCTCTATCCATTTTTTACAGGATTAGACAAGATTCACATGTTATGCTGCAACCCCTCTGAAGGATGACTATCCACAGATTACGCAGATTGTTTAAGGAATCTGTGAAATCTGTGGATGAAAATTCAATGAGCACACAAACCGTAACTAAAACGGCGCCCGAAGCACGTACTGGTCTAGATGCATGGCGAATTGACGAGCTCCCGCATGCGCCGCGGCCGCGGGGCCTTCAATGGTTCAGCGCGGTCGGCCCAGGCGTGATCGCGCTCGGCGTCTCGATCGGCAGTGGTGAATTCCTGCTTGGACCAGCAGCGTTCGTCAAATACGGCCTGTCGCTGCTGTGGGTGGTCGGCGTCGCCGCGCTGCTTCAAACGTTACTCAACGTCGAGCTGATGCGTTACACGATGGCCACCGGCGAGCCCATCTTCACCGGCTTCATGCGCACGCGTCCACACGCGACTTTCTGGGCCTGGTTTTATGCAATACTCTACTTTCTCCAGATGGGCTGGCCCGGATGGGCCGGCGCTGCCGCGGGCGCCGTCTTCTTCCTTTTCGCGAAACGTTTGCCCGTGGCCGCTGAAGCCAACACCGTCTACGCGATCGGTGTCTCGCTGTTTCTACTGTGCGGAATGGTGTTGATGGTGGGGCGCCGCATCGAGCGCACGCTCGAGTATCTCAACTGGATCATGGTCGCACTAATCATCGGTGTGCTGGGCGTGCTCGCTGTGCTCTTCGTTCCTTTACCGACGTGGGGCGCGGCGGTAGTGGGCTTCGCCGGGTATAACGTAAATACTGGCTCCTTTCAATTCGTACCGGCCGGCGCTGATTTCTTTCTACTCGGTGCGTTTGCGGCATATGCAGGCGGCGGTGGTGTGGCGAACCTGACGTTGAGCAACTGGGCGCGCGACAAAGGTTATGGCATGAGCAGCATCGTGGGTTTCATTCCAGCAGCGGTCGGCGGCAAGAAAGTCGCGCTCGCGCATTCCGGCAGCACGTTCAGACCGGATGCAGAGTCACTCGAACGCTGGCGCGGCTGGTGGCGCATCGTGCGGGTGGACCAGTGGGGCGTTTACTTCACGGGCGCCATTCTCGGCATGGCATTACCGGCGTTGCTTTACGTTACGTTTGTGCCCGCGGGGAGCGACATTCGCGGGCTTGGCATCGCCGCGGCCCTCGCGCAGGCAGTGGCGACACAGAAGGGCGCGATCTTCGGCGGCGCGATCGCGATACTCGGTGTTTGGATACTGTTCAAAGCGCAGCTCGACATTCTCGAAGGCATGACGCGCGGAATCACGGACATCCTCTGGGCGGGCAGCTCGCGCATTCGCGGTTGGCGCGGCGGCGATGTGCGCGTTGTTTATTACTCGGTGCTGTCGGTGATCACGGTGTGGGGTATTCTCGCGTTGCGTTTGACGCAGCCGATCATTCTGCTGACGTTGAGCGCGAACATGGCCGGGATTGTTTTCATCATCAGCTCGTTCCACGTGTTATATGTCAACACGCGTCTGTTGCCGGTCGCGTTGCGCCCGCCGTTGTGGCGGCGGTTAGCTTTGGTCGCGCTGGCATTATTCTATGGGATGTTTTTGACGATGTGGTTATGGAGCCTCGTGATGCGATAGGCCTTGTTACAGGTGGTAGACTAAGTCAGGTCGCTTGTCGAACTTAAACTCGCTGTATTGCCCGTCCTTCTTAACGTAGTGTAGAAACACCTGCACCTGGCGCTCACCCTCAAAAGGTTCTCTCCAGTGCGGAATCTGGATGCCCTTGTAGATCAGCGCATCGCCTGGCTCGAGCTCGATCATCTTTGCGCTGCCGTTGATTTCAAGGCAGAGCGGCCAGATACGTTCAGTCTCAAACTCGATCGGTATAGTGGCACTGACTTCACATGAATACCGATCTGTATGTTTTCGCAATTCAGCGCCTTTAACGTAAACGCGCAAGTAGGAATAAGTCGGGTACAACTCATAACCAAGTGTGCCTGAAAGGACCGGAGTCATCACATCGAGCAGCGTTTCCGCTACTGCGAGCGACCCACCCGAGAACGCTTTCTCAACTTGTGGGTCGCCAAAATGAAGACGCGAATTCGCCTCCAGCACTCTTACATTCTTTGCGAAGTACCGGCACATCAGCGCGGGAATGAATTGTTTGATGACGACGTATCCAGATTGCTCAAACAGTTTCCCAAGATCTGATTTTGCGGCGAGTTGCTCTACGGTATTCATAAACGCTCCCACGATAGGCGATTAAAGGCTCTCGAGATCCGTGCAACGAATTTTCAAGCCACCATCATCGATTGCCTTTAATACCTGTTGCTTGACGAGCTTTTGCAGGTATTCACGAGATAGACCTGAAAACTCCGACGCCTCTTCGAGCGTGAGGTACAACTTGGGCCAGGGTCGAGGATAAGCAACACTCAGGGCGTTGGCTGCTTCAACCAGCCAGCTCATGTCCTGCTGCGGCGTTTCGTTAGCCGCGGCTTCTTGCCGGACGATCCAGCCGTTTACGGTGAATCGACTGTCGACAAACTTGCGCGATTGACAGCGGACGGGCAATACCTCATGGTCGTAAGAACTCGGAAACAGTACGAGCGTATTCTGTCGCGGCGTGATTGTTTGCGCCGTCCTCTTCTTGGACTGCTGAACTGCTCCGTCCTGTGAGTTATAGAGTTTAAGCTGGCCGCCGGTGAAAGCTTTTGGCTCAGAATGAAAATAGTAGACGAAAGATATTTCCCGGCCGGTTATTTCCTCGGAGCTGTTGTCCTGGTGCACTTTGAAAAAATCGCCGTCGTTACTGGCCGTAAGTTGAATATCGAGATGAGCGATGGGAAAAGTTTCGTGTTTGAATGCAGCCAGGACCTCCGGAAGCAGAGCCAGTAAACGATCATGAATCATGGACGTATACTCACCCAGATTGTAGAGAACCATCGATTTTCGATAAGAAAGATCGGCATTCGCTTCCGGTCCTTCGTGCGGAATCACGGTGCTCGGAGTGAAGTCAGGCTCGTGCTCGAGCACGTATTTTGTTAATGCCTGCAATTCCCGTTTCGTTAGAAAATCGCGCTTAACAAAAACGTTTTTAACGTGAGTCATAGGGCGTTTCGATGAAGCTAATCGTTTCTGAGTTAGAAGTCCTGAGGAGCTATGTTAGCCGCGAATTCTACCATGTAATGACCGGCCTCATCACACATTTCAACTGGAGACACGTCGAGACATACAAACTTTTAACTGGGACCGGAACGATAAGAGACAGGCTGCTCGCCGAGTGCCATGAATTGCCCGACATCATACTGTTTTGGGAGTGCTATAACCTGTTGAATCCGCATGCGGGCGAAATTTATGAACTGCCTTGCCGCAAAGTGATTTTTGCGGACGACCTTCACTGGTGGGACCAGCGGATGAGGAATGCTAAAGCCGTTGCGTATGCTTTATGCGACACGGTGCTTTCGACCGTCGGGTATTTGTGGAACAAGTTGTATCCGGAGTTTGCGGGTACAAAGAAAGTCGTGTGGGTCCCACATTCGGCTTCACCGGACTTCGCGGTCCCGTACAATCACAACCCGGAGAATGCGATTTTTGTTAGCGGTGCCCACGGCAATTACTATCCCTTGCGCGACCGGATGAGAGCATTGAGTCACGCGCGCGCGTATCCGATTGTTTGCCACGATCATCCCGGGTATTACACCGGTTATGACTACGATCGAAACGACGCCATCGGTCGCGGCTATGCCATGAAGATCAATCGTTATCGTGCCGCTTTCACTGACAGCTCTATGTTTCACTACGTGCTGGCCAAATACTTTGAGATCCCCGCGACCGGCGCGCTGCTGGTGGCGGACGATTCCGTCAGTGGACCATTGAGACAGCTCGGATTCATGGAGCATCAGCATTACGTCCCGGTAAATGCCCGGAACCTGGAAGAGAAAATCGCATTTGTTTTGGACGAGAGAAATCACGAGGCATTGGACGAGGTCAGAAAACGAGGGCGGGAATTGGTTTGGAACCGCCATAAGACGATCGATCGAGCGCGGCAAATCAACGCGGCGTGTACGAGCTAGATGAACGTGAGTATTCAAGGGCTGTGGATTGGACCAGAGCTTTCCGTTATGGAACAGCTCTCGATTACGTCATTCCTGCAAAACGATCATGAGTATCATCTTTATGTTTACGACGAGGTGAAGGATGTACCTGCCGGCACGGTAATCAAGGATGCAAGCGAGATATTACCGGCCGCCAGCATCTTTCAGTACAAGCATCAGGCGTCGTATGCCGGGTTTGCTAATTTCTTCCGGTACAAGCTGCTGTTGGAGCGTGGCGGTTGGTGGATCGATACCGACGTGATTTGTCTAAAGCCTTTTGATTTTGTGGAAGACTACGTTTTTTCCAGCGAGCTCGATAAAGAGAGGGAGGTTATCAGTAGTGGGATCATCAAGGCCCCGGCCGGCAGTGAGGTGATGGCGTATGCGTGGCAAGTGTGTGAGCAAAAAGATCCACAGCAGTTGATGTGGGGCGAAACCGGTCCAAGACTCATGACTGAAGCTGTGAAAAGGTGTTCGTTAGAGTCTTACGCGAAGCCACACAAGATTTTCTCACCGTTGGGATTCGCGGAGTGGCGGAGAGTGTTAGAGCCTGAGGCGCGCGGATTAGTTGATGAGGAGAGTTACGCGATTCATCTCTGGAACGAGATGTGGCGCGCCGCCGGCCAGGACAAGAACGCAAGTTATCACGATGATTGTCTGTATGAGCGGCTTAGAGCCAGGTACACAAAAAGCACAAGATGATCGGAGAGTATGTTTTGTGTTTGTTGTGCCTTTGTGCACTTCAATTACTTTGTGCTTTTGTGGCTTCAGTCAGTCGGGTAGGCGGCGACGACGTCAAGCATGACTAAGGCGCCGTGTGGGAGGCCTGCTACTGCGAACGCCGTGCGCGCCGGGAGGGCCGTGATGCCGATGCCGGGAAGCCACCTGGCATAGAGAGCGTCGACCGCCTTGAAGTCATTGATGTCAGCGAGCAGCAGCGTCACTTTGACAATGTCCGCGGGAGAGCAGCCGCATGCGTTCAGAATTGCTTCGACGTTTGCGAACGTTTGATTAGTTTGTGCCTCAAGACCCTCTTCGAGCTTGCCTGTTTGCGAGTTGCGACCAGTTTGGCCCGTTACAAAGACGAGATCGCCGGTGCGGATTGCCTGTGAATATGTTCCGGTTGCAGGTGCAGAAGCGTTCGTCATCACGCGGATCTTGTTAGGCATTTGCGGGCTCCTTGTCCATGCGTTCCGCGCGGAGCGGAATCTCAAAATGTATCTTCACCGGGCCACCAGCCAACGGCGCGAGATCAAGAAGCTGTGGCTGTTCCGGATGGATGATTTGGATCAGAACCACATTTGAAGTGTCCGCCAGCTCTAAATCAAAGAAGTGAAATTGAGTTATGTTCGAGGCGTAGATCCAAAGATTGTTTTGCTCGCGTATCCAACTGCTGAAACTCTCGCTCTCCATCGGCTCGGTGCGAATCTCGAGCGGAACTTCCGACAACAGTTTCTTCGTTAAGTCAAACTTCTCCAGCGCATATTGCCAGCTCTGCTCGTACGGCCGCTTCGTCGAGCCACGCTCGGTCGGCAAGCATCCCTGTTGCTTCAAACGAATATTCTCTCGCACAAATTCTTCCTGTTCAGTGTGCACTTCGTAATCGGCATCCGATAGCCGCTGGAGGAAGTGTTGCGCGTTATCACTCGTGGTGAACACGCGCCGGATGAGGCGAAAGTAAGTCACTGCCGGCGGATTGATGTCGAAGATCGTGATGCGCTTTGGTTGCCAGAGCGGAATCAGATTGAGACCGTAGAGCCCTCCCACGACGCTGATCATATGAATATCTTCTTTGCGGTAGTCAGGGACGCTATTGTAGTGGTCCACAAACTGTGCGAACTCCCAGAACGATCCATCCTGAGCCCCGTCGTCAGTGCCATAGAAGACGTACTCCGGGTGATCGTGATATATCCCGCGGTTGAATGCTCTGGGTGCTTTTGCTGTCACGACGTTTACCTTCCGTTATTTGTTTGAAAGCGTTCTGAAGATTGCTCTGCGTGCCTGACAAGCGGCAGGACTTCGCGGCCGAATATTTTCATCTCGTCGAGTTTGGGCCAGCCTGAGATAATGAATTGCGTTACGCCGATCCGCTTGTACTCGAGAAAACAGTTTGCGAGCTCCTGCGGAGAACCGAGCAGGGTTATCGCCGACGAGCCATAATAAGGCACCGTTCCCGCCCACAAGTTCGGACTTAGCCAACCGACTTCGTCGGCGACCGCGAGCGCCTGATGGAGCGTTTGCGAATCGCTCCTGGTGAGGATCGTACGCTCCTGTTTGCGAATTTCCTCGTCTGGCAGCATCGCCTCGCCGGCCTTGACTGCCTCTTCATGTGTGGGCCGGCAGATCAGGGCGAGTCGAAGACAGACCTCGACGCCCTGATCGCGAAAGCGTTTCACAACGGGGGCGAGTTTTTCAGGCGTATCAATCAACCGCAACCAGCAAGACCCGCGCGTAAGTGCCAGGTGTTGTGCCTGTTCCGAGTGACCTGAGACGTAAATCTCGGGAGCATTACGGTCAGGCGCCATAAACGGCGTATGGATCTTGCCTTGTTCGACGCGATAGTGTTTTCCTTCAAAGCTGACTTCGTTCTTGTCATGCCAGAACGAATTGCAGATTGAAAGAAATTCATCCGCGCGTTCATAGCGCTCGTCGTGCTCCAGGTAATCGCCGTACCCGCGTTGCTCGGCTGTCGAGCTGCCGGCGACGACGTTCAGAGCCATGCGTCCACCGAGCAAACTGGAAACCGTATTGATTTGCTGGACGAAACTGGTTGGGCCAATCAGCCCCGAGCGATAGGCGACGATAAACTTCAGTCGGGTCGTGGCCAGGCCGACGGCGCAGGCGATGATAATTGTGTCCGGCTCGTAGCGGCTGAAAGAAAGTAAGACCGACTCGATTCCCGATTCTTCCGCTTGCCGCGCGAATTTAACCCAGCCTTCCATATCGGGAATGGCAGCAGGCGACGTGCTCTTCGTGGTGAGGACACGATTGGTTTCCTGCGCCGTCTTCATGCCGACTTCGCCGCCCTTAGGCAGCATCCAGTGAAATCTTAGCTTTGAATTCATACCGTCACACGTTGCTCGGCCTCTCTGACGAGTGGTAGCACTTCTCGACCAAACCTCGTCACTTCATCTATTTCCGGCCAGCCTGAAAGAATAAAATCAGTAACACCGATCTTCTTGTACTCGATGAAAGCTTCGGCAAGTTCGTGAGGCGAACCCAGAAGCGCCGTCCAGACTGGACCATAGTGCGGCACCAAACCCGCCCAAAGATTATGGCTCATCCAATGTGCGTCGTTGGAGACAGCAGCGGCTTCTCTGTACATCTGCGAGTCGTCTTTAAGCGAGGTGGTTTGCTCGCGTCTGTCTTCCGGCAGAATTGATGTCGCGACGTCAATCGCTTCCTCGCGCGTCGGCCTGCATATCAAGCCCAGTCTCAAACAGACATTGATACCAGCCGTGCGCATACGACTCACCGCGGCGGCGAGCTTTTCTGGTGTATCCACTACGCGCGACCAGCAGGTGCCCTGCGAACGAGCGAGTTGCTCGGATGGCTCAGAATGTCCCGAGATATAGATTTCGGGAGCTGCTCGATCTGGCGCGATGAAGGGCGTGTTCAATCTTCCTTTTTCGACCTGGTAATACTTGCCGTGAAAATTAACCTCGTCGTTTGATCGCCAGAACGCATTGCACACTGCCAGAAATTCTTCAGCCCGCGCATATCTCTCATCGTGCGCGAGAAAATCCCCATAGCCGTGTTGCTCGGCGGTTGAGCTACCCGCGACGATGTTCAAATCGACGCGTCCTTCAATCAGACCAGACAAGGTGTTGACCTGCTGAACGAATATCGTCGGCTGCATCAGTCCGGAACGATAAGCAACAATGAATTTGAGCTGCTTAGTGGCGCGTCCGAGCGCACAACTGATCATCAACGGATCAGGCTCGTAGCGATTGAGTGCGATCAGGACAGATTCGATGCCGGCATTTTCTGCATGCTGTGCGAAGTGGACCCAGCCTTCCATTTCCGGTTTGGCTGCAGGCGAGTTGAGACGAGTGGATTCGACGCGAAAACGCGCCGCGTCGCGAGGTGTTTGCGTGCCTTGCAACACTACCTCACCGCTTTTAGGAAGCATCCAGTGAAATCTGAGATTCACGATTTATCTGAGGTTTCTTTGTGCAACCTAGTCGAAGTAAAAGAATTGGGTTTGTCGCTGTGAGATGTGCGTCACCAAATTCACTACCACGTTTTATTAGTTCACTTCTTCAACTTCGACCGTCCACGGCACTGTCTCCGGAAGCACTCCATGTTTTTTCGCCCATCGTTGTAAAGCCCACGGTTGCGTATCGACGTCGCGATATTCGCCGAGCAACTGGCGCGCAACCGGATCGGCCTTCGCCAGCAGCGCTTTGTCCGGCACCTCGAGATATACCTCCGGTTTCATCCAGCGGTAAGAGTAGCCATACATCAAGACTTTGGAGGTGCGATTACTCCGGTTGGGAGTCGCGGTGTGATAGATACGGTTCTCGAAGATGAAGGCGTCGCCGGCGTTAAGCCTCAGATCGCATACCTCGACGTCTATGGGATCGACCTCACCTTTGCGCAGTTGCAGCGGAGTGTGTTTTAGATGGCTGCCGCGGGCCATCAAAGTCATTCCGCTCGCCGGCTCGTGAAAGTCTGTCAGGCAATAGCAGATCTTCATGCCTACGAGTGGCAAGTTCTCGTGACCGAGATCGCGTGGGATGCGAATGTCACGATGCCAGCCACGGCGGAAAGTCGGAGCATTCGGTTCTTCCGGTCGCTTGTAAATGAGTGTGGTTGAATGAAGGTGAATGTTAGGGCTCATCAACTGCACCACGAGCGGGACGGTAGAGCCATTGTCGACGAGTTTAAAGAGAGCCTCTTCTTTCAATAAACCGGGTCGCAAATCCAGATGATTGAACTCCGGCCTGCCGGTGAGTGGAGGTTTTTGTAGTAGTGAGTGGGCCAAACGGTCGCTCGCTTCCACCATCTCGTCGACGCGTTCTTTTGGCAGGGCGTTGGGAATGACTAAGAAGCCATCCTCCGCGAATGAACGCTGCTGTTCCGGTGTGAGACGAACAAACTCCACGCGAACTCCTTTCCTATTCCAGACCACCAACAGGCTTTGCGTCAAAAGTCCATAGTTGAGCTGGAAGCCGTCAGTGCCACCCGCTACCGGGGGTAGTACTGCTTCCAACAAAGCCGCGCCTTCGCGTAAATAATCAAACTACTTCGTCAAAATACAACAATGCTGCATCTCGTTGTTTGTGGGGGGCAAAATCGTCGCTCTCGGAAATAATTGCCTCATGTAATCGACTGTGTAGAACATGTAACACGACACTTGTTGCTCTGGTGCGCAGGGGCGGATGTCGTCTGTCTCCACATAGAGATCTTTGCCGTTAACTAAAACACACCACTTTGCGTCCCGAGCCATGTCCGCGGTGGTGCGGATGTCGATACCGGCATTCTCCTCCACCCTGACTTTTTCCAGTCGCCACAAAAAATTATTTCCGTCATATCGATCCGGCCACGGGCGATAATGTGGATCGATAAATGTAAAAGCGAGCTTTCCGTCTTTCTTCAATAACCCCAATAACTGGTTAACCAGGTCGAGCATATCGCTGGCCAACGTATTGGGAAACACCGAGTACGCTACGATGTAATCAAATCTTTGGGGGATCTCCGGTAGCTTCAAGTGGGGAAGCCCCCGCGGGTTGAAGAAGAAGCAGTAGCGATTGTACCAAACCCAGTGAGCCTGCGGATACGTGCTTCTGCCGGCAGCGAGTGCTTCATTATCGACGTCGAGGCACCAGTATCGCTCGACGTCGATCGTCGAGTTCGGATCGCGGAGTATATTGCCGACGTTGCCTCCGAAATCAAGCACGTTTTTGCCCTGCCACATGGAGTCGCCGAGTTGCTGGGCGAAATAAGTAAACTGTTGGGTTTTTCTGGAAACGAAAGCCAAGGGACACCTTAAAAGTTGATTTGATTCAGCCTGCGAAGCGACTGTCGTTCTGATTGAAGAGCGATTTGGTGAGTTTTTGTGCCAAGTCCTCCACGAGCTCTGTCGATATTATTGTTCTTGAGCCTGCTCAGCGAGCTGGCAACAACCGATGATCACGGACGGTAGAAGAATTCCCGGTTCACGTAGTCCGATCGTTTGCTACCGTCTCGGAACGACGCAAACAGCACGATCACCAGTACGCCTTTGTTCACGCGGATATAAGTCTCAGCCGTCATAAACGCGAAGTCGAATGTTGCGCTAAGAGCAAACGTGCGCTGCCCGGCTTCCTCCTCCAGATTCGCAAGTGGTTCGGTTCGGCATGTGGGCCACTTGATCGGGCCATCCGGCCCCGCACCGGCGACATCGATAGTGAAAAGCTCACCATCCTGTTTGATCACACACTCGGTTATCCCCTGCGTGTCAGGATTGGTGTTGAGCCAACGGCCGGTCAGCTTGTCTGTCCTTAGCGTTCTGGTTGCCGGATCGGTCAGCGCCGGATCCAGATGGCCACTCTGTTTGAAGTCCATGATTACGTCTTAGTAACGATCGTGAACTACGGCGAAGTATTCACGAACAAAAAAGTTCATACGATTGCTGTCGTCTTTGAATTTATGAAACTGTGCCAGCACGATCAGTCCTTTCATGATCATTGCTTGCAGGCGCGTTTCGGCGAACCCGAAATCATAGGTGCAGGTAAATCCCGCATTGGCTCGCGAGTGGGGCGCCGCCGCAAGCAGTTTCACCGGCGCCGGTCCCCAATCGATCAAGCCGTTTGGCCCAACTGCGTGAACACGCACTGACAGTTTGCCTTCTACGTCAGAAAACTCCATGCGCGCGATGCCGTTCGTATCAGGATTTGAATTGATCCAAACTCCCGCCAGGCCCGACACATCCATTGGCGCCGCCACACCCTCAATTTCAACGCGATCATAAAGCTGAGCAAATTCCATTGCGCAATGTCCCGTTCAGTCAGTCTGTATCCAACTCCGAATCATCAGCCGTCTTGATTCATCCGCGTCCGTGATCGCCGTACGTGCATGCAGGCCGCGCGTGTTGTCTGAAAACAATAGCTCGCCTTCCTGCATGAGAAAATCGATCTTTCGATCGGAACCCTCGACGACCTTTTCAAACTCGTCCAGTAAACTCAGCAACTCTTTGGAAACCTCGGCGCCTTCGACATTGACCGCCAATAGAATCGTGTAACGCCGCCAACATACCGTCGATTCCGTCAACACCCGGCGCCATTTCAAACCACCGCCCCAGCAGGAGTGCAATTGCCACGGCACTGGCTCGGTCTTCAGCCAATCGAGGCTGTCACGGCCGAGTTTGTTCTCTACTGCCTCTTGAACTGCGTCGACGTCCAGTAAACGCGAACGACCTTGTCCACGAGGATCAGCGCGTACACAGAGCATCGAGATAAATCGTATCGGCGTTCCCCAATCAGCAGCGTCTGTGTGCAATCGCTCTGCCTCCCGGCCGCCACGCGATGAAGGTATGTCAGTCCGTGGTTGAAGGTAGTGAACGAGTTGCGCACGCGGCTCCTGGTAGGGAAGTGCCACCATTTTACCGAAGGCTCGATTGAGGGCAATGAACAAGCGGTTGCCTCGGTCGAATCGTAAACCGCGAATTAGAACGCAATAGGGCCGGCGAGCGATTCCCTCATCAATACGATTCACCAGCCAATCGAAAGCATCGGTGCACTTCTCACGAACAGTATCGGCGACGAGCGATTGTAGAGCTATTGAATAGAAATCTTTGTTGTCATACAGAGGAAGATCTTCCGCGGCGTCGAGTAGAGCACCCGCGACCGTGGCCGGAACGTTGATTATTGCCGAATCAGGAAACGGTGCGAACATAAGTTACCTCTGCATGATGCAACAATGTTGCATGTCTCCCTGGACCGGACGACGGATCTGCGCGCCTGGAAATTCATGCTGTAAAAACTCAGCCGTGTAAAAAACGTTATAAGTCATGCAGGTTTCCGCTTCGTTGCTCCAAACACCGTTGTCGTTGACGTAGAGCTTCGTGCCGTCAACAAGCGCGCACCACTCCGCGTTCCGGCCCTGCTCCAGCAGGCCGTCGACGTCCATCTCGGGATTCATTTGTCGCGACCTCTCCAAACGCCATTTCAAATTATTCCCGTCGTATCTTTCGGGCCAGGCGTTGTGATGCGGATCCATAAACGTAAACGCGAAGGTGCCGTTTGGCGCCAGGCGTGTTCGTAATTGTCCGACGAGGTCGTTCATTTCCTCGCGAGTAGTGTGCGTAAAAACCGAATAGGCCAGAATAATATCGAACTCGACGCTCGTTTCTGGAACTGGTAAATCTGCGATGCCTTCCGGATTGAAAGAACAGTTATAGCGATTGAAATGAATCCAGTGGGCTTGCGGAAATCTTTGGCGCCCCTGGTCCAACGCTTCCCGCAGCACGTCTACACAATAGTAGTTTTCCGGTTTTATCGTGCATCCCGGACTGAGCAACAGACCGCCGGTGTTTCCGCCAAAATCCAGCACCCTCTTACTCTTCCACTCCGGATGATCGAGCTGTTCGTCAAAATAAGAAAAGTGGCCGGAGTTGCCGAAGTGATGGCGCTGCGCTCGCTGCTCAGACGAACCTCGCCATAGGTGTACTTCTTCCATCGTTACGCTTCCAACTCGAGTTGCGCCAGTTGACTCCTGGTCTCATCCCGGTAGCGCTCTAGCTCAGTGGCCAGATCATTGCGTAGACCACTCAGCCAATGCGAGCGCTCCATCACCTTCAGGCGATCACTCAACACGCCGATTAGTTGTTCGGGAGTTTGAGGCTTGCCGGCGGCGCGGCCGATGCGCGTACCATCATCTATCAACCGTACCCAGGAATAGACCCGTGGTAACGCGATCACCGGGCAGCGATGATAAACACGCATCTCAAACTCCCAGTCTTCGCAAGTGGTCAAGTCTTCGGGAAACCACGCTTGCCCTATGCTATTCAAAATATCTCGCCGCACGGTTACGGACGACATCGCGACGCCTTTCATGCTGTTGGTCCAAAGCCAATTGATTTCACTTATCAGTCGCGCCTGGCCATTGGTAGCTTCGAGCAGTCCGTTTCGCTCAAAAAAACTCAGCTCCTCACGTTCTCCGTTCAGGAAGATGAGAGTATCAGAGACCACTGCCTTCGCATCCGGGAACTGCTCGAGCACGGAAATTTCTGCGTCCAGTTTTCCCGGTAGCCAGAGATCGTCGTCGTCCAGAAATGCAACCAGATGCCCGCGAGCCGCGCGGATGCCTGTGTTTCGCGATGCGCCTGCACCTCTTCTTTCCTCGTGACGCAGGACTTGAACGTGAGATCCAAAACGCTCGGCGATCACGTCCGCAGTGTTATCAGTAGATCCGTCGTCGACGACTATCACTTCCACTTGTCCGTGACGCTGGCTGAGCGCGCTTTCAATAGCCTCGCACACCAGTTGAGCGCGATTCCTGGTTGGGATTACAACGGATAAAAGTGGCAGCGTCACAACGTCGTCCTTTTGCAAGTTGAGTTTTGGACTTCGGGAATTCTATTTAGACGGCGCGTACAAAGTTTGGTAATCACCGGCGCAATAAGCAGCGACGGCTTCTTCAAAACTCGCGTCTGGTGGTTGATCGATCTGGAAATGATCGTGACGTCTTGGTCCATCACCACGCACCCAGACGACGGCTTTCGGGTTTTTGTAGAGCTCCGGAATGGTATAACTGGCGGACAATCCGATACGCGGTTCGGCAGAAAGGTTCGGATTAGAACCGTGAAGAGTTACGGGATGATGAATGCTCATCTCGCCTGCGCGCATGACCAGATCGAATGGTTGATCGTAGTTTGGCGGAACTTGCGCAATCCTGCCGGAAAGATCATCCCGAGGCCAGCTAACGAATGATTGTTTGGCGCCCGGCAAAGGTGGCAGATCAGGTGACGAATCGTGATGCACCAGCCCAGACTTATGAGAGCGTGGAATGACGCGTAAGCACCCGTTTGCGACGGTGGCGGCTGTTAGTCCGAGCCAGATCGCCGGAGCACGACCATCTTCCAACCGTTGTGTAATTCCGTCCTGATGCCAGCCCACATATGAGGCTGATTGGCCATGTTTATAAAACAGTCTGGTTGAAGTGACGAGGATGTTTGGACCCATGATACGTTCGAGGTGATCCAGCAAACGCGGATGGGTACACAAATCCCAGGCCCACCGAAAGAAAAGATGCAGGCTGTTAAGCCGTGTCGTGCGGCCGCCAATTGCCTGACAAGTTCGCTCGATCTCGGCGCGATATTGTGCTATCTCAGCGTCCGACAGGATTGGGAGCGAGTGAAGAAATCCTAATTCCTGATAGTCTGACAACTGTTGGTCAGTAAGGATCGGACCATCGGCCATGTTCATCTCCCGCGAGGTCGTTTGTGGCGAGGCGTAGTGTAAGAAAGTTGCTCGTCACTGTGCAACCTCTGTGCCTCTGTAGTGATTTGTAGCTTACCACAGAGACACAGAGGACACAGAGGTTGCACAGAGAAATCTTACACCAGGGTGCTACTGCTAATCTTAATCGCTCTTTTTGCCAACTCACTTTCGACAACTTCCAAAGGCATCGCCGAGAGCCTCGGAAAATCAAAACGTAATGCATTGCAGGCCCGGTGCACATGACGAAACCACATCAGAACTGCGAAATACAAATCGTCGCTGAGCCGTTGTGCCTGAATCCCATCACACCGATGCCTGACAACGCCCTCGCTGTACGAGTACGCATCCGGTTTGAAGCTATGAAAGTGAACAATCTTTGCGTGCTGTATCCAGTCTGGATCGTATTTCAGGTAGTACGCGACAAAGTTATAGCCGTAATCAGACACCACCGTGACCGCTGCTCGTTCTTTCAGCGCCAGTGCATTCATGATCAGCTCATCTGAATTGCCGTGAATGAGCTGGTCGCCGCGAGCGCGCTCCAGGTTTTCAAGGTAATGCCGCACTTCTCGCTGGCAAATTTTAAAGCCCGGCCCCTGAACCGCAAACACGCCGGAATTCATCCACCGGGCCACAGGCTGCACCGGTTTCGCGATACCCAGGAAATCGGCCTGCGAGCCGGTCGGACACCAAAGCGGGCTCTGTTCGAACTGACTTCCATCGACCAGTCCGATAGCAGAGACAAAGAGCGGACTCAGATCCACTTTGCGTAAAAAAATCGTGTCGCAGTCGACATGTAAAATCGCACTGGACTGCCGGGTCATAATCGGATAAAACTTTGAGAAGATCGTTCTCATGCAGGTAGTATCACGGAGGCGACTCTCATTCGTGTGAAACGCCTCGCGCAGTTCATCGCGACTCACTAGTCTCAACTGGAAGGGATACCGCGTCTTTTCCTGGTATCCGAGCAAGACCTCCAGTATGCGCCAGTCATTTGTAGTGACCAGCACGTCATACGTGTTGCCGTGGGCGAAGTAGCTGTCCAGACACGCCAGCAGTTGCTCGACCATGTAGCGCACGTCGCCATCGCAGGCACCGTCGGCGCTGTAAAGCGGAATATGGACGAGTGGGTTCGCTTGGCTCATTAGTCTGATCCAACAAACGAAGACATATTAAAATCGCCGCCCCATCAATATGAGCGCCATCATAAAAGCTTCGGCCTCAGTCAACCAATTGTTCCCGGACAAGGTTTGCATCAATCTGGACCGCCGGCTGGAGCGCTGGCGAGCGATGCAGCATAAGTTCCAGCAACATGGAATTCACGCGGTGCAGCGTTTCACCGCAATCGACGGAGAAACTTTAAAAATCCCGACGGGCTGGTCAGGCACTCCAGGCGCTTATGGTTGTTTGCTCAGTCATCTCGAAGTGGTGCGCGAAGCACGACGCCTCGGTCTACCAGGCATACTGATCTTCGAGGACGACGTTGTTTTCGATTATGAGTTCGACAGAAAGTTCAGCGACTCCATCCGCGAATTGCCGGCGGACTGGGACATGTTGTTCTTCGGCGCCCTTCATAAAGATGAGCTGATTAAGATCTCGGACAACATCGGACGCATCACGCAGGCGAATTCGACGTATGCGTATGCGTTGCGAGACACGGTTTACGACGCGTTCATCGAATTGAACAGCAAAGGCACTGAAGTTCTGGACGTCAACAGTCTCGTGCTGCAAAAAGAGTTCAATTGTTACTGTTTCCTGCCGCATCTCGCCTGGGTCGAAGACGATTATTCAGACGCGCAGCAGAAACAGGTGCATCACTGGTATCTGCGCGAGTCGTTAGTGCTGTTTGGACCGCAGGTGGATCGTCTGTTGAGTCATACGACAATCGTTTTCGCGTACCGGAATCACGATCGAAGCGCGGAGAACCTGAAGTGTTTGATCGAGTATTACAATCATTTTTTCTCGCCTCACATCGCGATGGTGATCGTGGAACAGGGCCTCGAGCCGGCCCTCAAACGTGAAACTCTGCCGTTGACCTGCGACTACATTTTCCTGCGAGACGGCAGTGACTTCAATCCGCAGCGCTGCTTTGCGGCAGGCGTCAAGCACTCCGATGAGAACAGGAAATACTTCATTCTTTCAAACAGCGACATTTATCTCGAAACTCTCGATATACGAGCGAACCTGCGGTTGTGCGAGCAGTATGATTATGTTACCGGCTTCAATCAAATCATTGACCTGAGTCCGGAAGCCTCACAACGACTGCGCACTACCAAGAGAACGCAAGGCCTTGAAATAACAGCCAACGGCTCTGCAAACAACACCAGCGCCGCACATTGCCGATTTCTCAACCGTCGCGCCATTCAGGTCCTGGAAGACTCGAATGGCGAGCAGCAACTCAGCATCTTCCAATCCCCGAACTTCGCGTTACGTCTTCGGCACGATTGAGCTTAAAAATATAAGGGAAACCCAGGTAGTCTGGGAAGTTTCCTGTTTACCCAAACTTATTCTCCGTAGTAGGATTTCGAGCTGCAAGAATTCTCAAAGTATCTGAGTCGTGCGCCTCTGGTTGCCGATCAGCTATACCCAACCGGAAACAAGATCACCGCGACTCTCTAAATAAACGCCACTGATTTTTATCTTTCGCATTGCTTTTCGCAAGAATGCGTCTGCTGAATCACTAACCGCATTTCTTTCCCTTCCACCAGGAGTCTTATGAAAGAAAAAGAGAGTCGGCAGGATTTGGAAATGGCCAAGTTGGATTTGGAGGTCAAGAACCTTCGCAAGAAGAATACATGGGAAGGTGTGGCCCCTGTTATCTCAGTTGTAACCGTACTTCTAACTGTGGTTGGTGGATTGTTCGCATTCTACAACTGGTTAAGTGAGCAAGAACTTCAACGAAAAGCGCAAGAACAGGAACGAGGAGCGCAATACCAAACCCAACTCCGCAGTGATCTTAATGAATTAAGCCGGTTCACTCAGGACAAAAGTATAACGTTGTCAAGGGTGTCTTTCCTGCTTAACGACATCACTAGAGTAATCGCTATTGCATTAAAAGATCCTCCCTTGACTTCTCAATTTCAGGACTCTGAAAGAACAGTAACAACCACTCTGATCGAACAGGTTCGCCGTGACACTAACTTTATCGAGAGTTCCCGAGACGTTAGCTACGTTACGAATATCGCCAAACACTGGAAAGACTATAAGGAGTACGTAAAGCAGGATGAACAATTGAATGTGCTTGAGGGAATCATATATCAGCACGTTCGAGCCCTTAGAGAATTACACGACAAACACAAAGCATATTTTGACTTACTGAAATTTGACGCCAAAGCAGAACAATTCAGTCCAGACCAGAAGGCGGAACAGACTGAAGGCGAGGAAGCTCTCTTTCAACATTACACACAACTTTTGGAGGGCTTTAAAGAGCACCTCTCTTTCCTACCCGATAACCCAAAAGCAAATAGCATCAAGCAGCGGCAGATCTGGGCTTTCGGCGAGACGGTGTGTAAGGAGAGTGTTGCCAAATTTTACGTGGGGACGAAGGATTTTATTGCCACACCCTGCATGCCAAAAGGCAGTTGAAAATTTTGAGAACTGCACTTGAGAGCCATCTCGAGAAGCAAATGAAGCACTCTCTACTACTTGTAATACTACTTGTCGTTGCTGCACCCGCCGCAGGTCAGGACATAAATTACAATTTCGATGAGAAGGTATTTCAAGAGACCTATGAAAAACTACTGTGTCAGGCGAGCCCCGAAGAGATTCAAAAAACACTCGAATATTACAGACAGTATCCCCCAACCGATGGTTATCAAAGTGCAGATCTCAGCATACTGCAACAGTGTCTTCCAAGACGGCAACAAGGTGAGAAATTTGATTTGAGCAAGGCCCTTCGTGCTCGGTTACGGACTGATCTGACGACAGGTGGTAAGCCCTGCCCTGATGGCCGAAGGCCAGTACGGCTTGATTCAAAAACTCATGACGAGTGGGATAAACAACTCAAACCAGTGGTTCCTTTGATAAGGAGTTTCGCGGCAATCTGGTAGGGCGATTAGCTTATGCCCAGCAGTTACCGATCTGCGGTACCGTTTTGAAACCGCCAGGCCGGTAACTCTTTCTATTGATTCATGCCTTGTCTTGCCGTCGAGAGGAAGGCGGTCTTGTCTACACCGAAATAGTGGTGGACTACTTTTCTTTTGCCGTCCTCATTGTATTCGTCGCCCTGAAGCACATGATCGCGCGAGAGGTAGCCGTGGGTCAGGCCGGGAACGTGGCCCAGGGTTAACCAGAGTGCGACCTGGTCCAGTATCCAGAGGTTGCTGGAAGGGAAGGGCAGGTCTTCTACAGCCGGTTGCTCGATTAAATCGAGCATCACAACTTCCGCGAGCTCGGGCCACAATCGTCCAGCGGTCTGTGGATTACGACCCATGCACGCGATGAAGCGGAAAACATAATTCAGAAACATCTCGGCCCTCTTCGCGACCTCACGCCAAAGACCATGATTAAGAACTGAGACCCCAATGTTGCAGGGATTCATCGGCACTGCGCGTTCTCGTCGCGCGATGGCAAACAGCTTGTCTTCATCGAGATAGTTTGGGTTGTAACCGTAATGACTCGCCCTCGACGACGGTTCTTCTCGACCGTAGTAATGAAAATCCGAGTAACGTTCAAACAAGATCTCCACGTCGTCAAAGAAAAATGTGTCGCAGTCGATTTGGATAATCTGTGAAGGACTGAGTGGCGCCAGCTTGTGGAAGTTCATCCACTTGTGGAGCACCGGGTAGCGCACGAGAGTGCGAAAAGCACGAGGCTTGAGTCGCCGGATGGCGTCGATATAGGAACCCATCGGATGAATGGTTACGGCTTCGCGCTCGAGCTCCGCGATGAAGGCGCGCGGATGTTCCCCATAAAGAAACACGTGGACCGGTACGACGCTGTTGTAAGCGCGCAGGCTCTTCACGCTATGGCAGAGCTGTTCGTGGTAATCCGTCGTTTGTGGAGGACCATTAACTGAGAGTGAGTAAGTGACGATTTTCATGGACTGTTACGTTGCAGGTGAGAAGAGAAACGATTGTCTCTCGAGAAACGGCGCGTACGTTTCCATGGCTTTGATATGCGTATCAAACCAGGATTGAGTTTTCTTATCGAGGTTCTTTTTTTGCTGCGCCTTCCAGCCATCGTTTGCACCGCCGTTAACCCGGGCGTGCAGAAACGCCCTGACAAGTTCATCCCATTGCTCGAGTCGCTCGATAAATGTTTTATGAAATAACGACCGCAGCGCCGGGTCAGTCAATAACTTCTGCTGAGTTTTCTCGTACGCCTTTTTCGCTTCTATCCTGCCCAGCTCGCGGCCGCGTTGATAAACGTCGTCACTGACGTCATAAAGACGACGCAAGTGCCCGACAGTGCCGAGAATCGAGACTCGACCCCAAAGATAAGTTTCATCCAGCTGCATGCCAAAGAACGTCTCTTCCGGACAAAAGTCTCCACAGTTTGGCTCGAGAATTCCCATCGCATCGTGGTCCATAAAGATCATCTTTACTTTCCACTCCCCATTTTCCCAAACACTTCTCAAGCCGACGTTGCGCGCGACAAACGACTCACCGCGCGTATAGGCCCTGACGCCGATCAACGTTCCCCACATGATTCCGATTTCCTTTAAGTGGGAGAGATAAATCGCATCTGCCCGGCTGCGGTTCGCACGAGTGCCCAGGGCCGCGGCAACGTATTGTTGCTGAGTTTCATAAGCGATGTTTGGTGGTGTGTAGTAGCCGAGGATTTCCTGTAAAAGCGTATTGGCGAATCTGCGGGCGTCGTCTCGCGAGTATGAAGTCTCCGAACCGAAGTAACGTTGCGGGCCTTTGTCAGAAAGGTAAAGAGCGAGCTTGTCGAGTCGAAATGAGCTGGTCCCACTAATGATTGCCTGTGATGGAGACACGATGGAGATGAATTGGGCCGTCAGTCCGAGATCGCCAGGCAGGTCGGGCAAATGCCCGTAGCCATCGGCCCTAAAAGCAGCGACGGCCTCGGCCATCGCATTCCGCATCCGGTCGAATTGTCTTTCAAAGACGTTTGGATCCGTGAAGTACATGAGCGTTTGCACTTCGCGGTCGCCTAACGGGATCGAGTAAATAGTCGAGCGCGCGACGTAGCCGGGGAGCGGGGCCTCCGTGTCATGCACAAGACGATAGACCGCGCTGAACTTCGCGGCCGCTCGCGCTTCGTGTCGCAGCAGCCATTGCATGTCTCCGCCATGTAGACGGTGTGAAGGTGAAACTGCGTACCCGTTACGCGAATACACGACGTCCAAAGGCTTATCACCCCTGAGTCCGGCGCGTTTGATTTCAAACTCGGCATCGCTTCCCGGTGGCTTAATGGTAATGACGACGGTGGACAGCGGATATTCGACAAGGGAATTGATCTCGGAGCCGATCGAATCAGAAACCCAGTAGATGCGTCCTGAGGAATACAACCGCTTGAGAATGGCTGCCTCAAAGTCGGGCAAGCGCTCAAGAGTCCGATTAACTTCACCGGAGATCAACACAGCTTCGACGGGGTCGAGATCTCTTGCTCCGTCGGTATCTCGCAATTGGCTCAGGATCTTCTCAACCACTTCGTCAGCAGTGAACAGGTAACGTGCCAAAGATAACTTGCAATCGCTGCGCGACAATTCCAGAAAGTCGCAGAAGGCGGCATTGGAAGTTCGCCAGCCCTCTATCTTTGCGTGAACGTGATTGAGCCGCTGTAATTTGCGACGAAACTCGTGAATGAACTTGCGCAGGTTGGTGGTAGTGTAACCTTCTTTCAACAGCGAGCTGGATAGCGCGACAGTTGGACCAGGCGCCGGTTTGAGTTTGAGCCCGGTGAGAATGAAGTCAAAATCGTTCAGGCTACGTGCGGAGATTTGCAGGATCTGATGTTCCAACATCAAAACAGCCAGGCGCCTGAGGTCCCATGAAGCGCCGGTTGTGCCGCGAGCGATTTCGATCAGTCTGGTACAGAATGCCTTGTTGTATGTCTCTTTCCCAAGAAACTCATCGACCAGCGAATACGCCTGAGCATCACGTTCGAAGTGATGCGTGAGAAGGCTGAGCAGACGTTCCCGCCGTAAGCTTTTTGCCGGCTTTGGTTTCATACGTGAAACTGATCATCAGCCACCCGCTATCGCGTGGTGATACTGACCGGTCAACAGTCTTGAGGCAAGGGCACCAAAGGCACAAGAGAGACATCGCCTCATCTTGTGCCTTTCTGGTTTCTTTGCGGCTATCCCCTGCCAGGAGGGGACTACTTCTTGCCTTTACCGCCCTTGCCTCCCTTACCGCCTTTACCTTTACCCTTTTTCTTCTTGCCCGGTGGAACGATTCCGAGGGCGATAATGAGCGCATTCAAGAGCTCTACCGCCGTGTACTTCTTAAGGATTATCTGAATCACTTCACCGTTCGGATAAGGCGGTCTTCCCGGCGGCTTACCTGGCGGTTTGCCCGGTGGCTTACCTGGCGGTTTGCCCGGCGGTTTTCCGGGCGGTTTGCCCGGCGGCTTACCTGGCGGTTTGCCCGGGGGTTTTCCTGGTGGTCTGCCCGGCGGTTTTCCGGGCGGTTTTCCGGGCGGTCTGCCCGGAGGCTTGCCGGGAGGATAGTAACCCGGAGCTGGTGGCCGGCCCGGTGGCTTGCCTGGTGGTTTGCCTGGAGCCGGTGGTCTACCCGGAGCCGGTGGTTTGCCCGGAGCCGGTGGTTTGCCCGGTGCCGGTGGTTTGCCCGGTACCGGTGGCTTGCCTCGCGGCGGCTTGCCGCCAAGTACAACGCCACCTCGCGCCGGGGATGGTGTGAATTTTTTCGTCGCCATATGCTTCCTCTCCTCCCGTGATGGGCCAAGACGGTTGTGAAAAAAACAATGTGGGCGTGTGCCCCGTGTGACTCAATTACGGTCTTGGACTGCTATTAAGCGGCCGCCTGATGAAGCGGTCCAAATCAGGTTGCTTTGGCGTCGGAGTTGCGCTCGACGGTTGCGCCGGTGTTTGTGGGCAGGCCCCGTTCACCACCAACCCGTCAGTTCCGCTTCCGTTGTTACTCGAGACGTTGTTACCGCCGCCGACACGGAAAATACCCCAGGGGCCTTGTGCTCCCTGAATTGGAACGAACGCTGTATACAGGTAGTCACCTGGTCGAGCGCGCTCGCCACCAGCCGATCGGACCATAATATCGGCGTGGTCTGACGAGCCATAATTGTCTCGTGAGCCCAGCCACTGCGAGAGCTTTTGATCTCCCAGTACGGTCGAATTGTTGGTGTACGGATTACGCTGCCAGTTGTGACCGTGCAATGAGAACACTTGAGACGTGCCCGTGCCGAACGTATGCAGCATCCGGAACCTGATCGCATCACCGCCGTTGGCGCTAAAGATCGGCGTCTGCGGCTCCGCGTTAACCAATTGGTTCGACGTCATGCAGGAAAAGTCTGTAGTAGTAAATCCTGAATAACGGAAACCTTGTGGCTCTGTCCGGTAATTGACTGCGCTGGCATTGCCGCCCGAGATTCTCAGGTTATCACTGAACATCGTGGCGAATTCGCGAAACATCGTCGGGCCCGGCAAGTTTATCGTCGCTGCCGCTCTGGTAACTGCCTGTGGGCTGGCTGCTGCAATCGGTTCGCAACTTACCTGGGTGCCGTTTGGTCCATCACAGGTCCACGAGGTGGCGGTCGCCGGCTCGATAATCATCGCTCCGAAAAGACCGTTGGGTTGCTGGTACATCAGATCCGAAGGAAACAGGTTGAGAGTACCAAACTCCACCGGAGTGTAGTTTAAGGTTCCTCCCGCACTGCGGGTGATCGTTCCTGCGTACCACTGGTATTTAACCGTGTTGCCGAAGGTCGCGAGTTGATCAGGCCGGCTTTGTCTGTTCCAGCCGATATTCTGGCCCTGGCTTGACGCCGGATCGTAGCTGAGAAGCTGCGGGTGCAGTCCAACTACTTTCGACATTTGTGACTTGAACACCGGCTGTTGGTTGACCGGATTGACACCAGCGAACGGCGGCGCCATGAACATCTTCTGTTGAAACACCGAAGCGGATGGATCAAGTCTATTCGTCAGGTTCACTGTTATGCAGTCGCCTGCTTTAGCCCGCAGGATCAAAGGCTCGACAGGGACACCAGCGTTCAATTTGCCCTGTGTCAAGTCCTCCGTCCTTACGTACATCACGCCGCTGACACTTTTGAGTCCGGCCCCGCGAGTATTGAACGGAATTTCTCCGCCCAGCGCTGCCTGAGCCGTGACTGCCGTGACGTTGAAAGTTCGTGTCGGCGCATTCGCCGGACACGTCGCATACGTCACATTTGTACCTGGCCCAATCGGATTGTTGGGCAATGCGGCTAACTTGTTCGCAGTCGCCGTCGGATCGTAAGAGCGGAAGAGCCCCCACATTCCGTTCGAAATACCAAACTCGTCCATGCTCGGACTGTAGAAGTAGTCGACACAATTCTTTTGCGACATACCGTCCGGACACTTGCGATTGGTATTCGGCGCTGAAGATGACGGAACCTGGAACAGTAATTCGAAGTGTTCCGAAAGACCCATCGCCTGAGCGCTGCGATAGCCGGAATTCGCCCACGATGGCTCGGAGAACCATTGTGGACCAGCGAAGTTGAACTGGTGTGCAAATACGTGTGCGCCGACGAGTGTGCGAATCTGAACGTTATCGCCCTGATACGCGCGCATCAACGGTGTAAACGGATCGCCGTTCGGTTGTGCGTTGGATGCCTGCTTCAACGATGAGTCGAATGCGTACGACATATCGTTTGCAGGTCCGACGCGCCACGCGATCGGATCGTTCCGGTAGTTTACGACTTGCGTTCCTGGAGGCGCGCCGGCTGTACCGGTAGATATCAAATTCGGTGCTGATACAGTCGCACTGCCTGAAGGAGCGTTAATGGCGTATGCCGGATCCATCCATCCCTTCTTCGGATTCGGATCCTCTTTTTGCTTCGGCGGATTTGTAGTTCCGACGCTGGCCCATGCGTATGCGAGCTGGAGATCAGCGAATTCCATCATGAATTCTCTGTAGCTCGAGCTTGGGTTGCTGGTCAGCACGTCGACTTTCCAACTGGTTGGTCCACCGTCCGAACGAATCGGAGGTTGATTCGCAGGGCGGCCCATAATCTGGCCAGTCTCCGGATCGCGCCAACTGGCGCCTGCCGGTTCAATCAGCAATCCGGCATAAAGACCCACCTGCTGGTGTGTGGACGGTCCGAAGTGATCGTGCGTGAAAACGGTGCGCATCGTACGGTCAGTGCCTGAATTGTCCAGTAACGGATCGATATACCAACGCTGAATCGTAGTTTGAGCGCCGAGCCAGCTTTGACATACCGGGCGGAAGGTCGGCGTCAAGTTGTGTGGACAGGGTTTACATCGCGCATCGTTCGGATTAGCGGAGCAATTGAAGATGTCGGCCGGTGGCGGCTTCGGTGTCAGCGTCGCCGGTCCTCCCTTCAAACCACCAGCCGCGTTGATCGCAGCGATCTGGTCCTGCACGTCACCGGGGCTAAAGGTTCCGTCTTCGTAGTTGAAACCATTGCCTGCGCCGTCAGACGAAGTAACGTCAAACTTAACGAGGTGAATGTGCTGGCCGAGGATGTCTGTTGGTGTGCGAACCTGAAAATCGTCGACGGCGTAGTAGTTCGGCACGAGATTGGTATGCCAATACTCGATGATGTCGCCAGTATTACCGCGGAAGAAGAGCGGCTCAGGTGGACGAGATCCGGCCGGCGCGTTTACAGGACTGAAGTTAAGTGTTGGCTGCACATCTTTCCACAGCGAGAGCATACGCTGCTGCGGGAAATGCCAGCGCTTCGTGTTGAAAGCGACATCGAGTTGAAATGCCGCAGCTTGATAGACTCGCTTGGTGCCGACTGCATTTCCCTGATCATCCACCGCCGGATCGGCGAAAGGTGCTCCGGGCATGGGACCATTCGGCAGTCCATTCAGGAAGAAACCAAACGGAGTCGCAGCATTACAGTTACTCGGTGAGCCGTCCGGCAGGCGCGTCTCATGACAGCGCTGCTTGAAGAATTCGATGGCTGCTTTCTCGACGTCGGTGCCGGTTTCAGGTAGAGCAATCGCATCGAGCGTCGCGAGGTCTTTACTCCAGTCAAACTGATCGTGACTTTCGTAAGCGACAGTGCCGCCATAGGCGACGTGTCGCGGCAGGCCGCCGTCCAAAAAACCGCCGTTGCCGTCAGGCGCAAAATCAAACGGTGGATGTGGCGCGCGTGCACCCGCGATTCCGGGAATGAAATATGGAAAACCCGGATTCCGGATTTCATTGTTTGGGAACTTCTCAAACTGTCCGGTCATCTGCGTGCCGTTGAAAGCACTGCTCAGGACTCTACCGTTTACCAGTTGCCCGTCAGTACAACCGCCAATCACGTCCAGCCCGTTGATCTTGTTACCGCTGCAAGTTCCGCCGATAACAACCTGTCCACCGTGTGGGATCGTCTGGCCATTTACCTTCACGTTGTTTTGAATTTGCGCGTAGGCAGGTAACGGAGCCATTGGCAGGGTTGGCAATGGCACGATCGCTGGTGTTGGGGTTCCGGCCGTGATTTCACCGTCCGGCAAAGCTCTGGATCCGGGAACGACCTGGTTTTGATTCGGGCCGCTCGCGAAAACATAGGTTCCTGATTCAAACGTATCGTGTGTACGCCACATCGCCCACATGCCCGCGGCAAAGTGTGGATAGAAGTGACAGTGAAAGATTGAATCGCCGACGACTTTGTTCCTGTTACCACTTCCGTTATACGTCATCTCGAGCGTGTAGCTGGCGCCCGGGCTGATCATCTGGCTATCGAGGTAACTTGATTCGTCACTGTTCGGCGACTGAAGCCACTGGTGCGCGTGCTGGTGGTGAACGTGCGTTACGTCGCGTCCGCCATGAAGCACTCTGAATTTGACGTGATCGTTGATGTAACTGTGAAAGACGTTCGACGGATCGTCAGGGAAGAATGCTGCCGTGGCTTTCATCGTCGGCGTCATCGAGTACGGGAAAGTGTTACTTGATTTTTGACCGCCGCACGGTGGCGAATTGAAAGCGGCAGTCGTCGTACACGGCGCCTGCAATCCGGAGTTCGCGGGTTTATCAACCAGCATCGCCGGATCCGCGACAGACCATGCACTCAGGAAGAACTCCTCAAATTTGCAATCGATGCAGTCGCCCATTGGACCGACACCGATTCTGTTCGCGTAAACTTCAGCGGCGATTCCGCCCGATCCGTAGTTGATAGCGAATGCATCATCGCCTGCTTCAACCACAGGCGCCATGGTCGGATCCGTGAAAACAGGGAAAGCTTGATTTACAACCGGAATTAAGCCGCCGTGATACATGGTCGTGATTTCTCGATACGGCTGCTTTCGATCCGGTGATGCGGGGTTCGCGCAGAAGTTCGGATCAATATTCCCTCCGGGAAGGTTGGGATTGTTCTCCGCGTTGCACGGTGGTTCAGGATTGTTGGGTCCAGTGGTGCCCGCAAATCTGCCCGCGTTTGGTCCTGTAATGATCGCCGTCAGGTCACTGTAGATAATCTCACCGCTGGAGCTCAGCATTTTGAGAATCGGAGTGCCGGTGCCGTCGACGGCGTTGTAGTTGATGAGCGGGTGACTATCTACTGTGTTAAGCGCGCCGCTCGGAGTCTTGATGACCTGAACCGGCGGTTTGCCGGAGATGGTCAACGTGCAATTAACGGAATTATTCGGGCAGTTCAGCGAGTTGCCGCTGCCGAGATTGTTGGCGTTGTAGGTAGCGTTGTTTAGTTCCGTAGCCGTAACCTGGCTGCGGTACCATTCCGCGTTCGCCGGTTGCACATTAAGTGCTCCGAAGAGTCCGCGCGTGAGTTGTATACCCTGCGAGGTCGTGTCGCCCATCGTGTACAGCAAATACGTGCCCTCGTTCTTCGCATAGAGAGTGTACGTTTGTGTATTGGGCGGCATGTTCGCGGGCACAGGAGAGACACTCGCGAGGCTCGACGTGTTCTTACCGGCGAATGAGCCATCGTCACGAGGGCCGGTGACCCACTCCATACCTTGAACATGCAGAGATACTTCAGTGGTGCCGGTCTTCGAGAAATTCTTTTGTGGGTTGCTGAAGCTGGTTGTGGGTATTGCGTTGGTGAACGTGATGGTCAAACAGTCGCCGACGTTGGCGCGCAATACGAGTGGCCGTGGCCTTTTGCCCGGTCGCAGTTGAATTTGGTTGTTGACCATCGCGGTATCGCGCTTCAACGCGAAGATTAGCCCGTCGGGAATGACGGCGCCGAGCCGGTTCAGCATGATCGGTTGTGGCATTGCGACCACGTTCGCGCTGATCTGGCGACATGGCGGCGGTGTTGCTTGTGGCTTCGCGGCAGGGACGGGCTCAGCAGGGGGATCGATTTTGGTTTTGTCTTCGGCAGTTGTGGATGCCACGACTTCCGTAGACTGGATTGGTTTGGATTCAGCATTAACAGCGGGCTCGCTAATGGAATTGGAGTTCGCTGGAGTCTGTTTGGTCGTTGGGACAGGTTTCTCGTCGGTTGCTGTCTTAACTGTTTGGCTATTTGCCAAACCGCTGATCAGCAACATCAGTACGAGGAAGCCAATCAGATTCGACAGGACACCTTTACGGGGTAGCATTGTAGCTTCTCCTTTAGTTACGCTGAGTGAGCATTAATGGTAGATGGATCGAGCAACGTTACAATTGCGAGGCTAATTAGAAATCATCAGTTCGGAAGTCTGACAAACGCAGACGTGAGAATCGTCGAAGTGCTGGAAACTGACCCTGTTTGGCGATTTGAGGTTAGTGTTTTAAAGACGTAAAGTCAATAAAATTTCAGCATAGTGTCTTCATTTGGATCTCTGTGCAACCTCTGTGTCTTGAGTTAAGTATTGTTGGCAAACACCGACCACAGAGACCCAGAGGACACAGAGGTTGCAGAGAGAAGAAGATCACACGAGACACTACTAAATTTCACACCTTGTACTCTCAAGCTCAATGACGACCCGCTCACTTGCGGTTTGAGGTATCTGTGATCACCTTTATTAATACAGTAGGTGATGAGAGCCCATAAGTTCGGGTCCAAACGTTCGCTGGATCGTTGCCGATCAGAATCATTGAGGTGTGATCGTTTTTGTTGCCGGCGCCGGCGCCGAGTTGGCGAAGCAGTGTGTCGATGTCGGATTTTACACCCGTCACGAAAGTCCAGCCGGGTCCCGTCTTAAACTTGCCAGCGAAGTCACGTAACCGCTCGGGTGTGTCAACAGTCGGATCGACGCTGACTGAAATCAGTTTTGTGTCCGACTGCGCTTTTTCAAGCTCGACTTGAACACGACGGAACGTTGCAGTTAAGACAGGGCAGACGTTTGTACACGTCGTGAAGATAAAGTTGATGGCGACATTACGACCCTTGATCAGATCGGTATAAAAATTCAACGCCTGACCGTTTTGGTCGTAGACCCGCACATCCGGAATTTGTGAGGACGAGAAAGCGTATTGATCTGCCGCTGTGGGAGAGGGAGTGGGCGTAGGACTCGGAACCGCGGTACGCCTCAGCGCCATGCCGCACTTCGGACACTTACCGGGCTTCTTCGAAGTAACGTCAGGATGCATCGGACAGGAATAGACAACTAACTGTTTTTGCTTGCGTTGCGCGAAAATGGCGGAGCTCGGCATCGAGACTGCGAAGGCGGCGACAATTGAGAATGTGAGAAAAACTTTAAGTAGCATACGTTTCACTGAGCCGTTTTCAATTGATCGTTGATGACGCTCTCTACCACTTTCACTAACTCCTCACTCTTCGCAAGCCCAAACGCCTTCTTCCACAACCCCGTGCGCTCGTTGCCGATGATGAAGATATTCAGGTGATCCTGCTTATCGGGCACAAACTGTCCGATCTTCTTCAGCGCGAAATCCACGTTTTCTTTCGTTCCAGTCAGAAAATGCCAGCCCGGTCTTGCGTGAAGCTTCTTTGCATACGCATTGAGATTCGTCGGCGTATCAACCGTCGGATCCACGCTTATCGATAAGATGAAAACATCTTTACCGAGCCGGTCACCCAATGCCTGCTGCACCTTTTCGAGATTCTGGTTCAACGGCAAACAACTGCCCTGGCACGTCGCGAAGAAGGAATTGATGATCACGACTTTGCCTTGCAACAAATCGCTATAGAACCTCAGTTTTTTGCCATCCTGGTTAATCAGCTCAACGTCCGTGAAATATTTGTGCCCGGGCGAGTCGGGCGCGGTTGCCGGTTGTTGAGCATTGCTCACACCCAGTAGCAGCAAACATAGAATTGCAGTTGTTATCACCCGATTGACCGTCATGACTAATTACTCCGACTAGTTGTTTGCGGCAGAGCCGTCTCTCACTGCTTCAATTGTGACGGGCCTGACCTGGTTATAGTGAATGTCCAGCGAGGGACACTGGAAGTGGACATAATAAATGCCCGGCTGCGGCGGCACAAAACTCATCTCGTAAACACCACCGCCCACAGGCTTCGCCACTTCCCGATATTGCCAGATCCCAGGCGCGAGAAAAACGAGCACGCCGATGTCTTCTAAATTCTGATTGTCCTGATCCGAACCAGAAAGCGTAGCCTTGAATCGCACTTTGAAATTGCTGCCAACGCGAGCGGTTGTTTCTTTCCACAACGGCTCGATCTTCATCGTCGCCGTTGTCACTGGTGGTCGATCCGGATCTTCAACGACCTTCAGGTTGAAGCAAGTCACCACGCGAGGGGAGTCCAATAGAAATGCGACGTCATAATCTCCGGAGCCATTGAGCCTGAGGATTGTCGAGTACACTCCTCGATCCGTTTCGACGAGGCTGTTGTCGAGCACCAGCAGAGCTTTGGGATCGCGTCGATAGTTTTGAAAACTCCCCATCGGTGCAGCCATGCCCTCCGAGTAGTAATAGATCATCTTATCGGCAGGATTCGCGACTAACACAGCGCCTTCTTCTGGAGCAGCAACGATCGCGTCTGCGGGTGAGCTGGCGCTCGACAGTTTTGGTGCTTTTTCTCCGGCTGGAAAGCGAGTCACCGCTGCCTCCCTCGCGATGTTTGCGAGCTTAATCATGCTGACGAACTCACTGCCCGAGCTCCGTACATAAGCAAACTGCCTCGTGAAGTTTATCTGATCCGGCGCCGGGCCGACCGGCACGACATGCAACAGACGGTTTGAGGCCGTATCGAAGATGTAAACCACGTTCTTCGCAGAATTCACGGCGAACCCGAAGCGATGATCGGGCTCGATGCGCACAGATCGCAGGCCCGGCTCGGCTTTCATCCGCGCTATGACTTCGAAGCGCAGCCCATCAACGGCTACGATAGTTCCATCACCTTCATTCGCGACATAGAGCGTTCTGCTGAGTGGAGAAAAAACAAGGGAAGTAGGCTGTGCTCCGGTGGGAATGTTCTTCACGAGCGCAAGCTTTCGCACGTCAATTACTGACAGGGTGCCGTCTGTCTTGTTCGTCACGAAGGCGGTGCTGTCGTTCTGTGTAAAAGTAATCTCGTGAGGGCCCGCGCCGGTTTTGATAGTGGCGACAACTTTCCCTGAGGAAGTATCGAATACAGTAACACCGGCGTTTCGTCGATCGGTGCTCTCATTACTCACCCAAAGGTACCGGTTATCATTTTGCAGAGCAGTACGCGTTGGTGTCGCACCGGCATCTATATTAGACACGACCTTCCATGAGCCTGTGTCGATCACTGCGACTTTGTTTGCCGCAGGCATCGAAACATAAAGCCGTCTTTTGTCAGCGCTCATCACCCAATCTTCGCCTGGTTCGGGGAGAGCAACGAGCGTGTAGAGTTTGCTGCCTCCGAAACCTGACAGCGGATCGATGACTGAAATGTTCGGCTCTCTGTTAAGGGCTAAAATGAAGTAAGCGTTGAGATCGATTTCCGGTCGTCTACTAAGACTAGGCTGTAGAAAGGATTGTATTTTGTCGCGACACTGGCGGGCGCTTGAGATCTCTCCTGCGGCGCGTCGATCGATCCATGCGGCAGGACGGAGACTGCTGAGTGCTCGACCGCTGTTCGTATCAACGATCTTGAAACGCACCGTCGCCTCTTTGCCCGCCGTCGGTTCACGATTCTTATCTTTTCCGGGAACGGCACTCTCAATACTGAAATTTACCGAGATGCCCTCCTGTGTAAAGGTTTGTGATGTGTCAGTGGTTTTCTGCTGTGAATGAACAGTTAGAGATGCTCCACCGGCGAGTAGCGTAAGCAGAAGTATTGCGATTTTTAATGACATAGGTGTGACTGGAACTAATGTGAGCTGCTTGTTTGATCGTTGCAGTTGTTGAAGTATAGCGTAGCCTGCTGAAAGTTAACACAGGTAGTTGGCGGTTTTAATTTTGGGGAAGCAAAGCTCGCGAAGCGAGTTATGAATCACGCGCCTGCGAGGCCGAGCTCATTCAACCTGAGTTGGACCAACCGCTGGATGTGTCGCGCACAGTCAACATACGCTGCCATGCCTTTGCCAATCGGATCGTCGACGTCGACTTCGGTGCTGAGACAGTAAGTTTTGCCTGCTACTGAAGGCAGCATCTCGACGACGGCTTTACGATGCGCCTTAGTCATGCAAAAAATCAACTCCGCTTCGGCAGCGAGCTCAGGCGTCAGGTTGCGTGCGGCGTGAGGTTGGACCGGCACACTCAACGAGCGCAACACTTCCGCTGCCTCATCCGTGAGCGGCGCGCCGACCCGCGCCGACACTCCCGCGCTCAGTGCGCGGACGTTAACAGTCTCGAGTGATTTGAACGGAATGCCAAGTCGCGTAGCGATCTCAGCATTCGCAATCGCGGCTGCCATCGGTGAGCGACACGTGTTGCCGCTGCACACGAAGAGAAACAGGCGTTGCGCCTGGGCTGGTGCGAACCCGAATGCGCGTTTGACCTTTAGCCAGTAGCGATCGAAGTGGTGCAGTGGCGACAGGAACCCGAGCGCCACGACGAGGAAACCCGCGCTAATGTTCTGCGCGAACGTCGGCTCGCTCTGGTTGAAGAAGTAAGCGAGTATTGCCGTCGCAGTAAATCCCGAGAGCATGCTCGAACCACAATGCATCGGCATGCAGAACGTGTTCTCGCGTCGATCGAGAAAGATCAGCGTCGTGCAAATACAGAGTGCGGCGTAGGACAAGCCGACAAGCGCGGCAAAGAAAGCGCCCGGCGTCGTTACAAAGCTCGTGAGCCCGGTGCGGAAGGCGAGCATCACATCGGTCGCACCGATCAATGCCAGCACAACCAGTGTGATCACGAGTAGCGGCGACGCCACCATCTGCTCTTCGACAAAATATCGCAACGTCATTTCACGATCGTCTGATTTTGCGAGGCGACTCATAAACTGTAACTTGAAAAAGTAAGCAGCGAGGTAAGCCGCGACATCGATTACTGCCGCGAGCGTGAGTATGTAAGTCGAGGCGTCACTCAGCGCGGTGAGCACGGCCGCGAGGCTGACAAACATCGCGGTCCATGAAAACCAGCGTACGCGGCGGCCGACGATGCGATCCACAATGGGCGCGATAATTAGTGTCCCGCCGCGCAGCAACACGAGTACGAGCACGATCGAGAGTCCGCCAAACGTAAATGCAAGTGTGGTGGTTCCCATGATCGTGGCCATGCACACGCCAGAGAGAAACGTGAGCGGGCGTGGAAAGGGAATTTGCAAGCCGAAGAATTCGCGGCGGCTGGCGAACTTCCACCAGCCCCTTAACGTGATGAATCCGAACATGCCAAACACCGTCGCGATCGCTGAGATCGGCAACAGGACCGGCCCTGCAACGGGGACGCCGGTGAGTAGCCCGCCAGAGAGCGCCTTCGTCAGGCCGCTATAAGGTGTGTAAGAGAGATAATAACCAAGACCGAGCGCCCAGATGGTTAGACCGTATCGACGTTTCTGCATGAGCATTTCAGTTCCTTTAACCACAGATAACACAGATCATGGTTTATAGAACGACGGATCGTGAGTCAGACCGAGTATCGATTTACCAATGGTTGCGAGAATTTGATCGTCGTTGTCGTGACGAACGTAGAAAGATAGATCTCGATAAACGCGCTCGAGCGAGCTTGGACGAATCAAGCAACGCGCGCCACAGGCGCGAATGCATTGTTTGACCGTGTCTTCCGCGAGATGTTCGACGACGTGCCGGGCGCGACTTCCCGCGATCTGCGCTTCGAGATACCGGCCCGTTTCCCACAATCGTGCCACATGTCGCAGCCACAAGTGCGCCGTCTCAACATTCACAGACATCTGCCCGAGATGATGCTGCACGTACGGATCCTCGATCTTGTTCTGTGTGGTGATGTAGTGGAGCGCGTAATCGTAAGCAGCTTCGGCGGCGCCGAGGAAAGTGGCGGCATAGTGCGGAATGAAGCACGTCTGCCAGCCTTCCTTTAAATACTGTCCGGGATAGCCGATAAGATCATCATCGGGGATGAACGTCTTGCGGAAGTGGACCAGGTGACTTGCCGTGCCGCGCATTCCGATCGGGTCCCACCACGACGTGTCGATCTCGACGCTCGGATCGGAGAGATTGCACGCCATCATCAACACTGAATCGCCACTCGCTGCATCGACATGCCTGACGCCGCCTGGCCCAGCAGTGTTGACGAGCAGTATTGCCCATTGCGCGCCGCCCGCACTCGTTGCGAAAGCTTTGTTGCCGTCGATGATGTAACCGCCGTCGACTTTCTCGACCTTCGTGCCGAAACGGGCTTGTTCACCGGGTTTGCGGGCCTGCGGCTCACCGCTCCACGCAACCCATTTCTCGCCTCGCTCGACGACGCCTTTAAACCAGCGCGACTTCTGATCTTCGGTGGCCATGCCGTCGAGAAGGACGAGTGAATTGACGTGACCTTCCCAGCAGCGCGCGAGCGACATGTCCGCGCGCGCGATCTCTTTGGTCATCATCCAGAGCGTGAAGACCTCGCCCGTGTATGGACCAAGACCGTAGCCGCCGTGTTCCTTCGGCACGACCGGAGCGAGCAGTCCCGCGCGGAAGAGATCGTCGAAGTCTTCGGCGGGGAAGGTGGCGGTGCGATCGTATTCAGCCGCGCGTGGTGCGAAGTTCTCGCGCGCAAGCACGCTGACGCGGTTGATGAGATCCTGTTGCTCGGTCTTTAGATCGAGTTGGGAATACGGATCGTGCCTGGAATCGGTGGTTATCATTTGACAGGATTACAGGATTTTCATGATTTGGGGGATTGGCATTTCTTTGCCTGTCATGAGACGGAACTGGTGGCTTACCTGGGTTACCAACACGTCGCGGCCATCGATGGCGAGCTGTTGGCGTGCGCGCGTGGTGCCGACTAAGGGTGTCGGTCGTGAGCCGTAGACCAGATCGATCACGACTGCATCATCGCTGAGTCGCTCGACTTCGAACGGTGCTTCGTCGGTATCGCGGCCGACCGGCGTCGCATTCACGACGATGTCGTAGCCCTCCGCGTTGAAGTCGCGTAACGGAATATACGGCAAGCCAAGCAATGCCGCGGCGTGCTCACCACGCTCGACCCCGCGATTAATCAAGGTCACGCCGGCGCCTGACTGAACGAGCGCCGCCGCAATCGCGCGTCCGGCGCCGCCACACCCAATCACCGCCGCACGTTTCTCTTTCACACTCACACTATAGACCACATCGGGATCAGTCGTATCCGCAGTCCACCAGCCATTGTTCCGGACGAGAATGTTTGCCGCTTCAGTTTGCTGCACCATGCCGGAAGTTGTCTTCGCGGTCAACACTGCTTCTTCCTTGTGTGGTGAAGCGACGGTCATGCCGTTGATCGGCATCCCAAACTCATCCAGCCTTCGCGAAGTGACAAACTCGCGCCAGAACTCAGCAAACGACTCAACACGCAAAGGCACAAACAACGCCGCATGGTTTATCGCGCGATAAGACGCATTGTGCAACCGCGGCGAGAGCGAATGGAAGATTGGATTGCCGATAATCGCAAACAACTCTTTCGCCGGACTAACCTCGGGAAGCCCGTAATCCGCGATCAACTTGCCGATCGAGGGCTCCATATCAGCGGCAGAACCACCAGTGACCAGGCCGCAGATCGACGGCGCGCCGACGTGCAGGGCAAGCAGTCGATTCCAGAAGCCGAGTGGACCAACTGAGAACGCGACCGTGTCCGTGCGATTCAGCGATTTCAATAAAGACAGCGGCAGAAATTCTTCGGAAATGCTCCCGGCAGTCGTGACGATCTTGTAAGCGCCGGCCGGAATAGATGAGACCTTTATAAACCGATCGTTCAGCTCAGATAGATCGTTAACCTTTCCATACCACGAAAGCAGTCGCTTCTCGACGGGAATCGCCTGCAACAATTCTTCGCTGACATCTGTTTCGACTTCAAGCTCAACGCGATCATAAAACCGCATGGCAGTTTTCAGCCGTTCAGGACGATTTAAGGCTTGCTCGTCCTGACTTCTGAACGCATAGAGCAGCCGTCCTTTGAAGTGATCACGCAGCCATTCCGGATCGATGTCGCCGGCACGATCGGCGCGCACTTCCAGCCAATCCACTGCGTCCGGCAGCGCAGTCAATTCCGCTCCATCCGGTGAAGGAGGCTCAAAAAGAGTGGCGATTAGTGAGGCTCGTGGCATAAGTCAGAATCTTCGCTCTGGTGATTACGTGAGAAATGCAGACGTAGAAAACGAGCGGCGTAAATATACTTCGCTTGCGGGGATTAGTCCACAAAATCCGTGGCCGGTTGTTGCCACGCGCAAGAATCGCTATTCTTAGACCAAAAAAGGAATTCGGCCTAACATGGAAGAAGATTCGACGGACAAGATTTTTGCGGTGAACCCGCCGCCGCCTGACCATAATCCCGTAAAAGAGGCAATCGCGAAGGCGGAAGAGCTTGGTGAAAAGTCAATCGCCACCACACTCGGTTACTTTTCCACCATGCCCGCCTCGACCGGCATCATCGCCAATCCGGTGTTGCACCACACTCCAGTCGATTGCAACGGAACCACCATCACTCTCGACATCAGATCGTTCACGATTCGCGGCACGGTGCCCGAGTCGGACATCGTAGCCGGCAAGGTTGGTCCAATCGACGTTATTTATACGGGACTTTTTGGCTCACAAAGCTCGCCAAGCTCACAAGGCGACGCAAAAGAGCTCGCAGCTTTTATAGATCAAAAGTATTTCCAGGGTCTCTCGGGTTCGTTGATTGAAGATGTGGCGGCGTTTGTTAAGAAATTTCCGGGACTCGGTCCGGAAGTCGCAATGCACCATTTTTCGATTCTTCACAAAGCGAAGCTCGGCCGTGAGGAACACCAGGATCGTGGCATGCACGATGAGCGCGATCCCGAGTCGATGCTCATCGAGATGATCTCGATTCATATGGCGAACGTGGCGGCCGGCGGCGTGTCGGCTTACATGAATCATCTCCTGCTCGACAATCCACAAGTTAGCGAAGCCGAGCTGGTGACTTCGACACGACAGTTTATCGACGAAGAATCGAAAGAGAAGCGAAATGCGTTTCAGGTCAGTTACAGCCTGATCCTCGGTCATCACGCGAACGAGAACGAGCGCGAGATCCTCGAGCGCATGGGCACGATTCAGATCCATCACGGTTCCGCCGGGTCGAGCATGGTGGCGCGTTACATGGCCACGTTGCACACGTTCTCAGTCGCGGATTTCTTCATCGCGTCGCAGATGGCGCTCGATGGCGCGCGACACTTCGGCGCTATTCACGACATGTCAGACTTCGTTCAGGAGCTCGAGCCTTTGACGCCCGAGCAGCGTGGTGAACGAATCAAGGAGAAGATGTTGACGGGGGGCCTGCCGACGTTTGGTCATCCGGAGATCGCGGCAGCGGGCAGAGGCAATCAGGTGCAACAGGATCCACGGCCCGCGATTTATATCGATCCGGTGTTCAAGGCAATCGATGCAGGGCAGTTGAGTATCTCGGAACGGCAGCATGAGCGACTTGCGATTGCGCGGCTGATTTATCTTACGGCGTTCGTGAATGGAGTGTTGAAGAAGGGGAAGGAAGACAGTCCGCCGTTGCGATTGACTGCGAACACGGATTTTGGTGCGTGGTGTGTGCAGGAAGCGCTGGGAATTGAGGAGGCGGATCGAACGCTGCTAACTTACATCTTCCGTGGGTTTGGATGGATGATGGACGCGCGCGAGCAGTTACAGCAGAAGATGATTCGTCCGGTGATTGCACCCGATCCGAAGATCGTGCCGAAGTCGAGTGACGATCCGACGATACCTGATCTGGTGGCGCGAGTTCACGAACGTTTGACCCAGTCAGATCCTTTTAAGTCACGATAAGAGTCGTACACAAAAGGCACAAAAAGCACAAAATAGTTTCCGTGCTTTTGTGCCTTTGTCCTACATGCCGATGCCTTTAAGGTGATAGCGTTCGGTGTCGTAGTAACGATCGACATCGACGACATTTATCTTTCCCTGCACTTGCGATAGATCTTCGAGCGTTAATTCACACGCGGGAGCGATCCCGCGTGCCGAGACCATCGTCCCGAAACGACCTTCAACGACCGCTTCCGCAGCACGCGCGCCAAACATCATCCCCATGATCCGATCGATCGGGCTTGGGGCTCCACCACGCTGTGGATGTCCAAGCACGACCGCACGTGATTCGTATGGAGTATGCGCGGCGATCCTCTTAGCCAGCACTTCACCGACGCCGCCGAGTCGCACGTGTCCAAACGCGTCGCGACGATCGTCAAGCGTCACCATCTCGCCGCCTTCCGCACACGCGCCTTCAGCAACAACGATCACTGAATAGCGTGGCCGTCGTGCTCCGCGTCGCAGAGGATCGACTTCACCGAGTCGCGCGCGGAGCAGCTCGAAAACGCGCTCGTATCGAAAGGGATGTTCCGGGATCAGAATCAAGTGGGCTTGTCCGGCCACTCCCGACCAGAGCGCCAGGTGTCCGGCGTGCCTGCCCATCACCTCGACGACCTGCACCCAACCATGCGATCCCGCCGGCGTGCGCGATCGCTCGAGCACTTCAGTGACATTTCGGAGGGCCGTATCGAAGCCGAGTGTGTAATCCGTACCCGCGAGATCCTTATCGATCGTCTTGGGAACACCGACAACGAGCACTCCTTTTTGCGCCAGAACAGCAGCAACGCCGAGTGTGTCTTCACCGCCGCAGGCAACAAGAGCGTCGAGTTTTAAATGCTGGATGTTCTCGATCACTTCCTTTGAACGATCCGTTGTTCCTTCTCCTTTGAAAGGATTCGTACGCGACGAACCGAGGTTCGTGCCGCCATCACGATCCCAGCGACGCACCGTCTCGCGATCGAGCGGCAACACCTCCGGCAGCGGATTCAACAAACTGCGCCAGCCATCAAACAACCCCACTACCTCGAACCCGAGCTCCGAGCCACGATAAACCAGACCTTTAATCGCCGGGTTCAGACCCGGCGCATCACCACCACCGGTCAAAACCCCAACACGCTTTGCTTCTGCCATCTACGAGATCCCTTCTTAACCTGCGAAGCAGGTGTCAGCATAAAGCCTGGGGCGCAAGCCCCAGGGATAATATGAAATAAATTTCCAGCCCGCGAAGTGGGCGACAGCTGCCGGCCGCTTCGCGGGCTCAATACCCTTTGGGTTTGCGTTACCTGGGGCTCGCGCCCCAGGCTTTATGCTTGCGCCCGCTTCGCGGGCTCAATTACGGACCTGCGTCTTTGATTAGCACCACGTCGCTTGTGATCACGCCGCGCGACGTCACGAGGCTGCCGTCCTTCAACCAGCCAAACGCAAAAATCCTGCCCTCATCAAATTTTGTTAACTGCTTCGGTGCGCCGCCGTCGATCGGTTGCCCCCAGAGATTGTCGAGCCCGCCCGCATGGTCCACGTAGACGACATACTTTCCATCAAGACTCCAGCGCAACGGTGTGTCCCATTGAACCTGTACCGTCTCGGCAACGTCAAATATGTTGAACGTCGCACCACCTTCGAAATTGATCACCTTCAATCGCCAGCGCGAGTTCTGCTGTGCGTCGTTGTACCAGAACGCGATCAACTTTCCGTCTGGCGAGACCGTGGCCCGAATCGCGATACCGTCCGTAACTCTTTCCGGTGTGCCACCGTCGATCGGCAGACGCCACAACGTGTATGGATTGTTCGGATCAGAGTGCTGAAACAAGATCCACTTACCATCGGCAGAGAACGTGGGCCAGGTGCTTTCAGTCTCCGCAAACGTCAACTGTTTGGGACTACTGCCATCGCGATTGATTCTCCAGATCTGAAAAACACCGGTGCGGTTCGAGTGGAAAACGACGTAACGATTATCGGGCGAAACAACCGGTGCATAATTCCGGCCGCCCGCAGATGTTAGCGGCCTTTCATCGCCACCCGTGGCAGCAATCTCGAAAATGTCAGCAATGCCGCTCGCATCCGACGCATAAAGAACCTTGTCGTCGGGTGCTATCGAGATATCGTAATAGCGGCTCATGCCCGGACTGATCGGAACCGGTTTCGATTCATTTTTGCGTAGCAGCCACAGTCGCGAAAGAGTTTGTGTTTGCACGGTGACGAGCGCGCTGCCATCCGCGCGCAAACTCAGCTCCCGGTAATCACTGAGATCGCTGGTGAGCGTGCGCTGTGAGCCATCTCGAAAGAGCTGCCAGATCTGCACGAACGCCGCACCGTGGCCTTTCCCCAGCATGATGACGCTATTGCCGTCCGGATACACACTTACACGGCCGAGCTCATCAAATTTCTGCGGCGACAGAGCAATCGTGCGCTCGGCGCCAGTAGCCAGATCCTTTTCCAGCAGTGTTATGGAATAGCTGGACGATGTGTCGCCGGTATAAGAAGGAGCCGCATTGACGATCGGTAACATCAACATCTGATCGTCTGCGGACCATTCGGGACGCGACAGCGGGTCCCAACCGAAGCGCTGCGGCCATTTGCGTGTGCCGGCGACCTGCTCGCCACTACCATCAGCGTTCGCCACAATCAGTAAATCGATTTGAGCCTGCGGATCGAAACGAATAAACGCTATTCGCTTGCGATCGTGCGAGAGCGAAGGCAAGCCTGCCTGCAACTCGAGCTTCATCGCCGCCGCACCGATCCCGAGTAACGGCAAGCGATAGATCTGGCCCGCGTCGTTGCGCGCGGACTCTGCATAACCGAAATAAATGTAGCTGCCTTCAGGCGAGAAAGCGACGCCGAGATATCGCCCTTCGCGCGGCGCTATGAGCTGCGCGTTGCTATTGATATCGACCTGCCGCAGCCACAAGCTCTCTTTTCCGCTCTCGCCTGTTACATAAGCGACGTACTTGCCGTCAGGCGATAGCGCCGCCATCAAAGCGTTCCCGTTGGTCGTCAGCTTCGTGACTTCAACACGCTCGAACGGCACGGGCAGCCTCGTTTCCGTTCGAGCGCGCATCTTGTACAAACCATAACCCGCGAGAGCGAGAACGATTGCGACGAGGGCTGCAAGACCAATCCACGTGCGACTACCGGCCGGTTTGTGAATCGTCGTGCGCGCCTGCTTCAACTCGTTCGTATCGACCTTCCGATCGCGTCCCGTTGAAGCGCGCGCATACTCGCTACTCGCCGACACTCCCGTCCCTGGCACGATCGATCGTTCCAGCATCGAGTTCACTTCCAGCTCTCGACGCAGGCTGCGCAGATCGATCGCCATCTCCTTCACGATCTGGTAACGCTCGTTTCTGTCTTTGCGTAATGCCTTTTTAACGATTCGTTCCAACTCAGGCGGCGCGCCCTCGACGTGCTGAGAAATCGGCGGCTGGTCTCGCTCTACGATCGCAACGACCACGTCAGTCGGTGTCTCGCCCGTAAAAGGAGCACGGCCTGACGCCATCTCGTAAAGCACGACGCCGAGTCCCCAGATGTCCGTTCGTTCATCGACACTTACGCCGCGCGCCTGTTCGGGCGACATGTAAGCAGCCGTGCCGATCACGACTCCCGGTGTCGAGTGGAACAGGAGTGTGGGCATCGTCGTGGTGGTTGCGCTCTTGTGGCGCTCGGTGAGTTTGGCGAGTCCGAAGTCGAGGATCTTCACGTAGCCTTCGGGACGGATGATGATGTTCTCGGGTTTGATGTCACGATGGATGATGCCCGCTTCGTGTGCGGCGATCAGGCCCTCGGCGATCTGAATCGCGATGTCGAGCACGTCGCCGAGTTTCATCGCCTGGCTGCGTATGCGCTGGCGCAGCGTCATGCCTTCGACGTACTCCATCGCGATGAACGGGCGCCCGTCGTCTGTCTCGCCGATCTCGTGGACCACGCAAACGTTAGGATGACTCAGACGCGAAGCGGCGCGTGCTTCCTGCGTGAAACGACGCAGGCGCTCAGGATCTTTACTGACGAATGCGGGAAGCACTTTCAATGCGACACGACGACCGAGGATCGTGTCAGTTGCGAGATAAACTTCGCCCATCCCGCCTTCGCCGATGAGGTTCACGATCTGGTAGTGCTTGATGCGCTGGCCGGGAGTGAGTTTCTGTTCAAGATCGTGAGCAGCGTTTGCGACGGCGGGCGATTCCATGAAGCTGCCTGCGACTTCGTACGAACGAAGCAGTGATTCGACTTCCTCGCGCACCTCGCCGTCGCCGTCACAGGCGCGATCGAGAAACGCCTCTCGTTCAGCACCCTGACGCTCGAGGGCGCCGTCGAAGATCTCTTTGACTCGTTGCCAGCGTTGCGAATCGCTCATTTAACCACAGATTACACGGATGGTTTTAAAGATTCCCCGCTTAATTCGCGGTGGAGCCAGGCTTTGGCCATGCTCCAGTCGCGTTTGACGGTGGCAGGGGAGATTCCCATCACTTCCGCCGTCTCTTCAACCGTTAAACCGCTGAAGAAACGAAGCTCGACAACTCTACTCTGTTGCTCGTCGATCTGAGCGAGTCGAGTCAATGCCTCATCCAGCGCGACCACATCCAGATCCTGTTCTTTCACGGGAACTGTCGCGTCGGCAAGTGAAACTTTCACACCCGAGCCACCGCGCTTCGCACGCTTCTTCGTGCGCGCATGATCGACGAGTATGCGTCTCATCATCTGGGCCGCGATGCCGAAGAAGTGTGCGCGATTTTGCCATTGCACGTTGCGCTGATCCACCAGGCGCACGTAAGCCTCGTGAATCAAGGCAGTCGTTTGCAGCGTGTGTCCGGCTTGTTCTCGTCGTAGATAACGCGCGGCCTGCCGGCGAAGTTCGTCGTACACGATCGGCATCAGTTTATCGAGTGCTTCCTTGTCACCGCGACTGTAGCCTACGAGTAGCTCCGTGATGTTTTCCACGCCATTGAGCATAGCCCCAAAAGATGATTGCCACAAAAAGCTCAAAAGGCACAAATGGTTTTCTGGGACTTTAGTCCCATTTATAACTTGAGCCCGTATTGAATGAACTGTCGCGTTAGTAAGTGAAGGAGATAGTTATGAAATACCAAACTTACAGATTAGTCGCGATTTTAGGCATTTTCTTCGGGTTCGCGGTTGCAAGTGTGCAGGCGCAGGCGCCGAGCAAGGTGGAAGTGAACATTCCTTTCCATTTCTCCGCGGGCAAGACCACACTGCCGGCGGGCGTCTATAGCATCAAGCGCATGTCCGGCAACACCGTGACGCTCCGCAGTGAGGATGGGAAGTCGAATGTGATCCTGAACGCGCCCGTCACACACAACTCGAGCGATCCGAACGCAGTCGAGCGCCTGGTCTTCGCGAAACACGGCGAACAATTCGCACTCTCGCAGATCTGGCTAACTGCCGACACTGGACGCCAGATTTGGATCGACAAGAAGGGTTCGAAATCTCAACGCGTCGAGATCGCAATACGCAACTTCGCCCACAGGTAAATCCCGGGTAATCGATTTGCCTCGCGTGCGTTCCGAGAGTATTGTGTGCCGCGAGGTGAACCGATGAATCATTCATTGAAACAGTTGGCTCTGATTGCCACACTGCTCCTGGCCGCCGGCTCGGCGGTGGCCCAGGAACCTGCCACAGTCTTAGCGGGCGCAGAGTTAACACGTGTTGTCCCGACTGGCTTCTACTTCCAGGGCCTCAGCGCACCGACGCAGATGCGCAACTCCGCCGCTGCACGCTTCGGCAAAGACCGCTACGTGATCTCCGGTCTCGTCGATACATCGGGTTACTCCGCTGACGTTCGCGCGAAGTACGTCGGTTTCCTGATCACTGATTCTCCGATCACGCTCAATGGCGAGTCGCTACAACCCGGCGCCTACGGTTTTGGTTTTGGGACTGAAGGAAAACTGACCGTCATGGATCTGGCCGGAAAAGATCTATTGTCCGTCTCGATCACCAACGACAAAGACCTGCGACGCCCGCGCCCGTTGATGATGACAGCCGACAGCGGCGGTGGCGTGCGGTTTTACAACGGCAAAAATTACGTCGTGATCGCTGCGCAGTAATTTACAGCGATGCGCCAACAGATTGTTTCGTTACTTTGTAGTGCTTTACTGGTTCCGTCAGTTCTCTGTGCGCAGACAGTCGCGCAGACGCCGCCGAAAAAACCGGACCAGCAACCGATGGGTGGCGCTTCAACCGGAGCGCCTGCCACCTACACTTCGCGCCGGACGGCCGGTATCACGGATCCGAGCGCACCTGTTGTCTTTGAAGACGTAACAGACAAAACAGCCCTCGCAAGTTTTCGTCACCGCTCAGGAGAAGCGGCTAAAGATTACATTTTTGAAACACCCTCCGGCGGCGTCGCGATCTTTGACTACGACTCAGACGGCCGCAGAGACATCTATCTCGTAAACGGATCGACAGCCGCGGCCATGCGCGGTAGAGAGAAGGCTCCACGCGCCGCGCTCTTTCGCAATCTCGGCAACTGGAAGTTTGAAGACGTTACGGATAAAGCTGCGGTCGCAAACGAGCGTTGGGGATTCAGTGTTGCGGTCGGTGATTACAACAACGACGGCCGCCCCGACATGTTTGTCGGAAACTTCGGTGTCTCGCGTCTTTATCGCAACAACGGCGACGGCACGTTCACTGACGTTGCAGAAAAAGTTGGCGTCGCCCGCAAGGGTTGGAGCACGGGCGCAAGCTGGGGCGATTACGACGGCGATGGCCGGCTCGATCTCTTCGTGCCGGGTTACGTGCAGATCGATCTCGCGAGCCTGCCGCCGAGTCCGTCTGAAGTTAACAAGGGCAACGTCGGACAGAACTACTGCCAGTTTCGCGGTGTACCGGTGATGTGTGGTCCACGCGGGCTGCCCGGCGAAGGCGACACGCTTTTTCACCAGAAGGCGGATGGCACGTTTGAAGACGTGAGTGTGAAAGCGGGCGTGAGCGATCCGGAAAAGTATTATGGTTTCAGCTCCGCGTTTGTCCACGTAAACGACGACAAGCTCCTCGATTTGATTGTCGTTAATGATTCGACGCCGAACCAGCTTTACGTCAACAAAGGGAACGGCACTTTTGAGGAGATCGGTTACCCGTCAGGTATAGCGTTGAATGAGAACGGGCGCGAGCAAGCCGGGATGGGCCTCGCGGTTGGTGACTACGACAACGATGGACGCGTTGATTTTCACGTTACCAACTTTTCTGATGATTCGAACACGCTGTACCACAACGACGGCGACGATAACTTCACCGATGTAACGTTCCAGGCGGGAGTTGGGGAGGTTTCGATTCCGTTTCTCGGTTGGGGCACGAGTTTTCTCGATTTTGACAATGATGGCTGGCTGGATCTGTTTGTTGTGAATGGTCACGTTTATCCTGCAGCCGATGCACACCAGTGGGGTACGAGTTACGCACAACAGGCGCTGCTGTTTCGCAACATGAAGGGAAAGTTTGAGCGAGTTGGTGCGCCGCCGGGAAATGCGCTCGCGAATGCGTGGCCCGGTCGTGGTCTAGCAATCGGAGATCTCGATGGTGATGGTCGACTTGATTTGGTGATCAATAATCTTGACGCAAAGCCCGTTGTCCTGCGAAATGTCGCGGCGACGAATAGTCACTGGCTGGGCCTGCGGCTGATCGGCGACGTGGCGAAGAAGAGTCCACGCGATGCGATTGGCAGTACGGCCTATGTGACGACGGGAACGGTACGACAGCGACAAGACGTTCTGAGCGGCGCGGTGTATTGTTCACAAAACGATATGACGCTGCACTTCGGGTTGGGCGCCGCGACAAAGATCGATAAACTCGAAATCAAATGGCCTGACGGGAGCGTCGAATCGTTCGACGTCCCCACAGTTGATAAAGTAATCACGATCACTCAAGGCAAAGGAAAATAGCCATCCACAGATTACAGAGATGCGACGACTTGATCTGAGAAAAGCGCAGGCAGCGCGACTCAACACGATCCGCGACATCAATCGCCAGATCGTCTTGAACTACGTCCGCGAGCGTGAGCCAATTTCGCGCGCCGAGATCGCTCGCGAAACAGACCTACAGCGCTCGACCATCTCAGCCATCGTCGAAGATCTGAAACTGGAAGGACTCGTCGAAGAAGTCGGGGAAGGCGAGTCGACCGGCGGCCGCCGGCCCACGCTCCTGAAGCTGCGCGCCGCTGGGCCAATCGCGCTCGGCGTCTCGATCACTCCGACGTGCACCACGATCGCCAGCAGCGATCTCGCCGGACGCGTGATCGATCAGGAAGAGTTTCTCACCGACGCCGACAAAGCACTCGCGCAGGTGATCGACGTCGTACACGCATTCACCAAGCGCTACCAGGGATCGATCGAAGGCGTCGGCGTGAGTCTGCCGGGCCTTGTCGATCCATCAACCGGCACAGCGCTCTACATCCCTTACTTCCTCTGGCGCGATCTGCCGATCTCGGAAATGATCTCGAACGCCGTCGGTTTGCCGGTCGTGATCGACAACGACGCAAACGCCGTCGCACTCGCCGAGCTGTGGTTTGGCCGGCCCGAAGTCAACGACGCTCGCGACTTCATACTGGTCCTCGTTGCGGAAGGCGTTGGCACCGGAATCATTTTCGATGGGCAGGTTTATCGCGGCCAGCGCGGTGCGGCGGGTGAGTTTGGACACATGGTCATCGGCAGCGGCGCGCCGGTTCCGTGTTCGTGTGGCGGTGTCGATTGTTGGGAAGCTTTTTCTTCCGAGCGTGCGGCCATCGCACGTTATCTGAAACTGTCCGGTGCTTCTCCGAAAACTACTTTCATCGAAGTTGTAGACCGCGCTCTCGCTGGTGAAGCAAATGCCAAAGCTGCGCTCGTTGAAACTGCACGTCAGCTTGGTGTTGGCATCTCGAACCTGATCATCGGATTCAGTCCCGAGGCGGTTGTAGTGGGCGGTGAAATCGCCCGCGCCTGGGACCTGATTGAGAGTGCTTTGACGGAAACGATCGCGAACAGCGTCCGTCGTGGCCTGCCTTCCGCACGCATCCTGCCCTCGACCCTGGGCGAAAAGCCCACCCTACACGGCGCCCTCAGCCTCGTCCTGGCGAGTAAATTCGCCGCCGCCTTCGCAGCATAGTCAAAACTCACCATTCATGGTCCAGTGCAGTGCCGGGGCATATTGAATTGAGAGCTAAATTTTTAGCCTGCGAAGCAGGCGTAAGTATAAAGCCTGGGGCGCGAGCCCCAGGATCCTGATCATGCAAAAATTATTGAGCCCGCGAAGCGGGCGGCAGCGTCTGGTTCTAAACGCTGTCGCCCGCTTTGCGGGCTCTGCCAATGTTGGGGGTTCGTGGTCCTGGGGCTCGCGCCCCAGGCTTTATGCTTACGCCTGCTTCGCAGGCTAAGACGCACTACTTAAAAAATAATTTCTTGTTGACATGGACCATTCAAAGAGATAAAGTGCGGGCCGTTTCAAGCCAGGCTTCACCTGAGTTCTTGCGCAGCACAGGGACTCATTCAACAAGGTAACTTACTGCTGCATTCTAGTTTCTCCCCAACCATCACTTAGAAGTAATAACTTCTATTTAAGAAATATCGGGCACGGGTTTTAGCTGCTGTATCTAAGGTCTTCGGCGGTTGCTCATCCGGGGTCTCAGTTTGCTTTCTCGGAGCTGCTCGTTCAGTTCCCGGGGCCGCAGTGTACCGTCGTAACGATTTTCAATTCCCGAAAGGATGGAAGTGTGTCATGCCGTATACCTCCGAGTGTTTACACAATGCCGAACGCAAAAGAATCAGCGAGCGCCGGTGCAAAAATGCGAAACGAAGAATTTTATGGTCAATGTTTTTTCTGATCATTGGGTGCTCACTCGCGAGCCCCCAAAAGATTTATTCACAGTGGACCACGCCTGACGGAAATGGGAATATCAACAGTACGAATACCGGCAACGTCGGCGTAGGGAACACGACGCCAAGATACAAGCTCGATATTTTTGGAAGCGCAAACAATGCGCAGATTCGTTTTGGCATGGACTCCAGCGACTCGGGTGGTTTCCTGTTCAGCATTCAACCGTCACATGCGACGTTTGCTGCGGGTGCGAGCTGGAGCAACTTCGGCTGGACCGCGAGGGCCCTGAATGCCGCCTCGGTGACCTCCGATAGCGGCACGCTGCGCTTCTATACAAATCAGGGCCTCAGTCCCGGCGCCGGTTTCACTCCCACCGAACGCATGAGAATTACTGCGGGTGGCCTGGTCGGCATGGGTACGGCGAGCCCCAGCAGCAGACTGCACGTGGTTAGCGGTACGGATACAAGCACCTCGATGCTGAGTTTGGATACGGGTGTGCACGGCGGCACGCAGATGTCGGTGGCGGGCACTTCAAACAACGAAAGTGCTTTCGATATGTCAGTCTACCGCGCCGGAGTTTACACGAGCCGTTTTGGAGTTAATGCTGCGGGTACAGTTTATCTCCAGCCAGCCGGCGGTAACGTCGGGATTGGCACCAGCACGCCGGACACGTTTGCAAGGTTGCACCTTTACGGTAGTGGCGGCTTCGGCCAGGACATTCAGACCACCACCAATGATTGGACCAGGCTCAGATTTATCTCACCGACTCGAACGTGGGGGTTTTTCCTCGATAGCCAAACCGGAGGGTTGATACCAACCGGATCGTTCGGACTGTTCGACTACACCGCAAACCTTTTTCGAATGGTGTTCCATACAAACGGAAATGTCGGCATCGGCCAGAACAATCCTGGTTTCAGGCTTGACGTGGCCGGCTCGGTCAACTCTTCAGGCTTGTGTCTCAACGGTGTTTGCAAGACAGACTGGTCGCAAATCGGCGGCAGCAGCAGCCAGTGGGCCAACGGCGCCAACAACAGCATTAACTATGTCGCCGGCAGCGTAGGCATCGGCATCCCTTCGCCAGCCTTCTCGCTCGATATCAACGGAGGAGTCAACAGTTTTCGTGCGAAGGCCGCAACGACGTCGTCCGGCGATGCCATTGCTGCATTCGAGAACAACAGCGCCATTCAGATGATCATCCGTGGCAACGGAAGCGTCGGCATTGGCACGACAGCTCCGCTGCAACGACTTCAGATTGGTACGAACACGCCGGCTGCTACGACAACACCCGATTCAATCTCATTAGGTGCTACGTATAGCAGTAGCGCCGGGGCCAATCCAAAGCTGCGACTATGGGACAACAATGCAGGCAGCGTCTATGGCCTGGGCGTTTCAAATGCGCAGTTCGACTTTATGGTCCCAACAACGGCCCGTTACGTGTGGAGCGTAGCCGGCGTGGAAAAAATGCGGCTCGATGAAAATGGCAATATCACCATAGCCGGCAATATCAACTCCAAATACCAGGACCTCGCTGAGTGGGTTGATTCTTCGCAGCAGCTTTCAGCCGGCACGGTCGTCGTGCTCGATGCGAGCAGATCCAATCAGGTTATCGCTGCAACACAGTCCTACGACAGTCGGGTGGCCGGCGTGATCTCGCTGCGCCCGGGAATAACACTCGGTGAAGCCAGCGCGGGACGCGTTTTAGTTGCAACGACAGGCCGCGTCAAAGTGAAGGTAGATGCTACGCATGGTCCAATTCAGATCGGGGACTTGCTGGTGACCAGCAATCGAGAAGGCTTTGCGATGAAATCATCCCCCGTGGAAATCGGTGGCGTAAAAATCCACCGGCCCGGAACCTTGATTGGCAAGGCGCTGGAATCGCTCGATAAAGGTACCGGCGAGATCCTCGTCCTGTTAAGCCTGCAATAGAGATCGCTATAAAACTTCAGGGCACTTTCAGAAAAGAGGTTGCGATGAAAAAAAAGAAAACTGCTCGACCGAAGCAGCTCCGTTCGAAGACCCTCAATAAAAGCCGCAAGCACCTTTTGATGGCCTGTCTGTGCGGAATCGCCCTGTTAGCGTTTGCAACGATCGCTGGTCCATGGTCGTCATTGCTGGGGATGGGGAGAATACGTGCGGCGTTTTTCTCTCCTCCGCCAACACTGCCGGGGCCGAACAGTCCTTCCAAGGAGTACGTCTATGCAGGCACGCGACTGATAGCCACAGAAGAACCGAATCCGGTTGTGCTGGCGGCTCCACTCAATGTGGTGGCTGCAACCTTCTCTCAAGCTCGCATCGACGTCACCTGGAACGCTAGTCCAAATGCGCACCACTATCAGGTGGAACGCGCCAGCGTGTCGGGAGAGGCCAACTTTGCAGTGATCAATTCCAACGTAGTTGGGACTACTTACCCTGACACTACAGTCACCAGTATCAATGCTTATCTCTATCGCGTCCGGGCTGCCGATGCGGCGGGCAATCTCTCGCCGCCCAGCAGTATTGACGTGGCGACGGCGATCACTTTTGAAGACGATCCATTCCCGGCGGCGCCAACTCTCACACCTGTAAGAGCGAATCACATCCTGCAACTAAGACAGGCCATCAACGCCGTGCGCCACACGGTGCCCGGCATGCAGGACTACAGTTGGACGCAGGCAATCAATGCCGGGTCCACGCCCATTATGGGCAACGACATCCTGGAGATGCGCACTGCACTCGATCAGGCATTGAACGCATTGAATTTGACGGCCGGCGGATACACGGATTCATCGCTGTCTAATGTCCTGATTCAGAAGATCCACATAACACAGCTTCGCGACCGCGTTAAGTGAGAGGAGAAGAAAAATGAGAAGCGACACCTTTGCTAAGACCATCATGTTGCGAACAATCATTTCGACAGCAGCACTGCTCTTCTTCTTTTTCACTGTGGCGGCGCAGCAGCAGCAGTCATGGTCGCCGGTCGATAACGGCAGGACGGCAGCTTATGTGATGTCGTCCGCAACGGCGATGAACGAGATAAATCTCTACAACGGCAGAGTCAGCCTGAAAATACCGATCGGGACAATCGGAGGGCGCGGCCAGGCGACCTACCAACCTACAGTCTCCATATCGCGAACATTTGTGCTGCGAAGAGTCAACGACTGGATGCAGGGAAGTGGTCAGTGGTCAGCGCCCATTTTGCAGCTAATCGCTGAGAACTATCAGGACAGTTACGACTTCTCGAACTTTCAGCCGGGACTTTTGCCGGCGGTAATGTTTGGCCGGAAGACGCGCAATGCTAATCCCGGTTTCAGCGGGTCAGTGCCGCCGTGTTCGAAAGTGACCAAGCTCTTTGTGCGCTTGCCGGGCTCGCAGGTCGAGCTTCGCGACAATCTCACCGGAGGTGAGCCGGACTCCTCATTTATGAAGAACCGCGGCCGTGATTGGCATTCAGTTGATGGCAGCGGAATGTTCTTTAAATCCGATACCGACATCGTCGACGAGACATGCTCAGATAACCAATGGCTCGCTATGAATGGCGGTAACGTCATTTATCCCACGGGTTATTTGATGATGAAGGACGGTACTCGCTATCGCTTTGTTGATGGAATGCCGAAGTGGATGCGAGACCGCAACGGCAACACCATCAAGTTTACCGGCACCAGCACCGTCACCGATTCGATCAATCGACAATATTCACTGCTCAATGGCTTCACGTATACGGCAACTGACGGCACCGCGAGAACAGCGAGCGTCATCCAGGGGCAGTTATCTACCGCACTGCGTTCAGACTTCGCGCCCGGGGGAGTCAAGACCGAGACGCAGTTATTTCCAAGCATTCCCTCTTCACAACTGCGTTGTGCGAACTGCCCGTTCGACCCCAACGTCGTCAAGGCTATCCGTCTGCCCAATAACCTCGAGTACAAATTCTTTTACAACACCTACGGTGAAGTCGCGAGAATCGAGATGCCTTCCGGAGGTGTTGTTGAATATGAGTACGATGGTTTCGTACCCGCAATCGAGTCACCTCAAATTCGGCGATTCGTAACGGAGAAGCGAGTTTATTCCGCGCCCGGTGCATTAGCTGCAAGACAGACGTTTGTGGTTGGCGGGACCATGCTTCCCGGAAATGTGGACGGCACCATAACTACTGTTAAAACGTTCGATGCCGCCAACAATGTGGTCCGCCATGAGCGGCATACGTTCAAAGGCAACGTGGCTGCTGATGCCAGTTTCACGGGCTGGTATCAAAAATTCGATAACGGGCAGGAAATTGCCGTCGAGATTTTGAACGACACGGGATCAACTGTGCTGGAACGAACGGATAATACTTACGCCACACTGGATATGAATGGCGCTCCGTTTACCGTTCCGGAGGGAGTGCAGACGCATCCGACGAATCTCGATTGCGCGTTAACAGAAACGAAGGTCAAACTCAACGACACAAACCAACTCAAGCGCACGACTTTTAATTACGATGGCCGTACCAACCAAACCGACGTTTACGAGTACGACATTGGCACCGCGGGATCAGGAGTAGCCGGTCCGCTTGTGCGACGGAGCCATACAGATTTTGTAAGCGACACCGCTTACACGTCGACTGCTGGTCCATACCTCATAAGTCTACCCTCGCAGCAGTGGGTGTCTTCCGATGCGGCAGGCAACAACAAGCTTTCGCTGACTACGTTTGAATATGACGCCTACCACACTAATGACACGCGCCATGCGTTGCTGCTTGATCGTCCCAGCATCGCCGGACTGTGCCTGAAACTCGACGACACTCTCACCCCAAGTTGTTTGCAGGTATCCGATACCAATTACATCCAACGCGGAAACCTCACGCAAACCAACGCTTACTCGAACATCGCCGGAAGTGTGATTGTCAGGAATTCAACTCAGTATGACATCGCGGGGAACCAGGTAAAGACGATCGACGGCAGGCTGAATGCTACGACCATTGGCTACGCCGATGCATTCGGAGTTGCTGACGGAGAAGCTCAGGCCAATGCCGCGCCATCGCAGCTCGGTACGCTGAAGGCCTTTGCTTTCGCGACCTCGACCACCAACGCACTGAACCACATCTCATACGTGCAGTACAACTTTCACAGCGGTCTTCCTGTCGATCAGGAAGATCCGAATGGTGTGATCACCACTGTTGAATACGGACTGGGTGCTGTTGGCGGCGCCGATCCGCTTGATCGGATCAGCAAGATTATTAAGGCTGCTAATAGTGCACCAGCAAAAACGGCAACCAGCTATGTCTACGACGATGCCAATCACATGATCACAACGACCAACGATCTGGCCGCGTATGACGATGAGCTGTTAAAGGAGGAAAAGATCTACGACGGGCTCGGACGCTTTATCGAAATTCGAAAATATGAAACGCCCACGACATACCTCACTACCAAGTTCGAATTCGATGCTCTGGGGAGGCCGAAGCGCACCTATAACCCACACCGCACCACTGCGGATGAAACCTACGGTTGGACCGACACCAGTTATGACTTGCAAGGGCGCACAACCATTGTCCAAACCTTCGATAAGCTTGGTGCGTCAACCGGTATCACGGAAAACGCGCACAGCGGGACGCTGACTCTCATAACTGATCAGGCTGGAAAGAAGCAGCTAACTCAAACCGGAATACTGGGCATCATGAAGGTATGGGAGATCACTCCGGCTGACGCTGCTACGACCACTACTTCATTCGCGGGCCAATCGCTCACCGGTTATCTCACGGAATATGAGTACGACGGAAGAGGAAAGCTGACGAAGGTCACGCAGGGCACGCAAGCACCTCGGGTGCTGGCTTATGACGGCCTGGGCCGCTTGACCGATACCACGTTTCCGGAGAACGGGCACGTGAGTTACGGCTACGACGGGTCTGGAAACCTTAACAGTAAAACTGATGCTCGAAACGTCGTGACCACCATGGTCTATGACTCGCTTAACCGGTTGCAGACCAGGAGCTACAGTGACGGTTCGCCGACTTATACCTACAGCTACGACACCGTGGCAAATTTTGGAGTCGGACAACTGGCCTCTGTGACTTCAAGCGTGTCCACTTATGCAATGACGGATTACGACGCGCTCGGAAGAGTGACCGCAAGCACTCAAACCGTCGACGGCACAGACTACACGATGTCCTATCAATACAACCGAGCCGGCGCACTGACTCTACAGACCTATCCGTCCGGAAAACAGATCAGAAATGAATACGACGGCGGCGGTAGAGTTGCCGGTGTGAAGAAAGAGGGCACCACGTTTTACTACGCCGGAGCGGTCGCGACGGACGCGACAAACCGCATCCAGTATTCAAGCTTCGGAAAGATGCAGGGAATAAAACTTGGAAACGGTTTATGGGAGCACAGTAGCTTCAACTCGCGATCGCAAGCCGTGCAGATTGCGTTAGGCACTTCCATTACAGACTCGAGCAAGCTGAAGTTGGATTTAACTTACGGTGTGCGCGTTGGGCAGACGCTCGACACTACGAAGAATAACGCTAACGTGGAGAGCCAAACGATCACCCTGACTGGCCTCACCCTCGCACAGACTTACACCTATGACGAATTGAATCGGCTCAAATCAGCCACCGAAAAGAAGGGTGCTAATGATACGTGGAAGCAGACCTACGACTATGATCGCTTCGGTAATCGGACGTTCAATACGGCGGCGGGAGCCACCACGTTGCCGGACATCGTTACGAATCCGGCGGTTACAAATCCCACGATCAGTACAGCGAACAATCAAATCTCTTCGGCGGGTTATGCCTACGATCAGGCTGGAAATCTGAAGTGTGATCCTGCGCACCCGTGTGTTTCGGGGACAGCCTATTACGCATACAACCCTGAGAACCTAATCAAGACGACCAACGGCGGTTCAGGTTCCGGTGGTACTTCATACTTCTACGACGCGCATGGCCGGCGCGTTAAGAAGGTGGTTGGTGGCGCTATAACCACTACAACCGTTTTCGTTTATGACATCAATGGCAAGTTGCTGGCTGAATACAGTGACGCGCAACCGACAACAGGTGGCACGCGTTATGTGACCGCGGATCACCTCGGCAGCTCGCGTGTGATCACAGACAGCGCTCAGAATGTGAAGGAGCGTAATGACTTCTTACCTTATGGTGAAGAAATAGATGCCGCAATTGGTGATCGTTCTACGGTCACGGGATACTCCGCGCCCGACGGTTTACGGCAAAAATTCACTTCCAAGGAACGCGACCCTGAAACCGGCCTCGACTTTTTCCAGGCCCGCTACTATGCAAGCAAGTACGGCCGGTTTACGAGTATCGATCCACTGGACGCAAGCGCTAAGCAAGCTGAACCTGACACGTGGAACCGCTATGTCTACGTTAGTAATAATCCGCTCCGGTTTATAGACCAGGATGGACAGATTAAAAAAGACAGAAACGGCAACTACGTCGAGCGTGTAGTGGGAGACAAAGTTTCTACGCACCGGGGGGCGCCGGGAGTAGAATTTCAAAACAAGGAGGTTCGGCTGCAAACGGACAATGGCCGGGAGATAGAAGCAACTCGCCGTCCTAGTGCTTCGTTTGACCACAATACACGGACTTTCAACATCAATGACAATCGAATGAGCACCGATTGCCATGGTTTGACATTTACCGAAGGTAAGTATTGGATCAACAACGACCAGGTCGATACTATCCTTTCGGGCGATAATTATACTCAGCTCGGATCGGGGGATAGAGCCCGCGTTGGCGATGTTGCTGTGTATCGAAACTCAGCCGGGGAGGTCGTTCACTCCGCCACAGTTACCGCAGTTGATTCGCGGGGACGCCCGACGCAGGTTGAGGGTATTGGTGGAATTCAGCCGGAGTCGAGGGCCACTACTCCCGAAGGTCAATATACGACTGACGCGGCGGCGCCGGGCGTTGGGTATTCGACTATTACCTATCACCGTAAACCGAACGAAACTGCGCAGGAACGAGAGCAGCGAGTCCAAACGGTGACGGGCTTCAAGAAGAGTTGAAGAACAAGTGTGGGGCGACCCTCCGTGGCCGCCCCCGGAGGAGCGTTATCGACTTTTGAGGGCAAAGCATGTCAAAGATAATTATCAGCGCGGGACTGGTTATCTGTTTTGTGGCCGTCCTGGCTAAAGGTTCCACTAACGATAGCTTCAATTCAAATTTGCAAAGGCAAATGAATAGCAAGTCTGATTACGATTTGGTTAACGACCTCTCCTCCCCGCGGGAAGCGGTTCCTGCCGGTGATGAGATAGTTCGCCGTGGCGTGCGCATGATCCCTCTGCTCCTTAATGTAAAAGGTGATCAGCGAAGATCTTTTGCCTCGCTTGGGCACCATCTATCTGCTACTGCGACGACGGTGGAGACCAACCCACCCGATGTTGAACCGGGTCGAATTCTAACGATGGAAGTAACGGCGCTTTATCTGATTTGTGCGATTTACCACAACACCGTGGAATTCGCTCAATCGCCTTACCTTACCGACCAAAGGCTTCCAGCAGGTAAACGGAAGGCTCGGAATACTCCTGACCTCGTCGCCCGAGCGTGGCAGTCCGTCGAGGAGTGGCGTAGACGGCTAGACAGTACGACCATCAGCAAGCTGCGTTCGCGCAAAGACGATCCTCTCAAGGGTTCCGGAGTCGCCTTCTGGTAGTAGACATTAGACAGGATTTACAGAATTGGCAGGATTGATCCTCTTCATCCTGGAAATCCGGTAATCCTGTCTAGGTACGACACAATCGACTCTGAAAAAAGTATTGACAGGGTCGAAAATCTATACTAAAAACTTCGTTCGCTGAGACAACAAACTAAGTTGCAACCTTAGTGTCAGCATCTGCACGCCGTTTTATCCGCTTTTCAGCTCTTAGAGGATCGAGAATATGAGAAAGCCAGCCGCTTCTTCTGCCCAGCTACTTCTGCTCGCACTATTCATTATCACTGCCGCCGTTTCCGCCGTCGCCCAGAGCAACAAAGGCGCGATTGTCGGCACTGTCAAAGATCCAAATGACGCGCTCGTCGCTAAAGCACAGGTCAAAGTCACCAGTGCGAAGACGGGCGAGGTTCGTACGACAGATACCAGCGATGATGGTACCTATACAGTCACAAATCTCGAGCCGGGACCATACACCGTAACCGTCGAGGCCAGCGGTTTTCAAAGTGTCACGTTTGAGGCTGTGCAGGTTGAGACCAACGCACGCCTGCCCCTCGATGTGAAGTTTGCGAGTATCGCGACGAGTACGGCCTCGGTGACGATCACGGCGGACACAGCGCCCGTCGTCGAGAGTGAAACGAGCGTCCGCGGCGATCTCATCACGGGAAAGGAAGTAACTGATCTTCCGATACCGCAGCGAAACTTTACGCTTCTGGCGCAGCTCTCTCCGGGTGTGGTGCGTCCGAACCTCGGTCTGCTGGGTGGCGGCGGCAATTTCGTCGAGGGTGGGGGCGGTCGCAACAACACCGAATCGACGCGCTTTCGCGAGTCGGGCGGCTCGGTGATGGTCGTGAACGGCGCGCGCCCCACAAACAACAATTTCACGCTCGATGGTGTCGATAACAACGAATCACAATTCGGCCAGATCGCGATCTATCCGAATCCTGACGCGATCGCTGAGTTCAAGATCGAGACGAGCGTTCCCTCGGCAGAATCCGGACGCGCGGGTGGCGGCGTTGTCTCCACAACTTTTAAATCAGGTGGAAATGATTTTCACGGCACTCTTGGCGAGGTTTATCAAGGTCGATTTCTGAGCGCGGCGGCAGCGAAGTTTGACGATCCGACTTCACAGCCGGTACCGAACTACGTAACTCATAACTTCTACGGCACGATTGGTGGTCCAATCTTTTTACCTCGCCCCGGTGAAGGTGGCCCGGCTTTGTATAACGGCCGCAACCGCTCGTTCTTCTTCTTCTCGCTGAACGGGCAGCGAAACAGCACGCCGATCTTCGGCGGCGCAGGCGATCCGCTGGGCGTTCCAGTGCCAACCGCAAGAATGCGTGTTGGCGATTTTGGCGAGCTGTTGCAACCGGGAACCACTCGCACTTACAGGCTCGCCAGCGGCGGCAACGTGGTTGCACCGATCGGCACGATCTTCGCTCCAAACGGTACTCCGATTCCGGGTAACGATCTGCGCAATTGTCCGAGCTGCGGCGGATTTTCGCCATTTGCGCGAAACTACCTGAATGCCTTCCCGCTGCCGAATCTTTCTGGCATTGGCCGCAACTTCGAGACGAACCGCAAGGAACACGCAGTCGTCGACAGCTACGACATCCGCATCGATCATCGTATCACCGGCGAAAACAATTTCTTCGCGCGTTATAGCAAGTCAGATACGGCACGCCAGCGCGATAACTTCTTCCCGCTGGGCACCTCGCCAACTGGTAACGATCTGCCTGCTGGTCCATCTGCCGGCGACGAGTTTGGTAACACCAAGGGATTTACCATGGGCGACACGCACGTGTTCTCGCCCTCCGTCGTCAACGACGCGCGCTTCGGTTACACGCGAGTCAACATCGGTATCTTCAACACAGGCGTCAACGGCACCGGCGGATTTAGTCCGACGATCTCTGCAAACCTGGGCGCTCCGAATATCAATCTCGGTCCCAATAGCAGCGGCATCGTCCTCGTAGGTATCGTTGATGAGTTAAACGGGACCGACCGCGCCGCAGAGTTCACAGGGGATGGCGGTCCGTTCTACTTCCTTTCCAATAACTTTCACGTCGCTGATGCGGTCACTGTCGTCAAAGGAAACTCGACTTACAAGTTTGGCGGCGATTATCGCGTGCGCCAGACCAGCGTCTACGACGGTGGTCGCAATAACGGTACCAAGGGCAACTACCAGTACGGCACCACTAACAGCGGCTTCGTTAACGGCAACTACAACGGTATTGGACCAAACGATACCGGTTCGGCGCTCGCCAACTTCCTGCTCGGCTACCAGCCGGGTTTCGTGGGCCGCGGCGATCCGGGTGGTCCATACTTCCAGTCAAGTAAAGAGATGGCTTTCTTCGTGCAGGACGACTGGAAAGTCAACACCGATCTGACGTTGAACCTTGGCCTGCGTTACGACATCTTTTCCGCACCGACAGAGCGATATGATCGGCAGTCTAATTTCGATCCCGCCACGCGCACGATCCAGATGGCCGGCGACAACGCGCCCGGTGGCCGCGATCTCGCGAACACCGACAAGAACAACTTTGGACCACGCATCGGCTTTGCTTACAGCGGGTTGAAAGAAGACAAGACTTTGGTGTTGCGCGGCGGTTACGGCTTGTTGTATGCGGTCGATACCAATCTTACTCAACCGCTCACTTCAAATCCGGGCACAGGCGCTGCGAGTTTTGCGTGCACGCCGATAACGAATCCGGCGGGTTGCCCGTCAGTTTTTACGGCTCGCAATCCTTTCGATAACGGAGTTCCGACAGCGCCATTTACGGTAGCCGCGCCGGGCTCGGTTTTTGCTGCACCGACTGGTGGTGGTCTCATCCTTTTCAACGATCCCAATCGCAGTGATGAGATGTATCACCAGTACAACTTCACCATTCAGAACGAGTTTCGAACTGGTTGGCTGGGCGAAGTTGCTTACGTTGGCTCGCTGGGCCGCAATCTCCTGGTGCTACAGAATATCGGCACCGGCAACGATCAGGGTGGGCCAGGATCACGTGAGGTCGTGCTCGTCAACGTGTCAAACCCAAACCCGATTACGGCGACACGTTACATAGGCAGCTCGAATTACAATGCACTGCAAACCAAGCTTGAAAAACGGTTCGGCAAGGGATTGGCAATGCTGAGCTCCTATACGTGGGCCCATGCCATTGACGATTCTCCTGGCGGCGTCTGTGCGAATGGTGCGGGAGCAAGGGATTGCGGTCCTGATGACCCGACGAGACCGGGTCTCGAGCGCGGCAATTCAGACACGGACGTCAGGCATCGTTTCACGTTCTCGAATGTTTGGGATCTCCCGATTGGTCGTAACAGGCGTTATGGCGCGGACATGCACAAGGCCCTCGATGCTGCTGTCGGTGGCTGGCAGTTCAACAACATCGTCACCTGGCAGAGTGGTCCTGTTTTCAATGTCACGTGTAACGGCGGGCGCGTAGATCTTATTGGCGATCCGACTCCGACTCAGGCGCAAAGAGACCAGGGCATGGAGCTCAATCGCAATGCGTTCAGATGTGCTACCACGAGAGTCTTCGCCGGCGATCCGGATATCTTCCCCAACGGTGCGGCGTCTCCGAAGATTGGCTCGCTGGGTCGCAACGTATTTCGTGGCCGTCAACAGTTTTACTGGGATTCGTCGCTGTACAAAAACTTCCCCGTGAGCGCTATTAGTGAAGCGTTCAACATTCAGTTTCGCTTGTCGGCGTATAACGTGCTGAACCGTGTGAATCGTTCGTTCCCGAATGGCGACTTCAACAACACGGGCGAGTTTGGACGCGATGTCAGCGAGCAGCGACGGCGGCAGATGGAGTTCTCCCTCAGGTTCATCTTCTAAAGACTTATCGCCCCAAAAAGGCACAGGTTTCTTTATCCACAGATTACACAGATGTTCATAAACAATCTGCGTAATCTGTGGATAAAATGTCGTCATGGTTTTACTTCGTTGTCTAATTCTGTTTTCGTTGGCGCTCACGATTTATGGCGCGCCGCAGCGTACTTCCGCGAATGTCGATACGTTGCTGAGCGAGGCCGGCGCGCTGGTCCAGGCTGGTCGTCTCGCTGAGGCAGAAGCCGCGACCCGCAAGATCCTCACGACTCATCCACGAAACGCCGAAGCGCACAGTTTGTTAGGTGTGATTCTCGATCAGCGCGGCGCGACTGCCGATGCTGAAAAGGAATACGGCATTGCGTTGCGTTTGCAACCAAAGCTCGTAAGCGCGTTGTCGAATCTCGGTGTCCTGCTGGCGAAAACGAATCGCACGACCGGGGCGATCACGAAGTTTGAAGAAGTGCTGCGGATCGATCCCAATCACGAGAAGGCGATCTTCAACCTGGGAGCATTGTACGCGGCCAGCGGAGACTACAAACGCGCTGCCCCGCTGTTGGAGAAAGCTGCCGGCCAGGACCCGAGGATGCTTTTCACTCTCGCGCTCCGGCTTGCGGAAGCGCACCAGTATGCCGACGCAGTGCGTTTATTTCAGAAAACGAATGAGCTGCGTCCGCACACTTATGAGGTGCTCTACAACCTCGGCCTCGGGCTTTACAATCTTGATCGTCTCGACGAAGCAAAACAGGCGCTATCGTCAGCGTCAGCTTTGAAGCCCGCGGAAGCTGATCCGTACTACCGTCTCGGATTGATCGCGTCTGCGCAAAACGATACCACAGCGGCGCTGATGCACTGGACCAAGGCACTCGAGCTGCGGCCGGTGTTTCCTGAAGTCAATTTCATGATCGGTGAAGAGTTGCTGAAGAAGCAGCTTGCGGAGAAGGCAGTTCCGTTTTATGAAAAGGCACTCGAGCAGGCACAGGGGCAGCTCGTCTATTTCCTGCGTCTTGGTGTAGCAAACGTGCGCGCGCAGCGTTACGAGCGAGCGCGTGACATCTTTACGCAAGCGCTGCAACGGTATCCCGACAATGCAAACCTCTACTTTCTACTCGGCTACGCAGCGCGCGCGGAGGGGCAGTATGACCAGGCAGTTGCTGCATTTCGACAAGCGCTCAAGATCAAGCCGGACAATCCCGATGCACTCGCCAATCTCGGTTACATCGCGAGCCAGCGTGGCGAGAACGTCGAGGCTGAGCGCTTGTTGAGACGTGCAATCGAGCTCGATCCGAAAGGATTTCCGTCGTATCACGATCTGGGGCGGCTGCTGGTGAAGTTGAAGAGATATGAAGAGGCGGTGCCGTTGCTGACGCGCGGCATTGAATTGAATGCAAAAGATCCAGGGGTGCACTATCAACTCTTTCTCGCCTACTCGAGATTGAAGCGAAAGGACGAGGCGGATAAAGAGCTGGCGGAGTTCAAGCGGTTGGATGAAGTAAACCGTCATAGCGCGACGCCGTTGTCGCCGATGAAGGATGGCGAGTCGTTGCCGCCGCTGCCGGTTGTTGCGGCAGGCGATAGTTCAAAACCTCGCACACCAGAAGACTGATAGCCACAAATGCACAAAATGCACAAAATGATTTCCTCTTCTTTTTTGTGCTTTTTGTGCCTTTTTGTGGCCCCTTTTTGCCCGGCGCAAACGGTTACGAAAGTCGATCCACCGTCATGGTGGGCCAGGCATACGATCAATCCAGTCAGGCTTTTGGTTCGTGGCACAAATCTTCGCGGCGCCCGCGTAAAACCTTTGCATCAGGAGCTGCGGGCCTCGGGAGTCTCAGTTAACGACGCAGGCACTTATCTTTTTATAGATCTGGAGATTAGTCCTTCGCTACCGCCCGGTAAGTATCCGTTACTTGTTGAGAGCGCTAGCGGGAGCACGATGATCCCGTTCAGTCTTGAGGCGCCCCTCGACACGCAAACCAATTTTCAGGGCATCACCAACGACGACGTGATTTACCTGATCATGGCTGATCGCTTCGCCGACGGCGATCCATCGAACAACGCTCCGAAAGGCTCTCCGCCCGAAGCTAACGATCGCAACAACCCGCGTGGTTTTCATGGCGGCGACCTCCGCGGCGTCATCAATCAGCTTCCATATCTCAAAGATCTCGGCGTCACCGCGCTCTGGCTAACGCCGTGGTACGACAACTGGAACGGCGTCAATCGTTGCGACAAGCCGTGGTGCCCGAACACCTACTACCACGGTTATCACGCGATCGATTATTACGCCGTCGAAGATCGTTTCGGCGACCTCGCAACGTTGCGTGAGCTGGTCCAAAAAGCGCACGCCCTCGGCATCAAGATCATTCAGGATCAAGTGGCAAACCACGTTGGCTCGCAGCATCCGTGGGTCAAAGATCCGCCGCTGCCAAACTGGTTCCATGGCACACTCGCGCAGCACCAGCTCAACAAGTTTCGCAACGCCGCGCTGCTTTCGCCACATGCGAACCAACTCGACGTTCGCAACACGCTCGATGGCTGGTTTAACGACGATCTTCCTGACATGAACCAGGAGGAGCCGGAAGTCGCGCGCTACGAGATCCAGAATGCGCTGTGGTGGGTCGGGATGACGGGCATCGACGGCATTCGCCAGGACACGATCCAGTACATGCCGCGGTTTTTCATTCGCGATCTGTCCCTGGCGCTCCATCGACAGTATCCGAAGCTGTGGATGGTCGGCGAAGTGTTTGAGCGGGATGCGGCGCACACGGCGTTCTTCATCGGTGGCCACCGGGGTTGGGACAACATCGATACGAAGCTTGATTCGGTTTTCGATTTTGCGTTGTGGAATGCGTCGTTGTTGGCGTTTACGAATAAGGCGCCGTTGCGTTCTTTGCCGCACCAGTTAAAGTACGATGCGCTTTATCCCGATGCCTCGAAAGTGACAGTGCTGGCGAACAATCACGACACGACGCGGTTTATGTCACTCGAAGGCGCGACCATGGCCGGTGCGATGATGCACGTCGCGTTTGTGTTGAGTGTGCGTGGGATTCCGCAGCTCTATGCGGGCGAGGAGATCGCGATGGAAGGGAAGGAAGATCCTGATAATCGTCGTGATTTTCCGAGTGACGCGTTCAAGGCTGACGGGCGCAAGCCGAAAGAGCGAGAGATGTTTGACTGGACCAGGTCCTGGATTCGTCTGCGGCGTGAGCAGGCGGCTATGCGCTCGGGGAAGTTGATTGATTTGTTTGTTGATGATGAGACGTACGTTTTTGCGCGACAGCTCGGTGCGGAGACGATTGTGGTTGCGTTCAACCGGGAGAATAGGCAGAAGCAGGTGAGTGTGCCGGTTGGTGTGATAGGTGTGAAGGATGGTGTGATGGTGAGGGCCTTGATTGGTGATGTGAGTGGAAGGGTGGAGAAAGGGGAAGTGAAGCTGACATTGCCGGGAGGGAGCGCGGTGGCGTTGAAGGCGTTTTAGACAGGATTACAGGATTTTCATGATTAACAAGAAAAGATTGAGCGGAGTCTTGTTGCACCCGACGTCGTTTCCGGGGCCGTATGGAATCGGCGATCTCGGGCCGGAGGCGTACAAGTTCGTCGACTTTCTTGTTTCAGCGGGACAGAGTCTCTGGCAGGTGTTGCCGCTTGGTCCAACCGGTTACGGCGATTCGCCTTACGCGTGCTATTCGGCTTTCGCGGGGAACACACTTCTTGTTAGTCCCGAACAGTTGATCAAAGAAGGTTTGTTGGATTCGGCGCCTACATCAGATGCGGATCACGACAAGATAGATTTTGGCGAAGCACACAAACTCAAAGACCAAATTCTTCGCCGCGCGTACGAGCGCTACAAGAAAACCACGGACACTGCTCTCCGCAGCACTTTTGAAACGTTCGCCCAGAACCACGCGCACTGGCTCGAAGATTACGCGCTCTTTCGCGCTCTCAAAGACGCGCACGGCGGCGTCGCCTGGAATGAGTGGGAGACGGGGCTTATTCGTCGCACACCAGCGGCACTCGAGCGCGCGCGTGACGATCTTCGCGACGAAGTCGAAGCGCACATGTTCTACCAGTTTCTCTTCTTCCGGCAGTGGTTTGCTTTGAAAACTTACGCCAACGAGCGTGGCATCGGCATCGTCGGCGATCTGCCGATCTTTGTGGCGCAGGACTCGGCTGACGTTTGGACCAATCCCGAGCAGTTCAAGCTCGACAAAAACGGTAAACCGATCGTCGTGGCTGGTGTTCCTCCTGATTACTTCAGCAGTACCGGACAGCTCTGGGGCAATCCGCTCTACAACTGGGAACGCATGCGCGCCGATGGTTTCAAATGGTGGATTGAGCGCGTGCGCGCAACGCTCACGGTGGTCGATATCGCGCGCGTGGACCACTTTCGCGGCTTCGCGGCGTGCTGGGAGATTCCCGGCGGCGACAAAACTGCCGAGCGCGGTCAGTGGGTCGAGGCGCCAGGCAGGGAGTTGTTCACGGCGATTCGCAAAACGCTTGGTGAGCTGCCGATCATCGCCGAAGACCTTGGGGTGATCACGCCTGATGTGGTTGCGCTGCGTGAAGAGTGTGGGTTTCCGGGCATGCGGATTCTTCAGTTTGGGTTCGGCGGCGATTCGAAGAACATCGATCTGCCACACAACTACGTTCCGAATGTTGTCGCTTACACAGGCACGCATGACAACGACACGACTGCCGGCTGGTTTCGGAGTGTGGCGGGTGAGGGCTCGACGCGCACCGCGGAACAGATCGAGCGCGAGCGGAAGTTCTGCCTGGATTATCTGAACACCGCGGGTAAAGAGATTCACTGGGACTTCATTCGCGGCGTACTCGCTTCAGTCGCGAACACAGCGATTATTCCCTTGCAGGATTTTCTTGGATTGGGAACCGAAGCACGCATGAACCTTCCGAACAGCACGGAAGGAAATTGGGCATGGAGATACAAGTCAGGCGCATTAAGAGATGCAACTCGACTCAAGCAGCTAAGCGAACTCTACGGTAGAAACTAATGATCCGTGTTATCTGTGTGCATCTGTGGCTAAGCCTTACTGTTTTGGCGCAAGCGCCCGAGATCCTCAAAGTCGATCCACCAAGCTGGTGGAGCCGGAGCACGGTTAATCCCGTTCGCCTCATGATTCACGGTCGAAATTTACATGATGCCCGAGTCAATGTTCAGGGACTTCGCATCATCAACACACCAAAGATCAGTGAGCGCGGCACGTACATCTTCGTCGACGTCTTCATCCCGCCGAACACACGGCCTGCGACGCGCTCGATATCAGTCACCACGCCGCGTGGCTCGACCAGCTCTTCCTTCGAAGTGCTCGCACCTTTAATTCGCACCGGGCGCTTCCAGGGCTTCTCACCTGCGGACGTGATGTACCTGATCATGATCGATCGTTTCGCCGACGGCGATCCCTCCAACAACGAGCCGCCACAATCGCGCGGCATCTACGATCGCAAGAACAAGTTTTATTACCATGGCGGCGACCTTCAGGGCGTGATCAATCACCTGCCGTATCTAAAGGATCTCGGTGTCACCGCGATTTGGCTCACGCCGTGGTACGACAACTACGATCGCCTCAACCAGATCGAGCTGAAGGAAGACAAGCCCAGCACCGGATTTCACGGCTACAACCCGCAGGACTTCTACGGAGTCGAGGAACACTTCGGCACGCACGCGAAACTGCGCGAGCTGGTCGAGGCAGCGCATCGCGCCGGCATCAAGATCATTCAGGACCAGGTCATGAACCACACTGGTCCATATCATCCGTGGGTAGACGATCCGCCGACTCCTACATGGTTCAACGGCACCAGGTCGAAGCATTTGAAGAACGTCTTTCAAACGTGGGTGCTGCACGATCCGCGCGCGGTCGATTCGTTGAAGCGCGAGACGATGGAAGGCTGGTTTCTCGATTTCCTGCCGGACCTCAACCAGCACGACGCGGAAGTCTCACGATATCTGATTCAAAACACGCTGTGGTGGATCGGCACGACCGGGCTAGACGGCATTCGCATGGATACGTGGCAATACGTGCCAAACTCGTTCTGGCGCGATTGGACCAGGGCGGTGAAACGCGAGTTCCCGAATTTCAAGGTCGTCGGCGAGGTAAAAGATGGCGACGTGGTCCATACGTCGTTCTTTCAGGGCGGCCGCGTTCGTTTTGACGGAGTCGATTCAGGTCTCGATTCGCTGCTCGACTTTCCCCTCTTCTATCCGATTCGACACGCGTTTGCCGAAGGTAAGCCCATTGACGCCATCCCGAAGACACTCGCGAAAGATTATCTCTACACGGATTCCGAGATCCTCGTGACCTTGCTGGGTGGTCACGACGACGGCCGCTTCATGAGTGAGAAGGGTGCGACGATCGAAGGTCTGAAGCTGGCGCATGCGTTTGTTTTGACGACGCGCGGCGTGCCACAGCTTTATTACGGCGACGAGCTTGCGATGGAAGGTGGTGACGAACCAACCACGCGAGGCGACTTCCCCGGCGGATTTGCGGGCGACAAACGCAGTGCATTTTCCGCCGGGGGTCGCACTAAAGACGAGCAGGAGCTGGTTGAATATATCAAACGTCTGACAACTATTCGCCGCGAGTATGAAGTTCTGAGAACCGGGGAACTGGTGAATCTTTACGTATCCCAGCAGCAATACGCCTACGCGCGTCGTGGCAGGAGCGGTACGGTGATAGTCGTAATCAACAACGAAAGCGACGCGGCCACGATCGAGTTTGACGTCTCACGCGTCGCATTGGGTGGAGTTTTTCGGGATCGGCTGGGTGTGAGCCAACCCGTGCAGGTCGATGGTAGTCGCAGGATGCGCGTGAGTTTACCCAAACGATCAGCGGCAATCTTCGTCCCGTAATCCGCTAAATCCGTGGTTGAGGACCACATAATGAACAAACCGCGATTGAGCTTCTGGCAGATCTGGAACATGAGTTTCGGATTTCTCGGCATTCAGTTTGGCTGGGGTTTGCAGCTCGGCAATATGAGCGGCATCTATGAAAAGCTGGGCGCCAATCCGGATCAACTGCCAATCCTTTGGCTCGCTGCGCCAGTCACCGGCCTCATCGTTCAGCCAATCATCGGTTCTATGAGCGATCGCACCTGGACTCGTTTGGGCCGTCGCCGTCCATATTTCCTCGTTGGCGCCATCCTCGCCAGCATCGCCCTGTTCTTCATGCCGACGTCTTCGACGCTTTGGATGGCTGCGGGCTTGCTGTGGATCCTCGATGCGAGCATCAACATCAGCATGGAACCGTTTCGTGCTTTTGTCGCAGACAAACTGAATGCCGATCAACGCACGACCGGGTTTGTGATGCAGTCGTTTTTCATCGGCGTGGGAGCGACACTCGCAGGGTGGTTACCGCTCGCCTTTCGCCGTTTCGGCGTGTCAGGTAATACAGAGAGCGGTATTCCGCTCACGATCAAATACGCATTTCAAATCGGTGCCGTGGCATTTCTTCTCGCAGTAGTCTGGACGGTCTTAACCTCAAAAGAATATCCGCCTGAGGACATGGAAGCTTTCAATCGCATGCGCCGCGAAAAAGCAGGTATGGCTGCGGGCTTCGCAGAGATCATGGCGGCGCTCCGAGACATGCCGCGCACAATGCGACAACTCGCCCCCGTACAAATCTTCACCTGGCTCGGACTCTTTTGCATGTGGTTGTTCTACGTTCCGGCCGTTGCCCGACACGTCTTTGGCGCGTTAAATCCCCAATCCGAGACGTACACGCATGCCGTCGAATGGGGCGGCTTTGCGATGTCGTTTATGAACATCACCTGCTTTGTGGTGGCTTTCCTATTGCCCAAGCTCGCCGCCGCTACGAGCCGAAAGACCGTACATGCGCTTTGCCTGATCTGCGGTGCAATCGGTCTACTTTCCATTTACTTGATCAATAACCCGTGGCTGCTCGTGCTCTCGATGGTGGGGGTCGGTATCGCGTGGGCTTCGATCTTATCAATGCCGTACGCGATTCTTTCCGGTGCTTTACCTGCGGCTCGCATGGGCGTTTACATGGGCGTCTTCAACTTCTTCATCGTGATTCCCGAGATCACGCAAGCCCTGACGTTTGGACCTCTGATTCGGTTGTTCTTCGGAACAGACAATCCGCGCAGTTCGCTTTACGTGGTGCTCATCGGCGGCTGTTTCATGTTACTCGCAGCATTGCTGGTGACTCGTGTTGACGATGTCCATGATGCTGATGTGAGAGACGATGCGGTAATTAAGGCAGATCGAAAAGAACCACTAACAGTGCAGGAGTCAGTACAGCCGGTTCCCAGCACGGGATTGGTCGATAAGGAATGACTCGCATATTACTCACGATTTCGCTGTTGCTCGCCAGTAGTGTGGTGTTTGCAGCTCCGCAGTCTGGTCGCGATGTGTCGAGAGAGGTTGCGCGGCCTGTGCGCGACTGGGTGCGCGATGGTGTGATTTACGAGATCTACCCGCGCGCATTCTCGCCACAGGGAAATTTTGACGCGATCACGGCGCGGCTCGATGAATTGAAGGATCTTGGGGTGACGATTCTCTGGCTCATGCCGATTCATCCCATTGGACAGGAGAAGAAGAAGGGAACGATCGGAAGTCCTTACGCGGTTCGCGACTACTACGCGATCAATCCCGCTTACGGCACTGCCGCTGATCTGAAACGACTCGTGCGTGAGGCACACGCGCGCGGTTTGAAAGTCATTATAGATATTGTTGCCAATCACACTTCGTGGGACAGCGTGCTCATGAAGCACCCGGAGTTTTACAAGCGTGATGCCACAGGCAAGATCACTTACCCGCACGACTGGTACGACATCGCCGCGTTGAATTATGGCAATCAGGAGTTGCGGCGTTACATGACGGATATGCTCAAGCATTGGATCCGCGAGTTTGATCTCGATGGGTTTCGTTGTGACGTTGCGGGGGAAGTGCCGACAGACTTCTGGGAGAATGCACGTCGCGAGCTCGACCAAATCAAGCCCGATATCGTGCTGCTTGCCGAAGCGCACAAGGCTGAGTTGATGGTGAGTGCGTTCGATCTCGATTACTCATGGCCGCTTCATAGTGCGTTGACTGACGTTTTGCAGGGGCGAAAGCCCGCTTCGGCTCTGCGTGACGCGTGGGAAAGGGAAGTCAAAGAGTGGCCAAAGGGTGCGCTTCACATGCGGTTCTCCGATAACCATGACGAGCGACGCGCGATCGCGCGGTTTGGTGAACCGGCGGCTCTGGCTGCGTCTGCGTTTGTGTTTACTTTGGATGGCGTGCCGATGATCTACAACGGCATGGAAGTTGGCGATACGACGGAGTCAGGCGCGCCGGCGTTATTCGAGAAGCTGCCGATCTTCTGGGCCATTGCCGAGCGTCGTAAGGAGTTCCCAGCGTTTTACAAAAACATAATGGCGCTGCGGCGATCGAGTATCGCGTTGCGGAGGGGAACGCTCGAGTGGGTGCAAAACTCGGATGAAGCGCGGGTGGTGACGTTTGTTCGGCGCGCGGGAAATGAAGAGGTTTTAGTAGCGATCAATTTTTCGAGCCGGCCGTTTTCCGGATCCATCGCCGGGCAGAACGTCTCGCTGGATGCCTGGGGTTACAAAACTTTTCGGAAGAACTAACCGCGGATGACACGGATTGTTTTACTGATTTTACTCGGATGCCAGGTGGTGCTCGCGCAGGATGCGCATTGGGCCACCGCGGCGAAGAATGGTTTTGGCACGTCGAACACGATCGCTTCGAAGGTTTGGTTCACGCTCGCGGATGGTGTGATGACGGAGGTTTTCTATCCGACAGTCGATATGCCAAACGTGCAGACGCTCCAATTTCAGGTCGTGACGGGCACGAAGACTGAAAACGAGATCGATGACACTGTGCATCGACTTGAATTGCCGAATCCGGGCTCGCTTACGTTCAGACAGATCAACCGTGCGAAGAGCGGCGCTTACACAATCACCAAGACTTACATTACCGATCCGCAACGTAACACAGTCCTGATTGACGTTAATCTTGATAGCCAAACTGACGCGAAACTATTTGTCTATTACGATCCATCGCTGAACAATAGCGGCCTGCACGATCGAGGCTGGAATGAGCTCACTGCATTGATGGCCGTCGATGGAGACAAGGCCTCGGCCCTTGTTCCGAGTTGCGGTTTTGTCTACACGCCTGCCTGGCCGCCCATCACGGGCAATGTCATTCAACGTGTCGCGTTGAAGAAGAGCCGGTGCACTATTGCGCTCGCGTTTGGAAAAACTCCCACTCAGGCGTTGAGAACGGCGCGCGCGTCTCTGGCCCGAGGCTTTGAAGCCACGCGAGCTGAGTATGAAGCAGGTTGGCGCAGCTACGTTTCGCAGTTGCCTCGCATTGCCAAACATCAGCAACAATTCAACATGGCGGCGATGGTCCTGAAGGGCCTCGAAGACAAGACTTATCGCGGCGCAGTGATCGCTTCGCCATCGACTCCGTGGGGTGGTGGACCAAACGCCAACGAGCCGAATACCACTGGCTATCGCGGCATCTGGGCGCGCGATCTGTATCACGTTGCGACGGCGTTCGACGCGATGGGCGATCGCGCTACCGCGAATCGTTTGCTTGACTACCTCTTCGGTGTGCAACAGCAACTTGACGGAAGCTTTCCGCAAAATTCATTTGTCGATGGCCGTCCGATCGGTCGTGGTTTACAGATGGACCAGGTGGCGCTGCCGCTCGTGCTCGCCTATCAGTTTGACCGTAATGACAGAACGTCGTGGCGGCGCCATATCAAACCCGCGGCGGACTTCATCGTGCGTAATGGCCCACGCACGGATCAGGATCGCTGGGAAGAGAAGTCTGGCTATTCACCGTCGAGCCTCGCGGCACAGATTGCGGGCCTCGTGTGCGCGGCTGAGATTGCAAAAGCCAATCGCGACGATGTGTCAGCCAAAAGATATCTCGATACTGCCGACAATTGGGTGAACAACATCGAAAAGTGGACCGTAACAAAAGAGTGATGGTGCGACTCACTATCTGCGGATCACCGCAAACGATGATCCCAACGACGGCGCCACGATGGAGATCAACAGCAGCAGTCGTGTTGTCGACGAGCGAAAGATCCTTGACGCCGGTTTCCTCGAGCTGGTGAGGCTTGGTATCAAACGACCAGACGATCCATTGATCGTCGAGTCGTTGAAGCTTATCGATCAATTAATAAAAGTTAAGACACCTGCGGGCGATGCGTGGTACCGCTACAATCACGACGCCTATGGTGAAACTCCGGACGGCGGCAAGTATGACGGTCGCAATGGCGTCGGAAGGCTCTGGACGCTCTTGACCGGCGAGCGCGGTGAGTATGAATTAGCGGCCGGTGATATCGCATCCGCGCGCAGGCGATTGGATACACTCGCTGGTTTCGCCAACGATGGATTGATGATTCCGGAGCAGGTTTGGGACCGGGAAGATAGTCCCGCGCCGGGTCTTCGTTTTGGTGCGGGGACCGGATCGGCGACGCCGCTCGCATGGTCCATGGCGCAGTTTATTCGGCTGGCCATGAGTATCGAGCGCGGGCGGAATGTGGAGACACCGGGAGTCGTGTGGGAACGCTATGGTGGCCGCGGATAAAACGGATTCAGGACTGATTTTCGCCGCTGATCTTGGCGGGACGCATCTTCGTGCCGCGACTGTGGATCGGAAAGGGCGAATACATTCTCGATCAAAGCAGAACACACCGCAGGTCAAAGAAGCGACAGCGATCGTCGATGCGATTGTCGGAGCTGTTCATGAATGTAATAGCGATGAGATCTCTGCGGTGTCGCTGGTTGGTGCCGGGCACGGTGAAGGTCGAGGAAGGGGCGGTCGTGAAGGCGCCAAACCTTCCGTGTCTGGATGGGTTTCGTCTCGGAGCGGCGTTGTCGGCCCGGCTCGATCTTCCCGTGATTCTCGAGAATGATGCTAACGCGGCGGCGGTCGGTGAAATGTGGCAGGGCGCGGCGGTGGGCTGCAAGACGATCATTTGTTTGACACTTGGGACGGGTGTCGGTGGTGGCATCATTCTCGATAGCAATTTGTGGCGTGGTGTGGATGGCGCGGCGGCTGAGATTGGGCACATGTGCGTCGATCCGTTTGGTGGCGTGGCGTGTACATGTGGCAGTCGTGGTTGTCTGGAGGTTTTTGCATCGGCGACGGCAATCGTGCGGATGACGCGTGAGGCGAGCCCACGCTATCCCGATTCGATCCTGCAGGGGAAAGAGGACCGCACCGCCGAAATGATCTTCGACGCGGGTAAGCAGGGTGATGAATTGGCGCTCGAGATCTTTCGACGCATGGGCGTTTATCTGGGGATAGGGTTGGCGAATCTCATTAATATTTTGAATCCCGAGATGATCGTGATTGGTGGTGGAGTAGTGAATGGTTGGGCGTTGTTCGAGAAGCACATGCACCAGCAGGTTGAGGAGCGTGCGTTTCCGTTGCTGGCCGCGCGCGTGAAGATCGTGCGTGCGAAGTGTGGTGATGATGCCGGCTTGTTGGGGGCTGCGCGCCTCGCGTTGAGAGATTAGTTAGACAGGATTTCAGGATTTTCATGATTAAACATGATTCATCTTGCAAATCCTGCAAATCTTGTAATTTTGTAAAACATATGACTCGTCTTTTAGTTCTCACATTGCTGTTGACCACAGGTACATCTGCCTTCGCGCAGGACATCACATCACTGGAGAAAATCGGCCCAGTAGTAAGTCTCATTAAAACTGAAAATCGCGTCACCCTCACCTGCAAGGACAACTCCCAGGTCCAGCTAACAATCCTGGCCCCGGATCTCATTCGCGTCCGTGCCTCGTTCACAAAACAAATCCCGACAAAAGATAATTCATGGGCCATCGCCAAGCACGACTGGTCCACACCACGCTGGACGCTCAAAGAATCATCAACCGCGATCACGATCACGACGGACGAGCTCGAAGTCACGATCCAGCGTTCCCCTTTATTAATCTCCTTCCACGATGCCCGCACGCATCAACTCCTCAACGCCGATGAGCGCCCGATGTCCTACGACGCCAATGGTCGCTTAACAAACATACTTTTCGACCCAAAAGCAGGCTCATTTGTCGCGGCCTCGAAGAAGCTCGGCTTCGACGAACACTTTTACGGTCTTGGGGAAAAAGCTTCTCGTCTCGACAAGCGCCGCAGCTCGTTTATCAACTGGAACTCAGACACGCCCGGCTACATCGAAGGCAGAGATCCGATTTACCAGACCATCCCGTTTTACCTCGGCCTCCAACGCGGCATCGCCTACGGGATCTTTTTCGACAACAGTTATCGCAGCTATTTTGACTTCGGGAAGTCGTCGCAGCAGCGCGCGTGGTTTGGCGCTGAAGGCGGCGAGATGAACTATTACTTCTTCTACGGTCCATCAATCAAAAAGATCCTCGGTCGTTACGCTGACCTCACCGGTCACATGCCTCTGCCGCCACTCTGGGCGCTCGGGAATCAACAGAGTCGCTGGAGCTATTACCCTGACACCATGGTTGAAGAAGTGGTGAACGAGTATCGCAAACGCGACTTACCACTCGACGTCGTGCATCTCGATATCGACTACATGCACGGTTATCGAGTCTTCACTTTCGACAAGGAAAGATTTCCCGATCCGAAAGCACTAACAGGCAAACTGGCTCGTCAGGGCGTAAAGGTCGTGACGATCGTCGATCCCGGCATCAAGCATCCGACCGACAAGAACGAGCGCTACCACGTCTTCGATCAGGGAGTTGAAAAGAACTACTTTCAGCGCCGTCGCAATGGCGATCTGTTTGTGCCGCGCGTCTGGCCCGGCGAGAGTGTTTTCGTCGATTACACGATGCCCGACGCGCGTCGCTGGTGGGGCGACCTGCATCGCGTTTACACCGACAACGGTATCGCCGGTATTTGGAACGATATGAATGAGCCGTCTGACTTTGTCGATCAGACCGGCAAGAACCAGCTTGACGTGGTCAGCTACGACGAAGGCGAGAAATCGACTCACGCGAAGAATCGAAACACGTTTGCTTTGTTGATGTCGCGCGCGACGTACGAGGGACTCGAGCGATTGCAACCCGACCGCCGCCCGTACGTGATCACGCGCGCGGCGTATGCGGGCATTCAGCGCTACGCGACGATGTGGACTGGCGATACAAACAGCACGTGGGAAGCGCTCGCGCTCAACATTCCGATGTTCACTTCAATCGGTTTGTCAGGTGAGCCGTTCGTGGGCAGTGATATTGGTGGTTTCATCGGGCGCGGGAATGGTGAGCTGTTGGTGCGATCGTATCAAGTGAGTTTTCTGGCGCCGTTTTGTCGTAATCACAAGGTGATAGACGGCTACGACCAGGAGCCGTGGCGCTTCGGCAAGTATTATGAAGACATCATTCGCAAGTATCTAAAGCTTCGCTACGCCCTCATGCCTTATCTCTACACGGCTTTGGAAGAAGCGCATCGAACCGGCGTGCCGCCGTTTCGTCCGTTGCTGCTCAACTACCAGGACGATCCGAGCACGTACAATCTCGACGACCAGTTTATGGTGGGTAATGATCTGCTTCTCGCGCCGATCGTGAAGCCTGACGTGACCCGGCGCCTGGTCTATTTGCCGGCGGGCAGTTGGTACGACTACTGGACGAACAGGAAATATGCGGGCGGGACGATGATCAGCGTCGATGCTCCGCTCGATGTGGTGCCGATGTTTGTCCGTGGCGGCGCGATGATTCCGGTTGGGCCGTCGTTGAATTACGTTGGTGAAAAGCCCGTCGATCCGATTACGTTCAATATCTACCCTGACGATTCAGGCTCGGCCTCGGCGACGCTGTATGAAGACGATGGGTTGAGTCCGGCTTACAAGACGGGCGCCTTCCGCCGCACCACGTTGACTGCACGGCGAGGACCGCGTGGTTATACCGTCTCGATCGGCCCGGTCGAGGGCAGTTACAACCCCGGTCCACGAAAGTTCAACTTCGTCGTGAAAACCGGTGCGGGTGACTCCAAAGTTGTGACGGTTGTTGAGTAAGAAGTTTGCGATTGTTACAGTCATGTGGTATCGCGGTGATATTTTCAGAACACTCTGCGTTTAACGTCGGCCACAATCACCCAAGAGCGTTTTAACGTCGCGTAATTTAGCCTCCAGGGACGAAACTTTAAGTTTCGAGGGTGAAGTATGACAAGATCAAGGGTTTTGACCGGCATCATTGGCGCCGCTTTTTGTCTGACGCTTGTCTCGTCGGTCCGGGCTGACAGTCTGCACGTAGACATGCTATTCGAAAAGTTTCTCTATGCGGAGAGACATAACTTGATCGTGTTTGACGATCAACTTGTGAGTACGGGATATCTCTACGCGGGGCATTTCGAAAACAACAATGGAAAGCATCTCGGCTTTAGCATGACCTCTGTCAATCGCGGACCGAAGGTCGGGATAGTGGGACCGTCCACGTCAGTGGAGGTTACACAGAATCCGGAACCGACAGCAATGGTGCTGCTCGGTACGGGTCTGGCGGCAGCGGGCGCGTTCGCGCGCAGGGTGAACCGAAGACGAAGACTGTAACTCGTCGTTCGATCATTTGATCACATCTCCTTTGAGCACCGGTGGCGCCTTGCTGCCGGTGCTATTTTTTAGCCACAGATTTCACGGATTTTGGATCGGATTATTTAACTGCCCGCTCCAGCACCACGTCGAACACGCCGGTTTGAAACTTCTGCCCATTCACATTTTGATCCTGGACGGCGATCGCATTCTCGAGGCGGTACATCGGATCGTCCTTGTGAGCATCACCTTGAAAGTGAATTTCCGTCACGAGTGGTTGATAACCCGAACAGGCCACTGCGAGATGATAATGTGCGCAGCGCCAGAAGTTCCCGTTAGGATCTGGTCGATAGGGAATCGGACGAATACTCTCCAGCTCATACAGACCAGTCTCGGAGGAGATCAGCCGGCCGCGATTGCGAAAGTCTGTAGTGCCGTTTGAATACTTCTCCTGCATGTCCACATGCCAGAAGTCCAGCACGGCTCCCGCCAGCGGGCGCTTTGTATCGTAGGCCCAGACGCGACCGGAGAGTACGAACGTCGTTCCGGGCTCGCCCGGCACGCTCAGCTTGCCTCGAAATGGCGCGCCCGTTCTGTAGAACGGTCCATACGGCTGCGGCGTAACTTTCTTCAGCTCGCCCTTTGGTGTGATCTCCTTTTGCGCCGGTCCCATTTGAATAAACACGCCACTCGAGCCGTCGCGATTTACCTGCTGAGTCGGCTGTGCGTGAGAACAGAGGACGAGGCCCGACACGCCGGTAGCAGCGAGTCCGAGCGACGTTTGGCGAAGAAAATTTCGTCGTGTTAAATCAAGCATGTGTTTTGGCTCCTGTAGCGTAGAAACACCGTAGCGCGGAATTTTGTGGTAAAGATGTGACGAAATGGCCTGATGCCGTGACGAAAAGGGTCTCGAATTCGCGTTAGCAATATATGGCTCTAAAACTTTGTCTCATTGTGCTGTTTGCGTTTGGCTCAGTCTCGGCGCAAGTGAACGTTGGACTCGTTACTGACGAAGCCGAAGCGGTGTTGAGCGTCCTTGCGAAACGCAAGGCTAACCAGTCTATCGCTGATGCTGACTGGCAGCGAATTTTTCAGAGTGAAGGCTATGTGCGACTGAAAAAGCGCGAAACCTCGATGCAGCGTTCATTCGAGGACGCTGACTTCAAGACGTTTGTTATGTCGGACGAGCTTGGCCAGCGCACGCAGAAACTCGAAGAAACGCTCGCGCGTTGGAAGAGCGCTGATATTACCGGCGCGGCGCGACTGGCCCTTGCGTATTTGCCGAAAGACGCGCAGATCCGTGCGAAGATTTATCCCGTAATCAAGCCGCGTGAGAACAGTTTTGTTTTTGACGTCAGCAACGATCCCGCGATTTTTCTTTATCTCGATCCGGCAAAGAGTCGTGAGCAGTTTGAAAACACGCTAGCGCATGAGCTGCACCATATCGGCTACGGCAGCAGTTGTCCGGCAAAGAGCACCGCAGAGGAGATTAAAAAGTTGCCGGTGAATAGTCAGATGGCTCTCAGGCTCGTGGGCGCATTTGGTGAGGGGTTCGCGATGCTTGCGGCGGCGGGTGGTCCAGACGTTCATCCGCACGCAGTCAGTCCTGCGGAAGATCGCGCGCGCTGGGACAAGGACGTAGCAAACTTCGATGCTGATTTGAAGAAGGTGGAACAGTTCTTCCTGGACATCCTCGCAGGCAAGTTAACGGAGGACCAAATTCAGAAGACGGCTTTTTCGTTCTTTGGCATCCAGGGACCGTGGTACACGGTGGGATGGAAGATGTCGGTCGTAATCGAGAAGACGTTCGGCCGCGCGAAGTTGATCGAATGTTTCTGCGATCAGCGGAAGCTACTCGCGACGTATAACGAGGCCGCAGCTCAATACAACCGCACATCCGCAAAGCCGTTGCCTCTGTGGTCCAGGTCTATTGTCGACGCGTTACGGGGATGACGATTTCGCGGCGGCCGAACATTCGCGCATCGGATCTAACTTCCCTAACACTTGATGTTATTTGTCTTATTTTGCCTTTTGTCGTTTTGTGCCTTTTTGTGATCTCGGTTGCGTATTCGAATCCCATCGTGTAAATCCTGCAATCTTGGAATCCTGTCGAAAACTACCTAGAATCTCAACATGGCGAATCCGATTCACATCCTGCTGCAAACGACGATTCCTAATGTCGAAGACGACTGGAATATCGATCGATTCTCGTTGTTACGAGATCATCTGGCTTCAAGTGGTTACAAAGTCACGGCCCGCAATCGTGTAGCTAATGCTGAGGGCAACGACAGCGTTCTGAGTGTTCTCGACACGACCGATGTTGACGAGCTCTGGCTGCTTGCGGTCGATACGGGAGACGGTTTGAGCAAGGCAGACTGTGAGGGCATTACGCGCTTCCATCAACGAGGCGGCGGGATACTGGCGACGCGCGACCACGAAGATCTCGGCTCATCGCTCTGCACGCTGGGTGGTGTTGGTCGCGCGCATTTCTTCCACACGCAACACCGGGAGCCTGATCAGTCGCGCCACGTTCGTGACGATCAGGCGAACACGATGATCAACTGGCCAAACTATCACTCGGGAGCGAACGGTGATTATCAAAAGGTCACGGCGGTTGAGCCGGTTCACGAGCTGCTGCGCAAGCCGTCGGGGATGATCGAATACTTTCCGGCGCACCCGCATGAAGGCAGCGTCGGTGTGCCTGAAGATGAAGATCGCGCGCGCGTGATTGCGACTGGCACGAGCCAGGTGACCGGGCGTGACTTCAATCTGGTGGTCGCGTTCGAGTGTCGCGACGATCGTCACGGCAATCGTCTCGGCCGCGCAGTCGCCGAGTCGAGTTTTCACCATTTCGTTGACTACAACTGGGACACAGCAAAAGGTGGCCCAACCTTTCTTTACGAGGCTCCGGGTGACGAGATCAAGCGCCATCCCGAGCGCCTCGCGGATATAAAAACCTACGTCACGAATCTTGCCCGCTGGCTCGCGCCCGGGAATAATTAGCCACCGATTCAGTTAATGCACCTTGAACGACGCTAGATTTTTTGCGTCGTTTGTGCTTTTTTGTGGGCAAAAGAAAGTGAGGTGCAGCGTGTTACTGAGAATCCTGTTGTTGGTCGTGTTTGCTTTTTCTGCGGCCCCGGCGCAACCGAAGTCTGACGTAGTCAAGGCTGCTGATGGTGTGCCGATTCATTACTCGGTCGCGGGCAAGGGCGATCCGGCGCTTGTTTTCATTCATTGTTGGTCGTGCAACCGCGGCTTCTGGGAGAACCAGGTCGCAGAGTTTTCCAAAACAAATCGTGTCGTGACGATCGATCTGCCGGGTCATGGCCAGTCAGGAGTGGGACGGAAGAACTGGTCCGTCGAGAGTTACGGCGACGACATCAAAACAGTTGTCACAAAGCTCGATCTGAAACGAGTCGTGCTTGTGGGCAGCTCGATGGGTGGCTCGATCGCGCTGGAAGCAACAAAACGAATGCCGGAGCGAGTGGTGGCGATCGTTCCCGTCGACACGCTTCAGAACGTTGAGGAAAAGGTACCACCGGATCAACTGGACGCAGTGTTCAAGCAGATGCAGGCTGACTATAAGAACGCCACCACGGGTTTGATGAATCAGTACTTCTTTTCACCCACAACGCCGGCGGCGGTAAAAGAGCGTGTGATCAATGAGGCGATTTCACGCCAGCCTGATGTGGCGCTTGCGATTCTCAGAGCGATATTCAGTTACGACTCTGCGGCGGGAATGCGCGAAGTGAAAGTGCCGATTCGCGCGATCAATGCCGATCGCGTTCCCACGAACGTCGAAGCGAACCGCAAGTACGCGCCGCAGTTCGATACGGTGATCATCAAGGGCACGGGCCACTACCCGATGCTCGAAGATCCGGTGCGCTTCAATCAGATGCTCGCCGAGATACTGCGCAGCCTGCCGCGGATGTAGTTTTGCTCGACCTCGTTGGTGGTGAGCGAAAGGGCGGTTTCGTACGCGGCGGTGGCTTCGTCGAAGCGATGAAGACGTCGTAAAAGATCTGCGCGCGAGGCGTGGAACAAATAATAGTTTTGCAGCGCGCCATTCGCGCCGGCGGCTTCGACTAAACTCAAGCCGCGTTCGAGCCCTTCCGCCATTGCGACAGCCGCAGCGTGATTCAATGCGACGATCGGCGATGCTGTAATTCGCATCAGCTCGAGGTAAAGCGCTACGATCTGCCGCCAATCGGTTTCAGCCGCGGTCTGCGCTTCCGCGTGAACGGCAGCGATGGCGGCCTGGAGCTGATAACTGCCCAGGCGTCGCAAGCGCAGCGCTCGTTGGACCAGGCGCACACCTTCCTCAATCTCGCGCGCGTCCCAACGCGAGCGATCCTGTTCCTCGAGTGTTACTAATTCGCCGGCGTCGTTCACACGCGCTTCACGTCGCGAGTCCTGCAAAAGCATCAGTGCCAGCAAGCCAAGGTTCTCCGGATCGTCCGGCAGTAATCCGCACAACACGCGACCTAAACGAATCGCTTCTGCGCACAGATCGTTTCTGATCAAGCTTCGACCGGCGCTCGCGGCGTAACCTTCGTTGAAGATCAGGTAAATCACGGCCTGGACTGCTGACAGCCGATCGGAAATGCGTTCGACGGAAGGAATCTCATAAGGAATGCGTGCGAGACGAATCTTCTGCTTCGCGCGCACGAGACGTTGGGCCAGTGTCGATTCAGGCAGCAGAAACGCGTGTGCGATTTCAGTGGTGGTGAGACCGCCGAGCGTGCGTAACGTTAAAGCAACCTGCGCCTCGCGAGTAAGCGAGGGATGGCAACAGGTGAAGATCAAACGCAGGCGGTCGTCCGGATATTCCACGGCGTCTTCCAGTAACTCCGGCTGGACGTGTGGCTGTAGTCGAGTCGCTTCGAAAGCGATCTGTGATTCTTTGTCAGTGTGAGTTCGATCGCGGCGGAATGCGTCGAGTAGCCGTCGATGCGCGACTGTCGTCAGCCACGCGCCGGGATTGTTTGGAGTGCCTTCAAGTTGCCATTTCGAGGCGGCGGAGGTGAAGGCTTCCTGCAAAGCTTCTTCGGCGAGATCGAACGAGCCGGAGATACGGATCAGCGTGGCGATGATGCGTCCGTACTCTTCGCGAAAGACTTGTTCGAGCGTCTCGCGGGCCTGCGACATGCAGGCGAGCGTTACATACTCGCTATTCGGAGGCAACTGTAGGGGCGGCCCTCCGTGGCCGTTCCAGGTTCCCCACATTGTGTTCCACACTGGGGTGGCCACGGAGGGCCACCCCTACAATTGCGCTCTCAGGATCTAATTTGTTATGCCGACGCGGGGGCTGCGGTCTCGACCAGAGGCCGGACCTCGACCGTTCCTGTTTTTGCGGACGGGATGCGCGCCGCGATGCTGGTCGCTTCGTCGAGGTTCTCCGCCTCGACGAGAAAATATCCGGCGAGCTGCTCGTGTGTTTCTGCGAACGGCCCGTCAGTTACGAGCTCTTTGCCGTCACGTACTCGCACGCTCGTCGCAGTTGAGATCGGCTGCAACTGCGAGCCCGTCACAAACCGGTCGCTCGACAGCAGCTCTTCTCTTAACTTTCGATACTCGCCATAGATCTGCTGGCGCTCGCCCTCGGTGATCGCGTTCCAACTCTGTTCGTTGTTATAAATCAGCAACAGGTATTTCATTCGTTCATTCCTTTCTGCTCGTCGAAATCTTGCTTTCAACCTTACGACGCGCGAGCGTGTGGGAAATCGACAGTCGTCGCGAAAAATTTTTCAGCCGATAGTTTGGCCATAGCCGAGCCACTTACGAAGAAAGCTCATCTGGCCGGTGTGATAAGTGTCGTGAAAGGCATAGAACGCGATCGTGCCGCTCAGTTTCTTGTCGAATGACGGCGGACCTTCCGGCGCGGGCTTTGTGAGTACATCCTCAGGCGCCTCGCGCAGAGCTGTTTTGAGTTGCGCCGAGATCTGCTCCCAGGCGGCGCGCATCTCGTCGACAGACGGATACTCGGCCTCGTCTACTCGCTGCGAGCCGCGCGCAAACAACGGCGCCCAAGTGCTGTCCCATGGGACACCCAGAGTCTTGAGCACGTGGCCACGGTGAACGACCACGTGTCCGAGCAGCCACAGCAAGTGATTCGAATCGTCGCCGGGTTTGCGAAACCAGTCTTCCGGACGGACATCGGCGATGGCCTTGTTAATGATGTCGGTATTGGCCCTGAACATCCCTGAAATGTTTCTAAAATCAGCCTCCATAATTCCTCCTTATCTTGTTAATCAGCCTGCCCGTGTACTTAAAGTACCCTATCAACACCTCTTTTGCGCGTTTACTAAATGAGTTATCAGTTTTAAGAGGCCATCATGAAAGCATGTCCCAGATGTGATGTGGTTTATAACTACGAGTTGCTGCAATTTTGCCGCTTCGATGGAACTCGTCTGGTCAACCTGTATTCCGGCGAAGAGACCACACAATTGCTGTCTCCGGCGCAGTTGTCAAATCAGAATGCCGGAGCTCACGTCGATCCCCGCACCGGTGAGCTCAAAACACACAATCAATTCCGTTAAAAATCCGCGGAAAACCCGTGGCATCTTCGTCAAAAAGTGGCTATTAATGCTATCTTTTAGGCCGATTTGCGACGTCAGGTTCTCAAGGGTAAAACATGCACAAGAATCCATCGCAATATTGGATTGCCCCCCTCTTGATTGTCTTCATCACAGGTTTGGTTGCGCAGCGCGCCGTTGCCCAGCAGGCGTGTTTTAGCTCGCAGGAACGCGCGCGGGCGGAGCAGACAGCGAAAGTTTATCGCGCGCCCGATCCCGGATACGACCCGGTGCTCGGTTACAACGCCGCCAACGGGCCGCGCCGCGGCGCCCCCGCAGTCGATGAGAAAGGACGCGCGAAGGCCATTAACTGCGTGGCGAACAAAGATGAGTCGCCGGGCGCCGGCACGACACCGAAGTTTCACTGTTCCATCCCGGGCAATACTGACGAAGACGGCAACCTGATCCGTTACAAAGTGAAGCCACACTTTAAAGGACAGTCGCCTGATAAACGCAACGGTGAGATCTACGGAGAGTTTTTGTCGTCGCGATTTTCAAAAGCTCTCGGCTTCTTCGCCGATGATGAGTGGGTGGCTGATGTGAATTGCCCTGACTGCGAGAAAAGCCTGACGAGGGGTTTTCAGGGCGCCAGCTTCTCGCCGTTTCAACCTGCGGCGGGTGTTGAGCTGCCCCTCGCGCGCGGCATCGACGTGAACTGCAACAACAAGGATTCAGGATCGCTGGCCGAGACGCTCACGAACCTGCTTCAGAACGGCGCGCCGCGTGCAGAGATCGATGCATTCAAACTCTGGCTCGCATTCATCGATCATGGCGACACCAAAACCGACAATCACAAGTTTGCGTGTTTGAACTCGAAAAAGAATGGGAACGCGCGGACCTGCGAGCCGGGTGAAGCGGTGTTTTACGTTGGCGACATGGGATCGACGTTTGGATTTTCAAGCTCAAGCGAGAAGAAGGCGCGACTCGACGGCTGGCGCAGCAAGAAGCCGATCGAGGTTAAGGATGGAGTGTGTACGGCGAACGCGAAGAGCGTCGGCGATACGCGCATCAGCGAAGGCGGTCGCAAGCTACTCGCGGATAATTTGCAGCGACTACTGGACGCCGAGCAGCAAAACAAAACGATAACGAGAGTTTTTGAAGTTTCACGAAATGCAGAGCGTGACCGGCCACCGGCCGAATGGGCGGCGGAATTCGTGCGCAAAGCGCGCATGATCATCGACGCACGCTGCGCTAATTAAATCAGTATCCACAGATTACGCAGATAACAATTATGCAATCAGAACCATCGGGGCAGCCCAAATCGAAACCAAAGCGTTTTCTCTCATGGTCGGTCCTCAACCGCGATTTGTGCCAGTTGGAGTTTTTTCGACGAGTACTCGAAGAAGCGACTGACAAATCAAATCCCGTGCTCGAGCGGCTGAAGTTCCTCTCCGTCTTTTCCTCGAACCTCGACGAGTTCTTCATGGTGCGCGTTTCCGGTATCAAGGAGATGTCGCTCATTGACGACCTTGGTCCAATGCCCGGGGAATTATCGCCAGTTGAACAGCTCGACGTCATTCGCAAACGAGTGCTTCCGCTCGTTGAAGAACATTCGCGTTGCGTGCAAGACGAAGTGATGCCGGAGCTCGAGTCGAACGGCGTAGTCATCGCGCGCTATGCGTCGCTCTCTGAAGACGAGAAGCGCAGTCTTGCCGACTACTTCATCAAGAACATCTTTCTGGTGTTGACTCCGCAGGCTGTGGATCCGGCTCGTCCGTTTCCTTACATCTCAAACCTGAGCCTGAATATCGGTTTGACGGTTGAGAGCAATCCTGAAGACACGCTCGCCGGATTGCCGCTCGGAAACCAGGTGAGGTTTGTCAGAATTAAAGTGCCGCCGGTTGTGCCGCGGCTGATTCCAATCAAGAAAGGTGAGTTGAAGTTTGCCTTAGTCGAAGAAGTGATCGAAGCGAACATACACTCGCTGTTCCCGAGCATGAATTTGAGTAAGGGACATATCTTTCGGGTCACGCGCGACGCCGATGTCGAGATTCGTGACGACAAGGCCGCGGATCTGCTGGTGTTGATAAAAGAATCGCTGCGCGAGCGTCGTTTTGGTTTGCCGGTACGATTGGAAGTGTCGGCGTCGATGCCGAGCGAGATGGTTGAGTATCTCACCACATCGCTCAAGATCGAGCCCGACGACGTCTATAAAATCGATGGACTACTCGACGTTCCGGATTTTATGGAGTTGTATGGCATCAACGTGCCAGAGCTGAAAGACAAACCGCTAAAGTCTGTCGTGCCTCCGCCGCTGCGCGGCAAAGAATCGATCTTCGACGCGATCAAAAAGCAGGACGTGTTGCTGCATCATCCATACACGTCGTTCGGCACGATTGTGGATTTCATTGACGCGGCCGCGAACGATCCTGATGTCGTCGCGATCAAGATGTGTTTGTATCGCACGGGTAAGAAGTCTCCGATTCCGCAGGCACTGATCGGCGCGAGCGAGCGTGGAAAACAGGTCACTTGCGTGGTCGAAATCAAGGCGCGGTTCGACGAAGAGCACAACATCGAGTGGGCCAAACGGCTCGCTGAGTCCGGCGTGCACGTGGTCTATGGCCTGGTGGGCTTGAAGACGCATAGCAAGGTTGCGCTCGTCGTGAGGCGCGAGGAGCACGGTCTTCAGACTTACACCCACATTTCTACCGGCAACTACAACCCGACAACTTCGCGTGTGTATACGGACATCGGATTGCTCACGAGTGATTCCGTGATCGGCGACGATGCGTCGGACGTGTTCAACTTTCTAACCGGCTTTTCGATACAGAAAGATTACAGCCAGCTGATGGTGGCGCCGCTGAACCTCAGGAAGCGCATGATGCACCTGATCAAGCGCGAAACGGCCCACGCTCTAGCCGGACGGCCGGCGCACATTTCAGCGAAGATCAATCGTTTGACGGACCTGAACATCATCGAAGCGCTGTATGAAGCATCGCAGGCGGGCGTCAAAATCGATTTGATCGTGCGCGGCGCGTGCATGTTGCGGCCGGGCGAGCCGGGGCTGTCGCAAACAATTCATGTGCGGAGTATTGTTGGACCATACCTCGAGCACAGCCGGATCTTTTATTTTGCAAATGGCGGTGAAGAAGAGGTCTACATCGGATCGGCTGACTGGATGGCGCGCAATCTCGATCGCCGTGTTGAAGTCGTGACCCCGGTGATGGATCCGCAGTTGCAGAAGTATTTGAAAGATACGGTCATTGCGGCATACCTGCGTGATAACGTGAAGGCGCGGGTGATGAATTCGGATGGCACCTACGAGCGTCCTCCAATGGAGCCGGGCGAGGCGCCCTTCAACAGCCAGTTATTCTTTGAAGGGCCAAACAGCGCACCGCCGGCACGAAATGTTCACTCGTTGAAGAGCAAGCGACTGTGGTCCAAAAAGTAAGAAACGTTCAGAGTTCAAGCTTTAGCTTGTGAGTCGTGAGCTCCAGGCCCGCAAGCTAAAGCTTGAACTCTGAACTTTGTGGCTGAAGGTTAGAGAGGACAAATATGAACCGTGTGACCGTTGCGGTGCTCGGGCTGTTCGTCGCCATCCTGCTGGGTAGCGGAATCCTCGCGTATGTTTTGCGTGACGACCCGAGAACTACGGGAAGACCAACTGCGGCACCGACAGCTTCGCCGGCAGTTGCTGCTCCGACTGGGGAGAGTGAATCGGCTCGCGACATTCCTTTGTTTGGTCAACTATTTGGACCAGAAGCGACCGCGCACTCGCCTGAGAGCTTCTCGAGTTGGGAAGCAATGTCAGCGCGAATCGCCCTGCGGTTTTCACTCGCTGCTTTCCTCGCGGCATTGCTGGCGTTTCGCCCGCGACGCGGTGTCTCGGCGGCCCGTCGTAATCCGTTTGTCGCGCAGACGCAGATCCTCATGGCCGTTGTCGCAGGTGCGATGATGATGGTCGTTGGCGACAGTGCGGCGCGCGCGTTTGGAATTTTCGCGGCGGCGTCGCTGGTGCGCTTCCGCACGAACATCCGGGATCCTAAGGAGACGACGGTGCTGCTCGTTTGCCTGGGAGTTGGTCTCGCGGCTGGTGTTGGACGCTGGGACATGGCGGTGATCCTCACGGTGTTTGTGCTTTTGACGTTGGCAGTGCTGGAATCGTTCGAGCGGTTTCAAGTGTTTCGCTCGATGGAGATTTCCGTGCAGACGCGTGCCGTCGATCAAGCTGACAAGATCTTGAAAGGACTGTTCGAGCGTCATGGGTTTGATTACGAGCTGCGCCACCTTGATCGCGAGGACGCGGAAGAGCCGATGGGCAAGCTTGTTTATCTCGTCAACCTCGATCCCAACATCAGCACGAGCAAATTAAGTGCAGAGATACTCGACAGCGACCGCGAGAACATCGATAGCGTCGAGTGGGATCAGAAGGAAAGCAAGACTTACATTTACAAGTAGGGCGCGCATGAGTCGAACGATTGTAGTTGGAGACCTTCACGGTTGTTACGATGAGCTGATGGAGATGCTTGAGTCTGTCGGGTTCGGACAGGACGATCGTGTTGTTTGCGTTGGAGACTTAGTGACGAAGGGACCGAAGAATCGTGAAGTGCTCGAACTCTTTATGACTGATGCGCGATTCCGGACTGTGATTGGGAATCACGATTTAGCGTTGCGACGGAAGTGGCTTGGTGAAAAGGTGAAGCTGAAGGAGTCACAAAAAGCGACGCACAAAGAGTTGAAAAGTGAAAAAGAGAAGTACCTGCCGTTTCTGAATAAGTTGCCGTTTACGATAGATCTCGGTACTCACCTGGTTGTGCATGCAGGTCTGCGTCCGGATGTCGCGTTGTACTCGCAGACGTCTGAAGACATGACGTTGTTGCGCACGTTAGGAAAGGATCGCGAGAGTCACAAGGGGACGCCGTGGTATGAAGTTTATGACGGAGAGAAGGTGGTCCTCTTCGGCCACTGGCCCGCACCCGAGCCTCGCCGCGGCCCGCGCGCCATCGGCCTTGATACGGGCTGCGTCTACGGCTACAACCTCACGGCCTACATCATCGAAGAAAACCGCTTCATCACCACCGCCGCCCACCGCGCCTACGACGCGCGCGAGAGTTAGCTCCCCTACTGAACATGAGCCGGATGAAGGGACTAATTTTCAAAAACTCTAACCTCACAAGTTTGTCAGCAGAAAGAAAACCGGCAGGTTTCAGGACAATGTCCCTGTTTATTTCAGGGAAATTTCCAGGCGGTAATTGGCTACTTTGTAGGTTGAATGAACTCCAATCTCACAATGGCCGGCAAATTCAGGCGGCATTGTGCCCGACCACGATTTTGTCTCATGGGCAACTGGCTCGACATCCAATCCGTGATTCAAAAAGACCGAAAAATCCGCGTCTCGGCCAATAATTTTCACGGTTATTCTTTGCCCGGCGCGCGCTCTGAATCGGTAGAGGACTTCGTCGCCGTCACGCACCGCGCCCGTTAAGACCAGTTTCTTCCCTCTGACCAGCTTTACGGTTTTTTCACTGACGCGATTATAAGATTGGGCTGAAAGCTCGTCTGTAATCAGACAAGCCGATAAACAAATCGCGAATAAACTCAAGAAAGTCTTTCTCATTAACATTTCATTCCTCGAAAAGATTAAGACGATCCTTTAATGAGCTCGCGGATGCCGCGGAATGTGTTTGACGGTCTCGAACGAAAAACGGCAGGCTATTCAACCTGCCGTAAGTCATTGAAGATTCTGGTGAGCCGAGCAGGGCTCGAACCTGCGACCCGCTGATTAAGAGTCAGCTGCTCTACCAACTGAGCTATCGGCCCTTGGTGACGCGGAAAATTATACGTGCGATGTTGGGAGTGTCAAGCAAGCACGGTTCACATTCACTTCGCTTTACTTGCCGCCAACATTCTGGTAAAAGGCGTGACACTTAGTTTAAGCCATCCCTCACTTGATGGAGAACCAATGACTGACGTTTCCTCACATTCAACGCAGCACTCTGCTGATCCGGCTGAACCTGATCCCGATTTCATTAACTGGTTGAAAGAACACTGTGTGCCGGTAGTGGGCACGCTGTTCGGTGCTTTAGGGTTGTGTTTGGTTGTGCACTACAGCTCTGCAACTGTCGCTTGGACCAGGACGAAGGATTTCACGGCGGCGTTTGCCAACGTCACACAATCTCTTGCTTTGATTGCCGGTGGTGTTTGGGCTTACTTCAAATTTGCAAAGGGACGAACTTTTCGAGACAGGTTGAGCCCGAATGTAAGCGGCAAGTGCATTTCCATTGACGGAGCTGTTTTTCTGCTTGTTACGATCCAAATAAAAAATGTAGGTTTATCAAGAATTGCATTCGATCAGGAAGCGAGCTCGCTAGCGGTCTTCGAATGTGTTACATCAGAAGTGGAGAAAGTTCTAGTCGTTGTGAATAACCGCTTAACTACGTTCCAGGTGTTCGGAGGTAACGATAAGTTTATCGAACCGAGTGAAATAGTTGAACGCCAATCTTTGATTGCGCTGCCACGCGTTTCCACCGTAGGGTATCAACTCGAATTCGAAGTGTTGTCTGAATCTGGATACGTATGGCGAGCAACGACTATTGTCGCTGCCTCCGCTTTTATGGATAATGACGCCGGGTAACTATTGAATTGGAGAAAAATCCGTAATGAAGTTGAGTGACTATCCTCCTGGATTCGCAGCGAAAAGGTACCGCGCGACTCCAGAGCAAATCGAGCGAAACAAGCGGGAGATCAAAATTCAGCGCGAAATAGACGAACTACACCGGAGGAAATTGATTGAGGAAGGGAGAATACCTCCAGACACTGAGTCAGACGCGAAACCAGCATAAGAGTTCCTCATTGAGTGCGCCTGCACTTTCCGCAACATAATTACGCCTTTTAAAGAGAACCCCTTCAGGGTTTTTTACATTTTTGGATTGGATGATCCCCAGGGTTGTCGCTGCGCTCTAACCCTGGGCTGAAATTAGCCAAACGCCTTCGGCGCTTTGAACTGCCGCATCAACCAACGCCGCCGGCGCTTTCGAGCCTCACGAAGTCTCAAAAATCTATCTTAACCTGCAGTAGCGCACTCGCTGTTGGAGAGGAGTTGGTGGACGGCGTTGATTAAGCCTTCGACGTCAGGCTTCGCGACGAAGGCGGCGGCGCCCGCCGCGAAGGCTTCGCGCCGGTGTATCTCGTAGGCGTCGCCGGTGTAGAAGATGCACGGCACCAAGGGGGAGATCGTCGCCAGTGTCTCGCACAGCTCAACGCCCGTGCCGTCCGGAAGGCGCTTGTCGAGGACGTAAAGATCGTACTCGGTCTGCACAGCCATCTTGCAGGCTTCTTCTATCGTGGCTGCCGTGTGAACCTGGTAATCCTCTTCAGAAAGCAACATCTGCAACATCTCAGAGGTGTCGTGGTGATCGTCCACACAAAGCACACGACATTTGGAGTTTGGCACAGGGGAACCTCCTCGTCCGGGTTAATTCAGAAATCCACTGAAAGCGGAGAAGCAGTGGGCACAAATTATAAGCGGCCCGGAGCGATTATGCCACAACCGAAATCACGAACACACTATCTGGAACCGGCGTCCGATTGGCGTTTTCCTAGACATAACAACGTATTTCGGATCGTTCAACCTTTCTTGCGATCCAGTACGACCAGGTGGGCAGCCCTCCTGCCCACCGCCAACAATCCTGCCCCATATTTTACGGATTAATGTGAGTCAGTCTTCGGAGCTAAATTCACCGGCGCAGACCTGCCGCTCTTCATCGCTTTCAGCAACTGATTCAACACTTCGAGATCCTCGTCCTCAGGCTCCAACTGCCGGTACTTCTCCAACGTCGCCGAAGCGGCGCTGAGGTCGCCGAGCTTGTGATAGACCAGCGACAGGTTGAAATAGACTAACGAGAATCCTGGCTCGATTTGTGCCGCTGCTTCGTAGTGAAGTTTCGCGAGCTGCAGATCACCAGCGTCGTAATAAAGGTTTGCGAGGTTGTAGTGGGCTTCGACGTGCCGCGGGTCGTTCTTTAATGAGAGCGTGAAGTTGTCGAGGGCATTGGCGGTCTGCCCGCGCTCGAGATTGATGATGCCGAGGTTGCAATAAGCTTCAGCAACATTGTCGCCTTCGCTGATCGCTTCAGCGTAATGCTCGGCCGCCTTCGCGTCACCCTGCTCGTGTAAAAGAAGAGCTTCTTCAAACGGAGTCAGCAGACGCGCGAGTCGCGGAGTCTCGATGCGAAACAGGTTCAACTGGCCCTGGAGCTCAGCTTCGATCTGCCGAATGCTGTGACCCTGCGCGCGGAGCTCACGCACGCGACGAAACTGTGTGAGTGCGTTGAAGTCGTAAACGTAGTCAGGAGCCTGAGACGTTGAAGAAGGCTGAATGATGCCTTGCTCAGTCCAGCGACGAATAGTCTTTTCGCTCAGACCGAATAACTGTTTGATCTCTTTGATGGAGTAAGAGGATTTGACACGTTGATAATCTGCCTTCGACGGGACAGGTGAGGGAAACGAGATTACCTTGGTGCTCGGATCTTTCATTTAATACAAGAGTCATAAAGGCACAAAGTGTTTTGTGCCTCTTTCGTGGCTCAACCGACTTTTCGCTTCTTCGCGGCGCGAGGTTTCACCAGCGTGATCTGCGGCTTCTTCTTGGACGCTGGCGCCGGTGCCTTCACCATTGGCTTGCGGCTCGATGCCTGCAAACTCTTCTTGAGCGCGCTCATAATATCAAGTCTGGGAAGTTCTTCAACAGGTTCGAAGTCGGCAACAACATTGCCTTTGATCTTTGCATCGATCAGCGTTCGTAGTGCGTTGAAGTAATTGTCTTCAGTATCGATCTCGGAGAGCGTGGTGGACATCTCCTGGACCAGCGTCGTCGCCAGCTTCAACTCGTTCTTATTCAACTTTTGCGCATCGAGCTTCTGCACGCTTTCGAGATCGGGAACGTCCTCCATCTTCCGCAGCTCGTGCGGGTAGTGAAGCTTCTGGAGCACCAGACCTTCCTCATGCGGAAACACGGCCACCAGATCTTCACGATCTCTCAGCACCACCTTGCCGACCGCAATCTTACCCGTCTGCTTCATTACTTCGCGCAACAGCGCATAGGGCTTTTCCGAGACTGCGCCATCAGGTCCGGCGAAGTAAGGCGAATCGTAAAACGTGCTCGGGATCTCTTCGCGATCTACAAAGCCGACGATGTCGACAGCCTTCGTAGTCTTGATCTTGATCTTCGAAATGTCGTCAGGCTCGACGATGGCATAACGATCGGGCTCGTACTGGTAGCCTTTCGTGATCTGATCGTTAGTAACAATCTCGTTGCACTTCTTGCAGCGCTTGTCGTAACCGATTGGACCAAAATCGTCGCGGTGCAGTTGGTTGAACTGAATCTTCTCGCTGGTCTCGATGGCGTTATAGATGCGAACGGGAATCGCAACCAGCAAAAATCGTATGTGGCCCTTCCAAATTGAGCGCATATCAACCTCTCTCCTCAAAGCGGATTATGCCACGAATGTTTTCGTTTTCCACAGGTTTTTGAGGCTTCTGGCTGGAAGTCTAAGTGTATTTAGATACAGTGGAGGAGCGCGTTGCGCATGGCGCCGGCGCTTTGCCAACGCTGTGCAGGATCCTTTGCAAGGGCGCGATCGATGATTTCGCACACTGGTTGAGGGATGTGCGGCGCGCGCTGTTGCAGCGGTACGGCGCGTTGTTCGAAGATGGCCCGAATGGTGTCGTTCACGCCGCTGCTCTTGCTCAAGTCGAGCGCCAGCGAGCCCGTTAACAGGCTGTAAGCTGTCATGCCAACCGCGTAAATGTCTGACTGCGGCTTTACGTCGCGAAAATTGCGAAGCTGCTCGGGTGGCATGTACGCAAGCGTACCAGCCATCTCGCCCGCCATCGTGACGCCGCTCATTCCCGAATTGGAGAAACTCTTTGCCAGGCCGAAATCAGTCAGCTTCGCGGTGAAGCTCGGTGAACGACCAGCCACGAGAATGTTCTGGTCTTTGAAGTCACGATGTATGTAGCCCTGCGCGTGCGCAAACGAGAGAGCATCGAGCGCCTGCGAGATGATCGAAATGCCGTCTTCGTATGAAAGTCGACCGCCGCTACTCTCCGCGAGCCGGGCTGCATCAGCACCCTCGACGAATTCAGTGACGAGATAGACCACGCCATTGTGCGTGCCGCGATCGATGAACTCGACGATGTTCTTGTGCTTCAAGGTGGCTGCGACGTCGATCTCACGCATGAAGCGTTTCATGGCTTTGTCACTGACGGCGAATTCAGGAAGCAGCGTTTTGATCGCGACTGGCCGTCCGGTTTTTTGTTCTCGCCCGAGCATCACGCAACCCATGCCGCCGCGTCCCAGCATCTTCACCGTGTCGTAACCGGGAATTGCCTGTGGTGAACGCTTGAGCTCGATGCGACAGTCTTCACAAAGAAACGTCAGATGTTCATCAGGTGCGGATGCCTGTGCCTGCTCGCGTCGCCCGCAGTTAACACATTCGACCATCACCAGCACAGGTCGCGTTGGCACAGCATCCTGGGTTGTCTCAGAAAGATCGTTCGACCCCGCTGTGACTTCAACAACGAGAATCGTTTCACCACACTGAATGCGATCGCCGTTGTTCAAAAACGCATCCTGCACGCGGCGACCGTTGAGAAAAGTTCCGTTCGTCGATCCGAGATCGCGTAAGTGCGAATGCGGCGGGTTCATTTCGAGCAGGCAATGATTACGTGAGAAGTAGCGATCGTCAGGCAAACAAAGATGAGCATCAGGGTTGCGGCCGATCAGAAAAGTGTCGTGCTGAGTGAACGAAAAGATGCGGCCTTTGTATGGGCCGGCTGTGACTTTCAGATTGACCTGCATTAGGAATAAGTGCTTATCCACAGATTGCACAGATTGACTTATGGAGTCTGTGTAATTTGTGGATAAAGTTTGGGACTAGCGGTTGATACTCAGATCGTCAAATGCCACTTCGTAAACGTCGCTGGTGTAAAACCCGGTGCGGCCGCGCCTGTAGTTTTCAGTGTCGTTGATACGTGTCAAAAACTGGCCGTTCGCATAAAACGACAGCTCATTGCCACGGATGCGCACTTCCAGAACGTTCGGCGCGTCGCCTGAGCGGACAGCGCTGGACTTCGTTCTCGTCACGACCGATGACTGAACGCCATTCTTGTGCTTGATGATCTCGTACTCCGCCTCGTCCGACGGATAGATCAGCAACGCATAGTCTTCGAGCTGCTTTGTCTTCGACTGTGCGCAATGGACCATCAACCCAAACCCTGACGCCGGCACGTCTCCCTTAATGCTGCGCGCGGTAACTTTCACGGTCGCGTTTTCAGTACTATAGTCGTCCGACGGCGCGTACATCACGACGAACGTTCTTTCGCGCGAGTTCATGTGATACTCGCCGTCGTCGTACCAGATACGACCGTACTGCGAGTTGCCCGTGCCCCATTTTTGCTCGCTGAAGTCATCGACGAGCGAGTTCGGGATTGCCGCGTTCGCATTCGCGTTTGCGTTTGCGTTCGCGTTCGCGTTGGAGGCGTTTGTGTTGGCCGTGACGTTGCCGTTGCGGTTGTCGTTGCGCGTGTTGGCGTTCAGGTTTGTATTGCCGTTCGAGCCAAGACTCGCGAGTGCGATGATCATTACGACAAGGCCCACACCGACGACGACGAGCACAGCGAGCCCGCCGAGTATCCACCAGACCGCGTTGGATTTTTTGGGTGGTGGCGCGGCGGGAGGCGGCGTCCACTCTGTTGGTGGCGGAGGCGGCGGTGGTGGTGTTGTCGGCCGAGGACTGACGTGCGGCTGCGGCTGCGGACGATAGATCTCCGTTGGCGGAGGCTCGGAAGTGTCCCTCGCCGCCGGATACCGAATGGTCGCATTCGGATCGACTGGCGGCGCGTCGGCGGTTAGCGGAGTCCCGTCCTCCAAACAAAAGTTCAGGGAGAGATCGGTGTACGTGCGGTTACAAGTGGGGCAGCGCTTCATCTTTGTTTAGAGTTCAAGCTTTAGCTTGCGCGCCGAGATGCCGAAGAATGCAACCTAAAGGTTGAACTCTAAACAAACAGTCGGAAAGATTATCGGAAAGGTGACGCGCGCTCAAGCTCTAATCGGCTTTCCGCAACGCCCGCAGAACTTGGTCCCGGCAGGATAACTGCTGCTACAGCCGCTACAAAACACCTCGACCGGCTTCGGCGCGCGCCAGTCGAGCGACGCGGCCCCAATCGGAATCCCGCAGCGCCCGCAGAATTTCGTGCCCGCGGGATACTCCTGCCGGCAACGCGGGCAGGTGGTTCCACTCGAGGCCGGAGGCGAGGTTTGCACATCAGCGGAAACCGGTTGAAAACTCGTATTGCCGCAGCGTCCGCAGAACTTCACGCCCTCGGCAAAACGCGAGTGGCACTTGGTACACATCACGACTGACAACGTGGTCGAATGTCCACCATGTTTGCTTTGCAAACTGCCGCCGCGCGACGGGCTCAATTGATTACTCGAGACGCCGATCTTGAGTTGCGCTTCGATGATCTGTTCGGCGATGTCACTGCGGATCTCGATCACGCGCTCATCGTCAGGCTCGCCCGACTTCGCCACGCGCAGCACGTGTTGTCCCGGCGCCAGCGACGTCAGAATCACACGACCGGAACGTCCCACACTGCCATACCGCTCATCGTCGACGTAAACCTCAGCACCGGACGGCGCCATGATCACGAGCCGCGAATCCTTTCGTTTCACCGTCTCAGAATTTGCAGAGACAGCGTTCGCAAAGCTCTCAAACCATTCAGTCGCGCTTGCTGGTCGATCGTTAACTTCTTTCGCCAGGGCCTTCATGATCGACGCTTCGACTTCATCACTGACATCCGATCGCAAGCTCGACAGTGCCGGCGGCCCTTGCGTCAACTTCTGCGCGATCAGTTGCGTGATGTTGCCGGTGAAGGGCGGTCGTCCGCCGAGCATGTGATACGCGATCGTGCCGAGCGCGTAGATGTCGGCACGCGCGTCGGGCTGCTGCTCGGGCTGCATCTGTTCGGGAGCCATGTATTCCGGTGTGCCGATGATCCCCTGCGATGCCGGACCGCTGGCTGAGGTGACGTCGGAGCGATCGGCGTGGACGATCTTTGCGAGACCGAAGTCGCCGACTTTAACGAAGCCATCCTCACCGCCAGTCTTGCGTTTCGACTGCATAAGAAAGATGTTTGCCGGTTTGAGATCGCGGTGGAGAATCCCGGCGTCGTGCGCCGCTTCGACTCCGGCAACCACCTGCTGCATGATTGTCGTCGCTCGCTGCGGATTCACAGTGCCTTCGCGACGCAACAGGTGATAGAGCGTTTCACCCTGCACGTATTCCATAACGAGAAAGAACACGCCGTCAGCGCTCTTTCCGAAGTCAGTGACGTCAACAACGTTCGGATGACGAATCGACGCCGCCGCGCGCGCTTCACGTTCGAAGCGAGCGATGGCTTCGCCTTCCTGTAGATCTTCGTCGCTGAGAATGTCGGGCCGGACGGTTTTAACGGCGACCTGTCGAGTGAGCAGATTTTGATCGCGCGCGAGATAAACCTGACCCATCGCGCCGCGTCCCAGACGTTTTTCGAGCAGGTACCTGGAGGCGAGCAATCGCCCACCGGGCAAGGTGTGTTTCGTATTTGCCTGATCCTGCGGGCAGATCTCTACGTTGTCTTCGTAGCAGACCTCGCAACGTGGACACTCGCGCATGGGTCAGGATTCTAGCAAAACTTACGCGAGGTCCGCGCAACATGCTGCGCAACGCTTCGCACCGAGCGGAATCGCCGTTAAGCAAAGCGGACAATCCTTGGTATTTGGCGGCGGTGGCGGAGCAGCACGCAGTCGATTGATGGCTTTTATTACCAGGAAGATTACCAACGCAATGATCAGAAAGTTGATCAGGTCGTTGATCAGTTGGCCGTACGCAATGACCGGCAAGCCTTTCGTCTTTGCGTCGGCGATCGATAATGGACGCTGACCCGATAGGTCGATGAAGAGGCTGGAAAAATCAACTTTGCCGAGGGCCAATCCGATCGGCGGCATGATGACGCTTTCTACGAGCGTCGTAACAATCTTACCGAAGGCTGCGCCGATGACGACTGCAACTGCCAGGTCGATCACATTTCCCCGAGCGATGAACTCTTTGAATTCTCTCAACATGGTTGTGTTCTCCTGTTGGCTTAGCTGTTTTTGGACCAGCTATGTTTCGGTAACGGGCGACCACAGAGGGCCGCTCCTACAGTTGCTTCAAGGATTACCTAATCAGTGACAGTTCTTCGCTGCCTTGAAGCCGCCCTTTTCCGCTTCCGCTGTTGTCTTGAAAGTTACTTTGTTGGCTTCGTCGATCTCCTTCGCCGGCAGGCAGCCGTTTGGATAGTAGGTTTTGGATTTCTTGTCAGCGATGATTTCAGCAGGCTCGGTGCTTTCGGTCGTCGCGCCTGCTGCGGCAAGTGAGTCCTGCTCTTCTTTAGCCTGGCGACGCTGCGCCACGACATCGTCCGCGGCAGTGTCCATCAGCCGGAAGCTTGGTCCACCCGCTACTGTCGTCACGATCAACTGAAAGTCAGCGCAGCGCAGTTGCTGTCCTCTGGATTTGTACGCCCAGTTCCCATCAACCTGTAACGACTGCGAGATCAGCTTTATAAACTCTTCCGTACTGTGTGCTTTGAACGTCTCGTCGAAACCGATCCAGATGGACGTGAGCTTATCGTCAACGAGGTCGAGCGAGATGCTACGCACGCCTTGAAATTTCGACTTATCGATCGTTTCGTCGAAATACGGATTGATCGTCGTCTTGGAAACACCGAAATGATCGGCGGATCCAAATCTTGTTTGCGGAACGCGGGCTTTTATCTGTTCTTTCGTCATCCCGAGCCGAAAACCGAGCAGCTCCGGCGCGGCGGGCAGCTCACTGATTTTCTTCGTGCACTGCGCAGAAACAGATTGCGACAGCAGGAGGAATAGGAGTGACAACAAGAAGGTTCGAAACATGCGCGAGATTATACTTAACGCTGGACCAGTGAGCGAATTATCCCCTCGAGGTCGGCCGGCTCAAATGGCGTCGAGACATATTCGTTGCAGCCGGCGGCGAGCGCGAGCTCGCGAAACTGGTCTGCGCCATACGCCGAAACAGCCAGAATCGGCACTGGGCCGAGCGACATCCGGATGCGTCGCGTGGCTGAAAGACCATCAAGCTCCGGCATCTGCATGTCCATTATGATCAGGTCGGGTGCTTCACTCTCGGCCTGGTTGATCGCCTGAATGCCGTTCGCCGCTTCGACCACACGAAACCCTCTGCGCTCCAGCCACGTGCGCAGCATCAGACGCGTATCGTCAAAATCGTCGACAACGAGAATCGTGCGTGGGCCGTTGGTCGTCATGCTCATGGTAACGCCTTTAGTTGTGGGGGGAGGTTGGAGCAAGCGTAGCAAAAAAGCGGCGATTGGGGAATAACTATGGACGTGACGGGTGGCCACGGCGTGCCACCCCTACAGTTGTTGCTCATCTGGCGCCTTCCTGGATGTTGCGCGTTTATCCACAACTGTAGGGGCGGCCCTCCGTGGCCGCCCGTGTTTCTACTCCTTACGCCCAACAAAAACGCTCACAGTACCGCTGCGCTTCCGATCAGAAAAGTCGAAATACACTTTCGACTTGAACCCGATCTGCTTCATCAGCGCCAGCATACGCTCGCGATCGGGCAAAAAGATCCTGTTCTGCGTTTCCACGATCTTCTTCCGCCCTTTTTCGAAAATGACGAAGACGATGTCAACTATTCCAAACGACCTTCTCTTATATGACTTGTTGACTCGCGCTACCTCAAACTCCGGCGTTGTTATCGTCTCGATACTGAAAGGTCCGGGTTTCCACGTGTGTTTCATGAAGGCGGTATCAAAGATGACGACGCCTCCGGGCTCGAGATGATCGTAGAAGCGCTGGAGCGTATGTGAGAGCTCCGCGTAGGAATAGTTGTAGTTGATCGAGTTGTACATGCAGAGCAGCACGCCGGCTTGTACCGGCACGTCAAGGTGTCTCATGTCCTGCTTGAAGACCCTGGCGTTGGGAAGGTTCTTTTTCACGAGACGCAACATGCCGTCGTTGAGGTCAACTGCATACACTTCGAAGCCCGCTTTGCTGAGCAGCTCAGCATGCCCGCCACTCCCGCACGCAACATCAATCACAATCTTCCCGCCCGCAATGTTGCCAACTCGCCGGAGGATGAAATCGACCTCTTGCTGGTAATTCTTAGTGCGGCGATAGGAGGCGTCGATGTACTTGCTGAGCTGGTTGTAAAGCTCGTGAGCCATAGACCAGGAGCAGGGTAAACGAATTACTTCGCAATTCCAAAGTTTTGCTGGACCGGTTTGCGTCTAACCTTCCAGATCACTGCATCGACAACGTAGTGATGGAAGTTGATCGCCTGGTAGGCGATAGCTACGAGCGGTAACGACGTCGCAATGAGAGTCGAAAAAGTCGAGACTGCGAAGCCGAACAGCGAACAGGCAAGAGTCGAGAGGATCAGGCAGACAGCGAAATACTGCATTACGTGGTTTTGCTGGCTGAGGTACGAGAGAAAACGATGTTTCGGATGAATCCCGTCTTTGAAGCGATTGTTGTTGAATAGCCAGACCGTCAGAATGTACTGCGCGTTGTGCCACACGTTGAGCACGAGCCAGCCGTGGTTGATATCGTCGATTAGAAGATATCCGAAACTGAAGATCGTGTCCTGCCATACGTTCCTGAGTCTGAAGTGCGAAGCAGGATTCGTCAGGCGCGAGACATGTCTGCCAATGCTTCTGTTCAATCTGCGGTTTCAGTTCTTGGAAATGGAGTAAGAGTTTCTGCTCAAGACACGGTTCCGTTTGCTTTATGGTGTGCGGCTACACACCAGTCAGATTATGAAGAGGCACTATGGCTCACAGTCAGTGGCTTAGGTGATCGCGATACCACATGCGCAATCGTGGGAGGCATCGTTGCGTCACATACGGGTATAGCAGGAATCCCGTCGGAATGGTTAGAGTCGAGAGAGCGCTTGCCCGAGTGGCCATTTGAAGAACATTGATTGCGCTACCGTGCTTGCTTGTGTTCGAGTGGCTCGAATGATCGTGTCGTATTCTCTGTAACGCTGGTTACGGGAATCGGAAGCGGTTCGATTTGGGGGGGGCCAAGCTCGCGGGTGTCGTGACCTGGTTGCATCGTCAGCTTGCCGTCTTTCGAGCTGCGCATAATACTGAGCGTACCCCACAAGCTGAATCCGAAATTTATCAGAAACACGATCGTGCTTAGTATGGCATAGCCAATAACTATTAAGTCGCGAACTCCGACTTTGGTGAGCACGACGGTGCCGCCGATGATGAAGCCCAGCCCAAAGACGCTGATCCAGAACAGCCCATCCAAATACTCGTCGAGCCGCTTTTCCTTGGGCGTCTTATCCGGATTCACCTCGCCAGCCGGCACTAGCTGTGTTCCGCAGCGGTTGCAGTATTTAGTTTTCTGAGCAATAGCGCTACCGCATGCCTGGCAGTACATGTGTAATCTCCGGGAGGTGGTACCCGCGGCAGGGGTCGAACCTGCGACCTTTCGCTCCGGAGGCGAACGCTCTAATCCACTGAGCTACGCGGGCCTAAACAAAATGGCATGTTTCAAAGAGACGAACCAGGAGTGTCCCCCTTTTTGTCCCCCTTTTTTAACCCTTTTTGTACCCCTCGTCAAATATCGTGCCGTCTTGGTAGCGAGCCAAGATTGAACGCGATTAACGAACCGCTTTAGCAAAGGAGAGAATCTGAAAGCTGGTACTTTGGTTATTACAATTTCTGTGGGGTCGGTGAAACGGTTTCTCGCAATCTTCCTTTCAGCAGCTATATTTGATCGACGAATCAACCCCTTGCCAAAAAGCTAATGCCACAACGGCGACCATTGTGAGAAATGCCAGGCAGGGAACCTAATGGCCCGTCCGCTATTCGATGTTTTTGACTTCCGTTGACCGCCATACTACTCAGTGGTATAGTCATAATGCATGGCGAGAACAGATGATATTGTCTGGTTTGAATTCGTTGAATCGAAGGTCTTTTCCAAACAAATCGGTGCATTGCCGGCTGAGGTCTTGATTAACATTCAATCTGAGCTTGTCCAAAATCCTCAGCGTGGCGGTATTGTGAAGGGGACTCATGGCGTTCGAAAGGCACGAGCGGCTGACCCGGGCTCATCGCGAGGCAAGAGCGGTAGCTACCGATATTTGTATCTCTACCTCGAACACGCCGGCAGAATTCATTTGTGTATCTATTCAGCAAAGGTGACCAAGCCGACTTATCACCGGATCAAACGCGCATCATTGGCGCGCTGAGCCAGCAGATTAGAAGGGAAAGTGAGTCATGAAGACAGGAAAGACTCGGAAGGTGCAGACAAATAAAACGAACTATATGAGTGACGAGGCATTTGCCGATCTCAAGAACGCCATGGAAGATGCACTTGCCTTTGAGCGTGGCAAGGGTCGCGATTTAAAGGTAACGCGAATTCAAGCTCCGCGTCCGCCTAAGGCAATGTCACCCAAGGATATTGCTCAGCTACGACAAAAACTCAATTGCTCTCAAGCGGTGTTCGCGATGATGCTGAACATCAGCACGAAAACGGTCCAAGCATGGGAGCAAGGCTCGAGAGAACCCGGTGACGCAGCGCTTAAGCTATTAACCATCGCTAAAAAGCATCCAGAGATTCTGCTTGAGGCTTAAGAATCGAGGCACAAGCATATTCAGGACGAACTGTCAGACGAATGTGAGTGTGAGAACATCAATAGTGGATTGCAGGTTCGAGTCCTGTCCCCTCCGCCACACAGGACAAAGGTCGCTGGAAGAGGTTCCATCGGCTTTTTTTCTTTGCCAAGTCGTGTTGGTAAGTGCAAGAAGATCAAAGGGTTGGCGGAAGGTTGCGGTGAGAGTTTGATCCTTCCAAGTCGAGTTCGAACACACGAAATTCAGCAATTTCCGCTTTTCGCTTGAATTTTGCTGTTTGAACAGAAAATACGCCTTTTTGGCGAGTTCTAATCACATATTTATCTGATAAAACAAAGACTCGTCGCGCCATCGGGAAATGGCGTTCTACCGATCTGTTAGGTAAACCACTAGAAAAGAGTCGATTGAGTGGAAGGCTTTTGTCTATGCAGGGGTTTCGCGGAACGATCTGTTCGGTGAAAGAGTTTGAGTATCTTGTCCAGAAGATCAATGGGAAGGTTCTAAACGCAAACGAAGAAGCGACGGATGCTCTTTCGATCTTGGAGGACAAGATTGAGGTCCTTATTTGCTCCCTACACTGGAAGGATTTCGAAATTCTTGTTGATTTGATTTTTCGTCAGGCGGGTTGGCATAGGATGGGCACAGTAGGAGGAACAGAAAAAACTCTCGATCTAGACTTGCTTTCTCCGATCACTTCCGAACGATATGCAGTTCAAGTTAAATCCAAAGCAAGCCTTGCTCAATTTAAGAATTATCAACAGAGATTTGAGGACATGCTTGGCTATCGACGCTCATATTTTGTGGTTCACTCGCCTTCCAAAGACCTAATCCAAGCTGAAGACCAGATGAGCGATGACTTTCAGCTTTGGCTACCAAAACAACTAGCCGTGTTGGCAGTTAGGTATGGATTGGCTGACTGGATCATCGGCAAAGCAGGATGAACTCTCAACGACGATCCTTCTGGAGTTGGAGAATGGATCTATACGATAAAGCCGGCTTCCTCAGGAAGATCGTTCGAGCTCCGTCTGTACAGGTGATTTTCGCAACTTGTGTTTCTCTTACACTGTCGCTTCTGTCAGTTTGGTTGCTTGGGACCTTATCGAAAGACCCACCAATCGCGTTAGGGCTTCTGATTATCTTCGCGTTTGTGCTGTCATATCTTTTTCCCGCAATACTCTTGACGTTTTTGCTTTTTAGATCATTTCAGCAACAGCAACATCGAAGCACGCAATTGCGCTTAATCCTGCTTTCATACTTCAGCATGATCGTCGTCTTCACAGGCGTCTATTTCTCGATGGCTTTTATCGGTGACCATGATTATGCAGTCGATCATTATTACTATTACCAACATGCGGGGCAGGACTTCGGAATTGGACGAATCACACGCGTTAACCCCTATCCGGACGATGCCCGCGCTTTCTCAGGGATAGAAGAGCACTTGTTCGGAACGGTTGACGACTACACTCCACGAAGCGTTTACCGTGGTCTTGACGATATTGAGCGCTATCGGGCACGTTGGGCGACGCAGTTGGCATTTGAAGGGGTGGTGCAGTTTAAGAAAACGTCGGTGCCGCCAGTCTTGTTAGACTGTCTTCATCTAAGTGTGAGTACCATCACTACTGTTGGTTACGGAAACATAGCGCCTCGGACGTGGTACGCGAAAATGGCTACGAACCTACAAGCGCTGACGGGAACAATTTTGTTAGTTGTTGCACTGGGAATGTTTTTTTCAGGACGGACAGGAAAAGAAAGGCGCATTAAGGAATTGAGAAGGGATCAAATACTAGTAAGTTCCTTTGTCGATGAGTATAACAAGATCACCACCTCGAAGTTCGAAGTTAAGCAATGGGTTGACGATGTAGTAAGGGACATAAAAGCGGTTGAGGCTATTGCCATCGATTCGTCAACTGGCGTCAGCCTTGCCATTGAACATACTTTGCTTCAGCCGTTTGAAGGTGAAAAGGAAGACACGCAACGATTTCTTGCGGTGATTGGCGACCTAGAAAAAGACGATTCGCTGAAGATCCCACAGCACATGATCTCACTACACTTGAGAGTTGGTGGAATTCCAAAAGGTATCAAATGGTCAGACGTTAACAAGACGTTTGAACAATGGATTCGTGACAACAATTCTGCGTTCCCCGATGGAGATTCGAAGGCTGAACTTGATCATAACGGGTTGAAGATTCAGATCGGCATTTCGAATATGGCGCTTGAGCATCATGACACGGGTATTTTGCAGTTCGCACGTTATATGCCGCCCGCTTCACTTATTGAAGTCATGCGCACTTCATTCAAAAAGAAACTGCCAAAGTTGGTAGATACTAAGGCAGACAAAAGAATTCTGCTGTTCGAAGTAAATACGCCCATTCTTGGGAACGCTGAAATTCAAGAAACGATCAAAACCTTAAGTGCGGAATTCGACGAGCTAAAGCGGGTGGACGAAATATGGTTGCTTGGAACGACGGGATGGGATACGCAAGCCTATTTATCATTCACTAGGATCTGGCCCGACATAAAGACATGGGTAAATGGGAACCTTCAATGACAGGAACTTCATCAGTTCTAGATGATTCGTAGCCCGTAACTTGTGTAACACCCTTGCCATACAACTCTTCTGCACATTAGAAGAAAAGCGCGCGTACAATACGCGTACATCGAGGGGCCTAAAATAGACCAAACGAGCCTACGTGAGCCTAAAACCTCAGCGACGTAAGCCGTTATAGTCAACGAGATCCGTTGATTTCAAACCACTTCCGCGATTCGGTAGGCGGCCCTGAAAAGGCCGGAGTCGGCGGTTCGATTCCGCTCCTGGCCACCAATACTTTCAATAACTTAGCGATAGCCAAAAACATTCAAATTTCCTCGCGCGAACAATACGCGAACATTCATCAACCAACGTTCGCGGCGTTTGCGCACTGAGGTTCAAGGATCTTCCAAAGTTCTCGTGCCGCTGGTTCGAGCGATATGTTGCCGCGCCAGCTTCGCATAGCGTTGCGTCATTTTGATATTCGAATGGCCTAAGATCTTCGCCAGTTCGTAGAGATCGCCGTTCATCATGTACCACGATGCAAACGTGTGACGGAGATCATGGAAACGGAAATCCTGAATACCGGCTCTTTGGAGTAGGTCTTCAAAACTTCCTTCTACGCGCTGGCGTTCGCCCTTAGCGCCGTCCTTCGGAGGAAAGATCTGCTCGTGGTTATTTCCTGCGATATGAAGAACATGTTAGCGGGCTGAGGCATGAATCGCCGCAACTCGTCGGCGAGCTCGGGAGGCATCGGAACATAACGCATCTTGCCGCCCTCAGCTTTGCCCTTACCGCCAACAATCCTTCGTTGTACATCACATCAGACCACATAAGGCCGAAGATTTCTGACATACGCATGCCGGTCGTAACGGCAATTAGCACTATCAGCCTGAGCCGACAATACGTCTTATTGAAATCATTCGTACCTTTGCGAAAAATCTTTTCATCCTATGCCAGTTTGAGCGTCCGAAGCTCGTCCTCGGATAAATAGCGATCGCGTTGGTCGTCTGGCCGTTTGACCTCCACCTGATCGGCGGGATTGCGATCTATGCCAGTATCCTTAGACCGCTTCGGTAACAATTACATGGACAAGCTGAACCTGCCTATTCCCGGCGCACCAGGTCCCATGTCTTATGAGGACACTGTTTTGTTATTCGCTCGCAATCGTGATCAGACTTTCTCTCTCGTTTTGGGGTACACCTGAGCAAATAGACGAATGGAAACAACAGTCGAGTCAGCAAGGTACTCTGTACCGAATGCAAAGTGGATGAGAATATGGTGTGTTTATGGTTCAAGACGGGCATAAGTTCCTGTATGAAAGGTTCTCAAGCCCTAGATCCCTAGACTCACGTGTCCTAGGCGTGCCCAGCTTTTCCGTTTCCCGGCATTTGCTGCAAATGGTCGCTGTCGGCGTATTATGGTGCGGTTATGCTATCTAATCAGTCGTTGTTGGCCGACCGCGGACGTTTGAGGATGGAAGAGTGATCAGCAACTACAGCGGCACGACCAAGAGCTCAACCCCGATGCCTTCATTATGAGTGCGGCACATGTGTTCCAAGCAATGTCGTTTGTAGTGGCGATTGCCGCGTTGTCGTGGGCTGTTTTTGTGACTTTGCGAAAAGGCGACATTAAGCGTCCTGCCCTAAAGGTTACTATTGGCCTAACTGGCATATCCGCGAACTTCATCGCTCAGGGTGAGTCAAAGACGAGACGAATTGAGCGATCCACCCTGATTCTCACTGCAAAATTGAAAAAGAATGAGACGGGCTTTTTCCCAATATTCCTCTGCGTCCGAAATGCCGGCAAGACTGCCGTGAGGAACGTTCAGGTACAGCTCACATATCCGGCCGAACACTATCTGCGCGATGTGTCGCAGGTGCTTCATTTTAAGTTCGCGGACAAACGAAAGATCACATTAGGGAGTGCTGAGCACAGAAATGGAATGACGTTCGGAGGCACGGCGCATGTGGTACACGAGTTCGAGCTGGTACGACCAGGCGAAGGGCTCATTTTGACCGAGATCGGCGTCTGGCGAGTTTCGCCAGCAGCTGAGGTTGCTGCTGAACTGGAGACGCTACCGTTGGCTCAGCGTCTGGAACGCGCTGGAGTGTCCGGGTACTTTCCCGTAGATGTGTTTGTCGCAGCCGAGAATTGTTCTCCAACTGCAAAGCGATTTAACGTTCTTTGGATAAATGATGAGTTCAAGCCTCAGGACGAGACAGCCGTTAATGACACAATTGACCGGATCACCAAAGGGTTTTGGGGAAGAATGCCCTCGCCGGGGATTTATTTTAAACCTTGGTGGCCGGGGAGAAAACCAATTGTGAGTTGGGAAGGCGCTGAGATTCTCCTACTCGATCTACTCAGCGCTACGCACGCAGGTAGAAGGTTCCAGATTGCAGAGCACGAACCATTGGGATGCGCGCTCGCAAAGATTCCTATGCCGACCTGGAACTACCACGATGAGCTTCGTCCAAACATTGAAGCGCTACGATTCCCACTTCTGTCAAGGATTGCTGGCTGGCGTCCCTTTTCTAGACGATCTGGAGAATGAACGCAGTTCTCGTCGACAATGATCCAACTTACAGAGGGCTTATGGATTAACGCGACCGCATCGGAAGAGCACTGGGCCTAAACGAGCGGCGAAGGTGGCCGATTAGCGAAGATCAGCGGCCTCTGTTGTTTCATTTGGGAGCTGACATCGATTGGAGGGGACAGTCATGAGCGATGTGTTCTATGCGGCGCACGGTGGAGGAGCCGATTATGATTTTGTTGTTCGGCGATTGGCCGCCATCTTCTCAGAACAAGATCTGATTCCGCCCGAGGACAGTCTGGTGAATCAGCGGCCAGTACCAGTTAGGCCGGTTGGTCTTATCTTTGGCAGGCCAACGTGCAAGGTGTTCAAGGAGGAACTCCTTCCCGACAGGGAATACTACAACCTGAGGTCGGGCAGGAACGTGGAACTGTTTTACATGGGATTTGCTGATCCAGACGAAGAATATTTACCAATTGGTGTTTTTGACGATGCAAACTTCAGTCAGGATTCATTTGTCAGCGCGGTAGAAGACTTTGAATCAAAGACAAAGTGGCGTTATAGCGGAGCGACCGATTTAATACTGCTGAATAGTTGGTTCAGTCCGAAGGGTAGAGTTTACCTCGACTTCAGCTGCGTCCTTGTGCTGAATTTAGAAGACGCTATTGAATCCAAGCTCATTAAGAGCGCAAGAACTCTGCTCGAAGAGATCATCAGGCAATCGAGTGGTTCTACTACCGATGTGGTGATGAAAGTGAGCGACGTTGTATTCCTGAGAAGTGCGCGAAATTCGCTCCTAAGTTGGGTTATGGGACTTCTCAAACTGAAAGCCGAAGACCTTGGGAACGCTTACAGCAGCTGCGTTCGGGATGTAAGCCAGCCCGTTGTGCGCTAGGCGGAAGCATGCGTTTTATGTGAGCGTAGCGAACTCATCCCGGTACCGAACTAAACCCAACATGCCGGTTGAGATTCGCATCCCTGCAATTTGATAGTTCAAGCCGATGAGCACGGGGACCGATCTTGTAGACGGCGTGAGAGCTCAATTCTGGATTCTAATCCAATTGAAACTGTCTCAACCGAGTTTTGCGGCTTGTCGGCGACAGGCGCATAGAGGAATGAAACTCTTGAAGGGTCCATGGCCAAGGTAAGATAGACAAAGCATGTTACAAGTCGCGAAGGCCGTGAACCCAGTGGTGCATTTTGCCCGTAACCGAGTTTGGTCTCAGGATCAGCGTTCATAACATTGGTGACGTAGTGACTCGCAAGAGTGGTTACGATCCCGTTAGGAAGATTGCCAAGCATCGCATCCTGCGCTTGTGACATGTGAATTAAATTTCAGTGATGGAGAAGGGCATGTCACAGTACAGGCTGAGGTCAAAGAAATTGAAGGTTAGTGAACTACAAAAGCAGTTACAGCACGTGAACTTAAATGCCGCCGGTATCGACATAGGCTCTGATCGCCATCTGGTCGCAGTTCCTGAAGGGCGTGATGACGTGGTGGTGCGCGAGTTCGGAGCTTTCACCGCCGATCTGCAGGCGCTCGCTAATTGGTTATCAAAGTGTGGCGTGACTACCGTAGCCATGGAATCAACGGGCGTCTATTGGATCCCGGTGTTCGAGCTGCTCGAACGATTGGGGTTCGAAGTTAAGTTGGTCGATGCCCGCAGGGTAAAGAATGTATCGGGCCGCAAATCAGACGTGTTGGACTGCCAGTGGCTGCAACAACTGCATACCTATGGCTTGCTGGCTGGCGCCTTTCGTCCATCAGATGAAGTTTGTGTGCTACGTGGTTTCATGCGTCAACGAGAGATGTTGGTGCAAGCATCATCGATGCACATCCAACACATGCAGAAGGCGCTGCAGCAAATGAATCTCTTGTTGCATAACGTGGTCACAGACATCACCGGTATGACGGGAATGAAGATCATCAAAGCGATTATTGCTGGCGAGCGTAATCCGCACATCTTGGCAAAGCATCGTGACTACCGTTGCCGGAGTTCTGCTGCGACGATTGCCAAGTCGCTTGTGGGCAACTATCGAGAGGAGCATCTGTTCGCGCTCAAGCAAGCAGTGGAACTTTATGAGACCTATCAAGCAAAGGTTCGGGAATGCGAGTTGGCTATCGCGCATTATCTGAGCACACAACTAAATCGCACTGAAGCTGAGCCGCCAGCGAGTGAAAGAACGATACGAGCCAGGGATTGCATGCGAGGCGAGGTTGACATGCGCGTGCAGTTATTCAAGTTGACGGGTGTTGACCTGTTCAGCATTTCTGGTTTTGGTGCGGATACGCTGCTGACTCTGGCTGGGGAGGTCGGCTTTGACATGAGTGCCTGGAAGACTGAGAAGCATTTCACTTCCTGGCTCAGTCTATGTCCAGGTACAAATAAGTCAGGCGGCAGAGTGTTGACGGGCAAAACCAAACGCAGTGCTAATCGGGCAGCGGCAGCGTTTCGTATTGCGGCCTCTTGCGTGGCGAAGAGCAAAACTGCGCTGGGAGCCTTTTACCGACGCATCAAGGCGCGGGCGGGTGCGCCGAAAGCAATCACAGCGACGGCCCGCAAGCTCGCAGTGCTCTATTACACGATGCTTAAGAATGGCAGTAGCTATGTAGAGGTGGGCCAAGCGGCATATGAACAAAGATATCGACAACGACGATTCAGCGCGATGCAAAAGCAAGCTCTTGCGATGGGCTATCAGTTGGTGCCCGCGTGAGTTTCTAGGAAGGGGTTCACCCCAAACGTGTGGCCAATTTGTGGACAGAATTCGCAGCACATAGCGGTGAGGCGCTGGTAGCGAATGTGAAAGAACCGCAAAAACCCTTGATTTTCCTCGGTGCCTGCAACTTCGAAAAGGCAAATACTTACGTTTATGCCGGTCGTCTAATTCGCAATGCGGCGGTATGCGCTCGTGTGTAACCCTCCCTTAAATCCAGGCTCACGATGACGGACACATCAGAAACGGAGACCCATGATGCTACGAGTAGTTTTACAATCACATGGCTTAAGATGGCGAGATTTTGTAACCGTTGTTGTAGTTGGAATATTGTCGATTTCGGCAGTCGGATGTTCTTCAAGCAGTCCGTCCGAATCGGCTGGTCGAAAAGTTCTGGAACATATATCAAGAGATTCTAGAGAAATGTGGACCGTAAAGAGTTTTGCCAAGACAAATGGAGTCGATCACGGAGCCGTGTATCGGATGGAATTCGAAGCGGACCTTGAATGCCAAAGGGCGGCACGCAGCCTAGAATTTATGTTCCCGCGTTTCAATGGTTTTCGTTGCAACAGAGTTGGGGAGATTCATAAAGTGAAAAGCTATCTGGACTTTCAGAAAACCGAAAAAGGATGGCGAGCCGAAGATAATGGAGAGGTTTACTAAGATTTTCAATTTCACCATGCGAATCTTTCTCAGCTTCTCAAAGTTGACAGCTTCCGGTGCTGTCTTTGTCGTCCTGAACCTGCTTGTGATGGCTGGGATGGTTTTGGGCCAGCAGCTAAAGCCGGCTTCAGTGAGTGATGCGCCTCGCGTACGGCGTACTGCGCCAGGCGATGCCAAGACCTCGGCCGCGCGACAGCGCTTCCTGGAGATGTTTGCTCGGGCATACTATCCCGGACGAACCGGCCAACTGCTGATCGTCCCACGTGAAGGTGACTTCATCACGCGACCTGAGCCGAACTACGCGTACATGCACGGTTCACCGTGGGCGTATGACGTCTCGATTCCTCTGATGTTCGCGGGCCCTGCGGTGAGAACCGGAGTGTACTCGATCCCAGTCGTGCAGCAGGACGTGGCGCCAACGCTTGCGGCTGCGCTTGGGGTGCAAATGCCCCCGACGGCGACAGGCCACGCCTTGCCGGTTTTGCGGACAGATTTTGTGAGACCCCGAGTGGTCATGCTGCTAGTTCTGGATGGCATGCGTCGGGATTACTTCGATCGCTACGCGGCCTCCATGCCAACGCTCACCGCCATACGCCAGCACAGTGCCTGGTTTAATCAGGCGCGAGTCAACTTCCTCCCAACGAACACCGCTGTTGGGCACTCGACCATCTCGACAGGAACCGATCCGCGCGTGCACGGAATCACTGGTGTCAGCGTGTACGACCGCACGCGCCGCCAGCGACACGACATGTTCGCGAGACAAATGCCACAAGACCTGATGGCATTAACAGTGGCAGACGTCTGGCAGCTGGCGACTGCTGGTCGCTCGATCATATTGGCACAGGGGAGCATCGACCGAGCGGCGACGCCGCTCGCGGGGCATGGTGCGTGCCAGTTGAATGGAGCGCCAGTTGTGCTCGCAAGCTACGATCAGCAGACGGGCAACTGGACCACAAACCCCGACTGTTTCCGGCTGCCTGAATATCTGAAGGATCGAAACGCGAGAACACTGTGGTCGGCTAGCGGGGAGTGGATGGGTCATAAAATCGACTCGGCTGCCGAGGTGCGCAATTCGGGTTTATTTCCGGCATTCGAAGCCGAGGCGATGGCCGCGATGATCGAGCGCGAGCCAGTAGGCGAAGATAACGTTCCTGATCTTATTCTGTTGAATTATAAAGGTGCGGATTTCGTGGGCCACAAGCACGGCCCCGATTCCAACGAGCTCCGCCTCACGCTCGAGGAAATGGACCGTCAGTTGACGCGGATGCTTAAGGTCCTACGGGCAAAGGTTGGGGATAACTATTTCCTGGCAGTGACTGCGGACCATGGTATGCCGTCGAAACCGTCGTCGCCGGACCGCCGGCACTTTGCGCCGGCGATCGTAGACCTGTTGCACCAGAAGTTTGATCGTGCGGCAGAGCAGCTGATTACATCTTTCGAACCGGAAAATTGTCAGATCTTCGTCGATGAGCACCGACTGTCGGATCTTGGTCTGAGCCTGCGCGACTTAGCTCATTTCCTTGAATCACAGCCGTTTCTTTTTGCGGTGTTTACAAACGACGATGTGCGACGTGCGGCTAACGCCTTGAAGCCTGTGACGCCGACGCGCAGGCACTTGAAGTACAAATAGAGTCACTGACCATCCACACTACCCATCAGAAAAGATCGGGCTTTCATTCAATTCATGAACGTCATGAACGTGATGAGGTCTCGCTGCTGGGAAGTTACCGCCGCGAATTTGGCTGAGAGGCTCTCGTAAATGTCAAAACATTCTCATGTTGAGATGGGGCTAAGATGGTGGCGGGACGTGTTGATACTAAGCCAGCCGAAGCGATACGTTGACGACCACTAGGCGCGTAAATACTAGCTCACATCGTTTCGTAAGATTAGGTAATAGTGCTATCACGGGACTTAAAAATCTGTTGTTCGGGCGCTGGTTGCTGGGCGTGGGTTATGTGGGGAAATCTGTGTCGGTCTTGAATGGAAAGAGGCGCTGATAAGTGTAAACTGATGCGATCATGACGAGCTGCGACCCGCGATAAATGTTAGTAAAGGTGGTCACAACTTAACAGGCGCACTGTCAGGCTCCGGGTTCGTGCTCCCAAGGTCAAATCGACTTGCCGGACTAGAGTGCTTCTCGCAACTGTTGCAAGCTTTTCGGCGGGCGTTGTTATTTTCGGGGTGTCGCTAAGTTCGTAGCTATTTGCCTTGAAGTCCTGCTTCCGATTCCACACTCTGATTAGCAAACGGCATGTCTAGGTGCTTATAACGCTCTAATTCCTCGCTCCGATGGCCCGCCATTTTGCGGATGATGTGCCATTCTAGTGACGAGAATACCCTAGAGCCTCCAGTAATGGAGGCTCTTGTTTATAATCGCAGCATGAGCACCCTACCTCTTGAAGAGAAGAGAAATAAACTAATCCTTGCTCTTTATGAGCTACACACCACTAAAGGTCCTCGCGTTGATATCTACGAACTCGAAAAACTTTCAGGGTTAGAAAGACGAGAGTTCTACGACATGATTCGCCAGCTCGGTAGAACTCAAAAAGGATGGCTTATAAAATCAAATGAAAGAGTTTCTATTACTCCGGAGGGAATAGAAAAAGCCGAGGAGTTATTAAAAATGCAGATGGTCGAAAAAGAAAGGCTGGTACTCAAAAAGATTTATGACTTAGGTGGTCCAACTCACATGGACTGGGTACCGATCGATAAACTTAGTAAAGAACTTGGAATGCCATTTAGAGAGCTGAATCCAATCCTTAATGACTTCGAACGACGAGGTTGGGTCGAAGGACCAGATGAGGCTCTTGGTCTTACGCCCGCTGGTGTTCGTGAAGTCGAAAATCCTGGAAGCGATACACGAGGGGGTGCGACTACAGTTCAAAATATTTTTCAAGGACCGTTCCAAGGTGGAATGATCATAGGCGGTCACGGTCATACTCAACACAATACGTTTTCAAATAATCCTAAGGTCGGTGAAGCTATTGATGCGGTTATGCGTCTAGTGCAACAGTCTGATCTCGGTACTCTGGACAAAGAAGATGTTTTGAAAGACGTGGAGCGATTAAAGGAACTTACTTCCAAAGAACAAACGCCGGATACACTCCAGCGGATCGAGAAGCGAATTGGAATGGTTAAGGATGGTATCGAGACCGCAGAAAAGGGTGGTGAGTTAATAACTAAAGTCACACCCTATCTGGTCATGCTTTGGCAAGCACTTACTTCTTAGGCGTGATTCTTGCTCCCGATTCTCATCAGTTGAGGCAGAAGAAACGCAAAGCTACGAAGACGAAGGGATGTCTTTTGGTTTATCAAGAAGATCCTTAAGCCGTTGCATTTTATTGACGAATTTCTGAAATAGTTCGCGTTGACATTCCAGGAACCACGTACCAGTGTCTACCACTTTCTGTACTTCCGTGTCTGACAATTCCAAGTCGTCAATTTTCTTAGGATGAGTAATACGATTGCGGATATCTATAGACTCTCTAAAGTTCGCCCAACCACTGCTACCAACCTCCAGTTTGTAAGTAACCCCGAAACCTCGTGCTGCGGCATCAAAAGCAAATCTAATATTCGCAGGAAGTTTCATCAACTTTGTTTGCGTTATGGCTCCACCTTTACTATCAAGGTCGTAACTCACCCTCGGTGAGCACCTGAAAACCGGCCATAGATGATCACTTCAAAACCGGCCAATGGAGAGTGGCCGGGACTCGTGTTTTTTACGCTTTCATCTGCCTCTTGTCTACTCGATTTTGATTGGACCGTTCGGGCAATCGTTTTTCTTTTTTCTTCATCACTATGTCCAGCAGTAGAGGCTGTGGGAACTGTGGGAAACTCGGCGCGGTTTGCCGAGTTTTCCAAGCGTAGTGGGAACGGTGGAAAACATGCAGTTCGTTTTCCACGGTTTCCAGCTGCGCGGCAGTTTCCATAGCCTACGGTCCCAAAAAGCACTTTCTGCAAGGTTCGGAAAAAAACTTGGGCCACATTCTGCTTCCACCGAGTTTTTCGCCACCGCCGAATGGTATGGCCTGCGCGGTTGAGCGGCGAGCTTTCGGCTCAACCGGCCTGGGCCGACAACTCCGTTTTGGTGCGCCAACTGCGTGGCCCAAACTTCAGGACGTGGCCGTGATGAAGCAGCCGATCAAGCATGGCGCTGACGGCCGCAGCATCGCCCAGGAGTTTGCCCCAATCTTCCACCGGGCGATTGGAAGTGACGATCGTACTGGCGCGCTCGTAGCGACGCATGATGACCTCCAGTAGATCTTCAGCCGCGGTGAGCGGCAGCTTACGCATTCCCAGATCATCAATGATCAGCAGGGGCCAGGCGACTAAAGCGTCCATGAACTCTCTGCGAGAGCCATCGATGGTGGCCTCGGCGAGTTCATCAAGCAACATGTGTGTCTCGCGATAAAGCACCCGGTAACCTTGTTGAATGACTGCTTGCCCAATGGCCTGGGCCAAGTGACTCTTACCGGAACCCGGTGGTCCTAAAAACAAAGCGTCCTCGCGCCGGCTGATGAAGTTGGTCGTAGCCAGATCAAACACCAGACTGCGATTCATCTTCTTATTGAAGTTGAAGTCGAAGTTGTCCAGTGTCTTTTGTGGGTCGCGAAAGCCAGCCTGTTTGCGACGTCTTTCCAGTAGCCGGTCACCACGACGGGTAAGTTCATCAGTGACCAGACAGGAAATGAGATCAAGGGGGGCCATGCTTTCAGCCTGGGCCTGGCGCAAGCGGGTTTCCAGAACGGCGGCCATGCCACCCAAACGCAACTGTCGTAAAGCTTGACTTAACTCAATCAGGTTCATGCGCTTCAGACTCCTTTATTCTTTGCTGAATAATGTCGCGGTACTGCTCGAGTTCACGGATCAAGGGATCGACTTGCTGGAGGGTGAGTGGCAGTGGCGGCTGCCGCTCCAGATAGCGGCGCACAAAGTGATACTCACGCACGCCCAACTCCAGCGCGGCAGCACAGGCTTGATCAACCAGAGCCGGGCCAAACTTCTTGGCTAAGGCGAGCACGCCGAGAATGCGGCGCACGCCCACTTGTCCCTGCCGTTGATGAATGGCCTGACAAAGATCGCCGATGTGCGTGCCGGCACGACTGGCGCGTTCCAGTAGCTGCAAGGTGGAAGGTGGAGTGCGCGGCGAGCGATCAGCCTCTTGAATGCGATGCCAGCCACGCTTCTGGCGTAGATGCTCGCGCAGTAATTGACCAGTGTGTGGATTGATCAGACGGATGTTGAGACCATCCCATTGCACTTGCACGCGCCGTCCTATCCAACCCGGTGGTGCGCCGTAGTAAGCAGCTTCGACTTCCACACAACCATCCAGATGGACCACCCGCTGCCCGTATTGGTAAAAACGGAAAGGCTCGAGCGGCAGCGGCAACAAGTGGGGCTGCTCTTCCGCAAACATCGCCGCCACTTGTCGTTTGGTGGTGCCGTGAATGCGCGTGTCGGCCCAGTTTGTCTCCCAGCGATCGAGATAAGCTTGGGCTTCCTCCAAGGACTCAAAGCGCTGGCCCTTGAGTGGAGTTTTCTGCGCATGGCCCACCCCGGCTTCAACCTTCCCTTTGCGATCGGGATCGCGCACGCGGCAGGGCATGGCTACCGCGCCATAGTGGGCCAACAGATCGCGATAGAGCGGATTGAGCGTGGGCTCGTAGATATCCGGAGTGAGCACGCCTTCACGCAGATTGTCGAGCACGACGATGCGCACGCTGCCACCGAAGCGGCGAAATGCTTTCTCATGTAGTTCGGCCCAGGTGCAGGCGCTGGAGCGGAAGACTAAAAGCCGCACCGCTTTGCGACTAAAGCCAAGCGTCATGACAAACAAGCGCGTGCGCCGGTACTTGACGCTGTGGGGCTCGCGTACCCAGGGGCCAGTACCGTAATCAACCTGCGCTTCTTCGCCAGGCTCGGTGATGATCACGACACGTGCTTGCTTTACCTCACTCGGGTGCAGTTTGTTTACGAAGCGCCTGACACTGTGATAGCCGTGCGCGAAGCCCTGCTCGCTGACCAGGTCCTGCCAGATAGCCATCGCATTGCGGCCACGCTGTACGCCTAGTTCGATCAGGTCGCGATATGGCTCACAGTGGCTTAGCGTGCGCGCTTTGGCGGGGTTAGCTGATTCTTAACGGGACCAGAGTCGGTGGTCACCTCTATGGCTGGTTTTGCGGTCTCAGGCGCCGAATTGTCCTGTTTTGCTGGGGCAGAGTCGGTGATCACTTGTATGGCCGGTTTTGCCTCCCGTCCCCAGCCACCGGTCGCCGCACACTGATGCCGGCGGCCTTTAGATAAGCGCCGGCTGTCTCGCGGCGCACACCGGTGGCTTGCTCGATCCGTCGCAAGGACCAGCCCAGTCGTCCTAAAGCTAGTATTTGTTGTCGTTTATCGTCGCTCAATACGTTGCTCATGGCGCCGCAGGCTACCTTGCCTCGCGGCGACGTCAACGTCCCTAGCGACTACTTCTCATTGGCCGGTTTTGAGGTGATCATGCATGGCCGGTTTTGCGTGCTCACCGAGGTAACTCACTTCTTCCAACATCACTAGCTCCGCTTTTGAAAAACTGCCTCGTCCGTGAGCTGAAAGATTTAATGCCATTTGTTTTAAGTTGAAGATGCTTCCTTCAATCATGGCGAAAACTGCCCGAACAAATGACCTGGCGGCGCTATCAGTTTTACTTTCACCATTCACTAGTTCGCCGCACTCTAACATGTCTTGCGTCAGAACCTTCTCCATCGCAATTAACTTCTCAAACTGTTCGCGAAGGGTCATTAACTCATCCCTAAAGGCGGTGACTGTACGCATTACGTCTGCTTTGCTTCGTTCACTCATGGCCCAAATAAGCTATCACAATCCAAAGAAAAAACCCGTCAATAGTTTGAGCTATCAACGGGTCAGGCTCAGGTAGATGCCCCCTTTCATACCTGGGCCTAATTCCGTTTTCGTGGCTTTCATATTTTGAGCGCGTTAGGGGCTGCACTCTTGCTCGACATCTCTTCACACGTTCGTGAAGTCGTTTCGCTTCTCGTAAGCGAATAACTGCACTGAAGCGGTGATGTGGTAATACGCCTTTGTCGCACACAAAAACATAAAAGGCCGATGAGTGTGCTTCAAAAACTAGTAATCCTGATTCCTTTGCTGGCTGGTTCACAGGCCTTGGACTTGCGACCGCGATCGAAGTAAGAGGCGGTTTGAAACTGTTAGATCACATGGCAGTCGAAGCCATTGATGTGCACCTTAATGGAAAAGAATTAACTCACCTTAAATAATATGTCTCATCTAAGCCAGGACTACACCATGCACCAGCTACACGCCGGTCAATTCACCCCTGGCTGTGAGTGGTGTGAACACGAACGCAGACCAAGTCACAAGAGGTTCGATATCGAAGGAATGGGCGCAAGACTTCGGAAGGCTGCTAATAGCATGGATAAAGTTAGAGCGTTCGTGAGTATTGTTGAAGAAGCGGAGAAGAAGAATCCTAAAGGTCTAATCTTTTAATCACACGCTGGCGTTCTGTCGTTGCGAGGCTAAGGAACAAAGCGAGTAGCGCGAGACGAACTTAATTGCAAAACTTTAATGAAAGCAAACCAGTCCAAACTAATCACGAACGAAGTAATCAATTTAGAGAATCGGATGATGTGGAAACGGGTTTGTGAAGACTCATTCAACTCCTGGAGCTTGTGAAACTCACAGCCGAAAATGAACCCCTTGAAGCCGCTCCTACGAACTAACTCAGCTACCCCGAACCCAATACCAAACAATGCGGGCAACAGCAGAATGAGCACCAAGTACAGCATGCCTACCTACCTACTGGAGTGGACCAGTAGTAACGTATTTAGAGCTTGGGACTTAGATAGAAATATATGTCCAAGCCATTCGAACTCTTAGACGCTGCTTATGAGGAATTTCCTAGACCAATTACCGATGACAACGGTGAATGCGATACATCTGCCAACGTAGAAGTTATGCAGACTAACCCACTCGATAAGAATGGAAAGAAATGTATGAGGGAGATATTCCCAGACTTGATTCGTGGGACAAACCTCAGCAGGTGAAGTTTATCGAAGGAGCATTTTGTCTAGCGGATAAAGATGGCGACTTTACCGGCCACATTCATTACATGCATCACGCTGGAATTCCACAAGCAACAGTCATCGGCAACATCTACGAAAACCCCTGACCTCACGACGAAAGCTTCTTAACAGATTTGAGTTGCCCCGGTGATCTCGAAGCTTTCACTGCTTTCGATGTCTTCGCCTTAATAGGCTTTTTCCTAGTCTTATGGGGTTCAGCAAACTTAAACTCCACAAGCCTCCATTCAAAATGAGCAAGGGTGAGTGAATCCAGCTTTCTAAGAAACGCTATCAGCAGACTTACTACAGCACCTGCTACTAACAACTCTGTCATATCCCCCTCCTTAAGACCCAAACCTTAAGTTATTAGACCGAAGAGTTATTGCGTTCGCTTTGGGGGCGTACAACGGGCATACATTAAACTCAGACCGATTTTTTGATCAACTTTTTCTGTGTTTTATTTTCCTTGCTGGTCCGTAAATCCTTCTGCTATTATGCGTCGCCGTTTTTCCCACGACTCAAAAAAGCCCATTTTTCGCAAAAAAACTAACTTCCTAACAGCACAAACAGCTCTTAAAGCTGAGCTGGGTGATCTCTTCTAACAATCAAAATTAATCACCAATAAACTATGGACACATCAGACCATTAACGGACAAAATTACTAAAGTTGCAGCCTACGAAAAGGATAAACCTCGATTCGCACTCCTTAAATGGCAAGTCAATAAAGCCCAGCAGGGATCAGTACGGCAACGAATTCCGCTACAGGGGGAAGGTCAGAGACAGTGAAGGGAACCAAGGCGGACGGTGGGCATGGGACGTGTTTTTGTAGAGCCTAAGAAATGACAACGGCGCTGCTCGGATCGTCAGGCTGAGAACCTGGAAAATCGCGCTGGAGCGTTGTGACGGGCATCCGAGGCCCGCTTTACTTCTGGGCCATCAACTTATAGCAAATAAAACAATGTCTTCGTCTGGGGAGGAAATGCATTCCGGACGCGATCTCGGGGTTAGATCTGGCAATCGATAATCTTTCCCCTATACGGAGTTTTACAAATGGGCAGAAGTTTATCACCTAAAAATCGAAGGCACCTTTAGCCTGAGCAGGAAGAAAAACTCCGTCAGCTAGGCGTGAAGATGTAAGTGTCAAGGCGGCTTAGGAGTTGGCCCAGTCGATAACTTTTCCGACGAAGATAAAGGCTCCGATTGTCGTGGCTACTGCCGCTATTGCATTCCAAGTATTCTGAGATTCCTGAGAAATCTCCGGTTTCTTCGCATGGACTTCTGCGTATTGCGTTACGGCATGACATACCGGACAAGCAAGGCGGGATGCAGCGCGAACTAGATCAGAGGTTTTTACGAAGTAGGTATGGCGACAGCAACCGTCAGAGCATTGGACGTGCTGGTAAATCGGGAATAGCATAACTTGAGGTTCCTTCCTTCCATTGCTCAGTATCCGTCCCTCGCATAGACTCGTCAACACATTTTTTGGAGGCTGAACAAGTGAAAATATATGGTTAATCTGGGCCCTATTTTTTGAGTTTAGCCTTAGTTTGCTGCGCGCGAGATTTAGAGGGGCCCGGCAACTGCCTCGAGAGCTTGAAGAGCTTCATTCCGCCGAGGCGAAGCATCTCGCTCTGCTTATTTCACTTGACGATCCCCTTATAGGGATAGATTGGCGGTAAGAGAGCGATGAAACCGAAGTTGGGTCAAAAATATTCGAGGGTAGAAATTAGCAAAATGGTAGGCGGCTCGCCGGTTGCGTATTTACCTTATAAAGATGGCGAAGTCGTATGTGGGTGTTTTGATCCAAGTCCGATACATAATCCCGGAGCGCCTGAAGAGGTATTATTCGGCTCCGGTCCGATTGTTGAAGAAACAGCAGAAATAGTTAATCGGCAACGTACGGCTATTCCAATCTTCATACAACGCGCTTCTGCTCAATGGGAATACGTTGGAAATTACCGATGCACTGGTTTGTCGCGTGACCCCAAATTGCTTAAGCAACGAATGCTGACGTATCCGCAGCGCGGCGATATAGTCGGTGCTTTGCGCTTTAAGAAAGCGTGATTTCAAAACTAGGCGGATTCTTCTTGAGTCGTACTGGGATGTACCAACAGAAACTGTTAGTTTCAAGATTTGTCCCTGCAAGGTCGAATCGATCGCCCGTTAGAGCGCTTCTCCTAACTGTTGCAAGAAACTGAGCATTTCTGCCTGGGGTGACAGGAAAAAGTTGCGAAGATTGTCCCGTATGGCCCGCCGCCGCTGAAAGAGTTTGTTCCCCCCTCCTCTGTAACTTGAACCATTAATTTGCCGCTCCGGCAACTTAATGGTTCCAATAGCGCCCGGCAAATAATTGGTTCCAATTTTTCGAAAAAGTACAAACTATCTAAATTCCTTAGTAAATTCTTACCCGCTCTCCTTTTAGACGCACTCTCGGCAACTTAATGGTTCCAAAAATGCCCGGCAAATAATTGGTTCCAATTTTTTGGAAAGTACAAAGAGGTCGTGAACCAGAGCTTGCGTAGAAGCCGCTCCGCTCGTTTCTTGGCGCCTCCTGCTCCGCCATATAACGAGTGGACCAGTGCCGACGGCACCGCGCGTGGATAGGGCATTACCGGTCCTTATCTTTCTCTTTGAATTGAGGCGTGCGCGGGTTGTAATAAACGGTAAGTCGCCACACTCAGCGTTTGCAACCTCAGTTCAATTTCCTATAGTCTGTGAAAACTGGACGGTACGGTGTTCCTCCAAACTCATGTGTCCGCCTTCACCTTATGATTCGGAGTAAGACTTGACGATACGAACAATTCTTTTAGCCGCGCTTCTGCTTTGCATAAGCGAGTCAGCCTACGCCAAGAAAACCCTAAAAGTTGAATCCGATCCTGCAGGGGCAAGGGTTGAGATTGCCGGCGAGTTTGTGGGGACAACTCCTCTCACTCGAGAGAACGTAAAGGACTTCATGTTCCAAGGACCAATTTATGGTTGGTCGGAGTTTCTAGCCACGCCTTTGCAAATGACGGTTTCTAAGGAAGGTTATGTAACGCAAACAATCATTATTACGAAGGGACCGTTTGTTTGGGCGAGTGGATCGATCAATCATAAAATACTTCTATGTAGTCTCATCTACCTACTTCAACATAAAGCTCCAGAAAGTAGGAGATTTTCTTGGAGGAAACCCCCTAGCGGCGAAAGCTGCCAATCTAACGCCGCCGCTCACGGCGTCGGAACCGAAAGCTAATCTGTCCACAGAAGAATTAGTTAGCAGAGCGCTTCCTGCCGTAGTGACTATTAGATCTGGGCAAGGTTCGGGGAGTGGATTCCTAATAACTGACACAGGATTGATTGTAACGAATCGTCATGTCGTGGAGGGCAGCCAAAAGGTTTCCGTTGTCACATCTAAGGGCGAATCATTCACGAGTGAATCAGTCTTTAATCATCCCTCAAAGGACATCGCATTAATCAAAATCCAGGGTTCGTCACTTCCTTATTTGAAGATTGTCGACCCTGCGACCGTAAAAGTGGGCGCGGAAGTTATTTCAATCGGATCACCCGGCATCGCCGGCGGTGTACTTCCGAATACCGTCACCAAAGGAATCGTAAGCGCATTCCGCGACGCAGAGCAGTTCGGGCTTTATATCCAGACGGACGTTGCTATCAATCCGGGTAACAGTGGGGGACCGTTGATCAACTTGTTAGGCGAGGTTGTGGGAATCAGCAGTTTGAAATTAGTAGCTCCCGGAATTGAAGGCCTTAACTTCGCAATCTTCGCAAGTGAAATTTTGAAAATGCTCAAAGAGCAATTCAACTTCGTACCTTCATATGCGGACGTTGGAGCAGCGGTAAAAGGCGACAAGGTTGTAGTTGAAATCACGTCAGAGCCTCCAGGGTCTGAGATATTTGTCGATGGTGTTTTTACAAGCAGCACTCCCTCGAAGTTATCGCTATCGATCGGAGAGCATTTGATTCGAGTCTCGCGACCCGGCTTCAAAGATTGGGAACGTCGAATAGGAGTTGAAGCTGGTAGTTCCAAGACTTTAAACGCAATTCTAGAGAAGAAGACCGAACCATGAAATTTCCTCGACGCGGTCCGCATTTGAAATTTGCTGTTTGTGCCACGGCGCTTCTATTAGGGTCGTTTATCTTTGGCGATAGGCCAATGGCGCATCAGCAGGTTGGAGGTCTCTTGTCCAGTGGACCGCGGCAATCCGTGGTCGTGGAAAATGGAGTACCGGCGGTGAAGTTCGTTTCCAGAGATGGTTCTGTAGCCTTCGTTTATTTCAGAAAACACGGTGACGAAGACGCATTCGCAGTTAATGTAATCGACTGGGACAACTTCAAGACAAAGTCTGGTTGGATGTATTTCACTGCAAAGCGAATAATCTTCGAATCTGACGAAAATGAGAAACGAGGCTTCGACGTTTCGAAAGAGGATGTAAAGCTGAAGATTGAAAACAAAGGGCTTCGATTCTTTATTGTCAAAGTGTCCGGCAAGGAGAAAAAGTTCATGGTGAGCTTTAGCCCTCCTCTGACGCCGTGGGGCAAGCACCAAGATACCGTATTCGAGCTGATTAGACGCTTAATGACCGAATACCATGTTGTCGTTTCCGAGTTACAGCAGGGAGCTGCAAGATTGATCCCCAAACCTGAACTACGTGAGGCTGCTCCGAATTCGCCAAATCTTTCGAGTCAATTGAAAAGTCAAGAAGCAAAGGTACTAATTGATGTTGCTTCAGAGCCGTCCGGGGCTGAGATTTATGTTGACGAGGTCTTTGCTGGAAGTACGCCGTCAAGGCTGTCCGTAAAGGCCGGTGAGCACACCATAAGAGTAGCCCGGCCCGGATTCAAGGCTTGGGAGCGGCGAGTTCTTATTGATTCAGAGAGCTCAAAGGTACTCAATGCGATTCTCGAAAAGAAAGATCCTTAGGCTAAGGTTCCGACATCACAAGATGCAAAACTTATGACGAGAACACACCACTTATGCGTAGCCGTCCTCCTGATAGCTTGGATAAGCATGGTTGCGCCAGCCCAAGGTCAAGATCAGGAAGACAACTCTATCCTCACAGAGGGTCCCAGACTCACTGTAGTCCGAGAGAATGGTATCTCAGGCTGGAAATTCACATCTCGAACTGGCTCAGTAGCTCTCATCCAATTCCGTAAGCGTAACGACGAAGATGTGTTCGCCGTCCACGTGACTGACTGGGATACGTATCACATCAAAACCGGCTGGCTTTATTTCGGTCGCACCACTCTGTCTTTTGAATCAGATGATAATAAGCAACGGAATTTCGAGGCACCCGTTTCCGACCTGAAAAAGGTTAAGGGACAAAAAAATTACCTGGGTTGGAACTACTTTGTGATCAAGGTTCGAGGCAAAGAGAAGCGATTCATGATCAACTTCGATCCGGTTCCGCAATCCAGAACAGGTCCCTGGGGAGCGCATCAGAAACCGGTATTTGACTTGCTCCAACGTCTGATCGCGAGCTACGACGAGATTGCGCGAGAGTTTCAAGAACGGTTGACCCAACTCAATAAGAAGTCTGGCACGACGACGCCGACAAGCAGCGAGCAAGAATCTGGTCCCGCAACCCCAACTGTTATAGTCAACATCGAAATATCCTCTGAACCATCTGGCGCCGAGATATATGTCGATGGCGTCTTTAGCAGTAGCACTCCATCAAAGTTGTCATTGCCAATCGGAGAGCGTGCGATCCGAGTGTCGCGTCCGGGCTTCAAGGACTGGGAGCGGAAAGTCGTCGTTGATGCAACCAGCAGCAAAACCCTGAACGCAATATTGGAGAAGATTGGGTCGCCGTGATCACAAGGGTCCTTCACTTTGAAAGGTGCCACGTAATGCAGAAGGGGATCTGTGCTTTTACACTCACGCTGGTCACGATGACGGCAGCATTTGCGCAAATCGTTAACTCCGCGCCTGAGTACGGCACTCTGTCTGACATAAAGGACATGACCCTCGACTAACTTGGTCTGTGCGCCATTGCGAGGGGTATACTACCCTAGGCGAGACCATCATGAAGCAAAACAGAAAATCCGGTGGAGTAACTATCGGCAAGGTTAGCGGCGGTATCACAAACAGCATCATCGCGGGCCGCGACGTAAAAAACGCCACCATTACCGTTGGCGGGCAACTCATCGCTGCCGACAAGAAGCCAAACATCGATGAACTCAAACAACTACTCACCGAGATCCAGCAAGAAGTGGCCCAACTTAGAGTCTCCCAGCAAGATGCGCTAAAGGCGTTATCAGCGGGAACACCCTTCATAGCCCAGGGCGTCGAAGAGACCGTCAAAGAAGCATCTGAAAAGATCAACCTTGAGATGAAGTCGGAAGACGCCGAGTCGGTGCAGCAAAGTTTGACTGAGGCCACTAACTTTCTTACAGGCATCCTTGATGGAGCCCGAAGCGTTGCTGAGAAAGCAGGGGCACTCGCCGGGGCAGTTAGCCCACTCGCCGAAAACTTAGCGCCCCTTGTCGACAAAGTCAGTGTCGCTGCTTTTTGGGTGGCGAAGTTATGGCTTCAGCAGTGACGCGATTCTCCGTCCGGTCCACAAATCCGTTCGCATTGATCTGATCTTAGAAGATATCTATCAGCGATATCGAAGGCAGAGAAGATGGCCCATCAGCTTGGTTCTTCCGACTCCGATAAACAGACCGCTGGAGTGACCATCGGCAATGTCGACCAAGGCATTCACGGATCGACCATTGTTGGGCGTGATTTTGTCCAGCAAATCACAAATATCATCACCGGCGGGACGGGTGAGCATCGCGCCCAGCGCGACCGGAGGGTGATGTTAAAGGTGGTCAAGTCGTTCTGGGTAAAGGGAGTCCTCGAACAGTCGCTGCATGGCGAGGCCTTGCTGGAACTTGGCTTGGAGGAACGAGCGGATGTCATCGATGATCAGCCTTGGGACCTACTGCTGCAGAGGCCTGGACAACCAAATCGCCCGCTGCCGCATGGCACAAAGATCGTGGATGTCTTTGACGAAATGAATCAGGCGTTGCTCATCCTGGGAGAGCCCGGTTCCGGCAAGACGACCACGCTGCTTGAACTGACCCGCGACACCATTGACCGCGCTGAAGATGATCCAACGCAACCCATACCGGTCGTCTTCAACCTGTCGTCCTGGGCAGACAATAGGCAGCCGATTGAGAAGTGGCTGATTGATGAACTCAACTCCAAATACAACATCCCGAAGAAAATCGGCCGTCGCTGGGTTGAAGGCGCCGACTTGCTACTTCTGTTTGATGGCCTCGATGAAGTGCGGCGCGAACATAGAGACGAGTGCGTCAAAGCCATAAACAATTTTCGCCAGGAACATCTAATGCCGATCGCGGTCTGCAGTCGTGTTGCCGACTACGAGGCCTTGACGAGCCGCCTCAAACTGCAAGGCGCAGTGCTCATCCAGCCCCTTACCGAGGAACAGATCGACGCGTATCTGCAGGGATCGGGAACAGAACTGTTGGCTTTCAATGAGATACTGCGGCACGACAGCGCGCTGCAGGAGTTAGCGCAGTCACCACTGATGCTCAGCATCATGACACTGTCTTACCGGGACATGTCGTCTCAGGATCTGAAATCACTTGATTCGGTTGAGGCTCGCCGCAAACATCTGTTCGATGCTTATGTGCGGCAGATGTTTCAACGTCGCGGCGCTAACACGCCTTTCTCACATGAACAAGCTACCCATTGGCTGACATGGTTGGCACGCAGACTGTCTCAACATTCTCAGACAATATTTCTGATTGAGCAGTTGCAACCAAGTTGGCTGGTCACGAATGCGCAAAGGTGGGCCTATGTAATCGGAACTCGAGTACTGTTCGGTCTAATCGCCGGAATATTGATCGGGTTGGTTCTGGGCGGAAACCTGTTCGGATGGCTTGGCCTCCTGGTTTTCGGCCTGACCGCTGGACTGGCGATTGGAATCGTCGATGGCTTGCGCTTCAACCGGAAGGGTAAAGAGATCGGGAATCAATTGGAGGCCGGGCCCAGTCTCGCGAGAAGGACCCTCCGTCGGATCATTAACATAGGAATCGTCTGGCTCAGCATGAGTTTGATTGCCGGCGTCGTTAGGGGCGCGATTAGTTACTTAATTGACAGACGGCGATTTGGCGAGCAAATGGGGGGCCTGGTTGATCATCTTCTCCAGGGTGAAGCTCTAGGTTATGCCTTGCCAATAGCCATCATCTTTGGTTTGAGGGGTAGCCGGCAAACGGTCAAGACCGACATCCAGCCGGTTGAGAATATCAGTTGGTCCTGGAAGCGATTTGCGCTTGTATTCATCGTCATCGGATTGCTTCCGGGCAGCGTGATGTGGGGGTACTTCCGAAACAGTCTGGCAAATGGAGTCATGCTGTGGAATGCGCAGGATGGGTCTCGCATTGCCCGCATGGGGATTGCGGCAGGATCTACTGAGGCGGCGGCGCTCAGTCCCGACGGAAACCGGCTGATCGCGGGCACTAATGATGGAAGACTGCGAGTCCTGGAGGCGCCAACTGGAAAGCTGGTAGCCGAACTTGCATGTGCTGAGGCTACAAACGCGATTTCAATTGGTGTCAATCATCAGGGTACACGAATCGTGCTTGCGGAACCGGATCGGATGCGGCTTTTGGATGCACGAGACTATTCGGTGGTAGCCGAACTGAAAGCGCACGAGCAGTGGGCAAGGTCCGTTGATTTTAATCTGGATGGTTCACGCGTCTTAACGGTAGATAGGCAAGAAGCAAGGCTGTGGAATGGAGAGAACGGCGCATTCGTCGCGACGTTTAAAGGTGACTTTGACAAGTCTTCCCGGCAGTTCGTGAATGTCGAGGAGATTAAACTAAAAGACTCGATCAATGAGCGCGACTGGTATGAAGACTCTGTAGCAAAACCCAAATTCAGTTCTGACGGATCCCGAGTGCTGACCGTCACTCCGGAAGGTGAAGTAGAGATCCGGAGCGCCCTGGACGGAACTTTGATCAAGACTCTTTCCGGCCAATCAGGACTTCTGAGAGCGGTTGATATCAGCCCTGACGGCGCGCGAATAGTAACCGTTGGCCGGCAGAGGGCGCCCGTCTTATGGGATGCAAAAACCTATAATCCGATTTACGGTCTTGATTCGGATTCGAATTGGATTCGGGACTGGACGCCGGAAGGTGGATTCTTCGGTGCTTATGCGGTCACGTTCAACGCCGATGGATCGCGCTTTGCGCTCTTAAGCAATAATCCTAAAGTATGGCTTGGGGATGCTAAGACGTGGACGCAGATCGGACAACTGGAGGGTAATGTGCGCGCACTCAAACGTCTGCAATTCATCGCAGACGGCACTCGTCTGGCCGCGCAAGATCAGGAAGGTAAAATTGTGCTTTGGGATGCACAGACCGGTAAGCAGATTGCCAACGTAAGCGCCACCTTAGGAGATAGGAGCGATTTTCAGATTGCTTTCAGCCGAGTTGCTCCGAGGTTTGTAACATCTGCTTATGTTGCGGATTATAGGGCTATAGCCTTCTTCGCGGCCTTACTGGGAATGATTCTAAGTATCTTTGCCGCATTGCGTCAGGGTGCAGTGAGTATGAAGGCATTTCCGAATCAGGGAATAATCCTGTCCATAAAATATGCGGTAGTTACTCTACTTGGATTCGGACTCGTCGTGACCGTAGCTACTGCGCTTTCATCTCTTGAAGAACTGGGTGGGAGAGGGATAAGAACTTGGTCGATAACCATGCCGATAATTACGGGCGTCGTTGTCGGTACTGTGGCTGGTTTGTGGTATGGCGGATTTGATGTGGTACAGCATTACTTTCTTCGTTTAATGCTGTATGTGAAGGGAGAAACGCCTTGGAACTATCCGCGCTTCCTCGATTACGCTGCCGGCAGAGTTTTTCTTCGAAAGGTCGGGGGCGGTTATATCTTTGTCCATAGGCTAATCATGGACTATTTCTCGGCTCTTGACCCTGAGTGCCAATAATTCCTACGACAGAAAAATACTGCGGCACGACAAACCAATCTATGCATTGCCTGAACAGGTGGTGGTCGCATCGAAAGTAATGCGCAGAACAAAAGGTCGAATTTATTGGTTCCAGTGTTTCGCAAAAATACAACAACGCCTGATGTAGTCCGCCTTCTTTGCTTTGCTTTCGCTGATTGCTTGTAATAGATTATGCGTGTTCTTCCTGAACCCACTGCATAGGAATCTCACATGATCGCCTTATCACATACACGCGGCTTCTCTACCGGTAACTGGCAAATACTCCTAAATAACAACTTGGATTCGCTCCGCTGATCGCGTGTACATGGCGCTCACGTTCTTTGGGCCGGAGTAGACAGCAGGTCCTTTTGGAAAGCTGATGTTGTACGGAACCGTATCAAGATACACATAGTTCGGCGTCTCTCGGTTGTTTTGGCAATACGACCGAAATGAACTTGGTAAGGAGGAAAATGAAAAATATGAATCCGGTAAATTCTTTTATTGTCTTTGTTTTGCTAGCGTTTGTGTTTGCTGCATCTTTGCAGGCACAGAGCCAGGATGATAAAAAAATAAGTCACAATGCCGGGAAGCTGCTGGTAGAGAAAGAACAATACAGTGTCTATGAAAACGCGCACTGGTCAAACAGCTTTCAACGAAGCACTTGCGTCGGCGACTCGATGTATTTAGTCGTCGTTTACGACATAGCGCCAAATGAGTCGGTTGATATGAGCGTTGACACGTTTTTTAGAGAAATACAACCAGCGACAACTAAACTTCCAAATTGCGTCTACAACCACTATGTGCAGAAGTTTTATAACAAATGGACCTCGAAAAGTTATCACCTCGAGATCTATTTAAAGAACTTTTGGTTCGCAATGGATAAAGGTAAACGTTATCGGGTCGAGTATCAGTCTGCCGCTGATTTGAAGGGGGACGAGATCCCTTTTATGAGATTGACCATTTTGGATCATGCAGAAGTGTGGGAAAAAAGCAGGTGGGCATTAAATGACGGGTATGGTGATTCTTATTTTAAGGAAAATATTCGTATATCTGATCAACGTAAGGGGAGTTCGGCAAATTGGAATCTATCAAACGCGCGGAAAATCATTGCTGATCAAAAAAGTAAAGATGAATACGAAAGGAGCCCGGCGGTAATTGCTGCGAGGGCAGCGGAAGCGGAGAAATTGCGCATTGCAAATGCAGAGGCAGCTGAGAGATCGCGCAAAGCGAACGAAACAAAACGTAGAGAGGCCAATCTGGCTAAAGCCGCCGACGTTTTCAAATTTTATAAGAAAAATGCGCCGGCTATTTATGACTTTTCAGGCTACGCGAACCAAAATGTTTTTCAACACATTTATGCCGGAAAATTTGATCCGTTCACCGGAGGACATGCAACAAGAGAAAGTTGGGTATCAAGCACCGTCCACTCAGGTTTCGGCAATGCCGATGTTCGTAATCCTTTCGGCTTTCTTTTGAACTTGCTGGAAACAACAGCGGATGCTTCTGACATCAGAGGGCGGCGCAATGCGCTTGATGGAGTTTTCTATGCTTATCATTTGGTTTACAAAGAGCAGTGCTTTTCAAACAAAGAAATGCCGTGGGACGTAAGCGCACTTATGTTCTACTTAACCAGAAATGGCGCAACCGTTGAGGGCAGCGAGACTAAAGGTAATGTTTACCTTGTTCGCAAGCCATTTCTAAAAACATTTAACGGTTCATACGGCAACCTGGGAAGCAGTGCAAACGTATCTCCTTCTGTCCCTGAATCATTTACAAACGATCTTCGGAAGTTTTTGAGAACCGAAGGCTGTGCCTCTGCTACCACGCGCTATTTCGAAACCAATCTTTATCTTGCAACCGAATGGATGCCGCCGCTCCAACAGTTACAAGAGTTTATCCAAGTAGAAAAACCCCACGCTGAGCCAGAAAAGCCGAAGGTGACGACGGCAACTCAAAAGCCAACGCCCAAAAATGAAAACGCTAAACCGAAAACACGGCGTAAGAGTTCATAACAGTCTGATAGAACAAAAATTTGAAAGCACTCCCGGCAAGGCTTAGTTCCAATTTCCACTTTCGGCAATTTAATGGTTCCAAAACACGAATCGCAGACAAAGTGGATATGCGAAATCTCTAGGTTTTGATTGAACTTGCGGCAATTAATTGCTTCCAGTCGCGGCAAGTAATTGCTTCAAGTCACACCTCTCTCTCCTCCACCAACAACAACTGTGAGTCTTGCAGTCATTTTGTTTTCAAAAGGTTGCGTATACGAAGCGAGTTTACAGGCTGGAGAGAGCTATGAATTATGCCATCCGGAGATCTCGAGGTAACGCCCGCACACTTTCATTTCACTCCTTGTTCAACCCTTTCCAAATACTTCGTGACGTGTTCTTCAGAGAAGCGCAGTGTTCGACGTGCGCGATAACAGGCCAACCGCTTACGTCGAATCTCACGCATCACTGTAGAACGGGAGATACCACCACAAAGCTGCCTAACATCCTCAACTGTGTACTTCGCTCGCTTGCGCTCCAGCGTCGGGCTAGTCTCCACTGGCTTATCTTCCTCTTCCATAGTGCTCCTGCGTGAAAATATGACTTCGTTTCTTATCTGAGGATTGGGCAAGGGGCACGCTGGAACTCCAGCACTGGCTACGTGGCACCTACTGTGCCAGGGTCAGTTGGACCAGCCATTTTTTATAAGTCCGATCTTTGTCGTATCTCGAAAGGCTTACTTAGGGAACCCTCGTTGAGTGAACCATTGGCCAAAGAGTGTCGGCATATGACGACACTTTTTACGTCCAAAATCGTCATATGACGACAGCTGCTTCGCCAACCGATGTCAATTGACGTCCGCCAAGAGACGAGTTGTTGTCGGCGGTGCGTTCTTCCCAATAGCCGTTAGCCGCTCTCCGCTTCATTATTAAAGGTCTGAGGTTCGCATATACGAACCATGACCCTTATTTCTGGTTCGTATATGCGAACCGTTCAGCCTCTAGCTGGGCTTCACGCCGGTTTAGGGCTTGACTCGCGCAATGTTGAAAACTTTCGCCGCGAGGAGCTAAGCGGTGGCTTTCATTCGCTGCGCGAGCCCCTTCATTCGACGCGTAGACTTTAACAGCACATCCGGTGCCGGCTTGAGATGGTCCTCGTAGACAAAAACGGTTGAGAGATTTGTTTTTGGCCTCGTTTTATTGAGAAAAGCGCCTAAAAAAGTGTCGTAATGGACCTCAATAAGACTGATTGTCAACGCTCATTCTTTGCGTCTCAATCGGTTGCTTAGCTGCTCAACTGTTAGGTTAAATATTGGGGTGTTAGCGATCGCTAACACCCCTCGGCCTAGTTTGAGGCTAGTTTGAAGCACAGATGCGAATCTCTCAGCCGTCCATCTGACCCTTCAACTCTCTTTAGTGCTTGACTGACGCAATTGAATGACCTCCGCTACACCGCCGGATCTGGTTGTAGAAGCGGGGTTTTATTATGAATGGACCACACAAGATCGCCTCTTGCAAGAAAACTGACTAAATAACAAACCCTTCCTGATAGCTCGATCACCTCGCGACAGTTAACTCATGGCACAGCTTTTTCTAGACGATGTCGCCAGGTCGTTTCATCACGTCTCGACTCGAAGAAGAAACACGTGAGGTTGAAAACATGGATTCAGATACTTCGAAAGCGCCGGACATAGTCCACATTCGATTGGAGAAATTGACTCGGAAAGCGAAGTCAACTTCTCGGACAAACTGGTCTAAGACTTGAGCTTACGAAAAAAGACACGATCAAGTGCCGCTTGAAAAATCAAGCAACGGTTGAAATTAGAAAAAGACAAAAAGGAGTCATATTGTATGAATGAAGCAAACCCGTCAGAGATTGAAGTTGCAACGCAAGCGCATCAGGTTCCCTGGGAAGAACAGTTTGAAGATCATGAGAATAAAATAGAAGAGTACATTCAAAACTGTATCTTTCGCGGTTGCAGTGTCGAAGGAACCATTCGCCGAAAAGCTGAACTGCAAACAGTCTTTCGCCGCATCGAGGTTGCCGACGCAACTCACCCTGCCGGTCGTAGACAGCTCATAGTATGGGACCTACTCAACCCATCTCGTGGATCGCATTACGTTGACCTGATCATCTCATCGTTGCTGAAGGACGATGTAGCGCTGGGAACCAGGCGCAAATATATGGGTGCGTTGCGTTGGTTCTGTGACTACGTGGTGGCAAAACCAAACCTTCCCGGTAGCAGTCGAGTGAGCCTGCCTGAGAAATACGGACCACTAGTCACATCCTTCACTAAGTACGATCTGCCTATTCATGCCGCAGACAGGCCACGTAAGAAACGCTACGCCCTTTCACCGAGGTTGCGAGACGACTTTTTTGAGTTTCTCCGACTCGAATACTTACGGAATCATTTCCAGCCGCACGTTGCCGCGCGAAACTACACAGCCATAATCCTTCAAGCCGAAATTGGAGCACGCAGCAGTGAGCTGCTTGGCATCCATTCGGAGGGGGAAAGCTCCGATATCGATGAACTCAACAGTAGGATCAGGTTGTATGGCAAAGGCAAGGCATATAGCGGGAAACGGCTGCGGTGGGTTCCTCTTACGCCCCTGGCAAGTGAAGTATTAAGCCCCTTTCAGAAATTCTTCAAACCACTGTTTCCTAAGTCTCCAGACTCTGACTACCTGTTTCTTAGTGAAGATGGAATTCGGCTTACAACCTTTGCGTATTGGAAGGTGTTTCAGAGGATAGTGAAGCGCGCCATCGAATTCGGCCTTCCATTACCAGAGGATCTAAGGCCTCATGACCTGCGCCGTACGTTTGCAACTAACAAGCTTCAGAAAAATCCGCTCGCGTACCGCAAAGTGCTTAAACATCTCGGTCACAGTTTTCCGAGTTCGGCTGCCCCTTACCTCATTGCTACAGATGAAGACGTCGAGGAACAACAAGGCGACCTCATCGATATCTTTATTGATCCCTACATTGAGAGAAGGGGGAAGAACTAATGCCTATTAAATGGAAGTTGCGAGAGTGCCTGGAAGAACGCGGAATTACTAGCGCATCCCAAGTGAGTAAGCTGGTGCGCGTTCGCACCGGGTATGTGCTTTCCATACAAGCAGTCTGTGATCTTTTTAATGAGCAACCGAAAATGATTCGCCTCGAGACGAGCGAGGCGCTCTGCAACGCGTTTCATTGTTGTCTGAACGACTTCGTCGAAGTAGTACCTAAGCGGGTTTACAACTCGCCGGCAAACGAACCCCGCGTGTTCAAAACCGATAATACGATTAGCGAAACACGTGAAGGCGCCAGGAATAACGATAGTAAGGATGGGAGGTCCGGGCGCGAAAACTCCGACCTGGATTTCGCAAGCTATTTTCCTGATGCTCGAAAGTTCTCGTCGTAATTAGAGCCATATAAAACTCGCGACGAAAACAGCAACGGCCGCGCGAAATGCTCGCAGCAGGCCGGCATGTTGGAGGAAAAGTGTATGTCACACCCGATAAGACGTTCCATAATTTGCCAGATTTGCAATCGCGCTCGTCAAACCCAGTCGTGGTTTGACGTCTGCCTTAGATGTGCGCGCAATCATCTTCCAAAGATGCATTGTGACGCATGTAACCAATCAAAGTTCCAGTTACAACCCAATTCGGCAATTTGTCATGGGTGCCTTAAGACCTTACTTAAAGAGAAAATAACATGTGCGGCATGCGGCGTGACCGACTACCCGTACATCTCTGATCCTGCTCATTGTCGCAACTGTCATCAAAAGGAGTACGGGCGCAATTGGAGGAAGTCCCTGAGAGAAAAAACCATCCTATGTATCTCATGTGGGAAAGAGAAGCCGGGATGGAAAAAGAGAGAGAGGATTTGTTTCGTCTGCGACGAGAGGCGAAGACTCGGGGACGCGAAGTGCGTGTATCCAGATTGCAATAAGCAAATCGATCGTAAGGAATCGCAACTTTGCGAACGGCATCATGACGACCGTCAAGCAGCTACGTTATTGAGAGAGTACGTCAATACTTACACGTCCCCTTTTCCGCAGAATCAACGCTATTGGGCGCAACTCGTTTCAGCAATCGACTGGGAGGCGGTCGATAGGGGTCTTATGAATATCCGGGGAAGGGATTTTAACAGGTTTCGGGCGTTCGCCAGTTTCTTGAAGACATATGAACTTCCGGAAGTCCTAACTTGGCATGCGATTGACCAAGCCCTACCGCGATTAGGTCAAACTAATGCTATAAAAATCGGGTTCATTCGTTCGTGCTTGTTCGAACTAGGCGATCTGCTTGCTTCGCGAGGTGAGATGCAAGATCGCAGTTCATATCTGTACGAAAACGGCTTACGTCGATTCTTAGAACGTTCACCCGCTGTCTTTCTAAGTCAAGTCTCTGATTTTCAGCAGTGGCTGTTAAACGGAATGGTTAAGCCTAACGTGGAGGGGACTCAACGTGCGCTGACTATTGCTCCGCGGACGATGCTTGAGAGAATCAGTGCGGTCACACGATTTCTGAACTTTTGCGTAACTCATAACACAGCTTCGCTCGCTCAGATTGGGCCATCGCTGATCGCGAAGTATCAACAGACCATGTTGTGGCAATTGGAGTGCAAAGAGTGCCACAAGCGCATACGTTTTGACTCTCAGGAATCAATCGAGAAATGCGCCAACAAGGAATGTGACGGGATTAAGTCTTATATCAGAATTAGGCGACTCACTCGTGGATCACTCGGTGGTGCCATCTCACATCTTCGGGTGTTCTTTGATTGGGCCGAGCTTCATGGGTTAGTAACGTCCAATCCATTCGCGACCATCATTTGCGGAGGGTCGAAAGCGTTTACGATACGCAATGAGCGCGGTGAGATGATCGAGATCGCAGAAGCGATTAGGCGATACGATGATTCAGTAGTTGAGAAGCTTTGCGCTGACATTGTTGCGCCTGACGCCGACCCGGAAGAAGCGATAGTCCTGTACTTTATTGTCTTTCACCTTCTTACGAACTGGGACTTGCGAAATCTTAGAATTCCTTCGAGCCAAGCAAGGCATTTCGAATACCTCGAGGTGCCGGTGCGCCTGGTAACACGGGGCAAGCGCTCAGTGACACGCAAAGAGACAAAGATCACGTTTCATCCGAAAGCGTTACCCTGGCTTAAGCCAATTCTGGAACGCTATTATGAGAAGCGTGCCTCAATGGTTAAGGTTGAACATCAACAGCACTTCCTGGTCAACGAGAGAAACGCGCGCTGTAACAAGCCAGTGACAAAGATCTACGTGACCGACGTTGTGCGAAGGGCTTCGCTTAAGGTGGTAGGCGGAGTAGTGACGGCTTCTGAATTGCGAAATACCGCTGCGGATATGTTTGTGCAACATTCGGATCGTCGTGGTGCGATCCTCACTCGAATGGGTTACAGCGCATTGGCGGCTACGCGGTTCAACTACCTGGAACGGTTCCCACTACCACTCAAAAGGACTCCACGCAGGCGTGGTCTAACAAACCGCGCAACGCAGAACTGGCTGGTCCATAGGTCCGCTAAACAGAGCAGTAACCAAACCGCGCCAGCCCCCAGCGGGGGCGTAGCGCAGTGAGCGGTGCGAGGCGCGCCGAGCGGGCGAACGCAGCGGGCGCAAGGGGGAGAACGAATAAAGTAAGCGGGCGTTTGATAACAGCGATTCTGTTCGGGAGCGCCGCCAGGCGCTGTAGTTGGGAGAACAGAATCTTCTGTTATCAGATGACCGTCCGATTGAGGCTCTTTTGCCGAAACGCTTTTGTTTCGAGGACAGTCGCAGATGCTCCTTCTGCGACGTCCGAGAAACTAAACGATGTGAGACGAGTTAGAAATTGCGGTATAAACCGAAGGGCCAAGTGCTCCTTGGGAGGACTTGGTTTTTCGGTTGGTGAGACAGTCAGCCTTCGATTGGAGTCGGGCTGCCTTTATTAATGGATGGATTTTCAAGATAGCTGAAGGAAATCCAGGAGAGACACAACTAACAAACGCAGCGCCGTTCGGTATGAGGAGATCGTGCGTATTCAACCAGTGTTTGAAACGAACCTGGTCCACTCTGGTTGGCGAAACTGCTTCGTTAGCTGCGCGGTTTTCGTCGGCGTTCAACGATGTGCTGGTAACGTTCTATATCCTCTGGGTCATAGAACTTTTCAGTCCCACATTTATCGCACCGATGCTGATATGTTTGGCGAATTCTCGCTTGGCAGTGCGACGGATCGTAGAAGAGGGCTTGCCTAGTTTTGCAGTCGGAACACGTTACGACAAAGTACCATTGGAAGGGCTTACAAGCAGATAACAACATAGGGGAAAGCTGGCAAAATTTTGTATAGGGAAAGTAAGGGCCAGCATAACGGCTTGTAGTTTATTTGGGCTCGCCTTGTCAATGCTCAAACGTACTGAAGGGAAGTGAGCTTCGGGTGGGAGTTCACTAAAGAATTTGTCAGGTTTTTGGTCGGATTTCTAACACCAAAAATTTTCGCCGCACTGCGCCATAAGGCGCAGTTACGGCGGGGGCAAAGCCAGCCGAGTGCTATCGCACTCGCCTGGCTATTCTTCTCAGGGGAAACTTTATTGTGGCGAGATCAATTCAGGCCGTCCATCGCGAATCATTTAATACCGACGCAGAAGTGAAGCGTTGAAGCTACCAGCATCCGACAAGCGCCCTGCGGTCCACGGGAACGGCTCAACCTAACCTAAAGTCAACCGTTAGACTCTTTCGACCTTTATTGAGATCATTTTGAAAGCTGGCAAGGTCGCTAAGCACACCCTCCACTACTTAGTGCCCCCCCTAAAGCGACATCAGTTCCGTCAGCCTTCTCGGGTCCATAACGTAAACTTGCAGGGGCATCGGGCGCACATGTGGTGAGGTCACTATGCGATGAGCAACGTGGTGAGGCCATCAGCGCCCGATGCCGCGAGCCTTACGCGCCATCTCGGCGGTACGCGTGAGGCTATCTGAATGTCAGATCTCAGGAATTTTCTCGGCGTAAAGCTGGTCTTCGATTGCTGCTAGCAGAATGCGCTTCAATAAGACATCAATCGACACGCCAAGCTTTTCGGCCCACTGTTGCAGGAAGACCCGATCTCGTGGCCGAATTTCCCTAGGAGTTAGTTCTACTGTAGCGTAAGGCGTTTCACCGTGAATGTTCGTGATAACATTATTCCGCATGGCTTCTCTTGTTTGTTCGTCCATTTGGAACTGCTCTCCTCTTTGAGGCATTGTTTGACTTTCGAGGCTTGGCCTTTTGCTTTGCTTCGTACTGTTCGATCAGACCGGCCTCCGTCCGCAGCGCAGTCCGAAATTGCTCTAACTGCTTCATCAGAAGATCAATCTTCCTCAAGCTCTCACGCCGTGCGCGAAGAGTACCGAGAAAAAACTCGAGCTGGATACGACGCCGACAGTCAGCCATCGTTAACATACAATGGCCCCACTTATACTCTCCGCCTCGGCTTGATTCGACCTCAGTAAGAATGTAGGACGTGTGCCCCGTCGAAATCGAAGCTAAGAACACTCTTTTGCGATAAGCAAATGTGGACATAGCGACCTCCTTTCAGATCGCTAAGTGTTGGCCGCCCCATTTTTTTGTTTGCGGTTTTCGCACATTGTCCAAGCGAAGACATTTGGAATTTCGCCGGTTGAACGTCACGTTCCCAAGACCGATGTTGCCGATGTGTTATGGCCTTGCGATTACCGGCAATGAAACGAGGATTTAGATTATGTGAGGGCCAAACGCGCGAAGCTTGGGTATCACGGCAACGGTAGCTCCATTATCTTGACGGCTTACGGAGCATTCGACACATCGGCAGAATTCGCGATGCTATGTAACCTCTGGAGTGGTTTTCATAATTGATGCAAAGACTAAGCCTCATCAAACTCTTCTGGGCTGGCCAAGAGTTTCTGAGGTCCAAAGAAGTTCCAGAAGGGATGCCAGCCATTCTCGCGCATATTCCCCTCCGTGGCGTTGCAAGGGTGAGTGCATTCTTCGAGGAAACGTTAGGAATGGCAATTACACAAACGAGGAGAGCGGGCGCAAGTGACAAAGAGAGAATTAACCAGAAGGTGCTTGATCAATTAGGGCTTGATCGATTACATCTGCTATCCATGCTGAGGAAGCAGTAAGAGCATGGGCTGGCGCCTGTTCCAGTCGAGTGGCCCAATCGATTAGTCCCTCTAGGTCCATCTCTAGAGGGTTACTGAAATCCTCCGACGGTAGGACTGACTTGTGTAAATTCGTTATCGCGACAGCTGACTCGAAGAGATATGGCCGGAGTTTTTGCTGATCTTCGGAGAGGTTATTGAATGCTGCGAGCATTTCTACCTCAGTATCTAACACGGATTGCAGCCCCTCACTCGCGTGGTTGCTTAGGCGATTTACGTATAACTGCAACTGTGCCTGTCCTTCCTCGTCAAGGTCTGGTAGCCGACGGAAGTCGCGAATGTGAACGGCTATATAGAACAGAATCGTTGTGTACTGCATCAGTTTTGCCCCTACGCTCAGTTGAGGCAGATTCCAAGAATCTATTTTGAGTTGTTTTATCGCCTCAGTAGGAATTGGAGACTGAGCGTAATTCCACCAGCTCAAGCTTTCATTTTTACTCTCTGTGATTACCGGCAAAGCAATTCGCCATGCAGCGGTGTTTGGACACTTACCTTTCACTAAAGGCACGAGCACAACATGTGGCCAGTGCAAGTCAAGAACGTAACGTCTGAGATCACTTTTCGTTACCTTTTGTATGGATTGCTTCACTTGGTCCAAAACAGTTGGCAAGGAGTTTAGGGCGGCTAAAGGAGAATCGGCGTCAACACTCAACCAAAGAGCCGGTCGATCATCCCACAGAGTATCCTCAGATAAGATATTGAAGCGGATGAGGGCCGAAGAAATCCGGCGTAGCCGGACTCGCAGATCCAACCGGATCGTTCTTAAGATCTGTAAGGATTCACGTTCGCTGACACTAATCGCGTTCTGCATTACTTTTTGTGGCTGCTGCGCAAAGAAGTACCAGGCACACCAGATGCGGTGGAGGCTCCGCTGTTCTTCTTCTATAGATCTCCCCAAAAACTGGACAGGTGAATAAGGTGTAAAATCGGCCCCGTAGCGGAGGACCGATGAGCAAACAGCGGAAGCAGTATAGCGCGGCTTTGAAGAGCAAAGTGGCGCTGGAAGCGATCAAGGGTGTGCGCAGCGCGAACGAGATCGCCACCCACTATGGCGTGCACCCAAACCAGGTTGGGCAGTGGAAGAAACAAGCCCTCGAGCATTTGCAGGAAGCGTTTAGCGACGGGCGCAAACGCGCTGAGCGCGCGGAAACAGAGTTGCAAAACGAACTGTACCAGCAAATCGGACAACTCAAAGTAGAGTTGGACTGGTTGAAAAAAAAAGCTGGCCTGCTCGGTTGAGCGGAAGCGGCAACTGATTGAACCGGCGCATTCAGAACTAAGTGTAGTGCGCCAATGTCAGCTGCTGGGTCTGGCGCGCTCCAGTCATTACTATCAACCGCGCGGTGAGAGTGAGCGGAACTTGAACTTGCTGCGACTGCTTGATGAGCAGTACACGCGCACGCCGTTCTATGGCGTACCGAAGATGACGGAGTGGTTGCGCGGTCAGGGCGAAGTGGTAAATGAAAAGCGGGTGCGCCGCTTGTTGCGCCAGTTGGGACTAGAAGCGGTTTATCCGAAGCCCCAGTTGAGCAAACCGCCGGGGGGCCATCGGATCTATCCTTACCTGCTGCGCAATGTGGCGATCACGCGCGTGAACCAGGTCTGGAGCAGCGACATTACCTATATTCGCCTGCACCCGGGATTTGTCTATTTGGTGGCAATTATCGACTGGTTTAGTCGTTATGTGCTGAGTTGGGAGGTATCGATCACGCTGGAATCGAACTTCTGTGTAGCGGCCCTGGATTGGGCCTTACAGCTGGCCCAGCCGGATATTTTCAATACGGACCAGGGCGCGCAGTTCACCAGCCACGACTTCACCGAGCGGTTATTGGCGCAGCAGATTCAAATCAGCATGGATGGACGCGGCCGCGCCTTAGACAACATTTTTGTGGAGCGCTTGTGGCGCACGGTGAAATACGAAGACATCTACTTGAAAGAGTATCGCAGCCTGGCGGAGTTGTTACTGGGGCTGAATGCTTACTTCAGTTTTTATAATGACGAGCGTTTACATGCGGCGCTCGGGTACCGGACGCCGGCGGCGGTTTATCATCAGGGTTGAAAATGAGGGTCAGTTTGGGCGACGGCCGTAGCCTCCGCTGCGGCGGCAGTCAAGGGATCGCTTCGCTCGCGCCGCTACGCGGCGCGCCCTTGACTGCCGCCTCGCTCCGGCTCGGAGGTAGTTAAGGAGCTAACGCTCCTTAGAATCCATTTCGGATTCTAAGATTATGATTGTTGAGCGAACGGTGAAAATCAACGCACGTATTCGCCCTGTAAACGATTTTCTGCGTCTGGTCCAAGTGAGGGGATGGACCTTTGAGGAGGCAGATGAGGTGGTTTCAACTTGGAGCGGAAATCGACTAGAATCCGTTCCCATTTCAAAGGTGCCGACCAACACCTTATTCAAGCCGTTTCTCTGTCCAACATTTGGGGAGACCCTAATTCATCCAGCCGATTAAGCTCATGCTCGTCAAAGAAGGGATTTAATATTGTCCGCGCTTCACGTTGGAATGCGTGGAGGTTTTTAAGGCTGTCGGCAAAATTCAGTGTGGAGAGCTTGCATGAATTTGGTTTGATTCCGACGGAGGAGGCGGCTTCCAGCACTTTGGTTCTATCGTTTCCTCTGCCCAGAAGAGAGTTTGTTATCATGCAATCAGTGGCTTGGCCAAAGAAGTTAGATAGAGTCCGGGCATGTTCGTTGAATGCCTTTAGAAATGCCTTGTACCTTCCTGTTGCTATGCTGCTTCTCTGCGTTAATCGCTCTGCGATGCCGCGGGTATTTATGTCTGAGGTTGACTCTTCCAGGAAGCCCCATTCGTCGACCGCTACTCTCGGCAGCAGAGGCGTATGAGTCAGCATCATCTTGCAACGTTCCCACTGCTCACCGTTGACGTCTGTTCCCAGCATCTTGGTAACTCGGATGCGTCGGAAGTGATTTTCAATTCCGCGCTCGAGTTGCTTCAGTGAAGAAATCACCGATCGTCTGATGTCGAGGACGCGCCCGGAGTACTCAAGCCAGGTAGCAGGCCTGAATTGCAAATCTCCTAAACCACGGAACGTGGCATTTACCGACGTCAACCATACTAACGGTAGATGCTTGCGGTCGACGCCTGTCTTAATCGTCTCGTCAAATTCCAAAAAATTCTCCCACAACATGTGCCCATAGCCTTGGGTTGAAAACTCTTTTCGATCAGGAAACAGACTTCGCAATAGTCCGAGTCTTTGAATCGCTGCATCGTGAAAGGAGTTCTTCGTTTTCACGGAGATCTTTTGTGTGTCGTCGGCTTGCGCATCAACCAAATCCGGTAAGGCAAAGATGAACCGTGCGGTTAGCCTCCGACCATCATCTTCCAGCATTACTGTGTCAGTGTCTTGCCGAAAGCGACTAATTAACCTTTTTCTATTAATTGAGAACCAATTGTGGAACTCTTCGTTTTCGAATAGACCTGATACCAGGTTGGCCAGGATCTCGAGAGGCAATTCTTCGATTGCCCACTCAAGTTCAGTCTCAGTGAGTGACTGCGGCAGTGGCCAGCTAATATTCAGTCGGCCCACCCAAAAAGCAGTTTCTGCAATTGCAGACCAGTCAACTTCAGTAGTTGGCGGAACTGGCTTGATATTGTAACCAGTGAGCCAGCCGGTGACGTATTGAAATACCTGTTTCTTATCTGTTTGGTGTGACTGTAATTCCTTTATTTTTTCTCGCGTCTCATCAGTGATGAAATCCAATTCATTCCACCAGGACGCCGCAGTATTGTCGCTTACATTGGCGATATCGAAATCAATGAAGTATGACCAGCCACCGATGCCTATTTGCGCTACAGCGTCCTCAATGAGCTTCCTGTTCGCTTCCACATACTCGGCGACTCCCGCCCAGATCAGAGCTCGTACCACGCCAATAATTCCAATCCAGCTAGTCGGTTTGATGGATTTCAGTGCATGAAGCAGCTCGTTACGATGTTCGCGATGCTGCGAAAAGCAATGTAGCAAGAAGATTTCAAGATCCACTTCCTCTACAAACGGCAGGCACGAGGCTGCTCCCTCAAACCACGGAGCAAACGTGGCATCGGTGAGCAGGTCCGTCAGCATTGTCGAGCGTATTGGGTGGAGACCTTGTACATGTATTCCTTCAGCGGATACACGAAGCAAGTATTCTTTCTCAAAGAGTTCTAGAGTGCTTTGCGGTGCAGGTAGATTAAGGTGCTCGGCCAGAGGTTTGACTCGTAGCCTGGCGCCAGATGCTGAAGCTATAGACACCAGACGCAGAAGCTCGATTTCGGAGACATCCAATCTTTTTTCTCGAACCTCATTTTTGAGGTAAGTGATCTGCTGTGACAATTTCGTGCGTAAAGAGTCTCCCTGCGTCACAAGGTAGATAAACTCCATCAATGGACCAGCACCGCCAAACCTTTCCCATGCCTCTTCGGCATTTAGAACATTTGCCGGCGGATATTTCTGGACTAACGAGTCGTAGATCGTCACTGCTTCGTTTCTCTCGAACGAGAGTTCGACAGTCTCGAATTCAAATCCCATCACCAGGATGCCAGCGCGCTTCCAATCTTCCTCGCGAAGGCTGACTAACACCTTCAGGTTGTGGTGCGCTGATAGGCTTCTCACCAACTCGGGCCAATCACGATCTTGGGGTGAAACATCAAGATATATAACCATTGGGACGCCGAGCGCGTCGGCATGAGCTTTCAATGCGAGGGCGACTCTGAGGGCATGTTCACGATCAAAGACCGAACTAACTTGAAAGCGCCAAGATTGCGGAAAGTATTCATGAAGGTATCGATAACTAAGGGCCGTTTTACCTTGACCCGATGCGGCATGAATAATCACTACACGCTTATTTCGAAACTTTGTAGCTATCTCTGTAAGCAGTTGGGTACGAACGACGTCCAGATCGGCCAATATGTGTTCGTAGCGAGTTGAGACACCGCGATAGAACTCATCCGACAGTTCGTCATGTTCTAGTGTTTGTTTCTCTTCGAGCGGTATGATTGAGGTAAACCACTCTGCCTGATATGCCACGCGCGACGCCGCAAATCTGCCCACAGCATTGACACGCTCAATGAGGATTGGCCTAGTGATCTTGGATTTGTTCTCAGCGCAATGGTAGAGCCAGTAGGTTAGCAATTCGAAGGCGCTGTTAGGATCTACACCCGTTAAACTTTTTTCGAGTGCCCCAAACACCCGTTTCCTTAAATCGGCTTCATCGACCGTAATAAGATGGGTCTTATCGAACAGTGATAGAGCCTCGGCTTCTGAAACGTGTCCGAAACTTGCGATTTTTCGCGCTACGCGGGTACGGTCGGTGCCGTTTTCCTGAATCGCCTTCTGCAATTCAGGGCCGACGTCGCCAAAAGCGACAATGCTGATTTTGACGTTTGGAGTACTTCTGAGTTGCGCTGCCACGCGAGGGAAGAAGGAATCTCTTTTCTCAGGTTCAAAAGACGATAGCACCAAGTTCTGGCTACGTTGCTTGACCTGAACAACTTCGAGCAGGATTTGCTGATGACTGTATACAGCAAGATCCTCCTGACCTTCTGGTTGATAAATCAGGCCATCATGGCCGGCAGAATCCAGCAGTCGAGCTAGCGTGTAAAGTGCCTGAAGACGATAGCCACGATATGCGGGTGTGGCATCTGCCGTGGACGTCTGGAAACCGCTGATTGTTAGGTTATTACCCACCTCTTTTCAACTAGATAATAAACACGGTTCTAACACTTATGCACAGGCCATCCGCTGGCAACTGGACGAATTACATCTGACAGCAAGTCGTACGCGTTCCCTGTGACAAGGTGCCACATCGCAATCATAATCGTCACCGAACGAGAGATCTCAACCTAACTGCCACAACTTACGACCATGATTTTAACGGTCATTGATTTATTTCGGATCCCGAGCCTCATTCGAGTTCGCAATCAGGCCAGCGCAATGCAAAACAGATATATCAATCCAAGCGTCGTCGAATGTTGACTTTTGGTGACATTCAGGAATAAGTTTCTGTCGTTTTCAATCGAAGGCTGATCCCAGAGCCTCTACCTTCGTCGTATACTCGCTCACTTCCAGCCTTCTTCCGATACGAACATCTTTTTATTGAACTGCTTCTGGAGCACACAATGTGGCAATGTAGCAATTGCGGTGAAGAAGTCGGTAACGATTTCGAGATTTGCTGGAATTGTGAGACTGAGAAAGGGGATTCGATTGCCATAGAAGAAGGTCCGGAAAGCTGGGAATGCGACGCTTGCGGCGCCGAGGTTGCGAGCGCAGATATTATTTGTCCGACTTGCGGAGCAGATATCTCTGAAATTGCTGGTCCGCAAATCTTTTGTCCGAGGTGCAGCGCGCGCGTAGATGATGACGCGGAATATTGTTCGACCTGCGCCGCTCGGATTTCCGCAACTGACATCATGAACTGCCCGAATTGTGGTAAATCAGTTGAGGCAGAGGCAAAGTTTTGCAAATACTGCGCCGCCGATTTACAACGTACTAATGTGCAATCTCTTTCGAATATTTCTGACGATGCGACTATGGGAAAATTAGCTTTCCGGCAACGGGCACAAACCAGCACTTCAGCAAATCTTGTCTTCTTCGGCATTGTTCTCGCGATTGTGTCTGCTGCGGCTTATCTATGGGGAGTTAATTATGCGGGTAACTTTAGTAATGCTATGGCGGCCGGCTTGGGAAATCTAGTTGGACAAAGAAATCAGACGTACGATGCGGCGGTTATGGCCATGCAGTTCGGTCCATTTGGTTTTTTTACTGGAGTTATCTTGTTTGTTGGAGGATTAATCCTCAAGTACAGGTAACAGTTCTTATCAATATATGCCTATCGACAGATGAATAAAGGTTTTGCAGACTTAAAGGGCCTTTTTCTGAATATGCCTCACCACCTCGCACTATGTTTCTGTCGGCATTTTCTAGGATATAGTGCCGTTTCAGTATGTCTCCGTATCGCCTAGTTTCTCTGACTTTGCACACTTTCTGCACACACATTGGAGTGCCGAGAAGTTAATAGAATTACGTCGACAATTTCGACGTGTATGGATGATGCAAGCACTCCTGTCGGCTCCGATTAGCCCGTATCGCCACAACGGATAATTAGGAACGCGAAAACGAATCATACCGAATTGATTCCTGTTATATAAGATCGATGAGACGAGCCCCCTGGTTTAAGAAAGTCGCTCATTACGACTAACAGCTGTAGCAGGTGCCGGTAGCTTCGAACGTCTCAGAAGTTCGGGCTGTTACGAGACTTTTCAGCCTGAGCTTGGGCGAGTGTGCAAGGAGGCAGAGGCTCGTGGGAGTTCAGCCTTCGATGAGAACGCGCTGAGATTTATTACTGCTCGAAACAGAAGTCAACGGTTCGAATTGACGATGAGAGGTGATTCGTCGCATCTTTCTTTTGCTCGAAAACGAAAAACCTTTACGACACCTGTGGCGTAATTCAAAAATGGAACTGTATACTTAACACATCGTCCTCTCATCCAACTGAACGAATACCGTCGGATTCACTTTCTTCGCGGCACTCCCAGTTGTTGAAGACAGTTATGCTCGGGCGAACTTTTTCTCACTACCGAATCTTAAGCAAGCTCGGCGCGGGTGCGATGGGGGCTGTGTATGTAGCCGAAGACACTGTTCTGCACAGACGTGTAGCCATCAAGATGATGACGCTCGTCCAGGATAAACCGCACCATCGCATGCGCTTCCTGCGGGAAGCACGCTCAGTGTCGCTACTCAGTCACCCGCACATCGCCACCATTTATGATTATGGCGAGACGCCCGAGGGGATCCCTTTCATTGTTATGGAACTCGTTGAGGGCCAAACACTCCAGCAGGTGATTCAGGAAGGTACTTTGGGACTCCCGCGGGCTGTCGAGATTATTGAAAAGGTTACCGAAGCACTGGCCGAGGCTCACCGCTGTGCCATCATCCACCGCGACATCAAACCGTCTAACATCGTGATCGGCGTGCGTGGCGAGATAAAGGTGCTCGACTTTGGCCTGGCGAAACACATCCATGATAATTCCCCGAACGCGATTACGCCTGACGAAGAGGCTCTGGCGAGCACTCAGACACGCGAAGGCGTTATAGTCGGCACCCCGATGTACCTTTCGCCTGAACAAGCGTTGGGTGTACAGGTAGACGTCCGAAGCGATATTTTCTCCGTTGGTTCGCTTCTATATGAATGCGTTGCCGGACGGGCGGCATTCGAAGGCAGGGGGGCTATTGATATATGCGCCAAAGTTGTTCGCGACGATCCGGTCCCTGCTTCACGATACAACGTAAATGTGTCACACGAACTTGACTGTATTATTCTGAAAGCACTCGCAAAGAAGCCCGAACAGCGCTATCAATCTGCTGAAGAGCTGCTACTCGACTTGCGAGCCATTCGTTCGTCGCTAAATGGGCAAAGTGCGGCGTCCCGCGGGCTACGTCTTACATCAGATCACTTCCATTTGCCCGGCCGGAGTTCGATCTCTAACGTGATTCGTCGCCCGCGGAATCTCTTCGGTACGTTTCTTATTGCACTAGCAGTCGGTATTGCTACCTGGACTGTTTATTCCTGGCAGTCTGTGCGTCCTCTTTGGAATTCAAGCGAGGCCGAGAGCCGTTATATCGAAGGTGTCGGTGCGCTGCGTGATGGTACCCATTATAAAGCGCGCAAGTTGTTTGAGGACTCCACGCAACTCGATCCTAAAGCACCGTTAGCGCACATGGGATTAGCCGAAGCGCTGGCTGAGCTGGACGATCAGCGGAAAGCCGAAGCAGAGATCGCGTTGGCTCGTTCATTAGCTGCTGAGTTGGGTGGACTACCAAGGGTGAATCAGCTATCGCTTGATGCGGCTGAGAGCAGCATTCGTCGGGATTTAGATGGTGCAACTCAGAAGTATGAACAGCTTATACAAATTCTACCGGACAAAGATAAAGCAAAGAAGGTGCGTGCTTATCTTGCTCTGGGACGCGTTTGGGAGAAGAGGGGAAACAGGGCTAAGGCACTCGAGAACTATCAAGTAGCGGCCTCGCGTGATCCACAATCTGCCGCTGCCTTCCTGCATCTCGCTATTCTCCACGGCCAGTTAAGTACGGACCAATCGTCAAGTGCTCAACAAGCGCTGGACGAGTTCGCTAAAGCTGAGAAGCTGTATGAGACCTCGAGTAATTATGAGGGCGTCACTGAAGTGCTGCTGCAACGTGGAACTATTTTGACGGCGCAAGGCGGAAAAGGTAATGAGGCTCGGACTCAATTCACCAAAGCGCGCGACATCACTCGTACCACTACGGGCAGCAAACATCAGGAGATCAGGGCGCTTTTATTGTTGAGCGGGCTGGCTGCCACCGAAGGCAACACTGACGAAGCGAAGAAATTAGCTACTGAAGCAGTCAACCTGGCCAGGGCTGCGGGATTGGAAAACCTAACGGCACTGGGATTGATTGATTTAGGCAATGCCTTCTTACTTCGTCGAGAATATAACGATTCCGAAGTTTACCTGAAGCAGGCGCTGGAATTAGCCCAACGGTACGCTCAGAGTCTTACCGAGGCCAAAGCTCAACTTTTTTCGGCGAAGCTCTATCTGCAGAGAGAGTTCTTAGAGGAAGCTCTGCTATATATCAGGCCGGCCCTTAACTTTTATCAGAGCGCTCGCTACAGTCGAGAGACATCAGAAGCTCTGTTAATTTATGGACGAACCTTGCTATTAAAGGGCGACCACACTGGGGCCCTCAATTCATTCGATCAAGCGGCGGAGATTGCGACCCAGTCTCAAGATCCAATTTCAAGCGCCCGCTCTCACATCGAAATCGGCTTTCTTTTGGCCTCTCGTGAACTGTATCCTGCGGCACTCCGTCACTATGAGAAGAGTACGGAACTAAACCGATCGCAAGAGGATCCTCGGCGTACAGCGTTTAGCCTGCTCGCCAGTGCTGAAATGTTGTGGAGGCTCGGACAGCATGACGCAGCGGCCATAGCAGTTAGCCAGGCTTACATTCAGAGTGAACGCATCGGCGACGAATACAGTCAGCTTTTTCACGCCAGGTTTTTTCTACTAAAAGCTCGGATAGCACTCAGTCAGCGAAACTTTTCGGAAGCGATTACTAATGCTGAATTGGCCCAAAACGAGGCCGGTACAAAAATCCAGTATGCCGCGATTGAGGCGAACTACACCCTTGGCCTGGCGCGTGCGCTTTCCGGGGAGGGACGTAAGGGCGTCTCACTTTGTCGTGAGGCAGTTGTCGAAGCGAGGAAGGCACCGTTCAGCGAGCCACCACTAGTCGCGGGTGCGTTAATGGCGCTCGCTGACGCCGAACTGGAAACGGGCAACGCTCGAGAGGCGTTACGCAATGCTCTGGAGGCGCAGACTTTGTTCGCGCGGATAGGCCGGTACGAGTCGGAGTGCCGCGCACATCTTACGTTGGCGCGAGCCTCTTATAGGCTTAACCGAATCAAAGAGGCGCGCGCGGATCTAGCTCGCCATGACGAATTGCTGAATGTCCTTCGCCAAAATTGGGGCGGCGATAGTTTTCTCAGTTACACCGCGCGCCCCGATCTGCGGGTCGCGCATGACGAGATCGTTGCCGCTCTCGCCGGCGTTGACAAAAACCGCCGGCGAAAATGAAGCTGATCCACCAGCGGTTCCGGTCAGCTCTCGTCCCAAACCATCACTGCGGACACACGGCTGTTCGCAAAAAAGAGGCTGTCCCCATCCTTGACGACCCTTACTTGCAAAAGTGCGTTGGCCCCAGCGCCTGGGTGAGTGTGACGCCTTGTCCTCTTAGGAGCGCTGTGACCAGTGGCTGAGCTCTCAGAGAGTGCTTGATCCGTTTCAACGGTGAAGGTTGCACCGTCTACGAAAATATGCTCCGGGCCGTTGAACGGCGGTTTCCACCAGATTTTTACGCTGCATCCCCTGGCATCTCCATTGAGATAAATAGTATCGCCCGCATCGTCAAGAATTTTCAGGCCTTCCACTCTTCTGCTGTCGGTAAATATGTGCCGGTGAGGGTGTCCAGCTCCGCCGCCGGTCGAAGTACGCCGATCAAAGTCCCGGTCGGTTTCGACTACGATTGAGCCTTCTCTGATAAGAAGAGGTGGTGGAGTGTGATCCACGCGGCGTAATACCGCTACGCCTTCGTCTTTTCGCTTTGATGATTCGTCTGCCATTGCTTTTCTCCTTCTTTTAGCGCCTGCATGGAACAGGCGTCATCCATTTGTTGGTGACGGCGCCAGCAAGCCCGCGAGCGCGCCGACGGCCGCGGAACCCAGGGCGGTCAATACTTCCAGATTCGTCTTGTCCTTCCAGACGAGGATGATCGAGCCCACGAGCGCGATTATCACAGCGAGTCCGAGTGCTGACACGACGATCTTATAGACGGTGGTGTTTGGGACTGGTGCCGCAATGCGCGATAACGTGGACGCCGGATCCTGCTTAATCTCATCGGCGAGTTCCGGGTCTCTGGCGACCAATGTTGCCAGCTCTCTGACTGACTGAACTTGTGTATTCATGGTTTTCTCCTTCGCTCCATTGTTTCGTGATGCGTTCTGATGGTCCGGTCTGCGAGTGACGTGCCGTACGCAGAAACAACAGCGAAGGTGGAGAGTGGCATGCATATTTAATTGTTTACGTTAGTCTGGAAGTGTCACCGCAATCACTATGATTGCGAGCACTATCAGCGGTGATAGTAAAGAGTGAACCTAAAAAACAGAACTTGCGCTATCGACCCACACTCTTAGCGACAAAAGCGAGATTCATGCGCAGAATACTCAACAGGAGGTCGTAGTTGATGTGCGCAAGAGTATCGTCCTGACTGTGATCATTTCCATTGGCTCGGTCGTTCCCTTCAATTGTCAGAACCGCTGGAATGTCGGCCCTAATGAAGGGGACATGATCGCTTTTTCCCGGCTTAGTTGAACACTTCACCCGTAAAGTTGTATGGACTGCGGCGGCAGCACTCAAGCCGTCAATAACGTGTTGCGAAACCGGTGCACCTTCAAGTAGAACGGTCAGGACTTTGCAATTCACAGTTGCGATCATATCCATATTGACGACTGCCGCTATTCTTTGCCGCTCCGGGTTCGAAAGACCACGCACGTGGTGCTTACTGCCTATTGTATTTTGCTCTTCGCCGCCGAAGAGTATCAGACGCAAGTCGTCCCTTCCGGCGTGCTTACTCAACACGCGCGCAATCTCCAGCAGTCCAGCGCAGCCGCTCGCGTTATCGTCCGCTCCTGGTGCGGGCGCGAAGATGTCAGGTGAGTAGACGTTGATTGAGTCAAGATGAGCGGTGACAACAGTAACCTGGTGATTGCCTGCACCAGTGCCACGCTTTTCAGCGACGACATTCGAGGTAGATTTGCCACCACCCAGATCGACATTCTCCACACGCGTCTCATAACCAAGGAGATCCAGTTGATGCCTGGCCCAGGTCGCAGCGTCTAAATAGTGCTTGGTGCATGAGAGTCGTGTCAGGAAGCCGGCGAGATGTTTGAGCACCTCACGGACATTCTCGGGCGAAATGCTCGCGACTAAATTGTTGACCCAATCTTCAGCAATCGGCTCATCACCAGAGGGCGAGTAAATGTCGAAAACGATCTCGCGCCCTTTTAGTGGGCGCACGACGTACTCGGGAGACTCTTCACTCCGCAAACGATCGGCTTGTGCCGGTTTCAACATGACCGCCAAGTGGCGACCTTTATTCAGAACCACAGGCACATCCGGCTGTTCCTCAACAAAGGAGTTACCACCCTGTATTGCCAGATACAACTGTTCACTCTCGAAGTCTCCATCTAACTTTCTTAGCACGACTCCTGCAATTTCCGCGCTCTTCACCAGCAGTGGCCATTCTCGATCGGAGACGTAGCAAACCACCTCATCACCAAAGCGAGCAAACGTGCCGGTTACGTCGGGTGGAGGGAAAACCTTACTTGAGTCGAGGTCGTCGTTATATGTTGCGGTGTTCATGAGACGGGAGCATGCAACAACCAAGCCAACTCAAGGTCCTTTTACCCTCCACTTTATTACGGCTTTCGCGGCGGCTACTTCCGAATCGGGTGCCATTCCTTGGGTTCGAGGCGGAGTTCATCCTCTTAAAGTGTTCTCCAATCCGCAACAGCGCCTTCGTGTTACAGGTCAACTGCGCGGGCTCCAATCGACGAACAATTACCTCTGGGTGACATCGAGCAATATTCCACCTCCCACGGTGTCAATTCACTACTGGTTATTGTTCGCCGCCAGTTCAAGCGCAATGCGGAGGCGCCGCACAGTCGTTTCATACCGACCGCAAGAGGTGGACTAGGTCCAACAGTGCCTCACACGGAGAGCAACACGAAGCACAACGACAGGAGCAGTATGTGTTGCGGTAACACCCGAAACGTCACCTGACCAGGGAGCATGCCTTCTGCTACTTCTGGCTTCTTTCGACCACAGCAGTGTTCGCCATGTCAGCCAGTCGATTACTCCGGCCTCGTGAGCAATTTCGTCAGGTCGAAAGTGAAGCCAAACCTACCTCTGATTGTCTTTTCGTTTATGAGCCCCGTTTTGTTAGCGAAAGAAACTGAGATCGGCAGGTTCATGCCCTCAAACAGGGGGATCGTGAGTTTCAGTTGGCCCGTATAAGTCGGTTTTGCGCCGCTTAGCCATTTAGCTTCACCTGCCGTACTAAACATGAATGGTCGACTAGGACCCGTGATGGTATTCTCAGGAGTTAACTGGAAATTCGATTCCACGGCGAATCTTCCACCACGCGTGTCGGCTCCGATCAGTCGACTGTCGTGATAATCAAAGGTGCCGTTGAGTGTTAGATTCACTCGTTGATACAGGCCGTAGTCAAAAAGCAATCCAGCTCTGTATTCGTCCGTTTTCTCCTCATCACGTTGCTTTGTCTGGAAGGTGAATGAGAGCTGTGGCGCCCTCCGTATCTGACCAACAGCGCGGTGAACTTGTTCAGTGAATGCAACTCTCGCTTCAATTCTGTCGGCAATTATTTTCTTGATTTCATCCTTTTGCGTCGGCGTGAGACTCGCAAGCGTGGTCTGTAGTGCTGGTCCACCGAGGTGGTTGTTTAGAAATGTCACCAGGTCAGCGTTCGTGCGGGCTGCTGGAAACCCCAGCGCCGGAGCCAACTGTTCATACAAATAATCCTGTACTTGTCTGGCAATCTGTGCGTGCGCGACTGCGAGTGGACCCACTTTAGCTGACACTCTCCTTAATGACTCGCGATTCCGTGGATGACTTGCATCTCTGTAGTTGAGGATCAGTATCTTCGTCCCGAAGAGCATCGCTTTTCCTTTCGTCTCCTCCTCAGAGTCATCTGATCCAAATGTGAAGTAAAAGCGGCGCAAGTTTGCATGTCTGGCATAGAATTCCGGATCCAAAGGATCGCGTTGCAGTGCGGTCGCATAGAGTGCATAGGCGGAAGTCGTAACAACAGGCGAAAGTCCACTAGTGCCGTCGCCGTTGGAATTAATGCCGGCGAGGTTCAGGCCCAGACCAAGAAGATCAGGGGCCGAGGTTTGATCCACCAGCGATGTAGTGTTCTCGGCGATGCTGGGCAATTCAACTTGTCGGGAGTGTTCGCGCTGATTGATTATCGGCGTCGCCACCTTCCGGATCTCACAGTCGAGCCAGGTATCGAACGTCGTCTGAGCGACTGTGCAATCGACGACTTGGCCAAAGGTTGGTGACCACGCTGAAAGAATTAGCGCAACGACGAACCACATGAATATGCGGGTTTTCATTTTCATACTTCCTCAGTTTTCTAAGTGTGCGACGCGTGTCAGTCCGTAAGTACTCGAAGGCTTTCCGTGAATGTGTCTGTAGGATCCTGACTTTCGTAATCAATGTCTTTAAGTGTTCGGATTACCTGGTCATTTGCATCACACTTCTCGGCTAAGAGCGTGTACTTGATGGCCGTTACAAAGGCCATTGTGACGACGTACACGTCATCCGACGCGTCTTCGCTTTCGTTTGGTATGTCGTCGAGGCTGGTGCTTCGACCCCAGGTCCACTCGTAAACTTGTTTGGGATGACCGGCAAAGTCGTGCTCTGAAAGTCGATCGTTATGCTCACAGGCAAAGGTAAAGATCGGTTCTGCTCCCTGGACTGTGAGCGTGTAATGGATATATTCGCCTTCGCTAAGCTTGACTGTTGTCGCGACGTCATGTGCGCGGACTGTTAGTTCACCGGCATTTCCAAAATCTGGCATGGTCTTAATCCTTTATTCTTTCTTGAAGTGAGCGCGATACTCACCTCTCAAATTCGAACTCTGAGTAATCATTCAGCCCAGTTTCGTGTTGCTACTGGCCCACTGCCATCGCTATGCCATATGCTGAACACTAAGGACGCCGATGAGTGCTTGCCCTGTAAGTGTTTGATTGTTATTTAGTTGAAGAGTTGAAAGTTCAGTTTTACCGGCAGAGGGGTGGTTGGGGTAAGCCGCAGTCTTGCTAGCAACATTGATAGTCGAATATCAGTTTTGATATACGAGTCTACCTATAGGTGAGCGCAAAGTCCTTACTCTCGGGCCGGACGAGAACGATGCTTAGAATTGAAGGCTGCTTTGCATCCAAGTCTAATAGTTATTAGTGGGGCCTCAAGAGGCACGGTTTTCGCCCTAGCCGATCTGGAAGTTTCGATTGGCAGGGACGGTGCAAATACTGTTTGCATTAACGATCCATCCGTTTCGCGCCGTCACTGCATTCTCAAACACCGTGACGATATTAATCAATGGCGCATCATCGACCTCGAGAGCTTTAACGGTACATTCATTAACAACGTGCCCATCAAAGAACAGATCCTCGCGCACGGCGATCACATAGCCATAGGCGACGTTATTCTGCTTTTCGCGCTTCACGATGTAGACATTAAGAGTGTAGCCGCGAGACAAGTGGACGAGGCGGATTTGATTACACGGTCCACAGTCAGGCTGCGTCGAGAAGATGCGCTATATCTGCAGCCGGACAGAGTACTTTCCGAATTGCCAACCACAGCGCGCATCGCGCGTGATTTGAACACACTGCTCAGGATCAGCGCAGCGATCAATTCAATTCGTGCGTTTGGCGAACTGCAAATGCGCCTGCTTGAATTAATCCGAGAAGTCGTTCCCGCCGAACGTGAAGCGATTTTGCTAATCGACAAAGGGGACGATTTACTTGCATCCCTTTGTGGCTGGACGAAATTCAAGGGCCCCGATGATTCCCTCAGAATAAGCAGAACAATTACTAGGCAAGTAATGCTGGAAGGTGTGGCCCTCTTAAGCAATGACCTGATCCAGAAGCAGAGTTATAAGGACGCGCCGAGTTTGATGGGGGCCAGTGTTTGCTCACTGCTTTGCCTGCCCTTGATTGTCTTTGAAAAGACACTTGGTGTGATTTACCTGGACACCAGCGACCCAGTTGCGCGTTTCGACGAAGGCCACCTTCAACTAATGACCGGCGTGGCCGATATTGCTGCCGTTGCCATCGAGAATGCGCGACATTTCTCGGTTCTTGAAGACGAGAATGCCCGGCTCCAAAAAGAAGTTCAGATCGAGCACGAGATGGTTGGAGAAAGCGCGCCAATGCGCTACGTGTACCAGTTGATCGGAAAAGTTGCACCCACTGATTCAAGAGTGCTCATCCGAGGCGAGAGCGGTACAGGAAAGGAACTTGCGGCACACGCCATCCACTTGAATAGCCAACGCGCAAAAAAGCCTTTCGTCGCCATAAATTGCGCAACGTTAACCGAATCACTTTTGGAAAGTGAACTTTTCGGACATGAAAAAGGTGCTTTCACTGGTGCCATCAATCAAAAGCGAGGCAAGCTCGAGTTAGCTGATGGAGGGACGTTGTTTCTCGATGAAGTTGGTGAACTTACACCCACCATTCAAGCAAAACTCTTGCGTGTCTTGCAGACAGGCGAATTCGAACGCGTAGGAGGCTCTCGTGCAATCAAAGTTGACATAAGAGTCATTGCGGCCACGAACCGTAACCTCGAAGGAGGAATTGAAACCGGAAACTTCCGGGAAGATTTATATTACCGACTCAATGTTGTATCGCTAACGATGCCTCCGCTGAGAGACCGAGGAGACGACATTGCGTTACTGGCCACTTATTTTCTTGCGATTTACAGCCGGAAATGTAAACGGAAGGTTTCAGGAATTTCGCCTGAAGCGCGCCAGGCACTTATGAGTTATGGTTGGCCGGGCAACGTAAGAGAACTTGAGAATGCGATTGAGCGAGCCGTTGTGCTCGGATCAAGCTCTTTGCTCTTACCCGAAGATTTGCCGGAGATTGTCCTGGAGAGTGGAAGTTTAGCTTCATCACCTTTAGCTACCTTTTATGATGCGGTAAAAGATTACAAGCGCGTGATCGTACGTCGTGCACTGGAGAAGTCAGCCGGTAACTACACTGAGGCAGCTAAGTCACTGGGAGTACATCCGAATAATCTTCATCGTATGATCAGAAACCTGAATCTGAAGGCAAACGACAAGTCCTAAGGCATCAAAATTAGAACAACGCACAAGGAAGTAGGAGGCGATGATGCTCAAGTACATCGCACGATTTTAACTTCGTCCGTAACTGATTGTTATCGATCTCATCTGTGCGCTCTTAAATGCTCATAAGCATGGCGACGGCGATTTGTCTTGCACGTTTCTGAAGGCTGATTGGACCGTTCTGAGGTGCGGTAAAACAGCTCGAACAGTCTTGCTTTGTATGAACCATCGAACGGCGCTCCATCACCTGTTTCAAAACAGGTCCTTATCTTTTCGCCAGGTTTGCTTGTAGGTTCTCCTACCGGCGTTTATTAACGACGCCGATGCTGAAGTCTTCAGACCTCGGCACGAAGGGATCTGCTCAGGAGAATTCGAATGCTCTCGGATTGACAAAGACCTTCTCTTCTTGCCAGTACATATAGGGAGGCAAGCAAATCGGCTGCGGCTTGTGGCTGACCACTGTTCAGCAATCCCTCGGCATATTCTTTCTCGATGATGAGATAAGTATGCGGGGTTGGATACGAAGAGTATCGTTGTACTCTTTCGTGAGCCTCATTAAGCCAGACATGCCTTCAGAAATTAAGTTCCGTTTCGCATTGTGGGTAAACTCGTCACGTTTGGCTTTTAGTATTTTGGTTATCCCAAGATCAGCGATCACATCTAGGTAGCTAAGCTCATTAGACCCGTGACTCCGATCAATCGCCATATCACTGAAATCGCTAATTGCTTGATCGTAATGTCCCTGTACTTGATAGATGTACGCGCGGTAGAGATTAAGATACGGTGGTCTAAAACGAGCCATGAAGAGTTTGTAGTAATTCAGCGCCTTTTCCAGGCGATCTTGCCTTTCCCGTTCTAATTCCCGTTGGAGCTTTCGCATATCACGTTTTTCTTGACGAAACGAGTGGCTTGGCAGCATTGCTAGATCTTGCTGTTCGTCCGCTAAAGAACACGCCTCGACATAATACATATTCGATAGAATTGATGCGTTGCTATAGTGAGAGGGCCAGTCCTCTTTTGCTTCATAGATTTCGCCTACCAGTCTCGCTGCCTCAACATCGCCGTAGGGGACGTTTAGAATATTTAGCCACGTGCAGGTGCCCGACCACATTCTCAAGAAGTCAACCCACAATTGAGGGATGCGGTCGATTGACACTTTAGAATGTCGGGTCAGGAATGCGACAAGCAATTGTGAGCCGATTTCGCCACAGCGAAGAAACTCGCATCGAGAATAATGGTATTGCATCACGGGTACCTGCTGCTGCAAGTATTCGCGATGAGTCAACAGCTCGTGGTTGTTAAGGTAATCTGCCGGCAGGCGATAAAGGTCTGCATGATTCATCAAGAATTGCAGGTCCTTTAGAATTCTATCGGTTAGAAAACTTGGCCGCCATGGAGGTGTCTTCCCTTGAGGCCAGCATTGGCAGAAACGACTCGTTTCGGCTCGCTGAGCGTTTCGGCAACAGTCCATAGAACGATCCGACCCTATCAATAAATGCAGCGAGGCCGGTGAACTGCCAGATAAGCAAAGTCTTCTCTGCACATGATAGGAATCATAGTTTGGGATTATTGAACGACGATGTCGTAATACTCTGACTTTCCACCACTAGGGTTTATAGCCCTAATCGAATACTTTCCTGGCAGGTAAAAGAAGAACAACCCGTGAAACGAATTCGGAGTCTGGTTTGCGATCTGCCGGCCTGAAAGCTGTGACGTCTCGCCAGTTGGCTGTACGACGTCGACGGATACTCCTTGTTGAAAGTTACTGCCATACACGGCAATGACCTGTTCGCCTCCGCTCTTCTTTACAACGGCCGGCTCAATCCAATTGATCGAGGGTCTTTGAGTTTCATGACGCGCTTCAAAAGTGAAGGGCAACGAGACTTGACCATCAGGATTTAAGAGTTGAAGAGTGTAGATACCCGGATTCCCATTAAGGTCGATTAGTATGTTGAGCGCCGTGCTGTTGCCTTCTTGTTTTTGAATCTGTGCTCCGGAAAGCTCTCCTGAGCCGCCGTTTGGAAAGCCAACCTTGAGTTTTAGTCCATCCTCGAAATTACGACCACGCAATTCGATAGGCTGATTCCCGATCACGTCAATAGGACGCGTTGGAACAATTGATTCGATGACGGGTGGCGGCCCTATTAATCCGAAAAGCCGTTGGCCCGCTCTTGTCGAAATCATTGCTGCGGCAAGTACGGCGACCAAGAGCAACAGAACAATTGCCGTGAGTGTCCAACGACGTTTCCACAACGGTCTATTGTCTGCGATCACAGTAACGCGAGAACTGGCTGCGTCTGTTACATCAGACTTCTTATCGTGTACTACATCTTCATCCTGCAATCGCTGGTGAAGCATCTGTAGATCGATCAGAAAGTCAGTAGCGGTTTGATATCGCCGTCCGGGCTCCTTTGTTAACGCCTTACTCAAAACCCACTGCAGCTCAGGGACGAATTTATCCAGATGTTGATTGATCGGCGTGGGCTCGCCAACAAGCACGGCAGCCTGTTGGTCATACGGAGTTCCTCCCGAGAACGGTACCTTCCCGGTGATCATTTCATACAACACCACACCTAGACTGAAGAGGTCGCTACGGTGGTCAAGCGGTTGATGGCGCGCCTGCTCAGGCGACATGTAAGCTGGAGTCCCTAAGATGATCCCTTGCTCCGTCTTGAACGGCTGAGTGGACGAAACATTTTCCGGGCCAAGAGTTTCGGTCAGCTTAGCAATCCCAAAGTCCAGTAGCTTCGCTGTCCCATCAGACTCAAACATGATGTTCTCTGGTTTGACATCCCGATGCACGATGCCGGCGTTATGTGCGGCTTCTAACCCCGAGCCTACCTGTATCCCGATCTCAATTGCATCTTTCAATTCAAGCCGGCCGGAACTCATCAGGCGCTGGCGCAGAGTCAAACCATTCACATACTCAGCGGCAATAAAATAGATTCCATCTTCCTGTCCAACTGAATAGATCGTGATGATGTTGCGATGTTTCAGCCCTGAAGCGGCGCGAGCTTCCTGTTTGAAACGCTGGAGCGGTTGCGTGTCCCTGGTGAGTTCCTGAGGCAAAACTTTCAACGCAACTTTACGGCCCAGGTCACGATCTTCGGCCAGATAAACTTCTCCCATACCACCGCGGCCGAGAAGTGTCCGTACCTCGTAGTTGCCGATGTTTCTACCCACCAACGAGACGTGGTTCTCAAATGCGGCTGCTACAAACTCCCACGGTAGTTCTCCTAAACAATCCGAGGCTTTGCTCTGCACAGCAAGTAGAGAACGAACTTCATGAAGGAGCGGTAAGTCGCCATTACACTCTTTCGTCAAATAGGCTTCTCGCTTGTGTGGTGCGAATGCCAAAGCCGCAACACACAATTCTTTAATGCGCAGCCATTGATCAGCGTTCATTTCTTCTTTTCACTCAGTTCCCGTGTCAACCAAAGTTGAGCTGCTGTCCAGTCGTTGGATACGGTGGCAGGTGACACACCCAGAACGCTCGCGGTTTCTTTAATACTCAGGCCTCCAAAATAGCGGAGCTCTACTACCTGTGCGGCACGCGGATCCAATTTGGCAAATGAGCGAAGCGCTTCGTCCAATGCAATCAGCATAGAGCTGGGTTCATTTGGAATTTCAGTAGCGTCATCAAGTGGTACGTCAGACTTACCCGAGCCCCGTTTGTCTCGGAGTTCTTTCCGGGCATAGTCGACGAGGACGTGTCGCATCGCCATTGAAGCCACCGCATAGAAATGGTGACGATCTTTCCACGTTTTATCCTTACTGCCCGCCAGCCTAACGTAAGCTTCATTAACCAATGCCGTTGTTTGAAGTATATGGCCTGGATCCTGGCGCCGCATATGTTCTTTCGCGATCTTGTGCAATTCGCGCTCGATCAACGGAAACAGTTCGTCAGCCGCTGAGTGACGGCCGGCGGCCCACGCGTTGAGAAGGCGGGTAATTTCGTTTGAGTAGAAGGTTTTTTCCGGTTCTCTTTCCGACATTGTCACACCAATTAGAAGTTCAGGACGAGAACGACGTTAGTAATAGTAGAAGGATTTCCAGTTCACAATTCACTGAGATACCACCGGGGAGGTGATTACACGCTTGCGAGAGCGAACCACCTAAGAATAGACCAACTTTTGCGCGAATGCATTCGATTATTGAAGAGTCTAAGCAAACAGGAGTAGCTGCTAAATGAAGCAACCAAAAAGAGACTGGATTTCGCCCAAAAGAATAAAAGTCTCATTTCGTCATATGCTCTGTTTCGTTATTGCGACCACTTTCATCGTGCCGACCGTACCGGATGTGAAAGCACAATCTCGATATATCGCTTCACCTGCATGCTGGTTCGTCGATAGAAAGAAAGTTGACGATATCTTGGTTCCCGATTATGTCGTTGAATTCGAGATACCCATGAGTGCGACAAATATCTGGGCCTATACGACAACGGCCGGCATAGAGAGTCGCGTCCTGGCTTTCAGCACGACCCATGATCATTGGGCGACGAGAAACGGAAAAAACGTCGTAAGAGTTGTCACAGGGTATAGAGCACGAAAATGCACGTCGAGCTACAATCCAGCCGCCAGAACATGTAATTACACTGGAAGCATCGACCAGTGGGCACGCTCACTCCGCATCCGATATTACCGATGAAAGGTTCTGAGGAGGAAAGTTGACACTCATCATTCTCCTTACAATTTGAATTCCCCAAGTCCTCCCATAAATACCCGAGCACAGTGTGATGGGTTGGAGCCTCACGACCGAATCCGTGATCCGGAACACGCTCGGGTATTTATGAGAAGACTTATTGAACTAATCCCACGCGAGGAATTAACGATGAAACTGTACACACGATTGACCTTGATTGCTGTTATCGCGTTTTGTGTTGGAGGTCAAGTAACCACCTTCGCTCAGAATGTAACCGTTCCGCGAGAAACCACCCCGAACGAAACTGAAGGGCCAAAGGCACCCTCAGCAGGACAAACGCTTGTGAGAGACTTGATTGGAGCGATCGCAAGAGTAGTCTGCGAACACTCAGGTAAGTGCCCGCCGAGTAGTGACACTTCTACCCAAACTGAAACGCCTACTGAAAAGGGATTCGGACGCGGCCGTACTCCCATTGAACCGATTCGTACAGGTCGTTCAACCGACCCGAACTATACGTTAGCTCCACGTCCGGGCTTCGCCTATTACACTCCATCAGGCTGGAGAGCTTTCGAGGAGCAGTCGTCGATAACGGTTGCGCCACAGAGCGAGTACATGAACGGCAATCTGTTTAATGGTGTAATTTTTGGGCTGTCGGATCTGAACGGCGCAAGCTTTGAATCAGGCACAGACCGATATGTTCGAGGTATACTGTCGGCGAATAAATATCTCAAACGCACTGGCCGTTCCGAGAGGAGCGTTATCAATAGTGTTCCTTGCATCACCAGTCGTCTGGCTGGTCCATCACCTCAGAGGGGCTACACAGAAAACGTTGAGATTTACACTTGCCAGCGTAGTGCAGAAAACTTGTTCTATGTGGTGAACGTGACCTCCGGACCGAACGCTAATCTGTACTTACAAGAGAATAGTCGAGTGATTCAGTCGATCAGTTTCCGTTAACTAACCCTACACTTTAACTAGTGGACCTCGAAGACCATAGTAAAGTAAACACGATTGCTTGTTTATTTTGTCTGCAAAGGAGAGCGCATGAATCGAGTGCGTACACTACTTTTAATCAGCTTGGTGCTTGTAGCATGTGCACCTGTTTTTGCTCAGCGGAGCGAAATGATTGCATATCCAAGTACCTGGCGCGTGGAGAAGGAAAAAAGCAGATTTAACCCGCCCGACTGGGTAGTTCTGTTCTCGCTGCCGAAGAATGCCGAAATCCGCTTGGTTTATTCTGTCGGTGGACCAAAAGATGTTGGACTTTTTGACAAGAGTGGGGTCGCAATAGACCAGAATAAAAAAGTAATAGAAGTCCGGGTTGGTTGGTTGGGTCGACACCAAACGGGATACAAGGGAACCATCGACGATTGGGCCCGCACATTACGAGTTCGTTATGCCGCACCCTTTCGGCCGCGCGGATAATCTTGAATCTTGACTTAAATTAAAAGTACAACTTCAACCCAAACTGAATATTCCGCTCCCCCGCCTTACCCAGCACGCGTCCGAAATTAGGGCTCGTCGGATTCGTGTCTGGGTTTGCCAGATTGGGATGGTTGGGAAAGTTAAAAAACTCCGACCGGAACTGGAGCTGCTTGCCTTCATCGATTGAAAACGTCTTTGAGATCGCGATATCCCAACTCTGAAACGTTGGACCTCGCAGAATATTCCGCCCGGCATTACCGAACGTGCCCGGCGCGGGACGCCTGAACGCAGTTGGATTGAACCAAAAATTCTGGTCCACCGTGCGCCCGCGAGAGAATGAAGGTGACTCAACGTTAGTATCCCCAACCAAATCCCACGGCTGGCAGTCACTGTCTCCAACTCCAGCGTCGTCATCACCACGACAAACAGTTAGCGGTTGGCCTGAGACGACGAGCCCCACTCCCGAGATCTGCCAGCCTCCCAGCGCTTTCTTAAGTAACGTGTTCTGCTGCCGCCAAAAGGGAAGTTCATACACATAGTGAACGTTGAAAACATGCGTTCGGTCGTCACTCGAGATTCCCCGGAAGCTATGCGCATCATACGCGTTGAATAGCCGCTCTCTTCTGTTACTCGCATCATCCGTCAGCTTTGAAAACGTGTAAGCGGCTCCGAAGCTAAGGCCCCTCTGAAACCGGCGCCGGACGCTGAGTTGCAACGCGTTGTAATCAGAACGTCCCGCATTCTCGGACAGCCGTATCACTCCGAATCCCTTGAATGGCCGCAGTGCATCCGTGTTAACTCCGGGATTCCCCTGTCGCGTTCCCGGAAGAAGTTGATTGAGATTGCGCTCGCGCTGCAAATACAACCCGATTCGTCCCACGTACGCAATATCGATCGTCGTTTGAAAGGGAAGCTCTCGCTGAATCGTGAAGTTGTATTGGTACGAGGTCGGGTGTTTGAACTCCGGATCCTGCATTGTCACCACTAGCGGAAACGTTCTTATCGTCGCTCCACCCGGAGCATCCGCAAGACCATCAGTTACGCCCGTCATGAACTGGATCGGCGCGTTGCCACCGAGCAGGGTTGAGTCGTTAAGCGTAACGCGATTATGGAAAATGCCGGCAGCAGCACGTATTACAGTCTTGTTGCGAAACGAGTAGGCAATACCTGCGCGCGGTTCGAAGACGTTTTTATGAGTGGCGCTAAAGCCTTCCGGCAGTCCATGGAAAAGACTTTGGAATCGGGGATCGCTTGCCGCGTCGACACGACCGAGAGCTGCTTCCGGCCAATTGCGACCGGGCAGTACGATTCCATTGAAGCGACTCTCAAATGTAGGATTGATTAAGAACCCGCCGACACTATCAATCGTGGCGGCTCTCGCTCGATCGTAAAACGCCGGATCAAACATCGCGATGTTGCCCCACAGACTACGCCACGGTTGCCAGTAGCTATAGCGCGTTCCGTACTCGAGCGTTAGGTTAGGCCGCACGCGCCACGTATCCTGAATGAATAGATCAGTGGACCCCGCGCGCCACGGCGTGTAAGCACGTTGGCCGATCTCGCCGTAGTTAGTGAATAACCCAAGCGCAGCGTTCGCGACTGCCAGTCCAGTCCCGTTGGTTCGCGTATTAGTGAACTCGAACCTGCCGTTTTGATTGTTTGTCCCACCCGGCACGGGTTGCACGTTGATCTGATCAAAGTCATTTTCGCCTGAATATTCGACAAAAACTCCCGCCTTGACTGAGTGCTGGCCCATCACTTTCGTGATGTTATTTGACAACGTATAAATCGGCCCCGAAGACTTCGACGGATAAGGACCACCGTCCACTGTGCCGAAGTTTGAGATCGTGACCGTCGGGATTTTGTCTTCAATTTCTTTACCCGGAAACAGGTACGGGTAATTGATGCCGTACTGATCGCGCTGGTACAGGCCGTTGTTGAAGACGTTGATGAACACACGATCTACCGAGGCGCCGAGAGTTAGTTCATTGATTAAACTTGATGAGAGTTGGCTGGTCCAACTGAGTGCCGCGGATCTGTTGGGTCGCCTCCAATCCGTCCGCGCGAGTGGAAACGCACCGCGAGGCATCCACTGAGTCCCACTTAAATAGTGAACCGCGAAAAGACAGTTGGTTATTACTGCCGATGATGTAATCGATCCTGAGCGTGTCCTTGCGAGTATCGCGCGGATTAGGACTTTGAGCGATGTAGTTCGAAACTCCACGCTGGAACCCGGGTGTAGGCAGTGGGTAGGTTTTCAATAACGCAACGCCGTTAGGACTCAGGCGTTCCAGTGGAATGATATTCCCGGGAAAGCACGCCGTCTGATCATTTGCGCTGCATTCACCAGCTTTTAAAGGATCGCGAACAAAGACAGCTCTTGCGAAAAAAGAATTATTCGGATTCAGTAACTCGCTGAAATCACCGACTCGCATTTTTTGTGTTGGAACTGTTTGAGTACTTGTATCGAACCGCCGCCATACAATCCATTCCTGCGCCCAAAAGAAAAACAGCTTCTCACGGTCCGCATTGAACTTACGGGGCACGTAAACTGGTCCACCAATGTCATAGCCAAACTGATTGAAAGTGAATGGCGCGGGCTTACGGGAAATGTCCAGGTTATTGCTCGCGTTCCGTCCCCAACTATTTGCGTCGAGCGCCGAATTTCGAAAGAACTCAAAAACACTCCCGTGGAAATCGCGACCACCCGCTCGTGTTGTAAATCTGATCTGGCCGCCCGAAGAGCGGCCATACTCCGGCAAGTAGTTTGACGTAAATACTTGCAACTCCTGCACGGAGTCGGCGTTCGGAATACCGATTATCGCGCCGGAAGCGCGCGTGCGAATAGCGATCGCTCCGTCAATAGTTATCAAATTTTCTTCGAGACGACTGCCATTGATCGAGAATCCAATAGCGCCGAGATCGTCTGGATTAAAGGAATTAAAAGGCCCTCCGCGCACGCCGGGCGCCAACAATACGAAGTTGATTGGATTGCGTCCGTTAAGAGCTAAATCCTGAATGTCTCGCCGCTCGATAGTTTTACCCATCACCGCTGTGTCGCGTTGTATGTCAGGCCGTGCATCGATGACGTTTACCGTTTCATCGAGGCCCTTCGGTTCCAACGACGCGTCGACACGAACCTTTGAATGCGCGTCAACATTGACTCCGACTTGAAGGAATTTTTGGAATCCGGTTATTTCAACCGCGATCTCGTATTTGCCTGGCATGAGATTAGTGAAGATGAAATAGCCGGTTTTATCAGTGAGAGTCTGGTGCTCCTCTCTCGTATCGGCATTCACGATCTTTACAGCGGCCCCGAGGAGAGTCGCTCCGTGTTTGTCGCTAATGAAGCCAGAGATCTGCGCGGTTTGGAACTGCGCCAAACTCGTGGCTCTGAAGAGCATTAAGATAACGAATACGAGGGCAGACCGAGATAATGGATTCAGTTTTGGTTGAGTCATTGTTGTGAGCGTAGAGCGAATTACTCATCATCTGAGATGAATACGTGAATGCTGGTTAGAGGTAACAAGAGAAAGTATTCTCTTGCGGTTACTTGTGCGAGGCCAGGCGAACTCGAGTTCGCCAAGTGAAAGCGAATAGAACTCGGTGAGAAATTTACGTGTTCATCAATCCACTGTCAATTAATCGAATTGACTCACTAAAAATCTTCTCCAAAACACGCGCGCCTAGCACAACTGGCGGGCTCACATGGCGAAATTTCGATAATTGAGACAAACCTTCAAGATCTCGCTTCGGCGCGGTGAACTTTCGCCTTAATTATCACGCTTCCTCCATGAGAGATATTTGAGGTCAGCTTCCGGCAGGAAAAACGAATCAACTAACGTAAGCTAAACTTTGCCTGGAATACATCAGCAGACTCGCTCGTACCCAACCTCATAATCGTATTCCGAAACCCATTGCGGGGTCGAAATCCACACTTCATCGATTGCCGGCGGCAATGTCATTTCCCTGACGATCTCTTTAGCATCATCTTCGTCGAGCAGCATCAAGTCGCCGTAGAATTCCAACACAACGACCTTTCGATGGTCCAAGTACATCTCGAATTTTAGTCCAGCTTCGGCAATACAGCGATTGACAAGCTCGCTATATTCGGCGCGAGCCCGCCCACTGGCAACGATAATATTTTGATCGAATACCACCCCACTTCCGTGAATAGTGACGCCAATACCCGCATCTGGCATAGTTTCGTCGCGGTCGATGAGGGGCACCCTTCTAAATCGCCAAGCGAAAGGCCTGCTTCCCGAGATGGATTTTCCTTCAACACCCAATCCGCTCTTGGCTATGACCTGGTCTGCGATCTGCCGAATCTCAGCGTGGACTTTGGATTTCGTTTTATCGCGAAGATCACAATCATTGATCTCAAGCAGGTAGAGATCTTTACTAAACTGCGGCCATATAAGTTCTGGAATCATCTCACCAATCAGGTGCTGATTTCTGTGATGCCTGGCGTACGCTTCGCTGACAACCTGTTTTCGCTCTATCACCATCGGCTGCTCGCCTCGCGCGCCTGTGACCAATACTTCAGGTTGCTTATCGCGGACATGCGATCTGTCAGAGGCGTAAACATCCAGACATTCTTCTAAACTGTACGTGGTTCCGCGCTCTTCGTTGAACGCTTTGACAAAGTTCCGAAGGTTACCACCTTGCCATTCGCATTTCGCTCCATCCGTTTGATATGGATTGAAACAAGAAAACATGATCGTCAGTAGGTACTACTTCAGGTTCTTAATATGTGCGTTAAAGAAATCAGCTACAGGCCGAACCATTCGCTCGGTCTTAGCCGTAAATTTGTCGTCCAGCCGTTTTGTCTCTTCCGCATTACCTGATAGCACTAACGGAAAAGATTCAACGAATTCGTCGCGAAATCCGGTTGGGCCGAATAGCGTTCTCACTGCATGTAGCCGAGCCACGCGCTGAATTGTTTCGCCAGAGATCTGATACATTCGTCGGGCGATCTCAAACAATTCATCGACGGTGACCGTCCGAGGCGCAACGGAGTTATCCCACATCTCGAATGCATCCTTTTCCGGGATGTACCTGCGACGAAAATGGGTCGCAGCGTTTCGCATCCATGCGGCGTTCGGTTCGACTAAACCAGGATATGCGGATAACCGCTTGTAACTGTCCTTGACCAGATTACCAGTTGATGGAACCTGTTGTGGCGGCATCTCACCTTCTTTGAAAAACGACAAGAACCAGATTGTGATCAGATAAGGTCTGTAGAGTGCTTCGCAAGTTTCAGCCAAGGCTCGCAGGACCGACGTCGCTCTCGCCTCTCCACGCTCTCGTTCAGCCTGCTTAAGTAGGCTATATGCTGCGCACTGCGCCTCGAGCGACTGTATTAGGTCGCCGTGTCGTTGCGAAACAATGGTCATCGAAATTCCAGGTACCCTCTTATCGGCTTCGCTCATGAGTTTAAGCAAAAGCGAATATCGCGGATCGTTCGCAGCTTCTCTCTTCAGGAATTCTGCGGCTTCGTCAAAACATTTTCCCATCTGCTCCTTTACGGGAAGCTTCGCCAGTAGACGCTGTAATCTACGTGCAGTTTTTGGACTGACCTCAGCGCGTAAAAGGGCAGACTCCTCCAACTTTGCGCGAGCGTCTGCGATAAAAGTGACCGGCTCCCGATAATTGAAATGCTCCACCTTTTTGAAGAACCATGTAAAAGCTTTCGGCACATTCGGCATGAGCTGGAGCATTTCCCTGACGATTTTTCTTCTATGTCAAACCTCGGTGCTTTTCGTCCCATTCCCGATACCTCGTCTAGAATCGTTATTGTAAAACCAAAAGCTGCCAGGAGAACTCGTCTCAAGGCAGCTTAGATTCTCAGCTATACAAGTATTTACATATCAGCCGATTTATCCGCTGCCCAAGTGGACTGAGTCGCAACACCTGCGACTACAGCGCTCAGACTTATGATTTTTAAAATGACGCGAATTCATAGAGTCGAGGAGATTATAGTTGGAAGGAGGCTGGATGCAAAAGTCCGTCGTCGGCTGATTGAGGAAGGTATGACAGACCACGGCAGTTTTGATCTTTTCAAGGCGATTGCACATGATAAACGCAAAGCTGTGGCGAGACTGCCGATCTATACGGAAGCAGCCTCTAACACACCCCACCGCCTAATATCATCGTATCGTACGGCGAGGTATCATTAATTATCTCTCGAAAGAGAAGCATGAGTCTCAAGGAGCATAGGATGGCACAAGATCAAATAAGTGGAGCAGCAGCAAATGAATGGGGTCGAGTTACAGCTCGGGCAATCGCTTCAAAGATCGGTGCAATTATGAAAGGACAAACAAGCAACGAGGCGCTGCTCGAAGGTAAGACAGTCGTCATCAAGTGCGCCGCCAGTGCTACTGATAGTGTAGGTGTGACCTTCAAGATGCTTGATCGCCTAGATTCTATCATTGGCGCGTTTCAACTCGATGACGCTTCCTTTGAACTCTGGTCCTTGTCACCCGAAAAGTTTCGCAATGGAATGCGGGACACCCGGAGCAGAGGCTCAGCCGCAGGAAAGGTTGGCATAGTTCGAAGACAGTCTTTCGAACAGAACGGAAGACTTCTCGGAAGAATTAGATTGGATGAAGGCTGAAGGCAGAAACGATTCGTTTCTGAGCTGCGTTAGCAGCTCTTGTTGACTCTTAAGCCGCAGCGAGGAAGGCGGTCAAGGGCGGAGCGAACTGTTTTGTAGTTCGCGGAGTTCATCGGAGCGAAGCGCAGACCCTTGACGGCGTCCGCAGCGAAGGCTCCGGTATTTGCTCTTTACTTGGATCGTAAAAAGGTCTCGGAGTGGAAGGAAGTTATTGAATTAGCAGACGGCAGCGATTGATTGGAACTTCAACATCGACACTGTGAGTGCCGCATCGACTGATGTGTGGAAAGTGATTAGCGGTATGAAAAGATCGCAATGCCCTTACGGAAATCAAATTGTTAGTTCGATTTCATCATCAATGATCTGTTCGACAGGAATTTCTACTAGGCGGGCATAGGCGAGCAGGATAGCGAGTGGTGGCTCGTTTTTGTCGAGTTCGTACTTGGAAATATTCGTATAGTGGATCAGATCCTGAACACCCAGTCGTTTGACCATGTCTCCTTGAGACACTCCTAATCTGACCCGGATTTGCAGGAGCTTCTTTGCAAGATATTTCGGACGAGGTCGCGAGTGTCCCATAGTTTTTAGATTCGGTGAAAGAGGTTGATTTGTACGAATGAGTGTAGCGTCTAGTAGCGCAGGCCAAAAAGAATTCAGTGCAAATATCCGCCGGTAGGATTACGGGCAATCGAGAATTTGCGGATTGTGCAGCTCGTCTGTGAACTCTGCGATAAAGTCTTCCGCCTGAAGTGTATTCTTGAATATAAACGCCGTATTGAAATCTGTAGAGAACACACTGGGAATGCCTGATATGTAACCTTGAAATGTCACTATTATTACCCCGGTCTCTGTTTCTCCGCCTGCTGCATCAATCCGCCATAGTCGTTCCATCATTGCCTGATTGATCGCCTCAGCATAGAGTTCGTCCGCATTTGGAATGTGACCGATCTCTAACAGGTGAACGTTGGTGCCAAGAATTGCTAACAACGCTAGTCCTTGTCCATCAGTCCCTATTTCGGCATCTTCTGGCACATCCATTAACCAATCGAGCAGTTCATGTTTAGTCGTTGGCATTAGTTGCCTTTCTTTCTTCTCGATCAGAACGGTTGACTTGAGTTTAGTCTTGGCGTCGCGGTCCAACTCACTTCCAGTCATCAAGTGAATGACAGCTAGCTGTGAGTTGGCCCGCGATTGTTTTCCAAACACTTATTTGGCTTTGGCCTTTTCGATTAACGCTATCTCTTTAGTGAGCACGTCACGAAAGCGCGTGAGAATGGCAATGAGCAGATTGATTTTGGCTAGGGATCGACGACGCTCTCGCTTAGTACCCAAAAAGAATTCAATCTGGACTCTGCGCCGGCAATCGGCAATGGTAAGCATGTTGTGTCCCCACCTGTATTCGCCGTAGTTGGAGGATTCAACCTCAGCGAAGATATGCGACGTATATCCGGTTGAGACAGGCGAGAGGAATGAACGCTTGCGAAGAGAGAAAACATTTTTCATGTTAGCAACCTCGGAGGAAGTGATTACGTGAATCTCTATGTCTCTGGGAAACCTTTGTAGTGTCAGTTCGATTGAGAGACACGGAGGCTGGACACGCCAAGAACGCAGCGTGCGGCTTATTCGGTCCAATGCAGTAGCATGAGCTTTAACTTCATGGACCAGGGCCGACGAAATCCTTTCTGCTAACGGTAACCCCAACAGAGTAGCTGACAGTTACTTCCTCTCCAGGTGCAGGAGTTTGGTCGATAATCAATCCCGGTTGAACGGCAAGATCGTAACGTGTCGCCAACAAACGAATATTTAAGTTAGAGGCACGAAGCTTCCTCTCGGCGTCTTCATAGGTCAGTCCTTTGAGCGCTGGCACCTTGGTTTGTGCTGGTCTTGATCGGCGCTCACGTTGGACGTCAAGACTCAGCGCCAGAAGTGCAATTGCTGGCAAAACGACAGCCGACAAAACGACATACACAACCAGCAGCGTCACAAGAACTTTGATAAGCAGTTTGTGTTTGCCTCGTACGGTGTAACCAACGAGGACGCCAAGCAAGAATCTCATTACGGCGGTTCCCTTTGGAGATTTCCTAGTGAATCACCGCCTCGTTAACCGCCTCTTTTTCTTATTGGTTGTGTTGAAGAATGTCGGTCGAAGGAAGGCGTGAGGGAGAGGCGTAAATTTCGCGGATGATCGATAGCGTTATCGGCATACGGTCGGCGTCAACCGTACGTTTGCTTGTTCGGCCATTTGGTCCAACCAAAAGATATGCGGACAAACCTCGCCAAAAATGGCACGCCTCAGTCAATGTAGGTATAAAAAGCAAGAAATCTACTCATATTGTCCATTTAGTTCGCCTGTCCAATGTTAATGGAACGCTCGTATTGAGTAGACACCGGGTTATCACTTGGCTGTGTGATCATAGTTTACGTCTTTCCGGCCTCCGTCGTCGCTGCTGGCTTACACTACTACTTCAATTCCACCTTTCCGAACAGTTAAGCTACCATCTGTCGTTGGACTTCAAGCCGCAAGGTCAGTCCAAAATCGACGTTAGGACCGTCGGCCAATTCATTGAGGAACAAAAGTGTCTTGAGAACTTCAGTAACTTAGGCCTCACTAGAATCAGTCATTAAATGGGGGACGCAGTCGTAGTGTTAGCAATCAAAGAACTTCGTGAAGATATCCGTTTGGCATTTGCTCATCTGCAGGCATACATCCGTCCTGGCGGTAGTCTGAATTTGACTGATATCAACATACATGCTGAAGACTTTGTTGGCGACGTCCTGAATGTATTTCATTCATGGAAGCTCGTGAATACGAACACAACGGCGAATTCCGAGTGTATCGACCTGCTCGAGGCATCGGAGCGAATTGGCATCCAGGTCACTTCCCAACAAGGTGCTGCGAAGCTCAATCAGACAATTTCGTGCGTTCGGGTTCACGGTCTGTCTAAGAAAATAGACCAGCTCAAGGTGTTTTCCCTTTTAAGGAAACAGCGCTCTTACAAAATTACCGAGACGTGCCCAGGAGTGTCATTCAACTGGAGTCAGGACGTTCTTGATTTTGACACGCTCTTAGAAGAGATCACGCTGTGACAGATGTGCAGCATCTGAAGGCGATCCACTCGGTTGTGAGCACCGCTTTTCCCGGATTGTTCGCGAGTCGGCGCGCCTTGCTTCTGGCAAGTCGTGATCGACTTGAAAAGGATCTTCGTCTATTTGATCGTGAAGTGATGTCAGCGCCACACCATTTTGAGGACCCTGTTCTAATGTATAAGGCGATCCGCGAAATGCGAATAGGGCTTCAACAAAATGGTTCGTCCCGCACCGCAAACGCGGTTGCCGCGCGGAATTTTGGGACTGCCCACTTGATCCTCCGGGAAACCGAACGCAAGATTCGCGGACAATACCCCTACATACACGAGGCGGCTACCAATGACACGCCAATCGGGCACTATCCAAACGGCGCTTTCTGGGATTCAATCCACCTTATGATGCAAATTCGCGGTCCACTTCAACCATTGCTGAAGGAGATAGAGGGCGAACTCGCCAAGATTGACGCTCAACTTTAGCGAGCTCGCATCAACGTGGGCCAAGGTATTAACCCTCTGAGCCATCTGTCACTCGATTGGTCCATTCATTCGCGAGGTTTCTTCTCGGTGGTCTGTGACGGTCTGCTTAAGGCAGGGTAGGTTCGCTGATGTTAGATTAAGAAGTGAACTCGAACTGCGAGATTACTGATGTGACTTCGGAGTAGATTCCAGTCTCTTGCTCTGGCCTTCATCATCCGCTGGTTTCAGCCGTTTAGCGGCTGACTGGTCCCAAAAGTCAATTCTGATTGATTTAAGTCGCGAGATAACAAAACCCAGGGCGATCAATAAAATGATCCACTCCATAGCTTCACCCGGCCCTTTTTGTCACTTCTTCTTGGGCGGCCAGGAACGCGCATGTTGGACGCCCGTTATTGACTTCTCCTCCGATGGCGGCTATTCTGAGGCACGCCTGCTTGATTTGTCAAGCGCGACACCCAGGCTGCGTGATATGTATAGCATCAGTGACTCCATGAGCAACTCTAGAACTCGAAAAAAAACTAAGTCGCTATCCGGGCTCGGGAAGTATCTGCGGGAGTCAAGAGAGGCGATAGGGCTCTCATTGCGAGGGGTAGAGGCGGAAACAGGAATTTCAAATGCTTACCTTTCTCAGGTCGAGACTGGCAAGGTAGAAAACCCGTCACCTCCCGTCCTTCAGAAGCTCGCTAAGACGTACAAGCTTAATTATGAGGATCTTTTGAGGATAGCTGGTTATCTTGACCAGGCTGCGCCCTCTACACGAGATGTCTTTCTTTCTCATCGCACGACTGACAAGCCGTTTGTCCGGGAGCTTGCCGCGGATCTAGAAAGACTGGGTTCCGACAGCAACGATCTGCGCGTTTGGTTGGATGAGGCTGAGGTGCGTCCCGGAGACAGCTTGCCTCGAATGATAAATGAAGGCCTTGAGAAAAGTAGGTTCATCGCGCTGATCATGACGCCCGATTATTTCATGAGCGGGAGCGGGTGGACTGATGCAGAATGGCATGCGGCCCTTCATTCTGATCCTGACAATCGCAAAGGTCGAATCATCCCGCTACTTGTTAGTGATTGTCCCTACATTCCTTATTTGCTTCGTCATCTCCGAGCAATCGATCTTCGTGGTCATCATTATCAGTCTGGATTGCGGGAGTTGGTATCCGTTCTTAGAGGGGAACCGCTTCCTCGACCGATCACACATCGTGGTCAATTAATAACCAGCGGGACCAAAATCGATCGATCGACGTTGATTGCAGAACGTGCCATACCTGACGCTTATCCGGATGCCGTCTCTGAGCCTGAACGGTTGTATTGCAATATGCTGCCAGTGGAGCGCCTACCGAAATATATTCATGTTGCTGGTGTCGCTCAACATCTTCTAAGCCCAAAAAGACGAGGTGGGTTCACGATACCGTCAAAGTCGCGGTTAAAAGAAATCATTCGTGCAGGTCAGGAAGCCGACAGGATTGAACCTGAACGGCGTCGTATGCCATCGTTCCGCATTTATGGAGATCGAATTGTTACGTTTCACGACTTGGAAAATCCAGAAGGACCATTAGCTGATGTCGTGGACGAAAACGAAATAGAGATTAACGAAGTTACCACTTTCCTACGCGATCCTGAGTTGAGGAACTTACTTGTCTCTTTGCTTAACATGAGCCTCCAGCGTCACCTTTCTCGATGTGGGTTAGTCATCGATAGCGAAAAACAGGGTCGTTATTTCTTCCCACCCAAAGAGGAAGGCTCCCATGTCGTCTCTTGGATTCCGCAAAAGAAGCGAGCCACTAGAACAGTTGCTAAACCAGTCCTTAAGGATAACGAGGTCTTGTATTGGCGCCACTTGGGTGCCTACATCAAGACATTATTCTTAGCAAACAAGTTTTACGTCCTAATTAAGCCGACATGGGTTATTACGAAAGATGGTACGACGCCGATTGGCGGCCCTAATGTAGGCCGCCGCGTTGCGAAATGGACCGGTCCTGAGCGGAATCTTCAAGTGCTTTATCATGTTCGCTTTTGGACCAGCGTTCTCCGCCGAGGTCGAGGCGGACCTATTTCAGTTCTAGCCGGAGATCAGGCGATGGATATCGCAACCATACCCGCCATGATTCAACAGGCTTATGGCATCGCATCAGATCAACGAGACTTGATGCGGCTATTGGACGATGAAGCTCCCATCATTGCGGCCGAAGAAGACGAACTCGTTGATATTGCGATGGAAGAGCAGTCAGACGAAGAACTCGATGCGGAAGAAACAGGGAATGATGAGGATTTCGATGAGGAAGAAGGAGAGGACCACCCTGAGCAAACGGTTTCCTGAGCAACTTCGACGGTCGGCACGTGTACCGAACTTCGATTCGGGCGTCATTTCGGAACCGCTTCTAACCTTCGGAGGTGGCCACACTCACGTAGATCCAAAAACAGGCTTGGCCTTATACGGCCCGTACGGTCCCAAGGGTCAAACGCGCGCACCGCTACGTAGCATAATCGCGGGGATCATTGGACCTGCCTCAATGGTTGCTGACGCCGAGGCTTGGCTTCAGGGTTGTCAGGGTATTTTGTCGAATGATGGCACACAACCGTTTCTTTACCCACACTTCCCTGGGTTCAATTCCGATAGCCCTTTTGAGTGCGAGTTTGTTTTTGGCGACACATGGCGAGAATGTATTAAAGACTCCGAAATCAAAGAGGCTCTAGCAGACGATGAATTCCAAACTCGGGTGAAGGGCATCGTTCGCCTATATGTTCGATCACTAGAAGTGTTGGCCAACCGCGATCCCAAACCGAATGTTGTTCTTTGTTGCATACCCGATGAAGTTATTAGTGCTTGCACGGTGCCAAGACGGCGACCTGCGCGAAGAAGACGAATGAGAGGCAGCAAGCGCAGAAATATTAATCAAATGTTTCTTTTCGACTCTCAAACGGGCCTGGGAATTGAGGACGATGAAGGAGGCCATCAGAACTTGAGACGTCGACTCAAGGCTGAAGCAATGCAGTTGGGACTTCCAACGCAGTTGGTTTGGCCGCGCACACTAAAATTATCGGCGTCAGCTGATTCGGGTCAACGAGTCCAAGACATTGCCACAAGGGCGTGGAATTTTACAACGGCAATGTATCACAAAGCAGGTGGATCTCCCTGGCGTCTCGCTGAACTGCAACCTGGAACGTGCTTCGTCGGCCTTTCATTCTATCGCGAGTTACTTGGCGAAAATCCGGCAATGCGTACTAGCATGGCCCAAGCATTTACTTCTGCCGGCGATGGTTACGTCCTTCGCGGAAATACGTTTGAATGGAACCAACAGGGTCCCTCTCCCCATCTCACAAAGGACCTTGCGTCTGGTTTGCTTCGGGATGTTATACAACTATACCAGCGTCAAAACCGCGGGAGTTTACCAACTCGAATTGTGGTTCATAAGAGTTCGCGGTTTTGGGAAGAGGAGATAGCTGGCCTCGAAGAAGCGTGTGAGATTGTCCCTCTCAAGGATTTCGTTTCATTGGGCCAGCGTGGCATTCAATTCTATAGAACTGGTGATTATCCGCCGTTGCGCGGAACGTATGTAAAGTTTAGCGATACTGATCTCCTCTTGTATACGTCTGGCTACGTTCCCTTCTTGCGAACATATCCTGGCCCTCGCGTGCCACAACCCCTTGAGGTAATGGAGCATTATGGCGATAGTCCTTGGGATTTGGTCCTTAAAGAAGTCTTAGCTCTTACGAAGATGAATTGGAATACTGCCGACTTTTCTAGCAGCGAGCCAATAACGCTCGCGTTCTCACGAAGAGTTGGCGATATCCTTGCTGAGATGCCATCCGATTGGAAGCCGCATCCGGAGTATCGATACTACATGTAAGGCCAGAGTTCGGTTTGAGCAACTCCCCGAAGGCCAGTTATGCGTAGCAGAACCTAGATGAGTCACTCACGAAGGTGGTAGGGAAAATGTGATTGGGTCCAACAGTCGTCATGTTTGAACGTGCTCTCGACTGTTTATTTATCGTTCCGATGAGTTTAAGGTTTCGGAGAGCAGTCAATGAGATACTGGTTACTTCGCCGTCCACCGCATTACAGCGAGATTCACCCCAGTTCCGCGAATACGCCTTGGGACTACGATAAAGTCTTTGTAGATGTGCGACTAAAAGCTGGTGATGTCGTTTATTTGACGGCCGCTCACGATGAGCTATATGGCTGGGGCCATGTTATCAAGCGAGAGTCTTATCAGGATGCAGAGCTTCAACGTAGGGCTTACAGAGTCACAGTGAATCGTCCGGTTGTTCAGCAGGACTTAGTAAGCTCACAGGACATCAAGCGGCTAAGCGAACTTATGCCGCTCTTTTCAGGGTCAGATAGGAACCTCGTTCCATTAACCGCGACGCAGGTTAACGCGTTCAATCGTTTAATAAGCTCGAAGGGTGTTGTCGCGCCTGCGAATCCGGAGTCTGACGAGCCACCGTTAGAGCGAATACCAAAACAGAATTTTCCTCGAGTTCCCCTAACGCCTGAGGTTGCTAAATGGTTGGAGGCTGCGTATGCGCGACTTCGGCACGGGAAGAACGTTGATCCGACTGAAATGTTGGTCGAGCTCTGGTCAAATCTTCCGGAGGATTTTGAATACGGCAATATTGATAATCGACTCATGCGCTTCGGCATTGAGCCGACGCTCCTGGGCATTCTCCATGTTGATCCAGCCACTGAGCTGATAGAAGAGACTGATCAAGTAATCCGGTTTGTCAGAGAATTAATCCTTAAAGAGCCTGGAATAAGAGCGATAACATCTGAGCAGGTATCAGAAGGCTTGACGCTGCCTGAGGAAGACGTCGCGCTCATCTTCACGTTTCTGAGCCACCTCGGCGACTTTTGGAACGGTGGTGCTGGGTATGGAGATAGACCAGGCCAGTATTCCGTCACCATTGCTGACGAGAAAGTTAAACGAGAATACCTGAGATACAAAAACATCGACGACTTGCTCGTGAGGTTGGGAGAACAACGCTCGGGACGAAATACTTCCGAAAGCGCAACTAGCAGCGCGATCGTTAGCTCAGGCAATTCTCGTTACGACGTTTGTCTCTCGTTCGCCGGCGAGGACCGTAAATATGTTGAACGCGTCGCAGCAGCGTTGCTTGCAGCTGGGATCGTGTTGTTTTACGACAAATATGAGCAGGTCTCGCTATGGGGCAAGGATTTGTACCAGCACTTGTCAGACGTCTATCGAAAGCAAGCTCGTTACTGCGTAATCTTCATCTCGAAATCGTACTCAGAAAAGCTATGGACCAAACATGAACTGAGGAATGCTCAAGCTCGCGCTTTTGAGGATAACCGTGAATACATCTTACCAGTGCGACTGGATGACACGGAACTGCCAGGCGTGTTGCCAACCATTGGGTACATAAGTAACAAATCGCCTGAAGACTTAGCTGACCTTATCATTCGCAAACTTCAGGATGAAGAGAGGCTATCGGCACACAAACCGACGAACGATACGGTTCAACCTGCCGCACCGACGAGACTCCGAGATGGGACCAGCGCGACAGCTGAGCAACGGGCGGCTTTCTCTAGTGTCTGGCGTTCGTTGCTCGAACTCGAAAAGGCGGGCCAAGCACTTTGGGAGCATGTCTCGGGAGAGGCGCTTGCGTCCTTCGCGGACAGACGGCGAGAAGCTGAAGAGAGCATTGGATTGCAGGCGCTGTTCTTTTCGAAAGATGATTACGAGAACCTGCAGAGAATAATGAAAGCTGCAAATTTTTACCTCAACGGAAAGACGAGGCTGTCAGACGTCTACAACGGTCAGGTTGAAACAGAGGGCTTAGATCTGGTCAAACCTAGCGACAGTGACAGGTTTGTCAATGAAGAAGTACGAGATCAAATTCAGCAGAACAAGCGGTGGTTGACGCGTTATCGGAACCTGCTTCAAGACATTCGCGTGCGGTTGCATTCGCACTTTGTCTCATAACACTCTCGGTCATTTCTTTCTTTTCAGTTCAAGAGGTTACGACCAGAGAGTGTGAACGGTTGAAGTCATTCTTAAGGAGAGGTCAAGATACACGTAGCGGGTTCCATTTCACCTACATCGCTGCACGTTTGTTCAGTATGTCCCTCATCTTGTCGTTCACCTTCTTCGTCAGGTGGTAGTACCTATAGGTCATAGAGATGTCAGTGTGACCCAAAATTTTTGCCAGTTCCTGCATCTCCATGCCGGCGTCAGCCATGCGAGTTGCAAACGTGTGCCGCAAGTCATGAAAGCGCACTGTAGGGATACCGGCCTCCTTACGTACAGCCTCCCACACCTTACGCAGGTTCACGCTCGCGCTTGAGAACAGCAGCTCCTCAGGATCGTCGCTCTTCCTTTGGAGTTTGAGTTTCAGCAGCTCGGCTTTCAATCGAATGCTGATCGAAATCTCCCACTGCTTCATGTTTTTGTCCTTGTAAGTGGTGATGGTCACTTCTTCAGCTTTGAAGTTGACATGTTTCCACTTTAAGAACTCGACCAGGCTGGACCATCGAGCGCCAGTCTCAAGCGCTGCAATGAACACCGGAATTGTATGACGACGGTCCGCTGTCTGAAGGGCCTTGAACAACCGTTGCTCTTCGGCGTCGGACAATACGTGTTCGACAGCACCCTTTTCAGCAGCAACCTGGATCAACTGTTTGCCAGCTTCGGTTTTGAAGGGATTATCGAAAACCCACTTTTTGGACAGCGCCACACCAAACATTTTTCGCGCTTTGCATAGCTCACGATCAACCGTAGCGATGCAAACTGTTTTTAGACGGCGCGCCTTGTACTTCTCGAAAGCCTCATCGTCAATTTTGGTTATATCCTTGTCGCCGAAGTACTCGACCAGCCTGTTTATACAACAGTGCGCTGGCTTGACACTCCTGACACCGCTTATCTTTGAGCCATCTTCGCTATAAGTGGCCGGTACATAGAAGCGGGTCTTCACGTATTCAGCAAGCTGCCGGAACGTGACCTTACCCGCTTCAAACCTCGCTGTTCCTTTTTCTAGAATCTCTGCCTCAAGTTGAGCGAGTCTGGTCTTTGCTGCACTCTTATTTTCGGCAGTGCGCATGATCTCGTGAATCTTGCCATTGTCGTCTTCAAACCGGATGCGTGCGCAGTGCTTACCTCTTTTTCTGCGGATTGTTCGCTGAAGTATTTTCAATTTGCACCTCTGTCTTGGCGATGCACTCGCCACTTGAGCACGTTGGTAGAGTTGGCCCAAGCCACCGTTAGTGTATCTGTTTGGCGTCCCCCGTTCTACGTGGTTTTCAGGACACAAGGAGACACGTTAGGACACCAGAAAGCCCTCGATTGCTTGTCGTACGCACTCGCCAATGAGCACGTTGATACGTTGGCCCAAGCCACGGTATTGTGTCCCCCTTTTTGTCCCCCTTTTAAAGTGGTTTTTAGGCCACAAGGGGACATTAGGGGGTACAGAGGGAGACAAGAAACAGGCCGTTTTTATTGATGTTTTCTATTTTGTTCAGGAAAACCGGAAGGTAAAAATGGGTCCGGAGGCGAACGCTCTAATCCACTGAGCTACGCGGGCATAATAGAATCGCAGGTTTCAAAGAGGTGCATCAGAAATGTACCCCTTTTTGTACCCCTTTATTGTACGCCTCGTCAACAACGACGGCTCGGCTGCTTTTGGTAATCGGGCCGTGCAAATCAGGCTGCATTAATCTCGACTAGCTTTTCGCCGGAGTTGAGGAGATCTAGCGCCTTGAGTAGTGTGTTCGTTAGGACTTCTTTTAAGCGTGCGTTAGAGGTATTTCCGCAGGTGACCCAAATTACTTGAGGCGGTGCTCCCAGCTTATCTAGCAATAGCACGAAATCGCTGTCTTTGGTCATAACCACAGCTTTCTCTTGCCTGGCGGCTTCAAAAATTTCTTTGTCTTCCGCATCCCGCAATCCGAGATCACGAATTGCCACCGCACTCATAGCGTAATTACTGCTAATCCACGTGGCTATCGCAGGAGACATTTGACATCAACCCAGATCCTCATGCGGCAAGCACCGGGTGATCCAGCTTGCGGGCAGCGTATTGCAGGGCAGCCTTTAAATCTTCTGTTTCGAGATCAGGCATTTCTTCCAGGATTTGCTCGGAAGTGAGCCCCGCCGCGAAGAGATCGAGAACATCAATAACGCGAATACGCATGCCGCGAATGCACGGTCGACCGCCACACTGGTCAGGATTGATTGTGATTCGCTCTAGCGAATTAGCCATTAGCTCTCCTCCATCAATTGTAGTTACGAGGCTAGTATATCTCGCTTTCGATATCTCTCAACGCAGTTCAGCCCGGAGCTTTCAGTCTCACCTGAGCGGGTGTGGCGCAACGGTAGCGCATCAGCTTCCCAAGTTGAAAGTTGCGGGTTCGAATCCCGTCGCCCGCTCCAGATTAGTATTAGACTTCAATACACTTCACAATGCCTCGATAAGAAACTTCCTAAGACCTCGCTTGACTGGCAATAAGTTATTCCGGTCGTCGAGCGACAAATAGATGATGCCTCCGAAGTCGGCCGGCATCTTCGCGCCTTTCTCGCGCACGATTGCCACTCGTTGTTTACCCCGTGCCTGTGTGAAGTATCCCGCTTCCAGTAATACATTGTCACGAGGAATGGCCTCGACTGAGGCTTTAGCTTTTGCGTTTACGTCGAGCTCGTCATCTTTTGTAAATAGAAACACAGCGCATCGGCATCGATTGGCTGCCCGCTCAATCTCTTCAAGGATAGTAGCTCCGGCAGTTTTGAAGTCGCGAGCCCAATCTAAAACAGTGAAGCCTTGGCTTTCCAGGTATTTACGAATTCTTTTTGCAGCGGAATTGGCCTCACTGCAGTAGCCCAGAAACACATCGCGCCGTCCGCGAACCTCATCAGCCCACACATTGAAATGCTGTCGCAAGGCCTCGGATTTGATCCATGCTGGCCCGACATGTGCGGGGATGGTAGTAGTCTTAATGCCACTGTCAAAAATTCCAGTTCTAGCCATGTTCTCTTCAAAAAGGATTAGGATCGGTAACTGTTGTGCTACTGCAAGTCCACCCTCCAAGTGATTAGACGGCCTCGGCAACATCGAAATTGCGCCCGCGTCTGGTGTCCTTCTGTGTTCCTGAGGATCCAAAGTACGGACGCTTTGGCTTGCCAGTGCAAGTATCAAAACACCATCGCACCGCCTGATCAGCTGAATAGCTCTGTCGACTGTCCAGCTTTCCAAATTTTTAGGCCGCCCGACACCAAACTGTTCAGGGTGAAATCCTAGTACCTCAAATCCTTGTCTTGCTATGAACCGAATGATGGTGCGCTTAAGTGCTTTTCGGCGGGCGTCTAAATGACGATCGTCGGGAACGCTAACAAAAATTCGAGGTTGAATTTTCATTCTCTTAAGATTTAAGGACACCGGTGAGAACTCGGATCGTCCTTGCCTGAGTTGCAGGTCAAATCCCGTCACCCGCTCCAGGACATCGAACGGAAACTCATTCGATCTTCAATAATCGTTTACCGTGGACGACGGTTGCGACGGTCACAACTTGTTCCTCAACTCGATGAATAATCCGGTAGCTATAGGCGGAACCACTCACGAATATTCGGATCGTCGAACTCTGGTACGACCCTTCCTGCAAATGGAAATCGTGGGAGGTTACGTGCAGTATTGAGGACTGTTTTTGTCACAGCCGCCGCGTACGCGCTCGAGTCGACAGCTATGTACTGAGCGATCGCTTCAAGGTCTTCAACAGCTCGCGGTGACCATACTACTCGATGAGCCATTTGCCAAGCCGTTGTTCAACTTCTTCTTGAGATATCGTGCCTTGGAAATCTGCCTCCTGTAGACCATTATTAACTTTCTCGACGACATACAGGTGGTACTGAATATCCTCGATCGAGCAGTCATCCGGCAACTTACTCAAGAGGGCTTGAACTTCTTCCTTAGCAGTGCTCATGCGAGAAATCTAGCACAGGTAAGTTGCAAATACCTACATCGTGTTTGATATAGGTGAGGGCCGCTAGTTTCCAAGCTGATGGTTGTCAAATATCGTGCTGCTTTGGATTGATTGTGGGAGGCCTCACAGGAAATGTGTGCTTATTCGATTGCATCTGACTCAGCTTCAATATTGAACTTCCTTGAATCTGAGCCGCAGAAGCTCGGTAAACCGCGAGTCGGAGCGCAAGCTGTCGAGCTCCGGGATTAAAGCGAACCATCCCCGCCAGTGACTATGTTCCACCATCGCCTTTTGCAGCCATTCGATTGCCTCAGTGTGTTTACCTAAGCCGGTGTAGATTAGAGCTATGCTATACGGTGGAACGTAATGGCGTTTCGATTCCTCCAGCAGATTATCGAGGACTTCCTGCGCCTCTTTTGCCCCTGCCATCGCGTAGGCGTAACCCAGAAACCCGGATAGCACTGGCGTCTTTTCTATCACGCTCGCCTGAAGGTAGTGCAAGATCGCCTGAGAGAACTCCCTTTTTAGGCCATATGCGATCCCTAAGAGGATGCGGGCGCGGTAGAAGTCAGGCGACATAGCGAGTGTTTTGTGGAACTGTTCAATGGCCCGGTCAAGCTCGCCTGCCAAAAGGTAGCACCATCCAAGATGCTGGTTGATTTCGAGATCGAACGGTTCAAGTTCCAGAGCCCTTTTGCATTCGGCCAACGACTTCTCAATCTGGCCCATCTCCATCAGACAGTGCGCGTATCCATCATGGGCATGAGAATAATTCGGGTTCAGCCTTAGGGCTCGTTTATACTCCTGCTCGGCACCCGCCAAATCTCGATCATAGACCAACTTAATAGCTCCCATAGACGTGTGAGCCTCGGACAATTCGTTGTCGAGTTCGACGGCCATAGTTGCTGCTCTTCTTGCCCTTGGCACCATTTCCCCAGGCGATTTGAGTCCGTAAAAGTCAAACAGTACGTATGAATCGGCTAAGCCGGAATAAGCCAGGGCAAAGGTGGGGTCGATGTCGATGCCTTGTTCGAAGCAATCTATTGCGTTCTTATAACCTTGTTTCGTTCTGGTGTTTAAGAAGGCACGACCTTTTAGGTAGAATTCGAATGCTTCGGCATTGTGTGTGCGCGGCTTGAATATTCGCTCGTGCCATTCCTTCGTCACCTTAAGACGGAGGTTCTCTGAGACGCTCTTCGCAACCCTCGCCTGAATCTGGTGCGTGTCAGGAAACCGTTCGGTGTACTCCTCACCCCAGATTTGAAACCCATTTATCACTTCAACGAGTTCCATCCTGATGGTTACGTTCTCGCCGAAGTGAAGCATTCTGCCAATTAACACCGCATCGACGCCCAGCTCGCGCCCAACGTCCTGGACGTCAACCTGTTGTCCTTTGTAACGGCGAACAGTGCTACACGCGACGATTTTAACTTCAGGTAACAACGAAAGATTGTTGACGATGCCTTCGGTGATGCCGTCACTGAGATACTCGATGCTCTTGTCGTTCGTCTCGTTTACCATCGGCAAGACCGCGAGGGAGCGAATTTCTTTATCGAGACCGACGCTTTCACTGTGTAAAGTGCCGTCAGTTACCGTTTCATCTTGATCGACAGAAACGACAGCACCTTCACCTGTTACTTGAGTTACGCTTGCAACAAAGCGGTAGCCTCGTTTTGGGATGGTCTGAATGTATTGCTCGCCTTCGCTGCCGCCCAAAGCCTTTCTGAGAGTGAAAATGTTCTGGGCCAGAGTCGCTTCCGAGACATACGTATCGGGCCAAACGCTCTTAAGCAACTCGTCTTTCTCGACGATGTGGCCCCTCTTCCCGACAAGCACCAGCAGAGTCTCGAAAGCCTTAGGACTGAGTGCCATCGCCTCTCCCTCACGAAATAAGAGGCGCTCTGTCAAGTTCAAGCGGAAAGGCCCAAAATCGTAAAAATTTAAATCATCGGTCATGACTACTGTGAGAAAAATTTAATGGATCTTTACAAGCGATTTCAGAATTCTCTGAAGACTTTCAAGCCGCTCATGGGGTAGGGTCAAAGACAGAGATAAGAGCGAACTCTTGTAACTGAAACTCTAAACAGTTACTGCAAGGTCAGTTGCAATGGCGGTTATTCTAACGCTGACGTGTTTGTGGAAGCAAACTCAATCAGCGTATAAGGGGAAAACAAGAGAGTTGAAAGATTAACGCAAGAGTCAAAGGCTTACGACCTTAGATGTACTCTCCGGCCCACTAACAGCCGCGTAGAAAATTTCAACCGCAGGACGAAGGACAAGCCCGACCCAGAGACCAGTCCCTCAGTTTGTTAGATTTCGTGAGGAGTACTGTTCATGCAGGTATCACCAGATGGATACGAGAGGTGGTATGCGATCTATACCAAACTCCAACAGGAAGAACGCGCCAACGCGAATTTACACGCCTGGAAGGTCGAAACTTTCAGTCCGCAGGTGAAAGAGCGACGGTACGTGGCTTTTATAGGCAGATCTGCTTATCAGATCAAGCCCCTGTTTCCGAGGTACATTTTCGCCCGTTTCAATCTGGAGCTTTTATTCAGCAAAGTTAAGTTCACCAGAGGCGTCCAGGACATTGTCAGTTACGGCGGCACGCCGTCGCCAGTTGATGACCAGATAATCTCACTCCTTCAATCCCAAATCGGAGGAGATGGCTGTATTCAAATCAAAGAGGACCTTAAGGCCGGCGATACAGTAATCATAAAGGGAGGGCCGTTCGAAAACTTTATCGGGGTACTGAAGGAGAAACTCAACGATGAAGAGCGAGTGAGAATACTCTTGACGACAGTTAATTACCAAAGCCACGTTAACATTGAAAAAAATTTAGTTACAAAAGTAAGCGAAGTCAGAGTAAGTGGAGTTTCTAGAAATTAGCGTCATAGCGGTATAGCGCACGCTGCGCATCGTTCATTTGACCGCTCGAGAGTATTTCGACAGCACTACTGTTCCAGTGCGGAGCAACTGTTGAGCACACTCCGGTGTGAGTTAGCTGTCATTCTTTCTTTCATTCGACTGGGACAATCAAAACTGAGATGAATCCGCCAAGCGGACTGCGGTAGCTCTGCCTAAAATCAGCGAGACCAATAAACGGCTAACTGGCTGATGAAGAGCATCGGGATGGTCTTTCAATGATAGAAGAGAAGATTAGAGAGCGACGTGCCCTCGGGTTGATGAAGGTTCTTCTCATTGTCGCGTTGGGAGCTATCTTCCTTTACCAGCAGAAACCGCCGGACGCAGGAGTCATAAATGCACCTTTAACCGAATTCTCCTCCGCGCGCGCGATAAAGCATCTGGAGGCAATCGCTCAACGACCTCACCCGATGGGTTCGGCGGAACACGTTAACGTTCGCAACTATATCCTCGCCGCACTGAGTGCCGCCGGGCTCCAACCCGAAATACAGCAGACGCCGGTTGTCGATAATATTATTGCGAGGCTTGAAGGAACAGGCCAGGGCAAAGCGCTTTTATTAGTAGGACACTACGACACCGTTCCATTAAGCCCTGGAGCAAGTGATGATGGCTCGGCAGTGGTGATAATGCTCGAGACTCTGCGCGCGGTGAGGGTTGGTCCACGTTTAGAGAATGACGTGATTTTCTTGTTTTCTGACGGTGAGGAAAACGGGCTGCTGGGAGCGAAAGCCTTCGCCTATAACCATCCCTGGGTACGCGACGTTGGCCTGGTTCTCAACTTTGATGCACGCGGCACGAGTGGACCAGCGCTGATGTTTGAAACAAGTCAGGAGAACGGATGGCTCATCAAACAGTTCACACAACAGTCTCCCTCTCCATTCGCCAGTTCTTTTATGCAGGCTGTGTATCAACTTCTGCCAAACCATACCGACTTCACCATCTTCAAAGAGGCGGGGCTGCCGGGACTCAATTTCGCCTTTATCGGCGACTACTCGAACTATCATAACGAACGGGATAACATCGAAAATGTTGATGAGCGGAGTATCCAGCACGAAGGTTCCAATGCGTTAGCCTTAACGCGATACTTCGGAAATGTGAGTCTGGAAAACGTTAGGGCAAGCGATGTTGTCTATTTTGATCTTCTCGGCTCAACCATGATCATTTATTCAATGAAGCTGGTGCTGCCGTTGGCGTTTTTGGTGTTGCTTCTGTATGCCGCCTTGATAGTTTACGGATTCCGGAAGCGACGATTAACGGTTTCGGGTATTGCTCAAGGTTGTCTGGTGTTACTTTTATGCCTTGGGAGTGTCGCCCTGACATTAACAATTATCCAGTCGGTCGCGCCTTCGCTAAACACTGCGTCCGGCACGCTCTTCGCCGGCAATATCCAGCGCAGCGATTTGTATATGTTGTGTTTCGTCGCTCTGGGCCTGGCCATCAGCTCCGCGCTTTACGCTTTGTTTCTCCGGGACGTCAGTTCAGAAAGTCTAACGGTCGGTGGATTGTTCTGGTGGGCCATGCTGATGCTCTGGACCAGCTTGTACCTGCCGGGCAGCAGTTATTTATTTACGTGGCCGCTACTCTTCAGTCTCGTCTGGTGTGGGTTGAAACTTATCAGGAAGCAAAGCGAGTCCGAATCGTTGACGATACTCGTGGCCCAGGTCCTGGCAGTGATAGCGACGATGCTCATATTAACCCCGGCGATCTACATCACGTACGTCGCACTCACCCTTACCGGAGCCGTACCAGTAACGATGTTAGTTGTGCTTCTGTCTGGGTTGCTGATCCCGCTCTTCAACCTCGAGTCGCTAATGAACAAGCGGCGACGATCTCGCGCGGCAGTCTTGATAACGTCATAATAGTCGCGACAAGCTATTAGTTGTCTTCATAAAAATTTCAAAAAAAGTTTGGAGGGAGAAAGAAATGAAAATGGGAAATTATTGCACCGCCTACGCCATTGAACAGTTACGTGCATTCCCAAAATGGAAGGAGACTGGCGAGAATGCGCGTAAAGAAAACCAGCAGGTAGACGGAAGTGAAGTCAGTGTGCCGCGCGAATTGACGGCCGACGACTTCCTGTATCTCCAGGAAAACTTCGTCGTCACGGACGGAATTTTCATTGACGAAAATATTATTTTTGACGATATCACTCCGGAGTGGATTGTCTTTTGTGAAAACACCCTCGGCGCGAAAGTGCCCGGCAATTCATCCAACGACGGCTAAGGCAAGCGCAATGATACCTCGATGGGCCATCACGCCAGTCAGCCTCTCTGAACATGAAACTCGCCCAGCGTAAATTCTTCATTCATTTATTTTCGACAGAACATTCGGGACTATCCTGAATTTGCCTTCCGTTGTTGAGTAAGCACATGCCTACACAAAGAAGCATCTATTCTGACTCCTTGTCTGAGGCGAGTGGGCGCTCGCGGACGCTGGTTGAGCTTCTGCGTCGAAGAGCGACAGACGACCCACAGCAGGGCGGATATACATTTCTCACTGATAACAACGATGAAGCGATTCAGGTCAGTTTCGCGGAACTTGACCGGCAGGCGCGTGGGATTGCTGCCCTGCTTCAAACTCAAGCAGCGCTGGGTGAGCGTGCGTTGTTGCTTTATCCTGCCGGATTGGATTTCATCGCGGCGTTTTTGGGATGTCTCTATGCTGGAACCGTCGCGGTGCCCGCTTACCCACCAAGGCAGAACCGAACCTTACTGCGGCTTCAGGCAATTGCCCGCGATGCACAAGCGGCGACGGTGCTCACCACCACGGCTGTTCTCTCGAAAACTGAGCCGCTTGTGTCGACAGTCCCGAGTCTCAAGACTCTAAGGTGGATCGCCACCGATGACCTTGCTACGGGACTGGAGAACGATTGGCGTGAGTCGGATGCAGTGCAGTCTGACACGCTCGCCTTCCTGCAATATACTTCGGGCTCAACGGGGATGCCGAAGGGCGTTATGCTCAGCCATGAGAACTTGCTCTCTAATGCGTCCCTTGTTTACCGTGCGGTTGAGCACACACCTACCGACAAGTACGTTTCCTGGCTGCCGACTTTTCATGACATGGGATTCATGGCCGGAGTGCTACAGCCGCTGTACGCGGGCTTGCCCGTCGTATTGATGTCACCCTCGTCCTTTCTTCAGAGTCCAATTAAATGGCTCCGGGCCATCTCGCAGTACCAGGGCACAACGAGTGGAGCACCAAATTTTGCCTACGACTTATGCGTTCGTAAAACCACCAATGAACAACGTCTGGAGCTTGACCTGAGCAGTTGGACCGTGGCCTTTAACGGCTCTGAGCCGATTCGCGATCAAATATTGGAAAGCTTCACTAATACTTTTCAGCCCCATGGTTTCCGCCGGCAAGCGTTGTATCCATGTTACGGACTTGCCGAGGCCACTCTCATGGTCTCCGGAAGTATCAAGACAGCACCTCCGGTGATCATAAAGGTGAAATCGAGTGCGCTTGAAAAGAACCTAGTAGCTGACGCTTTTCCAGAAGATGCCGACGTTCGGACATTGGTCGGCTGCGGTCGAAACCTGCCCGGGCAAAAGATTGTGATTGTTGATCCGGAACTACTCACGCCGTGTCTTCCAGGAGAGATTGGCGAGGTCTGGGTAGCTGGACCAAGCGTCGCGCAGGGCTACTGGAATCTTCCCGAAGAAACGAAGCACGTTTTCCAGGCCTACGTTGCAGACACCGGCGAAGGTCCTTTTCTTCGAACCGGCGATCTGGGTTTTTTACAAGACGTGGAGTTGTTCATCACCGGTCGTCTGAAAGACCTGATCATCATCCGTGGTCTCAATCATTATCCGCAAGATATTGAGACGACAGTAGCAAAGTGTCATCCGGCGCTGCGGCCCGGATGCGGAACTGCGTTTTCTGTTGAAGCAGGTGGCGAGGAGCAGTTAGTAGTCGTGCAGGAGGTGGAGCGTCATTCTCAATATGAGGCTGAGACGGTAGTGGCACTCATCCGGCAGGCATTGGCTGAGGAGCACGGGCTTCAAGTTTATGCCGTGGCGCTAATCAACGCCGGGACTATCCCAAAAACTTCCAGCGGGAAACTTCAGCGACATGCTGCTCGCGCCGCCTTTATCAAAGGTGAATTGGAATTGTTGAGCGAGTGGCGTGAGGGCTTTACGAGCGTAGACGCATCCGCGGACGCGCCGGCGATCTGTGGTCCACAAACGCTCGAGGAAATTATTTCCTGGCTGCGCACAGATCTGGCCGAGAGATTTCGCATCAGTCCTGCCGGCCTCGACATCAACCAACCCATCACTCGTTATGGCGCCGACTCTCTGACGACCGTAGAGTTGGCCCAACACATCAAAGCCGGTCTGGGGGTGGACGTTCCGTGGTTCAGTTTACTTCAGGGTCCCAGCATCCGTGAGTTGGCTGCGCAGGCCCTGCAGCAATTGACGTCAGGAGTGACAGCATCCGAGGCTGCACTTGCTCCAGATGGTGACACCCCGAAGCAATATCCCTTGTCTTATGGGCAACAGGCGCTCTGGTTCTTACAGCAAGTAGATCCGGAGAGCACGGCCTACCATATCGTGAGCGCTTTGCGGATTCAGTCGCCGCTCGACCGGCACGCTCTGCGCGAAGCATTTCAAGCCCTCGTCGATCGTCATCCGTCACTGCGTACGACCTTTCACGAAACCGCCGATGGACCTGTCCAACTGGTACATCACTATCAGCAGGTTTGCCTGACAGAAGAGGATGCTTCAGAACTGGACGAGGCTAAGTTTGATAAGCGCCTGACGGCAGAGTCGCAACGTCCATTCGGCCTGGAGAATGGACCACTGCTGCGCCTCACACTATTCACGCGTGCTGAGCCAGAATCATTTGTTCTGGTTTTGGCCGTGCATCACCTCATCGCGGATTTCTGGTCGCTCGCAGTGTTGATGAATGAATTCAGCGTCTTATACTCCGCGGAAAAAAACAGTGCCTCCGCAAAGTTACTGCCCCCGGCCTTGCAATATCATGACTACGTCAGATGGCAGAGGAAAATGCTGGCATCCGTGGAGGGAGAGCGGCTCCAAACTTATTGGGAGAAGCAACTACAGGGCGCCCCGTCCATCCTCAACTTGCCGGCAGATCGTCCTCGCCCGACGATGCAAACTTATAGTGGCGCTTCTCATTGTTTCAGAGTCGATGCGGAGTTAAGCAGTCAGCTCAAGACTCTGGGCCAGGCGCATGATGCCACACTTTATGTGATGCTGCTGGCGGCCTTTCAAATACTTCTCTATCGCTATTCAGAGCAGGACGACTTCGTCATTGGTTCTCTAAGCTCGGGCCGGAGTGAGGCTGAACTGGCTGGACTGGTCGGCTACCTGGTCAACCCACTGGCGCTGCGAGCGACTTTTTCGAAAAACTCCACCGTTACGGATTTCGTCAGACAGGTGCGTGAGCGGGTGCTGACTGCGTTTGAGCATGAAGCCTATCCGTTTCCGTTATTAGTCGAACGGTTGCAACCTGAACGTGATGTGAGTCGTTCACCGCTCTTTCAGGTGATGTTCACTTTGCAGAATATTCATCTGTCGAGAGATGAAGGGTTGGCGCCGCTGGCCCTTGGCGAAGCAGGAGCGACACTGGAGCTCGACGAGCTTTCGCTGGAATCAATGGCTCTGCAAACGCGTGTGGCCCAATTCGACCTGACGCTAATTATGGCCCAAGCGGGGGACGATCTGGTTGCTTCGTTGCAATACAACACAGACCTCTACGACAGCGCGACGATTGAGCGGATGGCCGGTCACTTTCGGCGTCTGTTGCAAAGCATCGTCGCTGATCCGGAGCAGCGCATAGCAGAATTGCAGCTACTGACGAGTCCTGAGGGAAATCAATTACTCGTCGAATGGAACAGCACCGATCAGGAATACTCCTCCTCGCAGTGTGTGCATCAATTTATTGAAGCACAGGTCAGGCAGACGCCGGATGAAATTGCGGTCGTCTTTGGAGACCAGCGGTTGACTTATGCGGAGCTGGACCACCGGGCCAACCAACTTGCACATTACCTGCGCAAGTTGGGCGTCGCGGAAGAGACGCGCGTCGGAATCTGTTTGGAGCGCTCGACCGACATGGTCGTCTCATTGCTCGCAGTGCTCAAGGCCGGCGCAGCCTATGTGCCGCTGGATCCGGCTTATCCACGAGAACGCCTAATCTTCATGCTGGAAGATGCGCGGGCGTTGGTCCTCCTGACGCAGTCTACATTGCTACCGATGCTTCCCGAACATGGAGCTGAGGTCGTTTGTCTGGATACGGAGTGGACGCAGATTGCACAGCAAAGCCAGATCCCGATTACGAGTAGGATCGACAGTAATAACATCGCATACGTCATTTACACTTCGGGTTCCACTGGCAGGCCCAAAGGCGTAATGGTCACTCACCGCAACGTCTCTAACTTTTTCACAGCGATGGACGGACAACTCGGCGCAAAAGCACCAGGCGTCTGGCTCGCCGTGACCAGTATCTCTTTCGACATCGCCGTGCTTGAACTGCTGTGGACACTGGCACGAGGGTTTAAGGTAGTGGTGCAGCCGGAACTGGTCACAGCAAGCCCGAGGATCGAGTCGAACGGTAGCAAAGTGCCTGACACTCCTATGGACTTCAGCTTATTTTACTTTGCGAGCGACGAAGCAGAAGCGACCGAAGACAAATATCACCTGCTGCTGGAAGGCGCGAGATTTGCTGACCAACATGGCTTTTCCGCCGTTTGGACTCCGGAACGCCACTTTCACCGGTTCGGTGGTCTATATCCTAATCCGTCCGTCACGGGGGCGGCCATCGCCGCAATCACTCAACACGTTCAAATCAGGGCTGGCAGCGTCGTCTTACCCTTACACAACCCGATTCGCGTGGCCGAGGAATGGTGCGTTGTAGACAACTTATCGAAAGGACGCGTCGGTATCTCGTTCGCATCTGGCTGGCAAGCCAATGACTTTGTCCTTGGCCCCGAGAACTACGTTGGTCGTAAGGAAGTCATGCTGCACGGAATCGAAACCGTACGACGCCTCTGGCGCGGCGAAGCGGTTACTTTTAAAGGAACGACGGGCGAAGATGTTCCTGTCCAAATTCTGCCACGCCCCATCCAACGCGAATTGCCGGTGTGGGTGACAGCCGCGGGTCATCCCGAAACGTTTCGACAGGCGGGTGTGATCGGCGCGCACTTGTTGACTCACCTGCTAGGGCAGACTGTTGAGGAACTGGCTGACAAGATCGCCATCTACCGCGAGGCCTGGCGAGCTGGGGGGCATACGGGCAGCGGTTATGTGACCCTGATGCTGCACACTTTCCTGGGTGACGATGTAGAGAGTGTTCGGGAGAAGGTCCGCAAGCCTTTCGGGCAGTACCTGCGCACTTCTTTTGATTTAATGTCCAATTTTGGCCGGAACCTGCGACAAGACACGGAAGCAAATGACTTTACACCGGACGATCTGGACGCCCTCGAAGCCCATGCCTTTGAGCGCTATTTCGGCACGAGTGGACTATTCGGTTCGCCTGATACCTGTCTACCGTTGATCGATAGCCTAAAGACTATAGGCGTGAATGAAGTTGCCTGCTTGATTGATTTCGGTGTCGACGTCGACTCAGTGATGTCGAGTTTGCACCGCCTGAACACTCTCAGGGAGCGCAGCAACGAGAAGCGCGAAGTCGTCACTCAAGATGATTCGATCGCCGCGCAGATCATTCGACACCAGGTCTCACACCTTCAATGCACCCCTTCCCTGGCGGAAACGCTAAGAGTCGACGCGCAGGCACGCGATGCGCTCGGTTCGCTGAGCGAGTTCCTGTTGGGTGGCGAAGTTCTGCCCATTTTTCTGGCTGGAGAGCTTGGCGACATGGTCACGGGTGAGATGCGCAACATGTATGGACCAACCGAAACCACCATCTGGTCCACGACTCATCACCTGAGCAAAGGTGAAGCTCTCATCCCGATCGGTCAGCCGATTGCCAATACACAAGCTTACGTGCTCGACAAACGCCTGCAACCAGTTCCTATTGGAATACATGGTGAATTGTATCTGGGCGGTGAAGGCGTCGCGCGCGGCTACTGGGAGCGGCCAGAGTTGACAGCCGAACGGTTTATCCCGCACCCGTTCAGTCGCAAGCCCGGAGCAAGATTGTATAGAACGGGAGACTTAGCGCGATATCTGCCGAATGCGAACATCGAGTATCTCGGAAGAGCCGACACGCAAGTAAAGCTCAGGGGACACCGGATCGAGTTGGGAGAGATCGAGTCAGTAATGTCGAGACATGACGGGATCAGACAATGCGTTGTCGTCGTGCGAAACGATGGTCCAGCAGACAAGCAGTTGGTAGCGTATGTGGTGGCATCACCAGAAGCGGGCCGGCTGGTCGAAAGCAGCGAGTTGCTGAGCTATTTAAGGGAACAGTTGCCGGAATATATGATCCCGTCAGTTTACGTCTTCCTTGAAGAACTGCCGCTCACTCCAAACGGCAAACTCGACCGCAATTCTTTGCCTGCCCCTGATTTCTCTCGTGGTGCTTTGGCCACCGACTTTGTTTCTCCACGTACTGCCGTCGAACAGGTAGTTGCGTTCCTCTGGGCTGAGCTACTGGATCGCGAGGGCATCAGCGTTAACGATGATTTTTTCACGCTCGGTGGGCACTCTCTGCTGGCGACACACCTGATTGCGCGAATCCGCGAAACTCTACAGGTGAATCTGAGCTTACGCGAATTTTTCAAGATGCCAACCGTCGCCGGGGTCGCCAATTCAATCCTCCGGCATTCGGATAAGCCAGGAGAAGTTGAGATAACAGCCCAACTTATGATTGACCTCGCTCAGCTTTCCGAAGAACAGACGCAAATAATGTTGGACCAACGAACCTCTTCACCTCAAGAAGTCCTGCGAAATGAACCGGTTGTTAATAGAGCCCTCTAAGTTCTCCGCTAAAAAACGTGCGTTGCTGGAGCTTATGCTTCAGGAAGCTGGCGTTGAGCGTACAACTACGTCTGTAATCTCGCGCAGAGAAGGCGCCGATGCAGTTGTCTTGTCATTTGGACAGGAGCGGCTGTGGTTTCTGCAACAGCTTGATGAGCAGCTCTCACTCTACAATGAACGCCTGGCTATCCAATTGACAGGGCCACTTAATGCTGCGGCGCTGTTGCAGAGTTTCAACATAGTGGTCCAGCGTCACGAAATCCTGCGCACCACCTTCGTCGTAGTCAATGGTCAGGTAATGCAGGTGATCGCACCGGAGTTAAGTATTGCACTGCCTTTGACTGATTTACGTCACCTCACTCCAGCGAAGCGCGAGGCCGAAGCACACCAACTGATTTCCGAGACAGTAAATTTTCCTTTCGATCTCTCCCATGGTCCGTTGCTGCGGACAGCTCTGCTGCGACTCGCTGATGACGAGCACATCCTGTTGCTGACGATGCACCACATCATCAGCGATGGTTGGAGTATGGGAGTGTTGGTGAAGGAAATCGCTGCCCTCTATCCGGCGATTGCGAGTGGTACGGGGCCGGCTGAGGCCGCCGCAGCCCTCGAGCGGTTGCCGATTCAGTATGCGGACTATGCGGAGTGGCAAAGAGAGTGGCTGAGTGGGGAGGTGCTGGAGCGACAACTGAGCTACTGGAAACAGCAGTTGCAGGGCGCAGCGCCAGTGCTGGAGTTGCCGGCGGATAAGGTGCGACCGGCGGTGCAGAGCTTCAAGGGAGCGAGCGAGAGTCTGGAGCTGGAGGCGGAATTGAGCGCGGCGCTGAAGAAGCTGAGCCGGCGCGAAGGGGTGACGTTGTTCATGACGTTGCTGGCGGTGTTCAAGGTGCTGCTGTGGCGCTACAGCGGGCAAGCGGACATCAGCATTGGGACGCCGGTAGCGGGGCGGACGCAGTTGGAGACGGAAGGTTTGATCGGGTTCTTTGTGAACACGCTGGTGCTGCGGACGGAGGTAAGCGGAGGGGAGCGTTTCCGGGAGTTGCTGCAGCGGGTGCGAGAGGTGGCGCTGGGTGGGTACAGCCATCAGGAGGTGCCGTTCGAGAAGCTGGTGGAGGAGTTGCAGCCGGAGCGGGAGTTGAGCCGCAGTCCGCTGTTCCAGGTGATGTTCGTGTTGCAGAACATGCCGCGTGAAGAGTTGCAGATGGGGGAGTTGCGCGTGCAGGCGCTGGCGGTGGCAAGCGAGACAGCGAAGTTCGACCTGACGCTGACGGTGATGGAGCAAGCGGGAGGGTTGAGTGCGGCCCTCGAGTACAACACGGAGTTGTTCGAAGCCGAGAGTATGCAGCGGATGCTGGAGCACTATCGCGTGTTGCTGGCGGGCGCAGTGGCGGATGCGGAGCAGCGGGTCGGAAGAATGGAGCTGCTGACGGAAGCGGAGCAGCGGCAACTGCTGCAGGAGTGGAATGCGACGGAAGCTGACTACGCTCAGACACACTGCATTCATCAGTTAGTGGAAGCGCAGGTGGAGCGGACGCCGGCAGCGGTGGCGGTGGTCTATGAGCAGGAGCAGGTGAGTTATGCGGAGTTGAACGCGCGCGCGAATCAACTGGCGCACTATCTGCAGCGGCAAGGCATGGGGCCGGAATCACTGGTGGGTATTTTGCTGGAGCGGTCGGTGGAGTTGGTGGTGGCTTTACTGGCAGTACTGAAGGCGGGCGCCGCGTATGTGCCGTTAGACCCGGCTTATCCGCGCGAGCGCTTGCGCTTCATGATTGCAGATGCGGGCGTGGAGTTGCTGCTGACGCAGGAGTCGTTACAGCAGCGGCTGCCGGAGCAGCGTGGGCTAAGGATAGTCAATATAGAGAGTGAGTGTGAGCAGATAGCCGGGGAGAGCAGCACTGCCGTAGCCAGCGCGGTGGAGGCCGGCAATCTGGCCTATGTGATCTACACCTCGGGCTCGACGGGCACTCCGAAAGGAGTGGCCATTGAACATCGCAGCACGGTGGCCTTCCTGCAGTGGGCGCTGCAGCGCTTTAGCAGGGCCCAACTGTCTGGGGTGCTGGCTTCGACTTCGATCTGCTTCGATCTCTCGATCTTCGAGATCTTTGCTCCGCTCAGTGGCGGGGGCAAGATCATGCTGTGTGAAAACGCGCTGCTGCTGCCCGTGCTACCGGCGGCGCCGGAAGTGACGCTGATTAATACCGTCCCTTCCGCGATGACCGAACTGCTGCGGCTGGGAGGTATTCCCCGTTCGGTGCAGACGGTGAATCTGGCGGGCGAAGCCTTGCAGCCGAGCCTGGTGGAGGCAGTTTACCAGCAGGGTCACATCACGCAGGTGTTCAATCTGTATGGACCATCGGAGGATACGACCTACTCGACTTACAGGCTGGTGGCCGCGGCGGAGCGGGTCAGCATCGGGCGGCCGATTGCGAACACGCAGGTGTACCTGCTGGATGCCGAGCAGCAGCCGGTAACGCGCGGAGCAGTGGGCGAGCTCTACCTGGGTGGCGCGGGGCTGGCGCGCGGCTATTTGAATCGGCCCGGGTTGACGGCCGAGCGGTTCATTCCGGATCCGTTCAGCGCTAGGGCTGGGCGGCGCCTGTATCGCACCGGCGACTTAGCGCGGTACCGGCGGGATGGGAACATTGAATATCTTGGGCGCGCCGATACCCAGGTGAAGTTGCGTGGCTACCGGATTGAGTTGGGCGAAATCGAAGCGGTGCTGGGACGCGCTCCAGGGGTGCGCGCCGCCGTAGTGGTGAGCCGAGAAGGGCCAGCCGGCGACCAGAGTTTAGTAGCTTACGTGGTGGGCGGCGAGGGGCCAGACGGGCCGGTAAACTTAGATGAGTTGCGGCTGTCGTTGAAAGCGCAGCTGCCGGACTACATGGTGCCGTCGGCGCTGGTCAGGCTGGCAGAGCTGCCGCTCACGCCGAATGGCAAAGTGGACCGGCGGGCGCTGCCTGCGCCAGAGCTTTCGCGCTCAGCGGCGAGTGGCGAGTTTGCGGCGCCGCGGACGGTGGGCGAACAAGTGCTGGCCTCGATTTGGAGTGGTTTGCTGGGGCAGGAGCAGATCAGCCTTGAAGATGACTTCTTTGGGCTGGGGGGACATTCCCTGCTGGCGACGCAACTGGTGGCGCGGGTGCGAACCTTGTTGGGAGTAGAGCTACCACTGCGAAGTTTATTCGGGCGGACGAGCTTACGTGAACTGGCGGCCGAGGTGGAGCAGCGCCGGCAGGAGCAAGCCGGGATAGTGATGCCGCCGCTCAAGGTAGTGAGCCGAGGCGAGAGGCTGGCGCTCTCGTTTGCGCAGCAGCGGCTGTGGTTTCTGGACCAGCTCGAGTCCGAGAGCTCGTTCTACAACATTGCCGGCGCCGTGCGGCTCAGCGGCAGGCTGGACCCTGGCGCATTTGAAGCGACGCTGCTGGCAGTGATTAATCGACATGAGGCGTTGCGCACGAGCTTCAGGGTGAGTGACGGGGAGCCGGTGCAAGTGGTCCATGAGAGCACGGAGTTTAAGTTGCGGCTGACGGACCTGAGCGGGTGGGAAGAGAGTGAGCGGGAGGCGGAAGTAGCGCGACTGGCGAGAGTGGAGGCTGGGGAGCCATTTGATCTGGCGGTGGGCCCGCTGCTGCGCGCACAGGTAATCAGACTGGGTGAAGCAGAGCAGGTGGTGTTGCTGACGATGCACCACATCATCAGCGATGGCTGGAGCCTGGGAGTGTTGGTGAAGGAAATCGCTGCCCTCTATCCGGCGATTGCGAGTGGTACGGGGCCGGCTGAGGCCGCCGCAGCCCTCGAGCGGTTGCCGATTCAGTATGCGGACTATGCGGAGTGGCAAAGAGAGTGGCTGAGTGGGGAGGTGCTGGAGCGACAACTGAGCTACTGGAAACAGCAGTTGCAGGGCGCAGCGCCAGTGCTGGAGTTGCCGGCGGATAAGGTGCGACCGGCGGTGCAGAGCTTCAAGGGAGCGAGCGAGAGTCTGGAGCTGGAGGCGGAATTGAGCGCGGCGCTGAAGGAGCTGAGCCGGCGCGAAGGGGTGACGTTGTTCATGACGTTGCTGGCGGTGTTCAAGGTGCTGCTGTGGCGCTACAGCGGGCAAGCGGACATCAGCATTGGGACGCCGGTAGCGGGGCGGACGCAGTTGGAGACGGAAGGTTTGATCGGGTTCTTTGTGAACACGCTGGTGCTGCGGACGGAGGTAAGCGGAGGGGAGCGTTTCCGGGAGTTGCTGCAGCGGGTGCGAGAGGTGGCGCTGGGTGGGTACAGCCATCAGGAGGTGCCGTTCGAGAAGCTGGTGGAGGAGTTGCAGCCGGAGCGGGAGTTGAGCCGCAGTCCGCTGTTCCAGGTGATGTTCGTGTTGCAGAACATGCCGCGTGAAGAGTTGGTCTTGAGTGGTCTCGAGTTGAGCACGATGGCAGTCGCGGGGCGGACGGCGAAGTTCGACCTGACGCTGACGGTGATGGAGCAAGCGGGAGGGCTGAGTGCGGCCCTCGAGTACAACACGGAGTTGTTCGAAGCCGAGAGTATGCAGCGGATGCTGGAGCACTATCGCGTGTTGCTGGCGGGCGCAGTGGCGGATGTGGAGCAGCGGGTCGGAAGAATGGAGCTGCTGACGGAAGCGGAGCAGCGGCAACTGCTGCAGGAGTGGAATGCGACCGAAGCTGACTACGCGCAGACACACTGCATTCATCAGTTGGTGGAAGCGCAGGTGGAGCGGACGCCGGCAGCGGTGGCGGTGGTCTACGAGCAGGAGCAGGTGAGTTATGCGGAGTTGAACGCGCGCGCGAATCAACTAGCGCACTATCTGCAGCAGCAAGGCATGGGGCCGGAATCACTGGTAGGCATTTTGCTGGAGCGGTCGGTGGAGTTGGTGGTGGCTTTACTGGCAGTACTGAAGGCGGGCGCCGCGTATGTGCCGTTAGACCCGGCTTATCCGCGCGAGCGCTTGAGCTTCATGATTGCAGATGCGGGTGTAGGATTGTTGCTGACGCAGCCACAGTTGGATGAGCGTGTGAGCGTCGGGGCAGAGGTGCAGGTGATCAATATCGAGCCCCAGTGGGAGAAGGTGGCCGGGCAAGCGCAGGAGAATCCAGTCTCAAGTGTGACAGCAGACAATCTGGCCTATGTGATCTACACCTCCGGCTCGACCGGTCGACCCAAAGGCGTCATGATCTCTCACCGGTCATTGCGGAATCTTGTCTTCTGGCATCAATCATTCCAACTGCTTTCAACCCTGGACCGGGCAACCCTGGTGGCGAGTCCTGCTTTCGACGCTTCGGTGATGGAGATATGGCCATACCTGTCAGCCGGTGCCGCGCTCTACCTGCCCCCTGAGGAGACTCGGGTGATACCCGCGAAACTGCGCGACTGGCTGATCCAGCATTCCATTACGATCTGTTTTATGCCGACACCGTTGGCAGAAAGAGTGTTGAGTGAACAGTGGACGGCGAAGGGGAAACTGCGCTCGCTACTTACTGGTGGTGACCGGCTCGGTCAATATCCGCCGGCGGAGTTGGGGCTCGAGGTGAGCAACCACTATGGACCAACGGAATCGACGGTGGTGACGAGCTGCATGAGGTTGCAGGGAAGCCAACAAGGTAGTGGAAGCACGCCACCGATAGGCCGCCCAATCAGCAATACGGAAGTTTACATTTTGGATAGTGAGATGCAACCGGTGCCGGTGGGAGTCACTGGAGAGTTGTACATCAGCGGGGTCGGATTGGCGCGCGGGTATTGGCGGCGGCCGGAGTTAACGGCGGACCGGTTCATTCCACATCCGTACAGCCGCGAGGGTGGAGCCAGACTGTACCGGAGCGGAGACTTAGCGCGCTATATGGCAGACGGAAACATCGAATGTTTGGGCCGGGTAGATACGCAGGTGAAGGTGCGCGGGTATCGGATCGAGTTGGGAGAGATCGAGGTGGTGCTGGCCAGACAAGCGGGAGTCAGTCAATGTGCGGTGATAGTGAGAGAAGATGGCGCGGCAGAGAAGCAGTTGGTGGCCTATGTGGTGGGCACAGCGGCTGCGAGTCTGGAATTGAGCGAGCTACGCCGCAGCCTAACAGAACAGTTGCCTGACTACATGGTCCCAGCCGCATTCGTCCTGCTCGACGAACTGCCGCTGACAGGCAACGGCAAAGTGGATCGGCGGTCGTTGCAGGAACTAAGAGAGCCCCTCATGAGTCTGGCTACCAGCTATCTGGCGCCGCGGACAGCGGTGGAAGAGATACTGGCCAGCTTGTGGTCGCAAGTACTGAAGGTGGAGCAGGTAGGGATTGACGATAACTTTTTCGACTTAGGTGGGCATTCATTACTCGCGATACAGGTAATCTCGCGGATTCGCGAAGCCGTGCACGTGGAGTTGCCGCTGCGCAGTTTGTTTGAAGCGCCGACGGTGGGCGGGCTGGCGTTACTGGTCCAGGAGAGAATGTGGACCAAAGACAAAGTGGAGGCTCCGCGGATCAGGGTGGTGAGCCGAGGCGAGAGACTGCCGCTCTCGTTTGCGCAGCAGCGGCTGTGGTTTCTGGACCAGCTCGAGTCCGAGAGCTCGTTCTACAACATTGCCGGCGCCGTGCGGCTCAGCGGCAGGCTGGACCCTGGCGCATTCGAAGCGACGCTGCTGGCAGTGATCAATCGACATGAGGCGTTGCGCACGAGCTTCAGGGTGAGTGACGGGGAGCCGGTGCAAGTGGTCCATGAGAGCACGGAGTTTAAGTTGCGGCTGACGGACCTGAGCGGGTGGGAAGAGAGTGAGCGGGAGGCGGAAGTAGCGCGACTGGCGAGAGTGGAGGCGGGGGAGCCATTTGATCTGGCGGTGGGCCCGCTGCTGCGCGCACAGGTAATCAGACTGGGTGAAGCAGAGCAGGTGGTGTTGCTGACGATGCACCACATCATCAGCGATGGCTGGAGTATGGGAGTGTTGGTGAAGGAAATCGCTGCCCTCTATCCGGCCATCGCGAGTGGTACGGAGCCGGCTGAGGCCGCCGCAGCCCTCGAGCGGTTGCCGATTCAGTATGCGGACTATGCGGAGTGGCAAAGAGAGTGGCTGAGTGGGGAGGTGCTGGAGCGACAACTGAGCTACTGGAAGGAGCAGTTGCAGGGCGCAGCGCCAGTGCTGGAGTTGCCGGCGGATAAGGTGCGACCGGTGGTGCAGAGCTTCAAGGGAGCGAGCGAGAGTCTGGAGCTGGAGACGGAATTGAGCGCGGCGCTGAAGGAGCTGAGCCGGCGCGAAGGGGTGACGTTGTTCATGACGTTGCTGGCGGTGTTCAAGGTGCTGCTGTGGCGCTACAGCGGGCAAGCGGACATCAGCATTGGGACGCCGGTAGCGGGGCGGACGCAGTTGGAGACGGAAGGTTTGATCGGGTTCTTTGTGAACACGCTGGTACTGCGGACGGAGGTGCGAGGCGGCGAGAGTTTCCGGGAGTTGCTGCAGCGGGTGCGAGAGGTGGCGCTGGGTGGGTACAGCCATCAGGAGGTGCCGTTCGAGAAGCTGGTGGAGGAGTTGCAGCCGGAGCGGGAGTTGAGCCGCAGTCCGCTGTTCCAGGTGATGTTCGTGTTGCAGAACATGCCGCGTGAAGAGTTGCAGATGGGGGAGTTGCGCGTACAGGCGCTGGCGGTGGCAAGCGAGACGGCGAAGTTCGACCTGACGCTGACGGTGATGGAGCAAGCGGGAGGGTTGAGTGCGGCCCTCGAGTACAACACAGAGTTGTTCGAAGCCGAGACGATCAGACGGATGCTGGAGCACTATCGCGTGTTGCTGGCGGGCGCAGTGGCGGATGCGGAGCAGCGGGTCGGAAGAATGGAGCTGCTGACGGAAGCGGAGCAGCGGCAACTGCTGCAGGAGTGGAATGCGACCGAAGCTGACTACGCTCAGACACACTGCATTCATCAGTTGGTGGAAGCGCAGGTGGAGCGGACGCCGGCAGCGATCGCCCTGGTGTATGAGCAGGAGCAGGTGAGTTATGCGGAGTTGAACGCGCGCGCGAATCAACTAGCGCACTATCTGCAGCGGCAAGGCATTGGGCCGGAATCACTGGTCGGTATTTTGCTGGAGCGGTCGGTGGAGTTGGTGGTGGCTTTACTGGCAGTGCTGAAGGCGGGCGCCGCGTATGTGCCGTTAGACCCGGCTTATCCGCGCGAGCGCTTGCGCTTCATGATTGCAGATGCGGGCGTGGAGTTGCTGCTGACGCAGGAGTCGTTGCAGCAGCGGCTGGCGGAGCAGCGTGGGCTAAGGATAGTCAATGTAGAGAGTGAGTGTGAGCAGATAGCCGGGGAGAGCAGCACTGCCGTAGCCAGCGCGGTGGAGGCCGGCAATCTGGCCTATGTGATCTACACCTCGGGCTCGACGGGCACTCCTAAAGGAGTGGCCATTGAACATCGCAGCACGGTGGCCTTCCTGCATTGGGCGCTGCAGCGCTTTAGCAGGGCCCAACTGTCTGGGGTGCTGGCTTCGACCTCGATCTGCTTCGATCTCTCGATCTTCGAGATCTTTGCTCCGCTCAGTGGCGGGGGCAAGATCATGCTGTGTGAAAACGCGCTGCTGCTGCCCGTGCTACCGGCGGCGCCGGAAGTGACGCTGATTAATACCGTCCCTTCCGCGATGACCGAACTGCTGCGGCTGGGAGGTATTCCCCGTTCGGTGCAGACGGTGAATCTGGCGGGCGAAGCCTTGCAGCCGAGTCTGGTGGAGGCAGTTTACCAGCAGGGTCACATCACGCAGGTGTTCAATCTGTATGGACCATCGGAGGATACGACCTACTCGACTTACAGGCTGGTGGCCGCGGCGGAGCGGGTCAGCATCGGGCGGCCGATTGCGAACACGCAGGTGTACCTGCTGGATGCCGAGCAGCAGCCGGTAACGCGCGGAGCAGTGGGCGAGCTCTACCTGGGTGGCGCGGGGCTGGCGCGCGGCTATTTGAATCGGCCCGGGTTGACGGCCGAGCGGTTCATTCCGGATCCGTTCAGCGCTAGGGCTGGGCGGCGCCTGTATCGCACCGGCGACTTAGCGCGGTACCGGCGGGATGGGAACATTGAATATCTTGGGCGCGCCGATACCCAGGTGAAGTTGCGTGGCTACCGGATTGAGTTGGGCGAAATCGAAGCGGTGCTGGGGCGGGCCCCAGGGGTGCGCGCCGCCGTAGTGGTGAGCCGAGAAGGGCCAGCAGGCGACCAGAGTTTAGTAGCTTACGTGGTGAGCGGCGAGGGGCCAGACGCGCCGGTAAACTTAGATGAGTTGCGGCTGTCGTTGAAAGCGCAGCTGCCGGACTACATGGTGCCGTCGGCGTTGGTCAGGCTGGCAGAGCTGCCGCTCACGCCGAATGGCAAAGTGGACCGGCGGGCGCTGCCAGCGCCAGAGCTTTCGCGCTCAGCGGCGAGTGGCGAGTTTGCGGCGCCGCGGACGGTGGGCGAACAAGTGTTGGCCGCGATTTGGAGTGGTTTGCTGGGGCAGGAGGAGATCAGCCTTGAAGATGACTTCTTTGGGCTGGGAGGACATTCCCTGCTGGCGACGCAACTGGTGGCGCGAGTGCGGACCTTGTTGGGAGTAGAGCTACCACTGCGAAGTTTATTCGGGCGGACGAGCTTACGTGAACTGGCGGCCGAGGTGGAGCAGCGCCGGCAGGAGCAAGCCGGGATAGTGATGCCGCCGCTCCGGGTGGTGAGCCGAGGCGAGCGGCTGGCGCTCTCGTTTGCGCAGCAGCGGCTATGGTTTCTGGACCAGCTCGAGTCCGAGAGCTCGTTCTACAACATTGCCGGCGCCGTGCGGCTCAGCGGCAGGCTGGACCCTGGCGCATTTGAAGCGACGCTGCTGGCAGTGATCAATCGACATGAGGCGTTGCGCACGAGCTTCAGGGTGAGTGACGGGGAGCCGGTGCAAGTGGTCCATGAGAGCACGGAGTTTAAGTTGCGGCTGACGGACCTGAGCGGGTGGGAAGAGAGTGAGCGGGAGGCGGAAGTAGCGCGACTGGCGAGAGTGGAGGCTGGGGAGCCATTTGATCTGGCGGTGGGCCCGCTGCTGCGCGCACAGGTAATCAGACTGGGTGAAGCAGAGCAGGTGGTGTTGCTGACGATGCACCACATCATCAGCGATGGCTGGAGCCTGGGAGTGTTGGTGAAGGAAATCGCTGCCCTCTATCCGGCGATTGCGAGTGGTACGGAGCCGGCTGAGGCCGCCGCAGCACTGGAGCGGTTGCCGATTCAGTATGCGGACTATGCCGAGTGGCAAAGAGAGTGGCTGAGTGGGGAGGTGCTGGAGCGACAACTGAGCTACTGGAAGGAGCAGTTGCAGGGCGCAGCGCCAGTGCTGGAGTTGCCGGCGGATAAGGTGCGACCGGCGGTGCAGAGCTTCAAGGGAGCGAGCGAGAGTCTGGAGCTGGAGGCGGAATTGAGCGCGGCGCTGAAGGAGCTGAGCCGGCGCGAAGGGGTGACGTTGTTCATGACGTTGCTGGCGGTGTTCAAGGTGCTGCTGTGGCGCTACAGCGGGCAAGCGGACATCAGCATTGGGACACCGGTAGCGGGGCGGACGCAGTTGGAGACGGAAGGTTTGATCGGGTTCTTTGTGAACACGCTGGTGCTGCGCACGGAGGTGCGAGGCGGCGAGAGTTTCCGGGAGTTGCTGCAGCGGGTGCGAGAGGTGGCGCTGGGTGGGTACAGCCATCAGGAGGTGCCGTTCGAGAAGCTGGTGGAGGAGTTGCAGCCGGAGCGAGAGTTGAGCCGCAGTCCGTTGTTCCAGGTGATGTTCGTGTTGCAGAACGCGCCGCGTGAAGAGTTGGTCTTGAGTGGTCTCGAGTTGAGCACGATGGCAGTCGCGGGGCGGACGGCGAAGTTCGACCTGACGCTGACGGTGATGGAGCAAGCGGGAGGGCTGAGTGCGGCCCTCGAGTACAACACGGAGTTGTTCGAAGCCGAGAGTATGCAGCGGATGCTGGAGCACTATCGCGTGTTGCTGGCGGGCGCAGTGGCGGATGTGGAGCAGCGGGTCGGAAGAATGGAGCTGCTGACGGAAGCGGAGCAGCGGCAACTGCTGCAGGAGTGGAATGCGACCGAAGCTGACTACGCGCAGACACACTGCATTCATCAGTTGGTGGAAGCGCAGGTGGAGCGGACGCCGGCAGCGGTGGCGGTGGTCTACGAGCAGGAGCAGGTGAGTTATGCGGAGTTGAACGCGCGCGCGAATCAACTAGCGCACTATCTGCAGCAGCAAGGCATTGGGCCGGAATCACTGGTAGGCATTTTGCTGGAGCGGTCGGTGGAGTTGGTGGTGGCTTTACTGGCAGTGCTGAAAGCGGGCGCCGCGTATGTGCCGTTAGATCCGGCTTATCCGCGCGAGCGCTTGAGCTTCATGATTGCAGATGCGGGCGTAGGATTGTTGCTGACGCAGCCACAGTTGGATGAGCGTGTGAGCGTCGGGGCAGAGGTGCAGGTGATCAATATCGAGCCCCAGTGGGAGAAGGTGGCCGGGCAAGCGCAGGAGAATCCAGTCTCAAGTGTGACAGCAGACAATCTGGCCTATGTGATCTACACCTCCGGCTCAACCGGTCGACCCAAAGGCGTCATGATCTCTCACCGCTCGATTGTGAATCATCTGTATTGGAGACAGAGTGCTTATCCGCTCTATGTATCTGATCGCTTCCTACAGAAAGCCTCGATCAGTTTTGACATCTCGGTATGGGAGATCTTTGGCACACTGATGAGTGGCGCACGGCTGGTGTTGGCGCAGGCTGGTGGGCAGCAGGACGTTGAGTATCTGGTGAATGCTGTCATTGATGAGCAGATTACAGTGCTGCACTTTGGAACCTCTATGTTGCAGGTGTTTCTGGAAGCGGAGGGAATCACCCGGTGTGAAAGTGTCCGGCGCGTGTTCTGCGGCGGAGAGTCACTCTCGGCAGAGTTGCATGAGCGATTCTTTGCGAGCATGAGAGCACGTCTGCATCATCAGTATGGACCAACGGAAGGGACGGTTGACGTATTGATCTGGGACTGCGAGCCAGACAGCAAACGAAGGGTTGTACCCATTGGTCATCCGATTGCAAACACACAGGTCTACATTCTGGATAGTGAAAGGCAGCCCGTACCCGCCGGAGTAAGCGGCGAGATACACATTGCCGGAGAAAGTCTGGCAAGAGGGTATTGGGGGGATGCTTCGCAAACAGCGGAAACGTTCATACCCAATCCTTTTAGTGATCAACCGGGGATGCGGATGTATCGAACTGGTGATCAGGCGCGTTTCCGGCCGGATGGAAGCGTAGAGTTCCTGGGCCGGCTCGACCAGCAGGTAAAGATACGTGGCTTCCGAATCGAACTTGGCGAGATTTCGGCTGTGTTGGGCCAGCACCCCCTGGTAAAACAAGTTGCCGTAATGGTGAGAACAGACTGTCCTGATGGAGATAGACAGCTCGTCGCTTACCTTGTCGTCGAGCCTGCGACAGAATCGCATGTGAATGAGCTGCGAAGTTTGGTGAAAGAAAAGCTGCCGGATTACATGATGCCTCAGGCATTCGTCTTCCTGGATGAGCTGCCGCTCACGCCTCACGGGAAAGTGAATTATCGTGCGTTTCCGCCGCCGGATGGGTCATATCCCGAATTGGAAAACTCATATGTTCCGCCGCGCACAGAGGTGGAGGAAGGTCTCGTGGAAATTTGGGCGGAAGTCCTGGGGCTTGAAAAGGTCGGTATCTATGACAGTTTCTTCGAACTGGGTGGCCATTCACTGCTCGCCACGAAGCTCACAGCTCGTGTCCAAAAAAGGTTCCAGGTCCAGATACCCTTACGCACGTTTTTCCAGGCACCAACGGTAGCGGAACTTGCCCTCGTTGTAGTGCAAAGCCGAGCCGAGCAGTTCGACAATGAAGAGATGTTGCAGATATTGGCGGACTTGGAAAGCTCGCCCGAAGAGGAACCACAATCAGTGATCATGGACCAACCTGACTCCTCTGGCGCGGTTCTGTTTCTCTCGAAAACCCGGTGACGCCAGTCCAGACTCAGACCAATCTTTCTATACAAATTCCCCCTATAGCTCAGCTAAGACTCCGCTAAGAAAAGATCTGGATCCCGCTAAAGATCTCCACAGAAAGAGTTGCCAGCAACTGTTCGATCCGAAAGGGTCTGGCTGACGTGAACAACCGCACGCGCGGGAGTCAACCCGCAGCTCAGGCAAAGAAAGAAACGCACTAACGCTGAGGACGGTAATGAGCACGAAAGGTTCTACTAAGGCTAGCCAGGAAAGCGTCTCTCTTCTCCTCGACAGTTCTCTGCTCAATCAAGTCGAAGATCACTCTTCGCGCTTTGCGCGTGACGAGTACGTCCGCATCCCGCGACTGTTCAGAACTGCACAGTTTAATACGTTGCAGTCTGAGATAGCGCGATTGAGGAAATACGCAAACAACAAAAACTTCACCATGCCAGGTTTTGAAACGCTGCGACGCATGTCAACGCTCGGCGGCAAAGAGATTCGCAAACAATCAACCATACTCACGAAGCTCTATGAGAACAGAGAACTGAGATCGGTCGTCAGCAGGATTTGCGGACGGGAGATCTTCACCTGCAACGATGAAAATGAGTGGCAAGTAGTCAATTGGCTTGAAGGTCCTGGAGAAACGCACGGCTGGCATTTAGACGATCCTCCTCTTGCGCTTGTCATCTTCATCAAAAGTCCACATGCCGCGGAGGGTGGCGTACTCGAATTCATCAACGAGTGGCACCAACTCTGCGCGGAACTCGGTCACGATCCTGAACGAGATGTCGCAAGACTGGTCGAGCATTGCTCTGGAGCACACCTCATAAACTCACAAGCACATTCGACGGGTGACGCCTATCTACTAAGAGCAGACAAATGCATGCATCGAGTGACGCCTCTCGCGGCGTTACAAGCGCGGCGGACTGTTCTGAACCTGGCCTTCGAATTTGAGCCGGATGTCCGACGAATCGGAGAGACGGCAGCTCTTCTGTATGAGAACAGCGAAGTGCTGAGGTTCTCTTAAATCAAACTCGGTCGCTTCTCTCAGTAATTGAACCAGCCCGCAGTCATAGGATTGAAGTCGCCGCAGCGATGTAGTGAGTCTCGGTGCGGTGGGACTAACGGCTATTAATCTCACAATCATCTACGTGGTCGGGGGTAGCGATGTCAAACGTGACTAATGAAAGTATCTTGTCATTAATTGGTAATACCCCACTTGTTTCACTGGTCCGTGTAATACCGGACCTTCACTTTCAACTGTATGCCAAGCTGGAAGCATTCAATCCGGGCGGCAGCATGAAAGACAGACCGGCTGCTCTGATTGTTAAGGAGGGGTTGGAAACCGGAACTATACGCCAGGGAACGGTAATTATCGAATCCAGCTCTGGCAACATGGGCATCGGCCTGGCACAAGTCTGCTCTTACTACGGCTTGCGTTTCATCTGTGTGGTCGATGCCAAAACAACCCTTCAAAACATCCGCATCCTGAAAGCCTATGGCGCGGAGGTTGACATGGTGGATGTGCCAGATGAGGTAACGGGTGAGTTTCTACAAGCGCGCATCAAGCGTGTACAGAAACTTCAAGACTCGATCGCAAACAGCTACTGGCCCAATCAGTATGCAAACGAATGCAACCCACTGGCCCACCATAAAACGATGCAAGAGATCGTCTCGGCCCTGGGAGACATAGATTACCTGTTTTGCGCGACCAGCACGTGCGGCACTCTGCGCGGATGTGCAGAGTACATCCGCCGGCACAACTTAAAAACAAAGATTATCGCGGTGGATGCGATGGGCAGCGTGCTGTTTGGCGGCAAGAATGGGAAGCGCCTGATACCTGGACACGGTGCGGCCATTATCCCGCCGCTGTTTCAAGCTGACCTGGCACACAGCCACATACACATGTCGGATTTGGAGTGCGTCGTGGGTTGCAGGCGGCTTGCGAATCGCGAGGCGATTCTGTCGGGCGGCTCATCCGGCGCCGTGTTGATGGCCGTGGAGCGTCTCAAGGCGAGTATTCCGGCAGATGCCGCGTGCGTTTTAATTTTGGGTGATCGGGGTGAGCGCTACCTCGATACGATCTTTTCCAACATCTGGGTCACGGAGCACTTTGGCGATGTCTCACATCTTTGGAACGTCCCGGTGGAGTCACAAGTATGCATGACGGCGACATATTAATAGTTAAAGGGAGCGACGTGAGTGCTGTCCTGAGTGGGCAAGAACAAGAGTTGCTCGGGGTTGTGCGGAGCGCGTACGTGGCTCATGCCCTCGGGGAAAGTTCTTTGCCTCACTCAACGTTCCTCACTTTCCCGGAAGGACCCCAAAATCGAATCATTGCGCTGCCCGCGTATTTGGGTGAAGGCTTCGACGTTGCCGGCGTAAAGTGGATCTCCTCGTTTCCAGGAAATCTAAATCTCGGATTCGACCGGGCTTCCGCAGTCCTGATTTTGAATTCGATGGAGACTGGCAGACCGCAGGCCATCATTGAAAGCTCGATCATCAGCGCAAAGCGTACCGCCGTCAGTGCGGCGCTGGCCGCGCAGGCTTTGCTCAACGGCAAGAGTGCGGAGCGGGTAGGCCTGATCGGGGGTGGGGTGATCAACTTCGAGATTGTGCGTTTTCTTCAAGCAGCCTGCCCCGATTGCAAGAGTTTCGTTCTGTTCGATTTGGATGAAAAGCGAGGCCGGCACTTCAAGGAACAATGTTTACTAACGTTCGAGCATATAGAGGTGGATTTAGCCCGCGATGTGCAAACTGTTCTCGGTGCAGGTCCATTGATCTCGATCGCCACGACAGCGTCAAAGCCGCATCTCTTCGACCTCTCCGAGTGTGCTCCAGGCACGACTATTCTACACATCTCACTGCGTGACTTATCGCCCGAGGTCATCCTCTCAAGTGACAACGTCGTAGACGATATTAATCACGTCTGCCGCGCGCAAACTTCTGTTCATCTTGCGGAGCAGTTGACCGGCAACCGAGACTTCATCAGGTGTACGTTGGCAGATGTTTTGATGGGAACAGCGCCAGAAAAGGCAGATAAACAGAGTGTCACTGTATTTAGCCCATTCGGATTGGGAATATTGGACATCGCTGTCGGCAAGCTGGTGTGTGACCTCGGAGTCGGACAAAACCGCGGGATGATCGTTGAAGCATTTTTGCCGACCGCCTGGTCAGGTCAGATATAGCGGATCTTGAAATGAAGAGTTTGACTGAACGAATCGCGGGCCTGTCGCTTGAAAAGCGGAAGCTTCTGGAGCAGCGCCTTGGAATAGAAAAGGCCCAGGTGGGCGATGCCGCTCGGACACAAACCATTCCGCCGAGAAGCGAACGTGAGACGCCTCCGCCACTCTCGTTTGCACAACAACGCATTTGGTTTTTGGACGAGTTGGAACCAAATAGCGCGGCTTACAACATTAGCAATGCCGTGCGCCTGCTCGGTCCTCTTGATGTAGCTGCATTGGAACAAAGCTTTCAGGCCCTTGTCAGTCGTCATGAAGTTTTACGCACTACGTTTGCTGTCGCAGAAGGCCGACCCGTGCAAGTGATCTCAGAGTCTGCCCATCACGATCTACCGATGACAGATATGCGAAAGCTATCTACTGCTGAACAACAGATCGAAGTGTCATGGCGGATTCGCGACGAATCATCGCGGCCATTCGATTTGACGCACAGTCCCTTGCTGCGGACAGCTCTGCTGCGACTCGCTGATGACGAGCACATCCTGTTGCTGACGATGCACCACATCATCAGCGATGGCTGGAGCATGGGAGTGTTGGTGAAGGAAATCGCTGCCCTCTATCCGGCGATTGCGAGCGGGACGGGGCCGGCTGAGGCCGCCGCAGCACTCGAGCGGTTGCCGATTCAGTATGCGGACTATGCGGAGTGGCAAAGAGAGTGGCTGCGTGGGGAGGTGCTGGAGCGACAACTGAGCTACTGGAAACAGCAGTTGCAGGGGGCGGCGCCAGTGCTGGAGTTGCCGGCGGATAAGGTGCGACCGGCGGTGCAGAGCTTCAAGGGAGCGAGCGAGAGTCTGGAGCTGGAGGCGGAATTGAGCTTGGCGCTGAAGGAGCTGAGCCGGCGCGAAGGGGTGACGTTGTTCATGACGTTGCTGGCGGTGTTCAAGGTGCTGCTGTGGCGCTACAGCGGGCAAGCGGACATCAGCATTGGGACGCCGGTAGCGGGGCGAACGCAGTTGGAGACGGAAGGGTTGATCGGGTTCTTTGTGAACACGCTGGTACTGCGGACGGAGGTGAGCGGAGGGGAGCGTTTCCGGGAGTTGCTGCAGCGGGTGCGAGAGGTGGCGCTGGGTGGGTACAGCCATCAGGAGGTGCCGTTCGAGAAGCTGGTGGAGGAGTTGCAGCCGGAGCGGGAGTTGAGCCGCAGTCCGCTGTTCCAGGTGATGTTCGTGTTGCAGAACACGCCGCGTGAAGAGTTGCAGATGGGGGAGTTGCGCGTGCAGGCGCTGGCGGTGGCGAGCGAGACGGCGAACTTTGATCTGTCTTTGGTGGTGGAGGAGCGAGCAACGGGGCTGCAATTGGGACTGGAGTATCGGAGTGAGCTGTTCAGCGCCGAGAGCATGCAGCGGATGCTGGAGCACTATCGCGTGTTGCTGGCAGCAGCCGTCGTGCAGCCGGAATGCCTGGTCCAGGACCTACCGTTGATGAGCAACGCTGAAAGATCACAGGTAGTGGAAGAGTGGAATCGGACGACCGCGGAATATCCCAACGAACTTTGCATACATGAATTGATCGAAGCACAGGTCGACTGGACGCCGGACGCGATTGCGGTCATTTGCCAAAATGAGCATTTGACATACCGCGAGCTTAACCGCCGGTCCAACCGTCTGGCGCACTATCTGCGAAGTCTCGGAGTGACCCCGGAAGTGCGCGTCGGGGTCCTGCTGGAGCGTTCGTTGGAAATGGTAGTGGCCCAGCTGGCGATCCTGAAATCGGGGGGCGCTTTCCTTCCGCTCGATCCTGCCTACCCACAACAACGTTTGTCCTTTCTGCTCGAAGATGCCCAACCGCTGGCGCTGGTGACAAAGCGTAGTCTGATTACTGGTCTTCCCAACGTTAGCGCGAAACTGGTTTGTCTTGACGTGGACAAGGATGTCATCCGCGCGCAGCAGGATACTACTCCGCGCAGCGAGGTGATGACCGACAACCTTGCCTATGTGATTCATACTTCGGGTTCCACCGGGCAGCCCAAGGGCGTGATGATACAGCACGGCTCCCTGGTCAACTATTTAATGGCAATGAACGGACTGTACAAAGTCAGAGCAGATGATCGGATCTTGCAGTTTAGCTCTATCGTCTTCGATTCGAGCGTGGAGGAAATCTACATGGCGCTCACACTCGGTGCGACGCTTGTACTCCGCGACGAGGAGATGTTGGGATCGGCTTCACTGTTTCTGCAGAAATGCGACAGTCGGAGAATCACCATACTTGACCTGCCGACAGCCTATTGGCACGTACTGGCCGCGGACATGTATGACGAGCATCTAAGCGCGCCTCCGTCGCTGCGGATCGTGGAGGTCGGAGGAGAGAAAGCGCTGGCGCAGAGACTGGCTCAATGGCACGCGCAGGTAAGCGGTGATGTGGGGCTATGGAATTCTTACGGCCCGACTGAAGCGGCCGTTGCATCGACAATAGCCGAATTGCCGGCCGTGACGTATGAGGCCGATAAGATGAGAGATGTGCCCATCGGGAAACCGCTACCGAACGTGCAAAACTACGTTCTCGACAGTTCGATGAGACCGGTGCCGATAGGAGTGGCGGGCGAACTGCACATCGGCGGAGTCGGTGTCGGACGGGGCTATCTGAAGCAGCCCGCGCTCACTGCGGAACGCTTCATACCGCATCCCTTCAGTGCCGTCGCAGGTGCGCGTTTGTATAGAACGGGCGACCTCGCGCGTTATAGGTCAGACGGGCAACTGGAATATATCGGTCGGGTTGACGGTCAAGTGAAGGTGCGTGGCTACCGCATCGAGCTTGGCGAGATAGAGGCGGCCCTGAGTGGGCATCCGCTGGTCCATGGTGTCGCCGTCATAGCGCAGGAAAGCGCGCCGGGCGAAAGCCGCATAGTCGCTTACATAGTTTCTAATTCGAACGAAACATTGACGGCCGGCCCGTTACGCGATCACCTCAAGACCACGCTCCCTGAATACATGATACCGTCAGCGTTCGTACTGCTTGAATTCTTACCGCTGACTGCTACGGGCAAAATTGACCGGAAGGCATTGCCGGCAGGCGAACAGGTTCTCCTGGAATTGAATGAAGGTGCGGTTCAGGCAAGTTCGCCGGTGGAAGAGATGCTCGCGGGGGTTTGGGCCGAAGTCCTCAAACTAGAACGGGTCGGAGTCAGCGACAATTTCTTCGAATTGGGCGGACACTCGCTGCTCGCCACACAGCTTATCTCGCGGGTTCGTGAAATCTTCCATCTGGATCTGCCGCTGCGTCACTTATTTGAATTGCCCACGGTGGCCCAGTTGGCCCAGCGCATCGAGGAGGTGCAACTCAGAAAAGACGGTTTGCAAGCGCCACCAATTCAGGCAATGCCGCGTAGGACAAATCCTCCTCTTTCGTTTGCACAACAGCGGCTATGGTTTCTTCACCAGCTCGATCCCGGCAGCCATGCTTATACACTTCCTTCCGCAGTCCGTCTCAACGGACGACTCGACGTGAATGCGCTGGCAGAGAGCTTCAATGAAATCATGCGCCGTCACGAAATCTTGCGCACGACCTTTGGACTCAGGGAAGGCCAGCCTGTGCAAATCATCGCGCGGGCGCAGTACCTGCCGTTGCCACTTTTAGATCTGAGTGAGTGGTCAGAGAAGGAGAGAGAAGCGCGACAGTTGATCGCAGACGCTGCCACACACATTTTCGACTTGAGTCATGGTCCACTGATCCGGGCCAAACTCCTGCGCCTGTCTGAAGACGAGCATGTGCTGCTACTCACGATGCATCACATTGTTTCCGATGCGTGGTCGACGGGAATATTCATTCAGGAAGCAGCCAGACTTTACGCAGCGATCAGCAGCGGAGCCGGAGCAGCAACGACCCTGGAATCATTGCCTATTCAGTATGCCGATTATGCGGTGTGGCAGAGAGAATGGCTCACCGACGCCGTACTGGATCAACAACTGTCCTACTGGAAACAGCGGTTGCAGGGTGCGCCGATCCTGGCGCTACCGACAGACAAACCTCGTCCTCTCCGGCAGAGCTTCGCGGGCGCGCGTGAGAAATTCAGTCTTTCTCCAGATTTATCGGAGAGGATCAGAGAGGTGAGCCGCAGAGAAGGAGCGACTCTGTTCATGACGTTGCTGGCAGCCTTCTCGGTGCTGCTCTCACGCCTGAGCGGACAATCAGACATAACGATCGGGACCCCCGTCGCTGGGCGTACACGCACTGAAACTGAGAGTCTGATCGGCTACTTCATAAATGCTTTAGTCTTGCGCAGCGATCTCTCAGGTGATCCGACTTTCAAGCAGTTGCTCAAGCAAGTACGTGAGACGGCACTCGGGGCTTACACGCATCAGGAGGTGCCGTTTGAAAAGCTGGTTGAAGTGTTGCATCCAGAACGACAAACGAATCATGCACCACTGTTTCAGGTAGTCTTCAATTTCCAGAATGCCGCGGCATCAGTACCCACTTTTCCGGACCTGACTTTCAGCAACATTGAAATTGAGAGTAACACCACGAAGTACGACCTAACGCTGTACATGTGGGATTCGCCGGATGAGTTAACCGGGGCATTCGCCTATCAAACAGACCTTTTTGAGGCTTCCACCATTCTGCGATTCATTCGCAGCTTTGAAGCGCTGCTCACCAATATAGTAGTTGAGCCCGGCGCGCGTGTGAGCACGCTGGAAACACTGTCCGAGGAAGATAAGCAGCAACTGATCGCGGTCAATCAGAATCGTGCAGAGTCAAATCGCAAAAGACTAGCCAGCATCAAACGCAAGGCAGTCAAGCTGTCGCCAGATAGTCTCATAGAGACGAGTTACCTACAGCCTGAGGCGACGCTCCCGCTGGTGATCCGACCAGCCGCCGACAACGTTGACCTCATCGACTGGGGCAAACATCATCGCCAGTTCATTGAGACAGAACTGCTCAAACATGGAGCTATTCTCTTTCGCGGATTCAATGTGACGGACGTGCCAATGTTTGAGCGGTTCGCCAGGACAGTGACATCTTCTCTCGTAAATTACGTCGAAGGATCCTCGGCGCGGATTTCAATGGGAGACCAGCTTTACACTTCCACGGAGTATCCTCCGGAGCTCTTCATCTCACTTCACAACGAATTATCCTACGCTCACAAATGGCCCGGAAAGATCTTCTTTTTCTGTCTGCAGGTCCCATCACAGGGCGGAGAAACACCGATCGCGGATAGTCGTAAAGTTTTCAGTTTGCTGGATCCAAAAACTAAAGAAGTCTTCATACAAAAAGAGGTCAAGTATCTACGCAACCTTAACAGTGAGACAGGTGCTGGACTGTCGTGGCAAAGCGTTTTTGAGACGACAGACCGAACGTTCGTTGAAGAATACTGCCGTCAAGGCGGGATAGAGTTTTCGTGGAAAGACGATGGCACATTGCGTACTGCTCAGGTGCGTCCTGCGGTGGCGACGCACCCGGCGACGGGCGAAATGGTTTGGTTTAATCAAGTAGACCAGTGGCATCCTTCTAATCTCGGTACAGAGGCGGCACGAGCCATGCTGGCGGTGATCAAGGAAGACGATTTGCCCATCAACGCTCGCTACGGCGACGACTCGCCACTAGAGGAAGCCACGCTGGATGAGATTCGTGAAGTCTTCCGACAAGTCACGGTGAGTTTTCCCTGGCAACAGGGCGACGTGATGCTGCTTGACAATATGTTGGTTGCGCATGGGCGATATCCCTTTAGTGGACCGCGGCGGATAGTGGTAGCGATGGGTGATACCGTGAGTCTCCCGGACTATTCGAAGAACGGAGAATTAGCTGGATGATGCCGGAAAACATCGAGGGCTTCCCGCTTTCGCCACAGCAAAAGCGTCTCTGGCAGTTACAGCAGCAGGACGGCCAGGCGTATGCCGCACAGTGTGCGATCCGAATCGAAGGCAAAGTCGACAGCGATGCTCTCAAGCAAGCGCTGCGGAGAATCGTAGAGCGACATGAAATACTTCGGACGAACTTTCTATGCCTACCCGGTATGACATTGCCGGTCCAGGTCATTAATCATGATGATGACGACCCCGCAGTGACCTTCATAGACTTGCGCGGACTTAGCAACGTCGAACAGGAAGCGGTTATCACGGAGTGCTTACGACAAGCGTGGCTCACCCCGTTCCGTTTCTCAGAGGGACAACTCTTTCGGCTCTCGCTCGTCGCGCTGTCGCTGGACTTACATGCGCTACTCATCACGTTGCCATCACTCTGCGCCGACGCAGTGACTCTCCAGAATTTTGCAGAGGAGTTAAGCAGCGCATACGCTGCCTGCCTGCGGCGTGAAAATCCGGCCGAAAGCTCGCTGCAATATGCGGATTACGCTGCGTGGCAGTATGAATTGCTCGCGGGAGAGGATGCGGCCCAAGGAAAGCTTTACTGGGAGCAGAAGTTTGACGATGACGCTCTCAGCTTGTGTCTGAGTGATGAAGATAAAGCGCCGGAAGCGAGTCAGCTTGAACCTCAGAGTTTGTGCTTGAACATCATGTCAGAGCGCGTGACGAAAATTGAGGCCATAGCGCGCAGCTACCACACTTCGGTCGAAGTTTTTCTGCTGACCTGCTGGCAAGCTTTGCTGTGGCGTCTCACAGGCGAGTCAGAGATCACCATAGGCTATATGTCGTCCGGTCGGAAATACTCGGAGTTGTCCGACGCGATTGGACTTTTCGCCAGGGCTGTGCCACTCCAAAGCCGCTTTCAGCCAGACTTCAAGTTCAATGAAATCCTGACACAGATGGAGAAGCTCAAACGAGAAGCCGAGGAGTGGCAGGAATACTTTCTCTGGGGACAGGACGGCGGTGTAGCTGATTGCTTTCCCGTCGTCGGCTTTGAGTTTCAAAAGATACCGGCGGCATATGCCAGTGGCGGCCTGGTTTTCGCAGCCACGCGGCAGTTGGTCCGTACCGAGCGATTTGAGATCAAGCTAATGGGTTTGCGTGCCGGCGATTCTCTGAACGTTGAGTTTCATTACGACGCGACGGTCTACCGGCGATCGCGCATAGACCGGCTTGCAGAACAGTTTGAGCGAGTGCTGCAAAGCGTGATTGAGAAACCGGAGGTCAGGCTTGATGAATTACAGGTGATTGGCAGGGCTGAACAGCGGCTTCTCGTTACATGGAACGAGACACGCAGAGACTATTCCGAACGCCAATGCGTACATCAGCTTTTCGAAGTGCAGGTGGAACAGCAGCCAGACGCCGTCGCCGTGCTTTTTGACGAGCAGCAGGTGAGCTATCACGAGTTAAATGAACGAGCCAACAAGTTGGCCCACTTTCTCAGAAAGCGCGGAGTCAGGCCCGGGATGTTAGTGGGAGTTTGCTTTGCACGATCGGTTGATATGGTCGTCGCCATACTGGGTGTGCTCAAGGCAGGTGGAGCTTACGTCCCGCTGGATGTCGAATTTCCTCGCAGCCGTCTCGCTTATATGCTGAAAGACACGCAGGCTGGTTTCCTGCTCTCGCATGAACGACTGCTGGAAAACTTGCCGGAGTATAACGGCGAGGTCCTCTGCCTGGATCGGGATTCGAGATTGATTGAGGCAGAGCCGGCGAAGAATCTGTCCGCTCCAGGTGCAGAGTGCCTCGCTTACATCATCTATACTTCAGGCTCGACAGGACAGCCCAAAGGAGTGATGACGTCGCACAGAGCAGTCGTCAACTATCTGTCCTTTTTAGCAGATGCTTATGGAATCGACCGCAACAGCGTGTTCCTCCAACTTGCTTCTCTCTCCGTCGATGCATCAGTCCGCGATCTACTCGGTCCGTTAACGGTCGGGGGCAGAACCGTCATCCTCAACCCTGCCGAGGCGAGAGAGCCATCAGCTATGCTCGCCAGGATTAGAAAACACAGCGTTAACGTTATTGGAAGCATCGTCCCGACGCTTTTGCGCAGCTTGATGGAGGCGGCACGCGATGAAGAGCTGCCGTACGATTCTGTGCGGACCGTGCTTGCGAGCGGAGAAACTCTTTTCATTTCTGATTACCGAAAAGCGCAGGAAGTGTTTGGACCTGAAGTGCAGTTGGTCAATCAGTACGGCCCAACGGAATGCACCATGACGTCGAGTTATGAACAAGTCAGTGCCGAGCAGGACCACCGTACCACTGCCTTGATTGGCAAACCAATATCCAATGCCTGTTTTTACGTCGTCGACGAAGCGCTTCACCCTGCCGCAATTGGCGTTCGTAGCCACATCTGCATTGGAGGCGCCGGCCTGGCTTACGGCTATCTGAATCAGCCGGATTTAACCGCCGCCAGCTTTGTTCCTAACCCGTTCAGCTCCGAACCTGGCACGCGCATGTACAAAACCGGAGACCTGGGACGTTACTTGTCCGGCGGCAAGATGGAGTTGTATGGGCGAAAGGACCGTCAGATCAAGTTGCGCGGCTACCGCATCGAGTTAGGAGAAATCGAGGCCGCGCTTGCTGCTCATCCGGCTGTTCGTGAGGCGGCGGTGACAGTCAGGGAAGACTCGCCGGGTGGCGATTACTTAGTCGCGTATGTGGTCGGGCGTCCGATGGCCCATCCATCTAATCAGGAACTGCGCAGCCATCTGCGCGAGAGCTTACCCGAATATATGATTCCCTCCGCATTTGTGATGCTCAATGCTCTGCCGCTAACGCCAAACGGGAAGGTTGATCGCCTTGCGCTGCCCGCTCCTGAGCACGCGAATCGTGAAAGGGAGGCTACCTTTGTCGCCCCTCGTACCCCGGCCGAAGAGGAAGTGGCGGCAGTGTGGGCGCGCGTGCTGGGGCATGAGCACATAGGGATTCATGACAACTTTTTTGCGCTTGGCGGCCATTCGCTGCTAGCTATTCAGCTTGTCTCACAGTTATCCGAAACTTTTCATATAAAGCTACCACTCATGAGTCTCTTCGAAGCACCAACTGTTGCTGAGCTGTCGCTGCGAATCACGCAGATGCAGCTTGATAATGTCGATGAGGAAGAGCTAATGCAGATGTTCGGAAAACTCACCAGTCCATCTGTAGACATTACAGAACAGCCAGCTTGATCTGCCCGCCGGCAGCACGTCAGAGATTACAAACAAAATGAGCAAGGCCATCCGAGACATCGGTCAACTGACCCTCGAAGAACGAGCGGGTCTGGAAGCGCAATTGCGGAACAAGCGCGCCAGGAACCCACAGGCTCCGGCTATTTCCCGCCAGGCAGACTCTGATCACTTGACCCTCTCATTTTCGCAACAGCGGCTTTGGCTGCTTGCCGAACTTGAGCCTGACAGTGCGGCTTACAACGTTACAGCGGCCATTCGTCTGACCGGGCCGTTGAACGTTGACGCACTCGAGCAGAGTCTCAACGAGATCATCAAGCGACACGCAGTGCTGCGTACCAACTTTACAGCGATAGACGGACAACCCGTTCCGATTGTTTCACCGGCCATCTCTTTCACGCTGGAACGGAGTGATCTGAGAGCGTTGCCGGAAGACGAGAGAGAAATGGCCGTCGACCGGTTCGCGAGTGAGAGCGGCGCGAGGCCTTTCAACCTTAGCCGAGGAGCGTTGCTGCGTGCTGCGCTCTTGCAACTCAGAGAACAAGAGCACGCCGTGGTGCTGGCGCTCCATCATATTATTTTTGATGCATGGTCCATGGGTGTGCTGGTCTCTGAGCTGTCGGCCCTCTATGAAGCGTTCCGCTCAGGGGCACCCTCACCACTACCGGAACTTTCGGTTCAGTATACGGACTTCGCGTTCTGGCAGCGTGAATGGCTTCAGGGAGAGGTCCTGGAGAAACAGCTTTCTTATTGGAGGCAGCAACTCGACGGCGCTCCCGCAATGCTGAAGCTGCCACTCGCCAGGCCACGTCCGGCGAAACAGTCTGACCGTGGGGCGAGCCACTCAATATTGCTTCCCAAGTCGCTCTCGGAAGCTCTCCAAAGCCTTGCTCGCGAAGAGCGCGTGACGCTCTTTATGATCTTGCTCGCAGCCTTCGATACGTTGCTTTATCGCTACACAGGCGAAGCAGACGTGGTTGTCGGCAGTAACGTCGCAGGTCGCAATTCAGCACAAGTCGAACCTCTCATCGGATTCTTCGTCAATACTTTTGTGTTGCGCACAGATCTATCCGGCGATCCCGGTTTCGGTGATTTGCTTGCTCGCGTGCGCAAGACAGCGCTTGACGCCTATGCTCATCAAGATGTGCCGTTCGAGCTTCTTGTCAGCGTGTTGCAACCGGAGCGCAGCCTTAGCCGAACTCCGCTCTTTCAAGTCATGTTTACTCTACAGAGTGCGCGTCGTCCTGAGCTCACACTGGCAGATCTGATCGTAACTCCAATCGAGATCCAACGGAGCGTCGCTAAGTTTGACCTGGAAGTCAATATGGGCCAGACGGCCGAGGGCATCACAGCTTATTTCGAGTACAACACGGACTTGTTCGACGCCTCCAATATCGAGTGCCTGGCAAGACATTTTCAGACGCTGCTGGAGAGCATCGTCGCCGACCCGCGCCAGCCACTCTCGACGCTCGCTCTCTTGAGTGGCCCTGAGCGTCAACGAATACTTTACGACTGGAACAACACAAAAGATGAAGTGCCAGTTGAGAACTGCTTTCCGCAACTCTTTGAAGCGCGGGTGGCGCAACGCCCGAACGCCATCGCAGTTGTGTGCGACGGGCAACAACTGACCTACTCCGAATTGAACCAACTGGCCAATCGGCTCGCATGGTCACTAGTCGAGCACGGCGTCGGAGCTGAGACGCTCGTCTCATTACTGGGCGAGCGCGACCTGAATCTTCTAGTGGCAATCCTGGCGGTTTTCAAAGCCGGTGGAGCATACCTGCCGCTGGATCCGCATCATCCTGCAAAGCGGCTGGGCCAGATACTTCAGCGCAGTAAGTCTCCGCTGGTGCTCATGACTAAGCAGACGGCGGAACTCATAGAAGACGCGTGCGCGACCCTTCCGAATGAAAACCAACCAGTTGTTTTGAAGATCGAAACGCTATTAGAGCAGCAGAAGACCTTCGAGAACCTTCCCCAGCGCTGCACACCGGACCATTTGGCCTACGTGATCTATACCTCCGGTTCGAGCGGGCAGCCCAAAGGAGCCATGATCGAACACAGCGGGATGCTGAACCATCTGCTTGCGAAAGTGTCCGACTTGAGTTTGACCGCTGCTGACCGGGTGGCCCAGACCGCCTCACAGTGCTTCGACATCTCGGTGTGGCAGTACCTGGCAATGCTGCTGGTGGGTGGGACAGTGGAGATCATCACGGATGAAGTAGCCCACGATCCACGCCGGCTGCTGGACCAGGTGAGGGAGCAAAGGATCAGTGTGCTGGAAACAGTGCCATCGCTATTGCGCGAGTTAGTGCGAGTAGAGAGAGCGGAGGAGCGACTGGAGTCGCTGCGATGGCTGGTGGTGACCGGCGAAGCGCTGGCATCAGAGCTGGTGCGCAAGTGGCGCGAGCGGCAACCGCAGGTAGGAGTGATCAATGCGTATGGACCAACCGAGTGCAGTGATGACGTGACACACGAGGTGGTGACAGAGCTGGGTGAGCAGGAGCAGTGGTTGGCGATCGGGAAGCCAGTGAGAAACACCAGGCTATACGTACTGGATGAGCAAATGGGAGTGGTGCCGGTAGGAGTGAAGGGCGAGCTGTACGTCGGCGGTGAAGGAGTGGGTCGAGGCTACCTGGGTAGAGCAGAGTTAACGGCGGAGAGGTTTGTGCCGGACCCATACAGCAGCAGCGGCGGAGAGCGTCTGTATCGGACTGGAGATGAGGTGAGGTGGAGAGAGACTGGGGCGCTGGAGTTCATCGATCGAGCTGACAATCAGGTGAAGGTCAGAGGGTACCGGATTGAGCTTGGCGAGATCGAAGCAGTGCTCAGCAGGCATGAGGCAGTGCGAGAGTGTGTGGTGGTAGCAAGAGAAACTGAAGGCGAGAAGCAGTTGGTCGCCTATGTCGTGGCCGCGCCGCCCGGCATCGTCTCTCTGAACGGTGCAGAGGAACTGACGAGCGGGAATGTGCAGCAGTGGCAGGTCTTCGATCAGGTGTACGTGCAGCCCAGCTACTCGGCACAGGACCAATCGCTCAACCTGCGGGTCTGGACCAACAGCTACACAGGCCAGCCGCTGGCGGAGGCGGAGATTTTCGAATGCCTGGAAGACACGACCGCCAGGCTACTGGCGCTGCGGCCACGGCGAGTGTTGGAGATCGGCTGCGGGACGGGGCTGCTGTTGTGGCGACTGGCCCCTCACTGTGAGTACTACTGTGGAACCGACATATCGGCCGAGGCGCTTCAGAAGCTGCGCGAGCGGCTTAGTGCGAGTGAGCAGGCGATGCCGCAGGTGGAGTTGCTGCAACGCGGAGCGCAAGACCTGGAGGGAATCAGTGAAGACGAGTTCGACCTGGTGGTGCTCAACGAGGTGGTCCAGTACTTCCCGAGTGTGGAGTATCTGGCCGCAGCGCTGGGAGAGGCGGTGAAGAAGGCGAGCCCTGGCGGAGCAGTATTTGTGGGCGGAGTGAGACGGCTGGAGTTGCTTGAGGCGTTCCATAGCTCGGTGCAATTGACCCAGGCGGAAGCCGGAATGCCGGTGCAGGAGCTAAGGCAGCGAGTTAGTAAGCAGATGAGGCAGGAGAAGGAATTGGTGGTCAGCGAGCAGTTGTTCCGCGACTTCGGGGAAAATTTGCCAGAGATCGCTGAGGTGGAGGTTGACCTCAAGGGAGGGAGCTCGCGCAATGAGCTGACCAAGTACCGCTATGACGTCGTGCTGCGAATGAGAGGAGAGGAACAGAGAGCCGGCGTTGAAGCTGCGGAGCAGCGATGGAGTTGGTCCGAGGTGAGAGAGCTTGAGGGGTTGAGGAAGAAACTGGAGCGAGATCGGCCAGAGGCAGTGAGATGGGCTGGAGTGAAGAACGCGCGGGTAGTGGAAGACCTCGAGGTGATCAGGCTGCTGTGGGAAGCAGGAGTCGAGGGGTTGACCGCGGAGAAGATGAGGCGAGAAGCGCAGGAGTTGGCGCGTAGGTGCGGAGTAGAGCCGAGTGAGGTGCGTGAAGTATGTGAGGCCCAGGGGTATGAGGTGCGGGTGGAATGGTCGGGAGGGGAAGCAATAGGTGCGTATGACGTGGTGCTGAAGAGAAGAGGACTGGAACAGCAACGGAGCAGTGCAAAAGACGAGATTGAGAGTGGCAGAAGAGAGCGCAGCAGCCTGTTGTGGAAAGAGGAGTGGGCGCAGTACGGAAACAGCCCGTTGCGAGTGGATGAGAGAATAGTGCCAGAGCTGCGGCGGTATCTGAAGGAGAGATCGCCGGAATACATGATTCCATCAGCGTTTGTGATCCTGGATAAGTTGCCGCTGACGCCGAATGGCAAAGTAGATCGCAAAGCACTCCCTGCGCCGAGTCAGCATCGACCGGAGTTGGACCACTCCTTCGTCGCTCCACGCACGCATGAAGAGGAGCTACTCGCTGGCATCTGGTGTGAGGTGCTGAGAATCGAGCGCATCGGCGTCAATGACAACTTCTTCGAACTGGGAGGCCACTCGTTGCTCGCCACGCAGGTTGTTTCGCGTGTGCGCCAGGCTTTCAATATCGAACTACCTCTCCGCCGAGTGTTTGAGGCACCAACTGTAGCCGAACTTGCGGCCGTCTTGAGCTCGAGCCGCAGCGTGCCGGATGACGAGCCAATAAGCGCGATTGAGCCGTTTCTCCCGGAGGATCACGAAGCAGAGCTGTCGCAGCTCGATCTCCTTTCCGATGAGCAGGTGGATTCACTGCTCAGCCAAATGCTAGCTGAAGAGGAAGCGCATCGATGAGTCAAGAGGCGCGAAGAGTAGAAGAGCTGTCACGCTCAGAGAAGCGTAGTCTGCTGGCTGAATTGCTGCGCAAAAAAGCTGCCAGACCGAAAGCTGTTCGTCTCTCGTTTGCCCAGCAGCGACTCTGGTTCCTCAATCAGTTAGCGCCGGAGGACACGGCTTATAACATCGCCTCCGCGATGCGGCTGTTAGGGCCACTAAATGAATCCGCGCTACGCCGCACCCTGAATGAAATCGTCCAACGTCATGAGTCTTTAAGAACATCGTTCCGCATAATTGACGGTCAGCCCATGCAAGTCATCCAGGCGGCGGTGCCGCAGGGTCTGCCCCTGATTGATTTAAGTAAGCTCCCACACTTTGCGCGAGAGCAGGAAGCCTACCGGTTAGCGATGCAGGAATCATGGCGCATCTTCGATCTCGCGAAAGACGGATTGTTGCGTGTAAGTCTGCTCCAACTGGCCGGCGAAGAGCATGTCCTCTTATTTGCGACACACCACATCATCAGCGACGAGTGGTCAATGGGAATTCTGGTGAAAGAGGTTTCGGTCCTATACGCTGCTTATTCGCAGGGGCAGGAATCTCCACTTTCGCCGCTTCCGATTCAATATGCGGACTTCTCTGAATGGCAGCGACAGAAACTTCAAGGCGAGGTGCTCGAAGGAGCGTTCTCATACTGGAGACAGCAACTGGCTGATTGCCCACCAGTGCTCAGAATGCCACTCGACCGGCCCAGGCAGCCACGCCAACACATGCGTGGCGCCAGTCAAACACTGACGCTACCTGGCGTGCTGATCGAACGACTCAATATCTTCAGCCGCTCCGAGCACGTGACACTTTTCATGACGCTGCTCGCTGCCTTCAAGGTGTTGCTATATCGCTACACGATGCAGACCGACATCATGGTCGGCACAACCGTTGCCAATCGCAACAAGATAGAGCTGGAAGGGTTGATCGGTTTCTTCGTCAACACTCTGGTGTTGCGCACGGACCTTAGCGGCGAGCCCTCGTTTCGTGAACTCCTGCAACGTCTGCGCCAGGTAGCGTTGGGCGCCTACACTCACCAGGAAGTCCCTTTCGAGAAACTGGTGGACGAGTTGCAGCCTGACCGTGCCGCGGGGCAAATGCCGCTGTTTCAGGTTGTCTTTCAGCATCTCAAAGTTCCGCAATCCAACTCGGTTGAGTTGGCAGGCCTGACCTTGAGCCCTTTCGAGATTGAGGGTGAGACCGCCAAATTCGATCTGACGATCTCGTTGATCGAAAGAGAAGACACGCTCGCAATACTGGCAAAGTACAACGCCGAACTTTTTGACGAAGCGACTATCGCACGCCTGTTGCGACACTACGAAATGCTCTTACAGAGTGTTGTTAACGCCCCGCAGCAGCGTTTGTCAGAGTTATCGCTGTTAACAGAGGCGGAGCGACAGCAGCTCTTGCTTGAAATAAACCCGGCGCGGCAAGTATTCGAAGAGTCGTCATGTCTGCATCATCTCTTTGCCGCACAAGTCGAACGGACGCCTGAGGCGGTCGCCGTGGTCTATGAAGGTCAGAGCTTGTCGTATAGTGAATTGAATCGGCGCGCCAATCAATTGGCACATCACTTACGCAGCCTTTCCGTCAAAACCGAGACGCGGGTCGGCGTGTTTATGGAGCGGTCAATCGAGATGGTTGTTGCGCTGCTGGGTATTCTCAAAGCGGACGCTGCCTACGTGCCGCTCGATCCAACCTATCCGCCAGAACGTCTGGCCTTCGCCCTCGCAGATGCGCAAATCTCTGTGCTCGTAACACAGCCGCATCTGCTGAATGTTTTGCCGGAAGATACTGCAAACAAACTCGTCGTCGTGGACATCGGTGCGGACGTCATTTCTCAGCAGGACACTGCTAATCCAACCAGCTTCGCAAGCCCTGATAACGTTGCTTATGTCATTTACACTTCAGGTTCCACCGGCTCTCCCAAGGGCGTGATGGTCTCCCATCACAATGTTTCTCGTCTATTTATCGCCACACAAGATTGGTTTCAATTTGGGTCAGATGATGTCTGGACGCTGTTTCATTCATACGCCTTCGACTTCTCGGTTTGGGAACTCTGGGGCGCTCTGCTTTACGGCGGCAGGCTCGTAATCGTTCCCTACCGCGTGAGTCGTTCGCCGGTAGCTTTCTATGAACTGTTAAGCGTGGAGCGGGTGACGGTGCTAAACCAAACACCTTCGGCGTTTCGGCAGTTGGTAGCAGCCGAAGAGAGGCTGGAAGAGCGGCCCGCTCTTGCCCTGCGATCAGTCATCTTCGGTGGTGAGGCGTTGGAGATTGCGAGCCTGCGCAGTTGGTATGGGCGACGTGATGAGGGTCGCCCTCGACTGGTCAACATGTACGGCATCACTGAGACGTGTGTCCACGTCACGTATCGTTCGTTAAGGGCCAGCGACAGTATCACCGCTGCGGGCAGCCTGATCGGCGTGCCTATAGGAGACCTGGAAGTGTACGTGCTGGACGGACTCATGAGGCCCGTGCCTGCAGGCGTCGCCGGAGAAATATTCGTCGGTGGTGAGGGGTTGGCGCGCGGCTACCTGAATAGACCAGAGCTGACAGCCGAGCGCTTCATTCCAAATCCGTTCAGCAGCCAGGCGGGCGCCAGACTTTACAAGACAGGAGACCTCGCGCGCCGTTTGGCTGATAGAGACCTGGAGTATATCGGTCGCGGCGATCAGCAGGTAAAGATACGCGGGTTTCGAATCGAGCTGGGAGAGATAGAAGCCGCACTGCGTTCTCATGAGCTGGTGCGTGAAGCGGTGGTGGTCGTTCGCGATGAGCAATCCGTGGAGGACAAGCGACTCATTGCCTACGTGGTGGGCGCGGCAGGAAATGCTGCGAAGCCGGGCATCAGCGAGCTGCGTGAACACCTGAAAGAGAAGCTGCCGGAGTATATGGTCCCGTCTGCGTTTGTGGTGCTGGAAGAATTTCCGCTGACGCCAAATGGGAAAGTTGATCGCCGCGCTCTACCCGCTCCCGCTAATCTGCGGCCCGACCTGAATAGACCTTATGTTGCGCCCCAGACTCAGATGGAGGAGATACTTGCCGGGATGTGGCGAGACGTCCTGCAAGTAGAGAGCATCGGCATTCACGATAACTTCTTTGAACTTGGCGGCGACTCCATCAAGGGGGCGATGTTCATCAATGAATTACAAGCGAAGCTGGGTGAGATCATCCATGTCGCCGTGATCTTTGATGCCGTGACGATCGCAGAACTCAGCGCCTACCTTAGCGAGAGATATGCGCAGGCGGTCGCCAGAATATCGAACTCTGAAACTCTGCTCACTCCAGAGCCGGTTGCGCACGAGGTCGATGCTGGAAAGCTCGAACAGTTCAGAGCCTTAATTAACCCATTTGCGCGCCACGGGCAAAACGAAAGCGAGCGGCCGCAGAAAAATCCACCAGCAATTTTTATTCTTTCTCCGCCGCGATCAGGTTCCACGTTGTTACGAGTGATGCTGGCTGGACATCCGCTGCTATTTGCGCCGCCGGAGTTGGAGCTTCTTTCATTCAACACGTTGGCGGAGAGAAACAGAGCATTTAGCGGACGTGATAGTTTTTGGCTCGAAGGCACGGTGCGCGCGCTCATGGAAATGGAGAGCTGTGATGCGCAGCAAGCCAAGAGAATGATGGCTGGTTACGAAGCACAGGGACTAACGGCGCATGAGCTTTACGGACTTATTCAACAGCGAATTGGACCGCGAATGCTCGTTGATAAAACGCCCTCGTACGCTCTCGACGCAGCCGTACTCGAACGAATGGAAACAGATTTTGAAAACGCTCTTTATATACACTTGCTGCGCCATCCGCAGGGCATGATTCGCTCATTCGAAGAAGCGAATCTGGATCAAATATTTTTCCGTTATCCCCACAACTTCTCCACCGCGGAACTTGCCGAATTAATCTGGGTAGTAAGTCAGCAGAACATCCTCAAGTTTTTACGAAGTGTGCCGAACAAACGTCAGCATCTCGTCAGCTTCGAAGCGTTGGTCAAGGAGCCGCAACGTGAGCTGAAAAAACTGTGCCGGTTTCTGGGTCTGGAGTTTCACCCCGATATGGTCAACCCATACACAGATAAACAAAAGAGGATGACTGATGGCATTCATGCAACCTCACGAATGCTGGGCGATGTGAAATTTCACAGCCACAAAAAGATCGATGAGAAGGTGGCAGACAGGTGGCAGCAGAAGGAGATGGCTCTGGGAGAAGTCACACTCAACGTGGCGACATCTCTCGGCTACGAGGCGAGAGCTAATACTGGTTCGCCCGCAAACGGTAAGGAAACAGTTGCCATTAAGCCCGTCCCGCGTCATAGCGGCAGCAAATTGCCGCTTTCTTTCTCACAACAAAGACTGTGGTTTCTGGACCAGCTAAATCCCGGCAATGCATTTTTCAACATCATAGTCGCGGTCCGATTGAGCGGCGCGCTCAAAGTAGCGGCGCTCTCGGAAAGCCTGAATGAGCTTGTCCGCCGTCATGAAATTCTACGGACCACGTTTCACGAAGTGAACGGCGAGCCTGTACAGGTCATCTCGCCCGCTGCTAAAGCAGCACTGCCTGTGATCAGCTTGCGTAAACTTCCGGCCGAGCGGCGTGAGATCGAAGCGCAGCGTGTGGCGGCTGCCGAGGCGCGCGCGCCTTTCAGCCTGAACACTGGACCACTCCTTAGAGCAACCTTGCTGCAACTGGACCGTGACGAATATATCCTCCTGTTCTCGATGCATCACATCGTCAGCGACGGATGGTCCATGGGGGTGCTGGTTAGAGAAGTCGCGACGCTCTATGAAGCCTTCGCTGCCGGAAAAGCGTCACCGCTGACGGAGTTGCCCCTGCAATATGCCGACTTCGCAGCCTGGCAAAGAGGCTGGATGCAGAGCGAGCAGCTCGAGAGTCAGTTGCGGTACTGGCAAAAGCAACTGGCAGATCTTCCTCCGGCTTTAGAACTGCCGGCGGATAGACCGCGTCCGGCATCGCCGACCTTTAGTGGCACAACTCAATTCTTCAAGCTCTCGAAAGCGCCGTTGGATCTTTTACGCCAACTCAGCCGGCAAGAGGGCGCCACTGTCTTTATGACTTTGCTCACTGCCTTCAAGGTTTTGCTCCACTACTACACCGGGCAGGACGATATCGTTGCCGGTACTAACATCGCCAATCGTACTCGACGCGAGACGGAGAGCATGATCGGCTGCTTCTTCAACTGCCTGGTTCTCCGCTCAGACCTTTCCGGCAGCCCATCTTTCCGCGAGTTACTACGGCGCGTGCGGCAAGTTGCGATTGAGGCTTACGCGCATCAGGACGTGCCCTTTGAGAAACTGGTGGAGACGATCCGGCCTGAGCGCCATGCCAGCCGCACGCCTCTGTTTCAGTTCCTGTTTCTTTTGGAAAACACTCCCACCAGCGATCTCACGCTGACGGGTTTAAAACTCGAACCCGTTCCCATCGATCTCCATGTCAGCACTTTCGACATCGCTCTCCTGCTGTGGGAGAAGGAAGACGAATTGACTGGCTCACTGGAATACAGCACCGAACTTTTTGACGCTACCACGATCACTCGGCTAATTGAGCACTTTGTCACTCTGCTCGAAGCCATCGGTCGTAACCCGGACCACGACATCAAGAGCCTGGCGAGCTTCCGAGCAGAAGATGCGCAGCTCTTAACGGATACCTTCAACGAAGGCCTCGAGGATGAAAGCTTGAGAGTTCCAGCCTGACTTTCCTGAAAAGAAGTAAAACCCATGACTCAACTGAAGACAGAAATAGCGAATCTTTCACCTGCGCTCCGCACCGTGTTCGAACAACGTCTGGAGCAAAAGCGCAATGCTGCCTCAGGCTTAGCAACGGATGGCGGCGCCGGATCCAAGAGTTTTGACGACGAGAACTTAGTGCTCGCGGACTCGGTAGAAGGCGTAGAGGCTTTACTATCGAAATTTTATGGGCGATTTCCGTGGCCCTGGCAGGCGATGAAATTTGACTATCTGGAAGATCCGGATTTCGAGATCAAAATGCTCAATCAGGACATCGCCGATTGGGAGCACCGTACAGTTCCGAGGCGCCCCTCGATCTGGGTGGCCGGGTGCGGAACCAATCAAGCACTCAGTACGGCGCTTAGATTTCCGAACGCCACCGTAGTGGGTTCGGATATTTCCGGTAAATCGCTGGAAATATGTGCCAACAACGCGAAGCAGTTGGGTGTTGCCAATCTGGAACTAAGAGAAGAGAGCCTCAACCACGTCCCTTATCAAGAGGAGTTCGACTACGTCATCTGCACGGGCGTGATTCATCACAATGCAGAGCCGGAAATCAGTATGGCACGACTGGCTGCTGCGCTCAGACCCAACGGGATTATGGAAATGAATGTCTATAATCGTTGCCATCGAACCGTTACGAGTAATTTCCAGAAGGCAGTTCGAATTTTCGGTGCGCAGCGGGGAACTGTTGATTTCGAAGACGACGTGAAGGTTGCCAAAAAGATCGTCGACAATTTTCCGGCGAGAGAGGTGCTCGAGAAAGGCTTCATCCAGTACATGGACTGGTCAGAATCCGACTTTGCAGACCTGCTGGTCCAGCCAGTTGAGCACAGCTTTACGGTTGAATCGCTGGAAGAGTTGGGAGAGCGCTGCGGCCTGGAGTTTCTGTATCCTTGCATTAGTTCATACGTCAAGGCCCTTTCCACGCTTTTTTGGAACATGGAATTTGCAGACCCGGAATTACGCGACCTCTATGAGTCGCTGCCTGACACGCGACGGTGGCAGGTGACAAATCTTCTACTGCAAGAGAAGTCACCAATGCTTTGGTTCTATCTTCACCATAGGGACCGGGGCTTTCCGCGAAAAACCGAAGAACAGATCTGTGACGAGTTTCTGGAGACGCGGTTTGAGAGAGTAAGCACTCACCAGCGCAGTTTCATTCGCGAAGAAGATGGAACTTATCGCTTGTCACCAAGCGCAGTAACGTACCCGTTGGCCCAACCTGAGCAGTCAGAGAAAGACATAGTTGAGCTGGCCAATGGGGAAAGAACGATGCGTGATATTTTCCGTGAGCTGCAAGTTGAACTCACTTTCCACCGTGTAAACAGAGCGCGCATCAAGCTCACTACAACAGCTTTCCCTTACCTCAGAGCAGTTTCCAACTGATCGCACCAGCAGTATTCCAAACGCGAAGTAATTCAACTGAGAATTTCATCCCCCGGGTGGAAGATTATGAACTTCGGGATCATGTTTTTTTCGAGTGCGGGTCGCAATTCCGACGGTCGCAAGTATGACCTGTTGACCAAAGCCGCGAAATTCGCCGACCAACATAATTTCTCCAGTGTCTGGACGCCTGAGCGTCATTTCCATGAGTTCGGAGGTCTTTTCCCGAATCCGTCTGTAACCAACGCGGCTTTGGCAATGATTACGGAGCGGATCCAACTGAGAGCAGGTAGTCTTATCTCACCTCTGCATGACCCGATCAGGATTGTTGAGGAATGGGCGATGGTCGACAACCTCTCCGCCGGTCGCGTTGCGCTCTCATTCGGGTCAGGCTGGAACATCGACGATTTCATCTTTTTCCCGGATCGTTATGCAACGCGCCAAAGCGTCATGTACCAGCAAATCGAGACTGTTACCAGATTATGGACCACCGGGCGGACCACCAAAATCAACAGCCAGGGGAAAGAAGTCGAACTGAAACTTTATCCGGAGCCGTTGCAAAAGGAACTGCCCATCTGGATCACGTCGTCCGGCAACCGCGAAACTTTTGCCAGCGCAGGAGCCATCGGTGCGAATGTCTTAACGCACCTCATCGGACAGGATATGGACGCACTCGCGATGAAGATTCAGCACTATCGGGAGTCGCGCGCCAGCCACAATTTTGATCCTCAAGATGGCAAGGTCTCTCTGATGTTGCATACGTTCCTTGGACCAGATACGGAGACAGTCAGGGACAAAGTAAGAAAGCCCTTTCGCGAGTATCTGCGCTCGGCGATTAGCCTCGAGGAGAAGGCAGCATTAGCCGGCGGCGCCATCAGCGGCGGTCACAAGATTGATCCACAAGACATTCCGCCACAGGTCATGGAAGAGTTGCTGGATATCACTTTCGAGCGTTATTCCCGCCATGCATCCATCATCGGATCGCCGGCAAGCTGTCAGCAAATTATCTGGCAATTGCAGGAGATAGGTGTTGATGAAGTCGCCTGCCTGATTGATTTCATTGAGGATGATGAAGCCATCCTCCAAAGTCTGTCCTACCTGGACGAGCTGCGTGAAATGTGTTCGGAAACTGCCTTCAACAAAGCAACCACCGAAGCGCTAAACGATTTCCTGGAATGCCTGGACGAGAACTGATTTTATGTGCGGCATTGTCGGCTATCTGGATTTGAACGAACAACGCATTGCGGAGCAGTGCGTCCTGGAACGTATGAGCAGCAAGCTGCTTCACCGCGGGCCGGATTCGTGCGGGTACTTCGTTGAAGAAAATTTGGGACTGGGATTCCGGCGTCTCAAGATAATTGATCCGGACGGCGGTGACCAACCTTTGTATAACGAAGACCAGTCAATCGTCCTGATTTGCAATGGAGAGATTTACAACTACCTTGAGCTCCGAAAAGAGTTGCTACAAAAAGGCCATGCCTTCCGCACCAGGGTAGACGTGGAAGTGTTGCTTCACCTCTATGAAGAAGAGGGGCTGGACCTGCTCGCAAAGTTGAATGGCCAGTTCGCATTCGTCATCTACGACCGGAAAAAGAAAATCCTGTTTTTGGCCCGCGACCACATTGGCATAAATCCGCTGTACTACACGATTGTTAACGGAGTGCTGATTTTTGCTTCTGAAATCAAGGCCATCCTGCAACACCCGCTGGTAACGACTGAGGTAGACCTGACCGGACTTGATCAACTGCTCTCGTTCCCCGGCCTGGTTAGTCCGCGAACGATGTTTAAAGGCATCCAGAGTCTTCCCAGCGGCCACTGCCTGACTGTGATTGACGGGCATGTGCAGGTAAGGGAATACTGGGATCTTGACTATCCGCGCAGTACTGAACTTGCCTACGACCAGCCCGAAGATTTCTATGTTGAGAAATTGAAAGACCTCTTTGCGTGCGCGGTCAGCTACAGGCTTCAGGCAGATGTTCCGGTTGGTCTTTATTTGAGCGGCGGTCTCGATTCCTCGTTGATGGCTTCTATGATAAACAGCGTCTCCCCTCACTCCAGCCGGCATTCGTTCTCCATCGCATTCGCGGATAAAGAGATTTGCGAATCGTCATATCAAAGACTCATCGCGAACCGCATCGGCTCGCAGCACCATGAAACCGTGTTCACCTGGTCGGAGATTTCGGAGAAGCTGCAAGCGATGGTCTATCACTGCGAATGTCCGGTCAAAGAAACCTTCAACACCTGCTCGCTGGCGCTTTCGGGCGCCGCCAAAAGTGCCGGGATTAGCGTGGTTTTGGGAGGTGAGGGTGCAGACGAGTTGTTTGCCGGTTACATGGGCTATCGCTTTGATCAATCCAACATCCGAAAGGTCAAGAACTACGATCTGGAGACCATTCAGGAAGATGAATTGAGAGAAAAACTCTGGGGCGACAAGGATATTTTCTACGAGGTAGACCAGTACGCGCTGAGAGAAACCAAGAGCGCTATCTATTCGCAAGCCGTCAATGAATCCTTCGCAGACTTCGATTGCACCAACTTCAAACTGATTAACAAAGAAAAGCTCAAGGGCCGTCATCCCATACATCAGCGCTCGTATCTCGATTTCAAACTCCGTTTGTCAGACCACTTGCTCTCGGAACATGGCGACAGGATGGTGATGGCCAATGCAGTGGAAGGCCGCTACCCGTTCCTTGACATAGATTTGGTGGAGTTTGCCAGGGAGATTCCCCCTAACCTGAAGCTTAACGGCTACACCGAGAAGTACATCCTGAAGAGAGTCGCAGCGGATCTGGTTCCAAAACAAATTATAAAACGCGAGAAGTTTGGCTTCCGTGCGCCGGGCAGTCCGTATCTGTTGCGACAGAACATTGGCTGGATCAACGATTTGCTTTCTTACGAGCGCATCCGAAGTGAGGGGTACTTCAACCCGGACGTGGTTGAATCTCTCAAGGCCCAATACTCGGAACTCGGTTTCAATCTTAATCCTCACCTTGAAACCGATCTCTTATTGATTGTTCTTACGTTCGGAATTTTCCTCGAGCTATTCAACCTGCCCAGCTTGAACTGAGAAGTATTAGGCCTGTCATGTTAAAGCAGAATAATAAAAGAATACTGGGAGTGCTCGGAGGACTGGGTCCGCTGGCCTCCGCCGAGTTTCTCAAGACAATCTACGAACACAGCCTGGACGAACGTGAACAGGATTCCCCGATCGTCATCATGTATTCAGATCCGACGTTTCCGGATCGGACCGAGCAGCTTCTGCAAGGATCCAACGGGCTCCTGCTGGAGTTGCTGGTTGACGCGCTGAAACGTTTATCTGAAATGCAGGTCTCACGGATTGTTATCTGTTGCATGACGATCCATCACCTGCTCCATGAAGTGCCCGTGGAGCTACGGGAGCGTGTCATCTCATTGGTTGATGTGATTTTCGCCAGAGTGATGCAGACACGCCAGAGACACCTGTTGGTATGCACGAACGGTACTCGCGAGTTAGGGATTTTTGAGCGACATGAGCAGTGGGAATCAGTACGCGATTACATTGTGCTGCCAGGTGAAAACGACCAGCAAATAATTCATCACAATATCATCTATCGGGTGAAGAAAAACTGCGACGTGCATGAGCTGACGGCGCGTCTGGAAGGTTTAGTGGCGAAATATGAAGTCGATTCTTTCATTGCGGGATGTACTGAAACTCACCTGCTGGCAAAACAGCTTGCCAGATCCAATGGAAATGGAAAGCACTATGGTTGCGTGGACCCTTTAACAATCATTGCGCAGCAGATCGCAGAGGAGTGGATATGAAATTTGAGCCCATATATCAATGGTTCAGTCGAACAGCGGAAACGTTTAGCGACGAGACGGCTATTTACAGCGCGAGCAAACGCGTGACCTACAGCGAGCTGGAGACCGAATCGAACAGATTGGCAAACTTCCTGCTCTCTTCGGGTATTGTCAAAGGCTCGGCAGTGATGATTCTGGCCGAACAGTCGATAAACGTCATGACAGCCATCCTCGGGATTCTGAAGGCGGGATGCGTGTTCGTCCCACTCGATCCAAACATCCCGGAAAAAAGGTTGGAAGCGATCACGCAAATTGTCTCGCCGGATTGGTTCGTTATTGAGTCTGAACTCATGGAGACGGTGACCAGCATCACGCGGGGCCAGCCGAGGACAGTGAGAGTTATCTGCCTTGATGAGCAATTTGCGCACTCTGATGCTGGAAATATCCAAGTCGAAAGTTACGCGAAGTTTGCGGAGACGCATAAGCCGGCGACAAATTCGCTGCCTGATGACATGTGTTACATCTACTTTACTTCCGGCTCGACTGGTACGCCGAAGGGGATTGCTGGCCGCCTCAAAGGTATCGATCACTTCGTGCGCTGGGAGATAAACACCTTCGGCCTCGATCGCCGGACACGCGCGGCCCAATTTACAGCAATTTCGTTCGACGCATTTTTGCGTGACATGTTCGTGCCGCTATGTACGGGCGGAACGGTATGCGTGCCTACTGGCAGAGACAGCATTCTGGATACAAAGAAACTCGTTGAGTGGATCGACGATCAGAAGATTTCTCTCATCCACTGTGTCCCTTCTTTGTTCCGCGCGGTCTTGAATGAAGATCTCAAGGCCGATCAGTTTCGCTCTCTGAAACATATCTTTCTCGCGGGCGAGCCGTTGCTTCCCGGGGACGTTAAGAGATGGATGGATATTTACGGAGAACGCGTACAACTGGTCAATCTCTATGGCCCGACTGAGACCACGATGACCAAGTTCTTCCACATCGTTCAACCGTCCGACCGCGAACGACGCTCAATCCCCATTGGCAAGCCAATGGAAGGTGCTCGAGGGCTGGTGCTCGATGAAAAAGGAACAGTGTGTCCTCCGGGCAAAGTCGGTGAGATTTACATCCGCACTCCCTTTCGCTCGCTGGGCTATTACGAACAAGCGGAGATGACCAGCGAAGTCTTCGTGAGAAATCCTTTCAGTCAAGACGCGCGCGACATCATCTATAAGACAGGCGATCTGGGCCGTGTTCTGGAAGATGGGAATTTTGAATTCCTGGGCCGCAAGGATCAACAGGTCAAAATTAGAGGTGTGCGGATCGAGTTGGGAGAAATCGAGGGCCTCTTGCGTGAGCATCCCTCAGTCAAGGGTGCGGCCGTAGTGGATCGCGAGGACACGAACGGCCATAAATACCTTTGTGCTTATGTCGTATTCAACAACGAGGATCAAACCGATGCCTTAAGAGGTTTCTTGTCTGCAAGCCTCCCGGACTACATGTTACCTGCAGCCTTTGTCACTCTTGATAAATTGCCACGCACTATTAACGGTAAGGTGGATCGTCGCGCGTTGTCCACAACGGTGCAGTCCGTCATTAACATGCACACCTATGTCGCCCCGCGTACTCCCGTCGAGGTGACGTTGGCGGGAATTTGGAAGCGTCTCCTGGGCATCGATCAAGTGGGCGTCAACGATAACTTTTTCCAGATTGGCGGCCACTCGCTGCTTGCCACACAACTCCTTTCGCGCGTGCGCGAATCTTTCGACGTCGGCCTGCCGCTGCGGAGCTTGTTTGACTCACCTACGGTTGCAGGACTGGCCCTGACGATCACGCAAGCCCAGGTCGAGCAGGAAGATGACGACGAGATGGCACAGTTGTTGGAGGAGATCAAAAATCTCGATAGTGCGATCGACATACCACCCTACTCAATCGCATAACTCTCATTTCAGGGACGTTCGCCCATAGTCTCGAGAAGAAAAATTCAGTTGCATAAACTTAATACGGAAATTGCAAACCTTTCTCCCGCGCAACGCGCGATTCTCGAGCTGCGCCTGAGAGAAAAACGCACTGGTGCTTCGCAGGCTACCATCAAGCCGCGCGGCGGGCCTCGTACAAAGTTTCCCCTCTCGTTTGCGCAGCAGCGGCTGTGGTTCCTGGACCAGCTCGAACCCGCGAGCTCGTTCTACAATTTGCCCGAAGGCATTCGTCTGCGTGGATCGCTGGATATTGCCGCGCTCGAAGAGACGTTGATCGCAATCATCAATCGGCATGAAGTGTTGCGCACGAGCTTCAGCGTAAGTGAAGGCGAGCCGGTGCAAGTGGTCCATGAGAGCACGGAGTTTCAGTTGCGGCTGACGGACCTGGGCCCGTGGGAAGAGAGTGAGCGGGAGGCGGAAGTAGCGCGACTGGCAAGAGTGGAGGCGGGGGAGCCATTTGATCTGGCGGTGGGACCGCTGCTGCGCGCACAGGTGATCAGACTGGGTGAAGTAGAGCATGTGGTGTTGCTGACGATGCACCACATCATCAGCGATGGCTGGAGTATGGGAGTGTTGGTGAGGGAAATAGTTTCGCTGTATACGGCCATCGCGAGTGGTACGGAGCCGGTCGAGGCGGTTGCAGCCCTGGAGCGATTGCCGATTCAGTATGCGGACTATGCCGAGTGGCAAAGAGAGTGGCTGAGTGGTGAAGTGCTGGAGCGACAACTGAGCTACTGGAAACAGCAGTTGCAGGGCGCGGCGCCAGTGCTGGAACTGCCAACGGATAAACCGCGACCGGCCGTGCAGAGCTTCAAGGGCATGCGTCAGAGCTTCGATTTTCCCGCAAGTTTGTCAGAGGGGCTGAAGGAGTTGAGCCGGCGCGAAGGGGTGACGTTGTTCATGACGTTGCTGGCGGTGTTCAAGGTGTTGCTGTGGCGTTACAGCGGGCAAGCGGACATCAGCATTGGGACGCCGGTGGCGGGGCGGACACAGTTGGAGACGGAAGCTTTGATCGGGTTCTTTGTGAACACGCTGGTGCTGCGGACGGAGGTGAGCAGAGGGGAGCGTTTTCGGGAGTTGCTGCAGCGGGTGAGAGAGGTGGCGCTGGCGGGCTACGGTCATCAGGAGGTGCCGTTCGAGAAGCTGGTGGAGGAGTTGCAGCCGGAGCGGGAGTTGAGCCGCAGTCCGCTGTTCCAGGTGATGTTCGTGTTGCAGAACATGCCGCGTGAAGAGTTGGCCTTGAGTGGCATCGAGTTGAGCAGGATGGGAGTCGCGGGGCGGACGGCGAAGTTCGACCTGACGCTGACGGTCATAGAGCACGCTGGAAGACTGAGCGGGGCGATCGAGTACAACACCGAGTTGTTCGAGGTCGAGACGATCAGACGGATGGGCGAGCACTATCGCGTGTTGCTGGCGGGAGCAGTGGCGGATGCGGGGCAGCAGGTTGGGAGCATGGAGCTGCTGACGGAGGAGGAGCGGCGGCAACTGCTGCACGAGTGGAATGCGACCAACGTGAGGTACGAGGGAAAGGATTTATGCCTGCACGAGTTAATCGAAGCGCAAGTGGAGCGGACGCCGGCAGCGCTGGCAATGGTCTATGAGCAGGAGCGACTGAGTTATCGAGAGCTGAACGCGCGTGCGAATCAACTGGCGCACTACCTGCAGAAGCAAGGCATTGGACCAGAATCACTGGTGGGCGTTTTGATGGAGCGGTCAGTGGAACTGGTGGTCGCATTGCTGGCAGTGCTGAAGGCGGGCGCCGCTTATGTGCCGTTAGATCCTGCTTACCCACGCGAACGGCTGAGTTTCATGCTGGAGGAAACAGGCACGAGAGTGCTGTTGACGCAGCAGGCGTTGGTGGACCAACTGTTTGCGCCCCACGCTCAGTCGCTGTGCCTGGACACGGAGTGGACCAAGGTAGCTGGGGAAGCGCAGCAGAATCCGCAGTCTGGGGTGAGGGAAGAGAATCTGGCCTATGTGATCTACACCTCGGGCTCAACTGGGCGACCGAAGGCGGTGATGAACAGTCATCGGGGCATCGTCAATCGATTGCTGTGGATGCAGGAGCAGTATCAACTGACTGGGGACGACCGGGTGTTGCAAAAAACTCCATACAGCTTTGATGTGTCGGTGTGGGAGTTTTTCTGGCCGTTGTTGGCGGGTGCGGCAGTGGTGGTAGCGCGGCCTGAAGGGCACCGGGACCGGGACTATCTGGTGGAGTTGATCGCCGCCGAGCAGGTGACGGTGCTGCACTTTGTGCCTTCGATGTTGGAGGCGTTTCTGGAAGCGGCTGAAGTGGAGGAGGGCTGCGGCAGTGTGCGGCAGGTGATCTGTAGCGGAGAAGAGTTGAAGGCGGAGTTAGCGCGGCGCTGTCTGGAGCGGCTGGGTGGAGAGTTGGACAACCTGTATGGGCCAACCGAGGCAGCGGTGGATGTGACGGCGTGGCGATGTGAGCGCGGGAGAGTAGAAGGAGCGGTGGCGATCGGGAAGCCGATCGCGAATATCGAGCTCTACATCCTGGACCGGGAAGGAGAGCCGGTGCCGGTAGGAGTGAGCGGCGAGTTGCACATTGGCGGCGTGGGAGTGGCGCGCGGCTACTGGCAGCGACCGGAGTTGACGGCGGAGCGCTTCATTCCTAATGCCTTTAGCCAGCCATCGGGAGGCAGACTGTATCGCACCGGAGACCTGGCGCGTTATCGAGTGGACGGAAACATCGAGTACCTGGGACGAGCGGACACGCAGGTGAAGGTGCGCGGTTACCGGATCGAGTTGGGCGAGATCGAGGCGGTGCTGGGGAGACAAGCGAGCATCAAGCAGTGTGCGGTGATCGTGCGAGCAGATGGAGCAGAGAAGCAGCTCGTGGCCTATGTGGTGGCGGACGAGGCGGCGAGTCTTGAAATTGGCGAGCTGCGGCGCGCGCTGAAAGAACAGTTACCTGACTACATGATCCCGGCCGCGTTCGTCCTGCTCGACGCACTGCCGCTGACTGCCAATGGAAAACTTGATCGCCGCGCATTGCCAGCTCACGATGCAACGCGGCCACAACTGGAAAATATGTTCGTGGCGCCACGCACTCCGGTTGAGGCAGAACTGTCGGCGATCTGGTGCGAGCTTCTACACCTGGACCACGTGAGCATCTACGACAATTTTTTCGAGTTGGGTGGACATTCGCTTTTGCTCACACAGTTCGTCTCCAGAGTACGCCATGCCTACCAGGTAGACTTGCCATTGCGAATGCTCTTTGATGCGCCGAACATCGAAGATATGACGATGGTCCTCGCCACACGGCAGATCGAGCAGGAAGATCGGACCATCGTTTTGAGGATGCTCGAGGAATTACGAGAACTCTCAGTGGCCGAGGTCCAGGCACAGTTGGAAGTGGAAAAGTTGAATAATTTTCAGATGCATAGCATCGCCTTCTAAATGGACCACAGATTAATTTAAGTGTTTCAATCCTAACCTGACCGTTAACTCCAAACCTAAACAACAAGTGAAGATTCTTTTAACAATGAACTTGCCATACACGCGTGTGCATGGCGGCACAAATCGGTCTAATCGCAGTCTGTGCGAAGAACTGGCGGCCAGGCAACATGCGGTACGCGTAGTTGTTCCTGCGCTTCCCACGCCCAGCCCGATCACTCACAGTCAGTTTCTCAAGGAGTTGAAAAGCGAGTCGATAAACGTGACGTCTGGCGAGCACGCAGATGTTTTCATGTTGAACGGCGTTGAGGTACACACTATTCGAGAGTCAGGTCAGCTACGTGCTTATTTGGTGAAACAGCTACGGGAGTTTACGCCCGATTGGGCGTTGGTCTCATCCGAAGATCCCTCCCAGAATCTTCTCAGTGCAACCCTGAAGACGTGCCCCGGACGTGTCATTTATCTTGCTCATACGCCGCAGATGTTTCCGTTTGGGCCTGCCAGCCTGCATCCCGGAAAGATGCGGGCCAATCTCATAGGCCATGCAGCCGCGATTATTACCATCAGTCAGTTTGTCGCAGATTACGTCAAGCGTTGGACTGGCCTGAATGCCTTCGTCAATCATCCGCCTCATTATGGCACGGGGCCTTTTCCAGATTTGAGTTGTTATGACGAGGGCTACGTCCTGTTGATGAATGCCTGTCCGATAAAGGGGCTGCCCATCTTTCTGGGTCTGGCACGGGCGCTCCCGCACGTGAAGTTCGCGGCGCTGGGCGGTTACGGCACGACCACCAGTAACGTTACAGAATTGACATCGCTACCAAACGTGACGCTGCTGGAGAATGAAAAGAACCTCGACGACATTTTCCGGCAGACGCGTGTTCTCCTGATGCCGACCTTGTGGCTCGAGGGATTCGGGATGGCGGTCGTAGATGCGATGCTGCGCGGCATTCCAGTGTTGGCAAGCAATTACGGCGGACTCATGGAGGCCAAGCTAGGAACAGATTACTTGCTGCCGGTGAACCCGATTGAGAGTTTTGCTGATCAGTTCGACGAAAACAGACTCCCGCTTCCACTGGTTCCGGAGCAGGATGTCGCGCCCTGGCAAGATGCCCTCGATGGATTGCTCTCCGACCGAGCGTTGTATAAAAAGCAGGCCCGTGCCGCGCGCGAGGCTGCTACCGCCTTTGTTTCCAGGCTGAGCGTGGAACCCCTTGAGGATTTATTGATGCGGCTTCCTCAAGGATCTCAGAACGGCGAATGCCAATTACCACCAAGGGGACTGTGTAATCCGCCTCTGGAGAGCGCCGTTCCAAGCATGGGCAAGTTGTTTGAGAGTGTAGCTGGTCTAGCTCCGGAGCACCGGGCGTTGTTGATGTTGCGGCTTCGTAATAGAGCCTTAACGCGCGGCCGGAAATCTCTGGCAGCACCGCCCATAGAGCGCGTTTCGAGAGACAGAGCCTTGCCGCTCTCATTTGCGCAGCATCGTCTCTGGTTTTTGGACCAACTGGAGCCCGGCATGCATGTTTACAATCTTCCGTTTGCCGTGCGCTTGCGGGGAGAGCTTGACGTGGCCGCCATCGAGCATGCGTTATCGGAATTAGTAAAACGGCATGAATCGCTGCGCACCAGCTTCGCTGCCAGGGAAGGGGAGCCCGTACAGATCATTGCTCCACCAGCGGAACTGTGTTTGCCGTTAATAGATCTCAGTCTCCTTGCGCCACACAGGCGTGAGGAAGAGATCGCTCGCCTGGTCCACAGAGAAGCTCTACGACCCTTTGATCTAGCTCGTGGTCCGCTTGTTCGGGCATGCCTCCTGCGGTTGGCCGAAGCCGAACACATCATGCTGTTCACTATGCATCACATCATCGCGGATGGGTGGTCCATGCACGTCATATTAAAAGAGGTTGCGCTGCTCTACGAAGCATACTCCGATGGCCGGCCGTCGTCGCTGCCGGAGACGCCCATTCAATATGCCGATTTTGCCTACTGGCAACGCAATTGGTTGCGGGGGCCGGTCCTTGAGGAGCAACTGTCATTTTGGAAGCGGCAAGTTGCGAACGCGCCCGCGTTGCTCGCGCTGCCAACCGACAAGCCGCGTCCTGCGGTGCGGAGCTTCGCTGGCGCACACCAATCATTCCTTCTGCCTGCGGATTTGTCCGCGCAACTCAAGGCGCTGAGTCAGCAGGAGGGCGTGACACTCTTCATGTTGCTACTGGCCGCTTTCAAGGTTCTGCTCTCCTGCTACTCCGGACACAAGGACATAGTCGTTGGGGCTCCGATCGCCGGCCGGACTCAATTGGAGACTGAATCTTTGATCGGATTTTTCGTCAACCTGCTGATACTGCGAACTGATTTCTCGGGTGCAACAACTTTTCGCGAGGTGGTCCGAAAGGTGCGGGCCGTCAGTCTGGGCGCCTATGCGCATCAGGATGTGCCATTTGAAAAGATTGTAGAGCACTTGCAGCCTGAGCGTGTCCTCGGCCAGAACTCGCTCGTTCAGGTTACGTTCAGTTTGCAAAGTGCCTCGCGGGAGACGGTTGAACTGAAGAACCTCACCATGAGCCAGATTGGTGCGGATTCAGGAACGTCGCAGTTTGATTTGATACTGAATATGACGGACACGCAGGCAGGGGTGCGCGGCACTCTGGTCTACAGCAGCGAGCTTTTCTTCGTGGCGACTATCGCTCTCATGATCCGGCACTTTGAACAGTTGCTTCACGTCATCGTGGAGCGACCCGCAGTGAAGCTGGACGAACTGAAGGAGGATTTCGCCGATCATGACAAGCAGTACCAACGCACCACAGAAAAGGAGCTTGATGAATTCAACGTCCTCAAGCTGAAAAAGGCACGCCGCAAGACTGTAGGAACAACTACTGCACAGGTCCAATCAATCACCTTGAACTAAACATAGATGGAATTACCATTCGAAAAATTATCAGGCGGACGACGGCGCGCTATCAGCGTCTCGACTGAATCGCTCATCACGACCAGTTACTTACAGCCTGCCAGCACTCTGCCGCTCGTCATTCAGCCCGCCGTCAAAGGGTTAGATCCCGTCGCGTGGGCGGCGAGCAACTGCCAATGGATTGAAGATCAGCTCCTGGTCCATGGGGGACTGCTCTTTCGTCATTTCGATACGCACACAACGAACGACTTTGAGGCGTTGATTCGAGCGATGGCCGGAGACTTGTTGGAGTATCGCGAGCGCTCGTCGCCTCGCAGCGAGGTTGGCGACCGCGTCTATACCTCAACAGATTATCCTGCCGACCAGAGCATCTTTTTACACAACGAGAATTCGTACCAGCATACCTGGCCTCTCAGAATATTTTTCTTTTGCCTCACGCCCGCCGAGCAGGGAGGCGAAACGCCTATTGCCGATTGTCGAAAAATCTTCGCGCGCATTGACCGTCAAATCAGACAACGGTTCATGGAAAAAAGAGTGATGTATGTTCGAAACTTTGGTGAGGGGATAGGACTTCCCTGGCAAACTGTCTTTCAAACGACGGACCCGCAGGTAGTTGAGAAGCATTGCCGCAGCGTCGGCATCAAAGTCGAATGGAAAGACAACAATCGCTTGCGGACCCGCACCGTTCGTTCTGCCGTAACAAAACATCCTCGCACAGGTGAGATGGTCTGGTTCAACCACGCGACCTTTTTCCATGTAACCACGCTCGCGCTCTCGATTCGTGAATCAATGCTGGCGGAGTTTACAGAGGACGACCTGCCCACCAACACCTATTACGGCGATGGCACACCCATAGAGCCATCCGTATTGGATGAATTGCGCGAAATCTACCGGCAGGAAACCGTCGTTTTCCCCTGGGAAAAGGGTGATGTGTTAATGCTCGACAACATGTTGGCTGCACACGGACGCGCTCCCTTTGCCGGCACGAGAAAGGTGCTGGTTGCGATGACAGATGCTACCAGCGTCGAAATGTAAGACAACTGGAAATGACCGAAATGGACAAGCAAAAAGTGGAAGGCTTTCGTCTTTCACAACAACAAGAGCAACTCTGGCAGTTACGGCAACAGACTGGCGGGATGGAGCGGTTTCAATCGAGCTGCCGTGTACGGATCAAGGGAGCGCTGGATGGAGGGCGGTTGCGGCGCGCAGCGGCGGAGGTGGTGCGCCGTCACGAGATCCTGCGCACCACGTATGAGTACCTGCCGGCGATGAGGCTGCCGGTGCAGGTCGTGAATGAGGAGGAAGCGGCTGGTAAGTTCATTGCGTGGCAAGAGCGCGAGTTGAGCGAGAAAGAAGCGGCCGAGCGGGAAAGAGAACTTGAGAGCTTAAGGAAAGAGCAGCAGGAGGAGGGCTATGACTATGAGCACGGCCCGTTGCTGCGGCTGAGTTTAGTGCGACTCAAAGAAGCAGAGCATGAGTTACTGCTGAGTTTGCCGGCCCTGTGTGCGGACACGAGAAGTGTGAGGAACCTGGTAGCGGAGTTGAGACGCTGCTATGAGGCCATCACACAAGGTAAGCAGTTGCATGATGAACCGCTGCAATACGCTGACTTCGCCGGCTGGCAAAGTGATTTGTTAGAGGCCCCGGAAACCGAAGCAGGGCGAGCCTACTGGAACAAGCAGCGAGTAGGAGTTGGCGCGGGTACGCGGCTGACGCACCTGGAGTGTATCGCTGGTCCATCTGCAAAGGGAGTTGAGTTCACTCCGCGCAGTTTGCCGCTGGAGTATGACGCGGCCACCGTGAAGAGGTTGCAGCAGGTAGTGCGCGAGCAGCAGTGCACGATGTCAGACCTGTTATTGAGCTGCTGGCTGGTGATGCTGCGGCTGGTAACGGGGCAGCGAGCGCTGCTGGTGGGAGTGCAATGCGAAGGGCGGCGGTATGAGCGGCTGCAAGAGGCGATCGGGCTGTTTGCGCGACAGTTGCCAGTGCCGCTCGAGTGCAGCGGCGAGGAGCAGTTTTGGGAGCTGTTGCGGCAGGTGCGAGAGCAGCGCGAGGAACTGGAGCGCTGGCAGGAGTACTACGGCGGTGATGAAGCCGAGGGAGGCGAGGGCGGCTATTGGCCGGTGAGCTTTGCCTATGAAGAGAGGCTGGGAGAAGAGGCTCTGGGCTGGGAAGTGCAAACAGCCGTGTGCTGGGCGGAGCGGTTCGGGGTGCAACTGCGGAGCCAGGCGGAGGGGGCGAGACTGAGCAGCGCGCTTGACTATGACGGGGCGGTGTACGAGCGCGCCGAAGTGGCGCGGCTGGGGCAGCAGTTTCAGCGCGTGGTGCGCAGTGTGGTGAGTGGGGCGCCGGGGCGAGTGCGAGAGTTACAGGTGGTGAGCGAAGCAGAGCGGGGCCGGCTGCGGGAGTGGAATGCGACGGCGGTGAGCTATGCGGGCGAGGACTTATGCCTGCATGAGTTGGTGGAAGCGCAGGTGGCGCGGACGGCGGCAGCGATTGCAGTGGTCTGCGAGCCGGAGCAGTTGAGTTATGGAGAGTTGAACGGGCGCGCGAATCAACTGGCGCACTACCTGCGCCGGGCCGGAGTAGGGGCGGAATCACTGGTAGGGGTATTGATGGAGCGGTCGGTGGCGCAGGTAGTGGCTTTGCTGGCAGTGCTCAAAGCGGGAGCGGCGTATGTGCCGTTAGATCCGGGCTATCCGGGCGAGCGCTTGAGCTTCATGATTGCAGACGCTGGGGTGGGGTGGCTGCTGACGTTGGGAGAGTTGGATGAGCGAGTCAGCGTCGCTGCCGGGGTGCAGGTGCTGGATCTCAAGAGCCAGTGGGAGCAGGTGGCCGAGGAGGAAGCGAAGCAGAATCCGGCAGCCGGTGTAAGTGGAGAGAATCTGGCGTATGTGATCTATACCTCGGGGTCAACGGGGGCGCCGAAAGGGGTGATGATCACGCACCGGTCGATCGTCAATCGGCTGCTGTGGATGCAGCACACGTGGCCGCTGCTGGCCAGCGATCGAGTGTTGCAAAAGACGCCCTTCTCCTTCGACGCCTCGGTGTGGGAACTGTTCGTGCCGTTGCTGAGCGGGGCGCAACTGTGGTTGGCGCAGCCGGGAGGAGAGCGCGACACGAGCTATCTGGTGGCCGCGATCAGGAGTGGGGAAATCAGCATTGTGCAGTTGGTGCCCTCGCAGTTGCGGGTGTGGCTGGAGGAGCGAGAGGTGGGGCAGTGCCGCAGTCTGCGGCGGGTCTACTGTGGCGGCGAAGAGTTGACGGCGGAGTTGCGGGAGCGCTTCTTCAGCAGTGGCCTGGGAGCGGAATTGCACAATCTGTATGGGCCGACGGAAGTCTCGATCGATGCGACAGCGCGGGAGTGCAGGCGCAGCGAAGGCGGCCGTGGCGCAGTGCCGCTGGGGCGGGCCATCGGAAAAGTGCAGGTGTATGTGCTGGATGAGTGGGGGCGCGAGGTGGGCGTCGGGGTGCGTGGCGAGATCCACATCGGCGGGGCGGGTTTAGCGCGTGGTTATCAGGGGCGCGGAGCACTGACGGCGGAGCGGTTCCTGCCGGATGGGGTGAGCGGAAGCAGCGGAGCACGGCTCTACCGGACCGGGGACCATGGCCGCTATCGCTGGGATGGCGAACTCGAGTATTTCGGGCGCGAAGATGGACAGGTCAAGGTGCGCGGCCACCGCATTGAACTCGCCGAGATTGAAGCCGCGCTCGTAAGTCACCCCGGAGTGCTCGAAGCCGTCGTCAGTGTGACCGCGGATGAGTTGGAGAACAAGCGGCTGGTTGCTTACGTGGTTCCACATCACAGATCACTACCTGATGTCATGGGCCAGCAACTTTATCGTCTGCCTAACAATCTGCCAATCCATCACCTCAATAGAAATGAGACCAATCTGATTTACCAGGAAATTTTTGAGGATGGGACTTACTTTAAACATGGTGTGACTCTAAACGATGGTGATTGTGTTTTTGATGTCGGAGCGAACATAGGTTTGTTTACGCTGTTCGTCTGCCAGCAAGCACAGAATGCTCAGGTTTATGCATTTGAGCCGATCCCACCCATCTATGAAGTACTGCACGCCAACGTCACACTTCATGAGTTGAATGTGAAGTTGTTTCAGTACGGTCTCTCGAATGAATCGAAAACGGCGACATTGAACTTTTATCCGAACGCATCGGCGATGTCCGGAGTTTATGCCGACCGGAATGAGGACGAGCGCGTGACGCGCACCTTCTTGAGCAATCAAGGACCGAGCCTGTCGGGATTCGCGGATGAGCTGTTGGAGGAAAGATTCAGTCATGAGCCTTACCGCTGCCAGCTAAAAACGCTGTCAGAGGTGATGAGAGAGAACAATGTGGAAGTAATTGATCTGCTCAAAATTGATGTTGAGAAGAGCGAGCTGGATGTGCTCATGGGCATCGAGCATTGTGACTGGAAGAAGATCAGGCAAATTGTCGTGGAGGTCCATGACCTCGATGGGCGATTGGAGCAGATCACCTCGCTGTTGAAGGAGCATGGATTCAATGTCACGGTGGACCATGACGCGTTGCTTGCTAACACCGGCCTTTTTAATCTCTACGCCATTAACGCATCCCAGGTTGAACAGGAAACACGTCGCTCCGCCGGCGTCGCAAACAAGTTCAACTCGTCGCTATCCTATGGAATCGTTTCGCCAGGCGACTTACGCAGCTTCATCAGAGACAGGCTTCCGGAGTACATGATGCCGTCTCACTTCGTGATGCTCGAGACGCTGCCACGGCTACCCAACGGCAAACTTGATCGCAAGGCACTCCCTGCCGCTGACTACATACGGCTCGATGGGGAGCAGGATTTTGTCGCCCCACGCACGCCCACAGAAGAATTGTTGGCAGACATTTGGGCGCAGGTTCTTAACGCCGAACGCATCGGCGTCTACGATAACTTCTTCGACCGCGGAGGACACTCATTAATTGCGACACAGCTTGTCTCGCGGGTGCGGGAAACCTTCCAGGTCGAGCTGCCGCTGCGCGTTCTATTCACCACGCCGTCTGTCGCCGGGCTAGCCCAAAACATAGAGGCCCTCCAGCGCCAGAAGCAGCATCTGACTGCTCCGCCGATAGAGAGGATCTCCAGAGACACAGAACCTCCGTTATCGATGGCCCAACAACGGCTCTGGTTCTCAAATCAGTTGGAGCCGGACAGCCCGATTTATAACCTTGCGACGGCTGTGCGTCTTGAAGGAAAGCTGAACGTGGCGGCGTTTCGTAAGAGTCTCAACGAAGTCATCCGGCGACACGAAGCATTGCGCACTACGTTTGCCGAGGTAAACGGTCAACCTGTTCAAATCGTAACGCCGGCGCTGACTTTGTCACTGCCTGAGGTTGACCTGCGAAGCCTGCCGTGCGCCGAACGCGAGGCGGAAGTCTCCCGCCTGGTCGCCGAGGAGGCGCAACGACCATTTGACCTCACGCATGGGCCTTTGCTGCGAGCCGGTTTGTTGCAGCTTGATGCCGACGATCACGTGGTCCTATTCACTGTGCACCATGCGGTGAGCGATGGCTGGTCCACTGGAGTGTTAACGCGCGAAATAAGCACACTCTATGAGTCGTTTTCTCATGGCCGGTCTTCACCCTTGCCTGAGCTGGTGCTTCAGTATGCGGATTTTGCTGTCTGGCAGCGCAACTGGCTGCAAGGCGAAGCCCTCAACTCTCTGCGGGATTACTGGTTGGACCAACTTGCTGGCGCTTCTCCTCTCTTAGCCTTACCGACAGACCGTCCGCGTCCGGCCGTCCAGAGTTATCGTGGCGCGTTGTACCCGTTCATGCTGCCGATCGACTTGATTCGCGAGCTTCGAACTATCAGCAGGCTGGAAGGTGTGACCCTGTTTATGACAATGCTCGCCGGCTTACAGGCAGTGCTTCATTACTTAACAGCGCAGGATGATGTAGTAGTGGGCACGGATGTAGCTGGTCGCAATCGCGCCGAAACCGAGCCCCTCATCGGGTTCTTTATCAACCAACTCGCTTTACGCACAGATCTTTCAGGTAATCCGAGTTTACGCCAATTGCTCGGGCGTGTGCGGGAAGTGGCGCTGGGGGCCTACGCGCACCAGGACTTACCGTTTGAGAAGCTTGTTGAGGCGCTCAACCCGGAGCGCAACCTAAGCTATTCACCGCTCTTTCAGGTGAAGCTGGTTTTCCAGAACGCTGTGGACCTTTCGCAAACTTTGCAACTCCCCGGCCTCAGTGTGAAGTCGCTCGGCGGTGAAACCAAGAAGGCAAAGTTTGACCTGCTGCTCACTCTTACAGAGACGGCGAATGGAGTACATGGGTCAATGGAGTACAGCACGGATCTCTTCAACGCCAGCACGATAGAGCGCATCCTCAGCCATTTTCAAACGACATTGCAGAACATCGCGACGGATCCAGACTTGAGTCTTTCGGATCTCCGGGGAATCCTTAGCGGCGCCGATAATCATCATCGACTGATGAACGAACGAGAGCTCGAATACGCTCGCGTCCAGAAGTACAAGAACATCAAGCGCACTGCACTCTCAGCCTGACATGTTGACATGTCGACGACCGCGTCGTCGTGTGAAGCACTCGTATCAGAGCGATCACCCACTTAATTACAACGCCCTTTTGAAAGCAACCGAGATGGACAAGCAAAAGGTGGAAGGCTTTCGTCTTTCACAACAACAAGAGCAACTCTGGCAGTTACGGCAAGAGCAGACTGGCGGGATGGAGCGGTTTCAATCGAGCTGCCGTGTACGGATCAAGGGAGCGCTGGATGGAGGGCGGTTGCGGCGCGCAGCGGCGGAGGTGGTGCGCCGTCACGAGATCCTGCGCACCACGTATGAGTACCTGCCGGCGATGAGGCTGCCGGTGCAGGTGGTGAATGAGGAGGAAGCGGCTGGTAAGTTCATTGCGTGGCAAGAGCACGAGTTGAGCGAGAAAGAAGCGGCCGAGCGGGAAAGAGAACTTGAGAGCTTAAGGAAAGAGCAGCAGGAGGAGGGCTATGACTATGAGCACGGCCCGTTGCTGCGGCTGAGTTTAGTGCGACTCAAAGAAGCAGAGCATGAGTTACTGCTGAGTTTGCCGGCCCTGTGTGCGGACGCGAGAAGTGTGAGGAACCTGGTAGCTGAGTTGAGACGCTGCTATGAGGCCATCACACAAGGTAAGCAGTTACATGATGAACCGCTGCAATACGCTGACTTTGCTGAAATCCAACACGAGCTACTCGAATCGGATGACACGGAAGCAGGGCGAGCCTACTGGAACAAGCAGCGAGTAGGAGTTGGGGCGGGTACGCGGCTGACGCACCTGGAGTGTATCGCTGGTCCATCTGCAAAGGGAGTTGAGTTCACTCCGCGCAGTTTGCCGCTGGAGTATGACGCGGCCACCGTGAAGAGGTTGCAGCAGGTAGTGCGCGAGCAGCAGTGCACGATGTCAGACCTGTTATTGAGCTGCTGGCTGGTGATGCTGCGGCTGGTAACGGGGCAGCGAGCGTTGCTGGTGGGAGTGCAATGCGAAGGGCGGCGGTATGAGCGGCTGCAAGAGGCGATAGGGCTGTTTGCGCGACAGTTGCCAGTGCAGCTCGAGTGCAGTGGCGAGGAGCAGTTTTGGGAGCTGTTGCGGCAGGTGCGAGAGCAGCGCGAGGAACTGGAGCGCTGGCAGGAGTACTACGGCGGTGATGAAGCCGAGGGAGGCGAGGGCGGCTATTGGCCGGTGAGCTTTGCCTATGAAGAGAGGCCGGGAGAAGAGGCGCTGGGCTGGGAAGTGCAAACAGCCGTGTGCTGGGCGGAGCGGTTCGGGGTGCAACTGCGGAGCCAGGCGGAGGGGGCGAGACTGAGCAGCGCGCTTGACTATGACGGGGCGGTGTACGAGCGCGCCGAAGTGGCGCGGCTGGGGCAGCAGTTTCAGCGCGTGGTGCGCAGTGTGGTGAGTGGGGCGCCGGGGCGAGTGCGAGAGTTACAGGTGGTGAGCGAAGCAGAGCGGGGCCGGCTGCGGGAGTGGAATGCGACGGCGGTGAGCTACGCGGGCGAGGACTTATGCCTGCATGAGTTGGTGGAAGCGCAGGTGGCGCGGACGGCGGCAGCGATTGCGGTGGTCGGCGAGCCGGAGCAGTTGAGTTATGGAGAGCTGAACGAGCGCGCGAATCAACTGGCGCACTACCTGCGCCGGGCCGGAGTAGGGGCCTTGCGCCGCTCGTTGTACTCGCGCATCCGCTTGCGGGTAGCCGACCAGCGCGACGTCGTAGACGGGATGCCCAGGCGGTGGCGAACTGGCGGGCGCCGTCCGGGCTCGGCGACGCGGCGCCGGGTCCACTCGCCGTCGTGCGCGATCAGCAGCAGCGTCGTCTCGGTGACCGTCGTACGCGGCTCGACGAAGCCCTCGACGCCGCGGCGGCGCCGGACGAACTCCTCCAGATGCGCGAAATCCCGCGGTGGCGGGCCGGCCGCCCGCCGGTCGCGCGACTCTCCGCCGCCGAAACCACGCCACCGACCGTCTCCTCCCCGTCCGTCGCCCGTCCACGCGGGCTCCGCGCCAGGGTACGACGGGATCGACTGTCCTCGGGCACCTGCCGTCGCAGCCGACGCTGGCGAAGTGACAAGATGGCCAGGGATCCTCACCTGTGTGGCGGAGGGTCCGCAGTCGACTCTCGGGCAGAGCGACCTGGGAGACTCTCGTGACGCGACACCTTCGACGTCGTCATCCTCGGCGGCGGCAGCGGCGGTTACGCGGCCGCGCTCCGCGCCGCGGAGCTCGGCCTGTCGGTCGCGCTGATCGAGAAGGACAAGCTCGGCGGCACCTGCCTGCACCGCGGCTGCATCCCGACCAAGGCGCTGCTGCACGCCGGCGAGGTCGCCGACCCGACCCGCGAGGCCGAGCAGTTCGGCGTCAAGGCCGAGCTCGACGGCATCGACATGGCGGGCGTCAACGCCTACAAGGACGGCGTCGTCAGCCGGCTCTACAAGGGCCTGCAGGGCCTGGTCAAGGCGCGCAAGATCACCTCGTCGAGGGCGAGGGCCGGCTCGTCGCGCCGAACGCGGTCGAGGTCGACGGCACCGCGCTACACCGGCCGCAACGTCGTCCTGGCCACCGGCTCGTACTCCCGGACGCTGCCCGGGCTGGAGATCGACGGCGAGCGGGTGATCACCAGCGAGCACGCGCTCGACGCTGGACCGGGTGCCCGAGTCGCGCGATCGTGCTCGGCGGCGGCGTCATCGGCGTCGAGTTCGCCAGCGCCTGGCGGTCGTTCGGCGCCGAGGTGACGATCGTCGAGGCGCTGCCCCGGCTGGTCGCCGCCGAGGACGAGGCGTGCTCCAAGGCGCTCGAGCGCGCGTTCCGCAAGCGCGGCATCGCGCTTCAAGATCGGCAAGCCGTTCGAGGCGTCGAGCAGACCGACGACGGCGTGCAAGGTGACCATCGCAGGGCGGCGAGACGCATCGACGCCGACCTCCTGCTGGTCGCGGTCGGCCGCGGGCCGGCCACCGCGGACCTCGGGTACGAGGAGCAGGGCGTCACGCATGGACCGCGGCTTCGTGCTCACCGACGAGCGGCTGCGCACCAACGTCGCCGAACGTCTACGCGGTCGGCGACATCGTGCCCGGCCTGCAGCTCGCGCACCGCGGGTTCCAGCAGGGCATCTTCGTCGCCGAGGAGATCGCCGGGCTCGAACCCGCCGGTCGATCGACGAGGCCGGCATCCCGCGGGTCACCTACTGCGACCCGGAGATCGCCTCGGTCGGGCTCACCGAGGCGCAAGGCCGGGGAGCAGTACGGCGCCGACAAGGTCGAGACGTACGACGTACAACCTCGGCGGCAACGGCAAGAGCCAGATCCTGAAGACCGCGGGCTTCGTCAAGCTGGTCCGCGAGAAGGACGGCCCGGTGGTCGGCGTCCACATGGTCGGCGCCCGGGTCGGCGAGCTGGTCGGCGAGGCCCAGCTGATCTACAACTGGGAGGCGTACCCCGAGGACGTCGCCCCGCTCATCCACGCGCACCCGACCCAGAACGAGGCGCTGGGCGAGGCGCACCTCGCGCTCGCCGGCAAGCCGCTGCACGCGCACGCCTGACACCTGCACCAGCCCGTCACGGACCGCACACGAAGGAGTCGACGTCAGATGCCGGTATCGGTCACCATGCCCCGGCTCGGGCGAGAGCGTCACCGAGGGCACCGTCACCCGCTGGCTGAAGCAGGAGGGCGACCGGGTCGAGGTCGACGAGCCGCTGCTCGAGGTCTCGACCGACAAGGTCGACACCGAGATCCCGTCGCCGGTGGCCGGCGTGCTGACCGGATCCTCGTCCACGAGGACGAGACCGTCGAGGTCGGCAGCGAGCTCGCCGTGATCGGCGACGAGCCGGCGGCGGTCCGGCGGCAGCGGCGCGCGGCGCGCCGAGCGGAGGCCGCGCCGCAGCGAGGCCGCCGGCCGACAGCCCGAGCCGACGCCGAGCCGGCCGCGCCGAGGCGGCCGCCGGCCGAGCCGGCCGCAGGCCGACGCGCCGGACGCGCCGGCGGCGGCGCCGAGGCGCGCGCCCGGCCGCCGGCCGAGGCGGCGCCGGCGGCGGCGGCGACGGCACCGCCGATCATGATGCCCGCGCTCGGCGAGAGCGTCACCGGGGCACCGTCACCCGCTGGCTCAAGCAGGTCGGCGACACCGTCGAGGCCGACGAGCCGCTGCTCGAGGTCTCCACCGACAAGGTCGACACCGAGATCCCGTCGCCGGTCGCCGGCACGCTGCTGGAGATCAGGTCGGCGAGGACGAGACCGTCGCGGTCGGCGCCGAGCTGGCCGTCATCGGCGCCGGAGCCGGCGCGGCGCCGCGCCGGCCGAGCGCCGGCGCGGAGCCGCGCCGAGCCGGCGCCGCAGCGCCGAGCCGGCAGGCCGGCAGCCGCAGGCCGCAGCAGCCGGCACCGGCCGCAGGCCGCGCCGGCAGCCGCGGCCGAGCCGCGCGCAGGCCGAGCCGGCCGCAGCCGGCAGCCGGCAGCCGCCGCAGCCGGCGGCCGCGCCGGCCGCAGCCGCCGGCGCCGGCCGCGGCAGCGGCCAGGTCGACGGCGACGGACGACGCGGCTACGTCACCCCGCTGGTCCGCAAGCTCGCCGCCGAGCACGGCGTCGACCTGTCGCGCGCTCACCGGCACCGGCGTCGGCGGCCGGATCCGCAAGCAGGACGTGCTGGAGGCGGCCGAGCAGGCCGAAGGCCGCCGCGGCGGCAGCCGGCCGCCGCAGGCCGCGCCGCGCGGCGCGCCGCAGGCCGGCCGCCGCGCCGCCAAGCCGCAGCCGAGCCCGCTGCGCGGCCGCACCGAGAAGATGTCCCGGCTGCGCAAGGTCATCGCCAAGCGGATGGTCGAGTCGCTGCAGGTCTCGGCGCAGCTGACCACCGTCGTCGAGGTCGACGTCACGCGGATCGCCCGGCTGCGCGACCAGGCCAAGGCGCGACTTCCAGCGCGACGCACGGCGTGAAGCTGTCGTTCCTGCCGTTCTTCGCGCTGGCGGCGGTCGAGGCGCTGCAGGTGCACCCGATGCGTCAACGCGTCGATCGACATGGAGGCCGGCACGGTCACCTACCACGACGCCGAGCACCTGGGCATCGCCGTCGACACCGAGCGCGGCCTGCTGGTGCCGGTGATCCACGACGCGGGCGACCTCAACATCGCCGGCCTGGCCAAGCAAGATCGCCGACCTCGCCGAGCGCACCCGCACCAACAAGATCAGCCCGGACGAGCTGTCCGGCGGCACGTTCACGCTGACCAACACCGGCAGCCGCGGCGCGCTGTTCGACACGCCGATCATCAACCAGCCGCAGGTCGGCGATCCTCGGCACCGGCGCGGTCGTCAAGCGGGCCGGTCGTCGTCGACGACCCGGACCTCGGCGAGACTGATCGCGCCGCGGTCGATGGTCTACCTGGCGCTGTCGTACGACCACCGGCTCGTCGACGGCGCCGACGCCGCGCGCTTCCTGACGACCATCAAGGAGCGCCTCGAGGGCGGCGCCTTCGAGGCCGACCTGGGCCTGGGCTGAAAGGAGGGGCCCCCGATCTGCGGAAACGCTGGGTGTAGGGCCCCGCTCCGTCGACGCGCGACTACCAAGCATGGGCACCCATGCGGATCCTGATCGCCGGGTCGACCGGTTTCCTCGGCGAGCGCCTCGTCCGGCACCTGCGCGACGCCGGCCACGAGGTGAGTCGTCTGGTCCGTCGCGAGCCACGCAAGGCCGCACGAGTTCCGCTGGGATCCGGTCGCCGGGACCCTCGATCCGGCCACAGTGGAGGCTGCGACGCGGTCGTCAACCTGGCCGGCGCGACGTCATCCGGCCGTGGACTCGAGGCGTACAAGAGAAGCTCCTCGACAGCCGGGTCGACACCACGCGGACCCTCGCCAACGGCGATCGCCGCGCTGCCCGGCAACCGCGCCCGCGATCTGGCTCAACGCGTCCGGCGTCGACTCGTACGGCGACACCGGCGACCGGGCCGTCGACGAGGTCCGCGCCGCTGGCGCAGGGGTTCCTGGCCGACATGTGCCGCGCATGGGAGGGCGCGACCGGGCCCGCCGAGGACGCCGGTGTACGGGTCGCGTTCCTGCGCACCGGCTTCCCGCTGTCGCGTCACGGCGGCTTCCTCAAGCCGCAGCTGCTGCAGTTCCGGCTGTTCGCCGGTGGGCGGCTGGCGAGCGGCCGGCAGTGGCTGCCGTGGATCGGGATGGCCGACTGGCTCGGCGGCGTCGAGAGTCCTGCGCCACGACGACATGGCCGGGCCCGGTCAACATGGTCGGCCCGAATCCGGTCACGCAACGCGGAGTTCGCCAAGGCGATCGGCCGGGTGCTGCACCGGCCGGGCCTGATCCCGGCGCCGGGCTTCGCGCTGAGGCTCGTGCTCGGCGAGCTCGGGCGAGGCGATGCTGGAGAGCAAGCGCGTGCTGCCCCGGTGTGCTGCGCGGAGACGGCTACCAGTTCGTTGCCGGACGCTCGACGACGGCGCTGCGCGCCGCGCTCGACGAGCAGCGCCCGACGTAGCGAGCCGACCCGCGCGGCCCGGCCGTTAATAGGGTGACCCTATACGTGACGCAAAACATTAATAGGGTGACCGGCCTTTCAGCGAAGCTGGTCCGCCCAGCACGCCGAGGACGTACGCGGCACCGACCAGGCCGAGCATGACGATCGCGACGTACCGGAACCGCCGCTGGTACCCCGGGAAGCTCTGCAGGAGCGAGAACACCCGTGCGAGGCCAGCCGCGCCAGCGGATACCCACCAGAACAGTGCGCTCGCACCAAGCAACAGCGCCGCCTTGGCGCCGACGACGATCCCACCACCCGGTGGCAGCCGCCGGCCGGGCCAGCGCCGCAAGACCGAAGCCGGACAACAGAAGTACCCCGATGAGCCCGATCACCCGCCACCGGTTGCCGGCACCAAGCTCCCGGTACAGGTCCTCGGCCTGCTCCGGGTTGCGCAGTACCCGGGCGATCCGTGGCTGGACGACGAACAGGCTGTACGCCATCGACCCGAGCCACAGCGTCCCGACAAGAGCGTGAATCAGCGCGAGGATCGCCATAGCCGACCAGGCCACCACACGAACCGGCCGATGTCGACGGTCAGCGCCGGCACCAGCAGCGAGCGCACCAGCAGCGTGTCGAGCAGCACGCCGAAGGCGACGCGAACGCGATCTGGACCAGGAACACCAGCGGCAGCACCGCCAGCGCCGCGAACGTCGCCGCGAGCACCACGCCGGCCGAGGTGATGACGCCGCCGGTCACCGCCAGCCCGAGCAGCGTGCCCTCGCGGTGGCCGAGCTTGCCGGCCTCCTCCCGGACCCGGGTCATCAGGAAGATGTTGTAGTCGATGCCGAGCGCGACCAGGAACACGAACGCGAACAGCGGGTACGACGGGTCCGCGCCGGGGAAGCCGAAGCACGTCGTTGAACACGACCCGGACATGCCGAGCGTCGCCAGGAAGGACAGCACCACGGTCGCGATGAGCAGCAGCGGCGCGATCAGCGAGCGCAGCAGCAGCATCAGGATCAGGAAGATGACCACGCAGCACCAGCGGGATGATCACGTTGCGGTCGCGCTGCGAGGTGTGCTGCACGTCGTGGTTGATCGCGGTGAACCCGCCGACCTTGGCGTCGGCGCCCGGCGACCGCGTGCACCGCGGCCGCGCAGCCGCTCGACGCGTCTCGCTGGCGGCCTCGGCAGTCGGCCGGCGTCGGTCAGCGTCGCGTCGATCCGCACCAGCCCGTCGACGACCTTCGGCGCCGGCCGGCGCGGCCGGGCGGTCGGCCGGCTCGCGGCGTACCGCACTGCGGTCGACCCCGGCCACGGCCGCACGACCGCGACGACGGCCGTCGGCCGGTCCGCTTGGCGATGATCTCGGCCGGGCTGCCGGTGCCGCCGGGGAAGTGCGCGCTGAGTGAGCTCCTGCGCCGACCACGGAGTCCGGTGGTCGGTGAACGCCTCGGTCTGCGGGATGCCGTCGGCCTCCAGCCGGGTCAGGCCGACGCGACGCCGGCCAGCAGCACCAGCGCGGTGACGATCCAGACGGCGCGGGCCCGGCGGCCGACCAGCGCGGCGACCCGCGCCCAGACGCCGTGCTCCTCGGCCGGCGCGCGAGCCGAACGCGCGGGCGGAACGGCCAGAACGCCGCCCGGCCGAGCAGCACCAGGATCGCCGGCAGCAGGGTCAGCGAGACGAGCAGCGCGCAGGCGATGCCGATCGCGCCGACCGGGCCGAGGCCCTTGTTGGAGGCGAGGTCGGAGACAGCAGGCAGAGCAGGCCGAGGATGACGGTGGCGCCGCTGGCCACGATCGGCTCGAACGAGGCGCGCCAGGCGACCCGCATCGCGTCGTACCGGTTCTCGGTGCGCGCGCAGCTCCTCGCGGAAGCGCGAGACCAGCAGCAGCGCGTAGTCGGTGGCGGCGCCGAGCACGAGCACGTCGAGGATGCCCTGGCTCTGCCCGGAGAGCGTCGATGACGTCGTCCTTGGCCAGCAGGTAGACGACGCCGTTGGCCAGCGCCGAGCGCGAGGCCGGCGCACGAGCAGCACGACGAGCGGCAGCAGCGGGCTGCGGTACACGACCAGCAGGATGACAGGATGATCGCGACGGTGACGCAGAGCAGCAGGCCGTCGATGGCGCCGAAGACCTCCATCAGGTCGGCGAGGATGCCGGCCGGCCCGCCGACGTGCGCCGTCAGCCCGTCGGGCCGGTCGACGTGGTCGCGGAGCCAGTCGACGTCGCTCGACGTTCTTCTGCGCGTCGGTGCTGCGTGAACGGCACGATGACCTGGGCGGCCTTGCCGTCGTCGGACGGAGCGGGCGCGATCGGCGGCGCCGGCGAGCCTGCCGCCGAGGCGTCCGGGATCGTCGGCGACGTCGGCGATGATCCCGTCTTGTCGGCGTCGGTCAGCCCGCTGTCGCGGCCGTAGACGACGACGCCGGCACCGCCTCGTGCCCGGCGAACCTCTTGTCAGTCGAGCACCACGGTGGCCTCGGCGCTCTCCGGCAGGAACGCGGCGTTGTCGTTCTTCTGGACCTCGGCGGCTTGCCGGCAGCGAGGCCGCCCAGCGGCCGCCGACCGCGAGCAGCCAGGCCACGAGCCCGAGGGCCGGCAGCAGCCAGCGCCACCGCGCGGCAGCTGGTCGCTGTGCGCGACGTCCTCCGTGCGGCACATGTGTCACACCGTGACATATTCGTGAAGCGTTCACACGCCGCGAGCCAGGTCGGAGCGCCGATTCCGGGTACGTGACGCGCACACACTGACGGGGCGCGTGAGCGCGCGGCTACGCCTGAGCGGTGACCACATCGTCTCGCCGCTCGCGGTCGTCCGCGCCGGCATCGTCGAGTATCTGGCCGCCTGGGACGAGCAGCGCGCCTGCACGACGGCGGTGGTCGAGGGCGACCGGCCCGGACACCGTGCTGCTGCTGGAGCACCCGAGCGTCTACACCGCGGGCAAGCGCACCGAGCCGTGGGAGCGCCCGTTCGACGGCACGCCGGTCGTCGACGTGGACCGCGGCGGCAAGATCACCTGGCACGGGCCGGGGCAGCTCGTCGGCTACCCGATCGTGCTGCTGCCCGACCCGGTCGACGTGGTCGCGTACGTGCGGCGCACCGAGCAGCTGCTCATCGACGTCTGCGCCGAGCTGGGCCTGGCCGACGACGCGGGTCGAGGGCCGCAGCGGCGTCTGGGTGCGCGCCGACGAGCGCGGCCCGGACCGCAAGGTCGCCGCGATCGGCATCCGGGTCGCCCGCGGCGTGACCCTGCACGGGTTCGCGCTCAACTGCGACCCCGACCTGGCCGCGTTCGACCGGATCGTGCCGTGCGGCATCCGCGACGCCGCGGTCACCTCGCTGACGCGCCGAACTGGGCCGCGAGGTCACCGTCGCCGAGGTCCTCCCGATCGTCGAGGCACGCCTCGACTCGCTGACTCGGGCCGTGGACCACGCGGGATTTACGTCGCCACCAGCACGACCCTACTGACGCGGCGGACGCGGCCGCTGGCGGCGTCGCGCCAGGCGAGCCAGTCGCGCACGGGGCCAGGTCGTACGCGGGTCCGTTGACGCCGAGCGTGATCTGGGTGAAGCCGCGTGCCAACGTACTCGTCGGCGTGCTTGGCGAGGTCGTGCGCGAGCATGTCCGC
>CAWKGP010000003.1:0-532211 GCA_963849205.1 uncultured Acidobacteriota bacterium
TTGGCGGCGTGGTTCGTTTCATCGTGGATACGCTTACGGGGATTCCGTCGATCGTTACCGGAGTTTTTGTTTACGCGATCCTCGTGTTGCCGATGAAGCATTTCTCGGCGATGGCCGGTGGTGTTGCGTTGGCGCTCATCATGATTCCCATCGTCGCGCGAACCACGGAAGAGATGTTGAAGCTCGTTCCGCACAGTATGCGTGAGGGAGCCCTCGCGCTTGGTGCGCCACAATGGCGCGTGACGTTGGGCGTGATTGTTCCGGCGGCAGCGCCGGGAATCGCAACGGGAGCAATGCTCGCAATTGCGCGTGTATCGGGAGAAACGGCACCGTTGTTGTTTACAGCTTTTGGGAGTCGATTTTTTCCGGAGTCGTTGAATGAGCCAATCGCGTCCTTGACGGTGCAGATTTATAACTACGCGATTTCGCCGTATGACGAATGGCACGCGCAGGCGTGGGCCGCGACGCTCGTGTTGATGACGTTGGTGTTGGGGATCAACATCATCGTGCGGTTCCTGACGCGAAAGCGCTTTTAGATAATGATTTTCAAGATGAAACAGGATTTACAGGATTTCTTTTTTGTGACTTTTTGTGGCTGATTATGCCTGTAGAAATTGCGGCTCCAAAAATTGAAGTACGCGCATCAACGCCACCTCCGCAAGCCAATGCGAAGGCGAAGGTGGCTGTTCGCGATCTGGATTTTTTCTATGGTCGCGTGCAGGCGCTCCACAACATCTCACTCGAGATTCCGGAACGGATCGTGATGGCGTTCATTGGCCCATCCGGATGCGGTAAGTCGACGTTTCTGCGCACGCTCAATCGCATGAACGATGTTATTCCCGGCACTCGTGTCGGCGGCCAGGTACTGATGGACGATCATGATATCTACGCGCCGGGAACTGATGTGGTTGAGTTGCGACGTCGAGTGGGAATGGTGTTTCAGAAGTCGAACCCGTTTCCGAAGTCGATCTTCGACAACGTCGCGTATGGTTTGAGAATCAATCGAATCACAAGCAGTAGTTCCGAACTGACCGGACGCGTCGAACAAGCTTTGAAGGACGCGGCGCTGTGGAACGAAGTCAAAGATCGATTGAAGACATCGGCGTTGAGTTTGTCCGGCGGACAGCAGCAACGACTTTGTATCGCGCGCGCACTCGCGATTCGTCCTGAGGTACTATTGATGGACGAGCCGGCGTCGGCACTCGATCCGATCGCAACTTCGAAGATCGAAGAGCTGATCTTCGATCTGAAGAAGCAGTACACGATCGTGATCGTCACGCATAACATGCAACAGGCTGCACGCGTGTCTGACACGACGGCGTTTTTCCTTCTCGGCAAGTTGATCGAAGTAAACTCGACTGAGAAGATGTTCACTGCCCCCAATGAAAAGTTAACTGAAGACTACATTACTGGCCGGTTTGGCTGACCCAGCAAATCGGCAATTGGCAATTGGAAATCTGCAATCTATGGATACCCACCGTCATCTGGACGACGAACTGAGTTCCTTGCGCGACCGCGTTCTCTTGCTCGGGGGCGAAGCGGAACAGGCACTTGAACGTGCGATGTATGCGCTGAGCGAGCGTGATAGCGAAGTCGCACGCCAGGTTCTCGAGCACGACGATCAGGTCGATCATCTCGAGGTCGAGATCGATCGCCAGTGCATCGACATTATCGCGCTGCGACAGCCCGCGGCGCGCGACCTGCGTTTTGTTATCTCGGTCGCAAAAATGGCGCCCGTGCTCGAACGTATCGCGGACCATGCGTGCAACATCGCGCGCGCCGCGATCGATCTCAATAACGAACCGGAACTCAAATCACTGCTCGATCTGAATAGCATGGCTGAACATGCGTTGAAGATGTTGCGCGGGGCACTTGATGCGTTTACGACGAGCGATGCGATCAGTGCTCGCGAAATCATCAAGAGCGATAGCGAGATCAACGATCTTTACAATCACACATTCCATCGTCTCATCGAGCTGATGGTTACTGAGCCAGCCACGGCAACTCGCGACGCGCGGCTGCTGTTTGTCGCCAAACATCTCGAACGCATCGGCGACTACGTGACCGATATATGTGAACTGACGGTCTACATGGCCGAGGCAGCATTCATCAAGCATACGTAAATATGGCCCGCCCAATCCTAATCATCGAGGATGACGCCGACATCTCGGAGAGTTTGAAGTACAACTTCGAGCGTGAAGGCTTGGTGGCGGTAACTGCCCCAACCGGTGAGGCGGGACTGTCTGCCGCTCTCAACGAACGCGACCCGCCGCGTCTCATCATTCTCGATCTCATGTTGCCCGGAATGAGCGGCATCGAACTCTGTCGTCGTTTACGACGCGAGCCGGCGACGAGACGTACTCCGATCATCATGTTGACGGCAAAGGCTTCGGAATCAGATCGCGTAACCGGGCTCGATCTGGGTGCCGACGATTACATTACTAAGCCATTTTCAGTGCGCGAACTTCTGGCTCGCGTGCGCGCAGTGATGCGTCGTGCGGATGAAACGATGGGCAAGACTTATGAAGACGATCATCTGCTCATTGATTTCGACGACATCCGAGTCGTGTGTGAGGGCGTCAAGATAAAGCTCACCAACAAGGAGTTCACGCTTCTTTCCGTGCTGGCGAGAAGCGCCGATCGCGTCGTGACCAGGCAGCAGTTGCTGGATAGTGTCTGGGGTTACAGTTACTATGGCGACGCGCGCACGCTAGACGTGCATATTCGTCGATTGCGACAGAAGCTCGATAAGTGCGGTGATTGCATCGAGACTGTGGTCGGAGTCGGCTATCGATTTGTTGGTTGCACCGGACCGGCAGCGGTGAGCTCTCAAAGCAATTGAAGATTTTTGATTTATTCCTCTGTGCGTCCTCTGTGTCCTCTGTGTCTCTGTGGTGAAACCGCCCGTTAACCACAGAGGACACAGAGGACGCACAGAGAAAGCGAATTTCTCGTGGCCAAGCGACAGTTTCTATTGATAGCCGCGTGCATTGTTCTCACCCTTATTGCGCTCGTAGTTCCCTCGTCTTCCGTACGCTTGATTCTGGCCGGCGTCATGCTGGTTGTGGCTGCGGTGTGGGCGGTGACAGCGTTGCGAAGTCGTGGATCTGCAAATCCTAACAACGCGTCAGTGGATTCAACCAATGCTCCGGAGAGTTTTGAAATCCGCTCGTTGTTAGAAGCTACGATGACGGGTATGCGCGAGGGTTTGCTCGTCGTCAATAGAGACATGCGTGTTGTCGCCTCAAATCCTGCTGCTCACAGGTTGTCCAATCCTTCGGTGGCGGCGCTCAAATCACAACGACTAACTGAGTTGACTCGCAATCCTGCGATATACAGTGCGTTTCTTGATGGTCTGAAAGGGATTGAACGCAGCGGCGTCAAAGTCGAAACACATGGACCAGAGCGACAGATCTTCGATCTGCGTGTCGTTCCGATTGGCAGTGTGAACGGCCATGGAGCTGAGGGTGCACTCGGAGTTTTCTTCGACATAACACGCACTGAACGTCTCGAACTCGTAAGACAGGAATTTCTCTCGAACGTCTCACATGAATTGCGCACACCACTGACAGCCATCATCGCGTTTGTAGAAACACTCGAAAACGGTGCGATGGAAGATGCTGAGAGTTGTCAGCGGTTTCTCTCAATCATTCGCAAGAATGCTTCGCGAATGCACGGGCTGATTGACGACATTCTCGAACTCACGGCAATCGAAGGCGGCAATGTGCGATTGAGAGCCGCGCCCGTTGAGTTGCACAGCTTGGTCCAGGATGTGTGTGCATCGCTAACAGCAAAAGCCGAGGCACAAAACGTCACACTTAGAAACGATGTCCCACCTGAATTGACGGTGTATGCAGATGCACGACGGCTCGAGCAGATGCTTACGAATCTGATTGATAACGGGATTAAGTTCAGCCGTGAGCGCGGCAGGGTCGCGATCAGTTACGAGTCCGGCACGCGCGACAAAATTCTGGTGCGTGACAATGGCGAGGGGATTCCGGCGCAGCACCTGGAGCGACTGTTCGAGCGTTTCTATCGCGCCGACCGGGCACGGTCGAGAGACATGGGCGGCACGGGCTTGGGATTGGCGATTGTTAAGCACCTGGCTCTGCTGCACGGCGGGGAAGTGACCGTAACCTCGGAGCTCGGAAAGGGCACCACCTTCACGATTCACCTGCCAAAAGCTTGATTTAGCCGCGTCAATCCGCGGCTGAAAAACATTGTTGCAACCTACGCCTCCCGTTTGTCATAATGCCTGCAGAGGTTTAGCCCTCGTTCTCGTCCCGACAGCCCCAACTCACAGGTTTTGCTTAACCGACAGACTGAGTTGTCTGGGGGGTGAACTATGAAAATGCGACGAGGTGTTAAGAAAGTCTCGTCCTTCGTAGCGCAGTTAGGTGTCGCGCTCTTCAAGGCTGTTCTGACGAGCGCCATTCTCGGGATGGTTGTGGTTTCGGTCATGCACTACATGGGCGTGCCCGTACCCAGCGCCGACGACCTGCTGCGAGGAGTTTCGAGACTCGCGAACGTCCTTTCGTAGAGGAAAATAATTGAGCACAGACTTGAGTAGGGCCTACGAACTGCTGGGGGTGAAGCCCGGCGTTTCAGTCAGGGAACTGAAAGCAGCACATCGAGACCTTGCCAAAGTTTGGCATCCGGACAGGTTTCAGCACGACCCGCGCTTGCAGGAAAAGGCGCAGGAGAAACTGAAGGAGATCAACGAGGCGTACGACTTGTTGAGTTCGGGCAAGGTGCCGCGGCCTGTTTCGACGCCTGTTTCGGCGAAACCGTCGCAAGCTGCTTACTCCGAACCTGCGCAAGCTTCGAGACGGCATTCCACCGGCAATTGGAAGTGGGCCGCGGTGATGCTGGTCTTTGTTGCTGTGTTTGCGTTCACGACCAGGAGTTTGCTGCAGCGTCGTCAGCCTTTGCCGGAGCAGGAAACTGAACAGCCAGCGCAGCTCGATCAGGAAGCTGCAACTCGAACTGATTCGCGCACGCGAGCTGATGCGACGCGAAAAGCGAATCGCGAGGATGCCGCAGCAGCACCGGAAGTTGACCCGAGTTCAAGCCCTGTTGAGACACAGCCGGCAGCCGTTGCTACCGTCACGGTCACGATCGATCCTGAAAGCGGTCGACTTGCGAAACCAGACTGTCCCGTACGCAGCCGCATGACCTACCCGCGCAGCAGCGAACCGAGTGGCCACTGCAACATCAATCACGCTCCACCACCAAAAGATTCACGCATCAAGTCTCTCGCAGAGAAAATTCTCAAATAAGAGCCACAAAAAGGCACATAAAGCACAAAAGGCACAAATATTTACTATGTGCTTTTTGTGCCTTTTTGTGGCTAAAATGCGAACACAAGTTGTTGTTGAACCCGATAAGTGCGTGGCACGAAGTCACCGAGTGGGACAAAGAAATTTGGAAACTGCCCACTACGACGCAACGAATTCTGAACAAAGAACAAACTCTGGAAAGTCACCTTCCGGGTGATCCCATACTCAAATCGGAAATGGCTCGTGCGGATGTTTACGCCGGTGTTTGTTCCGAGATCGTCGTCCGTCACTTGCGAGATCAACGAGTTCGCACCCTTGATCGCGAAGACATAAAGAAACGACGAATCACCGCGTTTAGTGATCCGGCCAACCTGTAGCGCCGCAAGCATCGCGTCGCGTTCGTTCAAACCAGTCGCTACGTTACGCGCGACTTGAACATTGAACGTCACTGGAAATGCATGATCGCCGCGCGTGAATCCTGCATAGTTCAAACGATAGGTGAGTCGTGCAATCTGGAAACCCGGTGCCGTGTACACAACGCCGCCCGGAGTTGTCGTAGCGTTGCCGGTGCCCGGAAGCGGTCCCGAGAGCGCGATTCCCAGGCCGGGTTGGACCAGCAGCACGAGTCCATCCTGCGTCGAAGCAAGCTGAATATGGTTCGGATGATCGTAAAGCTGGATGTCGCCGCCGAACTGGCTGCCCCACCGCTTGTTGAAGGTTTGATTCACGAGTAATCCCTGGTGGAAAAGCCGCGCCGATCGTCCCGCAGTCCCAACAACTTCACCCGCGCGAGCCAGAGGACTGTTTGGCGCGATCACCGCGACGTTCGGCGTTGAGAGGATGTACTGACCGGCACGAAATTCGAGACTCGAAACATAAGCTCCGTTTGGTTTGAACGTGGCTGTGTATCTTTCATTGAAGCCGTTAAAGCGAAGATCGTCGTCAAAGAGAAATCTCGAGTTGTCGGCAAAAACGTCCTGCACGCGGCCGCCCTGTAGCTGAATCGACTTTGTAGGCCGATACTCGATCCACGCCTCACTCAACGAGAATGGCGCGCGCGCTGTGATTGAAGTGAAATCCTGATTAGTTGAAAGGGGATTGTTGAGAGGCCCAGTCGCTAGCTGACCGTGAAAACTCAGATTCGGATAAATATCAGTATCAAAGTTGAGCCGCAGACGATATCTCGCGCGTGCGTTTTGTACGTGATCTAGTGGCTGATCCGGCGGGCGCGTGGCGCTGCGATAGATACCGTCGAATCGCAGGCGAAAGTCACCGCTGAATCTAATTGGACCGATCTTCAATACCTGACCCTCGACTTTTGCAAGTCGTTGTTCGACGGTCGGTGTTTGCGGCTCAACGGGAGTAGCTTCTGAACGCGCCGTGAGCGTTGCCGGCGTCTCCGTTGCTTTCGCGTTTGGTCCAGCAGGAGCTACTTGTGCGGAAAGTTTGTCCAGCAACGCCTGGATGGTGGACTGCTGCTCCATCAGCGTTTTTTGCAACTGGTCGAGCTTGAGGTTTTGCCGCTCTAATTCGCTCTCAAGTAGCCGAACGCGCTCCGTAACGTTTGTTTCCGATGATTCCGCGGGAGTCCGAACTATCTCCTGCGCACGAGCCGGGCTAATTCCAAAAGAGAGTAGGACGATAAAAAAGCTGAGTCGTAGCACAGTGCAGCCTCCTCGATTTTTGATCGAAAGCTTCATGTAACAGGTCCTCGTTAAATTGGTTAGCTAAAAGACGCTACAGCATATGGCGCGTATCTTAAATTGAACTTACTGCAACGTTACATCAATATGAACGAGAGGCCGTTGAAAAGGGTCGTTGACATACTCTCGGGCGACCTTTACTATTTTGAGCGCTACAATTACGAGCTCTCCTGCTCAAGGGAACGATGCTTCTTCTTCAGGCAGCTACGACGACAACTCAGACTGTGGGCAGCCCAATAACGGCTTACTGGCCGGTGATGGTCTTTTTCGTCGTCGCCGTGATCTTTCCGGTCCTGCCGATTGTTCTCGGCAGATTCCTGCGACCAATTAAGTACGAAAAGAACAAGATGCGGCCTTACGAGTGCGGCATCGATCCGACGACTGAAGCCCACGAGCGTTTCACCGTGCGCTACTACATCGTCGCGATGTTGTTTCTGATTTTTGACGTCGAAACAATTTTCCTGCTGCCCTGGGCAATAATCTTCATGGGCGACGACTTCTCATTCACGAAGTTTGCGCTCGTTGAGATGTTTGTCTTCATCGCGATTCTCGTGGTTGGATATTATTACGCGTGGCGGAAGGGCGCACTGGAATGGGCCTAAAAATTGTCGATTTCCAATGGCCGATTGCCGATTTTTTGGCAGCGCCAATTGGTAAGAAATTGGCAATTGGAAATCGGCGATTGGCAATAATCTATGGCTGAACACGAAGAAGGCTTTGTTCTAACCACTGTCGATTCGATCATGAATTCGCTTCGACGCACCGTGGGCGCAAAAACCGTCGACATCGCAGCGCCGGTTGTTAACTGGGCGCGCAAGTCTGCCCTTTGGCCCATGACCTTCGGCCTCGCGTGTTGCGCTATAGAAATGATCGCGACGGGTGCGGGCCGGTTCGACATCGATCGATTCGGCGCCGGAGTCTTTCGTCCCAGCCCACGGCAGAGTGATCTGATCATCATTGCTGGAACCGTTACTTTGAAGATGGGTCCTGTCGTGAGACGTGTCTACGACCAGATGCCGGAACCGAAATGGGCCATCGCGATGGGCGCCTGCGCTTCCACCGGCGGACCGTTTGATTCTTACTCGACGATGCAGGGCGTCGATCGTTGTATCCCCGTTGATGTTTACATTCCCGGTTGTCCTCCAAGACCCGAAGCTCTGTTATATGGCCTAATGCGACTGCAAGACATCATCATGCGCGAAGCGCCGTCGGCTTACATTTTTGACTCTGACGGCTCCGTTCATCGCCACCGGCAATTCGAAGACGAAGAGTATCCCGTTGCGGACATCGCCGCCGGCAGCATGACTGGCGCAACCGATATTCGTTAGTTAGCCCCTTCTAAACCTCTCGGAAAGTGCTTAATATCTATTGAGCCAATATTGTTTTAAAGAAGTTTGGAGGATGAGATGAAAAACGTTTTTCGCGCACTGTTAGTTTTCAGCCTAGTTTTGGGACTGGTTTCGATCAGTCTCGCACAAACAAAGCCGCGTATTACGAAACGATCTACTACGAGAAAAGTAGTTCCACTCGTACCCGTCGGCACTGATCTTAAAGTTCGACTCAACGATACGCTTTCGAGTAAAGACTCGCGCGTCGGCGATCGTTTTACCGCGACTGTGGTCGATCCTAGTCGCTTCGACGAAGCGAGACTCAACGGTCACGTCAGTTCGATAAACAAGTCAGGAAAAATCAAAGGCCGCACGAGCATGAATCTCGCCTTTGACTCCATCGAACTGCGCGACGGCCGCAGAGGTGTGCTGCATGGATACGTGACCAGAGTTTACGGCGACGACTCCGGAAAGGCAGATAGTGAAGGTGGCGTCGAATCCGGTAGCAGGACCAAGCAGACAGTGAAGCGCGCAGGTATTGGCGCCACGGTCGGCGCGATCGTCGGCGGCATCGCAGGTGGTGGCAAAGGCGCAGCGATTGGTCTGATCATCGGTGGCGCCGGCGGCGCGGGCTCTTTGGCCGTGCAGGGCAGCAAAGAATTGAAGATTGAATCCGGCACGGAAATGCTGGTTCACGTCACGCGCTAAAGCCTTTACAAATTTTAGCCGCGGATTTACGCGGATAAACGCAGATCAGATCCGCGTTTATTCGCGTAAATCCGCGGCTTTTTTCTGGAAGAAACGCTCGATGAACGTCGTCTAACCAACGATGGTGATGGCTGAACAGCTTATTAGCGGACAAGTAATCGAAGCGTGCCAGCAGGGCGACCGCGCAGCCTTTCAACTCCTCTTCGAAACTTACAAAGACAAAGTGTTTTCCATCGCCGTCTATTCTTCAGGTGGCGACCGCACCGTGGCTGACGACGTCACACAACAGATATTTCTGAAGCTGTTCACTGCCATCCGTCAGTTTCGCGGCGACTCGGAGTTCACGACCTGGCTTTATCGTCTGGTCGTCAATGCCTGTCACGACGAACATCGCCGCCGCAAGAGATTGGTGCCGTTGCCCGAGACTATGCCGATGAGGAATCCGAGCGATAAGAAGCCGCAGGAGAAACAGTATGCGCGGCGCGAGGTTTCGGAAGCTGTGCAGGCGGCGATCGGAGAACTTAAACCGAAGTTTCGTTTGCCGATCTTGTTGAAATACATCGAGGGTTTGTCGTACGAGGAGATTGCAAGTGTGATGGGTTGTTCTAAAGGTACTGTAGCTTCGCGACTGAATCGTGGTCACAGTCAGCTCGCGAAACGACTTGCGCACTTGAACAATCCTTCATCCTGGGGCGAGTGAGGTTTTACGGAGAAGCATTAATGTTTTCGAGACACGTAACAAAAGATATTTCAGCTTATTGTCACGGAGAACTGTCGAGCGAAGAGTCGAAGCAGTTTGCAGAACATATTATTTCGTGCATCAAGTGTCGGAGTAAATTTGACGAGATCAAACTGGGAGTAAGACTCGCCGAACAACTGCCGCAGCTTTCGGCGCCGGATCATCTTTGGAGTGAGCTCGAACTGCAGTTGGGTCCACAGATTACACAGATTGAGCCAGTAACGCGTGGTTGGTCGTGGCAGTTGAGAGCGGCTGCTGCTGTGTTGGTGTTGATGTCAGGTTTCGGTGCGTGGTGGTTATTCAAACGGCACGGTCCCGCGGTCGTAAATGGGAAACCTTACTGGCAAGTGACGCGTCTCGATGGAACGCCGATGATCGGGAAAGAAGGAATCGGAAACAACGGGAAATTGGCGGTCGGCGGCGACTGGTTGGAGACTGATGGAAAGTCGCGGGCACAGATAGCGGTCAGTTCAATCGGCACTGTTGATATCGATGAGAACACACGCGTGCGATTACTGGAGACGCAACCAACCGAACATCGTCTCGAGCTCGCCCGCGGAAAGATGAGTGCACGCATCTGGGCGCCGCCGAGACTTTTCTTTGTCGATACTCCGTCGGCAGTTGCGGCCGATCTCGGGTGTGCCTACACGCTCGAAGTGGACGATCAGGGAGCAAGTAAGTTGAAGGTCACGTCCGGCTGGGTTGCGTTACAGCTAAAGGATCGTGAGTCGATGGTTCCGGCGGAAGCGTCCTGCGAAACGAGGCCCGGGATTGGACCAGGTACGCCTTACTTCGAAGATTCTTCCATGCTCTTCCGAAATGAACTGCAGAAGGTTGATTTCGATCCAGACGCAGCCCAGCGAAGTGCAGCGCTCACGTTGATGCTGAACGACGCCCGTCCCAAAGACACGTTAACACTTTGGCATCTGCTGACGCGCGTTGATGGTGATGATCGTGTGCGCGTTTACGAGAAGATGGCCGCTTTAGATCCAGCGCCGCCGGGGGTTACTCGCGAGGGCATTCTGCAACTCGATCAGAAGATGCTCGAGCTATGGCGCGATGAACTTAAGTCGACGTGGATGGGTGTTAGTAAGGCTGTGCCTAAGAAGCTCGCGGAGACGTATTGGAGAGCTAAGAAGGGGTTGAGCCAAAGGTTGAAAGAGATGGCGCCAAAGTAGGCCGCACTCCGATGCGTTCTGACCCGAAGTTAATAGATCGATCTCAAAGATGCAGTAAGTCCTAAACGCCCGAGAGATGACTCGTATCGTTAAGGGTGAGCACGCGAACGAAACCATCGTTGCGAAGCTCAAACCGCGTGATGCCGCAGTTGGCAGTTGAGACCCAGACGGGTTTTAGTTCGGGTGCGTCGAGCGCACCCATCATGTGCAACGCGAGGATGCAGATTGTTCCGGTGTGACTGAAGACCGCTATCTTGCCGCCACGATTCTCTTCGATGATCTCGTCCAGTTTTTGACGCGCACGATCGAGTAGTTGTCGATAACTCTCACCGCCGGTTAACACGTGCTCGAAATCACGCCTGAGAAGAGCAGCGTACTGTTCGGGATGCTGTTGTGCTGCGTCTTCAAATGTCAGACCTTCCATCACACCAACGCTGCGTTCGCGAAAGGCGCTGGTCCCATGAACGGGCAAGCCCGTCACCTTTGAGAGTTCATGTGCGGTTTCCATGGCCCTTGCCAGGTCGCTCGAATAGATTGCAGTTAACGATTCTGATTTGAGAGCGAGTGCGGTTGCCTGCGCCTGGTTGCGACCGCGAGCGGATAGCGGCGTTGCGGTGTGCCCGCCAAAACGTCGTTCAGCGTTTCCTCTCGACTGACCGTGACGAATGAGGAGGACGGTTGTAGCAACGGGCATTTCTACATCTATCTAAGCAGCCACTGCGTCGGTCTTCAACTTCTCCGCCTGGTAATGGGCCACCAAAGCGTCGATGAAGGGATCGAGATTGCCTTCCATCACCAGGTCAAGCTGATGAATCGTCAAACCAATGCGGTGATCAGAAACACGGTTCTCTTTGAAGTTGTAGGTGCGAATCTTTTCGGAGCGATCGCCGGAGCCAACCATCGAACGGCGCTCGCTGGCGAGTGCGTCGTGTTGCTTCTGCTCTTCGAGTTCCTGTAAGCGTGCACGCAGAACACGCATTGCTTTCTCGCGGTTTTTGATTTGCGATTTCTCGTCCTGCATCGAAACTACAACGTTCGTCGGGAGGTGCGTAATGCGGACGGCCGAGTATGTCGTGTTAACTGACTGACCACCCGGACCTGATGAGCAGAACGTGTCGATACGCAAATCCTTCGCATCGATCTTTACGTCAACCTCTTCAGCTTCCGGCAACACCGCGACGGTGATTGCCGACGTATGAATTCTTCCACTTGCTTCGGTTTGTGGCACGCGCTGCACGCGATGAACACCCGATTCGTGTTTCAACTTCGAATAGACTTTGTCTCCTTCGATCAACACGATCGCTTCCTTCAGCCCGCCGATGCCGGACTCTGACGCTTCGAGAACCTCAAAACGCCAGCGTTGCTTTTCCGCGTAGCGCGAATACATTCGCACCATTTCAGCCGCAAAGAGAGTGGCCTCGTCACCGCCGGTTCCGGCTCGAATCTCGAGAATAACGTTCTTTTCGTCGTTCGGATCGGTTGGAATCAGCAGGAGTTTGAGTTCTTGATCGGTTTTGTCGATTCGAGTTTGCAGTGATTCGAGTTCGAGGCGCGCCATCTCGCGCATTTCCTCGTCGTCGGCTGTGTCCATCAACTCGCGCGCCTCCGCCAACTCCGTCTTCAAACCTTTCCACGCCTGATACTTTTGCACTACTTCTTCAAGCGTGCGGTGTTGCTTCGCGGCCTTTCCATACGCAGAAGGATTCGAGAGCAATTCGGGTGACGAAAGCTCCCGCGTCAACTCTTCATAGCGGCTAACAATTTGTTCCAGCTTATCTAACATAAGACCTCAGGGATAAGAGGCAAGCACGAAGTGGTTTCACGCAAAGCCGCAAAGAAGGACGCAAAGCAGCAAAGTAGAAATCTTTCTTGCCGCTTTGCTTCCTTTGCGTCTTTGCGTGAAACCAATTTCAAGACCTCATGAGAGCGGTGCCGGCTGCGGTTCTGCCACCGTCGGCTCCAGCTTTAGCGATTCCTTCAGCGCTTCGATGGCAACTTCCAGTTGCTTGTCATCAGGTTCCTGCGTGGTGATGTTTTGCAGCCACACGCCCGGTCGCGTCATGAATTTGAAGAACCAACTGCTCTCTTTTTTCGCTGAAAGTCGAATGATTTCATAAGAGAGACCAGCAACAACGGGCATCAGCGCGATGCGGATCAGGAAGTTCAGCAACAACGAATCAAACTTGATAACTGAAAACAGCACGATCGCGACGAACATCACGACCATCAGAAAGCTCGTACCACAACGTGGATGTTGTCGTGGTTGTGGTCGCGCGTTTTCGACAGTCAGCGGCAATCCAGCTTCCCACGTAAAGACTGTCTTGTGTTCGGCGCCGTGGTATTGAAACACGCGCCGGATGTCCTTAATGAGCGAGAAGCTAAAGATCATGATCAAAAAGAACGTCATGCGAATCAGCCCGTCGATCAGGTTGAAGGCGACTGACGGACGCACCGGATGGAGATATGTTCGGACGGTGGACCATGCGCTCGAGTACCACGCTTCGTCTTCAACTGGTGCCGCTGGAGTTTGTGCGGCGGGTGCCGGAGCTGCGCTCGTCGTTGCTGTTGGGGCAGTTGCCCAGCCTGCGCCGATGAAGAGTGCGTTAGTGAGTAACAGTGGCGCCGCGACAAAGAGCAGCACGTTGAAGATCAACGCGAAGATGATCGAACCTGCTGCCGCGGCAGTGGTTCCTTTCTTCAGCTCATCGCGTGAACGCGGTTGCGTGGGCACAGGGAAGAGACCCGGCACTGCGCCAGTCAAACCTGCAAAATCTCCCTCGCCCTCGATCACCGCTGGCGAAAGCGCCACCTTTACTTCTTCGGCTTTCGCTTCCTCTGCTTCTGCGAAGGCTTCGTTGGCCGAATAGTTCAATGCCTTGATGCCGAGGCCCATCGACTGAACCAGAACGGCTCCGCCGCGCAACACAGGCAGTTTCAGCAACGGGTATTTGTCGCTCCACTTCGGAAGCGCCGCCGCGGTGTTAACAATCGTTCCGTCTGCCTTGCGAACGGCGATCGCATAGGCGTTTGGAGTGCGCATCATCACGCCTTCGATGACCGCCTGGCCGCCAACAATTAGATCTCGTTCTGGTGTACTCATCGCATTAGGTATTGAATGTGAATCGAAAACAATGATGCCGGCGATGTCGAGCCGGTCGCTGGTGCTTTGATGCACGATGAGCGACCGGCCAATCATGCCGGCGTTAAAAGGTCGGGGTGGCTAATGCTGTCTTTGCAAAAGCATTAAGTTGAATAAGCTTACTGTGCGGATGCTGTTGTTTCGGCAGCGGGTTTCTTGCCATAGCGCTTGTTGAAGCGATCGACGCGTCCTGCGGTATCGACCAGCTTCTGTTTGCCGGTGAAGAAAGGATGGCAAGCCGAACAAATTTCGACGTGCAGATCGCCTTTCTTGGTCGAGCGAGTTTTGAATGTCTCGCCACAAGCGCAGCTAACTGTGATTTCGACGTATTCTGGGTGAATTCCTGGTTTCATTTAGTTCTTCGTCACTCTCTATAGGCGGCCCCCGGCCGCGTTTTTCAAACGGGATATGATAGCTCAAGGGAGGAGTTTCACGCAAAGACGCAAAGGTAAAGACGGAGGCACGAAAGTGGAGAACGGGCTTTGCACCTTATGCTTTTGTCTTTGCGCCTTTGCGTGAAATCTTCTTACTGTTTCTCTCCCAGAAGACACCGTCGACATATCCTTGGATTGTTCGATCTCTTGAGGCGAGTTCGAGACGTTTGGCCGCCAGACAGCAGTAGTTCTCGTCAACCTCGACGCCGAGATAGTGCCGTCCAAGCTTTTTGGCCACAACAGTCGTCGTCCCTGACCCGTTAAATGGATCGAAAACGAGATCGCCTTCGCGAGAGCTTGCGAGAATAATTTTCGCCAGCAATTTCTCGGGTTTTTGAGTCGGATGGTCGGTGTTTTCCGGCATTGACCAGTAGGGCACGGTCATATCTGTCCAGAGATTTGAGGGGTGAGTCACTCTGAACCGCCCATTTTCCGTCTCGCTCCAATCTTTTGGCTCGCCATTCCGATCGGTATAAGGGGCGATGACCTGACGTTTCAGCATCACTGCCTCGACATTGAAGTAATAATCCTCACTAACTGTAAAAAACCAGATGTCCTCAGAGCAGTTCTTCCAATTCGACTTCGCGCCACGCCCTTTTTCGCGTTCCCACGTGATCCGGTTCTGAGAAATGAAATATTTTTCACCGACGCGCTGAATGGCAGCAGAACCGCGCCAGTCGCCACAGATGTAAACCGAGGCTGTTGGTTTGAGTAATCTGACGGTCAGCGACAACCACGAGTCCAGCCACACTGCATAGTCTTCAGTCGAGACTTGCTTGAATTTTCGGTCGTTGAAGCTCTTCGTCAGGTTGTAAGGCGGATCCGCAAACATCAGATCGACTGAGTGATCGGGTAGATGCGGCAGCGCTGTAAAAACGTCCTGGCAGAACAGCTTGTCGCGGACATTTTCGAGAGTGGCGGGTGATTCGAGTCGTGTCAACGATGACTTATATCGAATGACTTCGTCATCCGAAAGCGTCATCGTTCGATTGAGAGGAGCCCTGGCGCCATCACTGGTTGGCATCGAGCTAGTTTAGCGCATCGTGCGCCTCTTTGGAGTGCGGGGGCCTGACGCCGCTTTCACCTTGATCGAGCGTGATCGATAACAAAGCGGCGCCGGCCGCCGCACTCCAAAGAAAAAATTGATGAGATCATTCTCGCCATGAGGTAATATGAAGAACGCTTTGCTATAATTTGTTTCGCTTTCTTCTCTTATTCGCTGTAACAGCAGTGCTTACTGAGCGATTGTCTTCCCAGTTTTGTGAGGAGATAATTAGCGAAATCGCAGTGTAAGTGTGGACGAGCTGCCGGCCTAATGTCAGAAGACACTAAGCAACCTGGTTCTGAAGAACCCGTATCGCCGGGCGTCTCAGATGCTGAGGCGTCCGGCACGCCACCCCCTTCAGCCATTCCGTCCGCAGGCACGCTCGCCGGAGCCGACGAAGAAAAAGCGTCGATGGTCGAGCAGGCAAAAGCTCGTGTCGCCGCCGTAAAAGAATCATTAGAGCAGCCGGCCGGCGCAGGCGCACCAAAACCCCCAGTTAAGAAAAAGGAAGAAGGTCCGAAACCAACCGACGCCAGCGGACACCCACTCGTCAAAAAACTGAAAGCTAAATTCGGTGAGGCGATTGGTGACGCGTCAGAGTTTATCGGACAGCTCTCCGTTCACGTCGATGCCCCGCGGATCGTCGAGATCTGCAATTTTCTTAGGAACGATTCAGAATCCAGCTTCAACTATCTCTCTGATTTAACCTGCGTTCACTATCCCGACCGCAGACAAACACCGTTTGAGATCGTCTACAACCTGTTTTCTATTGAGAACAATGAGCGGATCAGATTGAAGGTGGCGACGAAAGATAGTGTGGAAAGTGTGACGAGCGTTTGGCCTGCGGCGAACTGGCTCGAGCGCGAGGTTTTTGATTTGTTTGGCGTCATTTTTTCCAATCATCCGGATCTGCGTCGACTGCTGTTGCCGCCTGATTGGGAAGGGTACCCATTGCGAAAAGACTATCCGCTCGAGTTTATCGAGAACGCGTGGACTGAGAATCACCTGCCCGTGATGACCGAGGTTGAGATGGAGCAGTTGCAGCAACGACGCGCTTACGGGCTCGAGATTCTCTCAGTGCCGGAGGAACGTCTGATGCGCGACATATTCCGCGGCGGCAAAGACGTGATGCCGAAAGACAAATGACGCCGAAAGAGATTGCCACTCAGTACGGTGCGAAAGTCTTCGATACGCCGGAAGCGGCGAAAGTGGCGGGATTTGTTTTGACTGAAACTGCAGCGCCGAGAAATGTCTGGAATAAAGCGAGTGCTGCAAGCGCGATCGTTTTGAAATTAGTGGAGAAAAGAGAAAGCGGCGAGGTTGAAGATATCGGACTAATTATTGAGCCGTTTCAGGTGACGGGTTGTTACAAGCCACAACCGGCAGAGGAGCCCGCGGCATAGTTATTGGACAGGATTAACAAGATGTTTTCAAGATGTGCAGGATTTCATCTTGTAAATCCTGAAAACATCTTGTTAATCATGTCCAACAAGACGAATTGAAGCAATGCATCAAGTAGAAATCGCGACAACTCAGGAAACACTGCTCGACAGCCCAGAGATGGTGCTGAACATGGGGCCGCAGCACCCGTCGACACACGGTGTGTTGCGCGTGGTTCTCAAGCTCGACGGTGAAACCGTGATCGATCTTGATTGCGACATCGGTTATCTCCACCGAGGCATGGAAAAGATTGCCGAGAACCGCATGTACACCCAGATCGCTCCTTACTGGGATCGACTCGATTACATCGCCGCAGTATCAAACGGTCTCGTGTGGGTGGAAACCGTTGAGCAGATGATGGGACTTCCTGTTCCGCCGCGTGCACACTACCTGCGCACGATTCTCACTGAGCTCAACCGCATAGCTTCGCACCTGCTTTGGCTCGCAACTCACGCGCTCGATATCGGCGCCGTTACTGTGCTGCTCTGGGCGCTGCGCGAACGAGAAGAGATTCTGAAGATCTTCGAACGACAGTTTGGTGCTCGATTGACGTGCCATGCATGGCGCGTCGGCGGCATGCCCAACGATGCTTACGACGACTTCAATAAAGACGTCCGCCAGTTTGTAAACAACTTTCCGAAGCGACTCGATGAATACGAGACGGTGCTTTCCGAGAATCGCATCTGGCTCAGTCGAACAGTCGGAATCGGCGTGATCTCTGCCGAAGACGCAATCGCGATCGGGTTGTCTGGCCCAGCGCTTCGTGGTTCCGGAGTTCCGTGGGACGTGCGTAAGTCTCGACCATACGCCGCGTACGCCGACATGGATTTCGATATTCCGCTAGGTGAAAACGGCGACACCTATGATCGATATCTCGTGCGACTGGAAGAAATGCGACAGTCGCGTCGAATCATCGATCAGGCGTTGGAGAATCTGCCAGATGGTCCGGTCAACGCGAAGTTGCCGAAGGTCGTGAAGCCGCCGGTAGGTGATTACTATCATTCGATCGAGGGGCCGAAAGGCGAGATTGGTTGTTACATCGTGTCCGACGGCACCGCGCACCCATATCGCGTCAGAGTTCGTCCTCCGTCATTCATTAATCTGCAGGCGCTGCGGCAGATGTGTATCGGCCACCTCGTGGCGGATGTGGTGGCGATTATCGGAACGCTCGATATCGTTTTAGGGGAGATCGATCGCTGAGAAAGTTTCACGCAAAGCCGCAAAGGAGGACGCAAAGACGCAAAGAGAAAGCCTTTCTTTAGCGACTTTGCTTCACTTTGCGCCTTTGCGTGAAACCCTCTTGTAGAAATTAGTAACTTACATGCTTCTATTTGCGCCAATAGACATACTGAACGATTTGCTGGTGAAGGCTGGCCTCAGCACCGAGACGATTAACTATTTCATCTGGCCGTTGATCCAGATTGGGCTCGTTGTGACTCTCGTCGCTCTTTGGGTGGCTTACGCGACGTACCTCGAGCGAAAGATTTCCGCGTTCATGCAGGCGCGGCTTGGTCCCATGCGTGTTGGACCATGGGGACTGCTCCAGCCGATTGCCGACGGACTCAAGCTGCTTACCAAAGAAGACTTCATTCCGGAAAAAGCGGATCGCTGGATCTTCTTCTTTGCACCTTACATCGCCGTCGCTTCTGCCTTCATCGTCTTCTCCGTGATTCCGTTTGGTCCTGACTGGGCCGTCATTGCAGACGTAAATATCGGTTTGCTACTCGTGCTGGCAGTTTCAAGTATTGGTGTGCTGGCGTTGATTCTTGCCGGTTGGTCTTCAAATTCGAAGTACGCATTGCTGGGTGGGCTGCGATCGAGTGCGCAGATGGTTTCATACGAGGTCGCCATGGGCCTCGCACTGATCGGCGCATTGATGTTTGCGCGCACACTCTCGATGTCCGGGATCGTCGCGGCGCAGGGCTCCGATTCAATCTGGTATATCGTCTATCAACCGGCTGGGTTCCTGCTGTTTCTGATCAGCGGTATCGCGGAAAACAATCGTGCCCCATTCGACTTGCCTGAAGCGGAGTCAGAACTTGTTGCGGGCTTCCATACTGAATACTCGGGAATGCGCTGGTCGCTTTTCTTCATGGCCGAGTATGCGGCGATGGTTGTCGTGGCCGCGGTCGCCACTACTGTTTATCTCGGAGGTTGGTACTTCCCGTTTGTCAATCGACTCCAGGTAAGTGGGTATCACAATCTGTACGTCATCGTCAGTCTGCTGGTGTTTTTAGTTAAGGCGTCGATCATTCTTTACATCTATTTTTGGTTGCGCTGGACCTTGCCGCGATTTCGTTACGATCAACTGATGGATATTGGTTGGAAGTGGCTCATACCATCCGCGCTGATCAATATCGTGCTTTCGGGATTTGCAATCTTCGTCGTTCAGGCCCTTAATGGTTGGCGAGGAATCACGACAATCGAAAGACTCGATCGCGGATTGAATATGACCGCGACCGGCAAGGGAGTCATGATCACGTTTGGAATACTGGGTCTGTTCATTACTGCGGTGCTGCTGTCGCGAATCAACTGGCGCTCCCGGGATTTCAATTTGAAAGTGCAGCGCAGAAATATCAAGCTGGTGAATGTTCCGAAAGGTAAACCCGCGGTGCAGGCAGGGAGTTAAGTTATGCCATTAGTAAAGGCTCCAAAATCGACGTTCACTCAGAAGCTCAAACGCTTCTTCATGATCGACCTCATCAGGGGCATGGGGCTGACGTTGAAATACAACGTCGGCGCGCTTACTGATAAAGACGCCGTAGCGGGCAAGGGAATTTACACCGAACAGTATCCGAGGGTTCGTCCGGATGTGGCGCCGCGATTCCACGGCGCGCCACGACTGAACATGGATCCGGAAACGCACGACACGCTCTGCATCGCCTGCAACCTCTGCGCGATCGCGTGTCCCGAAGATTGCATCGACGTGATTCCGATGGACGTCGAGATCGTCGTCGCCGGAAAGCCGCGCCGTAAGAAAGTGCTCGACGAGTTTATTTTCGACACTTCTCGGTGCATGTTCTGCGCTTTGTGCCAGGAAGCCTGTCCGACTTCATGTCTGGAACTTACACAGGACTTCGAACTGGCCACCTATTCGCGCGCAGGCTTCGTCTGGAATCGCGAAATGCTCGAGCAAGGGCGGGAAACGGTGAAGTACACAAGCTGAGCCACAAAAGCTTTAGCCACAAAAAGGCACAAAAAGCACAAAAATGCTTTTGGGCGCCTGCACTGATTAGACACTTTTCTTTTGTGCTTTTTGTGCCTTTTTGTGGCTAACAAATAAGATGACTCTCTCAGGTTACGAGGCACTCTTCTTCTGGATCTTCGGACTCGCGGCGATCTTTGCGGGGTTGTTGACCGTGATGGCGCGCAATGCTGTGCATAGTGCGCTGTTTTTGATTTCGTCGCTGGTTTCGGTGGCGGCGCTGTTTGTGTTGTCGCGAGCGGAGTTCATTGCCGGCGTGCAAATACTCGTTTACGTCGGCGGCGTGATGGTGCTGTTTCTGTTTGTCATCATGCTTGTCAACGTGGGCGCTGAAGAGCGTGGGCGAGACGAGATCTTCAATAACCAACGACAGGTTACTGCCAGCTTGATCTTTTGTTTCCTCCTCGTCGGTGGCGTGCTCTATTCAGTTAATAGAGGTTATGCCGGTTTGCAGGCCAGGCAGACCACGCCTCCTGACGTACTCGCCGCGCAACAAGCGACGCGAGATCAGTCGTATGCCACCTCAGGCACCGGCAGCAGCAAGATCACCACGGATTCACAAAGCCTCGGCAACAGTCTCTACCGGTACGCGGCTTTGCCGTTTGAAATCGCCAGCGTGTTGCTGCTTGTGGCCATCATCGGTTCCGTCATGTTGGCTCGCACACTCAAACAGGAAGCTTCTGCGGACGACGTCGATCCGGATGTTTTGAAAGATGAGATTGCGAGAGATCCTGAACTTGCAAACGTGGAGCCGCGATTGGAATAGGTATGCTCAACTTCTTCAATCCGATTCTGGCCTTGTTGTTTCAGGAGGCCGAGCGTGGCCGCTTCGATCAGATGCGCCAGGCTGCTCTTAATCCGGACCTTTCGAAGTTTTTGGTAATTGGCGCGTTGCTGTTCATCATCGGCGTGGCGGGCGTGCTCACGCGACGCAACATCATCGTCATTTTCATGTCGATCGAGTTGATTCTTAACGCCGCTAATCTGAACTTTATTGCATTCTCCCGTTATTTATCTCTAACGGGTAGTCCAAATGCGGTCGCCGGACAGATCTTCGCCGTGTTTGTGATCGTCGTGGCCGCGGCTGAAGCAGCGATTGGTTTGGGAATCGTGATCGCGCTTTACCGGAACAAGGAAACGATCTGGGTAGATGAGATTGACCTGTTGAAGTGGTAATAGGTCCCCGAAGCTAAATGCAAAAATACATCTGGCTGGTTCCCCTGCTACCTCTAATCGGCGCTGCAATTAATGGGCTGCTGGGCCGAAAGCTTCGGTTTTCCGAAACGCTTATCGGAGGCATAGCAGTCGGATCGGTTGCTCTCTCATTTCTCATCAGCTTGACGGCTGTTTATTCATACGGCTTCGGCGGTCATGCCGAATGGCCCAAGCCTTACCTCACGAGCCAGGATGGTTTTAGTTTCAACTGGATTCCGGGTGGTGCAGTCAGCATCAATCAGGGCGGCGATGCGCGACGTCAATTGGACCTGCAGAAACAGGTCGAAGAGCGCCTTGCGGCGATGACGCCTGAAGAGCGAAGTCACACTCAGTCAATTCTGGTCGCAACCACAGATACGCCGCGTTTCTCGCTGCTCAACATCGAGTGGAGCTATCAACTCGACCCACTGTCGTCGATCTTCATACTGATCGTCACGGGTGTGGGTTTGTGCATCTTTGTCTTCGCGACCGGATACATGCACGGCGAGGCCGGTTTCTACCGCTTCTTCGCTTACATGGGACTTTTCATGTTTGCGATGCTCGTCCTCGTGATGGGCTCAAATTTCCTGATGATGTTTGTTGGTTGGGAAGGTGTGGGTCTCTGCTCTTATCTGCTGATCGGTTACTACTTCGATCGTCAGGAAGCTGCAAACGCTTCACGTAAGGCCTTCATCACCAATCGTGTCGGCGACTTCGGATTCGCACTCGCAATCTTTGGCATAATCGCTACCTTCGGCAGCGCCCAGTACACGGAAGTTTTTGAACAAGCAAAATCTTTTCCGATTGAACTGCTCGGGCACTGGGGCATTCTTTCCTGGATTGCTCTCGGACTTTTTATCGGCGCGTGCGGCAAGTCGGCGCAATTGCCCCTACACGTGTGGCTGCCCGACGCGATGGCTGGTCCAACACCAGTGTCTGCGCTGATCCACGCTGCGACGATGGTCACCGCCGGTCTTTACATGGTGACGCGCACCAACGTCATCTTCCAGCACTCACAAACGATGTTACTGGTCGGCGCTCTTGTCGGCGCCGCGACTGCCATCTTCGCCGCCACCATTGGAATCACCCAGAACGACATCAAGAAGGTGCTCGCGTACTCAACCGTCTCACAGCTTGGCTTCATGTTCATGGCCTGCGGCGTGGGCGCGTTTGCGATCGGCATCTTCCACGTGATGACGCACGCGTTCTTCAAAGCCCTGATGTTCCTTGGTGCCGGCAGCGTCATTCACGGCATGCATCACGAGCAGGACATGCGTCGCATGGGCGGTTTGAAGAAGTACATGCCTTACACCTACTGGACGTTCATGGCCGGTTGGCTGGCAATCTGCGGCATCATTCCGTTTAGCGGTTTCTGGTCCAAAGACGAGATTCTCTGGAAGTCGGCATCAACGACGTACATTCCGCTTGGCTGGCTGGTCTGGTTGATCGGAACGATCGCCGCCACGTGCACGGCGTTTTACATGACGCGTTTGATGGCGATGACGTTCTGGGGCAAAGAGCGATTTCTCGAAGGCGCTGGTGGTGAAGCCGACGAAGCGCACGCTTCCGCTTATGATAAAGGACTGGCACCACATGACGCCGTGCAGCCTTCAGCCGGAGATCGTCCTCGACACGAACCGGGCGAGCACGTTGGACCAGTACACGAAGATGTTGGGCATCACGTCGCCACGCACGGACACGGCGAGAGACACGGTGCGCATATGCCGCACGAATCGCCGCCCTCGATGTGGGTGCCGTTGGCCGTTCTGGCGGTCCTGGCAATTGTTGGCGGTTTGGTCGGCATTGGACCAGCATTCAGAACAATAACCGGCAGCGAGCATCCCGGCGGTCGTTTGCATATCGTCAACTGGCTCAATCCGATCATCTGGAATCCGGTTACTCGTGAGTTCAATCCGGGCGAGGGCGGCCACGATGCTGCGCCGGCCGACGGCGCACATGCTGAAGCACCCGCAGCCGCCACACATGGTGAAGCCCCCGCAGCCGCTGAAGGTGCTCACGGTAGCGGCGCTTCTGTTTACGGCAACACCGGATTCAATCTCGCACATTCAGTAGAGAATACGACTCACAGCGAACTCGCCACCGAGTGGATCTTTATTGTCATCTCGCTCGTCGTCGCAGGCATCGGCATGTTACTGGGTGGGCTGTTCTACGTTTGGCGTCCGGAACTGCCGAACATCTGGGCGCAAAGACTGCGACCACTCTACAACGCCAGTTACAACAAGTATTGGGTCGACGAATTCTATGGTCTGACGGTCACGCGCCGCACGATGGATGCGGCTCGAGGCGTCTACCGGTTTGATTCGAAAGTGGTTGACGGGATCGTCAACGGTCTCGCGTGGCTGAGCCGGCAGTTTAGTCGCATCGTTGGTGGTGTTGATAAATACTTCGTTGACGGCCTCGTCAACACGGTTGCCGCGTTCGTCGCGCGTTTGATGTCACCATTGTTCCGCGCTGCGCAAACAGGATTCACGCAAAACTATGCGCTCGTGATGGTGTTGGGATTGATGATAGCCGTCGCCGCGTTTTACGGAAAAGACATCGTGACCGCTGTTCGGAACATTATTGCCACGGTTTTCTGATCTTCGATTGATAGATGTGCCGGCAGAATTGATATGAACAATTACATTCTTTCTTTCATCACCTGGTTGCCGGCGATCGGCGCCATTCTCATTCTGGCGTTCATGAAGAAAGATCAGTCGAGCCTGATCAAGAAATTTGCGACCGGCTGGTTTGCGCTCGACTTCATCCTCTCCCTCTGGCTGCTGAAGTACAACCGCGGCGTCGGCGGCATGCAATTCCTCGAAGATCACGAGTGGATACCGATGATTGGCGCGCGTTATCAAATGGGTGTTGACGGCGTTGCTGTCCTGCTGATCGTTTTGACCACACTGCTCGGCGTTATCGCGGCGTTGTCGTCGTGGGAATACATTCAAAAACGAGAGAAAGAGTATTACGTCCTTTTGCTGTTGCTGCAGACGGCAGTGATTGGTGTGTTTGCTTCGATGGACCTGTTTCTGTTTTACCTGTTCTTCGAAGTGTCCCTCGTGCCGATGTATTTCCTGATCGGAATCTGGGGTGGCGAGAATCGTTTGTATGCCGCGATCAAATTCTTTCTTTACACGCTCGTTGGGTCGGTCGTGATGCTGCTGGGCGTATTGAAGATGTACTTCCTGACGCAGGACTTAGCAATAACCAGCAAGATTATCCCGGGAACACTAAACGCTCTGGCAGGAAACGAACAGGCAGCACAACTGGTTGCGCAAACGCTGCAGGCAGCAACACAGAACGGTACCGGCACATTCAACATCCTCTACATGCAGGCAATGGGTCCGGCCCTCCCGACGGGCACGTTGCAGATACTTCTTTTCGCCGCGTTCGCTCTCGGCTTCGCTATCAAGGTGCCGATGTTTCCGTTTCACACCTGGTTGCCGGACGCTCACGTTGAAGCGCCCACAGCCGGTTCAGTGATTCTTGCCGGTATCCTGCTGAAACTCGGAACTTACGGTTTTTATCGCTTCAACTTGCCGATGTTTCCGTGGGCGTCGCGAGACCAAAGCAGTTTTGGCAGCTTCGGTGTGCGCAGTGTCGTCGTCTTTCTCGCGATCGTCAGTATCATTTACGGCGCATTGGCGGCGATGTATTTCGTCGTCAAGAAAGACGGTGACGTGAAGAAACTCGTCGCGTACTCGTCTGTGTCGTCGATGGGCATGGTGATGCTCGGACTGTTTGCACTCAATCCGAATGGCGTCAACGGTGGTGTGTTGCAGATGATCAATCACGGCATCTACTCCGGCGCGCTGTTCCTCCTTGTCGGAATCATTTATGAACGACGACACACGCGCAACGTCGCTGAGTTCGGCGGACTGTCACACGTGATGCCTGGTTATGCCGCGATCTTTCTCGGCATGGTGATGACTGCGATCGGTCTGCCGTTGCTGGCGGTCTTTATTTCAGAGTTCCTGGCGCTGCGAGGAGCATTTGAGGCGAATCCGTATTGGGCCGGTTGGGCCGCTTTGGGAATCATACTCAACGCTGGATATTTCCTCTGGTTGTACCAGCGAATGTTCTTCGGAAACATCGACAACCCAAAGAACGAAGGTCTGCGGGATCTAAAAGCGCGCGAGTGGGCTTACATGATACCGCTCATGATCCTCTCGTTGTGGATTGGTGTTTATCCGAAACCATTTCTTGAATATATCCAGCAGCCTGTCAATGCAGTTGTGAAGCACGTCAGGCCCGATTATCAGATACCGGGAACGGCCGCACCGACCCAACCCGAACGCGCAGAAAGGTAAACAAACAATCCACGATTAAGCAGATTAAATCTGTGTAATCTGTGGATGGGTTTCAGTGATGTTTCTTCTACAAGCCAACGCCACCTCGCTCATTAGCGTCGCCGATCTGCGGTTGATCGCGCCGGAGTTGATTCTGACTGCCTGCGCCTGCGTGGCCCTCGTGATGGAAGTCATTCTGCCGTATCGCAAGAGCAAGCTCACCGCTTACTTCTCGCTCGTTGGTGTGGCACTCGCTTTTGTTTCACTCTACTTGCAAATCGGAAATCAGGGCGACGGGTTCTACGGGATGGTCCGAGTCGACGGCTTCGCCCTTCTCTTCAAAGCGATTTTCCTGATTGCCGCCGCCCTCGCAATCGGAATTTCGACACGCTTCCTCGATATCGAAGGCGAGCAGCACGGCGAGTACTACGCACTCATTCTCTTCGCCACCGTCGGCATGATGTTTATTGCCTGTGGCTATGATCTCATCTCGCTTTACATCAGTCTTGAGTTGATGGCGCTGACGTTTTACGTCCTCGTCGCTTTTACGAAGCGCGAGAAGAAGTCGAACGAAGCGGCCATGAAGTATTTTCTGCTCGGAGCGTTTTCATCGGGCGTTTTGCTCTACGGCATGTCGTTGCTTTACGGCATAACGGGCTCGACAAACATCGGCGAAATCGGAGGCAGTCTGGCCAAGTTAATGCCTGAACTTGAAACGGCAATGGCCACTCCCGATCAACCACTCGCTGGTCTCAGGCCGATGTTGCTCCTCGCGATGATAGCTCTAGGTGCGGGACTGTTTTTCAAGGTCGCTGCTGTGCCGTTTCACATGTGGGCGCCCGATGTTTACGAGGGCGCGCCGACCTCAGTGACGGCATTTCTCTCGACCGGATCAAAGGCCGCAAGTTTTGCGCTGTATGCGCGCATCTTCAGCGAAGCTCTTGAACCCATGCGGGCCGACTGGGCTCCGCTGCTGGGACTCGTGGCCGCAATAACGATCATGGTTGGCAACTGGGCCGCTGTCACACAGGAAAACTCAAAACGACTGCTGGCATACTCGTCGATCTCGAACGCGGGATATTTGCTGTTAGCACTCGTCGCTCATAACGAGTACGGAAACATCGGTCTGATTGTGTACCTGTTTGTCTACACGCTGATGAACATGGGGGCGTTTGGTGTAATCATCAGTTTGCGACGCCGCGGAATCATCGGCGACAACGTCGACGATCTGACCGGGCTGGGCCAAAAGGCGCCCTTCATGGCGGCGATGATGGCTATCTTCATGTTGTCTCTCGGTGGCCTCCCGATGACCGGAGGTTTCATTGGTAAGTATTTCCTGTTTGGCGGATTGCTCCAGCGTGGTGCTACAGATCAGAAGAATTGGTATTACTGGCTGGCGGGTTGGGCCATTATCAACACGGTAGTTTCGTTTTACTATTACGTGCGTTTCATCAAGGTGATGTATCTCGGCGACCGCATTGCTGACAACAAACCGCTGGCGCTCTCACCCGCGCTTCAAGTGGCGTTGGTGATTTCTGTGGTCGGAATTATTGTGATCGGGGTTTATCCGCAGCCCTTCATCGCGCTGGCGCAGACACTGATACCATCGCGGTGATGGTTTTCTTCTACGTCCTCGCCGCAGTCTCCATCTGGTTCGGTATTCAATCGTTATTGAGTGGTATTCGTTACGCGGCATACGTGCGGCGTGAGACGAATCGTGCTTTGCCGGAGTTTCAGCCGTTTGTTTCCGTGATCGCGCCGGGCAGGGGATTGGAACACGGGCTTAGTGAGAATCTTCAGGCGCTGCTGGAACAGGATTATCCGCGCTATGAGGTTTTGTTTGTTTTTGATCGCGCCGACGATCCGGCGATTCAGATTATCGGACACGGATCTTCGCAGATGGCAAGAACGATCATCGCTGGATCAGCAACGGACAGCGGGCAGAAGGTTCACAATCTTCGGGTCGCTGTGACGGAGGTTGATCCGCAATCGGAAGTGCTGGTGTTCGTCGATACAGACGCGCGACCAGCGAAAGATTGGCTCACACTTCTGGTGGCGCCGCTTGCGGATGAGACACTCGGCGCTTCCACCGGTTATCGCTGGTTCATTCCGACTAGAGGTGGAATCGCTTCGCGTCTTCGCGGCGTTTGGAATGCGTCGGTTGCTTCTGCACTAGGAAGTGACACTGCGAAGAACTTTTGCTGGGGCGGCTCGACTGCGATCCGACGGAGCACGTTCGCGAAGCTCGACGTCAGCGAACGCTGGCGCGGAACAGTCTCTGACGATTTCACGATCACGCGTGTTCTCAAGGAAGCAAAACTTCCGATTCACTTCACGCCACATTGCATCGTCGCGTCTGTAGGTGACTGCGGCTTCAAAGAACTCTTCGAGTTCACCACACGTCAGATTAAGATCACGCGCGTCTACGCCTCGCATCTCTGGCTTCCGTTACTACTCGGCTCCGCCCTCTTCGCACTTGTCTTCTTCGGCGGCTTTATCCTGTTAATCCTGCAAATCCTGAAAATCCTGTCCCCAACTATCGTTCTGCCTCTCGCACTCATAGTGATTTTCACACTCGGCGCAACAAAGTCCTTCATCCGCTGGCGCACTATAACAATTCCACTTGGCGAATACCGCCCGGCCCTGAACCGAGATCTAATCGCCCACATCTTCCTCTGGCCGTTTGCATCACTACTCTATCTTTACAACGCCATCGTCGCCGGTTTTTCCCGGCGCATCACCTGGCGTGGCATTACCTATGAATTGAAATCACCCACTGAAGCTGTCATTATCTCTCGCGACCACTAATGCCCAACAAAGCCGTCCAATTTGTGCAGTTGTTACGTTCGACGAAGCGTGAAAAACGTCTCGGCACGGTGATCCTGTTCGTCACCTCGCGTTGTAACGCGTTCTGCCAGACGTGCTTTTATCACGAAGAGTTGAACCAGCCGGGCGACCTGACCTTTGCTCAACTGGAAAAAGTCTCGCAGACGATGCCGCCAATCACGGATCTCTGGCTCTCGGGCGGTGAGCCGACTTTGCGACGCGATCTATCAGACGTCATCGACCTGTTTGTTTCGAACAACGGAGTCGACCGGATCATCATTCCCACCAACGGGCTGATCAAAACGCGTGTTTATGACGTCGTAGATCGCGCACTCGAAAATAATCCCGGGATCGATCTCTATCTGAACATCGCGATCGACGGTTATGGCAAGACTCACGATCGCATTCGCGGCGTGCCCGGCAATTGGGAGAAGGCGCTCGAGTGCATCGAATTTCTTTATCCACTAAAGTCAAAGTACACCGACCGTTTTCGACTGAACGTCAACACCGTCGTCTGCGCTGAAAACTATACCGAGATCGAGATGCTCTCGGAGTTTATGTGGGATAACTATCGTCTCGACGGTCAGTACTTCAACATCATTCGCGGTGAGACGCTTGTCGGCGAACAAATCAAACAAGTGCCGCCGGAGGTCTTGCCCGCGATGTACGCGCACGTTTCGAAACTGACGAAGCGCTACGGCGACCGAATGTTTGCCTCAGACGACGCGAGCAAACGTTTTGTGAAGAACGCTGTTTACGCCGGATCGATCATCACTCACTATCGCACGCAACACGTGAACTTTCAGCAACCGACGCCCTGGCCGTTCCCCTGCACCGCGGGTGAAACAACGGCGGTGATCGACTACAACGGCGACGTGCGCGCCTGTGAGTTGCGAGAAAAGTTTGGGTCACTCGCCGATTTTGATTACGACTTCGGTGCTCTCTGGGCTGCTAACGATCGGCAGACAGAACTTAATGCCATCGACGGCGGCAAAGCTTGCTGGTGCACACACGTCTGTTTTATTCACGACTCGATGCGTCATTCGCGCCGTAGTTTGCTTTATGAGGTTCCCAAGAACTACCTGACGCGCGAAAGCTGGTGAGAGCGTTTGGCTAATAGACAGGACCAGGAAGAGAATCGAAAAAGCGGTTTTGCTTATGCCGCAGCTATCAGCTTGTTTGCGGCAGTCGTCACTTTCTGTGGGTTGGGCTGGATGCTCGACAAGTGGCTGGGCACGCAGCCCTGGTTCCTGATCGGCGGCATCGTCCTCGGGTCTGCGGCTGGTTTGTATCAGTTCGTCCGTCTTAGCTCTAAAACTTACTGAGATCCGCGTTAATCTGCGTCTTAAGATCCGTGTTAATCAGCGTTCCAAACTCGACAATTTACTGAAATCCCAGTTAAAATCACCAGCTTCGCAATGCTGGAATACAGAGTGTTTTGCAGTATGGTCGTCGCCAGCGTTCTAGCAGTGACGATCTCAGCTTTTATTGCGCCTTGGCGCGTGACATCCGGGCTTTTGGTTGGTGGTTTGTTAGCGCTTTTCAGCCACCGTTGGTTGAAAAACTCAGCGGCAGCGGCGATTCAACTTTCAACTTCGGGCGGCACGCCGCAATTCAGGCTCGCACAGTTTGTGTTGCGCTATGCCGTAATCGCTGCGGTAGTTTTCAGTTTATATACGCTCGATCTGATTTCGCTGCCGGCGGTTCTCGCCGGGATGTCCAGTTTTGTTGTAGCAATGATGGTCGAAGCCGTAAGAGAGTTTTACTTCGCAATCACGAAGCGAGAGGAAAATTAGTAGATGTTCTGGTTTGCAGAAGAAGCTGCTCACGGAGCTGCTGAGCACGCCGAAGAGCCGGTGCACCACGCTCCAATTGTCGTGCAGCTGGTTAACAGCTGGTTCGGCGAGCCTCTGTACAGGTTTCAAGTAACTTATACCAAGCCGATTTGGGACAAGTTTCTGGGCAAGTTCGGCACAAATGCCGAAGCTGCCTTTGGTCCTTATACACCTGATAACGCGATTCCCTGGTACACGGTGATGTTTTTCATCGCCTGTATTTTGAGCGTGATCATTATCTGGATCCTTAAGGGTAAACTTTCTGAAAGCGAGCCGGGCGGCGGACAGCAGACACTCGAAGTGAGTGTGCTTGCAGTGCGCAACATGATCGAAGACATCATTGGTCCACACGGTTTGAAATATTTCCCGGTGGTGATGACGTTCGCGGTCCTGATTCTCGTCTCAAACCTGATGGGACTCTTTCCATTGTTTATGAGTCCGACTTCGGCAACGAGCGTCACGTTTGCGCTCGGTTTGAGTTCGTTTCTTTATTACAACTACATCGGCATCGCCGAGAACGGTCTGATCGGTCATTTGAAACATTTGGCTGGTCCAATCTGGTGGATCGCGCCGCTGATCTTTCCGATTGAGTTGATCAGTAACTTTATTCGACCGTTTTCACTCGGTATCCGACTTTTCGGAAACCTCTTTGCAGACGAGAAGGTGTTGGAAACAGTTGCCCACCTTGCTCCGCCGGTGACGTGGTTTGCGCCGATTTTGTTGATGCCGTTGAGCGTCTTCGTTGCTTTGGTTCAGACGTTTGTTTTTATTCTCCTCTCGCAGCTCTATATCAGCGAGGTGTCGCATGCCCCGCATGATCATGCTCACGATGAGCATGGCGCGCACGGCGAGGAGGCCTACGAGGGCGATGAGTTTATAGCTCCAGTTCTTACTTAATGGCTTTATCAGAACGCGCGGCGAGCGAGGTGGGCAAACGCGTTCACAAACGTTGTCGCGCAATGCAAGACTAATTCAAGAGCAACACCAGACAATTTATAGCAAGGCAGGTCTGTCTCGCTGGAGCGCCGTTGTAAGAGGGGCGGTGGATACCGGATGCAGGCGAAATTATCTCGTCGCGGTTTGCTCGAGAGATCAGTTGAAATGCAGATTAGAGGAGGAAGCATGAGCAAATTCAGAATGTTGCTGTTTGCGGTAATCGGAATTCTCGCGACCAGCATGACCGCGTTCGCACAGGCAGCGGCGGAAGCAGGCGACAACGCGAGTTCAGTTAACAAGTACCGAGCGTTGGCGGCCGGAATCGGTTTCGCGATCGCTGTTTTTGGTGGCGCACTCGGCCAGTCGCGCATTGGCGCTGCGGCATGTGAAGGCGCTGCGCGCAATCCCGGCGCTGCTGGTCGAATCCAGACGATGATGATTCTTGGCTTGGCGCTGATCGAGTCGCTGGTGCTGTTTGCGCTGCTGGTTATCTTCGCCGTGGTCAAGCCCAGCGCGACCTAGTCCGCGATTGAAGTTTCCGTTTGAACGGGCGAGAGGATTCTCTCGCCCGTATTTTTTGTGTGCCGAGCATGTTGGACAGCTAGGAGGTGAAAGTCCTCTACTCAACCTGATGGAGGTGAAGAGTTAGCGAAGCGCAAGGGCGTCGTCGTGAGGCGGGGTCTGAAGGAAGCGTGGAGCAAAGGTGCGAGCCGATGAACAAGAACCGGATAAGAGGCATGCAGCGTCGGGCGAGTTGGCAAATGACAACAAAGCCCATATCCAGCAAGGACGCTGGTTGTAAATCCGGCGGTTGTGCACCGAAGGCGGTCGAACTTACCTCGGGAGATCTGTAGCGTGTCGTGGAACCACGACTGAGACTGCTGTGAGGCAGTTGAGCGCGCAACAGAAGTCAGCAGAGGGCATAGTAATCACGCGAGTGGCGAAGGCCCGAACGGTTCCCAACAAGCGTTGGGATTAAAGAGAAGAGCAAGTAAGCAGCGCAACTCATGAGCGATAAGCGGCAGAAGAACCAGCTAGTGTTGGCCTTTACAGAGATGAGTAGGAGTGAAGCTCCGAGGGACTCTGCGGAAGGGACCGAAGCGCTGATGGCGAAGGGCGAAGCCGAAAGCAAGGCAGATAGTGAACAACTGATGGAACAGGTCTGCGAGCGCAGGAATTGCGAGCAGGCATTGGCACGAGTCAAGAGTAATAAGGGTAGCGCTGGTATCGACGGGATGACTGTCGAGCAGTTGCCAGCTTATCTGAAGAAACATTGGCCGACTATTCGTGAACAATTGCTGAGTGGCACTTACAAACCGCAGCCGGTGAAACGAGTAGAAATACCAAAGCCAGATGGTGGAATGCGACAATTGGGTATTCCAACAGTGCTGGACCGTTTCATCCAGCAGGCGGTAATGCAGGTGCTGCAACGCAGTTGGGACCAAACTTTCTCAGCACATAGCTACGGGTTCCGACCCGGACGCTCAGCGCATCAGGCAGTGGCTAAAGCACAGCAATACATTGCTGCTGGTTACGGCTGGGTGGTGGACTTGGATCTGGAGAAGTTCTTTGACCGAGTCAATCACGACAAACTGATGGCGAAGCTGGCAGGACGAATCAGTGACAAGCGGTTGCTAAAACTGATTCGAGCTTTTCTCCGTGCCGGGGTGCTGGAAGGTGGGTTGGTGAGTCCGGTGGATGAAGGAACACCGCAAGGAGGGCCTTTGTCGCCCTTGTTGTCGAACATTGTGCTTGATGAGCTGGACCAGGAGTTGGAGCGCCGCGGTCATCGGTTCGTGCGGTATGCGGACGACTGTAACATCTACGTGCGCAGCCAGCGGGCCGGGGAGCGAGTGATGAAAAGTGTTTCGGAGTTCATCACGAGGAAGCTGAAACTCAAGGTCAATGAACAGAAGAGTGCAGTGTCGCGACCAAGTAAGCGAAAGTTCCTGGGCTTTAGTTTCACTTGGCAGCGAGAACCGAGACGGCGCATAGCGCCAAAAGCGATAGCGCGGTTCAAGCAACGAGTGCGGGAACTGACGCGGCGGACGCGTGGCGTTAAGGTGGAAACGATGGTTGCACAACTCAGTCGTTATTTGACGGGCTGGCGCGGCTACTTCGGCTTCTGTCAAACGCCCACAGTGTTGGGTAGTCTTGACAAGTGGCTCAGACGGCGACTGCGGTCGGTTGTCTGGAAGCAGTGGAAACGAGGGAAGGTGCGCTTTGCTGAGTTACGCAAACGAGGCGTGAGTAAAGACCTCGCCGCGCGAACGGCGGGCAGTGCTCATGGTCCGTGGCGACTCAGTGAGTCGCCTGCTCTCCACATTGCACTGCCCAAAGCCTACTTTGCGTCGCTGGGACTGACGCCGTTAGTTATCAACTAGAGTCTGCACTCGCCGAACCGCCGTGTACGGACCCGTATGCACGGTGGTGTGACAGGGAAAGCTAGCGATAGCCTACCTATGTCAATGTGTGCCGAGCATGTTCGACAGCTGGGAGGTGAAAGTCCTCTACTCAACCTGATGGAGGTGAAGAGTTAGCGAAGCGCAAGGGCGTCGTCGTGAGGCGGGGTCTGAAGGAAGCGTGGAGCAAAGGTGCGAGCCGATGAACAAGAACCGGATAAGAGGCATACGGCGTCGGGCGAGTTGGCAAATGACAACAAAGCCCATATCCATCAAGGACGCTGGATGTAAATGCGGCGGCTGTGCACCGAAGGCGGTCGAACTTACCTCGGGAGATCTGGGGCGTGTCGTGAAGTCACGACTGAGATTGCTGTGAAGCAATTGAGCGCGCCACAGAAGTCAGCAGAGGGCATAGTAATCACGCGAGTGGTGAAGGCCCGAACGGTTCCCGACGTGCGCCGGGATTAAAGAGCAAGCAAGTAAGCAGCGCAACTCATGAGCGACAAGCGGCAGAATAACCAGCTAGTGCTGGCCTTCGCAGAGATGAGTAGGAGTGAAGCTCCGAGGAACTCTGTGGAAGGGACCGGAACGCTGATGGCGAAGCGCGAAGCCGAAAGCAAGGCAGCTAGTGAACTCCTAATGGAAGCAGTCTGCGAGCGGAAGAACTGCGAGCAGGCATTGGCCCGAGTCAAGAGCAACAAAGGTAGTGCGGGCATCGACGGGATGACTGTCGAGCAGTTGCCCAATTACCTGAAGAAACACTGGCCAATCATTCGAGAACAACTGTTGAGTGGTAGCTACAAACCGCAGGCGGTGAAGCGAGTAGAAATACCGAAGCCAGATGGTGGGATGCGAAAGCTTGGTATCCCAACAGTGCTGGATCGCTTCATCCAGCAGGCGGCGCTGCAAGTACTGCAACGCAGTTGGGACCGCACCTTCTCAGAACATAGCTACGGGTTCCGACCCGGACGCTCGGCGCATCAGGCAGTAGCCAAGGCGCAGCAATATATAGCTGAGGGCTACGGCTGGGTGGTCGACTTGGACTTAGAGAAGTTCTTCGACCGAGTCAATCACGACAAACTGATGGCGAAGCTGGCACGGCGAATCAGCGACAAGCGATTGCTAAAACTGATTCGAGCATTTCTTCGTGCCGGAGTGATGGAAGGTGGGTTGGTGAGTCCGGTTGACGAAGGCACACCGCAAGGTGGACCTTTGTCGCCCTTGTTGTCAAACATTGTGCTCGACGAGTTGGACCAAGAGTTGGAGCGACGCGGTCACAGGTTTGTGCGGTATGCGGACGATTGCAACATTTACGTGCGCAGCCCGCGGGCTGGTGAACGAGTGATGAAGAGCGTTTCGGAGTGCATCACGAAGAAGCTGAAACTCAAGGTCAACGCACAGAAGAGTGCAGTGTCGCGACCAAGCAAGCGAAAGTTCCTGGGCTTCAGTTTCACTTGCGAGCGTGAACCGAGACGGCGCATAGCGCCAAAAGCGGTTGCGCGGTTCAAGCAACGAGTGCGGGAACTGACGCGGCGGACGCGTGGCGTTAAGGTGGAAACGATGGTGGCACAACTCAGTCGCTACTTGCTGGGTTGGCGCGGCTACTTCGGCTTCTGCCAAACGCCCACAGTGTTGCGCAGTCTTGACAAGTGGCTCAGGCGGCGACTGAGGTCTGTTGTCTGGAAGCAGTGGAAACGAGGAAGGGTGCGCTTTGCTGAGCTACGCAAGCGAGGCGTGAGTAAAGACCTTGCCGCTAAAACGGCGGGCAGTGCTCATGGTCCGTGGCGACTCAGCGAGTCACCCGCTCTCCACATTGCACTGCCCAAAGCCTACTTTGCGTCGCTGGGACTGACGCCGTTAGTTGTCAACTAAAGGCTTCACTCGCCGAACCGCCGTGTACGGACCCGTATGCACGGTGGTGTGACAGGGAAAGCTGGCGACAGCCTACCTATGTCGATTAGACAGGATGAACATGATTTCTCAAGATTGTTCCATTTTAGATCTCTATGACGGTGTGTTAGGCTGGCATCAATGAAGAAGTGTCCAAAGTGTGGAGTTGAGTATCCTGACGCAACAACTTTATGTCCCGCGGACGGTGTTGCGCTTGAAAAGGATCCCGACTCACTGGTCGGCACGACACTCTCAGGAAAATATCGCATTGACGCACGTCTAAACGAAGGCGGTATGGGAACTGTCTATCGCGGCACACACGTGTTGATGGACAAGACAGTCGCCATTAAAGTGCTGCGCCCGTCGCTTGCTGCCGACGAAAAGATCGTGGCGCGATTCTCACGCGAGGCGCGCGCTGCTTCCCGCATCTCACATCCGAACGCATTGACTGTTACTGATTTTGGCGAGGACGAGAGTGGACACGTCTTCCTCGTGATGGAATTCCTGAGCGGCAAGACTCTCAAACAGTTGCTACGCGACGAAGGCCCGTTGCCACTGGCACGAGTGGTCGATATCACACGCCAGATGGGAGACGCACTCAACGCTGCGCACGAACAGGGAGTTGTGCATCGCGATCTCAAGAGCGACAACATCATGCTCGTCGATACGATGGCGGGCGACCATGCCAAGGTGCTGGATTTCGGCATCGCGAAGATCAACGAGCCGGATGGAAGCCCGGTCGATACGGGTCTAACTGCGCCCAACCTCGTGATCGGCACGCCGCAATACATGTCGCCGGAACAGTGTTCGCAGGATGTAGAGATTGATGCGCGCTCCGACATCTACTCCCTCGGTGTGATTCTTTTCGAGATGCTGGTGGGCCACGTTCCGTTTTCCGGTGACTCGCCGACCATGGTGATGATGAAGCACTTGCAGGAGCCAGTGCCTTCAGTCCTGGAAGAGCGATCGGATGTGCCCGCGTCAGTGGCGCGCGTGGTGGCGCGTGCGATGGCCAAGGTTCGTGACGATCGTTACCAGACCGTGGCTGAGCTGATTGAAGATTTAACGATAGCGGCAGGCATGACGATCCACCGCCTTGGGCCGGTGACGACCAGTGACGAGCAACCCGCGCCCGTGCGCGAGGATCTCGACGAGGTAACGATGGTGAGAGCGCGTGAAGAGCCACCGTACGTGCCTCCGGTTCAGCGACGAGAACCTGTCAGGGTTCCTGTTTCGCGCGAGATGCCGCCGCCCCAGACTGCATCGGGGTTTAATCCGTTAAAGATTATCATTCCATCTTTAGTGGCGTTAGTAGTGGTGTTTGTGGTGGTCTATGCGTTAACGAAGAACACGGGCGCAGGTGAGGCCAACACGAATCAGCAACAGGACACGCTCGCGGCAGATCCCAATAGCCAGCCGGTACAGCCGTCGCCGCCTCCCAGCGGAAAGGGTGAACAGGGAATTCCGACAGGCGGAAAGATAACCCCGCCCGCCAATGTGAATGCGAGTCCGAATGCGAATGAGGCAGTTTCGCCTGAGCCTGAAGAGGATGTGAGTCCGGCCGCGAATGCGAACGCCAACGAGAATTCAAACAGTAACGGCAACAGTAATAAAAAATTACCGGCGTTACCCGAACCTACAAAGAGCGTTCTGCCCGAATCCCCACCGCCCCCGGCGCCATCAGCAAGCAAACCGGCGGCGAAACCATCGCCAACCGCCACGCCTTAAGGTGGTTTCACGGAAAGACGCAAAGGATCGCCAAGGCGCAGCGGAAACTTTTGCGCCTTCGTTAATTCTTTGCGTCTTCGCGTGAAATTGCTTAAATCCCGCAAGCCTTACTGACTAGTCGCTCAAAGCCGTCTGCGTCGTTTATCGCGACCTCAATCTCCGCCACATACCACGGAATCGAAAACGACAGCGTCCGCAATTTCACTGCATCCTTCGCGGTCGTGATCAAGGCATCTGCCCCGGCGTCTTTCGCTAATCGAATGATCGCATCGGTCTCACCCTGCGAATAGACGTGATGATCCGGAAACGATCTCTCCACCGCGAGCTCATACCCGGCTCGCCGCAAATTCTCGAAGAACGACGCCGGATTCCCAACCGCACAGAACGCCGCGACTCGCGCAGGCGCCGCAAGCGTCTCTCCACCATTCTTCAGCGGCGATATACGCACCATCCGCATCTGTGACTCGAACGTCGGTTTGCCCCCCGTCAGGCGCGAAATCTCTTCTCGCAAAACATCGACATTTTTGACGTGGTCGCACCGCGTAATCACAACGCAATCAGCCCGGCTCATTCCCTCAATCGACTCACGCAGTCGCCCATGTGGCAGAAGACGCCCGCCACCCCACGGATTCGTAGCGTCGATTGTTACGACATTTAGATCCCGCGCCAGTCGCAGATGTTGAAAGCCATCGTCAAGAACAAAACAATCAGTGCCGAAGTCTTTAATCGCCTCTCGTCCGGCTGCAATTCGATCGGCGCTACTAATCACCGCGGCCAGACCCTTCAACTTCGTCGCCAGCAGATACGGCTCGTCACCCGCTTCGCTCGGCGAAGCAAGCACGCCATAGCCATCCGAAACGATCACCTGCAGATGTGGATCCTTACGGCCGTATCCACGCGTGAGGATGCAGACCTTTTTACCTTGCGCCGCAATCAGTCTTGCGACGTGTTCGACGAGCGGAGTTTTGCCGGTGCCTCCAGTGGTGATGTTTCCGATGCTGATCACCGGGCGATCGAGTTTGGTGGTGTGAAAAGTCCCACGACGATAAAGCGAGAGACGTGTGCGTGTGACGGCGCCGTAAAGAAGACTCAATGGAGGAAGGACGATCGATTTCATGAGGTGTGAGTCGCCGCCAGTATCGGATCAGAGTTTGAACTTGCGCGGGGCGTGGTGGAGAAGAGCGGCGCAATGAGTTGCATTGTTCGGTCAGCGGCGCCCTGGTTATCCGTAACCAGTTGTTTTGCGCGACGTCCCAATTCCGCTCGCTCCTCAGCGTTTGCAAGAAGCTTGGCGAATACATGTGCGACCTCATCGCCCGCGTCACAACCCTCGAGTGGTGGTAACTGAACTATAGCGTTCGCTTCGTGCATTAGCTCGACGATTGTTTGGAAATTATGAGTGTGTGCGCCCGTTACGATCGCGACGCCGTTTGCTGCCGGCTCAAGCACGTTGTGGCCGCCTTTATCTATGATACTCCCTCCGACAAAGACGATGTGCGCAAGCTCGTAAGTCGCAGGCAGTTCGCCGATGGTGTCGAGAAGAATGACGGTGGCGTTGGCGTCGTTTGGGTCCGGCGGATTTGTTCTTCTTGTCCATCTCAGGCCGGATTTCTGAATCAGAGCCGCGACCTCCTTGAAACGTTCCGGATGCCTGGGCGCGATCATCAATCGTACGGGCTTTGTTTCCCTGAGTTTTTTGACGCCCCCAATGAGTATTTCCTCTTCCGTCGCGTGTGTACTCGCGGCGAGAATAAGCGGCGCGCCATTGTCCAATCCGTAGCGCGTTCTGATCTCCGCTGTCTTGTTCGCCAAACCACCCGCAACTTCAGCGTCAAACTTCAGATTACCTGACGTAAAAAGTCTTTCATTTGGCATGCCGAGCTCTCCCAGTCGTTCGGCATCCATTTCAGACTGCATCACTGCAATGCTCAAAGACGAGAGTACACGACGAATAAAGAATGTGATCATCTTGTAACGTCGAAAGGACTGTCGCGAGATTCGTCCATTAACGAGGGCAACCGGAATTTGTCTCGCTTTACATTCGCGCAGGAAGTTTGGCCAGAGCTCCGTTTCCATGATCAAAACAGCCTCGGGATTGACGGCCTTCAGAGCGCGTCGAGCCGTCCAGCGCCAGTCAAACGGAAAGTAAAAGACACTTGCTGCTTGCGTGCGAAAAACGTCGCGCGCGAGATTCTGACCAGTGCGCGTGATTGTTGAGACAACGAGCGCATGATGTGGAAATTGCTGTTGCAGACGCTGCGCTAAAGGGCGCGCCGCCTGAGTCTCACCAACTGAAACACAATGAAGCCAGATAACAGGTTTACCGTTGACTGGAGGAACCGAGCCGAGACGCTGGCGCAATCCAGCGATATATTTTCCGTGCGCCAGCGCTTGAAAAAGGAAGTGGGGAATCAGAACCAGCAGGCCGAGCGATAGCAGGAGGCTGTAAGCCAGATACATAAACCCTCACTTCGCTCGCTCGATGTACCGTCCTTCCGTGGGATCGACGCGTATTTTGTCGCCTTCATTGATGAATGGCGGGACGGTGATGGTAACACCATTCTCGAGAGTCGCCGGCTTATTAACATTCGAGACTGTCGCACTCTTGAGGGTCGGTTCGGTCGAAGTGACGATCAATTCCATCGAGGGTGGCAAGTCGATACCGATTGGAGAGCCTTCATAAAACTCTGCCTGGATCCTCATACCCGGCATCAGCCACTGCGCCGCGTCGCCAAGGTCTTCTTCACTCAGTGCCGTCTGTTCATAATTCTCAGTATTCATGAAGTGGTGATGAGAGCCGTCCGAGTAGAGGTATTCCATCTCGTGTTGTTCCATCGAGGCCCGGTCAACCGTGTCCGCAGAACGAAAGCGATGTTCAAATGACGCACCGGTACGAATATTCCGCAGCTTGGTTTGGATCATGGCCCGCAAGTTTCCGGGCGTGTGGTGTCGAAACTCAAGAACTTTGCACGGCTGGCCCTCGAAGACGATAACCATACCGCGGCGAATCTGTGTTGCTGGAATAGCCATATAACTGAATTCTCCGTCTAAAAAGGTAGGATCTTAGCAAAATGCGTAGTTTAAGGGGCGGTCTGTGGATTGTCTAGTCGAGGATCGAAGAGGGGCGGCCCACTGAAAACTGGTTCCAGAAAGACCGCCCTTTTTGAGGAGCCCACCTACCTCGATTGTAGTAACGCTAACAATGCGAAATAGTTCCAAGAGTTAAGTAGTGTCTTAATCCGATTTCTTTGCGCCTTTGCGTCTTCCTTCGCGCCTTTGCGTGAAACGATTTTCCACGCAAAGGCGCGAAGGAAGACGCAAAGGCGCAAAGGAGGAAACAGGTTACGCGGCGCGGGCACGCGGTACCCTTCGCAGCCGCGCAAGCCGTTCGAGCCATTTCTGCGCCTGCTCGTAATGCGGAAACCTACGCTCGTCGAGCCGGAAAGCACTGGTGTGATAATAACGCCGGCCGTTGATCAGACGTGCAGGATGTTTAATGTGCAGCATCTCGTGGTAGAGAATGTACTCAACAAACCACTCCGGAATTTCATTCGAATCCAACGTCTTGCTGATGGTGATGCTGTCGTAAATATGGTCGTGATGACCGAGGATGCTCTTAGTTCGCCGTTGTGACCATGTAATTGTCGGCTTTGGAATCGCTCCGTCGAAATAACGGCGATTCAACTTAGCAAACATCCGATCAAGATCATAAACCTCACCTTGTGCACTCGAGATCATCTTTCGCCCACGTCCACGACGAGCCAGATCAGATGAACGCATTACTGAAGGTGTGAGTGAATAATCTCGATAAACGCGATCGTGAATCGTGGGAATTCGCTTGCCGAGCAGCCGCGCTACAAGAATAAAGGCCAGCGCCCGCATTGCATCCGGTGGGGCGTCTTTACAAATATCGGAAAGGCGTACGTAAACTCGTCCCTGTCGCAAACGAATCGTATGTCGCAGCCCTGCGTACGGATAAAACCGCACTTCAATCGCAGGCACACCGCGGTTACCGCCCATATGTCGAAATGCGTCGGCGAAATATTTACTAACTTCATTCATTGCGGTAACTCGTGGCGGCGAACAGCGGTTCGGGGAACCAATCTTAAGGACCCCGACGGCGACCCGTCAACCTTTGCCGGGAAGCGACAATAAGGCTCAATGATTCAATAGTTTAGAGGGGCTCTCAGATCCCTGAAACGACACCGATTCGGCCTAATCTGTGCAATCTGTGGATAAGTTTGTATACTGCGGAGCAATGCCCCGGAGAGCCACAAATCTTCAAACCACTGAGAAAGGCGGCCTGGACTCGCGCGCGGAGGTGCTGCTCGCTGCTTTGATCAAGGAACACCTCGTTACGGGCGAAGCTGTCGGCTCTCGTGTGCTCTCTGACCGTTTTTCACACGGGTATGGATGGAGTCCGGCGACGATTCGCAACGTGATGGCCGACCTCGAAGAGGCCGGACTCGTCGAACAGCCACATACTTCGGCCGGTCGTGTGCCCACAGACAAGGGCTACCGCTATTACGTGGACAACATGCTCGGTGAAGCGCGGCTGTCGCGCACAGACCTGAAAGCCATCGACCACATTTTTTCTACCAGCGATTTCGACGCGGGTTCGTCGCCGGATCGTCTGATGGAGACGGCGTCGCACGTTCTCTCAGCGCTGTCGCAGAACGTCGGCATCGTGATTTCGCCGTCACTGGCCGACAACCGGCTCAATCACATCGAGTTCATGCTGCTGCCGGACAGACGAATCCTGGTGGTTCTGGTGTCAACGGCAAACATCATCCACAACAAAGTGATCAGAGTCGCCGACGATTTGACTCAGGAAGACCTCGATCACACGGCTCGCTATTTAAATACAGAATTCAGCGGCAAGAGTCTGCTGGCGATCCGCGCGGCGATCGTTGAGTTGATGAAGGAAGAGAAGGCTCTCTACGACAAGTTGCTGCAGAACGCGATCCTGTTGTGTGAACGGAGTCTCGAAGGCGAGGAGACCTCGGGCGATGTTTATGTAGACGGTGCTTCAAACATTCTTACGAAGCCCGACTTTGTTGACATCGAACGCATGCGCGAGCTGTTTCGGACCTTCGAAGAGAAGTCGCGTTTGATCAAGATACTCAACGAATGCGTTCACGATGCGGCGAATTATTCGGGAGATGTGCACGTCGTGATCGGACGAGAGCACCCGGTGAGTTCAATGCGTAATTGCGCTTTGATCACGGCGCCCTATCGCGTCGGATCTAACGATAATGTTGGCACCCTCGGCGTTATTGGTCCGACGAGAATTGAATATGCACGGATAATGGCTATGGTAAACTACATGGCGCGGTTAATTGAGCATCGACTTAGCGAACAGACTGCTCGTTGAGTCAGTAGAGTTTCGATCCTTCCTAATGACATCAGACAGAGGCAACAAGGGCTCGCATCGCATCCCAATCAGATTTACTGACGCTGACGACGAGGCAGAGTCTGCATCGGCGGACATGGATACATCAGACCCCGACAACGAAGACATGGAAATGATGTCCGGCGAGGAGCCCTTCGACGAAGAGCTCCTGGCTGAGAACGAAACGGGTTCGGACGAGCCTGTTGGAGGTCCGGCCACCGCGGAGTTGATTGCGACGCGAGCCGAACTGAAACGCGTTGAGGCTGAAAACGCCGAACTAAAGGATCGTCTGGCGCGCCGGCAGGCAGACTTTGAGAACTATCGGAAACGAGTCGATCGGGAACGTGGTGAAACGTACAACCGTGTCGTTGCCGACATTACGACGAAGCTCTTGCCGGTAGTTGATAATCTCAAGCGTGCGCTTGAAGCTGAGGCGTCGGTCGAGTCATCAGAGTCAGATGAGTTTCGGCACTTTCTCAGTGGCGTGGATCTAATCAACAAGCAACTCAACGGTGTGCTGGACGCGTTAGGCGTGAAGCCGATTGCCGCCGTTGGCGAACCATTCAATCCGCATATTCACGAGGCAGTCGTGACTGAAGCTACCGACGAGTATGAGCCTGACACGGTGATGCAGGAGATCGTTGCCGGCTACCGCCTTGGCGATAAACTTATTCGCCCCGCGCTGGTGAAAGTCGCCACAAAAGGCACAAAAAGCGGATAGCCACAAAAGGCACAAAAAGCACAAAAGAAGAAAAGTGGAAAAGAGAGAGCTTATTTGGCGCCGTCAATCAGTAAGTCATTTTGTGCTTTTTGTACCTTTTTGTGGCTAAGTAAATAGATGGGAAAGTCGATTGGCATAGATTTAGGAACGACCAATTGCTGCGTCGCCGTGCTTGAAGGTGGCGCGGTGCAGATTGTCCCGAATAAAGAAGGCGGACGCACCACGCCCACCGTCGTCGGTTTTACTGAAAAGGGCGAACGGCTGGTGGGCCAGATCGCCAAACGCCAGGCAGTCACGAACGCAGCCAATACTGTCTACGCGGTCAAGCGACTCATCGGGCGTAAGTTCAGTTCAAAGGAAGTTGGGAAGATGCGCGAGACTTCGGCGTTTGAGATCGTTGACTCTCCAAACGGTGATGCTCGCGTTCGAGTACAAGGTCGGAACTACAGTCCGCCGGAGTTGTCGGGCATCGTCTTGCAACGTTTGAAAGCCGCTGCGGAAGACTTTCTGGGCGAGGCTGTCACCGACGCCATCATCACTGTTCCCGCTTACTTCGACGACACACAGCGTCAGGCCACGAAAGATGCGGGCAAGATTGCCGGATTGAAAGTCGAGCGCATCATCAACGAGCCCACGGCCGCGGCTTTGGCATATGGTTTGGGTAAGTCCGATGTCGAACGCATCGCGGTTTATGATCTCGGCGGCGGCACTTTCGATATTTCGATTCTGGAAATGAATGACGGCGTGTTTGAAGTGCTTTCGACTTCGGGAAACACGTTTCTCGGTGGCGAAGACTTCGACGAGCGCATCATGAGCTGGATGGCGGGACAGTTTCTCGCCGACACCGGCATCGATCTGCGACAGGATCGTCTCGCATTGCAGAGACTGAAAGAGGTTGCTGAACGCGCCAAGTGTGATCTTTCATCGGCTGCCGAAACCGGAATCAATCTGCCGTTCATTGCAGCAGACGCCAGTGGTCCGAAACACTTCAATAAGACGCTCACACGGCAGCAGTTTGAGACCCTCGTTAGCGATCTTGTTGATCAGACGGTTGAGCCCTGTCAGACGGCTCTTAAAGATGCGAATCTGCAACCGTCCGACATTCACAAAGTGATACTCGTCGGCGGTCAAACGAGATCGCCGATTGTCGAACGCACAGTCGAGAAGATCTTTGGACGCAAGCCTTCGTCAGAGATTAACCCGGACGAAGTGGTAGCGATGGGCGCGGCGATTCAAGGTGGCGTGTTGAATGGCGAAGTAAAAGACATCGTGCTGCTCGACGTGTTGCCGCTCAGCCTCGGTCTCGAGACTCGTGGCGGACTGTTCACAAAGATTATCGAGCGCAACTCCACGATCCCATTGCGCAACAGTCTGACGTTTACGACTGTCGTCGACAACCAATCATCGGTCGAGATTCACGTGTTGCAGGGCGAACGCGAAGTGGCGCAGGGAAATCGGTCGCTCGGAAAGTTTGAGCTGGTCGGAATTCCGCCGAATCCGCGTGGTGTGCCGCAAATCGAAGTTTCATTTGAGGTCGACGCGAATGGCATCGTCTCGGTTTCGGCACAGGACAAGACCACCGGAAGCGAGCAGCAGATGCGAATCACGCCGACCTCGGGTCTCGCGCCTGACGAAATCGATCGCTTGATAAGGGAGGCCGACGATTTCGCCGACACCGATCGCACAGCGAAAGAAGTTGTGGTATCAAGAAACAAGTTGGATTCGCTGTTAAGAAACACTAAGAAGTCGTTTGTGAAGTTTGGTGGTTTGCTGTCACAGCCGGAGCAGGAGACTGCGGAAGCGACTTTTGCTGAAGCAGAGGCTGTCACCCAGAGTGAAAAGCTTGATGAGATCAACAGAGCATTGATTAAGTTGGAACGTGTCGCCGGTCAACTCACATCCGCAATGTTGAACCCCACGCCAGACGAAACAACTACGGAAGTCTAGTCTGATTCACTATTTTTAGATTCATTATTTTCGAGGTTTTTGATGAGTAAACGTGATTATTACGAGGTACTGAGCGTTAGCCGCACCGCTACCGATCAGGAAATTAAGAGCGCCTACAGGCGTCTCGCGGTGAAGTATCACCCTGACAAGAATCCCAACGATGCGTCCGCGGAAGAAAAGTTTAAGGAAGCAGCCGAGGCTTACAGCGTGCTCTCCGATGCCGAGCAGCGTCAGCGTTACGATCGCTTTGGTCATGCAGGGGTTTCGAGCAGCGCCGCCGGTGGCGGAGCGTGGGGTGCACCCGGATTCGGTGGTATCGAAGATATCCTGGGCGACTTGTTTGGTTTTGGTGACGTGTTTGGCGGTGGCCGCACGGGTTCGCGCCGCACGTCCGCGCAACGTGGTGCAGACCTTCGCTACGATCTGGAGATCACACTCGAAGAAGCGGCGCGCGGAATGACGGCACAACTGCGTATCCCGCGGCTCGAGTTATGCGATACATGTAAAGGCTCGGGAGCCGCGGCGGGCAGTCAACCCGAAACATGTTCTACCTGCACTGGATCTGGTCAAGTCCGTTATCAGCAGGGATTTTTCTCGGTCGCAAGAACGTGTCACGTTTGTCGTGGCGCCGGACGCGTGATCAAGAATCCGTGTCCGGATTGCAAAGGCACGGGACGCGTCGAACGCGAGAAACAATTGGAAGTAAAAATCCCGGCCGGCGTCGAAACCGGCTCTCGTTTACGCGTTTCAGGTGAAGGGGAGGCGGGCATGCAGGGTGGCGCGTCGGGTGATCTTTATGTGGTTATCCACGTGGCCGAGCACGACCAGTTTGAGCGACAAGGTAGCAACCTGTACGAGGCCGTCCCAATTACCTTTGCGCAGGCCGCGCTCGGCGCCGAGATCATGGTCAAGACGCTCGAAGAAGATGACAAGATTAAAGTTCCGATGGGCACTCAAACCGGCACTGTGTTTCGACTCAGGGGCAAGGGAATGCCCGTTTTGGGTGGCCGCGGCCGCGGCGACCTCTTTGTGTCGGTGACTGTGATTACGCCGACGACATTGACGAGAGAACAGCGTCGCCTGCTCGAGCAGTTGGCTGAAGTAGAGAACAAGGATCTGGAGAACAAAGGGCTGGTCGATAAAGTCCGAGATATTTTTGGGTAGCGCATAAACACGGATTGGGATACGGATTCATGATTATGAGGCATCAGACCCGACACCTACTTATAGTTGTTGCACTGATAGCATGAGCCGTTTGACGGCTTTGCTCAGGATCCGTTGGACGGATTGAAAGGGCTCGACTTCAGCAAGACGTCTCTCAAGCAAGTCCAGGTTCAAAAACTCAGTCCTGAAGATCTGAAGTTGTTACGTGGGATCATCTTTGGTCGCCACGGACGGGTTTTCAAGGACAACGACATCAAGGTCTATCTCGAGGAGCAACCCTGGTACAAGCCTAATCCAGACTTCAAAAACTCGATGCTAAACGCTATGGAGCGTCAGAACCTCGACGTCATCCGTATCGCTGAAGCTTCCAAGCACGAAACTATCCAACCGGGTGACATGCGTTACTGGCGCGATCGTCAGATCACGCCGCGAAAGCTCGGCAAGCACAGTGGCGCCGAGTGGAAAGTATTGACTGCGGAAGTCGAAGCGATTCACGGCAAGCGTTTTGACGACGATCCATGGCTCCAACAGTATTTCGAGGAGCGCTACTGGTACTTCCCAAACGCTAAGTACGACGCGAAAAAACTCACTGCAATCGAGCGCAAGAACATCGAGATCCTGAGCGCTGCGCAGAAGAAGCAACGCAATGTCGCGATTCTGCCGGGAGACATGGAATTCTTCGAGAACAAAGCTATCTCCGAACAGATGTTGCACGGATTGAGCTTGCACGAGCTGCGTCTACTGCGAAACGAGATCTATGCGCGTCACGGTCGGATGTTTCGCGCCGAATGGTTGCAGCAGTACTTCTACTTTCAACCGTGGTACAACCCGGATGAGAACTTCAAAGATGAAGAGCTTTCCGGCAACGACAAAGTCAATGTCGAAACCATCGTCAAGTATGAGAACAAGATTCACGAGGAGTTGGGCACCAAGCCGATTGCTCGTGCTTTGTTGGAAGGCTTATTCCTTGAAGACGCCAGCCAGATGCGACAAGAGATTTATGCGCGTCACGGCAAGGTGTTCAAAGAGCCCTGGCTGCAGAAATACTTTTCCAGCTTTCCCTGGTACAAAGCCGATCCCGACTTCACTGACGACGCCTTGACTGAGGTGGAGAAGAAAAACATCGCCACCATTGCGGCCTATGAAAAACGCGCCGTAACGGCGATGAGTACGATAGAGGGTTGATAAGGCCCACTTAGGCCTCGCGTGACGGGACCAGAACCACAGATAAACACGGATTTGCGGACGCGGATGAAGACGGATCAATCCGTTCTTCAATCCGCGTTCATCTGCGTTCAAAAAAGCTCAGCGACGAATCGCCCTGCTTTAGAATTCGACTCCTCTCCAAATCGCCAACAACATCAGGCAATTCGGTTTTGTGATGGTGCTCGGCGATGACGAGATCGTTGTTGCCGAGTAACTGAAGAGTCTTGAGATAGTCGTCTCTGTACGGTGGATCGAAGTAGACGATGTCCCAACGTTCATCTTTGGATTGCCGCAGAAACTCGTTAACCTCGGAACAATAAATGTCCCACTGTTCCTCCGGAATCCGGCAAAGCTCGACATTCGCCTCAATCAACTTACACATCCGCCGCGAACGATCGACAAACGTAGCATGACTGGCGCCGCGTGAAAGCGCCTCGATACCCACGGCGCCCGAGCCTGCGCACAAATCGAGAAACCGAGTGTCTTCGATACGCGGCGCGATGACGTTGAAAAGCGTTTCGCGCAGCCGATCGGACGTCGGCCTCACATTCATCGACGGCGGGCTCTTGAGATTTCGTCCCCTGTACTCGCCTGCAATAATCCGCATATCTGCAATATTTGTTTCACGCAAAGACGCAAAGTTGGCAAAGTCGCAGCTTTGCGCCTTTGCCTTTACCTTTGCGTCTTTGCGTGAAACGCCTTTCATCCGACCGCAGCGAGTCCAAACCTCGGATCCTGTTTTGTCCGCTTAACCATCCTCGCCGTAACAACTGATTTGGGCTTCGCGAGGTAAAACTCAGCTTCTTCGCGCGCTTTCTCCAGCAACGGTTGATCCCGCACGATGTTTCCGATCCGAAACTCAGGCAATCCTGACTGCTTCGTTCCCAGCAACTCGCCTGGTCCCCGCAACTCAAGGTCTTTTTCAGCGATTTTGAATCCGTCGCTGGTCTGCGCCATGATGCCCAGCCGTTCCTCAGCAACCGCTGTTTTCTTGTCGCTCGTCAACAGTATGCAATAACTTTTCTCAGCACCACGACCAACGCGCCCGCGTAATTGATGAAGCTGGGAGAGTCCAAAGCGCTCCGCATGCTCGACGACCATCACCGATGCATTGGGAACGTCGACTCCGACTTCAATCACAGTCGTAGAGACGAGTATCTTGATCTCACCAGCAACAAACGCGCTCATCACTTTCTCTTTCTCAGCCGGCTTCATCTTTCCATGCAGCAAACCGATTGAGAGTTTTGGAAAAACGGTGTCGCGCAGATATTCGTAACGTCGCGTGGCGTCCTTTAAGTCCATCTTCTCCGACTCCGCGACGAGCGGATAGACCACATAAACCTGCCGGCCTGTCTTGACCTCGCGTGAAATTAGGCTCTTCACTTCCTGGCGCTGGTCTTCGCCAAACACCTTCGTCTCGATTGGAGTTCGCCCCGGCGGCAGCTCGTCGATAATGGAAACGTCGAGGTCGCCGTAAACAGTCATGGCAAGCGAACGAGGAATTGGCGTGGCTGTCATGACGAGCACGTCCGGGTTGAGTCCGCGTGCACGCAACTCGGCTCGTTGCATGACGCCGAAACGATGCTGTTCGTCAATCACAACGAGCCCGAGCTTGGCAAACCCCACTGCTTCCTGAATCAATGCCTGCGTGCCGATACACGCATGTATCTCGCCGTCTCTGAGAGCAGCTTGCAGGCGCCGCTTTTCCGTCGCTCGCAACGAACCGGTCAACAATTCGATGCGATACGGACTCTTCGCCAGCAAACGCTTGATACTGCGTGCATGTTGCTCGGCGAGAATTTCCGTCGGCGCCATCAGCGCCGTCTGAAGATCGTTTTCCATTGCCGCGATCATGGCGACGACTGCGACGATTGTTTTGCCACTGCCGACATCGCCCTGTAGCAGGCGATTCATCGGCGCGTGCGATTGCATGTCTTTGAAGATCTGCTTTGTCACTTGAACTTGAGCGTTCGTTAGCTTGAACGGCATCACCGATGCGATGTGATTCTTTATCGTTTTGTCGATGCGCAGGGGCGTATCTTTCACTTCTTTGACACGTTGTCCTCGCTTCAAACCGATCGCAAAGGTGACCCAAAAGAAGTCTTCGAAGATCATTCGGACATGAGCGGGGCTTCGCGATAGCTCATAGTCCATCATCGAAACGTCTTGCGGTGGAAAATGAATTTCGCGTAGTGCCTTAGCACGGCTGATCAGTTGTCCGCGGTGACGAAGATCGGCTGGCAATGTTTCTTCGATATCTTTGTCACTCAGTAACGCAAGTACGGCGTGCACGATTTCGCGAACGCGCTTTGAATTGAACTCACCAAGCTTGCGATAGACAGGAACTCGGCGTCCGACGTGAATCGCAGCGAGAGCAGGATCAGGAAGATTCTCCTCGCTTTGTTCCGGATCGAGTTCCGTGTGCTCGTCCGTGTCTTCGGGCGGCAGAAGAATCTCGAGTTCGTCGGCAGCGTTGTTCAGACGCAGTTTGTAGGTGTTGCGGCGTGCTTCCCATTCCCAACGGCCAAAAGTGATGAAGCGCGTGCCGCGTGTAAGCTTTGCGGTGTAATACTTAACGATGTCGTAGGCGCGACGCCCCGACACAAACCACCAGACGATCACTTCGCGGCCAGTCATTGGACCATCGATGCCGGCAACCTCGAATATGTAGAGTTGGGGTCTGCCGTAACCGCGCTGGTTTCTCACTGCATAACCGTGTGCGTGAGTGACCGTAAGCTCAAGCGATGCCTCGACTCTCTCTTTGAGATCTTTGATCAACGCCGGGTGCGATCTATCTTCATAACGCATCGGAAAGTACGTGAGCAGATCCTCAACCGTGACCGTGGCAGAATCTTTCTTATGGGTCTGTGTTGCGAGAGCTTTTGCGAGTTTGCGAGAAAGAATCGGGCCTAATCGTGCGATCTTGAAACTGTGAAGATCCTCAATCGAAGTGTTGAGGGAGATGGCGCCAGGCATCGCCGCGATCATAACATAGCGAACAGAGGGGAACCGTTATGGAGAACGAACGAGCAACGGACGAAACACGGGAACGACTGAAAGCATTGCGGACAGGATTGCTGCGGCTGCATAAAACGCTTTTGGACCTGGAGCGTCGCGATTTTGAGCGAGCACGCGGGCGGATCGGAAATAGTTATGAGTTTCTGCAGTTAGTGTTGAAGGATCCGTGGTTCGACTGGTTGCATCGTCTTTCGGAGTTGATTGTGCAGATCGATGAGGCTCTCGATCCACATGCCGAGATACCTGCGACTGAAGCCGACGCGACGGCGTTACTCGAAAGGGCGAAAGCGTTGCTATCGCCTGCCGAAACGGGGAGTGAGTTTCAGAAGAACTATTTTCTCGCGCTACAGCAATCGCCTGATGTGGTGTTGTTACATTCGGAGGTGATCAGATTGCTTAGACAGGATTGACAAGATGTAAACAGGATTCACAAGATCTATTCTGTTAATCCTGAAACATCTTGTAAATCCTGTCTAACTTAATGCTGGGGATCACGCCTGACAATGCTGCTCGAACGCCTTCGTTAACTCTCCCGCAATCTGCTGCGCGTCGCGGCCTTCGATCTGATACCTCTCCAACATATAAACCAACTCGCCATCCTTCAACAGTGCAATTGACGGCGACGACGGTCCATAACCGGTGAAATAGCTACGCGCTCTTTCAGTCGCTTCGATATCCGCTCCGGCAAACACAGTCGCCACCTTGTCAGGCTTTACATCGTTCTGCAGCGCCAACGCGACACCAGGTCGCGCTTTTCCTGCGGCACAACCACAGATCGAATTCACCACGACCATCAGCGTTCCTTGGCTATTTTTTATCGTCTCATCAACCGCTTCAGCGGTTTTAAGTTCTTCAACACCGAGTCGAGTCAAATCCTCTCGCATCGGGCGTATCATGATTTCAGGATATGGCATTATTTGGTCTCCTCAATCTTAATCTCACGGAATGTTATGAACTTTCACGCAAACTCGCAATTGAGCGCCACTCCAAAGGGCGCTCTCACGGCAATTCGCCGAGTGGGTCGAGGGAGCGGATGGCGTGAGAAAGGTGTTCGCGGATGTCAGACGCGAGCATCGTCCGCATGCCGAATTCTCGGGCGGCGAAATCACCGGCGAGGCCGCCGACGTACAGTGCCGCGATCGTGGCGGCGATTGGGTCGGCGTGATCTTCGAGAGTCGCGTACGCTTGTGCGAGGAAGCCGGAGATTAGACCAGTAAGCGTGTCACCTGCGCCGGCAGTGCCGAGTCCGGCATTGCCGGTTGGATTGATGAACACGCGACCATCCGGCGTTGCGACGAGTGAACGCGAGCCTTTGAGAACGAGGATGACGTGATGCGCGGTGGCAAATTCACGCGCCGCAGCAACTCGATCGTCGAGGGCGGATTTGTCTTCGGCGCCCATCAACCTGAGCATCTCGCCCGGGTGTGGTGTCAATATGAGAGATTGCTGATCTGAGCCTTTGAGATTTGCCGGCCAGGGCGCGAGGGAATTCAATCCATCAGCATCAATCACTACTGGCCGGGTACGGCGCTCGACGATCGTGCGGACAAAGCGACGGGTGCGTTCATCGTCCGAAGTGAGTCCTGGCCCAACCGCAACCACTGTCGACTTTTCAGCGAGTTTCAAAAAATGATCTGCGGCCTCATCGCTCACTGCTCCCCGGTCTGTTTCTGCCAGCGCCGTCGTGATCACTTCCGGCATCGCGCTGCTCGCCACCGATGTTTGGGCAGAAGAAGGCGTCGCGATCGTTACCAATCCGGCGCCCGATCTCATAGCGGCGTTGCCAGTGAGTGCTGCCGCTCCTGAATAGCCGCGCGAACCCGCTGCGACCAGCACGTGACCGTGCGTGTTCTTGTACGACTCGCGTGTGTAGCGCGTGCTGACGAGCCACTGGCGTGCTTCCTCCGCTTCAGTCAAAAACAACCACGGCCTCGTGGCTTCGATCAAGGAAGTTGGAGAACCAATGTCAGAGACAATCAATTCACCGCCAAAATCACATGCGGGGGAAAGTACGTTCGCGAGTTTGGGCGCGGTGAACGTAACGGTGATATCAGCCTCGACCGCTGGGCCGATAGGTTTTGGTTTATCAGCGTTCAGGCCCGATGGGATGTCGATCGAGAGCACGAGGGGCTGAACGCCCGAAGCACGGTCGCGAGCCTCTCTCAGCATCGACAGGTGTTCTATGACTTTGATAAACACGCCTTCGAGAGGCCGTGTTAGACCAGTACCGAAGAGTGCATCGACAATGACGTCATAGGCGCTGCGTGGTTTTGCCAGTTGCTCCCAGGCGCCGACACTTTCACACTCGATAAACGTGAGTGGCGGCGGCGCTTCATGGGAGCCGGCCTCGAAACTCGCGAGACGAGCCACCGATTCAAAGTTTGTGCGGGCATCGCCCGACGTCTCGGAGAACTTCCCGAACAACACGACGCTACAGTGCATCCCGGCACGTGACAGGGCCCGCGCCAGAGCTGCGCCGTCGCCTCCGTTGTTACCCTTTCCACAAAGAATCAGTGCCTTTTTGTTCTCGAGATTGCCATCGAGGCGAGCCCTGATAGCCTCCATGCAAGCCGCACTGGCAGCTTCCATCAAGAGCAGGGAAGACGTGTGATAGTTCTCGACGGTAAGACGGTCGATCTCGCGGATCTGTTGAGCGGAAAGTACGGGTTGCACGGTGCCAGATTAACACGGATTTGAAATGCGGATTTGCGCGGATCCGACCCCAAACACAAAAGCGCGGACCGGACCGCCCCGCCTGCCCGCCGCTGCACCAACTATCCGTTTTTCCAGGATACCTAATCTATATTTTCAATACGGCGAGGTCTCCAGAAAATTCTTAAAAAAAATTCTGGAACAGGTACCAGCCTGTTCCAGATAAAAGGAGCACTAACTAGCGGCTATATTGTGATTGCAGCCCGAACGTTGCCGTGAGCGATCGGCTGGTTGCTATCAGTCGCAGATGACAAACCTGCGTTGATGATGTACATCAGGGTCTCACAAACTTCTCTTGAGCCAGTTCCAACTACCTGGCCCTTTTCATCCTGCAGAACGTAGATTCGACCGGTCGATTCGAGGGGAAGAATCATTGGCCTCGTATACATTGTTCTAAACTCCTGAATTCCTATTTAATCCTGATTTTTGCGGTTCTTCAGACGGCGACGTAGAGCGCCGGCAGTTCCCACCAATCCACTACCCAGCAGGAACAGGCTGGCAGGTTCGGGAACCGGGTTGTTGGCCGGAGCAAATCCACCGAGACGCCATTGATTGATGTCCTGGAAGGTTGTGCTGCCTAATCCCTGAACGGTGACGCTGTTGATAACGGCGCCCTCGAAAGCTTCAATGCCGAAGAAATTCTGTCCATTCGTGTCTACGGCGAAGACCTGGCTGAAGACTTGCCCGCCCGCGAGCGTGTAGTTAACGGTGAACTGGACCTGTGTCGGCGGAGGCAAGCCGGCGGTTACGTCGATGTTCAGGATTACTTTTGTGAACGTGGCGCCGTTCTCGAGTTGAACCGTGACGTTGGAAAACGGGGTGTTACCGGTGCCGCCGACGAGCACTGCCTGACCGCCGCTCACGCCGAGGTTGCCGCTGCCGGAAGTTGAAGTGAAATCGACGATAAATCCGGCGCCTGAGCCGTTGAAATCGCCTTGTACCAGCAGGCCGGAGTGAACAAGACTACCGTTATTGAATAGGACGTTGTCGGTATTCTGGTTGTTTGGGTTACCGACGGTAATCGTAATCGGGTCGGCAAACGCGGTCGACGAGGCCATTACGAGAATAGCGAACGCCGCTGAAGCTAGTATCAGGCGTTGCAAATTAAAAAACTGGGGCATTTTCCGGGGGGGCTCCTTGGTTCCTTGGTTAATTTCGCTGTAGAGGAGAAAGTGCTAATCCGGAAGGACTTCCAAGACAAAGCCTTAGACAGAATTCACAAGATTTTTCAGGATTGCCAGGGACGGTTCCCGCAATCCTGAAAAATCTTGTAAATCCTGTCCAACTGCGCGGTTAGACGCCGTACTCTTTGATTTTGTTCAGGAGGGTTTTGTAACTGACGCCGAGATCCTCTGCCGTCTTGCTCTTGTTGCCGAGATTGGCTTCCAGCGCGCGCGCGATCTTTTTGCGCTCGACCAGCCGTAGCGCCCGGTGGGCCACCTCGGAGAGCGTTCCCGAAAGGTCGAGTTGTTCGAGCGTTTCGGATTTTGTCGTGGCTTCTGGTCCAAGTCCTAGATCACTCGGTTCCAGTACGAGGGTATCGGAGATGATGCAGGCGCGCTCGATCGCGTTCTCGAGTTCACGAACGTTTCCGGGCCAGTGGTGCCGGCGTAGCGCCGCAATCGCTTCGTCGCTCAACTGCGCTTCACGCCCGCGCAATTCGCGCCCGATTTCAGACGCAAAGTGATGCGCAAGCAGCATGATGTCATCGCCGCGTTCGCGCAACGGCGGCACTTCGATAGGAAACACCGCCAGACGAAAGAACAAGTCACCACGAAACTGCCCGTTCTCGACGGCTGTTTTCAAATCTTTATTTGTTGCCGCCACTACCCGGACGTCGACTGCGACGGGAGCGCGTCCACCAATCCGATCGACCACCTTTTCTTCAATCGCGCGCAGCAGTTTGCCTTGTACACCCAGAGGCAATTCCCCGATTTCATCGAGAAAAACAGTGCCACCTGAAGCAAGTTCAAACTTGCCCTGGCGCCGATCCGTAGCTCCGGTGAAGGCACCGCGCTCGTGACCAAAGAGTTCATTCTCAATCAACGTTTCAGGAATCGCAGCGCAGTTGATTGCGACAAACGGATGATTGCGGCGTGCGGAAAGATGATGGACCGCGCGCGCGAAGAGTTCCTTGCCGGTGCCTGAGTCTCCCAGAAGCAGGACTGTCGTCTCTGTTTGTGCGACGCGCTGGGTTTCGCCAACCGCACGTTTGAGTGTGTCTGACTCTCCGATGATGCGCGGGAACCCGTAACGCCGCGACCATTCTTCACGCAGCAACACATTCTCAGTTCTAAGCCGGGCCTGTTCGAGCGCTCGCTCGACCAGCAACAGCAGATGATTGGAATCGACTGGTTTTTGCAGGAAGTCGTGCGCACCGTCTTTCATCGCCTGAACCGCTTCGTCAATCGAACCGAAGGCCGTCATGACGATAACCGGCACGTCCGCGTCCGCGGCACGAGCTGCACGCAGCACGTCCAATCCCGAGCCGTTTGGCATGCGCAAGTCAGTGAGGACGAGGCGATGACGGGAGTCTGCAATCTCATTGAGAGCGGCGCGAGCGTCAATCGCTTCCGCGACGCTGTATCCGGCATTTTCGAGAGTTAGTCGCAGTACGCGACGCAGGCTGTCTTTGTCTTCGACAAGTAGGATATCGGCCACTGGGTGCAATGATCGATTTTTCCGTCGGCGGGTGTCAAGGATCTTAATACGTGGGGCCCTATGTAATTCGCTTCCCACCACCGTCACTAAATGTAACAGCTCCCGAAGTGCGCAGCCTCGTCAAGCCAGGAAACAGCGGTAATTTCGGCCCATTATTCAACGGAACAGTTGTTGCCGATAGCGGAGCGGACGAGTTGTCCGGCCTTCCAGAAGACTCCTTGTCGGAGGTAGACGCGCAAAATGAAAAGTAACAACAAAAAGCAGCAGCATGGGTTCACCGTCATGCAGATGGTGATCACGATTGCGATTATCGCCATCGTGTCGACTTTTGGAGTTCTGGGGATCAGAAACGCCCGCGCCGAATTTCGCCTTCAGAGCTCGGCAAGGTTGTTTGCCTCCTACGTTGAAAAGGCACGCGCTGACTCCGTCCGCCGGCATGCAATGACAGGTAACGAAGCTTCAGTTGAAACTTTTGGCGCAGGTACAAATACCTACGCGATCACCATGGACTTTGGTTCGGGCACTGTAGAGACACGAACCTTTCAGCTCGATCCCGGAATCGATTTCGTTACAGACCCATTAAAAGTAACGTTTGACTGGCGCGGCAGACTCACAGTGCCGTGTGCAATAACCAAATCCTGTGTGTTTCAGGTTCGCAGTCTATCGCTTGATAAGGCCATTCCGGTCGACGTCTCCGGTTCAGGTGATATCACCGTCGACGAACAACATTTTCCAGACCAATTGATCCCTGAGATCGAGATTAGCCAGGTTCAACCCGAAGTGAGTCCGGAACCGGCAGGAACTCCCAATATTGAACCGTCTCCTGGTGGAGATGAAACAGATCCAATTGACGAAGCGACACCGACTCCTGAACCTACTGCAACGCCGACTCCGACTCCGACGCCAAATGGCAATGGCAACGGAAATGGCAATGGCAACGACGGCAGCAACGGCAACGGAAATGGAAATGCCTCGCCGACGCCCACTCCAAGTGCCACACCTTCATCGTCACCAACTCCGATTCCACAGTGTTCCGCGTTTATCAGTCCGAGCACTCTTTCCTTAAGCCAGAGCGACTCCACGAGGCAAACTGGAACAGCGACGTTTACGATTTCGGGTGGCACCGGAGTTCGCACTATCAGCGCTGCACAGGACGGCAATGGAAACAGTCTGGTGACAGCGTTGTCACTGGTAAGAATAGACGGCAGTGGATCGAGCACAGTCTCAGTTACCACTAAGAACGGCGCCGGCAACCGCGGAACGTTTTCGGTTAAAGTTTCAACCGATCCATCGTGCGGTTCCACGCAAACACTCACAGTCATCGTAAGCAACTGAGGATCATATGAACTGCAGGTATATGCAAAACCCGCTTCACAGAACTGTCGCCTCGCAAGGTGGATTTACTCTACTTGAAGCTGCGATCGCGCTCGTGATCCTCATGGTCATCGGACTCGGCATCGCTTCATTGTTTACTTATTCGATTTCGGCAAACAGCAAAGCAGACGATCGCGAACTGGCGATGGCCATCGCGCAAAAACGAATGGAGTGGTTGCGCACGATACCGTTCACAACGCAAACGAGAGCCCTGGCTTATTCATACCCGGATGGCGGCCTGGCGGCTACTGCCACCGCCGGCGTTTCCGAGACTGTGACAAATGCAGGCCGCAGTTACATGGTCAATACGACCATTTCAGATCTGAACTTTGTTCCCGGCGGACAACCAGATGCCGGCGCCTGCACCCTCAAACGTATTCAGCTGTCGGTCACTCCGGCCACGGCTACGACCAATTTTGAAACAGTCACCGTGTACACGCTGCGATCCACACAGGTCACTGGTAGTTATTAACGCCATTCAGATAGTGAGGAATTTATGAGTTCGTCGAACAAGAATGCTGCGAGCGGTGGTTTCTCTCTGGTTGAACTTTTAATCGCGATGGCAATCACGATGGCGTTGATGACTGCGGCTGCAACTCTGCTGGCAAATGCTCTGCGCGTGCGCTCTCGCGAGAATCAAAAGTCCGACGCGCTTGCGGACGTGCAACGCGCTCTCAACATCATGTCGCGCGAAATCGCGAATGCCGGATTCAATTTGAGCAACAACGGGATTGTCGTTGCAGATTCCAACGTGAATCGCCTTCGCATCCGCAGCAATTTCAACCGGTTCGACGTCGAGGGAGGATGGACGAACACGCAAATGGCAAATGTCGGCGAGGCTGGCGAAGACATCACTTACTTCATTAACGACGCCGACAATACAAAGTACCTCGCGCGCCACGACCTGTTTGGAACTGGTAGTACGGTGCTGGCCAACCGCATCGACAGTATGAACGTTCATTACTTCGATCAGAAAGTAACGTATACCGCTCTGCCTGGCGATGACGACATTTCCAGTGTCTCTGCAGCAGAGGTGGTTGATAAGACTACTGCGAAATACATGGTCATCGCCGTTTCCGTTACGTTGGACGAAGTTGGAACTCCTGGTTCGCCAGGTTATCAACCACAGTACTCGGTCCTACTTTGTTCCGACGTCACGCTACGCAACACAGGACTCTGGAGTTACTAGACAATGAGATCACAAAAGCCGACTTTCGAAAACCGTTCAAACGAAAAAGGGGCGGCACTGATCACCGCGGTTCTCCTTTCACTGTTGTTGCTGGCCGCTGGTGGCACCTTGATCCTGACGACCACGATGACCGGCATCACAGCGCGTGACTCGACCGCCGAGATGCAAGCTTACTACGCAGCCGAAGCCGGTGTTGCGAGAACTCTTGAAGTGTTGCGAGGAAACGTAGAATCGAATCCAGCGGGCACGCGTGCTTCATTCCACAACGTCCTGTGCACAAAGACTCTTTGGACGGCAACTGCCGGCGGGTATGTAAACGTTGCCAGCGACGGTGCAACCAGATTTCAAGTCGATTCGATTGTGGATCCTGACAATTTGGACACTCTCACCAACTGTCCCGACGCTACTTACAAGCCGGATCGCCTGAGAATCCGCGTATTTGGGTTTGGTCCAAACAACAGTCAAAAGAAAATGGAGATCGTGGTCAATCGCTATACGCTCGAATACGACGTGAACGCGGTTGTCACCTTGCCTAATGGGTCAGGAAATCCGATCGCATTTGCCCTGGGTGGAAGTAATGTGACGTCGACGTCAGGTAATGATGCTTCCGGAACAGGAACCAGCCTCGCGGCATACGCAGTCAGTAACGGCGACTACAACACGACCAACAACGTCATCGACGGGTGTTTGTCGGATGGAAGCAACTGCGGCGGCAGTGGCCCAAACGTGACGCCTGGGGATCCTGCGGTGCTGGTCAATGACAACACGCCGAGCTTTCTTCAATCAGTTACCAACGCGAGAGAGTTTCTTTACGGTACCGAAGGAATGAAGAATGCAGCCATCAACCAGGGAAGATATTTCACGACGGAAACGGCTGCGAAGAATAGTGCGGCAGGGCTTGGCGCAAATAATCCCGACGGCGTTTTAACTTTTGTCGATGGCAACCTGACAATTGGCCCAGGCAATCCGTCAGGGCAGGGAACGCTGATTGTGACCGGCGATCTTACGCTCGATGGAAACTTCAATTTTAATGGCGTGATTATGGTTCTCGGATCGGGGCGCGTTTATCGCAACGGCGGTGGCCACGGAAACATCTACGGAGCGATGTTCATCGCGAAGTTCGCGGCAACGGGTCTGGGTACTGATGTGTTTGGGGCGCCAACGTTTGATACGTCCGGCGGCGGCACGTCGAATATTCAGTACAGCTCTGATGCGGTTGATAAAGCTAAGGCCGTCGGCGGGCATGCGGTCAGCGGCGTGCGCGAATACTGAGACAGGATTTACAAGATGTTTCAGGATGAGCAGGATGAGAATTTTGTTCATCCTGGTGCAATTTTGTAAATCCTGTCTAACTACCCTCTGGAATTCCTGCCCTTTTGCTACTTTGATCACTTCGTAACCAAGGGAATCGTCCGCTGCTGTTGCGGTGCCGCACGCCACAGGAGTAGTCGGACGGTAAAGCGCCCCGTCCATCTTCGGATAGACGGGGCAGCTTTTTGTGAACTGTTAGTTATTGGAACGGGCAGGCGGTTCGTATTCCTCGCCGCCACCGACAGTGCTTTCGGTGTGAGAGAGTTGCATCGTGAGCATCAGCGGTTTGTATTCGAATGCTTTGGGCCCACCACGCGTGTTCTGCACCAGCATCACGAGGTAATCCTGATTCTCTCTGAATCTCCAGACACTACCGCGCTGATTCATGATCACAAACAACAGCACTTCGCCGTTGGCAGCTCGCATTTGACCTACAAGCGAACTGGCGCCGCCGTCAGTCCTCATCAGTGTGCCGGTCTTTGCGATCACGCTTCCGCGCCAGGCAAGACCTGTAAATCTATCCTCAAGGGTGCCGGGATCGATACCCGCTACCGGCATTATTGATGCCGGCGAGAGTCCGTGTTTCTGTAACTCTGCGCGAAGTTCGCGATAGACCTTCATCATCACTCGCGGTGAAATACGATTGACGCCTAGTCCACTCAACGAAGCAAGCCTGATTTCATCTGGTCCGAGACCGAGTTCACTGGTTAGTCGTTGCCGAACGGAATCGGGGCCGCCCAACGCTTCACCGATGCGGTCGGCCATGAAGTTGTTGGAGTAGCACAAGAGCACTTTGAGAATATCGACCAGCTTGCTCGATCTCTGCGTCAACAACAGTTTGGCGGATGGGACAACGGGCGCGACCTCAACCGCGCCCATCACCGCCACACTCGGCACTGTCTCCAGACCGGCGCGATCGTTGAGCAACGTGCGTTCATAGTTCCAGGCACGCACCGCTTCTGCGGGACGAAGCGTTGAATCGAGGGTATCGTAGAGGCGTTCTCCGGAGCGTGTCGCGGAGGCGCTGAAGTTCATGGTAAATCCCGGCGCGACGATAAGATTTCCGGTTACCTGCTTTATACCGAGCTTGTTCAACTCACGCGCCAGCAGCACACCGTGTTCGTAATGGAACGAAGGATCGCGCCCGGAGATGTAGAGACTGCCGTTTATGACGCCGGTCGCTTTATCAAGCACTCCGTCAGTCCACACACCGGTGGCGAAACGATGGTCGGGACCAAGCGTGCGCAACGCTACCAGAGCGGTTGCGAGTTTCAGCGTTGACGCCGGATTGAACTGTTCATTCTCAGATTGCGAAGAGACGACTTTGCCGTCGAGAGTCTCAATGAGCACTCCCTGCAAACCGTAGAGTGGTCTGCCTTCACTTGGCGTGGGAGTCGGTGACGCCTGAGGCGAGGTTAGCGGTTGCGGACTCGCAAGCGGCACCTGGCCGGATGCGCTCGCCCCGATACAGAGCACAAACGCAGCGATCAGCCAACTCGTCTTTATCTTGTTCGTGATACGTAACCTCATACCTGCCTTTATGGAGGAGAGCAAATTTGATGCACGACAGCTTTGTGGGGATGTTCAAGTCGGCGGGGCCACCCAACTCACCATGATAACTGACTTCCGGCGCGTGGAGGAGAATATTTTTTGATGCCGATTACGAGGATTCAAGTCGTTGACAAGCTTTCCAGCACGCTCATAGAATCGCGGTATTGACAAACTACAGTGCAACGCAATCAAGACCCCGTCACAGTTGAACGAGTGGTGGCCACTCACCGAGCGCGACGCAAGGAGATCCGAAAGAGGCTCGGCGAGTTTGATGAGCTTTGGCGTAAAGGATCTGACGCCAGGCTCTGGGAGGAGTTGGCTTACTGCATTTTCACTGCCGGTGCTTCGGCCCGCATGGGATTGAATTCGGTTGATGCCGTGCGACCGTTCCTGCTTGATGGCGACTCTGATGCCATGACCGCAGCTTTGAAGGAAGCAGGTGCGCATCGTTTCCCAGTCGCTCGGCCGCGTTACATTGTAACTACGAGAAACTACTTTCGCGCAGACTGCGGCATGAAGTTGCGAAAGCGTTTGCGCAACTTTAGAGATCCTTACGAGCGGCGCGACTGGCTGGCCCAGGAAAAGCAGGTCAAAGGATTAGGTTACAAAGAAGCCAGTCACTTCCTGCGCAACATCGGCGTGAAAGGCCATGCGATTCTTGATAAGCACGTGATGCGATGTTTGGCTGAAATCGGAGTGATCGATACAGCCAAACCACCTTCAACGCGAAGGAAGTATCTCGAAGTTGAGCAGCAACTGGTTCGGTTTGCTCGCGACGTCCGGATAGATTTTGACGAGCTTGACCTGGTTCTCTGGTCTATGAAGACAGGAGAAGTTTTAAAGTAACAGTTGCATGCGCAAGGTTAGCGATCACTCAGAAGGTGTGAATCATGCAAGGTAATAAGATGAAGTCTCTTTTTCGGATGGCGGCCTTTAGTGTGGCCGCCTTTGTGTTTTGTGTTGCCCTCACCGGTGCGACTCAGAGCGCCGTCGCCGCCGCCGATAAGAAGGCTTACACCAAAGGCTACCGAGCTCTTCGCAAAGGAGACTACGAACACGCTGAGAAGATCTTCCGTGAGCTCCTCAATAAAGATGCGCACGACATCGAGGCGCGTTTGGGTTTGAGTTTTGCACAACTCAAGCAGAGGAATTTGCAGGGCGCTTACGATAACGCCGCGCGCGTGATCATGCTCGATCCCCTTTCAGCGCGCGGTCATGCTCTGCTCGGCACGGCGATTCTCGGCGCGGGCGAGTTTCGCCTGTCGGTGGAAGAGTTTCGCACTGCTCTGGCCCTTAATGAGAATGAGGCTCTCGCTGTAGCTGGACTGGCAATGGTTGATCTCTACGAGAATCGTCTCCCCCTTGCACTTCCCGCGTTGCGTAGGGCCGCGGCCATTGATCCGGACGAGCCTGATTACGTGTTCGCTCTGGGCCAGGCGGCAGCTCGAAGTGAGAAATATAAAGAGGCGGCCGACGCCTACGAGCGATTTCTAATGATCGCGCCCAAGACCGATTACGATCGGCGCGCACGTATTGCCGGTCTGATCGATTTTCTCCGTTACCTCGGCAGGCAGGGATCACTTTACGTTCCCAGCGGTGAGTATCGCTCCTCGATTCCATTCGAAGCGACTGACAACCGTCCCATTCTTCAGCTTCGTATTAATGGACAAAAAGACCCGCTGCGATTTGTACTCGATACCGGCTCCGGTATGTCGGTAATCTCGGAACAAACGGCGAAGCGTCTCAACATGAAGCCCATAGCGAAGGGCGGCCAGGCTCGTGCTGTTGGCGGCGGCGGAAGGTTTGAAATCGTATACGGCTTTCTCGACTCGATTGAGATTGGCACAGCCAGGATCCAGAACGTTCCGGTTTACATTCGAAAGTTCTTCGACAGCCATATACCCGTAGATGGATATCTGGGTTTGTCTGTAGTCTCGAAGTTTCTTACGTCGATCGATTATGGAACGAGACGAATGTCACTAGTGCGGCAGAATCAGACGGACCAGGTCGAGAGTTGGACCACGGTGCGACGTCCTGACACGTACCAAATGCTCATTCCTGTGGCGCCGAATGACGGCTCGGTTGAGGTTCCGTTACGAACGACGTCGAGTGGATTCCTTAGTGGTGAAGTTGGTCTCGAAGGATTCGAAAAGAACCACAATTTTATTATCGATACCGCCGCCAGCATCACGGTGATCTCAGAAAAGCTTTCGCAGCAGGAACAACTTCTGGATCTGCTGCAGCCTTCCAAGATGCGCGTCTTTGGAGCCGCGGGTGTGGCAGAGGATGTGAAGCTGTTGCAACTACCGCGACTTAGTCTCGGTTTGAGTAAGCTGGAGAAGATCAATGCCGCCGTGCTCGATCTGGAACCGGTTAACGAGACCGCGGGTTTCACGCAGAGCGGGATTCTTGGCGGTAATTTTCTGCGGCACTTCCGCATCTATTTTGATTTTGCAAGGGGGGCAATGCGTTTGGAGCCTTTGAATCAGAAACCTAGAAGCGTCGAACAAATCAATCCGGAAGTTGTAGTAACTCCATGAAACAAGCGCTTTATCTAGAAACATCTGTGATTGGCGCTTACCTCGATAACGGTGAGCCTTTCAGACGCGACCTGACGATCAGATGGTGGGAACATGAGATGCCCGACTATCGCGCGGTCGTTTCGCCGCTCGTGGCGTCGGAGCTGGGACGCTTGAAAGAGCCGCATCGCAGTTCTTATTTAAAATTGATCAGCAATCTGGAGCAGGTGGATCTCACTGAGGAGGCCGCGATTCTCGCGGATGGTTATATTTCACGTGGGATCTTTCACCGCAAGTACATTGCCGACGCGTTGCACGTCGCCATTGCGTCGGTTCACAAGATCGATTATCTGGTGACGTGGAATTTCGGCCATCTTGCAAACGTGCGCAGGCAAGCGCGAATCCGTTTGTTCAATACGGCCGCAGGTTTTTATGTTCCAATGATCGTGACCCCGGAGTTTTTGGTGTCAGAAGCAACAGAACAGGTGATCTGATTGCCAATTGCCGATTGCCGATTGCCGATTTGATATGCTGGATACGGATCAATTGGCAATTGGCAATCGGCAATTGGCAATCAAAAATGCCCATGTATCGTCGCCCAAAATTTTTAGAAGTCCTGCACACGATTCGTGAAGAGATGTCGCGCGAAGCGGACTATGATGTCGATCTGTTTACCGAGATGGTACGGTCTGGTACACAGCCGTCGCATGGTCCACAACGCGTCATTCGTGGTTTCAGAACTCGTGCGCCGCGCGCTGAAAACACTAACGGCAAGCCCGCGAAGCATAGACAGCGAAAGCGTAGCGCGTGATAATGTGCGCGTAGCAACACCAACTATTAGCTGAATCATGAATCCTACTTTCGAAACGATCGGGTTGGAAGTTTCAAGCGAGAAGGCTTTCAACTATCTAGCGGAGCGAGCGGGTGACCAGGGCGAGGCCACACAACTCACCAGACGTGGCGCTGTTCTGCACGGGCGTTGCTGGAAACTCGGAGAAGGTCTCGAAGTATGGACTGTGCTTTACGAGTCAGGCAGCGGCGATCTCTTCTATGCGGATTGCCGTCCCGGATTTCGTGCTCGTTACATTCAGACGATTGCGCCGTGGGCGTTGACGGAATACGACGAAGAAGGCGAAGCAGTGATCCACGGTTATCGCGAAGGAACTGACTGCGAAGTTCTTTTCGAGTTACAGAATTTGACTGAGGTTGGTCCAACGGGATTTGGCGCGCAGGAGTTGCACATCGGGCTTTGCGGTCTTGCGTATCGCGCACGCGTGCGTCGCAGCAAAGGCAAGACGCGCTGGGTACCGCTTGAAAAAGCTGCTCCCGCTCGAGCCGCACACGAGAACGACTGGAGTCTCTCGGGTCGAATCATTGCCTTCAAGCCTTTGCGGAATCCGCTTTCCGGAGGCGAGCTTTTCTGGATTCATCTCGATCTGGAACGCATCAAACTGGAAGTGCTGGTCAACCGTCGCGCGCTTCGTGGATCGCTGGCGGTTGGCGCCACCCTCGACGCCGAGGTCTGGCTCCAGGGTCACGTGCTCGACGAACACGCTCTGCGTTCGCGTTACGAAGGCATCGACTACACCGTATCGCGCGCGACCTATTGGTCAGGACTAAGGAGAAGAAACTAGTGTGTATTGCCGATTGCCAAATGCCGATTGCCGATTTTTATAAATCAGACAAATCGGAAATCGGCAATTGGCAATCGGCAATGCTATGAAGCGTGTTGTTGCCGTTATCCTCCTGATCCTCATACTGCTGCTTGCCGCCTACGCTTTCAATAATTATTGGACCCACCGCTTCGATGCCTTAATCTCACGGCAAGCATCAATCTACCGCGTCGATCCCGATCTCGTTTGGAGCATCATCTACGAAGAGACTTACTTTAGCCCGTGGAAAGTCGGCAAAGACGGCGAGATCGGTCTGATGCAAGTGACACCGACTGTCGGTCGTGAATGGGCCAACGAAACCGGCATGCGGGAACTCCAGACTCAGATGGCCAACGATCCACAAGCGCTATTGCGCGATCCCGAACGAAACATTCAAATCGGTTGCTGGTATCTCGAAAAGATCTACGAGCAGTTTCAGGACGCGCCTGAAGCTGAGACGCGGATGGTGGCAGCATACAACGCGGGCCCAAGTCGCGCAGTCGAGTGGAGTCGTTCCAACCCGCCGGGAAATACGCAGTCGGGTGCGGAATTCATCAACCGCATCGACATTCCTTCAACCCGCGCGTACGTGATCTCGATCATGCAACGTTATCGACAGCTTAAGAGCGCGAAGAACTCGAGCGCCGCGCTGCAGGAGCCTTCGACCGCAAAATGAGCACTGTCTATTCGGCGCGTTGGGTCGTTCCCGTTTCGGATTCACCGATCGAGAATGGCGCCGTCGCCGTTGAAGATAATCTTGTAGTTGGCGTCGGTAGTCAGACTGAAATCGTCGAGAGGTTTCCCGAGTCCAAGCTTGAATCTCTCGGCGAAGCGATCATCCTTCCGGGGCTCGTTAATGCTCATACCCATTTGGAACTCACCGCGATGCGCGGCTACCTCGAAAACGAGGAGCGCGACTTTTTTGCGTGGCTCAGAAAACTAACAATCGCGCGGCTTGAGCGTCTGACGCCCGATGACATTCTTGTTTCGGCAACATGGGGTGCGTGCGAAGCAGTGCGTGCGGGAATTACTCGTGTTGATGACGCGAGTGACTCGGCGATGATGAGTATGCGTGCGCTGCAGGACGTCGGGTTGCGTGCGGTTGTTTATCAGGAATCGTTTGGACCCGATCCTCGATTGGTTACTGAGAACTTCGAGAAGCTCAAGCTCAAAGTACAGGAGCTTCGTACGGCACAGAACGAGCTTGTGCGTGCTGGCGTTTCGCCGCATGCGCCTTACACGGTCTGCGGGCCCCAACTCGAATTGATTGCAGATCTCGCTAACTCCGAACGTTTGCCCTTGATGATGCATGCCGCTGAATCAGAAGCGGAAGCCATGTTCCTGCGTGAAGGCTGTGGCGTATTTGCCGAAGGATTAGCGCGGCGCGAGATCGAGTGGAAAGCGCCCGGTGTTTCGACGATTCAGTATTTGAAGCAGGTTGGCATCCTCACAACTAATCCGTTGTTAGCGCATTGCATTCGAGTTGACGACGAAGACATCGAGACACTTCGAAGTTCCGCAGCAAAGGTCGCACACTGTCCGAAGTCGAACGCAAAGCTAGGTCACGGGCGAGCGCCGTTTGCGAAGTTTATCGCGGCTGGAGTGTCTGTTGGATTGGGAAGCGATTCAGTTGGCAGCAACAATACGTGTGACATTCTTGAAGAAGCGCGCTTCGCGACATTGTTATCTCGGGCGAGTGGCGCGCCCGTCAGCGCTGAGGCTGCGTTGGAAGCATCGACCGGACATCTGAGAGAAGGCAGCCAGGCGGATCTTACGGCCGTATCACTAACGGGTGTCCACCAAATCCCGAGTTATGATCCGATCGGCACCTTGATCTTTGCCTCGTCAGGTCGAGATGTGATCCTGACAGTAGTGGCAGGGCGCGAAATTTTTCGTGATGGACGTGTTACGACTGTTGATGAGGATCGACTCCGAGCCCGGATGCATGAAATCTCAGAAAAATTGAACCGCGGATGAACGCGGATAAACGCAGATCTGCGTCAATCCGCGTTCATCCGCGGCTAATACTTAAACTGATGCCGCTATGGCGTCGTCGAATATCTCGAGTGCGACGTCGACATTCTCCTTCGTGAGTATCAGCGGCGGTGACCAGCGAATCGTGCTCGCTCCGGCGCCGAGGATGATTAACCCACGTTCGAAGCATGCTATCTCAATCCGGTCACGCAGTTCCGGAGTGACAAATTCGACGCCGAGCATCAACCCCATCCCACGTACGTCGCCGATGCAATCGTACTTCTCCTGAAGTTTTTCCAGTCCCGCTTTCAGGTATGCTCCGACTTCCGCGGAATTCTGTACCAACCCGCCTTCCAGCAGTTCGATGGTCTTCAACGCCGCCGCGATGCAAACGGGATTGCCGCCGAACGTCGATGCGTGTGCGCCCGGTTTCCAATCCATCAAATCCGCACGCGCAACACACGCACCGATTGGCATTCCCGAACCGATACCTTTCGCAATGCAAACAATGTCAGGCTTAACATCGTAATGCTCACACGCAAACATCTTGCCCGTGCGACCCATTCCCGACTGTACCTCGTCGACGATCAGAAGGATCCCGTGCTCGTCGCAGATGCGGCGCAGCCCTTTTAGAAAACCCTTCGGAGCAGGCACGTACCCACCTTCACCCTGAAATGCTTCAATCACGATTGCTGCAACTTCTTCAGGCGGTGTGGTCGTCTTGAACAGACGCTCCTCAATCCAGTTGAGTGCGCCCTGGCTCGCGCCGCCATCGCCGCAGTCCTCCGCCCTGAATGGATTGCGAAACTCGTTTGGATAAGGTACATGGACCACGTCGAGCGCCTGGCGCTTGAAGCCCATTCGCTGCGCTGATTTCGACGAAGTTAAAGAAAGCGAGCCGAGTGTTCTTCCATGAAAGCTGTTGAAAAACCCGATGAACTTTTCTCTACCCGTCGCGTGCATCGCGAGTTTTAATGCAGTCTCGATTGCCTCAGTGCCGCTGTTTGCGAAGTGAGTTCGCGTTGGCGATTGCACAGGCACGATCGCGTCGAGCTTCTCGCCGAGTTGCGGCATGTGGCGGTAGTAATAGTCAGTACCGCACATGTGAATCAGTTGTTCTGCCTGTTCCTGGATCGCGCGAACGACCTCCGGATGGCAGTGCCCGGTTGAGCAGACGGCTACACCGGCATTGCAGTCCAGGAATATATTCCCGTCCACGTCTTCAACCCAGACGCCGCTGGCCCGTTCGGCGACGAGCTTGAACGAGGGTCGCGGGTAGGAGGGGGTAACAAACCTGGCATCCGCTTCGATGATTTTCTTTCCCTTGGGACCGGGCAGCTCGGTCTTGATTTCGGGACGCTTAGGTGGTGCGAGTACGCTGGTAGACATTTTTGACTCCCTTGTCATGATGGCCAATAGAACGCCAAAACCTTCAAGGTCAGGCGGAAACAATCGGTTAATGAAGGGCAAAAAAATTAGTCGGCGAAGAGATTAGCGCGAGAGTCGAGCGGGTTAGTCATCGAAAGGATTGTACCAGCCACGGATTAACGCGGACAAGGACTGATCCGTTTTCAAAATCCGTGCCAATCCGTGGTAAGATTTCCCTCCGAATTCCTGCCGGCGGAGATAAGAAACATGAATAAGAGTCGAAGTTTGCTTGCTTTTCTATTTGTGGCTGCTGTCCTTGCACTGGCCGCAATCGCACCGTTTTTAACTGGCTCGAGCGCGCAAAGCGTCGCACCGGGTACAGGGACCGGATCTGTCAGCCGTTCGTCTTCCGATCACGGAAAGATCGCCTACCCCGAAAGTAAGAAAGTCGACCAAGTCGACGATTACTTCGGGACCAAAGTACCCGATCCATATCGCTGGCTCGAGGACGAAAACTCCGCGGAGACAAAAGCGTGGGTGACTGCCCAAAACAAAGTCACCTTCGCTTACCTCGACTCGATCCCGTATCGCGAAAAACTGAAAGCGCGTTTGACGCAGCTCTACAACTATCCGCGTATCTCCGCGCCGTTTCGACGTGGTGATACTTACTTCTTCACGAAGAACAATGGATTGCAGAACCAGAGCGTCTACTACATTCAGAAAGGCGTTAACGGACAGCCGGAAGAATTTCTCGATCCAAATAAATTCTCAGCCGACGGCACCTCAACTCTGAGTGGATTCTCACTCTCAAAAGATGGCAAATATCTCGCTTACGGTATTTCGCAGGGCGGCTCCGATTGGATAACGATCAAACTGATGGAAGTGGCCACACGCAAGAATCTTTCTGATGAACTTAAGTGGTTGAAATTCAGTGGAGCCTCCTGGCAGGGAGATGGTTTCTACTACAGCCGTTATCCCGAACCGGAGAAGGGGAAAGAACTCAGCAAGAAGCTCGAATTCCGAACTGTCTACTTTCATAAGGTTGGCACTCCACAGTCAGCCGACGTACTGGTTTACGAAGACAAGGAGAATCCACAACGGTTCCAGGGAATAGGTACCACAGAAGATGAGCGCTTCGCGATTCTCAGCATCTCGGACCAAAGCAAAGGGAAAAAGGGAAATGCCGTTTTCTACAGAGATCTCTCGAAGGGTGAGGACAAGTTTACTCCTCTCATTGGCGAGATTGGCAACGACAGCTTTGGTGTTATCGATAACGTCGACGACAAGTTTCTGATCCGCACTGACAAGAATGCGCCGAACGGTCGCGTCATACTCGTTGATCCAAAGAATCCCGATGAAAAGAACTGGAAGGACGTTCTGCCGGAAAGAACCGAGCCCTTGCAGGGTGTCGGCACTGCCGGCGGCAAGCTCTTCGCTTCGTGGCGTAAAGACGTGGCCACGCGCGCGTATGTGTTCAGTCTCGACGGTAAGCTCGAGAATGAAATCGTATTGCCGGGTGTCGGAACGGCCAATGGCTTTGGTGGTTTGAATGATGACAAATACGTGTTCTACACGTTCACGTCGTTTAACTCCCCGCCGACGATCTACAAGTACGACATCGCCACTAAGAAATCTACCGTCTTCCGCACAGTCGATATTCCGGGATTCAAGTCTGATGACTTTGAGACGAAGCAGGTCTTTTACAAGAGTAAAGACGGCACCCGCATTCCGATGTTTCTGGTCTACAAGAAAGGACTGAAGCTCGACGGTAACAATCCGACCTTGTTGTATGGCTACGGCGGCTTCAATGTTGTCCAGGCGCCCTCTTTCAGTTCGCTTCGTATGGCGTTACTCGAACAGGGCGTGGTTTATGCTGTCGCAAACCTGCGCGGCGGTGGCGAGTATGGCGAGAAATGGCACGAAGCCGGCACGAAGCTGAAGAAGCAAAACGTCTTTGATGACTTCATTGCTGCGGCCGAGTGGCTGATTGACAACAAATACACATCGTCGAACAAACTCGCAATTCAGGGTGGCTCGAACGGCGGACTGCTGGTTGGTGCAGTGTCGAATCAACGTCCCGAGCTGTTCCGCGCAGTAGTTGAGCAGGCGGGTGTGATGGATATGTTGCGCTTCCACAAGTTCACGATCGGTTCGAACTGGATTGCGGACTACGGTTCGAGCGAAGCCAATGAGGCGGAGTTCAAGGCGCTCTATGCTTACTCGCCGATACACAACGTGAAGGCGGGAGCGAAGTATCCATCGACTTTGATCACGACCGCCGATCACGACGACCGCGTTGTGCCCGCGCATAACTACAAATACGCGGCTGCATTGCAGGCGGCGCAGGGTGGTCCAAACCCGATTCTCATTCGCATCGATGTAAACACGGCGCACAGCGCAAGCAACACCACGAAGTCGATCGAGCAGACGCGTGATATCTATGCGTTTTTGTTTGAGAATCTGGGCGTGGAGTACAAATAAATCCGCGTTATCCGCGAAAATCCGCGGCTAAAAGAGGAAGGTGGATGTCGATCACGAGTCCACCTTCTCTTGCGTCATAAGCCTCTATGGTGCCGTTGTGCATTTTCACGACTCGATCCGCAATTGCGAGGCCTAGCCCCGCTCCACCACCTTGGCCGTTGCGATGAAATGGCAGAAAGATCTTATCGAGCATCTCGACCGGCACGCCTGGTCCGTGATCTCGTACGCGTAACAGTGCAAACGGTTCTTTGCGTTCGATGGTGACCTCGACCGCTGTCCCCTCGGCAGTGTGCCGTACAGCATTACGAACGACATTCTCAACCGCGCTGCGAATCAACTCCGCCACACCCGTCATCGTACAACTCTCTGACGCGAGAAATCGTACTGTTCGATTCTGCACGCGTGCTTCAAAGTCCCCATCTGCGGTCACTTCCTGGACCAGGTTCGCGAGATCAAAAGTCTCGCGCAGGGTTGAGTCAACGCCACTATCGATACGCGTCAACGTCAGTAGTTGTCCGATTAACTTGTCGAGCCGGTCCGCCTCGATTCCGATTCGAGTTTGATACTCCGCGGCTTCTTCGCTCTGCGCCTGCTTCAGCAAACTCAACGCAACGATTAATCGAGCGAGTGGCGAACGCAGCTCGTGTGAAACGTCGCCGAGCAGGTTTCGTTGCGCTGTGACGAGTCGTTCGATCTGTTCTGCCATGCGATCGAAATCGTCGCCCAGCAACGCGATCTCATCGTGTCGCCTGCCGATCGCGGGTTTCACTCGCGTTTTTAGACGGCCATCTGCGATGTCGCTGGCGGCTTGTCGGAGTTTGCCTAAGGGTCGTGTGATGTGGAGTGTTAGCGCAAAACACAAACCTATGGCGACGAGAGTGATTGCCAGGAGCCGTAAGTATGGGTGCCCGCCAATCGCTTTTGAAACCGGGACCAGATGACTCGGCGATGTCTGGAAAGCGAGACTGTACTTTCGTCCGCTTGGTCCAGTGACTTGTCTGACTGCGATACCAAGCTCAACTCGTACTGCAGAGAGTCCCTGGGCTCTTGTTCTCTCCAGTCCTTCTTTGTTCCTCGCGATCCCTTGCACGACCGGCGGCGCAGGCCTATCGAGCAAGACGTTACCGGCCTCATCGAAGAAGTAGAACCTGACCGTCTTTCTGCTTTGTAGCTCATCGAGATAAGCGCGCAGCTTCTCCGGTCCTTCTGTTTCGTACATCACCGCGGCTTTCTCAGCCTCCATCGGCATGATGCTGTGCAGCGTCACTTGCCAGCGATCTTCATAGAAGCGCGCCAGCAGCGCTGAAGTTTCCAGCGACGTGCCGACGAGCACGATGACCACCAGAAAGCAGAAGAAGATTTTGAGAAACAGAGTTCGCATCTGTGTTCAGGGGCGAGGACGAAGCGGGAGCGCATAGAGATATCCGATGCCGCGAACACCCTTGATGCGATCGGTACCGTCCGGCAGTGGTCCAATCTTTTTTCGCAGGTTGCAGACGTGTGTGTCGATGCTGCGATCGAAAGGGGAGAAATCACGACCGAGAATGTCGCGCGTGAGTTTTTCGCGATTAACGACCTGCCCTGCCGCACGCATCAACACTTCCAGCAGATCGAATTCGACAGTAGTGAGATTAATCAGTTGATGTCCGTGACGCACTACGCGCGATCCGGAATCGAGTTCGATATCACCAACGGTGATCGTTGTGTTGGCGCCCTGTGTTGATGCAGGACCTGGCTTCGCGCGTCGCAGAATCGCACGGATGCGAGCAGCGAGCTCGGGTGGACTGAACGGTTTCGGGAGATAATCGTCCGCGCCCATTTCTAGGCCGAGCACTCGGTCGAGTGCATCACCACGCGCAGTCAGCATCAGCACCGGCATCGGCGACTCCGCGCGGATGCGTCGCAGCACGTCGAAGCCGCTCATTTCAGGCATCATCACGTCGAGAACCACGAGGGCGTAATCGCCCGAGAGTGCCTTCTCGACGCCCTGTACCCCGCCGTTAACCGCATCAATCTGAAAACCTTCGCGCACGAGAAAACGCGAGACTAGATTGCAGAGCTCCACGTCGTCGTCGATTACCAGGACGTGTTCGGACGCTTGTGCGGTTTGAGTCTCCATAAATCGAGGACTGCATTTTAATGCGGTTGGCCGGTTTATGCAGTCAAGAAATGTTAAGAGAACTATTTGAGCGTCTCCTTGGAGTGCGGTGACTTGTCACCGCTTTGGTAAACATACCAAAGCGCCAACAAGTTGGCGCACTCCAAAGCGGCTTAACACTTCTTAACGGACGCTTGGCAATTCTTGACCGCAGTCGCCGCCAGACGCGCGTATAACGGGACGATATGAAGCTACTGATTCTCATTATTCTATTGTCAGTTCAAATTGAGAGTTTTCCGCAGACCCCAACCCAGCAATCGAGCGTGGTTGGGACGGTGGCAGTCGTTGAGAAAATGGCGAAGACGATCTCGATAAAGACGGATCAAAACGCCACCCTTGCAATTAAGGTCAACGACACCACCGTTTGTTTGCGTGTGCCTGCCGGCGCGCAATCGCTCGAGCAGGCCACGACGATTCTTTTTGACGACATCGCGAACGGTGACCGCGTGCTTGTTCGTGGCAGCAAATCCCAGGATGAGTTTGCTGCTTTGAGAATCGTCGTCCTCTCGAAGGAAGACGTGTCCAAAAAGCGCGAACGTGATCTCGAACAATGGCGAACGCGCGGTATCGCGGGGGTCGTGAAGGCACTAAATCCGTCGACGAATGAGATCAACGTCGAATTGCGCGGGACCACGCCGGCGAGTTTGATTGCCATCAACGCCACTGGCTCGCAGTTTCGACGTTACACAACAGCCGCGATCAACTTCGAAGACACAAAGCAGAGCAACTTCGGCGAGGTCGCAGTCGGCGATCAACTACGCGCGCTTGGCGATAAGAGTGCGGATGGTAAGTCGTTCCAGGCTGAAGCTGTCGTTTCCGGTTCGTTCAAGACGATCGGTGCAACGTTAACAGCAGTGGATCCTCTGAACAATCAGATCTCAGCAACAACTCTCGATCAAAAGAAACCGATCCAGATCACCACGTTGAAAGAATCTTCTGTACGCCGTATTCCGGCGACGATGGTTCCAGCAATCGCTCAAAAAGCCCGCGCGAATAATCAATCGGGTGAAGTGCAGCAAATGATCGAGGCATTACCCGTCGTCGCTCTGTCGGACTTGAAAGCCGGTGATGTTGTTTCGATAACGGGAATCAGAGAGAAGGACGACGCTCATATGACCGCGATCAAATTAGTCGCCGGAATCGATGCGGTGTTGAGAGCGATGGCCCCGCAAGCAGGACGTCCACAGACCGTGCGTCTGAGCGCGGGCTTACCCAACGCGTTTGATTTCAGCGTTATACCGTAACGCGGATTTACGCTGATCTTAAAGAAGGATTTTTCCCATGAAGCTGACAATCTTTTTGTGCTTACTGCTTGTTGTTCCTCAGCGTGGCGCTGTCGTGCGTGGTGTCGTTTCAGATGAGCTCGGTGGAATCATTGTCGGTGCGACAGTTTCACTCGTCGATCAACAGGGCAAGGAACAAACCACCGTCACTGATGCAAGCGGCGCGTTTAACTTGAGCGGCATCACCCCTGGTACTTACATGCTCAAAGTGACGCAACCGGGATTTGCCGAGTTTCAGCAGGCGAACATCACCCTCGCTGGTGTGCAGTTGCGATCGATCAACGTGATGCTCAGAGTCGCGGCACTCGAAAGCCAGGTCACCGTCGATCCGGGTGCGACAGTCAATCTCGATCCGAGTAGTAACAAGAGTGCGCTCGTGATGAAAGGCAACGACCTGAACGCGCTCTCCGACGATCCAACTGAACTCGCCGCTGAGTTAAGCGCACTCGCCGGACCGGCTGCCGGTCCAAGTGGCGCGCAGGTCTTCGTCGATGGCTTCACCGCTGGTCCAAGTTTGCCCGACAAACAATCGATCCGCGAGATCGTCATCAATCAGAACCCGTTCTCGGCTGAGTGGGAGCGCATCGGTTTCGGCAACATTCAGATACTGACTCGACCCGGCACCGGACAATTTCATGGCAACGGCGCTTTCACTTTCAGCGATGCCGTGCTGAATTCACGCAATCCATACGCGGCCAATCGTCCAGGCTATCAGCGACGTATATATGACGCCGGCATCAATGGCCCACTTTCGAAACGCTCATCGTTTTTCCTTGCCTTCAGCCGTCGTGAAATTAACGACACTGCAGTCGTGAATGCCACGGCGTTAAATTCTTCTTTGCAGCCTGTTCAGATCAGTGAAGCGATTGTGACGCCGCGAAGATTGATGTTCATCAGTCCACGATTTGATTTCCAGCTCAACAAGGCAAACACGCTCAGCGCTCGTTACCACTACAACTCGAATGATCTCGAGAATCAGGGCGTCGGCGGCTTCTCGCTCGCGTCGCGCGGATTTAGTTACAAAGATCAACTGCACATTCTGCAAGTGATCGAGACCGCAGTACTTAGCCCGCGCATCGCAAACGAGGCGGCGTTTCAATACATCTGGTACGGCATTCAGCAGACGACCAACGATCCAGGCGCCGGGCTGATAGTGCTCGACTCTTTCTCGGGGGGTGGTTCGCAGATCGGCAAGTACGTTTTTGATCGTAACGAAGGCGAACTGCGCGACTACATGACGATGAGCCTGGGCCGGCACAGTTTGAAGTTTGGTGCGCGCTTGCGCTGGGCTCGCATCAACGACATCGCGCCGACAAATTTCGGCGGCACGTTTACTTTCTCAGGCGGTCCGGGACCGCGACTTGACGGGTCGAACAACATTATTCCGGGAATAGTTGACGATCTGAGCAGTCTGGAAAGGTATCGCCGCACGTTGCTCTTTCAGCAACTTGGCTCTTCGCCCACCGAGATTCGTTTGCACGGTGGAGGCGCGTCGCAGCTAACGATCGCGAACGGCGGCGCGTTTGCGGAAGTGCGCCAGTGGGATCTCGCGCCGTTTATTCAGGACGATTGGAAGTTGCGACCAAACTTCACGTTGAGTCTAGGACTGCGTTATCAGCTGCAGACAAACATCAACAGCCGAAAACTCCTTGCTCCGCGACTGTCGTTTGCATGGACGCCGTGGGCGCAAGGGAACGGCACGCCAAAGACTGTGGTACGTGGCGGCGCCGGTATTTTTTACGATCTGATCCGTACCAACATCACCCTTCAGGCAAATCGATTCAACGGCAGCAACCAGACGCAATACGTCGTCGACGATCCGCTGCTGCTTGATCTGTTTCCGAATGCCCCGACTGATGCAGCGCTCGCTGCGTTAAATCAACCGCAAACGATGTGGCTCAAAGAAGGAGGTTTGACCCAACCTTACTTCATTCAATCGTCCATCAGTGTGGAACGAAGTCTGCCGCGAAACGTCACGCTCAGTCTGAGCTACGTCAACACTAGAGGTCTGCACCAACTGCGTTCGCGTAACATCAATGCCCCTGTGTTTCTCAATCAACGTCCCTTTGCAACGAACAATAACTTATATCAATACGAGACCAGCGGCATTTACAAACAGCAACTCTTCGTCGTCGCCAGTACCGTCCGGCTCAATCCACGCTTCTCGTTAAATGCCAATTACACACTCGGCAAGGCTGAAGGCGACACCGATGGACCAGGAAGCTTTCCGTCAGAGTCGTACAGTCTGGGCACTGAATTTGGCAGGGCGTCGACCGATATTCGCCATCGATTTACGCTCGCGGGCAACATCGAAACTCGCTGGGGCCTCAGCTTTGCACCACTGATCGTCGCTCTCTCCGGCGCACCTTTTAATATCATCACGGGCGCCGATCGCAACAACGACTCGATCTTTGCGGACAGGCCAGCCTTTGCAACAGATCTGAGTCGGCAATCAGTGGTGCAAACCTCTTTTGGTGCATTCGATCTCGCGCCGCTGCCGGGCAGCACGCTCATTCCGAGAAACTTCGGAAGCGGTCCGGGATATTTCTCGGTCAACCTGCGCGTGTCGAAGACGATTAACTTTGGACCGCTGCCAAAGCCCGCGCCAGGTCAGAGGCCGGCAGAAACTCGACCGTACCGGTTGACGTTCAGTGTTGCGGCGGCGAATCTTTTCAATCACACAAACCCTGGACCACCGATTGGTAATCTGACGTCGCCGTTGTTTGCAGTTTCGAATTCGTTAGCGCAGTTTGTGCCACTCGGCACTGGTGGAAGCGCGTCGACGAGCAATCGGAGTCTGGCGTTACGGGCTCAATTCAGTTTTTAGTTTTAGCCACAGATGAACGCAGATAAACGCAGATCTGCGTTTATCCGCGTCAATCCGCGGCTAAAATTTCTTTATGGGATGAGCTTCGGTGTTGAAGATCACCTGATCGAAATCGAGCGTGCTCGGTGAAGCGAAGAGCAGGTAGAAGTACTTGAAAGTCTCCGCGAATAGAAAACTCTGCATCGAGTCGGTCTTTTCTTTGGTCTCCACATTCTTCAGCGCTGCGTAGGCTACCTCGGTGCGGCAGTGTTTTACGAAATCACGCCAGAGTTTTTCACCCATCAACACATACTTCTGATCTTTCGTGTAGCGATAGAGATAGTAGGTTGACTCGACAATTTCCGGTCGCAAAGGATAGCCGGGCGAAGTGATCTTGCGCGCCGCATAATCAAATTCTTCCGGCTCGATACCGGCGTGATTCCACATCCTGAACGATGAATCCTGCAACAGCTTCGCCCGCTTCAAATCTCCTGAGAGCGCTAGCACCGCGGGGAAGAACGCGTCGAGTGCGCCGTAGGTCGTTGCACGGCGGGCTCCGGTGTTCATGTCCGCATGCCCGTACCAAAGCTCGCCACCGAAATCATTTTTCTTCTCATCGGCGAGGTATTTGTTAATAGCCGCGATGCTGTCGGTCCACATGCGTTTGCAGTCCTGATCGCCAAACAACAAAGAGCATTTCAAAAGGTATTCATAATAACTGTCGATCGCGCCACTGATGTGACTGTCGGTGTTGGTCCACTCGCCTCTCTCGACGTTGATCCACTCGCCGACCAGACCGATCTTCGAACGGCGGTTGTAGGTTTCGACAAGTGCTCGCTTGGCGCTTCTCGAAAAAGATCGGTTTGCCGGTGAGTTTACTCAACGTGCCAAACTCGATGATGAGCGTGCCGGTTTCTGCGGGATTGCTGATCGGCTTGCTCACTTTGCCGGTCTTGAGGTTGACGTAGCGATAAGGCATGCCCGTTGGTGAGTTAAAGACGGGCAAGAGCCGATTGCCGAGGTCTTCAGCGAGACTCAGAAAACGCTTGTCATTCGTCAACTGGTAATTCGTTAGCAGTCCGCCCAGAAGTCTGATCGTAATCTCGAAATTCTGGACCTCTATGTCCTTGTCGAACGAAAGATTGTCGAGAATGTACTGCTTCGTCGCTGTGGCCTCGTCGTCCATGTCCATCAAAATCATGGTGTCGAGCGAGTCGACCGCGGTCATCAGAAGTGGTTGGGGGTACCAATCGTGATGAGTCTTCGACAGCGGTTTCAGGTCGTCGTGTCCCCAGGCGTATTTCTTGTAACCATTCCAGGCGTGGAGAAACTCTGCTTTCACTTCAGCGGCGAGTTTCTTGTTCTGCTGAGCGGATATGTTCAGCGGCAGTAGAAGAAGCAACAGTAGCGGAATTTTAGTTTTGATCATGACGTGTCGAAATTGTTTTCACGCAAAGGCGCAAAGTGCCGGACGAAGGCGCAAAGAGGCTTTCTTTCCGCCTTTGCCCTCTTTGCGGCTTTGCGTGAAATATTTTGTTACCCTGCTTCGATCTCAGACCCCAAACGAACGCCGGATCGTTTCTTTCGGCGGTGGCTCGGGCCAGATCTCGACGCGCTTGGACCAACGATGTCGCAACACGCAGGTGCGGAAATAGTGCTCGTGTTCCCACTCAACTTCCGCCATCGTCAAGAGACAGTCAATAAGATCCTCTCGACCGCAACGGAGCGCATGTCTTGCGGCTATTTCATACTCGACGATGTTTCGACTTTCCAATCGCCCCGCGCCGTACATCGGAGCGAACCATCCACTGAGGTGGCACATGAACCCCAGCACTCGACCCACCACCGTCGCCCGTATTTCTCGCACCTTGTTTGGACCAGCGCCTAGACTCTCCAGCATTTCGCCGACCAGTTTTCGATGATGCCACTCCTCGTCTTCAATCTGCTTGATACGGGCGCGTTCTTCGGAATCCCGGACCGAGTGCCAGTGACCGCGATACGCGTACCCGGCCGCAAGCTCGCCCGAATACGCCATTTGTAACACGGTTATCAGCTGTGCTCGCGAAGTCGGTGAGTCGTTTGATTCCATCGGATTGGAAAGTGGGATTATAGCTGTATTCAGCTTTTAACTCATTCGTCAAACGAATTGCAGGAATGACCAGGATGGCGGAGTTCATCTCGCAGAACTCTGTTTTTCAGCATCTTTCATGTACAAATTTATCGTTTCGTGCTACTACTGGCCAGCCGGAGAGCGTCGTCTTCGGCTCCGAGCCTCGACAATTAAACAGCTTGCGGAAACCGGCTACGGTCTCGATTTCGCCCGACTAGGGAGACTGCCCAGTTTGGAAAAGATTGCCTCCTCGATTGAACGTCGCAGAATGCGCAGGATCAAGGCGCGTTGTGAGGTAGAGTTGATGGCCACTCTGTCTCTGTTGGACAACGACGTTCAGAATTGTGAATCGTCACTGATCTTCCTTGGCCGCACTCATGACCTCAGCGCCGCCGGCATGTGCATGGTGTTGCCATCGACGACTATCGATGAGCGCTTTTGCACAGGCGCAAACCGGCTGAATCTTTCGCTGCACGTTCCCGGGGGCGTGATTGGGTTGGAAGTCAGCCCGGTCAGGTGTGAAAGGCTGAATGGTCCATACGTCGGCCATGGTTATTTACTCGGCACGAAGATCACAAACGTCGACGATCCCGTGAAGTTTGAGAGTTACTTGGAAACATTGTCAGGCGCAAACCGCAAATTAATCGCAGACAACTAAGAACGTACTGTAGGGGCGGCCCTCCGTGGCCGCCCCTGTGTCGAATTCCACGCAGGGGCGGCCACGGAGGGCCGCCCCTACAGTTGCTACTCGGCTTGCTTTAAAAAGTCTTTGGTACGGGCGTCCTGAGGTGAGTTCATCACCGCATCGGTTGGTCCAAACTCGACTGCAACCCCACCTTCCATAAACAAAATATTGTCAGACACGCCGGCGAGGAATCCCATCGAGTGGGAGATAATGATCATCGTGTGACCTCGATCCACAAACGTTCGCAGCAGTGTGCGCAGGCTGTTGACGCGACGCGGATCGAGTGCACTCGTCGGTTCGTCGAGTAGTAACAGCGCGGGATGCATTGCGAGGGCGCGCGCAATTGCAACGCGCTGCTGTTCACCACCTGACAATGAGCCCGGATACCGTCGCGTAGCGTGCGTCATTCCCACCGCTTCAAGAAGTTCGTTCGCCTCAGTCTCAGCAGTTTTCTTCGGTGTGCGCAGCACGTGTACCGGAGCCTCGATGATATTCCCGACGACAGAAAGGTGAGGGAAGAGATAAAAGTGCTGAAAGACAGTGCCGACTTTCAGTCGTAGATCCTTCACACGCTTGCGATACTCCGAATGCGACAGGCTTGCCTCTAATCGAACACCGTCGCAATCGACCGTTCCGCCGCTGATCGTCTCCAAACCATTGAGACATCTCAACAGCGTCGACTTTCCACTTCCCGACGCACCGATTACGCCCAAAACAGTTTGCGGAGGCACTTCGAAGCTGATTCCTTTCAGGATCTCGGTATTGCCGAAACGCTTGCGTAGCTCGGTGACGCGAATCATGCGAGCGCCTCCTCTTCTACACGCTCGGTAGCTCGATCGCGAAGCCGTCTCTCGAGCAAACGCGCAAGATGTGCCATCGGCAAACTCATCGCGAGATAGAACGCCGACACAGTGAGACCAAGCAACAAAAATTGTCCCGACGCATTCGCGAGTTCACGATAAGCGGTGGCCAACTCCCAAACTGAGATCGCAAAAGCCACGGATGTATCTTTGAAGAGCGACACGAAATCGTTTGTCATCGGCGGGAGGGCAATGCGAAACGCCTGCGGCATGATGATGCGACGAAAGGCAAGCACCGGTCCCATGCCGAGTGAGTAGGCAGCTTCCCACTGACCATTGGGAATTGCCTCCAGCGAAGCGCGATAAACCTGCGATTCGTAAGCGGCGTAGTTCAAGCCGAGTCCGACAAGTGCAGTCAGCCAACCTGGCATTGCGATCCCGATCACCGGCAAGCCAAAGTAAAGAAACAGAAGTTGGACCAGCACCGGCGTGCCGCGAAAGAATTCGACATAAATCGTGCAGAACGCACGTAACCACGCCGGCCCCTTCCATTGTCCGACAGCTAACGGCAATCCCAGGACGACTGCAATCACCATCGAACCGAGCGCGATGAGCACAGTAACGGCGGCGGCTCGTGTTAGTCGCCACAGTGCTTCACTCCAGTTGAACGTGACGTTGGTCGTCGTGTATTCCTCGACTTTTGTCGGCTGAGTTCCAGCGCGAATCGGCGCCTGAAACTCCACTTGCGCATCGTTCCAAAGACCCCACTTCTTCAGAATCGTTTCGAGTGTTCCGTCAAAGATGATCTTGTCGATGGCCGCGTCGACCTGTGCTTTCAAAGCGTCGTCACCTTTGCGCAGACCGATGACGTAAAGGCCGCGCGTGAATGGGGGGCCAGCGAGTTTAAGCTTGGGATTGTTGCGCGCGTAGAAAGCCTCGGCTGGAACGTCCATCACGACCGCATCAATTCGTTTTAATTCGAGATCGCGATAGGCGCCGACCGGATCGGCGTAGCTGCGCATCGGAATGCCTTGTTGTTCCAGTAGTCGCGAGGCGGCAGTGTTTGCGAGTGTTCCTACTGTGCGGTTTTTGCAGTCGTCGATCGAATTGATGCGATTGTCGTCGCTACGCACGGTGAGTTGTAGTTGGAAGATGTAGTAAGGCTTGCTGAAAAGAATCTGCTGCGCGCGGTCGCCGGTCGGTTCGAGCCCGTTGACGATTACGTCAAACGACTTTCGTTGCAGGGCCGAGACGAGTGTTTCCCAATCGCTCGGGACAAACTCCGCCTGCCGGCCCATCGCGTGGGCCAGCGCGTCGACCATCTCTTTCTCATAGCCGATGTATTGATCTGGATTGGCGGGATCGGTGAAGACGTACGGTGCGCCGCCACTCGGATCAGCGCCCCAACGCAACACTCGCTGGGCCACAACAGAGTCACAAAAGGAAGCCAGCCACAAAAAGGCACAAAAAGCACAAAACGATTTGAATATTAACTTTCGTGCTTTTTGATCTTCTTTGTGGCAAATTGTCGGAGATTCTAACCTTGTCGTGATATTTTGTAAAAAAACAAAGAGGCCCCTATAAATGTGTACTGATCGCAGAGACTTTCTACGTTTGTCCGCTGGTATCGCCGGCGCCACGCTGTTTGGCGAATCGTTGGTTCAGGCTCAACAGGGAACTCAGCCGGAGCCGATTCGACGCTTGCGTCGCATGACTGAAAACGTCGTTCCCATCACGCTGGAGGAACGCAAAGGCCGGATCGAGAAAGCGCAGAAGTTAATGCGCGATAACCGCATCGATGCGATTTACATCGAGCCGGGCAGCAGCATGTTCTATTTCACCGGCATGCGTTGGGGCACGAGCGAGCGAATGTTTGCGGCAGTGCTTCCGGCGCGCGGCGAGCTGGCGTGGGTGTGTCCCAAGTTTGAGGAGGAACGCGCGCGCGAACTGATTAAAATGGGCACAGACATTCGCACGTGGGAAGAAGACGAGAGTCCATATAAACGCGTTGCAGAGATATTCAAGGATCGCGGTGTGCGCACCGGTACAGTCGGCATGGAAGAACGCGTGCGTTTCTTTTTGTACGACGGCATTCGCCAGGCAGCGCCTGCGTTGAAGTTTGTGAGTGCGGATCCGATCACTGCCGGTTGTCGCATGTTCAAATCACCAACGGAACTCGCGTTGATGCAGATCGCCAACGACATCACGATTGTGGCTTACAAAGCGACACGCGAAAGTATGACTGAAGGCATGACTCAGGGAGAGTTTGCGGGCAACTGTTCCGCTGCGTTTCGCGCACTCGGAACGTCAGGCGGAATCTTCGTCAGCTTTGGAAAGTACACTGCGTTCCCGCACGGCAGCAGCACGCCGCAGCGTTTGAAGGAAGGCGACGTCGTGCTGATGGATGGTGGTTGTAGTATTGATGGATACCAGTCAGACATCACGCGCACGTTTGTATTCGGCAAGGCGACGGATCGTCAGCGACAGATCTGGGACCTTGAACGAAAGGCGCAGGACGCCGGTTTTGCCGCGGCTAAAGTCGGTGCTCCGTGTGAAGCTGTCGACGCAGCCGCACGCAAAGTGATCGTCGATGCGGGCTTTGGTCCCGACTACAAAGTGCCGGGGTTGCCGCACCGCACCGGACACGGGATCGGTCTCGATGGTCATGAATGGACCAACTTTGTACGTGGGAACAAGACGCCAATCCAGCCGGGCATGTGTTTTAGTGATGAACCGACAGTGGTGATCTACGGTGAATTCGGGATTCGCCTGGAAGACTGCCTTTACATCACCCCCGATGGACCAAAGTTTTTCACAAAGCAAAGCGCCTCAATTGATGAACCCTTCTAATTTCCGATTGCCAATTGCCGATTGCCAATTTATTTGTGATAAAGAGGTAAAAACAAATTGGCAATTGGCAATCGGAAATCGGCAATAGGCAAATGGGTTTTAGCGGCGACGATTTTGGCGTCGAGCATGGCTTTCATCGACGGCACGGTCGTCAATGTAGCCCTCCCGTTTCTCCAAACCGACCTCAATGCGACAGCGATCGGAATTCAATGGGTCGTTGAAGCCTATTCACTGTTTCTGTCCGCACTCCTGCTTGTCGGTGGATCACTCGGCGATCTGTATGGGCGGCGTCTCATATTCAACATCGGTGTCGTTGTCTTCACTATTGCCTCTGCTGGTTGCGGTTTAGCCGCCAGCATCGAACAACTGATTGTCGCGCGCTCGGTGCAGGGAATTGGCGGCGCATTGCTTGTGCCCGGCAGTCTGGCGCTCATCAGTTCCTCGTTTAACGAAAAAGAACGCGGCAAAGCGATCGGAACTTGGTCCGGTTTTTCTGCGATTACGACAGCGATCGGACCAGTGCTTGGTGGCTGGCTTGTGGAACACTGGTCCTGGCGGGCGGCGTTTTTTCTGAATCTGCCACTCGCGGTCGCAGTGCTTGTGATCTCAGTCTGGAAGGTGCCGGAGACTAAGGAAAAGGATCATCCTGGTCGATTGGATTGGCTGGGCACTGCCCTCGCGACGATAGGTCTCGGTGGCGTGGTCTACGGCTTGATTGAATCACCACGTCTTGGTTTCCGAAATCCAGTTGTGTTAGTGACGCTGATCGGCGGCGTAGTGGCACTCGCTGCTTTTGTGTTCAACGAGGCTCGCACGAAAAACCCGATGGTGCCTCTGAGACTCTTCCGCAGTCGAGACTTTTCCGGCGCGAACATCTTGACCTTGTTCCTCTACGCCGCGTTGAGTGGAATGTTTTTCTTCTTCACGCTCAACTTGATCCAGATTCAGGGTTACTCAGCGACAGCGGCCGGCGCCGCATTGCTTCCCTTCGTCGTGTTGATGTTCTCGCTTTCGCGCTGGTCCGGAGGTTTGATCGATCGTTTCGGCGCACGCTTGCCGCTGACAATCGGTCCAACAATCGCAGCCGCTGGTTTCGCGTTGTTCGCGATTCCGTCAATTAGCGGAAATTATTGGACGAGTTTCTTTCCCGCAGTCTTGGTTCTCGGACTCGGTATGGCAATCAGTGTCGCGCCGTTGACGACTACGGTGATGAGCTCTGTTGGTGAGGAACAGGCCGGGGTGGCGTCAGGAATAAACAACGCCGTGTCGCGCACAGCGGGACTACTGGCGATCGCTGTGTTTGGGGTGGTCATGTTGCATGCATTTAGCCAACGGTTGGGGACTCGGATGAATGAGGTTCAAGTGGATGAGCAGTTGAAACATTCGATTTACGAACAGCGTGTAAAGCTTGCGGCGCTTGAAGTACCTGCAAACGCTGACGCCGCGACGCGGGAGCAGATAAAGAGTGTTGTCGCCGATTCGTTTGTGTTCGGTTTTCGGGTCATCATGTTCACAGCAGCAGGGTTGGCCCTGGCGAGCGGCGCCAGTTCCTGGTTCTTTATTAGAAAATCAAGCTTGGCCAAAACCAAGAAACAGGGAAATTAACCAGACCAGCACGAAGGCGCCGACGGCAACGGCCGCGCTCAATAGGTAGATAAGGGACGTTTCGATTAGTTCAGAAGTCTTTTTTGAGTTGATCATGGGGAGAATCCTCGATTTGTCTGGAGCGCAGCGGCCGGACGCTTTGTTTCGACAGCGCCGATCGAGAACAATGCTGCGTCAGGCCACCGCACTCCAAGCTTATCCACAGATTACACAGATGGCTGCTAGTAATCTGTGTAATCTGTGATTACAATCTGTTTCGCTTCAAAGAACGTTTGAATCTTAGTCTGAGAGCACGGACAAGTCCTCAGGCGGCACTCAAGATTTCCTCAAAGATATTTCTCAAGGCCGGTTTTAATGGGTCAACAGGACAATCATAGTTACGATTTCGGCCGTTTCCGCCTAAAACCCGCGGAACGCGTCCTGTTGCGCGAGGGTGAACCGGTTCCACTCACTCCGAAAGTATTCGACATTCTTGTGACGCTCGTGGAGCACGGCGGGCAGGTCGTTGCCAAAGACGACCTGATGAAACGTGTCTGGCCCAATACGTTTGTCGAGGAAGGAAATCTGACGCAGAACATCTCGCTGCTGCGGAAAGCACTGGGCGAGAGTCCGGGTGGAGTTCAGTTCATTGAAACCGTGCCCCGGCGTGGGTACAGGTTTGTCGCAGACACTAATCAATCGTGGAGCGAGGAAGTCAGACCCGATATTCCGAACATCCAGATTGAGTCAACTCCCGTTGTTTCAATTCGAAACACAAACAGTCAATCTGCCGGCATCAAGAGGACTCCCTTTTATGCCCTCGCGGCAGGCCTGGTGGTCATTGGCATCATAGGACTGGTCTATCTTACCAGTGCCGGTAAGCCGGAACCGTCCGCTATCGGGTCCATCGCGGTCCTTCCTTTTGTGGATGAGTCGGCAGATCCCGATGCCGAATACATCAATGACAAGATTGCGGAGAGTTTGATCAATAGTCTTTCGAAGCTGCCGCAGTTGCGCGTCGTGCCGCGAAGCGTGGTGGCCGGTTACAAAGGCAGGGACATCGATCCGCGTAAGGTCGGGCAGGAGTTAAACGTTCGCGCTGTTGTCACTGGCCGCATGCGCCGGCACGGCGACATCATCAGCATTCAAGCCGATTTGATCGACATCCAGAATGTGTCACAACTGTGGGGCCAACATTACGATCACAAAGTTTCTGATGTGCTTCTCGTGCAGGACGACATCTCGCGCGATATCTTCGAGAACCTGCGTCTGAAGTTAAATGTCGAAGAGAAGAAACAACTCGAGGCATACAGGCTTTATCTGAAGGGTCGCAACGCCTGGAACAAGCGCACGGGTGACGCTCTGCTGCAAGCGATTGAATTTTTCAACCAGGCAATCGCGATCGATCCAAACAACTCAGCTGCGTATGCAGGTCTGGCTGACTGTTACAACATGCTCGTTGTGTATGGTCGACTTGAGCCGAAAGAAGGTTTCCCCAAAGCCAAAGAGGCGGCGACGAAGGCGCTCGAGATCGATGAGACTTCGGCAGAAGCGCACAGCTCGATGGCGTTTATTAAGTTTCGCTGGGATTGGGATCGTACCGCGACCGAGCGTGGATTTAAGGAAGCCATCAAACTGAAACCCGCATATGCTCCCGCGCACCAGTGGTACAGCTCGTACCTCGTGGCTGTGGAGCGTTTCGATGAAGCAATCGCGGAAGCGAAACGAACTGAAGAGCTCGAGCCGCTCTCGTTCGTGGCGAGTTCGCACCTCGGTTGGATCTACTACCTGTCTGGTCAAAACGACAAAGCGATCGAGCAGTGCCGCAAAATTCTCGAACTCGATCCCAGTTCGTTTCCAGCGCGCCGTTATCTCGGACTTGCTTACGAAGCGAAGGGAATGTATGCAGAAGCGATCGCGGAGTTTCAAACCGGCGTTAAGCTTTCAGGCAGTCCGTTGATGCTTGCGCTGCTCGGACATGCATACGCAGCTTCCGGGAAAACTGCGGAGGCGAAGCAAGTGCTCAACGATCTGCAGCAGTTGCAGGATCAGCGTTATGTCTCGCCGTATACAGTTGCGGCAATTTATGCAGGACTCGGCGAGCAGGAGCAGTCATTCAAGTGGCTACAGAAGGCAGTTGAAGAGCGTGACATCTGGTTGATGAATCTCAAAGTCGATCCGGTGTTTGCGAAACTGCGTTCACAACGCCAATTTACAGACATCCTCGCCCGCATCAGATTAAGACCTTAGCCACAAAAAAGCACAAAAGTCACAAAATGAAGAGAAAACCTTTTTATGTGCCTTTTGTGCTTTTTTGTGGCACGGTTTACGCGTTAATTTACGCGTTAACGAGTGTGGAACGAAAGCAGGTGGAGGGAAATGAAACGGAAAACCAGTTTAGTGTTGTTGGCGTTGTTGATGTTGTCGGTCAACGTTTACGCACAGGAAGCGGCTGAAAGAGTAGAGAAATTGCGGGCGCAATTGCTTGAAGTGCAAACCAAAGAGAACGCTCTGTGCGCCCGGGTGGAACAATTAAACGAGAGTATTAAACCCGAAAACATTGAGCGTTCACTGGCCGGAATCGGTTCAACCAAACCGGAAGAATTACGTGAAGCGCGCCGGCGCCAGTTGACGATCGAGAGAGACGGCGTACTGGCCCAACTCAAAACACTCGAGACGAGCCGGCAACGTTTGGAAGCCGCAATTGCAACTGCCGAGACACTTGCGTATCAACAGAGTGCACGGCCTGCTGACACCGATCAAAGATTGGCAGCTTCCTCGGCCAGGAGCTATCAGTGGGTCATGCTTGGTGGCGGTGGCTTAGCGATGCTGGCCCTCGGCGGCGGCGCTCTATTTTACAGACGCAAAACTCGATCGCGTTAGAAATCCGTTCCAGTTCCGTGTAATCTGTGGCCCCAATGAAGCAGCGGCCACACTCGATTACGATCATCAGTTGGATCTTCATAGTCTTCGGCAGCATCGCCCTCCTCTATGGCCTGCTTCCGTTCAGTGATATCAAAAGCCACTGGTACGTCCATCTATCACGCATCCTTCAGATCGTCGCAGGAGTATTTATGCTTTACGGACGCAACTGGGCGCGCTGGCTTCTCGTCGTCTGGATCGCGTTTCACCTCGTCGTCGGTGCGTTGCACGGAGTAACGACACTCGTGATGCACGTCGTGATCTTTTCGGTCATTCTCTTCGTCGTTTTTCGTCGCGATGCAAATGAGTACTTTGCGGGCGGCCAAGTTTGAATTATTCTTTCCCTATCCACGAATCAATTAGGAGGATTCCAATATGCGCTACCTTACTGCTCTTGCCCTCGCTGCGCTCGTAGTCGTTTCGCTCTCGAGCCCGCATTTTTCGCAGACCGGTCAGAACGAAACTTCCATTGGTGTTGCCGGTGGCGGGATTACTGTTCCCGGTTGGACCGGAAAGATCGACGCCAAGGAAGTGGCCGCCGGCTTGACGCTCAACAGCGCCAAGCTCGCGAAAGAGGGCGACGGTCTTCACGTTCTCACTGGTCCGGCTGTTACTTACTGGAATCCGAAAAACACAGCGAAGGGCGATTACACAGTCAAAGCGACATTCAACGAACCGAAGTACATGAGCCTAAATAATCACCCTCATCCTTACGGGTTAATGATCGCGGGAAACGATCTCGGCACAGATCAGCAGAGTTATCTCTATTGTGCAGCATATGGCAATGGGAAGTTTATCGTGCGCGGTTTCGGACCAGAACCATTTCAGATGAACGGACGAGGTGCGGAAGATCCGGCAGTGAACAAAGCTGCAGGTGTGGGCCAACCAGTGACGCAGGAGATTGCGATCTCGGTGAAGGGCGACAAGGTCGAGTGCGCGATTAACAACAAGGTCGTTGCCAGTTACGACAAGTCAGCACTTGTCGCAGCGGGTAAGCTCAAATCAACAGACGGAATTTACGGCATTCGCTTCGCACACAACACCGAGGCGTTCGTGACCGGCCTCAAGATGACCAAGAATTAAGCCACAAAAGGCACAAAAGGCACATAAAGCACAAAAACAGTGAGCCAGCTTGTTTATGTGCTTTTTGTGTTTTATGTGCCTTTTGCGGCTTTACCTAATACCGACTAAGCCCTGGACCGACTGGATTAATTTCTCACTGTCGTAGCCAACGCCGTCTTTGAAAACGATCTCGACGTTTTCAATGTCGCTGATAGTCGCGGCGGGACTACCTTTTACGACCATCAGGTCTGCCTGTTTACCTGGCGCAATGGAGCCGATGCGAGCGTCTTCGCCAAGGAATTTTGCGCCATTAAGCGACGCGATCATGATTGCTTCGGTGGGTGTGAAGCCCGCCTCTACTAACAGTTCCACCTCACGCAGATCGCCAAACCCGGCAACGATGCCGCCGTTACCCGTTGGATCGAGTCCGGCGATGAGTAGTCCACCGGCTTTAACAAACGCGCGTTCAAATTCCATTGCCTTGCGCATCAGCGGCAGGAAGTTCGACTCCGGAGAAACGCGTGCTCGCGCTTGTAAGTAACGCACACGCGCGTCTGTCGACATCACATTCAGCACACGCTGATTCAACAGCGCACTGCTCGCGCCGATCCCGCTTTGGGCTAGTGGCGCGCCACCGGCTTCGAAGACCGGCAAAGTTGACGTAATCGCCACGTTCTTAGACACGAGCGTGCGAATCGTTTCCTGCGCTGCGGCACCATTAAGATCGAGTTGACGGAGACTATTCGAAACGCCTTGCGGACATTGGTCCGGCTGTTTGTTTGGAACAAACTCTGAGTCTGCAAACAAGCCGTGTTCGAGATTATTGATCCCGATCTCCGCCGCTTCTTTATATCCGATGGAACAGAGATGGCCGGTCACTTTGAGTCCACGCTTGTGTGCCTCTTCGACCACTGCGCGCAACTCTGCGCGCGAGATGTTCATGTAGGCCTTGAACGAAGTTGCGCCGAGATCGGCCCAGAAATTCACCATGCGACGCGCGTCTTCTGGACCGGTGAGCGTGTGCATCACGGGCGTGAACGAACCGCGCCCTTCGAGATAAGGCGCGGTGATATGCATCTTTGGACCAATCATTCGTCCTGCATCGATCAACTTCTTGATCTCGAGATCGGAGTAAGGAGCGACGCTACCCGTGGTCCGAATCGTCGTGACGCCCAGTGCCAGGTAGAGGCGCGGAAAACTGATGCCCATGTTGGAATACATCGGCGGCGAGCCACCCATCGGGAAGAACATGTGGTTGTGCATCCCCACCAGGCCCGGCAATACTGTGTAACCATTGAGATCTAAAGTCTGAGCGTTTGCAGGTATCTTTGCGGTTGCAGCAGGCTCGACTGACTGAATCTTTCCTTCACTGATAACGATTGTTTGATCTTCTTTTGCCGCAGCGCCAGTGCCATCGATCACGCGGACATGCGCGAGCGCAATCACCTTGGCGTCAGTGCGGATAAACTGCCGGTCAGGAGTTTGCGCGAACAAGGCGGTCGCACAGCACAAGAGTAGGGGAAGAATGGAGAGTTTTGTCTTCATTGGTTTTCCGTCCGGAGCGTTTTGGTTGGGATAAGATAGCAGAACCTGTGGCGTAGCGTTATCGTTCAATTCACCAGCATGGCCGTCGCATTCGTCATTTCCATCTGCTGCGTTTTAACGCCGAAGGCGTTCGCTATCCTTAGCCCAGGGTTGGAGCGCAGGGACAACCTTGGGATCCAATCCCCCAAATACGTTCAACCCTTTCAGAGTCTGTCGGAAAAATCGATAGAACAGCGATCAGAGAATAAGTAAACTGCCGGCATGAGACGTCTCGGAAGTTTGTGTGATAGAGTGCCAGAAGGCAGCTAAGAAACGGAGAACAGTTTGAGATTTAGCCTTACGGCGGATCACCCGTCGCTAGAATACGATCATCCTTACCGCTGGCGGACAAATCTGCGCATTTTGCTACCTCGCCCGCTTTGCTGGCTTGTTAAAAAAGGGGACGATTGCGAGTCAGTTAAGGCCGATCATCATTGGTACAAACAAGATGATCAGCATAGCGGTTGTTATCACTGCAAGACTGTTCGTGTCGGACGCCTCTACGAAGAATAACCCGCTGGTCAGTCAACTATATTATCCCCCTTTTTAGGTTGAATGTATTTTGTGGTCCGGATCCCAAGGGTTGTCGCTGCGCTCCAACCCTGTACTAGGGTTAGCCAACGCCTTCGGCGTTAAGTCAGTCTTTACATCACCGTGTGGCTACGACGCTTGACTTGTGTTTCTCTGAGAGGTAGGCTCGCGACTCACCGTGGAGTGACTGAGGTTTCGCTCAATCCCCCAAACAAACAAGTACCTGACAACTTGTAAATCCTTTCCAGGCCTTGCCTTGAATTTATCTAGACTGAAGGTGGTCTGGAACCTTTCAACCGTATCAAAGGAGCCCTACATGTCTAAAATGCGTTCCCTACTAATCCTCTTTTCACTGTGTGTCGTCGTGGGCATCGCCTGGCTTGCAATCGCTTCCAGGGGTAGTGCGACTCCGGTCGATGGTCCAAATCTTACGGTTCGCTCCGACGTCCTCGGATCTCAATGGGTGGTTCGTGATGAAAAGATCCTGGCTGGTTCATGCACTGCGATTGAAGGTGGCATCACACCAGGAGTGCGACGACTCATACGCTTTACTGTAATGACGCCGAATATCGGAAACGCGGACCTCGTCGTCGGTGATCCGAACGCACACTTTGAAGCTAATGACGGACTCTTTGAGTTTGCCACGTGCCATAATCATTTCCATTTTCGGCACTACGCAATTTACGAACTCGTCAATCCACGCACCGGCCAGGTTTTGCAGGCAGCAAAGCGTGGGTTCTGCATGCTCGATACCGATCCGAATCCGGTTCCTGTTGGTGGTGTTCCACCCAAAGAAGGTAAATTCCGAAGTTGTGGCGCGATTGGCATACCTGGCAATCAGGGCGTGTCGGCTGGTTGGGCCGACACTTACCGGTTCACACTTCCCGGACAATTCTTCATTCTTGATGGCGGTGATAATCAGACGCCCGTTGAGCCCGGCGAGTACATAATCCGGATCACCGTGAATCCGCCATTTGTCGCGCAGCCAGGCGAACTGTGCCCGAATGTCGACTCGAAGGGACTCTGTCATCAATTGCCGGAAACGAATTACGACGATAACGTCGGAACAGCAGTAGTCACTATTTCAGGACATCCCGGCCGCAAAGGTTCAGGACCACTGGCCGGCAACACTGAGGCTACCTGCGATCACGGCTGCAAGTAAGCCTCCAATATCAAACCGTGTTAGGCAAGGGGCGAATGTTGGTGTCGCCCCTTTTTGTTTCGAACTCACGCATACTATGATCACATGCGGTAGAAACAGGTGTTATGGAGTCGGATAATGGATTTTGAGCTTCAACGTGCGATAGAGCTGCTCAGCCGCACACCCGTAATTCTCAATTCAATGCTTAGGGACCTTTCTGAGACGTGGCTTGTTCAAAACGAAGGGTTGGAGATGTGGAGCCCGTACGACATCGTGGGCCATCTCATTCATGGTGAGGAAACCGACTGGATTCCACGCGCGAAAATTATTCTTGAACACGGGGAAGCGCGAGCTTTCGAGCCGTTTGATCGGGTAGCGATGTTTGAGAAGTCGAAAGGGAAGTCTATGGCGGAACTGCTCGATACGTTTGCGATGCTCAGAAAAGAAAACCTTCACGAGTTAAATGAGATGAAACTCACGCCAGCATTGCTGGAGAAGCGTGGCAAGCACCCCGAACTGGGCGTCGTAACAATGAAGCAGTTACTTGCGACCTGGGTCGTTCACGATCTTGGGCATGTCAGACAAGTCGTGCGTGTGATGGCCAAACAGTACCGCGACACAGTTGGCCCATGGCGCGCTTACCTCTCGATCCTCGAAGAATAATTAGCCACAAAAAAGCACCAAAAGGCACAGGAAGCACAAAAGATATTTGTGCTTTTTAGTGGCAATGGTACAATCCCCTCACTTCAAAGCGGCCTCCCAAACGGGTTACTTAACATTCCGTCGGCATGTTGTCGGTCAATCGCCAGGACCGGCGCGTACACATTCACTTCAGCCTAAGGAGGGAAGCATGAGTTACTTAACGCGATTTCTTTCCGGATGTGCAGTGGCTCTATTGGCCAGTCTTCTCTTTGCCGCTCCGGTTACTGCTCAGGTTACTACCGCCGATATTACCGGCCGTGTGCTTGACCAAAACGGCGCCGCTGTTGCAAATGCGACCGTTACTGCGCGCCATCTCGGCACAGGCCAGGAACGTACCACGCAGTCAGACAGCCAGGGAAACTACATGATCGGCGAACTGCCGCCTGGCACTTACGACATCACCGCCGAAGCGCCGAATTTCAGTAAGGCCGTGTTGAAAGGGCGTGAGATTAATGTGGGCACGACGGTGACTGTTAACTTCGATATGAAGGCCGGACAAATAACTGAGGTCGTTAACATCACGTCCGACATCGTGAGCATCGAGACGACGCGCTCCGATCTGGGCGGTGTGGTTACACCAGTTCAGGTCGAGAATCTACCGCTGCTGAATCGAACTTTCGCCGCCCTCTCAGTGATCATGCCTGAAGCGCGACCAGTCGGAAACTTTGATCCGACCAAGACGCGCGTGGGCAACGTAGCATTCAACGGTGGCGATGGTCGTCAGGTCGACGTAAACGTCGATGGCGGCGACAACAAAGACAATGTAGTCGGCAGCTTGCTCCAGAATTTTTCGTACGAATCGATTCAGGAGTTTCAGGTGCTGCAACACCGTTGGACCGCGGAACAGGGTCGAGCTGTTGGTGGTGTAGTTAACGTCATCACCAAGTCAGGTGGGAACGAGTTTCATGGATCGTTCTTCGCCAACTTCCGCGACGAGAAGTTGCGAGCGTTTGACTTCTTCGAGAAGCAAAGGTTGGCAGCTACTCCAACCTTCGAGAAGCCGAGCTTCAGCCGTCAGGAAATTGGCGGATCGATCGGCGGGCCGATTGTGAGAGACAATCTCTTCTTCTTCTTTGCGTTGGAGCGATTTCGTGAGCGACAGAACGTTTCAGTGAGCCAGGCTGCCGCCGTGCAAATACCGTTGATTCCGGGTTCGAACTTCGTCTCCGAGATTCCGACGCCTTACGACGACACGTTGCTCACCGCGAAGGTGGACCACAATCTAACCAATAACCAGAGTATGTTCTACCGGTTTGCTTACCAGAAGAACAGCTCGCCAAACGATCAGGTTGCAAATCCTGCCACCACGGATTTAACTGGCGGCAACACCGACGACAACAAGCTCTACAGCTTAGTTGCTAATCACACCTGGACATTAAGTTCGACAAAACTGAACCAGTTTTCGTTTCACTTTCAGGACTTCAGCAATGCGATTCTGGCAGTTACGACAAACCCGCAGTTGCAATTTCCAGGTGGCATCACCATCGGCGCTAACACAAACGTGCCGCAAGCTACCGAAGAGCGAAAGTTCCAATTTCGCGATGATTTCTCGTGGCAGGCTGGTAACCACGGGCTGAAGTTCGGCGTTAACTATATCAACACTGAATTAGGCGGGTTCTTCTTCTTCGGTTCGAAGGGCTACACCATTGCGTTCTTCGACTCGCCGACGACGATCGTGAACAACACCAATGGCAAATACCCGCAGGGATTTGCTACGCCTGGAGCCGTTCAGAATATCAGTTTCTCAGACGGTGAAGGAACTCACGATCAGAAGATCCACCAGTTGGCGTTTTACGTTCAGGACGATTACAAGGTTAGACCAAATTTCACGCTAAACCTCGGCCTTCGTTGGGATGCGAACATCGGCAACCTTCCCGACCAGACCAACAACCGCACAATTCAAGTTCTGCAACAACTGAACCATCCTCTCGCTCAAGCGATTACCGGTGATCCGGAGAGGCTTAGCCGCACTACACCGAGCTGGACGGAGTTTCAACCTCGTCTCGGGTTCGCCTGGGATCCGACAGGAGGAGGAAACACGGTCATCCGTGGTGGTTACGGTATCTTCTACGATCAACTCTTCCAGAACCTGACATTGTTCTCACTCACCCAAACGAATCCGGTGCTCTACCAGACGATTCTCAGTTTGACGAACACGGACGTGGGGGTTGGTCAGTTGCCGGCCTTCCGTTTTGGAGTAGATCCTCTGCCTACACCGCCGCCGGGTTTTTCGATCGCGAATCTAGCCGTGGGTGGGTTCGGGCGTATTAACGATCCTGACGCATCGGAGCCTTACGTGCAGAAGTTTTCGCTCGGGATAGAAAAGAAGATCGGCGAATCGATGACGTTGTCGAGTGACTACGTGCATACACTGGGCGTCCATGAGCCACGGGTTCAGGTGATCAATCCGCGCATTGAGAATATCTGCAACCCCGCGTATCCGGGTTCTAATCCCGCATCGCCGTTGTGCGTTCGCGGGCTCAATAGCCGCGTGTTTGATCGCGCGTTTGTGGACGCTGGACTGCCGGCAAATCGCATCGAGCAGATCAACATGATTGGAACTACGAACCGCTCGCTGTTCGATAGTTGGACCACTACACTGAAATACCGTACACGGAAGTATCTCTTTTCAGGCAGCTACATTCTGGCCAATTCCAGATCGTGGGGCGGTCAGCCGGTAGCCTCGTACAGCGGCAACGGCATTGCCACCACTCCGGAGAATCAATTCAAGCCGGAAGAGTTTGGGCCAACACGCCTGGACGAGCGGCATCGAATTGTTATGAGTGGCGTGTTTGAGTTGCCATATGGATTTCAGCTGGCCCCGATCATGCAATTCGCTACTTCCCGGCCTTTTTCTGCAAACACGGGTCTGGACATTGATGGTGACGGTCTCGCCACTAATGATCGACTCTGCGCCGGCGTTGATCCAATGGCTGTATTTGCAGTACGTGGGAATTCGGCAGCGGTGAGGGCACTCAATCCATTCGGATGCACGCAGGCCGATGTCAATAGCATTCGCCACGGCGTGATTGTCGAACCGGGGGGAGTTATCCGCCGGGATAAAAGTGGCCGCTTCTTCAACGTTGATCTGCGAGCTGCGAAGATGTTCCGCTTTGGCGAGCAAGTGAAGTTGAGCACTTACATAGATCTCTACAACGTCTTCAATGTACAGAACCTCTCATATGCTTCGCGACTGGCCCTCAGTTCTGCCACCGCCGCAGGATCATTCTTGCAACCGGTATCGCTATACGGCCCCGGCTTCGGCCCACCCGTCGGTCGCCCGCTGACCGCACAGTTGGGCCTCCGTTTAACGTTCTAAAGGTCAGTTTCAGAACAAACTATTAGTCGGTGTGCAGGCGTCTCACGCCCGCACACCGACTTGTTTTTTGAATTTAGGATGGGCCCCATCTTCAGAAGCGACTGATGGCCGTTACTACCTTGAGACTTCCGCTGACCTCTGCAACTTGAAGATTAAATACAGGAACATTGACCTCGAACAATTTTGTCCCGGCCGGTAGACCAAGACAGTCCCCGGAACAGACTCGGACCTTTGGTTGATAAAGATCCCAGTGGTCTAACATTGCGTGCCATTCTTTACTACGTGTAGCGCCGACTCTCCCAATATGATTCCGCATTAATGAACTAAGCTTCTCCAATAGATCAGTATAGCTTCGCAGTCGCTCGACACTGTCTATGTTCTCTGCCAGCAGATCATAGTTACTTGTTCGGTTTTTGTACCGAGCTGTGTAACGGTGATTTCTGATTAACTGGCGGACATCGGGTGGAAGCAACTTTTCTTGTGACGCTGGTTCTTCCGAATCAGATGGCAGTTGACTGATGAGGTAAAGGGAGCTCAAGTAGCCCGCATTCATCTGCGCCACGTAGAAACGCTGGAGTTCTTGCCGGCTAAGTGTAGCTGCAGTGTTCCGACTGAGATTCGAGAACCAATTTGTTTGGCGATCGCTCAAATAGCCATCCAGGTAGTTGGCCGCAAAGAATCGATCAACCACAGACTGAAAGTTCTTCGTTTTTTCTAACTGCTGCGCGAAATCGTGAGCGAAGTGCGCTACCTTTTCCAGGTTCGCCTTTTTGTCAGACTCGGACTTGACCTCAGTTTTATTTCTTATCAGCTCACAACCCGGGACGAACAGCTTCTCAATCATGCTTCCCGACGGTACAGGGCGCCACTTACCTGGTGAATCGTCAATGTGAAGAATGTTTCCCCCGGACTCATAGAAAGTGGAGTGATAGGGCCGATACTGATTTTGCGAGCAATTGAACTCCATTACCTCGAGTTGGCTTTTGTATATTTCTTTCGGAAGTCGGCCCAAAGACTGAGGCTCGTCAAATGTCCATCGAAACCTAACGCGAACTACATCTTTGGTGATCGAAGTCACAAGTAAAGTGTTTATTTCAACTGTGCTTTCATCAAAGGTGTACACGCGTTGCCATTCCGGCAGCGATTGCGCGGTGGGAGTGAGCGGGTAAAGCCCCAAAATGAAAACAAAGAGTGCAATTCGCATTTTGGTCTAGTTCCTTAGTGTCGATCTAACTGAGGTTCCATTTTAATTTACTCGTGAACGGGTGCCAACGGATCCGCTTCTACAATTGCCGCTGCTTGACTGGCCTTCTTCGCGGGGCTACGCGATCCGTAGTTGTTAGATTGGGGTGAGGGAATTGAGCCGAGCAGGACTCGAACCTGCGACCCACTGGTTAAAAGCCAGTTGCTCTACCGACTGAGCTATCGGCCCATCTACATGCAGGACGGAGGGCATTCTACCGAACGTAACCACGATTGAGCAAACATGGAAGAGTTTAGCCGCGGATGAACGCTGATGAACGCTGATTAGAGCCAGCGACCGAGGGCTGAGTCTTGCACGATGATTGTTTGCATGCGTTCAGGGCCGGTGGAGACGAGGCCGATTTCGGTGCCGATCTGTTGGGAGAGGAATTCGATGTAGCGACGCGCGTTGGGGGGAAGAGCGCTAATCTCCGTTGTGCCGAGGGTGGAGCTTTTCCAACCGGGGAGCGTGGCGTAGACGGGTTCGACGCGCCGCAGGTCCTGTGAAACGGCTGGTAGAGATTCACACATCTTTCCGTCGAGTTTGTAACCGATGCAGACTTTGATCTCATCCAGGGTGTCGAGCACGTCTAGTTTCGTGAGGGCGACGGAAGAGAAGCCATTGATCTCCGCCGCATAGCGCGTCGCAAATGCATCAAACCATCCGCAACGACGCGGGCGACCCGTCGACGCACCATACTCACGGCCACGCTCGCGAATCATCTGGCCCAACTCCGCTTCACCTTCGAGCATCTCGGTCGGGAACGGACCTTCACCAACGCGAGTGGTATAAGTGCGCACAATACCCAACACTCCTGTCAACCGGTTCGGCGCGAGTCCGGTGCCGATAATCGCGCCGCCGGCGACTGTCGTTGACGAGGTAACAAACGGATAGGTGCCGTGGTCGACGTCCAGCAGCGTCGCTTGCGCGCCCTCGAGAAGAATCGATCTTCCTTCAGTCGCAGCGACGTTCAAATAGTGTGTAGTGTCAGCGATGAATGGTCCAAGACGTTCGGTGAGTACCGACATCTCATCGAAGATTTGATCTGCGTCGAGGCGCTCACCGCCGTAAGCTTCAATGATGCGATTTGCGTCTTCGAGATTTCGTTCGATGCGAGAGCGAAGCACGTCAGGCACAAGCGCGTCGGCAGTACGAATGCCACGACGTCCGGCTTTGTCTTCATACGCGGGACCGATGCCACGCAAGGTAGTTCCGACCTTTTCATTGCCGAGGCGCTCTTCGCTCGTATGGTCCAAAGCGCGGTGATAAGGAAAAATGAGGTGCGCGCGCGAACTTATCTTCACGCGTTCTGGTGAGACTTCGATGCCTTGTTGTGTGAGTCGATCGGCTTCAACAAAGAATGCCTTAGGATCGATAACCATGCCGTTCCCGAGCACGCAGGTTTTGCCACGATGCACAATGCCCGACGGCAACAGGTGAAGCACGAACGATTGATCGCCGACCTGGACCGAGTGCCCGGCGTTGTGTCCACCCTGGTAGCGCGCAACGATCTCGAACCGCTCGGCGAGCAGATCGACGATCTTGCCTTTTCCTTCGTCGCCCCACTGGGCGCCGATCACTGCGATTACTTTAGACATAGTTTATTGCCGATTGCCGATTGCCAATTGCCGATTGTTAAGAAAGCCAAGGGAAGTTCTTAAATTGGCAATCGGCAATTGGCAATCGGCAATGCTCAGATTTCCTGGTACAACTCGATGTACTTCTTTGCCGCAGCCTTCCAGGAATTATCGACTGCCATTCCGTTGTGCTGAATCTTTTGCCACTGCTCGGGCCGCGCATAAAAGTAAAGGGCTTCGCGTATTTTTTCAAGCAAAGCACCTGCCTCATACGGTCCAAACTTGAATCCTGTTCCCGATCCATCAGCCGGATTGAACTGCTGGACCGTGTCGTCGAGGCCGCCCGTCGCACGCACGATCGGAATAGTGCCGTAGCGCATGCTATACATCTGATTCAAACCGCACGGCTCGTACAGCGACGGCATGAGAAACATGTCGGCGCCCGCCTCGATCTGATGTGCGAGTGGCTCACCCGCGTAACCTTTGTAAATGCCAACCTGTCGCGGGGCTGCATCATGCCAGCGTTGTAAAAAGTCTTCATACTCTTTGGCGCCGGCGCCGAGTGCGATGAAAAACGATCCGGTTTGAAGAATCGATCCAGAGATCTGGCGGATCAGGTCGTAACCCTTTTGTCCAACGAGTCGCGAGATGATCGCGATGATCGGTCGCTCAGGTTCTTCCGGAAGTCCAAACCGGCGTAACAGATCGATCTTGCACTCGCGTTTGCCTGACATATCATCGGCGGAAAAATTTGCGGCGATGTGCGGATCAGTTTCCGGATTCCAGATGCTGTAATCGACTCCGTTAGTAATTCCTGCCAGACGATCTTTGCGCGCGCGCAGAAGCCATTCGAGTCCGTGACCCTGGTCGCGAGTTTGAATCTCACGAGCATAACGCGGGCTCACAGTCGAGAGCGCGTCCGCTGCCATAATCCCAGCCTTCAGTGCGGAGGCGTGACGATCGAGCGCGAAGTAGTCGCGTTCAGGCGGATCTCCGAATCCGAGCCACCATAGATCGCCGGCATCAAAGAGCCCCTGATAACCGACGTTATGAAGTGAAAACAGACTGCGCGTTTTCTGAAAGAACGTTTCGTGGCGACGCCGCGCACTCAACTCAGCCATCGCGAAACCACAAGGCCAGTCGTTTCCATGCACGATGTCAGGCTCGAAACTCAAATGTTTGAGCAAGGCGAGCGCGGCACGTGAGAAGAACGCAAAACGAATGTGATCGTCGCTGTGACCGTATATCGTCGAACGTCCGAAGAACTCCGGTGTTTCGAGCAGATAAGCCGGCGCTCCTGCCGCGTCGCTGTACCAGAAGCGCACCAGATGAACCTGTCCACGCCATTCAACGCGAACGTTTTCAACAGAGCCGCCATTCAACAGCGTCCGATCGACTTGCTCGTAAAGAGGGAGGATCAGCTTTGTGTCGACATCCAGCGCAACCAGCGCTTTGGGCAATGCGCCTGATACGTCAGCGAGCCCGCCAGTCTTGGCAAAGGGCACAGCTTCAGAAGTCAGGATCGCGACGCGCATTTACAGAAGCCCATCCACAGATTACGCAGATTTCTTTCTGTGTAATCTGTGGATGGATTTACTTTTAGCTTTGCATTGAGGCGAGAAATTCGGCGTTGGATTTGGTCTTCTCGAGTCGCTCAAGGACGACTTCCATCTGCTCGACCGGTGACAGCGGATTCAGAACGCGCCGCATCACCCAGATGCGATTGAGATCTTCCTTGCTGATGAGCAGTTCTTCCTTACGCGTACCTGAACGTTGCAGATCGATCGCAGGGAAGAGACGCTTATCACTCAAACGACGATCGAGATGAATTTCGGAGTTACCCGTGCCTTTGAACTCTTCAAAGATCACGTCGTCCATACGCGAACCCGTATCGATAAGAGCGGTAGCAATGATTGTGAGCGATCCGCCTTCCTCGATGTTGCGGGCGGCGCCAAAGAAACGTTTTGGACGCTGCAACGCGTTTGAATCAATACCGCCAGAGAGAATCTTGCCGCTCGGTGGCACCACTGCGTTATGAGCACGCGCGAGACGCGTGATGGAGTCGAGCAGAATAACGACGTCGCGTTTGTGTTCGACGAGTCGCTTCGCTTTTTCGATCACCATGTCTGCGACCTGTACGTGGCGCGTCGGCGGTTCATCGAACGTGGACGAAATCACTTCGCCGTTAACCGAACGCTGCATGTCGGTGACTTCTTCCGGTCGTTCGTCGATCAGCAGCACGATCAAAGTTGTTTCAGGATGGTTCTGCGTCACCGAGTTGGCGATCGTTTGCAGCAACATCGTTTTACCGGTGCGCGGTGGAGCGACGATCAAACCGCGTTGACCTTTACCAAGCGGCGTCACCAGGTCGATCACGCGCGCGGAAAGGTTTTCCGACAACGTCTCCATCTTCAACTGCTCTTCCGGATACAGCGGCGTGAGATTGTCGAAGAAGACTTTCTCCCGTGCCTGATCCGGCGATTCAAAGTTGATCGCTTCGACTTTGATCAATGCGAAATATCGTTCGCCCTCTTTAGGCGGTCGGATCTGACCACTGACAGTGTCGCCGGTGCGCAAATCGAATTTGCGAATCTGTGACGGCGAGACGTAGATGTCGTCGGGGCCCGGCAGATAGTTGTACTCAGGCGCACGGAGAAAGCCGAATCCATCCGGCAATGTTTCCAGGACACCTTCAGAGAAGATGAGACCGCTTTTCTCAGTTTGTGCGGCCAGCACTTTGAAGATGAGTTCCTGCTTACGCATGCCGGTTGCGCCGGGCACATCCATGCTTTTCGCAATTTGCGTAAGTTTGGAGATGGACATCTCCTTTAGATCAGCCAGATTGTGAAAACCCTCGTTCTTGCCGCCATCGCGGCCATCTCTGGATTCTCGTTCGGGAGCTTCGGCGGTTGCGACAGTTGCGCCGCCGTCTTCACCGTTGGCGTCGTTGTTCGCGCTTGATGCGCGTGAACGTGTTCGTTGTGACATATCAGTTGTTCTCTGTATTTCTTTACGCAGTTTCAGCGTTTACCAATTAACTTAATGATTGAAATGAACGATTGTGTGGTAGAGCGAGATGCAGGACGCGCGCAGCGACCTCCCACTTCATTCGCGGGGCAATAATCTGATTCTCCTCAAACGGTATAGTGCAATGTAACTCAACTTTTCGCGCGCGGCAAATCGGTAATGTCTATGATGCCACCCGCTCAAGGGGCGTGGCCCAAAATTCGAGATTGACCAAAAGGGGGCAGATGAGATTTTCGGATACAGTTCAGGATACTAACTTAGCATTGCAAAGCGCAAACATGAGCAACACATCTGTGTGCAAACTGTGGATAAAACTGTCCACATCTTTACACAACAACTTCAATGCCGATCAACTGCGCTTATAATCGCACGCCAAAGCTCGTCGCGACCGCGGCCGCTTTTGGCCGAGTAGGCCACTACGCTGTCGTCATTGAGCACGCGTGCAATGTGCCCCAGGTTCTTCCTCAACTCGTTGTTCGATAGCTTATCGGATTTCGTGGCAACAACTAATTGCGGCTTGCTATTTTCCTCAAGCCATTCGTGAAGCTGCAAATCCTGTTTTGTGGGTTCGTGGCGCGAATCTACGATGTGAATTGATAGCACAAGCTGGCGGCGCTTGGCAAGATAACTGGTCGCCATCTCGCCCCAACTCGATTTTATTTCCTTCGGTACCCGAGCGTACCCAAATCCCGGCAAATCCACAAAACGGAACTGATCATTAATCTGGAAGAAATTTAACGACTGCGTTCTGCCGGGCGTTGAGGAAGTGCGAGCGAGACCACGAACACCGAGTAAGGAATTGATCAGGCTCGACTTGCCGACGTTTGAGCGTCCCAGAAAAGCGATCTCAGGTTTGGAATCACGCGGCCAGTCGGATTCTTGAAATGCGCTCTTGATGAATTCGGCGGTAACGGCCTTCATCAGTTAGTTTGGCCGCGGATTATACGGATCCGCGGCCGATTTTTTCTGATCAATTACCACCAGCGGCGGCGGCTTGGGCTGCGGCACGTTGCTGGTAGAGCGCGATTAGCTTCGACATCCGATCCCTGATGGTGGCCAGTTTGGTTTCGTAGTCAGGACAGTTTTTTACTACCTTTTCAAGGTGCGCGAAAAGGTTAGGATTTCCCATCTCTTCGCGAAGAGCCGGAAGAAATGGCTCCAGCTTGGCATAAACAAAGAAATGCTCGCCGTTAGCGTCGTTGAACATCTGCGCGTCTATGGCGCCGTTGTTAACGAATGAGCAGGCCATGTCCCAGTAAGACGTTACCATTCGATAGAGAGCACTCTTATCGCTGGTTAATACATCTATAAAATCTTCTTTGCCCTTGGGGTTGAACATAAAAAACCAGGTGCGTGCTTCGCGCATCGTCTTTTCGCGACGGAGGTCGTACAGCTTCAAGATCAAATCCGCATCTTTATATTTGCTCATCTGTTGATTCTCCTATGTAGATCCATCCACAGATTACACACAGATCTACCAGCCAGTCTGTGTAATCTGTGGATGGCTTGAATAAAATCTTAACTAGTCTGAATTCCTTGTGAAGGCTGCTCGGTGTTCCAAATCGGCGGACCTTCATCAGCAGCGGCCTGCGTCGGGCACGAGTCTTCGAGCGCGAGAGACAAGACCTCATCAATAGTCTCGACGAGATGGATGGCAAGCACTTCGCGAACTTCCTCTGGCAATTCGGTCAGATCCTTCTCGTTATCCTTTGGCAGAATGATCGTGTCGATACCAAAGCGATGGGCAGCGAGCAGTTTCTCTTTAACTCCGCCGATAGGAAGCACTTTCCCGCGCAGCGTGATCTCACCCGTCATGGCAACATTCTTTTTAACGGCCGCGCGGGCCAACGCAGAGGCCATTGCAGTCGCCATCGTAATACCGGCGGAAGGTCCATCTTTCGGAATGGCGCCTTCCGGAATATGAATATGCAGATCTCGTTTGCGGATGAAGTCGAGACTCATGCCGAGGCGTTCAGCGCGCGCGCGAATACAGGTCAATGCTGCTTGCGCTGACTCCTGCATGACGTCGCCGAGTTTGCCTGTCAGAGTTACGCCGCCACGACCTTTAACAAGCGTGGCTTCAATCTGTAGCACTTCACCGCCGATTTCAGTCCAGGCCAACCCGGTTGCGAGTCCGACTTCACTCTCCGCCGCGATGCCTTGCTGTCTGAACTTGATCGGACCAAGCATCTCGCGAACGCGTTCGGCGTCGACTACAACGGAACTCGCGTTTGGATCTGTCTGTTCAGAAACAAACTTGCGCGCAAGCTTGCGACAGCATGAGCCGATCTCGCGTTCGAGATTACGAACACCAGCCTCACGCGTGTAGTGACGAATCACTTCGAGAATGCCTTCATCTTTGAAATCAAACTGTTCGAGTTTGAGACCGTTGCCCTCGGCTTGTTTCGGCACGAGGTGACGCTTCGCGATCTCGAGTTTCTCTCGCTCCGTGTAACCGGAGAGACGAAGAATCTCGAGACGATCCTGAAGCGCCGGCGGAATCGTGTGCAGCACGTTGGCCGTAGCGATGAAGAAGACCTTCGAGAGATCGTATTCAACGTCGAGATAGTGATCCTGGAACGTGTGGTTCTGTTCCGGGTCGAGCACTTCAAGCAATGCCGCACTCGGGTCGCCACGGAAATCAGCGCCGAGCTTGTCGACTTCGTCAAGCAGCAGCACCGGATTCACCGCACCGGCTTTCTTCATCATCTGAATGATCTGTCCGGGCAGTGCGCCGATGTATGTGCGACGATGACCGCGAATCTCAGCTTCATCACGCACGCCGCCAAGCGAGAGGCGTACAAACTTACGTCCGGTAGCTCGTGCGATCGATTTTCCGAGACTTGTTTTGCCAACTCCCGGCGGACCTACAAAGCAGAGAATCGATCCCTTCGGGTTCTTCACCAGTTGTCGAACTGCGAGATACTCGAGGATTCGTTCCTTGATCTTCTCCAAACCAAAGTGATCGTCGTTCAAAACCTCTTCAGCCTTGATGAGATCCTTGATCTCTTTCGATTTCTGTTTCCAGGGCACGCTGATTAGCCAGTCGATATACGTTCGCGAGACTGTGCCCTCGGCAGACATCGGCGGCATAGCTTCGAGGCGATGCAGTTCCTGCATGGCTTTCTCTTTGGCCTCGTCGGTCATGCCGGCTTCTTCAATCTTTTTCTTCAGCTCTTCGAGTTCAGCTTTCTCATCCTTGCGACCAAGCTCTTTGTGAATCGCTTTGATCTGCTCGTTGAGGTAGTACTCTTTCTGAGCTTTCTCCATCTGTCGCTTGACGCGAGTTTGGATCGTGCGATCGAGTTGACGTTTCTCGATCTCGGTTTCCAGTAACTCGATCAAACGTTGCAGCCGCGCCTGAGTAGAGAAGATCTCCAACAGGCCCTGCTTGTCTTCGACAGAGATTCGCAGTTGTGATGCGAGTGCATCGGCGAGATGCGAAGGCTCCTGATTGCGCAGCGCTGTTTGTAGTGCGTCAGTTTGCGTGTCAGGCGCGAGTCGCAGGTGTTGCTCGACGAGCTGACCAACTTTCTGGATCAGTGCGTCGAGACGTGTGCCTTCTTCGTTGACCACGGGCGCGCGACGAACGAGAGCCATGAACGCACCATCGGTGTTCTCAACGCGCACAGTTGTCGCACGTTCGCGACCTTCAACGACCACCTTGATCTGACCGTTCTCCTGTTTTTGCGACTGGAGAATGCGGCCGAGCGTGCCAACTCCGTAAATCTGCCCCGGATTGGGCTCGTCGACAGTGGCGTCGTGTTGTGTAGCTAAGAAAATCGTCCGATCCGTCGCAAGGGCCTGTTCGAGCGCCCTGACCGATCCGGAGCGACCTATTTTGAAAGCGACTTTAGTAAAGGGGAATATCACGACGTCGCGGATTGGCACCATCGGATACCATGCTACGTCGGAGGGGGTTCTGTCTGAATATTCTTCCATGATTGAAACAACTCTACCTGAGAAAGAGGGCTAATTGTAAAACATTTCCGGTCGGGCGCGCCACATTGGCACTTTCGGGGGTCGGAACAGCATAGGACTTACATGTCCGAAAGGACTTATACGACCTATATCAGTGCTTTCTTACGCTGCGGCGCCGTCGATTCCGGCGAGGCCTTCACCCGGAATAGCTCGGCGACGTTCGACCATTTCGCTGGTTATGACGAATTCTTTGACTCGTTTCTGAGAAGGAAGGGTGTACATCGCGTCAAGCAGCAGCTCTTCGAGGATCATCATCAGGCCGCGGGCTCCGACTTTCCGCTCAACAGCCTGTCGGGCGACCGCTTTGAGCGCATCCTCGGTGAACTTCAGCTTAACATTATCGAAATCAAACTTCTTCTGGTACTGCTTGACCAGAGCGTTCTTGGGTTCGGTAAGAATCTTGATGAGTGCTCCCTCGTCGAGTTCGTGGAGCACGCCGCAGACTGGCAGACGTCCGACAAACTCCGGGATCAATCCAAAGCGAATCAGATCTTCAGGCTGCACTGCCGCCAGCGCCTCTGCGTGACGATGCATGCCTGACTTCACTTCGGCATGGAATCCGAGCGACTTGTTTCGCAGCCGTCGCTCGATCACTTTCTCGAGGCCGACGAAAGCGCCACCGCAGAGGAAGAGAATGTTAGTTGTGTCAACAGGGAAGAATTCCTGATGTGGATGTTTGCGACCACCTTGTGGTGGCACATTTGCGACCGTGCCTTCGAGGATCTTCAGCAGCGCCTGCTGCACTCCCTCGCCGGACACGTCGCGCGTGATCGACGGGTTTTCATCCTTACGACAAATCTTGTCGACTTCGTCGATATAGATGATGCCTTGTTGAGCGCGTTCGACGTCACCATTCGCGGCCTGTAGCAACTTCAAAATGATGTTCTCGACGTCCTCACCAACATAGCCGGCTTCAGTCAACGTCGTCGCATCAACAATCGTGAAGGGAACTGCCAGCATGCGCGCGAGCGTTTGCGCCAGCAATGTCTTGCCCGTGCCCGTGGGTCCGATTAGCAGGATGTTTGCTTTCTGAATTTCAACATCTGAGCGACGACGACCGAGCTCGATACGCTTGTAGTGTTGATACACAGCAACGGCCAGGCGCTTCTTCGTTTCCTCCTGGCCGATCACGTATTCATCTAAAAAGTTTTTAATCTCTCCGGGCTTCGGAAGTGGCGGGCGGGTGGCGACTGACTCTGCCTGCTGATCGTCGGTGATAATCTCGTTGCAGATGTCGATACACTCGTTGCAGATGTAGACGGTGGGTCCTGCAATGAGCTTCTTCACTTCGTTTTGCGATTTACCGCAGAACGAGCAGCGCAGAGTATCATCAGTTCGTCTCACCATAATCTCGCGATGAAGCTCCTTTGGGGGACCGCGCCGTCCCACTACTCTCGGTGCGCGATGACCTCGTCTATTAAACCATATTCCTTGGCCTGCATGGCAGACATAATTTTATCGCGTTCAACATCACGTTCGACGTTTTCGTAAGACTGTCCCGTGTGTTTGGCGATAATTTGGGAGGTGAGCTCGCGCATTCGCAGGATCTCTTCTGCTTGAATGCGGATGTCTGTTGCCTGGCCTTGTGATCCGCCTGAGGGTTGGTGAATGAGGATACGCGAATTAGGGAGTGCGAAGCGTTTTCCTTTTGCGCCCGCGGCCAACAAGAGAGCCCCCATCGATGCACATTGTCCGACACAAATGGTCGTAACATCCGGGCGAATGAATTGCATCGTGTCGTAGATCGCCATACCTGCAGTGATCGACCCACCAGGTGAATTGATATATACGTTGATGTCTTTTTCGGGATCTTCGGCTTCGAGAAATAGCAGTTGGGCTACGATTAGGTTGGCAATCTGATCGTCGATCGGAGTACCCAGGAAAATAATATTGTCTTTCAGTAGTCGTGAGTAAATATCGAAGGCGCGCTCGCCTCGCGAAGTTTGCTCCACGACCATTGGGACTAGAGCCATACAGTCTAACCTCGTTACAAAATTGCCGATTGCCAATTGCCGATTTCCAATTTTCTGTCGGCTTACTTCTTTAAATTGGCAATTGGCAATTGGCAATCGGCAATGAAGCTATTCATCCTTTGGCGCTTCTTCTGGTTCCTTTGATTCGGTCCATTCAGCGTCTGTGATATTCGCGTTTTCAATCAAAAGATCAAGCGCTTTACGGCTGCGCAATCTGTGCGCGATGCTACGTTCGCCTCCATCCTTTGTCAAGGCAGCACGCACTTGTTCTTTTGTTTGTCGTGATGCACTTGCAATCGATTCGATCTCAGCGTCGATTTCTTCGTCGGTGACGTCGATATTCTCGGCGTCTGCGATCTTATCCAGCAGCAGCGAAGAGCGCACATCCTGTTCTGCCTGACCCTTCAATTCTTCGCGCGCACTCTCCCAATTGAGCTCCTGTGTGCGGGGATCGATTCCGCGACTCATCATCTGGCGCACGACACCTTCGAGACGAGTCTGCGTCTGTTGTTCGATGAGACTTTGCGGTACTTCAAACGGGTGTCCATCGAGCAGCTTGCGTATCAAGTCGTCGCGCAGGTGGTGATCTGACTCGGCCTCGGCTCTCGCTTCGAGATCCTCACGCACCTTCGTCCTAAACATTTCGACTGAATCAAAATCTCCGCCGAGACTCTTGACCCATTCGTCGTCGAGTTCGGGCAGTTCTTTTTGTCGAACAGAGGTGACTTCAGTCGTGTATTCAACTTTCTTACCTGCAAGACCAGGTGAAGTGAAGTCTGCGGGATAATCGACCAGGAACGTGCGTGAATCGTCAGCGTTTACGCCAGTGAGATTCTCAGTGAACTCTTTCTGCACGCCTTGACCACCGATCACGACCTCGACGTCGTCTACTTTTATATCTTCCGCTTCAGGTTCATCGATGAACTTACCGCGTGCGTTTACTGTCACCGTGTCGCCGAGTTGCGAAGGTCGATCCTCGACCGGTTGAAGAGACGCTGAAGCGTCGCGCAGGTTCTCGATCATCTTTTCGACGTCGGCGTCGGTGATTGGTCGTTTACGGCGCGTGACATCGAGCCCTTTATACGTCTCAAGTTTCACTTCGGGCAGCACTTCGACGCCGACTTTGAGCGTTAAAGGTTCTTCACCTAAGCGTTCGAGCGCGTTCGTGTTATCAAGCTCAACGTTCGGCTCACCGAGTGTGTGAAGTGAGTGTTCGATGATGGCATCGTTAACAGCTTCCGGAAGCAGTTCGCGCAGCACCTCGGTTCTTATCTCGGATTTATAACGAGTGCGCACGACTGAAGTTGGTGCGTGTCCGGGACGAAATCCGGGGACGGTTGCCGCCTTGCTGTACTGCGCGCTGACACGGTCGAGAGCACTCCGTATCTGCGCCGGCTCGATTTCGATTTTGATCTCCTTACGAGTTGGAGAGAGGTCGATAAGTTCAGTTTTCATTTTTTGATTTCAGCTAATGGTGCGAAAGGGGGGACTCGAACCCCCACACCTTTCGGTACCAGATCCTAAGTCTGGCGCGTCTGCCAATTCCGCCACTTTCGCATTTTCAACAACTTACGAGTAGTTAAGCCAGCGCATATTTAAGTCTAGTCCGGCGCGTTAGATACAACGGAGGACTATACCATTGCACTTTCAAAACTTAATAATGCGCCTCGTCTGGTGTTGGGAGCTTCCCCTTGCTCGGATGGATAGCAGAAACTCTATATACGTGTACTTATCAATGAGGACCTTACCCGCTCCTACAAGTAGTGTTGAAGATTGACTTGAGCCGCTAAATAAAGCGGCTTCGTCGACCTTAACTTAAGGCTACCACTCTGATAAAAATTCGCAACACAGTTTTCTACACCTCGCAATCCAGAGAACGCTGATGTCCTATCTGAACGATCGCTTTGTAATCGCGCTATTACGGGGTGATGCCAGATCATTTTCCGAGTCGATTTGAACCTGAACCGCTCAGATTGTCCACCCGTTCTGAAACTCTGGTATTGGTTCTAAAAATCGTATCCGCCACTTCGACAAGTTTCGTCACCGCACTCTGCGAAAACATTCCCGCAAGAGCTGAAATAGCCGCAACTGAGAATAAGTTTATGTCTTGAACAGTAGCGGGTGTCGATAGAATGCCACTTCTCAAAACGAAGTAAGTAACCAAAGCCAGGGACATTCCGAAAAACGGCTGAAGCAAAAGCGGCCAAACCAAAGTTGTGGTTAACCTACCTAAGCCTAAATAGTCATAAATGAACGTAACAGAACGGATGAAAGAGCCAAGCGCTCCGGTCGACATAGCCACGAGAATCAATCTTGTTTCGGGAGAGATAGTAACGTAGAAAAACCCGATGAGCACAGTTACTGAAGAATCAGTTGATGGATTCCGCATGAGCGCAAATGAAAAGTAACCCACGACAATCATGCCGCTTATCAGGTACGCTACTGTTGCCCACTTCTTCCAGGATGTTAACGGTAACGGCAAGGTAATGGTGCTCACGGTTTGAAGCGGCTCCCTCCTCCATTTTTTGAGGAGATCGCGACCGACCTCGCGGTTGTACGCAACAGTCTCTTTAACCATATCCTGGGCCAACTCCGCCAGGAGGTTTTTGTAATAATAAGCCTTTGCCGGACTCAGATCGTTTAAGGGCACTCCTTCTCTTCGCTCTATTTCAGCCACTACTTTTCGCCCGAGAGCCGTATCAACCAAGCTAACTTGTTCCTGGTCAACTCGTAAGTCCGCAGGAGAGAGGTCCATTCCCCGGAGCTGCCTGTGCGTAATGCGTCGTAACGCAAAATGCACCGCTTCAACAGTCTCATTAGTAGTAGAGCGTGATAAAAACTCAAACATAGTCTAAATCCATCCAATTTCAATAACGTCAAAGTATTTTTTCGGTAGAGCCTCGATGATATATTCAGCGGAAAGGGGATGCGCGCGTTCTCCGACCGGAACCTCTCTTACAAGTCCTGCGACTGGGCCTGCCGGTATGATGTATAACAACGGCGCAAAGTCGCGCCGCTCTGCGGCATCCACGATTGCGGCAATGTCTTTTTGTTGACTCTCGTCTATCACTCCAGCAGCTTTTTTATGGGCTGCCCCTTTAAAATGCCGACCTTATTGTCTGCGATCTTACTGCTGTGACGATCGCCGCGTGTCGTTTCTTTGTAGAGATTGATATAGATTTCTTTCGGAGACGAAGTGGGCGCCACGGTATAGCCAGGACCACTTACATTGGAGTCGAAGAAAGGAGTGCACCAAACATAGTGTTCGCCCTGGTAGTATCGTTCCGCTATGTTATAGGCCAACCAGGTGTTTGCCGAATATAAGACAATGTTATTTGCAATTGTCGTCGACATCTTGAATTTGACTTCAACCTGGGGCAACGTGAGCTGAATCTGGATACGCTATATCAGCATCAATGAGTTCAGGTCAACAGGATGAGAGGGATATGGTGAACGGGGAGGATCGAACCCCTGACCTGATGACTCCAGTGCGGTCGAGCACTAAATCAGGTTACGGTTCTTAACGTTACTGACATTTGTTTGCAAGTTTGCAGTAGCCAACGAGTCCATGTGTCATGACCTATTCAGCTTAGTTTCGCTATTATCTTGTCCAAGCTTGTTTCCACCACTCTGCAGCCAATAATCTTTTTCCTAACGAGTCCTTTCGTTTTCCACAAAAGATTGCAAAACTACTTCATGCGAATTGATGCTGGAGGATACGCTTAGACTGTTTTTTTAATAAAAGGATCTGTTTTATTAATTAGAGGACTTTTAGGACAGAATTAAATTTGTACGAAAAGTCGGCTCAATGGGGTGCTTTTCGGACAAAGTTTCTTAGTCGTTTTTAATTTGGAACTCTACCCAATCATCACGCGGGTGTGAGATTTTTCCGGAGCACGTTCTTTGGGAGAGATGCGAACCTCGACGCTGTGGCCGAGGCGATTCAGGATCGCGAACAGACGATCTGCTGAGAAACCGGACAGCTGCCCCCGCAAAAGCCGCGAGACTTTTGGTTGATCCAAACCCGTCCGTTCGGCAGTTTGAGCCTGGGTCCAGCCCCTCTTCTCTATCAATTGAACAATCTTGCTTGTCAATTCTGCTTTTAAGAGTAGTTGTTCAGCGTCCGGAAGCCCAAGATCGGCAAAGACATTGCCACTACCTATCTCGATCTTTTCACGCCTGAGCCTTCGCTTTTTTGTCACCTTAGTTCGTGCTTTCATTCTCATGTCCTCTCGCCGCACGATTTGTAGTGTTCCTCTGCAGCCTTGAGCCGTCTTTTGATGAGGTCGATATCTCGCTTTGATGTAGCTCGTCCTTTGTTTGACTTCTTCTGGAACGCATGTAGCACGTAAACCGATTCCCCGAACTTCAATGTATAGACGGCACGATAAGTATCGGTCTGATAATCTTCGACTATTTCAAGAACACCTGTACCACCGAATCCGCTCATGGGCTTGGTCGTCTGAGCTTTAGATCCTTTCTGAGCTTGATAGAGCGCATAACCCACGGACTTCTGGACCTCGGCGGGAAACGCTTTGAGGTCCGCTCGAGACGATCCAATCCAAACAATAATCTTGACGTGTGAGGCCGTATCCAAGCGCAACGATTATGTCTCATCTGGCATATTAAGCTCAATTGCGTAGCAGTGAGAATCAATGGGCTGTCCAGTTCATTAGTAAGAATTTCGCAAAATGGGCCAGTTCGTAGATCAGAAACGCGAGGAAACCAATTCCAAATAACAAGTACTTACCCTGCCACACTAGTTCCTCAACTCTTTTCGTAACGTAGAGTAACCAGTCAAAAGTCTTAGTTGTTTTGGGAAAGGCTCGTGCGGAATACGGATTGTTTGCCCGAAGCTCAGGGACAGACATACGACAGATCCTCGCAGGAGTTACCTACTCCGCTAGGCTCCTTGTGCCCGACAAGCACAATGAGATGACGCATAGCATCACGAGTTTACTGTCGCATTCCTCCAGCGACGTCTCACTACGAGTTAGTTTCCCTGAAAGCGTGGGTAGTAGGAGCGAGAAACTAACCTCGATAACAGCTCCTGGCTAAACTAGGGTGAACCCTGTGGAACGAAGCTGCTATGCAGTTTTTCTACTCCGATAAACAGTCCGTTGTCAATATCCTAATTCGTTTTACCGGACACGGTAGTCGGTTCTTGGTTTGCCGAGGAAGTCTTTGCCGGTGGACTTGGTGATCATGCCGAGTTGTTCGAGTTCGTAGTAGGCGCGTTGGATTTCGCCTTTGTCGACGGAGAGTTTTTGTGCGAGCCCGGCGGGCGAGGGGAGAGATTCGCCGGAGGAGAGGGTTTTGTTGCGAATCTGATTCTCGATTTGTTCGCGAACTTGTGCGTAGACGGGATTGTGCGACAGGTCTTTCAGTTCAATGTTCATGGGAGATTCTTAAAGTGTTCTGGTCACTTTCGATAGTGAGCGCGGAGAGTCAGGATTCAGACCCTTTGCTTCCGCCAATAGAGCCGCGAATAGTTGACCGGGAACGATGTAGGGGATCGGCGCCAGGAACTCGTCGATCTCACCTGGCATCACGATTGAGCGCGTGCACATCTTCGCGGCTTCGAGATCGCTCGTGATTGCAAGGGTGTCGGCGTGTAGTTCGCGCAGACGCTCGATCAGACTCTTCACTCCGGGCAACATCACTCCCGGCGGGGCGAAGAGTATCACTGGAAAATGTCGCTCCACCATCGCGAGTGGACCATGCAAAAAGTCCGCTGATGAAAATCTTTCGGCGACGACGTAACAAGTCTCCATTAACTTCAGCGCCAGCTCGTACGCATTCGCATATGCCAGACCACGCCCGACTACGACGCAGTTTTCCATGAAGACGTAACGTTGCACGAGCTCGATTATCAACGGCTGCTGTTCGAGGGCCTGGGACACAAACTCCGGAATCGCTTCATACGAAAACGGCACGGGCTTTCGGGCCAACTCAGCGGCGAGCATATAAAAGAGGAGCATCTGACCCGTGAACGTCTTGGTCGCTGCGACAGAACGCTCCTTTCCACCGTGCGTTAATAGCGTTTCATCGACGATGCTCGTCATCGAAGATCGGGGCTCGTTGGTTATGCCGACCGTAAAAGCTCCCGAACCCCGCGCATTTTCAAGAACGCGGTTGATGTCTTCGCCTTCGCCTGATTGCGAAACGCCGACAACAAGCGCATGGTCCAATCTCAATTCTGCGTTGTAGATCGTGTGGACTGACGGCGCGGAAAGTGAGACGGGAATGCCGGTCGTGATTTCGAGCAGGTAGCGTCCGAAGAGTGCGGCGTTGTCAGAACTGCCGCGAGCAACGAGAACGATCAGATGAATGTCGCGCGTCTTCAAAATCTTTCCAAGCTTTGCGATTTTGACGCGCTCTTGGGTTATTGTGCGCTCGAGTGCAGCCGGCTGCTCGGCGATCTCGGTAAGCATTAACGACATGTTGACGAGGCCATACTGTAACACGGATAAACGCGGATCAGGAGACGGATTTTCCGTGATAATCTGTGGCCTATGAACCGTCTCGTCTCCCTCGATGTGTTTCGCGGAATCACAATCGCCGGAATGGTGCTCGTTAATAATCCCGGCACATGGTCCAGTATCTACTGGCCACTCCAGCACGCTGAGTGGCATGGTTGGACGCCGACCGATCTGGTCTTCCCGTTCTTCCTCTTTATCGTCGGTGTTTCGATCACGCTCGCGTTTGCGCACCGCGTTGAAGAGGGAAGCGTCAAACGCGATCTGTATCTCAAAGTAATCAAACGCACCGCGATCATTTTTGGCCTCGGACTGTTTCTCAACGGCTTTCCATATTTTCAACTCGGAACCATACGATTCGCCGGCGTGCTACAGCGAATCGCGATCTGTTATCTGATAGCGTCGTTCATCTTTTTGACGACGAAGGTCAGAACGCAGATTTTCATTGCGGTTGCATTGCTCATTATTTACTGCCTCGTGATGACGCGATTCGCGGCGCCGGGATACGCGCCTGGTGATTTGAGCAAGGAAGGAAGTATCGCGTCGTTTATCGATCGCGTACTCCTGGGCCAGCACATTTGGCGACAGGGCAAGGTTTACGACCCGGAAGGATTGCTCAGCACGATTCCCGCCGTTGTCACAACGCTCATCGGAATTTTGACTGGTCACTGGTTACGAAGCGAACGTACACGATTCGAGAAAGTCGTTGGGATGTTTGTGGCGGGTGCGGTGTGCCTCGTGCTTGGCTGGGCGTGGAACCCGTTCTTTCCGATCAATAAGGCGCTGTGGACTAGTTCCTACGTGCTCTTTACTGCCGGACTCGCGTTGCAGTTTCTCGCGCTCTGTTACTGGCTGATTGATATCAAGGGATATCGACGTTGGGCATGGCCGTTTGAAGTGTTTGGTGTGAATGCGCTGGCGCTGTTTGTCGGATCCGGGTTGATGGTGAAGTTGATGGGGTTGTTCAAGGTGCAGGGATGGATTTTTCGAAACCTGTTTTTATCCTGGGCGGCGCCCATCAATGCGTCACTGGCTTATGCGATCGCGTTTATTTTGCTGTGGCTGTTTTTGATGTGGTTACTTTACCGGAAGCGCGTATTTATTAAGGTCTAATGTTAGACAGGATGTGAGTATTAGCGACAGACAAACACAGAAGAATGCGAATTTAAACATCGAGAAATCTGCTCCTTTGCTTTGGGTCTGGGAGCATGCAGGTGTCGTATTTACCAAACACGCGATAACGGTTTTGCGCGACGAAGCGGTAGAACAGATCGCGCAATGATCGCGGGACGATTCCGGCTAAGGATGCGAGTGGAGACCAAATGCCTCCTAGCTCTCGTCCGGCGCGCAACACCGCGTCCGAGCGTTGCATGACACGCTCAGACGGTTGATCGTAATTCTCAACGACATGAAGCGTGTCGAGATCTCTTGGATCGAAACCATGACGCTGCAATACCTTCGCGGCGAAGTCGCTTTGCAGTGAAGCGTATCTCAATCGACCATGCCGGTCGTGTTTCAGTAAGCACTGGACCAGACGATTGCACAGTCCGCAGACTCCATCGTACAGAATAATTGGATTAGCAACGTCCATTACGGATTCAGCACGGGCTTATTCGGCCTGTCTCAACCGGTCGTTGATTGCTGTCACGTCAGGATTGTCTTCAGTGGTTAGACAGGATTTACTGAACTTCCTTTTACTGCATCTTGCAAGTCCTGTAAATCCTGTTCCTCTCGTCTACGTTTCCGAAGGATTAAGGCGGAGAGCAGCGACATCGGCACACCAACGGGCAGCGGTTCAATGAAGGTGACAGCAATATTGAACAAGATGTTGCTCTTGTAAAGGTTCATCATATTTCGCATGTTCGCGATTTCGGTTTCAATTTCCTGGGGGGACTTCCCGGAACCGCGCACCTGCTCGATCGCGTGGGCCGCATATTTTTCGCCGAAATCCTGCAAGAAGTTGAAATAAATGATTTCCCAGGTGATGACGTAACAGATTGAGGCGACAACCACTATTAAAAGACCGACACCCAGCGCTCGCCAGAAACTGATTTGTCCGTTACCGATAGTCTCTCGATAAGAGCGGATGCCAAAGAACACGAGTAGAAAGGCCAGCACCATCGTGGTGTATCCGATGATCATGCCGCGGTCGAAACCAATCTTTTCCATGAAAGGCATCGTCGCTACCATCATCAGGGAAAGGATCGCGCCCGCGATTAAGCCGAAAGTTAAAACCGTCTTTTTCATGACAACTTCTCCTCACTGATTTTGAAAAACTTGCGGCGCAATCTACGTTTGAGGCCTTGAATTGTCGTCATACTTTAGAGTGATTCTGCGTGTTTACGTGGAAAATACTACTTTCTGATTAGGGGATCAGTCCTTTTTCTTTGGCGATCTGTACGGCCTGCGTGCGGCGTTTGGCGCTGAGCTTGTCAAGGAGACGGCTCGAGTGAGTCTTGACGGTGTTTTCGCTGACGAAGAGTTTCTCTGCGATTTCGCGGTTCGACATTCCCTGTGCGATCAGTTCGAGGATCTCCAATTCGCGTTTGGTGATGCCGAGATCCTTAAGGCGTTGTTCATTTAAAGAAAAAGGAACGGTTGCTGGGACCTGAACTTCCTTAACGATTAGAACTTCCTTTTTGCGGGTCAGCTTAAGACCTAGCCAGATACCGAACCCGGCAAACAGAGCGGCGATGAGGCCGCCGTAGATCTCGATCGAGTGTTCGACGATCAGGAAGCGAAACTCGATCATCCTGAGCGCCACGATCAGAATTCCACCGCACAGGCCGTAGATCAAAATGTGGATGAGGGTTTGTTTCTTCACCGGTTTGTTTCACAGGATTAACAAGATTGTGCAGGATTTACAAGATAATCCTGCACATCCTGCTCAATCTTGTTCATCCTGTCCAAAAGCACTCCTAAAAAATTAGTTGACACGTCCCTTTTGCGTCTCTATACTCCTAAAAACTTAGGAGACAGTATGGCGCGACCGAAGACTGAGAATCTAACCCCGCTAGAACTCGAAATCATGCACGTCCTCTGGGAAACAGGCCCGGCAAACGTGCAGACAGTGCAGCAAAAACTGAAACGTGACCTTGCTTATACCACTGTCCAGACCATGCTCAACATTCTCGAGCGTAAAGGCAAAGCCAAACGCACGCTCAAAAACCGCGCGTACTTCTACAAACCGGCCGTGAGCCGCAAGCACGTCGTCGGCAAACACGTGAAGGACGTTGTCGATCGACTCTTTGGCGGTTCGGCTGAGAGTCTTGTGATGAGTCTAGTGGAAACCAAACATCTCACGCCTGAAAAACTCGCGCGCCTGCAGAAGTTAATCGACGAGGCAAAAGAGAAGGGAGCCGAGACGAATGAATAGCCAACTGTTGCTGACTTTTCTGTTAAATGCCTGCTGGCAAATCGCACTCATCGCCGCGCTCGCCTCTCTCGGCTCATGGCTGCTGCGCAATTCTACCGCGCGTTATCAACATTGGGTTTGGGTGAGTGCACTTTGTCTGTCGTTTCTTGTTCCCGCCGTCACTTCATCGCAGACGCTGTTCGACGCTCCTGCTCAAACGATTCCGGCAGTGCCGTTCGTCACGGAAAGTATTTCGCCGCTCTCTCAGGAACCGGTGCCAAACCTTTCCAGCACCACAACCGCACTGCCGTCCATATTTCTTTTGAACCAAACTCTTGGACTCTCGCTACTCGGCATCTATTTTGGATTTCTTCTGTTTGGCATCTTTAAGTTGGTTCAGGCGTGGGCAACTACGCGAAGCATAAAACGCGCCGCGGTCGAACTTGAGCCTGACGAACGAGTCGCAGCAGTCATCAATCGTTGTGAAATCGAATTTGGCACGCGCTCAGGTGCGGTCAAAGTATTTCGCTCGGAGACGCTGCCGGTTCCCGTTACAGTCGGGCTTGCGCATCCAGTCATTATTCTGCCTGACTCGCTCCTGCGTGAAGGCAATATCGATCTGCTGACTTCAGCGATCGGGCATGAGTTCATTCATGTTGCACGCCGCGACTACGTGCTCAATCTTGTCTACGAATTGCTGTTCATTCCGATTTCGTTTCATCCGGCCGCGGCTTTAATAAGGAGACGGGTCAAACAAACCCGTGAACTCTGTTGCGACGAGCTTGTTGCGGAGCGCATTCTGAATGCTGAAGTTTATGCTCGCTCGCTGGTAAGACTTGCCGGCTCCGCACCACCTCTGCGTCGTCTCTCCGTTACTACAACCGTAGGCATCGCCGATGCTGACATTCTGGAGGCCCGTATCATGTCGTTGTTAAAGAAACCCGAGTTGAATACACGCTGGACGAAGTTCACGCTCTTTGCTGTTGCGTTGTTGATTGCCGTGCCGTGCGTTGCAGCGACAGCTTTCGCAATGCGCTTCGACGTCGCCCAGGATCCCGCTGCGCAGGAGAAGCAGAAAGAGAAAGAAGTCCTCGAGACCAAGATGCGTCGTGGGAACGAAATGGACCAACTAAAGATGAAGATGGCGCAGGATCCCGCGTTTCGCGAAGAGATGGAGCGCAAACAGCGGGTGGAAATGGAAATGCGCGAAATCAAACAGGCCGCACTCATCCGCCTGGCGAAGATTAATATGGACCAGGCGATTCAGATCGCGGCCAGCCAACAGCCCGGAAAGGTCTTGCTTTGCACACTCGATGCAAAAGGCTGGGAAAAACCGGGCGAGTTAGCTAAGGACGGAGTGGTGTTCTATCACGTCATCATCGCGGACGAAACTACTCCAGGCGCGTCTCACGTATGGGTCAACGCCATCGACGGCTCAATCATCAGGACCGAGAAAGAAATACCACGCAAGCGCCAACCATAGTTTTAGCCGCGGATTACGCGGATAAACGCCGATCAAGCCGCTCTTTTTGATCTACGTTCATCCGCGTAAATCTGCGGTTGAAGACTGTCCATCAACTCACGAAATGCGGGAAGATCCAGCGATTGGGGTCCATCTGAAAGCGCCCGTTCGGGACACGGATGGACCTCAATTATCAATCCATCAGCGCCCGCTGCCGCCGCGGCTTTCGACATCGGCGTAATCAGACTTCTCATTCCCGTTCCGTGTGAAGGATCAGCCAGCACCGGCAAGTGTGACAATTCCTTCACGAGTGCGACTGCGGCGAGGTCGAGTGTATTGCGTGTCGCGGTCTCGAAGGTTTTGATGCCGCGTTCGCACAACACCACGTTCGTATTGCCACCGGCGAGCAGATATTCAGCCGCAAGCAACCACTCCTTCACTGTTGCTGATGGTCCACGCTTCAACAGAACCGGCTTCGACACACCTGCGAGTTTGCGAAGCAGAGAAAAGTTCTGCATGTTGCGCGCACCTACCTGCATCATGTCGGCATACTCTTCGACGATCTCGACGTCTGCTTCACTCATGACCTCAGTCACGATCGGCAAACCAGTCTCTTTACTCGCGTGTTTGAGGAAGCGCAGTGCTTCGACGCCGAGTCCCTGGAAGTCGTAGGGCGAAGTGCGTGGTTTATATGCGCCGCCGCGAAGCATGTTTGCGCCTGAAGCTTTCACGGAGCGCGCAGTCTCCATCAATTGCTCTTCGGATTCGACCGAACACGGCCCCGCGATCACAACCAGGTCGCCCGCGCCGATTTTGATTCCGGCTACGTCGACAACTGTTCCTGCCTGTCGCAGTTGACGGCTGACGAGCTTAAACGGGTGCGAGATCTGGATCACTTCGGCAACGCCGGGTGCCGCGCGCAGCGCTTCAATTTCCGAGCGTCGTCCGCTGCTTCCGATCGCCCCGATGATGGTGCGTTCGGCACCTTCAACTACGTGTGCCTGGAAACCACATTCTTTGATTCGCTCAATGATGTGGTTGATTTGGTCGGGGGTTGCGTTGTTTGACATGTTGACGATCATGATGTGTGTTCCTTTACTAACCGGGTAAGTAATACAAATCGGGTGTAGTTTTCTGCCTCGTCCTGAATGCTTTTGCGAAGGATGGTGCCGCCGTAGAGATCAGCGGCGCGCTGTCCTGCGATCGCGGCGCGTTGTGATTCGCCAAGACGAATCACTTCTGCAACGCTGCCGGCAGTATCGTCGGCGATCACCGATTTGAGACGAGGATGTGTTTCGAAGAAACGGCTGCACTGTGCGAGCGCGACTGGATGAGACTGCACTGTCTCGATTGTTTCAAACGCGGCGCCGGGGCAACCGATGAGGTGTTGTTCGATCTTTATCTGAACCTCATCGAGAACATTCAACGAGCTTGAGTTGAGTAAATCGACCGAAGGCTGTACGACACCGGCGATCGTGTTTTCAACGGGCGCGAGCAGGTAATCGGCCATGCCGTTGTCGAGACTGGCGTAGAGATCCGCGAAGGTCTTTCGCGGCACGAGTTCGATCGCAGGGCCGAGCAATTTCAGCGCAGCTTCTTCGCTGAACGCGCCGCGCTCACCCTGAAATGCCACTCTCGGTTTTTGCGTCTGTGTGCTCATGAACTGGCAACGCCCTGGACGCGTCTCGACTCGCGAATGATCCTGCGAAATACTTTGTCGACCGCACGTTCATCGAGGGGACCGGGGTTGATCTCCTGGAGTCGATGTAGCACGGTGCGTTCGCGTTCGGGGTCGCAAAATGGGAGTTGTGCGGCTTGTTTGAGTGCGCCGACTTTGAGTGCGAGTCGCGCTCGCACGTTTAGGAGTCGAAGCAGCTCAGCGTCGATTTCGTCTATTTCTTTTCGCCAATGATCTATGTCCATGTTCAGCTCCGGGCAACAAAAAACCGGCCGCGACTTTAGGATCGCGGCCGGCTCGTTGAAGGTATTGTGCTTTAGGTCGTCAGCACATCGATTTCAAACTTCGCCATCCGCTCTCCTTCGTAAAGAAGAAGCGGTAAGTAAAGGCGAAATAGAAAAATGTGCGAGTGCTAATCATAACCTTGGGCTACTATAGGTAAGACCCAAAAAGCCTGTCAAGAAAATAAAATTTAGCCGCGGATAAACGCGGATTTACGCAGATCTGCGTTAATCCGCGTTCATCTGCGGCTTAAGTATCAACTTGCCGGTCGTCTTGCGTCCCTCTAAGTCGCGGTGCGCTTGTGCGGCGTCGGCGAGGGGGTAGGTTTTGTAAACGCGGAGATTGAGCTCGCCGCGTGCGATCGCGCCGAGGACGTCGTTTGCGCGCCATTCAAGCTCTTCACGAGTTGCAGTGTAATGGGCGAGTGTCGGTCGCGTGATGAAGAGCGATCCCTTTTGCGAAAGCTTAATCAGATCAAACGGCGGCACAGCACCACTCGATCCTCCGAACAACACCAGATAACCACGCGGACGAAGCACGTTGAGATCTTTATCGAACGTTGCTTTACCGACTCCATCGTAAACAACGTGCACGCCTTCATTGTTCGTCAACCGTTTTGTTTCAGCCTCGAAGTCGGCTTCGGTGTAGACGATGCATTCATCGGCGCCTGCATCGCGCGCGAGTTGCGCCTTCTCATGCGTACCGGCTGTCGCGATCACTCGCCCGCCGATCGACTTCGCCATTTGCACTAGCAACAGTCCGACGCCTCCTGCCGCCGCATGAATCAAAGCAGTCTGGCCTTTTTGCAACGGGTAACTGCTGTGTAAAAGGTAATGCGCAGTCATGCCCTGCAACATCGCCGCCGCTGCTTGTTCAAAATCGAGCTTGTCAGGAATCTTTACTAAACGATCCGCAGGCACGGCTGCATACTCCGCATAACTTCCCAACCTGCTCGAATAAGCAACTCGATCGCCCGGCTGTAGTGTTGTTACTTCACTGCCGATGCCGGTCACGACACCCGCAGCTTCCTGTCCATTTATAAAAGGAAGTTCAGTTGGATAACGACCTTCGCGAAAGTAAACGTCGATGAAGTTGACACCCGCAGCTTTGATCTGCACGAGTGCCTCGTTTGGTTTCGGTGACGGAACAGGCACGTTTACTGGAGTGAGCACCTCCGGCCCACCCACCCGGCTAACTTGAATGGCTTGCATGGACACAGATTAGCACGGATAATCTTTCTTCTGCCTGGCTCTGAATACCAATCACAAATTGTGAAAAGGAGTGTTTTGTGAAGAATAGACGAAGAGTACTGTCAGCTTTGGCCCTGGTTCTGACAATCTCGTTATACCTGCCGGCGTTGGGCCAAAAGAAGAGCTCGGCTTCCGACTCCATCAAGCTTCCATTCGAAACCTATAAACTGCCGAACGGTCTCACCGTGATTCTTTCAGAGGATCACGCGACGCCGACTGTCGCGGTCAACGTGTGGTATCACGTCGGATCCAAAAACGAGATGCCGGGACGCACGGGTTTTGCACACCTGTTCGAGCATGTGATGTTCACCGGTTCGGGTCACGTACCGTACGGATTACACGACAAGCTCACAGAAGGTGTCGGTGGCGGCAACAACGGTTCGACCACGAACGATCGCACCAACTACTACGAGACAATTCCTGCTAACTATCTCGAGTCGGCATTGTGGTTGGAGTCCGATCGCATGGGTTTCCTGCTCGACAAGCTCGACATTGCCAAGCTCAACGCGCAGCGCGACATCGTTAAAAACGAGCGGCGGCAGAGTTATGACAATCAACCGTACGGCCGCGTGAGCGAGATCTTTTCTGCTGCGATGTATCCGAAGGATCATCCTTATTCGTGGCCCGTCATCGGTTCGATGGTCGATCTTAGTGCTGCGTCGGAGGAAGACGTCAAAGCTTTCTTCAGGCTTTACTACGCGCCAAACAATGCGACGCTCGCAGTTGTCGGCGACTTCGATCCGAAACAGGCGAAGGAATGGATTCAGAAATACTTTAGCGACTTGCCGCAGGGTAAGGCGGTACAGAGACCAACCGTTCCGCTCGGCAAGTTGACCGCGAGCAAACGCCTTGTTTACGAGGATCGTGTGCAAGTGCCACGACTTTATATCCAGTGGCCCACAGTCGGTTTCAAGCACGACGACGATTACGCGCTTTCAGTGATGAGCTCGATCTTGTCAGGCTCACGCACGGCACGTTTGACGAAAGCACTCGTTTACGATTCGCAGGCCGCCTCGCAAGTGTCTGCGTTCGCCAACTCTGCTGAAGATGTTGGTGTGTTTCAAGTCACGGTTGTGCCGCGGCCAGAGCACACGCTCACCGAACTCGAAGGCGCAGTCGATCAAGTGATTCAGAAGTTTCTCACTGAAGGTCCTACGGCGGAAGAGTTGCAAAAGGCGAAGGCCGGACTCGAACTGAACTTCCTGCGTGGTCTGGAATCGAATCTTGGCAAGGCGAATCAACTGATTAGTGGTGCCATTTTTTACGGCAACCCGGGTCAGTTCAGTACTGATTATCAGAAGACGCTTGCCGTAACTGCTGCCGACGTGAAGCGTGTTGCGAATCAATACCTATCGCGTTCGCGCATCGTTTTGAGCGTGGTGCCCAAGGGCAAAAGAGATCAGGCTTCGAAAGCGACTGAGAGCGAAGCAGTCAGCGTAGTGGTTGAAAACCGCCGAGGAGGTAGATCATGAGACAACAACGATTCATGAGAGAACGAAAGCCACTTGCCCTCGCGGCGGCACTCGTCCTGTGCATCGCGAACATTGCTGCGATTGCGCAGCAGCAAACACTCGATCGAACGAAAGTTCCGCCTCCCGGAGCGACACCAGTGTTGCGCGTTCCCACGTGGACCAAAACTCAGCTTGCAAACGGCGCCACGTTGATCGTTTCCGAACGTCACAACCTGCCGCTCGTGTCGTTTACCATCACGTTTGTTGGTGGCTCGAATCAGTTTGAAGCCCCCGGCAAGCGCGGGGTGGCGGCAATGACTGTCTCCATGATGAGCGAAGGCACAACCACTAAATCCGGCGACCAGCTTTCTGACGCACTGCAACTACTGGGCACAAACATCAATGCCGGTATCAGTGGTGAAGACGGATCGGTAAGTTTTGTGTCGACCGCTAAAAACTTTGAGCCCACGCTCGCGCTGCTCTCGGACATGATGCTCAACTCAACTTTTCCGGCTGAAGCACTCGAACGCTTGCGCGGCCGGACGCTTGTCAACCTGACGCAGGCGAAGGATCAGCCGGCGGTTATTGGCTCGCAGGTGTTTGCAAAGATCCTTTATGGCAATTCGCACCCTTACGGCCAACGCACAACCGAGACATCGGTGAAAGCGATCACGCGCGATGATGTGGTTGCGTTTCAGAAGGCATATTTCCAGCCGGGACGCGCGATCGTAACCGTCGTTGGCGACATTACTCCGCTGAAAGCCAAGGCTGCGGTCGAGAAAGGTTTGACTGCGTGGGCCAAGGCTGGTGAGAAGGCGTCGTTCGACTATCCGAAGCTGCCGGAGCTCCAGCCTGCAAAGATTTACCTCGTCGATAAGCCGGGCGCAGCGCAGTCAGTCTTCAATATCGGACTGCCTGGTCCACCACGGAACACGCCCGACTATTTCGCGCTTCAGGTGCTGAACACAATTCTCGGCGGTCAGTTTCAATCGCGATTGAATGCGAACCTTCGAGAGCAGAAGGGTTACAGCTACGGGGTCAGGTCATCGTTCGGTTACGGCAAAGGACCAGGTGCGTTCAACGCCGGTGGTGCGATCTTTACTGCAAAGACGGATGCCGCGTTGATCGAATTCATGAAAGAGCTGAAGGGAATTGCCGGCGAGAAACCGATTACCGATGAGGAACTTAAGACGGCAAAGGAATCGCTGATTCAGGGTTTGCCGCAGCGCTTCGCATCTGTTTCGGCGATCAGCAATGCGATTACTTCGCTCGTCGTCCAGGGTCTGCCGGATGATTACTATCAAACGTATGCGAAGAACGTTTCGGCAGTGACGAAGGAAGACTTGCTGCGCGTTGCGAAGCAGTACATCGACCTGAAAAACCTGGCCATCGTGATCGTAGGTAATCGATCTGAGGTCGAGGGACCGTTGAAAGCCACCGGCATCGCTCCGATCACTATCATCGATCTTGAAGGTAATCCCGCTGGCGGGTCGGTACCGTCAAGCAACTAAAAATTCCATCCACAGATTACGCAGACTAATCTATGTAATCTGTGGATACGAAGACGATTTGCATTACACGACGGGCGATTGATTCGGGCACGAGAGCGAGCGCGGTTTTGCGTAAGCCTCGTGCCCAAATGTTTTCCCATTGACCGACACCGCCGTAGTAGCGTGAGTACCTCGTGACAGCTGCCGTGCGTTTGTAACGAAGACGTTCGTAGTTTCGCAGCGCCGCTTCTGTTGCGCCGTATTTCGTAAAGCATCCGGCGAGTACCAACGCGTCTTCGATTGCAAGACAGCCGCCTTGTCCGAGATTGGGTGTTGTTGGATGAATGGCGTCTCCGAGCAGAGTCATCCTTCCGTTGCCCCAGCTCTTAATCGGATCACGATCAAGGGCGCGCGTTTTTAGAATCGATTTCTTTGGTGTTGCTTCGATTAGTTCAATGACCGGTCGCCACCAGCCAATAAATAGCGATGACAGGTCGTCAGTGTCCGTGTTCGCAGCAGCCCACCAGCCCAGTCGCCCCAAACCGACTGGACCGATACCGAAGCGTTTTCCACGTCCGTGAAGTTCTATCGCGGTTGCTGGAGAAATCTGATTTGGGACATGCGGTGAGATACCACGCCAAACAGTGTAGCCACGATAAACAGGCTCGCCATCGTTGATGAATTGCGCACGCACGTCGGAGTGAATGCCATCAGCGCCGATCAGAAAATCAGCTTCAAGGGAATTACCGTTCGCGAAGGTCGCGAACATTTTGTCGCCTCGAGGTTTGTAGCTGACGAAGTTGTGGTCCAGGTGAATCGATTCTTCGGGAAGTGAATGTAAGAGTATTGCTTGTAAGTCAGCGCGGTGAAGTGCAACTGCGGGATACTTCTCGGCAATCGAGACACGATTAATCAGAAATCCATTTTGATCGAGCCACCGTATCTCTTCCATCACGCCGGCTTTTTCAAGAATCCTGTCCGATAGCTGCAATCGTTCGAGTATGCGCATCGCGTTGGGCCAGATCGCAATCGCGGCTCCGACGTCGAGTAAAGCCGGAGCCTGTTCAAATACTTCAGCGTGAAAGCCGGATTGTCTAAGGGCGAGTGCTGCAGTTAGACCACCAATGCCGCCGCCGATGATCGCGATCTGGGCCACAAAGAGAGGTTGCCACAAAAAGGCACAAAAAGCACAAAAGAAGAGAAGAGAGGACCAGCTTAGTTTAATGAATCATTTTGTGCTTTTTGTGCCTTTTTGTGGCTGGTTCTCGGCGAGGGATTTGATGTGAAGCAGGACTCGTTTGTGAATGTTGTGAATGATGTAGTCAGACCAGAGATGCCAGTACGGCGCGGGCCAGAACCGGTTTTGATACCAGGTGGTTCCTTCAAGAAGTGTGGTGCCGTCGGGCAAAGACTTCAATTCAAACTGTCCCTTTCGTGAGATGAAATAATTATCGAGATGTGGCGGTCGCAAGTCGTTATACAGAGACAACTCCTCCATCGCTCTCGGTTGCTCTGTAACGTCAAATGCCAGGAGACGCGGTTCATCCCAAACCGTAATTGGTTCTACGAATGGGCCTGTCGAAAATACGCAGTGTCTCACTGCACCCACACCTCGACCACGTATCTCTGCGCGAATCGGATATGCGAGTCCAGTAGCAAACATCGCTTCTGTTGGGGGTGGTAGTTCTGAAAACGAAACCACATTGGCCCAAACTGTCTCCGGATTAGCCTTGATAACTACAGACGTCTTCACTTCATAGAGTGGGGCTGGTTCTCGGAAGCTATGTTCAAGAAGAATAAGTCCCGGTATCAGGAGAAATCCGATAGAAACCGCGTTCAAAGTGCTGGGTGTAAACGATGGGCGCTTCTGAAGCACCCAGCCGATGAATGAGCCAAACAAAGCAAGCACAAGGGCGAGTGGGAGTGCCATTGCCAGACAAATGAATCCTTCAATCGCCAATGCAAAAAGAGCCGCTCCTACCGATCCTACTGCTGTCGCGGCGACCGCCAGGCATTTTGCGAGTGAGCGCGGCCGGTGAAAGCTGTAGATCAAAGTCGAACTGAATCCCAGAAAAAACGGAATGCCGACGAAGAGACCCCAGCCATAGTTGCCGAGGCCGTTTGTGGTGAATGCAATTTCCAAAGCCGTCAGGAAAACTGTGGCTACTACGCCGAACACGGCGCTGCCAAATTCACCTTCCGGGATCAACCGTGCGATTCGTGCAGAGAGCCTCGAGGGTTTATCGGTTGACGGACTTGATGGAACTGCACTGAGAATGGCAAAAAAGATCAGATTGAGAAGTGGTAGAAAGAAAAGTACGACGAGCGGTAGCGGCAAATCGGCGTCTCTGAGTCGTCGCAGAGTCATCACTGTGCCGATCCAAATGAACGGCAAGGCAATCAACAACAGCAGAGCGTAAAACGTGGCATCGACTTGTTTCAAGTGCGCAATGCCTCCCGGCGTTTCAAACACCCAGTACTTGAAGAGTCCCCACGAATATCCATACAGGGCCGCCAACACTCGATCGATGTTGTGTTTCACAGCCAGAAGGACCAAACCCGTCACAAGGTAACGCGCTCGACCAACTCTGCCGCGCCAAGTCCAGATGTTGATTGGATGTGAGCTCACAAGTGCCTTCTTCTAAGAACACCAGCGCAAGTCGCCAACGCAGAACGGCTTCGGTTGAGGTAACCCGTTGCGGATCTGTTCGGCGGTGAAGCGGCGCGTTGGCACCAGATCGTATGGGAGAGGCACGACTGGTGAGCCGGCCTCAACAACGCCTTCCGATAAGATGCGAACCTGCGCCAGTGATGTGAGGGGAACCTTCATTGTCAGTTCAAAGACATGGGCCATCAACTCATGACAGAAGATCGGCAGCGGAAACATTAACGGCCGTTTCCCAACAACTTCCGCGACGCGATGCACGGCTTCGGACAGGTAGATCTCTTCCGGACCAAGCAGTGCGATCGTCTGTCGTCTCATGCGTCGATCGACTAGTGTTGCCCGCATCACGTGCACGAGGTCTTCAACCGCGAGCGGCCGGACGGTTTTATCCTTCAGGCCAACCAGAGCAAAGATGGGAAACGTGTGTAGCGCATGACTCAGGTGATCAAGCATGTGATCGCCAAGACCGTAGATCACGCCCGCCTTGATGATCGTGTAGTCGAGTCCTGAGTTACGAACAATCTCTTCCGCTTCCCACTTCGACTCGTGATATGGCGAGCCACAATCTGCTCGCGCACGCAGAAAACTCATTAACACCATCTTCTCAACACCTGCAGCTTTGGCAGCTTCAACAACGTTGCGCGTTCCGTCGATGTGAACCCGTTGATAGGTTTGATTTCCGACCTCACGATTGATGCCGGCACAATGCGCAACGGCTTTGCAGTCGCGGAACAACTCCCGCAGCACACTAGCATCCGACAGATCGGTCGCGAACACTCGATCGTCATCTTGTCGCGCACGTCGTGATATCAGAATGACGTCGTGACCTTCCGACTCGAGACGATGAGTCAGATGCGTACCGACAAATCCGCTTGCTCCAGTGATAGCGATTCGCATGTTCTTTCTCCTTGCTAAACTAGGCGTGCCTGCCACTCCGCGAATCTTGAACCGAGACATTCATGATCCAGGTTCTTTGCGTGTTCAATCGATTTTCTGTCGATGATACTCAGGGAATCCGCCGAGTCGATTTCTGCGCTCAGCCGAGCGATAAGAAAAATCATCCAGGCAATGACAAATGCGCCACAAAACCTACTTACAAGTAGCGGCGTATCACCCAGCCAATATGCTTTGGAATAGATTGAGTACGAGAACAGGCCTAAGAGCGCGATTGGGGCATTGAGAATAACTCCGAACGCCGTAAGCACTATTTTGCGAGGTGATCGAAAAGTCACGTAGGCGCTGAACATCGGATACGCGCCGTAGAGTGCAAAAAGCAAAATTAATTTAACAAGCTTGTCGATGGAGTTTAAGGGTTTTACGTCAGCGATAAGGTGAAGAAGAAACAGGACTGTAACTCCGATACCAAGAAATCTCAGAGGCAGGCTTCCGACAGTTGCCAGAATGCTTCTCGATCCTACCCGGCGATCGACCTCGCCCGCCGCAATGCTTCCAAACGTGAACAACTCCCATGGCTTTACTTTAGAGCCGACCATCAGTGCTACAGGTATGCCCAAAGATAATGAAGGTATGAGAAAAGAAGAGAACTGCTCCTCACTGAATTCAAAGTAAAGTCCGCCAAACGCCACCACTAGTGTCCATACGATTGTTGAGATTGAAACTCGCGCGAGTGCGCGTACCGTTGTACCGATCAACCGGTAAACAGCCCACATGATCGTGGCTTTGATACAACCCAGGACAGCGAACGTTAGTAAAAAGTACGGAATGAAGGAGATTGCGAAATTGACATTCTTTCCACCGCCCAGAGAAAAACTAAGCACAAAATAAGCAAAGCCTCCCAGCATTCCTCCCGCAAAACCTTGAATGATTGAAAGCCCGAATCGGATTTTCTTATCTTCAGGATTTTTCATCTCGACCTCGCAGTCTCAGGCAGCGTTACCTGGACCATCATCGTCATCATCGAGCGACTCGGCCGCTTCACGCAGTTCAACTACCAATCGCAATCCCTGTTTTCTTAACGGCCGCATAAACGGATTACTCGCCAGATGGATCAACCTGTCGAGCAACTCGACTGTAGAGTTGATCAGCCGGTAAGTTCGGCGGTGCTTTGGTGACGAGTCGTGAATCCAGAACAGCACGATGCCCATGCTGTATACCCACAGCAGGTACGGCAGTTCCGCTCGCAAGTCTTTCGGAATTCGTGCCGAGGCGTCTTCGAGCACCTTGTCGAAGAGTTTAATCTGCTGCTCGCGTACCGGATCCGATTCATCTCCAAAAGGGTTCAGTGGACTTTTTGGATTAGCAGCGGTCTTGAAAAGCACGCCCGCAAACTGGTGATACGGTTTCAACACGTCGATCTTTGTTCGCATCGCAGTCAGCAGACGTGCTTTTAAAGTTTTGTCATGTTCGAGCGCAGGCAAAACGAGTTCGATATGACGGTCGTGCAGGCGTTGATAGAAGGCCTGGATCAGATATTCCTTCGAGCGGAAGTAGTAATACGCGTTACCGAGCGAGACGCCCGCCTTTTGTGCCACCGCGCGCATCGTGGTTTCGTCGTACCCGCGCTCGCGAAACATCTCGAGGGCAGTTTCGAGGATCAACGCCTTGGTCTGATCGCCCTTGCCGGTTTTGCTCGTCTTCGTTTTGCGCATCACGATTAACTTGTCACCGCTTTAGTCCTGCGACTCGACTGATCTGGTAACGGTTTTGAGAGATCATTGAAACAACTCGCTTTGTGGTGGGTAATAGTTCCGGAGTTGAGAGTCGATACGCCCACTCGCGATACTTGACCAGGGACCAAAGGACCATCAGCCACGCTTTTGGACCGAAATAGACGCTGCCATCATCACCCACCACTGTCAGATCCTTTTTAGTCAGGTCGTGATTGAGTTGCGGATAGCGCCGGCGTGCTTCATCAGAGGCGCAAGGCACGAAGTTGAGATCGACTATCTTCGACTGTTCCGCCAGCCATTCATGTGCGCGCCGGCACAACCCACATTCAGGATCGTAAAGCACGGTTAGGGTGAACATGGCTCACGCCTCCTGTTGGACGGCCGTAAACGCGTCCGGAGCAATGGGTGGTGGCTGATTGTGTTGGGCAGAGCGGCGGCGCATACGGCTGAAGATAAAGAGGTTGAAGAAGTGCATCCCGCCGAGGACGAGGAGCACCATGCCTATCTTTACGGACAGGGCTTCAATGCTTTGCTCAGCCGAAGTGACGGCGTAGCCGAGCTTCAGTGCAAGCGTAACGTAGCCGAAGTTAATGAGGTAAAAGCCGACGACGAGCAGGTGATTGACGGAATCGGCGAGGGCTTCGTTGCCGTGGAAGACGTCGACTAAAAACACGCGTCCGTTCTTGTGGAGGGTTCGGGCGACCCAGATAGTCAGCGCGACGCTGACGGCCAGGTAAATCAGGTATGTGCTTATCACGATTGTCATGGTCAGCCTCCTTAGCTGAATTTGAACACGTTCAACTATTGGCAGAGTACGCCTGGTTGGCAAGGCTGTCAAGAACTTTTTTGAACAAGTTCAAAAATATTGTCGATTGCCAATTGCCGATTGCCGATTTGGGGGAAAATGCGACCACGGTCGAACAAATCGGCAATCGGCAATTGGCAATCGGCAATAACGATGTTATCGTTCAGGCGCAGTAAAAAATCCCCAAGGAGAAACTGATTGGCAGCAGAAGATCTGATACCCGCACAAGGCACCATCATCGACAAACAGCCCAACGCCTTTTTCAAAGTCCAACTAGACAACAGCGATCACGTGGTTTTAGCCGCTATCTCCGGCAAGATGCGCAAGAATCGAATCCGGATTCTGGTTGGCGATCGCGTGAGTGTGGAAATGTCGCCCTATGACCTGACCCGCGGGCGGATTACCTACCGGTATAAATAAATTCATTTCCAATTTCCGATTGCCGATTTTTTCAATTGGCAATTGGCAATCGGCAATTGAGGTATTTAAGCGGCCGAAACGGGTCTAGTTGCAAAGGTTTGCCGTGACGGTCCCGATATTAGCGTGGTAGTATGCCTTTATTATGCGTGCCGATGTCGTCTTAATACGACTAATATTTACGGCAATTTTAGTAGTGGCGGGATACAAGCTGGCACCCGTCCGCGATGACCCATGGCTGTCGGCCGCGGCCGGTGCATTGATTGCTCTCTGTATCATTGTTTTTGAGCTACGAATTCGCCGCGCAACTCTCAAGACCCTCATTGGCGCTGCCGTTGGTTCAATTCTGGGTATCATCGGTGCTTATCTCATTGGATCCCTGATCAGCCGTCAGGAATCGACCGCGCTTGAAGCGCCGATGAAGACCTTCCTGACCCTGTCCTTAACGTTCTTCATGGCTTACGTCGGGTTGATGGTGGGCGCTGCCAAAGGCGACTATCTCGATCTCTCAGCACTCGGCGGAATCTTCAGCGACAAAGTCGCGCGACGCGATTTGAAGATACTCGACACGTCTGTGATCATCGACGGTCGTATCGCAGACGTCGCTGAAACAGGATTTCTAACCGGCTCGTTAATCATTCCACAGTTCATCCTTCGTGAGTTGCAACAGGTCGCCGACTCGCCCGACTCGTCCAAACGCCAGCGTGGACGCCGTGGACTCGACATGCTGAACCGGCTTCAGAACAACAGTTCGCTCGACATTCAAATAGTTGAGACTGACTTCCCCTCCGTGCGTGAGGTGGACCTGAAGCTGATCGAACTCGGCAAGCAACTCGACGCAGTGATCGTCACGAATGATTTCAACCTGAATAAGGTCTCCCAGTTGCGCGGAGTCAGTGTGCTCAATATTAACGAGTTGGCAAATGCGCTCAAGCCAGTCGTGCTCCCAGGCGAGGCGATGAGGGTTTTCATCCTGAAGGAAGGCAAGGAATACAATCAGGGCGTGGCCTATCTCGACGACGGCACGATGGTGGTGGTTGATAACGCACGCAGGCTGATCGGCAAGAACGCCGACATCGCAGTGACGAGCGTGTTGCAAACAACTGCCGGCAAGATGATCTTCGGCCGTCTCTGGGAAGAAGCGGAAAATGGCGGACACAGCGATATTCATCGTACCAACGGTGCTTCGCGGCGCCAGGCGCGTGATTCGCGTAGTACTCCGGCGCCAGTGCGCATATCGGAGAGCGAGCCGATCACGGAAACCTAATTCCGCCGTCACGAATTCCTAACTCTCTTTCATGAACATCGCGATTATTGCCGCCGCCGGCGCTGGCACCCGGATGGCGAGCGATCGGCCGAAGCAGTTTCTGCTCCTTGCAGGAACGCCGATAATTTTTCACACGCTCAAAAAGTTCGAGCAGTGTGAGAGTATCCATGAAGTTATTGTGGTCCTGCCCGCGGAAGAGTCTGCGGGCTTCGTTTCGGCTGCAGGAAAATACGGATTGCGGAAAGTCGCGCGCGTGGTTCCAGGCGGCGACACACGAGCTGATTCGGTCAAGCGTGGGTTGATGGCGATCCGATCGGCGACCGCTGAGATCGTTGCTGTTCACGATGGTGTTCGTCCGTTTGTAACAGTTGAAGAGATTGATGCAGTGGTTACTGCGGCGCAGATCGATGGTGCTGCGATTCTGGTGGCGCCGGTTACAGACACGATCAAGCAGGTTAACGATCAGCGAATCCTGCAGACCTTGGATCGTGGCGAACTGCGACGTGCTTTGACGCCGCAGTGTTTTCGTTATGACGTGCTGCGGCGGGCCTATCAGGCCGCGGATCTTACGGATCCTTCGGTGACGGATGAGAGCGTGTTGGTAGAGAAGCTTGGTATTCCCGTGAGCATTGTTGAAGGGAGTCCGAGGAATATTAAGATTACGACGACTGAGGATCTCGCTATTGCCGAGGCAATCTTAGATGATACGGATCGGAATAGGGACTGATACTCATCGGCTCGTTGAAGGGCGGGAGCTGGTTCTTGGCGGTGTGCACATTACTTCAGACCGTGGGGCTGAAGGTCACTCTGACGCCGACGCACTTACACACGCAATCGCAGATGCTATTCTCGGCGCACTCTGCGAAGGCGATATCGGCGTTCATTTTCCGGATAAGGATCCACAGTGGAGTGGGGCTAGTAGTCTTGAGCTGCTTTCGCGTGTAATGTGGTTGGCGCGTGAACGCAATCTCCACGTGGTTAATGTTGACTCGACGATCTTGCTCGAAAGGCCAAAACTCAGAACTTACGTCGACACCATGCGTGAGAATATCGCCGGCGTTTTGGGAGTGGATGCTGCGTGTGTCAGTGTAAAGGCTAAGACGGGTGAGGGAGTCGATGCGGTGGGGCAGGGGTTAGCTGTGACCGCTCAAGCCGTTGTGCTTATGGAGAGCAACTAAGGAAAAAAGCAGCTTGAGACCACAGGACGTCATCAGGAAAAAGCGAGACGGGCTGAGTCTATCGCGTGAAGAGATCGAATTCTTCATCGCAGGCGTAACCAGCGGCCGCATTGCCGACTATCAGGTCAGCGCTCTCCTTATGGCCATCTACCTCAACGGCATGGACCAGACGGAGCAGCAGGTGCTGACCGAAGCGATGCTCAACTCCGGCAACATTCTCGACTTCTCAGACATTCCCAAACCAAAAGCAGATAAACATTCGACCGGTGGTGTCGGAGATAAGACTTCGATCATCATCGCTCCGCTTGTCGCTGCGTGTGGTGTGTGTGTACCGATGATCTCCGGTCGCGGGTTGGGCCACACCGGCGGCACGCTAGATAAGCTCGAGTCGATACCCGGATATCGGGTTGCTCTTAGTGCAACCGAGTTCAAGCAGGTACTCGACAAGGTTGGTTATGCGATGGCTGGACAAACTGCTGAGCTCGCGCCTGCGGATAAGAAGATGTACGCACTCCGCGACGCTACCTCGACAGTCGAAGCCATTCCCTTGATCGTCGCATCGATCATTTCCAAGAAGGGCGCGGCCGGTCTCGACGCGATGATCATCGACGTGAAGGTCGGAAATGGCGCTTTCATGCGCGAAGAATCGAGGGCGAGGGATTTGGCCCATGCACTCGTGAGCACCGGAAATTCGTGTGGTATCAAAACTCGCGCGTTGTTGACCGACATGAACCAGCCGCTAGGTGGTGCAGTCGGAAATTCACTCGAAGTTGAAGAGTGCATCAAGATCCTGCGTGGTGAAGCAAACGAAGCAGCACGGCCCACCCTCGATCTGTCGCTCGAACTTTGCGCCCACATGCTGGTCCTGGCCAACGTCGACGAAACGATCGAAGCGGCACACAGGCGTTTGGATGGTGTCCTTCAGTCTGGCAAAGCGCTGGAATGTCTGCGCAGCAACATCGAGGCCCAGGGCGGAGATCCTCGTGTTTGCGACGCGCCTGGTGAGTTTCTGCCTTTGGTGAAAGAAACCGTTAAGGTAGAATCCCCGCGCTCTGGCTTCATCACAACGATCGACACCACGGAGATCGGGCACGCAATTGCGGCAATCGGCGGCGGGCGCGTGCGCATCGAAGACACAGTAGATCCCACGGTTGGTTTTACTTCCGAGTTGAAGTTGGGTGATCAGGTTCGCGCCGGTGAGGCGATTGGAATCGTCTACAGCGCCGATCCTGCGGCAGCAGCAGAGGCTGCGCGTCGCATACAGGCCGCGTATCACATTGGAGATCAAGCGACCGCGGAACCGCCAAAGCTGGTGAAGGAAATTATCAACGAATGAAAGAAAAGAATTACTCCCGCAACGGCGCCACGGCGCAACGTTTTCAATTTGGATTTCCGTTGCGCCGTGGCGCCGTTGCGGGAGAAACACTGTTATTGATTTCGATCTGCCTCGTCGCGCTGGCACTTTCGGCGTGTGGCGGAGGTTTGGCAGCTGAAGATCCCTCGAAGATCAAAGTCGGAATCGTCTTCGATATCGGAGGCAAGGACGATCGTTCCTTCAACGCCGCTGCCTGGGAAGGCGTGCAACGGGCGGCGAAAGATCTGCCGATCGTTTTGCGTGACATCGAGCCCGGAACTCCGAACGCGATCGAACCGGCGATGCGTGCGTTTGCTGAGCGCAACTTCGATCTCATCATCGGCGTCGGCTTTGCACAGGCGCCGATCATGGAGCAGGTGGCGAAGGATTATCCCAACATTCAGTTCGCCATCATCGATGGTGTGAGCCAGCTGCCCAACGTCGCCTCACTTGTCTTCAAAGAACATGAAGGCTCGTACCTCGTCGGTATTCTCGCTGCGAAAGCTTCGCGAACAGGCACAATCGGTTTTCTCGGCGGCATGGACATCGGTCTGATTCATCGTTTCGCAAAGGGTTACGAAGAAGGAGCGAAGTCGGTGAATCCCAACATTCGTGTGATCGACAACTACGTCGGCGTCACCGATTCTGCCTGGAACAATCCTGGCAAAGGTAAAGAGCTCTCACTTGCACAGATCGGTAAAGGCGCGGATGTGATCTTCACTGCCGCAGGCAACTCCGGTCTCGGAGCATTTGACGCCGTCGAACAACAGGGAAAACAGAACGGTCGCGCCACGCATTTCGTCATCGGCGTAGACTCGAATCAAAACATGGTCAAGCCGGGATTTGTTCTCACGAGCATGGTGAAGCGCGTCGATAACGCTGTCTACGACATCGTAACGGATGTCGTAAATCATCGCTTCTCACCAGGCCTCCACGTTTTTGGTTTGGACAAGGACGGCGTCGGCTATGCGATGGACGATTACAACAAAGATCTCGTTCCTCCGGAAGCGATACAGGAAGCCGAAGCAGCCAAGAAAAAAATTATCGCCGGCGAGATTAAGGTCACGGACGCAATGGGTTCCTAATTCATTTGTGCTTTTTTGTGGCTGAATGCTTGAACTCCGACAGATAACAAAACGCTTTGGCGACGTTCTCGCTAACGATCATGTCGATATCGTCGTCAAGCCGGGAACAATTCATGCCATCGTAGGTGAGAACGGCGCCGGAAAATCTACGGCGATGCGGATCGCCTACGGCTTCTACACCGCGGACAGTGGTGAAATAGTTGTCGACGGTCAGGTGCGCGACATCAAGTCGCCCCACGATGCGATCGCGCTGGGTATCGGCATGGTCCACCAGCACTTCATGCTGGTTGAGACGATGACTGTTGCGGAAAACATTGTGCTCGGCGCTGAACCCGGTACAAATCTCGCCCTCGACCTCAAGAGCGCTGGCGCACAAATCAGACAGCTATCCGAAGAGTTCAAACTCGCCGTTAATCCGAACGAGCCAGTCGAACACTTGTCGGTGGGCCAACAGCAGCGCGTGGAACTGCTGAAGGCACTTTATCGACACGCGCGATTGTTGATTCTCGATGAACCGACGGCAGTGCTGACGCCGTTGGAAGTGGAAGAGTTCTTCGTGATCCTGCGGCGCATGCGCGAGCAGGGCAAGACAGTAATCATCATCACTCACAAGCTTTCCGAAGTGCTTGCAATCTCCGATGAAGTTACTGTGATGCGCGACGGCAAAGTCGTGGGCCGTGTGCAGACAAAAGATACAAATGCTGCTGAACTCGCGCGGTTGATGGTCGGACGTGAGGTGTTGCTGCGCGTGGAGAAGTCTGACGCGAAAGTTGGTAAGGCACAACTCGAGGTCAGAAATCTTTCAGTGACTGATCGTTTGGGAGCGAAACGCGTCAACGAAGTGTCCTTTGACGTACGCAGTGGAGAAATCGTCGGCATCGCCGGCGTCGAAGGCAACGGACAAACGGAACTGATCGAAGCGCTCGCAGGCCTCGTCGATCCCGCACGCATAACAGGAACGATGAACTTCGAGGGCAACGATCTCAAAATGTTAGGCGCGCGAAACAGGCGTGAACTTGGCATCGCGCACATTCCTGAAGACCGTCATCGACGGGGACTGTTACTCGACTTTGCTATCGCTGAGAATTCGATTCTCGGTGTGCACTATCGTCCACCGATCGCCGCGCTTGTGGGAGGAGTCTTTATCGACGAAAACGCGGTTCAGCGACGTGCTGCTGAGATCATTCAGAACTTTGACGTACGTCCTCCAAACGCCGCACTTCCGGCGCGCGCGCTTTCCGGCGGTAACCAGCAGAAGCTGATCATCGGTCGTGAGTATCGCGTCGACCCGAAGTTGTTACTCGTGTCGCAGCCAACGCGCGGTGTCGATATCGGCGCGATCGAGTTTATTCACCGTCAGGTTGTAGGTTTGCGTGACAACGGGTGCGCCATTCTGCTCGTTTCCGCCGAGCTCGAGGAAGTGACGAGTTTGTCCGATCGTTTACTGATCATTCATGACGGGCGAATCGCCGGCGAAGTAGATCCCAAAGTGGCGACGTTAGAGGAGATCGGGTTGTTGATGACCCGAGGACATTAGAGCCATCTGTGTAATCTGTGAGCCGATATGACCAAACTCGCGCGTGACCTTTTGTTTCCTCTAATCGCAGTGATCGCTGCGTTCATCGTGGGTGCCATTCTGATTTTGCTTGTTGGCGATAACCCCATCGATGCGTATCGCTTGCTGCTCGGGAGCGCCCTCTCCTGGCCTGACGGTATTGGTTACACACTCTTTCACGCCACGCCACTCATTTTCACAGGTCTCGCCGTTCTCGTCGGATTTCGTTGCGGACTTTTCAACATCGGTGCGGAAGGCCAACTCTATATCGCCGCGTTTGCGACTGCGTGGGTGGGTATCAAATTCGCGAATCTGACGCCGTGGTTGCTGATTCCGTTTTGCTGCCTGGCTGCAATACTAATCGGTGCGTTATGGGGAGCAATCCCCGGTGTGTTGAAAGCAAAGTTCGGCTCGCATGAAGTTATCAACACGATCATGTTGAACTTCATCGCGATTGCCCTCGTCAGTTACTTTACCCAGTATCACTATAAGACTCCCGGCGATCCGATTCTGCAGACGGTGCCGATCGGAGAAGGTGCACACATCCCTCACCTCGGCAAATTCATTCCCGGATTGCCGGAACGTATTCCATTGAATGTCGCCTTCATTCTCGCGTTACTCTGCTGTCTGCTGGTCTACCTGTTCTTGTGGCGCACGAAATGGGGATACGAGATACGCGCGACTGGTAGTAATCCTTTCGCGGCCGAGTACGGCGGCATTTCAATTCGCAAACAGATCATTTTGGCGATGGCTGTTTCTGGCGCGCTTGCGGGCATGGTCGGAATCAATGAAGTGCTGGGCCACCGTCATCGTTATTACGACGGTTTTTCTGACAATTACGGCTACACGGGAATTGCGGTCGCGCTTCTCGGCCGCAATCATCCGGTGGGTGTGATCCTCGCCGCTTTGTTATTTGCTGCTTTGCAGCACGGCGGAATTTACGTCGACGGATTTTCTCAGCACGTAACAAAAGATATCGTGCAGGTGTTGCAGGGTGTCATCATCCTTTTCGTTGCGGCTGAAGCATTCTTTAAATGGATCTTACAAAGAAGAACGTCGAGCGAACTTTTGCGAGCGTAAACTCATGGAAGACTTCCTGATTTTTTTACCCATCGTCATCGCTTCCACAATCCGGCTTGCTACTCCGCTCGTACTTGCTGCGCTTGGTGGTTTGTTTTCGGAGCGCTCGGGAGTGATCAATATCGCCCTCGAGGGCAAGATGCTCGCCGGAGCATTTACGGCAGCCGCTGTCACGTATGCCGCCGATAAAAGACTCGGACTCGGTACTGCAAGCCCGTGGGTTGGATTACTGGCGGGCATGTTGGCGGGTTTGCTAATCGCCGCCATCTACGCGGTGAGTTGCATCAAGTTCAAAGCCGATCAGGTCGTTAGTGGTGCTGCAATCAACATCCTGATGATTGGCATGCCGGGATTTCTGAGTGGCGCGTTCTTTCTTTCGTCTGGTTCCACACCTCAGATCCCGAAGGACCACCTGCTGCCGCAGTCACCAATCGTCATTGCAATCGCAATTGGCGTGCTCGTCGCCGTCATCTGGTACGTGCTTTACAAGACGCCGTTTGGGTTGCGACTCAGATCGGTTGGAGAAAACCCCGAGGCCGCGGACGCTGCCGGTGTTAGTGTGAGTAAGATCAGGTATTCGGGTGTGCTGCTCGCCGGTGTCCTCGCTGGAATCGGCGGTGCGTATCTTTCGATCGGCCAGTCGTCGTTGTTTACACGAAACATGACAGCCGGTCGCGGCTTCATCGCGCTTGCTGCGTTGATCTTTGGAAAATGGCGCCCTGTTCCGACCCTCCTCGCGTGTCTTTTGTTTGGATTTACTGAAGCGGTTTCGAATTACATGCAGGGCGTAGTCAAGCTACCTTCCGGCGAAGATATTCCCGTCCAGTTCATTCAGATGGTTCCTTACGTCTTGACCATTGTGGTGCTCGCGGGCTTTATTGGATCGTCCCGGCCACCGCGTGCCCTTGGCATACCCTATCAGAAAGAGAAATAGACGAGAGGGTTGGAAAATGGTTGAGCGAATGGCAAGCATAAGTATTTACGAACGCGCCGAGCACGCTACGCGGATCATCAGAGCGCGAACAACAGTTGAGCCACGCATAGCAATTGTCCTTGGCAGTGGTCTCGGTGGTTTCGCTGACGATTTTGAGGACCCCGAAGCTATTCCTTACGAGGACATACCGGGTTTTGTGCGCTCGACGGCGCAGGGTCATGTGGGACGACTCGTAATCGGCAAGATCGATAGCATCCCAGTACTCGCGATGCAGGGCCGCGTGCACTACTACGAGGGTTATTCACTCGAAGAGGTCACATTTCCGATCCGTACGTTTGGTTTGCTTGGTATCAAGACTTTAGTCCTAACCAATGCCGCGGGTGGGATAAATGTAGCGCTGACGCAGGGTGCGTTGATGGTGATTAGCGATCACGTGAACCTGATGGGCGTCAATCCGCTTCGTGGGCCAAACGAAGACCGCTTTGGACCACGCTTTCCGGATATGTCAACGGTCTACTCGCCAGAATTGCAGGAACTGGTTGTCGACGAAGCGAGAGCGATCGGCGTGGAAGTGCGGCGTGGAATATATGGTGCACTAACTGGTCCAAGTTATGAGACGCCCGCTGAGATTCACCTGCTGCGAAATCTCGGCGCTGATGCGGTGGGAATGAGTACAGTGCCTGAGGCGATAGTGGCGCGTCACATGGGTCTCGAAGTACTCGGCATCTCTTGCATCACCAACATGGCCGCGGGTATCAGCGACGAACCGATCAATCACGAAGAAGTGATGGCGACGGGCGATCGTGTGCGGGAGACGTTTACCGAGTTGCTGCGGAAAGTGATCGGCGCGATCAATAAAAGAGTCTAGAATCAGTTTGCCAGGATTTCATGATTTTCTCAGGTTGAAACAGCATAATCTCGTCAATCCTGAGAAATCTTGTTAATCCTGTCCAAAGGTTTAATCTGTGAGCATGATAATTGGCATTTCGGGTGGAACAGGATCGGGAAAGACCACCGTTGCAAATCGCATCCTCGAATCGGTCAGCGCCAGCGAAGTAGTTTTCATCCAGCAAGACTCCTACTACCGCAACCTCACCGATCTGCCGCTCGATTATCGTGGCCTCGCAAACTTCGATCATCCGGATGCGCTCGACAACGAACTGCTCGTTAATCACGTACGACGCTTAAAAACCGGTGAAGCGATCGAGTTGCCACTCTACGACTTCAAAACCCACTCCCGTTTGAACGAAACGCGCAACGTCGAGTCGAAACCAATTGTCATCGTCGAGGGCATTTTGATCTTTGCCGATCCGCGCTTGCTGGAGCAGATGGATATCAAGGTGTTTGTCGACACTCCCGACGACATTCGCTTCATTCGCCGCTTGCGACGCGACATCGCCGAGCGCGGCCGTACTGCAGAATCAGTTATCGAACAATACCTGGCGACCGTTCGGCCCATGCACATGCAGTTTGTCGAGCCGTCGAAACGCCATGCGGACGTAATCATTCCTGAGGGTGGTCATAATCTCGTAAGTATCGACTTGTTGAGTGGAAAAATTCGCGAGAGGCTGGCCAGTGTTTTATCACCAGTTGGAGGTCAACTTTGAGCGAAGATTTAGAGCCGTTGATTGAAGCGGCGAAGGCTGCGCGACTGCAATCCGTCGCGCCATTTTCCAATTTCCTTGTCGGTGCTGCGGTCAAAACTGAAAGTGGGAACGTTTACACCGGGTGCAACGTCGAGAGTGCGAGTTATGGTTTGACCGTTTGCGCCGAACGAGTCGCAATCTGGAAAGCATTGTCGGAAGGTGAACGCAACTTTACAGCACTCGCGGTAGTTGCCGACACAGAGACTCTGACACCGCCGTGCGGAACATGTCGTCAAATCATTTGGGAGTTTGCGCGAGGCGCGACGATTGTTTTCGCAAATCTTCGAGGCAAAAGCGAGGAGTTTCACATCGCCGATCTACTGCCACGCGCCTTCGACGCCCGCTTTTTGAAAAACAAATGAATCCGTATCTATCCGCGTTTATCTGCGTTTCACTAATCGTGATGACTACGCTTTCAAATAACACCCAGGCTCAGACTCGCAGAGAGCCGGTCGATCTGCTGGTCCTCGGAGGCACGATCGTTACGATGGACCAAACTCGCCGCGTTATCGACGACGGCGGGATTGCTGTTTCCAAAGGACGGATTGTCGCGATTGGCCCGCGCGCCGAGATCGAAGGTCGATACACCTCACGCCAGCGAATCAGCGCAGCGGGCAAAGTCATCACGCCTGGTCTGATTAACGGTCACACGCACATTCCCATGGTGCTGTTTCGTGGGCTTGCAGACGACCTCGACCTTCAGGAGTGGTTAACGAAGTATATCTTTCCGGCTGAGGCCAAAAACGTTACTGAAGAGTTTGTCCGGGTCGGCACGCGCCTGGGCCTTGCCGAGATGATTCGTGGTGGGACGACAACCTACTGCGATATGTATTACTTCGAAGACGCGATCGCGGACGAGACCGCAAAGGCGGGCGTTCGCGGCGTGCTCGGAGAAACAATCATCGACTTTCCTGTCGCCGACAATAAGACCAACGCCGAAGGCATGGCTTACGTGGAGAAGTTTGTTGCTCGTTGGAAAGGCCACGATCTGATCATTCCGGCGATTGCGCCACACGCGCCGTACACCGTTTCAGAAGACCATCTCAAAGCCGTGCGCGCTTTTTCTGATCGCACTGGTGCGCCGATTGTTACGCACATTTCCGAGACCAAGCGTGAAGTTGATGACAGTGTTAAAGCGAAGGGCGCAAGCCCTGTCGCATATCTCGAGCGAATTGGATTTCTGAACGAGCGTGTGATTGCAGCACATATGGTTTGGCCGCAGGGAACTGACATCGCAATCCTCAAGCAACGGGGTGTCGGTGTGGTTCACAATCCGCAGTCGAACATGAAGCTCGCGTCCGGTGTCGCACCTGTTCCGAAGATGTTGACGGAAAAGTTGTTGGTGGGATTGGGAACTGACGGAGCGGCATCAAACAACGACTTGAACATGTGGGAAGAGATGGACACGGTGGCGAAGTTGCACAAAGTGTTCAGCGGCGACCCAAAAGTCATATCTGCGCAGCAGGCATTTGAGCTCGCCACGATTCGCGGCGCTGAAGCTCTGCATTTGGAGAAAGAGATTGGCTCGCTCGAGACTGGAAAGCGTGCGGATCTGCTGGTCATCGACCGCGACACACTCAATCAAATCCCGCTCTACAACGTCTATTCCGATCTCGTCTACGCCACCAAAGCCGCCGACGTGGAGAGCGTGATCATCAACGGCCGTATCGTGATGCGCAATCGTCGCCTCCTAACCCTCAACGAAACGGCCATTAAAACCGCCGCCCGGACGTACCGCGACAAGATCATCAAGAGCCTCGGTGCGCCCGGTACACAGTGATGCCTATCCACAGATTACACAGATTCTTAAACAATCTGCGTAATCTGTGGATACCTCTTGCCTCAGTGGCCCTGTTCCGTACATAATGGGTTCCGTCAAATTGATACCAACTCTAAAGCGAGCATTTCGCTCGCTTTTGTATTTTCCCAGGAGTCAGCAATTTGAGGTCTTTTCTTTATTTACGCCCCTACATAAATGCCATCCTCCCGACAGTTCTAGTTCTAATTACAGCCGTCTTCGCGGTGGGCCAGTCGACTGGCTCCGGTGAAGACGCGTCAGCGAATCCTAATTATCAACGGATTGAACGTGCTCGTGCGCTCGCGGCAGTGCACCAGCTTCCCGCCGCAGCCGCCGAGTTGGAAAACATACGAGCTTCGGGCAAGGACGTAACGCTACGCAACGTCGCCACTCTCATGCTTCTCGGTATTTATCTTGAAGAAGGGAATTACGGACGTTCGCAGGCGCTGCTGGATGAAGCATTCCAGGCTCGCGCTGCTCAAAAAGACGAATCGATTCGCACGTACTTTGCGGCAGCCGGTCAGACGGTCAACGGTATTCGCGCGCATCTCGCTCGTTATCGTAGCTATGGCATTAATCCGAGTGATTCCGGCCTTCCCACTGAAGCGAAGACAGATCTGGAACGAGTTCGTGGATTGCTCGAAAGGGTGATCGCGCAGGCGCAGGAGATGGCAAAGGAACCGGGTCGAGCTTACGAATCGTTCGCGCTCCTCGAAGATGTGCTCGGTATTCGACAGTCCCTCGCGAAAAACGATGATGATCGTGCGAGGTGGCAGACCGAGTATCTCACCGCAAGAGAGAAGATGGCTTCGTTACAGTCTGCTTCGCTTGGTAGATCGAAGGCACTCGATGCCGTAACTAACAGGATTCCCAATCCGTTTGCGACCAAGCCGGCCCCAACGCCTGAGCCCACTCCACAGGCAAATGCGCCGGCGCCAACTTCCACCACAACCGCCGCCGAGTTCCAACTCGTCAGTGCCGGCTCGTTGAGTGGGCGTGAAACGAAGCGCGTCACACCGGCTTACCCGCCAGCCGCTAAGGGCCACAACGTGACCGGAACCGTTCGCGTTTTTGCGATTGTGGACGAAAACGGGAAGATCTGGGTCACTAACTCCGAAGGTCCGACAATACTACGCGCGGCCGCTGAAGCCGCTGCCAAGAATTGGATATTCCCGCCCTCGACCTTCAACGGTAAACCCGTTCGAATCGTCGGCTATCTCGATTTCGAGTTTAAACTTTAGCCGCAGATTTTTCGCGGATAAACGCAGATCTGCGTTCATCTGCGAAGGTCCGCGGCTAATCTTGACTTAAAAGTAAGGTATAGCTTAAGATGCCTGAGATTAATGGTTTAGACGCGCAATGAAGATTTCAGCTCAAGAAGAATATGGCCTGCGATGTCTGTTGCAGTTAGCCCGTGCGGAGACGATGGGCGAGTCGCTGACGCTCTCTCAGCTTGGCCGTCTTGAGGGAATTTCAACCGCGAACGCCGGCAAACTGATGTGGATTTTGAGCAAGGCCGGCCTCGTGCAATCAACCCGCGGTACGAAGGGTGGCTACGCGCTGGCGCGACCTGCTTCCGAGATTCGTTTGAACCAGGTGATACGCGTCCTTGAAGGCGAGCCGGCTGAATCTCATTGCAAGAGCTACGCAGGTGTTTTGGACGCATGTGTTCATACCGGTGACTGCGGCATTCGTCCGGTGATCGTCGAGTTGCACCAGATTGTCGACAACGCGCTCGCGGACATCACGCTCTCGCAGTTGCTCGGAACCGAGGCGAACGTCGACGCCGCTCTGCACCAGATTCAGGGCATGGGTCGGAAGGATAATCGGGTTTAGAAAGACTAATGAGTACAGCAGAACTTTTAAGTAAACAGGAATACAAATACGGCTTCGTAACCGATATCGAGTCGGATGTAATTCCGCGCGGCTTAAGCGAAGACACGGTTCGTCTGATCGTGGAGAAGAAGAACGAGCCGGAGTGGATGCTGGAGTTTCGACTGAAGGCGTATCGCCATTGGCTGACGATGAAAGAGCCGAAGCACTGGCCCAACCTGAAGTATCCAGAAATTGATTACCAGGACGTTATCTATTACAGCGCGCCGAAACAGAAAGCGACGAAGGCGAGTCTGGACGAAGTCGATCCGGAACTGCTGCGCACGTTTGAGAAGCTCGGCATTCCGTTGACGGAACAGAAACAGTTGGCCGGCGTCGCCGTCGATGCTGTTTTTGACTCAGTCTCGGTAGCCACGACTTACAAAGAGAAGCTGAAGAAGCACGGAGTAATCTTCTGTTCATTTACCGAAGCGATCAGAGATTACCCGGAACTCGTGAAGAAGTATCTCGGTTCGGTTGTGCCGACTAACGACAACTTCTTCGCTGCGTTGAATAGCGCGGTGTTCTCGGATGGAAGTTTCTGCTTCATTCCGAAGGGCGTTCGCTGTCCGATGGAGTTGTCGACGTACTTCCGCATCAACAACTCGGAGTCGGGACAGTTTGAGCGCACGCTGATCGTTGCTGAAGAGGGCTCGTACGTTTCGTATCTCGAAGGATGTACGGCGCCGAAGTTTGATAAGAACCAGCTTCATGCAGCTGTCGTTGAGCTCATCGCACTCGACGACGCGCAGATTAAATACTCCACAGTTCAAAACTGGTACGCCGGTGATGAAGAAGGACGCGGCGGTATTTATAACTTCGTCACGAAGCGAGGCAAGTGCGCGGGTAAGAACTCGAAGATCTCCTGGACACAAGTCGAGACCGGATCTGCGATCACGTGGAAGTATCCGTCATGCATTCTTCAGGGCGACAACTCGATCGGAGAGTTTTACTCGGTAGCGCTGACGAATCACGCACAGCAGGCTGACACCGGCACGAAGATGATTCATCTCGGCAAGAATACGCGGTCGACAATCATCTCGAAGGGTATCGCAGCGGGTAAATCGAACAACAGTTATCGCGGACTCGTGAAGGTGATGCCGAAGGCTGAAGGTGCGCGCAACTACACTCAGTGCGACTCGATGCTGATTGGTTCGAGCTGCGGGGCAAACACTTTCCCGTATATCGAAGTGATGAACAACACTTCGAGCGTCGAGCATGAGGCTTCGACTTCGAAGATCAGTGAGGAACAGCTTTTCTATTTGCAGCAACGCGGCATTTCTCAGGAAGACGCGGTGTCGTTAATCATCAATGGTTTTTGCAAGGACGTGTTCCTGCAGTTGCCGATGGAGTTTGCAGTGGAAGCTACAAAATTACTGGGTCTCAAATTGGAAGGTAGTGTCGGATAACACGCATTTATTGAAGAGGATTAAGACGGATCAGATGTTAGAAATCAAAAACTTGCACGCAGGGATTGATGGAAAAGAAATTCTCAAAGGCATCAACCTAACAGTCAAAAAGGGCGAGATTCACGCCATCATGGGACCAAACGGTTCCGGTAAATCCACCCTCGCGAAGGTCCTCGCCGGACATCCACAGTACGAAGTCATCAGCGGTGAGATTCTCTACGAGGGCCGTAATCTGCTCGAGATGGCGCCCGATCAGCGTGCGCGCGAAGGCGTGTTCATGGCGTTTCAGTATCCGATCGAAGTGCCTGGTGTTTCGAATGCGCAGTTTCTGCGTCTGGCCTACAACGAGAAACGAAAACATCTCGGGGAAGAGGAACTCGATCCACTTGAATTCAAGGATTACCTGAAAGAGCGCGCGAAGGTTGTCGAGATGGATGCGAGTTTCATGACTCGGTCCGTCAACGAAGGATTCTCAGGCGGGGAAAAGAAACGCAACGAGATTCTCCAGATGGCGGTGCTTGAGCCGAAGCTTGCCGTGCTGGATGAAACAGATTCCGGTTTGGACATCGACGCGTTGCGCGTGGTTGCAGGTGGTGTGAATCAACTGCTCACACCAGACAATGCGATCATCGTCGTCACACACTACCAAAGACTTTTGAACTACATCGTTCCGCATTTCGTGCACGTGCTCTCGAACGGAGTAATCGCTCGCGAAGGTGGCAAAGAACTGGCGCTTGAGCTCGAGTCAAAGGGTTACGATTGGATCAAGACGGATCAGAACGGAAAGGGAGCGGGCGCGCCGGCTAATTAAGAATGGTTACCGAACTCGTCAAGTCAGAAAACAATTATCAGACGGCGTTTAGCACTGTCCGTGAGTTGTCGCCAACGGTCGCGTGGCTGGAGCTGGTGCGCAGCAGCGCCATGGATCGTTTCGAGCAGTTAGGATTTCCTCCAGTAACAGACGAAGAGTGGAAATACACGAATCTCACGTCGCTCGCGAAAGAGCATTTCTCCCCGGCGATTAGTGGCGGTGAGGTTGCGCTCAGTGATGTGACGCGGTTCGCGTATCCGGAAACAGCGTCTGCGCATCTCGTGGTTGTGAATGGTTTCCTGCGTGAAGACCTGTCGGTAAAGACCGGGCTCGAAGAGGTTGTAGCGATTGATCTGTTCAGCGCCGCTGGTGATGCCAGGTACAACAAAATCGTCCGCAAGTATCTGGCGCGCAATGCCGGCTATCACAATAACGGCCTGACGGCATTGAACACGGCGTTCTTGCAATCAGGTGTGTTTGTCTGGATTCCGAAGAATGTGCAACTTGCCAGACCGTTGCAGGTGACGTTTCTGGCTGACGCCGAAAACAGTGCGAGTTTTCCGAGACTCTTGGTGGTCGCCGAGGAGAACAGTTCCGCAACGTTGATTGAAAGTTATTCGTCCCTACGCGACGGGAAATACTTTACGAATGCAATCGCGGAGATTGTGCTCAAGGACGGTGCAAAGCTCGAGCATTATCGCCTGCAGCGCGAGAGCAATAACGCTTTTCAAGTGTCGACAACTTCGGCGGAGCTAGGCCGCTCGAGTCGTTACGATACGACGTCGATAAATCTCGGCGCGCGGCTCTCGCGTCACGATGTTTCAGTGGTGATGGATCACGAAGGTGCGGAGACTTGGGTCGATGGTCTGTATATGGTAGGCGCAAATCAGCATACCGATACGCACTCAGTCATCGATCACAAACAGCCGCATTGCAGCAGTCACCAGTTGTACAAAGGAATTCTCGACGACAACGGGCGGGCGGTTTTTAACGGCAAGATCTTTGTTCGCGAAGGCGCGCAGAAAACTGATGCGATGCAGACGAACAAGAACCTGCTGCTGTCAGACAAGGCGCGTGTCGATACGAAACCGCAGCTAGAAATTTTTGCAGACGATGTGAAGTGTGCGCACGGCGCGGCGGTGGGCCAAATCGATCCGGAAGAGTTGTTCTACCTGGAAACGCGTGGCATCGATCCTGAACTCGGCCGGAATCTTTTGACGTACGGATTTGCCGAAGAAGTAATCGCGAAGATCAAGATCGACTCGATCCGATCACAGCTCGACGAGACTGTGCTGCAGCAATTGCACACGGACCTGGAGACTTAAGTGCGAGAGAGAGTTTTCTCGCGCAACGGCGCGGCGACGCAACGTCTCCGAGCCCCAACTAGCATCTTGGCGGCTTTCGTTGCGCCGCTGCGCCGTTGCGTGAGAGATCCGAATTGGAGTTTAAGCCGTGAGTACCGAGATATTAATCCCTGAGCCGCTTGTCTCAGATCCGTGGGATGTCGAACGCATTCGCGCTGACTTTCCAGTGTTGCAACAGATCGTCAACGGCAAACCCCTGATTTATCTCGACAACTCGGCTTCGTCTCAAGTGCCTCAAGTCGTCATCGATCGCGGCAGCACTTACATCGAACAGGAACACTCCAACATTCATCGCGGCGTTCATTACCTGAGCCAGAAAGCGACCACGGCCTACGAAGGCGCCCGTGAAAAAGCGAAGCGCTTCATCAACGCTCGCGACGTGCGCGAATGCATCTTTGTGCGTGGCGCCACGGAAGGCATCAATCTCGTGATGCACAGTTACGGGCGCAAATTTATCGGCGCAGGCGACGAGATCATCATCTCGGCGATGGAACATCACGCCAACATCGTCCCGTGGCAGATGCTGTGTGAAGAAAAGGGTGCGCGACTCCGCGTGATCCCAATGAACGACGCGGGCGAACTGCTGCAGGATGAATACGACGGACTTCTAAATGAGCGAACGAAACTGGTTGCCGTGATGCACGTCTCAAATGCGCTCGGCACAATCAACCCGATCAAAGAGATGATTGCCCAAGCGCACAAGTATGGCGTGCCCGTGTTGATTGACGGTGCTCAGGCGGCCCCGCACATGCCGGTTGACGTACAGGATCTCGATTGTGATTTCTACGTGTTCTCGGGTCATAAGATGTATGCGCCGACTGGTAGCGGAGTGGTTTACGGGAAACTCGAGTTGCTCGAGAAGATGAATCCGTTTCAGGGTGGCGGCGACATGATCAAGACGGTCACGTTTGAGAAGACGACCTACGCCGATCCTCCGAACCGGTTTGAAGCAGGCACTCCTGCGATCGCATCGCAAATCGGCTTGGGTGCTGCGATGGATTATCTGAATAGTATTGGTCGCGATCGTGCTGCTGCTTACGAAGCAGAGTTGTTGCGTTACGCGACTGAGCGTATCTCGGCGATTGAAGGTGTGCGAATCATCGGCACTGCGAAGCATAAGGCGAGTGTGTTGTCGTTTGTGATTGACGATATTCACCCGCACGACATCGGCACGATTCTGGACCAGGAGGGCATCGCTGTTCGTGCCGGTCATCACTGTGCGCAACCCGTGATGCAGCGGTTCAATGTACCTGCGACTGCGCGTGCATCCTTCTCTTTCTACAACACGAAGGAAGAAGTCGACGTACTCGCGCGCACCATTGAACGTGTGATTGAGATATTCAGTTAATTGCCAATTGCCAATTGCCGATTGCCAATTTTGAGCCGGCAAAGATTAACAATCGACAATTGGCAATTGGAAATCGGCAATGGTTATGTCTGAACTAAGTGAACTTTACCAGCAGGTAATCCTCGACCATAACAAGAAGCCGCGAAACTTTCGCAAGCTAGAAAACGCGAATCATACGGCTGACGGCTACAACCCACTCTGCGGCGATCAACTGACGATATATCTAGACCTCGAAGATGACCTCGTGAAAGAAGTGGGATTCGAAGGGTCAGGCTGTGCAATCTCAAAAGCTTCCGCGAGCATGATGACGCAGGCCGTCAAAGGTAAGAGTAAGGAACAAGCTGAGGCCCTGTTTCAGGAGTTTCACTCGATGGTGACGGGCGAGCTCAATGAGGAAACAGAAGAGAACAATCTTGGTAACCTGAAGATCTTCGCCGGCGTCCGCGAGTTTCCCGTGCGCGTCAAATGCGCCACATTACCCTGGCACACCCTTCATGCCGCACTCAATAAACAAGAACAAGTCTCAACTGAATAAAGCCACAGATAAACGCGGATTCTTGGGGGCAAGTCAGAACCGGGGAGTTGCGACAGATCCAATCGAGCCGAATGGTTGAACCTGCCGTCCGCCGGTCCTGACTTAGTGGGATCCGCACGGGGACATCAAAATTACAAATTGGAGAGGGAATACCGGTCGAGAAAACGTCGCCGGCAAGGGCTTGATGGATGCTTTGTACCAGAGCTTTTAAGGCGGGTCAATAAGCAAAAATGGATTCTGGTCAAGGTGACTGCCGGTCGGTCACATAGGCAGGCAAGTCGGTCTTTTTGCCATCCACAGATTGCACAGATTAAGATCAATCGGCGTAATCTGTGGATGGCTTTTCAAGCTTACTTGAGCGAAATGTTTACGGCTCTTAATACACCGTCACCCATGTCGATCTGCAACTGGTAAGTTCCTGGTCCCATTCCCGACGTGCTGAGATTGAACACATACTCGCCGTTGACGAAACGGAACAGGTCGCCGGTTGTGGCTGCAGAAGTCGACTGGACGTCTACCGCATCCCCAACCACGTTGTTGTTTAACTGGAACACGTTCAACCTGATCAGTGCGTCAGTGATAACGGCACTTGCGCCCGTCAGTTGGAACTTGATCGGAAGCGTTCGCCCAGCCTTGTAGGTTCCACCTGCTTGCACAGGTGCGAGCAGACCCGTCCACGTCCAAGCAACACCCACGTTGAACTGCTGTTCTGCCCACAGATTCGGAGTTCCGCTATCCGTCACTCTTACTGTCAGAGTGTAGATTTGTCCACCCTGTGCTGCGGTCGGCGTCCAACTGAAAGCACCTGTCGAGGGATTGATCGATGCTCCACTCGGAACCGAACCAGTCAAACTGTAGGTCAGCGTTTGCGGCGGCTGATCGAGATCGGAACCCACCGCGGTAAAGCTCAACGTGTCGCCTACGTAGACTGTTTGATTCGCGATCGCATTGAGTGTTGGCGGATCGTTTTCGCTGTTGACGGTAATGTTGACCGTGCCGGTAGTGCACAGCGGGGCAGGTGAACCATTGGTGGTCCCATTATCGCAGACCGTATAAGTGAAACTCGCGGGACCGTTGTAATTCGCGGCCGGTGAGTAAGTGATGGTTCCGCTCGACAGCGATACAGTTCCGTGTGTGTCGCCGGTTGACGAGACACTTGTCACCGTCAGCACCTGAACATTCTCGTTGGCTGGTCCAGCACTGTCGTTGTTCGCGAGATCCGAAGCCGTGATTTCCAGGTTCGTATCTTCACCAGTGGTAAACGAGTCGTCGGTAGCGGTTGGCGAGTCGTTCACTTCTGTAACTGTGATATTAACTGTCGAAGTGTTCGAATCGGCTGCTCCATCGTTGGCTTTGAACTTAAAGGTGTCGCTGCCATTGAAATCCGGACCAGGCTGATACGATAGATTAGCGCCCGTTCCGGAAAGAACGCCGTGAGCGGGCGGTTGCACGATCGTAAATGTGAACGACGCAGTCTGATTTGGACTAACAGCCGTTAACGTTATCGACTTCGAAGTATCTTCAGCAGTCGTCACCGCCTGGCCTTCTGTTCCCGGCGGATTGTTACCGTTGACACCGGCTTCGATAGCGTTTTCGATCGCGTCGGGCACGTTAGTAAAGAAGTCGTAACCCGTCAGCGTTTCAACTGCATCGACCGTGGTCAAGTAAGTCTCCCACGGAATGTTTCGAATGCCCTGGATGTTGGGCATGTTCACTGCAATGGTTCTCGTACCGGCAGTCACGCGCGATACATCGTTGTCGCCCTTTGGAATGACGAGCACAACTTTCCACGTCGACGAAGGAACGGCTACGTTACCGTTAGCGATCGTATTAGCGAAACCAGCGCTGCCCGTGCCACCACTTCCATGCGGGCCGGCGACGATGTAGATCTCGTTAGCGGGCGTTAGTGTGCGGAGGAAGTTCTCCAAGGCGGCCCACGGTCCCTGATTCATATCAGGTGACTGCGCGACCATGTTCGACATCAGGAACGTTGCCTGATTGATCGGGATCGAAGTTTCCTTATCGCGATCGGCGTTTGGCGTCATGTGACCGCGATCGAAACCGCTGTTAGAGAAGTCAGTTGCCTGAACGCGATACCACGTCGGCAGGACAGCCGGATCTGGTCTGAAGGTATCGACTCTCGCGAGAGTGCCCACCCATTCATCCGAGAGGTGCCAACTCACCCAGTTTGGCCCACCATTGTCCCTGTTGTAAGAGAGCGCAAACTCCGGCTTCTCCATCAGGTAGTTGTTGGGCTGATTGATGTCAGCCGTGGCGCCATTCGGATTACCGAAGGTCAGGTGAACGCTCGGTGGATACGGCGGCGCAGTACCGGTCGCGACAGTAAACGTCGCCACGAAGTTTGCGATGAGCGTGTCGTCGTTTGGACCAACGTCATCCGTGTCCACATCGTGAATCTGATCTTTGAAGATCGTGAAGGTACACTGCTCGCCGGCCTGGAAGTTTACATTAGGAGTGATGACCCAGACCTTGTCAGCGCCGGCGACGGTGGCGTCGTTGTGAAGCCCCGTAACGGCACAGCTGATGTTGTACCACGAGCCAACCACGTTGACGGGTTCAGTGAAGTTAAGCGTGATACTCGCATCGCGCGGCGCGTTGACCCCGTTTTTGCGAGGATCGGTACGAAATACGAATGGACCAAGCTCCACAATCGGTGCGGTACGCCGTGGATTCGGAATGGCCGTAACGAAGTCGGCCTGATTGTTGTCGTTATCGGTGGCGCCCCCGTTCTGTCTGAAGATCGCTGTGGTATTGCTGGGCGCCGGTGCGTTCGCCGTTTCCGAGCAAGTAGCACCAGAGCCATAACCGACGAAATCCACAATGGTGACATTACCCAGCGGGCATGTACCTTCGAGCGGATCAAAGCTATTGACCAGCGCAACCTTGCCCGTTGTCGCACTCATATTGATGTCGCCATTTATATTTGCAGCCGGCAGCGGCGCTCCGGTAGCGCCACCAGCGAGTGCGATCAAGTAGTACTGACCAGGCTCGATGAAGCCGCCGATGGGCTGCGAGGTGAAGTCCCAACTGTCACCCGCTGCGGACGTGTACTGCAAAGACCAACCAGTTAAATCGACGGTGTTGCCAGTGGGATTGAAGAGCTCAACGAAGTCACGGTTGAAGGTGGCACTGGCGTTTCCGCCGCCACCGTAAAGCTGACTGATGGTGACGTGTGGTTCTTGTATGGTAAGGAAGATCGACGTGCTGGTGCTACGAGCTTGAGCGTCAGCAATACTCACCGGAAGCGACTTTGGGCCCGGCGTGGTACCGGTAGGAATAGTCGCCACGAACGTGAACGTGTTGCCCACGCCGGAGAAGGCTTGAGTTGGCGATCCACCGATAGAAGACAGATCAGCCGTAACAGTTATCCCCGTACTGGTTGGATCTTGTGCTGGAGAAACACTCACAGTCAGCGTGGTGCTGTTTCCCGTTGTCACGGTACTCGGTTGCGCAGATCCAATTGCGAAGAGCGCTGTGCAACTGTTAAATGGCGATGAACTGTTGCGCGGAGCGGGTGCTCCAGTGGCAAAGTCAACGGCATTGTTGTCGGTGTCAAAGCAGCCGTTGTTCTTCCGCAACTCAGCCGTTGTGTTAGTAAGAGTGGGAGCAGGTGAGCCCTCAGCGCACGTTTCTGTGCCGTACCCGACGAAGTCGATAATTCCGTTACCGACCGGGCAGAGACCAGTCAACGTGGTTTGGTTGCTGACCAGCGCGACTTTTCCTGATGTTGAGCTCACCAGGCCGCCGCCGATAGCGTCAGGCGTCGGTAGATTTTCCGTGCCGCCTGCGCCCTGCGACTGCTGGACCAGGTAATACTGTCCGGGTTGCAAAACAAAATTAGTAAGGTTCGTCCGTGTCCAAGTTGGCGAGTTCGCCGTAGAGATTTGCACCGACCAACCGGTTAGATCAATTGGCGCTCCGGTGTGGTTGATGATCTCGACAAAATCGTTCTTCAACGTTGCGCCGGTGTTGCCGCCGCCACCGTAAACCTGACTAATGACGACCGATCCAGGTACTGGTGTTGGACTCGGCGTTGGCGTCGGAGTGGGTGTTGGCGTTGGTGTGGGTGTCGGAGTGGGCGAAGGACTTGGTGTTGGCGTGGGAGTGGGTCCTACGCAACCAGTTGTCGAATTCTGCGGATCGCTCGGTGTGATAACCTGAAAATCGTTTACGTTGTTGTCGGTGTCAGTGCCGCTTCCTGCTGCGCCACCAGGTTTACGTTCGTAGCCTCGATTCAAGTTGCTCCCACCGAGACTGGGCAATATCGTACCCTCTTTGTACAGTGAGCCGGCGCTCATTCCAACCTGATCGACGATGGTGCCGTCCGGTAGCGTCAGTGCGATGCCGCCGTCGTCGGTAATGCCAACTGTATATGTTTGATTCCCGGGAACGGCGCCGCTGTAACCGCTCGCGGCGGAGTTGGTGATAAGGTAGCGGCAACCGGGTTGAATGACAGTACCGGCAGTTATCGTTGCCCTGATTGATGCTGTCCCGGCATTATTCGAGCCTCTGACGGCCCAACCGCCGATGGCAACTGGAGCCCCGGAAAGATTGTACAATTCGACGAATTCGTCGTTTCCACCCTGCGGTCCACGAACGCGAAATTCGCTGATAACGACGTTCGTCGAGATGGCTTGAACGCGAGATGAGTAATCAAAGATTTGAGTGACGGCGAAAACGCCAAGGATTACGAGTGCAATCGTAACGAACACACGGACAGCCCGTGTCGGGTGAAGGGGGCTCTTTAAACGCATAAAATATCCTCACTAAAATGAAACTACTTACCATTAAACACACGATTGCGAGGAATACCGGAGGATACGCTTGAGGCCGGTAAGGTAAATGTGGGTTGCCTTTTATCAGTTCTGAATTTGCGGGTCAAGCCGATGAGGGACGTTGGGAGAGTCCAGAGTGATAATTTCTAGAGTTGTTAACACGAGGTATAGACGTGATTTTTGCGGCAAGGCGAAGCGGCTGGTGCGGCAATACTCGGCACACTAATCGTAAGTCACCTAAGACAGGTCGTGGGAGATGATTACATCATTCCATGAGTTCAGTTACCTGGAGTATTTTGATGAGGATGTTCGAGGCGGAGGCAAAGAGCGACTTCTGACATGTAATTCGATCGCGAACGATTCATGCTGTCCACCGTCAATTACGCCAATCCTTCTGTTCCCAATACCGTGGGTGGTAACCACATACTTCTTGGCCTGCTCCGCACGTTTCCGAGCCTCACCTCTTGGAGAGAGACATCCTCCATAGGCCACAATGTAGCCGATTGCCTTTGATCCTTGACCTTGCAGCTTTATTGCGAATCTATCAAGACAGACAGCTGCCAATGATTTAACTACTCACGAAGGCAATAGAAAGCCGATAACCATCTGCCGTCGGCTGGAGTCATTGAATTTGTTTGTCGCTTTGCATCGAATAGCTCGAGTGATACGCGTATAAATCTGTTGATACAGGCATCGGTCTCTTTCGTTAAGGCCTTTGATAGGATCCTTTTGGCTTCTGCACCGCCAATTGAAGAGATACAGAAGACCGCGAATTTTCGCGTGAAAGGTTGCGAATTATTGTGCAGGACAAATTCGAGTTTTGGAATTGCGGGTGGACCGATTCTCGTTAGGGCATTTACTGCCGGATAGTGATTCATAGAGGTGGACCAACCATCGGTTAAACCTAAGTTTGCGACCAGGAGATCCAGAGCTTCAGTGGCTTGGAGCTTCGCAAAAAGATTAGCCCCGTTCTGCCACAAATAATAAGTCGGTTGGTTAACGCCTAGTTCGGTCAGCGGTGGATCCTTAGGAGTAATATTGCTCATGGCGGTAATTAACGCCTGTATCACGTTGCTTCGACACTGCGGAGAACTTCTCGCGTTTCCTAAAAGGAGGCTTTCCGCTTTCTCCAATTCGGGACCCGCCAAATAAGATTTGAAAGTAGCCACGCTCGCGTCAAGTTCGCCGTTTCCGAGACATTGTGTCGCCTGTTTCAGTCGGGGTTTTGCCTTTGTAATGGAAGGCACCTCAGCCTCATCAGTCAAACGTGAAAAAAGTGGAACAATAGTGAGCAGCAAACTAGCTGGCAGCAAGAGTGTGAGTTTCATCCCTTTCCTCATAGCAAGCCTCTCCCCCAACGTATTTTATTCCCATGCTGAATGAAGTGAAAACTGACTTCACAGACTGTTTTACCTGAGTACACTTTGACAATATGATTCTCAAACCGACTATAGTTTGCTGGCCAAATCGTGGCACCCGGATGATCGTACCAGCCAAAATTATTGCCAACTGCGTGGTGATGGATTTTGGGATGAATATCAGAAAAGGTTGGTCTTTCGTCAATTTTCTGTCCATTCAATCCAATCCATGCACTTGTCTCCTGGTCAATTCTCCACGTCCCGGTCGGGTTTGCCGGATTTGGCACTCCCTTAGTATCGGAACCAATCCAACCGATTCCGCCACTTCCAACCCAACCACTAACTGAAAATCCCAGTCCGAAAGAATCCTGACCGGTTTTTGGATCAGGCACTATCGACGGGCCGTTAGGCAAGTTCGAATTAGGATACGTTGTGCCAGGTTTGAACGTTACGACAATACCGCAGGCTTTTCCATTGTTGTCTGCTTGAAGTTGATTAGGATTGTCCTGCGTCGTTGCCTTCGGACCTTGCAGAAACCCATTGTAACTAAGAGTCTGAGCAGTCGATTCATCTCCATTCCTTCGCCAGAAGAGTTCGTCATCTGCTCCTTCTCGCCACATCATGTAATTAACAAAAAACTGTCCCCCTCCTTGCCACCTGGCAAAGACAGCCATCGCAAAGTCGGAGTTGACTCCATATGTACCATCCAGAGAACCGTCCCAGCCTTCGGGAGCAAAGAACGTCGATGTGTCGACGACGTGGCGTCCTGACTGCGCCGTTACTGTAATGGTCCGCGTGCCGCAGTCGTTGTTTGGACATTGGACTGAGGCATCACCGCGAATACGCGAACACTCGATGTCCAGTCCGTCTAATTCACACATCGCTCCAAACCCCTCGATGGGAATCAGCGAGGAAACATCCCTCCCCAAGCCTCCATCGCTAAGGCCGTCCGGGTCACCGCTGCCGTTCGGTGGAAACGGATCCGAAGTGCCGACATCAACACCGCCAGGATTCATCGTGGTTTGACCCATTCCGGTTCCGTTGGAGAGACGCTTCGAGCCATCGCCCGTAATCGGATCGAGTGTCTCTAATATGCTCTGGGCAGTGCCGGTTTCTGCAGTTTGTTGACCGAGTCGTTCACCACCGGCATAAACGTGGCTCTTGGACCAGGTGCCGTCGCCTTTGTACTCCGAAATCAGGCTGCCACCCAGGACCGTGGAACGCAGCAAATAGGCCTCAGCCGCCGTGTCGCTTCCAGGCGGGAGTTGAGGGTTACTGGATGTGTGATTTCGCAACAGCGCGTAATGGGTCATCTGGTTATCGCCGTCGAAAGTCTGACTGTTAACAAATGAGGTAGTCAATCTGCCAGATTCGAGATTGTAGCTGCGTGTTTGCGTGCTACCGACCTGGCGTCCGGCGGCGTCGTACTTGTAGCGCGCGGGAACAAACGGTTGGACCGTGGTGGCCAATTCATTTCGCGAGAGCACATTCCCCTCAGCGTCGTAACTCCACCCAGCAACCCGATTATTAACGCCGTAGTTATCGAAGGTGTTGACCGTACGACCCCAGAAGCGACCCGAATCCCCGAGCATGTTGCCCCAGGGATCGTACGTATACTGATGATCATATGGACCATCGGGCGTGCCGCCAGTTGTGTTATTGACGAAGTTCCTTGCTTCCACACCTGAATATGCATGCTCGAGTCGACCCGCTAGGTCATAGGAGTAGGCCCGATCTTTAATGTCGGCTGAGCCGCTTTGATCGTCAGCAAACTTGATGGAGCCGTCATTATGATATTGATACGACGTTTGCGTGCCGGCATACGAGTAAGTCTTTGGTAAAAGTCGTTGGTTATAAGTGAGGCTCAAGGTAGCATTTGCCTGCGTTCTTGATTTCAGGGCACCCCAGGCTCGGTACTGCGCCTGTGAAATGAACTGCGTTTGCGCACCGCTGAAGCCAACGGCATCAACGGACGTGACACGACCAAGCTTATCCAGCGTTTCTGTAAAACTCGTTCCCGAACGCTGATCCGTAACTTTCTTCAAGATCCCGGCCAGATTATATTCATAATTCAGGCGGAAGACACCGGCGTTTGGCAAACCCGCGAAGCTGCGTTCCTCCCATTCCATCTGCGAGAGTTGATTATAGTGATAGCTCACGGTACCCGAACCGTCTGACATGGACGTCCGGTTGCCCCGCGCATCGTAGGCGAACTCTATGTCGGCGGTTGGCTGCACATTGTTGCTTGCAGGAATGCCGCCGGAATCGAACTCGATACGAGTCGGCAGACGTCGATCGTTATAGGTGAAACTTGTGATGACGCCGCGCGCATCCACGACGCTTTGTACCGTGTCATCGCTGTTGTACTTCCAGGCGGTGTGGTCCGTGGAAGCGCTGTTGTTCACATCGACCTGTTGCTGGGGTAGATGCTGGGTCTTCAACCTTCCAAAGCCGTCGTAGATGGAAGTCGTATCCTTGAACGTCGTGCTCGATGTTGGTCCAGCAAATTGACGTGCCAGCGTTATCTGATCACGTGCGTTATAGGTAAAGGTCGTTGCTGAATAAACGGCTCGGCCGATGCCATTTGGTCCGGTGCCATCCCAATCCAGGATCTCAGTCTTGACTGTGCGACCCAAAACATCTGCGTAAATCTTCTGCTGTCGCGTCTTGACGCTACTATTGGCCTGAATGGTACCTTCGTCGGTAATAGTTACAACTTGCCCACCGGCACAGCCACAACCACTATAGCTGAACTGTTTGGTCGTTGTTTCAGATGGAGTACTCGTCATGCTCGGATTGGTTGTGACGAGGGGACGGCCTTTCCAGTCGTACGTCTGCTCGGTATAGATCCAGCCTGCATTAGCGTCATCGCCCGTAGTGTTCCATTGTGAGGGCTGGCCGCTGGCAGTTGTCTCAGTCGGATTTGAGGACTTGATCACTCGCCCCATCACATCGTAGACGACCTTCTGTCCACTGAACGTGTTGGCATTATGATCGGTTGCGGTTGCAATTACACGACCCGCGCCATCGGTAAACTTGAAGGAATGAGCTTCACCGAGACCTTCCTGAATAGTGGTGTAAGTATCGAATCGTATTGCGCTGGTCGAGTATTCAAACCGTGTATAAGCGTCATTGACTAGATTGGTGACCTGCTGCAGGCGTCCAATTGAATCGAAGGTCCACGACTGTTCCGGCCGGGGATCATCGTCATTGGGATCAGTCGTATTGGGCCGCGGAGTTTGACGAAGCGTGACGCCGCCGAAATCAAAATTGTATTTCGAAGTGGAGAAGTATTCATCCGGATCCGTGACCTTAGTTGGATAGGCAAACGTATTGCGAGAGACGCCGTCCGAGAAGGAATCTGCATAACTGATCTTGACTGTGTGATCCGCGGCGTCCGTTGATGAGACGACCGATCCGAATCTGTTGTATTTACTACTCGTAGTAGTGAAGACATTCGACTCCGTAACGTCGTACCGTTTGACGCTCGAGAGATTCCCACGACCGAGAACGACGGTCGAACCGTAGTTGGCGCTGTCATGCTGCACCGGCTCATCGTTACCAACAATCGAGCCTTCCTCGTCGTCGAAGATCGAGCCTTCGTCGTAGAAGAAAGCGACCTTTGACATGAGCGTTCCCTGGTTGTCCACGTCGCCTTCATATAGAGACTTAACACTTACCAGCCCAAGAATATGCTTGTTGGTATAGTCCGAGGCCATATTGTAAGTGGTGCGTGTACTGCGCAGGACCGTGGTCCCATCTGCCGCGTACTCAAAGACGTCTCTCGGTAGTTCGCAGCTTGTGCCGTTTGGCAGGTTATGATGCTGATACGCGATCCGCGTACGCGCGTGATTGCCAGACGGGTCATAAACATTCGTCTCGAGAACCCGTGGGTTCAACGAATAGAAGACCGACGTGTTGTCCTGCGTCCAGGTGGTCATTACCTTTCGTTGCCACACGCCGCCACTGTATGTCACTACCAGAGCCGGAAGACCTCGGCGCCATGCAGTTGAGTTACCAGGGGTACCTATGAAGTAAATCTTGTTCATCGTCCCATCCGGCGCTGTCACCTCCACGCGCTTGCCGCTTACTTGTGTGTTAGGGTCGTCAGGCATGAACCATGTCTCACCCACAGGCTCAGCGAAGCTGGTTACTGCATCCTCAGTGGACGGCGTGCCACCCGGGTCCCCATTCGTATCGCCATTCCAGAACTTCGCCCAGTCCCGCCGTTGAGTAAAGCGTGGACAATCGTTCTGTTGACTACTTGATAGCAGAGCAGAGCCGGGCAGATTGTAGGCGCGATAGTTGAGTAAATCGCCGTTGGGCGCGAAGCTGCTGATTTTCCACACCTGGCCCCAGCTCGTGTAGCTGAAGTCAACATGCGAGCCGTCAGCGAGCGTTACCTTTGAGAGCGTTTTGATACTCAAATTGTTGGCTGCACCGTACACGGCCAACCCGCCGAAGTTGGTTTGAATAAACGTAGCTCCATAAGTGAAAACGGCCCAGTTGTGTGTAACCGGAGTTGCGGAACTCTCATTCCAGACCTGCGTGATCGACGTCAGCGAGTCTTCGCCGTTGTAGTTGAACTTGATGCTGCGCGCCAGAGTGTCAACGACGGTATCGATTTTGCCGAAGGGCGTGTAATTAACGGTGATGTAATTACCGTTGCGATCCTTGATTTGCGTGCAGTTGTATTCACTATTCATCCAGACATAGCTCAACTGCGTCCCGTCGCTGGTCCGCACGGTCATGGTGGTGGTATCCAGCAACAGATGCGAAGAGTCGGCCGCTTCATACAATGGCGTGTCAGCCACCTGCCGTAGCTCAGTACGGCTGCCATCAGGGGCGATCAGCAGGAACGCATACTTTCCAACTTCAGAATTGTGATAACGCGGCTGAATGACTGGAAAGCCGAGGCGGAATCCGGGACTGGGAAACCCACGATCTTCATCGAAGGCGATGTAATTAGCGCCGCTGTTTTTGGTCCAGACGAGCGAGTTGTACGAAAGCATCAAGCCGAGATTCATTCCGGCGCGGCCCGGCAGACTCACCAACGGCAGGCTCCAATTGAAATTCTGTGAGAGCGGATTCTCGCCGCCCCCACCCGTTTCGTTCCTGGGATCCGAACGCGCTTCGGTCGGGCCGGTAATCGTTACCAGGACAGTCGCACTCGAGCGCAGACCAGCGTTATCCATCACTGTCAAGGTTGCTGTAAACAAACCTGAAGTCTGATAGGTGTGTGAAGGGTTCGCGGTGTTGGCTGAGGTCCCGTCTCCGAAGTTCCAGTGATAACCGCTGATAGTGCCGTCCGGATCAAATGAACCGCTGCTGCTGAAATTGATAGCTTGACCTAATGGACCAGTGTACGGCCCGCCGGCCACCGGCACCGGACGCGGCGACCCACCGCCTATAGAGGGGACGTCAGAAGAGTAGCCGGCGTTACCCTGTAATGTTCCGTGATTCGCGTTGCCCGAAAAATCATTGGTTGTCTGTCCGTCAAACTTCCAAAATGCCCGGGTATTGAAGCCGATGCTAAACGCCGGCGTAAAGTTCGTGCTGTAGAGCGCTGCTGCCGCGAGGCGTACCTCGTCGATTAATCCGCCGAAGTAATAACTCGTGTAGGTGCTCTTGCCGATATTGAGTGGACTGGTCCCCGAGGCCGGCCCATTAGCCGTCGACAGACTCCCATCCAGCACACCATCCAAGTAGACACGCATTTGGCTGCCGTCGAATACACCGGCAACGTGATGCCACACGTTCGTAGTCACCGTGGTGCTGCCAATAGCCGTCGTGTATTGGTTATGACTCTGATAAAGATCGAGCCGCAGCTTGCCGGTGTTGGTAATCGCAAACTCATAGCCACCGCCAGTGCCTGCCTGTCCCCATGCTTCGCGGCACACGATATCCTGGTAGTTGCCGTTGATCGAGGCGAGCTTAATCCACGCTTCTATCGTGATCGGACCAATGATATTGATTGTGGAACTGTTCGGCACGCTCATGTAACTGCTCGTCCCGTTCAGCGAAAGGGAGTGCAGGCCTGAGGCGCCTGGTACGTTGATCGTGATTGCACTCGAGGTGGTGACCGCGGCATTGTCGTCCGTAGCTTTTGCCGTTAGCGAATACACACCGCTCGGAACATTGTTCCAGGCAAAGGTGTAGGGAATACTCGTATCAGTCCCCAGCAAAGTGGTGCCTTGATAGAAATCCACTTTCGACACTATGCCGTCAGTGTCCGAGGCACTAGCATCGATTACGATCGTTGACCCGGCAGCAAAAGTGGTGTTGCTCAGTGGATCGGTGATCGTTACAGTGGGAGCGTTGTTGCTTGTTGCTGGCACATCAGTAGAGTAAACGGCTCCGCTTTGCAGCGTGCCGTGATTGCCAGTGCCCGAGGTGTCATTCGTCGTTTGACCATCAAACCTCCACAGCGCGCGCGTGTTAGACGCGGGTCCGAGTCCCGGCGCGAAGTTGCTGCTGTAAAGCGCGACCGCTGAAATTCGTACTTCATCAATCAACCCGCCAAAGTAATACGATGTGTAGGTACTCTTGCCGATGTTGAGAGGACTGGTTCCCGAGGCCGGTCCATTCGTCGTCGACAGACTGCCATCAAGCTGACCATCGAGATAAACGCGTATCTGATTGCCATCAAAAACGCCTGCCACGTGATGCCACACATTCGTCGTCACCGTCGTGCTGCCAATAGCAGTCGTGTACTGATTGTGACTCTGATAAAGATCGAACCGCAGCTTGCCTGCGTTAGTAATCGCAAACTCATAGCCGCCGCCGCTACCTGCCTGTCCCCATGTTTCGCGACACACGATGTCCTGGTAGTTGCCGTTAACCGAACTGAGCTTGATCCAGGCTTCGACGGTTATGGGGCCACTAATGTCGAGGGCTCCACTATACGGAAGGCTCATGTAACTGCTCGTGCCGTTCAGCGAAAGTGAGTGCTTCGTTCCTTGTGAAGTTGAGGTCTCAGGTACAAGCAAAACAAGCAAAGCGATCACAGAGGCTATAGTTAATAACTGGGCGTGAAGACGAAACATTGAGAGGTGTCTCCTTGTGACGATAAGACAACTTTTAAGCCGCTATTGAACGACGATGTTACAAAGCCACTGCGGGTGGTTGACTTCCGTGAGTGTGTATCTGCCGGTTTGCAGAGTGACGGTCCATGCAGAGGATCCCTTCTGCACCTGAGCCTCACTCAACACTGTTCCATCCGCTGCCTTTAATCTCAGCTTGTATTCACTCGACAGAGTGGTGTTTTCGACTGAAATCGCAAACGAGCCTGGAGCATGTTGCACCTCGCTCGGTGAGAATCCGTTGCTGCTGAGTTCGATCCGTATTTCGTCGCGTCCCTGCTGAGCGGCAGCTACGGCAACGGGTTTCGTATTTACCCAAACAGCCAGCAGACCGACACCAATGACCAAAACGACGAATAGCGCTTTGCCAAAACGCTTAGAGGAATGCATTGCTTCTACACGTGTCATGATTGTGCTCTTTCGACTAATAGATTGAGTGGTGTTACGTGAGGCGCCAGCGTGGGCAGACCTCTACGCAAACTGGAACAACGCTTTAATGGATTCTCTTTAGTTGGCCTGGGCTACTGTGGTCCACGCAAAGAAGGGGGAGAGCAACCTGCGCGGAATGATGAGGTCAAAGCAAAAGAGAATGAGTTACTGATCATTCGAAACTGCGGCATCATAGTTATGTGTTGGACCAGTGTCAATAAAAATCTCCAGTCGCTCATTCATCCCGTCGGCTTCAGTTGTTAACACCCCGCACACACATGCATAATGCCTCACGGAGGAACACCGTCTAACTTTGCTTATCACGTCGATTGAACTGCGCGAAATTCGCCTGCCTCTCGTCCACTTCTTCGAAACCAGTTTCGGTCGTACTACTGAACGCCGCATCATCCTCGCGCGTGTGACTGACGCGGACGGCGCCGAGGGATGGGGCGAATGCACGGCCGGCGAAGGACCGTTTTATAGCGATGAATGGACTGACACGTGCTGGGCGACCCTCGCGGAGTTTCTGGCGCCAATGATTTTGGGCAACGAGGTCGAGAGCGCGAAGCATGTTTTCGGTCTTATGAGGCCTGTGCGTGGTCATCGAATGTCCAAAGCGACGATCGAGACTGCTTGCTGGGATCTGGAGGCAAAGAAAGCCGGTGTGCCTTTGTGGAAACATCTCGGTGGCGTGCGGTCTGAGATCGCGTCCGGTGTTTCGATCGGCATTCAGGACACGCCCGACGAATTGCTCGAAAAGATCCGCAAAGAAGTTGACGCGGGTTATCAACGAATCAAGATCAAGATTAAGCCCGGTTGGGATCTGGCGATCATCGAACGCGTACGCAAAGAGTTTCCTGACATTCGTTTGATGGGCGACGCTAACTCGGCTTACAAACTCGCTGACGTGCCGTTGTTTCAGCAGTTGGACCAATTCAACCTCATGATGCTGGAGCAGCCACTCGCGCACGACGACATTTTCGATCACTCAGTACTGCAGAGACAGATTCAAACGCCTGTTTGTCTCGATGAATCGATTCGTTCCGCGGAAGATGCCACACACGCGATCGCACTCGAATCGTGCCGCATCATCAACGTGAAACTCGGTCGCGTCGGTGGTCACAAGGAAGCAAAGCGGATCGAGCGCGTGGCGTGTGATAATGAAATTCCGATCTGGTGCGGTGGCATGCTCGAATCAGGAATCGGTCGGGCGCACAATATCGCGATGTCAACGCTCGCGAGCTTCACTTTACCGGGCGACGTTTCGGCAAGCGCTCGTTATTGGGAAGAGGACATCATCGATCCGCCGGTAACAGTCAGCCCACGCGGCACGATCAAAGTTCCTGACGCGCCGGGTATCGGCTTCGCCATCAATTTGCCACGTATCGAAGCGTTGACAGTTCGCAAAGAGACGATCAAATGACGGATTCAAACGCGCGTCAGATCTTCGATGCCTTACAAGCGAGGCAGGCGGAAGTAGAGGCGTTTATAAGATCGCTCGTAGAGGTTGAATCACCTTCGGGTGACGTTGAAGGCAGCCGCGGTGTCGTCGATCTGTTGGTCGAGTCTGCGGGCGGGCTCAAGTGCGTCGATGCAATCGAACGTATAGATGTTCCCGATTTTGGTCAGCATCTCGTTATCAAAGCCTTTCAACAACTAAACGCAGGACAGATTCTTTTAGTCGGTCATACGGACACTGTTCACTCACTTGGTTCGTTAGCCCTACGCCCGTGGCGTGTCGATGGCGGCAGGATCTATGGCCCAGGCATCTTCGACATGAAGGCAAATTGCGCCCTCGCGATCGAAGTGTTGCGCACGTTGGTTGACTTGAACGCAACACCCTCGTTTGGCGTAACGATCGCGCTGACGTGTGATGAAGAAGTCGGAAGCATGTCCGGCTGGCCGCTACTCGAACAGGTCGCAAAGTCGCGGCCAACGCGTTGCGCGTTCGTGATGGAACCACCCGCATCCGGCGGACGCGTGAAAACAAGTCGGAAGGGAACCGGAATCTTCGCGATCAAGGTCGAAGGAAAAGCAGCACACGCAGGACTCGAACCCGAAAAAGGCGCGAGCGCGATTCTCGAGCTTGCGCGACAAACAGAACAACTCCATGCGCTCAATCTTTCCGGATCCGGAATCACACTGAATGTCGGCGTGGTCCATGGCGGTACGAGGTCGAATGTCGTGGCGGCTGAAGCGCAAGGCGAGATCGACGTACGCTTCTCAACGGAAGCGGAGTCACTCGAGATCGAGCGAATTCTTTCAAACCTGAAACCGGTTGACGAACGAACGAAAGTGTTTGTCTCCGGCGGTATAAATCGTCCGCCGATGGAACGCACGCCCGCAGTTGTCGAACTGTTTGAAAAGGCTCGCGCGATCGCAGGCGACCTCGACTTCGAACTCGGTGAAGCGCAGGTTGGTGGCGCCTCTGACGGAAACTTCCTCGCCGCAATGGGAATTCCGGTGCTCGATGGTCTCGGCATCAGCGGCGATGGCGCTCACGCCGTCCACGAACACATCGAAGCAGACGATATCGCGCGCCGTGGCGCATTGATTGGTGGTCTCCTTCTATCACTGTAATGCTCATCGCAACCTGGAACGTAAACTCAATCCTCGTACGCACGCCGAATGTGCTTCGCTGGCTCGACGCCGTGAAGCCCGACATTCTCTGCATGCAGGAAACCAAATGTACTGACGACAAGTTTCCGACGCTCTTATTTCAGGAACGTGGTTACCAGTGCCAGCTATTTGGGCAGCAGGCGTACAACGGCGTTGCGATCCTCACGCGTGAAGCATGCGACACCAGTCATCGTGGATATCCCGGCGATGATGAGTCGGCGCAGTCGCGACTGATCACGACCTGCGTCAACGGGATCAATATCGTCAACGTGTACATTCCGAATGGTCAGGCGGTCGGGACTGATAAATTCGCCTTCAAGCTTGCGTGGATGGGACGCCTGCGTGAGTTTTTTGATGCTAACTACGATCCAAAAACACCGGTGTTGTTGTGTGGCGACTTCAACGTCGCTCCGGAAGAGCGCGATGTGCACGACATACGACTATGGCAGGGGCGCGTCATGTTCAGCGAACAGGAACACGCCGCTTTGCAGCACCTAAAATCGTGGGGCTTCACTGATGCCTTTCGTTTACACGTGCAGGATGCCGGACATTTCACCTGGTGGGATTACCGCGCGGGCGCCTTTCGACGCAATCTCGGTCTGAGGATCGATCACATCTTTATCACTGAGCCACTCGTGGCGAGAAGTGTTCGATCGTGGATTGATCCGGAGCCGCGGAAGTGGGAGAAACCATCAGATCATGCACCGGTGATAGCTGAGTTCGATTAAAGCATTTCACGCAAAGACGCAAAGTTAAGGAAAGACGCAAAGAGGATCATGATTTACTTTGCGTCTTTTGCTTAACTTTGCGTCTTTGCGTGAAACCCTCTTAGTTAGACGTTAGCTCTGCGGTCTTTTCTGTAATATCTTTCTGAGCCCACTCGTTATCGCGGCTCGCTTCGCCCGCCTTGGATCGTTTCGCGGCTTTCATGCGTTGAACGAGATCCATGTGCGTTGAGAAGTAGGGAAGACTCTTGCCGACAATCTCCTGAACCGAGTTGAAGCCTTTGTCGACCATGAACTTCTCCACGCCTTCCTTCAGTTCCTCGATCATCTTCACGCCTTGCAGCATCACTCCCGTGCAAATCTGGACCGTCGAAGATCCGAGCAACAGGAACTCGAGCGCATCGTGTGAATTCTCGATTCCGCCAATGCCACTGATCGAAACGTTTTCAGGCTTTGCAAGCGCGAGTTGACTCACCATGCGCAACGCAATCGGTCGCACCGCCTGCGCTGAGTAACCACCGGGAACGCAGTGGCCCTCAACCGTCGGCATCGGTCGCAGCGTATTTAGGTCAACACCAATCACCGACAGGATCGTATTGATTGCCGAAATACCAACGGCGCCACCGCTGATCGCGGCCTGCGCAGGCTCGCGGATGTTCGTGATGTTCGGCGTCATCTTGGCCCACACGGGAATCTTTGCGACTTCCGTCACCCAACTCGTCACTTCTTCAGTGAGATCCGGATGTTCACCCATCTCCGAACCCATCTTGCGTTCCGTCATACCGTGCGGACACGAGAAGTTGAGCTCGAACCCGTCGACGCCCGTGTCCTGGACCATGCGCGTCAATTCCTGCCAGCGACTCTTTTCGTACTCCTCCATGATCGAGGCAATCAGAATATTGTTCGGATACTCTTTCTTGACCTGTCGAAACTCGTCCAGCCAGACGTCGATCGGTCGATCGGAAATCAATTCGATATTTTCAAAACCGATCACTTCGCCTGTGGTTCTCGACCGAAGTTTCCCGTAACGGGGAACAACGTTCACGACCTTCGCCGACTCAAGACTCACGGTCTTGGCGACAGCACCGCCCCAACCCGCGTCAAATGATTTCGCAAGCACGCGAGCATTTGTTCCCGGCGGACCCGAACCGAGGACGAACGGGTTAGGAAACTTCATGCCGTTGACAGTGATTGATAAATCCATAAACAAAACTCCATTTGTGTAATCTGTGGATTAATCAGCGACGAGCGAGCCGTATGTGTCCGGACGGCGATCGCGGAAAAACTGCCACGTGTTGCGCACTTCGCGAATCTTGTCGAGATCGAGATCGGCAACGACGAGCGCGTCCTTATCGCGTGGCGCCTCTGCCACAAACTGTCCACGCGGATCGCAGAAGTAGCTCTGACCGTAAAACTCGCCGATGTCCCACGGCTGCTCGTGACCGATGCGATTGATCGCGCCGATAAAATAGCCATTCGCAACTGCGTGTGCGGGTTGCTCCAAACGCCACAGGTACTCCGAAAGTCCCGCCACAGTTGCCGACGGATTGAACACGATCTCGGCGCCGTTTAGACCAAGTGCGCGCGCGCCTTCAGGGAAGTGCCGGTCGTAACAGATGTAAACACCGATGCGAGCGAACGCCGTATCAAAACATGGATAACCGAGATTGCCGGGACGGAAGTAAAACTTCTCCCAGAAGCCTGGATTCACGTGCGGAATATGGTTCTTGCGATACTTGCCGAGATACTTGCCGTCGGCGTCGATGACTGCGGCGGTGTTGTAATAAATGCCGGTGAGCTCTTCTTCGTAAATCGGCACGACGATAACCATGCCATGCTCTTTGGCGACTTCCTGCATCAATCTCACGGTTGGACCATCAGGAATTCTCTCGACAGCTTCATACCAGCGCGTCTGTTGTTCCGCACAGAAATACGGCGTCGTGAAGATCTCCTGCATGCAGATTATCTGCACGCCCTGCTTCGCAGCCTGTTCGATGTAGGTCAGGTGTTTCTCAATGTTCAGGCGTTTAATTTCGTCGATCGGCAGATCGGTCGTCCCTGCATTGGAACACTGTATTAGGGCGCATTTAACGGTGCGTGGCATTAAGCTGGCACTCCCTTCGCGGTCTTAGTCAAGACGTAGTATATGCCGAATCCAAGGGCAAAAGTAACGAACCACGCATAAGTGTACAGGCTGTCGAAGAAGTTTGGATCACTGACCTGACCGCCCGGCGTTGTTGCCGCACGCAGAAAACCGGGCACCACGGGGGCGATGGCAATACAGAGCGCAGCGATCGCGCGCCAGTTAAAACCGCTGCCGTAAGAATAAGGCCCATTTGGTTCGAAGAGGCCGGCAAGATCCAGGCGCTGTTTGCGGATCACCCAGTAATCACAAATCAGAATTCCGGCAATGGCGCCCATCAAACCCGAATAACCGATCAGCCAGGTGAAAATGTAGGCGCCCATCGAAGCCATCAGCTTCCACGGCATCATCAGTATGCCAATGACGGCTGTAATCAAACCGCCGGTGACGTAAGAAATCAGTTTCGGATTGAGATTAGAAAAGTCGTTTGAAGGTGAGACTACGTTTGCGGCCATGTTGGTCGTGAGTTGCGCCGCAAAGATAACAGCCGTCGCAAACAGTATGATCACCACACTGTCAAAGCGTGACATCAGATCGACAGGATTCGGAATCGCTACGCCGTAGATCAGCAATGTAGCACTAGTAACCGCCACACCGATGAAGGCAAAAGCCGTCATGGTGAGCGGCAGGCCGAGAGCCTGGCCGAGCATCTGCGACTTCTGCGAGCGCGCATAACGAGTAAAGTCAGGAATGTTCAAGCTCAACGTGGCCCAGTAGCCAACGGATGCAGTCAACGCGCCGGGAAATATATGCCAGAACTCGCCGTGTTGTTTTTGCAGTGCCGCAGACTGCGTCAACACATGACCCAAACCGCCTGCGCGCCATGCTGCCCAAATCAACAAAACTAAACCACCGCCCAGCAACAACGGCGCCGACCACGTTTCGAGATGCTTGATCCCCTCGACGCCCTTCATAATGATGAAAACCTGGATGCCCCAAAACAGAAAGAAGGCAATCCACGTGTGCAGTGCAATGCCGAGGATCATCGATGTGAGTGAGTTCCAGGCCGGAAACATCACGCCAAAGAGTGCGTCGATCGCAGTGCCGCCGATCCACGTTTGAATTCCAAACCAACCGCAGGCAACGATCGCGCGCAGCATCGCCGGTATATTCGCGCCCTTAGTGCCAAACGCGGCACGACTCAAAACCGGAAATGACACCCCATACTTCGTTCCCGCGTGTGCATTGAGGATCATGGGAATTAGCACGATCGTGTTGCCCAGCAGGATTGTGATCATCGCTTGCCACCAGTTCATTCCGGCCTCGATGAAACCTCCGGCGAGTGTGTAGGTGGTGATGACGACGCTCATGCCTATCCAGAGAGCAGCGATGTTCCAGGTGGACCAGGTTCGCTCTTTGATCGTGGTTGGTGCGAGATCGCGGTTCCAGAGTGGACTGTGTGAGACGTCTGTTTGCAGTTCCACAAAATCGCGTTGAATGGCGGGGGATTCGGTTGTCATATTTTATCGGTGTGGCCTAAATGTTTACGCACGTGCCGCGCTTTAAGAACTGCCCATTGCCCGATTTACCTTTGAACTCACCTTTGTCGATCACGACATTACCGCGTGAAAGAACTGTTTCGACGACGCCCTTGATCTTCTTACCTTCGTAAGCGTTGTAGTCGCAGTTCATGTGCTGTGTCTTAACGCTCAACGTCTGTTCCTTTTCAGGATCGAAGATCACGATGTCAGCATCTGAACCGACTGCGATTGTTCCTTTCTTGGGGAATAGGCCGAACATCTTGGCCGCTGCGGTTGAAGTCAATTCCACAAAGCGATTGAGGCTGATGCGATTTTCGACCACACCGCCGTTGTAGATCAGCGGCACGCGATTCTCGACACCTGGTGCGCCGTTCGGAATCTTAGTGAAGTCATCGCGACCGAGTTCTTTTTGTTCTTTCATACAGAAGGGACAGTGATCGGTTGAGATGACCTGAAGATCGTCCATCTTCAGACCCTTCCAAAGCTCGGCCTGATTCGATTTTTCACGTAACGGTGGCGTCATCACATACTTCGCGCCGTCGAAGCCAGGTTCGTCGTAATTGTCGATCGAAAGGAAGAGATACTGCGGGCACGTTTCGGCGAAGGCTGGAATGCCGCGATCGCGCGCCTGCCGCACCTGGTTTAGTGCGTCGGCACAAGAGAGGTGCACGATGTACACGGGCGACTCAGCCATCTCAGCGATCGCGATGGCGCGATGCACGCCTTCCGCTTCGGCGATCGTCGGTCTTGTCAATGCATGATATTTCGGCGCGGTTCGGCCTTGCTCCAAAGCGCGTTTGATGATCTCGTTGATTACGATTCCGTTTTCCGCGTGCATGCAGATCAGACCACCGCGCTCGCCTGCGGCTGACATCGCACGAAAGATCGTGGCGTCGTCGACGAGAAATACACCGGGATAGGCCATGAACATTTTGAAACTCGTCACGCCTTCGTCCATGGCGGTGTAGAGTTCCTCGATCTGTTTGTCTTCGAGTTCCGTCGTGATCAGGTGAAAGCCGTAATCGATCGCGGTTTTGCCTTCGGCTTTTTTGTGCCAGTTATCAATACCTTCGATCAGAGATTGACCTTTGTACTGCACCGCGAAGTCGATGATGCTGGTCGTGCCGCCGTGCGCGGCAGCGATCGTGCCGGTACGAAAGTCGTCGGACGACTCAGTGCCACCAAACGGCAGCTCCATGTGTGTATGCGGATCGATACCACCCGGAATGACGAGCTTTCCATTCGCGTCGATAGTGTGATCAGCTTCCATCTGCAACTCAGCCCCAATCACCGAAACCTTCTCATTCTCGATCAAAACATCAGCGCGGTAATCATCAACGGCAGTCACAACGCGACCATTCTTGATAAGAGTTTTCATGAGTTTCTATCCACAGATTACACAGATTGAGCTACGGTTTAAGGCAAGGTTTGGTGGAGGCGGCGTCGGCGGCGCGACGGGCGTCCTCGTTTGCTTTTGGGCCGGGCGAAATTTTGTCAGTGACGCAGATTTCCGTCGGGGTGATTTTTGCCACGGCTAAATAGGATGTTGTTTTGTTGGGCGATTCGGAATCTTCGCTGGCGTTGTAGCGCAGGATCAAAGCCACGGGTACAGATTTACCCTTTTGCGAGGCCAGACGCCACTCGGCTTTTGGTCCAACGCTTGAAAAGCCACCACTCACAACACTCCAGAGATCGAGTGAATGCTGTTTCCCTTGTGGCGTGATGACCGTGATGTTTTGACGCAGGTCGCCTTCACTCAGCAACAACTTGTACCCGGCTATCCCGGGGCAGCGCCCTTCGTAGCCGTCATCGCCAGCCTCGGCCGATTTGATCTTGCGACAGTCTTTGTCTCCGAGCGGCGTGTAAACACTGCGATTCGACTGCGCTACCGTAGTGGCTGCGCATGAGAGAATCGCGATCAAACAGAGAAGTATCTGCATCCGTCAATAAAGATTGCCTTCGCGCTTGCGACCGGTGTAATCAACGTAAACCACTTTCAACTCCGTGTAGAAATCGAGTGCGGTGGAGCCCTGTTCGCGATCGCCGATGCCTGTGCTTTTTGAGCCGCCGAACGGAATGTGCGCTTCACCGCCCGTGGTCGGTGAATTTATATGCGTCATCCCTGTTTCGATGTCATCAACAAAACGGAAGATTCGTGACGCATCGTTGCTGAAGATCGACGACGACAAACCATATTCGCTGTCGTTCGCGACCTGCATCGCCGTCTCGAAGTCTTTCACGCGCAACACCGACAAGACTGGACCAAAAATCTCTTCACGCGCGATACGCATGTCGGGTGTTACATGATCGAAAACAGTGGGACGAACAAAGTATCCCTTGTCGAGTCCGTCGCCGGTTGCACGCTCGCCGCCACACACGAGCGTGGCGCCGTCTTCACGGCCGATGTTGATGTAATCGAGAACCGTCTTGAACTGGCTTTCATCGACACTGGGACCCATCTCAGTCGCCGGATCCGCTCCGGGCCCAATCCGCATCGATTCCGCACGTTTCGCCAGACGTTCGACAAATTCGTCAGCAACCTGGTCCATCACGACCGCGCGACTCGTCGCTGTGCAACGTTGGCCCGAAGATCCGAAAGCGCCCTGTGCGGTCGATTCAACTGCCAGATCCATGTCGGCGTCTTCGAGGATCACGACCGGATTCTTTCCACCCATTTCGCATTGGACCTTTGCGCCGCGTCTCGAAGCCTGTTCGTAAAGACGAATACCGACGCCGTTTGATCCGGTAAACGAAATCGCTTTCACAGCCGGATGGTTGATGATCTCGTCACCAGCTTCAGAACCGGATCCGATCACAAGATTTAAAACGCCTGGCGGTATTCCTGCTTCTTCAAAGAGCGTTGTGATGCGAACTGCGGTTTCTGGTGTGATCGATGCGGGTTTGAAGACGACCGTGTTGCCAGCTACGAGGGCAGGCGCGATCTTCCAGATTGGGATCGCCACCGGAAAATTCCACGGCGTCACACAAGCAACGACGCCGAGCGGTTGCTTGATTGTGTAGGCAAAGTTTAAGGGCAGTTCGGAGGGAATCGTCTCGCCGTTCATGCGTCGTGACTCGCCCGCGCAAAACTCAGCTACATTGATCGCACGCTGTAACTCGCCGCGTGACTCCGCAATTGTCTTACCCTCTTCGCGCGTGAGAAGTTGGGCCAACTCTTCCTTGTGCTCGTCCATTAGGCGAGCGGCTTTCGCGACGATGCGACCGCGTGCGGGCGCCGGAGTCGCACGCCAGCCGCGAAACGCTTTGGCAGCAGCCTCGACAGCCTCACGAGCCTCGTCGCGTGTCGCCTGGCGAATAGTGCCCAGTATGTCGTCAGTATTGGCCGGATTGATGTTTGGAGCAGAGCGGGAGGAGGTGGATAGGAACCATCTGCCGCCGATGAAATTGCAGTAGATATTATAAGGAATCTCCATACGAGTGCAGGAATATATCATGCTACAAGATCTTTTTTAATCCGTGTTCATCTGTGGCTTAATAAGACCATGACGCCTGCGGAACCCCGAAGCATCCCTGATCTCCTGAAACAGCGTGTCGACGCCGCACCCAGTAAACCGTTTCTCTTCTCAGAAACTGATAAACGTCAGTTTACCTATAAACAGTTCGAGGCCGCCGTTCAGCGCACTGCGTGGATGCTCGGGGCCCACGGGGTTTTAAGAGGCGATGTCGTAAGCCTGCTGTTACCGAACAGCGTGGAGTACGTAATTGCGTATTTTGCCTGCTGGCAGATTGGCGCCCTGGCGGGGCCGATCAACTCGCTGCTGAAGTCGCAGGAGATCTCGTACGTCATCTCAAACTCAGAAGCGAAGGCGCTGTTGGTCAACTCGGAGTTTATGCCGGTTGTGGAGACGATCCGCCATGAGCTACCGAGTCTTCAGGGTGTAATTCGATTCGATAACGAGGCTACCGTAACCAGTACTCACTCGGATGGACCGGCGCCGAATGCTGATATTGATTGCGATCACGAAGCGATAATCATCTACACCTCAGGCACCACCGGCAAACCGAAGGGCTGTTTGCTCACCCACGGAAACGTCATCGCGAATGCACGCCAGATCAGCAGTTGGCTCGGATTCACAGAAATTGATCGGCTGCTGACGATGATGCCCCTCTTTCACATGAACGCCGTATCGGTTACGACCCTCTCGGCTCTCTACGCGGGTGGGTCGAGTGTTGTTAGTCAAAAGTTTTCAGCTTCCCGGTTTTGGCAGATCATTTCCGATTATCAGATCACTTCGTTTGGTTCGGTGGCCACAATGCTTTCGATGTTGTTGAGCACTTATCCCGATGGCGTTCCCGCCCATCTCAAAACCGATCAGCTGCGGTTCGCGATGTGTGGATCTGCTCCGGTGCCGGCAGAAGTGTTACGGCGTTTTGAAGAGCGATTCAACTGTCTCGTGATTGAAGGATATGGTCTATCCGAATCGACTTGTCGTTCCACTTTCAATCCGCCGGATCAGCGGCGTCGTCCGGGGTCATGTGGAGTTCCAATCGGAAATGAAATGCGCGTTGTGGACGAAGAAGATCGTGAAGTACCGGATGGCGAATTAGGCGAAATCGTCCTGCGCGGAGAAAACATCCTGAAGGGTTACTACAAAAACGACACAGCGAATGCGACAGCCTTTCGCAACGGCTGGTTTCACACCGGCGATATCGGATATCGCGATGAGGACGGCTTTTATTTCATCGTCGATCGCAAGTCAGACATGATCATTCGTGGTGGTGAAAATATCTATCCACGTGAGATTGACGAGGTTCTATATCAGCATCCAGCCATTGCTGCTGCGGCTGCGGTAGGCGTGCCCGATTCCCTTTACGGCGAAGAGGTCGCGGCAGTTGTCGTGTTAAAGCCAGAAGCAGACACGACTGCGCAGGAAGTTATCGACTTCTGTAAAGCACGACTCGCTGACTTCAAATGCCCGAAGACGGTGCACTTTGTTGAGGATATTCCGAAAGGTCCGACAGGGAAGTTGTTGAAGCGTGAGCTGGCGAAGATGTTATCCGCATAGTTTGCGGCTTATTCCTTTTATCAATCAGCCATGCGCCTAGCAACCACAACGCGCAGATCCCGATCATGATCGGTGAAAACCACTTGCCGTACAGTCCGTCAGGTGAAAACTTTTCCGTGGCTTCATGAAGGAAGTCGCTGTTGGGCAAAAGACCCGCCTCTGCAAACTCGTGGAAAGAGTAGATACTTATCTGAACCATGAAGAGCAGCAGAAAGATTCCAGTGACCTGAAAGAAACGTCTGACATTGATCAGATGCCCAAACTTGGCCCAACCAATCGCAAAAGCGATCGCAGCGGCCAGTCCCAGCAACGCTCCGTTGATCAGGTTTGGATCCTTGACCTGCATCAGCATCAACGCCGTTTCCATTCCCTCGCGTGTGATCATGAGGAAAGTAAAAAGGAAGACGCCCGCAACTGCAGCGATACGTGAACCCTTGGAAGAAACGGCTTGTAGTTTCTCGCGCATGCGCTGCTGAACTTTATGGCCGTGGCGCCACATGTGAATCACGAGTGTGCCGACCATCACCACCGCAATCGCGCCGAGAACCGCCTCACGCAGTGCCTCATTGGCGAAGAACTGATTGACGTAACCACCCAGAAAAGCGCCGAACATTTTCGTGACGGTCGTTTCCTCAACACCAACATTGAGCACGTAAGCGAGTCCGCCACTTGCGGCGAGGGCAAGGGCAATAGCGACATAGACCGTAGGGTTGAGCCACTTTTGTTCCGACTTACGAAGGTAAGCAAGAATGACCGCGACGAGTAGAAACGACTCGAAGCCTTCGCGCATTACGATGATGAATGAGTTCAGCATGATGACGCCGGAGTATAGCCTAGTTGAAAATAGATTTCAATTTCGAAAACGCGGATGAGTCGGATCTGTAAAAATCGGATTTACGCGGATCGGCCCGCGTTATTGCGGGGTTGTGGGGACGATGGCGAGGTCGGCGCGAAGGGGACCGAGCCGGGTCGTGCACGTGATTCGGAGCGGCATACGCTGGCGATCGTCGCTGATCCACATACGTAGCTGGTATTTGTCGGGTTGGGGATCGTCAGTCGTGATTGACACTGCTATTGCGGGCACCTGGCGATCGCCGAGTTGAATCATTTCGCGTTTTTGCGATTCTACGAACATGGTCTTTGGTTTGTTTTCCACCAGGACCGCGATCGCGTTTCGTTTTTTAGGCGTCAGATTGAATGTGCGCAGGATATAGAAGAACGACACGTAGTCGTGCGTGCCGACCGGGATCTCGATCCGCGCGCCTTTGTCAGTAGTCACAAGACCGTTGTCCTGATTGACAGAAAGAGTCTGGCTGAGACGTCGCGCGCCTTCCGATAAATTCATGACTGTGCGATAGGGCAGCAATGCTCTCGGATCGACGTAGGAGTCGATTTGATCACGCGCGACGAAAAGCGCTGCGGCCGCGCCGGTGGTTTGCGCAGTGACGGTCAGATAAACGCCGTCGCGATCGAAGTATTTAGAACGTCCGCGCACCTGAAACGTCGCGAGCCCGAGCGGCGTATTGTTCGTACCAATGAACACCTGATAGTTGAGTTGCTCCCCGATCTTAAAGGGCAAACTCTCACTCAATGCAGGTGGTGCAGCGGGCGTAGGAGCCGGAGCAGCGACGATGGCGGGCGTCGGTGTTGGAACAGCGTCAGGTGATTTGACGAGCTCAGACCCTGCAAGTTCGGCGGTCAAGTCGCCTGCACTTACACGAGCGCTCATCAGCACGGGCACATGTCGCTCATCGTCGCTGAAATAAATCTTCATGCTCTTGATCGGTGAGTTAGCGACTTTGATTTGAGTGACAATGGTCGGATACGAACCAACGTTTGTTCTGATGTTGTCTTTTCCAACCACTTTCAATTCCGCCTGAAACTCGCTCGATTCACCACGCACGGAAAAGTTGTAAATCTCACCAACAACGAGCGGGAGCGCACGTGCACGATAGAAAATGGAGAGGAAGTCATACGTTCCGGGAAAGCCTCGTTGTTTTGGCGGTATGGCCTCGTTCCCTCCGGGCTGACTGAAATCGCGAACAAAGTCCGCAGACCGGATCGCGTCGCGCGGTCGTTCTTCCGAGCGAAAAGGCAGGCCGGTATGCGGATCGATATACGTGGTGTAGTCGTTATTTATTGCGTAAAGCGCGACGTTGATAACGCCCGTCGTTTCCACGTGAGCGCGCAGTTGCACGGCCTCACGACCAAAGTGCATGCCGCGCGAGACGACCTCAGTCTCCACATGCGCAGCGCTGGGAAAATTTGAAAACGATACGTTGTAGGTCAGTCTTTCGCCGACGCGATAGGGCGCCGGGTTAAAAGCCAGTGGCGCTACTCCACCATCCTTTTCCTGAGCGAACAATGGAAAAACGGATGCGAGGAGGAGGATGAATAATGTGGAAATAAACGGGGGTTTCAAGCTGCGATTCACCGTGGCATGATAGTTTCAAATCAATAGTTGGGCAAATAGCGCCCGCGCCAACAGATTGTACACGCTACCTTTATTATTCAGTTCCTTTCGTTAGTAAAGCGTCGGATTTTTCCATCTCTGCGACAATCTCCTGCGCCGCTGCGACCGGGTCTGGTGCTCCCGTAATTGGTCGTCCCACAACGAGGTAGCTCGCGCCCGCGGCGATTGCGGCAGCCGGCGTTGCGACTCGTTTTTGGTCCCCGTGCTCGTTTGTCGATGGTCGTATTCCGGGCGTGACCACGAGAAACTCCGGATTCGAGACGAGGCCGCGAATGGTCTGTATCTCCTGAGGTGAAGCGACGACGCCGTCAACGGCTGACTCTTCTGCAAGCCGCACGAGACGCAGTACTGATTCACTCGGACTCGAACTCACGCCGATTTGCGAGAGGATTGTCGCGTCGATACTCGTCAAAACGCTGATGGCGAGTACTTTTGCGCGATTGGCACCTTTTTCAGCAACTTCGTTAACAGATTCGACAGCCCGCTGCATCATTTCGCTGCCGCCGCTGGCGTGAATTGTAAACAGTGAGACTCCGAGTTCGGCGGCCGAGCGTGCAGCGCCGGCGACCTGATGTGGAATGTCGTGGAATTTGAGGTCGAGAAAAACTTTCGAATCGAGCGCGATGATGTCTCGGACGATTTGTGGTCCGGCCGACGTAAAGAGAGTCGAGCCGATCTTGAACATGCCTGCGACGCTGTGAAGTTCTTTCACGAGGTCGAGTGCTTTTGCGGGTGTGTCGACGTCGAGTGCGATGATGAGTTTTTCTTTCGCTGACAATTGATCTCCTTTCGAGTTTATCCACAGATTACACAGATAATTCCTTTGAGCGGCTGCCGACTGCGGCATCAACGCTCGCGAATTTCTCGCGCCTGAGAATCTTCGCGAGACCTTCGTTAATGTCGTTAGCGATGTTAGGTCCCTGGTAGATAAATCCGGTGTACAACTGCACGAGGCTAGCTCCGGCGCAAATTTTTTCCCACGCGTCTCGTGCGGTGAAGATACCGCCGACGCCGATCAACGGAATACTGCCACCAGTCAGTTCGTAGAGCTGGGCGATCATTTGTGTCGACCTGCTTTTTAATGGCTTGCCACTAAGCCCGCCTTCACCCGCTGCCGCCACGATCTTTGCATCAGTGCTCAGATTTTCACGATTAATCGTTGTATTAGTCGCAATGATGCCTTCGATGTGGAGACTTTTGATGACATCCACAATCATCTCGAGGTCTCCGCGTTCCAGATCTGGTGAAAGTTTGACGAGGAGTGGAACTCGCTTTTGATGACGTTGCTCGAGTTCCCGCCCACGCGTCTGAAGCGCCGACAGCAATGCACGCAGTTGTTGCGACTGTTGCAGTTCACGTAGTTGTGGGGTGTTTGGTGAACTGACATTTACCGCGATGTAATCAGCCACGTTGTAAACGAGTTCGAAACTTTTCAGGTAGTCGTCGGTTGCTTCTTCAAGCGGAGTGATCTTGCTTTTGCCGATACTTACTCCGAGCACACAATCAGGTCGATTACGCTCGACTCTCTTTGCAAACGCCGCGGCACCTTCGTTGTTGAATCCCGCACGATTGATTAACGCCTGATCTTCAGACAAGCGAAACAGTCGTGGACGCGGATTTCCTGGTTGCGGATGAAACGTGACAGTGCCTGCTTCGATGAAACCGAAGCCGAGCGCCGCGAGTGGTCGTAACGCAATACCGTTTTTATCGAACCCGGCGGCGAGACCGACGGGATTCGAGAACAACAATCCAAACCTGCTGATTGGGTTCTGCGTCGAGCGTTTTGCGAGTATCCGTGACGGCAGTAGTGAAAGAGAATGTAAAGCGAATTCATGAGCCGTCTCGGGCGAGAGACGGAAGAGTAGCGGGCGTACCAGTGAACGATAGGACATCGTTTCGATACAAAGTATCAAGTACTAAGCACAAAGCACAAATGGCAACTTGTCACGCCACACGCTTCTTGTTAGTATCCGCGCACACACATGGATTTCGTCGAGAAAGCCCGCATCATGGATGGCCCGCGCATCAATCGCGCATTGGCTCGTCTTTCGTCCGAAATTGTTGAAGAAAATCATGGCGCCGGTGACCTGTTCCTGGTCGGGATCAGGCGGCGCGGTGTTCCGCTCGCCGAACGCATGGCACAGAAGATCGCCGACCTTGAAGGTTATCGTCCGCCGGTCGGTGTGCTTGATATCACGCTTTATCGTGACGACCTCTCGACAGTCGGTGCGAAGCCTGTCGTTAATCGCACAGAGCTTCCCGGCGACATCGAGAATCGCAACATCGTCCTGATCGACGACGTGCTTTACACCGGCCGCACAATTCGAGCAGCCCTCGATCAGTTAATTGACTTCGGCCGCCCGCGTCGCGTGCAACTGGCAGTCTTAATCGACCGCGGGAAGGAACATCGCGAGTTGCCGATTCAGGCTGACTACATCGGCAAACTCGTTCCCACCAAGAAGAGCGAGATTATCAAGGTGATGCTTCAGGAGTTTGATGAGGAAGAGGGAGTGGTAATCGTCGAAAGGCCGTCCGATACGGCGTAAACGAAGCGGCCAACAGGCCGCTTTTTTTGTGTCAGACTAAAATGCAGCAAACTTTCAATCGCCGCCACCTGCTCGGTATCCGCGAACTCGAAGCAGGAGAAATTGCCACGCTGCTCGATACTGCGGAAACGTTTCGCGAAGTTTCAAAACGTCAAATCAAGAAAGTTCCCGCGCTTCGTGGCCGCACTGTCATCAATCTCTTCTTCGAGCCATCCACACGCACCAGGACTTCCTTCGAGATCGCCGCCAAGCGTTTGTCTGCGGATGCAGTCAACGTCAGTGTTTCGACTTCGAGCGTCAGCAAAGGCGAGACTTTGCTCGACACGGCGCGAAATCTCGAAGCGATGGCGCCCGATTGCATAGTCATTCGTCATTCCATGGCCGGCGCGCCGCAACATCTCGCGAAGATGACGAATGCACCAATTGTTAATGCTGGCGACGGTGCGCACGAGCATCCAACGCAGGCTTTGCTCGATGCGCTCACAATTCGTGAGTACAAAGGCCGGATCGATGGCTTAAAAGTCGCGATCGTCGGCGATATTCTGCATTCACGCGTCGCTCGCTCGAATATCTACCTGCTCACAAAAATGGGCGCGAATGTCAGTATCGGTGGTCCAGGTACACTCGTCCCCGAAGATTTTGCCGAACTGGTTGAAAGTGGACTGCGGATCGAGAAACACTTTGAAGATGCGATTGATGGCGCCGACGTGGTAATGATTCTCAGGATTCAGCGCGAGCGGCAGGACGCTGCGTTCTTTCCGTCAATGCGTGAATATGCAGTTCACTACGGTTTGCAACCGCGACATCTCGAACGAGCCGCGTCTGATGCCATCGTGATGCATCCCGGCCCGATGAATCGCGGTGTTGAGATCTCTTCTGAGATTGCGGATGGCAGCCGGTCGTTGATTCTTGATCAAGTGACAAACGGAGTCGCTGTGCGTATGGCGGTGCTCTATCTGCTTGCCGGCGGCAGTCATCCCGAAACTGTTGAGGAATAACCTACGAATGAAGCTGCTGATTGCAAATGGTTATGTGATCGACCCCGCGCAGCAAGTAAATACCGGGGGTCGAAGTCTGCTGATTGAAGACGGCCGTGTAGTCGGTTTGCTCGAGCGCGGCGAGCCTGTGCCCGAACAGGCGCACGTCATCGATGCCACCGGATTGGTCGTCGCGCCCGGCTTCATCGATATGCATACGCATTTGCGCGAACCAGGGCAGGAATACAAAGAAACTATCGCGAGTGGCGCGGCAGCGGCAGTTGCGGGGGGCTGGACCAGCATCTGTGCGATGCCGAACACAGATCCCATAAATGACAATCCTGCCGTAACAAAATTTATTGTCGAGAGAGGTCAGGCTGCAAAACTCGCAAACGTCTTTCCGATTGGCGCAACTACAAAAGGGAGCAATGGCAAAGAGCTCGCGGAAATGGGCGAGATGAAAAACGCCGGGATCGTCGCAGTTTCCGATGATGGTCGACCTGTACCGACATCTTCCATGATGCGCAGAGCGATGGAATACGCGCGTGGTTTCGATCTTACGGTGGTGGATCACTGTCAGGATCAGTCGTTAAGCGCGGGCGGCGTGATGCACGAAGGACGCTGGTCGTTGATTCTCGGACTGCGTGGAATGCCTGCGGCGGCTGAAGACGTCGACGTGGTTCGCGATTGTGTCCTCGCTAAATTAACCAAAGCGAAAGTTCATATCGCGCACGTTTCAACACGCGGCGCACTCGAAGCGATCCGGCGCGCAAAACAGGAAGGTATCGACGTCACTTGCGAAGTGACTCCACATCACTGGACTCTGACCGACGACGCCGTTGCGGAGTACGACACAAACACGAAAATGAGTCCGCCATTGCGGAGCAGGGAACACGTCGATGCTGTTCTCGAGGCGATAAAGGACGGCACGATCGACGCAATCGCCACCGATCATGCGCCCCATCACACGGATGAAAAAGCATTGGAATTCGACCAGGCGTCGTTTGGAATTACGGGGCTGGAGACGGCAGTTGGTCTCGCATTTGATCTCGTACACGCCGGATTAATCGACCTGGAGCGCGTCGTGCAGATGTGTTCGACTAATCCCGCGCGAATCTTCGGACTTGCGGATCGTGGTTCACTGAAAGCGAGCGCTCACGCGGACGTCACGTTGCTGGATCCGAATCTCGAGTGGGAATTCGATGTGAGCCGTTCCAAGTCGAAAAGTCGGAACACGCCCTTTAACGGGCGACGAATGGTCGGCGCCGCGGTAGCGACGATCGTTGGCGGCAGAATTGTCTATCTCCATCCTGATTACTCGCGCATCAACGAACCTGAGCAGAAGTTTCACGCAAAGGCGCAAAGTTAAGACGCAAAGACGCAAGAAGAGCATCAGGTCTCCTCTTTGCGTCTTTGCGTCTTAACTTTGCGCCTTTGCGTGAAATCTTTCTTTGCTCCCCGGCATAAAATCATTGCTTATCCGCAAGCCGCACCCTAAAATGCTCCGGTCTTAGTTTCCGAATAATTCCTGCAAGCGTTCAAAGCAGATAGTTTTTCTTTGTCGTACCCCCTCGCGCGACAAAGGTCGTCTTAATCTTTAAAGAACCTGAACGGAGGTCACGATGAAGAGTAAGCTTTGCAGCCTTACCTGTATCGCCGCCCTTCTTCTGCTTACACCCGTATGTTTGGCCGACAGCAAAAGCTCAAACCGGATGCTTAAGCAACAGGAGCGGTATACATTGTCGCTGGAGTTGGAATTTACAAAGAAAGAGCAAAACCCGTTGGAACAGGCGATTTCGGTCCTGTTTGATGTTGGACCCAATGGGTATGCGACAGGTTTCCTGGTAGGCAATGGTCTGGTGATGACTGCCTATCACGTAATCTCCGGCAACTTGAGCACTACTAAGAAAGTAATGCTGGGGTTTAAGGCGAGTGACGAGCTTGCTGTAAAGGTCTTCGTTGACGGTTGTCGCGCCAAAGTCATCAAGGTCGACAAAGAGGCCGATCTTGCTCTACTCGAGATGTGCCGCAATTCCAAGAATGCCAAAGCTCCGGTCTTTCAGACGTCACCCGTTAAAGACGATAAACTGTTCCTGATCGCGCGCCCGCATGGCGACAAAGTTGTGAGCCACGGCAGCTTTTACGGCAACTACATGCTGGGTACCCAGGAGTACTGGTCGGTGAAGATCGATAGCCGCGACGGTTTTTCGGGAAGTCCGGTCTATAACTCAAAAGCCGAGGTGGTGGGCGTTTTTAGTGGTTACGACTGGTCGCAAAAGCTGGCGTTGATTAGTCCGAGCATTCGTGCACAGAAGCTGCTCGAAGATTACAACGCGACCGCGAAACCGTAACACGGATGAACACGGACAGGTTACGGATTAAATCCGTGAATTTTATCCGCGTTTATCTGTGGCTGACTTAGTTCTTGGTAAGTGCGCGCTTTAAGTGCTCGCGATGCATTTCCATGATCACGTGTAGCTCGGGATGTTCGATCCGCAGCAGCTTGCGGCCGGCGAGCTGCACTGTCACCACGAAGTAGTTCGCCAATTGATTGGCGGCTAAACGCCAGCGCGGCAGGACCTGGCGTTCGAAGTCGAAGCCCGCACTGAGTCTCACCCTAATCTGATCGGCAGGCGTCCAGCGCTTGTCTGAGCTTTGTGCGCCGTGGTGCAGGAGTATCGCCTTCGGAACAAACATCAGGCGCCAGTTCTTTTGCCTGATTCGCCAGCACCACTCGCTATCTTCGGAGTACATGTGAAAGCGTTCGTTGAATCCGCCCACCTGCTCGATCATTTCACGCTTTGCCAGAATCGCGGCGCCGCCGAGCATCGGAACGCTTCGTTCACGATCGTGACTCCAGTGCCAGCCCAACAATAATTCGCCTCTCATTCGCCGCGGCAGCAAGCGATAAAGCCACAGTTGCGAAAGGATTGTGTGCCAGACGCGTGGTGGGTTGAAGAAAACACTTGTTTGCGTGGTGCCGTCCGCGTTCAGCATCTTTGGACCACAGGCGCCAATCTGTGGATCCGACGTAAGCTTTTGAATCAACGTGTCGATGGTTCCCGGCGGAACTTCCGTATCGCTGTTGAGCAGAAACACAAACCGCGAATCCGTTAGCGCGAAAGCCTGGTTGTTCGCGGCGCCGAAGCCGCGGTTTTCGGAATTGAAGATGATCCGGAGTTGCTCGGTCTCGATCATTCGCGCCGCTACTTCATTCGCTCGGAGCCGGTCGACACTATCGTCTGACGATGCGTTATCGACGATTACGATTTCATAACTGACTTTTGGCGCTGAACTGACAATGGTCTCGACGCAGCGAGTTAAAAGACCACCGCCGTTCCAGTTAATAATGATTATTGAGAGGTCATACGGCATCAGTCTTTTGTTTACGATACGAGATCTTTCGCGGCACTCTTAAACCCATTCGCGTATTCGTGATAACGCAAACTCAGAAGCTCGCGCAAGATGCTGGGTACTCGATTGATTCTGCGGCGCTGCGGCAGGTTCGCGCGCACGTTCAGATGAAATGAATAATCGCCAACAAACGAAAGCGCCTTCTGAGTGTCGTAAAAACCTGTGAATGCAACCAGACGTTCTTCGAGTGTTTCCAGGATCTTGTACAAGTCGGCACTGCTGTTTCGTCGTTTGAACGCGGTCTCAATCCTTTCTAATCCACGCGGCTCGGGTCCTGTTTCGACACGCTCCGGAGCGCCAATCTGTTGCCTTTGATGTTGCCGGTATTGGATCAGTGGTTCGTCGATTGCGACAACATCCGCAACTGCTGCGATCGCGAGCGCGATCCAGCCGTCGTGAATCATCGCTATTCCATCGGGAACCGGCAGGGCAATGTTGGCGAACTGTGATCGAAATGCCATGGTAGCGCCCGTAACGGTCCAGCCCGGTAGAAGAACTTCGAGTGCATGGCCGTTGCCCAGCAATTTTCTCTTATGTGCGTCGAATCCGACCTCGGTCCACATCCGGCGGTTAAGTGGCTTCAGATTTTCATCGACGAGCTCAGCGTCGGAAAAAACCAGTGCGGTGGAAGATGATTCGCTTAAGGCCTTCTCGATCACTTGCAACTTGTCCTGACGCCAGACATCGTCCTGATCACTAAGTGCGATGACGTCGCCGTTACAACACCGGATCGCCTGTTCGAAATTTTTGACGCTGCCAAGATTCTTTTTGTTGAAACGAAGCAAAATCGTATCCGGCGATTTCTTTTCAAATCTCGCGAGTAGAGCGCGAGTTTCATCCGTCGATCCGTCGTCACAAACGACAATCTGATCGGGCTTTCGCGACTGCGCGAGAATACTTTCCAACTGCGCCGGCAAAAAATCCGCGCCGTTGTAGGTACACATCGCGACCGAGATCTTCATAAGCGCATTCTATCCTGCTAATCCTGAAAAATCTTGTTCATCCTGTCTAATAAACCTTCCGTTCCTGAACCCTTTCCTTGGATGCGAGACTATATCTCGGCTCCTCTTTAACGCTTCCCAACACCATCCTCGCCGCATACTCACCCACTACTGGTCCATGCTTAAACCCATGCCCGGATCCGCCACCCACGATCCACACATTCTCAAATCCGGGATGTTTATCGATCAGGAAATCGCCGTTCGACGTGTTCTCGTACTGACAAACTCGCGTCTCGGTCACGGGCGCATTTGCGAGTCGTGGCAGACGGCGGGCCAGGTACTCGCGTGCTGCATTCAATCCGGCTGATGTGACCACACGTTCACCAGTATCTGGATCGAATTCTGCTCCATGTGCATCAATCGCGAGTTTGAAACCGCGTCCATCCAGATTCGGCAGGCCATAAGCGAGATCGTTGAAATCGATCCAGGCCGGCAACACACCTTGATTAAAAACATCGTCTCCCGATGGAACACCAAAAAAGAAAACTTCCTGTCGCGTGACGTGAATCAACTCGCCAAGCAGTTCGGGAAACAATTTTGGCAACCATGGACCACAGGCAAACACGAAACGTTCTGCAACGATGTCACTTCCGGATGTTGTCTGAACTGAATTGAGCTTTGCGTGTGTGGTCGTTGGTGGTGTGATTGCGGCCTCGACGTAATCAATGCCATTGGCTTTCGCCTTGGCGACGACTGCCTGGACCGCTCGACGCGCCATCAAAACGCCCGACTCAGGCTCGAGTATTCCCCAGGAAATTGGACCAACATCGAGTTGCGGAAAACGCCGCGCCAATTCATCATGGTCCAGCTTTTCATGATTTGCATTTAAGCGTTGAAGGGTCGCAAGCGTAGCTTCGCAGTACGGATCTCGCGCATGTGCCAGCCACAGCACACCCGTTTTCCGAAACAGGTTATCAGTTTTCTCGAATAGTTGTTGCCAGAGGCCGAAAGAACGCTGTGATGAGCGTGAATAGATCTCGTCTGGTCCATAGCCCAAACGAATGATCCGCGATTCGCCGCCCGAGCTGGCCCGGCTGTTTCCTGGTCCGTATGCGTCGAGCAGCAGCACGGACGCGCCTGCGAGCCGAAGCTGGTAAGCGGTCCACGCGCCAAAAACACCGGCGCCGATAACTATGACATCGTAAGTCATTCTATGCATTGTAGCTTACACGAACCCCATCCGCCTTTTAATCCGTTTTATCCGTGGTCCCGACATTATTTTGCAAAACCTACGGGTTTCAATACGGGTTTCTTTTGGGGGTAAGTGTTATGCGATACGTGCTGGCGATCCTGGCACTGTTGAGTTTTGCCGTATTGGCCCATGCTCAAACGGGCAGAAATTTATCGACCGATCAGCGTGTGCTGACTGGTACTGAGTGGCGGCTCGTCTCTTTTGGAGCGGCCGGCTCAGAGACAAGCCTGGTCGCGGGAACTACCGTCACGCTGAAATTTGGAGAAGACGGAAGAGCAAGTGGATCCACCGGCTGTAACTCGTACGGCGGCACCTATCAGGTTCGTGGCGATAATATCTCGTTCGGCCGGCTCATCAGCACGAAACGCGCGTGCCTGGACCAGAACGCAAACCAGCAGGAGCAGAGATTTCTCTCAGGGCTCGAAGCCGCAAACAGGTTTCGCCTCTCGTCAAACCGGCTCACTATCTTGTCCGATCGCGGCCGCAACGCGCTCAACTTCGTTAACAGCTCAGATTCCGAACCGGGCGGTGGTCCAAACGACGATCGCAGCGATCCGCTGGCAACGCTGGCGTCTTATTACGAGGCCATCAACGCGCGCGACTATCGACGCGCATATAGTTTCTGGGACTCGCCGGCAACATCGTTCGAGCGGTTCGCGAGTGGATTTGCCGACACAGATCGCGTTCGCGTCCTCGTCGAGCCATCTGCTCGCATTGAAGGAGCTGCCGGGAGCGTATATGCCGATATCTCGACGATTGTTGTTTCGACCACGAGGGCCGGAATGGACCGCGTCTTTGCTGGCTGTTACGTGATGCGAAGGTCAAATGTGCAGGATCGAGGTTGGAAGATCTATCGTGCAAACGTTTCGCAAGTGCCCTCAAGTACCAGACTATCGCGCATGCTTTCTCAAGCTTGTCGCAATTAAGGATTAACCGTTTCACAACAGGAGGATATTCAATGCGCAGAAGTGTTTTGTTGATGATTGTTGTTGGGGTGATGTTGGTGAGTGCTTGTGCGGATCCCGCTGCCGACAAGACGAAGGCTGTTACCGGCGAAGCTACGCAGGCGGCTTCGCCCGCAGCGGCCGCACAGGGACAGAGATATCTGATCACACCACAGAATTCGAAGATTGAGTTTACCGGATCGAAGGTTACGGGCAAGCACGATGGCTCGTTTGGTAATTTCTCAGGACAGGTCGATTACGCGGGAAATCCGGAACAGAGTCGCGTCAATATCACGATGAAGACGGATTCACTCACGACCGACACACCTGACTTAACAAAACATTTGAAGACGGCGGACTTCTTCGACGTCGCGAAGTTTCCAGATGCGACGTTCGTCTCGACGTCGATCAAAGCGGGTGGCGAGAAGGGTGCTTCTCACACGGTCACTGGCAATCTGACGCTGCACGGCGTGACGAAGGCCGTAACGTTTCCGGCGACGATTAGCGTGACGCCCGATGTTGCAACTGTTGACAGCACATTCTCGATCAACCGGAAGGACTTCGGAATTAACTACGCCGGTCAGGCCGACAACCTGATCCGCGACGACGTCGTGCTCAAACTCACCATTCGCGCGAATAAGTCGTAACCACACAGTCATCCACAGATTACACAGATTCGATTTCTGTGTAATCTGTGGATAAAACCATGTCAGAAGATTTGTCTCGTTATCATCGGCCGTTGACTGATCTTTTCTCCGCGGGAGACTGGGAGAAGTATCGACTCACCGATGAGCAGGTCAGTTTCTATAAAGAGAACGGCTATCTCTCGGGAATCAAAATGCTCAATGAGACGCAGCTCGACGTGCTGCGCCGCGAGCTCGCAGAACTAGCAGATCCCGCGCATCCGGGTCATCACCTGTTTTACGAGTTCAATGCAAACGAATCTGCCGATCCCAATCAAATACTCTTCCACGCACTCGGAGCCTGGCGCATAACGACAGGATTGCACGACCTCTTATGGAATCCCGCTTTCGTTGTCGCGGCGGCTCAGTTACTCGATGGACCAGTACGCTTCTGGCACGATCAGATCTTTTACAAACCTGCACATCACGGTGGCGTCGTCATCTGGCATCAGGATTATTCTTACTGGACCAGGACCGTACCCGTGGCACATATCTCGTGCTGGATTGGTCTCGATGATTCAACCCGTGAGAACGGTTGCGTGCATTACGTCCCAGGCAGTCATCGCTGGCCGCTTCTGCCGCGTCATAACTTCGCGAATAACATGGATGCGATTTTTGATTCGTTGACACCAGAACAGCGTGAAGTGTTCAAGCCTGTGCCGATTGAGTTAAAAGCTGGTGAGTGTTCATTTCATCATCCACTGATGGTCCATGGCTCCTACGCGAATGAAACTGCGCGACCCCGACGCGCTGTCGTGATCAACGCATTTCGCGATGGCGTCGCCTCTGCTTCTGATTCGCCTCCGCTCGAAGGTGTGCCTGCTATTCGTGCGGGACAAAAGATGGACGGACAATTCTTTCCATTACTGTTCGATCCTGATACTGCCACCAAAACGTAACAGTGAGATCGAAGAACTGCGACACGTGTGTAACCTCTTGTGTGTTTAATGGATCCCGAATTTAGTGGAAAGGGGAATCTGTAATGACAGCAAAAGCGGCAGCATCACCAGGCCGAAAGAAAGCATCGAGTATCTTCAAAGAGGCTGAGTCGTTTAGCAGTTTTTCTGTGAACGACGTGCAAAAGGCGAAACAGTTTTATGGAGAAACGCTCGGACTCGAGGTCGAAGGAAACGCCGGAAGGACTTGAACTTCATTCAGGCAACAACGTCGTATTCTTATATCCCAAACCAAACCATACCCCGGCGTCTTTCACTGTCCTGAATTTTCACGTTGATGACATTGAAAGTGCGGTTGACGAACTGAAGACGTTGGGAGTGAAGCTCGAACACTACGATTTGCCTGATATGAAAACCGACGAACGCGGCATCGCTCGTGGTCCACAGGGACCGATAATCGCGTGGTTCAAAGATCCGGCAGGAAACATTCTCTCAGTACTTGAGGAGAGATAGTTGATTAATTAGCCGCGGATTCACACGGATAAACGCAGATCAGCGTTCATCCGCGTTCATCCGCGTTTCAAATTATCTTCGCCTAAAACCACCTCCTCGCGTTCGCATTTCACCCAAACGCCTGGCGTTCTGTTGATTCTGTACCCAACTTCGATCCGCCGGACGCTGAACCATTTCCCACCCTGAGCTCGTCCTCTGCTGCACACCAGTTGACCGGTTATAGCGATAAACGTCTCCGTTCTTGGTCGCGTAGACGTTGTTATTACCGACCGCGACTCCCGTATCCGTGCGCGTGTTGTAGGCGAACCCGCGACCGCCGGCGGTGACCTGGCCCGTTGAGCCATTCCTGACACCGCCGACGGCTCCCCCGCTAATAACTCCAGTTTGTGGATTGTACGCAGCGCCTCTTGCCCCGGCGACAGAGTTGCCTGTGTATACATTCGTGGCCGTTGCGCCGTGAGCGGCGTATCGCGTGCCGGTCACTGAATTCACTCCAGTGAATGCGCCTCCACGTCCGACGTTGCCGGTGTATGGATTAGCCCATGCTGCTCTCGTTCCCGAGTACGCAACGTTGCCCCACTGTCCATAAACATTCGTCGCTGCGACGCCGCCCCAACCGTATGGACCATAGTACGCTGCCGCACCATACCAACCGTATCCGTATCCGTAAGCCAGTCCCCAGCCTGTGGCGACACCCCACGTGAACGCCGCGCCGTAACCGTAAGTGTAAGGCGAGCCGTACCAGTAAGCGCCGACGTAAGGCGGGTAGTACCAGCCAGTGCCGTAGACTACGACGCTGCTGGAAGTCACGACTGTGCCGTAGTAGCCAGGCGTGTAACCTACATAGACCACTTCGGGAGTTGAGCCGTAGATCCGTACGTACGTGACGTAATGCAGCGGTGAACTCACCGGTATTGTGTAAATGACTACCGGAACCGATGTGGCGACAGTCCATGGACCAACTGCCGTTGTTGCGACAAACCAAACGCCGTTCTGCACTGCGTAGTACCTGCTTGCGTCGATTCTGATTACTGGTGTGGAGGTGTTTACTGCATAGCGCAGTGTGGTGTTCTCAATCGATTTGAACTGCGGCGAGCCGTCGTAATTGACGGTCAATGCCGCGGAGCTGCGAGTGATCGTCGCCGTTTGTGGGATTGCGTTGGCGATCAGCGCTTCTTTTGCTTGTGGTGTGCCGGGAACAGAGACAAGCACGGCGGCCTTTGCATGAGTCGCAGGAATTTTCGCGAAGTCAGCGAGTAATTTCTCACCGCCGACGTACTGCCATGGGCCATTCATTGACTGTGCCTTGAACCATCGACCTGAAAGAAGAATGAAATGGTCTTGTGATGGTGTATGAACAAAGATGTCGTTCTCGGTATTAGTGATGTAGATAAGATCTGTGCCTTCTATTGAGGCGACCTGCGGATCACCTTGTGTCTGTAGTAACTCTGCGGGCTGTGTGCTGATGATGACTGCGGGCACAGCATTCCGTCTAACAGCTTCCGCCAGCGAAGATTGGCTACCATTCAGAAGGTCTACTTGCTTGCCTGCAATTGCAGCCTCAAGCGCTTTTCGGAGATCCGGTGATGTTTGGCCGGCTAAAGTCCACGGACCGTTTAGGTTTGACGACTCCATCCAGCCGTCCATCAGACGCAGATAGAACTTGTTTGATATTTGATCGCGAAGCAGCAAGACTCGTGTGTTAACAACGCGTTCCAGGCTCGTGTCTGCCACAGATCGCAACACCGGAATACCATCGATCAGAACGAGAATCGCAGGCCGCGTGCTAAAGAAAATTTGTGGTGGATCGTTCTTGACTTCGTAAGCTGTGCTGTTGGTGGCGGCGTGATTGATGGCCATGTCTGCCAGGAGTCGATCGAGTGCGATCACTTCGTCCTGTTTGGTAGCTCGGGATTGAAGCGCGACTTCGAAAGCAGCGGCTTTGTCCGGCGCCATCGGGATGCTGAGTTTTTTAATCTTAAAATCCGAGAGTGTAACGAGGCGATTGATCTTGTCGATCTCCGCCCGCGCACTAAACCACAACACGCCATAGAGTGGCTGTTTACCTTGAGTTTCTGTGATTGCAATAGCGGCTCGTGCCGACAGACTATTGCCAAACCACTCTTCGATCTGTGGCTGGTAAATGGCGACCGAGTTTGATCCCACGGCAAACTTCCTCGGCCATCCATTATCTGAAGTCTTTGTCTGTGAAACCGCTAAACTTGCGGAAAAAAGTACGATTAATAACGCGCGACTAATTTTGCTCATATATGTCTCTCTGCTTTCTCCAAATCTCCTTAAGACGATTGCAGATTAGAAAAAACCGAGATGTAGTCACATGCCCCAAAAGATACATTTTGGATTAGTTCCACTTAATGCCTTGGACCGAACTGTAGGGGCGGCCCTCCGTGGCCGCCCGTGGTTTTGATCAGGCGGTTTGCCAAAGAATCCCTTCCAAACTATGGGCGGTCACCGAGGGCCGCCCCTACAGTTCGGTCCGCAGTTGTTACCACCCTCAAGGTTCGTGTATCAGAGACGTACAGCGGCTCCTCACAACTTCAAGAAACTTCGAGTGAATCATTGTGGCAACGAAGTTGCTCAGGTTAGACCTCTACGACCTTGTGTAAGGGAGCGCTCATGAATCTTAAACTGAAGAAATTATCCGATCAGGTGATTGTTATTACTGGCGCATCGTCGGGGATTGGCCTCGTGACTGCACGCCTCGCCGCCAAGCGTGGCGCGCGACTGGTCCTCAACGCAAGAAATGAGGACGCCCTCGATCGCGTAGTCGAAGAGATTAACAACGCGGGCGGTGAGGCAATCTATGTCGCCGGAGACGTGGGAAACTTCGATGACGTGCATAAGATCGCCGACGAAGCCATCCGACACTTCGGCGGTTTCGACACGTGGGTAAACAACGCAGGCGTGTCGATATACGGCGCCATCCTGGACCAGTCACTCGAGGATCAGCGTCGCTTGTTTGAAACGAATTACTGGGGCGTCGTCCATGGCTCAATGGTCGCTTGCGCCCACCTCCGGAACAGAGGCGGCGCGCTCATCAACATCGGCAGCGTTCTTTCAGATGTTGCAATTCCGGTCCAGGGAACCTATTGCGCCACTAAGCACGCCGTTAAAGGTTACACCGACGCACTGCGCATCGAACTTGAAGAAGAAGGTGCACCGATTTCAGTGACCCTGATCAAGCCAAGCGCCATCGACACGCCGTACACTCGACACGCAAAAAATCTACTGCCCGTCGAGCCGCAGAACCCGCCGCCTGTCTATGCGCCGGATCTCGTCGCGGAAGCAATTCTCCACTGCGCTGAAAATTCAGAACGCGATTTGTACGTCGGTGGCGGCGGCAAGATGTTTGCAGAGGCCGGGCATCATGCACCACGTCTCACCGATAAGTTGATAGAAGCCACAATGTTTAGCTTGCAGAAATCAAGTCAGCCGAAACTCGATGGTGGTCCCGATAGCTTGCACGCTCATTCAGCCGATGGCGAGGAACGCGGTGGTTATTCCGGTCACGTCGCAGAATCGAGCGTTTACACAAAAGCTTCGGTGCATCCATTCATCGCCGGCTCGTTACTGGCTGGACTCGGTTTCGCTGCGTTTGCAGCGTGGCGCGCAGTCACTGCGAATTCTGCGGCAGGAACGCATCAGAAAATTCTCTTAGACAGGGCCAGATGAAAGGGGTTTGGACCAATGCGTGATGGGGAAGGGAATGTTTGGAAAGGTCTGGTGGCCGGACTTGCCGGCGGTCTCGTCGCTTCATGGACCATGAATCAGTTTCAGGCAGCATGGACTCGCATACAGGAAGGATCCGAGAAGCCACACGGTGCACAGTCGATGCAGCCGAGCGAAGGCTCAAGCGGCGACCAGTCTCAGGATACACAAGAGCAGGACGACGCTACTGTCGAAACCGCCAAGGTAATTTCCAAAGGAGTCTTTGGGCACGAGTTGCAGGAGAACGAGAAGAAACCTGCGGGCGCTGCCGTGCATTATGCTTTTGGTACTATGACCGGTGGATTGTACGGAGCACTTGCTGAAGTAACTCCACAGGTGACGACGGGCGCCGGAGTTCCATTTGGCGCCGCTTTCTGGCTTCTTGCCGATGAGATTTCAGTACCGTTGCTGGGACTGTCAAAGGGACCAACTGAGTATCCGGTCTCGACGCATGCTTACGCGTTAGCTTCACATCTTGTTTATGGAGCGACGGCAGAATTGAGCCGGCGCGCAATACGAAACGTTCTGTGAGTAGACTGACTTTCTTCTGCGACCTCGCAGAAGCAACGACGCCACTCCCGCACTTTTGGGAACATACAATCGGCAGCGACCATGCGCGCACGGCGTTGCGATCTGACTGGCAGCGGCAGTTAAAACGAGCTCACGAAGAATTAGGCTTCAGGTACGTTCGTTTTCACGGCCTCTTGTCTGACGATATGGGCACGTTGCGACGTCGGTTTTGACAACGGCGAACTTGTTTACTCGTTTTTCAATTGCGATCAGGTCTTCGACTTTCTGCTTTCGATCGGCATGAAACCGTTTGTCGAGTTAAGCTTCATGCCAAAGGCACTAGCTTCCGGCAAGAGAACAGTTTTCAATTACGAATCTAATGTGACGCCGCCGAAGGATTACAAACGATGGGGGGCGCTCATCGAGCGTTTGGTTTCTCATCTCGTCGATCGTTACGGTGAAAGGGAAGTCTCCACCTGGTTTTTTGAAGTCTGGAATGAACCGAATCTAAAAGCATTTTGGAGCGGAAGTCAGCGCGAATACTTCAAACTCTACCGGCACACTGTTGAAGCGATCAAAAGCGTCTCGCCGTCACTGAAGGTTGGTGGACCAGCAACAGCGAAGAGCGAGTGGATCGAAGAGTTTGTCGATTTCTGCAATCGAAACGATGTCGCATGCGATTTTGTCAGCACGCATTATTATCCTAACGACGGGTTTGGGAGAGATGCGGACATCGAACTCCAACTCTTCAAAAGCCAGCGCGGCATCATGCGCGAAGTCGCGCAGAACACTCGCAGTCACTCTCGTAACCGGCCGGTCTATTACACCGAATGGAACTCGTCGTCGGTCCCCTGCGATCCATTGCACGACGAGCCTTATGCCGCAGCTTTCGTAGCCTCGACCATCCTTGAAGCAAACGGACTTGTTGACAGTTACAGTTTCTGGACCTTCTCCGACATTTTTGAAGAGTCTGGATTTCCGTCAAAACCGTTTCATGGTGGCTTTGGCCTGCTCACGTTGCATGGCATTCCCAAGCCGTCGTACCGCGCGTTCGAGCTCTTTCACGAACTCGGCGAAAGGCAGTCGCTCGTCGACGGTTTGCATGAAACTGTCGATTGTTCTCTGGTTCAGAAAGATTCGAGTGTGACTATCCTGCTCACAAATCACACGACGCCGGGTCACTCGATAGAAACGGAGGAATTGCATATTCGCCTCGACAACGCGAGAGAGCCGGCGGGTGCGCGCCTACAACGCATCGATGAAGATCACGCAAACCCGAAACGGTTGTGGCAAGAGATGGGCGAGCCGGAGAATTTGAGTGATAAGGATCTTGAGAGCCTTGAAGAAGCTTCTCAACTCGTCTCTAAAAAACAGTCATTCAGGTTTCATGATGGATCAGTTTTTTTGAAAGTGAGTCTACCGCCACACGCGGTGGCGGCGATTACGATCGATTTCAAACCGCGCAGGGCAAAGCAATGAAAGTATTGGAGCCGTCGCTCACAGATGAGGAACTCGAGGCACTGGAACGCGACACGTTTAAGTACTTTGCCGACGAAGTCAATCCCGAGAACGGGCTTGTTCCCGATAGCACGCGGCGTGATTCGTTTTCGTCGATCGCCGCTGTTGGGTTTGCGCTTACTGCTTATCCGATCGCTGTCGAGCGGAAATACCTGAGCAGAGCGGAGGCCGTAAAACGCACGTTGACGACGCTTCGCTTTTTTCATGACGCGCCACACGGGAAAGAGAAAGACGCGACTGGATATAAGGGCTTTTACTATCACTTTCTCGACATGAAGACCGGACGACGCGCCGGCAAATGTGAACTTTCAACAATCGACACCACGTATTTGCTCGCAGGCGCGGTCACCGCCGCAGGTTATTTCAATAATGAGACCAAGGGTGAGCGTGAGATTCGGACGCTTGCCGACGCGCTTTACAAACGCGCCGATTGGCACTGGGCGCAGAACGGCGCTCTCACGGTCTCGCATGGTTGGCGACCGGAAAGAGGATTCATCAAGTATCGTTGGACCGGATACAGTGAAGCGTTGATTCTCTATATTTTGGGTCTTGCATCTCCGACTTTCCCGCTGCCGCCGGAAAGTTACGATGCGTGGACCAGAACGTATCAATGGAAGAACATCTACGGGCACGAGTTTCTTTACGCTGGGCCCCTCTTCATTCATCACCTGTCGCACATGTGGATCGACTTCCGCGGAATCCAGGATGAGTACATGAGAGGAAAGGCAATCAATTACTTTGAGAACAGCCGTCGCGCGATCTACGCGCAGCAGGCGTACGCGATGCGGAATCCGAAGAAGTTTGTTGGTTACGATCGATTTCGTTGGGGGATAACTGCCAGTGATGGTCCAGGACCGGCGCAGCAACGGGTGAATGGACGGCGCGTCCGCTTCTTCGATTACAAAGCGCGATCGATTCCGTACGGTCCTGATGATGGAACGTTGGCGCCGTGGGCTGTTGCGGCGTCGTTGCCATTTGCGCCGGAAGTCGTGTTGCCATCGTTGCAGCGTCTCAACACAGACCATCCGGAGATTACAAACAAATACGGTTTCAAATGTAGCTATAACCCGACGTTCAAGAGCAAAAAGCAAAAGGGCTGGGTTTCGAGTGGATACTTCGGATTGGACCAGGGTCCGATCATCATGATGATCGAAAATTACCGGACGGGTTTGATCTGGAGATTGATGAGGCGGTGTCCTTACATCGTCGAGGGACTTCCGACGCGCGGGATTTCGTGGCGGCTGGTTAGGTTAGGTAGATGGGGACAAGATTAACAAGATTTGTCAGGATTAACAGGATTGTCATCTTGTTAATCCTGAGACATCTTGTAAATCCTGTCTAAAAGAACCCGTCGAGCTTCGTACCGGGAGAGATCTCAACTGGCTCAAACCCTCTACGAAATATCCGAGCGCCAGTTGATCCTCTCAGGATCGTCTCACCATTCTCGATACGCAGCATCGCGCCTTCGCGCAGTCCCACCACCGGCGTCTCGTTCTCTTCAAGAAACTGAACGATACGCTCTTCCCTCGTTTCTCCCATGTGCTTTGAGTTCGGATCGGGATCGAGATAATGCGGGTTGATCTGGAACGACACGAGGCCAAGCGCGTTGAATGATGGCGGCTCAACGATGGGCATGTCGTTGGTGGTCCTGATCGTTGGACATGCCATGTTTGAACCCGCGCTCGATCCGATGTAAGGCATCCCTCTATCAACTCTCTCACGAATAACATCGAGCAGATCGAATTCGTAAAGAGTCTTCAACAGTCTAAAGGTGTTGCCGCCACCGATAAATATCGCCTCGGTTTCCTTCACCGCCTGGACGGGATTCTCAGCCGTGTGAATCGACGTCAGCTCATATCCCATCTTTTGAAATCGTGCCTGGGCAGTCGCCGCATACTTTTCTCGATCGAAGAGGGCGAAAGGCACGAATAAAACACGTTCCAATACACCGAGGAAGTCGCGAATCTCCTTCTCAGCATGATCGAGATAGCCGCTACCATGCAGCGTCGAGTTGCTTATTAGAAGCAAGCGCCTTGTTTTATTGTTCATGCAGTTATCGCAAGTCCCGCCGGTCGCGGAGCTCCCTGAATACTAACCGGCAATTGCGGCGCACAGCATACTTTGACCAGGCGTTCTCGATCGCGCTGCATCTCCTGATCTTTAGCGAGCCACGACAGCACCTCATGCAACACGCGCGCGGCATCCGCATCCCCAGGTTCGACAATCCGGTAGTGCATCCACGGACCATCCCTACGTACGCCGACGATTCCCGCGCGACGCAAATACGCCAGGTGGCGGCTAATCTTCGGCTGGTTCGTTTTCAATACTTCCACGAAGAAGCAGACACAAACCTCCTCCGTGCGCAGCAGATTCAATAGCCGCAAACGCGTCCGATCGGCGAGCGCCCGAAAAAACGATTCTTTATCAAAAGCCTTTACTTTCCTGCTCATGGCCGGGATTTTAACACGTCAGTCAATATATGGCTTGACATATATCCAGAACTGGTAGATACTGCGCCTTCATATTCGCATAGGCGCATATGCAATCTTTTTTTGATGGAGGTGGGAAAATGAGTAACGAGAAACACGTAAATGCATTGAAAGCGCATCTTGCGCTCAACGTTCGTAATGTCGAGCAGAGTCTCGAGTTTTACAGGAAGATGCTGGGGATTGAGCCGTCGAAAGTTCGCACCGGATACGCAAAATTCGACGTGCAGAACCCGCCGTTGAACCTAACACTCAATGAGTACAGTTTCAACGAACGCGGCGCTTTGTCGCATCTCGGAATTCAGGTGGCTTCGACTGAAGATGTGATGATCACGCGTGAAAAATGGGCCGAAGTTGGACTGATCACACGCGACGAGATGCAAACAAGCTGTTGTTACGCGTTGCAGGACAAAACCTGGGTGAGAGATCCTGACGGCAACGAATGGGAAGTGTTCGTCGTCCTCGAAGACAATCTCGCAGAAACAGCGCCCTGCGAGTGTGCGACAAAGGTCGAGGCTAGCACTACTGAAACAGCCTCATGTTGCACTACTGCGCCGGTCGGAGTCACACGTGAGCCATCCGCTGCACAAGCGAATTGTTGCTGAGGCGATTGGAACGGCAATGTTGCTTTCGGCTGTTGTTGGCTCCGGCATCATGGGCGAACGACTGGCCGCCGGCAATATTGCCATCGCACTTCTGGCAAACTCGATTGCCACCGGAGGAGCGCTTGTTGCTCTAATTTCGATGTTTGGTCCGATATCCGGCGCGCATTTCAATCCGGTAGTTACTCTTGCGGCCGCGTGGCACCGAGGAATATGGCGCGAGGTGCCCGCGTATTTATTTGCACAGGTTACGGGAGCGTTTGCCGGTGTCGGACTTGCGCATTTGATGTTCGGTTTGCCGTTGGTCTCTGTTTCAAAGCATGTCCGCAGCGGTGGTTCACAGATATTGAGCGAGTTTGTAGCGACGTTTGGTTTGTTGGCCGTGATTTGGGGATGTGGTCGATTCAAGTCGACAGTAATTCCATGGGCAGTGTCTGTCTATATTTTCTCAGCCTGCTGGTTCACGGCTTCGACGTCGTTTGCGAATCCTGCTGTTACACTGGCGCGATCCGTAACGGATACATTCGCAGGCATCAGACCTCTTGACGCTCCGGCCTTCATCCTGGCTCAGATTATGGGCGCGGGAGTTGCGACCGTGTTGTTTCGATGGTTCTATGATGAACAGAAACCAATATGAGTGAGCGTAGGCGAGTGTTAATTCTTTGCACCGGTAATTCGGCGCGGAGCCAGATGGCTGAGGGGTTGTTGCGGCAGATGGCGGGCAACGTTTATGAGGTTGCGAGCGCGGGAGTTTCGCCGAGTCGAGTGAGACCGGAGGCGATCGAGGCGATGCGTGAGATCAATATAGACATCTCACACCATCGCTCAAAGTCAGTGGATGAATTCACAAGCCAAAACATCGATTACGTGATCACTGTTTGCGATAATGCGAGAGAACACTGTCCGATTTTTCCAAGTGAAGCTAAGCAAATCCATTGGAGCTTCGACGATCCTGCGGCAGCGGAAGGTGATGAAGCCGCGAGACTCGCAGTCTTCCGGCGCGTGCGTGATGAGATAAGCGAGCGGCTGAAAGCGTTTGTTATGGAAACGAATCAATCACCACTGGCTTGTGATATGACGGCAATCCCGGCAGAGCAAAGGCCCATACACCTGGCAGCAAGTCGAGAGTTGTTCTGGCAGATTCGGGAAACCCGAGAGTTATTCGACGGCTATCAGTTCCGGTTTGACGTTGAGCCGAACGTGATCGGGCGGTTGGCTGACTTTGTTGCGCTGGAGCGATTATGTTGTCCGTTCCTGAATTTTGCGATTGAGGTTGAAGCGGAGAATGGACCAATGTGGCTACGTTTGACTGGGCGTGAGGGAGTCAAAGCGTTTATTCGTGAAGAGATCAGTGGTTTGACAGGATTAACAGGATTTGTAAGCTAGACGTGATGAACTCCGAAAAGCCTGTCGAGATGTTGGATGGTTGGCGTGAGACGGCCGCGTACTGGACCAAATACAGCCGCAGTATAGCGAAGATGTTTGCGCCGCTCACCGAGGCGATGATCGAGCGTGCGAGCATTCGTGAAGGGCACGCTGTACTCGACGTTGCCGGCGGGGCAGGCGAGCCGTCGCTTACGATCGCTGAAAGAGTTGGACCAAATGGCTCCGTAATGTGCACGGACGCGATCGCGGAGATGGTGGAAGCTGCTCGTAGCGAAGCGAACCGGCGCGGCTTGAAGAACGTGCGATTTCAGCAGTGCACTGCTGATTCACTACCTTTTCCTGATAACTCATTCGATGTAGTGGTGAGCAGACTCGGTGTGATGTTTTTTCCCGATGCCGTGGGTGCTATGCGCGAGATGCTTCGGGTCGTGAAGCCAGGCGGTCCACTTACATTCGCAGTTTGGTACAAGAGCGACGTCAACCCGTTCTGTTATCTCGTATCGGACGTGATGGACCAACACGTCAAGGCCACTCCGGATCCAGACGCGCCTAACGCGTTTCGTTTTGCTGAGTTCGGTAAGCTGGCCGGCGTCATGAAACAAGCAGGTGCGACTGACGTCCGAGAAGAAGTTGTAACTTTCGATCTCGAAGCACCGATCTCCGCAATCGAATTCTGGACCATGCGCTCACAGACCTCAGACACCCTGCGCGAAAAACTTGCTAAGCTACCTACCGCCGAGCAAACTCAAATCGCACGGGAAGTAGTACAGGCCGTCGCAGAGTTCTTCCCTGACAACCAGATGAAATTTCCGACTCAGATGCTCATCGCAACCGGAAGGAAGGAAAGTTAGGCCTATTTGGAGTGCGGCGGCCTGGCGCCGCTTTCGTCTCGATCAAGCGTTTTCGATAACAAAGCGGTGCCAGGCCGCCGCACTCCAAATAGGCACCCATTTCTGTGTAATCTGTGGTTCTGTCATACAATAGCCGCATGCGACGGTCGCTGTTGGACCATAAGTGGGCCGGGTATGTGGTGGCGGCGTTGAGTGTTGGCGCGTTAACCCTCTTCCTCAAGATCATCGGCGAACACGTCAATGCGGCTACGGTTTCGCTTGCACTGCTGCTGAATGTTCTTTTTATCGCGACTCGCTGGGGAAGTTTGCCTGCGTTGGCGGCTTCAATCCTCGCGATGCTCTGTTTTAACTTCTTCTTTCTACCCCCTTTCGGAACGTTCACGATTGCCGCAACCGACAACTGGATTGCCCTCCTTGCTTTTCTGGTGACTGCGGTCACTGCGGGACAGCTTTCAGCCCGCGCGAGAAAACGAGCCGAAGAGGCGGAAACAGGGACGCGCGAGATTGAACGCCTCTACGCCGAGCTGCGCGACGCATTCGAGCGTGCCAGTCATGCGGAAGCTCTGCGTCAGAGCGAGAAACTCAAATCCGCATTGCTCGACGCCGTCACACACGACCTGCGCACACCGCTTACGTCGATCAAAGCCTCGATTACAACCCTCCTTGACGAAGTTCGCGGCCGCATCAACGGCGAACCGCCAGTTGCGCTGGACGCGGAGTCACGAGTCGAGATGATGGAAGTGATCGATGAAGAAAGCGATCGCCTGAGCCGGTTCATTAGTGGACTAATCGAACTTGCTCGCATCGAAGCAGGTGAGCTGCAACTGCGACGGCGGTGGGGTGCCGTTGACGAGATCATCTCCGCTGCTTTATCACGAGCTGAACCGATCACGCGTCAACATCGCGTTGAACTCGACGTTGAAAAAGAGTTGCCAGGCGTGCGTGTCGATGAACGTGCGGTGAGTGAAGTCGTGTACACGCTGATCGATAATGCGGCGAAGTATTCAGCGAAAGGATCTGTCATCCGAATCAGTGCTCGACGCGCGGGTGATGAGTCGATACAGATGGCAGTGGAAGACGAAGGCCCAGGCATTCCGAGCGATCTGCGTGAACGGGTTTTTGATAAATTCTTTCGCGCCATACGTGATGGCGACGTTCACAATCACCATCCAACAGGCACGGGTATGGGCCTGGCGATTGCGAAAGGAATCGTAGAAGCACATGAAGGGGAGATCTCGATTGAAGCAGGACGTGCCGGGAAGGGAACACGTGTAGTGTTCACACTTCCGATTGGTGACGATGACGTGATCGAAGAAACGCAGCATCCGGCTGCGACTGTTGAGACGCGATGACTGATCAGCCACGCATTCTGGTCGTTGACGATGAGCCGCAACTTACCCGTGTGCTACGTACGGGACTTAAATCGCGTGGTTACGACGTGCGTGCGGCGGCTGATGGTCTGGCGGGGTTCGAGGCGTTCAACGATTGGCATCCGGATCTCGTCATTACCGATCTGGCGATGCCGAACGTTGATGGTCTCGAGTTGTGCCGGCGTTTGCGCGCAGTCTCGCAGGTTCCGATCATTGTGTTGTCTGCTAAAGGCGAAGAGAAAACGAAGGTGGAAGCGCTCGATCTCGGCGCCGATGATTTTGTTACCAAGCCGTTTGGGATTGACGAGTTGCTGGCGCGCGTCAGGGCTTCGTTGCGCCGTGCCAATGCGCCGCCGATGAATGAGGCCACGCCGACGATTCTCGACTCGGGAGACTTTCATGTCGATCTTGAAACACGCGAGATCACGGTGCGAGGGAAACCGATTCATCTGACGCCAAAAGAATTCGATCTCCTCGTCTATTTCATAAAGCATTCTGGCAAGGTTCTAACACACCGCACACTCCTCGCGGCATTGTGGGGAGGTAACTACGTCGAACAGAACGAGTACCTCCGCGTCTTCGTCGGCAACCTGCGCAAGAAGATTGAACATGACCCAGCCACGCCACGCTACATCCTCACCGAACCCTGGATCGGCTACCGCTTTGATTCCGGCCAGAATTAGCCACAAAAGGCACAAAAAGCACAAAAGGCACATAAAGAGTCGTTTTTGTGCCTTATGTGATTTTATGGCTCTCTTTACAAACTTTTTATGAACCCTTTACGCCCCTTTTATGCGGCGAAACGTAAGTTAGGTTCATGAGTGAAATAAGAATTGAGCGTGATCCGGCTCCGTGGGAGTGGCTGGGAGCGGTCGGATGTTTTGTTGCTGCAGTCCTCTCGGTTGCCATCGGTTTTGTGCTGACGACAGATTGGTTACTCGACGCGCACCTTCATCCAGCCTTACATGCGATTGGTATTGTTCTCCTCATCATCGGTATTCCGCTGTTTATTCTTGGCGGCCATTGCATGGACCTCGGCGAGAAGACGCAAAATGGCAACTGCGATTAAGCGGTTACTGGTTGGAAGAGCACTGCGAACCGAACAGGCGGCTCACGAGCGGCTCACGAAGAAGACTGCGCTCGCCGTTTTTTCATCTGACGCGCTTTCATCTACAGCATACGCAACCGAAGAAATCCTGCTCGTGCTCGCAGCCGCTGCGGCCGCGACTGCGAGTGGATCGTTTCATTATGTGGTCCCGATCTCGATCGGGATTGCAGTGCTGCTGGCGATCGTTGCGACCAGTTACCGCCAAACCATTCATGCTTATCCATCGGGCGGTGGAGCTTACATCGTCGCCAAAGAAAATCTCGGGACAACGCCGGGACTCATTGCAGGTGCCTCACTACTTGTCGACTACGTTCTAACCGTATCTGTGTCGATCGCCGCTGGGGTTGCGGCCATCACTTCGGCAGTGCAGGGAACACGCTACGCGGGGCTCAGCGATCACAAAGTCATACTGTGTTTGATCTTTATCGCGTTCATCGCGATCGCAAATCTGCGCGGTGTGCGCGAATCGGGGGCGCTCTTTGCCACGCCGACGTATGTCTTCGTAGTCGGTTTCCTGTTCATGATTGTCTTTGGACTCTTTAATTATTTCATCTACGGCGGTGCTGCTCCGGTTCCGGCCGCAGAAGAACTGAAGGTCGCCGAAGGTTACGGGCTGCAACCGATGACGCTGTTCTTGTTGCTGGCCGCGTTCTCGAATGGCTGCGCGGCGCTCACGGGTATTGAAGCGATCTCAAACGGCGTGCAGGCATTCAAGAAACCTGAAGCTCATAACGCTGCGACTACGCTGATCTGGATGGCGATTCTGCTGACGACCATGTTTCTGGGAACAAGTGTGATGGCCTACTTGTACCACGTGCATCCGAAAGAGAGTGAGACAGTGATCTCGCAGTTTGCGCGAATCATGTTCACCGGATCATTGGGATGGTTCTACTACGTGGTGCAGGCGGCAACTGCCGCAATCCTCGTGCTCGCCGCGAATACGGCTTTCGCTGACTTCCCACGGCTTTCGAGTTTGCTGGCGCGCGATCGTTTTCTGCCGCGGCAGTTTGCAAATCGCGGTGACCGGCTGGTTTTTTCGAACGGTATCGTGATTCTCGCGATCTTTTCGGGTTTGCTCGTGGTTGCGTTTGGTGGCGATACGTCGCGTTTGATCCCGCTTTATGCAGTCGGGGTCTTTCTCTCGTTTACGTTGTCGCAGTCGGGAATGGTGGTCCATTGGTTGCGCGAGCAGGTCAATGCTCACGCGAACTGGAAGAAGTCGCTCGCGATTAATGCGGTCGGCTCGCTGGCGACGTTTGTCGTGTTATGTGTTTTCATCGCGACTAAATTCATTCATGGCGCATGGATTGTCGTCGTTGTGATCCCACTTCTCGTATTGCTCTTCAAATCAATTCACCGGCACTACGTGTTGGTCGCGAAGCAGCTTTCAACCGAAGGAATGGCGCAGTTGCCGCCAGTAAAACACACTGTCGTCGTTCCTATTTCGGGAATACACCGTGGTGTTGTATCGGCGCTTCAGTATGCGCGCTCGATCGCGTCTGACCGGGTGCAGGCGGTCTACGTTGACCTCGAAGAGGGGGCAACAGCGAATATAAAAGTCAAATGGGAACGTTGGGGCGCTGGTGTGCAACTCGTAGTGCTACCCTCGCCATATCGTGAACTGACGCGCCCGCTGTTGCGACACATCGCACGTCTCGCTCGAGAGAATTCAGACACGATCATCACCGTAGTCCTTCCCGAATTCATTCCCGCACACTGGTGGCAACACTTGCTGCACAATCAAAGCTCACTACTCTTAAAGGGCTCGCTGCTTTTCAAGAAAGGCGTGATTGTGACCAGCGTGCCCTATCACCTCGAACACTAGCGACAGAAACGAGCCACACAAGACACATAAGGCACATAGAGCACAAAATGAGGCCCTGAAATGAATTGCTTATTTGTGCTTTTTGTGCCTTTTGTGCTTTTTTGTGGCTATGGATGATCTTCTTGCGGCACGTTCGCAGATGGCGATGTCGCTCGCCTTTCACATCATCTTTGCGGCTATCGGTATTGCGATGCCGTTGTTGATGATCATCGCCGAGTGGAAGTGGCTGCGCAGCAAGGACGAAGTTTATCTCACACTCGCGAAACGTTGGGCCAAAGGGACTGCCATACTCTTTGCAGTCGGCGCCGTTTCAGGGACAGTGCTTTCATTTGAGCTCGGACTGTTGTGGCCCGGATTCATGGGTTACGCGGGCTCGATCATCGGCATGCCTTTCTCCCTCGAAGGCTTTGCCTTCTTCACTGAAGCAATCTTTCTGGGAATCTATCTTTACGGCTGGAAGCGTGTTCCACCACGCGCACATCTATTTGCGGGCGTGATGGTCGCCGTTAGCGGCGCGCTCTCAGGCATCTTCGTCGTCATCGCCAACGCCTGGATGAACGCGCCAACCGGTTTTCGACTCGTCGATGGTAAACCCGTCGACATCGATCCGATTGCGGCAATGATGAATCCGGCCGCGTTCTCGCAAACTCTTCACATGACACTCGCCGCTTACGCTGCCACGGGATTTGCAGTCGCCGGCATTCACGCCTTCATGCTGGCACGCAATCGCGAAAGTCGCTTTCATCGCGCGGCACTCGCGATCGCGCTTCTTGTCGGAGGTGTGAGTGCGATCCTTCAACCATTAAGTGGTGACAAGCTCGCGAAGTCGGTAGCGCGCACGCAACCGGTAAAACTCGCGGCATTCGAAGGTCAGTTTCACACGGAACAAGGTGCCGCTTTTCGAATCGGTGGCATTCCCGACGAGGCCGCAGGTGTGACGCGCTATTCCATCGAGATTCCTTATCTCTTGAGCATACTGGCCTATGGCGATCCAAACGCAGTAGTTAAAGGATTGAACGAGTTTCCAGCAGATCAACGTCCACCTGTAGCAATCGTCCACATCTCGTTTCAGATCATGGTCGGTTGTGGAATCGCCATGATGCTGGTTGCACTTTGGGCCGCCTGGCGTTATCTGCGCGGAAGACGAAAGCAAACGTGGCTGGATTCAAAGTGGTTTCTGCGTGTGCTCGTTATCGCGGCGCCACTCGGCTTTATCGCAATCGAAACTGGTTGGGTTGTAACTGAAGTCGGACGACAGCCATGGATCATCTACGGCGTGATGCGCACGAGTGAAGCCGTCACGCCAATGCCCGGACTCATTCTGCCTTTCATCACGTTTACCGTGCTGTATTTCTTTCTTGCTGCGATCACGGTCTGGCTGTTATTTCGCCAGGTCGTATCCACAGATTCAACGGAGGTGCATAAGACTGTCGCTTGAAACGATTATTGCCGGGGTGATGATCGCTTCACTCGTGCTCTACGCGCTTTTAGGCGGAGCGGATTACGGCGGCGGCGTTTGGGATCTGTTTGCGTTCGGGCGGCGTGCGCGTGAACAGCGGAAGCTGATCGCAGAAGCGATCAGTCCGGTTTGGGAAGCAAATCACGTCTGGCTGATACTCGTTCTCGTAATTCTCTTTACTGCATTTCCACCCGCATTCGCGGCGATCGCTACTGCACTTCACATCCCCATCACTCTACTCCTCATCGGTGTCGTTTTGCGTGGCACTGCCTTCACATTTCGCACTTACGACGTGCAGCGTGACGACGTGCAACGTCGCTGGAGTCTTGTCTTTTCCATGGCGAGCATCATCACGCCGATTCTTTTAGGGACCATACTCGGCGCCATCGCTTCCGGCACGATTATCGTTGAAGATGGAGTTGTGAGGAGTGGGTTCTTTAGATCGTGGCTCGCGCCTTTTCCGATCGCCGTTGGCTTCTTTGCCCTCGCTTTGTTCGCTTTTCTTGCGGCGGTTTACCTGACGTTGGAAACACAACAACGAGAATTGCAGGAAGACTTCAGAGCGCGCGCCTTGATCTCCGGTATTGCCGTTGGATTACTGGCGCTCACAGTTTTTATTCTCGCAAAGACAGGGGCGCCGACAGTACGTGCAGGCATTAGTCGCACCGTCTGGGCTCTCGCTTTACATTTCTTCACCGCTGTCTTCGCACTCAGCGCGTTCTACACACTCTGGACCAGACGCTACAGACTGGCGCGTGTTTTTGCTGCCGGACAGGTCACACTCATCTTGCTCGGTTGGGCATTTGCGCAGTTCCCACACCTGGTTGAACCAAACATCACCATCACTTCCGCAGCCGCACCGCGCATCACGCTTCAGCTATTGTTTGGCGCCGTGGTCGCCGGCGCAGTATTGCTATTTCCCTCGTACTACTACCTCTTCATTATTTTCAAAGCGAGAAAGTAAACTTTGGAGTGCGCCAACTTGTTGGCGCTTTACTATTTTACCAAAGCGGTGACAAGTCACCGCACTCCAAGGAGCCGCCGAACTCAAAATAGCGTGCTTGTCTCACAGTCGCGGGCAGGATAGACTCGCAGAACCCCTGAATCAGAAACCAATCGCTTAAGCCGTCTTCCCCTCGGCGCTGAATCAGTTTTATGCCTTCAATGCCCGACTTTTCATTCGAAGCTCCGCAGCCACTCAAACACTACAGGAGCATTTCTAAAGCTCTGGCGGCTGTGGCGTTCTCTATTGGCGGCGCTGCGTTGTTGGGGTGGATTTTCGACATCGCGGCTCTCAAACGAATTCATCCCACATTAGTGACGATGAAGGCAAACACCGCCGTTTGTCTTATGCTCGTGTCGATTGCTGTCTTTCTAATTCAGGACACTTCCGCGTCAATTATCAAACGCCGGATAGCGCTTCTGCTCGGGGTAATCGTCGGGATTGTCGGATTGATTACTTTGAGTGAGCACATTTTTGGTTGGAACACCGGTCTCGATCAGTTGCTCTTCCGCGAAACAGTGGCTGAAGCGGGTGAGTCGTTTCCAGGTCGCATGGGTGTACCCGCCTCGCTCAACTTCGTTTTCCTCGGCATCGCGCTTTCGTTTCTGGACGCCCGATCTACTCGCTGGTTTCGCGTTTCAATAATTTCGATACTGGCAATTCTCACTATTACTCTGCTGGTTTTCCTTTATTACTTTTATGGAATTGAGCAACCCGAACCTCTCGCACGCTATTTCACGATCGCCATTCACACCGTATTCGCTTTCTGGAGTCTGTGTGGCGCCATCATGCTTGCACGCCCTAACCGCGATCTCGTTGCTGCGCTTTTGGGAAATAGTCCCGGTGCAATAGTCGCGCGTCGCATGTTGCCGGCCTTCCTGGTGGTGATTCTCCTGGGCTGGATACGAACTATCGCTCGCGCGTCCGAATGGATCAGTCAGGGCTTTGCGACTGCCGCATTTGTTTTGGCAGTACTGGTGCTCCTTGCCATTTTGATTTGGTTGACTGCGCTCTCACTCAATCGCACCGACAGGGAGCGACGCCGTGTCGACCTCGCACAACGACGCGCGGAGAACCGTCTCGACGTACTCTTCCGGGTTAGTGAGTTGATTCGAACGCTACGCGATCCGTCTGAGTTGTCGTATGCAGTAGCCGCGCAAGTTGGCATTCATCTCGACGCGCGCCGTTGTTTGTTCAATGAGACGGATGTCGAACGCGATCTCGAAATAGTTCATCGCGATTATTGCGACGGTGTTCCTTCGGTTGCAGGCGAGCATCGGATTTCTGAGTACAGCAGTATCACTTCACTGCAAATGCAACAGGCAAAGACAGTCGTCAACAACGATTCGAAAACTGATCCGCGAACGGCCGCCGAGTATCGCAGAAGTTATGAACCGACTGGCGAGCGCGCGTACGTTGCAGTTCCGTTGATGCGCGAAGGGCGCTGGGTAGCGTCGCTATGGGTTAGTGTCGATCAGCCGCGAGAATGGACGAAGGCAGAAGTGGCACTGTTGCAAACTGTTGCCGAGCGCACCTGGACGGCAATTGAAAAATTGCGCGCCGAAACCGAACGTGAACGACTGTTGCAGAGCGTCCAAGAAGCACGTGACGCGGCCGAGAAAGCCAATCAGCTCAAAGATGAGTTTCTGGCGACTTTATCACACGAGCTGCGCAATCCGTTGAACGTCATCCTGGGTTACTCGGAACTGTTGTTACGTATGAAAGAGATCGAACAATCACCGCAACTCATCCAGATGGGAGAAGCGTTGCGACGAAACGCGCAGTCGCAGTCGCAGTTGATAAACGATCTGCTCGATCTGTCGCGTCTGCAACGAGGGAAGATTTCGTTGAATCAGGAAACTGTCTCACTCCCGGCGATCATTGATAACGCTGTTGAGACTGTACGTACAGATGCCGCCACAAAGGGAGTTGAGATTCGTCTTCATGCAAGCGAGCAGCTTTTACTCGTCGAAGGAGATCGACTGCGGTTACAGCAAATAGCATGGAACATTCTGAATAATGCAGTGAAGTTTACGCCGGCCGGCGGCAGCATTGAGATCGGTTTGAAAAGTGATGGTGAGACTGCGGCGTTCGTGGTTACGGATACAGGGCAGGGAATTGATCCGGCTTTTTTGCCTCATGTCTTTGAAATGTTTCGTCAGGCGGATGGCAGTAATCGCCGCCGGCATGGCGGAATGGGGATCGGTCTCGCCCTCGTGCGGCAACTCGTTCAACTTCACGGTGGATCGATCAGTGCTGAGTCCGGTGGACCAAACAAGGGTTCGCGGTTCACTGTGCGTCTCCCGCTGCTCCGTGAAGCAGGGGCGCTCGCTGTTTCCGCGCCGGTGGCTCCCCAACTTAATGTTTTGTCGCAGACGAGTTTTCTGGTCCTTGATGACTCTGAAGACTCGATTGCGATGATGTCGGAACTGCTCAAACTTGCAGGAGCGCAGGTGGTGACGGCGACAAATGGTGTCGATGCTTTGCGACTTGCGAGTGAGAATGATTTCGATGTGATTCTTTCTGATATTTCGATGCCGGAGATGGATGGGTTTGAGTTCCTCGAGCGACTGCGAAAGATTGATGGGCGGCACGATGTTCCGGTCGTCGCCATCACGGGCTTCGGGCGCAGCGACGACATCGAACGCGCTCGCGCCGCTGGGTTCTATTCACACCTCACGAAGCCGATAGATTTGGTGGCATTGACAGGAGTGCTTGAGCGTCTTGCGAAAGAGAAGAATGGCTTGGCCGGGAGCGATACTGATGTTGATTTTGACGTGAGCGCCGGTCCCGTTTGTTGAATGAGGGACAGGATGAACAAGATTTTTCAGGATTAGCAGGATCTACCCCGAAGGGACCCCTGGTTGAACGAACTTAGTACAACAGGACGGAAACGAGTCGCACGTTTCTCTCAATCAAGTACTGTTTTTACTGCCAAGGCTTTCGGCACCTTCGTTGCTGTTTAAATCTTATTATGAAAGTTCAGATGATCTTCGGTGTCGTTGTGTGTGCGTTTTTTGCCACCGCAGCGGTCGCGCAGAACAATCAAGCTTTGGCACCACCCGTTGTCATTTCACCTGCTGACAAAACTACGATTCAGACTTTCGAAAAGCAGGTAAAAAACTACGTTGACCTTCGCAACAAGGTCAGAGAAAACGCGCCAAAGCTTTCAAAAGACAGCACGCCCAAACAGATTCACGCCTATCGCACAGCCCTCGAACAATCATTGCGCTCGGCGCGTGCGGGTGCAAAACAAGGCGAGTTCTTCCGACCCGAAACTGCTGACTATATTCGTCGCACGTTGAAGATCGAATTTCAAGGAAAGGATCGACAACAGCTGCGCGAGACGATCTTTGAGGCTGAAACAAAAGGCGTGGTCCTGCGAGTCAACTATCCATACGCCGAAACAGCTGAATTCTCGGAAATGCCTGCGACGCTGCTCGCGAAGCTGCCGCAGGTGCCCAAAGAAGTCAGGTACCGATTTGTCGGACGAAACATGTTGCTGGTGGATCGTGAGAGCAACGTGATCATCGACTACATGCCGGAAGCTTTACCATGATTGAGGAGAGTGACGAATCATGCGAAGAATTCATACTCGAAATTTCCTGTTTGCGCTCCTTATTGGCGCAACTCTTTTCATACCGGCATCCGCACAACGACTCACCGACGTTAAGAACGCGCCTGTAAAACTAACGCTGCCTGTCAAAGATGGTTCAGTTCGTTTTGCGGTGATCGGCGATACCGGTTCCGGCACTGCAACACAACGAGAAGTCGGAAATATGATGGCCAAGTATCACGCGGTCTTTCCGTTCGAGTTTGTATTGATGATGGGCGATAACATGTACGGCGGTGAAGACCCGAAAGATTTTGTGAAGAAATTTTCTGAACCGTACAAGGCGCTGCTCGACAACAAAGTAAAGTTCTACGCGAGTCTTGGAAATCACGATGAGGCGCTACAGACGAATTTCACCGACTTTAATATGAATGGCAAGGAGTATTACCGGATCAAGAAGGGCAACGTCGCTTTCTATGCTTTGAACAGCAACTACATGGACAAGAAGCAGGTGGAGTGGCTGGAAGCGGAACTTGGTAAAGACACATCGGAGTGGAAGGTCTGTTTCTTCCATCACCCGCCCTATTCGTCTGCAAAGAGTCACGGCTCCGATTCGCAACTGCGAGAAGTTGTTGAACCGATCTTTATCAAGTATGGCGTGAACGTGGTCTTGACGGGCCACGACCACGTGTATGAACGAATTAAGCCGCAGAAAGGGATTTACTACTTTGTCTCCGGGGCCGGCGGCAAACTCAGAGCGGGCGACATTAAACAAACATCGCCGATAACAGAAAAGTCGTACGACCGCGACTTGCACTTCATGCTGTTTGAAGTAGCCGGAGATCAAATGCACTTTCAGGCCATTTCACGAACGGGCGAGACGATTGATTCGGGCATCATTGCGCGGGCAAAGAAAGGGAAAGCCAATGCAGAGTCAACAGGCAGCTAAGCAAAGCGACGAACAGGCAATCCGTGAAATGGTTGATACCTGGCTTGCGGCGAGCAAGCGCGGCGATACGGAGATACTGCTTAATCTGCTGGCAGACGACGTGTTATTCATCACGCCCGGTCGCGAGCCATTTGGCAAAGAGGCTTTCGAGAACAAGAACGAGCAGAATAGCGAGATGGACGCCGACATCGATATCAAAGAGATCGAAGTCCTCGGCGACTGGGCCTGGATGCGCAGCTTCCTCCGCGTAACCTTCACCAAATCCGGCAACCCGGTTCGACACTCAGGCCACATTCTCACCATCTTAAAGAAGCGCCCCGACGGCCAGTGGGTCATCAAGCGCGACGCCAACTTCGTCGCCCTTGAGAGCTGATCCGTCTGAATCCGTGGCTAAAACAGCCTCAAATTCACGCCGATATTGGGCTCAACCGGTTGGAGGAGATGTTCGCCTTCGTTTTTTACGTCGTTCACTTCGTAGCTGACTGCGTGGCTCGTCATCTCAGACGCTGGGAACGGGGTGAGAATTTCTTTTAACTCAGGCTCGCGAGAATCTTCGTTGAGCCAGAAATCATAAAGCTCGGGTGGCAGGATCACGGGCATGCGCGTGTGAATGGTTGACAACAACTCATTCGCCTTCGTGGTGATGATTGCACAGGAAGTGATCACGCGATCGTTCGCCCGCCACCGGTCCCAGATGCCCGCAAATGCAAAAGGCTCGCCATCCTGCATCCGAAAGTAGTAAGGCTGCGAAATCTTTCCATTTCTTTCCCACTCGTAAAACCCGTCTGCAAAAATCAGGCATCGTCGCTTTTCAAACGACTCGTTGAAACTCGCCTTTTCAGCAATCGTCTCGACGCGCGCGTTGATGATTCCTTTAGGCGCTTTGCTCCAAAACGGAATCAATCCCCACTGCAGCATTCGTGGTTCACGAATCTTCTCGCGCTCCACAACAGTTAGAACATCCTGCGTTGGCGCGATGTTGTAGCGCGGCGGCAAGGTTGGGAGATCGAAGTCGTCGAAATTGATGATGTTGATTCGACGCGGAGGCGCCTTAAGTGTAAATCGACCGCACATGCTTCAGGCATTATCCGAGAGAATCGAGCCACGGAAAAGCGGCTGGCCTGCAAGTGAGGTGTAAAATCCAAAACCTACGAGCGCAAGACCGATAATCGCTGCGAGCACGAAATCCGCAGCGTACCAGGCGGAGAGGTCGGACGTGATCGGGAAAAAGATAGTCAGGTGCACGAAGAAGATCGCTGTTATTAGTGCCAGCAATCCGTAGCGATACAACGCCCACATTAGCAAAAACACTGAGATGCAGGCGAAGGGAACACCGGCAGCAGTATCGTGCGTCAGACTCAGCGCCACCACCATGATCAACGACAACACAACGGCCGCGAGTCGTTCACGCCGCAAAATGATGTACAGCAACAACAGAAAAAACAGCAGCATGAACGATTGCAAAAGAGTGCCAAAGATCTGTTGCGTGATGCCGAATGCAAAGGAACGAAGGCCGAGTAACTGTGTGGCCGGAAAATCCATCCACGGAATCCCTTGAGGATAACCGAATAAACTCGGAGCCACGTTCGCAAGATAAAAGTTACAGATAACGCAGCCCAGACCAAACACTGCACCGATGAGAATATCGCGACCTACCAGTGGATCTCGGAAGCCGCCCGCGAGCACGCGGCTCCAGGAAACAATTCGATCCGGCCAGCGTCGCCTCACAAACGGCTCGAAGGCGAGATAGACTACCCAGAAGAAAAACGCCCAGGCTAAGATATCCCGAACTCCGGCAATGAAGTTGAACGCCTCCGCCTCGGTCGGTACGTGATGTGACGAGAAAAACCAGGCCACGAAGAATACGGCCGACATGAAAGCCGCGAGTCGAAAAGCTCCCTTGCGATCGCCGCGACCGAGTTTCACATTTCGCAACGCCAGCAGTGAACTACCGACTACGACGGTAATAAATAGCGTCAGCAATAAGACAACCAGTACGCGTTGGCGAAAACGCGCTATTGAAACTTGCGCGTCGCGTGGCTGGTCCCAGGCGTCGAAAATCTCGAAGTAAACAGGTTTGCCCTCAAACGCACCGGCTTCAATGTGTATTTTCAAATCAGGCGCATCCGGATATGACCCTTCCCATGCTGCGCGTGCTGTGGTTTGATGCGGCGGGGTCCAGATACTGGGAACTGCTTGAAACTTCGTCTGGTCCAATCCGCTTTCAGCGAACAACCCTGACCAATCGGGCGCCAGATCCGGATTCGTACTTCTCGCGGGCGGCACCGTGTCAAAGGAACGAAGGCGTCCCATCGTATCCAGAGTCACTCTCGACATGCCCGGGACATCCTGAGCAGGCTGGTCTTCGATTACTTGTCCATACAACACGTCAAACGGACGCGGACTTTGCCGGTACCAGAAATAGATCGAGGCTGGTTGTCCACTGCGCAATCTGTTCCAGCGTCCCGGCGACTGGTCATTGTCGTGGACATAATCGAGATAACCACGATCAAGGCCCATGCCATAGGCTGAGTCCACCGGTGGCGTGGTGTATCCAAACTTCTTCACCAGTTCCATGGCGCGATCTTTCAAGACTTCAGGCGACTTGTTCAACGGAACCTGCTGGTACAACGTCACCTTTCTCGATAGCAGACAGATGGCGACGAGCAGGACTACGGCCGAAGCAAGTAACGAAACCGCCACGGCGGGTTTCAAGCCCCCTTGTTTCGGTGCTGCCGCGACCATCTCGGGCGAAGGAGTTTCACCGGCGGCAAGCGCAGCGGCGAGTGGATCACCGCCGGGTAAAGCCGCTGCGACCTGTAGCGTGGTCGCAGGTCGTTTTGCCGGATCTCTTTCAAGACAGCGAAAGATGACTCGTTCAACCAACGGATCCAGTTCAGGAACATACTGAGCGGGACTTGTCGGAGTCGAGTCGCTGCGGCGCAGTTTCAGTAACTCCTGCATACTCGAAGCTTCAAAAGCTTTCTTGCCCGTGAAGACTTCATAAAGCACGAGACCGAGCGAGTAGATGTCACTCTTTGGCGTTAACTCACGACCGTCGAGTTGTTCGGGCGACATGTAAGCGGGCGTGCCCGACATTTCGCGACGATCCTCCGTCGCGAGTGCCGCGATGCCGAAGTCAGTGATACGAACTTCACCATGCTCGTCGAGCATGATGTTTGCAGGCTTCAGATCGCGGTGGAGCACGCCACGTTCGTGAACGGCAGCGAGTCCGGCACAGAGTTGGCGCGCTACGTCGACCGCTTTGTCCTGTGGCAGGCGGCCGATGCGTTTGAGCAGGGATGAGAGTTCTTCACCACGAACATATTCCATCGAGATGAAATGTTCTCCCTGATGCTCGGAAACGTCGTAGACACGACAGACGTGACGGTGTGAAATCTGACGTGCGACGCTGACTTCTTTGTAGAAGCGTGCGAGTGCGGCGCCGTCTGCACTGAGTGAAGCAGGAAGAAACTTTAGTGCAACTGCCTGTTTGAGTTTTAGATCGTCGGCGCGGTAGACCTCGCCCATTCCGCCGCGCCCGAGTAGTCCCACGATGCGATAACGTTCCAATAGGACGTCGCCGGGGACGAATCTCGCGTCGTCGATTGACTCGGAAGTAGGTGCTGTTTTGACGCGAGGTTGTGTAATTAGTTTCGCAGCAACATCGAAAACGTCAGTCTTGATGAAATCCTCCGACTGTTTTGCGAAGTCAAGCATCTTCTCGACTTCACGTCGAAGATCTTTGTCGCTGCCGCAAGCCTGATCGAGGAACGCGGCGCGACGGCTGGGCTCATGTTCGAGCGCGGCCTCGAAGAGTTCATCGACTTTTCGCCAGCGGTCGGGTTTCATCTTCAGTCCCGTCGGAGATCATTCGATAGAATGACTGCGAGAGAGTAAATTTAAGCCACGGATTACACGGATCGGATCTGTGTAATGCGTGGCTAAATATCTAGGTTTGTAGTGCGCGATGGACCAAAAGTGTGTCGACGTATTGAATAAAGCGAATCGCTTTTCCATTCTGAAGCTTCCAGATATGTGCGAAGTTCGCTTGAAAGCTCTTACCAGTGGCTTTGTACGTTCCACTGTACTTGCCGAGGGTGACGATCGTGTCGCCACCATCGATGAATTCATCCGGCACTGCCGCAAATCCATCCCACTCCGAGCCTAAGCGCATAAACACGTCAGTCAACACTGAGCCTGGTCCATGATACGTACCGGCATAAGGAAATCCCTCGGCTTCGGTCCAGGCGATATCCGAGCTTAGCGATCCGAGTACTGACGGAATATCTCCTTCGGCGAATGCCTGATAAATGGACTTAACTGCGTCGATGTTTTGCATGGGAGATTCTCCTGGGCTTGGGAATTAGAGGCCGCCCATGCTATCACGACAGGTATATGATCGATCAAATGCGAGCGAGTGATTGGGAGCAGGTGCGCTCGATCTATCTCGAAGGCATCCGTAGTGGCAACAGCACGTTTGAGACGGACGCTCCATCGTGGGAGAAATGGAACGAAGGTCATTTGCCATTTGCGCGTCTGGTGATGCGTGATGAGAAAAAGGTTCTCGGTTGGGCCGCATTGAGTCCGGTTTCAAAGCGTAATGTGTACCGCGGTGTCGCTGAGGTCACCGTTTATGTGACTGAGAGTGCGAGAGGTAAGGGAATCGGTCGTGCGTTGCTTGAAGAGCTGATTGCCGAGTCGGAGAAGAATGGTATCTGGACACTGCAGGCATCGATCTTTCCCGAGAATGCAGCCAGCGTCGAACTACATTTACGATGTGGGTTTCGTGAAGTTGGCAGGCGCGAGCGAATCGCGATGCTCGGTGGCGTCTGGCGCGACACGATATTGTTTGAACGACGCCGTCGCGATTAAGGAGTCGTCCTTTGAACGTACTGTAGGGGCGGCCCTCCGTGGCCGCCCTCGATTGGGAAACGACTCCAGAAATCAACGATCTCGAGTTTGGCGAACATGATTAAATCGAGGGCGGCCACGGAGGGCCGCCCCTACAGTACGTTCCACAGAGCGTGAAGTGCTCAGCGTCGGAGTCTCCTCGGCACATCGATGATGTTTTTCAGAATGCGACGTGCTTCAGGCACTCCGAATCCTGTGCCGATTGCGAAGTAGAGAACGCCATAAGTTCCCAACACGACTATCGCGAGTAGAATCGGATGAACGGGAGGAAGGATCCATTTGAGACCAAAGCCGATAACCGCCGAGATAGCGGCCGCGGTCCAGAGCTTGATCAAATAGATCGCCGCGACACCAGTAGAACCAATCCGCGAGTTCAACGAGCGTCGAAGTAACAGGTATTCAATCCATCCGGCAGTACCAGAGGATACTGTCAATCCAGCCACGCCCCACTTTGGATCGAGACCCAGAACAGGCGGCATCGTTATCGCGAAGATATAACCCAATACGATGGTTAGAAACACTCGAATAACTGCATACCAGAGCGGCGTTCGTGTGTCGTGCAGCGCGTAGTAAGTTGATGAATAAAGACGCCCGTGTGTTGATGCGAGCAGTCCGATCGTCGAACCGGCAAGAATTCCCCAAACGTAAACCGAATCGGCACGCGTGAACTCGCCGGTCTGATACAACGCGGCGGTCATTACATCGCCGAATACAAACATCGCCATTGAAGAAGGCACGATGAAGAACGAAATACGTTGTAGACCAGCATTTAAGCGGCTACGAAGTCTGACTGCTATCTCATCCTGGGTACCGAGCGTGCCTGCCATCGCCGGTAGTTCAGCCGCCGATACCGACATTCCAAAAAGACTCACCGGCAACGTGTAAAGACTCTGCGCGTACGTCAACGCAGCGACCGCCTGTGAACTGATCAATCCTGCAAGCATCGCATCGACAAAGGCCGAGATCTGGACCACACCACGACTGACAAACACCGGAAAAAAGTTCGTCAACACTTTCCGAACGTTCACATCAGTGGTATCAATCACCGGCCGCAAAGACTTCAGTAGCTTCAGAACAGTCGGAAACTGAACCGCGATCTGCAGAACGCTACCCACTACAGATCCGAGCGCAACCATGATTACCAAACGAGCCTGATCCTCACCGCCGCCAAGAACGATCAGAGTCGTGATAATCGCGAGGTTCCACGCAACCGGTGCAATGTAGGAAAGAAAGAATTTGCGATGACTGTTCAGTACTCCCAAACACCACGCTGACAACACGAGCAGTCCTGCGCCCGGGAAGAGAATCTGGACCAGACGAATCGTCAGTGCACGCGTGGCGGAATTGAAACTATATGCAAAGAGATCGACGAAGTATGGAGTCGTCAAAACTCCAACGAGCACGATCACAGACGTTACGAGGACCAACAACGTGAGGACAGCATTGGCAACGCGAGTCGCTTCTTTCTTGTCACCACCGGCGAGAAGCTTCGCATAGACAGGAATGAACGAAGCCGAGAGCGCACCTTCGCCGAAGACGTTCTGCAGAAAGTTTGGAATTCGAAACGCCGCGCTGAACGCGCCGGCAGCATCCGACGTGCCCAAATAGTGCGCAAAGACTCTTTGCCTGATGACTCCAACAATGCGGCTGATCAGAATGCCCATCCCGACCAGCATTGCAGAGCGCCCGGTGCTTTCCTCGGCTTTATGAGCCGGAAAGTCTCCGGTTCCTTCGCCGATCACGTGAGTTGACTCACCCGCTGCTTCCTGAGTGTCAATATGAGTGCTGATATTGATCTGGTTGGGGTCTTTTAGATTTGCCACTGAGAAGCACTACCGCTCAAAAAAGCAATCCAGTTTACATCAACTTATGGATTTGTGCTTTTTCGAGTTCGCTTACGAGATGGCGGAGCATTAAGAGATTGCCCTATCAATTTGACCTGTGCAAAACTCACAGAGCTTCGGATTAAATCATGTCTGCAGACAGAACGTTTCAGCCACAAACCGAACGCAGCCTCACTTCTGAGCAGAAGGGGTCGTTGCGACGCACCTGCGCGTGTGGCGAGCAAAGCAGCGGTAGCGGATGTTCAGAATGTGAGAAGAAGAAGCTTTCCCTCGCGCGCTCAATCCGAAGTGCTAATCCCATTACGCCTCACTCCAATGATGTGCCACCGATCGTTCACGAAGTACTGAATTCTTCTGGCGAACCACTTGACGCAGCAACGCGCACGTACTTCGAACCGCGTTTTGGTCACGACTTCAGCCGCGTTCGCGTACACACAGACGAGCAGGCCGCGGAATCAGCTCGCCTTGTGAATGCGCGCGCGTACACAGTTGGCGATAACGTCGTACTGGGATCCGGGCAATATCATCCGTCTTCGTCTTCCGGACGTCGCCTTCTCGCACATGAACTAACGCACGTTGTCCAACAGTCAAATTCAGGATCAGCGCTTCCTTTGACGATCTCCGAACCCTCGGACCGAAATGAAAGACAGGCAGACCAGGTCGCCACGGATGTCGCCGATCGCGGCTTGTCGTTCGCAGGTGTACCTGTGTTGCCTCAAGCTGCCTTGATGCGTGATTTTGCATTACAGCCACCGGCCGTTGTGCCACCGCAGCGTGAATTGACAGAGGCTCAGACTCGAGAGGCTATTCGTTTCAACCGGGCCAGGTATAACGAAGAATCGATCCGCTTAATTCAGGACGTGGTGGGTGCACAGGTCACCGGCACCTTCGACGAGTTGACGGTGCGGATGATAGCGTCAATGCAAAGGGCGTATGGTTTGGTACCGGCGGACGGCAAGCTCGGCCCCGACACTTACGATCACCTCATTCGCGAGTTGCAAGCGGAAAACGTCACGCCGGGCGAGTGCGTTACGATGTTCAATATTGAAGGCCCGCTGGCGCTGAGGTTCTTCCGCAATTCGCCTACTCGAGGAACGATCGGCTCCCGCTTCGAAATTCATGCTCGCCTCGATCCACGCTGCAATTGCAGCGACTTCGAATACCGTCAATTCATAAGCGGTCATGTCGAGTTGCTTGAGACGGCGTCGGCTGGTGTCACGCCGCCCGCGAGGTCTGGCTGCGCCAGACTGATTTCGTCGACGGCGGGAATAACCGCGTGGAATATGGACCGTTGCTTCAGGCACCTTCCGAGCCGCCGGCTAACACGCGGGTTCCGCGAAGATGGCGACACCTCCATACCCGCAGGCACGGCCGGGCATTTTTATGGCCATCGCGATGATCAGCCGCATGCGACCGACCAACGCGATCAGTATCTTCCCGACCGGCCTACCGGCTGCATTTACGAGGGATTCGATCTCCCTGAGTTGACGCCAGTCCCAGCCGGGCCCGGCGATAGCGGCGAGGTCTATGACTGGCAAATGCGTTTTCGCGGCATTATCCAGCGCAGGGATGGCACGGTCGTGAGTGAGAAGTTTTGGAACGTAAACGGATCGATTATAATTCCATGACCGAAAGAACGCGGGAGCGTGCAACATCTTCCGCGAAATCGTCACTAACTCCTTGTTAGATAACAACCCCCCGCGGTGTAATTCCTATTGAAGACATTTTTCGGAGCCGCGGAGAGATCCGAGGATCCGAGCCACCGAGATCGGAGTCTGAAGAAGAATGAGGATCTTGCCGCGCCTCAATATGCCGACGCGAAAAGCGGCGCGCCGTTTCTGGCGACACACGAAGGCCCACCTCAACCTGAATCGGATCTACTATTCAGTCGAGTTTATCCTCTTTGTAGTCATTTTCTTCGTTGTCTTCTCAGGTAGCAGGCTGCGGTTCATCGATGCCTGGGGCAGCCGGATGGACACGGCCGTCTCGGTGTTGCTGCTTGTTGTTTTTGTTGTTACTCACATCGTTGCACGTCGCCGGCTGTTGCCAAAAATTCAACGCTATTACGCTCCCGCGCCCTACGATGAGCGCAAAATCTTTTTCGACCTCGGACAGGGATCACAACACGTCGCCAGCATCGATCAACTTTATCAACGCGTAGCTGAGAAAGTCAGAAACGCACTCGATGCGAGCAATGCGGCGATCTTCATTCGCGACGATACCAGCGGAAACTTCAATCTGCGCGTTTTAACAGGTGCTGGGGCGGAAAGCTGTCCTCCCGGAAAATCCTTGCAATTGAATAAGCGGGCGTTTGTGGTCCGGCGGCTCATGAATCTCTCGACGCCGCTATTGATCGAACCGCGTGAGATCGAAACGTGGGCTCAGGCACTCAACTCGGTTCTACCCTCGACACGCGAAGAGCGTGCGAGTGAACACGAAGTATTGCGCACGATCAAGTCGACGCTCCTGGTCCAGATAAGACAAAAGAACGAGCTCGTCGGAATACTCTCGTTTGGTCCAAGACGCGGTGGCTTTCAATATGCGGTTGCTGATCGAGAGCTCCTCATGTCGATCGCTGCACAGCTCGCTTTGATAATCGACAACGCGCGACTGACCGAACGCATGGTGGCCCAGGAACGAATGCGTCGCGAGCTCGCTCTCGCCGCAGAAGTGCAACAGCGTCTTCTGCCATCTTGCGCGCCAAAAGGCGTAGGGATGGAGGTTGCCGGTTTCTGCGAACCCGCGCGTGGCGTAGGCGGCGACTATTACGACTTCATCAACTTCGACAACAGCAGCCAGCTTGGGTTGGCCATTGCCGACGTGGCGGGCAAAGGCATGCCGGCGGCGTTGTTGATGTCGACAGTGCAGGCGACGTTGCGGAGTTTGACGGCGAGGAATGGTTCCAGCAACGGTGCACATTCCGAGTTGTCGTCAATCGTGAGCAAGCTGAACCGTCTGCTGTTCAACACCACCAACGGCGAACACTACGTCACGTTCTTTTACGCAACATTTGATGAAGCCACACAGCTGCTTACCTACGTGAATGCAGGTCACAATCCACCAATCTATCTTCAGGCTGACTCCGATTTAGAAGTTCGCCAACTGACCTCCGGAGGAATGGTGGCGGGCGCCTTTGAGCACTCCGCCTACGAGCAGGAAACAGTGCAGATGAAACCAAACGATCTCCTGTTCCTGTACACCGATGGTCTAAGCGAAGCGCTGAACGTCGAAGGCGAAGAGTTTGGCACGAGTCGCATCATGGACACGTTGAAATCGATAAAGTCTTTATCGGCCGATCAGATCCGCGACGTCGTCGTGCGACGCGTCAAAGAGTGGTGCACCGGCATGTCGCTCTATGACGACCTGACCTTCGTCGTCATGAAAGTTAAATAAATCTGTGTAATCTGGGGATACGGAAGCTGGGGCATGAGGAACTGAAGGTGGCGACGCACCGCAGCGCAGTGCTACGTCATCAATAGCCACAAAAAGCTCAAAAGGCACATAAAGCACAAAGAAGTCTTTTGTGTTTTTTGTGCCTTTTGTGCTTTTTTGTGGCCTGGTTTAAGCTCAACGCGTTATGGCGTTCACGAGGAAGACATCCGCGTTCGTGGGAATGCGCGCTTTGCAGAATCTCGTCTCCGATTCGATGGCGATAGACATGGGATCGGCTTCGACGATCATCTCGGTCCGCGGCCGTGGCGTCGTTGTCGACGAGCCATCGCTGGTTGCAGTCGACAGTGTAACCGGCGAGATGATCGACATCGGTCGCGAAGCAAAACAGAAGTACGGGCGCGAAGCACGTGGTGTGACCGTGATCTCTCCGATGCTCAACGGCGTCGTTGCAGACTTCGAGAGAACGAAGGAGATGCTGGCGCACTTTGTTCGCAAAGCACGCAGCGGTCTCTCGCATCTCAGTCGCCGCGCGCTGATGAGTGTGTTTTCGGATGTCACGCCAGTGGAACGACGTGCGTTGCTAAGCGCTGCACAACACGCACACGTCGGTCGGGTAGGCATGATTGAAGAAGGTCTGGCGGCGGTCTTCGGAGCCGGCATCAGTGCGGACGATCCTCGCGCTTCGGCTGTTGTCGATATCGGCGGCGGCACGACCAACGTCGCTATCGTCGCGAGCGGCAAAATCGTTCGCGCTCGCGCGGATCGAATAGGCAGTTCGCATATTGACGCGGCCATCATTAATCACGTTCGCCGTCACCGCGGGTTATTAATTGGCGCAAGAACCGGGGAACGTTTGAAACTCGAACTGGCTTCAGCAACTGTGCCTGCAAACCTCGGCCAGGAAATCCCGGTGAGCGGCAGCGACGTGCTGACACGGATGCCTCGCTCAATCGAGGTCACTGCGGGAGAGATCTACCCGGTGGCTCAGGAAGTAGTGCGTCGAATCGTGGAAGGTATCAGTTCAACGCTCGGTGAGCTTGCGCCGGAAGTCGCGGGCGATATTTACGATCGCGGAATCATTCTCACGGGAGGCGGCGCCCTCTTCGGCGGTCTGGACGACTATCTACACGAGGAAACAAAACTCCCAGTCCGCATCACCGACGAACCGAGATACGCCATCGTCCGCGGCCTCGAGCAAATGTTCGACGAGCCACTTCTGGTTCGTCGTCTTATGCGACAGGACTCCCAGATATCCTTGGATTTAGAGACTGAAGCTCTATAAGGCTAATCGGAACGTACTGTAGGGGCGGCCCTCCGTGGCCGCCCCTGCGATGAATTCGACACAGGGGCGGCCACGGAGGGCCGCCCCTACAGTACGTTCCGAGATTAATTTGTTTGCATCACACGCTGAACTTCGGGTGGTTCTTCACCTAACCACTCCGGATGTGACGCGGTCCCGTCGTAGATCGAAGTAGTCTTAAACAACTCATATTCCCCGCGTGATGCGCTCTTTGCTGTCTTGTTAAGCAGAGTCTTTACTTGCTCGTCAGTCATTGGTTTAAAGGTGCGTGCGGCTTTCAATGCCTGCTCGAGGTTTTCCATGCTCTCGCAGCCTGTGATCACTACGGACGTCGGCAAGTTCATCGCATACTGGAGACACTCGATCGCAGTTACAGTCTTCGACTCCAAAATCGTTCCGTTCGCTAACGCCTTCATCCCCAGCACGCCGATGTTTTGTTTGACTAGCTCCGGCAACACCATCTTTTCGAAGCTCCGGTAATGCGCGTCCATGACGTTGATCGGCATCTGCACCGTGTCAAACTCAAATCCGTTTTCTTCCGCCACTTCGAGCATGTGCAGGTGAATGTGTGGATCTTTGTGACCGGTGAAACCGATAAAGCTGATCTTGCCGGCGTCGCGCGCTTCGATCAGTGCCGCATTCGCGCCGCGCTCGTCGAAGATGCGATGCGGGTCTTCGAAGCGAAGAATCTCATGGTGTTGGACCAGATCGATGTGATCGGTTTGCAGGCGCCCGAGTGATTCGTCCAACTGTTTCGCCGCGTCCTTTTTTGTGCGACCGTCGATCTTGGTCATCAGGAAGACACGCTCGCGATATCCGTCCTGCAGCGCCTTTCCCATCCGCTCTTCACTGGCACCATCGTTGTAGTCCCAGCAGTTGTCCATGAAGTTGATACCGCTGTCGATAGCATGACGAATCATGCGAATACTCAATTCCTCATCGATAAACTTAAACCCCAGGTGCCAACCGCCCAGGCCAATGAGTGAAACCTTCACTCCCGTCCGGCCCAGCGTGCGCATGGGCATTTCAGTTTGCTGTGACATTTGTTCCTCCAGTGACGGAGATTCTAATCCCTCTTGTTAAAAATCCGTACCCAATCCGCTTTCATCTGCGTCCTAACACTATCGTGGTAGATAAAAACTCTCCGATTGCGTGATGCGCTTATTGTTCAGATTTTGAACAATAGAATCATTAAAGAAAACAACCCGGTGTGGCGTCCGAAATGAGGTTCTGAAATGGATGAAGCACAAATCATCGTTGAGGCTTACCGGCGGCTGAAACCGGGACGGCGTGCAGCACTCGCAACAGTCGTTTCGGTTCAAGGTTCATCATATCGCCGGCCAAGCGCGCGGATGTTGATTACCGAGAACGGCGAAACCACAGGAGTACTCAGCGCTGGTTGTTTCGAGCAAGACGTTCGCGAGCGTGCCGCCATCGTGATCTCAAACGGTAAGCCAGTTCTCGTCAAGTACGACACAACGAGCGACGACGACATCGTTTGGGGACTCGGACTCGGATGCAGCGGCGTGATCCACGTATTGATCGAACCGGCGACGAATGACCGCGTCGCGAGTCTCATGCAATTGCTTGCAGAGTGTTCGGAAAGTTCGACGGGCGGAGCGATTGCAACCGTGTTTCATGTTGAAGGTGACGTTGAGGCCACGATGGGAACGGTGGCGCTGTTGTTTCCGGACGGCACCATCGATGGACAGTTTATATCTGCTTCGATCTTCGACGATTTGAATGAAGCGGTCGAACTCTCCACTGGCGCTATCAAGCGCTATGAAATGGCGGATGGTTTCGTGGATGTCTTCGTCGAATACGTGCAGCCACGTGTGCGACTCGTTGTATTTGGCGCGGGCTTCGATGTGTTACCCGTCGTCGACCTGGCAGCGAATCTCGGTTGGCATACGACTGTTGTCGATACGCGCGCGCGTGCGTCGAGTCTCGAACGCTTCCGAACCGCTGATGCGGTACTGCTATGCCGCGCAGAAGATGTAATGTCGCAGGTTTCGCTTTTCGAACGCACGATCGTGGTCGTGATGACGCACAACTACCTTCACGATCTCGAAGTGTTGCGACAACTGCTGCCAATGCGTTTGCGATATCTGGGATGTCTAGGACCACGGCGCCGCACCGAACGGCTCGTGATGGAGCTTTCTGCGGAAGACAAAATTGACGTTGACGCTGCACTGCGACGTCTGTACGCGCCGATCAGTTTGGACATCGGCGCCGAAACACTGGAAGAGATCGCGCTGTCAGTCGTCGGTGAGATTAAGGCAGTGCTGTCGGACACCACGGATGCGCAGCTACGAGAACGAGAAGGCTCAATTCACGAGTCGTTCACGGCAATCGAGACGCCGTTAACGCCGCGGTTCTCGCTGCCGCTCACGCAACTGGAAGTGAGCATCGCGTGTAAAGTTTAGCTCGACAGGATCTCAATCTTGAAAATCCTTTCCAACTAATTTTCCGCCTTCCTGGACCATTCCTACACGACTTTACGCGTTACTAAGATGTGGAGAGTCGAACATAGATCGTTCGGCCCATGGAGGAATGAATGAAAGCAACAATCTTAAGATTAACAATCATGACGGCACTCGCGCTGGCTTTTGCGGCTTCAGCGCAGGCCCAAACCGCTCTCAACTATAAGACCTTCGCGGTGCCCTTTAGCTTCAAGGTCGGCAACAAGGTGCTACCTGCCGGAGAGTACAAAATTACCGCGGATAACCAGATCATCCGCGTCCAAAAAACTGACGGGAAGGAAAATGCGGTCACTATTACTCAACGTACGCGTGGTGCGAACCACAATCTGAGTAACGCGAAGCTTACGTTTCGACGTTATGGCGATCAGTATTACCTCTCGCAAGTTTGGCTGCCAGACAGCCTCGGGCGAGAATTGAAGAGACCGCGACGCGAAATCACGGACGTTGCGCAAAACTACAGCATCGTTGAGATCGTGGCTTATTAATCGATCTCCAAAACGAAAACCGAGAATCCCACTCGCATTCGCAGCGAGTGGGATTTTCTTTTGCGCTCGTTCGAGATAATAATCAGCACGCATGCGAACGATTGCAAAAGTGCTGGCCGTCATCCTCATCGTGCAGTCCTCTGTGACTGGTCAACAAAAACTCGTTATCTTCAAGGAAGTAGCAGAACAGGTCGGGCTCAAATTCCAGCATTACAACGGAATGACGGGAAAGTTTTATCTGCCGGAGATCACGGGCAGCGGCGGAGCGCTATTTGATTTTGATAACGATGGCGATCTCGATGTCTTCTTAGTTCAAAGCAATGTTTTAGAGCCAAATACTCAACCGGGCGCCACATTGTTTCCGTGGCGTGGTTCTGAGTCGCCGCGTGGCCGGCTCTTCCGCAACGATCTCAAACAAAGGAAGCTTACATTCACAGATGTCACACAACAGAGTGGCATCGTCGCGACTGCCTACGGGATGGGCGTTGCCGCCGCTGACATAAACAACGACGGACTGCCGGACCTTTATCTCACGAATCTCGGCGCCAATCAGATGTATCTAAACAAAGGCGGCGGGAAGTTTGCTGATGTCACGAAGGAGAGTGGCACGGACGATCAACGCTGGAGCACAAGCGCGTCGTTCTTCGACTACGATCGCGACGGTTGGCTCGATCTGATGGTTGTGAACTACGCTGACTTTTCTGTCGCAAATAGTCCCAACTGTTACAACGCCACCACCGCGCGAGACTACTGCACGCCACGCGTCTTTCGCGCGCCGGGCAATCGACTCTTTCATAATAAAGGCAACGGAGTTTTTGAAGATGTAACCGGGACAGCAGGCGTCAGTAAAGAGTTTGGCCACGCGCTCGGCGTCGTCACAGCGGATTTAAATAACGATGGTTGGATCGACATCTATGTCGCGAACGATGGCGATCAAAATCAACTCTGGACCAACCAGAAGAACAGCACATTCGTTAACGACGCGCTCTTAGCGGGCGCTGCTGTTAACCGAAACGGACAGACTGAGGCCGGCATGGGCGTCGATGTTGGAGATTTTGACGGCAACGGCACTGACGACATCTTTGTGACTCATTTGATGGATGAGACCAACACTCTGTTTGTGAATTTGGGCCAGGCGCTCTTTGAAGACCGCACTCGCGAAGCGGGCCTCGGAACCCCCGGACGTCGTTTCACAGGCTTCGGCACATTCTTCTTCGATTACGATAACGACGGCTGGCTTGATCTATTCGTCGCAAACGGAGCCGTGCAACTGTTGCCGGAGCTCGTGCGCCAGAAGAATCCGTTTCCTTTGGGTCAACCGAATCAACTCTTCCGCAATAACGGGAAAGGGAGTTTTGTTGAAGTCATGGACCAGGCGGAACTGCAGCCGCTGGAAGTCAGCCGTGGTGCGGCGATGGGTGACGTCGACAACGATGGCGATACAGATGTGTTAGTGAGTAACAATAACGGTCCGGTGAGATTGTTACTGAATCAGGTAGGAAGCGGGAACCACTGGCTGGGATTGCGACTTGTTGGAAAGAGTGGTCGAGACATGTTGGGCGCACAAGTCGAGATCGTCATCGATGAGAAGAACATCCTGGGTCGTCGTGTGAGGACTGACGGTAGTTATCTTTCCGCTAACGATCCGCGTGTGTTGGTTGGATTGGCGGCATCGACCCGAATACAAAAAGTGAGCGTGCGTTGGCCGGATGGCCAGGTTGAGGAGTGGAAAGAGCCGTGGTCGATTGATCAATACACAACCTTAAAGCAAGGAACGAAGAATTCTCCCGCAAAGGCGCAAAGGCGCAAAGAAAGAATATGAACTTCGGAACTAACTTTGCGCCTTTGCGTCTTTGCGGGAGAATTCTCTTGCTCCTTGCGTTAGTTGGCTTATTGAGCGTCAGCGTTAACTCGCAAAAGGAGTCCAGTCTTGATCCACCTCGAAAAGATCTCGTCGCATTGCGTTGGCCGGATTTGACGAACCTCGAAGAGAGCGTTCGTAAGCAGGTAACAGAGCTGCAAAACTCGCTCGCTGCCACAGCGAAAAATCCTGCTACATCAGAAACCGCACTGAGCGAAGCGTATGGCAAACTGGGCCAGATCTATCACGCTTATGCCATGATCTCACCGGCCCACGATTGTTATCTGAACGCCAGCCTGCTGACTCCGAAAGACTTTCGCTGGACCTATCTCGTTGCCAAACTCGATCATCAGGAAGGTCGTTTCGAAGACGCAATTCGTCGTTATCGCATCGCTCGCACTTTGCGATCCGACTACGTAGCCGTGCCCGTGAACCTCGGGAATATCTTTCTGGAGCTCAATCGTTTGGAAGAAGCGCGCGCGAGTTTTAACGAAGCACTCCAGATCGACAAAAACAATCCCGCCGCGCATTACGGCCTGGGGCAAATCGCATTGTCGTCGCGCAGTTACGCCGAGGCGATTCAACATTTCAATGCAACACTTAGTCAGGTACCGAGTGCGAATCGCGTCCACTACTCCCTCGCGATGGCCTATCGCGGTCTGGGTGATGTCGAAAAGGTGAAAGCTCACCTCGCACAACAGGGATCGGTTGGCGTGCGCGTTTCGGATCCGCTTGTCGACGGTCTTCAGGATTTGATTGAAGGCGAGCGAGTGCATCTTGCGCGTGGCAAGCTCGCATTCGAAGCACGGAGGTATGCCGAAGCAGCCGCTGAATTTCGTAAAGCAGTTGTAGCCAACCGTGATAATGTCACTGCTCGCATTAATCTCGGTGCGACGCTTTCGCAACTTGGCGATCGAACAGGCGCCATCGAACAATTCGAAGAAGCTATTCGCATCGATCCCGGAAGAGTCAACGCGCACTACAATCTTGCCATTCTGTTATCCGGCCAAAACAGTCACGAAAAAGCGATCACTCATTTTCAGGCTGCTCTGGCGATTGAACCGAACGATTCGACTGCACGGTTTCTGTTGGGTAGGGAACTAACGAAAGTTGGACGGCTCGATGAGGCGCTGGTGGAATTCGCGCGCGTGGTCCAGGCAGATCCAAACAATGAGAATGCTCTGATTGAACAAGCGAAACTTCTGCACCGGACGGGACAGTTCAAGCAGGCTTTGGAGATTTTAGAGAAAGGCCATGCGCGATATCCGCAAAAAGTCCGCACGGTGGGAATGCTGGCGTACCTGCTGGCAACGTCACCTGCACTGGAATTGCGCAATGGTAGACGCGCGTTGGATCTTGCCCAACGCGTCTATGAAGCAACGCGCGTAGCGCAGCATGGTGCTCTCGTACCGCTGGCGCTTGCAGAACTTGGTCGTTGTCGGGAAGCGAGTGAGTGGCAACAACGCATGATCGTCTTAGCGGAACAACAAAACAACAAGCAGTTGCTTACTAAACTCAGGACGAACCTCAAACTCTTCGAACAATCTCCATGTCGTCCGCCTGCAGATGCTTCTTTATCCACAGATTACACAGAGTAATCTGCGTAATCTGTGGATATGTAGGTGGGCTAACGGTTACTGCGTCGTAACTGACGTGTCGTCGATCACAAAGGATGTTTGCAACGACGAGTCCTCCTGTCCAAGGAAGTAGATTCGAATCGTCTGTCCCCTGAAGGCAGTGATATCGAAAGTCTGCAGCGTATAGCCGGTTGTCTCGTTCAGGTTCGAGTACGTCGCAAGCGTAGCGAGCACCGTGTTACTCGAGTTGCGAATTTGAACCCGCAACGTGTCGAACGGAGTTACGGTTGTTGTTTCGGATGAATTGATCTTCAGCCAGAAACTCAGCGTCACTGTGTTCGCACTTGCCGGCACAGTTATCTGCTGGAAGAGCGAGTCAGTATGTGTAGTGCCATAGCCGTCGAGCCATGCGTACCACGCGCCCGTCCGAGGTGTTTGGCCCGTCGAGTTCGTGATGACGCCGGCGGTCGCGGTCCAATTAGCGCTGCCCGATTCGAATCCGCGGTTCAACAACAATTCTCCTCCGGGAACTGGAGTCGGCGTCGGCGTTGGAGTCGGCGGTGGCGCACTCGTCAAAAGTGAGAAGAGCAACCGGTTCGGTGATCCGGTTCCCGGATTACTCACGTGGTTCAGTGTCGAGCTGTTGATGATGGCGGCCGTTACCGTTGCCGGTGATGCGGTCGGATTTGTTTCCAGGAACAAAGCAGCTACGCCTGCGACGTGCGGTGTTGCCATCGATGTTCCGGAGATGGTGTTGGTCGCTGTGTCGCTGGTTCTCCACGCGGAGGTGATGCTGCTGCCAGGTGCAAAAATGTCGAGGCAGGTACCGAAGTTCGAGAATGAGGAACGTGCATCGGTCATCGTCGTCGAACCGACAGTGATCGCATTCCCGACGCGAGCCGGCGAAGTGTTACACGCATTCTGATTTTCGTTACCAGCCGCGATCGCGTAGGTCACGCCATCGTTGATGGAGTTGTTAACTGCGGTGTCGAGTGCCGATGAAATGCCGCCACCCAAACTCATGTTCGCGACTGCCGGTTGACCAGCCTGATGATTAGACGTGACAAAATCTACACCAGCGATGACGCCGGAATTTGTTCCATTGCCACTCGAATCGAGTACACGGACTGCCACGAGCGTAACGTTCTTCGCCACGCCGTAGGTTGAACCGCCAACAGTGCCGGCGACGTGAGTGCCGTGTCCGTTGCCGTCATTGGTGCCGAGTCCATCGTTGATGGCTGTGAAGCCAGAGATCACGCGTCCCCCGAACTGTGTATGCGTCGCGCGGATTCCGGTATCGATGATGTAAGCCCTAACACCGGAGCCGGTGGCGTTGAAAGTGTAGTTTCCATCAAGAGGAAGATCTCGCTGATCGATGCGATCGAGTCCCCACGTGGCGCCCGTTTGAGTCGCCTCTAAAGAAATGACGCCATCCTCTTCGACAAATTCGACGCGCGGATCGTCTGCGAGCCGGCGTGCTTGTTGTTCGTTCATGCGCACAGAAAAACCTTTGATTGCGCGCTGGTAAGTTTGACCATTACTACGATCGCCACCGAAATCACGTGCGAGGCGATGAGCTTCGCCATCGACGTCGGCGACGTCGTCTTTGAGCACGACGATATATTGATTGGCGATTTTTTTGTCCGCGCTCATGCGCCGGAATTTACCGCCGTTATTATTCTGTCCGTGAACTGCAGTGAGGACTACCACTGCGACCGAAATGGCTACTAGAACAAACACTGCAAGCGTTTTCTTCATATGACCTCCAAGTGAGATACAGATTGCTGGTTGTAATTTGGGAGCGTCCGCCACTGAGCAGCCGAGAAATCCAGGGGAAACCGCGGACTGGATCGCTCGACGATTATCGTCCGTTAATACTTTGGATCTGGGGTGAACTGAGCCAAACTGGGAGGCAGCATTAGGGAGGTATTTCTGAGCGGGCAGATGATAGAGCCACGCGGGACAAAAAAGCAAATGTAAACCGGGTGTGTTATGAAGAAGACGAAATCGAATCTCAATGTGTTTGTTGCGTTGCTGCGCGGTGTCAACGTTGGCGGCAACAACATGATCAGTATGAGCGCGCTCAAGAAGAGCTTCGAGACGATGGGCTTTCCGCACGTCTCAACTTACATCAATAGTGGGAACATCATTTTTACGACAAAGGAAAATGACGCACGCAAGCTGGAGAAGAAGATCGAGCAAATGCTGTCAAAGGAGTATCAGCTCGATTCCAGGGTAGTGCTACGCAGTCTTCCGGAAATGGAAAAACTGGTGCAGAGCTTGCCGCGAACGTGGACCGGCGATCCCAATTGGCGATACAACGTGATCTTCCTGCGTCACACAATTGACTCCGAGAAAATTTTGGATGAGCTCGTAGTCAAGGACGACATCGAAGAAGTCGTTTATTGTCCAGGCGCACTCCTTTGGTCGGCACAAGTAAGCGATCTAACCAGAACGCAAATGGTGAAACTTTCCAGCCGCAAGATATACCAGGACATGACGGTCAGAAATCTCAACACCACGCGAAAGCTCTGCGAGCTGATGAAGAAAGTTGCTGAGACCAGCAGTTAAACCTCACGTTGGTAGTGTCTCAATTTGATTTCTCTGTGCAACCTCTGTGTTCTCTGTGTCTCTGTGGTTCACTGATTTGCAGTAACCATCCACCACAGAGGCACAGAGAACACAGAGGTTGCACAGAGAAGAAAGGCAAAGTAAGACACCACCCTCTTGTTCCAGACCTGTTGCATTTTCTGAATTTCACGTATGATCCGCGGAATCCGTTCAAGCACTGGAGTTATACAATGAGCGACCGCAAATATCGCCAACGCGGCTACCAGGACTACGATCGCGAACCTCAGCGACCACGACCGCAATCAGGACCACAAGGGCAGTCAAAACCTCAAGATCGCGAAGGCCCACGTTCGCCGAAGATGATGGCGTTTGGTGAGGCGGTGAAGTGCGCTAACTGCGGAATACAGGCTCCGACCACCATTAACTTCACGAGTACGTGCTCAAAGTGCAAGGCAGAACTTCACAGCTGTCGTCAGTGCACTTATTTTGATCCCAGCGCTCACTTCGAGTGCAGCAACAAGAAGGTCGCGAAACGCATCGTCAACAAGAATGCCAACAACGTGTGCGAGCTCTTCGCACCGCGAAGCGTAGTCGAGCGACAAACCTCATCAGGCGCTCCGACCGATGCTCGGGCGGCATTCGCCAAGCTGTTCAAGAAGTAACATGAAATACATAATCATAATTGTTTTCGCTGCATTACTTGCCGGGATCATCCTGAGGTCGATGAGACCTCAGCGCTGATCCACAGATTACGCAGATTTACGTTCTGTGTAATCTGTGAATCTGTTCGTAAGCTAGCGCGAACGAGAGTAGGCTTGCTTCACTGAAGCGTGCGGCAGAGATCTGTAGTCCGATCGGGAGACCGGCTTGTGTGAAGCCGCAGGGAATGGAGATGGTTGGCAGACCGTACGCATTGAAAGGACGAGTGTTTCTCAGCCAGAGTTCGCCCGCAGGATCAGGCGACATGTCCCGGGCTTCCCTTATTGTGATTGGGGGTACGGGTGTTGTTGGCGTAATCAGAAAGTCGACTTTCGCGAAGACATCGTCGATCTCACGTCGTAAAAGATCCAGATGTTGTCGAGCTTTGATGTAAGCCACGATGTCCACTGCCGCTGCCTGTTTGAGTCTTTCGCGAATCCATGGTGCATAGAGTTCGGGCGTCTCCGTGAAAGATTTCGAATGCACTGCGTAAACTTCCGGCGCCTGCACAGCGGTTGGCGTAGCGGGCAGATCAATCTCCAACATATCCGACGCGAGATTTTTGCTGATTTCTTTTAGCGCTTCGTCGATCGCGATCGCAATCTCGGGATCGAGATCATCGAAGTACGGACGACGTACAATGCCGATGCGTGATTTTTTGGTCCCCATCCATCCGTCCGTATACGACTCAACGGGCCAATCGACACAGGTCGCATCGAGCTTGTCATAACCCGCGATGGCCTGAAGCATCAGCACTGTATCTCTCACGTCACGGCAAAGTGGGCCCACGTGGTCCAATGATGAAGATAGTGGAAATACTCCGCGCACACTGACACGTCCATAAGTCGGTTTCAAACCAACGATACCGCAGAATGCCGCTGGCTCGCGGACTGAGCCGCCGGTGTCAGTGCCGATGGCAGCGAAGCACATGCCTGTGGCGACTGCTGCCGCCGAACCGCCTGAAGAACCACCGGCAATTCGATCCGTATCCCATGGATTGCGAACGGGACCGAAGTAAGAGGATGTCGACGTGCCGCCATACGCAAACTCCTGCATGTTCTGTTTGCCGATCAACACAGCGCCTGCATGCTTCAAGCGTTGCACGATGTAGGCGTCATCAATCGGAACACGGTCTGCGAAGAGAGCGCTGCCGCACGTCGTCTTCACGCCGGCCGTATCGATCAGGTCCTTCAAGCCAATCGGAATACCGTGTAGTGGTCCACGCCAGTTGCCCGCATTGATTTCAGCTTCCGCTGCACGGGCTTCCGCAAGCGCGCTCTCGTGCATGACGGTGATGAATGCGTTGATCGTGGGATTGAGTTCTTCGATGCAATCCAGACAGGCCGTGGTGAGTTCAACCGGCGAGATCTTTTTCCGGCAAAGCAACCCGGAAGCTTCCGCAATCGTCAATTTATCCATATCAATTGGATTTTGTCGTTCAGAAAATTCTTGACAGATTCACTATTGATACTTTATACAAAACAGTTCGCGCGATGAAGGTTGCGCGTTGTGAAAGAGAAACTTTCAATGTTGATGAGCAGAACACACAGAGAACACTCGATGCAATGGCAGCGGCGCGCCGCCAGGAATGTGGTCGTGTGTTCAGTAGCTCTGAACTCATCGACGACCAATATTTTTAGCGGCAAACTCGGACAGCAAACGTCCATATATAGCCGCAATATCAGGCATTAATACAGCGGGAGCGGCCTCCCGCTCCCAAATCTCAAAACAAAGTTCAAGAGAATTGAAGGAGCGGGCAGCTTCCCTGAGAAGCTTAAAGCCCGCTCCTTTAGTTTTTTGACAATCGAATTACTTTTTGCGGGATGAAGGCAGGGAGCCTTCGACGGATGACGAACTCGGTGCTTTGCGAGAGTCCGCGAGTTCGCCATCTCAGGGAGAAGTGTGCCTCGAAGTGTGTTCGCGGCTTTGTTTCTCTCTGCCTTCATCTGTTTGTTTCGCATGTGTGGCTGAGCAGCAAAAGCACCTGACTGTAAATCAGGCGTCCCTTCGTGGACTTCGTAGGTGCGAGTCCTACCACATGCACCAAAGTTATTGCCGATTGCCGATTGCCGATTGCCAATTTAATGTAAGCAGTCAAATGGACAATTGGCAATCGGCAATTGGAAATCTCTGGAAGGGTAGCCTAACTGGTAAGGCAGTAGTCTCGAAAACTACCGCGCTCGTCGCTTGCAGGTTCGAATCCTGTTCCTTCCGCCAATTCATGGAGGCGTCGCCTAATGGTATGGCAGCGGTTTGCTAAATCGCCGCGCATTGCGTGTGCAGGTTCAAGTCCTGTCGCCTCCGCCAAAATTTTTACGGAGTGGCCGAGCTGGAAAGGCGCGAGTCTCTGAAACTCGTTTACGTAGGTTCGAATCCTACCTCCGTAGCCAACCTATGCCGGTGTAGCCCAACTGGAATGAGGCGCTAGTCTTAGAAACTAGATAGTGTGGGTTCGAATCCCTCCACCGGTACCAATCATGGGGATGAACGCGAAATGGAAAGCGGGCTGACCTTCAATCAGTTGATTTGCGAGTTCGAGCCTCGTCATCCCTGCCAATTTTCAATGCTCCTGTAGCTCAACTGGAAGAGCGCGACGCTTCGAACGTCGTAGTTGCGGGTTCAAGTCCTGCCAGGAGTTCCAATTCACCACGGATAACGCGGATCTCACAGATAAGAAAGACAGTTTTCTATCCGTGTAATCCGTGTCATCTGTGTGGTCGGATAGCTGAGATGGATTAGCGCGGGTCTGAAGAGCCCGATAGGTTGGTTCGAATCCAACTCCGACCACCATTCTCGCCCGAGTAGCTCAATTGATGGAGCGCTGGTCCTACAAACCAGAGGTTGAAGGTTTAAGTCCTTCCTTGGGCACCAATCGTATCGGGGCGTGACTCATCTCGGCAGAACGGTGACTGCCTGAGATCGTGGAGTTCGAAGAGGCGCGTCGGCCTCACGCCCCGTCCAGAAGTGGCCCGCGTTCCCGGCATCGGTCTTCTAAACCGAACCTCCGAAGAGCTGGGCGGAAAGGCACGAGGTTCAACTCCTCCGCGGGCTTCCAAAAAATTTTTCGGGCTGGTGATGTAATGACAGCATAGAAGTCCTGCAAACTTCTTGTGAGGGTTTGAGTCCCTCCCGGTCCACCAAACTTCTTGCGGCGTAGCTCAATTGGATCCAGAGCACTCGTCTTGTAAACGAGTTGGTGCGAGTTCAACTCTCGTCGCCGCATCCACACATTGCGGGAATAGAGCAACGGCAGCTCATTGGTCTCATAAGCCAACTAACGCAGGTTCGACTCCTGCTCCCGCAACCAATTCTTTTGTGGCGTAGCCAAGTTGGTAAGGCACCGGACTGTTAATCCGGTTATCGAAGGTTCGAGTCCTTCCGCCACAGCCACTCTTTCGATCCGGAGCTCGAGTGACAGAGCAGCGGCCTTTTAAGCCGCCACGTGCGGGTTTAAGTCCCGCCGGGTCGACCATCGCGGTGTAGCACAATGGCAGTGCGCTCGACCGATAATCGAGAGACGAAGGTTCGACTCCTTCCACCGCGACCAGTTCTTACGGGGCATAGCTCAACCGGTAGAGCAGCCGTCTTATAAGCGGTGTTAGCGCTAGATCGGCGCAAGGTTCTGGGTTCGAATCCCAGTGCCCCGAATTTCTTGCAGGATGGTGTAGCTGGCAACACGTCGGACTTTGACTCCGAAGCTGAAGGTTCGACTCCTTCTCCTGCAGCCACTCCTTTGAATCCGCGAAAGTATCTCGATCGTCTGTGAAGTATGTACATCCGTTTTTACAGTGGCGAAATCGATGATCGGTCGCATTTGGCGGCTGGCTTATTCTGTGCTGCCTCCGATCTGCGATGGTCTGAAGGATTACCGGACCATGAATTCGATGCACTCACTGAATTGAAGTGCTGGTTCAACGAGCATTTGGAGTCGCCTTTTGATTATCTTCCGCGTGAAAAGTCCTTCGAGCGAGCCGTATGTTGGTTCAAGTCGACTGCTCACGAGCACCTAGCCCGAGCGTGGGAGTTAGGCGCGATTTTGGAACGCAACAACGTATTAATCTGGACCATCAAATCGCCGAAAATTGGATATGTTCATTATGAGGACGAAGTACAAGTATTTGCCCGGCCGTACGACGACGTACGTCTACTGCTTGGAGGTAACCGAAAATAAATCCGTGTATTCAATCCGTGTAAATCCGTGGTTTAATCCTTCACCAAAGGAGACGGCTGATGAGCGATTTTAAATTCGGTCTTCGGATGTTGTTACGAAAACCGTTGCTGACGATCGGAATCTCACTCTCGTTGGCACTCGGAATCGGAGCCAACAGCGCCGTCTTCAGTCTCGTCGACGCAATTCTCTTCAGACCATTGAACGTCACAAATTCAGAGCGACTTGTTTCGCTCTATACGAGCGATTACTCCGGGCCGCAGTATCGCGCTTCCTCATATGCTGATTTCATTGACTTCAGCGCGAAGACCAACGTCTTCGAAGAGTATGACTGCGTTCACTGAGATCTCCACGATGTTGAGGTCCGAACAACAGTCAGATCGCGCTGGCGGTCTGTTAGTGAATGAGAACTATTTTGATCTACTCGGAGTCAGAGCCGTCTTTGGCCGCACATTCAAACTCGAAGACCAGGCGGTTCCGGTAGTCGTCATCAGTCATGCGCTTTGGCAGAAGCGATTCGGCGGTGATCCATCGCTTGTGGGAAAGACGGTCTTCCTTAATAACAACAGCTTCACTGTCATCGGCATCACGCCCGCGGATTTTACCGGCATCGATCTCGGTCGCTCACCCGAGATCTTTGTCCCGATGCACGCGTTCAAACAAATAGGCTTCGAACCTGAGTTCACGGCTAATCGTGGCGCGCGCCAGTTTTCTATATTCGGACGGTTGAAACCAGACGTCTCTGAGGAACAGGCGCAGGCTAGTCTCAATCTACTCGCGCAGCAATTCGCTACTGCCTATCCCGATAGTTGGAGAGAGCGGAATCAGCAACCACGCAAGATTAGTATTGTAGGCGAACGTTATGCTCGCGTTCCGCCGGAAGTAAAAAGTGTCTTGCGGGGATTGGCCGGACTGTTTGCGGTCCTTGTCGCGCTTGTTCTGTTAATCGCGTGCAGCAACATTTCGAACATGCTATTGGCGCGCGCGACCGCAAGACAAAAAGAGATGGCGGTCCGCACCGCTCTCGGGGCGAGTCGAGGTCGAATCATCAGACAGCTACTCACCGAGAGCTTTCAGTTATCGTTGATAGGCAGTGTTCTCGGAATACTGCTGGCGCCTGTATGCATTAAGTTGCTCACGTCAGCATTCCTGCCAACGTCAACAAGCGGACTTCCAATCGACTTCAGTATCAATCAGCGCGTGATCCTTTTGACTCTAGCGATAGGCCTCTTCGCCGGTCTCATCTTCGGCTTGATGCCTGCGATACATGCGAGCAGAGCGGATCTGTCGTTAGCGATGAAAGACGAGACGCCGTCGTTGCAAACGGGCCGGCGAAGGTTTGGGATCAGAAATCTGTTTGTGATGTCGCAGATCTCGGCTTCATTGTTATTACTGATCGTTGCGGGATTGTTTATTCGGAGTTTGCAGAAAGCACAGCAAGTAGATGTTGGCTACGATCTCAACCATGTTCTCACGATCCGGCCCGAACCGGAATTTTTCGACAAACCGGACACTGGATCGCAACTCGCCGTCTACAACCAGGTGCTCGAGCGCGTTCGAGTTTTGCCGGGCGTGGAGGGTGCAAGTTTTGCTGACTTCGTGCCGTCAGGCGGAGGACTTCGAAGTACCACGATCCGTGTGGAGAACTATACGCCGCGCGCCGAAGAAAACATGAGCGTGATGAACGGCGTTGTCGCTACCGACTATTTCAAGACGATGGGCATGACGCTGGTGACGGGGCGTGAATTCACAGAGCAGGACAAGGAGGGAGCACCGCGGACTGTAATCGTCAACGAGACGTTGGCGCGTCGTTACTGGCCTGGCCAGGACGCACTCGGAAAGCACATCACTGTTGTTGGAAGGGAAAGAGGACCGATGGAAGTTGTCGGTGTCGTTAAAGACGCAACTGCTTACATCTATCAGAAAGGTGCCGCGCCCTTCTTCTATCTGCCGTTGTTGCAAAACCCGATGCCCGGAGGAATGGCCCTTCATGTGCGAACGAAGGGAGATCCGATTACGATCCTGCCGCCCGTACGCAGTGCGATCACTTCGTTAGATCCGAGCGCGAAGATTGGCGAGGTAAAACCACTGTCAGAGTTCATGAACGATTCGCTCATCATGCTGCGAATTGTTTCAACGCTCACCGGAATGTTTGGACTACTCGCCCTGGTGCTGGCGGTTGTCGGAGTGTTTTCCGTAATCAACTATTCGACGACGCGTCGCACGCGCGAGATCGGCATCCGTCTCGCACTCGGCGCTCAGCGAGTTGACATACTGAGAATGATAATGAAGGAAGCGCTCTTCATCGTCGTTGTGGGCGTGGTGGTGGGATTGGTGGCGGCCTTTGCCTCAGGCCGCCTGATCGAGTCGCTATTGTTTGCGAACAGCGGCGCGGAAATGTCCGTCTACATTGCCATTGCACTGTTCCTGATCGCGATTGCAATGCTGGCCTGCTTCATTCCCGCGTACAAAGCGACGAAGGTGGATCCGAACGAAGCATTGAGACACGAGTAAATGGGGCATAGATTTCCACTGGTGCTTTTTTGTGGCTTGATTTGCATTAACGCTTTTGCACAACAGCCCTCGCCGACTCCCGAACGCACCGGACGCTCATATTCCACTCCGGATTTGCCGAAGACTCCTCCGCCACCTGGACCACGGGCACGTTCGCCACTGACATTCGCCGACGTCTCCGTGCAGTCAGGCATCAACTTCCGGCATGCAGCTTCAAAAACTTCGTTGAAGTATCTGCCAGAAACAATGGGCGGCGGAGTTGCAGTCTTCGACTATGACAACGATGGCCGCATGGATCTCTTCTTCACGAATGGCGCCGCGTTGAAGGAGCCGATGCCGAAAGAAGAGCTGCCGGATAAGAGCCATCCGAAATACTGGAATCGACTCTATCAGCAAAAACCCGACGGAACGTTTACTGATGTGACCGAACGCGCTGGGCTCAAAGGTGCGGGTTACAGCATGGGTGTTGCTGCCGGAGACTATGACAACGACGGACACGTCGATCTATTCGTCAGCGGCTATAAAGCGGACTATCTCTATCGTAACAACGGCAACGGAAGTTTCAGCGACGTCACGAGTAAACTTCCAAACAGTCCGAAAGGTTGGTCCACCAGTACCGGCTGGTTCGATTACGATCGCGACGGCCGTCTCGATCTGTTTATCGCCCGTTACATGGAGTGGGATTTTGAAAACGGTTCTACCTTTTGTGGTGGTCCGGCGGCGGGTTTGCGCGCGTACTGCCATCCCGACAACTTCAAAGGCGCAGCGAATGTGTTGCTTCATCAGCGCGCAGACGGATCGTTTGAAGACGTGAGCCGCTCGGCAGGCATTGCCGATCCATCGGGCAAGGGTCTCGGCGTCGCGTTCGCGGATTTTGACAACGATGGGTGGACCGATGTGTTTGTGGCGAATGATAGTGTGCGCCAGTCGTTATATCGAAATAAGGGCGACGGCAAGTTCGAGGACATCGCGGTCATGTCGGGCGCGGCTTACGACGAGGATGGGAAGACGTTTGCCGGTATGGGCATCGACTGTGGTGATTACGACAACGATGGTTACATGGACGTCTTCATAACCACGCTTGTCGAATGAGAAGTACGCTCTCTATCGAAACAACGGCGATCTGAGTTTCACTTATGCCACCAACACTTCGGGAGTTGGACAGATAACGCTGCTCTATTCCGGCTGGGGCGCACGCTTTGTTGATGTAGATAACGATGGGCTTCGTGATCTGTTTGTCGCTCAGAGCCACGTGCTCGACACGATCGACAAGACGACGAGTTATTTGAAGTACAAACAGTCGCCACTGCTGATGCGCAACACCGGAAAAGGCTTCGTCAACATTTCTGCGACTGCTGGATCGGCGTTCAACTCGGCGCTTGCGGCGCGTGGCGCGGCGTTCGGAGATCTAAATAATGATGGTCAACTCGACGCGGTCATTGCCGTTCTCGACGACGCGCCTTTGATACTGCGCAATCAGGGAACGACGAATCACTGGCTGGGAATTACGCTTCGCAACGGCATCGGCGCACGCGTGATTGTCACCACTAGCACCGGACAGAAACAGATCTTCGATGTAAGCAGTGCCGGGAGTTATCTATCGTCAAATGATCCGCGCCTGATCGTCGGACTCGGCACTGCTCGTGGAGTGCGCGCGATTGAAGTGAAATGGTCCACCGGCAAGGTTCAAACGATCTCAAATCCCCCGATCGACAAATATATCCGCATCGAACAGTAGCCACAAAAAGGCACAAAAAGCACAAGAGGCACATAAAAGACAATGTGATGCTTTTGTGCCTTTTGTGGCTACTCCCTGCGCTTCGTGCGGCTCTTTTGCGTGGCGACGTCCACCTGACGTGCAGCCTCGTCGATCTTGTCGATGTTGACGACCTCTACCACGGCACGATGATCGCGACGCTGAGTCTCCCACAACTGCTGTAGGTGGGAAAGCTCCTGTGCGAGTGGTTCGTAAATCTCGCGGTGTCCGTCGTCGTCTACATAACCCCACAAGCCGCTGTAGCAGTGCCGGTCGTCGCCCCAACCCGGATAGTCAATGATCGGATAGAGACACAAGCCTTCAAGCTCGACACCCGCTGCCGCAGCCGCGCGCGCCTCCTGCCCGATGTAACGCAACCACGCCGGGCGCGCGTCGCCCTCGATGCCGGTCTCGGCAATGAAGACTGGTCTGCGATAGCGCTCGTAAACTTCACCCAACATCTCGCGCACTGGCCGGTGCAGTGGATGTGAAGGCGGCAGCAGTACATCCTTCCGGCGGCGTGATGTTGGCTGGTGCGGATCCTGATGGATCCACTGGTTGTTCGAATAGTAGTTGACGCCGAGTAGATCTAAATACTCAGGACGGCCTCCGAGCTCGGGGCAGATCCTGCCACCGAGCATGTCCCACGCCTGGAACTGTGATTGACGATAACCTTCGGCTGCGTCCGCTTCCTCGGGATAGTCCGGATCGACCGCAATATGAATGATGGGCTCGGCGTGACAGATGCGAGCATTCGCATCAACTTCGCGCACAGCTTCGATCGCAGCGATCGCTGCGCGCACAAGTTGCGCCTTGAGTTCGGGTCCGCGCTGCTTAGCGAACGGATTCAGGAAACCGGCATCGCCGCCACCCCATGCCACGAAGGAGATCTCGTTTACAGGCGTGACATAGATTGGTCCCCCAGTTTCTTCGAGGATGACTTTGGCAGTGGCTCGTGCGAAGCGTGCGAAGCGCTCGACAAACGCAGCGCTCCAGATGTTTAGCCCGTCGGGCCAGCCGTAGTGAAGTAGATCCCAGATGACTTGTGTTTGTGTCTCGCGCGCCGCACGAAGCATCGGCACGAGGCTCGAGAAGTCGTACCGGAACGGCGACGCCTCAATCAGGTGCCAACGGACGCCGTCGCGCGCTGTCCGCATTCCCGTTTCCTGCAGGCGCGTGTAGTCCTGAAATGCAAACTGGTCGTGACGTGTCGATGCAACGAGGTCGAGTCGTTGTCCGGCGAAGCGACCCATCGCTTTTCGCCGCGGCAGGCGATGCGTCGAGCACTCAAACCCGCCCATCCAAAAGCTCCGAAATACTGATTTATCTGCTACTTGTAAATCACCCGTGTTCGTTAACGTGCTGGTCATGGGGTAATCATACACATCGATGAAAGACTGGCAACCGGTGTGTATTTTTTGAAACGATTTGGATAGAACTACCGCATGTTCTGCCAGAGTGTGATCACTGATACGGAGTGCTTTGGTAGTGTTACCACGAATTGGCGCCCGGCAGGAATTGTTTTGGTTGACGTGGAGACGGCGTTGGGCTGTGAGAAGTCATTAAAGGCTCTGAGCGATGGCGCGGTGATGGTTTTCAGCTCGCCGCGTGGAGCAGGGTTTGCGCCCTGAAGACTGATACTAGTCGCTAGCGAGCTTGTCGGATTCGTGTTCACTGCTTTGATGAAGATTCTTTTGCCATTAGCGCTGCGGCTAACAGTGACATCGAGATAAGGTATCTTAGTGCCTTCACGAGACGTATCAAACGTTGGACTGTCCACACTGCTCGCAAGACGAACGTCGCCACGATGTTCGTTGTAAAGCTCATTGACCAGAAAAATCGGCGAGACAAAAACACTGTGTCGCCCCGCCTGAATGATTCCGCCGGGCCAACCGTTCACAAGGTCAGACACTGCGCTCATCTCAACCAGATGGCCCATCCGCTCGAAGACGTTCATCAGTCGCGCACCATAGAGCGCCGACTCCATCGAATATTGCCGTTCAGTCGGAAGATCCAGGCCCCATTCGTTGATCCCCAGCTTGACGCGACCGTCCAATCCGAGTTCGCGTAGCATCTGTTCCACTTCTCGATAAAAACGCTCGAAATACAACGGACGCGCCATCAGATTCAAAGGATCGCCATGCAACTCGCGCCGCCCGTAATAGTGATGGATCGCGAAGTAATCGATGCTCGCACCGGCTGCACGCAGCACAGTTCGATTCCACTTCATGTCGTTGTCACCCACGGCGATCAACTTGATCGAAGGATCGACGGCGCGCATGGCTTTGGCGTAGCGGTTGTAATTACGCGCGTAGGTGTCGGCGTCGGAGTGACCACGCACCCAATTGCCCCAGATCTCGTTTCCGACTTCCCAATACTTCACGCCGAAAGGAGCCGCATGCCCGTTCTTCGCACGCATCGCGCCATACTTCGAGCTTGCCGGGCCATTGCAATACTCAACCCATGCAGCGGCCTCTTCGACAGTCGCGCCGCGTCCTTCCACGTTGACAGTGATCGAAGGCTCGGCACCAACCGCGCGTGAAAAAGCAACGAACTCGTCAGTGCCAAAATCACCGGGCTCCGGTTCGTTTTTCCAGGAGAGATTGGTCCACGTAGCACGTTCGTCGCGCGGGCCGACGCCTAACATCCAGCGATAGTCCTGGGCGACGTTTCCCCCTGGCCAGCGAATAAAAGCAGGTTTGAGTTGTTTGATTCTTTCAAACACGTCGCGGCGAACACCGCCACTTGCCGCATCACCCGGCATCAGCGATACCTGATCGATCCAGAGTTTGCCTTTGCCGGGAAAGAGGATTACGAAACGCGCCAGCGGATCGCTCCGAGTTGGCTTGAGTGAAAAGTCGTACTTGCGCCAGTCGCTCTTGCTAATGCTGATATCAGCAGTCGCGTTGACGACGCTCTGGTCCACATCCGATTCAAGTGCAACCGTGACGCGCCCGTCGTAATCAGATGTCCGGGCCCAAAAATAACCTCGATATTCCACCCCAGCGCGAATCGGAATCCGCGACTGGTAAATCCCGTGACGCTGAATCACCCCTTCGCCGGCTTGTACCTGAAGCGAGTGTTCCTTTCGTGACTGCGGGTAAGCACGCTCGTCGTCCCATTGGAACGAGAGCGCGTAGTCGTCGTTTCGATCATCCGGATAACGATCCCAGTTGCGCGAAAGTCCGATAACGTTGGGCGGCTCTTCAAAGCTGCGGTTGCGGATCAGCTCCGCGTGCAACCCACCCTTGATTCCCTCGAACATGAATTCCAGGAACTGGCCGTAGAGGAGGGGACTGATGTTGTTTTCAACTTTGCCGGCATCGATCGTGATTGACGCACTCGTCCTTGCCTGCGCTGCAACATTGCATAGCTGTCCCCAGCCGACGATCAGAACGCACAGAACACTTAGCAGTTTTTGTGCTTTTTGTGCCTTTTGTGCTTTTTTGTGGCTCACCTGGTTGGAATGCGCAGCACCGTAAATGAATGCGGTAAGAACTTGTAGCTGAGTTCACCCGTCGAAACGTTCAAAGGCTGTTCGACAGGCGAGATCTTTGTCGGATGATCGAGACTGTTCTCCGCCTTCAGTTCTTCACTCCGCAATACGAACGCACGTCCGGTCCGAACACCCTTCGCTCCAGTCAGAGTAATGCTCACGTTTCTTGTCGATGAGCTCGTGTTGACAACTTTAACGATCACCTCGCCGGTACCTTCATCGAGAGAAGCGCTGGAATAGAGTTCCTGCTGTCCGTTCTTTGCCGACCCATCCAGCAGCAACGGCAAATTCCGTGTACCGCGATTCACGCTGAACATTTTCTGAACGTAATAATTCGGCGTTCCGTAAGAGCGCAGATTGTCGAACCAGATCATGTTTGGTGTCCATTGCCACGCATCCACGTGTCCGAACAATGGCGCATAAGACGACATCTTCACGACATCCGAATTGCGTTCGAGTCCCGTGATGAATGCCGCCTCAGACATTGCACACTCCCAGTTGTTGCGGTTGTCGGGACTCGCAATGCCGACACTCTGCGCAGCATACTCACCCGCAAAAACCTTCGGACCTGTGCGCGGGTAATTGTCGTAGCGACTTGCATTGTCTCGGAACCACTTAGGCGCCATGTAGTAATGCTCGTCGATCAGATCCGCGTTGAGTTCGCGCATCTTCTTCCACAGGAAGTCGAAGCGCTCGCCGTCCGGTGATGGGCCAGCGCTCGTGACGAGCTCGATGTTTGGATACTTCTGTTTGAGAGCTTTCGCAAACACTTCGTAGCGCTCGACGTATTGCGGTCCCCATTGCTCATTCCCAATTCCGATCATTTTCAGATTGAATGGCTTGGGATGGCCCATCGCTGCTCGTTTGCGGCCCCACTTCGTGTTGGCGGGAGCATTCGCGAATTCGATCAGATCGATAGCGTCCTGAATGTAATGATCGAGATCTTCGAGTGGCGCCAATTCGCTCGAGTTGAACTGGCAGGCCATACCGCAGTTCATGATTGGCAACGGTTCGGCTCCGATGTCTTCACTCAGCAAAAAGTATTCATAGTAACCAAGACCAAACGATTGAAAGTAGTCGGGCGTCATCCGCCAGTTGAATTCGGTGTTCCAGCGATTGATGATGAGACGGCGTTCGTCCAGATCGCCGAGAGTTGTTTTCCACTGGTAACGCTGGTCCAACGTTCTACCTTCGACGATGCAACCGCCCGGGAAACGTAAGAAGCCTGGCTTCATCTCTTTCAACAGCTTTACCAGATCCGTGCGCAAGCCGTTGGGACGGCGTTGCCACGTGTCCTTCGGGTAGAGAGAGACGAGGTCGATGTCTACGGTGCCGCTGCCTTCGAGCAGGAGATTGAGGCGTGCTTTGCTGGAGGTATCGTTCGCACGCAACGAGGCGGTATAAGTTTTCCAAACGTTGGTGAAACCTGAAACCTGTGTTTCACCAAGGACCTTTCCGTCTTCAACTTCAACGCGCAGTGCCGCCGGGGAACCATCGACCTTGCGGGCCCTGATTGAGAATTTGTATTCGGCGCCTTTCTCGACGCCAATGCCACGAAAGCCTTCGTTCACGACGCCGAAGCCTTTGTTGCCTGCGGGAGTCTTGATGCGCAGGTAGTGGGAGTTTGGCGTGTCGTTTATCGAGCCTTGATCGTAGACGTTGAGCTGGCCTTTTGGCTCGCCGCGGTCTAGCTGTTTCCAACCCATCATCGGATTTGGGAATTCGAACGAGCGGTTCTTAACGCGCTCGGGATAGATGCCGCCATCCGCGCCGAAGTTGATGTCTTCGAAGAAGAGACCGAAGAGTGTTTTGGGGATCGGCGCGCCAGGCTTGTCGACTTGCACCGTGATGGTTTGTGCAAGTGCTGCCTGGCTTTGAAAAATTAGAATCGCAAGCAGCCAAATAAGAGTGCGTCGTTTGTGAAATTGTCTCGTCATAATCTATCAGGCCACTCGGTGCGTACTCTAGGGGCGGCCCTCCGTGGCCGCCCCTGCGTTGAATTCTGATCGCTGATTTCCGCACAGGGGCGGCCACGGAGGGCCGCCCCTACAGTACGTTCGTTGTTAATTTGTGGCGCTTTTGGCTTTTGTTTTGCCGGACATGCGTCGAATGAATTCAACTTCTTCGACCAGGTATGGTTTTCCATCGTTGCGAAAGATCTCGTGAAACCAGACCGCCGGTTCGCGGTCGATGTACGGACGCTGCCACGAATCCCAAGGCAGGTGCGTTTGCGTCTTGCCCTGTGCAAAACCCCAATTGAACATCCCCACATTGTGAACCTTCGCGACCGGCAGCGAGCCAAAGAAGAAACTGCCATTCCCACGCGCCATATACTCGGTGCAAATCAACGGGCGGTTGTAGCGCTTGAGCCAGTTGATCCGTTTTTCAAGCTCCGTGGGCGCATCGTAATTGTGAAACGTAACCACATCTGAGAGTTCAATCTGCAACCGATCCATTGGCGTCATCTTTTCCGGAGTGGACCAATCGCCCTTCCAAACACCGCAAGTCAGCGGTTGCTCGGGGTTTGCCGAACGCGCCCACGCAAACGCCTGCGGCAACAGCGCGAGCACGAGTTCGACTTTGTTCTTCGGTTCGAGTTGGCCATAACTGCCATGATTCTCATTGTCCGGTTCGTTCCAGATATCCCACGCGAGAATCCGTTGATCTTTTGCGAACGCGCCGACGACGCCTTTCACGTACGCCTCGAGCTTCGGATACTCGGCAGGATTTTGCAGCGTGGTGCGGTTCGGACCCTGCATCCAACCCGAATTGTGCACTCCGGGTTTCGGCGCGCGCTGTTTACCAAGCTTCGCGTCGGGATCCCAAACCGAATCGAAGAGTACGAACATGGGTTTGATCTTGTGCCGCGCGGCAATGGTGAGAAACTGATCGATGCGACGCTTGAAACCTTCCGCGTCCTGTTGCCAAAGGAGATCGTGAAGGAACACGCGCATCGTATTCATTCCGAGACTCTCAGCCCACCCGAGTTCCAGATCGATTCGCTTTGGATCAAAGGAATCAGCCTGCCACATTTCGAGTTGGTTAATCGCACTGGCAGGGTTGTAGTTGCTGCCAAGCAACCACGGCTGTTTTGCATACCAATCGCGTGCCTGTTGTTCCGACCACTTTTGCTGCCCAAGCGCCACAAACGCCAGCAGTAAAACGACAGTGATTACTTGAACTGATCTTCTGAATCGTGACATTGAAATCCGTCCTTATCCGTGTTTACTCTTTCCTAATAACTCTGACGCCGTAGAATCCACCGGCCATGTTTCCCGTTTGGCCCTGGAAGCGAATGGTGATTTTGTTTTTACCGCGTGTGACGCTTTCCGGAATTGCGTACGTCACATCGAAGAACTCGCCGGGTCTGTCATTTTGTAATGATTGCGTGGCAACTTTGACTCCGTCGACGAGAATGTCGAAGGTTCGTGGTCCGGTTTCGCTGCCCCAGTAAGAACAGACGAGCGAAACCGGCGCGTCAGGCGGCACCTTCAGATCAAACGACACCCAGCCACCTTCGCGCGCGTGTCGCCACTTGCGACCCGCATTCTCACCTGTGTCCAGCAGCGTGCCTTGCAGGTTGTGTTCACTTTCGAGTTTCGTGTCCCCTGGTTGCACGAAGTCGATCGTTAACGCCTCTAACTTTCGTACACGTTCCAACTCGTTTCTTGTAATTAACTTCGCGCTCAACCCACTGCTGTTCATTCAACAGATCCCAGTAGACGGCGTAACGTTTGTGATGCATTCGATAAAACGGGTAGAGCTTGAACTCGTTTGGTCTGCCTGCACTCGCCGTCTGAAATGTGATTGACCCTGCCGCAGGTTTGATCCATTCAGAGACGGGTCGATCTCCGGTCATGAGCGCGGGAATGAGGCTCACACTCGTGCCATCGTCTTCCGGACCGAGTTCTCCAGCCAGCACTGTTGGACCATAAAGGATCGCGACGCGACGAGGGTTATCAGGCATGGTTTCGAGCCTGAGTGACATGGGAATCGTCAGCTCAACTCGATCCCCGGCTTTCCACGTTCTTTTAATCTCGATGAAGCTGCCCGGCTTCGCTGTAATTGTTTCCGGGCGGCCGTTGACTGCGACGCTGACGTTGTTGGCCCAAACCGGATAACGAAGACGCAAGGAGAAATTGGTCGGCCGTTGTGCTTTGACCGTGAAATTTATTTTGTCGCCTTCGGGATAACGAGTTTCCTGCCGAATCGATAAACCCTTCTCGCGCCAGTTCATCTCCGACGGAATGAAAAGATTGACCCAAAGGGTGTTGCGGTTGCGAAAGTAGATAGCCTCGCCGTACTTCGCATGGTTTTCCATGCCCGTGCCGACACAACACCAGAAATCGTCGAACGGTTTTGAATAGAGCTTCTTTGAACCGGCCTTCATCGGCACGTAATAACAGACCATGCCGTCATTCGGATCCTGTGAGGCGAGAATGTGGTTATAAAGCGCGCGCTCGTAATAGTCAGCGTACTCAGCCGACGCGTTCCACTCGAAAAGGTGACGCGTCAACTTGAGCATGTTGTAGGTGTTGCAGGTTTCGGACGTGTTCGCACTGAGCCGGTCGCTGAGTTTGTCAGGCGGTCCAAACCGCTCACCATCACTGTTGCCGCCGTTAACATACGTGTGATGACGGACCACGCGCTGCCAGAAAAACTCAGCCGCGGTTTTATCCCCCGCGTCGAGTGTTAGTTCGTAACGGCGCGCAAGTCCGATCAGTTTTGGAATCTGTGTGTTTGCATGCAGTCCCTGCAGACGATCTTCGCGGCTCGCAAGCGGTTCGAGTACGGCTTTGTGATGGAAGCGTCGTGATAGTTGCAGGTATTTTTCGTTGCCGGTGCGAGCGTAGAGTTCGGCGAGCACTTCATTCATGCCGCCGTGTTCACAACCGAGCATGCGCTGAAACTGTTCTTCGTTTAGTTTTGCGACTGTTGTGCCGGCCCAATCAGCTAGTTTGACGGTGATGCCGAGTGCTTGTTTGCTTTGAAGATAGCGATGAACGTCCAGCAGTCCGGCGAAGAGCTTGTGCAGCGTGTACCACGGCACCCACCCGCCGTTGAGATCGAACGGTTTTACGCGGATGTCGCCGGCGGAGACTTCCTGAAAGATCTTCTTACCGTTTGGAATGGCGGCGACGTAACCGTTGCCGTTAGAGCGCTGGCACTCGTCGAGCTCGGCGATGATGTAGTTCACTCGTTCGCGAAACCGCACATCGCCGGTGGCGGCAAACATGAGCGCGCAAGCAGAGAGGTAATGACCGAGTGAGTGACCGGCGATGGTCATCGACTCCCAACCGCCGTAAGCCTCGGCTTTTGGTTTGAGACCTGCTTCCTTTCTGAAGCCACTCAACAATCGATCCGCATCGAGGCGCAGTAGATACTCCGCGTCCTTGAGCATCGCGTGCTTGAATGGTCCATCGAGGAGGCGAACGTCCTCGAGACGAAACTCTTCCGCCTCGCGCTGGATGCGCTCACGCGCGGGAGACTGCGCGTTGATGGCCGGCGCAGTTAGAAGCACCAGAATGAGCCACACTCGTTTCATGTTATTGATGATTTTCACGCAAAGGCGCAAAGTTCACGCAAAGGCGCAAAGTTCACGCAAAGGCGCGAAGGAAGCAAAGTTAAACTGTTCTTTGCGTACTTTGCGTCCTTCTTTGCGCCTTTGCGTGAAACACTTCTCCTCACCTCGCCCCAAGCAGGATATCGATCGTCAGTTGGTCCAGTCGTTCGTAATTCAAACCACGCGAAGCCATGCCTGCCCGATCGAAGTTTGCCGAAAGCAACTCGCTCGCATGTTGTGTCGAGAACTTTGGGGTACGCCCGCCCCCATCCGTTTCAGCAATCTCCGCCAGTAGTGCTTTGATCTCGGGATCGTTGTTCCACTGCTCACCCTTCGCTTTCAGAATCAGATAAGTACGCATACATCCGCGCGCGAATTCCTTCACGCCCGCATAATCCTCAGTGCGATAGGCGTGAGCGTCGAAATGGCGCGGTCCCGCGTAGCCGACGTCTTCCAAAAACTTGACCAGCCAGAACGCAGCTTTGGGATTCGCGGAACCAAAACGCAGATCCTGATCGTAGCGCCCGGGTATCTGATCGTTGAGATCGATGTGAAAGAGTTTCCCGGCCTCCCATGCTTGCGCCACGGAATGTGTCATGTTCAGTCCGGCCATGTGCTCGTGTGCGACCTCGGGATTTACTCCAACCATCTCCGGATGATTGAGAGTTGAGATCAGTCCCAGGTAAGCGCCAGTCGTCGGCATGTAGATATCGGCGCGTGGTTCGTTTGGCTTTGCCTCGAGCCCAAACACGTAGTCGTATTTCTTGTCCAGCGAATACTCGCAAAGATAGTTGAGCGCATCTCTCAGTCGCTTAACGGCCTCGTCAGCGCGGCGACAACCGTCAGTTTCAACGCCCTCACGTCCGCCCCAGAGAACGAAGATCTTTGCACCGCACTCCGCGCCGAGATCCATCGCGCGCATTGTCTTCTGCAATGCGTAATCACGCACTGCCTTCTCGTTGGCCGTAAACGCCCCATCGCGAAAGACGGCGTCGTAAAACAGGTTAACCGTGGCCATCGGCACTACGATTCCGTTCTCCTCGCAAGCGTTACGAAACTCCTTCACGATGTGATCGCGTTGCTGTGGTGAGGCGTCGATAGGAACCAGATCGTTATCGTGGAAGTTGACGCCGTACGCTCCAATCTCCCCGAGCATTCGCACTGCCTCGACCGGAGTTAATGTCGGACGAACAGCATCGCCAAACGGATCGCGCCCGCGATTTCCGACCGTCCAGAGTCCGAACGTGAATTTGTGCTCGGGACGCGGTGTGTAATCTGCCTTACTCATGTCAAACCTTCTTTCTGTTAACTCACTGCCCTGGACTTCGCTTTGTATGCCAGTCCCACGCGGTCCTGATGATCGTCGCCAGGTCGGCCTGCTGTGGTTGCCAGCCGAGAACTGACTGAGCTTTCGAAGAATCAGCGACAAGATGTGATGGATCGCCCGCGCGGCGTCCCTCGATCTCAATCGGAATCTCCTGGCTGGTAACGTCGCGCGATGTCTGGATGACTTCCAGGACGGAATAGCCTTGTCCGTTGCCGAGATTTATAGCGGTTGATAAACCGCCGTTGCGTAAATAGTCGAGCGCGAGTGCGTGCGCATCAGCAAGATCGCTGACGTGGATGTAATCGCGCACACACGTACCATCCTGCGTGGGATAATCGTTTCCGAAAACAGTGACGTGATCGATCTCTTTCTGTGCTGCCTTCAGTACGAGCGGGATCAGGTGAGTTTCAGGCTCGTGGCGTTCACCACGTTCGGGAATCGCACCCGACGCGTTGAAGTAACGCAGCGCTACGAACTTTAGATCGTAAGCGCGGTCATAGTCGGCAAGGATGCGCTCTACGAAAAGCTTGGACCATCCGTAGGGATTGGCCGGCAGTTGCGGGTGTGTTTCGTCGATCGGAATCTGCTGTGGCTCGCCGTAGGTGGCGCAGGTTGAAGAGAACACGAATCTGCGAACACCTGCCTTCACGAGCGCGCTGAGCAAATTGATTCCTTGGGCGACGTTGTTCTCGTAATAAAGAGCCGGATCAGTGACAGACTCGCCAACATACGCAAACGCAGCGAAGTGAACGCACGCATCGATGTCGTGCTCGCGGGCAATACGCGCAACCACTTCGCGATCGCCGACGTTGCCTTCGTAGAAAGGAATCTCTGGTGCAACTGCGTCGCGATAGCCGCGCGATAGGTTGTCAAGAACAACAACCTGCTCGCCACGAGCACGCAGCAACTCCGTGGTGACACTGCCGATGTAACCCGCCCCGCCTGTAATTAGTATTGCCATAACAATGCTTCTTTCTCTGTGCAACCTCTGTGTTCTCTGTGTCTCTGTGGTTGTGGTTTCACACTCATTGTTCACCACAGAGACACAGAGAACACAGAGGTTGCACAGAGAAATAACCTATTTGGTTCTTCGCACCACCAGATGCCCAAACGCCGCGCTGCCCGGAGAAGAGCCGCGGAAGATGTAGGGCTCATGACCTGTCATTGCCGCGTAGCGATGAGCAACATCGAGCACCGCCGGTTCAGCATCACTATTGCCAAGAACCGCAACCGTACCGCCGCTTCCGCCGCCAGTAATCTTTGCTCCGAAGAGTCCTTGATCGGCTCCCTGTAACCGGACCAGTCCGACGAGCAAGTCAGTGCCACTCGAACCCAGGCCACACGCCGAGTAGCTTTCATGGGACGCATACATCAATTCGCCCATGGCCATCTTGTCTCCCAAACTCGATCCAACGACTTGCTTGTCCAGCAACTCAGCAAACTTCTTTACTCGGGAACTCTCGAAAATCGCGTGTTCTGTAGGCGCGCGAATCGCGTAACTGCGCTCACGTTCAACCTTCGTCACACGATCGGTAGTCCCTCCATAGTGCAATAAAAATTCATCGCCGAGTAAACTCTCAGGCAAGTTCACCGCAAACCTTTCTTCATACTCAGACGGCGACAGGTTTGCGAGATAACCACCCCAACGTGGATCATCAATAACAACTTGCGCACCGGTCTGTCTCACCGTGAAGCCGGCGAGCTCCGCGATGATGCGGTAACCCATGAATGTTCCCGCTCGCACTGATCCGTAATCGCCTGCGCCGACGGAATGTCGGATTCCCGAATCGAGTCCCCACACCGCCAAATCTTCCGGTAACTTGATCGAACCCTGTAATTCAGCCGGTTGACAGATCAGCGAGAGCAGGTGGTTCGCTTCTCCACAGACGGCAGTCATCTGGTCCATCACGCCGCACGGTGCTCCGACGACGAGGTTCTCAACCTGTTGGCACAACAACGCGAGCTCTCTTGGGTCAACCTCAATATCAAACGCCGCAGCAACCACACTCATCGTTGCAACTTCGAGCGCTGCCGATGAACTGACGCCTTTGCCTTCAGGTACACGCGACGAGACGAGTAGACGTGCTCCACGATCGAAACGCACGCCGCGTTCTCGACTCAACACCAGAAACACACCTGCGATATAAGCGGCCCAATGTCGTGTTCGATCGCTGTTGAAGTATTGCTGGGCTTCGTCGTATTCAATCGGCTCACCGTCACGTTCGAGAGCCGACAACGGCAGCTCAAAATTCAGAGTCCTGTTCTCCACCAGGGTGACAATCCTGAGTTGTCGCGAGTCATCTTTTTGCAATGCGACGAAGGTCGCTTCCGAAATCGGCAATTCAAGCACGAGCGAGCCCGAGTAGTCGGCTATACCTCCCATCACATCAAGACGCCCCGGAGCGCGGGCGATGATTAATTCCGATTGATTTTCAAAGAGCGTTTCTATCTTGTTGATCGTCTCGATAAAGTTCGACACATCGTCCAGTCCATAAGTGTCGCCGCTGACGATTTCATAACCTGTCTTCAATCTTGAGTTCCGAAGTAAGTTTCGACAGGATTTACAAGATTTGCAGGATTTACATGATTCATCTTGTTTATCCTGAAAATCTTGTAAATCCTGTGTAAAACTGTTCTCAAATCAAAGCATGCCGCGTTTTTTCAATGCTTCGCGCAGAGCGGGTTCGATCTCCCGTCGAATCGCTTCATTTGCATACCCAACCCACGTTACGTCAGGCTCAACTCTGAGCGGGGCGCGCAGCGGAGCACCGTGTTCGTCCGTGACAATCACGCCTGCTTCGCGCGCTATTAACTCCGTGCACACGTCGTACGGGTGACAACAGATGCCGAGCACCAGGCCGCGACGATTCAAGAGTGACTCAACAAGAGGACGCAGGTCCGCAACAAACCGATCGTGGCCCATCATCAACTCGTACAGTTGCCCACCAGACGACAGGTATTGATCCTCGAAACAATGCGCTTTCCCCGGCTCGACCGGACCAAGTGCGCCGCTCACGATCTCTTCATCAATCGCCGCGAGTTCATCTCGCGCACCCGGAAAGAAGCGCGCGACCATCGCAAAACCGTGCCGGATCGTCGGCGCGCGCGATGGACGAGGTGCGAGTGGCTTACGTTCCCCTGTTAGTCGATCAAAGCGTTCGCCCCCAACGCCGTTGCCACCTTTGCCGCGCGCGGCCCACAGCGTGTCGCAAAGATTCTGCTTCAGCACCGGTATTTCTGTTTGAACGGCAAGCTCTATGTCTTGCAGGTTTGTCTCTTCGCCACGATTAGGTGCGACGCCTGTGAGCACCCAGGCGCTGCGCTTCTGATACATCAGTTCGCGCGTGCCATCGATCGGATCGACAATCACACGCCAAACAGCGTCACCTTCCGCAGCATCCCGCGGCAAAACGAGTTTGCCGTCCTCAATACCTTCAGCAATGAGAATCAGAGGTGCAATGCTTGCCAGTTCCTGTTCAAACAGTTCGACAAGCAGGTGTTCACTAACGCGATCGATCGCGTAAATCGTGTCGCCCTCGGATTCATCGTCAGAAACCGCGGCGAGTTGTTCCAGTTGCGCCTGCTCGCATTCAGCGACGACGGCGTCGCGAACTCTTTCGTGAATCCGCCGAATTGGACCAAGCAAGCTACTGATATCGCTCATGACTGCTCCCGCAGGACGTGCTTGTAGTGCGTGTCTGCTTGTGCGCGCAGTTCCGCGGCTTTTTCTTCCGGGGCAGTGTCTGAGAGAAAGTTACCCCCGCCGATTTCCGGTCCGGCGAGGTACTTGAGCAGATTCGGGCGACGCAGCGGGGGATGAAATTCGATGTGAAAATGGAAACTCGAATAGTCGCCGCCATCGGTCGGCGCCTGATGCAGTGGCATCACGTAGGGGAAGGGCATTTGCCAAAGATTATCGAACTTCACGAGCACTTGCTTCAGCAACGCCGCGAAGTCGCTGAGTTCGTCGTTGCTTAGTGTTGTGATACCAGGATGCGTCACTTTAGGCGCAACAAAGACTTCATAAGCGTAGCGAGCGAAGTAGGGAATAAATGCAATCGCGGATTCGTTCTCGCAGATGATGCGGCGACCATCTTCCTTCTCAGCCCGAATCACATCCTGAAAAAGTATGCGACCGGTGCCGGCAAAGTGCTGTTGACTCGCACGCGCTTCAGTCTCGATTGTTTTGAAGACAAAGTTCGTTGCGTAGATCTGGCAGTGTGGGTGTGGGTTAGAGACGCCCACTGCTTCGCCTTTGTTTTCAAAAATCAGCACGTGGTTGATCTCTTTACGAGCGCTCAGCTCCCGGTATTGCTTCTGCCACACTTCCAACAGATCTTTGATCTCGCCGGGTTTCAGTTCTGCAAGCGCAAGGCTGTGATTTGGGCTATAGCAAACGACGCGCGCGATTCCGGTCGCGGGTTGATTGCGATAAATACCGGGTGCCGGTTGCAATGTTTGGGGCGCTTCAAAACCTACACACGGATGGTCGTTGTCAAAGACGAATGTGGTGGTGTAGTTGTCGTTACGCGCACCGCTGACGCGCGTGTTTCCGGGACAGAGGTAACAATCCTCGACGTACTCGGGTAACTGGCCTTCGTTGTGCTCAATCGTCTCACCGCTCCAGGGCCGGTTCTGCCTGTGAGCGGCAATGATTACCCACTCCTCACGTAACGGATGCCAACGCTCTTCCCAAAACATAGTCTTCTAGTCGTGCCTTAAAATCTGGCTGCGCACCCATCCGCTACCGCGGACGGTACTGACTGTCTCCAAGTGCGATTCGTGCTCTCTGTGGTCTTACCTCAAAATCCAGATCCAATGTTGGACACAGTCAGTACCGCCCGCGGTAGCGGGTGGGTGCGCAGCCTTTTCAATCCAGCGCAATTTGCAGCCGAGTCACCGACGCAGGTGGAAAACGAAACACGATGACTCCGGCAGCGGCTGCGACCTGCTCGTTGCGTGGTTGCACGGCATTCGGATTCGCAAACGAGTTGTGCGCGTGAACGTCGGGCATCGCCAACACCTGCGCTCTAACTGCTCCGGCGCGTGCTCCTCGTACTGCGATCTCTGCTTCGCGTGTTTGGCTGAGGTGCGGATTCGTTACCGTCAGCGTCAGTTGCTTCCCATTGACCGATGCAGAACCAGACAAACCCCAGAACTCCGCTGGTTTGTCGACGCGCGTGTATTGCACTTCCGGCGCGCTGAAGATAGTTCGTACTGCACGGGCATTCATATGCGGCATAAACATCTCGAACACGTGGAACGTCGGCGTGACGATGAACTTGTTTTCGTAGGCCAGGAACAGCGAGTGCAAACAGTTAATTAGCTGCGCGACGTTACCCATGGCGACCTTATCTGCGTGGCGATTGAACGTGTCGAGCGTAAGACTGGCAAGTAGCGCGTCGCGCATGGTCGACTGTTGGCCCAGCAGGTGTGTCGGGTTGAGCTCAGAGCCCGGTTTATACCATGCACCCCATTCATCGACCACGAGCTTGACGTGATGTTGCCGGTCGTACTCGCCCATGATGGTCCAATGCTCGTTGATGAGCGACTCCATGCGATCCGCTTCTCGAAGCAGTTCGTAATGCTCAGCATCAGTGAACTTGACAGCATCGCCCTTTGCAGCGAACCAGTCGTTCGTTTTTCCGAAGCCAAGATTCCACGCGTAATGATGCAGACCGAACCCGTAGATGCTATTGAACATGTTGCGATTCTTTTCCGCTATTCGAGAAAAGAATCCACGCGTCCAGTTGGTATCGCCGCCGTTTGATCCTGAAGCGATAAAGCTCAAGTCGATGCCATAACGAGGGACAGCAGCAGTGAAGCGCCTGTACTCAACTGAGTATTCTTCGGGAGTAAAGTTTCCGCCGCACCCCCACGATTCGTTGCCGATGCCCCAATACTTCACCCGGTATGGATCGCGACTCGGCGTTTCTCCACTCGCGCGCCGTTCGGCGCCCGTAGTCGAACCGGCGGGCGAATTACAATATTCAATCCACTCGTAGAGTTCCTGCGCAGTAAGGCCGCGCACGTTGGCCGCGAGATAACCTTCAGCGCCGGATAACTGGCAGAAGCGTAGAAACTCGTTAGTGCCGAAGTGATTCGTATCAAATTTCCATGGACCATCAGTGACACCTTTGGGCCATTCAGGCGCATCGGCCCAGAAGTTTGTGCGTCGGGGACGGCGGGCGCGTGGTCCAATGCCGTCGCGCCAGTCGTAACTGTCGGCGAAGCAGCCGCCCGGCCAGCGGATCACGGGCGCCTTGATGCGTTTCAGGTGATCGACGAGAGCGTTACGGATGCCACCGGTATTCGGCACTTTGGAGTTTTCGCCAACCCAGATGCCATCATAGACCACGCCGCCGAGATGTTCGGCGAAATGACCGTAGATGTTGGGATTGATCGTGCCGATCTCTTCGCCGAGCAGGATTTCGATGCGTGAGTCAGCGGCGACTGATGAATGCGCAAAAGCCCCAGCGCGTTCAACCAGCAATCCGGTACCGATCGCAGCAGCACCCTGTAAGAATTGACGTCTCTTCATATCTACTCCGGATACACGGAATCAGAAGAAAGATTTCTCGCGCAAAGGCGCAAAGGCGAAGGCGCAAAGAAAACTCTTAGAAACGCGGCAGCGCTTTGCGCCTTTGCGCGAGAAAATATTCCTTCAGAAGCGCACGTTGCTTAATTTCTTAACCACTGCTCGCAGTTCCTCGTCCTCGCGTTTCTTCTCTGCATCGCTGAGTCGCTTGAAGGTTGCCATTGCGGACTGAGCGTCAGCGGTTCGTTTGAGCCGGCCGTAGGCGAGGCCGAGTTGGTAATAAGCTTCGGATACACTGCTGTCGAGCTTCACAACCTGCTCGAGCTCTACGATAGCTTCGGACCATCGCTGTGCACGCATGAAGAGCTTGCCAAGCGACAGGCGCGACGGCGTGAATGTTGGATCCATCGTCACTGCTTGCCGCAGATGTGTCTCGACAACGCGCGGGTCAGCATTCCGTTTCAACATCGCATCAGCGATCAGGTGATGGACCACAGCGAGTTTTGGATCTGCACGCAAGGCATTTTCGTACAGCGTGATCGCTTCACCGTATGCGCCAGTTCTGGCTCGAATCAATCCGAGATAGGCAAACGCGGGCGCAAATTTCGGATCCAGATCGATTGCTTTCCGCAGCGCCCGCTCAGCTTCTTCATTTTTATCGAGCCTGAAGTTGGCAAAACCGAGTGCGAACCAAAGACGCGACGACGTCGGAAATGTCCGAAGCGCTTCCTCGAGCCGAATAACAGCGGCGCCTGGCGCATTGGAGTTTGTTAACAAAACTGCGTACGCGAAACGATACTTTTCAGATTGAGGCTCACGCTCAATGGCTAGACGCATCGCCGGGATCGCATTTTCCACGTGACCGCTTTGCTCGTAGACATCAGCCAGCAGCGCGTAAATGGGAGCGGGATCATTCCCGCGTGCGACTGCTGCTTCGAGCGTTCGACCTGCGGCAGCTATGTCCTTGCGCGCAAGGTAAACACGGCCCAGGCGAACGACCGAGTCCGTGTCCGCTGGATTGAGGGTGACTGCTGCAGTCAATTCACCTTCAGCTTCTTTTAACAGTCCCGCTTCAAAAAGTGCGGCGCCCAGTTCCGCGCGGGCAACACCGGTCTGTGATGATGGGTCAAGAGCATAACGCTCGTAATAAGTTGACGCCGCGGGATAATCCTTGAGACGCAACGCGATCACAGTTAGCGCACGCGCGATTTCGACATCCGGCTTGATCGTTAACGCCCGCTTTAACAACTCCGACGACGCGCGAAGATCACCGCCGGCGAAACGAATCTGTGCGAGATTCACCAAAGCGTTTGGCTGATCCGGATCGAGCTTGAGCGACTTCTCGAATTCGACCGCGGCGAGACTCGATCTTCCGGTGCGCATCAGGATTGCGCCGTAGTTGTTTCTCGCTGATGCGCGATTGGGTTCTGCTCTAACTACGGCTGCGAAATGTTGCTCGGCCTCTTTCAAATTGCCGGCCTGGTCCGCGATGATACCGAGATATGTATGGGCAGTGACTTCATCCTTTTTGAGAGCGAGTGCTTTCTCAAACGCGTTGCGCGCTGAGGCGACATCACCACGATCAAATGCAGCCAGTCCTTCATCAACAAACTGCTTCGCCTGCTGCGCTCGCGCCGGAATGAATGCCACAAAAAGGCACAAAAAGCACATAGGGCACAAAAGAGTTTTTCTGTTGATCAATATTCTACTCATTTGTGCCTTTTGTGCTTTTTGTGCCTTTTGTGGCTAAAAGACGAACCTCCCACCGACTTGAATCCGGCGCGGCTGAAAGATGTCGCCATTGCGTGCAGAGATGCCGAAGTTCACATCGTCAACGTTAACGTTTGGAAGTCCGAAGCGCCCGCGATTGAAAACATTAAAGAATTCAGCCCGTATTTCAAGGTAAGTGGTTTCAGTAATCTTAGTCTTCTTCATGAGACTGAAGTCTTCAGTGTAGAAAGGTTGTGCTCGCAGACCGCCATAAGTTGGTGCGGAGTTGCCGAAGAATCGCTGCGGATCGGAATAGTAAGCGATGTAAGCTGGATTCACAGTTAGGCCGCCGTCGAGCGAGAAGGCAGGCGCATTGCGGAAATCCAGTGGACGTGAAAACGCTGCCGGATTGAGAAGCCGATAGTTCACACCACCCGCAGCGATGTCGGTATAGAACGGCTGTCCAGTGACGTTGGGCCGCAAGTTGCCGAGATAACCCGCTAGCTGCAGGAAGTCTCGCTGTCCCCCGGCGAGAAACGGCGTCACGGCAGGGCCACTTCGATAGCGATGAATTCCGGTTACCTGGAAGCCACCGACGATTCGATCCATCAGACCAGGTCGATTCAAGTAGCGCCTGCCTTTACCAAAGGGCAGCTCGATGATGTAGTTGAAGACAAGCGAGTGCGGAGGAATACTCGGCGAAACAGAACGCAGCGGTCTGCGATCAAACGGGTTCTGAATCACTCCATTGAGTGGAGAATCGCCGAAGATGTCTTCGCCTGCGTCTGTGATCAGCTTCGCGAACGTGTACGACAGTCCTCCCTGTATGCCGTTCGAGAAGCGGCGCGTCAGGTCGACCTTACCCGCGTTATAAGAACTCTGCCCCTGACTTTCGAGGCGATTGTTGATGATGCCGTACTGTGGAAATGCTCTGAGCGATTGCGCCACAGTGCCGGCGAATGCTCCTCCCTGAGTGGCGAAGCCTGGATAAACAGCATCAGGGTTCGCGGCCAAAGGAACGCCGACACTCGCCGCAAACTGTCGCTCGAGTGTCGTTACTGCCGCGAGCGGCTTTGACAACAGTGGCAGACCCAGCTTGAGTGCGTTGAGCGGTACTTTGTTAATCGGATCGAAGTTTGATCGTAGGCGCGTACCTTTGCTGCCGATGTAGCTGACCTGGACAGCGAACTGGTACGGCAATTGACGCTGTATGTCGAGACTGTATTGTGCCGTGCGACCGGTCTTGAAATTCTTGTCGAAATAATCCAGATCGGTGCGGTCGAGTTGGCCCACTGCCTGGTCATTCGGATTGGCTAGCGGTACGGACGGATAATTCTCGAGGGTGATAAACGAATCGAGTCCACCATTAATGTTGACGGCGCCAGGACTGTAACCGAGAAAGCCTGTGTTGCCGAAGTCGTTATAGACAACCGGCGCGTAATAGATCCCGTACCCACCACGCACGACGGTCTTGTCGTTTATCGAATACGCGAAGCCGACTCGTGGTCCAAAATTACTTTTGTCAGGATCGACGAGTCCGAAGTTAGCGGCCTGGAGTCCACCTTGACCGATCGCGCCCACGATTGCCCCTCGTCGCCCCCCTGCTGCAGGGTTCGCTGTGTCGGGATCAAAGCCGCGCAGGAAACCACGCGCCTCTTCGCGAGGGCGACCGTAGTCGTATCTGACACCAAGGTTCACGGTCAGTTTCGGCGTAACCTTGATGTCGTCTTGAGCAAAGAACGCATAGGAAAAGAATCGCAGAGCCGGATCTATCGTCTGGTTGCTGTTGAAGGAAAACTCTGGCCTGCCTGTGATCAAGCTGGCGATGGGCCAACCCTGGTTGAAATCGTTTGTGTTGGCTGTTTGGTTACTGCGGAAGTTGAAGTTGCCGCCGATGTCAAAGTGTGCGGCGTTGTTCAATTGTTGTATGCGGACCTCACCGCCAAATTTCCACGTGTGCTTGCCTTTGAGGAGAGTTGCAACGTCGCTGAAGTGTTCCGAGTTATCGCGAACCCTGTTGTCAAAGAAAGTCGAGCCGCCGGGCTGGTACGCTCTAGGATCCGTCGAGGTGACAGCGTCACCATAGCCGGGAAACCCAATCAGCGGCAGGCCGAAGTTCTGGGTTGCGTTCGGACTCAGTCCAAGCGTGCTGGCCGGAATGCCGCGCGTAAAGTTACGGTTTTGAACGTCGGAACGCGAGAAGCCGGCGTTGAAGTGGTTAATGAAAGATGGTGTCAGAGTCCAATCGTGTTGCAAGCGCGCGTAATACGACTTGAAGACTTGATCCCAAACGCCCTGCGCAACGAAGGGCTCAGGGAATCGCGGGAAGCCGCCTTTCACACTGGGCAGTTTTCGAAATGTGTAACTGAAGTTCAGCGTTTGGCGGTCCGTTAGGTTATGCGTGAACTTGGTTACGTAGTAGTTCGTCTCTGCGGTCGCATTGGTCGAAGCTACGTAGTTGCGAAACACGCCGCCCTGGGTCGGGGCGGGAAAAAGGTTCACGAAGTTTTGACCGATGGGTGAAAGACGCGCGCCATTCAGGTATAGATCCAATCGGTTACCGGGGATCGCAGTTCGCGCTCCCGCGGGTTGAGACGGATCGAAGATTTGGACCGGCCCGTTGAAGAACTGAAGCACGGTCGGGTCAGTCAACAGTTCGCCGAAATCACCCTGGCGCATTCTCAATGTCGGAACAGTTAACTGAACTGTTTCGGACTGCGATGTTCGATAGCCGCCATAGTTGAAAAAGAAAAACGTCTTGTTCTTGCCGCTCCAGACTGTTGGGCCACCCTCGCCAAAGTGCGGCAGAATCAATGGTCCACCTACACTGAAACCATAATCAAACTGGCGATCGAGCGGCTTGTCGAGACCGAGGATCCGATTGCGATCGATGTTTGCGTTTAGCGCGTCGTTGATGTGGAAGAGATACGCTTCACCATGGAAGTCGTTACTGCCCGTCTTGATGGTGAAGTTGACGACGCCGCCGGAAGAATTGCCAAACTCTGATGAGTAGCTGCTGGTCGAGAGCGTGAATTCCTGAAACGCGTTCGGACCTGGTGCGACTTCAGAGAAGAACGTTCCATTCTCGCCGCGTCGCGTTTGGGCGCCGTCGATAAGAATGTCCGCGCCCAATCCCTGACCGCCGTTGATGCGGAAGTTGGTAGCGTTCGTGCCGGTGCTGCCGGAGGTAGAGCCTGTTGCGGTGCGATCGTTTGATACCACACTGCTATCGAGGAAGATGAATGACAACGGCGAGCGACCGCCACTTTCAGCAGCGACGAGTAGTGGTAATTCACGCACTTGCCGTTCACTAACGTTAAGTTGTGACGCCGGGTTTTCCGTTTGCAGTACGGGAGTAGCGTCGCCAGATACTGTAACGGTGTTGACCATTTCTCCGACTTCAAGTGTGACGTCGACGGTGCGGATCACCTGGACCGCTACTTTGATGTTCTCGACGTTAGCGGTTTTGAAACCGGTCGCCTCGACTTTAATCGTGTAAATCACCGCGGGCAATTGGGGGATGGTGTAATTGCCCTCACCATTCGTACGTCCTTCGCGAGTCTCGCCGGTTTCCACGTTCAGAGCCGTCACCTTAGCATCGGCAACGACGGCGCCGGCCTGATCGGTAACTCTTCCGGTTATTCCGCCGCGATCGCTTTGGGCGAAGACTGGTGAAACACCGACGAACGTGAGTACTAGAAGTGCAGCGATAGCAAAGTTAGAAATTTTCATTCCGACCTCCCCGAGACTAGGACGCAAGCAGAAAAATTGGATTTGAAGGCACCGGCGCGAAACCCGATCAGCTCATTAATTACCTGGGCCAGCGACTGATCGGTCGTGTGTAAAACTTCCTAAATCGATTGCGCGGTGTGCTCATTTAGCCTATAAATGAGCACAAAGTCAAGAGTTTTCTCATGAAATGTGCCAAATCTTACAGGTGTGAAGATTTCACGCAAAGGCGCGAAGAAAGACCCAAAGGCGCTAAACGGTTCTTTGTGGCTTTGCGTCTTTCTTTGCGCCTTTGCGTGAAATTCTTAGTCATTTGTTTGTTCGTTCCTGTGCTAGGTCAACAGCCTGAAGACGACGTCCGTCAGGTTCACGATCCGAGCATCATTAAAGAGGGAGACACCTATTATCTGTTTTCGACGCGAGCGGGTATTGCGATCAGATGTTCGAAGGACTTGATCCACTGGCGCTTGTGTGGCGACGTCTTCGCGCACCTGCCCGAATGGGCGGTCAAGGAGGTGCCGGGTCTGAGAGGCTTGTGGGCTCCCGATGTCGCATACTTTAACCGCCAGTACCACCTTTACTATTCTGTTTCCACGTTCGGCAGCAACCACTCGCGCATCGGTCTGGTGACGAATCAGACTCTGGATCCGGCGAGTGACAAGTACAGGTGGATGGACCAGGGAAACGTGATCGCCTCAAACGCAGGCGACGACTGGAACGCGATCGATCCTGACGTTGTATTTGACGAACGCGATCAGCCCTGGTTGTCGTTCGGAAGTTTTTGGGGAGGCATCAAGCTCCGTAAGTTGGATCAGACGACGGGAAAGCTTTCCTCTCAAGATCAAACTCTCTACTCACTGGCAAGCCGTCCCAGGCCGGGCGCAGTCGAAGCTCCAAACATTATTCGTCGAAATGGCTACTACTACCTGTTCGTCTCCTTCGACTTCTGTTGTCGTGGCAAGGACAGCACCTACAACATTCGTGTCGGCCGTGCGCGCAACCTGACAGGCCCATACGTAGATCGCAGCGGCAAACCGATGATGGAAGGTGGCGGCACACTCATCGTAGCAGGCGCAGGACGGTGGGCCGGGCCAGGACACTCTGTGGTCTTACAGGAAAAGGATCGAGACTATCTCGTCTATCACGCCTACGACACTAAGTGGCGCGGTGTCTCAACACTACGGATTGCAACTCTTCGGTGGGACTCGGAAGGTTGGCCCACGATCCCGAATTAGGCTTGCTTCACTTCGATCCCGATCGCGGTGAAAGGCGCGATGGCTTCGTCTGATACGCCTTTGTCGGTAATCAGGATGTCTACTTCGGTGACGGGAGCAATCAACGCCGTACCTACAGCACCGATCTTTCGATGATCGGCGACGACGATCTTCTTGCGTGCCTGACGCATCATGGCCCGATGTATCGTCGCCTGATCCGGATAGTTTGTAGTTAGACCATGTTCGATGTGGATGCCATCGACGCCGATGAATACCTTGTCAACAAAGATTTCGCCGACGCTTTCGATAGCGGCTGGTCCAACGAGGGCGAACCAGTCGCCACTCAGAAACCCGCCGGTAACAATGACCTTCAGATCGTCGCGATGACTCAACTCCATCGCCACATTCACCGCGTTCGTCAAAACAGTGATTCCCTTATGAAGACAAACGCTGCGGGCAACCTGCGTCGCGGTCGTTCCCGCGCCGATGGCAAGGATGTCACCGTCACTAACCAGTTCAGACGCGACGAGTCCGATGCGGCGTTTCTCCGCGCCGCGTTGTCGTTCCTGTTCGTGATAGGAAGAAATGTGACGAAACGGCTCATAAAGCAGGGGCTGAACGGGTACTGCGCCACCATGGCTGCGTCGCAGGAGTCCGCGTTGCTCAAGCTCGCCGAGATCGCGGCGAATGGTTGCCGGCGACACCTTCAGGCGATGGGCCAGTGAAAGAACGGAGACCTTACCTGCACGCAATAACTCATGCAGAATTAATTGAGCGCGCCGCTCAGTAGAAGATGGTTCTTCCGCCATTTATTTCATAACGAAGTTTTGGTGAGCCCCGGCATATTATGGACTTGTGGGCCAGAAGGTCAAACCCTACGGTTGTGGCGGGTCGATCAACTTGAGGATTACTCTTTCCTGATCGTGCTGACGTTTACGTAGTTCATCGGCACGGTCAAACATCTTTTTGGCCGCCTCTTTTTCTCCGAGTTTTGCGTAGACCAGGCCCAATTGGTAATTTGCGCGCAGGTCGTTGGCATCGAGTTCAACGGCACGTTCCAGCTCTGAACGAGCTTCAGAATACCGGCCTGTTTCACGATACACGGTTCCGAGTGCGGCATGGGCCGCAGCGTGATCGGGGCGGAATTGCACGATCTTCTGAAATATCTTGATTGCCGCGTGGCGGTTGCCCAATTTGTCGAAACTCACGGCAAACAAATACTCAGTATCCGGATCAGCTTTGAGAGTGAGACTGCGTTCCAGCGCCGCCTGTGCTTCTGAAGTTTTTTCCTGCCGGAGCAATGCCGCACCCAACAGGTACCAGCCTGAAGGATCACGCGGTTGTAGTTTGACAAACTGGTCCATCAGGCGCGTCGTCTCCGCCGTGTTGCCTTTTTTCCAATGAGCTGCGGCCAATCCGTAGAGATAAGCTGGTTCGCGCGGAGAGTCCCGATGCAATTGCTCAAACACGGGTAACGCATCGAGGAGCAGATCCATCTGTAAAGTCGTTAGGCCAAACTCGTAAAGAACGACGGGCGACTGCGGCGCAAGACGACGCGCCTCGACAAGATGAGACAGAGCTTTCTCAAGATTACCGGCTGCGCGTGCAACGCGTGCGAGTGCTCGTAGCGTCGCTACGTCGTCAGGTTTGATTGCGAGCGCTTCCTGGAGAATTTGATCGGCATCGTCAAAATTACGTTTGGCCGCGTACAGCATTCCCAGTTTCAGATTAATCTCTAAACGATCGGGCGCAAGCTTGTGTGCGCGGAGTAAAATCGGCAGCGCGTCGGCGGATCTGTTTGTGGTTGTTAGGAGTTCGCTGAGATTGATGTGAGCGCCGAGGTGTGACGGAGAACTCGCGAGGGCACGACGGAAGAGTCGTTCTGCTTCTGCGGTGCGCTTTTGTTTAGCACGAACGACACCGAGCAGATTTAGTGCGTCCGCGTCGTTGGGCAGGGTGGCGAGAACTGAGTTGAGCAGTTGGTTCGCACGTGGTAATTGATCGCCGTTGATTGCCTGAACCGCTTCAGCGAGACGCTGCAGGTTAACGTCCCCGGTTTGCGCGTGCGCGACCGAGGCGATGCCCGCAAGCAATATCGCTATAAACAAAATCCTCAACACCCGCAAAACATTACCATAGTCACATTCCGTCGGTGCTACTGTAGGGGCGGCCCTCCGTGGCCGCCCCTGCGCGGAATTCGACACAGGGGCGGCCACGGAGGGCCGCCCCTACAGTACGTTCGGTGGCGCCAGTACGTCCGTGGCAACCGTGACCAGCATTACGTTCGGTGGCCCCGTACTATTTGGTCAAACAACTCTAACGAGAGTCTTGACGGATTTTAGCGTTAGGCCTTAATCTCGCCGCCAATCTTCAGTAAAGGTCTGACCGGTCCTCGGCATGGCCGCCGAGGTGGCTAAACAACTTGATGCAAAGCGCGACTACAAATTTCCCGATAGTCGATGAGCAAACCAGTGCGCGGCAGCGTAACGGTCAAATCCAGGTGGCCGTTACTTCCTTCTTCGCGCTCTTCGCCATCGTCGGTCTCGCACTCTACGGATTACCTTTCTACTACGACTTCATGGTGCGCGAGTTTGGCTGGTCGCGCACGCAGGTTACCTCCGGAAATGCGCTGAGCAAACTCGTCGTCGGACCACTCTTCGGATTTCTTGCCGGTTGGTTTATCGACAAGTTTGGACCACGACGTCTGATGCTCGCGGGTATCATGATGGGCGGGATCGCCCTCATCGGTCTGGGCAGCATGACCGCCCTTTGGATGTTCTATCTCTTCTATCTCTTCAACGCCCTCGGCTACGTTTGCGCTGGACCCTTACCCAATCAGGTTTTACTCACGCGCTGGTTCGACAAAGCTCGCGGTCGTGCGATGGGTTTTGCTTATCTCGGCATCGGTCTAGGCGGCGCGCTCGTACCATTGCTTTCGGTGCTGCTCGTGCAAAAGTTTGGTTGGCACAATGCGCTGCGAATACTCGGTGTGCTGATTATCGTGATCGCGTTGCCACTTGCATATTTTGTGAAGGAGTCTCCGAACGCAGAAGGATCCGCGACAAAGACAAACACACCTACAGCGCCGATTGGCTGGGCACTTAAGTCAAAAGCATTTTACCTGCTGGCGATCGGAAGCATGTGTTCGATTGGTGCGGTTGGTGGTACAAATCAACACCTAAAACTGTTTCTGAGCCTAGACCAGCAATACGCTCAGGTCGAGGCGGCGCGCGTGGCTTCGCTCGTGCTTGCATTCAGTCTTGTTGGTCGATTGCTGATGGGCTGGCTTGCAGATCGTTACACGAAGAAGTACGTGATGCTGCTGATCTACCTGCTGGTGGCCGCTTCGATCCCGTTGCTATTTTTTGCGTCGACGCCCGGAGCAATCTATTTATTTGCGATAGTGTTTGGCATCGGCCTTGGCGGTGATTACATGATCATTCCGCTCATGGCCGCGGAACTTTTCGGTGTCAAAATAATGGGTCGTTTGATGGGCGTGATACTGACTGCAGATGGAGTGGCGGAAGCGACGGTGCCAATGCTGGTGGGGAGTTTGCGTGACCAGACAACGACTTATACTGTTGGGTTTACTGTCTTGATTGGTCTCGCGTTGCTTGGTGCAATTGCGGTTGCATGGCTACCAAAGCCTGAGGCAAAGCCTGAAACTAAATGAGTTCGTCGATCACAACATCACGTCGCGTCGCACTTGTCACTGGTGCGTCTCGTGGAATCGGGCGAGCGATTGCGATCGAACTCGGTCGCATCGGTTACGACGTATTGATCAACTATTGCTCAAATGCAGCCGAAGCGGAACGAACTCTCGAAGAGGTAAAAGCAGTCGCAACTGGCGAAGCGCATGTTGAGACATACGCCGCTGATGTCGCCAGCCAGGACGACCGACAGCGACTTGTTACGCACACGCGCGAGCTTTTCGGACGTCTCGACTTACTCGTCAACAATGCCGGCGTCGCGCCTGACAAGCGTGTAGATCTACTGCAAACGAGCCCTGAGAGTTTTGATCGTTTGCTGAATGTGAATCTGAAAGGCCCGTTTTTCCTAAGTCAACTGGTGGCTCGTTGGATGATCGAGCAAAAACAATCGGTGCCGGATTATGCCCCCGCGATCGTCAACATCAGCTCTGTGTCTGCTTATGCCGCGTCACCTGAACGCGGTGAATACTGTGTGGCGAAAGCTGGAATGGCGATGATGACGAAGCTGTTTGCCGCTCGTCTGGCTGATGAAGGAATCAATGTTTATGAGATCAGACCCGGCGTGATTGCGACTGACATGACTGCCACCGTCAAGGAAAAATATGACAAGCTGATTGCGGATGGATTAACGCCGATAAAGCGCTGGGGCACTCCGGAAGATGTCGGACGCGCGGTGGCGGCGATTGCGAACGGGAGTTTTCCGTTCTCGACAGGTGAAGTGATTAATGTAGATGGCGGGTTTCATTTGCGACGCTTGTAACACTGATGGAAACGGATAAAAAAGCACGATTGTCGCGGATCGATGAGGCGTTTGAGTTTGCGCAGGCGCAGGTAAGGGCGTTGGTTGAGCGGGAGCCGGATTTTTATCCGCTCTACACGGATGGCGGGCGATGGCGTCATTCCAAGCCTGCGTGGACGCGCTGGTGTGATGGTTTTCTGCCCGGGATGATGTGGATCTTTCACGAAGAGACGCAAGATCCGTTTTGGAAAGATCTGGCCGTTAGATATTCGAAAGCCCTCGAGTCACGAAAAGATGATCGCGACGTCCACGACCTCGGTTTCATCTTTTATCACGGTACTTATCGCCGCTGGTACGAAGCTACACACGATCAATCGTTGAAGGATGTTGTCATTCACGCGGGACGAACGCTCGCGCTGCGCTTCAATGAACGCGCCGGATGCTTGCGATCGTTCCACGGTGAAAATTCGAATTTCATCGACATCATGATGAACGTCGGCATCATCTTTTATGCCGCACTGGAGACTGGCGATCGGGCGTTGCTCGATTTGGCCCACCGCCATTGTCGCACCACGCTACGGACACTTGTGCGTGGAGACGGCAGTACGTCTCATGAAGGGATCTTTGATCTGGAAACGGGCGAGTTTCTAAAGCAAACGACACAGCAGGGTTATCGCGGGGATTCGTGCTGGTCGCGTGGCCTCGCGTGGTCGCTTTACGGATTCGGCACGTGTTACGAATTGACGCGCGATCCGGTTTATCTCGAGGTTGCGGAGCACAACGGAGACTATTGGTTGTCGAATGTGCCCGCAGATGGTGTGGCGCCGTGGGATTTTGATGCGCCAGGCGATGGATCATTGAGTCGGGGACAAGTCGATACAAGTGCTTCGGCAATTGCCGTCGTCGGGTTGCTGAAGCTGGCGGAACACGCTTCCAGTGCCGCGCGACGAATGGCTTATCGTGATTGTGCGCTGAGAACAATCGACTCGCTGACTTCAAGGTATTTAGGCAAGGGAAGCGACGGCTGGGAGGGAATTCTGCGCGGCGGCGTCTATCACATCCACAAAGATCTCGGCGTGAATGAATCCGTAATGTGGGGTGAGTTCTTCTTCGTCGAAGCATTGCACCAGGCGCGACGAATGATTTTAAAACCAAGGAACGTACTGTAGGGGCGGCCCTCCGTGGCCGCCCTTGGTTGAGCTCACCGGTTCTAAAAAACGACGGCCGTGGGTTTGGCGAACACGATTCCAACCAAGGGCGGCCACGGAGGGCCGCCCCTACAGTACGTTCCGCAATTCTCAAATTTATGAGCGTTAGACAGTTTCCAGCGATTGGAGGAATGCGAAGCGTCGAAGAGTTCAAGGCGCATGTTGAGAGTCTGCGTCTGTCGATGCCCTGTGACGATCGTGTCGAAGCTGGTCCAAATTCACCGCTTGCTCAACCTCTCAACGTTGCCGGAACGTCGATCGGCAATCGCTTCTGCATTCATCCGATGGAGGGTTGGGACGGAACTCGCGATGGGAGACCGAGTGAAGCCACCATCCGGCGCTGGCGAAATTTCGGCCTGAGCGGCGCCAAACTAATCTGGGGCGGGGAGGCGGTTGCCGTTCGTCATGATGGGCGTGCCAATCCTAATCAGTTACTAATAAACGAGGACAACAAGCAGAGCTTGGGCCAACTGCGTGAAGAGCTGATCGCGCATCACCAGCAGGCTTGTGGCTCAACCGACGATCTGATAGTCGGCTTGCAACTCACACACTCGGGTCGCTTCAGTCGTCCCAATGAAAAGATGCGACCTGAGCCGCGTCTTCTCTATCATCATCCACTGCTGGATCCACGCGTTAACGCGAACGGCAACTCACCTCTGCTGACCGACGACGACATTCGCCAGATCATCGACGACTTCATCGCGGCGGCTCGCATCGCAAACGATCTCGGGTTTGATTTCCTCGATGTCAAACACTGCCACGGTTACCTCGGTCACGAATTTCTGAGCGCACACACACGCGCGGGTGATTACGGCGGTAGTTTCGAGAATCGCACACGTTTTCTGCGCGAGGTGACTGAAGGCATTCGAAGCGTTGCGCCAAACATGCTCATCGGCGTCCGCTTGTCAGCTTTCGATCTGATTGCTTTTCACCCCGATCAAACGCAAGCGACCGACGGCAAAACTGGTCCAGGCATCGCCGAACTTACTGAGTTGCCGTATCACTGGGGCTTCGGCGTCGACGTCGATAATCCGCAGCGGTACGACTTAACCGAGCCGCGCCGGTTTCTGGCACTGCTGCGCGAGCTCGGAATTTATCTCGTCAACATTTCCGCTGGCAGTCCTTATTACAATCCACACATTCAACGTCCGGCTTTGTACCCTCCATCTGACGGCTATCAACCACCTGAGGATCCGCTTATCGGCGTGGCGAGACAGATGGAAGTGACGCGCACGTTGAAGCAAGAGTTTCCAGAGCTTGTTCTTGTTGGCACAGGCTACAGCTATCTGCAGGAGTACCTGCCAAACGTTGCGCAGGCGGCGGTGCGGCAAGGCTGGGTCGACTCGATTGGGTTGGGCCGCATGGTTCTTTCGTATCCGGACCTGCCGCTCGACGTGTTGAGTGGTCGCGTATTGCAGCACAAACGGATCTGTCGCACGTTCAGCGACTGCACTACTGCGCCGCGAAAAGGGTTGCCATCGGGTTGTTACCCACTCGACGAGTTTTACAGAAAGTCAGAAGACGGCACGGCGCTGAAGGCGATAAAGTCAGCCGCGCGTGCACAGACGAGTTAAAGATGCTTCAAGCAACGAGACGTGCGTTTCTGAGTTTGCGCCAGAGGAGTCGGGTGGCGAGTACGGAGGAGTATTGGTTGCACGTCAATCGAAAGGCGATGGCGTGCCGGTTTGAAGTGACGCTGCATCAGTCAACTGAGTGTGGCGTGTCGATCGCGAGCGAAGCGCTGGATGAAGTCGAAGAGATTGAGAAGCAGTTGTCGGTCTTCAAGGAAGAGAGCGCTATTAGTTTGCTCAATCGCAGCGCTGCGTTAGGTGCAGTTCAAGTAGATGGCTCATTGTTCGATCTTCTTTTGTTATGCAAGCAGTTGCACGACGACACGGAAGGCGCGTTTGACATCACGAGTGGGCCATTGACGCGCTGCTGGGGCTTCTTAAAACGCGAAGGGCGTCTTCCATCCAACAGTCAGATTGAGAATGCGAAGGCGGTAGTTGGCAGCGACAAACTCGTGCTCGATGCCGCATCGTCGACTGTTCAGTTCAAGCAGGCGGGTGTTGAAATAAATCTGGGTAGCATCGGTAAGGGCTACGCGCTCGACGTTGTAAGTGAGCATTTCAAAAAGGCGAACGAGCCGGCGCTGTTGAGTGCCGGGGCCAGCAGTTTTCTTGCGACAGGATCGGCGCGGGCCTGGCTTGTTGGTGTTCGTCATCCGCGTGCTAAACAGAAACGACTTGCGAGTGTTCGACTTCGCGAGTGTGCGATGTCGACGAGTGGAAGTGAAGAACAGTTTTTCGAGAGCGGCGGGCGACGCTTCGGTCACATCATCGATTCGCGAACCGGTTGGCCGGCAGAAAAAGTCAGCAGCGTGACGGTCGTTGCAGATTCGGCAGCTCGTAGCGACGCTCTCGCGACTGCATTCTTTGTTGGTGGACGTGAGTTGGCGGAGCGCTACTGCGCAAAACATCGAGGCGTGCTCGCGATCATATTGGAGGCTGATTCAACGCGTCCTATTTTGATTGGAAAATATGAGCATTGTCAGGTTGATTTCACGCAAAGTCGCAAAGAAGACGCAAAGGCGCGGCGTATCTAAAAGCTTTCTTTGCGCCTTGCGTCTTCTTTGCGACTTTGCGTGAAACCTCTGTAAATGATCGCTAATTCAAAAACTTTAACATCACCGCAGAGCATCGCTTTGATCGTCCTGCGCACCCTGATTGGCTGGCATTTCTTGTACGAAGCGTACTTCAAGATCATGTCGCCTGCGTGGACCCGCGGTGGTGGTCCACTGACGCCCTGGACTTCCGCGGGTTATCTGCAGGGAGCGAGTGGTCCACTCGGCGCTATTTTTCGTCGCCTTGTAAACGCAGGTTGGACTGTATGGCTGGATCGCGGTGTCAAAGTCACCCTCCTTGTGATCGGACTGAGTTTGATTCTCGGTCTCTTCACACGAGTCGGACTGTGGTTAGCCCTCGCGATGTTAACTATGTTCTATCTGCTTTACGTGCCAACTTTAGGTATTCCGCAACCGAATAACGAAGGCACATATCTGATCGTCAACAAGACTCTCATCGAAGCTGCAGCAGTCGCTGTGTTGCTGATGTTTGATACCGGCAGAATCGCCGGTTTGGATTTGTTTTTAAGGAAGTACTCATCATGAATCTTACCGAAGAGCAGCGAAAGATAGGTCGTCGGAATTTTATGAAGGCAGTCGCAGGGGCGCCCGCATTGGTGGCACTCGGCGCAGCGGCGTTGACTCGTGGTCCGGTACGCGGCGGGCCGGTAAAGATCGCGTTAGTCGGCACCGGCGATATGGGCAGGGGACTGCTCAGACAGTACCAACGAGAATTTTGTGATCTGAAAGCGCTCTGCGATGTGAATCCAAAGCGACGTGAGGCGATGGTCAAGATGATGGTTGACAATGGTTGGCCCAAGCCAAACGAGTATGACGACTGGCAACAGATGCTACAGAAAGAAGATCTCGAAGCGGTCCACATAGCAACTCCTCTTTGGACACACGCGGAGATCGCGGTCGGCTCGCTCAACGCAGGTAAGCACGTTCTCTGCGAAAAGATGATGGCGAAGACCGCGGATGAGTGTCAGGCGATGATCGATGCCGCAAATAAAAACAAGCGCGTGCTCGAGATTGGCTACCAGCGTTATTACAACCCTGTCTACCAGGCGGCTTATACCAACATCATCAAGCAGGGATTGCTCGGCGATATTTTTCACGCACGTCTCCAGTGGCATCGCAATTCAACCTGGCGGAAAAATGAAGAAGCGCCGGCGCCCAATTTTGATCCGAGTCGTTGGGGTTATCCCGACTGGGAACACCTTCTGAACTGGCGCATGTACCGGAAATACTCGGAAGGTTTGTTGTGCGAACTCGGCAGTCATCAGTTGAACGCGACGAGTTGGTTTCTCGATTCAGCTCCTGAAGCGGTTTATTGCACGGGTGGAACTTATCGCTTCAAAGATGGACGTGAAGTTTTCGATCACGTTTATGCGACATTCGATTTCCCGGGCGGACGGACCGCGACGTTCTCTACGATCCAGTCGAATGCGTTTGAGGCGAACTACGAAATGTTTATGGGTACGAAGGGGACGCTCATCATGTCGCGTGAGTTCGATGCGTTTCTTTTCAATGAAGGAGAGAATTCGAACACGCGTGTTGAGATTTCGAAGCAGAGTGGTCCCGTGGCGGATGCCTCCGCGACACAGGCGGCCGACTCGACCGCGCGGACGGTTGATACACCAACCACCGGAATCCAGGACAAGGGAATTTCCTACAAAACCGAGATCGCCGAGTTTTGTGCGGCTGTCAGAACCGGAAGTCCGGTACGTTGTGGAGGCGAGAAGGCAAAGGCTTCCGCAGTCGCGATACTTACCGGAAATAGTTCGGCAGATAGACAAACCCGGCTCAAGATCGAGGTACCTCACGTCTCTTAACCGCAGATTTCATAGATTAAGATCATATTATGATCTTGTAATCCGGTGAAATCGGCGTATACTGCCGGGCGTCCTTTTATTAAATAACCAAACGTTGCTCCACTGGAGATTCCCGCTAGGGCGAAGTTTTTGGAGGTATCCGTCTGCCCAGCACAAGCAAACATTCCGCAAAAGTAGTGTGTTACGAGCGTAGTGTCTGGATTTCACCGCGCCAGTTCTGGAAACTCGTTCGGGACGACGTCGTCGAATATCTGGACGAGCGACCGCTGACCGGCCGTTTCAAAGGATCCCATTCTGACTTCCTGGTAACGGTGAACCACACGGTTCTCAGCCTCACCAGCCCGGAACATCGCCGCGAAGTTATTGACTCCAGGCGTTTCATGAAGAGATAAGAGCCGCACGCTTTACGGAGGACGGCATATGCTGGAACTCATCCAACCGATCTCGAAAAGAGATCAGGTAGTCAGAGCCATGAAGCAGGCGATTCTCTCCGGCACCATCGAGCCGGGCGCCTCAATCGTAGAGAGCAAGATCGCACAGCAGCTCGGCGCGGGTGTTCCCCTCATTCGCGAAGCACTCATCGAACTCGAACATCAGGGCTTCGTCCAGCGAACGCCGTACAAAGGAACAACCGTAACCAAGCTGTCTCCGGCTGACGTGCGCAGAATTTTTGCACTGCGTGTTGAGCTTGAAGCCGTGGCGATCGAGTGGGCGAAGGAACACACAACCGAGGCGGACCTCGCATATCTCCGGCAAACGATTCGTCGGATGGAGGATGCCGCGAAGAATCTCGATTTGCCGCAGTTTTACGATTGCGATCTGGCGTTTCACCGTAAGATCTGGAGCTTGTCAGACAATCCCTATCTCGTGGACGCGCTCGAGCGGTTGGTTGTACCGCTGTTTGCGTTCTTTGTGATGAAGACGAGCAGACAGCAGAAGTCTTACGTCGAGAGCGCGTCGATGCACGCGCGCGTCGTCGAAGCCCTCGCGACGATGTCTGCGCCTGAGCTGCGACAGATGTTTACCGAGTACCTGTCGACGTGGAAAGACGACATGGTCTTACTACTATTCCCTGAAGAGCCTTAGCTACAAAAAGTCAGCTTCACAGGATTTACAAGATTATTCAGGATGAACATGTAAATCCTGCTTAATCTTGTAAATCCTGCTTAATCTTGTAAATCCTGTAAAACCGTCTCGCTCGCAAACAAATGCTTCTTCGCACTGTGAACATTTCGAAAGCCTATGAGGGAGTGCAGGCGCTGCGAAGTGTTTCGTTTGAGCTGCGGGCGGGGGAGGTTCATGCAATCGTCGGTGAGAACGGCGCCGGAAAGTCGACGCTGATCAAGATCATCACGGGTGCGGTGACTCCTGATAGTGGTCATCTCGAGTTCGATGGCGTTGCGGTGAAGACCAACTCGCCGGCCACAGCGAAGACATTTGGTGTCGCTGCAATTTATCAGCAGCCCGCACTCTTCCCGGATTTGAGTGTCGTCGAGAACATTGCTCTCGGACTTGAAAAATCAAAACCGTGGACGCGAGTTAACTGGGCGCAAAGAAGAGCGCGCGCAATTGAGCTGCTGAAACAGACTGCCGCTCACATAGATCCGGATCGAAGCGTTGCGTCGCTCACGATGCCGGAACAGCAACTGGTTGAGATCGCACGTGCACTAGGCGCGAACGCCAAGACCCTGATCATGGATGAACCAACGGCTTCGCTCGCCGAAGCTGAGGTGCAAAACCTCTACAACGTGATCAGAAACCTGCGTGATTCGGGAGTTGGCATCATCTACATCTCTCATCGTCTCGAGGAGTTGTCGGTCGTCGCCGACCGCGTCACCGTGTTTCGTGATGGTGAAGCAGTCGCGACGCGGGCGATGCAGGAGCTCACCGTGCGCGAGCTGATCAGCCTGATGGTTGGACGTGAGCTCTCGGCAGTCTTTCCGAAGCGTTCAGTTCCAGTCGGCGAAGTCGTACTCGAATTGAAAAACTTCGGATGCAGTGCCAACGGTGTAAAGAATATCGACCTCAAGGTGCGTGCCGGCGAGATAGTCGGCCTGGCAGGGTTGGTCGGGGCCGGACGAACCGAACTCGCGCGCACGATATTTGGTTTAGATCCGGCCGATGCGGGCGAGATGCGACTTCGTGGTGAGCGCGTCAGAATTAATACACCGCCTGAAGCGATCCGAAGAGGCATCGCTTATCTGCCGGAAGATCGGCGTCGACACGGCGTGGTCCTCGATATGTCGATAAGCGCCAATCTCACGTTGCCTTCGTTGAAAAAGTATTCGAAGAACTGGTCGCTCGATCGTGAGAAGGAACGAGAAACAGCCGCGCGGTCCGTGCGACGTCTGGGAATCAAGACACCGGCTGTGTTTTCGACTGTAGCCACTCTTTCCGGTGGGAATCAACAGAAGGTTGCGCTTGGTCGTTGGCTGGAGATTGAACCGTCGGTGCTGATTCTCGACGAACCGACGCAGGGAATCGATGTCGGAGCTAAAGCAGAGATTCACACGTTGATGGGTGAACTCGTAGACAAGGGTGTGGCGATTCTGATGATTTCGTCTGAGCTGCCGGAGATTCTCGGAATGAGCGATCGGATTGTGGTGTTGAGAGAGGGAACGATCGTCGCCACGCTCGATCGGGAAGAAGCCACGCAGGAAGCGATCATGTCATTAGCAGTAGGTCATGATTTTAGCCACAAAAAGGCACAAAAAGCACAAAATAAGAATTAATGCAGGGGTTCATAGATAGATATAAGCGTGAGTTGTCGGCGGCGTTGGCGTATGTGGTGCTCGTTGTCGTCGTCGGTGTAGTGGCGCCGTCGTTTTTGGGCGCCGGGAATTTGCGCGACCTCGCGATGAATAATGCGGCGGTGTTGCTGGTTGCCATCGGAATGACCACCGTGATCATCAGTGGTGAGATTGATATTTCGGTTGGATCTCAGTTCGCTGTTTGTACTTATCTCACGGGGACGTTAGCGAAAGAGGGAGTGCCAATAGTCTTAGTGGTGCCCTGCGTCGTGATTGCTGGTGTTGCGATGGGAGCAGTTGGCGGGGCTTTCGTTGCGTGGCTGCGAATGCCGTCAATCGTGGTGACACTCGCACTAATGGTTGCGTGGCGTGATGGTTTGCGTTGGGTCACTGAGGGTGCATGGATTCAGGATCTGCCGGCGAGCTTTCAATGGGTCGGGCTGGGCCAAGCGAAAGGTGAATTGATTCTTGTTGCTATCACTGCGCTCGTATTCGCTGTCGCTGCATGGGCGCTAAGCAACATCGCTGGGGGAAGAGCGTTCTACGCGGTCGGCTCTGATGCAGAGGCCGCACGGTTGGCCGGAATCGATCCACGCAGAGTTGTGTTTGGTGCATTCGCGTTAACTGGTGCGCTTGTTGGACTCGCGGCGGTTTTGAACGCAACACGATTCTCGATTGTGCCGAGTAACGCCGGCATGGGCCTCGAGCTAAAAGCGATCGCGGCAGTGGTTGTTGGTGGCACTGCGATTACAGGCGGACGCGGCCGTCTCATCGGAACGTTGATTGGTGTCGCGTTACTCGGAACAATCGGCACGGCGTTGACCTTTCTCGGTATTAACCCATTTTGGGAGAAGGCAATTCAGGGCGCGGTTATTCTCGCGGCTGTGATGTCGGATGTGGCGCTTGGCCGTATGGCGTCATGGCGCATCAGCAATTTTGGATTGCGCGCCAGGACAGGCACGTGAATTCAACTATTCCCCGAGCTCGTGACCTGCAATTGATCCCCTCGTGGCCGGCGCGAGTATTTCCGAATCACGAGTGGGTCCTGCTGCTCGTGTTGTTCTTTGAAATCGCCGTCTTTTCGATTACGGGTGACAACTTTTTTACCGCGGCGAATGGATTCGAGATCACGAGGCTGAGTGTTGAAGTCGGGTTACTGGCCCTCGCACTAACGTTCGTGATCATTACCGGCGGGATAGATCTTTCGGTCGGATCGATGATGGGCCTCGTCGCGGTTGTGTTGGGCGCGCTGTGGCGTGATGCGCAACTTCCGATCGCATTCGCCGCTGGTGTTGCTTTGCTTATTGGATTGGCTGGTGGCGTGCTAAATGGTGCGCTCATAGCGCGTTTCAACTTGCCGCCACTAATCGTCACGCTCGCGACCTTCTCGTTGTTTCGAGGGGTTGCGGAAGGAATCACGCGCGGGATTGAAAACTATTCGGGCTTTCCGTCCGGATTTTTGTTTTTGGGTCAGGGATACATCGGCGGCATTTTCCCGACGCAACTGATACTACTGCTGCTCGCCGTTGCCGTTTGCGCCTGGGTGTTACATCGCACGGCATTTGGTCGCAGTCTTTACGCGATTGGTCATTCACCGGATGGCGCGCGGTATGCCGGCATCGATGTCGGGCGCAAATTGTTCGTTGTTTATTTGTTCTCAGGACTCGCGGCCAGTGTTTCGGCGGTGATTTATGTTGCACATCTCGGCCAGGCGAAGTCGGACGCCGGTACCGGATTCGAGCTAATGGCCATCGCGGCTGTGGTGCTCGGTGGAACGTCGATCTTTGGTGGGCGAGGCTCGGTTCTCGGCACGGTGCTGGGTCTGTTTGCGATCGTCGTTTTACAAAATGGTCTGCGGTTGAGTGGACAGCCCGCGGAACTCGCGGGAATACTAACCGGGGCTTTGTTGCTGTTGACGGTAGCGCTAAACCGCATAGCGCTTTTTGGACCACGTGTTCGCACGGAAGAAACTTCTGAGGAACTTGATGTGAAGAATTCGCAGGTGGCGATTCTAAGCGCCGTCATCCTCCTGGCAGCGTTGCTGGTTGCCGGTAGTAATTGGCTGCTGGTTCGATCACTAAAACAAAGCAATGCGCAGGTCGTGCCGGCTACTTCTGCTGCGCCACATGAGAAGCTCACCGTGGCGATGATGCCGAAGGCGAAGGGCGATCCGTACTTCGCGAGTTGTCGAAAAGGCGCGGAGGAAGCGGCGCGAGAGTTAAACATCGACCTGTTGTGGGATGGTCCAACTGATCTCGATCCCGCCAAGCAGAACGAGGTTGTTGAAGCATGGATCACGAAGGGCGTCGACGTTATTGCGGTCAGCGTTGAGAATCAGGCGGGCATTTCCACAGTGCTTCGCAAGGCGCGTGAAAAGGGAATCAAAGTCATAACCTGGGATGCTGACTCTGAAAAAGACGCGCGCGATTTTTTGATTAACCAGGCTACGCCACAGGGAATCGGTTACACGCTCAGCGACGAAGCGGCCCGGATAATGAACGGCAAAGGCGAGTTTGCAATCGTCACCGCGTCGTTAAGTGCGGCTAATCAAAACGAGTGGATCAAGAATATTCGGGCGCGACTCGCGGAAAAGTACCCCGACCTGAAGCTCGTGACGATTCAACCAAGCGACGGCGATCGGGATCGAGCGTTTGCTGAGACGCAGACAATACTCAAGGTCTATCCGAACGTAAAAGTCATCATGGCGATCGCTGCGCCGGCGGTGCCTGGCGCTGCGGAAGCAGTGAAACAGGCGGGCCGCAGCGACGTAAAAGTCACTGGGCTATCGTTGCCAAACATGAACAAGCCGTATGTAAAGTCGGGTGTTGTCGAGAGTGTGGTGCTTTGGAATACTGTCGACCTCGGGTATCTGACAGTGCAAGCGGCTTACGCGCTCGGCAATGGAACACTCAAACGCGGTGACAGTGAGTTAAAAGCCGGAAGGCTCGGAACGGTTCAGGTAGTAAGCGATGAAGTGCGGCTGGGTGCGCCCTTCATCTTCAATAAGGACAACATCGACCGGTTTGACTTTTAGCCACAAAAAGCACAGAAAGCACAAAAGGCACAAAATCGGTCTGTGATTTATTTGTGCCTTATGTGCATTTTGTGCCTTTTGTGGCTGACTTAACGTTATGAAAGTGGCAAAGATTCGCGAGGTGCGTGCGTACGTGATCGCGTCCAATGAAATGGGCGCGGATTATCACAACCAGCAGGGCAATCACTGGATCATAGATCTGCCAATTGCCAATCCAATGTCCGTGTACGAGGAGTACAAAGCGCAGCGAACCAGTTGGGGTATTAACGCGCTGGGCACGGTGGTGGTCCAGGTGGAGTTAACTGACGGCACGACCGGCATCGGTTGCAGCATTGGTGGCGAACCCGCGTGCTACATCATTGAGAAACACATCAAGCGTTTTGTCGAGGGACAGGATCCGAGGAACGTCGAGCTGATCTGGGATCAGATGTGGCGCGCGACGATGCCGTACGGACGCAAGGGTCTGACAGTCCAGGCAATCAGTGCTGTTGACCTCGCCATCTGGGATTGTCTCGGGCATCTCCGCGAAGAGCCTGTCTACGCACTGATTGGTGGAAAGACGAAGGACAAGCTGCCGGTTTATGCGACGACTTCGCGACCCGATCTCGCTAAGCGTTGGGGCTTCAAGGGCGCAAAGATCCCATGTCGTTATGGTCCAGCCGATGGAGTTGAGGGGCTCAAGAAGAACATCAGCGTGATGGCCGAAGCGCGAGAGCAGGTTGGTCCTGACTTTCCGCTGCGACTTGATTGCTACATGGCGTTGACGGTGCCTTACGCGATTCAGTTAGCGAAAGCATTGGCGCCTTACGACCTTCACTGGATCGAAGAGTGTTTGCCGCCTGACGACTTCGATGGTTACGCCGAGTTGAAGCGGGCACTGACAGGTATTTGTCTGGTGACAACCGGTGAGCATGAATACACGCGTTATGGTTTTCGTGAACTGATCGCGCGTAAGTGCGCGGATATTTTGCAGCCCGACATCAACTGGGTTGGTGGTCTAACTGAAGCGAGAAGAATCGTGGCGATGGCGGCAGCGTATGACATTCCGGTCGTGCCGCATGGATCAAGTGTGTTTTCGTATCACTTGCAATACGCCTACACGAACTGTCCGATTGCGGAGTTTCTGGTGATGAGTCCGCAGGCTGATCGACTCGTGCCGTTGTTTGGAGAGTTGTTCAAGTGTGAGCCGTTGCCAAAGGATGGAGTGGTTGAGTTGTCGGAGAAACCGGGTTGGGGTGTTGAGTTGAATGGGGAGTTGGAGTTGATTCGGCCTTACGAAAGAAGTTGAGCCGCGGATGAACGCAGATTTACGCTGATCTGCGTTAATCCGCGTTCATCTGCGGCAAAAAATTCATGAACACATTCAAAGACCAGGTAGCAATCATTACGGGTGCAGCGTCGGGGCTGGGGTTGGCGATTGCTAAGAAGTTACAGGCTGAAGGCGCGCAGGTGGCGGCGCTCGATCTGAATGAGGCCAGCTTTCCGGTTTCGTTTGCGCTCGATCTGACGAAGGAAGATCTAGTCGCGAGTGTGGTGAATCAGATTGCGGAGAGGTTTGGACGTATCGACATCCTCGTCAATAGCGCTGGTGTGACTGGCGCCACGAATATCAAGAGTCACGAGGTCGACGTCGATAACCTGCGCTTCGTGTTTGAAGTAAATTTCATGGGTTCGTTCTTTACTGCGCGAGCGGTATTGCCGTGGATGCTGAAACAGAATTACGGGCGCATCCTGCACATCGCGTCGGTTGCGGGGAAGGAAGGTAACGCGGGGATGCTGGCGTATTCCGCGTCGAAGGCTGCGGTGATTGGCATGACGAAGGTTCAGGGAAAAGAATACGCGGAGACTGGGATTACGGTTAACGCGCTCGCACCCGCGGTAATTCAAACTCCGATGGTCGACGCAATGCCCGAAGAGCAAGTGAAGTACATGACTGACAAGATTCCGATGAAACGTTGTGGCACGCTCGACGAGATTGCACACATGGCGGCGTTCATCGTCTCGCGGAAAACAGCATTCACGACCGGCTTCACTTTCGACATGACTGGCGGCAGAGCCACTTACTAACTTTCGATGACATATCAGATTCAACTGCTGAAGATGGGCCAGTGTGATGTGGCCGGGCCGGAAGTTTACTGGATGAGTCATTGGAATGATTGGGTGCAGCTTTATTTCTGGATGGTGGTGATTCGTGGGCATGGTAAGACGGCGATTATCAACACCGGACCACCGCCGGATCTGACGGAGTTGAACAAGCGTTGGAGTAGCGGTTTTGGCGAACGCGGAAAGCTTGTTCGTGAGGAGAGTGAGCGACCACTTAACGCACTGGGTTCGCTTGGCATTCGAGCTGAAGACGTTGATTACGTTCTGATCACGCCGCTTCAGATCTACGCGACGGCAAACATTCAACTCTTCCCGAACGCTCAAGTCTGCATTTCAAAGCGAGGTTGGATCGAAGACTTTCACGTCGAGAAGTTTCCGATGCATGTGCCGCGTGAGTTTCGCATCTCCAACGAAACCTTGCGGTACCTGATGTTCGAAGGCCATGAGAGAGTGCGGCTGCTTGAAGATGAGGACGAGGTGATACCAGGGATTCGCTGCTTCTGGGCCGGCGTTCATCATCGCTCGTCAATGTGTTACGTCGTCGGGACAGAGAAGGGCAGAGTCGGATTTTCTGACTGCGTGTTCAAGTTCGGAAACATTGATGACGGTGAGCCACTCGGCATCCAGGAAAGTCTTCAGGAGTACTACATAACAACCGAGCGCATAAAGCGCGAAACAGATGTCTTTATTCCTTTATACGAGCCCGATGCGCCAAAACGACTATAGCCACAAAAAGCACAAAAGGCACAAAAAGCACAAAATCGATTCAAAACACTTATGTGCATTTTGTGCCTTTTTGTGGCGAGATCTTAATGAATAGGCTTAAAGACAAAGTGGCGATTGTTACTGGTGGCGCCGTTGGTATTGGACGGGCGACGGCGGAGTTGTTTGCCGAAGAAGGTGCGAAGGTTGTTGTGGCAAACCCCTGGATGCCCGAGTGTGAAGGGCTTGAGTCGCTTTTTGTTGAGACGGACATCTCGAACGAGGATGACTGTCGGCGGGTTTGTGACGAAGCAGTGCGCGCTTTCGGACGTCTCGACATCCTCGTCAATAACGCTGCCGTGTTCGTTCTCAAGGGACTTGAGGCGTCGGTTGACGATTGGCAACGCTCGTTGAGCGTCAACCTCGTTGGTACAGCTCTGATGAGTCGGTATGCGTCGGAGCACATGAAGCAATCAGGTGGCGGAGCGATCGTCAATCTCGGTTCGATTTCGAGTTTCGTGGCCCAACCGTCGTTCATAACTTACAGCGCCACGAAGGCTGCGATTGTGCAGATGACGAGAAACATGGCGATGGACCTTGCGCCATTCAACATTCGAGTCAACTGTGTTTGCCCGGGCACGATTCTGACGCGTGCGACAGAGAATCACATAGCTCTTGTGGGAATGTCGAAAGAAGATTTTATTGCGACTGAAGCCCCCAAACATCTGCTGAACCGCGTCGGTGATCCACGCGAAGTCGCGTATCCGATTCTGTTTCTCGCTTCTGACGAGGCGTCGTTTATTACGGGTACGCATTTGATGGTCGACGGCGGGTACACCACGCAGTAATCCACAGATTACACAGATTATTTGAAACGGAGCTCTGATATGAGAGTTGTTGGAGTTGGGTTGGCAATTGGTGCGTGCGCGATTCAAATACTAGCGCAACAGCCGCCGAAGGAATGGATCGATCCGGATACAGGCCATCGCGTCGTTCGTCTCACGGATGAACCGGGCAGCCAGAGTCTCTACTTTCACCAGAACCCTTACACGGCTTCGGGCGACAAAATGGTCTTTACGAGTCCGACGGGTCTCTACGTCTACAACTTCAAAACAGGGAAGAGTGAGTTGCTAGTCGAGGGACGGGTCGGAAGTCTGATCGTTGGACCAAAGACACGCCAGGCGTTCTACTTCAAGGGCGACACGATCTATGCAACCAATCTCGACACACGCGAGACACGCGCGATTCTGAAGCGCGCTGAGTTGCGTACCGGCTCGGGATTCGGACTCAATGCCGACGAAACACTACTCGGCGGCAGTTACGTCGAAGGTGGTCAGCAGTTTACCAATCCACGCCCGCCGGCTCCGGGACAACCCGGCGACAACTACCCAGGCAAAGGCGAAATGATGGAGCGTCGTCTGGCTGCGAAGCTGCCGATGGCGCTCTACACAGTAAACATCAAAACCGGCGAGGTGAAGTCGATCTATCGCAGTACTGACTGGCTAAATCACGTTCAGTTTTCACCGAGCGATCCGAAGTTGATGATGTATTGCCACGAGGGGCCGTGGCACAAAATCGATCGCATCTGGTCCATTAACATCGATGAAGGCAAGCCGCGCTTGATGCACAAACGCACGATGGACATGGAGATTGCGGGTCACGAGTTCTTTGGACCAAACGACATGATCTGGTACGACCTGCAAACACCGAAGAGCGAAGTCTTCTGGCTGGCGGGTGTAAACGTGAAGACCGGAAAAACGATTCGCTACAGTGTGCCGCGTGAAGAATGGTCGGTACACTTCAACGTTTCGCCCGATGGAGAGCTGTTCGCTGGCGATGGTGGTGGTCCAAACAGCGTGGCGGCGCCGGGAAATGGGCAGTGGATATACCTGTTCAGGCCGGCAGGTTCGAAGTTGAAGACAGAGCGGTTAGTAAATCTTGGCAAGCACAACTACGGTCTCGAGCCGAACGTGACGTTCACGCCCAATCAGAAGTGGATCGTGTTTCGGTCGAATATGCTTGGTCCAACTTATGTGTTTGCGGTGGAAGTGAAGAAATCAACTACTAGCTGAACCGCAGATTGGGGCGCCGCCTTGGAGTGCTCCACCTTGGTGGCGCTTTGGTATTTGTACTAAAGCGGTGCCAAGGCACCGCACTCCAAAGAGGTGCGTTAAGCGATGATCATGAAACTGTTCATTGCAGTTCTGGTTTTGTCGTTCGCTGCTGTTGCGCGTGCGAATGTGACGCTGCCTGATGTTATTAGCAGCGGCATGGTCCTGCAACGCGATCAGGCTGTACCGATCTGGGGAACGGCTGATCCGGGTGAGGCGGTGAGTGTTCGCTTTAATGACCACGTTAAGAGCACGACTGCCGACGCGAATGGTCGCTGGATAATTCGTCTGCAACGGTTGAAGGCTACAGCAACACCATCGATCTTGATCATCGAGGGCAAGAACAAGATCGAGCTACAGGACATTCTAGTTGGTGAGGTTTGGCTCGTCGCCGGTCAGTCGAACATGCAGCGTCTGCTTAGTGAGACTACGAACGGCGCAGATGCGATTGCCAACGCCAATCATCCGACGATTCGTCTTTTCAACGTCAGCCGCCAGGTCGCATTCAAACACGCAAAGCCGCCGCTCGGCGTTTGGAGGGCCTGCACTCCCGAATCGGTGAAAGAGTTCTCAGCCGCCGGATATTACTTTGGTGTTGAGTTACAGAAGGAATTGAACGTTCCCATTGGTCTGATTAACTCATCCTACGGAGGTTCGCAGGCTGAAGCATGGACACCGGTTGAATACCTGTTGGCTTCCGCCGATCTAAAACCAACTGTCGATCGAACGAAGATCTGGGACGAAGAACGGCCGCGAGTCAAAGTGCAATACGACGAAGCGATCCTGAGCTGGCGTGAAGAGTCTTACAAGGCCCATGCCGCAGGAGCGATTCCACGACCATCGCCTTCTGTTCCAGACGCTTTGCGCGAATATCGTGTTGCCTCCTCAATCTACAACGGCATGATCGAGCCGCTCATTCCTTTCGCGATTCGTGGGGCCATGTGGTACCAGGGAGAATCAAACGAAGCTCGCGCGCAACAATACGGCATCCTGTTGCCGGTGATGATCAAGTCGTGGCGCGAACGATGGGGTGAAGGTGATTTTCCGTTTGGCATTGTGCAATTACCAAATTATCGGGCCACGAAAGATGAGCCGGCAGACGAAGCGTGGAGTCATCTACGAGAAGCACAAAGACTCACTGCGAATACAGTGCCGCAAACGGGACTCATCGTCACGATTGACCTTGGTGAAGCGCGCGATATTCACCCAAAGAACAAACTCGACGTCGGCAGGCGAATGGCGCGTTGGGCACTCGTCGATGTTTACAAGCGCAAGCTGTTGAAGTCTGGTCCTGTATTTCAGAAAACAGAGGTCAAAGACTCGAAGATAGTTGTAACGTTTTCTGAAGTCGGCAGTGGATTGAAGCCGAGCATTGGGACGAAGCTCGAAGAGTTTGCAATCGCCGGCGCGGATCGCAAATGGTATTGGGCTGAAGCAAAAGTAGTGGGACGCAATCGCGTCGAAGTCTGGTCGCCGCAGGTTTCGCAGCCAGTGGCCGTCCGTTACGCATTTAATAACAACCCGAGGAATCCGAATCTCACAAACGATACCGGCATCCCCGCCGGACCGTTCCGCACAGACAACTGGCCTGGCCCAACAGACGGCAAGAGGTAGGTTGTCTCAAGGCTAACTTATCCACAGATTACGCAGATATCCATCTGTAATCTGTGGAATCTGTGTATTGAAAGGAGCGTTACCATGCGACTCGTTATAGCTGTCGTGTTCACGGTGATCTGCTCGGTCGTCGTTTTTGGCCAGAGCAATAAAGGCGGAATCAGCGGGACCGTCTTCGATCCCAACGGTGCAGTGGTTCCGGGCGCCACAGTCGTAATCACGGATCTTGGCACTCAAAGGGTCGTGACTCTGACCACATCGGAGTCAGGGACTTATTCAGCCACATCGCTGGATCCGGTGGTTTACAGCGTCAGGGTTGAAGCCCCCGGCTTCAAGAAGGCGCTAATCGAAAAAGTGAAAGTGGACACGGCAACGACTGCTGCAGTCAACATCACACTCGAGACTGGTCAAGTCGGAGAAACGGTAACGATCACTTCGGACGCAGCCGTCATCAATACCGAATCGGCTACCACAACGCAGACGGTGAACGAGCGTCAGATACGCGAGCTGCCACTGAACAATCGGAGTGTTCTCGATCTCGCGGTAACGGCGCCGAACGTTTCAGGTGACGCGGGCAGTGAGGATCCTGGCGTCACTTCGGATCAGCCTGTACCGGGTTTCAATCTGAACATTAACGGTGGACGCGCCGGCAGCACTGCCATACTCGCCGATGGTGTGAACAACACGGGCGTCGGCATTGCGCGCGCAGTCGTCAGCTTTACTCCGGAAACAGTTCAGGAGTTCACGGTGCAGAGCTCAGCCTACTCCGCCGAGTATGGCGCGACCGGAGGCGGCGTGATCAATGCGACCACTAAATCGGGCACCAACGATTTCAACGGCGTCGCGCTCTGGTATCACCGCAATCCAAAGACAAACGCACTGCCTTATCGCATCGGCAATGGTCCAAGACCTGCGAACAACCTTCGCTACAATCAGGTCTCGATCACCGTTGGTGGTCCGGTATTCTTGCCACGTTTTGGTGAAGGTGGACCAGCGTTCTACGACGGTCACAACAAGACGTTCTTCTTCTTCGCCTATGAACCACGTTGGCGCCGCGACTTCTTGTCGGTGACGACTCTGCTTCCGACTGCGGCTGAGCGAGCAGGTGACTTCAGCAACCTCGTGAGGACGAGTAGTGGTTGGGTGCCCACTTCGATCCAACAGCGATTCGGCCTCAATTCAGTTGGCACTTCGAACATATTTCAACAGTTCAACCTGGTGAATAATCGTCTCGTGCCACTCGCGCAAACGTGTACGGTTAACGGAGTCACCACCGCAACGTTCTGCCAGTTTCCCGGCAACAGAATTCCGGCGTCGATGATCGATCCAAAGGCGCTCGAGATTCTGAAGTTCATGCCGCCGGCTGGTGAATACTTCATCGACGACGCGGGTTTAGTCCGAAACCACATCGTGCAACGGTTCGTGCAGCAGGACGAAACGCGTTATACCTTCCGGCTGGACCACAGGTTCACCGGCAACGACAGCGTCAACTTCCGTTACACGAAAACTCCCGCGATAGGAATCCGTGGATTCGGCAGTGACGTAAACGGTAACAACGGTATTTTCAGCGATGCCAAGCAATACCTCGTGGCCTATAACAAGATCATTTCTCCGACTCTGGTTAACGATCTGCGTCTGAATTACACGCGCGGTGTATTCAGTGAAGACTTCTCACCTGAGTTTTCCATCCAGGGAGGTCGAAATCTCGCGACCGAACTGGGTCTGGGAAGCTTAACCTCGGGCGGCTTGCCCCTCTTTCAAATCAGCGGTGACGGCAATCCCGTCAATGGTTACAACGCATTCGCAGATGTAGGCTCTTCCGGTTCGACCAACAACTTCAACGTCGAGGAACGATTCAACATCAACGACGTCGTCTACTGGACTCGCGGCAGCCGCACATGGAAGTTTGGTGTGGACCTCAGTTACGCGCGCTTGAATGTGATTCCGTTCTTCGGTGCGTCCGGCGGTCGCTGGGAATTTCGGGTGGTGAACACGAGTGACAATCGTGGCACTAATGTCGCCAACGGTGGAAACAATCTCGCCAGCATGTTGCTCGGCGTTCCCAACGTGGTCCAGGTGCGTCCATTGCTTTTGAATTATGACTATCGCTGGAAGAGCACTGCTGCTTTCGTGCAGCACGACTGGAAGGCACGACCAAATCTCACGCTCAATCTTGGACTACGATACCAACTTCAGTATCCACGAACTGAGAAGAACGATCTCCAGGGATCCTTCCGTCCGGATCTCTCGCAGCGAGTTACGCTCACTGACGCGCAACGGCGCGCGACCGCGACGGGACTGGGCGTCCCGGCAAATCAACCGATTCCTGCAACTGTGCCGACCAGTGTTCTGCTCCCACCGTTTGCTTTCGCTGGTCGTGGCGGAAGATCTCGTTACCTGACTCCGGTCGACTATCTCGGATTCGAACCGCGGTTCGGTTTCGCATGGAGTCCGAGGCTCTTCAAGTGGGCGGAAGATAGAGGCCTCGTGATTCGTGGCGGCTACGGAATGTCTCATGCGACTCTAACCGGTCAAAATCGACTTCCGAATCCGGATTTCGGCGCGTTCACAGGAGTATCAACGCTCGCAAACGGATCAACCGCGGGCGGCACTGCGGATCCGGCTCAGCCGGTGCGCCTGACTGGAAACCAACCATTCATCGCGGGCGGTTCGATCGATGCAACACTTGGAACCAACTCTGATGGACTCGTTTTCCTAAACAGTCTCGGCACGCCGGGCTTTGTGGTTGATGCTGAAGGCAGTGGAAAAGTTCCGACGAGTCAGAACTGGAATCTGTCGATTCAGTTTGAGCCATGGAAAAACACCCTCGTGGAAGTTGCTTACGTCGGCAACAAAGGCACGCACCTCTACATGCCGCTCGTGAACATCAACCCCAAGGATATTGATTTCGTCGAGTCACTCGAGGCACAGAACCTCAATGCGGAAACCGCGTTTGCCGATCCACTCGGCCGGCGCAACCTGCTCGGTGCAGTGGTGACGATTCAGCGAAACAGTGTTACGGCGCCGTTCTTCGGTTTCAATAACCTGTTCCGTTTTCTCGATCCTTCGGCAAACAGCATCAGGCATGCCGGCTATATCGATGTTCGTCGGCGAGTTTCGCGTGGATTGACCTTCACTGCGAACTACACTTACGGCAAGTCGATCGACGATGCGTCGGATGCGAGTCCGGATGTGAGAACGTTGACGACGCCGACAAACCTGGGCCAGCAGATTTCCTATGGCATTCCACGCGTCAGTGATCGGGCAATCTCCACGTTCGATATCAAACACAACTTCAGTTCGACCTTCGTCTACGACATACCGTTTGGTAAAGGTCGTCAGTTTCTGGGCAACGCGCCCGGGATTGTCGATTCTGTCGTGGGAGGTTGGATCATTTCCGGTCTGGTCCGTTTACAGGGCGGCCAGCCGTACGTACCGATCATCACTGACACCAACCGGCTCGGCGGTGTGAACAGATCGATCCGGCCTGATATCGTGCCGGGTGTTCCGATTCTGAATCCGCGCTACTCTTACGAGAACTGCTCGGTTGGTAACGTTTGCGAGCCTTACATAAATCCCGCAGCGTTCATGCGCCCCGCGAAAGGCTCGCTCGGAAATGCTCCGCGAACGCTCGACGTTCGCGCTCCGATGCAGGAGTACTTCGACTTCTCGGTGCAAAAGAGTTTTCCGTTCCCGTTTGATGGGGAAAGCCATCGGAGAATCAACTTCCGCGTAGACTTTATCAACGCGTTCAACCATCCGAATTTGCGTTACACCAACACGGGTAACACGCCACCTGCATTCGGCGGTCTACCTAATGAAGCGTTACTTGCACAGGCTGATATTAATACGTGGAACAATTTCGCTTCGGGACGTTCCGCGAGTTTGGCCCAGGTTAACAACCTGATCGTCAACAGTCGGTTGACGAGTGGTGCGCTGCCGTTGGATTTCTTCCGCATCCCGCTTCCGGAGGGGTTTGCAACCACAAATCCGAACGCATTTGACATCACGACGTTGCAGGGATTGAAACTCTATCGTTTGCGTCAGGCCTACGACACAAACTTCGGCGCCCTGAACGCCGCCTTCTCGCAACCACGTTATATTCAGTTTGGAATAAGGATTTTCTTCTAGGTTGTTGTATCAAATCGACTGTTAGACAGGATTTTCAAGATGTTTCAGGATTTACAAGATTTCGATCTTGTTAATCCTGTACATCTTGTTAATCATGTCCACTACTTTTCATCGATGCCACGAATTCAAGTAGTAATCAACGGCTTGTTGATATTCACATTGCTGGCGCTGCCGCTTCCCGCGGAAGCACAAATCGATGATCTTCAAAGATCGTTTCAATCACCGCCAGACGACGCGCGGATCATGATGCGCTGGTGGTGGTTTGGTCCTGCTGTTGACAATGCACAACTCGACCGCGAGATGCGCCTGATGAAGGAGGGCGGCATCGGCGGGTTTGAAGTGCAACCCGTCTACGCCCTTTCCCTCGACGACGAGGCAAAAGGCATCAAGAACTCTCCTTTTCTCTCACCGGAATTTCTAAGCGCACTCCGGTTCACGGCCGATAAAGCCAAAGAACTCGGACTTCGATTTGACCTGACACTCGGCAGCGGCTGGCCTTTTGGTGGACCAGGCGTTTCGATCGAACACGCTGCTGCACGTCTGCGCTACGAACGGGTCAAGGTTGAACCAAATGCCACCTTCGCTAAAGTTCCTTCCATAGGCGCCGGTGAGAAACTTATTGCCGTGTTTCTCGCACGCAGCGACGGCAAGTCACTGGTCGCTGATAGTGTTCGCGAACTAACGGATGTTAAAGATGGAGTTGTAAAGCTTGCGAATGTCTCGGACGGTTCACACGACGTTCTTTTCTTCATCTCCAGTCGCACCGGCATGCAAGTCAAACGTCCTGCAGTCGGCGCTGAGGGTTTCGTGCTCGATCACCTGAATCGTGCAGCGACCGACGCCTACCTAAAGAACGTCGGCGACCGATTGATGTCAGCGTTCGGACCGAACAAGCCATATGCGATCTTTTGCGACAGTCTCGAAGTTTACAACGCCGATTGGTCCAGCGATTTTTTGGAGGAGTTTCAACGTCGCCGCGGTTACGACCTTAAACCACACTTGCCGTTTCTGGTTAACGACTTTGGACGGCGAACGAAGGCTCTGCGGCGTGACTGGGGCAAGACGCTAACAGAACTCTTGAACGAGCGTTTCCTCGCGCCGATGCAGGAGTGGTCAAAACGAAATGGAGTTCTTTTCCGAATACAGGACTATGGTGTTCCTTCGGCGACGTTGTCGAGCAATGCTTTTGCTGACATCTCTGAAGGTGAGGGAGCGCAGTGGAAAGTTGTACGCGCCGCGCGTTGGGCATCGTCAGCAAGTCATGTTTACGGCAGGAACATCACGTCGTCGGAAACGTGGACCTGGTTACACTCACCATCGTTTCGCGCGACACCACTCGACATCAAAGCCGAAGCCGACGTTCATTTCCTTCAGGGCATCAATCAATTGATCGGTCACGGCTGGCCATACACGCCCCCGAGTGTCGAGTATCCCGGTTGGCGTTTCTACGCCGCCGGTGTCTTCAACGAAAAGAATCCGTGGTGGATCGTAATGCCTGACGTTGCGAAGTATCTGCAGCGCGTCAGCTTCATGATGCGAGCGGGACAGCCTGCGAACGATGTGGCGGTGTACCTGCCTAACGACGACGGTTGGGGTGAGATGACGCCCGGCAATCCGCATTTGATCGAAGTGTTACGTGAGCATGTTGGTCCGGATCTGCTGCCCGCGATCTTCGCGGCCGGTTACAACATCGACTTCTTCGACGACGATTCGTTTCGCCAGGTTGGGAAGATCGACAACGGCGCCCTCGTGCTGAGCCGGCAGCGATACAAGGTCATCATTTTTCCAGCTGTCGAAACAATACCAGTCGATACTTACCGGAAATTTGCGGAATTCGTTCGTGCTGGCGGAGTGTTGATAGCGACGAAGCGTACGCCATTTCAAGCGCCCGGCTTTCGTGCAACTCCGGAAGACCACCAGCAGATCGCGGAGATATCGAAAACCCTGTTCAATGGATCGTTTCGATCGGGACGACTCGTCGTGAACGAAGCCGGCGATCTTGGTCGCACCCTTCAGCAGTTAACCAAACCTGACGTCGAATTTGTGCCGGCGTCGCCGGATATCGCATTTGTTCATCGCAGCACTAGCGATGCCGAAATTTATTTTATCGTCAACACAACGAATGCTGCTCGGAGTGTTGATGCCATTTTTGACGTAGCCCGCATGAAACCCGAATGGTGGAGTCCGTTTGATGGCTCGGTTCAACCAGCAAAAGACAAGAACTCTCAAACATCTGATCACTCGACCGTGACCATCCGTCTCGACCCTTACGGCTCCCGGCTCGTGGTTTTCACAAAGCGCAGTCTGGCGGCGCCCGAAGAAAATACTGCGGAACAAACACTTTTGGATTTGAGCCCCGAGTGGCGAGTTGCGGTTGGAGCAGGTCCGGCGGCGCCGTGGGACAAGTTGCGGTCGTGGACTGAGGATCAAACAACCCGATACTTCTCGGGAGTCGCCACCTACGAGAAGGAAGTAAGCATTCCAGCACGGTTGATTCAGAACAACTCCTCGCTGCGTTTGGATTTTGGTGAAGGCATTCCGTTGGCGGTGCAGTCGTTACGCAATGGCATGCAGGCATGGCTCGACAGTCCGGTTCGCGAAGCCGCTGTGGTTTATATAAACGATGTGCGGGCGGGTTCGGTCTGGTGTCCGCCATATTCACTTGAAGTGCGAAAGTTTTTTAGACCCGGACAAAACAAGATCCGGATCCTCGTCGCTAACACAGCAATGAATTACATGGCGGGCCGGAGTCTACCGGACTACAGATTGTTGAACCTGCGTTACGGCGAACGCTTCCAGCCACAGGATATGGACAAGATCCAGGCGCTGCCCTCAGGCATCCTTGGTCCAGTCCGTCTGATTGGCAAACGTTAGTCATTTCACACACGATGGAACGTACTGTAGGGGCGGCCCTCCGTGGCCGCCCCTTGGTTGGATCCACAGTATTCGGAAAACGACGGCCTCGGATTCGGCGAACACGATTCAAACCAAGGGCGGCCACGGAGGGCCGCCCCTACAGTACGTTCGATAGATCTCAATTATGCCGAAGTTCGTTTTGTTCATCGTTGGCGCTTTCGTTCTTTCGATGAGTGTGCCTGTTGGCTCGGTACAAAGACCGAAGTACAACGTCATCATTATCGCGTCCGACGATCTGCGGCCGAGTCTCGGGTGTTATGGCGACAAGATCGTGAAGACGCCGAACATCGATAAACTTGCCGCACGTGGGATTAGATTCGATCGCGCCTACACTCAGTTTCCACTCTGCAATCCTTCACGCAGTTCTTTGTTGACCGGCCGGTATCCGACGCAAACCGGAGTGATGGATAACGAGTTGTATTTCCGCGCGCTGCATCCGGAGTTTGTCTCCCTCCCGCAGCACTTTAAAGCAAATGGCTACGCAACGCTGCGTGCCGGAAAGATCTTTCACGGCGGTATCGACGACACAGATGCCTGGACCGAAGGCGGCGAGGCGCGCCGGTTCAGGGGCGCTCAGCGTCCGCCGTCAAATGCCGACAGCGCGGAACGTATAGCACACTCCGATCGCATCGTCGTGTTGGACGGTGATGGTGAGAATAGCGAGGATTACCGCAGCGCATCGCGAGCCATCGAGTTCCTTGAAAAATACAAGGACCAACCGTTCTTCCTGGCGGTCGGTTCGGCGAAACCGCATAGTCCACCTGCAGCACCGAAAAAGTTTTTCGATCTTTACGACGTGAATAAGATTCCGTTGCCACCGGACTTCTCCGTGCGTCCCTTAGCGCCGCCAGGTTTTCCGGAGATCTCGATTGCGCGAAGAAACACGGATCTGTTCATCGCTCGCGAGGCGACACCCGCGACCGCGCGAGAAATGATTCGTGCTTATTATGCTTCAGTCAGTTTCATGGATGAGCAAATCGGTCGCGTTCTCGACGCAGTCGATCGCTTGAACTTGCGGAAAAACACGATCATCGTATTCTGGGGCGACCATGGTTATCACCTCGGCGAGAAAGGGAAGTGGTCCAAAGCCTACTCCTTATTCGAAATCGCGACGCGTGTGCCGTTCATTATTGCCACACCGCAAACGAAGGGTGGGGCTTCTCCCCGAACGGTGCAATTACTTGACATGTATGCGACGCTCGTCGAGCTTTGCGGCTTGAGGGATCCATACCTGCCAGCAGGAAAACTCGAGGGGCACAGCCTTGCGCCGTTGCTGCGGAACCCCAACGCCCGGTGGAGTTATCCGGGGCTGAGTGTTGTCATGTATCAGCGTAAGCTCGGCAAATCAGTCAGCACCGAAAGGTGGCACTACGTTTCGTGGGATGACGGCAAGGCCGGAGAAATGTTGACTGACCATCGCAATGATCCGTATGAACTAAAGAACCTCGTTGCCGATCCGGCATACGCGAAAACAGTTGCTGAAATGCGTGAGTTATTGAAGTTAATCCCTTAAATTATCCGCGTTTATCCGCGGCCCAAAAAAACCTATGAAAATTACAAGACGAGACTTCGTGAAAACTGCGAGCTCAGCAACCGTTGCCTCGCTGTTCCTCGGTGACACAGCAATGGCTGCTCCGAAACGCAGGTACGCCATCGTCGGCACGGGCGAGCGCGCGATCGGGATGTGGGGCAAGCCGTTAGTGAGCGAGTATTCCGATTTGATCGAGTTTGTTGGTCTATGCGACATCAACCACAAGCGTGTTGAGGTCGCAAAGAAGATGTTGGGTGTGAGCAGCCCAACATTTACCGACTTCGATCGGATGTGCGATCAGACGAAGCCGGATCTGCTCATGGTGACGACGGTCGATGGCTTTCACAGCCATTACATTTCGAAAGCACTCGATCGCGGTATCGACGTCATCACCGAGAAGCCGATGGTCGTCGATGAGAAACAGTGCCAGGCTGTGCTCGACGCGGAGAAGCGCAATCGTCGCAAGATTGTCGTCACTTTCAATTATCGATACGCCCCGAAGCACCAGAAGATAAAAGAGCTGCTTTCGTCCGGAGCTATCGGCCGCGTGCTCTCTGTCGACTTCAGTTGGTATCTCGACGTTTACCATGGCGCTGATTACTTCCGTCGCTGGCATCGTCTCAAGTCAAAGGGAGGAAGTCTCTGGGTACACAAAGCGACGCATCACTTCGATCTCATCAACTGGTGGCTCGATGCCGATCCGGTTGAAGTTTCCGCACGTGGAGGCCTCGAGGTTTATGGACGCAACGGCAAATTCCGATCGACGAACTGCCGGCCGTGTCCGCATAAGTCTCAATGTCGTTTTCATTACGACATGACGACGAACGCGAACCGCATGGCGCTATATGCCGGTTGCGAAGACGTAGACAACTACCATCGTGACGGCTGCGTGTTTCGCGAAGACGTTGACATCTACGACACGATGGCGGCGCTCGTGAAGTACTCGAATGGCACGCACATGAGTTATTCGCTGAATGCATTCATGCCGATCGAGGGATACCGCCTCGCGTTCAACGGCGAAAAAGGCAGACTGGAAGTGCGCGATTACGAGCGGCAACCGTGGCCGGTCGAGGAACAGACAGAAATTTTTCTCACGACCAGCTTCGGGAAAAGAGAAAAGATAGAGACTCCGAAGATCGCAGGCGGACACTCCGGAGGCGACGCACGTATCAGAGACACGATCTTTCGCAAACCGGATCTTCCCGCACACATGCGCCTGCCTGATTCACGTGCGGGGGCGTTGTCGTGTTTGACTGGAATCGCGGCGCGCAGGAGTGTTGAGTTGAAGCGACCCGTGCGAATCTCTGAACTCGCATCAGTCCCGCCACGCAGTACAAAGAGTTAGCCAGGAAATAGGCGCCTCTTTGGAGTGCGCCAACTTGTTGGCGCTTTGGTATTTTTACCAAAGCGGTGCCGAGGCACCGCACTCCAAGGAGGCGTCCGATTTGCGAAGACTCAAATACTTGATTGCGATCTCGACAGTGCTGCTAGCGCTGTTGTTGAGTAACAGCGGCACTACAGCAGTACACGTAGTCTCTTATGTAACGGTAAACGCCGGTAAATGGGATCGCCACAACACAGTTGTCTCTTTTGATTTCAAATCGAAGAGTGGCAGTTATCATCTGATTGACGACACAGGCGCTTCAATTCCGTTGCAGCTTGACAGAACCACGGCCTCGTTCGTGCTGCGCGATCTAAAAGCAGATCAATCGAAAAGATTTCGGCTCGTGCCTGGACCAGGAAAGCCCTCAGTTGAGGGTTCCAGCCCAGTGCTGACGCGCGATCGACACCATGTCGAGATCAAAATCGGTGGCCAGCAGGTTTTCAGCTTTGTTGCCGAACCGGCCGGTTTGCCGTCGCCCGATATCAAACCAGTCTTCCTGCGTGGCGGCTACATTCATCCCGTGTTTACTCCAAAGGGAAAAATCGTCACCGACGACTATCCATCAGATCATTACCACCATCACGGGATCTGGTTTGCCTGGACCAAGACGGAGTTTGAAGGTAAGCATCCCGATTTCTGGAACGTCGGCGATAACACGGGAAGAGTCGATTTCGAAAAGGTTGGCAAGACGTGGAGTGGTCCAGTGCATGCTGGATTCACCTCGTACCAGAAGTATGTTGCTTTGACTGGCGAAGCGCCAAAGACCGCGCTCAACGAAGAGTGGGACGTCAGGGTCTATAACGTCGGTGGCGCTCCGTATTTTGTGTTCGACATCGTTGCCACGCAGGAATGCGCGTCAGCGAGCCCGTTGATACTCGAGGAATATCGATACGGTGGAATGGGCGTGCGCGGGAATAGAGAATGGAGGGACAAGACGAAGATCAGTTTTCTAACTTCGGACGGTAAAACTCGTGCGGACGGCAACGCTACTCGTGGTCGTTGGTGTCACATCGGCGGATCGGTTGATGGACAACTGGCCGGCATCGCTGTGCTCGATCATCCATCCAATTTCAGAGCTCCGGTGCCGCTGCGGATCCATCCAGATGATCCGTACTTCAACTACGCGCCGTCGCAAATGGGTCGCTTCCAGATCGACCCAGGGAAGAAGTTTGTGCTGCGATACCGGTACGTGGTCGCCGACGGCCCACCGGACCCGAAGCTTTTTGATCGGCTCTGGAACGATTATGCAAATCCTCCAGTCGTAACAGTCACAGGCATGTAGCGCGTGAGAGGAATTGCGGGCCACTTTGGAGTGCGGCGGCCTGACGCCGCTTTGTTATCGATAACGCCTGATCAAGGCCAAAGCGGCGTCAGGCCGCCCGACTCCAAAGTGGCGCCTGATGCAAATCTGGCTTGACCAATCGCACTAATGCGAGTTCAAAAAAGCAAAGTCGAATCCATAATTCTGGACTCTTAACGCCCCGAACTCCGTCCGGGATTACGGAAAAATAAAGCGACTACAGTTTGTAGATACCGCGGAACAAACCTTGCACGAAAAACCGCGAATATATTTTGGTAATACCTGAAATGCTTGCTCCAAAAAATTGGTAAGGAAAAAGCTTGACTTTCGACGGGGCCTGCAACAAAATGCGGGGCCAGCGATTCAAGCGTCTTTTGTAGGGTTTTCACAACCACATTCGCGATTTAACCAAGCAATTTAATTCGGTGATTGGTCAAACCAAGGTTAGAAATCGAGCGTGATTAGCTCTAGCTGCGCTGCTACTAGATCGTTGCCATAAGTTACGCCGGGCCCGGCTTAACTCAGTCGAACAGGAGATAAAAATGAGCACACGAGTTAAATACTTCCCGACTATCGTTCGCGCTTTGATTCTCATCGGCGCGATTCTTTTTGTGTCCTCGTCCCTGAGTGCTCAGGAGTCGCGTGGAAAAATTAGCGGTCGCGTTTTGGACCCCAATGGATCAGCCGTACCGGGTGCTTCCGTGAAAATCACTGATCTGGCGAGATCGGGAACGAGCACCGTAACAACGAACGATGCGGGCCTCTTCGACGCACCATACCTTCTGCCCGGAACTTATCAGGTGCTGGTGGAAGTCACTGGTTTCAAAAAAGCGGTTGTCGACAAAGTCACGGTGGCAATCAATGAGACGAGCACTGTGACGGTGACTCTTGATGTGGGTACGGTCCAGGAAACTGTCACGGTCACATCTGAGTCGTCGCAACTTAACGTCTCAGATCCCAACCTCGGTATGACAATCGATCGCAAGCGCGTAGACGAGCTGCCATCGATTCACGGCGATCCGTATGTGCTCATCAATCTTGCGCCGGGTGTTTCCTATACCGGCAGCAGTCGTTTGGATCGGCCTTTTGAACCGACACACATCGCCAACTTCGCGATGGGCGGCGCGCGTGGCATCCGCAGCGATCTCCTGATCGATGGCGCCCCTAGCACTGCGACGGCCAATGCCAATGAGGTAATCGCGTCGTACGTTCCGACCAGCGATGCAACGCAGGAATTTAGAGTACAAACCGCTACATACGATGCCCAGTTCGGCAACACCGAGGGTGGCGTTACCAGCATCGTTACGAAAGGCGGCACTAACGAGTATCACGGCACCGCTTACTACTGGATCGAACCAGGCGGTTGGGCAGCCAACGACTTCTTTGGAAATGCTCAGCGGCAGGGTAGACCATACAGCTTCTCGAATCGTCCTGGCTTTAGCGTTGGTGGTCCTATAAGGATTCCGAAGCTCTACAATGGGAAGAACAAGAGCTTCTTCTTCTTCGCTTATGAGAGTATCAGCGATTCGAGACCTCGGTTCGATGCGAATAATATCTGGGTACCCACCGAGGCTCTGAAGAACGGCGATTTCTCTGCCTATGCAAATGTAATCAAGATCCACGATCCTCTGACCGGCACATTTTCAGGCGGCAACGTTACTAATCGCACGCAGTTCACGGACAACAAAATTCCCGCTGGCCGAATAAATCCGGTTGCTAAGGCGGTGATGGCGTTCTGGGGATCACCCAAACAAAAAGCGCAGGGTAACTTTCTTCTCAACAACAATATTAGAGACTCGACGCTTTCCGAGCTCCTCGACCCGCCTTACCGAAACTTCACTATCCGGCTGGACCAGAGCATCGGTGACAACGACAAATTGTTTGGTCGGTACAGTTGGTATAACCGGAAGAGCACCTACAACAACTATACGAATTCAATTTACGTAGGAGACAGGTTTGTCTTCCAGTCGAAGCAGGCTGTTTTGGACGAGGTTCACACCTTCAATGCCAACACCGTACTGAATCTCCGGTATGGTTTCAATCGATTCATCCGCGCTCCAGACGCGCCTGAAGGTCAATACGGGATGGATCTAACCACGCTCGGTTTTCCGGCTGCTTTCAACAACGCAGTTGGCGAAGGGATCCGGCGCTTTCCGCGTTTCGATTTCAATTGCTCGGGAAACTGCACAGGTGCTCCCGTTGGCAACGGTCATACGAACGAGTTCAGGCCCGTCAGTAGCCACTTCGCGACTGCCGTGTTGAATTGGACCAAAGACAAGCACTCATTCCGCTTTGGCGGTGAGATGCGCATCTATCGTGAGGACGATAGTTTCAAGAGCAACAACCAGTCAGGACATTTTATCTTCGATAACACCTTCACCCGACAGGGCAGTGCAGCCAGCACTGACGTCGAAGGGTTGCAGGCTTTTGCGTCATTCCTGCTTGGCTATCCAACCACTATGCAGATTGTCCGCGCTTCTGATTACTCTGAGTATTCGAAGACCTGGGGCTTCTTTGCACAGGACGATTTGAAACTCACGACTAAGCTGACGCTCAATCTTGGTTTGCGCTGGGAATTCGAGCAGGCATTAACGGAACGCCAGAACAAGAGCGTTTCCGGTTTCGACTTTTCCTTCACACAACCGTTTGAAGCAACGGCTCAGGCGAACTATGCCGCGATACTGAACAGGTTAAATGCAAACGATCCACTCAAGACGACTTTTGGCCTGACTTCGATAAGTGCCAAAGGCGGTCTATTGTTTGCCGGCAAGGACACAGGTAGCGGACTCTACAACACGCCGAAAAACGGCCTCCTGCCACGCGTGGGTTTTGCCTATGCATACAATGACAAGACGGTACTGCGAGGTGGCTTTGGTCTATTCCAGGGGTTCCTGGGTGAGCGACGCGGAGATGTTATCCAGCCGGGTTACACCCAAACCACGATTCAACCATTAGGCACTGGTCCAAATGGAGCGCCACTACCGGTTTTAATTTCGACTCCATTCCCAAATGGCATTACGGAGCCGAGTGGAAACGCTTTAGGCCGGCAGACCGCGTTGGGCCAAACCATTTCGTTTTTCAACCAGGATCCGAAAGTGGCAAAACAGGCCCGCTGGTCTTTTGGCGTTCAGCGCGAACTTTGGGGTGGCTGGATGTTTGAAGCGGTATACGTCGGAGACAAGGGCTACGACATCGAAATTACCAGGAACATAAACGCTCTCCCCAACAAATATCTGAACCTCGACAACTCGCGCACTGCTGCCCAGAATGCCAACAATACGAGTCTCGGCGGAACAGTGGCGAATCCATTCTTCTGTAGTAACCCCAACGCCACCGGCACGGGTTGCACAAGCGGCAGCGCACTCTTCGTAGGTGCTGGCGCCACGACAACGCGACGTCAGTTGCTGCGTCCTTTCCCGAACTTTGGTGATATAAACACATCCGTCAATGACGGTGAGAGTTGGTATCACTCGGGCCAGTTCAGTTTGAACAAGAGATTCACCCAGGGTTATGGACTCCAATTCGCCTATACCACGATCGAAGTGGATAGAGGCCACTGAGTACCTGAATCCCGCCGACGAACGGCCCGTCAAACAACGATCGCCTCAGGACACGCCGAACCGGTTTTCGATGAGTGGTTTCTTGGAATTGCCGTTCGGTCGCGGTAAGCGCATCTTTACGAATGCGAACCGGCTCGCGAATGCGATTGTTGGTGGGTGGCAAATCCAGGGAACTTATGTTTATCAGACCGGGTTCCCACTAAGATTTGCAAATGATGTGTTTTACCTTGGCGGTCACGCAGGGCTTCCGAAGAGCGACCAGACCATCGAACGCTGGTTCAACACGTCGGCGTTTGTTTCAGCCGTAGGCGGAACGCCGACTTGCGGAGCATTTCCGGGAGGTTCCGCAAACTGCGCAACTCCGGTTGACCACTTGAGAACGTTCCCGTTCTTCCTCGATGAAGTGCGGATCGATCCAATCAACAACGTCGATCTTGGTTTGCGCAAGGACATTCAGTTGCGTGAAACCATGAAGATTCAATTGCGGGTGGAGTTTATCAATGCGTTCAACCATCCGCTGTTCCCGGGACCAACCGTCAATGCCGGATCTTCGGGCTTTGGCGCAATCATCACATCGAACCAACTAAACTACGCTCGCCGCGCGCAGTTGGCAGCCAAGTTTATTTTTTAGCCACAAGAAAGAGTAGCCACAAAAAGGCACAAAAAGCACATAAAAGAAAAGAGAAATAAGATTTCTCGGTACGTACTGTAGGGGCGGCCCTCCGTGGCCGCCCCTGGTTGTGTAGAGCGCAAAATGGTTTCGCGTCGCGGCTTTCTACAAGCACTTTTAGCCACCAGTGTTCTTGCTCCACGCACGCTTGGCTCAGCTGCAATCGATCGACACGCTCTTGTTCGCAGACACAACCCGCGACTAACTAAAATCGATCCACTAAGCCCGTTATCACTCGGCAACGGCGAATTCGCATTCACCGCCGACGTAACTGGACTGCAAACTTTTCCGCAACTCTACGCCGGCGCAATGCCACTGTGCACGATGTCGCAATGGGGTTGGCACACGCGACCGCGTCCGGCGTCGCTCCAGTCTCAGACATTGCGTCCTAAGTTCTATGAGACCTACGGAAGAAAAGTCGGATACAACTCCAGTTCGGAAGGTCAGACAGAACTTTTCAACTGGTTGCGTGAGAATCCGCATCGTTTGCACCTGGGCCAGATTGGTCTAGCGGAGATCGACCCGGCAAACATCACCGAGATCAACCAGGAGCTTGATCTCTGGCGTGGTGTGCTAAACAGCAAATTCAAAGTATTGGGCGAGCCGGTATCAGTCATTACGGCAGTTCATCCCGAAACGGGATCTGCTGGCGGTTGTCATTGATTCACGGTTGCCGCGTCTCGCGGTTCGCATCGCGTTTCCGTATGGCTCGCGGTCAATGCAGGCTGCGGATTGGGACGCGGATGAGAAACACCAGACGCGGATTAGCGCGGATCAAAAAGTGATTGAGCGCCAGTTGGATGGAGATGCTTATTACGTCACACTCCAGCATAGAGGGCAGCTGAGCAGCGCAAGCGACGCATGAGTTCCTGTTAACTGCCGGAGAGTTTGTCGTTGAGTTTTCGCAACACAAACCAAACGACGCATTGCCAACTCCGGGCGAGACGATCGCTGCAAGCGAACGACACTGGCAAAACTTCTGGACGCGCGGCGCAGCAGTCGAGTTGGTGCAGAGTAAAGACAAACGAGCAATCGAGCTCGAGCGACGAGTTGTTCTATCGCAATATCTCACTGCTATACAGTGTTCCGGCAGTATGCCGCCGCAGGAAACCGGACTAACAGTCAACAGTTGGTACGGAAAGTTTCACCTGGAAATGCACTGGTGGCACGCGACGCACTTTGCTCTATGGAACCGGTTGCCGCTCTTTGAAAGAAGTCTCAACTGGTACGAAGGGACCTTGCCGCGCGCGGTCGAATTGGCCCGGTCGCAGGGTTATCGCGGTGCCCGTTGGCCCAAGATGGTTGGACCAGAAGGACGCGATAGTCCTTCGACGATCGGCCCATTGCTCATCTGGCAACAGCCGCATCCGATCTTTTACGCGGAGCTTTGTTACCAGACACGCCCGAGGCGAAGCACGTTACAGACGTATCGCGAGCTTGTGTTTCAGTCGGCTGAATTCATGGCCGATTACGCATACTTTGATAAACGTACGTCGCGTTATGTGCTCGGACCACCGGTGATTCCGGCGCAGGAGAATCATCCACCCGCAGAGACCTGGAATCCGACGTTTGAACTTTCATACTGGTCATACGGACTGGGGGTCGCGCAGAAATGGCGCGAGCGGTTGGGACTAAGAAGAAATGCAGAATGGGATCGCGTGATTCGCAACCTCTCGCCGTTGCCGGCCAAGAACGGCGTGTATCTCGCACATGAAAATTGTCCGGAGACGTTTACTGAAAGAAATTACGATCACCCTTCGATGCTTGGTGCTTTCGGTGTTCTTCCCGGCGACGGCGTCGATAAGGAAACGATGCGTCGCACACTGCGCGAGACGATGCGGCGTTGGCAGTGGGATAAGACGTGGGGTTGGGACTATCCGTTAACAGCGATGACCGCCGCTCGGCTTTGTGAAACTAGCATCGCGATCGACGCTTTGATGATGCAAACAGAGAAGAATCGTTATTTACCGAACGGACACAACTGGCAGCGACCAAATCTTCCGTGTTATCTCCCGGGCAACGGCGGTTTGCTTTACGCGATAGCAATGATGGCCGGAGGCTGGAAAGGCGGACCGACGAAGAACGCACCTGGATTTCCAACAGATGGAACGTGGTCCGTTAAGTCGGACGGCCTCAAATTGGCGGATTAGAAATTCCACGCAGGGGCGGCCACGGAGGGCCGCCCCTACAGTACGTTCCGAATAGTTATGTCGAGCCCTGCGGAGCGTGCTGTAGGGGCGGCCCTCCGTGGCCGCCCCTGCGTGGAACTCTACTGCCAGCCGCAAAGCTTCATGGCTGGACTCGCCTGCGCGATGTCGAAGAAACGCTGCTCGTACTTCTTCGCGTACAGATCGACGCTGTGACGAATCCGATTGAACAGCGAGCAACGCATGTCGTTATCAGCGATGCGATCGCGCAAGTAGAGCATGGCATTCGTTTCACCCCAGTATTCACGATCTTCCCAGATCATGACTGGCGTGCCGCCCATCTGCTGCGCAAGATCCACGAGCTTCGGATCGGCGGCCTTGCGTCCATTCGCGAGAAAGATCTTGTTGTACTGCGGAATCAACTGCGCCTGAAGCTGATAAAGATGCGAATCGACCTGCGCCGTTCGAAGGACGTGACCAAACTCGTGCGCAATCTTTGTCGCCGCAAGCGTGTTCCCGCTAATCGGCACATACGACTCGGTTGCAATCAGCGAGTTCATCACCGGGAAATAAATTGGATTCGGATATCCGTTGTCCAAGCGACTGCCGAGCGTGATCGTTGCCGCAACGAGTTTGCCTGACGGGTCCCAGCGATATTTTCCGGTCGCAGCGCCCTCTGCGTTTTCACGCGACACGGTGATGGTCAACGTGAACTGCGTATTGTTCTCGTAAACGGCCCACTGATCTTTGCCGGCTTGTGTGGAAAGGAAGTCCTTCTTCCAGGCTTGATATCTGGTCGCATATTTAGCCGGGATGACCTCTTTGATACCGCCCTCGTCAGAGGCGGGTGTTACGAACGCTTCGGTCTCCGCGCCGTGATAGTCCGAGACCAGTGGCGGCACAGACGTGTCCCGGAACGTGAGGGCCCTTTCGGCAGTGCTGCCGATCGCATTAAGAGAGAGTAGAACGAAAAGGAATAGCGCTAAGCTGATGGTAATACGCGACAATTTCATGCGATCTGGTCCTCCAGAGGAAACGTGAACGTGCGGTCGCGGTTTGGGAGCTTCGACTGTAGTCTGGACAAATTTTTCTAAACTAAGTTCGCTGAGAAGTCAACATTTTTTGCTGTAATTTGCTACTAAAATGACGTGTTTGAAAAGTCACAGGTGGCCGCGATTGCTGTGTGCAGTCTTTGCTTTTGTATGTCTGGTTCTATGTCTTGGCCATCGACCCGCGGAGGTTTCGACTGTTCGACTGCGCCAGATGGAGAAACTCGGTCGGGGAGTGGTCGCCGTTCACTATGAGGAAGGGAAGGTATTTGTCGGTTGGCGTCTGCTCGGAACCGATCCGGACGGTATTGCTTTCAACGTTTACCGGAAGACGGCCGCCTCGACGCCGGTTAAGTTGAATGCCGCGCCGCTTCCGTCGGCCACGAGTCTCGTGGATGAGAAGGCTGACAAGCGTCGGTAAAAGCCGGTGAGGATGGCGAAGGTCCGGGTCGAGGTCTCGCGCTTGATATTGATCCGCGGCATCGCGGTTATGAGAGTTGGGTACGCGGCGCAGGATTAAATGGCCTCTGGAACGCGAAAGGTGAAAAGATCTCGGAACAAACTCCGCGGTCGTGCAACTTTGGTATTTGGTGGGATGGCGACGTGCTTCGTGAGTTGCTCGACCGCAATGTGATCTCGAAATGGAATGCGGATGATAGTACGGAGACGGTGTTGTTGAAGGCCGACGAGTGCGCTTCGACGATGGAACGAAGGCGACGCCGGCGTTGAGTGCTGACATTCTTGGCGACTGGCGTGAAGAGGTTATCTGGCGTACGACAGACAATAAAGAGCTACACATCTACACGACGGTCATACCGACCACACATCGCTTTTATACGTTGATGCACGATCCTCAGTATCGCTTGAGCATTGCATGGCAGAACGTTGCTTACAACCAACCGCCGCACACGAGCTTTTACCTCGGCGCCGGAATGTCGCAACCACCAAGACCGAGAATCAAATAGCAATCCACAGATTACGCAGATTCTATGAAGCAATCTGTGTAATCTGTGGTTAAAAAAATCGATGAGATACAAACTACAAACGTGTTTACTTATAGTCGTCGCTATCTCGACGCACGCCGTTGCGCAGCAAAGACGAGTTTTCGAGGGCGCGTCGATCATTCTGCCAAGCGCGAAACTGAGATTCACTCGCACGCTTCGTCTTCATCGCTTCTTCTACGAAACTGACAGAGGCCACACATATCCAACGAAGTTACAGTTCAGCACACCAGGCGTCACCGCACGCGGTTGGACCAAATCCGTCGAAATGTCAGACGGTCGTACAATCACTGCCTCGATAACGCGCGATCGAGACAACTTCAACATCACTTTCAAAGCAAACCCCGACACTGACATTCGCAAGTGGGGAATCTCAATCGACTCCACACCGCAAGAGTATTACACGGGCTTGATGGAGCGCGTGGTCGATGGTCCGCAGGCAAAGTCCTGGGCCTCCGGCATCACTGAAGCAATGGATTTGCGTGGACAAAAGGTGGACATGATCATCAAACCCACCACATCAGTCTACGCTCCGTTCTACATATCGTCGCGTGGCTACGCCGTCCTTGTTAAAGGCAACTGGCCTGGAGTTTTCGATCTTGCCGCCTCAGATTCGCGCAGTGTGCAAATCGAATTTGAAGGGCCATCATTGGAACTAAAGATTTATACCGCGTCAGATCCCGCATCACTCGTACGTCAACACGCACTCGACGCCGGCCCGCCTTTCCTTCCTCCAAAATGGATCTTTACTCCCTGGCGCTGGCGCGACGAACATACGCAACGCACGACTTATTACGACGGCACACCCGTCACTGGTCCATTCAATTCCGAGATCATGGAAGACGTTCTTATGATGCGCGCGTTCGGGATCCCGAACGGTGTCTACTGGATCGATCGTCCATGGGGGCCGGGAAAACCCTGGGGTTACGACGATTTTGATATTGATGAAGTTCGTCTTCCTAACTTTGCGCGAATGGTGAAGTGGCTTGACGGTGACAACACCAAAACCGTGCTCTGGATCGCGCCATTCTTCCAGGGAAAGATGATGCAGGAAGCCCTCGCGAAGGGTTACACACTCGCCGGTCAGGTTCGTCCCGCTAACGGCAACAACTATCCGATGGTCGATCTCACGAACCCGGCCGCTCGCGCATACTGGCAGGAAGGTGTGGCGAAACTTCTGAAACTCGGTGTTGCCGGTTTCAAGCTCGATCGAGCGGAAGAAGACATTCCCGAGTCCGGTCCATACAAAGTTTTTGACGGTCGCACTATTCGCGAAAATCGGAACGCGTACCCGGCGATGTACGTGAAAGCCGTGTACGAAATCGCGCAGAAGTATCGTGGCAATGACGTGGCGTTGATGCCGCGCGCGGCCTACACCGGCAGTTCTCCTTACGCAGTCTTTTGGGGTGGTGATATCGGCGGCACGCAGGAAGGTTTGCGCGCGTCGATTATCGCGGTGCAGCGGTCGGCGGTGATGGGTTATCCAAACTGGGGCTCCGATATTTGCGGTTACAATCAGCAACTACTTGAACAGGAAGTCTGCGGGAGGTGGCTGGCTTTTGGCGCGCTGAATCCGATCATGGAGGTTGGACCGACGCGCAACGTCGCGTTCTGGAACCTGCCGCGCGAGCCGAAGTATGACACGCACTTGATTGCGATGTGGCGCATGTATGCGCGGTTACATCAGCGTTTGATCGACTATAGTTACGCGCATGCGCAGGAAGCGACGAAGACGGGAATGCCGATTGTTCGTCCGCTCTTTCTGGTTGATCCGAATGCGCGCGCGGCGTGGTCCAACTGGTGGACTTATCTTTACGGCCGCGACATCCTCGTGTCGCCTGTTTGGGAAAAAGAAAAACGCGAGCAGCAGGTTTACTTGCCTTCAGGACAACGCTGGCGTGATGCGTGGGATGGAAAAATCTATCTTGGCGGGCAGACGATCACGGTTCCGGCCGCGACGCATCAGTTACCGATGTTCGTTCGTGTTGGTGCGACGGTTGAGCTCGGCGATTTGAATCAGGAGTGGAAAGAGAGTTTGGAGATTGCTGAGAAGAAGCCGGATTTGAAGAAGCTTGATGCCGATTTGAGGGCCTGGTTCGATCGACAAAGGTAGACAGGATTTACAGGATGAACAAGATTTACAAGATGTATCTTGTTAATCCTGAAAATCTTGTAAATCATGTCCCAGACAAAGTAACGAAAACATGCTGCTGCGACTAATCTTCATCACATTACTGTTAAGCGTTTGCCTGTTACCGGCGCGAGCTCAGGTTCAGCCGCACGTGACCATACCTCAGGACCTCAGCGGCGTGTGGTGGTTAAGGCTCGATCGGAATGATGAGGGCGTGAATCAACAGTGGTACAACGCGCGGGCTGCATTTGGGTTCATCAGACTGCCCGGCATTCTTCAAGCTCAGAATTACGGCGATGATATCACCACAAAGACGCCGTGGGTCTTGTCGCTCTACGATCGTTTCTGGTATTTGCGTGAAGATTACAAAGACTACACCGAAAGGAACGTCAGAGTTCCTTTCTTATCGCAACCGCCGCGTCACTATCTTGGCGTAGCGTGGTATCAACGCGAGATCAATATCCCGACGTACTGGGCCGGTCGACGCGTGGTCCTAACGCTCGAGCGGCCACACTGGGAAACAACTGTATGGCTCGACAACAAAAAGATCGGTTCGGAAAAAAGTCTCGTAGCGCCGCACGTGTTTGACTTCGGCGCCGTGACGCCGGGCCGTCATCACCTCTCGATCCGCGTCGACAATCGCATGATCATGCCGTACCGGCCTGACGCGCATAGTGTGTCGGATTCACTCGCAGCGAGTTGGAACGGAATCACCGGCAAGATGCAGCTTTCATCGACTGGACGCGTCTGGATTGAAGATGCGCAGGTCTTTCCGCGGCTCGCACAGAAAACACTGCTCATCAAAGTCCGCATCGGCAATCAAACAGGATTAAGTGGATCAGGAACCCTAACTGCCGTCTGGCCTGACACGGGCGTTGTTCCCGTGACCTGGGACGAAACGGGCGGAACGGCTGAAGTCGAAGTTCCCATTCGGCATGACGCAGTCAAGTGGGATGAGTTTCGTCCGCAATTGTACCCACTCCGTTTGTGGTTGAAGGGGAATGGTGTTGATGAAAATCTGGAGTTGAACATCGGACTGCGTGAGTTGAAAGCCGAAGGAAAAGAGTTCCACCTCAACGGTCGCCCAATCATCTTCAGAGGTACGCACCACGGCGGCGACTTTCCTCACAGTGGTTATCCATCGAATGACGTCGCTTACTGGAAGAGACTGTTTGAGATCTCTCGCGCATGGGGCCTGAACCACATGCGCTTTCATTCGTGGTGCCCACCCGAAGCTGCGTTTGAGGCAGCAGACCAATTGGGCTTTTATCTGCAACCTGAACCGGGCATGTGGAACGAGATCAGTCCCGACACGCCGATGGAGCGAATGCTTTACGACGAAACCGAGCGGATGATTAAAGCTTATGGTAATCATCCATCGTTCATGTTGTTGTCGGCGAGTAACGAGCCGAAAGGGAACTGGCAGCCTGCATTAGCCAAATGGGCAGACACTTTTCGCAAGAAAGATCCACGTCGTTTGTACACGCGCGGAACTGGTCACACCGAACGGCAAATTGAGAACATTACTGAAGGTAGCGACTTCCTCGCGATACAACGCATTGGACCAAAGATGTTGCGACGTGAGTCCGGTTGGTTTGGCGGCGACTACGAGGGATCGCTCGAAGACATCAACATTCCCGTAATCTCGCACGAGATTGGTCAATGGTCTGCTTATCCTGATTTTGATGTGATCAAGAAGTTCACCGGTTATATGCGACCCGGTAACTACGAGATCTTTCGCGACTCTGCAAAGGCGCATGGCCTGCTGGAAAAGAACAAGGAATTCGCACGAGCTTCGGGCAATTTTCAGGTCCTGGTTTACAAAGAGGAGATCGAGGCGAACTTGAGAACACGCGGGCTCAGCGGTTTTCAACTTCTCGATCTACACGACTATCTCGGTCAGGGCACGGCACTTGTCGGTGTGCTCGATCCCTTTTGGGCTCCGAAGGGCTATGTTAGAGCCGACGAGTTCAAAGACTTCTGCAATTCGACTGTCCCGTTAGCGCGTTTTCCGAAATACGTTTTCATCGACACCGAACGACTTGAAGTGCCGGTGGAAGTCGCTCACTACGGTGCGGCACCCATGGAAGATGCGAAGGCCGTTTGGCGTATCAATGATTCGATAGTCGGTGAATGGGAATTGAGGACGATCCCAATCGGAAAGAACATCCAACTGGGAAATGTTTCGGTTGATCTTTTGAAGGTCGGACCGGGCGAGCATAAATTAACTGTGACGCTTGCGCCGTCCAACTTCTTTGCGCCGATAACACGAAGGATCGTTATGGGACCGGGTGTAATCCGCGGCTCGACTTATTTCGAAAATAGCTGGAAGTTTCACGTTTACCCTGCTCCTGACGTCACTGCGCGGATGAGCACTGATCCGCCTCTCAGTTCAAAATGCGAGAAGTCTCGCGTGACTGACGTTCTGGTCACAAATTCCTGGGAAGAAGCTGAAGCAAAGCTTGCAAGTGGAGGCAAGGTTCTCTTTGCGCCGCGCAGCAACGATCTCGATTGGAGCAGTCCGCCACTCGATATTGTGCCGATCTTTTGGAATCGCCAGATGGTGCCAACATGGGGACGTATGTTAGGGCTGTTCGTCGAGATGGACACCGGCACGTCCAGAGATTACATGCTTACTGGATTTTTTACGTCTCAGCATTTCGAATGGCAATGGGCCGAGATCGTTCGTGGCGCGCGCGCGATTAATATGGATCGTTTGCCGGCCGAGTTAGAACCCAACGTGTGGGCCATCGACGATTGGAATCGAAACTACAAGCTCGGCCTTCTGTTTGAAGGTGGTGTTGGCAACGGTAAATTGCTCGTCTCGGCCTTCGATGTCACGAGGGAGAGCGAAGCTAGTCCCGTCCTGGCTCAACTACGCCGGGCGCTTCTCATGTACATGAAGAGCGATTGTTTCCAACCCAGTATCGGGATAACAGCGGGAGAAATGCGCAGCTTACTCTTCGATACGCGCATCATGGCCAAGCTCGGCGCCAAAGCTGAAGTGGACGGTGCGGCGGCGGGTTCTGCAATCGACGGCGACCCGACGACCTTCATCCTTGTAGGCGATCCGCGTGCCCAAATTCGCGACCAGGTGGAGCTGATGATCACATTTCGTGCACCTGTCGCAATGTCTGGGGTGGTGCTGATGTCGCGGCAGAATCATCGCGAGCATGAAGGTGACATACGTGAGTTTGTTATTCAGGCGAGTGACGATGGAAAGTTGTGGTCGGATATAGCACGCGCTGAGTTGCTTTCGACCTTCGCACCGCAACACGTCGCATTTTCGCGCGTCAACACTGCTCGTTATTTAAAGCTCATATCGCTTTCGGGTTTTGGAACTGACAAGACAACATCTCTCGCGGAAATAGCAGTTATCTACGCTGGACCAAAATTGCCACAATAAGAGCCACAAAAGGCACATAAGACACAGAAGGCACAAAAAATTATTGCTGTAGATCACGAGGGGAATTTGATCTTTTTTGTGCTTTTTGTGCCTTATGTGCTTTTTGTGGGAAAGGAGACTAAATGAGGAGACGAATCGATCGCAGAAGTTTCGTCAAAAGCAGTGGTGTGGGGTTGATTGGGATTTCGTTGTTGCCTCTCACCTCTAAAGCTGCACAGGATGGATCAAAAACTGGCAGACGAGTCTATCCGCTCAACCGGAAATGGCTGTTCAGCGAAAAGAATGTTCCCGGTGGCACGGCGCTGCGTTTCAACGACACGCGTTTCACGCGCGTGACGATTCCGCATACGAACAAGATGATGCCGTGGCATGGTTTTGACGACAAAGACTATCAGTTCGTCTCACTTTATCGTCGCCATTTCCAGTTGCCTCCAGGTGCTAACGGCAAGCGAGTGTTCGTTGACTTTGGGGCAGTGATGACTGCGGCAACGGTCCATATCAATGGTCATCGCCTGGGTGAGTATCGCGGTGGGTATACGCAGTTCTCGTACGAGTTGACTCAGCACTTGAACTGGCGTGGCGACAACGTGATTGCGGTTGAAGTTGATTCAACTGAACGGAGCGACATACCGCCGTTTGGTGGCGAGATTGATTACCTGACGTTCGGAGGAATCTATCGCGATGTTGAACTGCGAATCGTGCCCCAGACGTTTATTGAAAACGTGTTTGCGAAGCCCGTTGACGTTCTTGGCTCAGGGCGCCGGCTTCAGGTGCGTAGCTTCCTCGTGAATAGCAGACCAGCGCCTTCGAAGCTGAGAGTCGAGTTGCTTGATGGCGCGCGTGTTGTTGATACGAAAGATGTTGACGTGCCGTCCGGAAGCCCCAACGTTGACGTAACACTCACAAATCTCGGTTCGGTCCAACTGTGGGAGCTCAATCGTCCGAAGCTTTACGACGTGCGAGTGACCCTGCTTGAGAATGGACGGAGCGTTGACGAATACAAAACACGCACGGGCTTCCGGGAGGCGCGTTTCACTCCGGACGGGTTCTTCCTGAACGGAAAACATCTCAAGCTACGCGGCCTGAATCGACATCAAACGTATCCCTTTGTTGGTCAGGCAATGCCGGCGCGTGTGCAAAAGCGCGATGCGTGGATTCTCAAGAAAGAGTTGAAGTGCAACATCGTGCGCACTTCGCATTACCCGCAGTCACCTCACTTTCTCGATGCGTGTGATGAATACGGACTGCTCGTTCTCGAAGAGATTCCGGGTTGGCAGCACCTCGGCGATCAGCAGTGGAAGGATCTGTCGGTGAGTTATGTTGAGAGTATGGTGCGACGCGACTGGAATCATCCTTCGATCGTGCTATGGGGCGTGAGAGTCAATGAGTCGCGCGACGATCGTGATTTCTACACGCGCACAAACCAACTGGCGCGTTCACTCGACGACTCTCGTCAGACGGGCGGCATTCGCTACAACTACGAATCCGAGTTGCTCGAAGACGTCTTCACCATGAACGACTTTCAGATTCCGCTGCGTCCTCCAAAACACCCGCTTTATCTGAACACAGAGTTCATCGGTCACATGTATCCAACGAAACGCCATGACAATATCGAGCGCGTCACGGAGCATGCGATGCGACACGCGCGCGTGCACAACCAGCTTGCGTCTGACAAGCGTTACGCCGGTGGCATTGGATGGTGCGCGTTTGACTACAACACGCACGCAAACTTCTGTTCCACCGACCGCATTTGCTATCACGGTGTCGGGGATATTTTTCGGATTGCGAAACCGGCCGGAGGTTTTTACAAGTCGCAATGCGATCCGGCGGAGGAGATTGTTTTAGAGCCCGCGTTTGACTGGTCACGCGGAGACCGCAACGAGAGCTTCAACATCGCGATGGTCTCTTCAAACTGCGATCATCTCAAGATCTACATTGGAAAGAATCTCGTTGCAGATACCGGGCCCGATCGGGAGAATTTTCCACACTTGAAGTATCCGCCGTTTGTAACGAACATTCGCCGCGGTATCGATAAAGGCTGGGGCGATATGACGCTGGAAGGTTATATCGATGGAAAACTGGTGATTACTAAAAAGCTGTCGGGCCAGGGTGCTGACAGGCAGTTTCACATGGACGCAGATGATCGCGAGTTGAATGGTGATGGTATCGATGCGACGCGCGTGGTGTTGAAAGTGACAGACGAATACGGTGCTGTCAGGCCCTTGGCTAACGCGGCGATCAGTTTCACCCTCGCTGGACCAGGGCAAATAATCGGTGAGAATCCATTCGCATTGTTCGGCGGCGTCGGCGCCATCTGGATCAAGGCTCGCGAAGCCGCCGGCGTGATCCGGTTGACCGGCAAACACCCATATCTCGGCGAAAAGACTGTGGAGATCGCAGTCAAACCTCAGCGACCGGAAATCCTCTGACTATTGAGCGCCTTTGGAGTGCGGCGGCCTGGCGCCGCTTTCACCTCGATCGCGGCGTATCGATTCCAAAGCGGCGCCAGGCCGCCGCACTCCAAAAAGGCGCTCAATCAAACCGAACTAAACTCAACCACAGCGCGATGAGGGAGTAACTGTAGGGGCGGCCCTCCGTGGCCGCCCGTGGCTTGGGCTAAAAAGATTCAAGAAGCGAAGCTCGGGTTTGCCGAACACTTATCAAAACCACGGGCGGCCACGGAGGGCCGCCCCTACAGTTACGCCCAATTCTTTACAACGCTGCGCAATATGACACGCTCAAGCTAAAGACAATTCCTTCAGCTCCAGCAACTTCAATTTAAGGTGAACGCGCCTGCCAAAAGCGTCCCTCGCCTCGCAGTCCTTATTCACATCAGAGTCGAAGTCCTCGAGATTGTGTATTAAGTCCTCAAGGTCGTCGTAACTCTCAATCTCACCATTCTCGAAGCGAACGGAAATCGGAAATTCAGGTTGCATTCGTCAGTGCTCCTTATCCGTGTCTATCCGTGGCTAATTCACTGTTTTGTATCCTCAGCCAGAAGCTGCTTAATCACTTGCTCAGTTTCCTTGTATGCTCCTTCACCTACGTGCTGCCAACGGATGCGACCTTGTTTGTCGATCACGAACCACGTCGGCCACGCTCTGACACGATACGCATTCCACGTCGAGTAATCGTTATCACTGACCACAGGGAAACGAATTCCCAGTTCGGCAATCTCGTTCCGCAAATTGTCTAAATTTCTTTCGCTGTCGAGTTCAGGCGTATGAACGCCGATAACGGTCAACCCTTGTGCGCGGTAACGCGCGTCCCAATTCTGCACGGCAGGCAGTGCGTTGCGGCAGTTGTAACATGCGAACGTCCAGAAATCGACGACGACCACGCGGCCGCGAAGGCTCTTCAAAGTCAGCGGCTCGGAATTGATCCATGTTCCATTAGAAATCTCAGGTGCAATTGGTAAAGTTTTCTTATCATCCATGTAGCTTGTGGTACCCACCTCGTTACCCCCAGTTAGCCGCGATATGCCCGCGCTCAAAGTCCCCATTGGACCCAGCCCATTTGCATATCCGGTTGCGACGACAGCGATGCCAATTACTAACAGCATTCCTGCGGCAATAATGTTCTGTCGGTGCATTGATTCTTATCTCCTTGTTTGAAAAAGCGGACATCACCAAGAGCCCGGAAACAGGGAAAAGGTTGTCTCGGGGTTACACGACCTCATTTCCTGACATTTTCTGACCCTTTTGCGGAGTTCTCTGCGCGTTAACCTTTTGAGCCTGTACAACAAAGGGGACGTTCCATGCCAAACACGTTCCGCGTAGCCCCGGCGATACTGTTACTAAATCTAAGCTTTATTACTGCAGCGTTTGCGCAGTCAAACTCAGTAACGTCGACTCCGATCCGGGCTTCCGCGGCGGAAGAACAGAGTCTGCGAACGTTGACCACCGATTACGGACGCGCACTTGCCGCAGGTGACCTCGAAGCAGTACGCAAGTTCTGGAACCCCCAATCGCCCAACCTCCCTCCGGTCTTGCGCAATTACAAGAAAGTATTCGCACAAGCCCAGCTCGAACTTCTTAGTCCGGAAGTAACGCAGCTCGAGATCACAGGCGACAAGGCCGTTTCGCAACTAACGGTCGACGAGCGTCGTCTCGACAAAAAAACCGGCGCCGTCCTGCTAACTTTCGATCCATTTCGTGGCGCGTGCCGATCGTTCGAGTGGATCAAAACAGATACCGGGTGGCGAATAGAACGAGAGGTTCTCGTTCAGGATGAACTCGCCGTAAAGCTCGAGGCTGCGCGCTCCGATGAACAGCGTGACGCAATCCTGGAACAGGAAAAGCGCTTCGTTAACAACACGCTCGTTGGCGCCCTCGGTACAAGAGCTCTTCGTCATCAAATACGTTCCGAGTACGACACGGCTCTGCGCTACGCCCGCTTGCAACAACTCGTAGCGGAGCGAACTGGTGATCAAGTTGGAGTCGCCGGGGCGTGGCTGAACACCGGCGTTGTCAAATTCGCGCAGGACGACCATGAGGCAGCATTGGCTGCGACCTACAAGGCCATTGCTGTATACGAATCACTCGGATCAAAACGAGGCATCGCACTCGCGCAGCAGAATCTCAGCAACTCATATCGTGCGCTGGGAAACCTTCGCCGGGCATTCGAGTGCGCGCAAAAATCACTCCGTCTCTCAGAGGAACAGAACCATCGCAGAGGAATAATGGTCGCCTTATCCGATCTCGCGAATATTTATGGCGATCAAAATAATGCCGAACAGGCGTTGGCCCATCTGGAACGCGCGCTCTCTCTTGCCAGGGAGCTTGGCGACACGCTCATGATCGCGACCCTGTATCACGACATTGCAATTCAATATAAGCGTTTTGGTAATCACGAGCGCGCGCTTGAAATCTACCAGCAGCTTCTGAAACAGACAGAGACGTCCGGTGATAAAGGCGGTGTGGCGATGGTCCGCGACCAGATCGGCAGAATCTACGCGGAACAAGGTCGCTATGAAGAAGCGTCGCGTTATCACCGCGAGGCGCTGGCGGGACTCGAAGCGTCGAACATGAAGCACGCCACCGGCGTCACGCTCAACAACCTGGCTCCGGTTTATGGGCTCCAGCGAAATTACACCGAAGCTTTGGCAGTATCCCAACGCGCTGTATCGCTGGCGCGCGAAACCGAAAGGAAAGTTGACCTTTTTGTCTCGCTCACCAATCTCGGTTATTCGCAGTTCGGGTTAAACCGTCTTACCGACGCACGGCAGTCGTTCAGTGAGGCAGTGTCGATCATAGAAGACTTGCGAACACAATCAGCCGGTGGTGTTGAAGAACGGCAGCGTTATTTTGAAGCTGGAATGCAAGCGCATCATGGTCTGCTCAGCGTGTTGGTGAAGGAGAACCGGCCGGCGGATGCACTCCTGCTTGCCGAACGCGCGAAGGCGCGCGCTCTACTCGACATACTGCAACAAGGACGCGTCAGTGTTCAGAAGTCGATGACGGCCAAAGAGCAGGATGAGGAGCGGCAGTTGAAGTCACAACTGACGCAGCTCAACAAACAACTGGCGCGTGTCAAACAGTCGGACAAGCAAGATGCTGCTCGGGTTACCGAAGTGGAAACTCAACTCGAGAAAGCACGGCTCAGTTACGAAGCCTTTCAGGATGCGTTATACGCTTCACATCCGGAGTTGAAGACAAAGCGCGGCGAAGCACCGATCATCAATGCGCAGGAACTTGCCGGGTTACTTCCCAATGCTTCATCGGTCTTGCTCGAGTATCTCGTCACGGATGAGCACGCCTTTCTGTTTGCGATCACCAAGTCCGCGGAAAACGCCGAGACGCAGGTCCAGGTTTACACGTTGCCGATCAAACGCGACGAGCTCGCGAAACAGATTGAATCGTTCCGGCAACAGCTCGCCAATCGCGATCTCGGCTTCCGAACTTCCGCAGTCAAACTGTATGACGTGTTTCTGAAGCCGGCACAGGCTCAACTTCGTGGCAAGACGAATGTCGTGATTGCGCCTGACAGTAATCTTTGGGACATGCCGTTTCAGGCACTCGTGAACAGCGCGGGCCGCTTCATGATCGAAGACGCTTCGGTTACTTATGCGCCATCGTTAACGGTGTTGCGTGAAATGACGAAGCGGCGGTCGAACCTCGCTGCGACGCGCGCGCAAGCGACTCTGTTGGCGCTCGGGAATCCGGTGTCGGGCCAGGAGACAGCGAGGCGTAACGGACTGCGCGATGGGAGTCTTGATCGGTTGCCCGAGTCAGGGGAAGAGGTTAAGGCATTGGCCCGTTTGTATGGTGCGTCACGCAGCAAAGTTTACGTTGGTGTTGAGGCGCGCGAGGATCGTGTAAAGAGTGAAGCTGGCGGAGCCGGCATCCTGCACTTCTCGACGCACGGCACACTCAATAACGCGGCGCCGATGTATTCATATTTGACGTTTGCCGAAGTTGGACCAAACGACGACGGCTTGCTGGAAGCGTGGGAACTGATGCAACTCGATTTGAAAGCCGAGCTGGCGGTGCTGTCAGCGTGTGAAACGGCACGCGGACGCATCGGCGGGGGCGAGGGCGTGATCGGCTTCTCGTGGGCAATGTTTATAGCAGGCGTTCCGTCGACCGTGGTCAGTCAATGGAAAGTTGACTCTGCCTCTACTCGCGACCTGATGGTGGGCTTCCATCGCTCGCTAATCTCAGGGACTGGATCGAAGCAGACGAAGACCGACGCATTGCGACAAGCAGCGTTGAAGCTAATGCGAAATCCCGAAACCAGTCATCCATTCTACTGGGCGGGATTTGTATTAGTCGGCGACGGCGGGTGAAGCTCGCCGTTTTACAAAGACCATTTTTCGTTCTTGGACCACCAGCGCTAACGAGCGTCAAATATAAACTCAGACCACAGCGCCGAAGGCGCGAAATATAAAAGCCAGGGGCAAGCGCGTAGCGAAGCGGAGCGCGTCGCCCCTGGTAACAAAATCAACCTTTCGTCGAGCCCTGAATGGGCGTAATACAGCGGTCTATTATTTCGGCCCTTCGGGCCTTGGTGTAGCTTTGTGGTGTTGAACCAGGGGCGACGCGCTTCGCTTCGCTCGCGCTTGCCCCTGGCTTTCATATTCCGCGCCTTCGGCGCTGAGCAAGCAACGGGCTATAGCGTCTATCTTTCGTCACACAAACTTGTCAGTTTTAGCAGGACTAGCATCGTGGTCCAGAGTTAAAACTGAGGAGTAATACATAACGATCCAGGGAGGTGTGGCGAAATGGCAAGGTACAGTAAGAAGGCCGGCAAGAAAGTCGAAAAGGCCATGCGGGAGCGCAAGGAAGGAACGTTGAAAAGCGGCCGGTCGGGGAAGAAAGTAACGAGCAAGAAACAAGCAATAGCGATTGGTCTCTCCGAAGCCCGCGAGGAGGGCGCGAAGGTACCAACCAAGAAGGGCTCCAAAAAGAGTTCGAAGAAGGGCTCGAAGAAAGGTACGAAGAAGCGCACCTCGAAGAAAAAATAATTCGGACGAGCTTGTCTATCCACAGATTACCGCAGATTCTGAAAAAACAATCTGTGTAATCTGTGGATACTATTTTACGTTAAGCGACGCCTGGAAGAGTTTATTGCACTCTTCTTCGAGCACTCCTCCGACGACCGTGCACTCGCGGAAGGCAGCAAGACGTGCGACTTCTTCGGCGCGTATATCGATGGCCCACCAGTTCAAATTCTTCAAGAACGGTATCGACGAGCCAAAAACTACCCGTTTAATTCCGGCCCACGCAACCGCACCCTGGCACATCGCACACGGCTCGGCGGTCGTGTAGAGCGTCAACTTCGTCCAATCGATCTTCGGATGAGCAGCGGCGCATTTGTTGATCGCATCCATTTCACCGTGCCACGTCGGATTGTGAACCGAACGATTCCAACCTTCCGCAACAACCCCTTTTTGCTGGTCCACCAACAACGCTCCGAAGGGATGCTTAGGGTTGTTTCCACCTAAGCGAATGGCTCTTCTCATGTGCGACTCATCGTCGGGTTGAGGGAATGTCCCAAGATTTGACTCGCCAAGAACGTTGCGAGCCTCAAAGAGCATTGGCACTGCCACTACAGATGAAAACAAATTGCGAATCAAGGTCCGCCGTTTCATTTCGTCCTCCGTCGTTTATTTCACGCCAGCAAACGGCATGTTAACGTATTTCCGTATGGTTAATCTTAACGATGTGCGCGTGAGGAATGACATTCAACCAGGCGATCTTGGCTACGTCATCCACATGCATGGTCGATTGTATAGCATCGAATACAACTACGGCGTTGCATTTGAAATGTATGTCGCTCGCGGCTTACATGAATTCCACACGCAATACGATCCGAACAAAGATAGAGTGTGGATTTGCGAACACAATGATCGCATCGTCGGATTCCTTTTGCTGATGCAACGTGAGAAGAACGCGGCACAACTACGCTATTTCCTGCTCGCTCCTGAATACCGAGGCATTGGTTTGGGAAAACGTCTCATGGACCTGTACATGGAATTTCTTCACGAGTGCGGTTACAGATCGTCATACTTATGGACCACGAACGAACAGGAGGCTGCGGCGTCGCTTTACCAGCGTTACGGTTTCGTATTGACTGAAGAAAAAGAGTCAACCGCTTTTGGCAAGGCGTTGAGGGAGCAGCGATACGACCTACGCCGTCTTGAATGAGAGTTGTTACGGCGCCTGAACCGCATACTTGATCACGTGATCGCGCGCTATGACGAAGAGTTCATTCTTATCGTTGAAGACCATGCCGAATGCCATGCCTTTTAAGTTGAGAATACTGAGATATCGTCCATCGGCGTCATAAACCTGAATGCCTTTCATGTCGCCAACGTAGATCCGTCCATATCCGTCCACGGCAATCGAATAGGGAGCGCGAAGTTGACCGGGTTGATCACCAGAGCCGCCGAAACGATTTACAAACTTCCCATCGCGGGTGAACTTGAAGACCGCATTGTTGAATCGGCCGAGTGCATAAATTGAACCCGAGCCATCAGCCGCAACTCGCATGCTTAACTCCGAGTCGCCGCTGGCGCTGCTAATCGCAGCGGGGATGGTTTGAACAGCCTTGCGATTTGAATCAAACGTGACGATGTCGTCTCGACCGCCATGCGCTGCGGTCACCAGTCCGCCGTCGGCTTTCGTTGTTACGTCGTCAAAGTTGGATTTTTCGTAATCCAATTGACCAAGTTTCTCGCCAGTTTCACCTCGATGTAATCCGACATGTCCGCCGTGCACCACGTAGAGGGTGCCCTTGCGATCGGCGGCAAGCCCGCGCAGGATCGTCTTTCGATCGCCGATGGACCACTGCGTGAGGAATTTGCCGTCGGGATCGAAGACTTGAATTCGCCCGCCTGTGTATTCGCCGACATAGATGCGTCCCGTGCCATCGACCGCAATACTGCGCGCGTCGGTAAACATTCCGGGACCGATTCCTTCGCTGCCAAAATCGAGCAGGGGATTTGCAAAGCTGTTTGTGCTTTCCTTTGGAGGGACCTTGCCACCGGGAGGATTCGTAGTTTCTTTAACGGTGCGAGTCACCGAGGAAAACACTGGCGCCAACACTCCAATTGCAGCGAGACCGATAACGGCAACAATGACGAGCGGAATCGCCAGCAGTAACCAAAGTGACTTGGGAAGCCTCGTTCCCTTTGGCAGCCCGAGCTGAATCCGAACCACTTGCGGTGGTTGTCCGGTGAGTTCATTGGGCGCGATCAGTTGGCTATGACAATAATCACAGCGCACTGTCGATCTCGTGTTGCTTGGATCCAGGGAGCGTTCGTACGTTACCGGCGCTCCACACTTGGGACAGTCGAATGTCTGCGGCATAGGTTCGAAGAAGGCTGCGCTTCATCTATAACCCGTCTCGCAGTGTAAATCAAACGAGTTCGGTTGGGCTGGCTGAAATCATCGAGCACTGTCGTTGTGGGCGCTTGCGACCGCTTTTAAGTTGACCATCACCGCGGAACAATCTGGGTATTTGAAAACTGCCACGTTGCTTCAGCGCCAACGGCGCGCAATATGATAGCCAGGGGCAAGCGTAGCGCAGCGGAGCGCGTCGCCCCTGGATAGCGCGTCAGAAAAAAGCGTTGAGTTGGATGGAATAAGACATCACAGACACTGTTCGCGTCGGCCGCATCGACGGCGCGGGTCAGCGGATCTTGCCCGCGCGTTGCAATGAGATGAACTACGTCACGGGCTGGGTTGGGGTTCGGATTTGAGACCAGATCCAGTGAATGGTTAGCCAGAAGAGGAAGCTAACGATGTATGAGACCAAAATCGTCGGGAAGTTGAAGCCTGGGTCGACGCGCATGCCGATTAGGGTCGCGATGAGCAATAGGGCTCCGTTGACGATGACCAGACTCCACAACGCAGTCCGAAATGTAGAGTGCCGAGTGGCCATCATGAGCACAAAGATTATTAGATTACTGATAACGCCTGCTGTGACGATGGCGTCGAGCGCATGGCCCACCATCACGATCGATCCGCTCAGCGTTCGTACATAACCGAGCACGAGTAACGCGACGACGACAATAGCCAGGCACGCCAACAAACCGAGCACATCTCTTTTCACGTTCTCCATGGTCTCGCCCTTTCTAAACGTTTCCCAGCGTTCCAGCGGTGCAGTTCGAATAACGTCAGCAATTACACGCAGCCAGAGCTCGAGCACCGTTAACGAACCGCGTGAGTTACTGTCGCGATAGCAATCGCAAAAGACGTGCGTCATCTCCGATCCATAATCGAGCCGGAATTCGCGCGGATACGCGAGCAGCATGAGTCGGAATACGTGTTTCGAAAACGACATAACTACGTCCGTTTGGGCAGCAGGCGTTTCTGCTGCGCTACAGAAACGAGTTTTGAAATACGTTGCGCTTCCGCTTTCAAGACCTTCTGCCCGAAATCAGTTAAGCGGTAATAACGACGGCGCTCATCATCCAACTCGGGATCAGGACGCTCATCAACCTCGACGATCAGGCCATTGCCAAGTAAACGCTTTATTGCACCGTAGAGTGTGCCTGGTCCAAGTCGGATTTGCCCGGTGGTATGCTCCGAGACTTCCTGCATAATACCGTAGCCGTGCAGATCGCCGTCGGAGAGAGCCAGCAGAATATGAAAAACTGATGACGTCAGTGGCAGCAGCTTTTCCGGGTCAAGTCGTTCCTTCGCCATTCAAACTCCTAATCTACGACGGCCTGCGATATATCGGCAGGCGACATAGTAGGGGCAGGAGACATACTTTGTCAACGAATTTCAGGAGCGGGGTAGTGACCTAATTTCATTTCTCTGTGCAACCTCTGTGTTCTCTGTGTCTCTGTGGTTAACAGGAATGCGGCATACATCAACCACAGAGACACAAAGAACCCAGAGGTTGCACAGAGAAGAATTCAAACCAGGGAACTAGTCAGGAACGAAATACTAAGACATCAATTGGTTCTGTGACCGGACCATTATTCGTACGGGCGTAGGACCGTAATGCGGCTATGCCGGCGTCGAAGTCTTTCTGCGGCAATCGCGCGAGCACTGAATCGGCGCCTGCCGCAATCTTTTCCGCGTACACGACGTGATCCGGCGCGATTTCCTGAACAATCAAATCTTCAGAAAATGTAGTGAAACCTGCTCCCTCAAATACTTCGCGAATTGACGCGCGTGGCGACAACGTTGTCTCCAGAATTGGCCAGCTCTCTGGAAAGAAATCTACATAAGGATAGGCTGGAATGCGGTCTCTTGTTCCGGCGCGCAGGAAAAGCGTGGCTCGGGGCTTCAAAACGCGACGACACTCGCGCGCTGCGACAGCCGGATCGTCGAAGTGATGAAGAGCCATCGAGATGAAGATCAAATCTACAGAATCGTCGGCAAGTGGAATGTTTTCGGCGCGGCCGAGTTCGTATCGAACGCGCGCATCGCGTTGCTTTGCGCGTGCCTGACTCAACATCTTGCTTGAAGGATCGAGGCCGACGACTTCCGCGTCAAAACACGACGCCAGTGCCTCCGTGAAGCGTCCGGTGCCGCAACCTAGATCAAGAATTGTCTTGACATGCTGGTCTTGAACGTAAGAAGAAACAACGTTCATCCAGAGATTGAGTACCTCGGGACCGTGATCGCGACCGCGATCATAAGTCGCAGCAATGTCGGTGGAGTCGTAGTCCAAGTTGTTTATCCACAGATTACACAGATAAGAACCTCAAGTCAGGCCTTCAATCGGTTGGCCATAGGTGAACTCCACGAGGTGCCCGTCGGGATCGCGAATAATCGTGAAGTAGCCGACGGGAACTCCTGCGTCTGTCGGTGGAACGTCGAGAATTCCGAGTTGCCGTCCTCGTTCTGCAATCTGGTCCACCTGTTCCCGCTGCTCACACTGAAAACCGAGGTGATCCATGCGTGATGTGACTTCTCCCTCGCCGACGACAAGCAGAAAACTCGGCCTCGCGCCGGGCGAGGGAGTTGGCCCAAGCCAAACCGTCCCACCTCCTTCATGACGACGATCTCGTAAAACTGAAAGCTTACAGAAAGAAGTATAGAACTCGATCGAGCGGTCGATGTTGCTTACCGTAATCGTGATGTGAGTCCAACGAATGGACATGTTTTATTTCGCGCTCGTGCCGAACGAGTACAACGAATTACGTGTACGGATGTAGAGATTGTTGCCTGCGATCGCAGGGGTGGCCCAAACCTCTTCGTCCAGGTCGTTCATTGCGAGAATTTCCCACTGCGCACCCGCTTTGAGTACGGTTACTTTGCCGCTCGCGCTTACCATGAAGATCTTGCCGTCCGCTGCGACGGGCGATGCGTAATATTCCTCGAGTGCATCGGGAGTGCGACCCTGTTTCAGAACCTCGCCGCTTGCCGGATTAAGACTCGAAACAATCCCACCTTCTTTCATCAGATACATCACGTCGCGATAGATCAACGGCGAGGGTATGCTTGGGTAAGCTTTACTGACGCGCCAAACAACGTTCGAAGACGTGAGGTCGCCCCGACCTGCTAAACGAACTGCGGTTACTCCGTGGGTCGAGACAGTTGAGTTGCGCACGAAGTCGTATTCGGAACGCTCGACGCTCCCGTCGTTGTTTGAGTCGAGCCATCCAAAGTGATCGTAGGCGTCGGCGTTCGCCTTTACTTCTTCACGTTGTAGTTTCTGGTCCTTGTTGGTATCGGCTTTAAGACTTTCGTCGAATGGCGGCAAGAACGGATCATCACCGCCGTCAGCTACGACGTAGACCATGTCAGTTCCGAAGACAGGCACCCCTTTCGGATACGCCCCGATTTTGGTCACCCACCACAATCGCTCTCCCTTATCGAGGGAATATGAATCGACGCTCTGTGAACCGACAACGATTACCTGCGCTGGTCCATCCTTCGGCTTGTAAATGCCTGGAGTGGAATACGCCTCAAAGTTGCTACGACTCTTCCTCCAAAGCTCTTTTCCGTCGCGCGTATCGACCGCAACGATGAAAGAATCTGTTCGCTGATCACACACCAACACGAGCGTGTTGCCGGCAAGCACAGGCGAACCACCCATGCCGTAGAAGCTGTTAAAAGGTCCGAGCGGCAGGCGCCAACGTTCTTTGCCATCTGGTCCATAAGAGATCAATCCCAACTCTGCGAAGAACGCGTACACGTTCTTTCCGTCGCTAACAGGACTCGGCGCGGCGCCATCGTTCGCTTTATAAATTGGCATGTGTCGCGCGCGTACAACGTCGCGACGCCACAAAACTTTTCCTGTTTTACGATCCACGGCGAGTGTGATCAATTTGTCAGCTTCGGTCGCCGTTAGAAATATGCGGTCGGAGGTCACCACGGGAGACGAACGCGCGAAGGGCACGGCTGTTTTCCAAACGACATTCTTCGTCGCATTGAACTCTGCGGGCAGCGCGGCGCTTTCCGCCACGCCTGTACCGTTTGGTCCGCGGAACTGCGGCCATTCATTACTCTGCTGCGCGTGTATCGACGAGTCTGTGACGACAAACAAAGCCAGCGTGATGACTAAGACTGGGAGTAATCTTTTGCGGTTCATATTTCTTAATCGTGCTTCGAGGAATCGAGTTCGCACGTCCTTTCAGGCAAGAATCTGGGTTTGGGTTGTAATTCTCGCGCAGACGCCGCACGTAGGCAACAAAAATTCGACAGGGTGGGCGTCGAACTCTTGAAGTCTCTGCATGTCAAATAAAAGTTTCTCCTGGATGATTTTCCTGTCGACTGGTTTTGAATGAAAACTGCAGTTGGTCACGACTATTCTCTTATCGTGGCTGCGACGAGGATAAATGGTATGGCGAGGGCCGCGAGCCCGATTATTGTTCCGATGCGCCGCCCCTTTTTACCAGCGCGATTGCCCAGCGGACCCTTTGCTCCGTAGCCACTTTCAACTTTTTTCACCTCGTCAAAACGGACAATGATACTGGTTTTAAGATCGACTTCACTCATCTCAAACTGTTGATCATCAATACGGTTAATGAATCCATGGTAGGTTTTTCCATTGGAAAGTTTGACCGTGACGTCCTTACGGACACCGATCTTTCTGATCTTCGATTCCATCTTGTCGCGCTGGGCAGAGGATCTTTGCGGCGTTGGTTGTGGTTGCTGATCCTGTGCGTGTGCGAACCCCGGTGGAATGAGAAACGCGGTCACTAAAAGAATTCGAATTAGTGACGCAGCAACACTTTTTATCGTCATACTAAGCTCTCCTTAGGAAATGTTTCTCCAGGAGAGTGCAAGGACTGTGCCGACTAGCGATACGTCATTCAGTGATCATCCAAACAGCGCCAAAGGCGCGGCTGGCTTTCATAACCCTCCTTCGGCGCTGTGATCTCGGCACTATAAAATGGATGCCCGGTCGCTTGTTACAAGGCTGTCTCTTTTCTCTCTATAAATAAATGAGCGTATGATGGAAACAAAAAGGGGCTTCTGAACATATGAAGATAGCAGGTACGTGGAAGAAGGTTACGGAAGAGTCCTGTGCGGAGAATTATCCGGACGAGATCGAGTTCCAGGAACGCCCACGCTTCCTCGCCAAAAAGGGGCCGTCACAGCGCTTCATATGGTGGGATGCGGGCAGCTACGAGATCGTCGAGGATGATCAGGTGATGCTGAGCACTGCATCTGACGAGCTTGTGACTTACAAAACAAGCCTTGAAGGAAACGTCCTCACGTTCACCGATCAGCACGGCTGTACCTTTTCGTATCAGCGAATAAGCTGAGAACCGCTTTCAGCTCTTATCACATTCCCAAGGCGTCAGCTCCAATCTGACGCGTCAATCTCGTGCGGAGTCGACCTTCGACCCCAGGTGGTAGTCTGCTTTGCCCTTGGCTAAGTCCCCCCTGAATCTGGTGTCTAGTTGGTCCTCGCATCCAGCCAAACTAAGGAGTTTACCTCATGCCAAAAGAGACCGATCCGTCGATGAGCGGCGAGACGCCCAAAGGCTTCGTCGCTTCCGAACCACCTCCCAGCAGTGCGCAGGGCCAAATTGGTTTCGCGCCTGTCGCAGAGCCACTGACACTTGATGAAGGGGATAACGATCCTACAACCCCGGCTACCGAAATTGCGACGACCGCAACCACGGCATTGCAACCGGGAGTCGCTGTTAATCCCGGCTTACTTTCGCCTCTCTGTCGCATCAACTTGAGAGAAGGATGCTACCGCATTACGTTCCAACCGAAACTAAGCACCAGTGTTTTTCACGGCACAATGCGTGTTGAAAGAGGCGGCGCGAACGCCACCATCAGTGGAGACCTTTATCGTTTTCTAAATCCGGTCATTTCACTACCGACGTCAATCGCCACGGTTGCGACTGCCGTTGAGCGCCCAGCGGTCGCCGGTATTTTTGCGCTTCCGTTAACAATCCCTGTCTATCCAAGAAAACAGTATCACTCGTATCTAAAGGTAACCGGAATTCAACTGCCGCCGTTGTTCGGAACCAGGTGCGAGTTCACCCTAACTGCGCAGGAGTACGTTTACACTCAGCCGCCGCCGGGTCAGTTCAATGGAACTTTCCCCGCAGATCCAGGTACCAGAACAGTCCGGATGGTGCTCAAGAATGCTCCTCCTCCTCCGGGATACACGAGCGTTTACTTCGAAGGAAAACTCTTCGAAGGCGCAGCGGAGAAAGGCACGTTCAAGATGGGCTGGGTCTCCAGTTCCTTCCGTCGCGCAACAGTCGAGATCGATACGCTTACCGGCGCTGTACCACCAAAGGCTGTTCCTACGATCAGCGGAACCGGCACGGAAGATTTTAAGACCGTGTTCGCAACTGCGGGCTGGGACCTGAACGTCATTTACGATCAGACAAATATTCCAGTACCGGCTGGAGTCACTCCAACCAATTGCTGGTCCAATGCAAACCTGCACGCTTTGATGGTTGCAAATCGCAAGGCCGGCACTGATCTCGATAAGGAGTGGCGCTTCCACCTGATCGTCGTTCCCGCAAAACTCGGTTGTGCCAGGGGCGTGATGTACGACCAGATCGACGTGCCACGCGAAGGCTCCGCCAGTTTCAGCGACGACGGTTATCCGACTGGCGATTCGTCCAATTTCGGAGCTGCCGCCAACAAGAAGCAACGTGATGTGCCACGTGCATACTTGCGCAGCGCGAGTCACGAGCTGGGCCACGGCTTCAATCAAATACACCAGGAGCAGGAAGGCGGCGCCGACAACTCGATCATGACCACGACGCCAAGCGTCGCGGATGTGCTCGGAGGTCCGGCCACCGGACAGCCCGGCGTGTTTCCAACCAACATTAACCTCGGGTTCAACGCGCACGTCCGACATCACCTCATTCACTTCCCGGATCCCACAGTACGTCCAGGTGGAATGACGTTCGGATCGGGTCACAACTCGTTTGTGCCGTCGGCCGATACTGATCGTCATTTTCTGTCGGCAGAGGATCTTGAGTTGAGAGTAACCGCGGACCAGACTCAGATCGCACTCGGCGAGCCTGTGCAACTGCGGTGGGAGCTCATCAACAATTCCGGTAATCCGATTCCGGTGCCGAATGACATCAGCACCGAGTCACTCTATGCCACGATCGAAGTGATCAATCCCAACGGCATCGTCAAAATGATGCCGCCATTCGTGATCCTGTGCGAGGGCACAAAGATTGAGAACCTTGATGGAGGCGGAAGCATTTCGGCATCGTCACGTGTTTACTGGAGCTCTCGCGGGTTCGCCTTCGAACGAACCGGCAGGCACGTAATCGAAGTGCAGGTTAAGTGGTCCATCGCGGGTGTGCCCTTTGGAGCTCGCGGCCGCACCGACGTGTGGGTCAACTACCCTCTGACGGCTACTGATAACAACGTTGCTGCGACGCTGATGCATCCGGAAGTCGGGATGTACGTTGCCCTGGGCGGCGGCGCGAATCACCTCACGGATGCCGTGGACCGTTTGTCGAGAGTATTCGCAAACGGCGGTGGCACCGGCGACACCGCAGATGGTGGCGGTGCGCCCGCGGCGATGCGAGGTTATGACGGACTGCTGAACGATCTTCCAGGCGGTGGAGGTGGAACCTCCGATAAGGCCGCGAAGAAGTCAGCAAAGAAAGGCAAGCCTAAGTAAACGGAACGTACTGTAGGGGCGGCCCTCCGTGGCCGCCCCTGTGCCGAATGCCACGCAGGGGCGGCCACGGAGGGCCGCCCCTACAGTAGCTCTCACCGTCCCCTTCACTCCCGGAGGTTTCAATCATGTCTACTAACTTTGATCTGGCGCCACCCGCAAAAACAGTCGATGGACTGAAAGCCGTCCCAATCGATATTCAAAAAATCACCGCCACACTGAGCTTCGACTGCGCAACCTCGAAAGGCCAGGGAGACGCGACGCTCGAATTCACGACCAGTTCTGAAAGTGGTAATCCGATCTTCGATCTGCGACAAACCATCACCGAAGCCTGGTTAGACGGCGCCGTCTTCCCGATCGCCAAACTGGCCCATCATGACTTCGGCGGCGGCGCCAATGCTCAACTTCGTGTTGTGGAATCAGTGCTTGCGTCAAAGACGAATCACACGCTGCGCGTCAAGTACACACTCGGAATACCGCAAGCATCTACCGCCGGCAGTTATCAGCCAGCCATGACATTCAGTGCTGGTCCAAGACTCGTCTTCAACTTCGGCTTCACTGATCTTGGTGCAGGGCGCTATCTCGAATCCTGGGTTCCTGCAAATTTGATCTTCGATCAATTTGCACTGGAACTGACGTTGAAGGTGCTCAACACTTCCGTTGCGCACACCGTGATGACAAACGGCATCGTCTCATCGCTCGGAACAAATCAATTCAAGGTCTCATTCCCACAGCGCTTCACGGCCTTCTCACCACTACTCGAGATACGCGCGGCCGACACGGTCGTAAAACAAACCGGAAACACTGTCCTCCCGGTCTCAGGCACGAACGTCACGATCGAAGCCTGGAAACTGACGAGCAGCTCGGTTGATTTAACAGCTCAAATCAACAACATCAAGACATTTCTTTCCAACAACGAAACCAAAGTTGGACCTTACCTTCACGGCAATCGTTTCGTCGCTTTCTTCAACGTTGGCGGAATGGAATACGACGGCGGCACGACTACAAGCACTGGACCATTGCGTCACGAGACTTTTCACAGTTGGTTTGCGCGTGGACTGAAGGCCGCGAGCCAACCCGATGCGTGGTGGGATGAGGCGTGGACTGTCTACAACGACGGCGGCGCGACTGGCTCGTTGCCGTTTGATTTTACAGATCCTCCCATCACTCTTAGCCCACGTAACCCGTGGCTGCGGACTACTGCTGGTAACGCTTACACCGACGGCGAGCGCGTCTTCAGAGGCCTTGCTTCCATTGTCGGAGTTTCGAATTTGAATTCGCTGATGAGTGAGTTTTACAAAGAACGCAACTCACGGCCAGTTACGACCACAAACATTGAAGAGTTTCTGATCGTGAAAACCGGGAAGGTGCAGATCGTCGATGCTTTCCATCGCTTTGTCTACGGTTTCTCCGATCCATCGCCTGTGCCTGACTTGTGGTTGCGAGATGACCCTACGCATGCTGGCCCCGATGCGTGGGCGGGTGCTTTTTGGAATTCTCCGGATCTTTGGATCCGCAACGCAGACGATAACGGCACCACGCATCAGAATCCCGAACAAGGTCAGGACAACTGGTTCTATGCGCGCGTGCGCAACCGCAGTTTGACTGCCACGGCACGACATTTTGTCGTCACGTTCAACGTGAAACAGTTTGCCGGAGTCGAGTTTCAGTATCCCGGTGATTTTTTGCCCTGCGTTGCGGCCGTGGCGGGCTTCAATCTTGGACCAAACAGCTCGACAATCGTGAAAGCCCGGTGGCCACGTAGCCTGGTTCCACCGGCCGGCACTCACGCTTGTTGGCTAGCTTCAGTTTTGACGAGATTTGACCAGCCCGTCACGGGAAGGCACGTTTGGGAACACAACAACCTGGCGCAAAAGAATCTGACGGTTGTTAATCTCAAGCCTGACACGTGGCTGGTGTTGCCGTTTGTCGTCAATAACTTCAAGACGCGCACGCGGCCAGTCACTCTCGAACTGATCAGACCTGACAATCAGACTGCGATCGTGACTTCGCTCATGCAGAAATCAGGCGCAGTATTGAGTCCGATTCCAGGTATCACAACCAATCCGATTTCAATTCTCGATAACGTCGCACGACCTAACGGCGAGGATGTCCTCGAATGTGGCGGACGAGCACACAAACGAGCACCTGCCAGTTTGAACGATACTTTCACTACTGATACGAGCGATGGGCCACTGGCGGAGCACTTTATCGGCGGTATCGAAACAGCGTTCGCGGTTGGTCGAGCAGCACAATTAAAGGTGACACTACGTCCTTCGCAGCAAGTGTTGCTCGGGCTGCGCGTCAGCGCGCCTAAGACAGCGCAACCTGGCAATGTGATCCGGTTGAATCTGGTGCAGCGAGACGAGAGTGGTAATCGGATCGTTGGTGGGCTGGCGGTTCAGATAAACGTCATCTGACCCTTTGGAGTGCGGCGGCCTGACGCCGCTTTGGCCTCGATCTGGCGTTATCGATAACAAAGCGGCGTCAGGCCGCCGCACTCCAAAGAGGCGCCCGTGTCGTTCGGTTAAGTTCTTGTAGAGCGCGTAATTCGATAGATAAAACTTTCACGGTTGTTCGGATCGCTCTTAGTACCGATGCGTACGCCGCCGATCTTTTCCATGGCTCGTTGCGAGCGTACGTTGGTTGAGCCAATAAAGAAGATCACGTTATCGACGAATTTGAAAGCATGCGCCAGCATCAGTCGTTTCAGTTCGCGGTTGCACTCGCCGCCCCAATGAGATCTCGCGAGGAACGTCCAGCCGATTTCGACCTCGCTCCTCACGAGATCGTAGCAATGAAATCTCGATGAACCGATCATGCGTCCGTCTTTACGGTCAAGCACGACAATCGCGCCGCCGGATGCTAACGCTTCATCAAAGAACTTTCGGAACACATCGGGTTTGTAGCGATCTGAGTTAGGATGTTGTTCCCAAATCAACGGGTCTGACGCGACTGCATACAACTCGTCGAAGTCGTCGGCGCGGAGTGGCCGCAGTTCCAGGGTTTCACTCTTCAGTGTCGGTTGAAGTTCGAACGTCATAGCGAACGCTCCATCAGAATATCTCGTTGCGCGTCCGAACCCAACTGAAACATATGCTCACCAACAGCACGGAAGTCCCACTTGTTGTAGAAGGCTTGGGCCCGTGCGTTTCGCTCCCACACACCGAGCCAGATCGTCTCGTGTCCCGTGCTTCGTGCTTCATCTAAACACGCACGCATCAATTCTTCGCCGGCGCCACGGCCGAGCCATTCCCGCGAGACGTAAAGTCGGACCATCTCGATGGGCTTTGTTCCTTCGATTCCTTTCGGCGGCTCACCCGCATGTAGCTTTGCATAGCCGGCGGCAACGCCATCAACTTCCGCAATCAGGAAAGTCGAAGCAGGATCGGCCAACTCGGCAGTCTGTTGCGCAACGCTGAAGTGTGCCACAAGGTATGCGTCCATATCCTCGTTCGTGTTATCGGCGGCGAAAGTTTCCTGGAAAGTGCGAGCTCCCAATTCAGCCAGTAGCTTCGCATCTTCAGAGTTGGCGCGACGGATCGTGACGTGAACCTTTTGAGTCATGTGTTAATTTTCTTTTGCGATATGTCGAAAACGGATTTCGTCATTCGTCGTAAGACTGGAGACAAACAATTCTACTAATAATAAGGACGACGAAACCGTATGAGAAACCGAATTTACAAAGTGAGCCTGGTTGGCTTTGCGTTGTTGCTGTTCCTGCCCGGCGCAGTTTATCCCCAGAGCGACAGCATCTTTAAGCGCCTGCACGGTTCCTGGAGTGGTGAAGGGAAGACACTGGAAATGCCGGCCACGCTCCGGATGTCGTGGGAATGGGTTTTGGGCCAGAAGTTTCTGCGGCTCAGTTTGAAGAACGAAATGAGGGCCGCGAGCGGCAACGTCCAACTCTTCGAAGGTCACGCCTACTATCAACCTTCCGAAGGGAAGTGTGAAGGCACATGGTTCGACTCCCGTGGTATGTCATTCCCGATCAAGTGCAGCATCGAAGGCCAATCACTAACCGCGATGTGGGGTGCGACAGGTCAGGAGAATGGAAAATCTGTCTACAGGTTCTTAGCTGACGGCAAACTTGAAGTTGTAGATTCGGTTAAGCAGAAGGATGGGACCTGGAAAGAGTTTGGGCGCTTCGTCATGACCCGTGAGTAGCTTGAAGACCTTTACCAGAGCGCGAAGAAACTTTGATCCAAGCGCCAAGGCGCGGAGATATGAAAGCCAGGGGCAAGCGCGAAGCGCGTCGCCCCGGGTCAAGTATCCAAAAAACAAAGGCCTGAAGGGCGGAAATAAACGCACCGTATACGCTCTTTCAGAACTGAATACGAATTTTTGATTGTTACCACGGAGCGACGCGCTCCGCTCCGCTTCGTGTTTGCCGCTGGCTTTCACATTTCGCGTCTTGGCGCCCACATCTAAACATTTCTTAACAAAATTCCACTTGGCTGATATTCGTCGGAGAGTCTAAACTGCCGCTATGCTGAACGACTTCTCCTACGCGTTTCGTACGCTGCGCAAGAGTCCCATATTTACAATCACAGTGGTGGTGACGATTGCCCTGGCTATCGGTGCCAGCACTGCTATCTTCAGCGTCACGAACGGCGTGCTGCTCAGGAAACTTCCTTACAAGGATCCGGAGCGGCTGGTCCTGGCCTGCAATGATTTGCAGAAACGGAATGTCAAAGACTTTCCGATTTCTAACGCTGACTTCCTCGACTTGCGTAACGGCGCAAAAAACAATTTCGAGGATTTTGCTGCCGTACAAACGGGTCGCGTCACGCTTCCTGCATTGGACGGCACTCCTGAGCGAATCCGCATCGGTGTGGTATCGACTAACTTCTTTCAAATGATGGGAGCGTCGATTATCGCGGGTCGAGACTTCCAGGAGTCTGATGGAACTCCCCAGCCACCTCCGCCAGCGAATGCGCCAGCCGACAACCAACAACCTCAGCTGCCGACCATGGCAATTCTGAGCAACGAATACTTCCAACAGCGCTTCGGTGGCGATCGATCGATAGTTGGCAAACCGCTTCCAGTGGCCGCCGCGTTTGGACCACCGCCAATCGTCGTGGGCATCCTCGCTCCGGGTTTTGAATTGCTGTTTCCGCCAACTGTGAATGTGGAACAATTTCCGAGTGTCTGGCTCAGTGCGCGCATTCCCTATGACGTAGCCGCTCGCAACAACGTGCAGTGGCGCGCGATTGCGCGGTTGAAGCCCGGTGCTTCGATCGAACAGGCGCAGGCGGAAGCCGATACGATCGCAGAGAAGATTCGCAACGAAAACACGATCGCAAATACGGCCGGTAAAGTTTTCCGGCTCGTGCCGATGAAGCAACACCTTGTGGACGAGGTCCGACCAGCGATTATTGCGCTCATGGGTGCGGTGATTTTCCTGTTACTGATTGCGTGTGCAAATGTGGCGAACCTGATGCTTGTGAGAGCTTCGGGTCGCGAACGAGAGCTGGCCGTTCGCGCCGCACTGGGCGCTGGTTGGTGGCAGCTGGTTCGACAAACACTCGCCGAAGCGATCGTCATAGCTGGACTGGGAACGGCGATCGGCGTCGGGCTGGCCTACCTGGGTATTCGCCAATTGCTCTGGATTGCACCTGCGAATCTGCCACGCTTGAATGCGATCAGTCTGGATCTAAAGGTCTTGGGATTTGCGGTATTAGTGGGATTGTTGTCTGCAGTGCTCTTTGGAGTGATTCCTGCACTTCGTACTGCGAAACCAAATCTCATGGAAACGTTGCGCGCTGCTGGGAGAAGCGGTGCACTCGGCGCGGCCGGGTTGCGTAACGCTGTGGTAGTGGTGGAAGTTGCGCTTGCCTTTGTACTTCTGATTGGCTCTGGGTTGATGTTCCGCACGTTCGTTAACATTCAACGCGTGAATCTCGGGTTTGATCCGCGCGGGCTGCTAACGTTTCAACTTCTCGGCAACGTCGGTGAGACACCTCAGGAAAGAGATAACTTTAAGCGGCAGCTTCGCGAACAACTCGACGCGCTCCCGGGTGTGAATAATGTGACGGCGTCATTTCCATTGCCGTTGGCAGGCGGGTTCAATCCTGTGCGTTGGGGCGGAGCGGATGCGCAGGGAGATCCGAGCAAGTTCCAGGCTGCAGATCTTCAGATCGTTGTGCCTGGTTATTTCGAAGCAATGGGCACGACGCTCCTGGCCGGTCGAACCTTTACGGCTGACGACAATAAGCCCGATCGAATCGTAATCGTTGTCGATCAAGCGCTCGCGGCAAAAGCGTTTCCAAACGAGTCGGCAGTCGGCAAGAAGATCCTGTTTCGCGTTCGCACGCCTGAGCCAGAGTGGGGCGAGATCATTGGCGTGGTGGCCCACCAGCGCAACACCTCTCTGATCGAGCCGGGCCGCGAACAACTGTACATCACAGACGGGTTGTTGAATCACGGCCCTGCTTCATGGTGGGCGCTACGGACTGACGGCGATCCGGCACAGTTGGCAAACTCCGTGCGTGAAGTCGTGCAGAGACAGGGTAAGGAGACGTTTATCAACGAGATGAAGCCGATGGACTCGCTCGTGACCGCAGCTCAGGCACAGACACGCTTCTCGCTCTTGCTGATCGGAGTTTTTTCGACGATCGCAGCGTTGCTTGCGGGCGTGGGTTTGTATGGCGTGCTGGCAACGTCCGTGCGTCAGCGAACCGCGGAGATCGGAGTCCGCATGGCCCTCGGCGCCGCGCCGTCACGCATCTTTCGTTTGATGGTAGGAAAGGGACTCTCCCTCAGCGCGATTGGTATCGTGATCGGTCTCGTCGCGTCGTTTGCGTTCACACGAATTCTCGCCACCATGCTCGTCGAGGTGAAGCCAACAGATCCCGTGACGTTCGTGTCAGTCGCGGTGCTTTTCCTGGTGATCGCGTTTCTGGCCTCGTGGCTCCCCGCTCTTCGAGCCGCGGGACTCGATCCAACGACGGCGCTGCGGAATGAGTAGTGTGAAAGAACACTGGGAACGCGGTGAATACACAATCAGCACGGATCGCTCCCGTCTGAACATAGATCTGATTCACGACTTCATCAGCAATCATTCCTATTGGGGAATGGGTCGGGCGCGCGAGGTTGTCGCGCGCTCGATTGAAAACTCGATGCCGTTTGGGATCTACCAGGGTGACCAGCAGCTGGGGTTCGCGCGAATCGTAACGGACTATGCGACGTTCGCGTGGGTGGCTGATGTGTTCATCGTGCCGGAACACCGCGGGCGCGGGTTATCGAAGTGGCTCATGGAAGTCATCATCGCTCATCCTAAACTGCAGGGATTTCGTCGCTGGGTTCTGGCCACCAAAGACGCACAAGGCTTATACAGGCAATTTGGTTTCATCAAATTGCACCGTCCTGAACGCTGGATGGAACGACCCGATCCGAACATGAAAGAAAGTCCGGATTACTGGCGGCGAGTAGCGCCATGTTCGCCAGATCACTTAGGGCGCAATTGTGAGGATGCCCTTGTTGCTCGTAACACCACGCAACGTAAAGCTCACCTGAAAGTCTCCACTTCCCAGACCATCGGGCAGCTTCACCACGATTTGCGATAACCCACCGAAGTTTGGGACGCTGCCCACAAACTCGACGGCAAGTTGATGATTAATCTGTTGAGTATCCTCTGCTTGTACGGTTAGCACATCTCCCGCCGCCAAATTCAAATCAACAGCAAAGAGAATGATGCGGGTACGATTGTCTGAGCTAAAGTTGATGGTGTTAACAACATTGAAAGGATCGTGCACCAGGAATACTGAATCGAGAGCTATTGCTTTTTGCGATCCATCAACAAGCAACGCAGCGAGATCATCGTCAACGATCGTTCCTATCGCCTGGGCACGCGCGATGGACGCATTATTCGGACTTGTCAGGTTTACAAATAAACTCTCGTTCGGCTCGCTCAGTGTGTCGCCATTAATAAGCACACTGAAGGTGCCAGTAACTTGACCGGGAATAATGTTCACCGTGGACGACCTCGAAACATAATCACTACCGGCGGCGGCTGTTCTATCGGCCGTAGTTGCGGTGAAAGAAATCGGCGCGGCAGACGGGTTTGTTAGAGAGACATTGAAAACAAGATTTCTCGTGCCGACGTTACCTTCAACTACTGAACCATCGTTTATGGTAATTGCAGGAAGCGGATCGTCATTGAGAATCGTTCCCTGAGCCGTCGCAGTATCGATGAACACGTTCAGTGAGCCGGCAGGAATGAGAGTGACCGTGAAGGTCTCATCAGGTTCAAATGTTTGGTCGCCGTTGACCGGAACTACAATGCTACCGGTCCCGACATTGGCTGGAATATCCACGAGACTTGTTGTGATATTGAAATCTGAACCAGCCGATGCTGTTCCGCTCGTGAGTGAGTAAATGAGCCTAACCTGCTGATTGATAGAACCGGAAAGCACGAGGGGGAAACTCGCCGACACTGTTCCCGTGTTGCCTTCGCTCACCGAAACTGGAGTAATCGACACCGAAGGCAAAGAACCGACTAATACAGACGCATTATTTGAGTTCGCGTTTGCGACCGCCAGATCGCTTCCACCGTCGCCATCAAAATCACCGGCAGCAAGATCATATGCTCCCAATCCGGCGCTAAATGACCCTGGAGGTAAGAACTGTCCCGTGTCGTTACCCCGCAAAATGGAGATTTCACCGGAGGAGCCGTCACCGCCTACGGCCAGATCGAGTTTTCCATCGCCGTTGAAGTCACCACTCGTAATCGAGATCGGAGAACCGTGAGCCGGGAAGTTCGTTGCAGCGCCAAAACTACCTTGACCGTCACCCTTGAGAATCGACACAGTGTTTGAAGACGAGTTCGCTACCGCGAGATCAAGAAAGTTGTCTTTGTTGAAGTCTTGAGCGACAAGTGCAGCCGGGCCCGATCCAACTGCCAAATCCGTAGGTGGGCCAAAACTTCCGTTTCCACTTCCCAATAAGATTGAAATCTTATTGAAGTTAAATCCTATATTCGCCACTGCGAGATCCTTTTTACCGTCACGATTAAAGTCTCCAATAGCTACGTTGCGCGGTCGTGGGCCAGCAGTGAATTTCGTCGGGCTTCCAAAACTCCCGGTCCCGGTCCCCAACATCACATAAACTCCACCCTCGTTGAAGCCAAAATCGGCAATCGCCAGATCACTGTTACCGTCTCCATTGAAATCGTCGATACCGAACGTTGCAGGACTCTCACCTACGGAAAAATTCGCCGGCGCTCCTAATGCTCCGTTGCCGTTACCAAGGAGTAGTGTGACGACGTGAACATTTGGCTGCGAAACAATTACGTCTGCTTTCCCGTCGTTATTGAAGTCGCCAACCGCCAAACCAAAAGGCTCCGGAAACGTGTCGCCAGTTGAAAAATTTGTTGCTGCTCCAAAGCTGCCAGCGCCATCGTTAAGTAGAATTGAGACCGTGTGTGACCCGCGGTTTACTACAGCGAGGTCTTTCTTGCCGTCGTTATTAAAATCCGCGACGGCAATGGCCTTTGGCTCAAAACCGACTGGATACGTCGTTAAAGTAGCCGCTAAAGCACTGCTAAAACTGGAAATTGTAGCAAGGCAAAGTAAGGTAATCAGTGATTTTACGGAAGGTATAAGGTAAAGCATGGAGGTGCTCAATTCTGTGAACTGAAATTTGGGTCTCGTGTGTTCAGGTTTCGTCGGTGCTTGTGTGCCTCTGGGAGAGCTCACGTGAGAATAAAGAACTATGGCTTCGACTTCAACCTCCAGTTAATCATCCATAGGTTTCATAAGAATATTCGGTCGGAATCTGCAACATAGTTTCTTGCAGTGCGTATCAATCTACCAGATTAAGGCGCAGCTTTCTCCGTCAAATACTCCTCAGGAGCACTGATGATAGCCATAGAGGTTGAGAATCTTTCACGCTCATTCAACAACCTGCGAGCGGTAGATAATATCTCGTTCTCAGTGAACTCGGGCGAGATCTTTGGATTTCTGGGCCACAACGGCGCCGGCAAGACCACCACCATTCGAATGTTGAGTGGTCAGTTGCTGCCAAGCTCCGGCGGTGGTCGTGTTGCGGGTTGCGATATCATCACGGAGCAACAACGCCTCAGACCACTCATCGGCGTAGTCTCCGAACATCAGAATCTCTATGAACGCATGTCGGGTCGCGAGAACCTCGAATTCGCCGCGCGTCTTTACGGCATCGATATCCAGCGCATCGACGCGGCCCTCAAGCAGGTCGATCTACTCGATAGAGCTAAGGACAAAGTGCAGAACTATTCAAATGGAATGAAGCAGCGTTTGCTTATCGCTCGTTCCATTCTGCATGGTCCCAAAATAGTTTTTCTTGACGAACCAACGCGCGGTTTAGACCCGATAGTGGGACGCGAGATTCGTCGCTTGATCGTGGACATGTCGAAAGAAGGAACAACAATCTTTCTTACCACTCACTACATGGAGGAAGCAGATCAGCTCTGCGATCGCGTGGCATTTCTAAGCGAAGGACGGATCGTCGCACTCGACACGCCTGACAATCTCAAAACCGTACACGGCCAACAGCAAGTGAATGTCAGTCTCAATAACGGCGAGTGCGTCAGCATCGCTTTGGATGGCAACGATGCGGGAAGGGAATTACAGCAGCTCTTAAGCAACGGCCAGGTTAGAACACTTCACTCAGCCGAAGCGACACTTGAAGAAGTCTTCATCGAGTTGGCAGGAAGGCGGTTGTCTGAATGAACTTCAACGTAGTGTCAGCGATCACAAGAAAAGATGTTGTGGACGCGATCAGACATCGCTATCTACTTACCGCGCTTGTTACGCCGTTGTTTGTCGCGTTGCTTTTTCGCGTGTTGTTACCGGGGGCTACCAGTGACAAGCTTCTCACGATCGTGGTCCATGACGCCGGTGGATCGGGGCTGGTAACAGAGTTGCGCAAAAGTTCTCAGATATCAGTGGTCCAGGCCGATTCACCGGACGCAACGGCGCGCGAAGTGGAAAGAATTAACGCGACCGGCGGATTGGCAGTACCGGCCGGCTTCGATGCGGATCTAGCTGCAAACAAACAACCTGAGCTAACCGTCTACGTCAACAATCAAAAGACTGTTTTTGAACAGGCCGCTTTCCGCCGGTTGTTGGACCAGTTAGTGCGGTCATTTGCGAAACAGCCGGAACCTGCGCGTTTGGTTTGGGTTGATATCGATAAAACTGCGAACGAGCCGGCACGTGTTGGAACGCGTCTGGATCAAATGCTACTGCCGTTACTGCTGATACTGACGTTTGGAATGACCGGGGCTTTCGTCGTGCCTTTGTTGATCGTGGAAGAAAAGGAAAAGGGAACTCTGGATTTCCTTCTATCGTCGCCCGCGAGCCTGTACGACATCATCACCGGCAAGGCACTGACGGGTGTGGTCTACACACTTCTAATTGCAGGTCTTTTGTTAGGTATCAACCGCCAATCCATACAAAACTGGCCACTGACATTTTTGACCATTGTAATAGGGCTGGTTTTTGTTGTTGGCGTAGGGTTGGTGATCGGAAGTGTGCTCAAGAACACGATGCAGGTGAACACCTGGGCCAGTGTTGTTTTGATTCTACTCATGGCTCCAAGCTTTCCGTCCATCGGGATCACCGGATGGTTCGATAAAGCAATGCGTCTAATTCCCACCTATTACTTGAGTGAAGCTCTGAAGCTTTCGATGGCCGGTACCGTGTCGTCACAGTTGTGGATGTATCTGGCTGTGCTCTTGGGTTGCACCGTCATCGTATTCATTGCAGCAGCCTGGGCCCTACGTCGCCGAAGCTAGAACGATGCTTCAAGCGCCTCCTTGGAGTGCGCCAACTTGTTGGCGCTTTGGTATTGAATTCAGTCACGGCTTACCAAAGCGCCAACAAGTTGGCGCACTCCAAGGAGACGACTAATACCTCGATCGGGTTATCTCACAAATCCACATTGCCGTGATGCGCCAAAGGGCCGTACGTGGCAGAATGAAGGTCATATCATTCTGTCATTTGCGGCAATTAATGGAGTATTAGTGTGTTATGGCGAAACCGGTTTTACTCACGGTCGATGACGATCGTGAAGTACTACGCGCGATCGAGCGCGATCTGCGCCGGAAGTATGGTAGCGATTATCGTGTGCTGCGGGCCGGATCAGGACCCGAAGCACTCGAGATAGTTCGCGAGTTAAAGATCAGGAACAACTCAATCGCACTCTTCCTGATTGATCAACGGATGCCCGGAATGTCGGGCGTCGAATTTCTCGCCCAGGCGATCACGCTCTTTCCAGATGCGAAGCGTGTGCTGTTGACAGCTTACGCCGATACTGACGCCGCGATCGCGGCGATAAACGAGGCAGGCATCAATCATTACCTGCTTAAGCCCTGGGATCCGCCAGAAGAAAATCTCTATCCCGTGATCGACGAACTACTCGAGGATTGGGAAGCAGCATTCCCGGCACAGTTCGAAGGTATTCGTGTGTTGGGAAATCGCTGGTCGCCAGCATCGCACAACATCAAAGATTTTCTCGCGCGCAATCACGTTCCGTATCAGTGGCTTGATATCGAAACTGCCGCCTCGGACGCGGAAGTTCGCAGCCTTGTCGAGTTGTTGGACGAAGAAGAGACGCGAAGTTTGCCGATCGTGATTCTTCCCAACGGTGAGCGTCTCCGGCAACCCTCGCTGGCAGACGTGGCTGAGCACGCCGGTCTCCGAACTCGGGCAACCGAAGCTTTCTACGATCTCGCAATTGTTGGCGGTGGACCAGCCGGCCTGGCTGCGGCTGTTTATGGCGCGAGCGAAGGTTTGCGAACTGTCATGATCGAGCGAGAAGCGCCCGGTGGACAGGCAGGTATGTCCAGTCGCATTGAAAACTATCTAGGCTTTCCAAGCGGACTTACCGGCGCAGACCTTGCGCGGCGTGCAGTGGTCCAGGCCCGACGATTCGGCGTCGAAATCATTTCGGCGGAAGCGACGGAAGTGAGAATCGATGGTCCATACCGTCTTTTGAAACTCGCAAACGGAGAGGAACTCAGTTGTCATGCGTTGCTGGTGGCGACGGGCGTGCAGTGGCGCAAGCTCGACGCGCCGGGAGTGGAACGATTAACCGGAGCCGGTATTTACTATGGCGCCGCGATGACCGAAGCAATGTCGACGAAGGACGAAGATGTTTATGTTGTCGGCGGTGCTAACAGTGCAGGACAAGCTGCAATGCACTTTTCGAGGTATGCGCGGCGAGTGGTGATGCTCGTGCGTGGTTCGTCTTTAAACGCTTCGATGTCGCAGTATCTGATCAATCAGTTGAAGGCGACACCAAACATTCAAATCGAATTCAACACCTCAGTCGTCGAGGCCCACGGCGGGGATCATCTGGAAGCCATTTCCATTCACTGTGCGGAAACGAATGAGATAAACAAAGTATCCGCTAACGCACTGTTCATAATGATCGGAGCAGCGCCTAATACAGACTGGCTCTCAAACGTCGTCGAACGCGACGAGCGTGGTTTCATCTATTCAGGACCGCACCTCACACGCGATGGGAAGCGGCCAAACGGATGGAAGCTTGATCGTGAGCCAGGACTTTTGGAAACAAACGTACCCGGGATTTTTGTCGTGGGCGACGTTCGTCATGGCTCAGTGAAACGTGTGGCGTCGGGCGTGGGTGAAGGATCGGTTGCGATCTCCTTCGTGCATCAATATCTAAGCAAGGTCGTGTGATAAATGGAAGAAACAGTTTCGGGTGGCATTGACTCAATCGTTCCGACAAGCTCTTCGCCGCCGGATAAAGTCGAGGCACTTCGTCGCGTGCATGTGTTTGCAGATCTGCCCGACAACCAATTGCGATGGTTCGCCGACAACTCCGAAGAGCGGCGATTCGCGGCGGGTGAGGCCATGTTTCGCAAAGGCGATCCGGCAGATCGGATGGTGGTCTATCTTGAAGGCGAAGTACACGCCTACTGGGACGAAGCCGATCACGATATTGTTTACATCGCGCGGGCCGGTGAGCCGTCAACTGAAGTGACTGGAATGCTGCCGTTTTCACGCATGACCGAGTTCACGGTAACCGGTTACGCAGTGACTGATGTGCGCCTGTTGTGGTTTCCGGTCACTTTGTTTCCCGAGATGATGCAGCGCATGCCGGTGCTGGTCCAACGGCTCGTCGGGATTATGAGCGATCGCGTGCGTGAATCGACCACGCTCGATCAGCAACAGGACAAACTAATGGCACTGGGCAAACTCTCGGCCGGACTCGCTCACGAACTCAACAATCCGGCGGCTGGTGCGACACGTGCGGCAAACGACTTGATTGAAACTTTGAAGGAACTGCGCTCGGCTGACATGAGACTCTGCTCTCATGACTTCACACACCAGCAGCAGGAATCGATCGATGCTTTCGAAAGGAAAGCAATCGATCATACCGCGACGGCAAAGCAGTTGAACTCACTCGAACAGAGTGACCGCGAAGAGGAGGTCAACGACTGGCTGGAGGCACATGGCATCGTCGATCCCTGGAAACTTTCAGCCAACCTCGTCGAAGCGGGAATGAATTCAGCGGCACTCGAACAACTGTTGGGTGAGATTCCCTCAACAGCGACTGTAGATGTATTAGCTCGTGTGAACTGTCAACTCGCAGCAGCGAAGTTGGCCGCGGAGATCAAGACTGCTACGACACGCATCTCGGAACTGGTCGGAGCGATCAAGGAATACAGCTACATGGACCAGGCAAGTGTTCAGCAGTTGGACGTCCATAAAGGCCTCGATAACACGCTACTGATTCTGAAGTACAAGTTGAAAAAGAAAGACATCACTGTTACGCGCGACTATGCTGAGTCGTTGCCATTGATCAAAGCGTACGGCAGCGAACTCAACCAGGTGTGGACCAACTTGATTGTCAACGCCGTGGACGCGATGAGCCAGGGCGGAAAGCTGAAGGTACGCACCAAGCGGGAACCCACTGATATCCTCGTTGAGATTCGCGACAACGGCGCGGGCATACCACCCGACGTGAGGTCACGCATCTTCGAACCATTCTTTACTACGAAGCCAGTCGGCGAGGGAACTGGACTCGGTTTGGACACCGTCGCCCGCATCGTCCGCAAACACCGCGGCAACGTTCGTTTCGAATCAAAACCCGGCGATACATGTTTCCAGGTTCGGCTCCCGATCGGGTAGTCACCGGGCATCGTGAAAGATTATTCCGAGTGTGTACCGGCTTCCGGAACGAAGGCGACTCACACCGTGCCGAAGGTTCACGCGGTAGACACTCTTCCTCCCCTTAACCGGTCGATGATGAACAGCGAACACGACGCCGTCGCCCTTTTGCAGCGGCAGAACCATCGGTCGCGATTGCATGCGCGGCCGTTGTTCAGTCATCACAAACTCGCCGCCAATGAAATCTCGATCCGGTTGTGATAACAGCACGGCGATCTGTAGAGGGAAAACATGCTCGCCATAGAGATCCTGGTGCAGGCAGTTGTAATCGTCGGTTCCGTACTTGAGGAGCAGCGGTGTTGGCTTATCCTGGCCGGCTTTATGACATCGTCGAATGTATTCCGGATGCGTAGCAGGATACCGAACCGCAATACCCATCGCCTCGTTCCATTTGTTAGCGATTGAGACGAGGTGAGGATATAGCGACGTGCGAAGATCTCTAATTAGGTCTGGCAGCGGATAGCTGAAGTATCGATACTCCCCACGTCCGAAGCCATGCCGCTCCATCACCACCTGACTGCGGAACAGGTCGTCTTTGTCATACAACCCACGAATCTCATCACATTCATCCGACGAGAGGACACCTTTGATGATTGCGTTACCTTCCGCGTCGAGATCTCGAGAAACCCGCCCCCACGGTATGTCGTCCAGTGTCATTGTCTAATGATAAGTGACACCGGTCACGCGTGACACTCCGATTCTTGCTTTCAAATTCTGTGTTGTCAGGTTTGCCTTAGTTAAAGACTGAGCTTCTCGACCACTTTCATAGGCAGGTATAGATGAAGTCGATCGTCAGTTAATTCACTGAAGCCATACTTCAGGTAGAAGTTTCTGGCAGATTCGTCAAACGCATCAACGACTACTGCGTAGATCCCAACAATCTTCGCGGCGTTGTGTGCCGATTTCAATGCATGAATGAGGAGTGTTTCTCCCAGCCTTTGGCGACGCGCAAGTCTGTCAACGGCAAGTCGGCCGATCAGTGCAACAGGCACAGGATGGCGTGGAAGATTTTCTGGAACGACGTCAAAAGCGACGGCACTGCTTGAGATGGTGTAGTAGCCGAGCACGCGCTCATCATTCTTTTCGATCGCCACATAGGTGCGGCCCATCCCTTTGCGCTCGTGCTGGCCGGAATATCTCTGGAGGTATGAATTCAACTCGTCGACGCCGCAATCAAAATCGCGCCGGTTATGGTGAGAGGAGAGTCTTTCGATAGTAATCATTGTGAGGTAGCAAGAGTTATCCTGCAAAGATTCCATTGAGTGTGCGAGTCCGGGCAGTCTGGTTGCGTCAGCGATAAGTGCGTTTAAATCGCTCAGCAGCTTTGCGTAATGCTCGATTGGGACGAACGTCTTCTTTAAGTGCAGTGAGAAAGAGATCGCGATCCCGGTCACTGAGGTGAATGATACGCTGACGTTCGAGAGCCTCCTCGGAAACACGCAATAGATTCGTCACAACAAAATCAGTCAGCGACTGATGTGAAACCACTGCTGCTTCCTCGATTTTTTCTTTGGCTTGTTGATTGAGTCGTATCTCCAGCCGAGCCTTGCGAATACTTTCCTTTTTTTTACGAGCTGTTGCCATGATTCTTGCATCCGTTCTCACGCAGCCGATAATAACACATGTACGGCACATTGCCGCACGGGGATGGATTCGTGTAGTTCAAGCTTTATCCACAGATTACACAGATTGATTTTTCAAGTAAGCTAATGGCAAGCGGGGTTTAATCAATGCAGACCTTGTTGATTGTGTGGAGAACCTTGTTGCTGGCCGGCATCGTTGTCTTTCCGCAACTGCTTGGAGTTCTCCTTTATTACAGACTTCGCCGCGCGCCCCAATGGTTAGCTTTTATCGCAGCCACTCTGCTCCCGGCCATTGTCTTTTTCTGGCTTGCTCCGATATTTCTCTTTGCAGGCGTGCGTGGAGCTTACGCTCGTGGTGATCGGTGTGGCCTGCCCTTAATGGCGGCGGCATTTTTCTTACTCGCTGGAACGATAATGCAATTGGGCGCTGGTCTGTTCACACAGATGGTCCTGGCGACAAGGAGACGTCGCAAGGCCGCCGCTCTGAAAGGCGAGAAGTAATGAAATCAAAAACGATATTGGTGTTGGCGTGTATCGCAATTGCTTTTGCCTTTGCGAATGGGCAGAACTCGAGTCCGCTTAGTGGCACGTCGTGGCGGTTGGTTAAGTTTCAGGGGCCTGATGAGAGAATTTTCACGCCGGATGACAAATCGAAATACACGATCTCGTTTGGCCGTAGCGGCGGGGTAATAGCGCGAATCGATTGCAACAGTGCTCGCAGCACCTGGCGTGCGACGGCATCGGGTCAATTGCAATTCGGAAATTGGTCCAGGACCAACGCGAAGTGTTCCTCCGGATCCCTCCACGACCAGATCGTGCGAGAGGGTGCGGCTGTCCGCAACTTCAACATCAAAGACGGACACCTGTTCCTATCAGGGATGGAAGCCGGCGGTTACTACGAGCTCGAACCATTGCCTTGAAGGATTGGGCGGCTTCCCACCGGAGCCGCCCCCAAGAGTTTAGCGAAGACCGCCTGCGACTTGGAGTAGTTCGCCAGTAATCCAGGCACTTTCCGGAGACGCAAGAAAAGCGACGGCAGGTGCGATGTCGCCCGGTTGACCGATGCGACCCAAAGGCGTTTGCGCGACCGCATCCTTTTGAAAATCACTGCCGAGAATTCCCAGAGCGTGCACGCCCTCAGTTTCAACCATGCCAGGATTGATCGAATTGACACGGACCTTCTTCGGTCCAAGTTCTTTCGCCAGCACACGCGTTACCGCATCAACAGCTCCTTTTGTGGCTGTGTAGACGACAGTTGCAGGAGGCGTCAACGAGCTTGCAGTTGAGCCGATATTGATGACGCTGCCACCCTCTGGTCCAAAATACTTCAACGCCTCACGCGTTGCGAGAATCAAACCCAGAACATTGATACCAAACATCCGTTGAAACTGATCTTCTGTCGCTTCTTCGAGTGGAGCAAACTGATAAACCCCGGCATTGTTCACCAAGATATCGAGGCCACCGAATGCTTTCTTTGCCTCGGCGAAAAGACGTTCGACGTCTTCGGCTTTAGCAACATCGCCCTGGACCGCGACTGCCTTTCCACCTTCTCGCGTAATTTCATTGACAACCTGTTCGGCGCCTTCCTTCGAAGATGCATAGTTAACCACCACCGACGCACCCTCAGCAGCAAGCTGCTTCGCGATCGCCGCGCCAATTCCCTTCGAGGCACCCGTTACAATTCCAACCTTACCTGCCAACCTTTTGCTAGCCATATCAACCAATCCTTTCGTTTGTGAACTCTGGATGCTTAGGGCTGGCAACTTTGCCGCCACGGACACCACCCGCAAATTCTTAGCATTTGTAGTTGGACCACCAAAGACCGTGACCAAATGCGGTCACACGTGACAATCCGCCGTCATCCGCACTTGATCTGTGTAATCCGTGGTTACCTCTTGTTTTCCCATACGAGCCCGTTGTATAGTCCTATGGCCAAGCCATAGGAGAATCTATCGTGTCAAAGACTGAAATCTGGCAGGGGACGCTTGCCCTGATGATTCTTAAAACCCTCGAGACGCTGGGGCCGCTGCATGGGTATGGAGTTGCGCGACGGATCGAGCAGATTAGTGGCGATCGGCTCTCACTGAATTACGGAACGCTTTATCCATCGCTGCTGAAGCTGGAGCAGGAGGGCTGGATCGTTTCCGAATGGGGTGTCTCCGAGAACAACCGCAAGGCGAAGTATTACAAGCTCACACGCTCGGGTCGCAAACAACTCGAAAGAGAAGCGAGAGAGTGGAATCAGACTACCGCAATCGTCGCCCGCTTCTTTGCGCCCATGGAGGAGCAGTCATGAGAAAAGTGCGCGCCTGGCTGTTGCGATTCAAAGGGCTTTTCTTCAAAGAAGATCAAGATTTCGCCGATGAGCTCGAGAGCCATCTGCAAATGCATATCGACGATAACATCCGTGCAGGCATGTCGCCGCAGGAAGCAAGACGCGTGGCGGTAATGAAATTGGGTGGCGTCGATCAAGCAAAAGAGGCTTACCGCGATCGCGCCACGATCCCGTTCCTCGAAAGTGTGTTCCAGGATCTGCGCTTCACCCTTAGACAACTGCGCAAAAATCCAGCCTTCACACTAACTGCCACCGCGATGGTGGCGCTGGGGATTGGCGCAAGCGTCGCGATCTTTGCTTTCGTCGATGCTGCGCTCATCAAGCCATTGCCCTATAAGAATCCTTCGCGTCTTCTCTTTGTCACGGAGACAACGCCCGATCTCCCACGCGCCGCGATCTCATATCTCGACTATCTGGACTGGAAGAAACTCAACACAGTTTTCGACTCAATGGACGTCTATAGTCAAACTGGCTATGTGGTAAACACATCTGACGGTGTGGAAATGGTTTACAGCGCCCGCGTGAGTGACGGCATTTTTCGGACGCTTGGTGTTGGTCCTCTGCTCGGTCGCGATTTTTACAGCGGCGAAGATCAGCCCGAAGCACCTCGCACGGTAATCCTTAGTTATGCGTCATGGCAAAAACGTTTTGGCGGTAGACAAGACATCATTGGGCAGTCAGTGGTTTTGAGTGAAGTACCTTACACCGTGATCGGAGTGCTTCCACAGAACTTTCATTTTGCACCGGTTGAGAATGTCGAGTTTTGGACCACTCTTCAGCCTGGACGTGGCTGTAACGCGAGACGCAGTTGTCATTATCTAAACGGAGTAGCACGTCTAAAAGATGGCGTGGCAAAAGAAGCCGCTCTCGCTGATCTCACGCGCATCGCTAAAGACCTCGAGGCACAATATCCGGATTCAAATCGGAACCAGGGCGCAACTGTCGCGCCGCTGGCTGAAGTAGTTGTCGGAGATGTCAAGCCGATTCTGTTGCTGCTGCTCGGAGGCGCCGCATTGTTGCTTCTAGTCGCGTGCATCAACGTCGCAAGTCTCTTGCTGGTGCGTTCGGAAACGCGTCGACGTGAGTTGTCTGTTCGACGTGCCCTTGGCGCGACCAGGATGCGCTTGATTCGTCAATTTATCGTTGAGGGATTGGTGATAGTCGGTATCGGAACTGTGGCTGGTCTGATTATTTCTCATTGGGCCATGCAGATCCTGAAAGGACTGATTCCCACTGACATGATGGGCGGCATGCCTTACCTCGACGATCTCGGATTGAACCTTCGTGTCCTTATGTTTGCACTCGCTCTCTTTGGATTTGCAGCCGCACTCTTTTCACTTACTCCTGCTTTTCGTCTATCGACTTTGGACGTGAGAGAAGGAATGGCAGAAGGTTCTCGCGGTAGCGCGGGTAAGGTGTGGACGCGAATCGGATCCAAGCTTGTCATTCTCGAATTAGCAACAGCGATGGTGTTGTTGGTTGGAGCTGGCCTGTTAGGCAAGAGTTTCTATCGATTACTGCAAGTAGATCCAAATTTCGAAACGAAGCAGTTGATAACGATGAGCATCGGGGCTCCGCGTTCGGCCTACGGTGAAAACCCGAAAGCCGTGGAGCTCGGACGAAAGCTGGTGAGCGAGATCAACAGTCTTCCCGGTGTAACCTCGGTTGCATTAGTCAGTACCTTGCCGTTGAGCTTCAATGGCAACACTGACTGGATCAGGTTTGTGGGTCGCGAATATAACGGTGAACACAACGAAGTGAATCAGCGAGGAGTCAGCTCTGATTATTTCGTCACACTGCAAGCAAAACTTCTACGTGGCCGCACATTCACCGATGCGGAGGACTTGACCAAGCCGAGGGTCGTCGTCATCAATCAAACTTTAGCGAATAAATATTTTCCTGGTGAAGATCCGATTGGCCAGCGATTTGGCGACCACACCCTGAATCCAGATTCGATCAAGGAGATTGTGGGCATCGTCGACGATATCAGGGAAGGGGCGTTGGATTCTGAGATTTGGCCTGCCTATTACTATCCATTCAACCAGGAGCCTGATACTTACTTTTCGATCGTCGTTCGGACCAGCCAGGCAGAGGAGTCACTGATACCAACGGTTGCCGATGCGATTCGTAGAGTTGATTCGAGGATCACTATTTCGCGTCAGACGACGATGACGGCGAGAGTCAATGAGGCGCCTACAGTCTATTTGCGCCGTTCGTCGACGTGGCTGGTTGGAGGGTTCGCGGCGATGGCGTTGCTGCTTGGAGTTGTTGGACTGTATGGAGTGATTGCTTATTCGGTGACTCAACGTACGCGGGAGATTGGAGTTCGCATTGCGCTTGGTGCACAACGCGGGACAGTTTATCGACTCATACTGAGGGAAGCGGGTGTGTTGGCACTCGCGGGGATTGTGATTGGGACTGGATGCGCGATTCTTGCTGCGTCGCTGATGCGGAAGCTGCTGTTTGGAACTCCGCCGTGGGACATCACGACGCTTGTTTGCGTTGCGGCTGTGTTGGGGTTGTCCGCCTTATTGGCAAGCTTTCTTCCCGCCCGCCGCGCAGCGTCCGTCGATCCAATCTCTGCGCTTCGCGCAGAGTAGACTTAATCAAATATTTCGGAACGTACTGTAGGGGCGGCCCTCCGTGGCCGCCCCTGCGTTGCATTCTGATCATTGGATTTCCACGCAGGGGCGGCCACGGAGGGCCGCCCCTACAGTACGTTCCTCAAATTAAATTCCCTCGGCTTTGTGTTGGTCGATGATGTGGCAGGCGGCGCGGTCTGAGATGGCGGCGATCGTCAATGATGGATTTGGGCCGATTGGACCAGGCATCACGGACCCATCGACAACATAAAGCCCCGGATAGCCAAAAACCTCGCCATACGAATTAACCACACCGTCATTCGCTGTAAACCCCATCGGACAGCCACCTAACGGGTGAGCCGTAAGTACCTGGTGCAAATACTTGTATGACGGAGTATCGATGTACTTACCATTCAAACTCTGCGCAATCGACGCACCCACTCGCCGAACGCGATCAAAATACGCTCGCGACTTTTTTCGCGTCCAGTCGCATTCCAACAAATCGTCTTTGAGAGACAACCGGCCATTTGCAAAGTCGCGACCCATGGCGATGAGTGCAAGCGTACTCATCGTTGTGTGGGCAGGACCAAGCAGATTGGCGATTTCAGCACTGAGATTTGCGTCGTTGTTTAAGCCTGTGCGGTACTTCGCGCGCATCTTCAAAAACTTCAAACCCCTGACAACAGTGCCTGGAAGCCCTGACAGTTCTGCAATCCAACTGAACAAATAGGGAACACCGGCGTCTTCGATGTAAAAGCCACGACCCGTCGAGCCATCTCCGTCGAGACCATCGCCGACACGAATCGCACTGGTGATCGCTGGACCATAACTCGGATCCAAACGCCGCGGCACCAACTTCCCATTCCTTCGTTCCTTACTGTTGATGACGAACGACAGCAGATCACCATTGACTGAAAAACGCGAGCCAAGCGTGTCGCGATTCAGTAACGGAAACGCAGCCAGATTCTTCATCAAGAGGTACGGCGAGCCAAAAGTTCCAGCCGCTATGATCAGACGCTTGCAGTTGATTGTGAATCGCGGTGGTGGCTGACACTTCCCAGTTACCGGATCAATCGTTCCGGGATCGTGCCGTACAAACTCGACCTTGTATCCCACGCCAGCGAGTGGAGCGATAGCCTTCACCTCACACAACGTTTCAACTTGCGCGGGATGGGGTTTTTGATGAATAGCCGCAGTGATGTACGTGTAGTCGAGAGTGTTCTTGCTTCCGTAATTACACCCGATGTCACACTCTCCACAGAGTCGACAAGTTGCGCGCGGCTGTTCGCGTTTCATCGTAACGGAGTGATAGTTCGGCCGTTCCTCAGGAATCTGAGCTCCGATGATTGGAGGATTCGCAGGATCATCTTCATCGGGACTGCTGACATTCCTCGTTCTAAAGCTGACGGCTAAATTGAGAGGCAGCCATTTGTGAGTTGAATTGTCGCCGGTTTGGAGATTCCGATTGACCTCCTGCATGGCCAGAGTCTTGGGTGTCTTGTCGTAAGGTGGATGCGCGAGCGGGTACTTCTGCACATTCATCATCTTTTCGACGCGCTCGTAGTGACATTCGAGTTGTTCGTACGTGATGGGCCATCGATCGTATCCACCACCGGGCCGATCTTCTTTAAACCAATGCGGATCTTTACGAAGATGGATGTTGGCGTAGATCAGGGACCCACCTCCCAGGCCACTCGACACGAGGGCTCCTGATTTCTTGAACGACCAGATGTCGAAGAGTCCATAGAGACCGGAGCTTGGATCCCAGAAGTTCTGGCCCAGGTCATACGGCTTGCGTGGGAAAGAATTGGGAGGATATGCCTTGCCGCGTTCCAAGAGGCAAACGCGCAAACCGGCTTCAGCCAGTCGATAGGCCATCACGGATCCTCCGAATCCTGAACCAATGATCACAGCGTCAAAGAATTCGTTTTCTGATGACATTTTCTCCCCGGTTCTCGGCAACTGTTGGGATGGTGCGGAGCGAAGAAGTTACCGTGGTTAGTGATTGAGTCGAGCGCTAGAAAACAGAAACCGGACGTTTGAGACTTTGAGAAACACGTTGCGGACATATAATGGACCGCAAGAAGGCGCGACAGCAAGGTAAATTAGGAGAGTTGAGTTTTAATTAGTGGTTGAACCTAAGAAAAAAATTCGCTGGTCATCTGCATGGGCTGATGCGCGGGAACTGGTGTGGACGCATCGCCGCCGCCTCGCACTCGGCGCTGTTCTCATGATCATCAATCAGGCGATGGGCCTGGTGTTGCCTGCGTCGACCAAGTATTTGATCGACGAGGTGATCGGACAAGGACGCACGGATTTGCTCTGGAAGATTGCGCTAGCGGCGGGAGGCGCGACACTCATTCAGGCTTTAACCAGTTTCAGCCTGTCACAAGTATTAGGCGTCGCGGCCCAACGTGCGATTACCGAGATGCGCAAGAAGGTCCAGGAGCATATTTCTCGACTGCCGATTAACTACTTCGATTCGACTCAAACCGGCAAATTAATTTCGCGAATCATGAACGACGCCGAGGGCATACGTAACCTCGTTGGTACTGGACTGGTCCAACTCGTCGGGAGCGTGATCACGGCCCTGGTCGCATTGGCGATTCTGTTTTGGCTCAACTGGCGTCTGACTTCCATTACAATTCTCGTGCTCGGTGGATTTGGCGGTGCACTTGCCTATGCCTTCACACGCTTGCGTCCACTGTTTCGCGAACGCGGTGAGATTACCGCCGCACTCACCGGCCGCCTGGCCGAATCGCTGGGAGGTATACGCATTGTCAAAGCTTACACAGCGGAGAAACGCGAGGCGCTGACCTTCGCGCGCGGAGCTCATAAGCTTTTTCGCAACATCGCAAAATCGATGACGGGTGTGTCAGCCGTCTCGGCGTTTTCATCCCTCGTTATTGGCGCAGTTGGCGTCGTGATCATCCTCGTCGGCGGCAGTTCTGTTGTGACCGGACAAATGACCGTCGGCGACTTGTTCATGTATGTAATGTTTACGGGAATGATGGCGATGCCGCTGATTCAGTTCGCGGCGATCGGCACACAGATTACCGAAGCGTTCGCTGGACTCGATCGCATTCGCGAAGTGATGAACATGAGGACCGAGGACGACGAAGACTCCGAGCGTGCGCCATTGCCTGAAGTGCTGGGTGAAGTGGAATTTGAGAACGTGTCTTTTGAGTACAACCCGGGAGTTCCTGTGCTCAAGAATATTTCTTTTGCGGCGCCGGCTGGTTCGACCACGGCGCTGGTTGGTTCCAGCGGTTCCGGTAAAAGCACGCTCATCAGTCTCGCGATGAATTTCAATCAACCGCTCTCAGGCACGATCAAAATTGATGGTAAAGACCTGCAGAGTATACGACTGCGCGATTTTCGTTCTTACCTCGGAGTGGTGATGCAGGATAATTTTCTGTTCGACGGGACGATTGCTGAAAACATTTCGTTTTCAAATCCCCATGCAACGATCGATGAGATTAAGAAAGTGAGTCGCATCGCTCATTGTGAAGAGTTCATTGAAGGGTTTGAGCTGAAGTACGACACGGTTGTTGGTGAGCGCGGAGTGAAGCTATCCGGTGGTCAGCGTCAGCGCATTGCGATCGCGCGGGCGATTCTGGCCGATCCGAGATTGCTGATTTTGGATGAAGCTACTTCGAGTCTCGATAGTGAGAGTGAAGCGATGATTCAGGATGGGTTGCGTTCGTTGAGGCGAGGACGAACAACTTTCGTTATCGCGCACCGGCTCTCGACGATTCGCAGCGCCGATCAGATTTTGGTTCTGGAGGGAGGCGAGGTCGTCGAGCGTGGTACACATGAAGAATTGCTGGCGGCTGACGGCCGCTACCGGCAACTCTACGATAAGCAGTACAAATTCGAATCGAACCAATTTGTAAATCCCGGCGAAGACTTCACTACTTACGGATTAGTTGAGCCACAGATAACACGGATCAAAAATCCGGATTTATAATCCGTGTGATCTGTGGTTACGAGCCGCGAAGGTTTGATACAGGCTGAGCGCCATTAGGTAGGCGACGATAACGAGCGAGATTGTGAGCAGCAGAAAATTGCGCAAAGGATGTTGAAGGAGAATCACAACGTTCACAACTGCGAGCACCAGCACTAAAGCAAAAGTCAGCTTCTTAAGCCTCACGGTGCGCGTCGGATAAATGAAATCGATCGGGGTGAAGTGAAGACAACAAAACACTCCTATCACAACGACGTTCCACGCCGGACTCAGCCCCAGTACAAAGAGATAGAACACAACGAAGTTCCACATCGCCGGGAACCCTCTGAAGCGGAAATCATCGGTTATCGCCTTCAGGTTTGTGTAGTGGTAACAAGAGACGAGCAGGATCGCTGCGGCGCAAACGAGACGAACTGAGGGAGGTAACAGCCCGGCTTCGTACAAGAATATCGTGGGCAAAAGTACGTCGTTAGTAAAGTCAGTTACATAATCCAGCATTCTCCCATCGACATCCGGCAACACCTCTTTCACCCTAAATGTTCGCGCCAGCCTTCCGTCGACAGTATCGATCAGCACAGCGACGAGGAGCCACAATAGTGCGGCTCGCCACTCGCGATTGATGATTGCAATTAGAGCAAGCAATCCCACAATCAATCCGCTGGCCGTGAAGATGTGCACTCCCCACGCAAGCAGTTTTCGACGCGCGCTGTAACTCATAACTTTTTGGCCAATCTAAAAAATTGAATGAGGCGCCACAGCCGTATTCAGGATTCGGAATAGCGCGGATCCAAATCCAGCAAGATTCTCCAGGTGTTAGTAACACTGCGCGCGTCTTCTGGCAAAGGCACGGTGATTGCGCCTCGAAAGATTAAGTCAACCTGTATCTTTTGGAAATTCAAAATTTTGGAAGCTCCAGGCATATGAAGAACCTGTCCCTCAGCATACTCTTACTTGCCACCGTCCTAACTAATACAAGCCACGCACAAAAGTCGCCGAAGCCGTGGCAGGAATGGTCCAGAAAGGAAGCGGAAACGATACTCAACGATTCATCGTGGGGAAAGACGCAAACTGAGACCGACATTTCAGAGATGATGTTTCGTCCGCAAGCGGCGCCGGATGTGAGGACTGGCGCGAGCAATGCTGATCCACGTCGCGACGAGCGCGGCGGTGCGACCAATCAGGCGACAGAGGTGAGATATCGAATCCGTTTTCTCTCAGCCAAGCCGATCCGGCAAGCGTTTGCACGACTAATCGCGTTGGACCAACCGACCGACGATCCCAAAGTCAAACTGTATATGAATGATTTTGTGGAGCGGAAGTTTGATAAGTGGATCGCCGTCACTGTCGGTTTTGAGTCACGCGATCAAAGATTCTCGTCGAAGGCGATACAAGCATTCGCGAGTGCCACCACCGGATCGCTAAAGAACAACACCTACCTCGAGCGCAAAGATGGCAAGCGACTTTATTTGCACATCTACCAGGCGCCCACTCCCGACGGGTTGGGTGCAAAATTCATCTTCGAGAGAATAGTGGACGAGCGACCTTTTCTGAACAGCGAGACTGGCGAAGTTAGATTCGTATCCGAAGTTGCTTCGGTGAATCTAAACATGCGTTTCAAAGTCGCCGAGATGATGTACGACGGCAAGCTCGAGTACTAATTTTTACGTCGCAAGCTCCACAATTCGCGCGCTGCGAGGAGGACGGAGAAGAGCGAGGTTGCGCCAATCATCACGAGTGTCCAGACGAAGAAGAAGGCCCCTCTGGAGTTTGCAATCCTACCGCCTGACATTCCCGCTCCTGTCATGTGAATAACCGGGATGCCCGCTCCAAGTAAACACAGGACAAGGATAATGATGTAACCCGAACGCCGTTCGGCCATTACCAACGTTGTGGCGTAAAGCCAGACGACCATGAAGACGATCACAATGAGATTCGAAAACTTCCGGGGGGCAAACCCGCGGACGACATCGTCTGCATGGTGAAGCGATAGGAAGAGCAGCGAGAGCAGGGACGTAATGGTTAACAGTACGCTTTGTTTCATTACCTGAGAGCCTATAGTCTTTGCACTCCCAAGTCTCCACACACTGTAAATAGATTGTAAAAAGTTGTATCCACAGATTACACAGATGCTGTGGCTTATTCGATGAAGCGGTAACCGATGCGGTGAACGGTGATGATGTGTTGCGGCTCCGACGGCTTTGGTTCGATTTTCTGACGCAGCCTCGCGATATGGTTATCAACCGTGCGCGTAACCGGGCTGCTTTCGTAGCCCCAAACTTCGTCGAGCAGTTGATCGCGTGTGACGATTTCGCCTCGACGCTGGATCAGGTAATGCAAGATCTCAAATTCGCGAGCCGAGAGATCTAACGCTTCTCCGCCTTTGCGCGCCTTGAGTTTTTTGAAATTCAACTCCACATCACCAAATGTAAAACTCTCGATCGAGACAACTTGTTTTGCCGCCCTTCGCAGGTGCGCTCGGATGCGTGCGAGCAGTTCCTTAATGCTGAATGGCTTCGTCACGTAATCATCGGCACCGACTTCCAGACCGACCACCTTGTCGATTTCCTCACTCCGAGCCGTGAGCATGAGAATCGGAGTTTCGATCCCGCGAGTCCGTAGGGTGCGGCACACATCTAATCCACTCATCAATGGCAGCATCACATCAAGCAAAATGATGTCGGGTTTCTCAGTCGAGGCCTTCTCCACACCTTCCTTGCCATCGCGTGCTACAGCAACCTCGTAGCCTTCATACTCACAGCTATCTTTCAGACCCAGAACCATATTGGGTTCATCTTCGATTATCAGAACTTTGGTCAAGTTATGTTTCTCCCCGATTACTTTGTTATGAAGCAAGCGCCTCCCGCCTTGAGTAAACTCAGGGCGTCTTTGACAAGAGACTGAAAGGAGGCGCTATGAGCACAATATATATTGGCGTTGACTTTCATGCACGACAACAGACGATTTGTTATTTGACAACTGAAACAGGTGAGCTCGTCACCGTTTCTATCAACGTCTGGCGCAACGCCGGGGCCGGGCAAAGTCCAAAGTGGCAGCCGCCAGAAAACTGCTCATCCGCGCTTACATCATGATGCGAGATGAGATCGACTATGCGGAATTCCGCCGTCGAGCCGTCGCAGCTCGGCTTGCCCGTTTGAGGCAAGGGCCGCCAATACCCGCGGCTTTGATTGGGCAGCCAGCCGCTACTGCACGCCAGGAGCCTCCGCCGCGAAGGAAGTAATCGCGGAAGTGAGGACTGCGGGACACGCGCTCCGCGTTTCCACAGTCACTTCCTGGCTCAGTAGCGTGCGGAGCAAACCTCATGGAGGATAACCGCATAGATGATTGATCGTGGCTCGTCAGCCTTGATCACTTGAGGACCGCTAACTGCGGTAGAACCAAACTAACAGTCTCATGTCAAAGAACGAACCAAACACCATCACAACACCAGGCGCTTCGGCGTCACGCTCGAGGTCTACTCAAAAAGTTCTTGACATCCAGCGACGCTTCATAGATGCCTCAAAAGTCCTTGTTCTGGGATTTCTCTGTGCAACCTCTGTGTTCTCTGTGGTGTATTTTTGCTCAAAATTCATCAACCACAGAGGCACAGAGACCACAGAGATTGCACAGAGAAGAGTGCATTGCAACTTTTAGGGCGAAGACTCTCCGCATTCAGTTTAGTCCTTGCTAAACAGAATCGAGCTTGATAGTTTTGGCGTCCCAAAAGCATTCCGAGTTGGAACCGGCAATAGCGTATGGCAATCTTTCGACAAGAAATTGAACAATTCCAGCAGCTGGATTGGACGCTTCTTCAGAACGGAGCAATTACCTTATATCTTCGTCCGCAATTGCTCGAAGAAGACGTCGAGTGGCTGCGGGAGCACCTTTATCGAGTGGATAGGTTTGACTGCTCAGGTTGGTTCTCCGAAAGCAAGATGCATGAAGCATTCAGTTCCGGTCTGGAGTTTCCTGAATATTATGGACGTACCCTTGATGCGTTGAACGACTGTATAAGTGATATTGAAGTTCCACTCGAAGGCGGCCGAGTGTTGGTATTGAGCAGATATGATTACTTTGCAGCAAAAGTTCCTCATGTCGCTTGGTCCGTTCTCGACCTAATGGAGATCAATTCGCGTCGGCTGCTTCTCTTTGGTCGAAGATTGATAATCTTGGTTCAATCTGACGATCCCGGAATTTCGTTTGAGCCTGTTGGTGGGCGCCCGGTCATGTGGAATATACGAGAGTGGTTGAATAAGAGCCGTGGTTTATGAAATTAGCTCTTCCAGAACGAAGCCTAACCGCAACTGAATAACGAACACATGGATCAACGGCTTTGATGTTATGAAGCAAGCGCCTCCCGCCTTGAGTAAACTCAGGGCGTCTTTGACAAGAGACTGAAAGGAGGCGCTATGAGCACAATATATATTGGCGTTGACTCTCATGCACGACAACAGACGATTTGTTATTTGACAACTGAAACAGGTGAACTCGTCACCGTTTCTATCAACGTCTGGCGCAACGCCGGGGCCGGGCAAAGTCCAAAGTGGCAGCCGCCAGAAAACTGCTCATCCGCGCTTACATCATGATGCGAGATGAGATCGACTATGCGGAATTCCGCCGTCGAGCCGTCGCAGCTCGGCTTGCCCGTTTGAGGCAAGGGCCGCCAATACCCGCGGCTTTGATTGGGCAGCCAGCCGCTACTGCACGCCAGGAGCCTCCGCCGCGAAGGAAGTAATCGCGGAAGTGAGGACTGCGGGACACGCGCTCCGCGTTTCCACAGTCACTTCCTGGCTCAGTAGCGTGCGGAGCAAACCTCATGGAGGATAACCGCATAGATGATTGATCGTGGCTCGTCAGCCTTGATCACTTGAGGACCGCTAACTGCGGTAGAACCAAACTAACAGTCTCATGTCAAAGAACGAACCAAACACCATCACAACACCAGGCGCTTCGGCGTCACGCTCGAGGTCTACTCAAAAAGTTCTTGACATCCAGCGACGCTTCATAGATGCCTCAAAGTCAGATTCCTGACTGGGTCCAGGTTAGGTCTGAGCATCAGTCGTTAGCGGAAGGAGAATCGTGAAACGACTTCCTTTACCGATATCGCTTTCGACAGAGATGGTTCCCTTATGCGCTTCAACAATGTGCTTCACCAGAGACAAGCCGAGGCCGCTGCCCTTTACATCATGGACCAGCCCGTTACCCACGCGGTAAAACTTCTCAAATATCCTTGGCTGTTCAGCGCGTGGAATTCCAATTCCGTGATCTGCGATTTCGACTGACAGATTAGATCCGTGCGTCTTCGTTGTAATCGAAAGCTGCTTCTCCTCGCGTGAATACTTAATCGCATTATCGAGCAGATTTGAGACGGCCTGCGCCATCGCATCGCGGTCGATCAAGACTGGCGGCAGATTTGGTTGCATGTTTGTTTGAATATCAAAGCCCGAGTTGACGATCTGATAGCGATAGCTCGAAAGCACATTCTCAATCACTTCTGCCATATCACTCCGGGCAAAGTTATACGTTTTTCGTCCGGCCTCGATTTTTGAGAAATCGAGGATATTGTCGATAGTCTTGTTCAAACGCCGGCTTTCATGACGAATGATCCGGTAATACTCCATCCTCTTCTCTTCATTCTTGACGCGACCCAGTTCGAGGATTTCAGAAAACAGGCTGAGTAGCGAGAGGGGTGTTTTTAGTTCATGCGAGACGTTTGCGACGAAATCTGATTTCGCTTGCGCCAAACGTGCTTCGCGATCAGTGGCGCGGATGGTGAGGACAATGCCGCAGAGTAAAACAATCAGGACCAGGACCGTTGCCCCCGCACTATGCAGAAAACTATTACGCGCGAAGTCATCGAGATTTGTATTCTTCAGCCCGACCTTTGCTCTCCAACTGGAGAAGGGCTGATCAAAGTTGCTTTCGAGAAGGTTTCCGTTTTGGGACGACCCATTTGAGTAAAGAACACGCTGGTTTTCGTCGCTAATCGTAACCGCCATGAATGACGTATGTGATGGCGCGACTGTTCTTATGCTGCCGGCGATTAAGTCATCGCTGACGAAACTTTCGCTTAGTAAGACACCTCCAAAACCGCCCTGCTCCAGATTTGAAAACAGATACGTTCCATGGCGCATATCACTGATCGGCCAGGAATCATGCAGAAATAAATACTTGCGATTACCGTCGAGAAAACTTTGGGCCATTCGCGCTTTCTCGAATAGCAACATAATGTGGATCTGCTTAGGAGTGAGTCCTACCTGCACCGGTTTGTCGAAAACAAAGATCTCGTCGATCTCAGGATGCGAGCGCTTTACGTCTGCAAAATATTTTTCGATCTCTTCAGGAGACGAAAGTCGCCTTGAGCTCAGAGTCTGAGCAGCGATGTCCTCCAAACGTTGTTTCATTTTGAGCTGTACAACAGTTAGTCCCTGTCGCACGTTGTCCCTGAATGCGCCCTTGGTTTTGTCCTGGAGTTCTGTGAGCGATCGATACTGCATGTAAGTCAACACGAGGATGGGCAGTAACACACCTACCGCGGCCAGTATCGTTAACTTTTTTCGCAGCGATAGTTTGCTGATTGCATCTCGGAACATACCGGGCCGGAGCATAGATCGAGATTCTACAGAAAAGTTGCCACTACTTTGCACCGGAGTTGTAAAAAGTTGTCACGCCCGCTGACATAAAAAGAGAGGCTCATGATCTAAAGAGCCTCTCTTCTGCCTTACGTGTTTGTGGTTGCGTAGAACTACCTTACCTGTACGTTGCCGGACTCGATTGGTATCTGAGGGAAATCATCAGCACCAATAAACTGGCAAGCACTTGGCTCGACGACGTTGTCGAAGAAAACTTCGCTAATGGTGTCGTTGTCGGCGCCTGGTTCACCGTTGTCAAAAACTGTGAAGAAGGCTGCGTCAAACTCATCGTTGAAAACCGGATCAGTTGTTTTCCTGATAGAGCCGCCAAAGCTGGCTCGGTTTCCTACAATTTGAAGACAGGTGATGTCGAACTGGGCATTATACTTCGGGTCAAACGACGGGTTGTGTAGTATCGCGCTTCCCGAAACTGTACCATCTGAGTTAACCCTGGCGCTGAAGGAAAACTGTCTGCGGACCGTTTTGCCTTCCGTATTCTGTAGCAGAACAGTTCCATGGCCCGAGGCCGATGGTCTGGGCGCAGCCGATGACGTCGACAGCAGCATAGTGGTGCCGGCCAGGGCGGATACCAACAACCCGGCAAAACCAAACATCTTAATATGTTTCATGATTGTCCCCCTTATATCTGGTGTGAGCGAGAGGAAGAATAAGAGTGATTCAGGTCTTACCTCTCCGAGATTACCGTCGCGGTGAACTCCACCGCTTCGATTGTGTGATTTCGTTTGTCGTAAGGCGGGCGCAAATCTACTAGAACCGAAATTGCCTGTCAAATGAGATCTCGGCCTCACTTAACGCTCACACGGTAGGTGCCGGCAAGCGACATGATTCGATCCGTGAGGTGCGGATTTTCTTTAGTCAACTCGAGTCCCGCTTTGATCGACTTCGATCGCAACAAAGCGTCCAGATGTTTGTCGGGTACTAGGAAAGTCTTTTCATTCAAGACAATCAAGCCTTTAACAGAGTCAGAATTCAGTCCGTCAAAGCCCTGGACCAGCCAGTGGGCCATCGCCCCGTCTTCGCCCGTTCGCACGCGTTGTTGTGCGGGCACGCCCAGCGCATAGGTAATCACAAACTGGTCGCCGTGAGGGGCGATCACTGTTCGCACGTCCGCCATAGCATGGCGCTTTTCTCGCAACTCGTTTAGCAAGCTCGTACGGTCACGCAAGTAGTCGTCACGCAGTCCATGCGGCAGCGGTTTTGCGAGACTGAGAGCTGCGAAACAGATTGCCACTAACGGGAGCAGCAGCAAGATTCGCTTCGCAAACGGTGAGAGAAGCCACAACATAGCGGGCAAAAGCACAGCGAGTTGGACATAGGCAAGGGCACTGATCCGTTCTGACGCGCTCGACCACCCGGCGCTGCGATTGAGGAACGGATTGATCGTCACTAGCAAACTCAACATCGTGACGCTGCCGAGGACCACGCTTGTGAGCGGTTGCCGGCGCAGGTTTTTCTTGAATTTCACGAACAGAAAGAGCAGGGAACAAACAAGGAGCAAGAATTTCTCGAGGATGGCAACGCGTCCGATTGGAAGCTGTGGCGAGGCAAGTAAGGAGTTTCTCACGACCTCCGGTAACACAATGAACGATTGCACGGCCAATATGGACGGAGAGACGAATAACGCCGCCGCGATCACACCGGCCCACATTCTCCTTTCGGCGACTACCATCAAGTAATAAATAAGAGATACGACCGCGAGCGCACCGATGATGAAAGCCAACGAACGGTGTGACAGACCAGCGCATGCGAAGCAACTGATGGCGCTAATCGTCAGCAATATCTTGCGTGTTTGTACGGCGCGGATGGTGAAGTAAGCACCCCAGACAAAAAAAGCGAGACCGGCTGCATTCGCTAGATACTCCGACAGCATGAAAAGATGCACGCTCGACGCGTCCACGATGAGTGTCCCGCACATCGCATGGAGCTTTGATCGCGTCAGGCTCACGAGGATTGCGTAAACCCCGCCTACCAGCGCGACGTGGAAAAATAGACTTGCAAACTTGAGTGTTAATACGGTGTCGTTGACGACGAACTTTAGCGCGCTCAACAGGTAGATCACGAAGGGCGAGCTGCTGCGGAAATAAAGTGAGCCGTTGTTGTGAAGGCCTTCGACCTGCAGGACGTAGAAGTAACCGTCGAGGCCCACCGCGACTGGATGTCGAAATAACAACCACACGTCTCGCGTGAGGACAGCGACGACGATGGTGAGTAGGAGTGCTGTCCAGAGTTGTGTGCTACTTCGGTTCCTTTGGTTCCTGGGAGCCTCCAGCTTGCACCCATCCATTCCAACCTCCCTGAAGCACAGTCACGTTCTTGTAACCTGCTTCGATGAGTTGCGCCCCAAGATGGAGACTCGTCGCGTCGTTTGGGCAGGCGCAGTAGAGCACGACCTGTTTATCGCGTGTGATTTCATTAAGCCGCCACTTCAACTCTTTGGGTACGATACGAATCGCACCTTTAATCTTCGTCTGACTGGCGTCGTAGTCCTTTGGTAAGCGAACGTCAATGATTGTGATCGGGCTTTGGTCTGAGATGAGTTGCTCAAGTTCGCGGGCGGAGATCTTCGTGACGGACTTGTGCGACTCAGACTGGGCAGCGACCGCCTGGGCTAAACAGAAGATAAGTAGTGCTACGCACATCGCCGCCCGTTTCATGTTCGTCTCCAAAACCCAGCGCCTTCGGCGCTGCGCATCATTCTGCTCGGCGCTTTGTCTCTTTGGCTATTATATTTCGCGTCTTCGGCGCTGCGATTCTGTTAATCAGCACTAGGGGCTGTACTTACATTTCGGCGCTGCAGACTGTTCCGACTTGCGCAAACCGTCATGGCGCGGCGATGACCATCATTGGGCTTTCGCCCATGCCCTCAACGGTGCGAATTTCTTTACCGCTGCTCGGATCAAACACCACGAGCGTTTTGGTGAACGGGTCAATAGCGTAGAGCCTGTCGCCCGCGGGGTTGATCGCGATGGAGAACACTCGTCGAGTTGTCTCGATAACACCGACGCGGTTGAGAGTTTCAGAATCAAAAACTCCGATTTGACTGAACGCCCAACTGGCACGTCGTATATCAGCAAGCTGGCTCACTCCGAGATATACCTTGCCGCTTTTCGCTAGTGCGGGGTACTGAATCGGAAGCCATTTGCCGCCCATCCAATCGTCAACTTCGGCGACGATACTCGGAGACTCGTTATAACTAACTTTCCTGGCCTTGCTATCCAATACGCCAAGTGCGTTGATGCGCTTCGCTTCGCTGTTGACGTCAAAGAACGAACCATCGCCTAAGACTGCTTTAAAACCTTGTTGCGTGGGGACTAGATTGCTCAAACTGATCGACAACCCGAAACGCGACGTCCGTCCGCGCAAACGTAACGGCAAACGAGACACTTTTCCTTTGCCGTCCTCCATAATCTTGACGAACCTCAAATCGTCTGACGAAGTACACATCACCGCCAGCTGCCGGCCTTCCGACGACGGTGAAATGACGGCGTTCAAACATTCCGGCAGGTTCGCCGAACCCTCCAGGAAAGCCTCACGCGTCGTGTCGAAGGTGGCGATGTAATACATGTCAGTAGGTATTTCATACTTGAAGATGTACAGCCACTTTCCGTCTGGCGACATCTTCATGTGCGAAATGTACATGTTCGACGTCGGTAGCCAGCGATCCTTGTTGTCGAGCGAACGAACCAGTTTGCCGGAACTCGTATCGTAAATGTCGAGCTTGCCCGAAGTCTCATCTGTCGACGCAACGTACAAACGCGATCCATCAGGTGAGAGCGCCATATCCGGGCTATGTTGAGTGGCGAATCTCCGAACGATCTGTTTCTGTTCAGTGTCGACTTGCAGTATCTGAGTCTTATCAGTTCTCCCGCCTGAATCGAGCACATAGACCAGGCCCGACTGTGCACGAACGGTGGGGCACACGACACCCAGGAGCACGCAGAAGCCCAGTGCGGCGAATACGGAAAAGCGATCACCAGCAATACTGAATAGACTACGCATAACACCGTCTCCTTACTCGAGAGCTGACAGCGCCCCCGCGATCAAACACGTTCCCATGACGCATAACGCCAAACCGCTGAAGATGTGAACTACTGGTTGCCAGAGACTTGCTTCACGTAAAAGCCCGCACGTTTCTTTCTTCTCTCCGGACAAGTAGAACGTCAACAGCACCGGCGCGGCTCTTCCCGCACCATACGTAGCGAAACACAAAACGCCGAACCATGGACTCGCCGTTACCAACACCCACACAACTACAAGGTAGAAAGTTGTAAACGGAATCGCCGTAAACAACCCCGGCCCCAATCCCGCGCCGTAAAGAAATGAGCTCCAACCCGGCGACAACTCTGACTTCCATTTTTCCGGAACCTGCCAACCTGATTGAGGCGCAGGCAAACGGAAAAACTTCAACTCGTGTCCCGCATAAAGCAAAGCCAAACCCCCTGTGATCAAGACGAGCAGTTGCTCGTGCCTGGGCATGACAAGCTTTCCTTTAAGCAACATCCCCGCGGCGCCAACTGCGAATCCAAAGGCGGCTGCCCCGATAATCGTGCCCACTGCGTGGAGCAGGATCACCTCTGATCTTTTCCGATATTGCGTTTGGTGAGTGTCCCCATTACCTATGGGGATGATGGTGGCTACCATCGACAGCCCTCAAGGTGACCACAACGCACTGAAGCCAGCCAGAAAGCTGATACCAAACACCACAAACGCCGCGTGATTCCAAAGAACGACGGCGGGAAATCGATACGCGACGACGGCGCTCGCAGCACCTACCACGCTGAGCAAAACCAAGCGCCTGATTGGACTCGGCCCAACGACTCTCGCATGTGCAACTTCCATATGTTCTTCATTTCTCTGTGCTATCTCAGTGTTCTCTATGTCTCTTTGGTTAACTGATTCAGCAGAGACTCACCACAGAGACACAGAGAACACTGAGGTAGCACAGAGAAGAGCAAAGCATTACTACTAACAAGGAGTCTCGGTCGGGTTGTCGCAGGCGGCGCCTACTTCGGCATAGGTGCAACCGTAGAAGTTGACGCCCAACGGGCACCACACGCCGCCCGCGCCCGGATTATTGGGACACGACTGACCTTTAACCTCATTCGCGCGCGTGGAAGTGGTCGCACAGCAGTCCCAATAAGTAACTGTGTTCCCGCCGCCGCCGCACATTTCCTCGTTCGTACAACATTTGGACCAGGCAGTTGGCCCTCGTGACGTTCCGGTCGGACAACCCGTCGCACCTGCGCCGCCAGGATTGCAGAGGAAACCATTTATTCCGCACAGGTACCAGGCACAACAAGCGCCCTGCGCGCTCGCATCGAAGGTGCGGTCCAGGGGCAAACTAGGCAGCAGCGAAACTCCAAGCACGCCCAGCGAAAACTTTCCGAGCTTGGCGAGGACTCCCCGCCGCGAAATAGTTTGGCTGCGGTCCCTTAGAAATTTCTCGACGAAGGAGTCGAGTCGACCTGGTGTTTGACTTTCGTTTTCCATAACACCTCCGCGTAATACTTGCTAACGATTCGAAGCGCGTCTTACTAAGCACTCAGCGCCTGGATATAAGACTCGACGGTCGGATGTCCTGTCTCTGCGGCATGCAACAAGCTCTCAATGTGGTCCAGATGGTTGACCACTCCCTTCGCGGCGACGGCGCCTTCAGCACTTAGCAAAACCCCATATGGCGGGTTGTAGACCTGATACTGCTTGGATAATCCTTTGGCGACGATGCAGGGAACTTCATGCAACTTGTTTCTCTTAATAAAGGACCGTGCCGCTGTTTCATCAGGAGTCATACAAACTGTCACGATGTCGACGTTGCGCCTTTCTCTCCTCCACGCAGATCGGATTGCGGGCGTCAGTGCATCGCAGGTCACGCAGTTTGTTGAGACGAACACCAGGAGCTGCGCTCTGTGACGCAGGCCGCCTACGTCGATTCGCGTACCGTCGAGGGCCCATGCTTCCGCCGGTTCCGGCACGGTTCCGATGTCAGGTCCTTCGTTCTCCATGCGCGCCGGTGGAGGGCCTAAACGTCTGTAGAGCAAACTGACCTGGCGCGCGAGCAAAACAACTGCGAGCGCCAGCAGAATCACGATCGCCCAAAGCACGAATTGGGAAATGAGCCAGATAGTTTCCATATGCTTTACACGTGCCTCCCGTCAGGATGGAAGCCGCCAGAATCTGACAATCACAGCAGACAGTTGATACAAAGTTATGAGCGCGCCGATCGAAAGAATCACCGCGAATCTTTCCGCCGGCGCAAGGTTTGTTAAGTGTCCGCTATCTATCGATCCGAACATTGCGATGCCGGTTAACGACAGATTGCGGGCCACTAACAGCCACGTGAGTTCGGTTTTTCTCGATCCAAAACAGCCACACGAAATGTTCACTCGTCCGCGCACGAGGTTAATCGCGATAGCAAACGTGAACGCTGACAGCAGGATCACGGCAACGGTGAGGAAGACGTTGCGATAGACGTCGAGCAGCAAAAACAATCCGACGCAGAGTTCAAGGTATGGGAGTAAATACGCGACAGGTTTCACCAGAAGGTCTGGAATAACTCTGAAGTCGCGGACCACGCCGACGAACTCTCCTGATCGAAACAACTTCATACCGCCCGACGCGATGAAGATCAGTGCAATGCACGTCGTCGCGAAGAGCGCCAGAAGTTGATAAGAGTGTTGTGTTGCGGATGACATAGCTCAGTACGGCCAGTTTTTGGCAGTTGTTTGCGCGCCTTCGGAAGCCAGCAGGCTTACGGCACGAGTCTGGCCGTTAAGTTTGGCCCTAATCAGTGGTGTTCGGCCTTGTGCGTCGCGCGCTTCTACATTCGCGCCTTTTTCGATCAAAGCTTTCATGATGTTGACGTCGCTGCGATCGGCAGCAACCATCAACGGGGTCACGTTTTCGCGGTTCCCCAGATTCACATCGGCATCTGACTGTATTAGTTGGGCTACGATCGGCAAGCTCCCTTGTTTGATCGCAAGCATCAATGGCGTTTCGTTACGCTTGTCCAGGTGATTCACGTCGGCGCCGGCCTTGATCAGCGCTTTCACGGTTTGCAGCGTTCCTGTGTCTGCCGCGTAAATGAGGGCCGTGCGGTGAATGTTGTCGCCCAGGTTGGGGTCAGCGCCTTTATCGATCAGCAGCGTAGCAATCTGGTCGTGACTATGCTGGAGCGCGATTAGTAACGGTGTTTCGTTGTTACCGGTGCGTGTGTTGATCTCGGCACGGGCATTCAACAACGCCGAAACGATCTCCGTGTGACCCTTCCATGCTGCGATAGAGAGAGCCGTACTGCCGGCCTTATCTTTCAAGTTCGGGTCGGCGCCTTTCTTTAGTAGCGCCTGTGCGCCGGCCAGCCGGCCTTTCCATGCCGCCCACATCAACGCAGTTCGACCTTTACTCGTCTGGGCGTTCACGTTTACGCCCTTGCCGGTCAACAAATCAACGACCTTAAGCTGGTCCATCACGACGGCAATCATCAAAGCAGTCGAAAGCTCTTTGTCTTTCTTGTCTCTCGCGTCCGGACTAACTCCGCTGTTCAGCTGGCGCTCCACGCATCCGACGTCACCTGTCCTGACACACTCGATGAAAGTTTCTGCGCCATCCTCCACGGCTATACCATCCGGCCCCCGCAGTTTGTCCGCGAAGACGTAGCCGCCGATGAGGATGCACGACGCACCAATGACGACGACGACTAACGCAAATGAGTGCAATCGAATTCTGCTCATGGCTACCGACTCCTTCCGGGTTTGGTTAACGGATGGTTTTGAGCGCAGCACGCTCCTCGACGCTCGTGCGTATGCGCTCGGTAAATTTCTTCAACGTTGTTCCCTGATGAGCGAGGAACAGTTCGTCAGTGGGGAGACCCTGCGGTTTCACCAGTCCCGACTTGTCGACTTCGAACAAGCCTTGTGGACCACCGACCAGGCGGTAATCGCCGCCGTCTTTTGGGCTTAAGAAGAGCACGTACGTCTTCTCAAGTTGTGGCGTGTTCCAAAATGCTGGCAGCACTACTTCTGCATACGTTCCGTCTTCGTAAACCAGCTTGCCGCCGACTTCATTGATGCGGACGAGGTTGTCTTTTACGAAGTCTCCCTTGAGTGTCTCCTGCACCTTGATCGTGTAATCCGTTGAAACCGCATCGTCGGTGTGCGGACTCACGCGGCTCTTTCGCGCCGTGATAGTTCCGAGGATGATGCCGGTGCTATCTTTCTTTAGCGCTTCGAGAGTGTCGTACCGGTTCAGCCTCGGAAAGAACTTTTGAACGACTTTGCCATCACGCTTCGCGCGCTCTCGCATCGAGATCTTTGTTGGGTTTTGTGCGCTTTGTGTTAACACGCCTTTGACGACGAGAAAGGAAGCGCATAAGAAACAGAAGAACATGACGAACAGCGATATTCTGATTCTCGATTTCATGAGTCAGCCTCCTTACTCACAGCAGTATTGGCATTCAGGACGGCAGTACCAGCAGTACTGCATGCAATAGCCTTCGTATTGCTCCTCAACGCAACAAAAGACCTCGCAGTAATCTTCGCAACATGTGCCCGGCGTACATCCGCCCCCGCAATCTGCGCTTGCCGGCGGCGCAGACCATTGCACAGCCAGCAAAACGGAACTCAAGACAATCAGAAGCGAGATGCGTGATGGGAGGACACTAAAATACCCAAAGAGGCGTTGCGTGGTGTGCCTGATAAATCGCATAAGTCCTCCTTTTCAGGACAGGGTTACGCTCTTAGAGCGCGGCAGCTTCTGGAGATATTCGAAGTCGCTCAGTGATCTGTGTCTCCTGAGCATCGCTTAACTTGCCCATCCAGATGCCTTCGATTTCACCTGCTTGATTAACTAACATCACGGTCGGTGTGCCGCCGATACCGAACGATCTCGGTGGAGCCTGGACTACGTTTCCCACGCTCACTCCGAGCTTGCTCAAATACTCTCTCGATTCAGATTCACCTTGCGGCAGTACGGCGAGAATGCGAACGTCCGATCGGTTCTGCAGACCTTTGGCGAGTCGCTGGTAAAAGGCGGCACTTTCGTCGCAAAAGCGACAACCTTTTTGCAGTATCAACACCAGGTTGTTATCGCTGCTCCGCCAATCGACGTTGTTGACGGAGAGTTTGTCGCCCACTTTGATCTGCGCCGGATTCTGCGTGTTAGCTGGTGTACTGGACCAGAAGTATCGCTTAACGACGACGGTCGTTAGTGTTAAGGCGACGATCACGATTGCGATGTTGGCCGCCAGCTCGACTCTTTTATATGTCGTTTCCATGAGAGGCACACCGGTAGTTTGTGTCGGGAAAAGGTTACGTCGGGAAAACGGTGCGGTCCGGCCCCAGTGCTCGTGAGAGTCGGAGTCCGTGCTTGGTCCAATGTCGGGGAAGTTTTGCGAGAGGGCCGGATGATATGGCGAAGTTTTTTAGAAGGCAAGTACGAAGCGATGGCGCATTTTGCTATTCGTGTGACGTTCTTGCTGCGCAGCCTATTTGGGATTTTGAGTCAAAGCCGTGCTGCGGTATTGTCGTCACATGAGAACGACGCACTCTATCGTTGCTCTTATGCTCTGCGCGTGTTCGGCAGTGTTGACAGTCGGACAGGAGCAGGAGACGTTGAAGGCCTTGTCCGTAGTGGACGAGCAAACTCGACCTCGTCTGGCAAAGCGTCTCGAAGAGTTTATTGCTTATAACCGATCGCAACAGTGGGACAAGCTCTTCAAACTACTCGATAAAGATAACGCCAGCCGCAAGACCCTCGAAAGTTTCTCCAAAGAGATGTTCGAATTTGGTCGACTCGATTTTGTGCCCGAGAGAGCGACTGTGGAAAAACCCATCGGCAAGGAGTATCGCATCTACGGTTGTGTGACACGCACGAATGGTGGCGTACGAGAATCTGTACAGGGCGGCGTTGTAGCGTATCTCCAGGAAGGTGATTGGTACTTCACGCCGTACTTTATCAGCTACGGTTCGGGTGTAAACCCGCTTCCCTGCAAGCCCTCCAAAACTTCAAACACATCAACAGCAAATAACTAAACAAACTTTATTGACACGAGACGATCTTTATCATAATGTTCGCCTGCCTCGTGGGATGGAGTTGTAGTAAGAAGCAGTTAGTCAATGTGTCGAGTCCTTTGCGACACAGCCAGTCATTGAATCAAACCTTTCGGCGGATCTGGCCGTAGGCAATTTGAATAGCACAGGGTGATCATAGTTGCTGACGGCGTGCTCTGCCACGTCGCTCAAAGGTCAAGGGCAGACTGAATCCAAACAAGGAAGTCGGAAACACGTCAGGAGAAGAAACGTTCTGCTGGCACCGTGTTGCACTATGGCTGCAAAGATAAAAACGGGGTTTTGATGGTCAAAACGTCCGGATCGCCACCTGCCATCGGCCGGATTGAAATCGACAACGAATCATATTTTTACGGCTTGCTCCCTGCATTCCGCAGGTTAAGCCAGCGGCTCAAGCTGCTTGCCGAAGCGGGCGAGGCAAACGAGCCGGATCTCGACGCACAACCTTTTCCCGGACTCACCATTAGTAAAAGCGAGTTGGCTCGTCTCCTCGAACGAGAACCAGGTGCGGCTCCCGTCACTTGCGATGAAGACTTGCTTAAAGGACCTCTATTCGATCCATCCGAGAATGCGAATTCAGAACTGATATGGCTCGCCCGGGAATATGATCTGTCGACCTTCGACCTCGACGTGATTCTGATTGCGCTCGCAACCGAGCTTGATCTGAGTTATGAAAAAATCTTCGGATATTTGCAGGATGACATTACGCGTAAGCGTCCAGGTGTTGATTTGGCGCTGAACCTCCTGTGTCCTGCCGCCGTCGACAGACAAACAGGGCTCACACACTTCCTTCCGGATAGTCCGCTCATCAAACACAAGCTTCTTCAGCCCGATGCGGAGCAAGGGCGTTCACTCCTGGGCCGCGAACTGCGCCTGGACGAAGGCATCGTCAATCTTTTGTTAGGTGTGAAAAGTTTAGACTCCAGATTAGCGGACTACTGTCAGCTAATTCACTCGACCGTTTCTTTCGCTGATGTCCCGATCGACAACGACTTAAAGCGAGCTTTACAAGTACTCACAACACGGCCGAACACCGAGGCGCTCAGACTGCATTTTCGAGGCCCTGAAAGTACTGCGAAGCGACAAACTGCAGAAGCCGTGGCTGAGCAAACGAGCTCCAGGTTGCTCATCGTCGTTGATATTGAGCGGGCATTGTCTGTAGCGACAGACTTTGATCAGAGTTTGAGGCTGATTCTTCGTGAGGCGCGCTTCCGTCACGCGATCCTATTTTTCGAACATCTGGATGTCTTGCTCAACGAAGATCGCGCTGTTACTTACCGGCATTTTCTAAAGGCGTTGGAGCAAGCTTCGAGTGCAATTATTTTGTCAGGTGAGAAACCACTTGGCAGTTCGTTGAGGATTTATGAGGTTGACTTTCGGGTTCCGGATTTCGCTCTGCGAAAGAGCTGCTGGGAAGAGAGTCTGTCGCGGCGCAACGTTGTGCTCGACGCCGACGCGCTTGATGCACTAGCCGGCAGCTTTCGTCTGACGTCCAGCGAGATCGAAACCGCGGTCACTGCAGCGGTCGATCGCGCTCACTGGCGTGCGGCCGAACAACCTGTTGACGATCCGTTAAGCACTCAACCAACGCCGCAGGATCTATTTGCCTGCGCTCGTGCGCGCTCAAGTCACAACCTGGGACGCTTCGCACGCAAGATTGAGCTCAAATACGAGTGGAACGATCTTGTACTGCCTGCCGATCAGTTATCCCAACTCGGTGAGATCTGTTCTCGCTACAGACATCAGCAAGTTGTTTATGGCAACTGGGGCTTTGGGAGAAAGCTCTCTCTCGGTCGAGGACTTAGTGCGCTCTTCTCCGGCCATCCCGGAACGGGAAAAACAATGGCCGCCGAAGTAATTGCGAACGAGCTCCTGCTGGATCTCTATAAGATCGATCTTTCGCAGGTGGTGAGTAAATACATCGGCGAAACTGAGAAGAGTCTCAACAGCATTTTTCAGGAAGCACAAGCCAGTAACGCGATTCTGTTTTTCGATGAGGCTGATGCACTGTTCGGCAAGCGCACGGAGGTCAAGGACTCACACGATCGCTACGCCAACATCGAAGTCAGTTACCTCTTGCAGAAGATGGAAGAGTACGACGGGATTGCCATCCTCGCGACCAATTTGCGCAAGAACATTGATGAAGCGTTTCTGCGCCGGATGCAATTCATTATCGAGTTTCCGTTTCCGGATGAAGATGAGAGAAGGCGAATCTGGGAAGTCGTTTTCCCGCGCGAGGCTCCGATTGCGGGCGACGTAGATCTGGATCAACTGGCACGCAGCATCAGGCTCGCAGGTGGCAATCTCAAAAACATCGCGTTAGCGGCGGCGTTCTATGCGGCCAGCGACGGCGGCGTAATCCGCCAACAGCACATTGCTAACGCCGTACGACGTGAATACCAAAAACTCGGCCAAAGCTGGAGTGAAAGCGACCGCCAGACAGGAGAACGGTAGTGTTCTAGTTTCCTCTGTGCAACCTCTGTGTGCTCTGTGTCTCTGTGGTGTCTTTGTTTTTAGGTCCCACTAACCACAGAGACACAGAGCACACAGAGGTTGCACAGAGAATCTCTTCAAGATGATTAACGACTTGAGTCGCACATTAAAACACCTGCTCCAGTCAGTAGCGCACGATGAGCCTCAAGTGTTTCCACTACTCCAGGGGAAGGCGATTGAATTTGCGCGTCCCGATAAGGATTACAAACCCAATCCGCAAGGCTCAGTCTGTTTATTCCTCTACGACATCAGGGAGAATCGCGAACTGCGCAGCAACGAGCCAATTAGAGTGGTGAATAACAACGGCCAGTCTACTGTCGAGCGACCTCCGACGCGTGTAATTTGCTCTTACTTAGTTACCGCGTGGCCGGCGGAAAAGGTCGGCGTGGACCTGAAGGCCAAGCTGAATATAGATGACGAGACTGCGGTCGATCTGAATCTGCTCGAACAACAGTTGCTGGGCGAAGTGTTGCAAGTGCTAACTCGCTACCCAACGATCCCTGCGAGTTCATTGCAGGGCAAACTCGCTGAGCCGCCGCAGCCATTGCCGTTGCCGATGATCACGGCACAGGCCGAAGGACTGACAAACATTTCCGAGTTCTGGACCGCAATCGGCAGTAATCTCAAACCCTCGCTCAATGTGAAAGCCACAATTGCAGTGAAAGTTGCTGCACCAGAGCCCGAGGCCAAGCCGGTGGCGGAAAGAGCTCTTGAGGAAAAACCCTCAAGGCTTGAAGTCACTGGTCACGTCAACGATGCGAAGCACGCGCCAATTGTGGGTGCAAGGATCGCCATCGTCGAACTCGACCTCGACACCACCAGCGACAGCAACGGTCAATACACCTTCAGTCAAGTTCCAATCGGAAAATATCATCTGCAGATCAACTGGAGAGCGGGTGAAAAGTTAAGACGACAAACCGTGGAGATTAACGTTCCGGCCGCGGTCGGAGCCTACGACATTACCTTGAAAGGATAAATCCCCGAGGAGGAAAACATGCCACAGTATTTATCGCCGGGTGTTTACGTCGAAGAAGTGCCTTCGGCAGTCAAGCCCATCGCGGGTGTCAGCACCAGCACAGCCGGTTTCATCGGGATCGTCGCAAACCAATTACCTGTCCCTCCAACGTCCTCGACAAGAACGCAAACGATCGAAGAAGGCGTGGACGGGAAAACTCAGACTTTTGATCTCGATGCGTTCCCGGTTGTAAAAACAGCAAACACCTATCAGGTTCGAGTCGGCGATCAACAGGTCGCCGCCACTCTAGAGAATACTGACGAAAAATCTCAGGTAACTCTCACCGACGTGCCGCCAAAGGGTGCCGTAATTACAGTGGAATACACTGTCGACGCGCGCAGAGGAATCGACATTGGCACGTGGGACGAAACGAAAAAGACCTTCACCCTGCCGACCAAAGGCTATCCAGTGGTCACAGATCCCAATTGGTTCAACATCGCAATTGGAGACAATGCTAAGACGGCCGAGAAAGTTGCTGCGAGGCTTGATAACACGATCGATGATGCGGGGAAACTAATCCCCTCGGCAACGATCACTGGAAAACCAGACGCGGCCCTAAAGGGAAAGAAAATCTTTGCTGATTTCAAGACGTTCCAGCCCTTTAAACCCTCAGTACCCGCGGGTGAAGCGAAGCTCTGCACGAACTTCACCGAATACAAAAACGCATTTGGCGACTTTTCTCTCGATCAGAATCATCGGCGGCTGACGCACGCCGTTTATGGCTTCTTCAATAATGGCGGCACTCGTTGTTATGTCGCGCGCGTGACTGCCGAAACTGAGCTCGATAGCGCGCTAAGTGCTTTCGAACTCGTCGATGAGATTTCCATTGTCGCTGCGCCCGGGCTTATAAGCGACGCCCTACGAAGCAAAATCGTCACCCACTGCGAAAAGATGGGTAACCGGTTTGCGATTCTTGATGGTCCTGAGACGGAAACTACGCTCACCAACTTGACCACGATGGGTGGCGCCAGTGGCAAGATGCCGGGACGAACGGATTACGGCGCGTGGTACTTCCCATGGATAAAAGTCTTCGACCCGGTTGCGAAGAAATATGCCGGCATTCCAGATGGCCTCGTCGCCATGCCACCGAGTGGACACATCGCGGGTGTCTACGCGCGCGTGGACAACGAGCGCGGCGTACACAAAGCTCCCGCGAATGAAACGATCAGAGGCGCACTCGACGTCACACAGCGGTTGAGTAAAGCGCATCAGGATGGTCTCAATCCCAAAGGCGTAAATTGTATTCGTGTGCTCAATGACAACATTCTTGTCTGGGGCGCACGCACTGTTGGCGGTGATGCAAATACCGACTTGAAGTACATCAACGTCAGGCGCACGTTGCTTTTCCTGCGTGAGTCGATCGATTTGGGCACGCAGTGGGTCGTCTTCGAACCGAATAGCCCCGCTCTCTGGCAGCGGATCACGCGAACCGTCAACGCCTTTCTGACGAACGTTTGGCGGTCAGGCGCGCTCTTCGGCGACACACCGGCACAAGCGTTCTACGTCAAGTGCGACAAAGAGACTAATCCGCAAAGCTCGATAGACGCTGGACGGGTTGTAACGGAGATCGGAGTGGCAATCGTGCGTCCTGCGGAGTTTGTCATCTTCCGCATCAGTCAGATGGCCGGAAGCGGATCCTGATGATGTCGACTGGGTATCAAACACCGGGAGTTTATCGAGAAGAGGTAATTCTCAAGACCGCGCCGCAATTGCAAACCGGCGTTCCCGGATTCATCGGTTTTGTAAATAGCGACTCGGCTGGTTTGTTCACTCAGCCGGTTTCGTTGAATGGCAACAACGAGTTTGATGCTCGCTTTGAGGGGCATTTGCCGGACGGCAGTTATCTGGCCGATGCGGTCCATGGATTTTTCTCGAATGGTGGCGCTCGTTGCTATGTGGCTGTCGCCGGTTTGACTGAGGCGTTGGAGAAGGCACTCGGATCTCTCTCGTCATTAACTGACCTTGATCTGATCCTCGCTCCGGACGCGATGATGCTCTTGCCGGATGTCGAAGCGGTCAAACGCGTGCAGATCGAAATGCTGAAACATTGCCAGGATCACGGCAACCGCTTCGCAATTCTGGACGCGCTGCCCAACGACGTAAGCGGCGTAATGGAGCAACGCGACCAAATTGCTAAAGGGTTGCGCGAGCCGATTAACGGCGCGCTCTATTACCCTTGGCTGGTTTTATCCACGAGCCGACGAATGCTTCCGCCCAGTGGGCACATTGCTGGAATCTTTGCGCGCAGTGACGCTCGAGCAGGAGTCTTTAAAGCGCCGGCGAATGAGGAGATCATCGGCACGCTTGACCTGTGTGTCGGAAAACCCGACAAGGTTGCGCAGATTGAGATCAACAACGATGTCCAGGATCGACTGAACCCAAAGGGGATCAATTGTCTCAGGGCTTTTCCAGGTAGAGGAATCCGAGTCTGGGGTGCGCGTTCTCTCAGCATCGATCAGGAATGGCGATACATCACCATCTGCAGACTCGTCATAACACTGCGTCGCTGGATAGACATCAACATGGCGTGGGCGACGTTCGAACCCAACACCTCACAGTTATGGGTTCGCATTCACCGCGAATTGACGGTCTATTTAACTGACCTCTGGCGTGCGGGCGCGCTCGTCGGGCTCACCGCAGACGAGGCGTTCCAAATCAAGTGCGACTCGGAGACTAATTCACAGGAAGTGATCCAAGGTGGACATGTCGTAACCGAGATCGGACTAGCAATAGTCAGGCCCGCTGAATTCGTAATCGTAAGAATTGTTCATCAGGTTGGCGTCGAGCCACGCTGAAACTTGGACACAGTCAGTACCGCCTGCTGAAGCGGGTGGGTACGAAGTAGATCGAAAAGGAGAAACCTTATGGCAACAGGCAGCCGGACCGATCCGTATGGCGGCTACAATTTTCTGGTTGAGATTGACGGCATCACCCAGGCCGGATTTCAGGAAGTCAGCGGCTTAGATGCATCCACTGACGCGACTGATTATCGCGAAGGAAACGATCCAACCCACACACGAAAGCTTCCGGGTCTGAATAAGTTCACGCCGATAACTCTGAAACGCGGCATCACCGACTCCGACGAATTGTGGAAATGGCGCGCGACCGTAATCGCCGGCAACGCAGAGCGGCGCAATGGCTCCATCATTTTGATGGACCAGACCGGACAGGAAAAACTGCGCTGGAACTTCTTCAACGCGTGGCCTTCAAAATGGACCGGCCCGTCGCTTAACGCCACCAGCAGCGCAGTCGCCGTCGAAACGCTGGAAATCACACATGAAGAAATAAAGAGGGCGTAATGCTGCAAACAGAGTTTCCTTTCACTTTGCCGATCGGCTACGTCGATGAGGGCGGCAGTCTGCATCAGGAGGGTGTGATGCGTCTCGCGACCGCATTCGATGAGATCGCGCCCCTCAGGGATCCGCGAGTGCAAAGCAATCCCGCTTACCTGATTGTGATTTTGCTGGCTCGTGTGATCACGCAGCTTGGCTCGTTGGAAGTGATTAATCCCAAAGTTATTGAAGGGCTTTACGCGGCAGACCTGAGTTACCTGCAGGATCTCTACAGTCGCATCAACAAGAACGGACACAACCGCGTGCAAACCCAATGTCCACACTGCGAACAGGAGTTTGCGCTGGAGATCAGCAGCCTGGGGGGGTCTGGCGCTACCCCATAGAGCGGCTCTATGAAGAGGTAGCGTACATTGCATACCACTTTCACTGGCCGCACTCCCAGATTCTTGAACTGGAACATTCTGAGCGTCAAAAGTGGGTGGGGGAAATCGCGCGGATCAACTCGCGGCTGAACGATCAGGCGAGCGAGACCTAGTCCTTAATTTAAAGGAGTCGAGGGAAGATGCCTCAATTTGGATTATCCACCGCGGTCATTCTTGGCAAGAGCGCCACCGGTATCCGCGTGGATCCCTTTCGAGCTTTCAATTTTTGGGTGGAGATTGAAGGAATTCTGGTTGGAGGTTTCTCAGAATGTACCGGCTTGCAAATGGAGACTGAAGTTGAGACGTACGCAGAGGGCGGTTTGAACGAATACACACACCAGTTTCGCGGCCGCGCGAAGTATGCGCCGCTCGTACTCAAGCGTGGTCTCACGATCAACGATTCATTATGGCGTTGGCACCAGAACGTAATTGAAGGCAATTTCGAACGCCGGAATGGGACGATCTATTTGTTGCACTCGACGCACGTTCCCGTCATGTGGTGGAACTTCAGAAAAGCCTTTCCGTCGAAATGGACCGGCCCCGAGCTGCGCGCCAACTCAAGCGAGGTCGCGTTTGAAACGATCGAGCTATTGCACCAGGGCTTGAGCCGCCTATGGACCACAAGCCCGCGCGTTTGATTTGAAGGAAACAAGTTTTCTCTGTGCAACCTCTGTGTTCTCTGTGTCTCTGTGGTGAGTTTTGCTGTTCTTAATTAACCACAGAGACACAGAGAACACGGAGGTTGCACAGAGAAGAAGGCTGTTCGAGAGCGATGCCCGAAGACACTGAACCAACATCAGCAGAGGACGTTTTGCAATCGTCGGAGTTGGCTGTGCGACTTCTCCGGCGGCTGGTTGCGTCGCCGGGAGTTATAGATACTCAGCGCGTCTTCAAAACTTATGCGCGTCTGACTGAATTCATAACTCACACGCATCCACTGCTTCAGGATCTATTGGTGCGATTCAGCATTGATGATGACTCGGTGCGCCAGAATCTTCCGTTCGTTACGGATCAACCATGGATGCTGAATCTGAACACATACCTGACGAATAACAATTCATATTCATCATCACAAACAACAAATAATTCTTTCCTCGCCACCACCAACACCAATCAATTTGTTTCGACGGGAAGTACATCTTCGTCAACTCATACTGAGTTACACGCCGCGACTTCTCGGTCGTCGCCTCCGGAAACATTCCGTGTCAAAAGAAGACCAGCCGGTCGGCGGCAACCCGACACCCGTGACGCCCACGTCGAAACACCGCCACGCAAATTGGCAATCGTTGAAGACAGAAAAAACGAGCCTGTGAAACCTGCGCCTTTATCAGTTCAGACATCGACCGAACTGCCGTTGGTTCGAACATCGATTACTCCGCCCATGATTCAACGAGAATTGCTTGAGACGGAAACAAAAACGTCGCGCCTCGTCTTAAAAAATAGTGAGACGATAAAAACGGAGAAACACTACGCTCAGAGCAACAAGATCGAAGCGACCCAGGAGACTCGGTTTGCAAAAACTGAAACCGCCGCCGTCGCAACACCTCCAACACTCCCTTTAGTTCAGGAACAACCTCCCTCGTCGCAGTTTCAAACACGGCCGCAACAATTCGTCTGGCGCAAGAGCGCGGACAGTCTGACGTTGCGCGATCTCGTATCTGACCTTTCAAGCAGCGGCCCGTTAGCATCGGTACGTGGGGCTCTCGATTCACTGCCCATGGCCCAGGTACCGCCGTCGAACAGTCAAATCATTAAGCCTGAATCTTCGACCCCAGCTGATGAGCCACCTCCAACGGGGGAGGAGATCACAACAGACGGCATGCTTCGTCGCATTTCTAAAATGCTTTTGATCGAGCGCGAACGGAGGGGTTATTGAAATGCAACTGGCGAAGCTAACTATCACTCCCCTCGGTAAATCGAAAATTGCGGCGATCACGGTGATGTTCAACCCTGCGTCTTATTCGATCTCAAAAGCCGTAACCTGGGAGGAGCCTGGTCCAAAGGGTGGCTCGAAGAGCAAAAGCAACGTCAAGTTCAATTCACCAAAACTCGAATTCGGCGGCGGCCAAAGTCGTCAACTTTCTTTCAAACTCTTCTTCGACGTAACTGATTCTCCGATAGTTCGCGGTCAGACAATCCGGGATGTACGCAAGTTGACGGACAAGCTCGTCAAACTCACTTTGAAAGAACGCTCCGGCAACAAGGAGATGCCGCCGCCAACGTGCCGGATCAGTTGGGGCGAAGCGAGTTCACAGAACCTCGATTTCCCGTTTGTGGGTGTGCTGCAAAACCTGAAGCAGGACTTCACGCTCTTTGATAGCAATGGCCGGCCATTGCGGGCGAATCTTGATCTCACTTTCCGAGAGATACTCAGCCCGGAAGAAGATCAGCGACGCAACGATCCGGAATTTACGACGCGGCTGGTCAAACGCGGCGACACCTTAAGCAGCATCGCCGCAGAGATGCTCGACGATCCAGCGCGTTGGCGCGTCATCGCCGATGCGAACAACCTGGATAACCCGAGAACGCTCGAGGTAGGCATGTCGTTGAGCATTCCGAAGATTCGTTGATGAGAGGAAGCGATGCCGGTTGCTGACTTGTCGAATCCCGTAATCCCTGAATTCGACGTCATCATTAACGGACGACCGTTGGTGGACGTTGCGCGGCCTTTCATCGCCAGCATCCTGGTTGACGATAGCATCGGCTGGCCCAGCATGTTTGCTTTGCAATTCACCGGCTCTTTCGATCTTGACGATGTTCATCTGTGGATTGACGACGCGGAATTCGCCGTTGGCAACGTCGTGGAGATCAGGCTCGGTTACGGGAACGAGATGGAAAGTTTGATCATCGGCGAGATTACTGGATTAGAACCTGAGTTCGTTCTCGATCGGCCACCGACCTTGATCGTGCGCGGCTATGACCGTCGTCACCGTTTACAGAAAGGTCGCAAGACTCGCACCTTCGTAGGACTGAAAGACAGCGACATTGTTTCGCAGATCGCGAGAGAAGCTAAGTTAAAAGTCGATGCCGTAGACAGCAAGGTTACGCATGACTACGTCATCCAGGCGAATCAAACCGATCTGGAATTTTTGCGTGAACGCGCGGGACGAATTCACTACGAGGTGTTTGTCTCCGATAAGACACTTCACTTTCGTCCGGTCCAGTATGAGCAGGGTGAAGTTCTGACGCTGACAATGGGCGATCATCTGTTGGAGTTTTATCCGCGTCTTTCGATGACGCGACAGGTTGGCGAAGTGAGCGTGCGCGGCTGGGATTTTCAGCAGAAGAAGGAAATCGTTGGCACCGCCGAGTTCGGGTTTGGGTCGGCTCAAATGGGTGGAGAAAAGAGTGGCCCGCAAATCAACAAGGAACTGGGTTTGACTTCAGAAGTGTTGAGCATGCACCCCACGATGACGCAAGCCGAAGCCGATCAGATGGCCCAGGCCGTACTGAAGCAAAAAGCTCTGACGCTGATTGAAGGCGACGGACTGTGTCTGGGACGTACCGATGTGCGGGCCGGAAGAGTTATCAAGATTGCCGACGTGGGCCAGCGATTCAGCGGGCAATACTACGTAACTACAGCCATTCATAACTACACGGCGCAAGGCGGCTATCGCACGCAGTTTCAAGTACGGAGAAATGCTTCATGAATCTATTCGATGTGCTGTCGATGGATGATAAAGCCTCGTCGTCGCGAATTTCAGGCGTCGTAGTTGGAGTGGTTACAAACAACCAGGATCCGGCTGGCCTCGGCCGGGTGAAAGTGAAGTTTCCGTGGCTCAGCGATATGGAAGAAAGTTTCTGGGCGCGTGTGGCCGCGCCGATGGCCGGAAAGGGCCGCGGCTTCTACTTTCTGCCTGAAGTTGAAGACGAAGTGCTGGTAGCTTTCGAACAGGGAGACCCCCGCTTTCCCTATGTGCTCGGCTCTTTATGGAATGGCCAGGACAAACCACCCGATCCTGATGCACTCGACCGTCGAGTGCTCAAGTCGGTGACCGGACACGCAGTCGTCCTGGACGATACCGAGGGCAAGGAGAAGATCGAAATCATCGACAAGAGCGGAAAGAACACTATCGTCATCGATACAGCGAAGAACACGATCACCATCACTTCTGATAAGGACATAACTCTTTCGGCAAGCAACGGCACGATCAAACTCGAGGCAAAGAAAATTGAGATCAAGTCTTCAACCGACACTGCGATTGAAGCCGGCGCCGGAATGGATGTGAAAGCCACCGGCACGATGAATGTGAAGGGCGCGATGGTGAATATTAATTAGTATGGGCCAACCAGCAGCAAAACAAGGCGACCAGATCGTAGCTACCGACGTGCACATCGCAATGGTTCCCGGTCCGACTAATCCGGTTCCGACACCGTTGCCGCATCCGTTCTCGGGAATTATCAACGGTGGTCTAAGTAGCGACGTGAAGATCATGGGTCGAGCTGCAGCGACGGTCGGGAGCACTGCGGATAACACACCGCCGCACGTCCCAACACCGCCTGGCAATGTGTTTCAGAAGCCACCGGCAAATAAGGCGACGATTCAGTTGGGAAGTCCGACTGTGCGGATCAATGGAAAGATGGCCGCGCGTAATGGAGATATAGCGATGACGTGCAACGATCCGGCGGATCTGCCCGCCGGGACGGTCGTCGCCGTGGGGTCGGTGTTTATTGGATGAGGAACAGCTTTGTCTCAAGAGACAGGACGTCGTACTTGGACAGGGTCAGTACCGTCCGCGGTAGCGGATGGGTGCGCAGCCTTTATGTGTGATTGCAGGCTACGCACCCATCCGCTACCGCGGACGGTACTGACTGTATCCAAGTGCGCATCGTGGATTCTTAACGCAACGTCGATGAGGAACACACGTGATGTCTAAGCCCTTTCTGGGAGTTGGGTGGGCATTTCCCGTCGCCGCAAAGGGCGACGGCGCAATTCAACTCGCGGAATATGAAGAGAGCGTTCGCCAGTCAATCTGGATCGTCCTCGGCACGGCGAAGGGCGAGCGCGTGATGCGACCCGATTTTGGTTGCGGCATCTACGATCTGGTTTTCGAGGTCAACTCGGCTTCCACTGCCGGTCGTGTCGCCCAGGAAGTACAGGACGCGCTTCTCTATTTCGAACCACGCATTGACGTATTGGACGTCCAGGTGCGGGCCGAGGGCGACAGCGGCGAAGTGCTCATGATCAGCATTGAGTATCAAGTCCGCGCAACGAACAACATTTTCAATCTGGTCTACCCCTTCTACCTCGAAAGGAGTCCCGCTTAGTAAATGCTGCCAGCGCCCCCCATCGATTCGCGGACGTCCGAGGACGTCGTCCGGCAGCTACTCCAGCTTTTCCGATGCTATTCAGGCGAGGCGTTCTCTCCAAATCAAGGTGCGAGCCGCGCGCTCGTCGAAATATTCGGCCGTTACGCCGAACTGATCATCGAACGCCTCAATCAGGTTCCTAACAAAAACCAGTTAGCGTTCCTCGATTTGATCGGCGCATCGCTCTTGCCGCCACAACCGGCGCGCGTGCCGCTTACATTCTCGTTGTCTGATGGAAGCGTTGTCGATGGTCTGGTTCCCGCGCGGACACAGGTCGCATCGGTGCCGACTGAGAGCGAAACAGCACCAGTTGTTTTTGAGACAGAAGAGGAACTGGTTGTCACAGCAGCACAACTAGACTCACTGTTCGTGCGCCGGTCCGATCAGGATTGGTACGCTGACAGAAGCACGGTCATCAATTCAATCTCGACTAAAGGGGTTGCATTGTTTGGCGGCACTCGTAAAGTCGAGCACTCGGTTTATATCGCACACGACACTCTTTTCAGCGATCCCGATCTGACAACGCTGACCCTTGCTTTTGAGGAGAAGGCCAACGTAACGCCGAGTCCTCTGTCAGTGACGTGGGACCGGTGGAATGGCAGTGCATGGATTAATTTTCAAGCACCAAACGTCACCGATGGAACCGCAGGGTTGACTAAGAGCGGAGCGGTGACTCTCCAGAATTTGTCGGCGCTTCGACGTAGTGACGTTAACGGAATAAACAAGTGTTGGCTGCGTTGCCGTTTGATTACGACAATCCCACCGGCCACACACGGAGAAGCAGGGAAGTTGCCTGAGCTCACCTCAGTTCAGATAAAATCCGCAACCTCCCAAAGAACCGGGTTGAAAGTTGATCACGCAGTCGTGAACGACACGAAGGTGGACGTGGTGAAAGGTTTCTTCCCATTCGGTGAGAGACCGAAGACCGGCGACACGTTGTACCTCGCGCATCCAGCAGCATTCAACAAGAACGGCGCGACCGTAACTCTGCACCTCACCATTTCAAACGCGCCAAAAGCGAATAGCGTGACCCTCGAGTATGAGTTCTGGGATGGCCATTCCTGGACTTTGCTGACGAAGACCGGTGACACCACGAGCAACCTGACGACAAGCGGCGATATCACTCTCACAATTCCCAAACAACCAGTCTCCACTACTATCAACGGCATTGAGAGCTTCTGGATTCGTTGCCGGATTGCCAGCGGCAACTATGGTAAAGAGGCGCAATTTACGCTGATAAATGACAAGGATCCCTCCAAAGGATATACATTTACCCCGGCAAGCTATGCGCCGCCTTTGATCGTCTCCCTAACAACCGACTACAGCGTCACCCAACCTTTGCCCGCAAGCTCGACAGCCGTCCTGACACCTGAAGTCGTTTTGACTTACAACGATTTCAAGTACACCGTCGTTACGAATGCAACCTCTTTCAAACCGTTTCAGCCGGTGGAGGACGTCAACCCAACTATCTATCTCGGTTTTACACTTCCACCCGGACTGAAGAACTTTCCGAACCGCAAGATCAGTCTCTATACCGCCTTCGCAGAGTTCAAACAGGGAGATACAACCCGTCGTACTTCTGCCGTGAACAAACAACCTGAGTTCGTCTGGGAATACTCGAGCGGCGCGACATGGTCCAGCCTCACTGTGCGTGATAACTCCGCGAATTTTAGTAAGTCGGGCCTAATAACTTTTCTGGCGCCGCCGGATTTTAAGGAGAGAAGCGAGTTTGGCTTGCAACGTTACTGGGTGCGCGCGATTTGGAAGAGTGGGGAGTATCCGGGCGAGCCACAACTGCGCGGTCTACTCCTCAACACCACGATGGCGATTCAGGCCATCACTATAGAAGATGAAGTTCTTGGTTCGAGTAATCAAACCGCCAACCAACTGTTTCATACGATCCGCGCGCCGGTTCTGGCTGAACCGCAACTCTACATTCGCGAGCCGGAAGGTTGGGTGCGTTGGGACCAGACGCCTGACTTCTATGGATCGGGACCACGCGATCGCCATTACGTCCTTGACAACCTGACCGGTGAAATTCGTTTTGGTGACGGTCAGAGCGGACTCATCCCGCCGTCAGGGAACGGCAACGTACGCATGTCATTCTACCGGACTGGTGGTGGCATTGTGGGCAACAAACCCGCGGGTGTGATCACACAACTGAAAACTACGGTGCCTTACGTCCGGAAGGTTGTTAATCATCTGCCCGCAACCGGTGGCTCAGAAGCCGAAACAACCGATGCGCTGCGCAAGCGTGCACCGCGAGCGTTGCGTCACGGTAATCGTGCGGTCACCGTTAAAGATTACGAGGATCTGGCATTGTTGGCGTCAACGGAAGTCGCGCGCGCGAAGTGTCTACCGTTGACGAATCTGATCACTGATGACAGTGATTCTAAGTTGATTCGGAATGGAACAGTGAGTCTCATCATTGTGCCGCACTCGATCGAAGCAAAGTCAGCGCCGAGTGTTGAATTGATTGGGCGAGTGCAAGAGTTCATCGGCCGAAAGCAGAATCCGCTCGCCGATTTGATCGTCACTGGCCCGAAGTACCTGGGGATCAACGTGGAGGTTGATGTGGCTCCGGTGTCTTTTGACGGCGCTGGTGAGATCAAGCTCGACATCGCACGGACGATTTCGAGCTACCTGCACCCGCTGACTGGCGGCATGGACGGGAATGGCTGGGACTTCGGACGCTATCCGCACGAGTCAAATCTCTATGCATTGATAGAGGCGCTGCCCGGCGTCGATCACGTGAAGAGTTTGAAATTGACTCCGGCCAAAGAGAGCGAGGATGTAAAAAAGGCGGGCGCATATTTTCTGGTTTACTCAGGGACGCACACGATCAATTTGAAGTCTTGAAGACATCAGTCCGGCGGTTGAGACCAGGTGCTTGGACACAGTCAGTACCACCTCGCGGTAGCGGGTGGGTGCGTAGCCTTTGGATCCGAGCGCTTTGACTTCGTACCCACCCGCTACCGCGAGGTGGTACTGACTGTGTCCAAGTCAGGATCGTGACTCTTGAAGCAGAAGCCGGCTGTTGACGCATTAGCATGCCCATCAAATTGCCAAATCTCGACGATCGCACTTTCGCTGATCTGGTGGCGGAGGCGCACACACTGATTCCAGTGCATTCGCCGAAGTGGACGAACCACAACGAGTCCGATCCGGGAATCACTCTGGTCGAACTTTTCGCCTATCTCACCGAAATGCAAATCTACCGGTTGAATCGTGTGACCGATGCGAATGTGTGCGTGTTTTTGAGATTGATAGACGGCGTCGAAAGAAAACCTTCGAAAAATAACCGCGGGATGGTCACGAGGTCGCCCGGAAATACCGAAGTCGCATTGCGTGATGAAGTCCGGGATGTAGTGCTCAAGCTGCGACAACAGGATCGCGCTGTCAGTTGTGAGGACTTTGAGCGGCTGGCACGGGAAGCCGACCCGAAAGTATCGCGCGCTTACTGCCTACCGCGATGCAATCTGACTTCGACCACTCCTTATCAGATTGCCGATGCTCACTTGAGCGTAGTCATCGTACCGCCCGAAATGTCGTTTGATGCGGTTTTGTGGTGTGAGGGAGACAAATATACCCCCGTAACCGAGGCAACAATTCCGCTCTGGAAGCCAACAACAAGTAAGGACAACCCCTTCCTTTATCTTGGATCAAGCACAGTCTTTGAATCGTTTAGTTTTAACCTGGCAGAAACAGGAGTGGGCTACGCGCTTACGTTCGAGTATTTCGACGGAAAAAATTGGACCAGGCTGACAACCGAAAAGCACCGGTTGGCTGATGGCACCTCAAACTGGACTAGCGGCGGTCTCGTTACCTTCACACGCCCGCCCGATTGGAAACAGAAGGTTGAAAACAACATGAGCGCGTATTGGCTGCGTATTTCAAGTGCCACCTCTCCCACGAAAAGAGCTGTAGCCAATAAAATTTATCGTGATCTAGTGGAGAGAGTCGGGCAGTATTTCGAGCCGCGCCGGCTACTGACGACTCGCGTTCATGTTGTTGGACCACAATTTGTAACTATCCGCTTGCACGTGAATCTCGCTCTCAAACCAGACGCGATGCAGGAGACTGTTGAGCAGGAAGTAAAGACCAGGCTCGGGCAATTTCTCAATCGCGAAGTGTGGCCGTTTGGCCGTAACGTGTACGTCTCGGAAATCTATCGTCAACTCGACCGCATACCCGGCGTGGATTTCGTCACCAAAATCACAGGCAAAGAAATCATCACCGCCCACGACGTGAGTGACGATCGAAACATCCGGCAAGGTACTGAGCTGGTGGCAATCAGACTCAATCCGAATGAGTTGGTTGAATTCAGTCAGGAGAAGAACGACATCGAGTTTCCGCACGTGGTCAGTAGAGAGAAACTTTAAACATGAAGCCAGTTGATACATCCGATTCAGGCAAGTTGCTGGATTTTCTGCCGGCGATTTACCACGAACATCCGTTCCTGAATGAATATCTTGCCGCGTTTGAAAAGATATTGCTTGGTAGAAACGACGGCGTAAATATTCCGGGCGCGAAAGGACCTTCTGAGACGCGCAGTCTCGAAGAGACCATTGATGCCATCCCGACTCTGTTCGATCCTCACGTCACGCCGAAGGAATTCTTACCATGGTTGGCCAGTTGGGTGTCGTTGAGCCTGCGCGCTGACCTGGACGAAGGAGCGCAGCGCGGTTTCATCGCTAATATTATTCAGCTTTACCGGCGGCGAGGAACGAAGGAAAATCTGATTGAGTTACTCAAGATTTTTACGCAAACGACGCCCGAGATCGACGAAGATGCCGTTCCAAGTGATGACTTCATAAAACGCTTTCCGCAATTCAAGAAAAACACGACCCCGTTGCATTTCTTTAAGGTCTCAGTGTTGTTGACTGACCCGAAGGTTGAAGTTGTCCTCCGCAAGAGAGAGATCGCCCACGCCCTGATTGAGTTGGAAAAGCCGGCGCACACTTTTTACGAGTTGGAAACTAAATTCCAGAGCATGCGAATCGGAGATTACTCGGACAAAGGTAAATATCGCGCCAATCTTGGAGTGGATACATTAATAAACGTCTGGAGCAACGTAGGCCCTGACGCTCTGAAGAAAAAAGTGAAGGAGAAAAAACGAAATGTCCGCTCCTAAACGCCCCAACTATTTCCAATCTCAGTTTCTGGTCGTGCGCGACTTTCAGGACGAGCAGACTTACCACGAAGATTCGCTGCGGAACCACAATCGTTTGATGCACGAGTGGGGAGTGGTCAGGGATGGACTCCAGGTTACCAAATCCACATCCGGCGACAGCTTTTCGATTAGCGCCGGCTCAGCTATCGACAGTTTCGGTCGTGAGATCGTCCTGGAACCGTCGCGTACACTTACCGCCGCGGACGTGCAGGCAGCTCGTCAGGCCGCGGGAGGTCAGGATGTTTATGTCACCATTGCTTTTCAGGAAGTTAACTCCAGTGAACCAGCCGACAAATATCCTCCGCCGGGTGGAACGGAGAATGTGACGCGCCTGGTTCAGTCTCCGCTTATTGCAGTCACGAAAACTCCTGCCAATGACGGCAAGGTGATCGTTCTCGCGCGGATCGAGGCGAATAATAATGTCGTTAATTCCGTGCGCAAGCTCGCGAGCAGCTTTATCGCGCGTGGCAGTAATCTCGGTGACATCTCGCTCGACGGCGCGCTTTCTTTCACGTCAAGGACCAGTCCGATATCCGCAAGTGGGCTTTGATTACGATCCGGCGAAAGACCAATTGAGAATGCGAGCCAGGAGTCAAAACGCTTCAAGCCTGGACATCGTACATCTGACGATAAAAAGAGACACAGGCTATATGGGCGTCGGAACGGAGATTCCAGGACAAAAACTCGAAGTGGCGGGCGCGTTGAAGTTAACTACAAACCCAACTGTCACCAACGATCAAGTCGGTGCTTACTTCTGGGATCAGCGCGATGTTGGGCCAACAATCGCCGGGAAAAATTTCGAGGTGCGGACGGGTGGAGATACAGTTAGTTTAAAAATCAATTCCTACGGCAACGTCGGTATTGGTACGACTCTCCCTAATTCGAAACTTCATATAAAAGGTCCCAGTACTGCTCTGCCGGCGACATCAGGCACTGAACAGTCAGCCGGACGTGTTGTCAGGCTACAAGGTACAACAAATACGGTCCTTGATATGGGCAGTGGTGGGCTGAGCGGCTTCTGGTTGCAGTCAACGGATATTACTAATCTGTCGAAAAACTATCCGTTACTCCTGAACCCTAATGGTGGCAACGTCGGCATCGGGGCGACTGAACCTTCGGCCAAACTTCATGTAGCAGGTACTGGTAATGCTATGCCTGCGACAACATCTGCTGCACAGTCAGCAGGACATATCGCCAGACTGAAAGGTTCAACAAACGCCGTCCTTGATATTGGCATTGGTGAAAAGAGCTTCTGGCTACAGTCAACTGATCTCACTAATCTCGCAACAATCAGTCCCTTACTTCTGAATCCGAATGGCGGCAACGTCGGCATCGGCACGACGACTCCGAGGAGTTCACTGCACATTCGAAAAGACAATCAGAGCGGCCTGGGTCCGACGCTTACCCTCATGAATGGTGCGGGCCTGGAAGGCGCCCAGGCCGCCATAGATTTCCATACCTATTGGGCTGAAGCACGGCCACTACCTTCAGGAAGAATTTTATGTGAAGACGACGCGCACGCGTCCGGTCACTTCATCTTCCAAACTAAACAATCAGGTGAGGAAACGATGTTGGAGCGACTGAGAATTGATGCCACTGGCAATGTCGGCATTGGAACAAACCAACCCAAAGCAAAACTGGATGTAGGGGATACAAAAACGTTCACGATGAAAGCGATCCTGGCTCGTCTGCCGGAAGCAAATCCAGGTACCTACCTGGGAGTGAAGTCATACGATACCGATGTTAATGCGGACAAATCTTTTGCGATCGAGCATCACTTTCACAACGAGCGCAACTGTGCCATTAACTTCCACCGTGGCGGTGGCGTATTTGGTGGTTACATCACCTTCGATACAAATAACGGAACACGGAGAATGCGCCTTGATGATTCGAGACTGCATGTCGAGGGGAGCATTACATGCGGTGGCAAGATCGGCCTTAAGTCGTCTAAGTGGACGAACAGATGGATCAGCGCGCGCGGCTCGGACGATGGTTGGGTGGTTAGGACGCACGATGCTCTTAGTGATTATGAGGAGTTTACCCTGGAGATGCGCTGCTCTCGTGAGTTCAAGGAAAACATTTCTGACCTCACCGCCCTGGAGGCGATGACCACGCTGCAAAACCTAACCCCCGTCAAGTACGATTACAAAGGCGAGAAAGCGTTCCGGCAGAATCTGGGTTTCATCGCCGAAGACATGCCCGACAACGTGGCGAGTGAGGATCGAAAAAGCATTTCGCCATTTGAGGTCGTACCCATCCTGACCAGGGTGGCCAAAGAACAGCAACGCGTCATATCCGAGCTGAAAGAAACCGTTCGGACACTCCAGCAGGATATGAAGCAACACTAAGAAGCTTTTATTTTGTGTATCTTGTGCCTTTTTGTGGCTAAATAAGGAACAATTATGGAAGAGCAACTACAGAAGCGACTAGAAGAATTGAGAAAAGATTTTGAGATCGGACAAGCGCGGCTCAGAGAGTTGGAAACTGAGCAGGCTTACGTCCGCGAAACTATGCTGCGCATCAGCGGCGCGATCCAGGTGTTGGAGGAAGCATTGCGAAACAATCAGCAAGCGGAAACGGCGACGACGTGAAGAGGAGTCCGTTATGGCTCTGAAGAATAAGACTCACTACATTGAAAGAGTCTCGACCGTGCAGCGCACGTCACAACGGACTGCGCGAACTGCAAGCGAGCACGACCCGTCTACGCATCACGCTGTTGTTTTGCAGCGCGCGATGACGTCGCAACCTTCAGTGCTCAGACCCAAAGACGTGCTTGCGCTACAACGGACCGTAGGCAACCGCGCTGTCCGGCAAATTCTCCAGGCGAAACTTGCTGTCGGTCCCGCAAACGATCACTACGAACGTGAAGCCGATCACGTCGCCGCGAGCATTATGCGAGAGCCGGCCGCGCATCAAATACAACGACAGGGTTTGGAAGAGGAAGACACGATTCAAACCAAGTCCCTCGCGTCCACGATCACGCCACTCATCCAGCGCCAGGAACTCGACGAGGAAGAAGAGAGTCCGGTCCAAACTAAGTCAGACACGATTCAGCGTGAGGAAACATCAGACGAGGACGAGGAAGAGAACCCGGTCCAACTCCGCAGTGATGGCGGCCTACCAAGCGTGAAGCCCGGTATGGAACACACCATTGAACGTGCTCGCGGCGGAGGCCGGCCGCTGCCCGATGTATTGCTGGCGCGGATGGAGCAATCGTTCGGCGTGGATTTCAGCGGGGTGCGAGTACATTCTGATTCTCAATCTGACACTCTCAATCGTTCATTGAATGCGCGTGCTTTCACGACCGGTCACGACTTGTTTTTCAGGCGAGGTGAATACAACCCCGAGAGCCGTCGAGGTCAGGAGTTGATTGCTCACGAATTAACTCATGTGGTGCAACAAAACGGCGGCATGAGCGGGAAGAAAAACCTGTCGTTGAAGCGCAGCACAAGCACTGTCATTCAGCGAGGTCCGTGGGACTGGTTGAAAGAAAAGTTCGGCGGGGTGCGAGAGTATGCCGACGAACAGCGAGGCGAGTTTAAAAGAGATGTTAAGGGAAAATATGGAAATAAAGACAATAAAGAGGGGGAAGAGCACCGGCGCATAAACTATAACGAAGACCTCGCACCGGATGTGGGCAACTACGTTTTGCTCGGTGGCAGTGGAGGGACCGCTGCCGGCAAAGCCATCACCGATCGGGTGAACGTCATAAAAACCGGGTCAGACTTCTTCACTGACAGCACGCCGCTAATGTCACCCGTTGGCCAGAGTCTATCGATCGCGGGTGCAGTCAGTGCCGGCGTAGGGGTCATTCCTGCTGCCGTGGATGCACACAAAGGACTGAAGCAGTGGCGTGATGAAAGCTACACCAAAGGGCAGCGGGAGCTTGGCCTCGGCCTCGGATCGAGCGGCCTTGGCAACGTAGCACAGCAAGCGGGGACGACCCTTTTTCACACGGCCAACAAATATGGCAGTACGGCATTGGCAGCCGGGGCAGAGATCGGGACTGGAGCTGCGGCGGTATTGACGGGAGCCGTTGACATAGGGAGAGGGGCTTTTGCAATTCGTCTGGCCAACCTGAATATAAAGCGTTTACAAGACCTTCAGAAAACTAAAGATCACGCGGTTATTCCGACTGCTGCAAAGCAAGCAGAAAGCACCCAAAAACTAAGGAAATCAACTGCCGCGTACACAATAGGTAAAGGAGCGTTGACTGCGCTCGGGGGATTGATGTTGCTGGGTTCAGCCACGACGCCACTGGGCTGGCTCTTAATCGGCGTCGGAGCACTTGTAGGGCTGAAGGGGGTTTACAACAAATGGCGGGACAAGAAAAAGAGAAGAGAAGCAATTGTCAGCGAGTTATTGGGAATCAGCGAAGAACAGAAGAGTTGGAGATCCCGGTTGGAAGCCCTTGAGGGACCATGGTATCTACCGGGAAAATCAATTTATAACCGCAAAGAAATAGCGGCGCTTGGCCCCTCACCCATTGAAGAGAGGGTGAAGACGGATGGGTTCGTTAGCGTCGATCACTATTACTCAAATTACATAAGCGCGACGGCCGACGAACTACATGCCCTGGGTAAAAAGCAAAGAAAGAAATTCGAACGCCAGGTAGAAAAATGGCTGGCCAGGTGGGACAGGTTTGAGAGAAGGATTCGCAGGACGGAACGCAAGTACATCAAAGCAAATTTGAAGAATATGTCGTACGCCGAAATAGTAACGTTGCACGGCGCCGGATTTCTGAGGGAGCATGTTTATTCTCAGATAGTGAAATTGCTGATTAGCATGGGGCTAAGGGCCCATTTCGAAAAATCGCCTCCCGAGCCGACCCCGGAAAAGATTGGCAAGGCGTTGCACGAGTAGAATGTCACTCACCAGCGAAAAGCACAGACTCGAGCTCGAGCGGTTGGGTGAGTTGTTGTCACACGAAACCTACCCGGTGCAGGTCGTTCCGGCGGCCGGCGCAGTGCAGTACGACACGTTGGTGGTGAAACTCGATCATTGGTGGTTGGAGTTGTCGTATTTGCCGAGGCTTGAAGATGTGTTGGGCGACGTGAGCATTCTTCAGTGTTATGTTGCGTTGTCTGAGAACACTTCAGCAGCGGGGTTAGAGCGACTGATCGTGAAGCTGAACGCGAAGCTGCCGATCGGTGGTTTTGGTCTGCTCGATAATCCGAGAGTTCTTTTCTTCAAACACAATGCCATGCTCCCGAATGACGGTCACGTCGCCGGGTTTCAGATAGTCCGTGAAGTCGTCGCGATGACCGACTACCTGATCGGCACCTTCTCCGGACCATTAATCAAAATAGCAACCGGCGAGAAAACGGTTGACGAAGCAATGTCCGACATGCCTTTCCGTGACGTGATTGGGTGAACGCGCCAGGCGTGGAAGACAGTGCGCGCAGCGCCGAAGGGTCTGATCGAGCGTCACCGGAAAGCGGCGTGCGTGATTACGGTGAACGGTTCTTTGCCTTACTGGGAAGGTTATAGCCACAAAAAAGCACAAAAGGCACAAAGAAAGAACCGGAACAACCCTATTAAAATCCCTCTCAACACATTTTTAGTTGTTTCGGCTAACAACGGCTGTAAACTCTGCACCTATGATCAAAAAACTACTGGTCGTCCTCGTCTTCTTCAGCGCGCTCGTTGTCCAGACTTCATCTGCTCAAACACAACAGCGCATAATTGCGAAAGTTGGTTTCAGTGGCACCTGGGTGCTGGACAAGGCTAATAGTGAAGGACTGCCGCCGGGTATGGACCAACTCATGACCGTCGTGCACACCGGCGACAAGCTCTCTCTCGAGACGAAGTTGATGACGGAACAGGGAGAACAAGTCGTGCCTGACAGCTACATGCTTGACGGCAAAGAGGTGGAGTTCACGCCGAAAGGTATCGGCGGACAAGTCGGTAAGGGTAAGCGGACAGCTAAATTGGGTGCCGACGGTAACAGCATTGAAGTCAGCGAACAGGCAACATTTGATACTCCCGAAGGTGCTGTCAGTGTTCAGGCAACGCGGAAGTGGATGCTATCGGCTGATGGCAAAACTCTCAAAATTGAAATGACAGTCGATGGTCCAAATGGAAAGCAGGCATCCAAACGTACTTTCAGTAGGAAGTAGCCATCATTGTGAGCTCCGTTTACTCAGCAATACACTAAGGGTGTTGCTCTCGGAGTTGCTCGTCACGATATCAACAGTACCGTCGCCGTTTAGATCGGCCGTGGCCAGGCGCCATGCGCCTGGTCCAATCGGTATCGAAGCTGACGACTTAAAAGCACCGCGGCCATCGTTCAACAGCACGCGTAGGCTGTTGCCACTAGTCGCAACGACATCCATCGTCGCATCGCGATCCACATCGGCGACGATGAAGTGATAAAGAGAAGCTCCAAAGTCGAATGGTGATCCATTTGCTTCAGTGAACCCGCCACGTCCATCGCCAATCATCACCGTCATCGCACTTTGATCGTGATGAGTTGCGACGATGTCTGCTTTGCCATCACGATTCAGATCTGCAATTACGGCAAACCATGGTTCGCCAGTGCGCAGAGGGAGTTGGCGTGGTGCGAGACCGCCCTTTCCGTCGGATAAGAGCAATGTCAACGCGCGACTCAATGGAAGTTGTTGCGTGCGTAATGGTCCGGTTGCAGTCGCGGTGGCAACGATGTCCAATTGACCGTCGTTATTGACGTCGCCCGTGCCAAATGGATACGGGCTTGGTCCAACGGGATATGACTGCGGTGCACGAGTAAAATTACCGCGACCGTCTCCGAATGCGAGTGAGATATCGTTATCCGTGCTGTTGCAGGTGATCAGATCGGGTTTACTATCTCGATTAACATCCACGATAGCCAGACCGTGTGTATGCGGATGCTTACCCTGCTTCATCACGATCGGAGAAGCCGGCGCAACGGTTAGACCACCCTTTCCGTCTCCTATTAATAAAACGACTCCGTAACTGTCATGAGACGAAACAGCGACATCGAGTTTGCCGTCACCGTTCACGTCGCCGGCTGCGATCTCACCGGGAGGATCTGCAACTATAGTGTTGCTGAGGGCCGCGCCAAACTGGCCGTTGCCTTTGCCTTCGAGAACCGTAATCGAACGCGCGCGCGAAAAGGCCACGATGAGATCGGGCTTCCGGTCGTTGTTCATGTCGCCGATCAAGATGTTGCTTGGTGCGTCCTGCATGGACACGGACGCGCTACTGAACAATGGTTGTTGCGATGCATTTGAAGGGGTATCGGTGGAGGGACAGGCGAACGAAATCCACGAGGCAACAAATAGCAACGTCAATCGTGCGATACGGCTGATAGGCGATATTACTCTGACAACAGACATCACCCTCTCCTTTCGTCTAATCTTTAAGACGCATCGGCATCACCATTTCTTCCATAAAGATTCGGATAACTGCCGCTTAGAAGTTTCTTCTGAAGCAATCGATACTAAGAGGTCGCGCTTGGACACAGTCAGTACCGTCCGCGGTAGCGGATGGGTGCGCAGCCCTTGCGTTGACACTCAAGACTCTCCATGAAAGTATGTGCATAATTCTCAGAAAGGTTCTTCATCCTCATCATGTGGAACAACACCGACATTCCTCTCGCCTATTTGATTTCCTTTCGCAGCTACGGCACGTGGTTACATGGCGACCCGCGTGGCTCCATCGACCGATTTCACAACCGCTATGGTGATCCTTAGCTGTCCACGAATCACGCTTGGAAACACCACAATCACACGCAGCTTAAGAAGAGGCCATTCATCCTCAGAGCAAAAGCGAGAGGCGCAGTCGAGAGAGCAGTCCGTGAGACGTGTAACATCAGGTCTTGGCACCTGCACGCCTTCAACGTCCGCACGAACCATGTACATACGGTTGTAACAGCCAATAGCAAACCAGAATTGGTCCTAAACGCTTTCAAAGCAAATGCAACTCGACAGCTGAGACAGGATCAGCTGTGGCAGTATCAGTTTAGTCCATGGGCTGATAAGGGGAGCAAAATAAGATTGTGGAATGAACGAAGTGTGGCTAATGCCATCAATTACGTGCTGAATGGCCAAGGCAGTGACTTGCCCAAGTTATGATTTGCAGGCTGCGCACCCACCCGCTAACGCGAGGTGGTACTGACTGTATCCAACAGAGGGTCCGCACGCTTAAGGCAAGCGCCGCGTCAACCCGAGGTAATGACTTGTCAGTTATGATTGCAGGCTGCGCACCCACCCGCTACCGCGAGGTGGTACTGACTGTATCCAACAGAGGATCAGCACGCATATGGAAAGCCCCGGTTAAATCTTCGTCCCAGCTTTAGCAGTGGTGGCCTGCATCGGAATTGCGATGGCGCTGTATGGTAACTGTCTAATTAATCGAAACCTTAGTGAGCTCGACCACTCGCCAGCGATCGTTACTCTTTTCCAGCAGCACATATTGGCTTGATCCGCATAAGCTGTCGCACGCGTGTTGGAAAAAGAGCATGGCTCGGTTCATAGCGGCATTAAAACCCACGCGCGACAGAACGATATACCCGCCCGAATCGGGATACCTCTTGTAGAACTCATCCCACCACCCGCCTCGGTCGAATATCTTCTCGATCTCCTGTTTGCCGACCAAAACATGTTTCAGAGGTCAAACGAGTCTTTCAATCGGACAGCTTCCTTGTTTTTGGCTTTGTAATCCTGGACGACTTCCTCCGATACCGTAGGGAACCACTCCTTGAAGTACAGGTCATCCTTCGTCACTTTGTCTGTAAACTCCGCAATAGTTACGTCTTGGATCACGAGAAGCTTGATCTTAGTTTGAGTGTTGAAGGTAACTTTGTCGCCCGCGAACGCGTTCGCGATCATAGCGGAGTAGACGGCATACTCCTCGGCCGATGCATCCACTCCGCTTGAAGACCTCGCTGGTACCGCACAGGCGAGGAGGATCAGAATGGTAGTCAGTAGCGGTATTTTTTCATGAGTAACCTCCGTTACGGTGACGCAAGCACGAGCTCACAACGCGCCAGGACGGCCTCAAGAATTTCATCAGGACACTTTGGATCGTTCACAAAAAACCAATAGGCGCCAAACTGATCGTTTACAGAGAATCGATGACCCCGATATGAAAAATCTATCCAGGCTTCGGTCACATTGTCGGTCAGAAAATGAGTGACCTCTGCGCCATCGAGTTTTTCAATGTGATCACGGAATGCGTGCCACAGCACGGTCTGAAGCAAGTCGCCAAAATGACGCGAGCCATCGTTCATTTCAATGTTCAATAGTTTTGCGGGCATCGCACCGGGGCATGAACTTAACAAAGATGCTCCAGACGTTTGCTGGAGTTGTAACGATGACAGCCACAGACAGGTAATGTGGCGCGAAACGTAGTGACAAGTCCTGCACAGGAGTAAGAACTTAAACTCCTGAGGAGGGCATATTCATGAAACGCACACTCTGTCGCCTTCTTGTTGCAATCGCGACGTTCCTGATCGGCACAACCAGCCACCGGGTTTTTGATAGTCGTGAAGAAGCGTCGCCAGTTCCTCAATCAGAATGGGTTCGCGCCACTTTTCAAGAACGAGATGAGTTGCCTGTACGACCGCAGCTCGCCGAGCCGGAGGTTGTCTTTGACTACGACCCCACGGAATTCAATCCTCGCGGTGACTACTTTATCCTGGGGCGAAAGCCAAAAGAGTTTCGTGAGTTTGACTTGCTCGAGATAGCCGTTGATGAGGACAGGATTTCGGGCCGAGTGCTATTTTCAACGTACATTGACGGACAGTACGATGGGATTTATGCGACATCGGGTGTGGTCACTAAGCAACGGATATCACTTGTCGCCAAGCCCTCGACTGAGGACGGTGTTGGCTATCGCTTCGAAGGAGAATTTCTGCGGCAGGGCGAGGTGTGGCGTGCAGGGAAGTCTCAAGCAGTCTTAAAAGGCCGGCTGAGCAAGATCAAGGGAGGTGAAACGATCGCTGAAGCAGTGGTTGAGTTTCGGATTGAATATCTCGGCTGTTGAGCGCCACGACAGAAGCTTTTGACCTCAAAATCAGAACGCAACTTGGACACAGTCAGTACCACTCGCGGTAGCGGGTGGGTACGAAGTCGAAGTTCTATTTGTTATCGCCATGCTCCTCATATTGCGGGCGCCGCAAAAAGGCTCTACATGATGAAGAGATTACCGCTATTCTTGAGCTGAAATAAATTGGAGGTGTTCTATGCGAATGGCCTGGCTGTCGATTTTGATCGTGTTCCTTTGCGTCTCCACCGCGTTTGGGCAAAGGGATGCGCCAGTTTGGGAATCGTTTTTGCCGCAAATTTCCGTCCACCACGACACAAGTGATAGACCTCAGGCAATAAAAGTTGAATTCCTGTTTATGAAAAACGGTGGGCCGCATGAGCATACCGAACATCAGGCCTACGTTCTCGTTTATTTGCAAAAAGACGAAGAACAAATATTGAAGTTGGCCGCAGATCCCCAGCTGAAAAAAAAGAAGAACGAGAAGACAAAACGCTTCGTCGATGTCCTGGTCGAAAAGAAACTCGTCGTTCCTCTGCAATCACAAGTTGCCAAAATCATCGAAGTCAGTATGTCGCGATATGCCGGTGGGAAAGGTAACCCCAGACCCGCGGGCGATGACGACGATGTAGAATCCGTCTTTCCATTCAAATTCACTTTCGCCAACGGAACTTTATTCCAGTCGGTTCAGAAGTTAGGCAATTTCGATCTTAAGAGTGTGGACGTGGTCGGGGACTACACCTGGTTCAACGACAAGTTCAAGCTGATGGTTTTTGTTCCCGTAAACGACTCTGCACAGGCAGACAAGGTGTCAGCAAAACTGCGTGAGATGTATGATTTCGCCGGCCTGATGGATTTTGAGTCTTCGGTGCTTTATTTCCGTCCCTTGCCGTATGAATTCACGTTTAAGAAGTACAAAGACGATCCCTTGATGATGATTTACATAAACTGACTGCGTCTGAGCATCCGCGCACGGAGATGAAATGCTAGCGCGCGCGCGAGCGTGCTCCCGGGCAACACCAACACACTTGCGACAACAGCGAGACCCGCGATGGCCCTCGGCGGCGCAAATGTGGGATCGATCGTTGCTCCGGGTATATATGGCGGCATGCGGTTGATCTGAAATAAGAACCAGGCCACAGACCAACCCAGGACGAAGGTCGCCAGCAAAGCGTAGGACAGTGCGACGCGGATCCGAACGGCGCTTCGATAAAAGAAACCTGCCACCGCCCAACCGATTACCACCGGAGGGAGCCAAAAGCCGACAAGGAGAACGAGGCTCGGCAGTCGATCAGGTATCAGTATCATTATGAACCGCAGACATTAAGTCCAAGCGTTCTATTTAAACGAACGGAAGTCCCCACACTCTGAGCCAACCCAGACTTTCGAGTTTTCAAAGTTTATCGCGTCGGCGACCGAAGTTGCCGCAATGTAGAACAAACGCGAGCCCTCGTTCCATATAATCACTGCTCTAGTAGACGGATCACCAGAGCCCTCTACTACGCGCTCTCCGATTTTCGAGCCCCTAATATCTAGAACATCCGTTTTTTGAACTGTGTGCGCCGGGGGCACGCTTTGGACCAAAACAAGCGCGGCGGCTTCAGAAGAGCGATCAGCACATCCAAATCGCACGTAAGCACCGTCCGATTCACGGCTATAACTTTCCATGAACATGTCTATAATCCCGGTGCTTACAAAATCTTCGGACGGTAACCTCTGCTGTTCCATCACTGGATAAGAGGATAGTGATTGTTCAAGACGGCGTTGGGCTGAGTGAGCCAATAAGCTCAAACCAAACGCAAGAACTGCCACTAGTAATCGCACGCTAAAACGGGTCATAGATTTATCCTCGCATCTAATTCAACAACCGCCGAACGCTACTCACCGGCGTCTCCGCTCCACGCGCTTGTTGGCGTGGCTGTGACTTTTGCGTGCCCTTCCGCATTCATAGTCCCACTTCTCGATGCGCGGGAATCTTAGATGAGGATCCTCTTTGGCAGTCCGGAGGTCGAACAATGTTGACGCACTATCACGAACGTCGGTCGGAATAATCCAGAATTGAACCTGAAGCCTTTCACGAACTCCGCCATCCAGAATCACGATTCGATTAGGATCTATCGAACTAGCCCTAACTAAACGATCTCGCATGCCAAACAAGCGCGCCATCACTTCGCCGACTCTTGTATCTTTAATGCCCGCATAGACAATGATCACAGCTACGCCCGCCGACTGCTGCAATGGTTGGCCATAGTTATCTAAGCGCGTCTGTTCATCGCTACAAGACATCCTTCCAAACTCATCAAATTTGAGAGGCGTGCGGGGCTTAGAACTCACAGAGACAGCCAAGCTCAAAAACAGAGTTGGAACAACAAGAATTAATAAACGTCTCATTTGATGCGTAGCAGTCCCTGTGCTATTGAGTTTATGATGATTTGCGGAGATTTACACGCCATGACCGAAGATGAAATTCGGAAAATGTTGCAAGACATACCAGGCAGAAAGAACTCGAGATTCACATTCAGATTGGGCGAAACTGTCCGCATCAAGTCTGGTCCATTTACAGCTTTTACAGGCACGGTCGAGGGAATCAATCAGGCGAAATGCCTTGTTAAAGTGATAGTGAATATTTACGGGCGCGACAAGGCAGTGAAGTTAAGATTTCTAGATGTCGAAAAGGTGTAGGATCCTAGGTAAGCCAAGCCATCGGCTCGCCTATTTATCTTTGAACGCAATCTAACAATTGATTCGACAGTAGTGCGAATGGTTTAACGTAGGGTCAGCCAAGGCTTCCTTAAGATGCTTCTCAGCTTGCACTGTGCACCACGATAGGGCCAGGTAATTAATGAACTGATGTACTGATATTCTTACCGGCCAGTTGTTGCGACTCCTTCGCCCATTCTCCGCAACGTCGGGCACTTTTGAAATCGTTTATCCATCCAACATACTCGCTAAGTGTGCACAGCTTCCGTGCTAGAACGGTGCTCATGATTGACTGGAGGTATTTGTGAATGTCACATCTCGAATCCTTAATCGCCGAATATTTGGAGTGGCAGGGTTATCTCATCCGCAGAAACACTAAGATTGGCCGTCGTGAACGCGATGGTTGGGAAATGGAATTGGATGTTGTTGGTTTCCATCCCCAGACGAAAAGTCTTGTGCATTACGAGCCATCTCTCGACGCGCTCACTTGGGACCGACGGGAGGAACGCTACCGAAAGAAACTCCAGTTAGCTAAGAAGTATATGTTCACGGAACTTTTTCCTTGGCTTCCGCCCAGTACGCCACTAGAGCAGATCGCGGTTTTTTATAATCATCCGAAAGGTCGAGATGAGATCGCGGGCGCGAGAATCATGTCGATTGATGAACTCGTAGCAGAAATCAAGTCGCGAGTTGGTGAATGTGGCCCCATGATACGAAACGCAATCCCCGAGCAGTATCCACTGTTGCGAACAATTCAAATATCACATGCCGGATATTGCCGCGCCATTAACGGACGGTCAGCAGGGTAATTGACCTGCTTGTCAACGCAGCGAGTCTACTGCACAATACGCGTCGCCGAACGGCGTTGCACCGATGCGCTCCCACAAAGCGGCTCTGCCCGACTCAAGGCTGCATCCGCGGTTGACCTAGACATTTATCGATGGCCCACCGAATCATCCAATGGCAGGAAATTAATAGTCCTGCCGAACAGCCCATAGTATTACTATCGAGAGCCAATGCATTTTAGCTGGAATGAAATCCGAGTTCGCGCCGCACGTTTCGCTGACGAGTGGAGGAATGCACACTACGAACGAGGCGAAGCCCAAACTTTCTACAACGAGTTCTTCGAGGTGTTCGGTGTAACCCGCCGTCGTGTTGCTAGCTTTGAAGAGCCTGTCAGACTCCTTGGTGATAAACGCGGATTTTTGGATTTATTTTGGAAGGGCGTCCTACTGGTTGAACAAAAAAGTGCGGGCCTTGATCTCGAGAAGGCGAAAACCCAGGCCTTTGATTACTTCCCAGGTATAAAAGAACAGGAGCTTCCACGGTACGTTCTGCTGTGTGATTTTCAGACGTTCGAACTGTACGATCTAGATGAGAGCAGACGCATACGTTTCTTCCTGCACCAGCTACCGGATCACGTAGAAGACTTCACATTTATTCTAGGTGTTCGCAAACGCAAGTTCAGCGAGCAGGATCCCGTCAATATTAAAGCCGCTGAACTAATGGGTCAGCTACACGATGCCCTTGAAGAATCAGGTTATACGGGACACGATCTCGAACGACTGCTCGTACGACTCGTGTTTTGTTTGTTTGCCGATGACACCGGCATCTTCGAGCCACGCGACATCTTCTCAGCACTCATATCCGAACGAACTAATTCAGACGGCAGCGACACGGGCTTGTGGATTACTCAATTGTTCGAAGTGCTGAATACTCCGATCGACAAACGGCAGCACACTTTGGATCAGGACCTCGCTCAGTTTCCGTATGTCAACGGCGATCTTTTTGGTGAGCGGCTACCTTCAGCGGCCTTCAATGCTGCTATGCGCAATCTCCTGATGGCTGCTTGCGCCTTTCACTGGGAAGCTATTTCTCCAGCCATCTTCGGCTCACTTTTTCAATCGGTCATGGAACGGGCTGAGCGAAGAAGGCAAGGCGCTCATTACACCATCGAGAAAAATATTCTGAAAGTGATCCAGCCACTGTTTCTTGACGAACTTCGAGCGGAGTTTGAAAAACTTAAGCAGCGACGCGATGGAGGGCGACGCAAAGCGCTCGAGAGTTTTCACAGCAAGCTTGCCGGTCTACGCTTCTTTGATCCCGCATGTGGATGTGGTGACTTTCTTATCATTACATATCGCGAATTACGCTTGTTGGAAATCGAATTATTGAAAGTTCTTCGACGCGACGGACAGTTAACTCTGGACGTAAGTCAGATGAGCAAGATCGAAGTCGATCAATTCTACGGGATTGAACTAAACGAATTCGGTACGCGCATAGCCGAGGTCGCACTGTGGATGATGGATCATCTGATGAATAACGCGTTGTCGTTGGAGTTCGGAGAAAGTTATGCGCGGATTCCGATAAAGAAATCACCACGCATCGTCAATGCTGATGCTCTGGCAGTAAATTGGGCTGACGTTATTGTGCCTGAGAAGTGCACTTACATTCTCGGCAATCCGCCTTTCGGTGGGTCGAAATATCAGTCACCTGAACAACGAGCCCAGGTTCGTCGCCTCGCGCAGCTTGGCGGCAGCGGCGGAACGCTCGATTACGTGACGGCGTGGTTCATCAAAGCTGGAGAATACCTACGACTCTCAACCGCAAAAATCGGTTTCGTGGCGACCAACTCAATTACACAAGGCGAGCAGGTTGCGCAGCTCTGGCCGATTCTCTTTGAGCGTCTTGGGTTGGAGATCAGCTTTGCGCATCGAACGTTTGCGTGGCAAAGCGATGCGCGAGGCATGGCGCATGTGCATGTGGTGATCATCGGTCTATGCCATCGAGGCCAGGAACCTCCAAATAAACGGCTCTTCAGCTATCCCGATCTTCGAGGAGATCCGACCGAAAGCTACCACGCTGCGCTCACCGCTTATCTTTTCGACGCCAGTGGCTTGTCGAACTCACACTTAGTAGTCCAAGAGCAGAGCCAGCCGTTGTGCGACGTTCCGCCGTTGGTCATCGGATCGAAACCGATTGATGGCGGTAATTACATCTTTAACTTTGAACAGCGGGAGCAGTTTTTAAGACATCAGCCTGATGCTGAAAAGTATCTTCAGCCGTTCATCGGCACCGAGGAATTTATTAATGGTGGCCAACGGTGGATTCTGAACCTCAAAAACGTCGCTCCCGAAGATCTTCGTGCGATGCCCGCGGTTATGGAACGCATTGCCGCTGTACGCACGATGCGATCAGAAAGCAGCAGCAAGCCAACTCAGGTTCTGGCTGCCACACCAACGCGTTTTCACGTGACAGTTATACCAGAAGGTCCCTTTCTTGTTATCCCTGAAGTCAGTTCAGAGAAACGAGAATATGTCCCCATTGGTTGGCTCGCGCCTCCAGTTATTCCGAGTAACCTTGTTCGCGTCCTGCAGAGTGCCGATTTGTGGCACTTCGGAATTCTAACGTCCACCATGCATATGGCTTGGTTGCGGGAGATAGGGGGGACGTCTTAAGAGTGATTATCGTTATTCAATCGGAATCGTATACAACAACTTCCCGTGGCCGAAGGCTGATGACCAACATCGTGCGATGATTCGTTCGCTCGGTCAATCCATTCTCGATACACGAGCTAAGTTCCCGAACTCGACATTGGCGGACTTGTATCATGTTGACGTTATGCCTGCCGAGTTACGAAAGGCGCATCGAGATCTGGATCGAGCCGTCGACAAACTCTACCGCTCCAAATCATTCAATGGTGACCGTGATCGTGTAGAACACTTGTTTGGTTTGTACGAACTGCTGGTTGCACCCTTGTCAGCAAGACAACCGAAGGCGAGGCGACGGCGCTCACGCCCTGTCCAGTAACAGAGATTTGAAACGAATCGTCATGCCTGAAGTGCCATGTCAACTGAGAGACTGAACCGAGTTATTGAAGAAGTGAAGTCACTGACTCCCGATGACCGTCGCCGTCTGCTTGAGCGTCTCGAACATGATGACGAGTTGTTGACGCCTAAGAGGTCTGTGCGCAGAGCTGGAACTCTCAAGGGAACAGTAAAGTATATGGCTCCAGATTTCGATGCGCCTCTGGATGGGTTCAGCGAGTACTATCGGATTTTGAACACTCAGGAAGATCGCGAATAACCCGAATCGACGCTGAAGAAAAGACAAACGCACGCTCGCAACCTGTGCTATAGTGCGCGGCACTCCCCAACAGCGAAGCGGGCCGACTTGTGGTGCAACACAAAGCCGACCCTAAGACCTCAACCTTCTACAGAAAGGATGAAGCCTATGTCGAATCATAGTAGCGCAAGCGTGCGCGAAACACCTCACTCAAACCGAATATCAAGAACCAACACCATCGTCAATGCTCTCAAGCGAAGAGCGCAGGCAGTCTTGAACGACAAATCGATCGATCCGCAGAGCCGTGCGATTATTCGTTACGCTTTGGAGATCAACGATCCGTGGTTGGCCCGACTCGTGCGGCGCGCCGAGGCCGGCGAGGCGATGTTCGACACGCTCGACGTCGAGGAGAATGTGGGAGCAGACAACGGTGATTCAAACGATGGAAAGATCGCAGCGTTAACGGAGATCATCTGTCGCGTTGGTAACGAGCCCGACATCAAATCTGCTGCCCTGTTCGTGCTCATGGCGACAATTGAAAAAGACGCGCACCCGAAAGCGCTCGTGGGCGCGGCGAAATACGGTGCCTTCATTCGATGTGCAGAGATGAATCCCTACAACGTGGTTGACGCTCAAGTCGAAATGATTGAGCGCGAGTTGTTCGCGGATACCTGATAGGGGCTCAGTGGCCGGTTCCCACCACCGGCTGCTGCGACCCGCCGACTGGCTGGTTAATCCACAGATTACACAGATTGGAGTAAACTTTCGTGCATATCTCACAACGTACTAACTCAACACTTTTGAAAGGAACCTCTATCTTGCCAGGTTTCCGGAAGACTTCATGTTTCAGCTAACCAAAGTCGAAGTCGAGGGTGGGAACGCCTGAAGCTTCAAGGTCACAAATTGTGACCTTGAACACCCGAGGAAGCTTAGGTAATCGAGCGCTAGTACGACGTACCCATCCGCTACCGCGGACGGTACTGACTGTGTCCAAGTGCGAATTTGGATTTTAAGAAGTGCAACGGCTGAAGGTTCAAGATCACAAATTGTGATCTTGAAGCAACCCCCCGGGTTGCTAAGAAATAGGTGTATTCGCAAGAGCTATTGTTCACCGACTATGCAGATAATCGTTGACGTAGGGGAGGGCGCTCGTGATATAAGCCACCCCACGCTGAGTAAGCACTGTGGCTGTCGGCGGCATTTCCTGTGTCGTCACAACCGTTCCAAACGTCACTCCAAAACGACACATGGACCTTGAGTCTGCGGCTTAGCATCCGCATCGCTCACCCATCCGCTACCGCGGACGGTACTGACCCGATCCAACAATGATCTCGACACCGGGAGAGAAGAAGATGGACCAGTCACTTTTGGATACTTTCGATCATGTTGTTGTTTTAATGCTCGAGAATCGTTCCTTTGACAACATACTCGGCTATCTTTACCAGGACGGTGTTCCGCCCGGGAAATACTTTGAGGGGGTAGCGGGCAAGAACCTGACGAACCCCGATGAGAACGGCAATCCGGTTCCCGTCTCAATCGGGACCAACTTCCACGAACCCTTTCCCGACCCAGGTGAAATATTTGAACACGTGACTCCGCAACTGTTTGGTGTTCCTCCGGCAGACACTGTGACGATGCAAGGGTTCGTTAGAGACTACTTCAACACTCTGACAGAGTTGAAACACTGGAAGAAGTCCGTCGCAGATCAGAGCAAGGTAATCATGCAGTGCTTTGCGCCGAGCTCTATCCCCGTGCTGAGTGCCCTGGCGCAGCAGTTCGCAGTTTTTGATCATTGGTTCTGTGCCGTGCCGAGCCAGACGTGGTGCAATCGGGCGTTCTGGCATGCGGCCACTTCCTGGGGCTGGGTTGACAATCCACCGCTTCATAGTGACGCTCCGTGGGACCTCGATACGTGGGCCAAATTCACCGAGGGGAAAACTCTATTTGACTTGCTCGAGACGCAGTTTGGTGTTGGAAGTTGGCACGTCTACGAAGATCTGGCTGTACCTTTCACCAAGCTGGTCCATTGGGGTGATTTGAAGGACAAGATCGGCGAAGACTACTTCCGGTATTTTGAGGGCGGTGATTCACTCTTACCGAATTTCTTCCGCGATTGCGAATCAGGGAAGCTGCCGAAATACTCATTCATTGAGCCGCACTTCATCAACTTCCTCGAAGACGCCATGTGGCATGACGATATGCATCCGTCTTCGTTTCACTCAGTGATCTATTCGGATGGCGGCCCGGGCAGTGTGTTGCTCGGCGACCGGATCGTTTGGAAAGTCTATCAGGCAATTCGCAATTCGGATTCTTCAAGCGGGAACAACTGGCAGAATACTTTGCTGATTATCACTTTCGACGAACACGGCGGCTGCTACGATCACGTCGTTCCGCCGCCTGCTACCCAACCAAACACGGCCGAATTCAACAACAAGGGAGTAGGAGAGGCTGGCTTCGATTTCAAACGACTGGGTTGTCGCGTACCGATGGTGATGGTGTCGGCACACATTGCTGAGAACACAATCGTCAACACCGAGATGCATCACTGCTCTTTCCTGCAGACGATGCAACGGAAATGGGGACTGACATCACTCGGGCCACGTCAGGACACTGCGCCGCCGTTTACTGAAGTGTTCAGCGCCACGAAACGCGATCTCGGCACGTGGCCTGACTGGAAAGTTTATCCAGGGCCGTCATCGAGGCTCGACGAAACCCTCATGGGAAAAGTCGATCTGGGCAGTGCTCCGCTAAATGATCTGCAGCAATCGATTGTCGACGCGATTAAGAAGTTTTATGCGGAAGATCCAGTGCTGAGTATCATGCCGGTCAACACAGCAAGAGACGCGAAGAAGTTTCTCGAAGAAGCCGAGAAGCTTCGTCATCGCAGGCCCAGCAGCTGAAAGCGTAGTCACACAAAAAAAGAAACGTTCTGCAACCCTGCTGAACTCGCAGCGTCATAACCTCGGTATCCTGAGAACTAATAAAGGAGTAATCATATGACGCAGACGAAAAAAGCTCAGGAAAAAACAATGCGTGCGATCGCGCTCGATCGCTTTGGCGGCCCCGAAACACTAAAGGTGCAGACGGTGCCGGCGCCGGAACCGGGTGAGGACGAGATACTGATTCACGTCGAATGCGCTGGCGTAGGCGCATGGGATCCATTCGAACGCGAAGGCGGGTTCGTGGAAGTGCTGGGCCAGACACCTAAGTTTCCTTATGTGTTGGGAACCGACGGCGCAGGGACAGTCGCTGCTGTCGGCGCAAACGTGAAAGAGCTTAAGGAAGGCGACCGCGTGTACGCGGCAGAACTGGGAAACCCGAAAGGAGGTTTCTATGCCGAGTATGCAGTCGTCAAAGCAGAGAATGCCTCGCTTATCCCCGGCAATCTCGAGATGGACCAGGCAGCAGTGTTAGCAAGTGACGGCTTCACTGCACTGCAGGGACTTGAAGATGTACTCGATTTGCAACCAGACGAGTCGGTAATGATCTTTGGCGCCAGTGGAGGCATCGGACACCTTGCGGTCCAACTCGCAAAGCGATTGGGGGCTCGCGTGTTTGCAGTGGCTTCAGGCGAAGACGGAGTGGAATTTGTCAAACGTCTCGGCGCGGATGCGGCAGTCGACGGTCATAGTGACAAAGTGTTGGATGTGGCCCGCGAATTTGCACCCGATGGAATCGACACCGCGCTCGTTACCGCCGGTGGTGACGCGACTGATCGGGCGCTTGCTGCAATTCGGCCGGATGGCCGAATTGCTCATCCAAACGGCGTCATGCCGGTACCGAAGGCGACAAAAGGAGCAAGCGTCGAGGCATACGATGGCGAAGGTGGCCGCGAGGCAATGGACAGATTGAATGAGCTGATCGAGGCTGGCCGATTCGAAGTGCACGTCGACCGCATTTTTCCACTCGAACAGGCGGCTGACGCACAAGCAGCGCTCGAAGCGCACCACCTCGGAAAAATCGCACTGCGGGTGGGTTAAAATACATCCACAGATTACACAGATTTATCTGTGTAATCTGTGGACCAACTCCGCTACAATTGCGGCCCATTGGCGCCGGCTAGCGAATACAGTTTCCCGCAGCAGGTTAGCCGGCACAGTCAATCCGCCACTTAACCGATGAAACGTTGCCCCCAATGTAATCGCGTCGAGACTGACGATGCGCTCGGTTTCTGTCGCGTCGATGGAGCTCCGCTCGTCCGCGAGTCACTTCCGTTGAACACCGAAGCGACCGAAATTGAGACTAGTCTCCTGCCTCATTCGACTAACGCCAACATCGATCGTGCAACTGGTCCAACGACTGTATTGCGTCCGCAGCAGTCGGCCACGAGAATTCAACCAAAACGGTTCGGCGCGCTGCTAATGATTGTCGTTGTCTTGCTCGCAGTATCGTTGCTCGCTGCTTATTTCTTCAGCAAGAAACGCAACGCTCCAATTCAGTCGATTGCGGTCATGCCTTTCGTAAATGCCGGCAGCAATCCTGATGTCGAGTACCTTTCAGACGGCATGACAGAGACCCTGATCAACACGCTTGCGCAACTGCCAGACCTTACAGTCAAAGCGCGCAGCTCGGTTTTTCGCTACAAAGGCAAAGAAGTAGAACCGCAAACCGTCGGCAATGAACTCAACGTACAAGCGATCGTCAACGGGCGGGTGGTGCAACGCGATGACGATCTGACTCTTTATCTTTCGCTCGTTGACACCAGAACAGGCAATCAGCTTTGGGGTGAGCAATACACTCGCAAAAAACACGATCTAGTCTCGCTGCAAACCGTTGTGGGCCGAGACGTCGCCACCAAGTTGAAGACAAAATTGTCTGGAACTGACGAGCAGACAGTCGCAAAGAGTTATACGCACAATGCCGAAGCGTATCAGCTTTATCTTCAAGGTCGCTTCTTTGCAAACAAGCGGACGCCGCAATCGATTTTAAAAGCAATCGAATACTATCAGCAGGCGATTGATAAGGACCCCAGTTACGCACTCGGTTATGCGGGACTCTCGGATGGCTATAGCTTACTTGCCTACTACGGCGGCATGCCGGCGCCAACTGCTTTGCGCAAAGCGCGAGCCGCCGCGCAGCGTGCAATGTCGCTGGACGACAACCTCGCTGAATCGCACAACGCGATGGGATTTGTTTTCGCGGTTGCTGACTTCGACTATCCGGCCGCCGAGCGCGAATACAAACGAGCCATTGCTCTGGATCCGAACTTCACAACCGCTCATCACAATCTCGGCGTCATGCTCACGCGCACCGGGCGGGCCGAAGAAGGTATGGCAGAAGTTCGGCGAGCGTTGGAAATCGAGCCTTTCTCGATCATCGTGAACAGGCTCTACGGTGAATGTTTGACTTACCTGCGCCGTTACGACGAGGGGTTGGCACAACTCAAAAAGACAGCCGAAATGGATCCAACTTTTCCGACGACATATTTTGCCCTTGCCGGTGCTTACCGTTTGATGGGTAAGCATGCTGAGAGCGTCGAGTCGTTTGCAAAGTTTCATGAGTTGTTTGGTCGACCGGAGACTGCGGCAGTGGTCCGTTCGAGTTTTGCTGCTGGCGGTTGGCAGGGTTTTCTGCGCGAAATGACCTCAAAGCAGCGCGATGGTGTGTCGCCATACATGACGGGAATATTTTTCCTCGAGCTTGGTGAGAAAGACAAAGCTTTCGCAGAATTCCAAAAGGCTTTTGAGATCCGCGAGTATCAACTACGCTTTATCAAGCTCGATCCGAGCGTCGACGCATTGCGTAATGATCCTCGCTTTAAGGAACTGGCCCACCGCATGAAATTAGATTAATGATAGATTCTGCGGCTGCTCCGCCAATTTACACTTGCCCCAATTGCAGCACTTCGCTGCTCGGTGGTCACTGTCACGAGTGTGGCCAAAAGAAGATCGAGGCAAACGAGTATTCCCTCAAGCGATTCATTGGACGGGCGATTAACATACACGTTTGTATAGACACGATTGCTTCAAAATTATGGTCCAATCTCCATGATTTTGTTCCTGCCTTCGAGCTGTAAGAATTATCGAACCTCGAAGTATCCCAAAACGTTTTGAGTGCATCATAGGTGTCGTTCGTAGATTTTGATACCTCGCAAGAAACTCAGTTCAAACCTAAAAGGAGATCTACTCAATGAAAGACAAGACAGAACTATGCACTCCCGAAGGCTCCGAGCAGAGCCGGCCATTCTTCGCGCGTTTCCTCGAAGGCCAGGACAGGACAAAGGAATCACTTCTGACGCTCAAGTACCCATCCGACCGTGACGAAATCGATCAACGAATTGAGTACATGTCGGGCAACAACGGTTCACAGCAATAAATAACCGTTTGGACCATTGCGGCCCATGTTCAAAGACGTGGGCCGCACTCACCCTGGAAGCATGCCTTCAATAGCACCTCGCAATGCCGTTCTACTGCTGACGCACAGCGGCGACTTCTACACTGTGGATCTTGTTTCACAGGCTCTCGCGCGCCGCGGCGTTCGTCCTGTTCGATTCAACACAGATCTTTTTCCGTCATCCGTTAAGCTCTCCAACGAACACGTCTTTACCGACACGGGAGAGCAGATTTGCGCTTCGGAGGTGCGTGCAGTCTGGGCGCGAAAAATTTGGTTGCCGCGCATGGGCGACGATCTTGATGAGCGCTATCGCGCGATGTGCGTTGAAGAGTCGGTTGCAGCGCTTGAAGGTTTTTTCGACGCGTTGCACGGCGCACGCTGGGTCAACGACCTTCAGCGGCAACGTGCCGCCGAGAACAAGCAGCGACAACTCCGACTGGCTGCTCGTGCTGGACTGCGTGTGCCGCGCACTCTCGTTACGAATGATCCCGCAGCCGCGCGACAGTTCTTCGCGGAGACGGATGGACAAACGGTAGCGAAACTTCTTCGTCCGATCACCGTCAGCATGGATGCGGTTAAACCTTTCGTCTACACGAACCGCGTTCGCGAAGAAGACCTCGCCAGTGTAGAAACACTTCGTCATAGTCCGATGGTGTTTCAAGAGTTGATTCCGAAAGCGTTGGAACTGCGCGTTGCGTGGGTCGATGGTAAGAGCTTCGCAGGTGCGCTTGATGTGAGCGGCACGTCGCGTGGGCAGACGGACTGGCGTCGCGCCGCGCCGGAGGAATGTAGTTGGCAGCAGGCGCAATTGCCTACAGAAGTTTTAAGCGGCCTATGTACATTGATGTCAGATCTCGGACTTGTATTCGGGGCTGTAGATCTAATCTGCACGCCGTCGGGTGAGTACGTCTTTCTCGAAGTCAACCCCGGCGGCGAATGGGGCATGCTCGAACGCGACCTCCACCTCCCCATCTCCGACGCCATCGCCGACGCACTCGTTACTCGGAACGTACTGTAGGGGCGGCTCTCCGTGGCCGCCCCTGCGTTTGAAATCGTGTTCGCGAGACCCGAGGTCGTCGCTTTTGTGTAATCTAATGAATTCCACGCAGGGGCGGCCACGGAGGGCCGCCCCTACAATACGTTCCGTGAACTAAATATTTTATGTCCATTCTTATCGTTACACACAGCAACGACAACGATAGCGTCGTACGAGTAGTCGAATCGATCGCGCGGAAGGGTGGCCACGCGATTCGTTTTGACACCGATCGCTATCCGACCGATGTGCGTCTCACGTCTTATTACGGCGCATCAGGCGACGAGCGACTCACGCTTACGAATGAAGACGGCGAGTTCGATCTGCGCGAGGTCACAGCCATCTGGCACCGCCGCATCAACTTCGGCGCTAATCTTCCGCCCAGTCTCGACCGCCAACTGCGCCACGCATCACTCGGCGAAGCGAGTGCCGCCGCTCACGGCATGCTCGCCAGCCTGAACGCATTCCGCATGGACCACCTCCACCACATCCGTCACGCGGAGAACAAACAGCTTCAACTACAGGTGGCCCGCGAATTGGGCCTTAACACACCGCGCACGCTTACAACGAATGATCCAACCGCAGTGAAAGCATTTGCGAAAAGTTGTGAAGATGGACTCGTGACAAAGATGCTCTCTTCCTTCGCGATCTACGACGAAGGAAAAGAACTCGTCGTCTTTACCAACCCGGTGAAACCCGAAGACCTCGAAGATCTCTCTGGCCTCAGTCTCTGCCCCGCCACTTTTCAAGAGCTACTCCCCAAGTCACTTGAGATTCGTGCCACTGTCGTAGGCAAGCGCGTCATGTCTGCCGCCGTAGACTCACAAGTCTCCGCGCGTGCCGTTCACGACTGGCGCCGCGATGGTGCACGCATGCTTCAAGACTGGCAGCCCTACCAACTCCCTCAAGAAGTCGAAGAAAAAATCCTGCGACTCATGAATTACTTCTCGTTGAACTACGGCGCGATCGACATCATTCTTACACCCGACTACAAGCACGTCTTTCTCGAACTCAATCCCTGCGGCGAATTCTTCTGGCTCGAACGCAGTCCAGGCCTTCCCATCTCCGAAGCAATCGCAGACCTTCTCCTCGCGTGCTAAAATACGCTCGGTCTTTCAGATGGCCGCATTAAGACCTTCAAGTCACTGCGGCGAAACGAACCTTACATCGTTTCACTGGGCCCAAGCTGGGAGGTTCGTCACGAGCTCCATTCGCATTAAAGATCCTTCGCAACGCGGTTCACAAACTCGTAGCGCTTCGATGGACCAACGCTTACTCACGTTTATCGAGGCAACAGACGAAGAACAGGCTGATCGTTATCTTGCGAGTCTCATCGACGAGCACGCCGTGCCGATTGTTAAAGAGATTCTCGGCTCCAGTCTCCGCTTTCACCTCGACAATAACGGCGCCGCCTCGACTCAGGACGCCAACGATCTATTCAACGAAATTATTGCCAATCTGCTTTCGCGGCTGCGCCAGATCAGGAGCGACTCCTCGCGCGGTGCGATCGCGGATTTGCGCGGTTACATAGCCGCGACGGCTTATAACGCCTGCAATCTCTATCTGCGTCAGAAATATCCTCGTCGCTCGCGACTAAAAAACAGGTTGCGCTATCTCTTGTCGCACGATTCAACTTTCGCGCTCTGGTCAAACGAGGCGTCCGGTTTGATTGGCGGGCTCGCACAGTGGCGTGACAAAGCCGAGCTTACGCCTCAACGAATCTTCGAAAAAATACGACAAGATCCCGTCGAGTGGATCGAATCCGCCGGCCTGCCCGGCGTTGGCACCGACCGTGCCCAACTCTCAAGCCTCTTAAAAGCTCTGTTTGAGTCATGCGGAAATCCGATTCGACTCGATGACCTGGTGAACATCGTCGCAGACATTTGTCGTGAGAAAGATCAGCCTGACGAGTCACTCGACAGTGTGCTGAATCTCGTTGCTCCTGCTCTCGATTATGAAACGGTTCTCGAACAGAAACGCATGTTGGCGTTACTCTGGCAGGAAATCTGCCAGTTACCGCATCGTCAACGCGTTGCGTTATTGCTGAACTTCCGAGACGTGCGGGGCCAGGACCTGCTGAGCCTTCTGCCATTCACTCGCACGGCGACAATTGAACAAATTGCCGAGGCACTCGAGTTACCGTTGGGAGAGTTTCTGGGACTATGGAACAAGCTGCCGCTGGATGACGCAACGATAGCCGAGGTGCTCGGCGCCACGCGGCAGCAGGTAATTAACTTAAGGAAGTGTGCGCGAGAACGCCTGGACCGGCGGATCAGGGCCGTTATCGCGAAAAATTCGGTCGCTAAGTAATATCCGCCGCTTGTAAGACTCTAACAAGAACGAGGGTAAATTCCGCGGGATTTGCCTGAGACGCAAAGTACGATGACGTCGGAACATCTTTCACAGACTCAACTCGCAGGTTACAGCAGGCGCAACTTGGATCCCGACGAATTGCTCGCGGTCGACAGACACCTGGCGTCCTGCGATGAGTGTCACGAACGTCTGACCAGGATTCTGCCCGCTGTTGCGAACCTCACCGATGAGTCGGACGAAGAGCCCTTTCATCTCGATTACGAACAACATCTGGAACCATACGTTGATGGCAAGGCGAACGACATCGATCGGGAGATTGTCGATAGTCACGTGGCCATGTGTTCCAAATGTGCTGCCGACTTAAAGGATCTGCGTGAGTTCAAGCAACAGCCGCTTGGTGTTGCCGGTACATCATCACAGAGGAGACCTTGGCCAAATCCTGCATGGGCTGCAGCCGCAGCAGTGATTGCAGTCTTCGGTCTGGGAGGGGCAGTTTTATTGTGGACAAGATCTCCGATGTCGAAACTGGCGCAACAGGAAGTTGTCTCGCCAGGACCTGACAAGCAGGGACCGGCCGTTGCCACACAGCAACCGTCGCCTGCAACGACGGAAGACACGACACGTAAGAACGCACCTTCGCCGCCGGCAGGTGACGCGGATCTGTCAGGGTCACCGGGCGAGGAACCTCGTCTCATGCTTTATGACGCGGGTGGCAAGCTCATAGTGAACCAGCGCGGTCAACTCGAGGGACTCCAGCAATTGCCGCCGGATTTGAAAGAGAGTGTCGAGCAAGCACTGGCGACTGGTCAGCTTGGTTCTTCGCCGGCGTTGAGAGGGTGGCCCACAGGCGGTAACAGATTGCGAAGTGAAGCCGTGACGCAAGGTACGTTTGCGCCGTTGGATCCGATTGATGTCGTAGTTGAAACTGATCTACCGACATTTCGCTGGCGGGCGTTGGAGGGTGCGCAGCATTACATTGTGACGATTTATGACATGAAGCTTCGCCAGGTGCGTAGCAGTGGTCCAGTAAGTGGTACGGCGTGGACCACATCAAACTCGCTCGAGCGAGGTGTTACGTATTCATGGCAGATCTCTGCTTTGAAGGATGGCGAGACAGTCGTTCAACCGAAGCCTCCATTGCCCGAGGCCCGCTTTAGAATTCTGGACCAGCGGGGAGTGAGCGCCCTCGCAAAGCTGAAAGCCGCTGTGGGAAGTTCGCGTCTTGCGATGGGAATCTTTTATTGGAAACACGGTTTGCTCGAGCAATCGGAGCGTGAATTTCACGAATTAGCGAAGGCAAATCCGAATTCGACCGCCGTCACAGGATTGTTAACGAGTATCCGCTCCCTCCGCCACCGGTAAAAATATTTCACGCAAAGACGCAAAGTGAAGACGCAGAGTCGCAAAGAAAACCCATTAGAATGTCCGCCAGTGTTTGCGACTTTGCGTCTTACTTTGCGTCTTTGCGTGAAACTCTTTACCAGCCATCGCCGATCATGACGAACCCGGCCCAATAGAATGGATGCCGGTAACGTTCACTTCGCAGCAGTCCCAATTCCGCCTCCCGCAATGCCGCTGCTTTCGTTAGTTTTGACTTCGTGAGCCGGCGATGGAAGTCGATCATCAAACTCGTGGTGCTCGCCGAATCCACTTTCCACTGGCTCGCGACAGTTGTCGGCACACCCGCCACGAACAACGCCCACGACATTCCGATCACACCCTCTCCTGTACCGACCCACCCACGAGCCGTCTGACACGCCGAGAGCACTGCGAGCTTCGCATGCAGATCCATGTTGATGATTTCGCGAGCCTCCAATAAACCGTCCTCATTCGGATCTCCGGCTGTTTGGGCGAGGGTCAGAAACGAGAACATTGGATTGCGATTGTCCAGCAGGCCATGCGTTGCGAAGTGAAGCACCTGGTATTTTGGCGCTTCAGTTTTTACTACCTTTTCACGCGCCTCAGACCCAATGAAGATCCGACTTTTATCAGCCCCATAAAGTCGTGCCAGAGTCTTGACCTCGGTTTCAGCTTCAGGCAGAGGACCGAATCTCGTTTCGGAATCGCCTCTTCGCGTTCCAACGCGTTCCCCATCTAATTGCGGATTACCAAAGGCCAGCAGTGAGTTACTCCGCGTTGCCCCATTCGGCTGCTTCGTCACCTCTCGCAGTACGCTTAATGAAGGCGCAGAAAAAAGCGTGTAGTCTTCGATCAAGTGGACGCCCGTTCTTGACTGCAACGCCTGAAACGGCAATTCCCATAGCGCCCGATCCGGCACGATGCAAAGCGTTTTCCTGCCGCGCAATTGTTCCTCGGCAGGCTTGAGCAGCAGATCGTAGAGTTGGCGCGCTGCCTCTTGATAGTTCAAATCACGTTCGGCCAGCATGCGCCGGAATTGGTCCACGCGCTCAGACAGTTGATTTGCCGTGATCTTGATTGGGTACAGTGTGATCTTCAGTTGACTTGCCGTCTTTGGCCGATCGCTTGTCAACACGATCAGATAAGACTTGTCGTCAGCGACAACAAACTCGACGATTGCCGTGGAGCGATCCGGTATTAGTGCCGCGGCCTCTGCGGCAGTGATCGGCATCGCCTCCCCACGTTGCACTTTTAACTCAGGATATTTGACGTAGAGACTTGTTAAGAATGACTCGTAAGCCAGGCGTGCCCTCTCGCGACGAGGTTCCAGCTCAGCGATGCGTTCGAGGTTCGGTTTAGGACGCTGCCTCTCGTCATAGAGTTGGGCGTTAAGGGTAGTTAGCTCTGCGTTCGCAGTGCGCTCCTTCTCCTGTTCCTCGAGAGACATCGCTTTGTTGATCGGGATTCGTCCGTTACGGAGCACATCAAGCAAAATCCTCGCTTTGGCGAGTTCGCTGTAAGTCAAAGCATCAACTGGCCGGTTGCGACTAAAGGCCAACTCCACCATGGCCCAGTAAGGCAGCACTTTGTCTTCGAAAAATCGCTGGCGCGCCAGCTCGCCGCCACCCACGCGATGACGTAACTGTTCGATCGTGTTAATGGAACTGGTAAGGACTTTCTCGGCCTCGTCGAATTGCTTTAACGAAGTATGTGCTCGTCCGGCAAGTTCGAGGCCTCGCCAAAGAAGTTCGGGGCTTGCCAGACGCGTTGCAATATCTACAGTTCGTTTTGAGATTTGCAGCGCCTGCTGATGCTCGCCTTCCAGGTAATGAAGATAGCCGATGTGGTTTAAAACGTACGCCATGCCTGACTGGTCGTCCAACTTTTCACGTATCGCCAAACTTCGCTGGTAGTATTCCAGGGCCCGTTTGTGGTCGCCCTGTTCGCGATTGAGAAGACCGATGTTGTTTAGCGTGAGTGCGGCCCCACGCTGATCTTTCAACTGTTCCCGCAATGCCAGGCTCTGTTGGTAAAAGTCGAGCGCCTTCGGATACTCTCGATGCCTGTGGTAAGTAAGGCCGATATTGTTCAGAGCGAACGCCATCAGATTCTTATCATCAGCAGCCTGGGCAAGCTTCAGAGCGCGCTGGAAATACTCCAGGGCCTGCAACTGATTTCCCTGCGTGCCGTGAATTGTCCCGATATTGTTAACCGTCAGGCTGATTAAAAGTTTTTCACCGAGAGCCTCACCCAACGCCAAACTTTTCTCGAAATATTCCAGGGCGCGTGCGTATTCGCCGTGATCTCTGTAGATGACGCCGAGATTATTGAGGGCGTTGCCGAGCATCCTTTTGTCGCCCGCTTCTTCTGCTATCCGTTGACTTCGTTGCACGTAGTCGAGCGCGCCGGCATTGTCTCCATAGATCCGTTTGATCATGCCGGCGTTATTTAGCGCGCGGGCGGTCATGGAAGGATCGCGCCTGGACGGTTCCAACGACAAATAATGTTCGAACAACTCTGAAGCCTGTTGATATTCTCCGCGCTGGTAGTAATTAACTCCCAGGTTGACGATTGCAAATGCAACGCTCTTTTCGTCGCCGATCCGTTCCGCGACTGAGCGCATGAGTTTCAGCGCGATGAGCGCCTGCGACAGTTCGCGGCGTTGCGTGAGTGCATCCGACTGTTTTCGCAACGCCTGGACCAACTCAACTGTGATTAAGTCAGGCTCGGCTTCCAACAATGCCTTTTGATCGCTCTCCGTTTTCGCTGCAAGAAGTTTCGTGGCCAGTTCTCGTTCGGTTGGTTCGTATTGCCACACTTTCCATTGTCCATCTTCCTTCACGAGTCGCAGAGTTTGGTGTAGACGTTTGAGGTCGTTAGCTTGCAACTCCACTTGCAATCTGACGATGGCCGACGTGCTCTCTATGTTGAGGCGACTGATTTCAAAACTCTTCAGTTCAGCAGCGCCGGTGGCTGAGAATGTCTGTCGCACATCAGCCGTAAACGCCTCCTTCTCCGGAGACTTCGTGCTCCAGAGAGCAGTTAGCCCATCGACATCTTTGCGTTGATAAGCAGCGAAGAAGTTGGTTACTACGCTACGGACCAGGCTTGTTTCGTCGGGAGATTGGCCCATGGTGACATTTGTGCAGAACACCAACACCAAAGCAAGAATCAGAGTGAGAGTATTTTTGTAATTCCACATAACTACTTTCTATTTGCATGTCGGGATCAATCGGGCGAAGTGAAACGCGCAGGGGAGGTTGGTAAAAGGCGCCCACTATTTTAGTGATTCGAGTTTGGATAGCAAGGTCTTTTTTGTGCATGAGGTTGGTCCATACGACCCGATGCGGAAAAATTCTTCTCACGGTGGTAATACGCCGTCAAATTTTCATCTTCACCAGAAAAGTACACGTCGTTGAGCGGCGCCCCCACTCTCAACCGTTTTCTTTGAGCACATTGTCGCGCACACATTTCCGGGAAGGAGTGAGGGCTACGCTCACCCGGAACTACGTCGACGCGGTGAGGAAGGGGAGATCCACCGCGTCGACGCGTTCTTTCCCGTCTCCAAATTTTCTGCGCCCGATGGGCTTTGCACAAAAGTCACAATAGCGCCTTTCTCTGTGCAACCTCTGTGTTCTCTGTGTCTCTGTGGTGTGTTTTTGCTCGGAATTCATCAACCACAGAGACACAGAGAACACAGAGGTTGCACAGAGAAACCTCAGGAGAACGACTTTTGTACAAAGCCCGCCCGATGGTAATACGCCCCACTGCTTTTCATCTTGACGAAGTAGACGACAAGTCCAGAAGCTCCTTATGACGACGATGTTCACCTCATTTCTGCCAGGAGAGTTACATACACCGGGGATAGGCTCTGTCTCACAAGTCAGAGCCTGAATGGACAGGTCAGTGCCACCAACCCCGCTACTCTCGCGGTGCTACTGACCCCGTCCAACACGAAATTTTCTGCCAACATTCCTGCCGTCACGGTGTTAACCTATCGAACCACTTTCATTGGGTGAGATCTGCCAGTCCCGACTTAAAAACACCTCCGGAGGACCGCGACGATGCAAACGTTCCTGCAGGACTTGAAATACGCGCTGCGAATGCTGAGAAAGAATCCAGCCTTTACCGCTGTGGCGATTCTGACTCTCGCGGTGGGCATTGGCGCCAATTCCGCCATTTTCAGCGTTGTGAACTCAGTCCTGTTACGCCCGTTGCCGTACCGGCAACCCGGTGAGCTCGTCCGCATCTACAGCGAATTTCCCACGATGCAGCTCAACAAGTTCTGGGTCTCGCCTCCCGAACTGCTCGACATTCAGCGCGAAGCAAAATCCTGGGAAGCAGTGGGTGCATGGGCGCCGGGCGGGCGCAACGTCGGTACCGAGAGTGAACCACTTCGAGTCACCTCCGCGGCTGTTACGCGTAGCATGCTTGATGTACTGGGAGTGTCTCCGGAACGTGGTCGCAACTTCACCGAAGAGGAAGATCGCAGTGGTGGGCCAAGCGTCGCCATTATTTCGCACGGTCTCTGGCAAAAGGGTTTTGGCGGAGCAAGTGACATCATCGGCAAACAGATTCAGGTCAACGCGGCATCGACCACCGTTGTCGGTGTAATGCCTGCCAACTTTGCATTTCCTCCCGGAAGCAACGATCAGGTCGACCTGCTGGTACCTTTCCAATTCGATCCCGCAAACCCGGGTAATCGTGGTTCACATTTTCTGTCTCTGATTGGCAGGCTGAAGCCCGGCGTGAATATCCAGCAGGCGCGAAGCGAAATGACAAGTTTGATGGCCGGATGGAAGAGTGAGGGTCGCGCGCAGCATTTACTCAACCCTCAAAATCACCCGGTGGTAATGTTGAGTCTTCACGAAGACGTTGTCGGTTCGGCGCGCAAAGCCGTGTGGCTGCTCATGGCTGCAGTTGGTTTTGTTTTGCTGATCGCCTGTGTGAACGTGGCGAATCTTTTGCTGGCTCGCGCCGAGTCGCGTCATCGTGAATTCGCAGTTCGGCTCGCACTGGGAGCGGGTATAAAAAGAATGGTCCGGCAATTCGTTGCCGAGGGTTTTGTGCTGGTTGTGATTGCTGCAATTCTCGGTGTAGTGCTTGCCTTTGCAGGTCTGAAGGTACTATTGCTGTTTGCTCCTGATAGCGTGCCGCGCACCGAGGAGATCAGTGTTGGCCTCCCCGTACTCGCGTTTACGATTGCAGTTGCGATCGTTGCTGTCTTTCTCTTTGGTCTGGCGCCACTGGCGCAAGTCAGTGAACGTAACCTCGCGAACTGGATTCGCGGCGCCGGTCAGCGCGCAATTCGCGGAGGCGGCCAGGCGCTTCGCAAGAGCCTCGTAGTCACAGAGATTGCCCTCGCAGTGATTCTCGTCATCGGCTCGGGCCTGATGATTCGCGCCTTCTGGAAGTTACAACAAGTCAAGACTGGCTTTGATCCGGCGGGTGTTGTCAGCTTCAGCTTGAATCTCCCCGCAGCCAGGTACAAAAACCCCGAACGGCTCCAGTTTGTAAACGCGCTCGAGCAGAAACTCAGCACGATTCCCGGTGTCGCCAACGTCTCAATTGCAAGTGGTCTACCGCCGCTACGGCGCATCAACGCTAACGACACCGAGATAGAGGGCTATCAGCAAACACCAGACGGCCCGGCGGAGAACGTCGACTATTGGAATGTCGTTGGTAACGACTATTTCAAGACGATGAAGATCCGTTTGTTGGAAGGTCGCACCTTTGAGTCGCAGGACGACAACCCTAACGCGATGCCGGTTGTGATTGTCAACCAGGCGCTCGCGAAAAGGTTTTGGACGGGCAGTCCGGTTGGCAGGCGTGTGATGCCCGGAGGGGCCGATCCGGAAATCTGGTTCACGATCATCGGCGTGGTTGAAGACACTAAGAACGCCGGTATGGATAAGCCTGCCGGTCCCGAACTCTACTTTCAGGTACGGCAAGTGGCGAGTCAGTTCCTTGGGGGGAACCTGAATTTCGTCGTTCGATCATCGAATGATTCCGCGATGGAAGGCTCGATTCGCAATGCCGTTCGTGAATTGGATCCGAGCCTGCCGGTTTACAACATGTCGTCCATGAACGAAGTGGTGTCGAAGTCGATGGTCCAACCACGCTTTCTCGCGCTACTGCTGGCGACGTTCTCCGGTATCGCGTTGTTTCTGGCCGCGATTGGTATTTATGGCGTGATGGCTTATTTGGTAACGCAGCGGACGCAGGAGATAGGAGTGCGCATGGCACTCGGAGCGCGACCGCTTCACGTGCTCCGACTCATCTTCGGCCAAAGCCTGGGCATGTTGCTCATCGGCGTCGTCGTCGGGTTGGCAGGCGCATTTGCCCTCACGCGACTGATGCGCACGTTGCTGTTCGAGGTAACGGCAACTGACCCCGTAACGTATGTGAGTGTGATTGGCCTGCTTATTTTCGTCGCCCTACTCGCGTGCTACATCCCGGCGCGTCGTGCGGCGAAGGTCGATCCGTTAATTGCGCTGCGTTACGAATAGGGCCACAAAAAGCACATAAGGCACAAAAGGCACATAAGAAGAACTTTGGGGTAGTCTCAAGATTGGGACTACCGGTTCTTTTATGGGCTTTTGTGCCTTATGTGCTTTTTGTGGCGGCGATCAGCACCTGGTTGCTGTTTCTGCCACGTGCCGTAATCCTCACTTGCAAATCACCAGTGGTCGTAATGCTATCGGGAAGTCGCAACACTATCTGCGTCAAAAACGGTTCCTGAGGCACCACCGGGTTGAATCCGGGCACGTTTCCAACAAACTCCACCGGCAGTTGATGAACCACCTGTTGACTGTCGACTCCTTGCGCCGTGATCACCAGGCCGGGCGTCAAAATCGTATTCAGCGTGAAAATGGTAACTCTGGTTCGCTTGTCTGTTAACCAGGAGTCTGGATTATTTACTGCAAAGGGCTCCATCGTTAACAGAACGGTGTCGAGGGCTATAGCGCGTTGAGACGGTGCGGCAACAGCGAGTATGGGAGCATCATCATTGAGGATCGTTCCCGTTACTGTAGTCTGATTAAGAGAAACATTGCTGGGATTGCTCAAGACGAGGGAAAACGTTTCATCGTCTTCGCTGAGTCTGTCTGGCGTGATCGGGATCGCGATGTTGGCCACGGTTTGACCAGCAGTAAATGTCACGGTTCCGCTGCTGACTGTGAAGTCCGTAGCGCTCGCTGTATTTGCAACGGTTGAGTACGACACAGACACCGTCTTTCCGCTCGCCGCAGAAAGCGTGACCGGAATTATTAAGGAGTTACTAAAGAAGCTTCCCTCGGCAACGCTCGTGTCAGCTATTGATGCCGAAGGCGGAGCATCGTTATCCAGAATCGTCGCGGTGCTTTGTGCGCCCGTCACCACTCCGAGGTTCGAAGTGATATTCAAATTTATCGTTTCATCATCTTCGTCGAGAGTGTCTTCAAGAAGTGGAATATCAATCGTTCCGGAGGTTGCGCCTGGCTCTATGACCAGGCTGGTTGCACCGTCGTTGAAATCAGAACCGAGTTGCGCAGTTCCGCTGAACGTGTGCTTGATAGTTAAGCGATGCGTCGTAGGTGCTGACAGAGATACGGTGAAACGTGGTTCGAACCTGGTTGTAAGCGGCAACGCCGGCGCAGGTTTTGTGATAGTTGCCACGGAATAGTAGAGCGGTGAAGGTCACCAACAGTGCAGACGTTAGCTTAATGGAGGCAGGACGTGTTAATTGCATATCGGTTTTTCTATGGCATTTGTCGGGTGGGAGACGGGGCAGGGTACCGAATTGGTCCGACAAAATCAAGCGGGTCAGTTTGAGGTATGTCTCACGCAAAGGCGCAAAGGCGCCACGAAAGACGCAAAGAAATCAGACGTTTCTCTTTGCTGTCTTTGCGTCCTTGCGTGAAACAAAATCTAAACCCAAAAAATACTTTGAATAATTCTTCTACAACGCGGATACCTATTGTGAGAGGCGACGATGGAAGATGCCGAGGCGATCAAAAGATGTCAGCAGGGTGACCACGAACCCTTTCGACATCTCGTAGAGCGATATCAAAAACGAGCAGTCGCTCACGGGACCGCCATTCTCTTTAATCGCGATGATGCTCAGGATGCGGTTCAGGAAGCTTTTATCGACGCGTTCAAAGCAATCGGCACGTTCGATACGTCACGGAGCTTCTACCAGTGGTTCTACGTTTTGCTGCGGAACCGCTGTTACAAGATGACCGCAAGACGTCGCCCGACGGAGAGTCTCGACGAGGCCCTACTCCTGGTTTCGCAACCAGGTAGGTCTGACGAAACGACGATTGGTCTTGAAAAGGCTCTGCATTCGCTGACGAGTGAGGAACGGGAAATAGTTTGTTTGAAATATTTCGATGGGCTCTCGTATGACGAGCTTGCTACGCATCTGCAAATCCCGCGAGGCACAGTGATGAGCCGGCTATTCAATGCACGCCGGCGGTTACAGCGCAAACTCATACGAGAACAGAAGGTGTGAATTCCGATGAAGGAACTAACTTGTGAAGACGTGCTGATGGCGCAAATGGCGGCGGCCGACGGGGAAGAGTCGCCATTCGGAACTGAACAATTAGCGGCGCACATCGCAGTCTGCGGTAACTGTCAACACGAACTGAAGCAATCGCAAGCGCTCGATCAGTTGTTCACGAGTCAGACGTTTTCGGAAGCGCGTGTGGATCTTTGGCCGGCGATCGAAAAGGGAATCACTAAACGGTCCGCACTGAGTTGGCGCCCCTTCGCTCTGATTGGTGTGTTGCTGGTCGTTTACAAATTGTTGGAAATGCTCCCCGCGCGGGATCCGGGGCTCGCTTTCAAACTGGTGCCCCTCGTCATCGTCGTCTTGCTGTTTGTCTTCATTAGAGAGAACCCATTTAGGATAAACACCGAACTGGTGTTGGAGAGATAATCATGGTCGAGAATCAAACCAAAGAATCCCTCATATTGGGTCAAAAGTATGCGTTTGCAACTGCGTCGCTAATACTTGGTATCTTCAGTTTCGTTAATTTGCTGGGCCTTGAGAAACCCATTCTGGCGATCATCTTTGGCTGGCTGGCGCTTCGCACAAGCCCTGCACCGCAACTCACTGAACATCGCGTATGGGCCAAAGCGGGTGTGGTGCTCGGGACAATCGTTCTGATCGTCGTACCGGCACTAATAATCATTAACTTTAACGAGCTGCGGGAATTGGTCCAAATTCTTTCGAAGCTCAATGGCGGACGGTAGAACAACACAGGAGGAATCTATGAGAATCGCATTTCTATACTTCGCACTGATCATCATGACGGCTGTTGCCGTTGCCGCTCAAGGTTCAAAACCGGGCGTCGAGGGGAATTGGCTCGCCACTGTGGATGTGGGTGGCACGAAGTTAAGGTTTGTTTTGAAAGTTGAAAAATCAGCGAATGGCTACGCTGCAAAGTTCGACAGTCCTGATCAGGGCGCTACGGATTTACCCATTGATTCGATCGTTCTGGACGGCAACAAGCTGACTTTTTCAGCCGCAAAGTTTGGCATCACGTACGACGGGACGCTGAGTGAAACAGGCGATGAGATCGTGGGTACGCTCAAGCAAGGTGCGGGCACATTTCCAATGACGTTCAAACGGGTCGCTGAGGCTCCGAAGCTCAATCGTCCGCAGGATCCAAAGAAGCCTTACCCTTACGACGAGCAGGAAGTCAGTTATCGGAATGAAAAGGACAACATCAAGATTGCGGGCACTCTAACTCTCCCGCGTGGCGGTGGTCCATACCCGGCTGTGTTGTTGATCACAGGTAGCGGATCGCAGGATCGCAACGAGGCGATCGCAGGTCATCGTCCTTTCCTCGTTCTGTCCGATTACCTGACGAGAAACGGCATCGCCGTACTGCGAGTTGACGATCGTGGCATTGGCGGCACTGACCTCGGTTCGCTTTCAGTAACGAGCGAGAACTTCGCCGAGGACGTTGTCGCGGGAGTTGAGTTTCTAAAACAGCGCAAGGAGATCAATCCGAAGGTGATTGGTCTCATCGGGCATAGCGAAGGTGGGATGATTGCGCCGATGGTCGCGGCCCGTAGCAAGGATGTGTCGTTCATCGTGCTGCTTGCTGGTCTTGGTCAACGCGGCGAAGACGTTATCTACACACAAACTGAACTGATCCATAAGGCTCAGGGCACGCCTCCCGACACGCTCACGCATATCATGTTGCTGTCGCGGAGAATCAACGCCGTCGTCAAGGCAGAGGCTGATGAAAAGCGTGTCGAACAAAGAATCAATGAAGAGATTGCTGCTTATGGGGGAACGTTGAGCGAACTGCAGAAAAAGTCATTCGAGCGGGCGGCGGCAGGAATGAGAGCGTTCATGCCGATGTACAAGACGCCCTGGTATCGTTACTTCATCACGTACGATCCGCGTCCGGTGTTGAAGAACGTGAAAGTTCCCGTTCTCGCTCTTAATGGTGAGCATGATTTACAGGTCGCCTGGAAGGAGAATCTCGACTTGATTGCAGCTGGTGTTAAGGCTGGTGGAAATACGGACGTAACAACAAAGGCCTTCCCCAAGCTCAACCATCTCTTCCAAACAAGCGCGACGGGTGTGCTTTCGGAATACAGTCAGATTGAGGAAACGATCTCTCCGGAGCTCTTGAAAACCATCTCCGACTGGATCTTGCAGCGAACGCTCCAGAAGACTCCGTAAAGTCGGTGTGGTTCGTTGGGAAAACGTTGCGTGAATTAGGGAACCTTAATAGAGTTGCAGCGTTTTCCTTACCGGAGTTAGCTGGAATAACGTGAAACTCACCGCACCCGACAAACTAATTGTTGTTCTGCTTCTGCTGTTTCACTCTTCCTTTGTCTCCCTCGCACAAGACCGCTCAACCACGTTGCGAGGCAGGGTTGTCGACGCGAACAGCGGCGAACCGATGGCGAACGTTCGCGTCGTCGCTAAACTCCCCGACAAGGCCACGATCACAGATTCCTATGGCGTCTTCACTCTCGAATTGCCAGCTGGCCCACAGGAGCTATACATAACGACAGTCACTTATGGTCTCGTAAAGAAGACGATCAATGTCGGAACGAACAGCGACGTCGAAATCGCCCTGAACGAAGACGCCGCCGCATTAACAGAACACGTCACAGTTTCTTCCGATCCATTCGAAACCACTCGCACAACCTCGACATTCGAGCAAACCCTGAACAAGCGTGAGCTTCAGGCAACCTCGAGCATTCTTCTGAGCGATCCGATACGAGCGGCACAAACCTTACCCGGCGTGGGCACTAACGACGACTTTCGCAGCGAGTTTTCCGTCCGCGGCGCCGGCTTTGATCGCGTCGGCGTGTGGATTGACGGTGTGTTGACAGATAACTTCGTGCACACAGTGGCTGGTGGTTATCCCGACACCGGTTCGCTGTCAGTAATAAACTCCGATGCGATCAATTCAGTGGCGCTGCTGAGCGGCGGGAGTCCTGCAAACTTCGGAAATCGAACTGCCGCTGTCTTGGACCTCGACTCACGCGACGGCAATCGCGTGAAACCAACCGGTCGAATAGCCGCTGCCCTGAGCGGCATTTCGGGAATCGTCGATGGTCCAATCTCAAGTGGAAAGGCTTCCTACCTTGTAGCTGCGCGAAAGAGTTATGTCGGTTATCTGGTACGTCGCATAAACGATCAGAATCAGTTTGCAAACAACCCGCCCGTCCTCGGCTTCGCTGATATCCAGGGGAAACTACTCTACGACTTGTCCGAGAGAAATCAGCTCGGTGTTTCCGCAGTCTTCGGCACGTTCGACTACGATCGCAATCGCGATCGCGAGCTCTTGTTTGTAAATTCGGTATTCCGCGGCGAGTCGCGCAACTTTCTTTTGAATGCGCACTGGAGTCTCACGCCAAACCCGCGAATCTTCTGGCAAACGCGCTTCTTTGCGCTCAAGACAAACTTCCAGAATGTGAATCGTGATGAGCTAATCCTCAACGACGGCGATCGATCTCAGTTTGGCATCCGTTCAGATGTGAGTTTTCAACTGCCGCATTCGAATCGTCTCGAAGCCGGTCTTTACATTAGAAGACTAAATGTCAACAGTCTCAGCCAGCGCTTCTCATTCGCGAATGTCCCTTTTGACTTCGGTAGTTTTGACCAAAACGGAACTGAGCAAGCCTATTACGTCCAGGACACCTGGAAGAATGAACGCCTGCGTCTGCAACTCACCGGCGGACTGCGCGTCGAACATAGCGAGATAACGTCACAAACGTTGAACTCGCCGCGAGCGTCGCTAACCTGGTCCATCAATGATCATTGGCGAGTACATGCGATGGCAGGGCGCTATTACCAGTTTCCGGATTTTGAACAAATCTTTGGCCGGCTTGGGTCGAGGAGTTTACGCGCCGAGCGTGCGACAAATGTGAGTGGCGGTGTCGAAGCGTTGGTTGGCGATCGCGTGCGTGTTAGTGCTGAGGTGTTCGATCGCGAGGACGCAAATTTGTTCTTCAGTCTCTCGGAGCCGCGGCTCGATGCAGGTTTCGTTTCTTTCGCTGAGTTTCCTTTCAGAAATTCCCTTGACGGTCACGCGCGCGGATTTGAGTTGACCGTGCAACGGCGCAGTGCAAACAAGCTTGCCGGTTGGATCTCATATTCCTATGTGCGAACAAAACTCACTGACGCGCAAACCGGTTTGTCTTTTGTTGCCGATAACGAGCAGCGGCATCTGCTTAACGCTTACGCCAGTTATCGCTTCACTGACACCTGGAATCTCAGCAGTGTCTTTCGTTATGGCACCGGACCGCCTATTCCCGGATTCTTCAGGCAAGTCGGCGACACGTTTTTCTTATCCGACCGGCGCAACGAAGTACGCGTGCCTGACTACGCGCGATTGGACGTTCGAGTCAGTAAAGCGTTTCTGTTCAAGCGCTGGAAACTAACAGCCACGGGCGAAGTGTTGAATCTCCTGAATCGCAACAACCTGCGCTATGCAGGGTTTGATGGATTCGATTTCACTGGTCGCGTATTCGGCCAACTCGATCGTGTGCTACCCATCCTGCCGTCGGCCGGTGTGGTAATAGAGTTCTAATCTCTTTTTTGAATGGAAAGCCTATTCGGCGGTGTTATTTCCTTGGAAGAAAGGACCGCGTAAATGAACACTCTTCTTCATGATCTTCGCTATGCCGCTCGCATGTTGCGTAATAATTTGGGTTTTACCCTCGTTGCCGTACTGACGCTCGCCTTTGGCATTGGCGCTAATACGGCGATCTTTAGTGTCGTCAACGCTGTGGTCCTTCAGCCACTTCCATTTTCAAGACCAGAACAAATTGTAATCATTCGCGACGATTTGACCGGCCGGCAGATCGAAGATGTTGGTATGTCGGTTGACGAACTGAAAGATCTGCAAGAGCGTTCGGGTGTTTTCCAGCAGGTATCAGCAGTCTGGCCGGTCGACGCCAATCTAACCGGATCGGAAAGGCCGGAACGAATCGAATTATTGGCCGTCAGTCCAAATTACTTCGCGTTGCTGGGCGCGAACGCTCAACTCGGACGTGTGTTCGGTCCTGAAGAACAGCAAGCAAAGGGATTTGCAGAAGGTGTCGTGATTAGCGACGGACTTTGGAAACGACTCTATGGCAGCGATCGAAATATCCTTGGTCGTAAGGTTTATGCGGACACAGACCTTTACACGATCATCGGCGTAATGCCGCCTGAATTTCGTCACCCTGGCAAAACTCTGCGGAATGATGTCGACATGTGGGCAACTGCCGGATTCGCAGCGAATCCATTTGGTCCTCCCGTACGCGCGGCACGAATCCTTCCGGGTGCAATCGGACGCCTGAAAGACGGAGTTGACATAAACCAGGCACAGGCACAGTTGGATGGTCTTGTTGCCAACCTGCAGACGGAATTTCCGAAAGAGTATCCGCAACAGTCGGGCTGGAAAGTTCGCGTGCTGTCGGCACACCAGCAACTAGTCGGCAACGTGCAAACTATCCTTTACGTGGTTCTCGCTGCCGTTGGGTTGGTATTACTCATCGGGTGCGTCAACCTTGCGAATCTGATGCTCGCACGATCGTCGGCGCGTCGTCGTGAAATGGCCATACGCCTCGCGCTCGGAGCGAATCGTCGCCGCCTTGTATCTCAGCTTCTGATGGAGAGTTTGCTGCTCTCGTTTATCGGCGGGACACTTGCGCTGGTTGTGCTTGCGATAACATTGCGAGGGTTAGTCCAGTTTATACCTGCTGATATTCCTCGACTACATGAAATCGGAATCAATCTGAGCGTCTTAGGCTTTGTCTTTCTGGTCTCGACCATTACGGGATTGCTCTTCGGACTTGTTCCCGCTTTGCAATCATCCCGACCTGATGTCGTCTCGAATTTGAAGGATGGTAGTCACGGATCCGGATTCGGATCGGCGACTCATCGTTTTCGCAGTGGTCTTGTAGTGTTCGAGTTCGCTCTCTCGCTAATCTTGATGATCGCGGCTGGATTACTCCTGCGGAGCTTTGGCCGGCTGCTTGATGTGAATCCAGGTTTCAACCCTGAGAACGTATTAATTGCTCGTGTCTGGCTGCCTGTTCCAAACAACCCGGATCTTGATCCGTACAGAGATCCGTTAAAGCGATCTGCATTCATAAAAGATTTGCTGCAACGAGTGAGTGCGATTCCGGGTGTGAACAATGCTGCGATTAGCAGCGGTAATGCTGTTCCCCTCGTTGGTCCACATAATTCCGGCGGGTTTACGATCGAAGGTGACGCTGTAACTAACAACGCGATCCCGACCGCACAGATTGGCGTTGTTTCCCCGGATTACTTTCGCACGATCGAAACACCGCTGAAGCGCGGCCGATTTTTCACTGATTCAGACGACCGAAAAGCGGCGCAGGTTGTGCTAATTGACGAAGCACTGGCCGAACGCTACTTCAGCAATCGAGATCCGGTAGGACTGCGAATAAAAAGAGGTGGTCCACAATCGGAGGCGCCGTGGATGACCGTGGTGGGCATCGTCGGAAACGTGAAGAGTGACGGCTTTGATCAACCCGATCAACCGCACCTTTACCATCCGATTTTCCAGAATCCCGCCTACGCGATGGCAATATACCTGCGTACCGACGTGGCGCCCTCGACTATCTGGCCCTCATTACGCGAGCAGGTGCGTGGCGTCGATCGTGACTTACCGGTTTTTGGAGAAACGTCGATGACGAAGGTAGCCGCTGAATCAGTGAGCCGTCGCAAGTTTGCGATGCAATTAGTCGGACTGTTTGGAGTACTCGCATTGCTCCTTGCTGGTGTGGGTATCTACGGCGTTATAGCTTATTCAGTAACACAAAGAACACGTGAGATCGGAATTCGGGTTGCATTAGGCGCAAGCAGGAGCGCAATTCTGCGTTGGGTACTAAAGCAGGGATTGATCCTAACCGTTTTCGGTGTCGTAGTGGGACTGCTTGGAGCGGTTGCGCTAACGAGATTGCTGCGGACTTTATTATTCGGTGTTGGGCCAACAGATCTCGTGACCTATGGAGTTTTGGCAACACTTCTGACGGTCGTTGCTTTAATCGCCTGCTATGTTCCCGCGCGGAGGGCTACGAAAGTCGATCCGCTCGTAGCTCTGCGAAATGAATAGAAGTTGACTTTTGATTAGGATTTTTGCTGGGTGGGTTTCGATCGGTCTTTCCGTTGACGGCGGCGCACCGGAGTTCGGTAATTGAGTAGTTCGGGATGTTGGTGTTCGATCTTGTACGCCAGCGACTGATATCTGAGCTCGAGAAGGGAAGCGGCGTGAGTCACCTTACCGCCAACCTGGGCTAAGGCGCGCTTGATAATCACTCCTTCATATTTATCGAGTTGTGCCTGGAGTCCGCCCGACCCGGTCAATAGAGTCTCTGTTGCATCGTCGGCTTTCAGTTCGGTATGTATGCTGGCAACCACCTTGTCAGCGACATCAGCTAGTCTTAGTTTTGTGTCCGGACTTTGAGAGTGTGCGAGCCACTCGCGTGCTTGTCGATACGCGGCCTGCACTATCTCAGGTGCTAAGTCTTGAACTTCCTCAATCAATGTGAGTGCTGCCAGTCCGGCAGTGTTCAAAGCGTTGACCTGGTGGGCAGCTTCAATCGCTTGTCGAAAGATAACACGAGCATGATCCGTTCGGTCCAATCGGGCCAGGGCCACTCGCCTGCGTTATAAGGGCTTCTGCCAGCTAGACCAAAGCGACCACATTTTCGTAACACCGACACAGCTCGACGCGCAATGCGTTCGGCATCAATCAGTTTTCCTTCCGCAATCAAGACCTGTGCTCGGCTTTCATCGATTTGTGCAGTGCTCGCTTTGTCTTTGAACCTGACGGTCAGGCGCCTGGCCTCATCAAGATACTTGTGTGCTTCTTTGTAGCGCCTTAGTTTGAACTGCAAGAACCCTACATTGTTAATAACGTCGGCCAGATAGATCGGATTGTGAGCTAAGTTTGAATTCCTTTTCCGCCTCTTTGTATTCCTTGATGGCTCGCTGGAAGTACTCGTGCCTGTTCTCTGTGGTGGCGAGATTTCGATGAATGATTGCAAGTTCGGTAGTGGTAGCCTCCTTTAATGATCGGGTTGGTGATTTTTCGAAATAACGGCTCATTCTTATTCGAGAACCTCCAGGGCTTCACGAAACCGCCCTGATGTCCACTCAACAGTTGCGAGCTTCAGAAGTGCTCTTGCTCTGGCAGCGCCCTCAAACGTTAGTTTCTTCAGTGCTTCGTCCAGCCATCATCGCGCTTCGTTCACTGCGCCTTCTCGCCAGTAGCAGTAAGCAATTTCCGATTGCGCGACGGCAGACTTTAATCACGTCCTTTAATTCCTCGAAGTAATTGATGCTTTGAGTGAGAAGATCTTTGGCAATCTCTTGCGCCTCAGAAATCTGATTCCTACTTCCAATCCAACTCGTCAAAATACCTACGCAAAGCAAGACTTCGGCGGTGACAGGTAGTCAAGTCCGCGTGTATTTGGACTGTTCCCCTATGCGACTCCAGTATGGGACGCATCGTCTTCTGTGCGCCCTCATAGTCGCCTCTGTCCTTTTGCTCTAAGGCAGTCCGACACCTAAGCAGAGCTTCATCGTTCGCGCTTAGGTTAGAAGTGTTGAGCTTAGGTGAGGCTATCTTCACGAAAGATAAACCTTTGCCGGTGAGTGTAAGAGTTCTTGCTTTGCCAGCGCTGGATATTAGTCACAGCGCGGGACGCCGTGTCAATAGCCGTATATGTATTTACACTATGCTGATTTTATGCCAGTACATTGGCATCCTCAACTCAAAGGAGAACCGAAGGAATGAGACGTTGGCATCAGCAGTAGTCCTCGCATGCGTGCTTTCAGGTACGGTGTCGGCGGTGAAATACCTACCACGGGTGAACGACGCCGCGACCATTAGTTCGTGTAACATCGGGAAATCCCTTCCGGCGACCGGACAACGCCACAACTATGCAGTACGGACGAAATCCCCAGCGCCGGTGCGACAGAGTCGGAATCGTCAGACATTATGTTAACGTTCCTCCTGTCCATTATCAGTATCGTTCGCTAAGGATTTGGCTAGTTCGTCGTATCACGCACTGCCCTTGGGCAGGAAGGGTGATGTGTGTTCAAAACGACTTACAAAACTACTGGTATGAATTTACATATGATCCTTCTCGTAGAAGTCTTGTAGAGAGTGTGGTCCACGGATATATAACGGCAAATGCCGAAGTTCTGCAACGTGAAAGAACTTTGAGCAACACCCATACTGGCCCAGGGTATGGGGGGGCGGGCGTCACCGATTCGTGCTGTGGGTCACATTCGGTGACGCCCTGGTCGTACTTAATTGCAGCATTACCTCAACCGTCAGAAACACACTCCCGCGAAAGTCAGAAATCAAAACGCACAGGCCGCAGGCGCGGAATAAATCATAGCGTAAACAAATTGAGAGAGAGCACTGAAAGTGCGAAATATGATCGTTGGTTATTCCGCTCCTTCAGAGCTTCATGGTCATTTACGCTGTGATCCAGGGCCGACGCGCCTCGCTCTGCTCGGCGCTGGCCCTGGCTATAATATTTCGCGCCGTTGGCGCTGCCCACCGAATTCCTATTTTTGAGGGGAAAGATTAATCTGCGGTGTTATTTCGTCAGAGGCTATTAGGAGACATGAAAATGAATCTATACAGGATCATTGGCGGGCTAATACTGCTCACGGTCGTCCTCGACGGCGCGGCCCACGCGCAAACGATTGATGAGCCGAAACGTCGTGAAGGCGAGATTTGGTTTGAGCCTACAAAGATGGAAGTCGGCGGGCAAACTTTCGAAGGTGAACGCGGACACCTAATCGTCCGAGAGAATAGACAGAAGCCCAACTCCAACTTGATAGAACTCGTTTTCGTCCGGCTGAAAAGCACTACGGACAAACCCGGTTATCCAACGGTTTACCTCGATGGTGGCCCAGGCTCTTCCGCGACCAGTATTGCCAACATTCCTGATTATATGCGCGCGTTTCAGAAACTTCGCGAAGTTGGCGACGTGATACTACTGGACCAGCGCGGCGTTGGTCGTTCGAAACCAAACCTCACGTATCGCGCGACCGAGTCGCTGCCACTCGACGTCTTAGCCGACAGGGAAGTTGCACTGCGAGCATTTAATGAACGCGCTAAGGCTGCCGCAGATCACTTTCGCTCACGGGGCGTCGACATTCTGGCTTACAACTCGGTCGAGAGTGCCCACGACGTCGATGATCTGCGAAAGGCGTTGGGCGCAGAGAAACTGAACCTTGTTGGTTTCAGTTATGGCACTCATCTCGGTCTGGCCTGTCTTCGTTATCACGGAAAGAATTTGAATCGCGTTGTGTTGATTGGAACAGAAGGACCGGACCACACCGATAAACTTCCCAGCACTTCCGACGCTTCAATCCGCCGGCTGTCGGCACTTGTTGCCAAGGATCCGGAACTCGGTCCGAAGATGCCGGATCTGACGGGCACGCTCAAGCGAACACTCGACCGCCTCGAAAAGGAACCAGTAACAGTTACGATCACGGACCAGCGCACTAGGAAACCAGTCGACGTTAAGGTCGGAAAGATCGGCTTGCAGTTTTTAATCATGCGCGATCTTGGCGACACAAACGATTTGCCGGTTTTCCCGCTTTGGTTTTACACGATGGATAAAGGGGATTATTCGATTCTCAAACGTTTCGTGGAACGACGCTATAACCAATACGGCGCGGGAGTTTCTCTGATGACGCTCGTAATGGACATTTCGTCCGGCGTGACCAAAGCACGAAAACAGCAGATTCAGAAGGAAGCAAAAACTGCTTTGCTCGGCGACATTGTTAACTTTCCGCTCTCTGAGATGGGTGATGTGTTAGGAAATCCGGACCTCGGTGACGCCTATCGCTCTCCGATAAAAACTGATGTTCCCACTCTCTTTGTGAGCGGCGTGCTTGATAACAACACACAGCCGTTCCAAGCGGATGAAGTGCGAAAGACTTTCAAGAGCAGCACACACATCGTCATCGACAATGCGGGCCACGAGAGTATGTTAGTCGATCCGCAAGTTCAGCAAACGATGGTTCAGTTTTTGAGAGGTGAAGATGTCACCAAGGTGAAGATCAGTTTGCCGCCGTTGAAGTTTCAGTCGTTGCCCTAAGGCAGCTTGATTTCCGACTTTGACGCAAAGCCGTAACGGGATGAACTCCTGGAAAAAGTCTCACGCAGCGACGCAACGGCGCAACGAGAAACCCTTCCGGGCGTTGCGCCGTTGCGCCGCTGCGTGAGAAATGATTTTGCTCAAGAAGTAGTTTGCGTCGCAAAACTTAGCAACTACCAACTGTCGGGCTTCTCGTCGATCTTCGTGCGACTGCTACTCAAGTTCTTCTCGACATCCTCCGCAACATAAAGCGGCCCGAGAAAGACCAGCGCATTTGACGTGTCGAACGAAGTTTCTTTCGGGTCCGTGCGGCTGTTGACACTCCCGGCGCTCCATCTTGTTCCGTCGAATGTGAACCTCACTTTTCCTTTCCATTCCCAATCGAAGAACCCGAGTGTATTGAACGAAGAGAAGTTGAACGAGCTGCCCGCACCGTGCGCGAGGAACATCCGGAACTGGTCGTGTGCGAAGAGGGTAACAACGTCACCCGTCTGAAAGTTGCCCTGCGGATTAAAGGTCGTTTGAGCGACGAGCGCCGGCTTGTCATCGGCCGCGGCTGAAACCTTTCCTTCTTTTAGGATAAACGGCCCGGCATACGGGAGTTGCGTGTCAAGGCCCTGGGCCTTACCGATAAAAGCACGCGCCTCCTCACAGTTCGTCTTACAGTCTTCCGTGCGTGCCCAGTGAATTTTGCGTTCTATACGCCGGATGTCCTGGACATAGAAAATCTTGTCGTCGTTTGTGCCCTCGACGTCTGCGTTGAAACTAACGCGCGCGCTAATCTCAGGCCTGGGATTCGGGTCCGCCATTACGTTCTGCTCGACCTTCATGCTTGCGCTCACACTCGTCGGCGGTGCGAGTCCGGAAGCCTTCGCAGCGAAGCGATCGGGTAGTTTCTTGTCGGCCGGCGGACCGGGACGGTTCGCGTAGTTACGAAACGTGTCGTCGAGCCAGTAGAGTGTTTGCTGGCCGACGATACCGTCGTCCGCCAGACCGTACTCGCGCTGAAACTCTTCGACTGCGGCCTTCGTCTCCGAGCCGAAGATACCGTCGATGCCGAATTTCGGCAGCCGCGTCCGTTTCCCATCGGACGTTGGCACTTCGCTTAAGATTAGTGCTTCCTGGATCAGCTTGACATAGTTGCCGACGTGACCGAAGTTGACGTAGCGCTTGCCTTTCATCACCGCGATGAGTTCGGGGCTAGCTGCGAACTCCGGTGTCTTCAACTCGGTCTTCGGTTCGACGACCACTTCAGGACGCGGCTTCGCGAGGGCTGAGTGACCCGACGATTGCGAAGCTTCATTGCAGCGCTGACAACCGTCGCCGCACACACATCTCAGAGTGTTGAGCAGCGAAGTGCCGGCGGGCGCTGAGTTCGCTGGCTGCGTTTGTCGTTGGATCACGGTGTCGTCACGACGTAGCGCGTGCGCGCGTGTGATGTGCGACAGTTCTGGCTCGGCGAATGCTCTCATTCAGTTTTTAAGTTCAAACGCCAGATTCACTATCAAAGTCTGACGATTTGGAGCGTGCGATAGCCAACTTTTTGAATAGATGGCTGTTAACTAAACGCTCAGCCGCTGCGTCAGTTACATCAGGTGAAAAAGGATCACCAATCTTCAAGCCACTGGTGGCCGCCTCGATGCGGGCGACTTTTTCCCCGGTTTGATCAAAGATGGCAGTAGTTGCGAGAACGATTACACACATCGCTGACAGAATTCTGTGGGGTTAGCCGTCATTCTGGTTTTATCTACCTCGCTTATTGAGATAGATTATGACGGCAATCAACGCAATTCGGAAATGATTGGAGGTCACGGACATGATGGTTACGGTATTGCTTACGTGCATGATGATGTTGGCCTGCGGTGCGCCGCGGGCGGATTTAACCACGGAGGCAGCGCAGAATCGCGATTTCAAAGAGCGCGACGAATTTAATCAGACGTACCAACTGGCGCCGGGAACGCGCGTTGAAGTCTCGAGCATTCGTGGGCACGTTACGATCACCGATGCGGATGGTGCAACGGCCGAGGTCAAGATCATCCGCACGGCACGAACTCGCGCTGACCTCGAGTACCACAAGATCGAAGTCCAACAGTCGGGTAACAGCCTTGTGGTGCGAGGTATCGAGGAACCTGAAGAACGCCGCGGGCGAAATGTTCAAGTGGACCATCAGGTCATACTCAAACTGCCTCGACGCATCGATCTCGCAATCAACAGTATCAGCGGCTCGCTCAAAGCCGGCGACATAGACGGACAGGCAACTGTGAGCAGTATCAGCGGCTCAGTCAAAATCGGTAATGTTGGTAGCAAACTACACGTGACCAGCGTCAGTGGAAATCTCGAGGTCGGTAATGTGGGCGCAGATGCGCGCGTGAACAGCATCAGTGGCAACCTCGGTCTCGGTCAGGTAAACGGGTCGCTTGATGTGTCGAGCGTAAGTGGTGGTGTGAAAGCTACGCTTATTAGCCTGAGCCCGCAGGGCATTCACATCAAGAGCGTGAGTGGCTCCATCGAGATCGGGTTTAAGAACGACGTCAACGCCGACTTCAGGGCTGACAGTATTAGTGGTCAGGTTTACCTCGACGTGCCTAACGTCACTCGAGAAAGTGATGAGAAGTCGTCTAACGTTCGCGCGCGCATCGGCGCCGGAGGAACGCCAATTACGATCTTCAGCGTGTCCGGCAATATCCGTCTGACGCGCAGTTAACTCGCGCCGCTAACGCGCGGGCGTGAAAACCGTTTAATGCGGACCAGTCCAGAATGAGGCGCTTCAAGTCAGATATTCCTCCAAATGTTATAGAGCAGGTTACGCGCGAGTTTCGGCGAGAGGGAGGAGCAATCTACCATCGGATCACAAACTGCATTTTAAATGAGGAAGTGGTAGGGCGCCGCGGATACGGTGAAGAAGGCCAACTGGTTACAGAGACTCCGCTGAGGAATGGCCGCAAGCATGGACGTGAATTTGACTGGCATGATGATGGGAAGCTCAGCCTGATCGAGCCGTACGTGAATGGCAAAATTCACGGCACCGCTAAACAGTATGGGCGTAACGGCTCGGTCATCGGCACCTACAGCCTACGCCATGGAACTGGCTACGACATTTGGCGCACGGAAGACGAAGACGGCATTACCATTTCCGAAATTCACACGTATAGAAACGGCTTGCCGCACGGGTACGAGTGGTGGCTGAGCAAACCTCATATCGTGTATCACGAAATACACTGGCACGAAGGCGAGTATCATGGCATAGAGCGAGAATGGAACTTCGCGAATAAGTTGAGGCGAGGATTCCCACGGTACTGGATAAAAGGTGACCGCGTTGATAAGAGAAAATATCTTCGAGCGGTTAAACAGGATTCCAGCTTGCCGCCTTTTCGTCTGAAGGATAATTCGCCTCGACGCAGGTTTCCATCTGAAATTGAGCAGCTCTTTAGTTGACGCTATCGCGGTGTTGTTTGATACCAGCTTCGCCACCATGTCTTTCTTCGTTGAAAGAGAAGAATAAACAACGGATTGGTCCAAACTAACGTTCTCCACAGCCGCCACTGATCAAAACGGCGCGTTGATGGAATGACGCTTAGATCTTTTATTAAAATGACGTGGCTGCCTTGTCGTTTCGCGAGTCCCGTCAGGCGCCAATAGAAATCGACATCCTCTCCCATAAACAGAGTTTCATCGTAACCATTTAACGCAAAGAACAGGTCGCGCCGGCAAAACTGGGTTGCGCCTTGGGCCATTCCCAACAAGTGACCGAGGAGTCGCCACAATCGCAAGTAGACTTTCACCGTAATTTTTCTTGGCCGGTGATCAGGATTTACTGTTCCGCCATAACACGAGGCGTCTGACATGACGGCAACAATTCGCGACAGCAGCTCGTCCGGCACAACCGTATCAGCGTCTACAAAAACAAGTATGTCGCCGGTGGAAAATCTCGCTCCTGAATTGCGCACTCTCGCAATGTTGTGCTGCGTTTCTGTTGTGACTGTAGCGCCCAAAGCTCGCGCCACGTCGGCTGTTGAATCATTGCTCGCGTTATCCACTACGATAATTTCAGCCGTGTGGCTTGTTTGGATTTCGAGAGCTGCTTTTGCTCGATTCAGACTGGCGAGTGTCTGTTCAAGATAAGCTTCTTCGTTGAATGCAGGGATGATGACGGAGATCAACATCACTTCAGAAGGCGCCGGATCGTTTGCGCACGGTTGATATTATAGTTCGACTCGCCTGATCGGAGGTCGCGAGACATTTGAGAAACCTATTTCGAACCCTTCTTCCATTTCTGATCGTTGCGACATACCACACGGTGACATATGCACAGTCGCAGGGTCCAATGTTACTTGAGAACCCCACTGTCAGCCGGACGAAGATTGCCTTTTCGCATGCTGGTGATATCTGGCTGGTTGATCGCAGCGGCGGTGCAGCGCAACGGCTCACGACAAATCCCGCTCGCGAACTCTTTCCGACGTTTTCACCGGATGGGTCCCAGGTCGCATTTGCGCGAATTAATCAGTTTGGCGGTTCTTTCGGCTGGGACGTCTATGTGACGCCCGTTTCGGGTGGCGAGGAACGGCGCGTTACTTATCACCCGGAATTCGACATTCCCGTTAACTGGACGCCCGACGGTAAACGTATTCTGATCTTTTCTTTCCGTGATCGTTCAACTTTAGCACTCACAGGCCGGCTTTATACGATACCAGCGCAGGGTGGGTCCGCGACTGAAGTGCCCGTGCCCAGAGGATGGCGAGGTTCCTTTTCACCAACCGGCGATCGCATCGCATACACGCCACTAACTAATATGAATGAGTTTATCGGCTGGCGAAACTATCGCGGCGGCGGGACGGGCAGAATCTGGCTGGTCAAATTATCTGATGCCTCAACTGAAGTGATTCCGCGCGTCAACTCCCACGACACAGATCCGATGTGGATTGGAGACAAAGTTTATTTTGTTTCTAATCGCGCCGGAACCGAAAACCTGTTTTCGTACGACACTGTGCGGAAAACAATTGCGCAGTTAACCCGCTTTGAAAAATACGGAGTCAAATCTGCCTCCACCAACGGCGAGTCGATCGTCTTTAACCAGGGCGGTGCAATTCATCTCTTTAATCCGCAGACGAACCAGACCACTGCGATAGAGGTGCGCGTCACTGGAGAATTTCCGGAGCTAAAGCCACGCAAGATCGATCCCGCGCCATTTACTATTCCGGCCGGACTAAGCCCGGGCGCAACGCATCTCCTGCTTGGAGTCAGAGGAGAGATTTTTACCGGCAATTTTGCTACCGGTGAAGTTACAAACCTCACGAAGACCGGACGAGCGGTAGAGCGCGATCCTGTCTGGTCTCCTGACGGAAAGTGGATCGCTTACTTCTCTGATGAATCAGGCGAAGTGGAATTACATCTCCAAACTGCTCCCGCCGGAACGGTTCGTCGTATACCTATCGAGAAGAAGTCCTCGATTTATCGCGAACTACAGTGGTCGCCCGATTCGAAGAAGCTGGTCTTTTCTGATTCGCACTTGACGTTGTGGTGCTATGAGCTCGAAAAAAATGCCGCCCGTAAAATCGACAACGCAAGGCACACTGATGGCGAGTTCACGTTTAATCCGTCCTGGTCGCCGGATAGCGCCTGGCTCGGATACGCGAGGTACGGGTTCAATCGTGTGCGGTCCATTACGCTTTATTCGTTCGAGACCGGCAAAACGACAACCATTACCAGCCCGCACATAGATGCGCAGGCCCCACTTTTCGATAAGAACGGCAAGTATCTTTACTTTATTGGTAGCAATCGCACCGGCCTGGTCGAATCGCAAAGTATGGCGGGCTTTCCTTTCAGGACTCAGGTCACACGAAATCTTTACGCCGTAGTGTTGAATTCAATCGACCCATCGCCGCTGTCGATTGATGAGAAGGCTGCGGCTACGCAAGCGAGTCGCGTCGTTATCGATCTGGAAAAGATTAACGATCGCGTTTTGCTCCTGCCGGTTTGGCCGTCCACTGCAAATCGAATCATGGCTGGCAAAGCCGGCACGCTCTTCATTGTCGAAGGCGGTACACTGCACAAATTCGTCAACGGCCGGCGAGCTTTGGAGAAGTTTGTCGAAGGCGCCGGCAACTTTCGAGTCACGAATGATGGCGTCCACCTCGCACTGCGGCGCCAGGGTGTGTGGTCCATAGTCTCGACTGATGCGCCACCGAAGCCTGAAGAGGGCCGGGTCAAACTTAATCCGATCGAATTGACAATTGATCCGCGTGAAGAGTGGAAGCAGATGTTTGCCGAAGCCTGGCGAGGTATGCGTGAAAACTTCTACGATCCGAACCTGCACGGCCAGAACCTCGCGGAACTTCAGGCTCACTACGCAGCCTACCTGCCGAACGTCAGAAGTCGTGAAGACTTGAACGTGCTGTTCAACGAAATGTTTTCACACCTGTCAGTAAGCCATTTGTATGTTAGGGGCGGCGACGTCGTTGGCCCTCCGGGTGTCGAAGAAACAGTAGGTTTACTCGGCGCTGACCTTGAAATCGAGGGGGGACGCTATCGCATCAAACGCATTCTTCGAGGCGATAACACGCGTCAAATAAACGGCCCGCTGGCTATGCCGGGCGTGAACGTTAAAGTCGGGGAATATATCCTCGCCGTCGACGGCGCCGACATCAAAGCTGACGAAAGTTTTTACCGTTACTTTTTGAATAAAGCGAACAAAGCGGTATCGCTGAAAGTTGCAACGACTGCCGATGGCAAAGATGCCCGAACAGTAAGAGTCGTTCCTATACCGACTGAATTGAACCTACGTAACTACGATTGGGTTGAAAGCAACCGGGTTCGCATTGCTGAATTGTCGGGAGGAAAGCTCGGATATATTTATCTGCCGGATACCAGCAACGCCGGTTACGACGCTTTTAATCGTGATTTCTACGCGCAGTTGGACAAACAGGGCTTGATAGTTGATGGACGTTTTAACCAGGGCGGCCGCGCCGCGGATTACATTATGGATACTCTAAGGAGAATACCGTTGCAGCACGCGATGCTGCGCCATGCAGAGGACGTGCGCATTCCCACTGGCATTATAAATGGTCCAAAAGTTTTGCTGACGAACGAGTCGGCCGGTTCGGGCGGAGATAGTTTGCCGTGGATGTGGCAACAGACGAAGATTGGTCCGGTGGTCGGAACGCGCACTTCAGGCGCAGGCATAGGCGCTTCAGAGTTTCCGTTAATTGACGGTGGAATTTACAGAGTCCCTGATTGGGGCTGGTACGATCCACGCGTTGGAACGTGGTTTATGGAAAACCGTGGCATAACGCCGGATTACGAGCTGGAAATAATGCCGCCCGCGTGGCGCGCCGGGCGCGATCCGCAATTAGAGAAAGCGGTTGAGCTCGCGATGGACGCGCTGAGGAAAACTAAGCCTCTTCCGAACAAACGTCCAACCTATCCGATTTACAAATAGTCTTAGACGGTTGCAGACACGATTTCACGTACTTGGAAAGCAGAGTTACATTAGGCTGGGGCTGATCTTTTTGGCGTGGACTGCTTACGGTGTCTTCTTCGCAAGCCAGAGCATTATCAGGCGAGGAGTTTCACGAGGGTTTGCGGACTTGCCGCGCTATCTGGTTCCTAATCCCGCCCACTGCCGTGGGCGGGACTCAGAGATCTTATGCAAGCGATTACCTACTGAAACTTGCCGCGCCATCTGGTTCCGTGGCTTCTGTGCGCTTACTGCTGGGCGATCTCACGCCGCTAGTACTTCGTTTAGCTTCACGTTTTCCATTTGCGAAAGGTCGATTTGTCCGGGCTTTTTTTGTTCACATTCCGGCTGCGGTTGTTTTGTCGTTGATGCAGTTGGGTTTGTATTCCGCCGTGGCTACTTTGATTTCCGGATCTGGAATAAACCGTGCCATCGGACTATACAGAGAACTGGTAGTGGAGGAGTTTCATCAGAGCGTTCTAATCTACGCACTGATCATTGCGATCTATTCCGCGCATCAATTTCTCTTTAAGCCGTCACAGGACTCGGCGGTCGAAGTTGTTGCCGGTGGAACCGAACAGCAAACAAGCGCGCCTGTGGAATATCTGTCCCGCGTTTCAATCAAAGTTAATGGGCCGATCGTGCTGTTGAATATTGAGGATGTCGAATGGATTACTTCGGAAGGGAACTACGTCAGTCTGCACAGTAAAGGTAAAGCATTCTTGTTACGCGAAACGATGGATTGGATCGAGAAAAAACTGGATCCAGATTCGTTTGTTCGGCTTCGCCGCTCGACGATCGTTTGCATCGATCAGATTCATGAGCTACATCCGACGTCCAAAGGCGAGTTTGAAGTTCTCTTAAAAGACGGAACCCGGCTTTCGTCGACACGGCGCTACCGCAAGAATCTGCAGTCCGCATTGAAGGTTTGATTTGCTTGGCTTGCACAAAGAGGTTGCACAGAGAAAGGCGCTATTGTGACTTTTGCAAAGCGTAAATACCGCATTTCACCAAAAGTGAACCGCATCTCACAAAGTTGTTGTCGCCGTTGACGCCGTTAACTAGAGTGTCCGTGAAAGGACGATCATCTATGAGAACTCTATTCCTAATTTCGCTCGCAACCTTCGTGTTTTCCGTTCCTGCCGTTCACGGTCAAACAAAGGTTTCCGATGCCGATAGACAGGCCATCACGCAGACCGCGCTCGATTATGTCGAGGGCTGGTACGAAGGAAACCCCGAGCGCATGGAACGCGCGCTGCACCCTGATCTGGCGAAACGCGTGGTTTTTACCGACGAAAAAGGACGAAGCCGGCTAGACCAAATGAGCGCAATGGGCCTGGTGCAGGGAGTCAAACGCGGCGGCGGCAAGGATACGGCGAAAGAAAAGCAGCAAAAAGACATTACGATTCTGGACGTTTTCGAAAACGCCGCGAGCGTTAAGGCCGTAATGTCCGGTTGGATCGACTATATGCACATAGCCAAGATCAACGGACGCTGGGTAATCGTTAATGTACTTTGGGAACTGAAAGCCAGGCCGCAATAGGGAAGGAGCCTCGATTTCCATAGCCCAAAAAGTCCCACCAATCTTCAAACCACTGGCTCAGGGGGTTGACTTCCAAGCCAGACTGCTACGAAAATGGACCGCAGTTAGCCCAGGCACCTAACCTCAGTCTCGACGTCAGGTTACCGTCCAGTTATTAGTGACCTTCACGCTGACGTATTGTTAGAAAGTTCGTACTAACCATGAATCCACATATTCCCCCTACTTCGCGCATTAGTCGTATTGTGTTCACATTCGGCATCGCGTTTTTGCTGGCAATTTTTGCGAGCGTGATTTTTGTCACTGCCCAGAACGACAATCTCTCACCCGCGGCACCAGCAAACGCAACAACGCCGGATGCACCAACCAAAGCCAGAATTGCGGAAAATTTTGGCAAGTTGCCACTCAGCTTTGAGTTGAATAAAGGGCAAATCGACAAGCAGGTGAAATTCCGGTCGCATGGACCTGGTTACGATCTATTTCTGACGTCGACCGAAGCGGTTTTGAGAGTGCGAAAGCCGCCCGCTCCTCAACAGGATAAGGTCAAGGCACAGACTGCTGATGATGCAAACGTGCGCGAGGGTACGGTTCTGCGCTTGAAGATGCTGGGCGCAAACGCAACGCCTCAAGTGGAAGGTCAGGACGAACTGCCTGGCAAAGTCCATTACTTCATCGGCAACGATCCCGCCAAGTGGCTCCGCAACATTCCGACTTACAGAAAAGCGTATTTCAAAGACGTCTATCCCGGAATTGATGTGGTCTATTACGGCCAACAGCAGGAACTGGAATACGACTTTGTTGTGGGTGCCGGCGCAGATCCGAAACTCATCAGATTCGTCGTCGAAGGCGCGGAGCAACTTCGACTTGATAAGACTGGAAAACTACTGCTTGGGTTAAAGCACGGCGAAGTGACTTTGAACAAACCCGTGATCTACCAGGTCGAGGAGAATGGCAGTCGTCGCGAAGTTAAAGGTACGTACGTCATCAATCGAAACGAAGTCAGATTCAAGATCGAACGTTTCGACTCGAGCAAACCGCTGATAATCGATCCCGTACTGTCATATTCAACTTTGCTGGGTTCCAGTAACAACGAATCCGGCTTTGCAATCGCCGTCGATTCACAGGGAAGCGCATACGTCACGGGTAACAGCGACTTTACCGGTTTTCCGACTACGCCGGGAGCTTTTAAGACTACGTCTACTAGTGGTGGAGCATTCGTCACTAAACTCGATCAGACCGGGAGCTCGCTTGTTTATTCAACTTACCTCAACGGTAATAACGGTTCCAGCAATGGACTCGGTATCGCAGTGGACTCGTCTGGAAATGCATACGTCACCGGAAATACTTCCGGAAACAACTTTCCAACCCTAAACGGTCTAAAGACCACCAGCACATTTTTTACGACTACTGACGCAGCCGCAAACTGGAACAACCAGAACAACGGACTGGTGGGAGACATCAACGCGCTGGCCATCGCTCCGAGCTCGCCTTCGATAATCTACACTTCAACCACCGACGGACTGTACCGGAGCACCGATGGCGGAGCGAACTGGTCCAAACTGCCCGCCGCAGGGCTTTCGAGTGCTTCGTTTGCGAGTGCATTAGCTGTAGATCCCACTAATTCTTTAGTAATTTACATCTCTGTTTTTAGTGGCCTATCCAAGTCGACAGACGGTGGCAACAGCTTCACTACGATTAATACGTCACCGATTAACTTCTCAAATGTGACTGTGATCGTTTTCGATCCGGTAACACCCTCGACGATGTATGTAGCTGGTGGCAATGGAGTGTTTAAGAGCACCGACAGCGGCAGCACCTGGATCGTGCAGAACAACTTTGGTGTTGCGGGAACTCCAAATGTTCGTGCCCTCGCGATCGATCCCTCGGCTCCGTTAACCCTCTACGCCGGCACCTTCTTCAACGGCCTTTTTAAATCGACAAATGGCGGTAGTGTTTGGACCGCCATGAATAATGGAATGACTGGTCCAAATGCAAACAACGTGAGTGCGATCGCGATCGATCCAGCCAGCCCGTCGACGATTTATGTGGGCCACGGTTCGGAAGGCGGTATTGATAAGAGTACGAATGGTGCCATGTCCTGGAGTCCGCTTACCACAGGTGTGCCGTCGGGCCAGATCAATGGGATCGTTGTGAATTCTTCGGGTGTATTTGCGGCAGTTAGCAACAACAACGGAATCATCAAATCCACAAATGGGGGAACGAGCTGGGACAAAGCGAATGCTGGTCTATGGAATCTGTTTGTTCGTTTCCTCGTGCCTCATCCGTCTAATGCTTCAATTCTTTACGCTGCTACCGGTTCGAGTGGTTTCTCCTTCGACGGTTTTGTCACTAAATTAAACGCCTCTGGCTCCGCTCTGTTGTTTTCAACACTGCTGGGCGGAAACAGTGATGACTCCGGCAACGGCATTGCAGTCGATGCAAACGGAAACATCTATGTCGCAGGCCATACGAGCTCACTAAATTTTCCGGTTGCGAATGCCGTACAAGTAGCGCCCACTTCTAACTCATGCAACGACGGCTTTGTAACGAAGATCAATCCAAGTGTGCCCTCATATGTTTTTTCGACGTACCTTCGGGGCACTCAATGCGATAGTGCGGCCGCCATCGCGCTCGATAACTCCGCCAACGTTTATGTCACAGGACAAACTGGTTCCAATGACTTCTTGATTTCGAACGCCTTTCAGCCCACCTTCGGTGGCAGCTTCAGTTCAGACGCCTTCGTAACGAAACTCACCACTGCCGGCGCGCTGACTTACTCGACTTATCTTGGTGGTGGCAATACCGACCAGGGTCTGGCAATTGCTGCCGATGCTTCCGGAAACGCATACATTACAGGCTTCACTGTTTCAAGCAACTTCCCGACGCAGAGTCCCATTCAACCGAATTTCGGTGGATCTGAATATTTTCGGAGATGTCTTTTTAACGAAGCTCAGCAGTGACGGATCAGCACTCGTTTACTCCACGTACCTGGGTGGATCTGGAAGCGACACCGGTCGCGGCATCGCTATTGACTCATCAAACAATGTCTACCTAACCGGATATACCGAATCAGCTGAATTTCCACTGACTCAGGGCTCATTACGCACCAAGAGCCCGATATATAAGAGCACCGATGGAGCTGCGAATTGGAGCAACGACAATTACGGTTTGTCCGCCTCCAATGTCACCACCATCGTGATTAATCCAACGGAGCCTTCAATAGTTTATGCAGGGACGCAGGCGGGCGTTTTCAAGACCATAAATGGTGGCCGAACCTGGACTGCCATGAACAACGGTCTCGGCACAAACCGGAACGTAACTTCGATGGTTATCAATCCGTCGGCGCCTGCCACCCTCTACCTGACGATTGGCGGTTTTCAAAGCGGCAACGGTGTCTATAAGAGTACCGATGGTGGGGCCACATGGATCCTACGCAACACCGGAGTCACTCACCCAGAACTTATTAGTCTCGCTATCGTTCCTTCTGCACCGAATACGCTGTACCTGGGTGTGAATTTTTGTTGTGTGGCGGGCAGTCATATCTATAAGACCACGGATGGAGCAGATAATTGGGCGTTGATACCAGATGCGCCGCCGTTAGTTCCCGCGACAATAGTTGTCGACCCCCTGAACCACGCGACAGTCTATGTTGCGGACGCACAGTTCCCAGGCGGCGTTCACAAAAGCACGAACTCCGGGAGTACGTGGCAAAGGCTCGAGGTCGCGCTGAACGTGAGCGTGACCTCGGTGTCTGTCAGTCCGCATACGGCGGGCCTCTTATTTGCCAACACTAACCAGGGTGTATTCAAAAGCGTTAATGGCGGCGATAACTGGACTGTGTTAGCTAACAAATTCGGCAAGGTCTATTTCGATCCCGTAAGCCCATCAACCCTCTATATGGTGTCGACCTTTTTCTCGTTCCAGGAGGGTATTTTAAAGAGTACCGACACCGGACAAACATGGACCGCCGTGAACAAGGGCCTTAATTCGCCTTTCGGATTTGCGTTAGCTATCAACCCTTTGAAACCTTCAACGCTGTATCACGGATCAAGTGCGACATCTGGTTTGGATGCGTTTGTCACGAAAATAAACGCGGCAGGCAACAACCTGGTTTACTCGACCCTTATTGGCGGCCCTCCGGCGGTGAGTTTCTCCCCCCCGAATACTCAAGGTTTTGGAATCGCGCTCGACTCCTCAGGCAATGCCTACGTCGTTGGTACTACCAACGCAGCCGGTTTCGCCGTTACGCCTAACTCTTTCCAACCTTTCCTTCGCGGCTTCAGCGACGCGTTCATTTCGAAGCTGACGAATTCGTACATCATTAGTGGGCGCGTATTGAATAGCGGCGCTGTACCTCTCGCGAACGCGGAGGTTGTGTTGAGCGACGGTACGTCACTAACCAGCGTGCTGACTGAGAACGACGGCTCATACCAGTTTTCAAGATTGCGTGAAGGAGGCAACTACACCATCAGCGCAAGCTTGCCTCACTTCACCATGACGCCTGTGAGCCAGACTTTCAACAATCTCAACAGCGACCAGGTTCAGGACTTTAGTGCGTTAACCAGCGATTCACCGTTCTTTACGATCAGCGGGCAAATAACAGAAAACGGCAGTCCGGCGCCCGGCGTTACAGTGACGCTCACCGGATCGCAGACGAGCGTGAAAACTACTGACGCGAGTGGAAACTATTCATTTGAACTCATCGTCGGCGGAAATTACACGGTAACTCCGTCCATTCTTGGGTTTAACTTTGCTCCAGCAAGTCAAACTTTCAACAACCTGAACGCTAATCAAACCGCGAACTTCGCTGCCACGCGTCAGAGTTTTGTAGTAACGAACTCTAACAATCACGGTACCGGATCGTTGCGCGAGGCGATCACTAACGCGAACGCCACTCCCGGCACAGACACGATCATTTTCAACATTCCAGGCCCAGGCGTAAAGACGATTAGTGTGGTTATTCCGCTGCCTGACATTACGGATCGAGTGGTAATCGATGGCACTAGTCAACCGGGCTATGCGGGCTCACCGCTGATTGAAATTGATGGCCTTGCGATCGGTTTCAGTGGTGGTTTCAATACTGCCGATGGTCTGGTGATCAAAGCCGGCGGCAGCACGGTGAAAGGATTGTCTATTGGTAACTTCCGTAATGGTAGCGGCATCAGTTTGACCAACAGCGACGGCAACCTGGTTCAGGCGAGTTATATCGGCGTCGCTGCGAATGGAACGACGGCTCGACAAAATCAACGCGGCATTCAAATCTCGAACTCAAACAACAATGTGATTGGAGGGACCAGCGCCGCGACGCGGAACGTTATCTCCGGAAACTCATCTTCAAGTATTGAGATCAACACGGGCAACGGTAACGTTATTCAAGGAAACTTTATTGGCACCAATGCCGCAGGAACCGCGGCGCTTTCCAACTCCAGTGGCGTCGTGATTTTCCAGGCGACTTCAATCGACAACGTCATCGGAGGCACCGCGCCTGGTGCGGGAAATCTCATCTCGGGCCACAACGGCCCTGGAATCTCGACCCCAGGCACCGGCACCGTAATTCAGGGTAATCTGATCGGCACAGACGTAAACGGCGTAAACAAGATTCCCAATTTCACCGGCGTCTCGGCTTTTGGTCCGAACATCCTCGTCGGTGGTGACACAGCCGCAGCAAGGAACGTCATCTCAGGCAATAACGGAGATGGTGTTTCCATACGTGGTGCCGGTAGTAAAGTACAAGGCAATTACATTGGTACCGATATAACGGGCACTCTGCCATTGGGCAACAGTAATGTTGGTGTTGGTGGCGGCGATGGTGCGTTAATCGGTGGCACCGCGCCCGAAGCGAGAAACATTATTTCCGCGAACGGCTCAATTAATGTTTCGCTTGGGTCCTTCGGCTCCGGCGCAGCAGTAACGGTCCATGGTAACTACATCGGCACAGACGTCACCGGCACTCGCGCCGTCGGTACTACCAGTGTCGGCGTCAATATCGGGACCAGCAACAACGTCGTTGGTGGTGTCGTTGCCGGTACTCGAAACGTCATCTCTGGAAATACGATCGGCATTCAACTCGGATCTTTCTTCTCGGGTATTGTCGGGAACGTCATTCAGGGTAACTACATCGGACTGAACGCAAGTGGAACGGGACAATTGCCCAATTCACAACAAGGTATTTTGATTCTTGACGCAGTGAATTCCACAATCGGCGGCACGCAGAGCGAAGCGGCAAACAAGATTGCCTTTAACGGTGCCGGCGGTGTCATTATCTCAGGCAACGGACAGGGCAATGCCATCCGCGGCAATTCCATTTTCTCAAACACGGGTCTGGGAATTGACCTTGGTGCAAATGGTGTGACTGCCAACGACGGTACAGATCCGGATACCGGCGGAAACAATCTTCAGAACTTCCCGGTAATAACCGGAGTGCTGTCGTCGAGTAACAGCACGACGATTCAGGGAAGTTTGAAGTCTCTGCCAAATACCACGTTCCAGATCGATTTCTACACGAATGCTGCTCTAGATCCTTCAGGAAATGGAGAAGGAGCTCAGTTCTTTAATACGGCCTCGGTCAATACAGATAACAACGGCGACGCCACTATCAACGCAACGTTCCCGGCTGGTCTACCGGCGGGCCGTGTTATCACTGCAACCGCAACTGATCCGAACGGAAACACTTCTGAGTTCTCCGCGGCTAACTCCAACACCGCACTTGGTAGCGTGCAATTCAGTGTGAGTTCAATTGGTGCAATCGAAGACGTGGGCACGCTTCAGGTAACCGTCCTGCGCACGGGCGGCAGTTCGGGAAGTCTGTCGGTTGATTATGTAACTGCAAATGGCACCGCGATCGCGGGCCAGGACTATACGGCCTCATCGGGCTCGTTGACATTTAATGCCGGTGAAACGAGCAAGACGATTTCGATCCCGATTGCGGACGACGGCACGACGGAACCGGATGAGACTTTCACGGTTGCGTTGCGCAACGACGCGAACGTTGAAGTTCTGGGAGCGCCGAGTACCCTCGTCGTCACCGTGCAGGATAAGACTACAGTTCCACAGTTGTTCATCAACAACGTTACTGTTCTCGAGGGGGGCCCGGGCACCATAACCGAAGTGTTCTTTAACGTTAACCTTACAGCGGCTACTGGGCGGGCAGTCAGTGTCAACTATGCCAGCGCGAACTTCGGTGCGTCCGGCGGAGCTAAGTGCAACACCGGCGTGGGTATCGACTACGAGAGCGTGTCAGGCAGTATCTCGTTCACTCCCGGTACGACGTCATTCACCATACCGGTAAAGGTTTGTGGCGATACCAATGCGGAGGCTAATGAAGGTTTCAGAATCGTACTTACGAATCCTTCAGGCGCCACGCTGCAGATAAACGTGGGAACCGGCGCGATCATTAACGACGACGTGCTTGAAATGCTGATTGAAGAGTCGGGCCCGATTGCGGGTCACGCTGCCGCTTTGGACGCCCTCCTCGGAGTCAGAGATCCATTCACCATTGTTGGTATTCCGGATTGGTTCCCCACTGGACCCGACAAGAATACTCGAGTGGCATTCTTTACCCGGAACCTGCAATTGAATCCAGGCGAGTTGTCGTCAGCCGTCGTCGTGAGGTTCACTAACACAGCTAATGGCTTCATCTTCCAGGTGCCTGCCACAGACGTGCGGGCGATTCCGAACACGGAGTTCACGCAAGTAGTGGTTCGGCTACCGGCTGGTCTGCCACCGGCAACTTACTTCGTGCAGATTGGGGCTCATACACAGTTGAGTAATGGCGGTACGATTCGAATCGTCCCGTAGGAAGAATATTTCACGCAAAGACGCAAAGGTGCAAAGAAGTCTTTTTGTTCCTTTGCGTTCCTTCGCGCCTTTGCGTGAACCTGCTTAAACTGACCGAAAAATTGTCTTGACAGCTCCCTCATATCCCCATACTATATCGCCACGCGATATATCCAAGGCGGATATACACTAAGTTCAGCAAATCACATTTAAGAATCTCTAAGGGAACTGCTATGAAACGATTGTTCATCTTGCAGAAGGGCGTAGTGTCTTCTTTATCAATGCTGGTCCTGCTCGTACTCGCTTTCACCTCGTCAGCCCAGGTGCCGGCTCCCGTGAGCCCGAATCAGGATGTCGTCCCGAAAATCAACGAGTACATGGACGCGGTGGTCAAGATGGGAAAGTTCAATGGCTCGCTTCTCATCGCGCGGGACGGTAAGGTTTTGGTGAGTAAAGGTTATGGAATGTCCAACTTCGAACTCGACGTTCCCAACACCCCACAAACGAAATTTCGCATCGGCTCGATCACCAAGCCCTTCACCGCGATCGCGATAATGCTTCTCCAACAACGCGGGAAGTTGAGTGTGCAAGACTCGATTTGCAAGTACGTGGCTGACTGCCCGGCAGGTTGGCAACCGATAACGCTTCATCATCTGTTGGGTCATACGTCCGGACTCGCAAAGCACGATAAAGCAGCCGATTACCTGAAGGCCGCGATGCTGCCGATGAGCGTGATGCAGTTAATCGAGCACTTCAAGAACAAACCCGCGGATTTCAAGCCGGGCGAGAAATTCGATTACAACAACAACGGCTACATACTCCTGGGCCATGTGATCGAGAAATCATCAGGACAATCTTACGAAGCGTTTCTCAGAGATAACATCTTTGTGCCCCTCGGGATGGCAAACTCCGGTTACGACACCCATGAGCCGATAATAAAAAATCGTGCGGCCGGTTATTTGCGGCCTGATGATCGTGTTGGTGGAAATCTGATGAACGCGGTTTATATCGATCAATCGCAGTCGTTCTCGGCCGGAGCATTGTATTCGACGACTGAGGATCTTTTGCGGTTGGACCATGCGCTTTCAGATGACAAGCTGCTCTCACCCAAAACTAAAGAGGCAATGTTCACGCCCGCGATCGGCGAATATGGACCAGCGCCCAATTACGGTTACGGCTGGTTTATCAACCGGCAATTCAATCGTCGAGCGATTTTTCACCCCGGAGGAGTGCCGGGTTTCACTGGCATGATGACGCGCTTTCCGGATGATAAGCTCGTAATTATCCTCCTTGGAAATCTCGAAAACTCACAAGTTATTCGAGCCAGCAGAGATCTGTCGGCGATCGTCTACGGAGACAAGTATGAGATTCCCGTAGAGCGACAAAGTGTAAAGATCGATCCCAAAATCCTCGTCGCTTATGTTGGAGAATACGAAGATCGGCCGGGTAGAATTACCAGCATCCTGGTTGAGAACGACACTCTGATGCTGAAGTTAGCCGGGCAGCCGGTGGGTACACCTTTGCTCGCTGAGTCCGAAACACAGTTCTTCCATCCAGTTCAGGACATCCAGATAGCGTTCGTCAAGAATGCGAATGGTCAAGTCGTCGAGATGACGTTGCGACTTAATGGACGGGAGTTTCGCGCGAAGAAGATAAAGTAGATCGGAATTTGTATGGGGGTCGATGTCTTTGCACAAAAAGTTCTTATGCGGAAAAGATTTCTCGCGCAAAGGCGCAAAGCGCTGCCGCGTTTCTAAGGGGTTTTCTTTGCGCCTTTGCGCCTTTGCGCGAGAAATATCTCTTCCCATTGAGAGCCTTGGATCCATTTGAGCCCTTTTTTGCAAAGCCGGGGTCGATCTCGACCCCGGTGACAGGTCAACTTCTCAAGCGATCTTTATGCCTCTTCATGATCCGGGCTTCCCGACCTTCTCGCGAAATTGCTTAACCAAACGATCACTCAACCGGCTCAGCGTCGGCAGCTTTAACGGTCCGATCAGATATCGTCCAAACGCTGCTTCTCGCAAGGCATCCAGATCAAACTTCTCCTTAAAGTGCTGCCGATAGGCGTCAAACGGAATGGCCAGACCCTCGATAGAACTTTCATCGAGATTAACAAGGAATATGAAATCAGCCTGGCTGGGTTTCTCCGCGACTTTGAAGAAGTTCCACTCCTCGATTCTTTTTCTGACTTTCCTCTCGGCGTCAAGATCGGAATTTATAAAATCGCGCTGCTGGCCAGCCACCGTTTCATCCAAAATTATCGGATACAGGATGCGACGAAAAGCAACGATGTACATTGATTGTCCAGATCGAAAGGGCGGAGGGGACGGGTTCGATTGCCCGTTACCAGAGGAAGCGGCCAAAAGGATTATTACGAAGGCCAGCGTGGGAGCGAGATAGGACGTTCGTTGTTTGTACTGATGCAATCGGGACCAGGACATGTGCGGTACTCCTTTGGCTTGATTAATTGGCCAAGGATACCCGCTCGAAGGCTCTGATTGTCCTCAAGAATGTCCTGATTTTCCTCAAATATGTTCGCCGCGGTCAGAGGCAATCAGGATGACCGCAGCTACAGTTTGTTTCCTGACCCCCAGCTGCGTTCCTGCAATGTGTGCTGCAATACTCATCACCGGCAGGTGGCGCACATTTGCACGGTGTGTGAGCGCATTTTTGGTTTGCATCTGCGTTGTCCATCTTCACTCCTTAATGTTTAAACGGAAAAGCCTTAGGGGTGTGGAGAATCATGGCTTCGACTTCGAACGGTCCGAGAGTGTTGTTGTCACCCTCAGTGCTTCCTCATATTGGCGATGCAGTTCACGTTTATGCTGGACCTCTCCCAACATTTCAGCCAGTTTCTCAAGCTCCAAAAAAATGTTTGCTTTATAGGCCCAAGCCGATTCATCTTCAGGCCTTAGGGTTATTGCCGCATTCGCCATTTCCAAACCGCGGTTGGCGCATTCTCTGGCCTGTTCAAATTCAATCCGCTCTTTAGGCATCAGATACCTGACGAAGGCCTTGTTTTCTTTAACCGTCGTAACTTTGTTAATCGGTTGTTCGGTGATCTTAAAAGAACAATCCCAGTCTTTCGATGCGAGAACAACATACGCCTCGGATCGTTTGTAGTTAGCAACTGAGACATTCCCGGCGCGTTGAAGTACCCACTCACGCAGCAGTTCGTCTTCCTTTAATGCGCCATAGAAGTATGTGATCGCTTTATAAGCTTCATCATCATCGGGAAAACGATTAAGAATTCTCTGATAGGCGATTATTGCCTCGCGTGCTTTTGTAACATTCTCGGGGGTGGAGTCTCCAGGTTTGTACTGCGCATGAATTGAGCGTGCCACGAAATACAGTGCTTTTTGGCTTTGAGGATCGAGCAGGAGTGCCCTCTCGGAATAGGCCTGGGCCTCCGCGAACTTTTGTTCCCGGTACGCCAAAGCAGCTTCATTCAACTCCTGCTTAGCTTGTGCTTCAGCTGTGCTGGGACTGGATGTGGGAGTTTGTGCCAGCAGTGGCGCTGCTAGCGCGATCGTGATGGTCAGTGAAGATAACAATTTCATCGAGGTATGCTCCGCCAGGTGTCGGCATAAAGTGAGATGTAAAGCGCCGTTCCTGCTTACGAAGCATAGTATGAACTACTTGAATCGAAAATGACTAGGCCAATCCCGCCCACGGCAATCTCTGTCTCTGTGGTTAATTGAACCTGTGGGAAAATCAACCACAGAGACACAGAGGACACAGAGGTTGCACAGAGAAGAATCTCAAATTTAGACACCACCCCTTTTAGGAGTTTGTAGTGTCAGAACAACTAATGATTTTCGAGAGAGGCAGCTTGCGTTCGTTGTAGTGTTGGCTTTGGGAAATTCTTCAACACTTTGAAAACGAGGATCAAACTGTCATCCGTATCTTTTCGAACGATGCGAAACGCCACTAGAATGTCAGATCTCTCAGGGGAAATCGATCGCAACAGATAAGTGTTCGAGACGCTTGGTTGCACACGGCTCTTGAAGTTGAAATCTGTGAGCTCAATGCCTTGCCAGAGCTTTTGGTACTCGGCACGGACGTCCGCCTCTTTCAACGGCGGCGTATAGTTCAATAGAGCGCGCGTCGCCGCGTGATCGCTTGTGACTTGATCAAGCGAAATGTCTCCGAGGTTCAGAAACATTCCGTAATCCGCGCCTGCAAACCCCACTTTTAGCTCTCCCCGTTCCAATGAGATATCTGAGCCCTGCCCGTATTCATGGGTCTTACGAACAAACGAGTAATAGGCGCCGCCACCGTTAATCGCAAGACGCTCTCTTGCCATGTGAATCGTACGTCTCGCGAGGCAGCAACCGGATGATTCCGGTCTGAGGCTGACTTAGAAAGGCAGCAAACTCCTGGCGGTCTGTATCAGAAACCGCAAGGACTCTCTTGTCCAGCTCCGCGAGTTCGGCACGCTTTGCCTCAATCTCTTTAATCACATCGTCGCGGGATTGTGCGGAAACAGACAAACAAGCCAGTATCAGTGTCAGACTAAACGTGGTGACGGCGACAGTCTTTTTCATAAGTCCTCCTCAAGTCTGCACAGAATAATCGATGCCGGGCTCTGATGTTCCTCAAAACTGCTCTGATGTTCCTCAATATCGATTGAAACTCACGCGGAGGCAAAGCAAAGGAGATCGAAAGCAGAGCCAGCGCTAAGACTGATTTCATACTCATTCCTGCCCTCATCAGTTTCCTGATTTGTGTTCTTTGAATGATGTTGAGATTGCCTGGGCCGATTCGTCGAGCCAGAGGTTCAACGCTTGTTGCGTGTGCCATTTTCCCTTCAGCATTACGCCGGCGCGATTCTCGGTGGCGGAGATATCGTCGAGCGGATTAGCGTTCAGTAGTATGAGGTCGGCTCGCTTTCCTTTCTCGATCGTGCCGACTCTGGCGATTGTTCCAAGGAACATTGACGGATTCTTAGTGGCAGCCTCGAGCACGGCGTAATTGGAAAGGCCGGCGTCTTTCAGTGCCTTCAGCTCGTGATGCATCCCGAAGCCGTATAGCCACAGGAACTCGGGCGTATCTGACCCGGTCATGATGCGGCCGCCGGCGTCGTATATTGCCTTGATGAGTTGCTCGCGCAGTTTGATCCAGCGTGCTCGCTTCTCCAGCGGAACAGTATTGATGAAGCGATTCTTTTTGTAGAAGTCCAGCCATTGCTGCTGCACCTTCGCAGGGTAGAAGCGGAAATCCGGCTGCTTTCGAATCTCGTCCTCGGTGCGCAGCCGTCCGAAGGAGTTTTTCATAAAATGGTGCGTGGGATTGACGTAAGGGTTCGAAGCGACGGTTTTGCGTGCGACGTCGGGGATTTTGCTTTCGTCAATGTAGTCGAAACTTTTCCAGTTCTCGGGATTGTAAATGTAAAGGTCAGACACGCTGCCCTTCATAGGTGCATCGGCACGAAGCAGAAGTTCCATGTAACCGTCGAGGTGCTCGATCTGCTGTTTCGCTTTCCACGCACGTTCGACGCCGACAAACCGGCTGTCCGCATGACCGACAACGCGTATGTTTTGCTTCGCGGCTTCGTCCACTGCCGCTTCGTAAACTTCCGGCTTGATGAACGTCGTCACTTTGATGAAGTCGTAGCCCGCCGCTTTCGATTTGCGCACAGCCTCGCGCGCTTCTTCCGGTGTGTTAACGACGAAGTTGTTTCCCTGTTCGCGTCCCGTTAGATGCGGACTCGCGACGAAGATCGTTGGGGCCTCAATCTCGCCGTTGGCGGATCGGCTGCGCAGGGCCAGCAGTTCGGGTGTCCCGATCATAAACCGGACCGTCGTGACGCCGTTTGCCACCATCACACGAAGTTCATGCGGACCGATCGAATCGGGAAACTCATCGCTGTCTGACAGCAAGTGCGTGTGCATATCAAACAGGCCAGGGACCAAATACTTCCCGGTGCCGTCGATACGCACTGCGTCCTTGGGCAGCTTCACTTTCTTCGCGTTGCCGATCTCGACGATCGCGCCGTTCTTGACCACCACTGTCTGGTTTGCGAGTACTCGTTCACGGTCCATCGGGATCACGTTGACATTGGTGAAGGCGACCGTTTGAGCTGATACTGATGCTGCGAGCGTCGCAAAAATAAAAACTAAAAAGAAAAGAAGTTTCATTAGAGTTCCTCGGGCAGCGATTCTAAGTCATGTCAGGGCTTTGCCTCAAAAAATCTTGCTCTGCTCATTCAAAAGATTGTAAAAGTCAAAACTCTGGATATGTTGGTAATGCATCCGTTGGAAATTTTGGTAGTGGTGGACCATTGGTTCAAAGGAAAAATAATGCGCAATGTGAAATGTCTTCTCTTGATTTTGTCTATCTTCATGCCGCTCATCCAGACACTCGGTCAGGCAACAACGAGCAACGACTCGGCTCCGAAACGCGCAGCCGATCTGCTGGCGAAGATGACGTTGGAAGAAAAGATCGGCCAGCTTAACCAGATCTTCTTTCTCCGCCAGTTGATGAAGCCCGAGATGATGGATTCGGACATCCGTGAAGGCAAGATCGGATCGCTACTCTTCGTCACCGATCCCGCGATCATTAATCGCTTCCAGAAAGTTGCAGTCGAGCAATCGCGATTGAAAATTCCACTACTGTTCGGCTTTGACGTCATTCACGGCTTTCGTACAGTTTTCCCTGTTCCACTCGCGATGGCGTCGTCGTGGGATCCGGCGATGGTGGAGCGCGCACAGACGATCGCGGCACGCGAAGCACGCGCGGTCGGAGTCCGTTGGACGTTTGCGCCGATGGTGGACATCGCGCGTGATCCGCGCTGGGGACGCATCGTCGAGGGCGCGGGCGAAGATCCCTATCTCGGCGCCAAGATGTCCGCCGCGCAGGTGCGAGGTTTTCAGGGATCGGACGCGTCCGCTCCGGGCCGTTTGCTTGCGTGCATGAAACACTTCGCAGGCTACGGAGCTGCCGATGGAGGTCGCGACTACGACTCTTCCTATCTCAGTGATGCCGAGCTCTACAACGTCTACCTCCCACCCTTCAAGGCAGCAGTCGACGCGGGTGTTGGGAGTGTGATGTCGGCTTACATGAATCTCAACGACGTGCCTGCAACCGGTAATGCCTTCCTGCTGACGGAAGTCTTGCGAAAGGAGTGGGGCTTCAAGGGATTCGTAGTGAGTGACGCGGATTCTGTCGGTGATCTGGTTACACACGGCTTCGCTGCGGACAAGGCTGATGCGGCGTTCCGTGCGCTCACAGCCGGCGTGGATATGGAGATGTCTCTTCCGCTTCAGCTTAGCCAGGTCGGAAGGGCGTACGCGGACAGTCTCGCGAAGCTTGTTAAAGAAGGGCGCATCACGACTGTGCAGATCGACAGCGCCGTGCGCCGCATCCTGGAAGCGAAGTTCAGACTAGGTCTCTTTGATAATCCTTACGTTGACGAGTCGGCAGTAGCGGGGCATCACAACAATCCGGAGCACCGGCAGTTCGCACGTGTTGTCGCGCAGCGCTCGGCGGTGTTGTTACGCAACGAGGGCAATCTTCTGCCGCTCACCAAGGGCGACCCGAAGATTACGTCCATCGCTGTCATTGGACCACTCGCAGACTCGAAGCGCGACATGCGTGGTCCATGGACTTTGGCTGACGACATGAAAACCGCCATCAGTGTGGTCGAAGGCATCCGCGAAAAGGTCGGGAGAGGTGTGAAGGTTGACTACGCTCAGGGGGTAGATATCGGGCGGGTGTATCCATCAATCTTCGCTATATTCAGCGGCCCGCGTCCGACGCCGTGGTCTGAGGTGCAGAAGCGTGAAGAGTTTGAGAAAGCATTAGCGCTCGCACGCTTGTCAGATTTAGTGGTGCTGGTACTGGGCGAGCACGAGGAGATGAGCGGTGAGGCGGCGACGCATTCCACGATCGATCTGCCCGGCCGTCAGCGCGAATTGCTCGAAGCGGTTTCAGCATTGGGCAAGCCAACAGTGCTGGTGCTGATCAATGGCCGGCCGGTGGACATCTCCTGGGCGGTGAATAGTGTACCGGCGATCCTCGAAGCGTGGCACCCGGGCAGTGAGGGCGGAAACGCAATCGCCGATTTGATTTACGGCGATGCAACCCCGGGCGGCAAGCTCCCCGTAACATGGCCTCGCAGTTCGGGACAGGTTCCGATTTACTATGCTCACAACCTCACGCAAAAACCAGCGACTGCCAAAGACTTCACTTCTCGTTACTGGGACATGCCCACGTCGCCGCTCTATTCGTTCGGCTACGGTTTGAGTTACACGACGTTTGCTTACTCAAACCTGCGAGTGGGCAAAGCGGAAGCGAAGGTGGGTGAGAGCATCGAGGTGTTAGTGGATATTGAGAATACTGGACGGAGGTTGGGCGAGGAGGTTGCGCAGCTTTACATTCACCAGCGCTCGGGCAGCGCTTCGCGGCCGGTGCGTGAGTTGAAGGGATTTGAGCGCATCGCTCTCGCGCCAGGCGAAAAGAAGACCGTGCGTTTCACGCTTGGAAAGGCGGAGCTGACTTACTGGAGTTCAGCGGTGAAGGGTTGGGTACAGGAGCCTGCGACTTTCGACGTATGGGCCGGCGGCGACTCGACCGCGACGTTGACGACGACGTTCCGAGTAGCCAATTAAACCGGGACACGCAGCGCGTGTTTCACTCGATCAATGGTGAGTGTTCTGAATTAGCCAAACCCTTGCGATTTGGCGAAACTCACTCGCGCCCGGAAAACGCTTTTGACTGGCATCCATCTTGCCCGGATAGAAGCGGTTCATGCTTTCTTATCCACCGGGTTGACGTGCGGCACCTGTTGCTCGAACGATTGAATATTAATGAGCGGCACGATGATTATTGTGCCGGAGATTTCGGCTGGATTACTTTCTGCCCGCGCGCGGCGGTTGCACCTTCCGACGGGCACAGTATTGCGAGGCCTTGCCTCAAAAGTCGGAAATCAGTCCGCGTAGCGCCAAAGGCGCGGAATATGATAGCCAGGGGCAAGCGCCGAGCAGAGCGAGGCGCGTCGCCCCTGGATCCACGCGTAAACGACCTTGAAGCTCTGAAAGAGCGTAATAATATCGCGATGATATTTCGCACTTTCAGTGCTCTCTTCAATTGCTTCCCGGTAACCAGGGGCGACGCGCTTCGCGCTTGCCCCTGGCTGTCATATTTTCGCGCCCTTGGCGCTGCGCCGACCGGATTCCGACTTTTAGGGCAAAGCCGTATTGCGATCTTCACCGGCTGTCACAATTACCAGGAGAAGCGTCAGTACAAAAGCTCGCGATTAGAGTTCGCATATCGCTCACGGTTTGTAATCGAACGCGCACACAAAAACCGGGCCATCGTTTGCCGGCCTAATTGGCTCCGGGGCTCCGTCGGGTTGTACCGGATGACCGCCCGGCATCAACACGTGATGGATTAAGACGTACATTTTCTGAGCCTCCCTGGTGTCGAGCCAGATTAGTTTTGTCTGACGCTCACTTTCTTTCGAGGTCTCGATGCCGTATGGAAGTGCAAAATTAAAGTGCAACGTAATTACGCCCGGCGTCGGAGACTTGCCTTCGAATGCGATCGAAAAACTGCGAGTCTCGTGATCGATCTGGATGGGCACCGCATCGAGAATATACCTAATTGGACTTCGCAAATCCGTGGCTCTGACACGAAGTTCCCTGTGGGAGTTGACAAGTACGAATGTGTACTTCTGTTCAAGTCGCTTGGGTACCGGCACCTCAATTGGACCAGCAGTTGAATGTGTCAATTGACTGCCTTCTATTACATCATTCGAGACGAGCTGGTTTTGCGCCGTCACCAGGCGCCGATAGCATGAGGTTACGGTTGATAGGTTTTCGCCAGACAGCGTTGCTTCCAGCATATAGTCCACACCGGGGGGCAGTGCCATAGAGCGCTCTACCAGTCGCCGTATAGTGACGGGCGCCGGATGGTTTTCATCGTAGGTGAGATTTAGGGAGAACTCCGGCTCCCACTGCCTCGATACCGGAGGGATTTCGGCTACAGGATCGACTGTGCTGAAATCAGCAAGACCAAGCCTGCCGTAATAGTCATCAGGGGCCTTTACTTTAAGAGGCGCACACTTGAAAGTAAACGTGCGTTTCTTAGTCACGGGAGGCGCCAGTGTCATGGTCGGCCAGTCGGGCCTGTAGTCGTGGACGAAAACCGTTTCTTCACCGACCGCCAGCGTGTATGGGGAACCGGTGACAGCCCAAAGACGCGGCGAATCGCCGCCCCGAAAAGCAGCCACGGAGTAGTACTGAACCAGGTTCTTCATTTGCGAATCATGACCACAGCGCCCCCAATAATTCTTCTGCGGGTTGTAGAAAAGATCCTGAGGAATCGTTTGCGGAGTGGTTACCGTACTCGTCGTAGGCTTCACCGTGTTTTTGAGTCCATATTTCTCCAGCGAAGCGACAGAAGGCACACAGGTTGGATTGAACACAACCAGCACGCGCCCAACCGGCACAATCAAACCCTTACTGATCATAGATTCCGGCTTGTTCCCGTTTTCTTCGTCTTTCTTGATGGCGGGCGCAGCTCTAACCGGTTTATCAAGCTCGCCATTCGCTTTGAGTTCGAATCGCAGCATGTCGCCCGTCTTGCGGTTAATTGCGTAGAGGGCGCCGTCGAAGGTCACTAATCGATATCCGATCAGCCGTTCAAGCGTAGGTTCGCGGCGGTGCTCGACTCTCTTGGTATCACTATTGAAACGAATTGAGTAAGCCCGCCTGACTATTCCGGCAGCCAGTGGAGCTTCTACAACAAGGTAAGCTCGTTTACCTAAGCCGACCAAATCACGGTCCACGTCCAGGGAGAGCGCTGGGGGCGCAAATTCAGGAGGAAGGGTCAACGTCGGAAAATCATCGGGTTTCCCATCCGCAGTGAAAGCCACCACTTCGAAGTTATTACCATTTCGCCGCATGCAAACAAACCGATTATCTACTGCTGTCATCGCTTGCCACTGCAAGGTTGATGACTCTTCGGTTTTCTTGACGAGAGGCAATGCTGTCATCGGCACCTCGGGATCAACGTCACCGACCCTACCGTGGTAAAACCACCAGACACTCAGGAGTGCCATATAGGGCCCGATGACGGCCATGCCCCTCAGAGCCCCGTTGTATTGGAAGAAATCCAGCTTGTCCCACGTAAGCACCTTTACGCTGGTGTTCGCCTTAGTGATTCCAGTCGCCTTCAGGTCAATTTCATCGCTCTTGGTTGCGCCGATGCGCATAACGCCAGTGCCCTCATAAAACCTACCCAGGGTTTGCTGGGTGAGAGGTATCACCCGCGTCGTATGAGTGCCGACCTCGATAGTGACCTTTTCAACTCCCCAGGCGGCCCAATCAATCTCCACAAGACCGAAGGGCAGGACCTTGTCGGGGCGTGCGTCAACGTAAAGGTATTTGTTGTTGGGCGTATCGAACGTAAGCATTTTTACGACTTGAAAATTAGCGTGGCCCTCATGCTTTACTTCTGCTTGCAAAACGAAAGTCATTGGACCCACTACGCGAACCGTGATAGAGCCCTTGGACATTTGAAAGGGCTCTCCTTCGGTTGTGCTGAGTGGCAACTCAGGATTGCCGCCAGGCAGTGGTCCACGTAACGTTGCGCTTACTCCATCCTTGATCTCCCAGGAGATCGTGACCTGATCGCCAGGCTTCTCAACCATCATTGGAGAATCAGCAAGGAAAGTGACATCCGGGTTCCAGGTAGTCGATCCGAATTTCAATTCGAGCTTGCCGAAATAACGCTGGTCCTTTGTTGTAATACCGTGCTGGTAGCTATAAAGAAAATCGTCAGTGCCGCGTTCGGCGTTGCGATCGAGCGGGATGCGAATGGTGAACTCCGCATTCGCCGGCACCTTGACGGGAGTTACCTTATCGCCTGCCTGGTTGAGATCGTTGAATAGCACGATGTAAGCGCTGGAGTCTGAACTCTCACTTCGTAACCAAACTGTGCAGCCTTCGGGACCCGTCACAAGACTGGCGATATTGACGGCTCCGATAGGTTTCCTGCTGAACGGCGCTTTCTCGAGGGGGTCGTTAAAAAGGGGACTGAGCAGATACAGCGGGGCATTCATCTCGAGCGACAGCGTTTTATCCAATGTGGTTCCGCTGACGTTCTTAACCTTGATCGATAACTGGTCGGCTGTATAAGAAAGGACACTAAAATCGAGAAGCGGTTTGGGGGTTTCTTGTGACATCGTGTTTTCCTTTGAGCTTTGTGCCTGCTGGCGGCAATCACTCTTCGTTGAGTAACACTAATCGTCCTTCGGCTGCGACTACGGGCTGATCGCTGAAATTTCTGAGATCGAATGGACTAACTGCGGTGGCGGTCTGGTTTGTGATAGGTCCGGAGAAGTTCCACTTGCCGTTGTCGATCGGAGGCGTAGGCAAAGCGATACGATCGGCTTGCAGCAACACTGGTCCAACGCGAAACGAAGCCTCCATTTTCGCAACCGTCTTGTCCAACTCTGCATGAGCGAGCGTAATCGTCTTTGCCGGAACGATGCCGCACGTTGCCTGTACCGAACCCCACGGATCCATGAGTAAGGTTACCTCCTCGGGGGCTCCAAAACCGACGCGCAAGGGATCGCTCTGCTGATTTTTAATGTATTCAGAGACGATACTGTCAGGCGGATGCGTTGCGATGACGCGGTTGTAATTACCGCCTTTGAAAAACCCAATCAAGCCGTCCTCAAGACTGTTCGAATAACCGAGATTCAGATGAACTTGAAGCGCATCGAGCTTCGCGTCTCCGGTACCTTGCCCCGGAGTTGCAACAGCAGCGTGGGGATCAGTCCACGCTTTACCATACAGTTCCAATCCGATAGTGGAGTTGACGAGTGCGAGTGGACGGCCAAACAGAACAAGGTCGCGCCGCCCGGCAGCAGGACGAATGCGTTGGAGCGCGCCGGCGATCAAGTTTAGTAGCTCGACGAGTTTGGGTTTGGGTGTGTGAGTTGTTTGCTCAAGCGATTTAGCAAATGCTTGCAGACGCTGATTTGGAATGTCGTTTAGAGCAACTCCGCCGATGCCTTTTTCCCATCTAACGAGCGTGCCGCGTTGATCTTTAACGATCGCGAGATGGCCCATCAACTCACCAGCCCGATCGCAAAGCACCAGTGCCTGGTCCAGCGGGTTATAAAAGATCCAGCCACAGATCGCACTGAGCGCTGGATCTTCGTTGGCACTATCGGCCATTGCCGTAAAGCGAAAATTGAGACGAATCGGCTGTAACACGCGCGGTGGCATTGCGAACACGTATGGATCATCGTGCCAACGCATCCGAGGATGAAACACTTGTCCTGGAGAGGCGGTGCGCGCCGCGGTCAGACCGAGCAGGTCTGCCGATTGACCAAAATCATCGATTAGCCACAGCTCGTCGATGCGCAGCGCCCCCGCACGTATCAACGAGAAAGGCATTGAAGAAGGTGTGGATGGCTTTGGAGCAGGAGGTGCCAGGCGTTCGCCCATCAATCCTTCCTTATCAGGCCCCTCAAGTTGTGTGCTGACGTCGATTTCCAGAGACTTCAGGTTTACTTCCAGATCGATCCAGGGGCGCGTCGGGTCAGGAGTTATCCGCGGCAGCGTACCATCGCGGAGCAACAACGCCTGGTGAAAACCACTCAACGTTTGGCCCATCAGTCCTAAGCCGGCGAGATTCTTGAGCGTCTTGTCCCAGACAATCTCATAGCGCGACAGAATGTCTAATACAGCCGGCGGGAAGGCCTCATCGGTACTGCCTTTCGCTTTGAGCAGTTCACGTAACCTCTCGATCGGTTCGTTGAAGATTTTATTATCGATAGGAGCGAGTAGACTGCGACCGCGAACGGTAAAGCCTTCTTTCGGAATCGATTTTTTATCAACTGGGACGAAGTCAGCATTACGAAATTCCCAAACCGGAGAGAAGTTGTGTTCCGCACTGGGCGCATGAGTTGTCGGAAGCCACGTGATCTGCCAATCGAGGAAAAGCGGCGACCACGGCTGTTGTGCCCATACGTCGGCGAGCCGAAACGGTCGTATGTTCAAGTCGTTCGGTTTGCCGAATTTAATTTGATCGGTTGGAAAATTGTCGAGGTCACCATCCCAGGTCATGTCGTGGACAAGTTGCCCCGTCCAGTTTCGCCAGTCAGCCTCCGTAGCGAAGGGCTTAGCCGGCAAAGATCTTTCAGCAAGATCGCGAATCGCCTGTTGGACGATCGAAGCTTCGTCGAGCAGTGCGTTCACAATCTCGGGACAGGCCGGAAGTTTCTGTGCTGCTATAGCGATCTCGCTGACGCCGGCAGGAGTGCTAAACGGTTTTGTAGTCTGGCCCACCTTCACTTCTCCCGCCGTGATGATCTCGTCAGGCAAACGACACGGATGCTGGGCCGGGAATTCATGCTTCGTCGGCAAGCCGCAATTTCTGAGGACGACAACCGGATCGACGGGTGTCCAGAAACGTGGTGCGGCGTCGTATTTTAATTCCAGCAGCAGCCTGGGGGGATTGCCTTGCACTTCCTCCTTCGGCAGTTTCTTCTTCAATTCCTCGCTCAGTGTTTGCACGCGACTGAGGGCTTGGTCGCGCTTCGTACGAAGAGGTTTGACGCGCTCAATGATCTTTTCGCAGTCCGCTTGTTCTTCCGTGACCTCGCGCCGCATGCTATGTGATTGGGCACACACCTTCCACCAACGCCCATACAACTCTTGTTGCAAAGCAGCCAGCTCGCGGCTGACTGAATCTGCGTCAGCTTGAACCTGATTGAGTTCCTTGAGCTTCGTGAGATGTTCATCCGTCGGCCGGATTGCAGTTTCTTTTGCGGTGCGGTCTGCCTGTGAAGGAAACACCGCTTCATTCGAAGAGCCCGGACGTATGTACCAGATCTTGCCGGCCTCACGAGTCGCAAACCAATTCTGATGGACCGTCATGGAGCGCGGAGCGGAATTCCAGGTCTTAACCAGCGTTTCTGTCTGGCGATAGAAAACAGCTTCCAGAGCCCTCCACAGATCCGGCTGCGTTTCCGCGAGGCTCTTTTCCTTCTGCTCACCGCTGTACTCACTCGACACCAACGACACAAGCGCATCTTCGGCGTTGTTGCCGACGCCGACCTTAATTGCCGGACGCGTCTGCCGCAGCGCACTACCAGCTGCCGGCGCACCTGGGTAACCAAGTATGTTTCCTTTATATGTTTTGGCGCTCCAGTAGTTGATATGAGCGATCATGCCGTGAAAAACCGAGCGCCGCTTGAGCAGATCGCCTGGCGCCGCTTTCGCGTTTACAAACCAGCCTGGTGGATCGATTAGCCAGCCCAACAAAACGTCCTTATCGTCGCGCTTCTCAATCACCCTGGCAGCAGGCGACGCGAGCGCGTCCTTATTCGGATCGCGATACCAACCGATCAGCGAGTAAGTAAGGGTCGTTCCTTCGGGGACTTTTCCTTCGCGGTCTGGGTCGCGAAGATCCTCAAGAGTGTCATGCCACGAGAAGACATTACGATTCTCGGCGATGAACGCGGTGAACGTTGGTGAACCAGTGTCTTCGTTGCCGAGGGCCGTGATAGTCGAATGCTCTCCGGGAAAATTTGCGTTCGCAAACTCTTCGAGCGGGACTACTTTGCCAACGCGTTGCGCTTGATACTCGTTATTGCGCGCAAAGAGCAGACTGGCCCCTGGACCATTCTCTCCTACAACCAGGCTACCATCGACGAACCACGCTTTTGTGTTCACTGACGAGTCGCGATGTGAAAAACGAACGATCAACCAGTGATCGGGGAGGGCAGGGAAATCAAGTAAGCCAGGTGTGTAAGCATGTCGCAAACCGGCGGGCAATACCCAATGCAGATAAACGCCGCGGTCCGTCATCTTCGGCAGCGCTGCCGGAGTTGCACGCTGATCAAGGACCAACTGATCTGTATTAAAGGACTGGTATTTGCGCGTGGCTCCGTAGAATGGCTTTGGACCAGGCGCGTTCAGCGGACCCGTCAACGACTGGTAGTTGTACATCTGCGGCGACCAGCGACCATCATTCGCGCAGTGCCTGCCCTTCTCGTATTCGAGCACACCGCGCTTATTGAACACGATGTCGTCGATTACCAGCGCCTGCACCTTGATGGGTACGAGTAGATGCTTTGAATCCATAGGACTCCTCAACTCTTCTCTGTGCAACCTCTGTGTTCTCTGTGTCTCTGTGGTGAGTTTGCTGTGAATTAGTTAACCACAGAGACACAGAGAACACAGAGGTTGCACAGAGAATCCCTCAACGAGGATTAGACCACGTGATCGTTTGCTCTTCCGGTTTCAGGATCATCTGCGTCGCGAAGTCAGCAGATCCGGCGCTTGCCAGCGCGCCTTGCAGCTTAGTGATATCCACTACTCCGCCGACAGAGCCACTGCGAAGATAGTCAGTCTTAACATCCAAAAAACCGCCGGACTTTGTTTTGATTTTGCCGTTACTGCCAACGCCAAACGTAATACCTTCGCGGGGCTCGCGAAATCTGACTTCCTCAACTATGCCTCGGGCAAGACAGAACAGAACGCCGTCAGCAATCTGTTCGAAACGAAGAATGTTCGGAAGCGTCGCATCGTGGGCGGTGCTGGTCTTTGCGGTCACTTCAAGCCCCGGCCATCCAGTCACGACTCTCGAACGCAACAGAAACCCCGACTTCGCAGTGCTCATATAACTTTCCGACGGCTGCCATTCCGGGTTCTTGCCCTGCAATCTCAGCCGGTGTTGATAGACGATTCTGGACAACGCTGAGTGCATCTCCGCTCGCGATCCTTTGCGTTCGGTGGCGACGTCGCCAATGGCAATGCTCAGTGCTCCATCCAACAGTGCATCAACCCAGTTGTCGTCGAGGTGAAAGAAGCGCAGCGACTCGGGTGGCAGTAATGATTGGTGCGGGACGAGATAATGGAATGGCACGGGATACAACAACACAAGCCGCGCGATCCATTCGATCAGTTCATCTGCAATGACGATCCGTTCGTGAGGTTTTTTGTCGCCGGTGATCGGCTCCGTGAATGACGAGCGATGCGACTCGACAAACTTCTCAATCTCTTTCGTAAACTCACTGACGGTTTGCGTCTGTTCGACGAATAACCTCAAACCCTTCACAAATGCCGGTGACGATAGCGCCGAAAGCCGGCCAAGCTCCCACGCGCACGCATAAGACACATCCATGATGCCGCGGTTCGGATCGAGGACCAGGGCCGCATCAGCGCGTTCGAATGCATGGACACTGACCTGCTCTCTTTTCAGTGGCGCTAAAGGTCCACGATACCACGCGAAATTTGCGCTACTCTCTCGCGGCTTGAAATCCAGCGGTACATACCCACGTTTTAGTGCCTGGTCCACGTAGGAAGATCCGCTATTGGTCGGTACCGTGATGCCGAACACAGCCGAGTTCGTTTTTAGTCTTTGCATGAGTCCGCCGAAGGTATCGTTTCCGGTCGGATCGTTCACAAACGTCCAACTTCCCAGGGTGATGAGACGAACTCGCGAATGCGGCTGAGGCTCGTCCGGTGCATCGAGTACGTACCTCCAACCTTCGAGAGAAATCAGATAGACAGTATTCGCACCCAGCGGCGGAAAACGTTTAGCGACCACCACTGAGAATTCACCGTCCGCGACCATCGCCAGCGGAACCTTGTCGTCAGTGGCCACATGACGTATGTGGGCCAGCAGCGGAAGTTCTTTTCGTGTCGGGCAAAGTTTTAGAAAGAGATCGAGATTCAGATCGAGCAGTCCAACGGGTGTGTTGGCGTCGTCAGTTCGTGGGAATCTTGGCAGCAGGACAGAGCCATTTGCATCGGGACGCCACCAGATCCGGATATCCTCATCATTTCCGCTAAAGTGGTCGGGTAAAAACGGCTTGAGGTCAGCGACCGTGCCCCGCTTAAATACAACGTCGGTATCGATGATTTCCCTCTCCGACACAACCAGCAAGGCGAGCCAGGGATCCTCACTATCGCTCGACAGCGTTCTCTCCCAAGGCAGGTTGCGGCTGTTCAGGACCAGATGAGGCAGTACGAAGTTGTAATCCGCGACGCCCCCCGCTGGTGGGAAGTATGCCTGAATGTCGTCGGCTTCAATCGCATACTGCGGGCCCGCAACTTCAAACCTCTGATCGCGATAGTAATGACGCGGCTGATCGTGTCCGACGGTAACGGTCTGTTGCAGCACCAACCGATACAAACCCGCAGGCAAGGGCGCTTTATAGTTATCGTAGAAGGTTATCTGATGTTGTGGAGTTGCCATTGTTCACCTGTAGCCAAGGCTTTGCATAGATAGTCAGGACGTGATACTTGGACACAGTCAGTACCGTCCGCGATAGCGGATGGGTGCGCCGCAGGCAATCAATCACAAAGGCTACGCACCCATCCGCTACCGCGGACGGTACTGACTGTGTCCAAGTGCGTATTTGGACTTTTGACGTTGTGCACCAAAAACTGATGGATTTGCATTCACATGATTCACCCGACGCTACCGCATTACGGTACTGACATCACCCAAGCAAGGCAAAAAGCACAAGCGAGTCGTTAGGGTTAAGCCGCTACTGCGCCTGAGAGCGGATTTGCGGTTAGCTCTCTAAAGCGAACTTCATCTTGCGGTATTGCTTTCCATGTTAGTGAGAATCCGGCTGCTGAAAGAGCGGCAACGATCTTCTCTTGATCGGCTTGCTTTTGGGCTACTAGTTGCTGAATTTCGCGCACACTACCAGTGCCAGGTTTCTCCTGAGTCGTCGTCGGTGGGGGAACATTCCCTTTCTCAAGCGGGTTCCAGTCAATCGGCGGTGGCGTAGCTTTTTTCCCGAGTGTTCCGCGCTTCGGCTTGAGTCGCTTGATGCCCGTAATACAGCCATCAACTAATTTGGCGGTCGGTTCAGACGGTCGCATGTTCGGCTCTCCGGGTTCCCACAGCGCAGCCGGTAACGATCCGACTTCCTCTTCCATGGTCCATTCAGCTATTGGAACCGGCTCAAAGTCCGATACCTCAAAGTCGTCACGAACAATCGTGACGTTAAGCACGGATTGAAATTCGCGACCCATCGGATGAACGCCCAACTTGCCGGCGGAATTCTTTGTCCACAAGCCCTGGCTATCGAGTGTCAACGGCTTGGTGACCATCATCGAACGGCCACTCATGTTCCGTTGCTGAACTCCTTCCAGCGGATTACTGGTCTTCTTCACCTTGCCGATGTTGAGCGTGGTTACCGGAACGGCAGCGGTCGCAGCCAACTCCAACTCATCCGCACGCACTTTCCAAATTCCGTCTTCCGGTTTCGGCTTCGATTCTTTCCTGAGTGCATTCGGAAGGTTGTTGAGGTTGTTGCGGCCAGCGGCCAGATTCGGTTGCACTACCGGAAACGCCGGCACGGGAACCGTGACCGGCCTTGAGTCTCCACCTTCCAGATTGAGGAAGCTGTGACAGAACTGCTGCCACGTTTCGATCAATTCCAGTTTCCTGGGACGGGGCGTACCGAACTCGATGTCAAACTTGACGACGGTCAGATTTATGTGAGCAATTCCGCCGACGGGCGGACCCCACATCTGAATGCTGGCGGCAATGGTAACGCTGAGTGAAGTAAGGAAAAACCTCGCTTCGACGCGCAATGAAATACCAAGCTCAGCTTCAAAAAATATCGGGCTCCAATTGATGATTACGTCGAGATATGCCGTGAACCACGCAGAGATACGGCCCGAGTGAAAAGTTGCTTCCAACTTTGCGCCGAGCATGCCGCACGAAGGAGTGTAGGCGAGGTACAGACCTCCCTTGATCGACAGATTGTCGTTGACGGGCCAGTTCAATCCGAGTCGAGGCACTACGGGATAGTGATCCGGCCGGCGAAACCGCGGATGATAACCACCCAGCGTGATGACGAGATCGCCTTTGTGCTCATCACCGAACCAGGCAAACAGCGCAAAGCCTCCAGTAAGCTTGCAGTCCTGGTTGATGATCCACGAATTGTTACTGAGGAGCGCCTGTAACTTGAACGTTCCTTCGCTCGGTTTGATCGTCATCAGGATCTGCAACTCGACGTAGCAAATGGCCCGCGCGGTTGTGTCACGCGGCTGCCTGAATCGTGCCAGACCCAACAGTGAAATCTCGATCTTGTTATCGCCCCACTGCACGACCATCAGCGCGAAGCAGTCAATCGTTCCGGCAATAGTGAAACGCACGCCGGCGCAGGCGAATTGCTGACCCAGCTCCGGAACTATGTGGTCCTTCATCTTTTCCAGAATGGACACTGGGTCTTCGATCGGCTTCGCAAGCTGATTTTGCAGCTCGAAGGTTGTATCTTCCTTCTGATAACCGCCCTGGCCCATCACCATCTTGACGAGCGGAAACTCGGCGACGTTTTCGATCGTCGGAATCTTTGCGCGACGGTTGTATCCGTAACCGAAGACTAATCCGGTGATCTGGATCGGTCCGAGGGGTATTCCCGTACCACTGGCGGCACTCAACGTTACGTAGACAAAGAACGTCTTGTCCGGGCGGAGAACGACGAACTTCCCGTCAAACTCGTCGATCGTGTATTGCTTGTTGTCGGCGCTGTGGAGCTCCCAACCTCCACCGGGCGCACGTTGAATAGTTTTAGGCGTGACGTCTTTCTCGCGAAGCTTAACGTCGAGCTTCTTCGGAACCTGACCTGTATTCAGTTTGAAAATGGTGTCGGTCTCGCTCGCGAAGTCGAAGAGGAGCAGGCTTCCATAAAAGCCCATCGCGGAGAAGGAACCCTTGGGTATGCTGACGGTGAGACTGCCCGCATACTCAATCCCGACTTTCATGAAACTGCCGGATATGATAACGGAACCAAACTTCACCGAGACGTCGAGACCATCAAGCGAGAACGTCATTTTCCCGGGACTGTTCAGTTGAAACGTCAATTTCGCGCCGATGAAGCCCAACTCAAAGACCGGCAAGCGAATGCCGCCAGTCAGCATGACAGTCAGTTGGGCACTGTCAGGCAGGCCCTTGCGGATCTCAAGATTCTCGACGCCCTTTAAGGCAATTCCGATTTGCTTCAAATAGATAGGCTCGGCCAGCCGGTCAATCGCAATGATGGCCATCTTGCCGCGATTGCCTTTTTCGTCGTAGAGCTGAATGTCGAGCGTGCTGTTGCCGCCGTCTTTCAGTGGACTGAGATAGCCGATCGAGATCGAAAACTTATCTTTCTTCTTGGCGCTCAGACGGGTCTTGACTGTTCTCTTTTTCGGTTCAACGGAAGGTAGAACGGCCCAATCATCGGCAAGCAGCTCCTGCAGTCCTTCAATGATCTCGTCGCCCTTTTTCTCTTTTTTCTTTTCGTCTTCGTCCTTCGGCCCCAGGGAGAGACGCATGTCCTTGAGCTTTACGCCGACGCCGAATGCGAATCGATCGAAGAATTTTTTCTTCTGGTCGATATCTTCAAGCGAGAGCATGAACGTGAGACGTGTTTCCACCGCACCAAGGCCAAAATAACCGGCGAGTCCTTCTAAAAATGTGAGACCATCTTTGGTCGTCCCCTGAAAGTCGAGGCCGACACTCAGGAGTTCAAAGACAAATGTCCAGGAGAAGCTTGTTTTGGTGTGATCGTCAGACGTCGCCCTTTTGAAAGGTAGAACTCGGATGCCGGGAAGCGGCGACCGCTGTTGACCCGGAGTCTCCCCCTTTGGCAGCAGACGCATCATCCAGTTGTCGTCGAGCGTCTCACCGCTAAACCACTTGCCTAATTGAAGTAGGACGTCGACCTTACTCTTTTTCTCCGGGGTCGATGGCTTTGGTCTCAGTCTCAGGCTCTAGTGGTCCTTCCTGTTCCTCTTGTTCGTCTTCGTCCGGATCAATCAGGATGCTTTCATCGGTTGTGAAATTGTCGTCGCTAAGAACGATGGAGGGTCCCGGTTTTTCCTTTTCTTTTGAATCCTTTTTGTCAACCGGATTGAGCAGGACGTTATAGGCGAGTCCTCCCACGCCGAAGAATTTCTTCGTTCTGTCGGCAGCAAGCGTCACCGCAATGCGGTTGTACTTGTCTTTCTTTGAATCCAGCCCGCTGACATAGACGCGGAAAGCCGTCGAGTTCACCAATGATTGCATCGAGAATGGTCCAGACCGTTACTTTCGATGCGAGTTTGAACGAGTATTCAATGTCGCCACCGCTCGGAGGTTTACCGCTCATGACCCCAAGCGACTTGAGCATACTACCCAGTTTGCGGCTGCCGGACCTTGGTTCAGGATCTTTGGGATCCGGCGGCTGCCACTCCTTAACGTGCTTGAGTAAATAGAACGTATCCTCGATGTCTTCCTTAAACTTCGGCAGGTTTGCTTTGATTTCATCCCGTTTGGATTGTTTGAGAAACAGGTCTGTGACACCGCTACCATCGGAGATTTTTTCTGCCAGCAGCGGACCCATGGGTGAGTTCAACAATTCACTAACTTGCTCCCGCGCGCAGTACTCTTCAAGAAACGGTTCCCAATCCTTGAATTCAGTCCAGTCGAGCGCGTTCTTGATCTTCTTTTGAAAATTGACCTCAGGTGTTCCGAACTTCGTTTGGAGCTCTTTGTCTCCTTCTACGGTAAACGGAATGCGAAAATTGAAACGTATGGAGACGATTTTGTCGTCTTTGTCTGGCCTGAGGAGGTTCTCAGTTGTGTTCTTGAGCGTGATGCCGGCGTTGATCGAGCGGACGAACGAGGATGCCACTTCCGAACCGTGTTGGTGGTTAGGAAGAATTATGAAGGGCACGAAGAATTCGGCGTCTACCTGTAATGCTTCATCCCCATTCAAGATCAATTGCGCTCGGCGTCTCATCCCTGCGCCAAAGACAAAGACTTCCTTGTTATCGACTTTCTGCGTGGAGATCCCAAACGTGAGCGTAGAGTAGAAAGTGCGCTCCAACTTTAATACAGAGGAAAGGAGTGCCGCTTTTATCTCGTCAGACATGCCATCGCTGTAGCGGTCAAACTTCTTTCCCAGTAAGTCCATTGAATAGCGGACAGGTTCTGAGATTGCCGTGAAATCATGCTTCTTGTCCGCGATGTTTCCGAAGAGCGTGGCTATCAGCCAATCGCGGAAACGGACGCTGGCCCACGCGGCCTGGGGGCTTTTCAAAAGGGGTTGGTTCGAAACAGTCTCCCGCAGTGTGCGTTCTTCTCCCTTTTTTGTTGGGTTGAGGTAGTAGTCCGCGCCCGAATGCGCTGACAGATCGGGATCTTTCATGATCTGGAAACCAAGAATCAGGAGGAGGAGATCAGATGTCGAAGGTGGTTTGGCTTCTGCCATGAATGCACCTCACGCGGCAAGATCAAGAAGCGAGGAAAACTGATTACTGACGAATTATTTAGAGCGACGAGAACCGTAGCTTTCAGCGGCGCGGGGAGTATAAACTCAACTATGAAAAACTGCAAAAGAATTGAAATGATGATCGCGATGGTTGCTCTCCTGACCGTCTCAGCAGTGTATGTGCCGGTAGGAATTGCGCAGAGACTCGAGCAGCGGGCCACGAAGGTACGAATTGACATGCGGGATATTTACGGAGCGTTGTTTGTCACGGTTGCGGGAACAGAGAAAAAGGTAACGGAACAGGCACAGCAGGCGTGGATCATCAACGGTGGGCGACACGTTGTGTTTTCGTCAAGTGAGGGTGCCGGTGGTTACGAGAACGAAGGTCAGAGCTTGCATCTTTACGACGTGGACAGGGGCAATCACAAGCGAATAATGTCCGAGTATTTTATGGTTGAGACCGTCAAAGAGGTTATTACAAGCAACAACAAGCGAGCTCTACTTGTCACGATGGAAGACGGGGGTTTAGGTGCTTCCTATGTTGCGGTGGTTGATCCCCGGCGAGGCGAGGTCTTTTTTCGCCGGTGGGTTCGAATACTCGCAAACAAAGGCGACACTTTTGTCCTCGGGTTTTACAGGGAAGCGGATTGGGAGGAACTCGATGCAGGTAAAAAAGTGCGACCCTACAAGACGGAACGCCATAATATAAACTCACTATTGCGGCGGCCTGTGATTGTTAACAAAAAGGAAAATTAGTGTGTGCGACCGCAAAGCTAATTTAGGAGCCTAAATCCTATGACGCGAATTTCGACTGCTCTCCTGGTCCTCGTAGTTCTAGTTATTCAAACACTTGCGCAAGCCACGAAAAGTCCTGAGGGTTCGTGGCAAGGAACACTCGACGCCGGTCAGAAACTGCGACTTGCATTGACGATTGCAAGAAATACCGACGGCACATACTCGGGAAGCGTTAACAGCATCGATCAAGGGTCAGTCATTCCCATCGACGTCATCACCGTCAGCGGTGATTCCATCCGAGTTGAGTTGAAATCCGTTGGTGCGGTGTTTGATGGCAAGCTCAATGCTGACGGCTCAGAGCTAACTGGACAATTCTCGCAAGGTGGTGCAGTACTTCCATTAAGTTTCAAACGTGCTCAAGCAGCAACTCCCGCAGCGTCTCCTACACCGGCTACACCGCCGCAGCGTCCGATTGATGTTCCCTTCGACATAAGGATTCCTGCGCAACCGGTGAGCTTCAAAGGCGGTGCGAAAACTCACATTGTTTATGAACTCCACATTACTAACTTTAGCCGTAATCCATGTGTACTCACGCGACTTGAAGTTGTGGAACCCAACACTAACAAACAGCTTGCAAGTTATGCGGGAGAGGAATTGGGAATCAGAATCGGGCGTCCAGGTGTTGCCGCCACCACGACCGATGAAAAACTAAAGCTTGCGGGAGGACTGCGCATGGTGGTCCATATGTGGCTGACTCTCGATGACGCTACGAGCGGCCCGACTGCAGTTCAACATCGCCTGACCGCCAAAGTGGGTGAGTATCCTGAAGAACTCTCGGTTGTAGCGGCGACGGCAACGGTTTTGAAAGACTTAATCATGATTAATCCGCCGGTGCGTGGCAGCGAGTGGCTGGCCGGCAACGGACCGGGGAATTCGTCCGGGCATCGACGCGCGTTGGTACCAACGGGTGGTGGCGCCAGGATCGCGCAGAGATTTGCGATCGACTTCCTGCAGCTTTTTCCTGACGGCCGAAGCTTCTCCGGAGATGAGAAGGATAACAAGTCGTATCGCTGTTACGGAGCAGAAGCACTGGCAGTAGCTGACGCGGTTGTTGTCGCCACCAAAGACGGGATTCCTGAGAACGTTCCTGGTCCAACATCGCGTGCTGTGCCAATCACGCTTGAAACTGTTGGTGGAAATCACGTAGTTCTGGATCTTGGAGGCGGTAGATTTGCGTTTTATGCTCACCTGCAACCTGGAAGTCTCCGCGTAAAGACTGGCGACAAAGTGCGGCGTGGCCAAGTGGTCGGTCTCGTCGGAAATTCTGGGAACTCAACAGAACCCCACCTGCACTTTCACATCAGCGACGCCGTCTCACCACTCGGATCTGAAGGGCTTCCGTATGCTTTACCTTCGTTCGAAGTTCAGGGAAAAGGATTCGGTTGGAAACCCACTTCGCCCGCCGCACCGACAGAAAAACGTCAGAACGAGATGCCGCTGGAGAATGAAGTAATTCGCTTTCCGTGACTGAGCGGGAACATCGAGTGTCATTACTTGGATTTCATGTACTTTGGGAGAGTCGTGGTTTACCTCAGGTGCGCTGCTTGGATACAGTCAGTACCGTCCGCGGTAGCGGATGGGTGCGCAGCCTTTTGTGATCGATTGCCTGCGGCGCACCGATCCGCTACCGCGGACGGTACTGACTATACCAAGTCAGGTGTCGATTATTGCGCAAGCTTTGTAAATGTGACGCCGCCGTAATTCATTGAGCTGACCTTTCCCTCGGCGTCCTTTACGAAGCCGATAACTTCACCGTTTCCGCCGGGCAGCATCACGACGCGAATCGTGTCCTTGTCTGTATAAGGCGTGGCGACTGTATTCATGTAACCCATTCGCACCGCGAGCGCTTTTTCTTTTGCCACGACCTCAATCGTGCCCAACAGGTCGTTCCGATACTTACCGGCATAGTCAGTAAACGGTTTTGTAAGTTGCCACTCTCTCTTTGCCCGTCCCGCGGCCTCAGCAGCGATCCCCTGCTTTCGTTTCTCAAAGGCCGTAAGGGTTTCCTGCAGTAGCCGGGCGTAATCGACTTCCAGATTCTCCGTCTGCAACCACCAGTCATAAGCGTACGCAGCGAGCATATCTGCCAAGCGTCCACCAAGCGCGTCGTTATTTACCATGACGCCGACCGCGACTTTTCTCTCGGGCATAAATGAGACATGGCTGCGATAACCGGGATAGCCGCCATGATGATAGACCACCTTTTCGTTGCGATACTTGCCGATTTGCCACCCGAGCCCGTATTCGCCATCGCCCGAGAATGGCGGCTCGTTCCGCGTGCTCTTTGTGTATCCCGTTTGCGCTTTGCGGATAATATCGGCCGGCACCACCTGTTTGCCGTCGAGCTTACCGGCGTTCATGTTCAGGTTAAGCCACCGGCCGAGGTCCGAAATGCTCATGAAAATTCCACCGGCCGATTGCATGTTCTCGTCAGTCTTTTCCAGCCCGCTTCGGACCATCTGGCCCGCAGTGGTCCCATCGGTGGAAATGACATAAGGAGCTACGATCTTGAACTTTTTGGCTCGCGCCTTTGAAACATACGCAGTCGTATGTTTTAGACCTGCGGGAGCGAATATGCGCTCTTGCAGCACGTCCTGCCATTTTTTGTTCAAATGGTAATGCAGTGCGAGCCCGTAAATGTTATAGCCGAGGTTTGTATAGTTGTACTTGCCAAAGTTGGCATCATTAAAAGTGGTGCCTTCGGCAAAGACTTGATCGATCTCACGCTGGTCGATCTGACCTGTAAACGCGAGGCGATTGATCAGCGCCCCGTTCCGCAGACCGCTCGTGTGCGTCAAGAGATCTTGGATCGTGATCTTGTCCGGTAGCTCATTTTTGAAGCGAATGCCCGGAGTATATTTCGTCAGCGCGTCAGAGAGTTTTATCTTGCCTTCCTGATCGAGCATCGCGGCTGCGAGCGCTGTAAAAGACTTGGTAGACGAGCCGGTATAAAAAAGCGTGTCGCTATCGGCCTTTATGCCGGCTTCTTTATCCGCCATACCGTACGCTTGGACAAAGATCGGCCGGTCGTCCTTAATTACGACGATCGCGATGCCCGGAAGGTCGGGAAACGTCGCCATCGTTTTACGGATTTGAGCATCGTAAGCGGCGTTAAAGTCCTTGTCAGATGCCGGGCGCAAAGTCTGAGCGAAAACGAAAGGGCTGGCAGAGTTCAGTAGCAGGGCAACGAGCGAAATTGCGATCGCTTTCTTCATGAGCTCTCCTGTGAATTAGTTTTAGGTCGTCAACACTACGCCTCGCGGAACATGAAGGTTCCGTGCAGGCTGCAAGTAGTCAAGCATTTTCTGAGGAGTTTTCGACTGTTTGCAGAAAACCCTTGAAGTGTGAATGTAGAAGAACTGGTGCCGAGGGGCGGGAGTTGAACCCGCACGACCATTCGGACAACGGCTTTTAAGTCCCTGGCTAACGATTTTTGCCTTCGGGGTATTTAGACGAGCCCCTTGCTAAGATCGGATTGATTCAAACCGGGATCGAGGCGTTTAAGCATCGCCGGAGCATGGTCTGCCCAGGTCTTGCGGTAGACGGCCAGGATCAATACGTCCATGAAACGGCCATTCCAAAAGGCGTGTTCCTTCAGCCGCCCTTCCTCGACGAAAAATCGACCCAAGCCACTTTTGAATGCCCTGTAACTTTCTTCTGAGGCTTCCATATAGATCTTCCGGAACGGCCAGGTAGTGAAAGCATAGTGAAACCCAAGAAGCACTCCCTCCGCGATCAAACCCAGCCCTTGTGCTTGTGGTGGACCAAGCGCGGAGATGTACGCGAAACCATCGCGGAAATTCGGAGACGTGATAGCGACAAGTCCGAAAGGCTTCTGTGAATCAAACCCTTCAATGACAAACTGCGCGAGCACGCTATCCCACAGAGACGCCCCGATCTTCTCTGGGCTGGGAGTGGCACCCGCAAACCGGACGCGTCCCCCCGACTGAGGAGAAGTCATGAGCTCATAGAGAAAAGCACGATCGCGCTCGGTAATAACGCGGAGCCGGATGCGCCGCGTATTCATCAGCGGTGAGTCGTGATTTGAGGGTGTGGGTTGGTGAACAGTTTCAAACAAGGATCAAGGCTCCTGCGAGAGTCAGTAGAGCAGCCGTCGCCGACGCGGAAGCGTTAGGCTGGCGAAGCATTGGATTTGCTGCGCGCAGTCGACGTGCGGCCGTCAGTTGGATCATTAAAGGAAAAGCGCGACCAACTCCAAACCCCAGTCCTACAAGTAAGGCATCAGCGAGAGTAAGTCGTGCGAGAAACACGGCAAGTAACAAAATATAAGGGGCGGATGAAGGCACGTATGTGCGAACACCGGTTCCCAATTCCAGCCCAAACCGATAGGCACCACGAATGAGGCTTCCGCCGAAAACCTCTGCGGGTATTTGCCGGCGCGATTCCGGTAGAGAGACGAAACGCGCTAATGGTCCCTGCTTGCAGAGCACGATGAACACGGCTCCGGCGGTAAGCACTGCGGCCTTTAGCGCTTCGCCCAGCGGTTCCACAAAACCGCTCAACACCCATACCACCACGGTCGTCAGCAGAGCTCCGCTGGTAGTCCCCAGAAGATAGGCAATGAGAATTTTATAGTCGAAGTTGGAGCGACGTCTTTCGTGCGGCAGCAACACGGCTGCGCTGTTGAGACTTCATATTGAGCCCGACAACGAAAGTGCTCCCGCGAGACCAATCGCGAGCGCGACCAGGTGTAGGTTCCCGGCGACGGCAGCACCAGCGATCATCGCCGCTGGGATCAACCAGAGCCAATAAAACGGTCTCATCGACGTTTGGTTTACGGGCATGGCGTTAACTGACCGTCACAGGCAACGAGTCCCTGGCAAATTGTCGGATCCCAGTAATTATTCTCGGGATACTTCTTATAGCCATCGTGGCAGCGATAGACAGATGTATTTTGACAGTTACCGCATGGTCCTTCGATGGTCCACTTCCAGGCATCTTTCCCCGCACATGCATCTGGCTCCATGTCCTTGTATTGGATCGAGCCTCGCGATCCAACGAAGTGCCAGTTGTATGGGGGATTGTTTACAGGATCGGCTGCTTGTTCAGCACACGTTCCGCAATAGAACGGGTCCATGTGATGCGGTGCAAACCCAAAACAAGCCTCATTGCAGGTTGGCGTATAGTCGAAACCTCCGCAGTTGGAGTGGGTTGTGTAGTTTCCTCCGAACTGAACTGAGCTCATGGCGGCCATGTCTGCACTGCTTGGAAAGGCGCGCGCCTGAAGTCTCTCAACTACTCTAAGCGCAACCGGAACCCCAACAGAAGCTAGAACATCGGTGGGATCCTGAGGGTGTAATGGGTATGCCTCTGCGATTCGCGAGTCAGCCGAGGGGCGTCGGCCCAGTTTACCGGCAGACTCAATGTCGGGAATATCTTCGATATCAAAGCTCATGGTGAACCTCCTTCACCCAGTCATCACCAGGTTGTTAATAGAATTTAACGAGTTAACAGGAGATGCCTTGACGACTCTTCCGTTTTCGCCGGCGACGAGCGCAAAAGGAGTCGCGCGGATTCCGAGCGCGGCGCTGACCGTTGGTCCATCGTCGAGAACGATTATTCCGAGCGGCAGCGTCGGTAGGGGAGAAGGCGCGTGATCTGTCCAGGCAAGTGCCAAGGGCGTCGATAACGAAAGTGATTGCAACTCGCTAAGTACACGTTTGCACGCCTGGCAATTGGCTGAGAGGAAGACCAGAACGCACGGCGCTGGCACGGATTCGCCTAAAGACTCACGCAAAGCTTTACCGAGCAGTCCTGAGTAAGGAGCCGCGGCACTGACTGAAAGTGAACTTTCAATGCGTTGGAGTCTTCGGTGCAGATTTCCTGCTACCAGTGCAAGTAATGCGACTGATACCCATGACACGAACATCGCGGCGAGAATGAAACTAGATCTGGAATCAAGAAGCTCTGTAAACATCGTCACCGCCCGTTTTAAGTTTCTGGAAGCGGCATAGAAGCCGGAAGTAGGTTGATGATTAGCGCAAGCGTGGCGCCCCAAACGAGGGGCAGGACAAGCAATCGAGGACTCGGAGCATTGCCAAAACGAAATGCGTTCGAGGCTAGTCCTAATAGCGAAACCAGTACCAACATTAACGCCGGAATAATAGACGCGACAGTCAGCGGGCTATCGAACGACGAGCAACCGCAAGAAGTGATACCTTCTGGACTACGGAATAGTTGCCGGACGTACAGTGCGAACGCGAGCCCGATTACTGCACAGACTGAAAACAGCAGTGGAGTCTGTGCACTAACCTCCACTCTGAACAGAGCAGCGATCGCGGTACCTCCCACTAAAAGTTCAAAAACAGTGACCAGGATCGCTAGCGGCATTGCGAGGCCCGCCGGGATGATGCGGTGAGACCGCACGATATCCCTAAAGCCAGCTATCCTTGTCACATGATGCACACCACTCGCCATGAGGCTCGCCGCAACATAGCTGAGTGCAATGTAATGGATGAACGTCATTGACCTCTATCCTTGGGCAGCCATTCGATCTTTAGGCCCAGCGCGATGGCCGATATCTCTTGGGTGTCGACCTCGGGTGAGACTTCGTCGCGCGTGGCGGCTTTCAGTGCAGCGCTCTCTTTTGCGCTCAGCTTGCGTGCGGCGGGTTGTGGGGCGCCGGTGGCTCTTTGCAGCGGAGCAATTCTTACTACCGCTGAGGGGCTTACGAAGAGCAATGCGTTGCTTGACTTCGTGAAGCGAAAGAGTTCACCGTTGTTCGTGACTCGCCCCTTAGATCGCGGAACCCGCTCAAGCGAACTCGGTATGGCGGGTCGAATGTTTAGCACTCCGAGCCGCGGAATCTCTTTGATGACCTCGGGCTCTCTTGGTCGCGGTGTTATAGGCGAGTCGATTGCCACACCTCGCGCGCGTTCGCTGAATTGAAGCGTGTCAAAGATCTCAACCAGCCGATCACGCTCCGAGCCGCTCAGAGATGTCGTAAGACAACCACGGCGGCCCTCCCACGCGCCTACGGTGACATTCCTCTTGCCACCGGTTGCGGTTGGTAGGGTGACTTCGGCGACGCGCAGGCGTCCGCCTTTAAGAGAGTAATCTTCAGTCCAGCGGACACTAACTTCGGGAAAGTTTTCACGCACCATCTTCTCGACGGAATCACTGTGACCTGCTGGGTAAGCAACAAATGGGTGAGCGCGCATGAGTGACGGGACGATGGCCCAGCCCGCTGCCGTAGCTTGTGTCGAGACGTCCGCGTCAGCTTCGACCGAGACGATTGAGCCATCGATCGCCAAGTGTTCGACTCTCATAGAGAAATTCCTCCAAGCGGCTTATTTGTCAGCCCAGGTTCGCTCTTTGCACAGGAGTTTGGCGGACGTCTTCAGGCCAGTTCGGTTACGACTGGAGGCGTGAGCACAAAGACCTTCTCTAGTGGTGGTATTTCAGACGGGTCGTTGACGTAAGGCTAACCGAAATGTGAGTCGCACGTGAACGAGAGGCTAAAATACTGCAGAGGATAAAACCACCAGTGATCTGGCCTGTCAATTAACGATTTATTGTATTATTTGTGTCGAATTTATGTAACGGATCTTGGCTTCATGGGCCGCTTACACAATGCTCCACAAACGGTCCCGTGGTCCGAACGGACCACGGGACGCGGATCAAGTAGACCACCCCCAAACGCGGATGAAGACTACGTCGCGGACGAAAGCTACTTATTCCTGCAGTTGTGTATTTCTGAAAAACCTCATCGGTTTGTACTCGAAATTCCTAAACAACCCAAGCTGGTCCATGAAATGTGGATCGAACGCGAAGCTGCTGGGCAACACCAGGCGTAAGAATCCGCTTTGTCCCAGAGTAAAAATGCTTTCGCCTGTTATCCTCGGCCGGCCGAGCACAATGATCTGTCCATAGGTGGCGCGATTTGAGTTCGGGATGCTCGCTACTACACCGATGATCGGATGCATGAACGTAATCGAGCCTCTCGGTCCAGTCCACGCCGCAGGATTGGGTCCCTGCGCTGCTGCGAGTAACGTCAGAGTTTGATCGAATGTCGCAGACATGACAGCCTTCGGATTGATTCCATTAAAGTAGTCTCGACTCGGCGGCACACCGGAATCCCCCAGCAGAGCAAAATCGAGAGTGTGTATGAGCATGTTCGAGCTCGCTTCGCCGACCCTGGCGCCCAGTTCGTCCGCAAAGGTATTAGTCAACATCAGGTTGAGCCAGGTAGAGAAAATCACTTCGCCGGAATGGAGGTTGGTGCTAGTCACAGCGTCCGAAAAAGCATTGCCGTCCCAAGCCTCGATGATTGCCTTCGCCTGTGCAGCGAGTGGATGCGCAGGAGGCACGTCCGTCAAAGCCGTAAGCAGATATGGCTTTAGAAAACGCGCCTCGCGACCAATAGCCTTTACCCGCGCGATGTCTTTTGGAATGTCCCGCATGTCTTCAAGAGAGATGACTCCTGTAGCAAGACGATCGATGATGTCCCAAAGGCGAAACTGTTTGCCGAAAATCTGATTGTCGGCATTGTCGTAATCAACTGACGGCTTGTTGTTCCAGTTCGCTAAATACCCCTGTGCCGGATTGATCGAGGTTGGTATAGGTAACGTGCCACCGGGCCATTCAGCACTGCCATTTCCTGGAAATGGTAAGCGAGCATCAAAGCCCGCCGGCCGCAACGGTACATGGCCCGCTTGCCAGTAAGCGATGTTGCCGATCTTATCGGCATAGATAAAGTTGTGGGAAGTAGGAATTAGTTTTACTGCCGCCTCGAATTGTTGAATGTTGTGCGCACGATTAAAACCGAAGAACGCGTGGACGCTCTCCAGTTCTCGTTGCCAGTGGGCGCGCTTCTGAGTGATTAAGTTGGTTCCGCTGCTACCGACGACGGGCCCGTGAATACTTCGCAGCACGGTCAGTATCACCGGGCTCGCCCCACGAACATTGATCGTCTCAACACGCGCCTCGAACGGTTGACATGTGCCATTGAATACATAACCTGAACCTGGTCCACCGCCGGCGTTGCAGGTGGTTTCTATGTAGTGGTCCAGGTTATCACCGATCGCAGTCGTTGAGGTCCACGCGACATGATCGTTGCGCCCGATGAGAACCGGAGGCACACCGGCGAAGGCCATCCCCGTTACGTTGAAGCCATTTCCACCATTGAGCTGAACTTCATGCAGAACCTCCGGCACACTAAAGCCCATCTGTGGACCACCGTAAAGCATCGCGAACCCGTTGGCGCTGCGAGCTGCGCTGACTGCCCACGCATAACTGCCAAGTTTGGTCGGTACGCCCAGGGATTGCCAGGTCGCGCGAGCCTCATCTTCGGAAACTTCCAACGTGTGCGTCGAGACGATTTGTAGTTGCGCATTATTCAAACTTTGCGGCTTCTGCCGTTTTCCAAATGCTCCGGATGTGGGCACCGTGACGGGAGAGTCGGGATCGTTGATCCACCTCACGTCGTTAAAGATAGCGAAGCCATTCGTTGGACCATGAGCTGCGATCAAGCTGTCGAGCAGCGAAAGGTTGGTTAACTCGCGACCGCCAATTTCACCGAATCGACGCACCATGAAAGCGCCGAAAGCGGCAGAATCTCGTCGGGTCCATGGCTGTGGAAAGAAACCCAGGGCGTGAAACTCGAAGGGCAACTTTGAAAGGGGATCGAGTGCCACCTCGCTTAGGTAGCGGTTGATTCCGCCGAGGTATGCATCGAAAATCTGTTGTTCCTCAGCGGTAAGCATCGCGAATTGCGCGTCGAGTTCGGCATCGGTATAACCGGTAATCCGCGCCGCACGGTCGGCATTCACCGTGCTGGCTCCAAAGATCTCGGCAAGTTTTCCTCTGGCTGCACGGCGGTTCAACTCAAGTTGCCACAGTCGATCCTGAGCGACGGTGTAACCGTAAGCCTCAAACAGGCCGCGATTCGTCTCAGCGAAAATGTGCGGGATGCCAAAGTCGTCACGATAAATTTTCACTGCTTCGCCGTTGACATTCAGCGTCGAAAATCCTGTGTTCGTTGCAGTCGCGGTGATTGACGCACTAACCAGGATGGCGACTAACGTTGGAGTTACGCCGATGAGCCGTAAGACGCGCTTAAGCATAACGGTTCCTTTCCATTCAATAGCTCGGAGTATGTGGGGGTGTGCGGCTGCCTGAGTTCCTCTCCTGCAAAAGACACGAGGTTTCGGGACTCACAATTCCCAATGTTAGTCAGCGGAGAGTTGCGAACGAACGAATTCGTTCATGTGTGGTTGAATTCAGGCGACGTAACGCACACTAGTACTAACAACGTGAAAAGTCAACGAATCGAATTGACTCACGCAAAAACCCACTCCAAATGGCATTCGTTGCCTCATTTAAAAACCCACTCGAAATAGAGTGTGTTTTACCTCCAGTGTTTGACGCGCACTGGAGGTGAGGATGAGGCTAACGATGAAGGCGAGGCAGGAAGTTACCAAAGCGACCGCCGGTCAATATCGTGGCGCGCGCAAAAAAGAGAAGAGCAAGATTCTGGACCAGTTTATCGCGACCACGGGCTATAGTCGCTGGTATGCGCGGTTGGTGTTGCGGCATGAAGGACGTCGCCTACAAACCGACAAACAAACGATCGTGGTGGTGGAGCGCAAGTCGCGCACCAAGAGAAAGCGCGCGCGTTGCTATGACGAGAAGGTACAAACAGCATTAGTAAGGCTGTGGCGCATCATGGACTACATCTGCGGCAAGCGCCTGCAGCCAATGCTGCCGGAGTTGCTCACCGTGCTCGAGCGCCACAATGAGTTCCGTTGCGATCGCGAGACACGAGCGAAGCTGTTACGCATCAGTGCCGCCAGCATCGACCGGTTGCTCAAACCAGAACGACGCAAATATGAGTTGCGCGGCCGTAGTGGGCACCAAGCCCGGGCACTTTACTGAAAAAGCAGATCCCGATTCGCACCTTCGCCGAGTGGGATGAGCAACGACCAGGCTTTGTCGAGATCGACCTGGTGGCTCATGACGGCGGCCTGGCGGCCGGTGACTATTGTCAAACTTTGGATCTCACTGATATTGCGACCACCTGGACCGAGACGCTGGCTGTCCGCAACAAAGCACAAGCCTGGGTCTTCGCCGCTTTGAAGGAAATGCGCCAAAAACTGCCTTTTCCGTTGCTGGGCATCGATAGTGACAACGGCTCCGAGTTCATCAACAAGTATCTGGTGGAATACTGCCAGCAACAAAAACTCAGCTTTACGCGCTCGCGGCCGTATCGCAAAAACGACAACTGTTTTGTGGAGCAGAAGAACTATTCGGTAGTGCGGCGCGCGGTGGGCTACGCACGCTATGACACGGAAGCGCAGTTGCACTTACTCAATGAACTCTATGCGACGCTGCGGCTCTACACTAACTTCTTTCAGCCCACCATGAAATTGAAGTCAAAAGAAAGAGTGGGGAGCAAAGTGATTAAGCGTTATGATCGCGCGCAAACTCCTTACCAGCGGGTGCTGGCAGCGGCGCAGGTAAGCGAAGCGGAGAAACAACGCTTGCGCGCCAAATACAAAACCTTAACCCGGCGGCGTTGAAAAGAAAACTGATGCGTTTGCAGGAGCGCTTAATGAAGTCCACTGCCAGCAAGAAAGCCGCGCGCGTGCGCCCGCGGCAATGCCGCAACGATCGCTATTTCACTAAGCAGCCCGAGAGCTAAGAGAATGAGTTTATCGCTTTACGGAGTACCGGATGGGCAGCAAAAAGGGCAGAGCGCTTGGCCCTGCCCATCCGTATACTCACCGGCGACGGCGCTCGGGTCGCTCTCCAGCGTTGCCCTATCCTCCGCGCCGGCGCCTGGAACTCTAGCACGACACCGCAGAGAGGAGGCAATTCAGTGGCAATTTATCGCTCGCATTTGGAGTGGGTTTTTAAATGAGGCAACGAATACTATTTCGAGTGGGTTTTTACGTGAGCCATCATGCGAATCGAATTGACTCATCAAAAACTTCCCACTGGGTTCAAGAGAAGGTAGTTGAAAGTGTCACCATCTTCACCTGTGGAGTGAGATCATTCCAAGGGCTAAGGTGATGAAAGTTGTAAAGCTCCGGCGAAGCAGATCCTCCAACAGGTCAATCGATTATTTGTCACAAACGACCTCTGCGAGGTGTATTATTACTGAGCAATACTTCAAAACGGGAACTACCCCAACGCCTTAAGTCACTGACATGGAGGACGCTATGACGACCGTGTCACAGGATGTGCGCTTCAGCCTGCGCATGCTGCAAAAGCACAAGGGTTTTACGATCGTTTCCGCCCTGACGCTGGCGCTCGGAATTGGTGTCAATACGGCGATGTTCAGTGTGCTGAATACGTTTCTATTCGGCTCACTGCCTTATCCGCAATCCGAAAGATTAGTCCGTGTATGGCGCACGTCATCACACTCTCAAAATTGGCCTTTTTCAGTAGCAAATTTCTTCGACCAGCACGACCAAAATACCGTTTTTGAAAGGATGGCGGCCTACAGCTTATGCGGGCCGTACTCTCACCGAGCAAGGGCGAGCCGCCGAGCGCCTGCTCAGCCTCATTGCAACTGCGGATTTTTTCCCAATGATGGGAGTCGCACCCGCGCACGGCCGTGTATTTAAACCCGAAGAATTCGAGCCTGGTGTCAATAACGTAATCGTCCTGAGCGATCGATGTTGGACGCAACGTTTTGGAAGTGATCCGAACGTCATAGGTCGAAAAATTCAGCTCGACGGAAAAACAGTGGAGATCGTCGGCGTGATGCCTCCCGGCTTCGACCATCCGATGCTATGGGGCCGGATCGACATTTGGCAGCCGCTGACGTTCACTCCGGAAGCGAAAGCGAATCGCCGGGCCGCCTTTCTAAATTCGTTTGGTCGGCTCAAGCCTGGCGTCTCAATCCAGCAGGCAGAGCAAAGCATGGCTGCGCTCGCTGCTAACATCCACAAACAAAATTCCTCGAACGAAGGTGAAAGTCTGCGACTCGAGCCGCTTCAGCTATCCATGTCCGACGACATCGGCAGAACTGTCATGTGGTTCACATTTGGACTCGCAGGTTTTGTGTTGCTGATCGCGTGCGCGAATCTGGCTAACCTGCAACTCGTTCGCACGGCGGCCCGATCGAGAGAACTGGCCGTGCGCGCCGCGCTCGGCGCGGGACGCTGGCGACTGCTGCGGCATTTGTTTACTGAGAGCATCCTGGTGGCGCTAATCGGTGGAATTATCAGTCTCGTTGTTGCCTATGGCGCCATCCGTTTTATCAGTGTCCGTATGTTCGGCGATTTGCCCGGAGCAGGTGTGCAACTCGATTACAAAGTGTTCGGGTTTGCTCTGCTGTGCTCGCTGTTGACGGGAGTTCTATTCGGGACACTTCCTGCATGGTTGGCATCGCGTGCCGACCTGAACCTCGCGCTGCGCGAGAACTCGCGCGGGTCAAGCGCGGGACGATCTCAGCACCGTACGCGACACGCGCTCGTCGTCGGTGAAGTAGCGTTTGCGATGGTATTGCTCGCGGCTGCTGGATTATTCCTGCGGGGCTTGCAGCGCTTCCTCAATGCAGATCCCGGCTGGCAGGTCGATGGGTTGGTGACGGCGCAGATGAACCTTCAGGGAGAGAAATATGCAAGTGAGAAGCAACGAGTTGTTTTTCTGACGGAACTGGAAAATCGGCTGCGCACGCTGCCGGGTGTGCAACACGCTGCTATTGCCGAATCGAATCCGGTGTTTGGTTATGGCAGATAGTAATTCGTTTCAGATTGAGGGTCGACCCGAGTTTCCGCCGGATAAGCTCTCCGGAAATGTTTTTCGAATCGGTAAGTAGCGACTATTTCCAGACCCTGGGTGCCCGGTTGCAACAGGGCCGTAATTTCAACACTGGGGATACGGTCGATCACCCGAAAGTTTTGATTATCAACGAAACCACCGCTCGAAACTTTTGGCCCAACGAAAGTCCGATCGGAAAGCGCATTATTAGCACTTTTGCGCAAAAAGACTTTTACGAAATCGTCGGCGTCGTTAATGACCTTGCCTTTCCCGGTAGCCTGGGAGAACCCACCATCCGGCTTGAAGCGTTTTTTCCTATGACGCAAGCTCCGCCCGGGCTATCTCACGCTTCTTCTACGCACTGACTCGAATTCGGAAGCGATCGCTAACAATCTGCGCAACTCGATTGCCGGATTCGATCCTAACCTACCGGTTAACCGGATTCGAACGGCACGATCCGCGGTCGAGTTGGGCCTGGGGAACGTTTCGCTGCTGGGGAGTTTGCATTTTCAGAGTTTGAAAAATGCTCGGTTTTTTTATTTATTTTTATATATTTATATAATTATCAATTTAGTATGAACGCATGGTCAGAAAGAAACTGATGAACACATAAGAACTGAATTGGATAACGAGGTTGATGAAATTCGTAATATTCTTATCCCTCAATCAGTATCCAAAAATTTAGAGTCTCAAGAATCAAAATTTACATCAAGAAATCAATCGAATCCTGAAATAAAATTAAAACAAGGTGACAAAGATGATAAATATGATAGACATGTGCGTGAGTTGGCATTTGAAAAACGTGGATACGCCAACCGATAGAACAAAGACTGAAGAAGAAATTGCTTTGGAGGAAAAAGAAAAACTCAAAAAATTGGAGGTTGGTTTTTTTGAATTTTAATTATTTAAAAAATGTGAGCGATGAAAAAATTATTAATTTATCAATTTAATATTAATATAGTGCGCACGCAAACGACGTATGGAAGGCCTGGATTCAGAATCCGAAGATGACAGAAAGACAAGAATAAAAGACAAAAACGCGCCACGTCGGGGAGCCCCCCGAAGAAGGTGTTGTTGCGGAGGAAGGGGCGGATCCGGTCCAGCAATGGCGGGCTGTTGTTCCCGTTGTTGCTCGCGAGTTGCCGACATGAACACCGAGCCGCTCCGCAGGACGCTGCAGAACGACCATGGGGCCCCGCGCGTCGCAGGCTAGTCCCCGGCCCGCAGCCGGTCAAATGGGTGGCATCCCAACGTTGTGCCGGCCAGCTGCCCTTTCGGCGCACGAGAAAGCCGAACCTCGCCTGTGCCCCCTTGGCTAGGGTATGGGCTCACGCCTACACTGGCGCAAAAGGCGTTACACAGGGAGGACCTTCGAAATGCGCAGACAAACAGCCTTTCACACCAGGCTCGGGGCAGCGGCATGCTTTGCCCTGCTTGCCGCAGCCGTCTTCAGCTTCCTTGCCGCCCCGGCCAAGGCACAGGAGCCGATCAAGATCGGCTTCTCCATGGCGCTGACAGGGCCGCTCTTCGCCCAACGGCAAGCAGGCGCTGCTCGGCATGAAGATCTGGGAGGAGGAGATCAACGCCAAGGGCGGGCTCCTCGGGCGGCAGGTCAAGCTCGTCTACTACGACGACCAGACCAATGCCTCCACCGTTCCCGGCATCTACACGAAGCTCATCGACGTCGACAAGGTCGACCTGGTGCTCGGGCCCTACGCCACCAACATGGCGGCGCCGGCGATGCCCGTCGTCATGCAGAAGGGCAAGCTGTTCATCATCCTGTTCGGGCTCGATGTGAACCACGAGTTCAAGTACGACAAGTTCTTCGCCATGATCCCGACGGGGCCCAACACGAAGCCGTCCTTCACCGAGGGATTCTTCGAGGTCGCGGCCACGCAAAATCCCAAGCCGCAGACCGGTGGCCCTGGTCGCGGCAGATGCGGAATTTTCCCGCAACGCCTGCGAGGGCGCGCGCGAGAACGCCAAGAAGCACGACATCAAGATCGTCTACGACAAGACCTATCCGCCGGCGACGACCGACTTCTCGCCGATCGTGCGGGCGATCCAGGCGACCAATCCCGACCTCGTCGTGGTCTGCTCCTATCCGCTGGACTCGGTCGGCATGGTCAAGGCCGTCAACGAGATCGGCTTCAAGCCGAAGATGATCGGCGGCGCCATGGTCGGCCTGCAGGCCACCGCCATCAAGAACCAGCTCGGGCCCTTGCTCAACGGCTGGGTCAACTACGAGACCTGGGTGCCCGACAAGAAGATGATGTACGAGGGCACCGAGGAGTTCTTCAAGAAGTACCAGGCTCGCGCCGGCCGCCGAGGGCGTCGATCCGCTCGGCTACTACCTGGGCGGCTGGGGCTATGCCTACATCCAGGTGCTGGGCGACGCCATCAAGGGCGCCAACAGCCTCAAGGACGACGAGCTCGCCGACTACATCCGCAAGACGACCTTCAAGACCATCCACGGTTCGATCAAGTTCGGCAAGGGCGGCGAGTGGGCGGAGGGCCGGATGCTGCAGGTGCAGTATCACGGCATCAAGCAGGGCGCCGGCCTCGATGTAGTGGCGCGGCATGGGCTACCAGACCGTGCTGACGCCGGGAGACCTAAGACCGGCGACGTCGTCTACCCCTACGAGAAGGGGAAGTAGCGCCCGGCTCCGAGGGCCCCGCTCGGGCCGCGGATAGGCCCTCTCCTCGGTTTCGTGCACCGCTGGCCGGTATCGATCCTGGCGGAGATGCCGCGGCAGGGTGCCGGCTGTCACGGCAGGCCTATCAGCCGGGCCCCTGCGCCTTCTTGGCAGTCGGCCGCTTCTTCTTGGTTTCGCTGCCCTATGCCTCGGGCCGGCTCGGCAGGGCCGGCAGCGTCGCCATCCCCCAGCACACGGAGGCGCTCGCTTGGCAGGTGTGCTCGTCGAAGACGATGAAGTCGAGGAACAGCTCGCACTTCACGTCCTTCTTGCCGACCCTGTAGTTCTTGATGCCTTTTTCCTTGGTCCAGTTGGCGATGTACTTGTCGAGCAGGTTCTTGGCGTCGTGCGTCGGGCCGTCCTTGCCATAGTCGTTCACGGTGAAGGAAAGCGCGTGCACTTGGCATCGGCGGCGGTCGGCGCGACAGCACCAGGGCAGCAACGGCCGCCGCTGCCGAATACGGCGGATGCGGTCTCCAGCGCATGCGACGGCTCCCTCGAGAGTCAGTCACCTGTCAGCCCCCGAAGCTTCTATAGCCGGTCGCGCGCCGCCTAGCGCGAAACGGCGCCCGGCCGAACTACCCCCGATGCGCGCGCCAGGTGCGTCAGCGCAGGTAGGGCGAGTCGCCGCCACGCGGCGCCATGCCGGAATCGAAGAAGAATCCGTGGTCGAAGGGCCCGTTCACGGTCTGGCGGTCGACGAAGGGATCGCGGTAGCTGTTGATGCTGCCGTATTGGCTGCGCGACATCCCGTAGGTGTTGATGACGTCGTGGTAGGTGTAGGAGTAGAAGCCGATCCGCCGCCGATAGACTCGGCTGCGCACCGGTCGCTTGCGGCTGTAGCGGGCCGTTGGTCGACCTGCAAGCACGCCTCGGTGGCGATGATCGACGGGCTTGGCGCGGCGCTCGGCCGCCTCGGCCGGGGCCTGAAAGCCCGTCAGCGCCAGCGCGCCGAGCCCAATGCCAAGCGCGTGTCTTAATCGTCATGATCGTCTGACCTTCGAGTATTGAAGTCCTGTTCAGCTTGGCTCCAGTCTAGTGCAGCAAAAGCAACCAAATCCTGAATGCGCTGGCGAGCATCGCAATCCGGCAACCGTCGCGCAGGTCTAAGGCTCCGATACCCCCCCGAGCCGTGGCGACAGGCCGGCCTCACTTGCACAGGGTCGCCTGCATCACGCATTCCTGGCCGAGCATGCCGCCCGCGCCGCAGCTCGTATCGCATGTTGCTGACCTTGTAGCCCGGCGCCGAGCCGACCTTCATGCCGGACGTCATGAACTGTGCCCAGGAGCCCCAGTCGGTCGCCTGCAGCACGGCTTCCCAGGCCTGGAACATGGCCGAATCCGCGAGCCGCCGGTCCCTCTGCCGCGCCTTCTTCACGCAGCCGCCTCGGCGCTGCCCCGGCCACCAGCAGGGCCGCCGGCGAATGCAAACGCCGGCACCATCACGCGCATCAATCTTGCGCATGGCTTACTCCCTCCAGAAACAAAAAAGACAGCGAGCCGGGGCACATTGCCCGAGATCGCTGTCCTTGCACACTGTCCAGCCCGCACTTTCGGCACGGGACGAACGCGATTTTCCGCTGCCGTGGCCGGCCGGTGACGGCCGGTGCACGGCTCGCGCGGCGGGTTAGCTCGCGAGCTGCAGGTTGACGGCCTTCGGACCCTTGCCGCGCTTGTCCGGCTCGGTCTCGAAGGAGACGCGCATGCCCTCGTCGAGCGTGCCGATGTTGGAGCGCTCGACCGCCGTGATGTGGACGAAAACGTCCTTGCCCCCCTGGTCCGGCGTGATGAAGCCGAAGCCTTTCGTCTGGTTGAAGAACTTTACAGTTCCGGTCTGCCGCATGCGAGGTCTCCATGTCCCCGGTAAAGAATTGCGGATCGCGTCAGCTGCGCGAGCTGGCGCGGGTGAAGCGTTAGGCAGTCTCGTCCGATGTCGGGGAACGTGAGGCGCGAGAGAACGATGACGCGTCTGCGCAAATCATCTCAGGACAGTCTCAGCAGTCTCCGCCGGGTCCGATAGGCCGCCCGAACTGCGGCGGAGTATCGGTGATTGCCTGCACCTGCGCAAGGCAAATTAACGCTTGCATTTCACCGGCTGGTGCGCATACGCCGTTTCGCGCTCGGCGCCGCCGCGTTCTGCGCGCCTGCCGCGGGCTGCCGAGCCAGCTCGAGACGGTAGCTCGCGCCGCCTCAGCAAGCGGCCAGTCGGCGGCCAAGTTCGGGCAGCACGGCCGCCAGCTCGCCCTCCAGCGTGTAGGGCGGATTGGCGACGACGAGCCCGCAGCCGTTGAGCCGGTCGGATCGTCGGGACGCTGGATCATGAGCTCGACACGCAGCAGCTTGGGCACGGCCGAGCGCGGCGAGCGCCGCGTGGAAGCGGGCGACGGCTTGCGGGTCCTTGATCGGATACCAGGCGAGATAGATGCCGGTTGCGAACCGCTGCAGGCCCTGCGCCAGGCCGTCGGCCAGGCGCTCGAGCTCGCCCTTCTCCTCGAACGGCGGGATCGATCAGCACGACGCCGCGCCGCTCCTTCGGCGGCAGCAGCGACTTGAGCGCCACCCAGCCGTCGAGCGCCATCACCTTGGCGCGGCGGTCGCGGCCGATGGCGGCCTCGCAGCGGCGCCGCGTCCTCGGGATGCAGCTCGTTGGCGACCAGCGCGTCCTGCGGCCGCATCAGGCGCAGCGCGAGCAGCGGACTGCCCGGGTAGACCGCGAGCGCGCCGCCCGCGTTCTCGCCGCGCACGGCATCGAGATAGGGCTGCAGACGGCTGCGCGACGTCCGGCGGCAGCGGCGCGGCGTCGGGCCCGACAAGGCGGGCGATGCCGCCTGCCGCCATTCGCCGGTCTTGCTCGGCTTCCGCCGAGTCCAGCGCGATAGCGGCCGGCGCCCGCATGCGTATCGATGACGCGGAACGGCGCATCCTTGCGCTTCAGATGGTCGATCACGAGGGCCAGCACGGCGTGCTTCAGCACGTCGGCGAAATTGCCCGGCATGATAGGCGTGGCGGTAGTTCATATGTCCGAGCATGCGCCTGAAGGCCGGCCGCCTGTCAATGCGCTTCGAGCGCAGGCTGCCGCGCGCAGTCACGACGCTCGCGCGAAGCGCTCAGTCGCGCACGCCGGTCCTGCGCACGTACTGGCGAGCAGAAAGCCGTCGTCGAGAGCGCGCGCTGCTCGCGGTCGAGGAGGCTCGCTCGCCCGTCAGCCCGGCAAAGCAGCGTGCGCAGCAGATCAGCGTAGCCGGCCGACTTCAAGCAGTGAGCGGGCCGGCCAGCGCTTGCTCGATCTCGGTCATCTCGGTGCCGAGGGGAACGCCGGCAGCAGGCCCGTCGCGCCTGCGCGGCGCCGAGCGCGGCCTCGAGTCGTTCGGCGTCGGTTGCGCTCGCCGCGTCCGGGCAGCGCGAAAGGCGGGCTCGAGCTTGCCGGCGCCGCTGCGCCTGCCTCGACAGCCCGGCTGGAAGGCGCTGTCGGCGACCCCGAGCATGGCGACGATGACGTCGCGGTCGGACTTGCCGCGCAGGTCGGCGATGCCGTACTCGGTGACGACGATATCGCGCAGCTGCCGCGGCACGGTCGCGTTGGCGTAGCGCCAGACGATGTTGGAGACGGTGCGGCGATTGCTGCCGGCGCGTGCTGCGCACGCCGATGATGGAGCGGGCGCCGTCCAGCGCGTGCGCCATGGCGACGAGGTCGTGCTGGCCGCCGGCGCCGCTGACGACGCGGCCGTCCTCGAGCTGGTCGGAGGAGATGGCGCCGAGCAGGGTCGCCATCATGGCCGTGTTGACGAAACGGGCGTCGCGGCGCTGCGCGCGCTTGCCGGCCTCGTCGCCGTCGAGCGTGTTGGTGAAGGAGATGCCGGTCATGGCGATCTCGGCCAGCTCCTCGCGCGGCATCTCGCGCAGCTCGCGATAGAAGGCCTGGTTGCCGACGAAGAAGCCCGCGTGCAGGACGGCCTCGCGGCCGTCGGCGCTCGCGACGCGGCGGCGCAGGATGCCGGCGCGCATCAGCGCCAGGAAGCCGTCGACCAGCATCTCCGTGCAGCCGTAGAGGCCGGTCGTGAACGGGCGCGAGCTCGCGCATCCGCCGGCAGCGGCGCGCCGAGCCTGTCGAGCAGCGCCCGGAACTCGCGCGTTGCGGGTGTGGCGCAGGATCAGCGCATGCGCCAGCGCGTCGGAGAACGAGCCGATGCCGATCTGCAGCGTGCCGCCGTCCTTGATCGAGCGTCGCCGCATGCAGCGCCATGGCGTAGTCGGCGAGCGACACCGGCTCCTTGGGCGGCGCGAACAGATCGTAGTGCGGGCGCTCCGGCCTCCAGCACGACGTCGAACTCGCTCGAGCTCGATCTCGGCCTCGCCCGGCATGTAGGGCAGGTTGGCGTTGATCTCGACGGCGAGCGCCAGCGGCCGCCCGGCCGCCTGCGGCGCCGCGACGTAGGGCCGCATGTCGAGCGTGACGTCGGTGTTGGAGCTGAGGCTGATGCGCGGCTCGCCCTCGCGGGTGCGGCGCCACCAGCTGCGCGAAGACATTGGTGCCGATGCGCTGCGAGGTGCGCGGCGACCTGCGAGTAGTTGAGGCTCGTGTAGCTCCGCTGCACGCGGGCGTTGCGAGAGCCAGGCGCCCGGCCTGCAGGAAGAACTCGGTGACCTCGATGTTGGGCGGCAGGCCGCCTCCGCGCAGCGCCTTGATGTAGGCGAGGTCGGGATAGCTGCCGAACAGCCGGTCGAGCAGGGGCTCGACGAAGCGCCGCTCCAGGCTCGTGCGATAGCGCGGCCGCACCAGCGTGAGGCCGGTGAAGATGCGCAGGCGCAGGCGCCGGTCGGCCTCGGCCAGGCGATAGAGCGCATTGACGAGCAGCGACCGGCTTGCCGATGCCGATCGGGATGGCGAGCGCGATGTCGCGCCCGGCCTGATCGATGATCGCCTCGGCGCAGCGGACGGGATCGCTCGAGCGGAACGTCAAACCTTGATCCTTATGCGCGCCGGATCACGGGCGCCGGCACCCGCTCGATCATGACGTTGACGCAGGCCGGCTTGCCGCTGGCGATGGCGCGCTCGAGCGCGGGCCCGAGCGCGCCGCGCGCTGGTGACGAGCTCGCCGTGGCCGCCGAGCGCCTGCGGCGACCAGATCGTAGCGCGTGGGCAGCAGCTCGCAGCCGTGCGCGCGGTTCGGCCCATACTCGCGCAGCTGGATCTGGTGCTCGGCGTTCCAGGTGGCATCGTTGCCGACGACGGCGACGAAGGGCAGGCCGCAGCGCACCGCGGTGTCGAACTCGGCCATGTGGAAGCCGAACGTGCCGTCGCCCATGCACGGCGATCACGGGCGCCTGCGGGTCGGCGGCGCGCGCGGCGATGGCGAACGGGATCGAGGCGCCGATCGAGCCGGCGGCGCCGTTGATGATGCGGCGGCGCGGCGGCGAGCAGGCCTGCGGCCATTGCCCGATCTCGCCGCCGTCGCAGACCAGGATGGCACTCGGGTGCCTGGCGAGGATCGGCTGCAGGGCGCGGCAAGCTCGAGCGGGTGCACCTTGCCGGGCTCGCGGCGACGCGAGCGTCGCCCACGCCGGCGGCCGGTAGGCGATGGCCGCGCGCACCTCGCTGCGCCCAGCGCCGGACGGGCGCGGCTGGCGGGCGGCGCGCTGCGATCAGGGCGCCGGCGGCGGGCTGGCGTCCGCGACGGCGCTGAAGGCACAAGCGCTCGCCCTTCTCGCGGGCGACGCGCTCGATCATGGCGGCCTCGGGATCGATGACGATGAACCGGCAGGCGGGATCGACGAACGGCGGCTCGCCGAAGCGCAAGGTGAAATCGTGCGCCTTGCCGAGCAGGACGATCAGGTCGGCCTGGCGCAGCACCTCGGCGAAGGCGCCGAGCCGGGGATCGTTGATGCCGCGCGGGCTCTCCATCGGCACGACCGGCACGCCGGTGGCGGCCTCGAGCTGCGCGAGCAGCGCCAGATCGCCGGCATGGCAGAGCTGCGGGCCGGCGAGGATCAGGGGCGCGTTCCGCTTCGGCAAGCGCCGCCAGGATGCGGCATCGGCCGGCGTCAGCCGAGCGGCTGCTGCGGTGCGCGAAGCGACGCCGCGGCCACGGCTGGAGCGCCGGCGCGTCCTCGACCTTCTCTCCAGCAGGTCGAACGGCAGGCTCAGATGCACCGGCCCCGGCCGGCCGGACACGCGCGATGCGCACGGCCTCGGCGAGCTCGGCGCCCAGCGTTGCCGCCGATTGCGCCAGTCCAGGACGCCTTGGTGACGGGCGCCGCCATCTCGGCCTGGCGCAGCTCCTGGAAGGCGCCGCGGCCGACCTCCTTGACGCCGGCATGCCCCGACAGCAGCACCAGCGGCGATTCGGCGGCCTGCGCCGTGCAGAGGGCCGCCGCCGCGTTGGTGAAGCCGGCGCCGCCGCTGACCAGGCGATGCCGCACTGGCCCGTGAGCCGGCCCCAGGCGTCCGCCATGTGCACGGCGGCGGCCTCGTGGCGCACGTGGATCAGCTGCAGGCGCGTGCCGAGCGCCGCATCGAACAGCGGCATGATGTGGTTGCCGGACAGCGTGAAAATGGTGGTCAGCCCCGCCGCATCGAGCGTGCGGGCGACGATGTCGGCGCCTCTGATCTGTGGTGTCATGGTGCCTCAGGCGGGACCGTCGAGTATCAGCAGGGCAGCATCCTCACTCTGCTCGAAATCCGAAATCTCGCGCAAACGGCCTCGCCGGAGACGCTCGATCAGGTCGGTTGGACAATTGCCGATCCGCAGCCAGATTACCTTCGGCGGCGCGCCAAACACGAAGCTCATGTGATGAAAGTCGCTGTCCTTGGAGACGATGGTGAGGCCGTTGTCGCGAGCATGCTCCCAGACAAGCGAATTATTCCCTCGCCAAGCCGCCGACATCCGCCACATGGGCTGAGCCAGGAAAGACATCGGCCAGCGCACGAGACAAGTCTCGGCGAGAGGTTGGCGTCGAGAAGTAGCCTCACGGCTGCTAGGCGCTCATCAGGCGCCGCTCGCGCTCGGCCGCAAAAGAGAGGCAAGCGCGAATGTCTTCCCGCGTCAGATACGGGAAGTCCCGCAAGACTTCGTCCTCGCTCATACCCGCAGCCAGGTAACTAGGTACATCGGACACGGTGATGCGCATGCCGCGAATGCACGGCTTGCCGCCGCGCTTGCCAGCCTCCACGGTAATGATCTTGCTGTAGTCCACTCGATCTGATCTAGGCGCTGCCCCGCAAGCGGTCAATTGTGCAGGCAGCATCAATGCCGCTTTCGCGGGGATGATATCGGCTGCGCGGCAGCCGACGTCACTTCATCGTCGGGATGACGAACTCGGCGCCTTCCTTGACGCCGCGACGGCCAGCGCGAGGTGACGGTCTTGGTCTTGGTGTAGAAGCGCACCGAGTCCGGCCCGTGCTGGTTGAGGTCGCCGAAGCCCGAGCGCTTCCAGCCGCCGAAGGTGTAGTAGGCGAGCGGCACCGGGATCGGCACGTTGACGCCGACCATGCCGACGTTGACCTTGGCGGCGAAGTCGCGCGCCGCATCGCCGTCGCGGGTGAAGATGGCGACGCCGTTGCCGTACTCGTGGTCGTTGGCGAGCTTCAGGCCCTCCTCGTAGGTCTTGGCGCGCACCACCGAGAGCACGGGGCCGAAGATCTCCTCCTTGTAGATGCGCATGTCGGGCTTCACCTCGTCGAACAGGCAGCCGCCCATGTAGAAGCCGTTCTCGTAGCCCTGCATCTTGAAGTCGCGGCCGTCGACCCTGCAGCTTGGCGCCTTCCTTGATGCCGAGCGTCGACGTAGTCCTTCACCTTCTTGAGGTGCGCCGCCGTCACCAGCGGGCCGAAGTCGGCATCGCCGGAGGTCGACGGGCCGATCTTCAGGCTCTCCACGCGCGGGATCAGCTTCTCGACCAGCGTGTCGGCCGTCTTCTGGCCGACCGGCACCGCCACCGACACCGCCATGCAGCGCTCGCCGGCCGAGCCGTAGCCGGCGCCGATCAGCGCATCGACCGCCTGGTCCATGTCGGCGTCGGGCATGACGATCATGTGGTTCTTGGCGCCGCCGAAGCACTGCACGCGCTTGCCCGCCGCGCAGCCGCGCGCATAGATGTACTCGGCGATCGGCGTCGAGCCGACGAAGCCGACGGCCTCGATGTCGGGATGGTCGAGGATGGCGTCGACCGCTTCCTTGTCGCCGTTGACGACGTTGAGGATGCCGGCCGGCAGGCCCGCCTCCATCATCAGCTCGCGCCAGCATCAGCGGCACGCCGGGGTCGCGCTCCGACGGCTTCAGGATGAAGGCGTTGCCGCAGGCGATGGCCGGGCGCGCACTTCCACAGCGGGATCATGGCCGGGAAGTTGAACGGCGTGATGCCGGCGACGACGCCGAGCGGCTGGCGCATGGAGTAGAGGTCGATGCCGGGCCCGGCGCCTTCCGTGTACTCGCCCTTCATCAGGTGCGGGATGCCGCAGGCGAACTCCACCACCTCGAGCCCGCGCTGGATGTCGCCCTTGGCGTCGGCGACGGTCTTGCCGTGCTCGCGCGCCAGGCAGTCGGCGAGCTTGTCGTAGTCGCGGTTGGCGAGCTCGAGGAACTTCATCAGCACGCGGGCGCGGCGCTGCGGGTTGGTCGCGGCCCAGGCCGGCTGCGCGGCCTTGGCGTTCTCGACCGCGGCGGCCGACCTCGGCCTTGGAGGCGAACGCGACCTTGGCGCGCACCTCGCCGGTCATCGGCTGGAACACGTCGCCCGCGCGGCCGCTCGTGCCCTTGACCTGCTTGCCGCCGATGAAATGGCCGTACTCGATCATGGCGTCTCTCCCTGATGCGCGATGCTCGCTGGTTGGGGCTTCGCTACCATGGCTCCGGCGCAGCCAGCAAGGCGCGCTGGCGCCGTATCCGGGATGCGTATTACCGCACGCCTGCGTCCACGATACCGCCCGGCAGGAACAGGGCGCGGGCCTTCTGCACCTCCTCGGCGATGAAGTCGCTCGTGACCCGGATGCGCAGCATGCCGGCGAGGTCGGCGTGGGTGATGAGCCAGAAGGTGCGCTCGATGCGCACGTCCGCGGGGAGCACCGGGACCAGATCCGGCATGCCGGCGGTGATGAAGTAGGGCAGCACGCAGACGCCGGCGCCGGCTCTCGTCGCATTGAGCTGGGCGATCAGGTTGGTGGAGGCGAAGTTGGCCTTCAGATCCTTCTCGATCAGCGGCAGATAGTCGAGCTCCGGCGTGAAGATCAGATCCTCGATATAGCCGATCAGCCGATGGCGCTTGAGGTCGGCCGGCCTCTCGATCGGCGGCCGGCGCGCCAGGTAGTCGGGCGAGGCGAACAGGCCAAGCAGGTAGTCGGTCAGCTTGCGCGCCTTGAGCCGCCCGGCGGAGGGCCTGGCCAGCACGACGGCCATGTCCGCCTCGCGCTTGGAGAGGGAAAACTGGCGCGGCATCGCCACGAGGTCCACGTCGAGCCCCGGATGCTGCCGGCACAGGTTCCACGAGCCGCGGGGCCAGGAAGATCGAGCCGAAGCCATCCGGCGCCCCGATGCGGATGGAGCCGGTCAGGTCGAGGTCCGCCTCGCTGATCTCGCTGGAGGCCTGCTGGGCGGCGGTCTCGATGAACTCGGCATGCCCCATCAGCCGCTCGCCGGCCTGGGTGAGCTTGTAGCCCTGGGGGCTGCGCTCGAAGAGGGTCGCCTTAAGGTTATCTTCCAGCGCCGCGATGCGCCGGGACACGGTGGTATGATCAACATCGAGCTGGCGCGCCGCCGTGGTCAGCTTGCCGGTCCGGCAATCGACAGGAAGAACTTGAGATCATTCCAGTCAAAGCCATGCATCCGAGCAGGGTCAGATTGGTGTTTGCGCACAAGAAGATAGCCGATAGTTCCATAGAGGTGCATAAACAGCAATGCTATGCTATCGGAATTGCATAGCGCTGGACGTTCTGGCCGGACGCGGCGATTACCGATCCCGGTGCGCCGCACTGGGTTATCTATCTGGCGCGGTTGCCTCATCTCAGATCGATGGGCATCTTTTTGGTCGGTGCGAAGTAGTATAACCGGTCCTGATGGACAGCATGACCGGTGGTGATCGATGGCCGGTCGAGGCCCCACGCCAAGACTGCCGCTCAGGCAGCGCGTGCCGAATGGGAGGAGACGAGACTGTGAGCGCCACGAGTCGCGCCTGCCACTGACGGCCAGGTACTGGACACGGTGCCGAAGCTGCTGCTGCGCAACGCGCCGCAGCATGCCGAACCGGCCGGCCATGCGCCACAAGGATTTCGGCATCTGGCAGACCTGGACCTGGGCGCAGCTGCGCGACGAGGTGCGCGCCTTCGCCGTCGGCCTGCGCAAGCTCGGGCTTCGAGCGCGGCGACGCGGTGGCCATCATCGGCGACAACCGTCCGCGCCTCTACGCGACCTTCGCCGCCGTGCAGAGCCTCGGCGGCATCGCCGTCCCGGTCTACCAGGACTCGGTCGCCGACGAGATGGCCTACGTGCTCGAGCACGCCGAGGTGAAGTTCGCCGTCGTCCAGAACCAGGAGCAGGTCGACAAGATCATCTCCATCGCCGATCGGCTGCCGAAGCTGCGCACGCATCATCTACGACGAGGAGCGCGGCCTCGCCGACCTACGATCCCGCCAATCTGCATTCCTTCGAGCACGTGCAGGAGCTCGGCCGCGAGGAGATGCGCGCCAACGCCGGCGCCGCGGGCTGGTGGCTCGACGAGATCGCCAAGGGCAAGGGCTCCGACGTCAGCGTCATGCTCTACACGTCGGGCACCACCGGCCGGCCCAAGGGCGTGATGCTCACGCACGACAACATCGTCGTCTCGGCGCAGAACGGCAACAAGTTCGACGGCTTCACGCGCCGACGACACGCTGCTCGCCTACCTGCCGATGGCCTGGGTCGGCGATCACATCTTCTCCTACGGCCAGGCCTATCGCCGGCGGCCATGTGCGTGTGCCTGCCCGGAGAGCCCCGAGACCGTCGTCGAGGACCGCCGCGAGATCGGCCCCACCTATTTCTTCGCGCCGCCGCGCGTGTTCGAGAACCTGCTCACCCAGATCATGGTGCGCATGGAGGACGCGGGCTGGCTCAAGAAGCGCATGTTCCACTACTTCCTGGGCGTGGCGCGCCGCTGCGGCGAGCAGATCCTCGACGGCAAGCCGGTCGGCGCCAAGGACCGCGCTGCTCTATCGGCTGGGCGACCTGCTGGTCTATGCGCCGCTGCGCAACCGCATGGGCTTCTCGCAGCATGCGCGTCGCCTATACGGCCGGCGAGGCCATCGGGCCCGAGCTGTTCCGCTTCTACCGCTCGCTCGGCATCAACCTGAAGCAGCTCTACGGGCAGACCGAGGCCAGCGTCTACATCACCCTGCAGCCGGACGGCGAGGTCTATCCCGACACCGTCGGCAAGCCCGGGCCCGGACGTCGAGATCAAGATCGCCGACAGCGGCGAGGTGCTGTATCAAGAGCCCCGGCGTGTTCCTCAAGTACTACAAGAACGACGAGGCGACCAGCGCCACCAAGACCGCCGGACGGCTGGGTGCACACCGGCGATGCCGGCTTCTTCGACCAGCGCGGGCACCTGAAGATCATCGACCGCGCCAAGGACGTCGGCCGCCTCAACAACGGCGCGCTGTTCGCGCCGAAGTACCTCGAGAACCGCATCAAGTTCTATCCCGAGGTCGCGCGAGGCGGTGGCCTTCGGCCAGGGCCGCGACTACGTGACGATGTTCATCAACATCGACCTGACCTCGGTCGGCAACTGGGCCGAGCGCAACAACATCGTCCTACGCCAGCTACCAGGAGCTGGCCGCCCACCCGCAGGTCTACGACATCATCGCCAAGCGGCGTCGACGAGCTGAACCAGGCGCTCGCCGACGAGCCGCAGATGGCGGCCTCGCAGATCCGGCGCTTCCTGATCCTGCACAAGGAGCTCGACGCCGACGACGGCGAGCTGACGCGCACGCAGAAGGTGCGCCGCTCCATCATCGCCGACCGCTACGCGCCGCTGATCACGGCGCTCTACGACGGCTCGAAGGAGCTGCCACGTCGCCACCGAGATGACCTTCGAGGACGGCCGCAAGGGCATCGGTCGAGGGCGACGTGCGCATCGTCGACATGCAGACCTATCCGTCGCGCGCGCCGCCGAGCCGCTGAAGGAGGCCGCCGAATGAAGGCCGACGTCGAGCCGAGGCCGGTCACGGCCGGCCAGGTCGCCAGCCGCCGGCGACGTCCTGCTGTCGGTCGAGAACGTGTCGCTGTCGTTCGGCGGCGTGAAGGCGCATGCGCGACGTCTCCTTCGACATCCGCAAGGGCGAGATCCGCGCCATCATCGGCCCCAACGGCGCCGGCAAGACGTCGATGCTCAACGTCATCAACGGCTTCTATCACCCGCAGGAAGGCGTGATCACCTTCAAGGGCAAGCGGCGGCAGCGACATGCGCCCCTACATCGCCGCCAGCCAGGGCATCGCCCGCACCTTCCAGAACGTCGCCCTGTTCAAGGGCATGTCGACGCTCGACAACATCATGACCGGCCGCACGCTCAAGATGCGGCGCGGGCTGCTGGCGCACGCGCTGCACTTCGGGCCCGGCCAAGCGCGAGGAGATCCGGCACCGCGAGGCGGTCGAGCGCATCATCGACTTCCTGGAGATCGCCCACATCCGCAAGGTGCCGGTCGGCAAGCTGCCCTACGGCCTGCAGAAGCGCGTGGAGCTCGGCCGCGCGCTCGCCATGGAGCCCGAGCTGCTGCTGCTCGACGAGCCGATGGCCGGCATGAACCTGGAGGAGAAGCAGGACATGTCCCGCTTCATCCTCACCGTCAAGGACACCTTCAACACCACCATCGCGCTGATCGAGCACGACATGGGCGTGGTGATGGATCTGTCCGACCGCGTCGTGGTGCTCGACTACGGCCGCAAGATCGCCGACGGCACGCCGGCCGAGGTGCAGGGCAACCAGGCCGTCATCGACGCCTATCTCGGCGTGGCGCACTGAGGAGACGGCAAGCGTGGTTGCGTTCGGCCAGTTCGTGGAAATTCTGATCGGCGGCCTGCTGGCGGGCGTGCTCTACTCGCTGGTGGCGCTGGGCTTCGTGCTGATCTTCAAGGCCTCCGGCGTGTTCAACTTCGCCCAGGGCGCCATGGTGCTGCTGGCCGGGCTGGCGCTGGTGCGCTCGCTCGACTTCCTGGTGGCGCGCGGCGTGCCGGTGTGGGCGGCGATCGTCCTGGGCCTCTCTTTGCCGGCCGTCGATCATGGCCATCTCGGCCTGGCTGATCGAGCGCTTCGTGCTGGGACCCGCTGGTCAACCAGGACGGCCTGACGCTGTTCATGTCGACCATCGGCGCCACCTTCATCTCGAAGGCGCGGCGCAGATGATCTTCGGCTCCGACGTCTATCCGCTGCGCCTGTTCCCGACGGACGCCTGGTTCCTGTTCGAGAGCGTTTTCCCGGCGGCATTCTGGTCAACAAGCTCGACGTCTGGGGCGGCCTGATCGCCGGCGTCCTGGTGGCCGGGCTCGCCGTCTTCTTCCAGAGGACCAAGACCGGCCGCGCCCTGCGCGCCGTGGCCGACGATCACGCCGCCGCGCAATCGGTCGGCATCCCCATCAGCTGGATCTGGTTCGTCGTGTGGCTGGTGGCGGGCCTGGTGGCGCTGGTGGCGGCGACCGTGTGGGGCACCAAGCTCGGCGTGCAGTTCTCCATCACCTTCCTGGCGCTGAAGGCCCTGCCCGTGCTCATCATCGGCGGCTTCACCTCGGTGCCCGGCGCCATCGTCGGCGGCCTGATCGTGGGTGCCGGCGAGAAGCTCGCCGAGGTCTATCTCGGGCCGCACATCGGCGGCGGCATCGAATACTGGTTCGCCTACGTGCTGGCGCTGATCGTGCTGCTCGGCCGCCCGCAGGGGCTGTTCGGCGAGCGCATCATCGAGCGGATCTGAGGAGGCGGGCGTGCTCTATCGCGAAGCCGGCCAGTTCAAGACCTCCTACTCGCCGGACATGGCGATGTTCCCGATCCGCCAGGATCGGATCGCCCTGGCTCCTGCTGCCTCGCTTCGTCGGCGTTCCGTCTGGCGAGCTTCCGTCTGGCCGTCGGCAGCGACTACTTGCTGCGCGCCATCCTCATTCCGTTCCTGATCCTGTCGCTCGCGGCCATCGGCGTGAACATTCTGGTCGGCTACTGCGGCCAGATCTCGCTCGGCAGCGGCGCGTTCATGGCGATCGGCGCCTACAGCGCCTACAAGTTCGCCACGGGCGTGCACCTGCCGCTCGACTGGCTCGGCACGGAGATCTCCATTCCGCCGCTGCCGGTGCTGCCCTCGATCCTGCTCGGCGGCCTGATGGCGGCCATCGTCGGCATCCTGTTCGGCATCCCCAGCCTGCGCATCAAGGGCCTGTATCTGGCCGTGGCGACGCTGGCGGCCCAGTTCTTCTTCGACTGGGTGTTCATCCGCGTGAAGTGGTTCACCAACTACACGCCGTCCGGATCGGTCGCCGCGCCCGAGCTCAACTTCTTCGGCCTGGTCGTGCACACGCTCCATCGAGCGCTATCTGCTGTGCCTGCTGTTCGTGACGGTCTTCGCTTTCATCGCCAAGAACCTCGTGCGCGGCAACCTCGGCCGGCAATGGATGGCGATCCGCGACATGGATATCGCCGCCGAGCTGATGGGCATCCGGCCGCTCTATGCCAAGCTCACGGCCTTTGCCGTGTCCTCGTTCATGGTCGGCGTCGCCGGTGCGCTCTGGGCCTTCGTCTATCTCGGCGCCTGGGAGCCGCTGGCCTTCGACATCAACCGGTCGTTCCAGCTGCTGTTCATGGTGATCATCGGCGGCCTCGGCTCGATCCTGGGCTCGTTCCTGGGCGCGGCCTTCATCCTGATCCTGCCGATCCTGCTCGATCAGGTGCCGCACGCGCTGGGCATTCCCGATCTCGGTCGAAACCGTCTCCCACCTGGTGTTCATCATCACGGGCGCGCTCATCTGCTATCTGCTGATCGTCGAGCCGCACGGCTTCGCCCGGCTTTGGTCGATTGCAAAGGAGAAACTCAGGCTCTGGCCCTACCCCTATTGAGGGCGGGCCGGGATTACGGGTGCGCCGGCAATGCGGAGCGGCCGGTCTTCCCATGAAGAACAAAGGCTCGCGTGGAAGTCACGGCTTCGGGCCGTGACAAAGGAGGAAATGCAAATGCTTCGAAGAACACTGGCTCTGGCAGCCGCCGCTGCTCGGCCTGGCAGCGATCGCCGAGCCGGTGCTGGCGCAGGAACGAGCAGTTCTTGCCGCGGCTGGTCTATCGCACCGGCGCCTACGCTCCGAACGGCATTCCGTTCGCCAACGGCGCGGCCGACTACTACACGCTGCTCAACGAGCGCGACGGCGGCATCAACGGCGTCAAGATCGTCTTCGAGGAATGCGAGACGGGCTACGCCACCGACAAGGGCGTGGAGTGCTACGAGCGCCTCAAGGGCAAGGGCCCGACCGGCGCTGCCTACTTCTCGCCGCTGTCGACCGGCATCACCTTCGCTCTGACCGAGAAGGTGCTCGGCGACAAGATCCCGCTGCTCACGCTGGGCTACGGCCGGTCCGAAAGCCGCGACGGCGTCCGTGTTCCCGTGGAACTTCATCGCCGCTCGGCAGCTACTGGACGGCGGCCGACGTCGCCATCCAGCACATCGCCAAGGAGCTCGGCGGCTTCGACAAGCTGAAGGGCAAGAAGATCAGCCTCGTCTATCACGACAGCCCCTACGGCAAGGAGCCGATCCCGGCGCTGCAGGTGCGGCGCCAGAAGCACGGCTTCGAGTTCACGGCCATTCCCGTCACGCATCCGGGCGTCGAGCAGAAGTCGCAGTGGCTCGCGATCCGCCAGAACCGGCCCGACTACGTGCTGCTGTGGGGCTGGGGCGTGATGAACAGCGTGGCCATCAAGGAAGCGGCAGCCGTCGCCTATCCGCGCGACAAGATGATCGGCGTGTGGTGGTCGGGCGCCGAGCCTGACGTGACCCCGGCCGGCGACCAGGCGACGGGCTACAAGGCGCTGCTGCTGCAGCATCCGGCCGGCAAGTTCGCGGTGCATGCCGACATCGAGAAGCACGTCTATGCCAAGGGCAAGGGCGTCGGCAAGGAGACCTTCGGCCAGGTGCTCTACAACCGCGGCCTGATCAACTCCATGCTCGGCGTCGAGGCCATCCGCACGGCGCAGGAGCAAGTTCGGCAAGAAGCCGCTGACCGGCGAGCAGGTGCGCTGGGGCTTCGAGAACCTCGAACCTGACCGCCGACCGCATCAAGGAGCTGGGCTTCGAGGGCATGCTGACGCCCGTCAAGTTCACCTGCACGGACCACCAGGGCGCCGACCTGGCCCGCGTGCATCAGTGGGACGGCAAGGCAGTGGAAGATCATCTCCGACTACTACACGGCCGATCGCAGCGATCCTCGATCCGCTGGTCAAGGATGCGGCCGCCAAGTACGCGGCCGAGAAGAAGATCACGCCGCGCGACTGCGCCAAGGAAAGCTGAGCGCAGCGCGGTCGCTGACGCAATCGCGGGGAGGCGGCGGCTGCCGCCTCCCGCTTCCTCTGAAGCTATCGAGTGGAGCAGACAGCGTGTCGCCTGCCAAGCCCGCCGCAGCGCCCGCAGCCGGCCAAGGCCGATCCTCGCGGTCAAGAACATCGAGGTCATCTACGACCACGTCATCCTGGTGCTCAAGGGCGTGTCGCTGGAAGTGCGGCAAGGCGGCATCGTCGCCCTGCTCGGCGCCAACGGCGCGGGCAAGTCGACCACGCTGAAGGCGATCTCCAATCTCATCAAGTCCGAGCGCGGCGACGTCACCAAGGGCTCGATCGAGTTCAAGGGCGAGCGCGTCGACGGGCTGACGCCCAACGATCTGGTGCGCCGCGGCTGCATCCAGGTCATGGAGGGCCGGCACTGCTTCGGCCACCTGACCGTGGAGGAGAACCTGCTCACCGGCGCGTTCACGCGCACGCGACGGCCGCGGCGCCGTCGCCGCCGACCTGGAGATGGTCTACGGCTATTTCCCGCGCCTCAAGGAGCGGCGCAGCTCGCTGGCCGGCTACATCTCGGGCGGCGAGCAGCAGATGACGGCGATCGGCCGCGCCCTGATGTCGGCGCCCAACCATGGTGCTGCTGGACGAGCCGTCCATGGGGCTCGCGCCGCAGCTGGTGGAGGAGATCTTCGAGATCGTGAAGCGGCTGAATGCCGAGCAGGGCCTGTCCGTGCTGCTGGCCGAGCAGAACACCAACATGGCGCTCAAGTACGCCACCTACGGCTACATCCTGGAGAACGGCCGCGTCGTCATGGACGGCGAGGCCAAGTCGCTGCGCGAGAACGAGGACGTGCGCGAGTTCTACCTCGGCATCGGCGGCGGCGACCGCAAGAGCTTCCGCGACGTGAAGTCCTACAAGCGGCGCAAGCGCTGGCTGGCGTGAGCGTAGCGCGCTGGCATGCCGGCGCTCGGCCGGTGACGCCAGGTGCGGCATGCTTCCGCGAGGGCTGGATGCCTGGACAGCTGCCGGTATGACAATCGACAAGCGACGTTGGCACTGACGCTCGGGGACAGCGACATGGCCGACCACTTTCGACCAGCTCGAGACCCGCGACCCCGAGCAGCGCGAGCTGGCGCAGTTCAACCTGCTGCCCGATCTGATCCGCCAGGCGATGGCCGAGGCGCCCGGCTGGGCCGAGCATCTCAAGGGCGTCGACCCCGGCCGTCGCCAACTCGCGCGAGGGGCTGGCGCAAGCTGCCGGTGCTGCGCAAGTCGGCGCTGCACGAGCCTGCAGGCCAAGCGCCCGCCGTTCGGCGGCTTCGCCACGGCGCCGCCGGCGGAAGCTGGCGCGCATGTTCATGTCGCCCGGCCCGATCTTCGAGCCCGAGGGTTACGGCGAGGACTGGTGGCGCGCCGCGCGCGCCCTTTATGCCGCCGGCGTGCGCAAGGGCGACATCGTGCACAACACCTTCGCCTACCATCTGACGCCGGGCGGCTGGATCCTGGATTCCGGCGCCCGCGCGCTCGGCTGCGCGGTGATCGCCGCCGGGCCCGGCAACACCGAGCAGCAGCTCGAGGTGATCCAGGCGCTGAAGCCGACGGTCTATGTCGGCGTGCCCGACTACCTCAAGATCCTGCTCGACAAGGCCAAGGAGACCGGCAAGGACGCCACCTCGTTCAAGAAGGCGATGGTCGGCGGCGGCGCGCTGTTTCCCTCGCTGCGGGCCGAGTACAAGCAGCGCGGCATCGCCACCTTCCAGACCTATGCCACCGCCGACCTCGGCATCATCGCCTACGAGAGCCAGGCGCTCGAGGGCATGATCGTCGACGAGGGCGTGATCGTGGAGATCGTGCGGCCGGGCACCGGCGATCCGGTGCCGCCGGGCGAGGTCGGCGAGGTGGTCGTCACCTCCTTCAACCGCGACTATCCGATGATCCGGTTCGCCACCGGCGATCTCTCCGCCGTGCTGCCGGGCGCGAGCCCCTGCGGCCGCACCAACATGCGCATCAAGGGCTGGCTCGGGCGCGCCGACCAGACCACCAAGGTCAAGGGCATGTTCGTGCATCCCGAGCAGGTGGCGGAGGTCGCCAAGCGCCATGCCGGCGTGGGCCGCGTGCGCCTGGTCGTTGGCCGCGCGGGCGAGCAGGACACCATGACGCTGCGCGCCGAGGCGCAGCGACGAGCCGCCCTGAAAGCCAAGCTCGCCGAGACGCTGCAGGCGATCACCAAGCTCAAGGGCGAGGTGGAGCTCGTGGCGCCGGGCTCGCTGCCCAACGACGGCAAGGTCATCGCCGACGAGCGGACGTATACGTAAGCTCACGCTATTCCGTCATCCCGCGAAGTCGAGCGCGCTATCCGAGCACTATCGCGGGACGCCGCACGCTGGTCGACGCACGTTGCAATCCGTGCAGCCTAGATCACCTTGTCCGCGCCAGCGCATCGACCTCGCTCGCGCGGTGTAGCCGAGCAGGCCGGTCAGCACCTCGCGCGTGTGCTGGCCGAGCGTCGGCGGCGCCACATAGCCATCGAGCGGCGTCCCGCTCAGGTGCACCGCATTCTTGATGGCCTTGACCGTGCCGGCGCTGGCATGCGGCATCTCGGCGATCATGCCGCGCGCCTTCAGCAGATCGCTGTCGCACACCTCGCCGACGGTGCGGATGGCGCCGCTCGGCACGCCGGCCTTGTCCAGGCGCTGCAGCCACTCGTCGCGCGTGCGCTCCTTGATGATGCGTCCTGACCAGCGGCACGAGCTCCTCGCGGTTGCGCACGCGATCCGACGCCTTGGCGAAGCGTGGGATCGCTCGTTGAGATCCGTCGCGCTCCGCCGCCGCTGCAGAAGCGCCGCCACAGATCGTCGTTGGCGACGCCCAGATTGATCCAGCCGTCGGCCGCCTCGAACGTCTCGTAGGGCACGATGGTGGGATGCTCGTTGCCGCGGCGGCGCGGCGAGTTGCCGGTGGCGAAGTAGATGCTGGCGTTGAAGGTCAGCAGCGACGCCACGGCCTCGTACATGGAGATGCTGACATGCTGGCCGCGCCCGGTGGCCTTGCGCGCATAGAGCGCCGCCAGGATGCCCTGCGCCGCGTACAGAGCCCGAGACGAGGTCGCCGATCGCCGCGCCGACCTTGTGCGGGGCGCCGTCGCGCGGGCCGGTGATATCCATGACGCCGGCCTCGCCCTGCACGATCACGTCATAGCCGGGGCGGTCCTTCTGCGGACCGGCTGTCGCCGAAACCCGAGATCGAGGCGTAGATCATCGCCGGGCCGGCGCTTCTTCACCGCCTCATAGCCGAAGCCCAGGCGATCCATGGCGCCGGGGCGGAAGTTCTCGACCAGGATGTCGCCCTTCTCGATCAGGCGCCACAGCACCTCCTTGCCCTTGTCGCTCTTCATGTCGAGCGTGATGCTTTTCTTGTTGCGATTGACGGACAGGAAATAGGCCGCCTCGGTCGCCCTGGAAGGGCGGCGCGAAGGCGCGCGTGTCGTCGCCTTTGCCCGGCTGCTCGACCTTGATGACCTCGGCGCCCAGGTCGCCGAGCTGCATGGTGCAATAGGGCCCCGACAGCACCCTCGTCAGGTCGACGACGCGAAGTCCTTCGAGCGGGCGCATCTTCGATCCTCGTGCGATGTGGCGCAGGCCTAACGGCAGGACGCTATGGCTTTGTGGGCTGCGCGGCCCGCGCGCCATGCAGCTTTATATGCCGGCGGCGCGGCCAGGCAAGGCGTGAATGGACGCGCTTGTTTCGCTGCGCGGCCTCCAATAGGGTCGTGCGCGCCGGCACGATGGGGCGCTTGCGATGACCGACGATACCGGGAGTGGACGGACCCGCGCGCTGTTTCCGCGCCCGTTCCTGCTGTCCGCCGTCTTTGCGGTCCTTTCCACACTGCTGTTCGCGGAGATCGTGCCGCGCTACGCGCCGGGCCTGCTGCGGTTCGAGCACATGATGGGGGACGTGCGCACCGCGTACCTTTCCGATCGGCTGCCGAGCCAGCATCCGCACGTGGCCATCGTCAGCATCACCGACGAGACGCTGAAGGACAACAAGGTCCGCCAGCCGATCGATCGCGCGCTGCTGGCGCGGCTGGTGGACGCCGTCGACGCCGCCGGCGCCAAGGTGATCGGCATCGACGTTCTCCTCGCCAGACGCCGCCGCCCGACAACGAGGACGTGCTGATCGAAGCGATCAGGCGCGCCAAGGCCAAGGTCGTTCTGGCCGCCGCCGATGAGCGGGTCGATCTGCCCAAGGCCCACATCGACCAGCAGGCGAAGTTGATTGCGGCGACCGGGCGGCCGGCCGGCTACGTCAATCTCGCCACCGAGCGGGACTGGGTCGTACAGGTTCAAGGCGCAGCCGCTGGCAGGCTCGCGCTACCCCAAGAGCTTCGCCACCCTGCTGGCGGAAAAGTTCGGCGTCACAGCCCGACGAGTCGCATCGGCGCATCGCCTGGCTGCTGGAGCCGCAGCGATCACTCCGACACCTTCCTCACCATTCCGGCCGAGATCCTTCTGAAGGCGCCCGACGCGAGCACCCAGAACGTGCGCGCAGGCTCAAGAACAAGATCGTCATCATCGGCGGACTGTTTCCCGACATCGACCGTCATCTGACGCCGCTCACGGCCCGCGCGATCGAACTGCAGCCGGGCGCCGTGATCCACGCCCACATTGCGGCAGAGATGGTCGACGGCCGCCGCATCACCAACTCGAGACGGATTCGCTGGCGCTCAAGCTGGAGCTGATGACTGTGGCAGCGTTGGCATTCCTGATCGGCTGGCGCTTTCGCCTAACAAGCCAAGGGCTTTTGCTGGGCAGCCTCGCCACCATTGCCATAATTCTGGTGGACACATTTGTATTCTGGAAGTGGCGTATCATACTGCCGATCGTGCTCGCTTTGCTGGCCTGGTTCCTGGGCGAGTTCGCGGGGCGCTACGTCGGCAGGTGGCTTGGTCCACGCAACGTCGATCGATCCAGGTGGTTCGTAAAATGACGCAAGATTTTCATGGCCTGCGTTCTCGCATCTCGGCGTGCTTGATGGTTGCGAGCGGCGGAACGGCACAGGCCCAAGGTCAGGTCTACGTGCTGGAATCGACCGCCGCCAGCGTGAAGGTGGGCACCGCCTACGGCATGGGCGATCGCATCACAATTCCCGCGGGCGCCTCGGTTCGCGTCGTGATGCCTTCGGGCAAGACGCAGACGATCAAGGGGCCCTATTCGGGGCCAGCGGCCGATCTGGCGAAGGGTCAGAAGCCCAACGACGGTGTCGTGGCCTGGATCAAGAACCTCATCCAGACCGGCGGCTCGCAACGAGAAAACGCCGGGCGCGACGCGCAGCGCACGCGCGCCCGAGCCGCCCGCGGCCTTTTCCTGGACCGCCATACCGGTCACCGACCGACAGCACGATCTGCGTCGAGAAAGGCGCAGAGTTGCAGTTGCGGCGCGCGCCGTCGTCAAGCGCGGATCGCATAACCGTCGTCGACTCGTGACGACGGAACGCGGCGAGGCGACATTCGCGGCAGGCAGCGAAACTGCGCCGTGGCCGGCCGGGGTGACACTGCGGCCGGACGGCGACTATGCCATTCTCGCCCCGGAAAACCGGCCGCGGCGGCAGGTGACGTTGCGCGTGCTCGATCGCCTTCCCGGCGAGGACGACATATTGGCGGAACTGGCAGCGCGCGAGTGCAAATACCAGTTCGACGCCTGGATGAAAGAGAAGATGGCCGGCGGCAAACGCAAGGCGTCGTAGCTGTCATCCCGGAAGTCGCGCAGCGACTATCCGGGACCCAGAAGCCCAAAGATCGCTATCAGTTGCCTGGATACCGGCTCTCGGGCTAACGCTTTCGGCTGGCGGCGCTACTCCGCCGCTTTGAGCGTCTTGGTGGGCGAAGGATTGCGCAAGCTCGGCCAGCAGCGCCGCCTCGCGCGCTTTCGCCGCCTTGTAGTTGCGCTCCTTGATATGCCCGAAGCCCTTGATGTCGAGCGGCAAGTCCGGCGAGCGCGACCGCCGTGGCGTGGGTGGCCGGTGTAAGCCGCTCGGCGATCTCGTCGAGCAGCTTCTCGTAGTCGGCGATCATCTGGCGCTCGAGCTTGCGCTCGTGCGGTATAGCCGAACACGTCCCAGGCCGTGCCGCGCAGGCGCTTGCCCTTCGCGAGCAGGCGGAACACCGGCAGCATCCAGCGCCCGAACTTCATCTTGCGCGGCTCGCCGGTGAGCTTGTCGCGACGCGCCAGCAGCGGCGGCGCCAGATGGAACTCGAGCTTGCCGCGGCGCTTCGAACTGATCGCCGAGCGCCTTCTCGAAGGCCGGCATTGGTGAACAGCCGCGCCACCTCGTACTCGTCCTTGTAGGCGAGCAGCTTGTGATAGCCGCGTGCGGCCGCCTCGGCGAGGCCCGCGCGGCCCGGGGCCTTGCTGCGCTCCGCCTCGGCCATCCTGGCGACGCGCGCGCGGTAGCGATCGGCGAGCGCGGCGTCCTGGTAGTCGGCGAGCTGGGTCGCGCGATAGGCGACGATATCATCGAGCGTCTGCGCCTTCGGCGCGCTGGTCTTGGCCGGGCCGATCATGCGCTCGATGGCGCCCATGTCGTGCGCCGCCAGCCGCCCGAAGCGGAAGGCGCTCCTGCTCATCTCGACGGCCGCGCCGTTGAGCTCGATGGCCTGCTCGATGGCCGCCGCGCCGATCGGCACGCAGCCGAGCTGATAGGCATAGCCCAGCAGGAACACGTTGGCGGCGATCGAGTCGCCGAACAGCTTCACGGCGGCCGTATGGGCATCGAAGTGGTGCACCGGCGCCTTGCCCGCGCGCTCCGCGATGGCGTGCCGGAGCGCCGCGCCGGGGATCCTGCAGGTTGGCGTTGCGCGTGAAATCGGCCGTCGACATCTCGTAGTCGGAGAACACCACCGCGGTGTGGTCCGGCTTGATGGTCTCCAGCACCTTGTTGGAGGCCGTCACCACCAGGTCGCAGCCAAGCACAAGGTCGGCACCGGCCACGCCGGCGCGGATCGCGTGGATCTGCTCGACGTCCTTGGCGACCCGCATGTGGCAGGCCACCGCGCCGCCCTTCTGGGCAAGGCCGGTCATGTCGATGGCGCCGAAGCCCTTGCCTTCCAGATGCGCCGCCTGGCCGAGCAGGGCCGAGACCGTCACCACGCCGGTGCCGCCGACGCCCGTCACCAGCATGGTGTAGGGGTGGTCCGAGGGCCGGCAGCTTGGGCTCCGGCAGGCTCGCCAGCATGCTGGCGACGCCGGTCTCGCCGACCGGCTTCCTGGCCTTCTTCACCTTGGCGCCGTGCACCGTCACGAAGCTCGGGCAGAAGCCGTTGAGGCAGGAGAAGTCCTTGTTGCACGGCCGACTGGTCGATGGCGCGCTTGGTGCCGAGCTCGGTCTCCAGCGGGATCACCGCGACGCAGTTCGACTTCACGCCGCAATCGCCGCAGCCCTCGCACACGGCCGGATTGATGAACACGCGCTTGTCGGGATCGGGAAACAGGCCGCGCTTGCGGCGGCGGCGCTTCTCGGCGGCGCAGGTCTGGTCGTAGAGCAGCACGGAGACGCCGGGCACCTCGCGCAGCTCCCGCTGCACCTTCTGCAGGTCGCGGCGGTCGTAGACAGGCACGCCCTGCGGGATGAAGCCGGCGGGATACTTGTAGCGGCTCGTCGGTGACGACGACCACCTTCTCGATGCCCTCCGCCAGCACCTGCTGCAGGATCATCGACACGGTCATGCCGCCGTCGAGCGTCTGGCCGCCGGTCATGGCGACGGCGTCGTTGTAGAGGATCTTGAAGGTCATGTTGACGCCGGCCGCGCGCGCCGCGCGGATGGCCAGGCTGCCGGAGTGGATGTAGGTGCCGTCGCCCAGGTTCTGGAACACGTGCTTGGTCTTGGAGAAGGGCGCCTCGCCGATCCAGTTGGAGCCCTCGCCGCCCATCTGGGTGAACCCCTCGGTGCTGCGGTCCATCCAGTGCGCCATGTAGTGGCAGCCGATGCCGGCATAGGCGCGCGAGCCCTGCGGCACGACGGTGGAGGAGTTGTGCGGGCAGCCGGGGCAGAAATAGGGGATGCGGGTGGCGGCTTCCGCGGTCTGCGGCCGGTTGCCCTTGAGCCGCTTGAGCTCGGCGACCTTGCCCTTGATGTCGTCGCCGGCGCCGTTGCTGATCAGCCGCTCGCCGAGCTTGATGGCGATGTCGGTGGGGTCGAGCGCGTACTTGGCCGGAAACAGCCACTGCTCGTTCTCGTCCTTCTTGCCGAGCACGCGCGGGCGCTTGGGCAGATCGTAGAGCTGCTCCTTGACCTGCGTCTCGATCAGCGCGCGCTTCTCCTCGATCACCAGGATGAGGTCGAGCCCTTGCGCGAACTTCAGGACGCCCTGCGGCTCCAGCGGCCAGGTCATGCCGACCTTGTAGAGGCGGATGCCGAGCTGGTTGGCCTTCACCTCGTCGATGCCGAGCTCGTCCATCGCCTGGCGCACGTCGAGATAGCTCTTGCCGCTGGTGATGATGCCGAGCTTCGGCGTTGGCGCCGCCGCTGGTGACGATGCGGTCGAACTTGTTGGCGCGGGCGAAGGCCAGGATGGCGGCGCGCTTGTAGTCGTGCAGGCGCGCTTCCTTGGCGAGCGCCTGATCGCCGAGCCGGATGTTCAGGCCTGCCCGGCGGCATCGTGAAATCGTCGGGGATCTTGATCTGGATGCGGTCGATGCGGCCGTCGACGGTGGCGGTCGCCTCGATGTTGTCCTTCACGCACTTGATGCCGACCCACACGCCGGCAAAGCGCGACAGCGCGAAGCCCAGGACGCCGTAGTCGAGGATCTCCTGCACGCCGGCCGGGTTGAGCACCGGGATCATGTAGTCGAGGAAGGCGAACTCGGACTGGTGCGCGCTGGTGGAGCTTTCGCAGGTGTGGTCGTCGCCCATCAGCGCGAGCACGCCGCCGTGCTTGGAGGTGCCGGCATGGTTGGCGTGGCGGAAGACGTCGCCGGTGCGGTCGACGCCGGGGCCCTTGCCGTACCAGACGCCGAACACGCCGTCGTACTTGCCTTCGCCGCGCAGCTCCGCCTGCTGCGAGCCCCACAGCGCGGTCGCCGCCAGGTCCTCGTTGAGGCCGGCCATGAACTTGATGTGGTTCGGCTCCAGGATGCCCTTGGCGCGCAGCATGGCCGCCTCGAGGAGGCGATCGGCGAGCCGCGGTAGCCGGTGACGTAGCCCGCCGTATTGAGCCCCGCCTTCACGTCGCGGGCGCGCTGGGTCAGCATCAGGCGGACGATCGCCTGGGTGCCGGTCAGCAGCTGGCGGGTTTCGTCGAGGGCGTATTTGTCGTCGAGGCTGACGGTATGTCTTGGGCATGGCGGCTCGGGCCTTCGCGTTTCCTCGCGCGCCGCGCTCGGCTCGGGCGACCGCGCCTGTTACGAGATGCCAGAGTCCGGCGCTTATCGCAAACCTCGTGCCGGACCGGTCTTCTGCCACGCATGAGATGGGGCGGCCGGGCCGCCGCAATCGCGGTGCAAGGCAAATTACCTGCGCGATCGGCATTTCGCAGTGCGCAGCACATCGACCGGCCGCCGGCCGCAACAAAATTGCGAGCTATGCAGCGCCGAGGTGGCGGCCATGCGGCAGCGCCGGGCCGACGCAGGCGCCCGGAGCCGGGCGATCTCCGTGGCTCGGCGGTAGCGAGGCTACTTCACCCGGGTGAAGGTCGTGGTCTTGCAGAACACCGCGGCGACGCAGCCCGACAGGTCGACCGCGTTCTTGCTCTTGACCGTGAGGGTGCCCGAATAGCTCTTGCCGTCCGCCCGGTTGTAGAGCGTGCCCGCCCACTTGTTGGCGCCGGTCTTCTTGGCGCCCTCCATGATGACGAGGCCGACGATCGGGCGGTCTCGCTTGGCGGCATCGGGGTTCTTGTCGTCGGTCTTCTGCCCATCGGTCGACCTTGACGATCTTGCCGCAAGCGCCATCGCCGCACTTGTAGAACTCGATGTTGGATTGGTTCTCGGGGTTCAGCCAGACGCCGAAGGCATCCTCGGCCGTCTGCGCTAGGCCGCGGTGCCGAGCACCATCAGCAGTCGCGAAGCCAGCAGCCCAAGTCCTCGTGCATGCGCTCCTCCCTGCGTTGCCGAGAGCTCGGTCCGCTCGATCTCGGCCGCTCCGAACTGATCCTGGCACGGAACTGCGGCGCCTGCGCGGCGCAGCCGGCTCATCAGGGCGAGCGCGCGACGCGCATGCGCCAGCCCAGCGCCACCAGCGCGACCACCAGGACGGAAAAGACGATCTCCAGCCAGCCGACGCGTCTCGCCGAGCAGCACAGCGGCAGCCGCCAGCGCCACGAACGGCTGCAGCAGCTGCATCTGGCCGATCCTGGCGATGCCGCCCAGCGCCATGCCCTTGTTCCAGGCGAAGAAGCCGAGGAACATGGCTGAACACCGAGACATAGAGGAAGCCGCCCCAGGCCGACGGCGCGAGGCGTCCCAGTTGATCGGCCCGGCGACAGGACAGGAACAGCAGCAGCATGACGGGCGCCGAGAACACCAGCGCCCAGGAGATCACCTCCCAGCCGCCGATGCGCCGCGCCATCTCGCCGCCCAGCGCATAGGCCATGGCGGCCGAGAGCGCCGCGGCGGCCAGCAGCAGGTCGGCCCAGTGCAGATCGCCGGAACCGCCGCCGGACAGCAGCGAGTAGACCAGCACCGCCGCCGTTCCCGCCACGCCGCAGGCCCAGAACCCCAGGGACGGCCGCTCGCCCGCACCAGCACGCCGGCCATGGCGGTCAGCAGCGGCAGCACGGCCAGCACCACGGCGCCATGCGAGGCCGGCGCATATTGCATGGCGATCGTCATCAGCAGCGGGAAGCCGACGATCGAGCAGACCGCGAACGCGGCGAGCCGCGGCCAATCGCGCCGCTGCGGCGGCTGCGGCCGCGCCACAGCAATGTGAGGGCGGCCAGCGCCGCCGCCAGCAGCGCGCGCCCCAGCGTGACGAACAGCGGATCGAGATCCGGCACCGCCACCCGCGTCGCCGGCAGCGTCAGGCCGAAGATGACGACGCCGAGCAGGCCAAGGAGCAGGGCCTGGCGCTGACGGCGCGTGTGCTGCTCGACGGGCATTTGGAGGTGAGCCGGGGTGTGTGCTTGGATAAGGCTATGACGAATCGAGGCCACGACGACCTCCAAGGGCTTGCCGCCGGACGCCAATTTGCGACCGTGCTCGCAGACCCTCCGTGGCAGTTCGTCAACCGCACCGGCAAGATGGCACCTGAGCACAAGCGACTCAACCGCTATGAAACGCTGACCACCGATGCAATCGGCATCTTGCCTGTGTCCGATATTCTCGCGGAAAAAGCGCATCATGCCGGGGAAATCAGGCGACGGACGGGTATCGGCCGACCTGGGAGACTTACGCCGATCATTCCGCAGCCGAAGCGGAACCGCCGTAGCGTTGGCGGGTTGGAGAGCCGCGGGCGGAGAACGCATGTGAGACGCAACACGATGACGGATCGAACCAGAACTGGCCGTCCGATGCTGACTGCAGGAGTGTTTTTTGCATTCATCGTGGCAGCCGCAGCAGCACTGCGCCCGACACGGGGAATGCCGATGCCGCCCTGGCGGTGGGCCTGCCGGCCGACGTCGCCAAGCAAGGCGTCGCCATGGGCTATGCCCTCAACTACGACAGCAAAGAAGCGGCCCAGGCCGAGGCACTCAAACGCTGCCGCGCATTTCAGGGACGCGCCGCAGGCCACGCGGGACATTTGCAAGATCGTCGAGAACTTTCGCGACAGATGCATGGCCATCGCGCTCGATCCGGATGCGGGCACCACAGGCCTCGGCTGGTCCGTGTCCAAAAAGCAAGAGCAGGCCGAAGAGCTCGCCATGGAGCGATGTGCCGACACCGCAGGCAAGAAGCGCCGCGACTTCTGCCGCATCACATTCACACGCTGCGATAAGAAGTAGCGTAACCCGAGCACTGGCTGTCCGTCCTTCGACAGGCTCAACGACGTGGGATCGTTGCGCGCTAGGCGCGGTTGCCGCCGAGCACCTTGCGGGAGATGACGACGCGCATGATCTCGTTGGTGCCTTCCAGGATCTGGTGCACGCGCAGGTCGCGCACCAGCTTCTCCAGGCCGTAGTCCTTGAGATAGCCGTAGCCGCCGTGGATCTGCAGCGCCTCGTTGCAGACCTTGAAGCCGAGGTCGGTGGCGAGCCGCTTGCCCATGGCCGAGTACATGGAGGCCTGCGGATCGGCGCGGTCGATGGCGTCGGCGGCGCGATAGATCATCAGGCGCGCGGCCTCGAGCTCGGTCGCCATGTCGGCGATCTTGAACTGCAGCGCCTGGAAGTCGGCGATCTGCGCGCCCGAACGCCTTGCGCTCGAACATGTACTGGCGCGCCTTGTCGAGCGCCGACCAGGCCGCGCCCAGCGAGCAGGCGCCGATGTTGATGCGCCCGCCGTCGAGCCCGCTCATGGCGAACTTGAAGCCCTGGCCTTCCGCGCCGATGCGGTTGGCGGCCGGCACCTTGCAGTTCTCGAAGATCACCTGCCGCGTCGGCTGCGCGTTCCAGCCCATCTTCTTCTCGTTGGCGCCGAACGAGAGCCCCGGCGTGTCCTTCATCACCGCGAAGGCCGAGACGCCGCCGGCGCCCTCGTCGCCCGTGCGCGCGAACACGAAATAGAAGTCGGCGGCGCCGGCGCCGGAGATGAACTGCTTGGAGCCGTTGAGGACGTAGTGGTCGCCCGACGCGCTTGGCCGAGGTCTTGAGCGCCGCGGCATCGGAGCCGGCGCCCGGCTCGGTCAGGCAATAGCTCGACAGCCATTCCATGGAGGCGAGCTTCGGCATCCACTCCTCGATCTGCGCGTCGGAGGCGTACTTCGCCACCATCCACGCCACCATGTTGTGGATCGAGATGTAGCCGGAGATCGCCGGGCAGCCGTAGGCCAGCGCCTCCATGATCAGCGCGCCGTCCATGCGCGAGAGGCCCGAGCCGCCCTTGTCCTCCGGCACATAGATGGTGGCCATGCCGAGCGGCGCCGTCTCGCGGATCACGTCGACGGGGAAATGGCTCGTTCTCGTCCCACTCGGCCGCATGCGGGGCGATGCGCTCCTTGGCGAAGGTGAGCGCCGTCTCCTGGATGGCGGCCTGTTCTTCGGTCAGGGCGAAGTGCATGGGGAGGGGTTTCCAGTTTCCTGAGATGTCTTTGACCCAGTTGAGCGACGCCGACCAATGCCGTCAAGGCAACAAAAAGCTTCGCATCATTGGTCCGCGGCTCGCCTTTTGGCAACCCCGCCAGAACCTCAGAGCGATGCCACGGCGCTTGCCACTGAGGTCACTGGCGCGTAGCGTTTTCGCCTGATCTTGGAGAACACCGTGACCGATGCGCCCGCGGCTTCGACGGCAACGCCCGATGCAGTTCCCGACTGGCGCATCGCCGGCGACTGGTGGGACTTGTGCAATTGCGCCATCGGCTGCCCCTGCAATTTCGGCTCCAATCCGACCTACGGATTTTGCGAGGGCGTGCTCACCTGGCTGATCCGCGAAGGCAACTACGGCGACCTCAAGTTCGCCAAGGATCTCGCCGTTGTCCTCATCATCCATTGGGAGGGCAACGTCTTCGAGAAGAACCGCGAGTTCGGCTTTCTGATCGACGACCGCGCCAACCCGGAAGAGCGCGTCGCGCTGGAGAAGATCTTCACCGGCTATGCCGGCGGCGCCTTCGAGGCCTGGCGCGACCTCACGCTCAAGCCTCGACGGCGTGGAGTTCGTGCCGATGACGGTCACGCACGATGCCGAGAACTGGCGGGTCGAGGTGCCGGGCATGGTCGACGGCCTGGGCGGCCCGTTCCGCAAGTACATGGTGCCGGAGGGCGATACCTGCCGCATCTACAATGCGCCGCGGCCCGAGGTCGTGCCGGGCTTCCTCACCGTCGGCCAGGCCAAGCGCAACGTCGTCACCGGCGCGTTCGGGCGCACCTTCGACTGGTCGGAGCGATCCTCCAAGCACATCGCCTTCGATCTGCGCGGACCAAAGACCTTCAGCTGGCGCCAGCCGCTGAAAGGCCAATGACGCCAGACCCGGCCCCGCCGGCGCACTGCCGCGCCTCGATCGCATCATCGTTGCCGGGCTGCTGCTGCTCGTCGCGGCGCTGGCCTGGGCCTTCACCGTGCATCAGGCGATCCTGATGGACGAGATGGAAGCCGCCATGTGGCGCGACATGAACATGTCGATGAACGGCATGGAGCCGTCGTGGACCGCCGTCGACGCGCTGCTGATGTTCGTGATGTGGTCGGCGATGATGGCGGCCATGATGGTGCCGGGCGCAAGCCCCATGGTCGCGGCCTTCGCCACCATCAATCGCCGTCGGCGCGAGCGCAGCGCGCCCTATGTGCCGACGGCGGTGTTCCTGCTCGGCTATCTCGATCGCCTGGGCCGGCTTTTCGGTCCTCGCCACCGCGCTGCAATGGCTGCTGCAGAAGACCGGCCTGCTCACGACGATGATGCAGTCGGCATCGCACTACTGGTCCGCCGCGCTGTTCCTCGCCGCCGGCCTCTATCAGTTCAGCCCGCTCAAGGAGAGGTGCCTCGCCTATTGCCGCTCGCCCGACGGCTTCATCCTGAGCGAATGGCGCGACGGCGCGATTGGCGCCGTGGTGATGGGCATGCGGCACGGGTTGTTCTGCATCGGATGCTGCTGGGCGCTGATGGTGCTGCTGTTCGCCGTCGCGGTCATGGATCTGCGCTGGGTCGCGGCTTTGACCGTGCTGGTTACGGCGGAGAAGCTTCTGCCCGGGCGCAAAACTCTGGCGCGTTGCAATAGGCGTGGGCCTGCTCCTGGCCGCCTTGGGATCTGCCGTTGCCGGATGGCGCGCCTAGAGCGGAGGCTGGTTTGGGATCTGGCCGCGTAGAATTTGCCAAGGTGCTGCAATGTGGCGGCGGTGTTCGCCGCTTTGCGCAAGATGGAAGCGTCGGCCTGAGCGCAGTCTACCTGAGCGGCTTGATGCGGTTCCCCGGCATCATCTCGTAGGGGTCCTTCCAGCCCGGCAGGGCACGCATGCGCTCGATCCAGGCATGGAGATTGGGATTGCTTCTGGACCAATCGTAGCCGCTCTCCTCGGGCGGATAGAACATGTATCCGGCGAGCGAGAAGTCGGCGATCGCGGGCTTGTCGCCGACGATGAACTTGGACTTTCCGAGGTGCTTCTCGACGATGCCAAGCGCGCTGTCGAAACGGCCCTTCAGGAACGCGAGCACATTCGGGTCCGGCGCGTTCGGCAGGAACGACTTCAGGAAGCGGTAGGTCGCGAAGTTGGCCGTGAACTTGTGATTGTCGAACATCATCCAGCGCAGCGCTTCCAGCCGCTCGTCCTCGTTCGCCGGCGCGAACTTTCCTGTCGTCTCGGCCAGATGAGTGAGGATCACGCCCGACTGCGTGAGCTTCCTGCCGCCGAATTCCAGCACGGGAGCCTCACCCATCTCGTTGACGGCCTCGCGCCACTTGGGATCGCGCGTCGCCCCATTCATGAAATCGGTGAACACCGGTTCCCAATCGAGGTCGGCGCAGTTGAGATAGAGCGCAACCTTGAAGGAGTTCCCCGATTGGCAGAAGCAGTGCAGCTTGTAGGTGGCCATGACACGACGCCCCGTGCTTGTACGTGAGTGCAAACTAGCATGGCCCGAACCGCATGCGCACCCTGCGAGAGACCGATGAACCGCCACCTCTTCGTCTACGGCACACTGCTCTCCACCGCCGGGCACCCGAAAGGTGCGCGGCTGCAGCGCGAGGGTAGACTGATCGGCGCGGCGTCCATGCCGGGGCGGCTGTACCGCATCAAGCACTATCCCGGGTTGGTCGAGGGAACCGATCGCAATGAGCTGGTGCACGGCGAGGTCTACGCGCTGAACGATCCCGCCAGCGCGCTGGCGTGGCTCGACGCGTACGAGGGCATCCAGCCCGGCGCCCATGAGCGGAACGAGTACGAGCGGGTCGAGCGCCCGGTGCGCCTCGCTTCCGGTGAACAACTCACGGTTTGGGTTTACCTTTACTGCAAGGACGTCGCGCCGTTCCGTCGCATCCCGGGAGGCCGCTGGGTGTCCGCCACATCCTGACGAAAGCAGCCTTGCTTTCACGACACCGGGCGGCACAATTCCGCTAGGATGCCGCCGATGGCGCGGAGCCTGGTCGTAGGAGGAGTTGCATGTCGAGCCGCTATCACGAGGTCTACGCCTACTGGAAGCGCGACCCGGAGGCGTTCTGGGCCGAGGCCGCGCGCGAGATCGACTGGTACAAGCCCTGGGAGAAGGTGTTCGACCCCTACGCCGGCCAGTACGGCCGCTGGTTCGTCGGCGCCGAATGCAACACGGCCTAGAACTGCCTCGACCGGCACGTCGAAGCGGGGCGCGGCGCAGCAGAAGGCGCTGATCTACGACAGCCCCGTCACCAAGACGACGCGCGCCTACACCTACGCCGAACTGCGCGACGAGGTGGCGACGCTGGGCGCGCGTGCTGCAGGACCTGGGGGTCAAGCAGGGCGACCGGGTCATCATCTACATGCCGATGGTGCCGGAAGCGGTGATCGCCATGCTGGCCTGCGCCCGCATCGGCGCCATCCACTCGGTGGTGTTCGGCGGCTTCGCCGCGCCGGAGCTTGCCGCGCGCATCGAGGACGCCAAGCCGGCCGCCATCCTGGCGGCGTCGTGCGGCATCGAGCCCGGCCGCATCGTCGCCTACAAGCCGCTGCTCGACAGCGCCATCGAGCTGTCCAGCCACAAGCCGAAGTCCGTGCTGATGCTGCAGCGGCCGATGGCCGAGGCCGACATGATTGCCGGCCGCGACTACGACTGGGCCGCGCCGATAGCCGACGCGAAGGCGCGCGGCCGCAAGGCCGGCTGCGTTGCCGTCAAGGCCACCGATCCGCTCTACATCCTCTACACCTCGGGCACTACCGGCGCGCCGAAAGGCGTGGTGCGCGACAACGGCGGGCACATGGTCGCGCTCAAGTGGAGCATGAGGAACCACTACGGCATCGATCCGGGCGAGACGTTCTGGGCTGCCTCCGACGTCGGCTGGGTGGTGGGCCACTCTTACATCTGCTACGCGCCGCTGCTGCACGGCTGCACGACCATCCTGTACGAGGGCAAGCCGGTCGGCACGCCCGATGCCGGCGCGTTCTGGCGCGTGATCGCCGAGCACCAGGTGTCGGCGATGTTCACCGCGCCGACGGCGTTCCGCGCCATCAAGAAGGAGGACCCGAGGGGCGAGCAGATCGGCCGCTACGACCTGCGCGCCTTCCGCACGCTGTTTCTGGCCGGCGAGCGCGCCGACCCCGAGACCATCAAGTGGGCGGAGAGCCAACCTGTCGGTGCCGGTCTACGACCACTGGTGGCAGACCGAGACCGGGTGGCCGATCTGCGGCAATCCGGTGGGGCTGGGCGCGCTGCCCGTCAAGTACGGCTCGCCGACCGTGCCGATGCCGGGCTACGACCTGCAGGTGCTGGATACGGCCGGCCAAGCCCGTCAAGCCGGGCGAGACCGGCACGCTCGCCATCAAGCTGCCGCTGCCGCCGTCATGCCTGCCGACGCTGTGGAACAACGACGCGCGCTTCCGCAGAGCTACCTGTCCGAGTTCCCCGGCTACTACACCACATCGGATGCGGGCTACATCGACGCCGACGGCTATGCCTACGTGATGGCGCGCACAGACGATGTCATCAACGTGGCCGGCCATCGCCTGTCGACCGGGCAGATGGAGGAGGTGGTCGCCAGGCACAAGGACGTCGCCGAATGCGCGGTGGTGGGCGTGGCCGATGAGATGAAGGGCCAGATTCCCGCCGGGTTCATCGTGCTCAACGCCGGCGTCAACCGGCCGACCGCCGAGATCGAAAGCGAGGTCGTCAAGCTGGTGCGCGATGAGATCGGCCCGGTGGCGGCCTTCAAGACGGTGATGACCGTCAAGCGGCTGCCGAAGACGCGCTCCGGGAAAATCCTGCGCGGCACCATGCGTTCGATCGCCGACGGCGAGGCCTGG
>CAWKGP010000004.1:0-315839 GCA_963849205.1 uncultured Acidobacteriota bacterium
GCGCAACTGACGACACAACCATAACCCCCAGATTATCTTCGCGCGTTATGTTCCCGTTGCTGCGAGGGCGATTTTTTACGGACTCTGACACGGCTTGACCCACCACTGGTGGTTATTTTGGACCCAACAAGCTCCGCTCAGCGAGCGTGGCCCGGAGAGAACCCCGATAAAAAAACGCGTCCGAAGCGGTCCGTCGAGTCCATGGGCGGAAGTTGTAGGTGTCGTGTGGGACGTTCGACATGAAAAATTGGAAAACTGATGAGCGTTGGATGTTCTCACTGGAACTACTTACAGCGCGCGCGCGATTGGATGTCTTTGGTAGTGCGCACCTCCGGCGATCCTCGCTCACTTGTAACTCCCGTGCTGAACAGCATCAAATCGATCGATCTCGATCAACCGTCATTTGCAATCAGGACTATGAGTGAAGTAGTGGACCAATCGCTTTCGTTACGCTGGTTTAGTCCGTGGTTGTGTCACTGTTCGGGCATCGTCACTACTACTCGCGATGCTGGGAATCTATGGCGTGATTAGTTGGAACGTCGCACAACAAACCCGTGAGATCGGAGTGCGAATAGCGCTCGGGGCTAATCGCAACGCAGTGTTAGCGATGGTGCTGGAAAAGGGTTTGAAAATGACGCGGCAGGCATACCACTCGGAGTGCTTGGCTCATTTCTGCTGACGGGATTCTTCCAGTTTGCTTTTCGGAGTCGCGCAAACCGATCCATTAACGTTTGTAGTAGTGCCGGCATTGCTGATGCTGGCGGCAATCGTCGCCTGTTTGATTCCGGCTCGGCGCGCGCTTAAGGTCGATCCAATGATTGCACTCAGATACGAGTAGGCATACGAGGCAGCATCTGCCGGTTCCAATTATCAAATTCGGCGGCCAAACGCTCGAGGACGCCCGGGTTCGTCGAACTAAAATCTTATTTCTCTCGCTGATCAACTGACAAGTCAAAGAGTTGACGTTGCGTTCCGGTGCGTGCGTACTTCCACTTCCCCTGCCGCACGGCGTCCTGATCGTAAATCCGCCAGAAAAAGGTGCGGTCGTGAACCGGACTTGCACCTTTGATTATCGGTAACAAGTCTGTTCCATCCAACGCATGTCGCGGGCCGGCTGGCGTGTTAGCTGCAGCAAGAATTGTCGCGGTCCAGTCCATTGAGATCGCCATCTGGTTGGTCATGCGTTTGGCGGAGCAACCGTGGGCCAACTCACTATCGCCGGCACTCCAATACCACCTCAAGCAGGCCACCTCTCGCCGGAGAAAGGCCATTGATAAGAGAAACGCTCGCCTCCGTTGTCACTGGTGAAGATGATCGAGCGTATTTATTTCTAAACCGGAATTCTTTAGAGCATCATAACCTGGCCCACACCTTCGTCTAAACTGCGCATCATCTCGGCGTAGAGTTTAAGTGACCCTCCGCGACTCATCGCTCTGGGCTCGATCTTATCCTGGTGAATACGACCGCTCACCACCTGTGCGATCCTGCCAGGGCCAGTGCGGAGCTGTGTAATGAAGACTAAGATAGAAGGGTGCAGTGCGACGTCGTTTGATGTAATCAACCGCGCGCTGAGTCAGCAGATCAGTTAAGTAACCATTCTTTTAAGGTAAGAGTTTTGATATGAATCGGGTTCCCCTAATGCGTTTTTGTGCTGGTGATAGTCACCTGCACCAGCCAGTATTCCGAAGAACTCGTTAAAGCCGTGTGCGTTTGGTCCCACTCCGGACGAAACCCGAGATGCCACTTCCCGATCAGGGCTGTCTGGTATCCACTTCCTTTAAGTAGCGAAGCCACGGTTGGGTGTTGTGGATTAAACCGACTTGATGGTTGGTGGCGGGCAGCGGCTCGAGCAAGCCGATCTTCAGGCGAGCTGGATATCTGCCGGTGATGAAGCCGCAGCGTGTTGGGGTGCAAACTGCTGACGCAGAATAGGCGTCGGTAAACTTCACGCCTTGTCCAGCAAGACGATCAAGATTGGGAGTCTTATAGTCAGGGCGGCCGTAACAACTGAGATCTCCCCAGCCCAGATCATCAGCCAGAATAAAGATGACATTTGAACGTCTCGGTTTTGGTTTGAGCTGAAAGGCAGAAACAGTTTTGGATCGTGGGAGGAACAGACCTGCACCGGCAGTTAATCCAGCTATAAATTTTCGCCGCGTTAGTTTCACATTTCTGATACTACAATGCCCGCCCGAGAGTAGCGACAGACTTTAAACAGTCGCTCAGAAAAAAGACGTTCGCATTAAACCGAATAACATAGTGCCGTCTTTCACTTTCGTTACGCTTGTAAACCCGGCCCGGCTTAGCAGTTGGAGTAGGCGTTCGTTCGTATTTGTCTTCATGAGCGCGTGCCCGCTGACGAGACGCTCGAAAAATCCGTGCACCGTGTCGTCAGTAACAAAATCAAGCAAGTGAAAAGAACCTCCGGGTTTTAGCACGCGCAATGCTTCCCGCGACGTTTTCTCACGCTCCTGTTCGTGAGATGATGAAACATGAATGAAGAAAAAACACGATCGAAGATCGTTCACTGTAAGGAAGCTCATCTGCGAACCCAAGATCGAGTTGCAGTGAGACTTCCGCGCGGATGGCCTTATTCCGTGCGCGCTGCAAAGCTTTCGAATCTGGATCGAAACCTACTGCTTCCACAGTCGGATACTGTCGCTTCAACATGACAATGAGTGTTCCGGTACCGCAGCCAATGTCGAGAACAGAGTGATCGTGTTCGACGTTTGCTTGAGCGATGAGTTCCCGGCCTGCACGTCCGAATCCCATCAAACTGACGAGCGGATCATACAGAGGCAGAAATACATCGCGTCCCGCGGCAGGAAGAAACTCTCTTTGACTCACCGGGGCTATTCAAACTGAAATTGACAAAATACAAAAGCCCGCGAGAACAAATTGCTCTCGCGGGCTCTTGATTGAAATAATCCCGGCGACTTCCTACTCTCCCACGCAGTTTCCCGCGCAGTACCATCGGCTCCAGCAGGCTTAACTTCCGTGTTCGGGATGGGAACGGGTGTGACCCTGCCGACAAAATCACCGGAAAACTTTAGAAATCGAATAGCGACTGCCTGGCAAGTCTCACGCGCAAGCGCGAGTGCTTGTTGCTTGAGTAAATTTTATGGTCAAGCCAAGGGACTGATTAGTAGTGGTCAACTAAGCACATTACTGCACTTACATATCCACCCTATTAACCTAGTGGTCTACTAGGAGTCTCACTGGCAGGTCTAATCTTGGGTCTGGCTTCACGCTTAGATGCATTCAGCGTTTATCCATGCTCCACTTAGCTACCGAGCGCTACGGCTGGCGCCATAACTCGTACACTAGAGTGGATCCATCCCGGTCCTCTCGTACTAAGGACAGATTCCCTCAAACCTGCTCCGCCCACACCAGATAGGGACCGAACTGTCTCGCGACGTTTAAACCCAGCTCACGTACCGCTTTAATTGGCGAACAGCCAAACCCTTGGGACCTTCTCAGAGCCCGATGAGCCGACGTCGGTGGGGCTCGAGAAGGTCCCAAGGGTTTGGCTGTTCGCCAATTAAAGCGGTACGTGAGCTGGGTTTAGAACGTCGCGAGACAGTTCGGTCCCTATCTGGTGTGGGCGGAGCAGGTTTGAGGGAATCTGTCCTTAGTACGAGAGGACCGGGATGGATCCACCTCTAGTGTACGAGTTATGGCGCCAGCCGTAGCGCTCGGTAGCTAAGTGGAGCATGGATAAACGCTGAATGCATCTAAGCGTGAAGCCAGACCCAAGATTAGACCTGCCAGTGAGACTCCTAGTAGACCACTAGGTTAATAGGGTGGATATGTAAGTGCAGTAATGTGCTCAGTTGACCACTACTAATCAGTCCCTTGGCTTGACCATAAAATTTACTCAAGCAACAAGCACTCGCGCTTGCGCGTGAGACTTGCCAGGCAGTCGCTATTCGATTTCTAAAGTTTTCCGGTGATTTTGTCGGCAGGGTCACACCCGTTCCCATCCCGAACACGGAAGTTAAGCCTGCTGGAGCCGATGGTACTGCGCGGGAAACTGCGTGGGAGAGTAGGAAGTCGCCGGGATTATTTCAATCAAGAGCCCGCGAGAGCAATTTGTTCTCGCGGGCTTTTGTATTTTGTCAATTTCAGTTTGAATAGCCCCGGTGAGTCAAAGAGAGTTTCTTCCTGCCGCGGGACGCGATGTATTTCTGCCTCTGTATGATCCGCTCGTCAGTTTGATGGGATTCGGACGTGCAGGCCGGGAACTCATCGCTCAAGCAAACGTCGAACACGATCACTCTGTTCTCGACATTGGCTGCGGTACCGGAACACTCATTGTCATGTTGAAGCGACAGTATCCGACTGTGGAAGCAGTAGGTTTAGATCCAGATTCGAAAGCTTTGCAGCGCGCACGGAATAAGGCCATCCGCGCGGAAGTCTCACTGCAACTCGATCTTGGGTTCGCAGATGAGCTTCCTTACAGTGAACGATCTTTCGATCGTGTTTTTTCTTCATTCATGTTTCATCATCTCGACGAACAGGAGCGTGAGAAAACGTCGCGGGAAGCATTGCGCGTGCTAAAACCCGGAGGTTCTTTTCACTTGCTTGATTTTGTTACTGACGACACGGTGCACGGATTTTTCGAGCGTCTCGTCAGCGGGCACGCGCTCATGAAAACGAATACGAACGAACGCCTACTCCAACTGCTAAGCCGGGCCGGGTTTACAAGCGTAACGAAAGTGAAAGACGGCACTATGTTATTCGGTTTAATGCGAACCTCTTTTTTCCGAGCGACTGTTTAAATTCTGTCGCTACTCTCGGGCGGGCAGTGTAGTATCAGAAATGTGAAACTAACGCGGCGAAAATTTATAGCTGGATTAACTGCCGGTGCAGGTCTGTTCCTCCCACGATCCAAAACTGTTTCTGCCTTTCAGCTCAAACCAAAACCGACACGTCCAAATGTCATCTTTATTCTGGCTGATGATCTGGGCTGGGGAGATCTCAGTTGTTACGGCCGCCCTGACTATAAGACTCCCAATCTTGATCGTCTTGCTGGACAAGGCGTGAAGTTTACCGACGCCTATTCTGCGTCAGCAGTTTGCACCCCAACACGCTGCGGCTTCATCACCGGCAGATATCCAGCTCGCCTGAAGATCGGCTTGCTCGAGCCGCTGCCCGCCACCAACCATCAAGTCGGTTTAGATCCACAACACCCAACCGTGGCTTCGCTACTTAAAGGAAGTGGATACCAGACAGCCCTGATCGGGAAGTGGCATCTCGGGTTTCGTCCGGAGTGGGGACCAAACGCACACGGCTTTGACGAGTTCTTCGGAATACTGGCTGGTGCAGGTGACTATCACCAGCACAAAAACGCATTAGGGGAACCCGATCTATATGAGAACCTCACCCCGGTTGAAAAGAATGGGTACTTAACTGATCTGCTGACTCAGCGCGCGGTTGATTACATCAAACGACGTCGCACTGCACCCTTCTATCTAAGTCTTCATTACACAGCTCCGCACTGGCCCTGGCAGGATCGCAAAGGTGGTGAGCGAGTCGTATTCACCAGGAATACGATCGAGCCCAGAGCGATGAGTCGCGGAGGGTCACTTAAACTCTACGCCGAGATGATGCGCAGTTTAGACGAAGGTGTGGGCCAGGTCATGAGTGCTCTAAAGAATGCCGGTTTAGACAGAAATACGTTGGTCATCTTCACCAGTGACAACGGAGGCGAGCGTTTCTCTTATCAATGGCCTTTCTCCGGCGAGAAGGGTGAACTGCTTGAGGGTGGTATTCGAGTGCCGGCGATAGTGAGTTGGCCCACGATTATTCCGCCAAAACGGATGACCAGTCAGATGGCGATCTCAATGGACTGGACCGCCACAATTCTTGCTGCAGCGAACACGCCAGCCGGCCCGCGACATGCGTTGGATGGAATCAGACTTGTTACCGATAATCAGAGGTGCAAGTCCGGTTCACGACCGCACCTTTTTCTGGCGTATTTACGATCAGGACGCCGTGCGGCAGGGGAAGTGGAAGTACGTACGCACCGGAACGCAACGTCAACTTTTTGACTTGTCAGTTGATCAGCGAGAGAAATCAGATTTCAGTTCGACGAACCCGGACGTCCTCGAGCGTTTGGCCGCCGAATTTGATAATTGGAACCGGCAGATGCTGCCTCGTATGCCTACTCGTATCTGAGTGCAATCATTGGATCGACCTTAAGCGCGCGCCGAGCCGGAATCAAACAGGCGAGGATTGCCGCCAGCATCAGCAATGCCGGCACTACTACAAACGTTAATGGATCGGTTTGCGCGACTCCGAAAAGCAAACTGCGAAGAAACCGCGTCAGCAGAAATGAGCCAAGCACTCCGAGTGCTATGCCTGCCGCCGTCATTTTCAAACCCTTTCCCAGCACCATCCCTAACACTGCGTTGCGATTAGCCCCGAGCGCTATTCGCACTCCGATCTCACGTGTTTGTTGTGCGACGTTCCAACTAATCACGCCATAGATTCCCAGCATCGCGAGTAGTAGTGACGATGCCGCGAACAGTGACACAACCACGGCACTAAACCAGCGTAACGAAAGCGATTGGTCCACTACTTCACTCATAGTCCTGATTGCAAATGACGGTTGATCCGGATCGATCGATTTGATGCTGTTCAGCACGGGAGTTACAAGTGAGCGAGGATCGCCGGAGGTGCGCACTACTAAAGACATCCGATCGCGGGCTCGCTGTAAGTAGTTCCAGTAGATCTGCCAGCGCTCATCGGTTTCCAATTTCTCATGTCTAACGTGCCCGACGACACCGACAACTTCCGCCCATGGACTTGACGGACCACTTCGGACGCGTTTTCCAATCGGGTTCTCTCCGGGCCACGCTCGCTGCGCGACTTGTTCGTCCAAAATAACCACCAGTGGTGAGTCAGCCGTGTCAGAGTCCGTAAAAAATCGCCCTCGCAGCAACGGGATATTTAACGCGCGAAGATAATCTGGGGTTATGGTTGTGTCGTCAGTTGCGCTCAACGTTCCCGGAGCTTCACCGGGACGTTCAAACTCGACTGTTGATAAGCCACTTGGACCACTAAGCGGCAGTCGGTTTCCCATTCCCACCGCTTCCACCTGCGGCAGAGCCTGGATCTTTTGCAGAATGTTCTGGCAGAGTGCTGCGACTTTCTGATCCTGCTTGTATTTATTGCGCGGGATTGCCAGTCGCATGCTCAGCACGTCCTGCGTTCGGAAACCCGGATCTACTTCTTTCAGAGCGACGAATGTTCGAATCAACAAACCCGCACCTGTTAATAGGATCACCGTCATCGCCACCTGGCTGACCACGAGGAGGTTTCGCAGGCGTGTCCTGCTGTGCGTTGAGGTTCTTGTATCTTCACGCAAAGTCGAAACCAGATCGACGCGCTTCATATATCCCAGTGGAACAATCATTACGACGGCACCGGTAATAAACAGCAATCCAGCACTGAAAAGCAGCACTGGTAGATTAACTGCGACCTCGTCGATTCTTGGCAGTGTTGACGACAGCAACGGTAGCAGTAGACGGATGCCGTACTTAGCCGCAAGCAAACCAAGAATTGCCCCGGCACTCAGGAGGGGCAACAATTCGGCCACAGTATGCAGCAGCAATTGCCTGGTACTGGCGCCCAGTGCCGTGCGCACAGCGATTTCGCGATTTCGACTAAGCGTTCTGGTCAGAAGCAAATTTGCAAGGTTGCAACAGCCGATTAGCACTAAGCCAATCGAAGCAGCCAGCAAAGTTAGCAGCGGCTTAGTGGCTGGTCCGGCGATATCGTCCCGCAGTGGATTAACGTTGAAGCGTACATTTGTGTTGACAGCCCTGTACTGTTGGGCCAGTCGTGTAGCAATGGTGTTGAGATCAATCTGAGCCTGCGCCACTGTTGCATCAGGTTTGAGACGCGCAATCGTAGCGTGCATAAATCCTGTTCGAGTTTGGAAATCGGCGGGATTCACTGTCAGCGGAGTCCATAACTGTGTCTCACGTGTCGGATAACGGAAGGTGGGGTCCATGACACCGACAACCGTGTAGGGTACGTTCTCCAGTCGAATTGTTTTCCCGATTACGTTGACGTCGCCCCCGTAACGGCGCTGCCACAGAGCGTAACTCAGTATTACAACATGATCTTTTCCGGGTTGATTTTCCTCAGCAGTAAAGCCTCGACCCAGCGCAGGTTCGACGCGAAGTAAAGTGAACAGGTTGGACGGAATGCCGGCGCCCTGCAGCCACTCAGGATCGCCATCGCCAGTCAGATTGTAATTCGCGGTCGCACGTAAAATCGCAATATCTTCGAATACAGTATTTTGCTCTTTAATGTCGCGATAGTTAGCGGCCGCCATGGGAAGCCGATCCACCTGAGGCGTTTGTGTCCAGATTGCGACCAGATTTTCCGGATCTGCAAAGGGAAGTGGACGCAATACGACGCCGTACACGACACTAAAGATCGTGGTTGTTGCTGCGATGCCTAATGCGATAGTGAGAATTACGACGACACAAAATCCCGGACTCTTTTTCAGCGCGCGCAAACCAAATCGCAGTGCCTGACCTAAACGTTCCAGCGACGACCATCTCCACATGCTGCGCGTTACCTCTTTTACAAGCAACACGTTCCCGAAGTCATTGAGGACACTTAATCGGGCTTCTTCAGGCGACTCGCCACGCTCAATCCGATCTCGAATTGCCTGATCGATGTGACCTCGAATCTCCGCATCGAGCTCGCTATCTTTGTGCCTGCGTCGTTGCCAGAACTTATTCATTCCCGTGACCTGTGGGGTGGAGGACGCCCGCCATTGCTGCAGCCAGCTTGTCCCAATTGGAACGTTCTTTAAGAAGCTGTTTTTTTCCTGCCGCTGTTAATTGATACGTCCTGACCTGTTGGTTGTTATCAGAAGTTGTCCATTCAGCCTTGATCCATTTGTTACGCTCCAGACGATGAAGCGCGGGATAAAGAGAGCCGGTATCTACTTGAAGAACCTCCCCTGAGCCGGTCCGAATGGCTTGACTGATCCCGTACCCGTGTCGTGGCCCCCATTGCAAGGTCTGTAGTATCAACAGGTCGAGCGTACCCTGCAGTAGCTCTATCCTGTTTTCATAACCCTTCTTAGTTTTCACCTCGCGCTCCTGAACAATGAGTTAGGGTGTAGGCAATCTACAGCATAGCCCTGTAGATTGTCTACACCCTCGACGCTAGATTTTTTTGATTCTGGACTTTTGTTATCGACCGTTTTAGGTCAAGATTACGCGTATTCAGATATGAAGGCGGCGACTTGGATAAAACGACTCGGCTTTTGGGGCTTCCTGTTCTTCCTTGTGAAGGGGTTGCTCTGGCTGATCATCCCGGCGCTGGCGGTCTATCTGGCAAACTAATCCACCAGTTACACAGATTGCACGGAATTGATGAAACGCCTCAATCGAACCGGCGCTGTCGTTCTTCTCTGCTTATTTGTTTCGACCGCTTCCTGGGCGCAAAGGTCTGCGACAGCTTCCACGCAGCAGTCCCGAGCAACAGGGAATCTCTTCCGCTGACGTCCTCGCGTTTATCGAAGCTGCCGACAAGGATATCGACACGATGAACAGCTTTATGCTCGTTCGTCACGGGCATGTGGTGGCTGAAGGCTGGTGGGCACCCTACGATCGCGACACGCCTCACGTTCTGTATTCGTTGAGCAAGAGTTTTACTTCAACTGCGGTCGGTCTTGCTGTCGCCGAGGGAAAACTGAACCTCGACGACCAAGTGATCAAATTTTTCCCTGACGAAGCACCAGCTGACCCATCGGTAAACCTGCGCGCGATGCGTGTACGCGATCTCTTGCGCATGAACACCGGCAACCAGATCGAGGCGCCGATCCGTGTCAATTTTCCAAACCTGCAAACCGAAACCTGGGCGAAGACTTTTCTCACGCACTCGGTACCATTCAAACCGGGCACGCACTTTCTTTACAACTCGCCTGCGACTTACATGCTCTCGGCCATTGTTCAAAAAGTCACTGGCATGACAGTGCTCGACTATTTGCGACCGCGGCTCTTCGATCCGCTCGGTTTCAAAGATCCGGTTTGGATCACAAGCCCGCAGGGAATAACTGCCGGCGCATATGGTCTATCGATACGCACGGAAGAGATCGCGCGCTTTGGCGAACTCTATCTTCACAAAGGAATGTGGAATGGAAAACAGTTGATACCGGCCGCGTGGGTGGAACAGGCGACGTCGATGCAAACCTCGACCGGTTCGGCGCCCACGAGTGATTGGGACCAGGGTTATGGTTATCAATTCTGGCGTTCGCGTCACAACTCGTTCCGCGGCGACGGAGCGTTCGGCCAGTACTGCCTCGTGATCCCCGAACTCGACGCTGTGGTCGCAATCACAAGCGGCGTTCGCAACATGCAACAAGTCATGAATCTTGTTTGGGACAAGCTTCTGCCTGCGATGAAGCCGGGACGTCTGCCGGACAATCCGGCAGCTCGACGCCGGCTCGAAGCCCGCCTTTCAGCGCTGAAAGTAAAATCGGTCAGCGGTGCCGCGTCGTCTCCGATCTCTGCAAGCGTTTCCGGAAAGTGGTTCGAGTTTTCAAACAACGATCGAGGCATCAAGGCAATTTCTTTCGACTTCAACTCAACCGCTCCGGCACTCATCGTGCGAACCTCCACCAGCGAAACACGCATGACGATTGGACGAGACACATGGACCAACAGTCGCGGCTTGTTTGCCAACGGACTCGATCGCGCCCTCAGCGTCCCTGCGAATCCCCTCGTCGCAGCCAGCGGTGCATGGTCCGCAGAAAACACCTTCACCGTCAAAATCGTCCTCTCGGAAACGCCTTACTATTCCACGCTGAACTTCAAGTTTGACGGTGATCAGTTGCTCTTTGACGCTGAGCACCACGTCAACTTCGGACCAACCAAACTCCCGCAACTCATCGGTACCGTCCGCGCGACAGAATAAGGCTGTTACTGCAGCGGTCCCAGGTCGAGTGCAGCCTGTTTGAGTTTCGGATTTTTGGCCCAGATGAGGCCGGAAACGAAGGAGATTTTGTCGTAGACCAGAACAATCGTTCCGCGTGGTGTTGACTTGCTTACTTCACGAGCGGCGAACATCGGAATGCGAATGCAACCGTGACTCGCCGGTTGAGTTGGCACTGAAAGGTATCCGTGAATCGCAACGCCGCCACTGATGTAGTTGGCATAATAAACAGAACCCAGTCGACCGTCTTCCCAGCCGAAGGTTTTGTTGTAGACGACGAACCGCCCGCGCGGCGTATAAGCCACGCTATTCTCGCCGTGTTCGATAAACGGCTTGCCGTTGCCCGTTGAGACGGGAAGAACTCGCACACGATCGTCATCGCTGACGAGCATCAGGATCTGGCGGTCGATGTCTACTTCAACGTGTTCGTATCCGAGGTCTCTTGCCTGAGGCGCCGTGCCGTTTCGAATCGCCTCGAGTTCACGCCTCGTGAGTTTGCCCGTAATCGGGCGTCCTTCCCATTTCTGGAATGCAATCAACGCGGACTTCGTCGCCGTGTCCAACACTCCATCCACTGGACCAGTCCAGTAGCCGAGGTCATTGAGCCTGCGTTCCGCTTCTTTCGTTTCTGCACGGGTGAGATTTTTCTGCTGTGCAGCCGCAGTGGCATGCAGCGAAATCAGCAGTAAACAAATGGCGAGAACAAACTTCATCGTCATCAGTATACTTGATGCCGCGGAACGTACTGTAGGGGCGGCCCTCCGTGGCCGCCCCTGCGTGGAAACCCAACGATCGCCTGCTAACACAGGGGCGGCCACGGAGCGCCGCCCCTACAGTACGTCCCGAGATATTTTAAAATCACGTAACGGCCTTCTTTCGAAACTGTCGCAATCCTAGCATTAGAAAAAAGGCGTCAAAGATTAACGAGTGCCACACCAAAATTATCTTGTAAATCCTGGCCCATCTTGTTAATCATGTCCCCATCTACCGATGAAGCCCACTCTCTTAGTCGCCAGTCTTACCATTTGCCTCCTTACCAACATCTCCTCTGCACAACAAGATCGCGCAACAGCAATCAAGATCGATGGTCGTCAACGAGCAAATGCTTGCGAACAAGATTCCGGGCATGTCTCTCGCCGTTCTCCGCAAAGGCAAAATCGTTCTTCTGAAAAGCTACGGTCTGGCAAACGTCGAACATCAAGTGCCCGTCAAGCCGGAGACAATCTTTCAATCCGGTTCGATAGGAAAGCAGTTTACGGCCGCGGCGGTGATGATTCTGGTCCAGGAAAACAAACTCTCGCTCGACGATCGTGTCTCTAAATACTTTCCCGATCTTCCTGCGACCTGGAAAGACATCACCGTCTGGCATCTGCTGACGCACACTTCGGGCCTCGGTGATTATCCGCCCGAGATCGATCTGAAGCGCGACTACACCGAAGACGAGTTCCTCGCGGCATTCAAAAAAGCGCCACTGGATTTCGAGCCCGGCACGAGTTGGAACTACAGCAATGTCGGTTACGTGACGTTGGGGATTCTGATCGGAAAGATCACCGGCAAGTTCTATGGCGAGTTCGTGAAGGAGAGACTCTTCCGACCGCTCGACATGACGACAGCGCAAATCATTTCGGAAGCTGACATCGTGCCCAACCGTGCTGCGGGATACCGGCTCGTGAAAGGTGAGTTAAAGAACCAGGAATGGGTTTCACCATCAACAAACTCCACCGCTGATGGTTCCTACTATTTTTCAATTCTGGATCTCGCGAAGTGGGACGCCGCGCTCTACACCGACACCCCGCTCACGCGATCCAGTCGCGAAAAGATCTGGACACCCGCGAAGCTTCGCGACGGCACGATAAAAGACTACGGCTTCGGTTGGCACCTCGGAAACTATCACGGGCGACGGTTAGCTTTTCACGGCGGCGCCTGGCAGGGATTCAAAACCTTCATCATTCGCTTCCTCGACACCGAGTTGACGATCATCTTCCTCGCCAACTCATGGGAAACGCGAGACTTCAAACTCGCTCGCGCACTCGCCGCGGCTTTCTATCCAGCCTTCGCGCTTCCAAACATCAAAACGATCGAAGACCCCGATCCAAAAACAACCTCATTGATCCGTCGCGCCTTGATGGGAAACAAAAAGTTCGATTCATTCAGTCTACCTGCGGCAATTATTCATTCCAGCGAACTGATCGAACGTAAGACTGAAAACAACCTCCGTGTCTATCGCTACCTCCTAACCGACATGAACCGCTCAACGATTTGTATAGTCAAACTTAAACCCGACGACACGATTGCCTCCGTGGAGCTCGTGGAACTCTAATCCGTTCTCCGTCCGTGCGAATCCGTGGCCTGACACTTCCCACAAAAGTAGACGATCCTCGTCCGCTCTTCCTCGTCATCCTGATTCTGAATCGTCTTCTGTCTCAATTGTCGAATCTTCTCGCCGCATCGCAAACACGGTAGGTTAGTGCGACGAAACACCATATGTCGTGTGCCATATTCGCGGCCCGGTTGATAGACCATCGACGGATCACTTGCCATTCGCTCGCGATCCTCTTCAGTAGCTGTTGCCCCACGCTTGTATGCATCTCGTGTCAGTTGCGGAATTGTTTTCGACAAACAACTCAACTTGCGCTGCGTTAGTTCGCTGACAGTCAGCCATGGGTTTATCTTGCAGTTGAAAAGAACCTCTGCACGCAAATAGTTTCCGAGTCCCGCAACGATGCGCTGGTTTAAGAGTGCAGCCCCGATCGCTTCGTTCTCGTGTTCAAACAGCCGGCGCAGAAACTCCGCGCGATTGAATCGACCACGATACGGCAATGCATCGGGACCAAGCGTGTTGAGAATCTCAATCTTCTCGTAAGGGTCACCCTCGCCGGCGTTGAATATCGGCGCGGAGAGCAGGATTGCGGCGCCGCCCTCGACGACGATGCGTGCGCGCTCGCGGCGATCCTTTTCCGGCAGCTCAGCCGGCCCAAACGTTTGCCAGCGACCCCACATCATGAGGTGTGAGTGAAAGAAGAAGTCGCCTTCGATGTAACCTAACAGGTGTTTCCCATGTGAGATGACGCGCTTAACACGTCGACCGATGATGCGTTGTTCGTTTTCGTGCAGCCACTTTCGCGCGTCTTTTGTTCGTGCTTCGAGGGCGACAATCGCGCGCCCGGTTAACGCCGCGTCGAGCGCGTCGGCATACTTTCGCACCTCCGGACCTTCAGGCATCTATTTAATCTGCGTAATCTGTGGACTAGTCGAAAGGAATCGTGGGTTTCGATCCTGGCACAACAACGCCACCGCGATCGCCTGGTGTGATCGAGCCAAACCGCTCTGCATAGACTTCCGGTAGCGGGCGCGCACCCGGCGGAGCCAGCCACAACCGCAACAAGATGACGTTTGCGTTCAGGCTCAGGGTAATCCTCGAACGCGGTGCGATCGTGCAGAATCGTGTGATTGTGCACGAGCTGAATGTCACCCGGTTGCAGTTCCATCGTCAGGGTTAGCTGTGGGTCGTTTGCCAGTTCGTCGAAAAGATTGAGGGCTTCGATTTGAAGGGAAGTAAGCGGCGCGACGCCGGGGAAGCGCCGCGCTGACTCAATGTATTGTCGCTGGTAGATCGTTGATACAAGTCCGCTGTGATAATTGAAAACGGGAATATTGAAATATGGTTTGCCGCCTTCCGGAATTTCACCACGTCGATCGGTTTCAATCGGTTCCATCAAGACTCTGAGCAGATCGGGTCTGCGCCGCTGCATCTCATTAAAGATCGTTGTCGACGAGACGAGACTCGACAATCCACCTGACTTTGCAGCCTGCAAACATAACAGACCAACCACATCACAAGAGTCAGTGTGAAACGTCTGCCGTTCACGCGTCTGATAAATCCGTGTATTCGGATCATCGCTCGATCTTCCCATGTCGCGTAACATGCCCGAGCAAATGCCCCTCGGCATTCTGCATCCGCAAATTCCCGAGCTGCGCACCAATAATCAGAAACGCAATCGCCGCCTGCCTCCTGGTCCAACGCTCCACCGGCAGGCGCTTTATCAAAACAAACCCACGCCCGTTGAGCACTTCTTCGAGTAACCCTTCGCAACCGTGGCCCCAACGTCGGCAACGAAACTCCCTCAGCGGTTATATTCTCGATCCCAACACCTGATCGCTCCAACTCTTTGACTGCATCCTCGACTTCTTCGATCTGATCCGCGGAAATCTCTTCTATCCAATCCGTATCATCCGTGGCATACCATGCAGACCGATCTTCACTCACGACCCGCCGCCTTCATGAACCATCTCCGTTGTTCCACTAACCCCGACCACGTTCTGGTGGCGGCAGGGTGTTATCCGCCGATTTACAAAGGCGGGAAATAGCCTCGTAATTATCTTGGTTCCTGATCTTCTTACGCCTGATACGCTCCAAGTCCGCGCTTTCCAGTCTCCACGTCTCTCTCCACCTTGTGGCACGTGCGATCTGTTCTGGAGACCAGTCAGCCGAGCTGAAGACTTGTTCATGGGTTGGATCTTAATCAATCTTTGACTAGATATGCAGTCAGATCGATTCGTGGGTAGCCTTGGCGACGAACTAGCTCGAAACGATCATTAACGCGAAAAATACTGATGTGCTTATATGTTCGATCGTTCTTCGTGGTCTCGTTCATTCCCTCTAACCATGGTGCAAATACGGTGTATCTGATCAGAAGTAACTGATGCTCGGAACCGCATCCAAAAGCTACATGAGGACTGCTAGCATCCACCGCGAGCCGTGGAATTCCAGTGGCCAACTTTACCGAGTAACGCAAATCAGCTCCCAGGTCACGCACACCCAATCCAACTCAAGACCTTGCACAGAAAATTCGGACGCTATCGGAATAAGTACTCGGCCTGATGAGGATGAAAGGCAAACCAGTACGGATGGAGTTCCACTTCGAACATGCTCGCGAGAAATTGGCGTACGAGACTACGATGCCATAACGCTCGGTACCACGTGCTTGGCATATTAGTCCAGGTTTTTGTCGGGCGCAACGAAAGTGAAACGATTGGATCTTTTAATGAAGTACCGAGAACCTTTTCAATGCGACGTATACAGGCATCGTGAAAAGCCACTGGTACAAATTTCGGTTTTCGATCGACCGTCGCAAGATCAGCTTCCTCGACTTCATCTTCGTCTGGAGCCTCATCCTCAACGACTTGTTCCTGCTTAATATCCTCGGCGGTCGAGAATAGCAACTCGACGATCTCGTCTAGGCGTGTGAACTCGCGAGGACGCAAAACTCGAGTGAATCCGGTTTTGCAGCTATGGATCTTCGACCCCCTCCTACAGACAAACGCTAAGCCAATCGGGATGCCGATCAAGGCAAGAGATCATTAATGCTTCGGTACTGATTAATCGAACGTCCCAGGCATGAAGCAGAGGTCTGTTGTGATCCACGATTTGGGCCTCGAAAGAGTCACGAGTTCATCGGTGCGATATGATCAACAATAATTATGGAGTGATGAGAGTTCTTAATGAAAGAAGGACGCGGTTGCGCGCCTCGCCCTTCTTCATGAGTCCACGTCGGTAGTTTGCGATGGTGTTCGTGCAAGGGCCTCACGAAGAATCGCCACGAGTGGACCGTTTCCTGAAAGAAAATCAATTCGTGTAAGTTACATCTGTGTCTGATGTTTTCCACTTTCCACCAGATCGAATGCCCCGGAACTCCCATACCCCATCAAATCCCAACTGCCCGCACGCGGCCCCTCGATAAGTCGTCGATGGATTCTGTGGTTACTCTAAATCCTGGCTTGCCGCTCCTGGCACCTCATTCTAACGAGTGGCCTTTGTAAGACGAGTCCGCTGTCACTGAATGACGGAATCGGACAATGCGACCTCCGCTCACGCGTAACGTACAAGTTTGCATCTCGGATGGCGAATTTAGGGCTTAGTCGAGAACCGTGCTCGGCAACGGGATCAGTGCTGCGAATTGGTGCAAGGAGTTTGTCGTCCTTTGGAGGAGCATGGACGGAAAGTTTGCCGTACGCGGCGGCAAACGCACTATTGTGCGACGAAACATGTATTGACTGTGAAATTTTTTAGGGCAAGCAAGAGTCGTAACGCCACGAGTGCTGATGAGGTGCCATATGTTTCCATTTCGAGCACGAAGATCGGAGGTAATCAGAAGCACTACATCGATCCGCTTTCCCATGCGTGGAATTGCGTACTCGAAATAGATCCGACCCGAGCGATTTAGCAAGACACGTTTCAGAATGTTGATATCTTCGAACCAGGCATGAAGTTGTGTTTGCAAGCGTCTAGCGTGTGACGGTTGCAGATGACCCAGTATTTCATTCGGGCTTATAGTAAGAAAATCACTTATTGAGGACGAATAGTAAGCTCGACGCATTCCAAGGTTCTACAGAGGACGTGGGAGTTCGTTAATGCGTCAGGATAATAATCGGGATCTGTAATTCGATCCAGTCCCACGATTACAAGCGTATTCGAAACCACTTCGCCTAATCTGTCATAAATGCTGACGAGAAAGCCCGCGAGACCGAAGGTCTCGCAGGCTCTCAGGTTAATCTGCGAGCTTCGTTACTGCTTCCGGATCACGCCCTCAAACCACACCTGCGATGGCGGCGTTAGGCCGTTACACGGGGTTAGGTTACTGGTTATGTGGAAGCGGCCGGTGCCGGTTGCGCCGGCGTATTGACCGGTGCCGCCGGCGACGCGGAAGGGGACGCCGTGCGCGTTTGCGGCGGCGCAGATGGCCGGATTGGGCATCAGCACGAAGGGGTCGCCTTCGATGTTGACCGAGTCTCCGGATCCAGCGTAAGTGTCGGTCGCTTTCAGATCAAAGACGAGATTGGTTGTTGTGTTGGTGCATGCTGAGAAAACAGCAGTGTTAAAACCACCTTCCGTATCGATGCCCGATCCGGTGAAACTCAGTTCGATGTTTTCCGGAAATGCTCCGCAACGAGCCACGTTTGGTCCTGCTCCGGCGAGATTGAATGAAGAGCCGCCTTTGTAGTGTGGGTTGACGTTATCGTCCACCATCGCCGCGGCTGCCGAATTCCCACTGAGGGCGTAGCCTGCGAATACCATTAGTGCTGCAAGTGCCAGCGAAGTTAATATGAGTTTGATTTTCATTATTTCATCTCCTTTAAGGTTGAGGTCCTGGTTGATTGTTACTCCCTTCACAACACTAAGGCGTAGAGGTCGCCCGAAAACTATCATCACTGTCGAAAAAATTTATTGAAGCAGAATTCCAAAGAGGCCGCTCTCAAGGTATTTATTTCGCACCGTGAATCGAAATGCGATGAATGTGGCGAAGAGTTAGGCAGGCAAGCATGGATCACACTTGCGCCGATCTTGACGAGCTAGTGTTTCTTTCCACTGGCGATGCGGCATTAACCAGACGCGCAAAGAAGTATTCTACGCTTTCGGCGGTCGTGTTGAAGTTCAGCAGACGAACGGTCGATACGAACGACAAGGATTGTTAGTCGAGGAAAACGCGCTGGCACAAGCTGAGGCCGAATGCCTGGGTGACAGCGAGGTTAGAGAACAGGGGAATGAGCGTGCTCGAGAACGTCGTGCCGAGCTTGATGAAGAGTACGTAAAACAGTTTGCGAAACGTATCAGAGATCTATTTCCCGGATGTCCTGGGCACCGGGAACAAATCATCGCCGAACATGCTTGTTTGAAATACAGTGGTCGAGTTGGTCGATCCGGGGGCGCGAAGAGTCTTGACGAAGCGATGGTGTCACTCTCGCCGTGAAGGCCCACATCCGCCCATCGCGAGACGAATTATGATTCGTTGCTCTCAAAGGGATGGTCCAGAAATGAGGCAAGAGCTGAAGTTAGGGATCGGGTCGAGACCTTGCTAGCAACTTGCGAGACTTGTAAATGCGGCCCTCACCGGCGCTACCAGCGTGGGCGAAGGTCGCTCTTTCGCAGCAAAGAGTTCACCGCTTCAAGATCGAAAAACTCCGGATCGAAACGCCCACCAATCCAGGTAAGAAACTCTTTGTGCCGTTCGTGCTTCTTATTGCCTATTGCTTCGAGAAAACTCTGGTAACCCCATGGCCCACCGCAGTCTTCAGGAGGACAGCTTCGCTTGCCTTCCAGACAAACCGGTTTACCCGGATATCGCTGATCGTCTTCAATGATGTATTCGACTCGAATCTGATGCTCCCACCCGTCTCCGAAGTCATATTTATAAGCAATCGTATTGCTAACACGAGGGGCAAGCCTTGTCAGACGATAACGATACTCGCTCTTAGCTTCCTCAATCTCAAACTCGGGATCTGAGTAGCTGTGCGCTCCAACAATAAATTCATGGAGATGGCTGTTGGTCCAGCCCATGGCAATCTGAATCACCTCGTGGAGTTGTGCGAGGGTAATGGTTCCTGGAACCAGCACACGACGCCAAATCGTTGGCTCGATTTCGAGCAACTCAATCTTGAGCTCGTAGATTTGTATTCCGAAATCCATTTTAAGCCACCGATTTACGCGGATAAAAGACGGATTAATTCAGCAATGCCAGCAGCTTGTCGTAATCCACCGGCTTCACGAGGTGCCCGTTGAAGCCGGCTTCCTCGGATTTGCGGCGGTCGTCTTCCTGGCCCCAGCCAGTGAGGGCGATGATGATGATATCTTTGCCCCAGGGTTGTTCGCGAACGCGACGACAGACTTCATGCCCGTCGAGCTTCGGCAGGCCGATGTCGAGGAGCACGACTTCCGGGTGATGGCTTTCGATTGCCTCAAGAGCTTCAACGCCGTCGTACGCCTGGTAGGTCTTGTTGCCCGTGATCTCGAACAGCATCGCCAGTGAATCCGCGGAGTCGCGATTATCGTCGACGATCAGAATGCGCCGCTGATTTGACGAGTCAGATGCACTGTCGGGACGAGATGAAGAAACAACGGCAGGCTTACTGATAACCGGCAGACGCACAACAAACTCGCTGCCTTGTTCCTCGCCGTCACTTTTCACCTCAATCGAGCCGCCATGCATATCAACCAGACGCTTCACCAACGTCAGTCCGATACCCAGTCCGCCCTGCGATTGCTCGGAGCTGCGATCTACCTGAGTGAACATATCGAAGATTTTGTCGATCTTGTCTGAGGGTATTCCGGCGCCGTTGTCTCTCACCGAAACCAGCACCTCGCTATCTTCTTGCTTTGCGGTCAAAAAGATCGCGCCGTTCTCTCGGGTGTATTTGCAACTGTTATTGAGCAGATTCCCAAACACCTGTGCGAGCCGCGCACGATCAGCATTCAGATAAATCGGCTTGTCGGGAATCTCAATCGTTAACTGCTGTCGGGCCGCATCGATGAGTGGACGCGCTACTTCGACGGCTTGCTGAAGCACTGTCGCTAACTCAACCTCACTGCGTCGCAACTCGAGACGATCGTGCGTGATGCGATTCAAATCCAGTAAATCATCAACCAGTCGGACCATCTGGCCCAACTGACGTTCGATGGTCTCGTGTGCTTGCTTAAGAATCTTGCCGTCACCATTGGCGCGCTTCACGACTTCGAGCATGTTGCTCATCGGCGCGAGGGGATTCCTGAGCTCGTGAGCGAGGGTCGCCAGAAATTCATTCTTACGTTGATCCGCTGCCGATAGATCCGCTGCCAGTTTGCGCAGGTTGTCTTCAAGTCGCTTTCGTTCGGTAATGTCGCGCACGATCTTCGAGGCGCCAATCACGTTTCCTGAATCGTCCTTAATGGGTGAAATGGTGAGAGAGACAGTGATACGCCTGCCGTCGCTGCGCACCCGCTCCGTTTCAAAATGTTCTATGCGCTGTCCCGCCTTCAAGCTGGCAATGATCTTATCTTCCTCAGCAATTCGTTCCGGCGGGATCACGAGCGAGATGTGGCGACCGATAGCTTCTTCGGCGCTGAAACCAAAGAGGTGGTCTGCGGCAGCGTTCCAGCTTTGAATTATGCCGTCGAGGGACTTACTGATGATGGCGTCGTTCGACGATTCGACAATCGCTGCCAGCAGACGTGCAGTTAGAAGCTGATTTGCTTTATCCCGTTCCACCAGTCGCTGCGCAGTCACGTCGCGAAAGATCAACACGCAACCCGAGACGTCACCCAGCTCGTTGCGAATCGGCGCGGCACTATCATCAATGGGAAACTCCTGACCGTTTTTTCTGATCAAGACAGTGTGGTTAGCAAGACCAACAACCACACCTTCACGCAGTGCTCTGGTCGCGGGACTCTCAACGGGCAAGCGAGTGACTTCATTAATGATATTGAATACGTGCTCAAGTGGCTGACCGAGTGCCTCTGTGTGTGACCAGCCCGTCAATGACTCGGCCACTTCGTTGAGATAGTTGACACATCCTTTAGTGTCGGTGGTGATTACGGCGTCGCCAATGCTTCTGAGTGTGACACGGAAGATTTCACGACGTTCAGTAGCGCGGCTCTGAGCAACTCGCGCGGCTTCGCCGAAGAAGATGATGAGCGTACAGGTGAAGAGATATGCCACTAGTCCAATGACATTAGGCATACTGAAGTCAAAACCACCTCTGGGCAGAATGAACCAATAGTGACAGGCAACGTAGCCAATAATCGTGACGGGAATCGCGACCCGATAACCGCCGAGCCACACCGCTGCCGCAACTGCGCCGAACAGCGTGACGAGAGGCAGCGCATCGCCCATCAGTGGGTCCAGCAACCAGCGCAGCAATACCGCCAGCACCACCGCGACAAGACCCAGTGCGTAGGCTCTGCGCATATCGCGCACGCGTGCTCCGTCAATTAGTGACATGGGAATTCAGGTTAACTGAACCCTGAGGGCTGAGTGAATCTTAGCAGCTTGCGGGCGATCAGGGTATAAGGTTCGAATTGGTCGCCTTCGGTTGGAATCGTGTTCGCCGAACTCGAGGCCGTAGGTTCTGGAATCTTTTGAGATTAAACCAAGGGCGGCCACGGAGGGCCGCCCCTACAGTACGTTCTATGATTAGAAATAAACTAGTCGTTTTTGGACTGGAGGCGTTTTCGTTGGAGATTACTCTTGTAGGCTTCTTCGAGATACTCGGCGCCGTCGGCGGTCAAATACATCCTCGAATCGTCCGTGCTGATCAGTTTCTTCTGATTGAGAAACCAAAGCGTGAACTCCAGATGCTCACGTGGGCGTCCGAGCATGCGTTCGAGTTCGCGCAGGTAGATTCCCGGAGTCGCCGGGTCGACGCGCCGCTGCGTGTATAGAGCTTCAAGCACTGTGAGACGCACCGCCTGCTCGAGCTCAAAATTGTTCTCGGACGCAGCCCCCTCTGCAACGACTCGCCAGCGATCGCGGCGCCGTTTTTGATTCGTCGCGTCATACTGCGCGCGTTTCTCCGGATTGGAGAGTATCTGATAAGCCTCGGTTATCTCGCGGAACCGGGCTTCATTTCCCGTTTCCTTGTTGTCAGGGTGATAACGCTGCGCGAAGATTCGATAGACTCGATTGATAGTCTCCGGTTCAGCGGTGTCACTTACCTGAAGCACTTCGTAAAAATCGACTTCTCCACTCGCCATCGGGCTGCCCCCTTTCTTCGAGCTAGACTCCCGATTACATAATACGCAGCGCGGTGGGCGTGTTTAAAGAAAATAAATCGGCAAACCCACCTAACTTTTCCCTCGTAAGATGTCTCTATAACAATGATGACACGGTCTGAATCGCCCGATGAAGTGCTGGTAATCGCGGCGATTCTCGGGAACCTGGAGGCGTTTGAAGAGCTCGTGGTGCGTTACCGGCCTGCCGTTGTGCGTCTCGCAAGGACGATCGTGGGCGCCGATCACGCGGAGGATGTGGCGCAGGACTCGTTATTACTCGCCTTCAAGGCACTGCCCGGCATCGAGGAGCCGCGCAAGTTTCCGGCGTGGTTGTCGGCGATAACGCGTCATCGTGCATTGAGGTTTAGTAAGAGCGAAACGGCGCACATGAGTAAACGAGTAGCACTCGACGCGGCGCTGCTCGAGAAGATTGAGGCCCTTGCGAAGCCGCTGGCAGAGAAGGAACGTGACGAGGAAATGATCGCAGCGCTCGAGAGTCTTCCAGCAGATTACGCAATGCCATTGCGGCTGCGCTTTTTGGACGAGATGCCGCTGAATCGCATTGCGGCGTTTATGGGAATTCCCTTGTCGACGGTGAAGTGGAGGATTCATCACGGCAAGAAACTATTGCAAGAGAAATTTAGAGGAGAACCAGATGGAAAAAGAGACAGTAAAACTGCTTAACGTGTTGCGACGAATCGCGCGTGCGGCTGGTTACGCGGCCTGGACCAAGCCGGGACCAGACGCAACACAGTTCTGCGTCGCGCAATACAACCGTGTACTCGCTCGACTTATTGAGTTCGAGCCGTCCGTCAAACCGTTGTTTACGCCGTTGAGTGAATCGGCGTCGCCGGAGGTTACGCGGATGGCGGCGCGCGAGCTGCTGGCCTATTTTGAAGTCGATGAGCCGGAGTTTATGCGCGAATTCGGAAGAGGATTTTACTTCGGCGGATGCCGGCCGAGACGCAAGCGGGTCCGTTGCGTGCCGTTATTCGTGGGTTGTAAGTGAGACAGGACTAACAAGAATTTTCAGATGGGAGTGTGTATGGAGAGAGAGAAGGAGTTGGTGAAGCTGATCAATGTGCTGCGACGCACGTCGCGTATGGCACTGCAATCAGAATGGACCGGTGGTAAGGAAGACGCGGCGGCGTTCTGCACTGACCAGTACAATCGCGTGCTTGGGCGTCTCAAGGAGCTTGATCCGAATGTTGGTGCGATTTTTGAGCCTTTGGCAGCGAGCAGCTCGTTGACTGTAGTGGCGATGGCGTCGCGTCAACTTGCTGCTTACTACGAAGATGAACTTGGACCAGCGAAAGGTTTTGGGCGCGGATACGCCTTCGCCTTCGACTCAAATAAGTTTCGCGAGTTCTGGGAGAAGTCAGCGCGCGAATTTGAAGACATGGGCGAGTTTATCCGCGAGAATATAGACGAATGGCTGAAAACCAAAAAAGGCGAGAAGCGCACCGAGAAGGAGAAAACGCAATAGCAATCCACAGATTACACAGAAAAATAATCTGCGTAATCTGTGGATGGTTTTAGAAGTTGCAGGGACTTACGAGAGCCGGAACTTTGGGAGGGACAGTATCACGGAAACTGCGTGACGACCGCCGCATTGCAGCCACCGCTGCTTCGACTTGTTGCGGCGTCATAGCAGTGTTCGCCTGGAAAAACACCCAGTCGATGTCTTCCTGATACTGTCGCCGCTCCGTTGATTTCGTCATTCCGTCACGAATAAACCAGAGGTTGAAGTTAATCGACATCGTGTCCTCCGGATAATACTCGTCCCCGTGTTCCGCAAATAATTTCCCGTCGACGAAATAACGAACCTTCTTATTCATCACCTGCGTCACGAGACTGTGCCAGCCTGCCTGGCTGCCGTTGGTAGTTTTGAAGACATTGTCTTTCTTCCAGTTTGGCTCCGGACTAAACGTCTCCCACGTTGTGGCGTAGAGTGTTGGTCCATTGATGCCCCAGCCGCCGTTCGGCAAATACTCAAAATCCAATTCGCTGTAATCAAGGTCCATCGGCGCCTTTAGTGGACTGATGGTGTAGAAGCTTTCGACGATCTGATCGCCGCCCGGTCCCGAAACTGCCGCGTCAGTGAAGCGCACGCGAGCTGCGTAAGTACCTTCGAAATATTTGCGTTGATGACAGATTTGGGTTTGGGTCGTCGTCGCGCCGGTGCCTTCGGTTGCAGAAGTCATTCGCAGGAACTGCAGGCTGGATTCCTTGTGGAGTGAAACCCCCTCTTCTTTCCATGTTGCTCCCGGAACGCCGGGCCAGCCGGCTTCAGTACGAAGGATCCAGCCGTTCTTCTTTAGCTGTTCCTTATCCGTGTAGCTAAAATCATCGAAGAGTATCGCGGCTGGAGCTGCGGCTTGCAGACTCGAAGTTAAGAGAGCCGCAATAATGATTAATGCGACGACAAACGCAAAGAAGGTCTTCATCGATAGTCCTCCCAGGGCGTTTGATGATATTGGATAAAACGAGATGACACAAAGCCCTCCACAGATTACACAGATAATTTTTTAATCTGCGTAATCTGTGGATTGCCTTGCCATCTTAGGTATCATGCCGTAGTATGCCTAAAACGTTTAGGTGTGAGGCTGCATGACCAATCCGAAAGCAGATCTGCTGCAAGGCACGCTCGACATGCTCATTCTCAAGGCCCTCTCACTCGGCCCGTTACACGGCTACGGCATCATCCAGCGCATCCGCAGAATGTCTGACGAAATGCTCACCGTCGAACAGGGCGCACTTTATCCTGCGCTCTACCGCATCGAGCTGAAAGGCTGGGTCAGCGGCAAGTGGGGGGAGAATGAGACCGGTCGCAAAGCAAAGTTCTACAAACTCACCCGCGCAGGACAGAAACAACTCCGCCTCGAAGAAGAAAGCTGGGACCGGCTCGTGTTAGTCGTCGCCAAGATGCGCGAAGCCACGTAGGGAATATTGCAATGAGATGGCTCAACGTTTTAGTTGCACGACTCCGCGCACTCATGTGGCGCGACAAAGTTATCCATGACATCGATGAAGAGCTGCGTGCTCACCTCGAGATGGAGACCGAAGCCAATCGCGAAATGGGAATGACGCCGGAAGAAGCGCGCCTGTCCGCCGCAAAGAGCTTCGGAAATATCGGAAGCATCCGCGACCTTGCGTACGAGGTGAAGGGAGGGGGATTTATGGAATCGGTTTGGCAGGATCTGCGTTACAGCGCTCGCATGCTCTTCAAACACCCGGGCTTCACGATCATCGCCGTGCTAACGCTCAGCTTGGGTATCGGTGCGAACACCGCAATCTTCAGCATCGTCAACGCTGTTTTGTTACGGCCGTTTCCATATGAGGCGCCCGAACGACTCGTCATCGTTGGTGAATATGCTCCCGGTGGCTCGGTGTCGTATCCAAACTTTGTCGACTGGCGCGACGATCGAAATGTTTTTGACGCTGCATCCGCCGTGCGTTCGAATGAGAGTTACAACTTCAGCGGCGCAGGTGAACCGGAACGTTTGCAGGGCCGGCTGGTTTCCGCCGGCTTTCTTACTCTCCTCGGCGTCAAGCCGTTTCTTGGTCGCGACTTTCTTCCCGAAGACGATCGTCCCGGTGCAACACCGGCGGTGATGTTGAGTTATGGATTTTGGAGTCGCACGTTTGGCAACGATCCGAATATCATCGGGAAATCAATCACACTCAATAACCAGAGCTACACGGTCACCGGTATCACATCCCAGGATTTCCAGTTCAGCTTGCCGGCCGACGTCACGATTCCAATCGGCCTTTCCGCAGAACGATTCAAGGTACGTGGTGGGGATCCGGGAATCAGCGTCGTCGCACGGTTGAAACCGAACGTATCGCAACAGCAGGCAGAGTCAGAACTCAACGTGGTCTACAAGCGTCTCGAGCAGCAGTATCCGGACACGAACACCGGACGCCGTGGTGTTCTGATGCCGGTTCACGAAAGTTTTGTCGGTAGCGTGCGACAGCCGCTGTTGATTCTGCTCGGCGCCGTTGGACTCGTCTTATTGATCGCGTGTGCAAATGTCGCAAACCTGCTTCTTGTTCGCGCTTCAACGCGCAAAAGAGAAATGTCTGTGCGCGTGGCGCTCGGTGCAAATCGTTGGCGCATCATTCGGCAGTTACTCACGGAGAGCTTCTTACTCGCATCGATTGGCGCTGGGCTCGGAATACTCCTCGCACATTGGGGCACAAGCTTTATAGCAAGCAGACTGCCAGATGGTATTCCGCGACTCGCTGAATCGAATGTCGATTTACGGGTGTTGTTGTTCACACTCGGTGTTTCGATCATCACCGGATTGTTATTCGGACTCGCGCCGGCACTGCAGGCTTCACGACTAAACCTGACCGATGCGTTGAAAGAGGGAGATCGTGGTTCAGTTGGCCGTCAACACTTGCGCAATGTGCTGGTTGTTTGCGAAGTGGCTCTGACGCTGACACTCCTGGTTGGCGCAGGTTTACTGATTCAAAGCTTCCGCAGAGTGTTACAAGTCGATCCGGGTTTTGAGACGCAGAATCTGCTGACGATGCAGGTGTCGGTTAACAATCCTGATGGCAATCAGGTCGCATCGTTCTTCAAACAGTTACAGGAGAATGTGCGCAATCTTCCTGGCGTTAAGTCGGTTGCTATCTCGAACGGGCTTCCGCTTGGTGTTGTGAATCGCCCCGTGTTTTTTATCCACGGGCGTCCACTGCCCGAACCCGGGAAGGCACCAGGCGGAATTCGTTACACGGTCAGTCCCGATTATTTTCAGACGATGGGAATTGAACTGGTTAAGGGTCGCACCTTCAACGCGCAAGACACTCAATCATCTCCACTCGTCGTCGTTATTGATGAGGCACTTGCACAACACTTTACGAATGAAGATCCGGTTGGACAGCGGCTGTCTCAGAATCCTGCGGGACCGATTTATGAAATTGTTGGCGTCGTGCGACACGTCGAGCAGGACAACCTCGACGGACAAGCGGTGCGGACGCCGCAGTTCTATTTCAATTTCAATCAGATTCCCGCTGACCGTTGGCCTGGTTCTGTGCGGCGGGTCAATTTGTTAACACGCACGGATGTTGAGCCAACCAGTCTCGCTGCCGCGGTGCGTGGGCAGATTGCGGCGTTGAATAAGGATCAGGCGGTATTCAACGTGCGGACGATGGAACAGATCGTGTCGCAGTCAGTAGCGCCGCGACGTTTCTCGATGTTGTTGCTGGCAGTCTTTGCGGTTGTTGCGCTCGCGCTGGCAGTGATCGGGATTTACGGAATGCTATCTTATGCAGTCGCACAACGCACACGCGAAATCGGATTGCGCATGACACTCGGCGCGCAGCGAACAGATGTGATGCGACTTGTGATCGGACACGGGATGAAGCTCGCGATCGCAGGTGTTGCGCTGGGCCTGATTGCGTCGTTTGCGTTGACACGGACGATGAAGAATTTGCTCTTCGGCGTGAGCGCGACGGATCCGGTCACGTTTGGGTTGATTACTTTGTTATTGGCTCTTGTTGCGTTGCTGGCGTGTTGGATTCCGGCACGAAGGGCTACGAAAGTCGATCCGATCGTGGCGCTCAGGTATGAGTAAACACGGATCTACCGCGGATTACTTGAACGGATTTCGTTCGGGAGGCTCTTCGTGATCGTCGATTGTGTGTAGCAGGCCACGGACGATCAGGTTCAGCATCGGAATGCGGTGACGAATCCAGACGCGCATCGGATCGGGACGAGCGCCGAGACGCGCTTTGGGTTCGAGTGCCGTGCGGCCGAGTGACAGTCGATTGCAGTCGAGTGCGATCGCGTGACCGATGACTGATTGCAGCAGACGAAAGTATATCGGAATGTCAGCGTTCGCTTTGCGATCGAATCCGATGTAGTAGCCGACGGCTGTTTCACCGTCCTTCACTGTCGTTACAAATCCCAACAAAGCGCCGTCTTTCTTAAGCACAGTGAATCGCATGTCGTCGCCGAGTCGCTCCGCGAGCGTGGGTAGAAATGTCACGGGAAGCGTCACAAGTCTTAGACGTGCGTTCTTGTGCGTTTGGAGATAGAGCGCGTGAAGCACTTCGGCATTGCGTGCAATGTCATCAGTTTTGATCTCTTCGACCACACAGCCCGCGTTTGTTACTTCCTTTTCAATCTGTTTCGACTGTTTGCGATATTTCGAATTGAGACTCGCGAGATAGTCGTCGTAATTGTTCCACTTCGGCGAGATGTCGAGCACCATGTTCGGTTCGGTCTCGAGCTCTCGATACGAGAAACGTGAGAGCTCTGTAGCGTGTGGCGCATATTCGTCAGTGATGTCTTTGACCATCACGAACGTTGTGTCTCCGAACAGCTTATCGACGCGTCGCAAACGATAGATTGCTTCGGCCACCGCGGGCCAAAGTGGTTTGTCGTCTACGTTTGGCGCGAAGGAGATACCGTGCATACCCCACGAAAGCAGATTGCCACAAACGAGCATCTTCTCTTCGTGCCGGCTGAGGGGATCATCCGAGCTGATGACTTGCGCAAACGCGCCATCGACACCGCGACACTCTGTGCAGCGATGGCCGCGACCGGCTCCTTATCGTTAAAGATCAGCGCGTAGCAAGGTCGCAGATTGTCGGGTCCGGCATCTTCGAGCACGCGCAGGTAGCGTGGTGAGAGAAACATTGAGTTGTGCGACGTCGCCCTGGCCCAGTGATTCTGGTCGAGATAGTCAATGCTGTCGGCGAGTGCGAAGGCAAAACCACTTGGCGTGTGTCGGGCTCGGTGATGGTCGCGGATGGTTCGTGCTTTCGTTACCAGTTTGTTGAGTGGTTTAATGTTCGGCATCGTTGGCATGTTGGCCAGGCAATCTTACTCTAATCTGTGATATCCGTGGTTAAGAAACTCTTAAGCTGGGGTCCTCCTGAACACTGGACTCGCATCACCACGATTGACATGCACGCGGGTGGCGAGCCGCTACGCGTCATCATCGATGGGCTGCCGCCGATCGAGGGGCGGACTGTGCTCGAGAAGCGACGTTACTTTCGCGAGCACTACGACCATCTGCGCACAGGACTCATGTGGGAGCCACGCGGCCATGCGGATATGTATGGAGCTGTTATCACGTCATCTGAAAATGCAGACTTCGATGTCTTCTTTCTGCACAACGAGGGTTACAGCACGATGTGTGGGCATGCAATCATCGCTCTCACAAAACTCGCCGTCGAGACAGGACTCGTTACCAGGAACGAGATGGTTTTTAACGTCCCCGCGGGCAGGATTCGCGCGCGTGCCGTAGTTATAGATGGCGAGGTAACGGAAGCGTCGTTTCAAAACGTTCCGTCGTTTCTTCATCTTCGCGAACAGCAGGTTGAAGTACCAGGAATCGGTTTGGTGAGGTTCGACATTGCTTATGGCGGCGCGTTCTATGCGTTCGTTAATGCTGACTCTGTTGGCTTAACGCTTGGACCAGAACATTTCAATCGCATCATCGAATACGGACGCCGGATCAAACACGCAATAGTGGATCTGTTCCCGATCACTCATCCTTTCGAACCGGATTTGAGCTTTCTATACGGAACGATCTTCACTGGCCCACCGCGAGATCCATCGCATCACAGTCGCAACGTTTGTATCTTTGCTGACGGTGAACTTGATCGATCGGCAACTGGCAGCGGCGTGAGTGCGCGTGCTGCGTTGCACTTCGCAAAAGGTGAACTTGCACAAAATCAAAGGATTACAATCGAGAGTATCTTGAGCAGTACGATGTCGGTGAGTGTTGTAGACACAACGAAATTCGGACCTCACGACGCAGTCATCCCTGAAGTCAGCGGCACCTCCTCAATCATCGGCCGCAACGAGTTTTACTTCGATCCCGAAGATCCGTTTCGCGCCGGATTTATTTTTAGATAAAAGATCCGCGTTCATCCGCGTAAATCGCGGCACTATACTGCTAGAATGGACCGTATGCAGTGTCCAAGGTGCAAGAGTGAAAGAATTCAACGCGACTACGACGATGCTGTCTTTTTTATCCGAATGTTCGGGTTGCATAAATTGCTTTGCAATAACTGTGGCCTCGTATTCAAAGGCTTCGATCCGCTGTCGAAGCACCAGCGCGAGCCGTCGGAAAAACCCAAACATGTGCGGAATCGCCGGCGTGGCCCACGCTTTTACGCCCACCTGCCAACGGCGATTTCGTTGATTGACGAACAGGCCCAGGCCGGCAAAGTTTCTTACTCGCAACCGTCGCGAGGTCACTGCGAGACAATCAGCAAGTTTGGTGTGGGACTCTCGTTTGTCGGTACACGTTTTTCCGAAGCCGACTTGTCTCGCAGAGGTCGTCTGTTGTTCGTTCGTGTAGACCTGCCTGAAGGACCAATCGAAGCAGTAGTGAAGATTGTCACGTCAGAGCGCACCGGTGAAGAGGGCAAGAAGCGTTGGCTGCTTGGCGCAAACATCCATCAGATATCGGACGAAGATCGAGAACGGCTACACGCATATCTCGATAAACGTCGCAGAGGCGAGCCGCTGATTATTTCTGAGTGAAGCCACAAAAAAGCACAAAAGGCACAAAAGGCACATAAACGGAGTCAAATCAATTTTGTGCCACGGCTCTTCTTTGTGGTTTTTGTGCCTTATGTGCTTTATGTGGCTGCTTTTGTCTTTTTTTGATGCGTCGCGCACAATGCGTTTATGTCATTCATACCGAGAATGCAGCTCGCTCTTGTGTTCGCCCTGGCGCTGTCATGTTTCCAGTGCCAGACGGGGGCAAACAGCGATTTACCTTCGAAAAAGACCGAAACACCGGCTAATGCGCCCGCTGCAAATTACCGTTATCAAATCGTCAATATGTGGCCGCATGACAGCAACGCTTTCACGCAGGGATTAATCATAAACGACGGAAAATTGCTGGAGAGTACCGGCCAGGAAGGCTTTTCGAGTCTGCGTCGCGTCGAGCTCGAAACCGGAAAAATTTTGAAAAAGGTTGACGTGCCGATGCCGTATTTTGCCGAAGGCATCACCCTGCTGAACGGAAAGATTTATCAACTCACGTGGCAGCACCAGCTTGGTTTTATCTATGACGCGCAGAGCCTCGAACGTGCGGGAGAGTTCAAATATACGGGTGAGGGTTGGGGGCTCGCGACCGACGGGAAGTCGTTGATCCTGAGCGATGGTTCGAACCGTCTCAGGTTTCTCGATCCGTCAGATTTTCGTGTCACGAGGACGATTACGGTTCAGGACGGTCAAACGCCTGTTAACGAACTGAATGAGCTCGAGTTTGTGCAGGGCCAGATTTATGCAAACGTCTGGCACGATAACCGGATTGCGACGATCGATCCGCAGAGTGGACGCGTGACCGCGTGGATCGATTTGAAAGGATTGATGCCCGAAGGCGAACTGCAGGATCCTGAAGCCGTGTTGAATGGTATCGCTTACGATCAGGCGAACGATAAGCTGTATGTCACGGGCAAGCTCTGGCCACGAGTTTTTGAGATTAGAGTGAAGAAGTAAGTAACTCGGATAAACGCCGATCGATAGAACGATTTGAGTTTTTTAACCTACTTTCGAGCTTTCTCTTACGCCATGATTGCGGTGGCGATGCTGGCCCTTGTCCTGGCGGGAGGGCTTAGCACGGGTCTGGCTCTCGTCTTCGGTCTGGTGATGATCGGAAGCTGGATGCTCGAGAATACGAAGTGGCAGTTACCCGAACGTTATGGTTTGGGAATCGTGCTGCTCTCGATCCCGCTCTTTTATCTCGACTGGCAGTATCAGAAGCATACCGGTGAGCCCACCGAGCGTCTCGGGGTCACGGCTCTGGCACATCTGATCGTATTCCTGTCTGCAGTCAAACTGCTGCAAGTAAAAAAAGATCGCGACTGGGTTTTTCTTTACCTCATCTCGTTCTTCGAAGTTTTATTAGCTGCGGGGTTGAGTTTTAGTCCGGTCTTTCTCGGGACTCTCACCCTTTATTTATTGTGTGGATTGTCTGCGGTCACCGCGTTTGAAATTCAGAAAGCACGACGTTCGCTGTCTTACACAGAAACACGTCTGCTTGTTCCTCCAGATTCACGCGTCTTCAAAAAATCCGGGCGCCGCACTTGGCGAACTACTGAAGCCGCTCGACTTCCGTTTGTCGCCGTCGCATTGCTGTTTTTGATCTTCCTGACGGCTCTGCCGTTATTTCTTGTCGCCCCACGATCGGGCGCTGCGGCGCTCACACGAAGTGGTGGTATGACTTCAAGTCTGACGGGCTTTTCTGAAAGTGTCACGCTCGGACAGATCGGAACACTCAAGAAAAACGAAGGCGTACTGATGCGTGTGCGTGTGGAAGACACGCAGAGCCCACGTGAATTCCGCTGGCGTGGCGTCGCACTCGACGAATTCACGGGCAGGGTTTGGAAGAAATCAGTCCAGGCGCGCCAGTTGGACGCGGTATCCGAACGCGGCGGACTCTTTCAGTTTGGAACGACTGAAGCCATCAATCGTCTCACGAGGCAAACATTCTTTCTCGAGCCGTTGGATTCGCCGGTGTTGTTTGCTGCGCCGCGAGTAGTTGCGGTCCAGGGAGATCTGCCGTTCGTTCGCGTTGACGAAGAAGGGTCGGTGCAATCGCGCCGTCACGACTTCGAGCGGCTCATGTACAAGGCTCTGTCCGATACCAACGAGCCGCGCGTGGAGTTGTTGCGTAACGATCTGCGTCCACTGGCGGTGTCTCATTATCGTTACCTGCAACTGCCGGAGAACTTGGACCCGCGGATCAGCGGGCTCGCACAGACAGTCCTTCTCAACGCGAACGCGAGCAATCGTTATGACGCCGCAAAAGCGATCGAGTCCTATCTTCAGAATGATTTTGGCTACTCGATGGAAATGAAAGCGGGTGGCGCCGATCCACTCGCTGATTTCCTCTTCAACGTGAAGGCAGGCCACTGCGAGTATTTCGCGACGGCGATGGCCGTCATGTTGCGAACGCGAGGAGTGGCGACGCGACTCGTGAATGGTTTTACGGCTGGTGAGTACAACGAAACCGCCGGCGCTTACACAGTGCGGAATAGCAACGCTCATTCGTGGGTCGAGGTTTACTTTCCAGAGACACGTTCGTGGGTGACATTTGATCCGACGCCTTCAGTCGGTCGAGCCGAGCCGGTACGCACGGGATTTGCAGCACAACTCGAAAAATACGGTGAAGCACTCGAGCTGCTCTGGTTTCAGTATGTCGTGGGCTACGACAAGCAGGAGCAGCGTTCGCTTGCAGCGTCTTTACACAATCAGGTTTTTGACTCCGGGCGCATGATTACAAAGATGCTCGTTACCATCCAGGATTATCTGAGCGGAAATGTAGTGCCGGTTGCAGTCGGCGTGATCGCGTTTGCGCTAGTGATATTTCTGGCGTTCTTCGGCAAGGGATTTTTGCGTTGGACACGCGGCGGGATGGTGTCTGCTTCCGACGGCAGAGCCCTTTCGAGCGTTCAATTCTATGAGCGTCTGATGTCAGCAATGGAGCAACGTGGTGTCCCGCGTGATAAGCATCTAACGCCACTCGAGTTTGCGGATACAGTGAATTCGAACGAAGTACTCTTGATCACGCGCGCTTACAACCGCGTTCGGTTTGGGAAGGAAAAACTCTCGAGTTCAGAAACAAAAGAAGTCGAGCGTGCCCTATTTAAATTGGAAGCCGCGGATGAACGCAGATAAACGCTGATCTGCGTTCATCCGCGTTAATCTGCGGCTAAAAGTACGTCTTAGATATGAAGAAAGTTGGATTTATCAGTCTTGGTTGTCCCAAAAACCTCGTCGATAGCGAGGTGATGATGGGCCAGCTCAAGCAGAGTGGTTATCAGATCACATCGGATGCCGCCGACGCGGAGACGATCGTCGTCAACACCTGTGGCTTCATCGATTCGGCAAAGAAGGAATCGATCGATACGATCCTCGAAGCCGCTCAATTAAAAACAAACGGACAAGCGAAGCGATTGATAGTCGCCGGTTGTCTGGTGGAACGTTATCGGGATGAATTGAAGGCCGCGATACCGGAAGTTGACGCGTTCATCGGCACCAGCCAGATCAACGACATCCTCACCGTTTGCGATCCGAAGACCAACACGCGCTCGTTGCCCGTCGTGCCTTTGGGCAACCAAAGCGCGACGTATCTCTACGACGAGTCAACACCGCGCGTACTCGCGACGCCCTCGCATTACGCGTTTGTAAAGATCGCCGAAGGCTGCGATCGACCGTGCGCTTTTTGTTTTATTCCGCAGATGCGCGGGCATTTCCGTAGTCGTCGTTTCGGATCGATCATTGCTGAGGCACATCAGCTCGCGGAAGAAGGAGTCAAAGAACTCATTCTTGTCGCACAGGATTCTTCTCGTTATGGTGAAGACCTCGGCAAGCAGGACGCACTTGCGCGACTGCTGCGCGAACTCTCGCACGTCGACGGTATTGAGTGGGTGCGCGTGATGTACACCTATCCGACGCATATCAGCGATGCTTTTCTCGACGTGCTCGCCGAAGAGCCCAAGGCGGTGAAGTATCTCGACATGCCTTTGCAGCACGCTTCGCAGAACGTTTTGAAGCTGATGAAACGCGGCGGCAACCGCAAGAGTCTGGAGCGCTTGATCGAGCGCGTGAGGAAGCGTGTGCCTGGGATCGGAGTGAGAACGACCTTTATTTCAGGATTTCCGGGTGAGACTGAAGACGACTACGAGGAACTGCTGGCGTTCATCAAGAGTGTGGAATTCGATCGCGTCGGAGTTTTTACTTACTCAGACGAAGAGGGCACACCGGCGTTCGATTTGGCAGACAAAGTTCCATCGCGCACTGCGGCACGCCGCCGGAACAGTTTGATGAAAGAACAGGCGAAGATTTCGCGACGCAAGAATAAAGCGCGTGTGGGCGAAGTGGTCCAGGTGTTGTTTGAAGGCGAGTCGAAGGAAAGCGAACTGTTGTGGCAAGGCAGAATGGAGACGCAGGCTCCGGACATTGATGGTTGTGTCCTAATTAACGATGTTCCTGATGGTTTGGCGCCAGCGGCGGGAGAGATGGTGAGTGTCGAGATTACCGAAGCGCATGAGTACGATCTGGTCGGAAGAATAATGTCCGCGGACGGACGCGGATGAAGGCGACTGATTATCTCGCGCTGGCGATTTCGACTTGGGGTGTTGGTTATTTGCCGTTGATGCCGGGGACGTATGGATCCCTCGTGGCAGTTGGAATCTTCCTGGGCCTCACTCAAATCGCCGCAGGGAACGCCCTCGTTGCGGTGGTCCTTGTTTCAATCGTCGTGGTCACATTTGCAGGAATATGGGCCGCTGCCAGAACAGAAGATCTGTCAAATCGAAAAGATCCGCGCAAAGTGGTGGTGGATGAAGTTGCCGGGCAATTGATCTCATTGTTTCCGCTCACGCTTTTCGCGCACTGGTCCATCGTCGCAGTAATCATTTCGTTTATTCTTTTCCGCTTTTTCGACATCGTTAAGCCATATCCTGCCGGCAGACTCGAAGCACTCGAGGGTGGCCTGGGAGTCATGTGCGACGATCTGGTGGCCGGAGTTTATGCAGCAGTGATCACGTCGATCGTAGTTGCCGTTTTTTAGGAGCGAGCTTATGGAGCGAAAAGAATCAATTGGCAAGGACGCAACCAGCAAAGAGACTCTCGAAGATCTCGAGAAGAACGAAAAGTCAGTGAGTGACAAGTCTGACGAGGCAGAACTTCCGAGCCCGGACGGCGCGTTCGATGACTCAGATGAATTGAAGGACGCGGATCCGGTGTGATCAACTTTCCGGCGTTTCTTCTTTTTGCGAACCTCCGATCCATCCGCGGCGCTTGAAGAAAAGCAGCATGCCCACGGCTACCAGAATCATAATTCCCCAAACCGCGTAATACCCATATCTCGAATGCAGCTCGGGCATGTTGTCGAAGTTCATTCCGTAAACACCCGCGATGAATGTTAACGGCAACATGATTGCCGAGAAGATCGTCAACACCTTCATGATCTCGTTTAGACGATTCGACACGACCGACAAATAAGCCTCCAACGAGCCGCTAATCAGATCGCGATAACTATCGGCCAGATCAACTACGCGCACGAGGTGATCGTAAACGTCGCGATAGAACGGCCGCATCTCATCCGGAATTAAAGAAAACTCACCGCGGCTCATGCGATGAAGAATGTCCATCTGCTTGCCTGAAATGCGACGCAGTCGCAACACGCTGCGCTTCAGGTCCATGATCTCCGAGAGAATCTCGTTGTTTGGTCGCCTCAAAGTGAAGATGTCCGCTTCGAGACGATCGATGCGTCCATCGAAGTCATCCAGCACCGGCGAGTAGAAGTCAACGACCTGGTCCAGAATTTGATGCAGCAGGTAAGCAGGTCCACGCTGGCAAGCAACCGCCGTTGTGCGCAGCAGTTGTTTCACGTTATTGATGCTGCGAAACATGTCGTGGTGATAGGTGATAATGTAGTTAGGACCGAGAAATCCGTCGAGTTCGATCGTGTTGAAGCGATCGGGGCTGGTGTCGGCAGTCACGCCGTGCACGATGAAGTAAATATAATCCTCAAACTCTTCGATCTTCGGATAGTGGCGATTCTCTCGACAGTCTTCCACCGTCAGCGGATGGAACTTAAAGACGTCGAGCAGCACTTGTTCATCTTCCGTGTTCGGCGATTCCATATCGACCCAGACAAGTGCCGACAGATCCTTCAATAACTCCGGCAGGTCCTCGACCGTGAAGTCTTCTTTGATCTTCGGAAAACCTTTTCGATATACAAGAATCTCCATCCCACTCTCCTCGCCACAAAAATTTCAGCACAAAAAGGATTTCGCCTTAATCCTGCATAGGGACCCAACAACGCCGATCTATCTTAATTCGTTTTTTGTGCTTTTTGTGCCTTTTTGTGGCTGAAATTTTTTTGTGGCACAATCCAGAAACATGACGATAAAGATTTTTGTGGCGGATGATGTGAGCGAGAGCGGTCTTGGACCATTGCGCTCGGCGGGTTTCGACGTTGAGAAACGTCCCGGACTCAAGCCGCCCGAACTACAGGAAGCCTTGCGCGACTGCGAGGGCCTTATCGTACGCAGTGAAACTAAAGTCACTGCCGATATTTTGGACGCGGCGAATAGTCTGCGCGTCATTGGACGTGCCGGTGTCGGCGTCGACAACATCGACGTTTCTGCGGCAACGATTCGCGGCATGGTCGTGATGAATGCGCCCGACGGCAACACGATCACGACAGCCGAACACACGATCGCGATGCTCATCTCGCTCGCGCGATCGATCCCGCAAGCCAATCGTAGTCTGAAAGACGGACGCTGGGACCGCAAGAAGTTTATCGGTGTCGAACTGCAGGGAAAGACACTCGGTATCGTGGGCCTGGGCCGCATCGGCCGTGTGGTTGCTTCTCGTGCCCGCGCGATGGATATGCAGATCGTAGCGTACGATCCATTCATCGCCCCCGAGCAGGCACGCGACCTCGAGATCGAGCTCGCGCCACTTGACGAGGTCTATGCTCGCGCAGACTTTCTCACGGTCCATACTCCACTAACTCCGGAAACACGCGGCCTCGTCGATCGTGAAGCGATCGGCAAGATGAAAAAAGGCGCGCGCATAATTAACTGCGCTCGTGGCGGCCTCGTCGATGAAGACGCGCTTTACGAAGCGCTCATGAGTGGTGCGATTGCCGGGGCAGCGCTCGACGTTTTTATTGAGGAACCACCTCCGGCCGATCATAAGTTGTTACATCTGGAACAAGTAATTGTGACCCCACATCTCGGGGCTTCGACGAAGGAAGCACAGGAGGGCGTCGCGTTCACAGTTGCAGAGCAGATGCGTGACTACCTGCTGACCGGAGTCTTGCGCGGAGCTGTGAATGTACCGGCGATCGGAATCAAAGAATTCAATCTGGTCCAGCCTTATGTGAAACTCGCCGAGAGTTTAGGTCGCTTTCAGGCGCAACTTGTTGACAAGGCCGTGAGCGAAGTTAGGATTGAGTATGCAGGCGAGATTGTCGACATCGATGCGGCTCCGGTCACGCGCGCATTTCTTGCCGGACTGCTGCGTGACGTCAGCGCGCGAGTGAACGTCGTGAATGCATTTCTTATCGCGGAAGAGCGCGGGATAAAAGTAACTACGACTTACATTCGCACAGCAGGCGAACGCGCGCCGGCGATTCACACCGAAATAAGCGCCGGCCCATCGACACAGAGTCTCGCGGGAACGCTTTTTGGCTATGGCGGACAGCAGCGTGACGGGCGTATAACGGAGATCGACGGCTTTCATCTCGAAGCGACACCGCATGGTCACATGCTTGTGACGCGCAATCACGATGTTCCGGGTGTGATTGGCGGTATCGGAACGATCCTCGGGCAGGGCGGCGTAAACATCAGTCGTTTTCATCTCGGGCGCCGCGAGCGTGGTGGTGAAGCGATGGCCGTGATTGAAGTCGATGCGGCATTGAGTAAAGAGACTCTGCAATCACTGCGTTCGCTCGAACAAGTCATATCAGCACAACCGATCGAATTGTAATCCTGTAAATCATGCAAATCTTGTTAATCCTGTCTAAAGATTGACTCAGCTTCACGTTTGCTGGGTAAGTAGTAGACAGGATTTTCAGGATTAACAAGATTAACAAGATGCCAAAGCTCCCTTTATTGCTACTTGCATTGATCTCGCTCTTTCCCCAGGGCGATACGGGGCAGCTCAGTGGCAGAGTCATCGACACGAATGGCGCCGTCGTTCCGGCGGCTAACGTCAAACTAATCAGCCAATCAACTTCGCAACTTCGCGAGATCACAACCAAAGATTCAGGCGACTTCGCGTTCACGCTCTTACCACCCGGTCTCTACAAACTCGAAGTGGTCGCGAATGGCTTTCGCAACGTCCAGATCGACGCGGTCCAAATAAACATCACACAAACCACATCCGTGGTGGTCCCTCTCGAACCGGCAACAGTCTCGGGCGTCGTCAATATCAACGCCGAAGCGCCTCTGGTCCAACAAGAGTCGTCACAAATGGGCCGCGTGATCGAAGGCCAAACGATTCGACAGCTCCCATTACCAACACGCAACTTCCAGCAGTTACTGACACTCTCACCCGGCACGTCCGCCAGTGTTTCAAACAACACCGAACTAGGTCGCGGAGATTCGATCATCTCCGTAAACGGTCAACGCACAACTGCCAATAACGTCAGGATCAACGGCATCGATGCCAATGCCATCGGCACAAATGCAACTGCGAACATCGCCGTACCCGCGACTGATACCTTGCAGGAGTTTGTCGTGCAGACGAGTCTTTACGACGCCACCCAGGGCCGTAACGCCGGCGGTAATGTCGAAGCCGTCACTCGCTCGGGCGGAAACGACTGGCACGGCAATGCCTTCTACTTCATCCGCAACAAAGCATTCAACGAAAACGAATTTTTTCTCGAGTCAGCAGGACAACCGAAGCCTGTTCTAACGCGCCATCAGTTTGGTGGCACACTCGGTGGTCCAATCGTGCGGGAGCGAGCGTTTTTCTTCGGCTCGTATCAGCGAACGAACGAGACGAATGGTGCTTCGCTGAACAATAGTTTGATGTTTCCGGTGATGCCGGCACAGTTGCGCGACAACAACCGGACCGCAGCTGCGCTGCAATCGACCTTTGGAGTGACCCCGAACCCGATCGCCGTCACGATTCTGAATCTTAAATTGCCGAACGGACAGTTTGCGATTCCCTCAGCCGCAACTCCTTCGGGACTGACTCCAATCTCCGCGATTTCGCTTTTCCGCGAGCATCAATTCAACGCTAACTTCGACGTCAATTTCAGCGACAACCATACGCTCTCAGCGAAGACTTATGCCGCACGGAACCCGCAATTCCAGTCAAACTTCAGTTTTATAGGGTTAGGCAACGGTCCAACCCAGTTGCCTGGAACAGGCGCCGAGTTTGTTATCGTCCAGACACTCACCTCAATCACGGACACTTACGTCATCACTCCAAACATCGTGAATCAGGCACGTTTTGGCTATTCGCGTTTGCGGAGTACCTCTGCGCCCGACGAACCGTTCACGTCTGCCGAACTCGGTATCTCAACTCCATTGCGGAATCACTTTCCAGGGATGCCGACTCTGATAGTGACGGGTTTGTTTACCTTTGGTTCGTCGCCATTTGCGGACCAATCATCACGAATCAACGCTTTCACTGCGGGGGATACGCTGTCGATCGTCAGAGGCGGTCATCATCTGCGATTGGGTGGCGAATACAGGCGCTCGCAGATCAATTTCTTCTTCAACGCTTTCTCACGCGGTCAGATTTCTTTTCCGACGTTCAATGATTTTCTCGTTGGCAACGGCGTTTCGGTGATCGGTTCCGGTGTCTTTGATCGCGCCGTTCGCATAAACGATTTGAGTGGTTTCTTTCAGGATGATTGGAAGTTCAGCCAACGGCTGACGCTCAACCTCGGCGTACGTTACGACTTCTTCGGTTTTCCGAGTGATATTCGCGGGCGGTTTGTTAACTTCCTGCCCGAGCAATTTCGGCAGGGCACTGTCGCTAATCCGGCTGGTCCACCAAATGGATTTGTCCAGGCTGAAGGAGGAAGTCTCAATGGAGTTCCTGAAGTAGTCTCAACACTTGTTCCGAGCGACAAGAACAACATCTCACCTCGTGTCGGTTTTGCGTGGCGTCTGAATAACGCGGGCTCATTAGTTCTGCGTGGTGGTTATGGCATCTATTACGATCGCTTTTCCGCGCGCTTCGCGAACACACAGTTGTTGAACTACCCGTACTTCGCGCTTGCCGTCGGTCTTCCTGGGTTACTACGAACGTTTGCTGATCCGTTCATTCCGGTCCCGCAGCCGGGTGCATTCCCGCTGAATCCGACGATTCCGTCGCCGCTTTCACCCTCGGCGCCGATCGTCGGTGTTCCGATCAGCGGTCTCTTCGTAGATCCCGAGCTAAGCACGCCGTACGTCCAACAATACAACGCAAACATTCAGTGGGAGTTGTTCAAAGATTACCTGTTCGAGATCGGTTACGTTGGTTCGAAGGGCACGAAGTTATTGCAGATCGTGAGTTTGAATCAGCCGGTTTACAACCGTGCGGCGAATGTCTTTGTGGCGCCGTTTGGTACTGCGCTTTCGACGCAGAAGATGGTGGCCAACGGGATTCAGCAAACGCAGACGTCAGCGAATTCGAGATACAACTCGTTACAGATAAACATGACGAAGCGTTACAGCCGTGGCCTGCAGATTCTCGCGGCTTACACGCTCGGCAAATCAAATGATTACTATTCGGGCGGCCAGATCAATGAGTTGTTTGCAATGCCTGGTGATGAGTTGAACTGGAAACTCAACTATGGACCATCTGACTACGATCGACGGCACCGTCTGGTGACGAGTTTTGTTTACGATTTGCCGAAGTTTTTGAACGGGAATCGGTTTGCCAGGGCGGTGCTGAACAACTGGCAGGTAAATGGAATCCTGACGTTACAAACAGGCCTGCCGTTTACGATCATCGATTCACCAAATCTCGCCATCATTCAACGCGCGAACTTTGCTGCTGGTGCCAATAATCTCTTGACTCCGGGTGACATCGAGTCGAGGCTGAATCAGTACTTCAATACTTCGGCGTTTGTACTCTCGCGTCCGATACTCAATGGCGCGAATCTTGGTACGCCAAACAATCCGACATTCGATCCGAACAATCCTTTCGGCAACACGCCAAGAAATTTTCTTTATGGACCAGGCCAGAAGAATCTGGACTTCTCCGTGATAAGGTTCATACCAGTTAGGGAATCGGTGCGGGGAGAATTACGGGCGGAGTTCTTCAATCTCTTTAACTGGACCAACTTCGCGAATCCAAACAGCAACATCGCCGTGCCGGCGACCTTTGGGCGTATTACAGCCACCAGTTCCGGGCCACGAGTGATCCAGTTCGCATTTAAAATAAGCTTTTAAGGCATGGACGTCTTTTTGGAGTGCGGCGGCCTGGCGCCGCTTTGTTATCAAACTACCTCGATCGAGGCCAAGCGGCGCCAGGCCGCCGCACTCCAAAAAGACGTCCAAGCGGAGACCGCGCAAGGAAATGGAAAACGCGGCTAACCTAACGGCAAACAGTGTCAATCAAGCAAAACCGGGCACATACGCATGGTATGCGCTGGGTCTGTTGGCCACTGTCAATTTACTCAACTACGTCGACCGCTCGCTGATCTACATTCTTTTTACCCCGATCAAGAAGGAGATGTCGTTCACGGATTTTGAGCTGGGGTTGTTGGGGACGACTTCGTTCGTCATCTTTTTTACGGTGCTGGGTGTCCCTTTCGGTCGTCTCGCGGATCGCAGCTCGAGGAAAAACATGATTGCCTCGGGACTCGCCGTGTGGAGTCTCTTTTCCGGTCTAACAGGATTTGCGAATGGGTTTTGGTCGTTGTTTTTGTGTCGCGTGATGGTTGGTGTTGGTGAAGCGACCCTCGGTCCTGCTGCGCTTTCGTTGTTGAGCGATTACTTTCCACCACAGAAGCGCGCGAGTGTGCAGTCTGTTTACGCTTCAGGGATAACTGTGGGTGGAGGGCTCGCTTTCTTTCTCGGCGGTTGGATCGGGTTCAAGTACGGTTGGCGCACAGCGTTCTACTTTCTTGGATTTCCTGGATTGTTCTTTGCGGTGCTGGTCTATTTGTTGAAAGAGCAGAAGCGTGGGCAAACTGAAATAACTACGCCGAAGTACACGAATGAAGATTGGAAACTGCTCTTCAAGTCCAAACCTCTGCGTTATAACTACGCGGGTTACGCCTTCTTTGCTGTAGCTGCCAATAGTCTATCAATCTGGGCTCCGACATTTTTCACACGCGTTCACGGATACAACATCGCCACTCTCGGCATTGTTGCCGGCCTCACTTCGTTGACATTTGGAATTCCCGGTACTCTCCTCGGCGGTTTTCTCGCGGACCGGCTGCGTAGAACGGGCCGAGGTGGACGCATGCGACTCGGCGCCGTAGCTGCCTTGCTAGCAATTCCGTTCTGGATTGTATTGTTGTTTTCCTACAGCGTGCCTCTGTTACTGGTGGCGCAGGCAATCCTGCTTTCTCTTTCGTTAATTTGGATTGCTCCTGCGATGGCTGACGTTCACGAGATGACTGGTCCACATCTGCGTGGACTCGGCGCCGGCGTATTTCTCTGCGTCGTGATGATCGCTGCTTACGGTATCGGCTCACCGTTGATTGGCAAGCTGAACGATCTCCTTGGAGCGGCGACGAATCCGGGCGTCATGAGATACGGATTTTTGGTTAGTCCATTTTCTTGTATTGTCGCAGCAATTTTGCTCTGGCGCGGAAGCAAACTGCTCGAAAAAATTCGCGAATGAGCGTAATCTGTCCGGCGAAATCTCATGGCTGCTATCCCCGAACCCCAACGATACGAAGTTCCTCTACCTGCTGCTGACCCGTTGACGAGGCCGGTTGATCCGTCGCGTCGACGTGTAGACTCGATCGATCTCCTCCGCGGCATCGTGATGGTGATCATGATGTTGGACCACACGCGGGACTTCGTTCACAACGCAGCGCTCGCGTTTGACCCAACTGACCTTTCACGCACGAACGTTGCACTATTCCTCACGCGCTGGATCACGCATTTCTGTGCTCCGGTATTTGTCTTCCTCGCGGGCACGGGCACTTACCTGCAGTGGGCGCGTGGCAAGAGCAAGAAACAGTTGTCGTGGTTTCTCGTGACGCGAGGTCTTTGGCTAATCGTGCTCGAAATCACGGTGGTAAAAGTCGGAGTTACCTTTAATCCCGACTACCGCTTCGTGGGATTCTTCCAGGTGATCTGGGTAATCGGCGTCTCAATGATCGTTCTGGCGGGGTTAATTCATCTGCCGAAGATCGTCATCGCGGGTTTTGGCTTGGCGATGATCGCGATGCACAATTTTTTTGATGGTGAGCGCATCATCGGTTGGCGTGGGCCGGGTTCGCCCGTTCCGAGCCTCGGCACAAAGTTACTCATACTTTTGCATCAGCCGTTTGATGGCTTTCCGATTTGGGACTGGCCGAGTCCGGTGGTCTTTGTCATTTATCCACTCGTTCCATGGATTGGGGTGATGGCGGTCGGGTATGTGTTCGGCACTTTGTACCGCGCGCATCCACAACCACGCAAACGCTTGCTGGTGATCATCGGTAGCTCGGCCACGCTGCTGTTCATCATCCTTCGCGCTATCGACCTTTACGGCGATCCTTCCAAGTGGTCGTCACAGAAGAACATTGTCTATACGGTCCTTTCGTTTGTGAACACGACCAAGTATCCACCGTCGCTACTGTTTCTGCTGATGACGCTTGGACCAGCGATTCTGGCTCTCGCATTTTTTGAATCAGAAGCGCCGCGGAACTGGATCAGAAACTTCTTCGTGACGTTTGGTCGTGTGCCGCTGTTTTTCTATCTGCTGCAGTGGTACACGGCGCACCTCATCTCGCTACTGCTGCACTTCTTGTTTGGCAAGCCAACGAGCTTCCTGTTTCAGGCGCCGTTGAACTTTGGACCACCGCCGGAAGGAGTCGGGTTCAATCTCGGTGTGGTATATCTCTCGTGGATCGCGGGCGTGTTGCTGCTGTATCCGTTATGTAAATGGTTTGCGGGAGTGAAGGCGCGACGAAAAGACTGGTGGCTGTCTTACCTATGATCCGTGGCTTCTTTCAACTCACGGAACAGACGCGCGAGGTCGGCTGCCTGGTAGTTCGCATTCAGACCACTCGGATTCGGTAAGACCCAGAGAACAGTTTGTCCGATTTCTTCATCCTGACGGCCCACGCTTGCTTTGGGCTTATTAAATGCCGTGCGATAAGCGCCGACTCCAAGCACAGCCAACACGCTTGGACGATACCGAAGCACCTTCGCTCGCAGCCGCTCGCCACCGGCAACGATCTCCTCTTTCGTCAACTGATCCGCCGACGCGGTGGTGCGCTGAACTACATTCGTGATCCCGTAACCACTCTTCAACAACTCGCGCTCGTCAAACGGTGACAGCAGCCGCTCCGTAAATCCACCGGCATAGAGTGCCGGCCAAAAGCGATTTCCCGGACGTGCAAAATGATGGCCCACGGCTGCCGTGTAGAGACCGGGATTGATGCCACAGAAAAGAACGCGCAAGTCAGGCGCGATCACATCTCGAACCGTCTTTTCAGTTGCGGCGAGGAGTTGTTCTTTTGTCGGTTTCCAGGGTTTCGGCACAAAGGAAAGTCAGTAGACGTCGAAGTGGGTCTGACGTGAAGTGCTCTGTTTTGAGGTGCGATCGATTACGGTGATGTGCAACACGTAGCGTCCTGGCAACAATTCGGCTAACGGAATCTCTGCGGCATAGGGAACTCGCGTTATATCGAGAACCCCATCAGTGCTCACTTTCCGTAACGCTGTCGTAACTACTGGTTGGTCGTCGCGGACTATCTGTGTTTGTACAACGATGTCCGGCTTCTGATCCGCCGGCGACAAAACGGTGTTGTAAGCAAAGATTAGAAAGCGCAACGTTGATTCGCGCCTGAAGCGATGGCTCGCACTCAGCGCGACCGGGTTCGTGCCCGGATTCGACACGTTGGTCATCATTGCCTGCGTGCGTTCGCCAAGGAGCAAACTGCTCATCGCCAGTTTCTTGTTAGTCAGATCTGGTATTTCAACCCACGCGTGCGCGGCTCCGATCTTGCCGCTCTTTTCGTCACGCGCTGCGACTCGCACCTGATAGAGACCGGGCGGTAAATGTGCCGGGTAGGTGTATGTGATGTCGCTGCGATAATTCTTCGCCTGTTCCAGACTGGGCGCAGTGGTCACGATGCGTTCCATGAAGCTGGTTTTAGCGACGCCCTTTTCATCGAAGTAAGCAGCACTCAAGTCAATGGTGGCTGCAATCTTCCCATCAGGCCGTTCCGCAAAACCGAGAAACTCACCTGGCAGTTGAATCGCGGTCGAGATCGTCGGTCCTTTGTTTGGCAAATCGTAGTAATCAGCACTGAGAAGAATCGGCAGTTCTCTTGTGGGATATGCCGCAGCGATGGTCTCTCGAAGTTGAACCGGAGCTGTCTTGGTTTGTGGCGGTTGCTTTTCTGCCTTCGCAGTAACCGGTGCGGGAGTGGGATCGAGATCGAAATAGCCCTTACGAACTCGCACCGTGAAATCGGGCCGATTAATCAGCTTGACCTCGAGGTTTCTAAACCTTCCTTGCTTTTGTGATTCGGCATCAGGTTTCCATGCCAGTAGATAGTATGTGGACGTTTCTTTGATCGCGGGGGTGAGTCCCTTTCGCAAATCGTTTGTGTTGAATGTCGCCTTGCCGCCGGTATCGGCTGCGAGTGCGTTCAAGCCATCCTGTGACGCTGTCAGTTCCTGGTGATCCGAGAGACTGAGTTGACCAAAAGGATCGAACGGTCGTTCCGTTGCTGCATCCTGAAGTGTGGCAACAAGGCCACGAGTGTCCATCGAATAGATGACAACACCGCTCTTCGCCGCAGCGTTTGTAATCTGACGCATTTTGTCGATCGAATCACCGCGACGGTTATCGACGAGAAAACCTCCTGAAAGAAAGAACACGATCTTTCTGCCCGGCAGATTTCGGGCTGACTTGATCAGACTCTCCAGACCACCGAGGGTGTTCTGATTTATGCGGGCGGACTGTGACTGTATCTGCATCGCGCGCGCACGTACGAGAGCTGCAGCCGTATCCTGCCTCATCCCCGGATTGACTCGTATTGTTTCGGCGACGAAGAAATCAAACACCTGACGATCGAGACGATCGATCAGGAGCGCTTGATAGTCGGTTATCGGCGGCCGGTCGGCATCACGAACTGAATAGCCGCGCGGATTGAGTCGATCCAAAGCGCGTTGCAGGACGAGGCGGTCGGTCGTCAGTTGTTGTAGGAAACCGATCTGACCAGTGGCTGACGCGATCGCCGCCTGATCGTTTTGGCCCATATCCTTCTCGATGAACTGCGTGATGAGTTTCTTCGCAGACTTCAGACCCGCAAGGTCCATGTGAAAGTCGTCGAGATAGAAATAGACGATGCGCCCGCGGTCGAGGGGAACTGGACGTTTCAGGTTGATGGTGGTGGAGCCGCGAGCGGCTGCCAGCTGGCTCTCCTCGTCACTGCCGGCGATGATTTGTTCGAATCCCTCGATCGCGCGCGGTTTACCGTCAATGCGCAACTCAAAATCGTTAGCGGTCAGCCCGTTGACAAACTTTCCCTGCTTGTCAAAAACCATCACGTCCGTCTGGACGAGTTCCGTGTAAACACGTACAACGTCATCCGGCGGTTTGGGTGACGGCGACGGCGAAGTCTGAGGAGTCTGAGCCTGTGTCCCTGACCACGTGGTCAGAAGAAACAGCAACAGTAGCCAGGAGACGTGTCGAGACCGCATAAATAGATTCCGGTTACGAAGTGCAGGGGTGACGTGGTGTAAATATGTATCAGAACTGCTTCCGGTGGCAATAAAAAACCCTCATCTGTTAGGCTAAACCACAAAAAGGCACAAAAGGCACAAAAAGAAGCGAATGGCGGCTAATGAGATAACGGTAAAACTCGACGGGGTGACCAAGAGTTTTGGGGAGTTCACGGCTGTCAGAGAGCTTAGGCTCACCGTGCGTGCGGGACGAGTGTTCGGACTGCTTGGTCCAAACGGCGCCGGAAAAACCACGACGATTCGAATGATCGTCAACATCACCGCACCCGATTCGGGAAGCATCTCGCTCTTTGGCCAAAAGATCGACGCGAAGTTACAGGATCGTATCGGTTATCTTCCCGAAGAACGCGGTCTCTACCGGCGCATGCGTATCTCGGATCAACTGCGATTTTTTGCCGAACTGAAAAATATTCGCGGCAAGGTGATCGACGCGAAGATCGACGAGTGGCTGGCGCGTGTAAAACTCTCGGAGTGGAAGAATAAGCGGTCGATGGAACTGTCAAAAGGAATGCAGCAAAAAATTCAGTTCATCACTTCCGTGATTCACGATCCGGACCTGCTCATTCTCGACGAACCCTTCTCCGGCCTCGATCCAATCAACGTTGAGTTGTTGAAAGAAATCGTGCTCGATCTCAAACGTGCCGGAAAGACCATTATCTTTTCCACACACCAGATGGAAGTTGCCGAAAAGATCTGCGACGACATTTGTCTTCTTAACCGCTCGCAAAAAATATTCGAAGGAAGTTTACGCGAGATCAAGAGGAGCTTCGGACACAATGCGGTTGCGGTGCGCTGTGAAGGTGGCGATGGCGTGCTCGACGATCCGGCCCTTGTAAGTAAAGTCGTGCGACATGCTGACGAGGCTCAGGCGCTCCTTGCCTCCGGAGCAGACGCACAGGTACTTCTGAAACGTTTGATCGACTCCGGCGCAGTAATCGGGAAGTTTGAAATGGTGGAACCAAGCCTCAACGATATTTTCATCACGAAGGTGACTGAAGCGGCATGACAAAGTTCCTGGCAGTCGTCAAACGCGAGTATATCCAGCGGGTGCGCGCGAAGATGTTCATCGTCTCTACCGTCTTGCTGCCTGCCGTTATGTCACTCTTCGGTATCGTGCCTGCGATCATTTTCAGCATTGAGACTCCGGCGTTGCGTGTCGCTGTGGTGGATCAAACCGGGAAGATGTATGCGGAACTGAAACGATCGCTTGAGGGCGATCCATCAGGTCAGGGATCACAATCCGACAATACCAGCCTTTCGAGTGGTATTCCGCGCAGAGGCTTCGGCACTTTCAAGTTGGAGGAAGTGAACGCGGGGAATCAATCGCTCGAGGAGATTCGAGCTCACCTGGACCAGCGTCTGCGCGCGCGCGAACTCGATGGCTACCTGATTTTGCCGCCTGATTTTGTGTCGAATGGCAAAGCCGAGTTCTTCAATCGCAATCCCGGCGACATTGTTTCTTCGAGAGCGCTACAGTCAGTGCTGAATCGCGCCACTCGTGAACAACGACTAATCGAAGCAAAAGTCGACAACAAAACGCGGCAGGAGCTTTTCAAGCCAGTGAATCTCGAAGGCATCGGAGTCAGTGCTGCGGGCCAGGAGCGAAATACAGGCGGCAGTTTCGCGCTCGTGTTTGGCATCGGCTTTGTGATGTATCTGGCGATCCTGATGTACGGGCAGATCATTCTCGGTTCAGTGATTGAAGAGAAGGAAACACGCATTGCCGAGATCCTGTTCTCATCAGTCAAGCCCTTTACGCTTATGATGGGGAAGCTGGTTGGTGTTTCCCTTGTGGCCCTCACACAACTGGCGATCTGGGGGTTGGCGTTCAGCGTTTTTGCGGTGTACGGCGTGGGCGTGCTCGCGTCGCGTGGTATCAGCGCACGCATTCCCGGAGTTCCTTTCTCACACTTTATCTACTTCGGACTCTTCTTCCTTCTCGGCTACTTCCTTTACGCGACGATGTATGCGCTCGTGGGATCGATGGTCACCACTGCACAGGAAGGCGGGCAGCTTGCGATGCCCATCATCCTGATTCTCGTGGTTAGTTTCTATTTGTTCCTGCCGGTGAGCCGTAGTCCTGATTCGCCGCTCTCCTTCTGGGTTTCGATAATTCCGTTGTCCGCGCCGGTTGCGATGCCGATACGCATCGTGACGCAGACACCACCCATTTGGCAGATCGCGCTTTCGCTGTTACTTGGATTCGGAACGGTGCTCGTTATCATGTATGCGGCGTCGCGTATTTATCGGGTCGGCATGTTGATGTATGGTAAGCGCGCGTCTATTCCGGAAGCGATCCGTTGGGCCAGGCAAGCATGATCGAAGTCGAGAAAAAGTTTCGACTAACAAAACGGCAGCGCGATGCCGTGTTGAAGCGTTTGCCTGACGTTGGTGCGAAGCTCGAAGGTGAAGACTTCGAAGAGAATACGCTTTACAGCGGCGAGGCGTTGAGTGATGGTACGTGTGTGTTGCGGCTGCGTCGTGTTGGAAGTAAAGCGACACTGACTTACAAGAAACGTTTGCCCTCGACTTCTCCGATCAAACAACAACGCGAAGAGGAAACTGACATCGCAGATCCCGAGGCGATGGAAGCGATTCTCGAAGCCCTCGGTTTTTCACCCGCCCTCGTTTATGAAAAACGCCGGCAGACGTGGCGACTCGGGAAAACCGAGATCATGATCGACGTGTTGCCGTTTGGGTTGTTTATGGAGATCGAAGGAAGAGCCACTGACATCAAGGCAGTCGAGCGCAAACTCAACTTAAAAGGTCTGCGCGCCGAGCACGCCACCTATCCACAGCTCACTGCGAAGCACGGGAAATCCTACGATGGCTTAATCGAGGCAAGGTTTTAATCCGCGTTATCCGTGGTTAAAAAATACCTGCCTTTAAAAAACCCCCGAACAATAAATCCCTGTTCAAATGCACGTGTGAACGCATCGCGCGTGGCCATGCGCCAGAGTTTGTGATGTTCCGTAAGTTCGCGCGGAATCTCGATGACGACCTCGGACCTGGTTATAAATTCCAGGTTAAGAATCGGTTCGAGATTTTCACCAACACGGACGAGGTGCGGCAGTTGTTCAATATCTGCAGGTTGCGACGAAATATCTCTATCAAGTAACCACGTCACCCATAGCCGATCAGTCCCGTAACGATGCAGAAAACTCGAAGTCACGCCGTAGTAGTCGACGTAATAACGATCCGCAATCACACCAAGCTTGCTGAAGTTGAAATGCGCATTGCGCGACTGCAACGGATCGAATGTCCACGTAATTCGCTTCACACCGAGCTTCAGCGCGGCATCACGCTGCGCACGCTTCAACAAGTAACCAAGGTTATTGGACCGGTACGACGGACTGATCCCAAGCATGTCTGAATGAATAATCGTTTCACCATCGAGTATTCCCGGAAACCCAAACACAAAACCCACCATGCGGCCTTCCGTAAACGCCCCGATCAACGTGGCACCAACTTCCTTCTGCGGTTTTAGTGCGAGTGCGGGATAGATTTCGAGATCTTCAACGCCCCAGATCTCGCGCTGAAGCTGTTCGACCTCGTGCATTTCGTCGAGGCTCTCGATATCCCGAATTACGATCGTGGTGGCAGTACTGCTGGTCGGACTCGTCATGAAGACTTTGAATCAGGTCAATAACCCTGCGATCAATTCCTTGAGCCAGTTCGCGTCGATTGGTTTGGTGACATACGCGTCAAAGCCGGACGCTTTGGCATCGGAGCGGAAGTCGTCTTCCTTATGCGCGGTGACGGCGATGATGGGTACGTTTTTCAACTGTTCATTCTGGCGGATCAACTTCGTCGCGGCAAAACCATCCATCAGCGGGAGGGTGAGGTCCATCAGAATCACGTCCGGCTTCTCGCGGATGGCAGTATCAACTGCGATCTGGCCATTCTCCGCTTCGAAGACGCTAAACCCTTGATCTTCGAGTTCGCGGCGCATGTAAAAACGCGTATCTTCGAAATCTTCAACTAAAAGTATTTTAAGATCCTTTGAGTCTCGCACTCCCATAGTTCGCCGACTCTATGTCGCGGCAAACTCAGTGTCAAGGCGCAGATGAGCGAAACAAATTCTCGACATCTGTCGTTAAAGAGCCCGAGTATCCATTTTTTACACCATTTGAGGCCGGAAATATGAAACGCATAGTGATTCTTGTTGTTCTGGTGGCGATTGCAGCTGTGGCTGGTGCCGTCCGTTCCTCGGTCGGTTCTGTTTCCGAGCTTCGCGGGCTCGTTTCGCACCAAAATACTGGCGATGTGCGCCAGGAAATTCGCGAAACTTATCAACTTGCGCCGGGCGCACGCGTTGATCTCTCGGGACTGAACGGCGCCGTTAAGATTGAGACTTCGGACAGCAAAACAGCCGAGGTTTATATCGAACGAACCGCGTCGTCACAGGAAGCAATGGACCGTCGCAAGATCACAATCGAAGCGGATGCGAACAGTCTGACGATCCGCGGTGAGAAGGTGAACAACGGATTCTTTTCGCGGTTCATGGGTTCGTCGGCAGGGGAACGCACCACCTTAAAGCTGCCACGAGAGGTAGCGCTTTATGCGAAGGGTGTGAATGGAGCGTTCGTGACGAGTGATATCGATGGCGCGGTGGAAGTGACTGGCATTAACGGGCGCGTGCAGATCGGGAGTGCGGTCGGAAGAGCGACGTTCAAGGGTATTAACGGCAATATGGTTGTTGGTCTGAAGAAGATCGATCAGGATGGGGTCACATTGAGCGGCATCAATGGAAATATCGAGTTGCAACTCGGTTCGGATGTGAACGCCGACTTTGATGCACGCGGGATGAATGGACGAGTTGTTACCGACCTTCCGAATGTGTCGATCGATAAGAACAAGCGTGGTAGTTACTCGGCGCGAATCGGCAGTGGCGGTGCAGGAATCTCGGCGAAGGGAATTAACGGCAACATCCGCTTCACCCGCAGTTAGGTTAGCCGCAGATGCACGCGGATGAACGCCGATTCAATCCGCGTTTATCTGCGTTCATCCGCGTTCAGAACGGCTTCCGAGTTGTGAGAGTCGGGGCGTTCCAAGCGCGTAGTTTCTCATTCCAACTCGGCAACGTCTCTCGCAAAAACTTATTCACCTCCTCGACACGCGTCCGATACACGGGCTGAATTTCCTCGAAGTACTGTTTCTGTCCCGCTGTTGGCCCAAAGTTCACATCAAGCGTGAAGAACAGGTTGCCGATGTCATCTGCCACCTGATCCCGGCCGGGGAATCCAAGCCCCTCATTGCGTGACGAGAGTTTGTCCTCCATCTTGTCCAACTCTTTAATGTAATCTTCGAGCGCCTTCATCAGATCTTTGTCCGGCTCTTTCTGCAACGTCTTCATCGTCGTCTGTGTATGTTTGAGCTGATCTTCAAGACTGTCGAGAAATCGCAACGACAGATTGATCGTCGTTTGCATATCACGCAGCTTGACCTGCATGTCGAGCGCCTCCTGGAGCGCAGCGACCGGAACGTTGATCGTCGGATCGAGCTTAACTTCCACTTGCTCCTCAAGAACCTTGTCATTAACTGTCAGCTTCACGGTGTAAGTTCCAGGTAATACTTGTGGACCACGTGGCCCGCCACCAAACGCGAGCTGTTCCTCAGTTGGTGGACGTCGCACTTCCGGTCCGCCAAGTCTGAGATTCCACGCCACTCGATTCAATCCCTTCTCACGTGAAGGGCGCTCAATGTCCTGCACGAGCTTGCCGCCACGATCGAAGACCTGGAGTTTAAGCGTTGCCTTTTCGTCGAGCTTGTCTTTGAGATAGTAAGTTATCAACGCGCCGGCGGGCGGATTCGGTCCGGTAAACTGTTTGTCGCCGATGCCATAACGAGTGAACCGGATCGCATACCGGAGCGCCGGCCGCACGGGAAACAGATACGAATTGCTGTTCAGAATCTGCGTCGTCATCTGCTGAATCGCACTTGCATCGTCAAAGATCCAGATGCTGCGACCGTGTGTGCCGAGGATCAGATCGTTCTCACGCGGATGGATGAGGATGTCGTGGACCGCAACGTTTGGAAGGTTCTTCAGATTGAGCGGCATCCATTCTCTACCGCTGTTGTAGGAAGCAAACAGACCTAGTTCTGTTCCCGCGTAGAGTAAATTCTTATTCTTCGGATCCTCGCGAACCACTTGCACGTACGCTTTTGCCGGGAGATTTCCGGAAATGTTCGACCAGGATTTTCCAGAGTCGGTGGTCTTGAAGATGTACGGACGAAAGTCGTCAAACATGTGCCGGTCGAACGAGACATATGCCGTACTCGCGCCGGTTCGTGATGGTTCGACGTGTGAGACTGGAGAATTCGCCGCCAGTCCGGAGACGTTTTTGACCACGTTGGACCAGTTCTTACCGCCGTCAGTAGTGAGTTGCAGGTTGCCGTCGTCCGTGCCCACCCAGATCTGTCCTTTTTGAACTGGCGACTCCGCGAGGCTGATGATTGTCGAGTGATACTCGGCGGTCGAATTCTCAATTGCGATCGGTCCACCGGCATCTTTTAGCTTCTCAGGATTGTTGGTTGTTAGATCGGGACTGATCTGTTCCCACGTCTTGCCGAAGTCGGGAGTCTTGAAGACCACATTTCCCGCGAGATACACCGTCGTTTTCTCGTGCGGTGAAAAAACAATCGGCGAGTTCCAGTTGAAACGGAACTTCTGCCCGGCCGCTGGACCACCACCGCTCCCGCGTCCCCATGGATTCACTAACTGTTGCTCGCGTGTCACGAAATCGGTCGCGATGATGTTGCCGCCCTGCGACTCCGAAAGATACTGATCGGGATTGTCAGGATGATTGATGACGTAGAAACCATCGCCAAAACTCACCATGCGCCAGTCGTCATTCATAATTCCTGCGGGCTCGCGCGTACGGCTTGGACCGGACCACGAACCGTTGTCCTGTAGCCCGCCCATCACGTTGTAGAAAGGCTGACGATTGTCAGCGTAAATCTGATAGAACTGGCCGAGGGGAATGTTGTAGACCGCTTCCCACGTTTCGCCACCATCGTAAGTGACACCGATCCCACCGTCCTGACCGTGCCACATGCGTTTCGGATTCTTCGGATCAACCCAGAGTGCATGGAAGTCGATGTGCGTGCGGCCGGTAATCGAGCGAAACGACTTTCCACCGTCGACTGAAGTGAACAGCGTCGATGCGACAGCAAAGATGTGGTTCTCATTCGTCGGATCGACACGCACTCGTGTGTAGTAGAAACCGCGCGACACAATGTCAGTGTTCTTTGAGACCATGCGGAAGTTCTCACCGCGATCGTCCGAGCGATAGAGGGTTCCGTCTTTGGCTTCGACGATTACGTAAACGACATTTGGATTACTGGGCGCGACGCGCACACCGATGCGACCCATCAGTTTCGGCAAGCCGTTGGTGAGTTTGTTCCACGTCCGCCCACCGTCAATCGACTTGTAAACGCCGCCTTTCTCGCTGCCACTGCGATGTGTCCATGGCTTTCGCTCAAAGCTCCACATACCCGCATAGAGAATGTTTGGATTTGTCGGATCGATCTCGAGATCTGCGACGCCGTGTTGGTTATCGATGAAGAGCGTTTTGGCCCACGTCTTACCGCCGTCCGTTGTCATGAACACGCCACGTTCTTCGTTTGGACCAAAAGCATGTCCGAGCGCGCCGATGTAGACGACGTCAGGATTCTGCGGATGGATGGCGATGGCGGAGACGCGCTCAGTGTCTTTGAGACCCATGTGCTGCCATGTTTTGCCGCCGTCAAGTGACTTGTAAACCCCATCGCCAAACGACACGCTGTTACGCACGGCTGATTCGCCTGTTCCGACCCAGACCACTTCAGGATTACTGGGCGCGAGTGCGATGTCGCCGATTGAAAGTGTTCCCTGGCGCTCGAAGATTGGCTTCCACGTGACGCCGCCGTTCGTCGTCTTCCATAATCCGCCCGAGGCACTAGCGACATAGACCACGTTCGCATCGCCCGGAATCCCTTCCACGTCGGCGATGCGACCGCCCATGAGCGCTGGACCAATACTGCGATATTCGAGTCGCGAGAAAGCTTCTTCAAAAGGCGACTTAGTGGTGCCGCCATTCTGTGCAAATGCGGTAAACGCGAGCAGAAAGATAACGATGAGGGTTGACGGAAAGCGCATATTTTCTCCTTAAGCCAAAGACTAACGCGGATAATACTGATCTGTGGCATATTTACGCCATGACATTTATTCAAACCGAGCGCACGAAGCTCAAGCGATTACCAAAACGCGGCTACTTCGACCGTGAGACTGTCTACGGAATTCTGGATGAGGGATTTATTTGCCACGTTGGTTTTGCGCCCGAAGGGCAGCCGTTTGTGATTCCGACCGGTTATGCGCGTGTGGACGACAAGCTTTACATCCATGGTTCGCAAGCGAGCCGGATGTTGCGAACGCTGTCGGGCGGTGTTGATGCTTGCGTGACGGTGACGATTATCGATGGATTGGTTTTGGCGCGATCGGCGTTTCATCACTCGATGAATTATCGATCGGTGGTGATCTTTGGACAGGCGACCCTCGTTGAAGATCGAGATGAGAAAAATGCGGCGTTGTTGGCGCTCTCGGAACACATCGTACGCGGACGCTGGGCGGATGTTCGTGAGCCAACCGAGCAGGAGGTCAAAGCGACGACGGTGCTGTCGTTGCCGTTAATGGAAGTGTCGGCAAAAATTCGTACGGGCCCGCCGCTTGATGATGAAGAAGATTATGCGATGAGTGTTTGGGCGGGGGTTGTTCCATTGAAGCTTGTGGCTGGTGAGCCGATCAACGATCCGCGTTTGCCGGAGGGGATTGAAGTGCCGGAGTATGTCAGGGGCTATCGGCGCAGTTAGATAAAGATTTACAAGATGCAGGATTTGCAGGATAACATCTTGAAAATCCTGCTAAATCTTGTAAATCCTGTCCCCAACTACCTCATCGCCGCAGTGCCTCAATCAATACCCGGCCTGTCGAATTAGTCGGCGGAGTGATGCGAAGCAAGACAGATAATGTCGGCGCGATGTCTGCAGGTGACGCCGGTTCGAGGTAGCGGCCGGGTGTCACACCAGCCCCCATGATAATCGTCGGCACGTGTGTGTCGTAGGAGTACGGTGAGCCGTGAGTGGCGGTGATTGTCTCGGCGATTAACTTATAAGGCTCCGCCACCATCACCACGTCGCCACTGCGCGCTGGATAGAACCCATGAAGCGCGCGACGCTCGATCGGATCCGTAATTGAGGTCGCGCCGCGCAACAGTTGCAAGCGCGAAAAAGCACGGGCGATGCCGGGAGCAGTCAACGCCGCCGCGACCACCACGCCGGAAAATTCCTCGAGATTCACACCATCACGTCGCAGTGCGTCGTAGTTGAAGTAGATGTTGTTGTTGATGAACCACTCCCTCGTATTCGCACCTTCGTTAAATCGCAGCAGGTAATCGGCACTGGGATCGGGCGACTTGCCCTGTGGGTTGTAGCGTGCGCTGATCGCCGCCTGAATCTTCCCCATCACATTCGCGAATGGCACGCGCCCGCCACCCAGACCGAGTGCCGCCGCGTGTTCGGGTATTGGCGCGACACCGTGATCGGCAGTGAGAGCGATGAGCGTATTCGCAAGTCCCACGCGAGCGTCAATAAAGTCGAGCAGCTTTCCGATGGTTTGATCCGTGCGCAACGTGACGTCCATCACTTCCTGACTATATGGACCAAAGCGATGACCGACGTAGTCATTCGCCGAAAAACTCACCGTCAGCACATCGGTGTCGTCGTCCTGGCCCAGCTGCTCGTTGACGATTGCCTGTTGTGCAAACGAAAGCAGGAAGTCGTTGATGTAGGGTGAATAGTCGAGTGCTGTATAGAAGGCGCGTCCCGGCGTGGTCGCACCGCCGGTAATTGTGTGCGGAAAAGAGTTCGTGTCTCCGGCTGCGGTAACCTTTTCCCAACTCGGATTATCCGCTCCGACGCGTTTGGTGTATTCGCTTTCTGGCAGTAGCCGTTCCCATTTCGTCCCAAAATATTTGTCTGCTGGTTTTGCGGCGTTAAAGGCGGTGACCCACGCAGGCAACTGGTTAAAGTAGTAAGTCGACGAGACCATCGTTCCCGTAGCCCAACTGAACCAGTAAGCCGCATTTGCATGGCGACCCGCAGGCAGAATCGCTGAGCGATCCTTAACTGAGATGCCGATCACTTTTGCGCGATCGTTGGTTGCAAGTCGTAGTTCGTCGCCGACAGTCGAAGCCATCAGACGCGAAGGACTCGCGGCTGGATCATTCGGTAAGCCACCCAGCAGTTTTACCGATTCATCCGAGACACTCGTGATTCTCTTGCCGCTCGCACGATCCAACCACTCGTTACCAATGATGCCCGATTCAGCCGGGTAAGCGCCGGTCATCATCGTTCCGTGACCGGGAGCGGTGTACGTCGGCATGTGGTCGTAGTTTGACTGCGTCCACGACGCTCCGTCGCGCGTCAATCGTCGAAAGCCATTTGGACCAAACAGATCTCCAAAACGCTCGAGATAGTCGTAACGAAACTGGTCCACTGCGATCAGCAGGACCAGTTTCGGTCGTTTTTGAACTGTTGGTTGCGTCCGTCTCTGAGCAAAAGTGACGGAACTGAACAGAAGGATCCCTATCAGGACCAAAGCAAGCAGAGTTCGTTGGCGCATGGCCGCATGTTAACACGGATAAACGCGGATTTTATTCGTATCTTAGCGCTTCAATCGGGTCCAGCGACGCGGCTTTTCGCGCGGGATAGTAACCGAAGAAGATTCCGACGGCGGCAGAGAAGATAACTGAGCCGACAACCGCCATCATTGAAACCAGCGTGGGCCAACCCAGGAATGCTGGAATCGCCAGCGAGAGCGCGATGCCGAGAACGATCCCGATTGCACCACCGGTCAAACTCAGTACGATCGACTCGATCAAGAACTGCCTCCGAACGGCAGATGAACGCGCACCAATCGCCATCCGAATACCAATCTCACGCGTACGCTCGGTAACCGACACCAGCATGATGTTCATGATGCCGATACCACCGACGAGCAGTGACACGCCGGCAATACAAGCCAGCAGGATCGTCATCGTTTTGCTGGTCTCATTCGCTGCTTCGGCAATGTCCGTCATGTTACGAACTGTAAAGTCACTCGGCTCGTTTGCAGTGAGCTTGTGACGTTGACGCAACAAGTCAGTGATTTGCGACTGGGCCGTGTAAGTTGCATCCTGGGAGATCGCTGAAACGTAAGCAATCTGAATTCGATCACGACCGAGAATCTTCTTCTGGACTGTGGTGAACGGCGCAAAAGCAACGTCATCCTGGTCCCGTCCCTGCGGATCCTGTCCTTTTGCAGCCATCACACCGACCACTCGAAACGGCAGGTTCATTACGCGAATGTCCTGACCAATCGGATCAGTGCCCGGATAAAGACTGTCTGCTAGCGTTTGACCGATAACGATCACGCGAGCGGCAGTACGCACGTCTGCATCAGTAAAGAATGAGCCATTCGCAACCGGCCATTTACGTATTTCGGGATACTGTTCACTAACGCCGGTTACCGCAGTGTTCCAGTTCATGTTGCCGGCGACGAGTTGTGATCGCGCGTTCACGGACGGAGTGACCATCGAAACGCTCGGCACTTCGCGCTTGATCGCGTCGAGATCGTCGACTGTCAGGTTTTGGTTACCGGTGTCGCCGGTACCGCTACGCACGCCGCCGACGTTCTGTGCACCCGCACTCACGAAAAGCAAATTGGTGCCGATGCTCTCGATCTGAGCCTGTACCGAAGCCGAAGCACCCTGTCCAATGCTCACCATTGCAATCACGGCCGAAACACCGATGATGATACCGAGCATAGTCAGAGCCGCGCGCATCTTGTTACGAACAAGAGCACGAAAGGCGACGCGAATGATCATTAGTAAGTTCATCTGCGGTTTTACTCTTCTTCTTCATCCTCGTCTTCGATGACGGGGAGATTCTTCAATTCTTCCGCTGCGTTACGTGGCTGCTCCACGCGATGGTCCGACTTGATCTTTCCATCCTTAAACACAATCACGCGGTCGGCATACTCAGCGATGTCGGTTTCGTGTGTGACTAGCACGAGCGTGATGCCGCGCTCTCGATTCAGGCGCTGAAAGATCTCCATCACTTCGACTGACGTACGCGAGTCCAGATTACCCGTGGGTTCGTCGGCCAATATCAAGGCCGGATGGTTTACAAGCGAACGAGCAACTGCAACACGTTGTTGTTGTCCACCTGACAACTGGTTCGGATGATTCTGTTCGCGTCCTGCGAGACCGACTGCTGCCAGCGCTTCGAGTGCGCGTTCATGACGTGTCGACGAATCGACACCGAGATAAAGCATCGGTAATTCAACGTTCTCGAGGGCTGAAGTTCGCGCGAGCAGGTTGAAGCCCTGGAATATAAATCCGATCTTCTTGCAGCGAATGTCGGCACGTTCGTCCTTCGACATCTGCGAAACGTCTTCGCCGTCGAGGATGTAAGTGCCACGTGTCGGACGATCCAAACAACCAAGGATGTTCATCGTGGTGGATTTCCCAGATCCGGACGCACCCATGATCGCCACAAACTCGCCTTCATTAATCGTCAACGAAACGCCACGAAGCGCGTGAACTTCAACATCTCCCATCGTGTAGGTCTTGTGAATGTGATCCAACTGGATAACCGGACTCGCTTCCGGCGCCGACGTGCCGAGAATAACTCCGGGCTCGTGCGTTTCAACTGCAAACTGGGTAGACATCTTTGCTCCTCGAAATCCGAAATAGGTTCTATTACCGCCGTGGACCACCACCACCAGCGCCGCGCGGTGCGCCACCAAATCCTGGCGGCGTCGATTGCGTCGACGTTCGGGCTGCACCTGAGATCTGTTGTCCGGTGATCACCATGTCGCCTTCATTCAAATTACCTTCGACGACTTCCGTCGCTGAGCCATCACTCAAACCCGTCGTGATCCTGCGACGTTCCGGTTTCCCATCCTGGTCCAATACCCAAACAACGCGTACCTGGCCTGGCAGCACTGGAGCTGAAGCCGGCGCAAACCGGTTCTCACCACCATCGCCAGAAGCATTGTCACCCTGCTGACGTCTGCGACCTTGGCCCTGACCCTGTCCCTGACCGGCGCCTGTGCCCGTCCGCTGTCGAGTAGCATCCTGCGGCGTAAACCGAAGCGCAGAGTTTGGAACCTTCAATACGTTGTTCCGCTCATCAATCGTAATCGTCAAATTAGCCGTCATTCCCGGTTTCAGTGTCTGCTCCGGATTCGCTACATTGATCACCACGTTATAAGTTACAACGTTCTGCACGTTCACGGGATTGAGTCGCATCTCCTGGATCTTGCCGTCGAACTCCTTACCCGGAAACGCATCAACCGAAAACTTCACTGACTTCGCCTGCTCAACAAGTCCAATGTCAGCCTGGTCGATATTCGCAATCACCTGCATCTGCGTCAGGTCGTTTGCAATCGTGAAAAGCGTCGGCGCTGACAAACTCGCAGCCACAGTCTGGCCCACGTTTACGTCACGCGAAACCACGACGCCGTCGATCGGCGAAGTGATCGTCGTATGACTGAGATTCACTTCAGCCAAACTCAGCGCTGCCTGCGCCTGTTGAACTTGAGCTGCCGCCTGCTGCACCTGAGCCTGTGACTGTTGGACCTGCGCCTGCGACTGCTCAATAGTTGCTTTCGATTGCGCAATGCCTGCACTTGCTGCTGATTGTTCTGTAAGTTTCGCCTGATTCAACTGCGCGAGGGCCTGGTTGTAACGGGCCTCGGCCGTTCTGTAAGCCGTCTGCGCAACTTCGTAATCTCTTTGCGCGATCACGCCTGCTTTAAGTAACGACTCCTGCTGCTTTAATAGACTAAGCGCGTCATCCTGCTGTGCTTTGAGCACGGCGACGTTGGCTTCGGCGGCAGAGACACCAGCCTGATTGTTTTGAACTGTCGATCTGGCGGCGAGGTTTCGTGCCTGCGCATCGCTCACACCAGCGCGGGAATTCACTACTGCGGCACGTGCATTTGCGAGTCCCGCGCGAGCGTTTTCAAGATTCGCGCGCGCCTGCTGCACTTGTGCTTTGGCAGTTGAGGGATCGAGCTGGGCGACAACCTGGCCCTTCTTTACCGTTGAATTGAAGTCGGCATAAAGTGCGGCAATCGTGCCCGAAGCCTGACTACCGACCTGCACTGTGGTTACAGCCTGTAGTGCACCGGTGGCTGTTACGGTATTACGGAGGTTGCCTCGCTCGACGCGCGCAGTCATGTACTGCGGCGTGTTCGAGGTGTCACCCCCAAAATAAAACCCCGCTAAGAGCACCGCAGCCATAAAGCCGCCGCCGATCAATAATTTCTTCTTGCCAAGTAGTAACTTGGGCCAAACTTGTTTAAGCCAGCCAAGACTCCCACCTGTATTAATTCCGCCCACTAATGGTTGTTTTATTGTTTGAGTCGACATTCGATTCCTCTCAACATGCATTGCCAATTGCCGATTGCCAATTTACGAGCGCCATGGTTGTAGACACCCCTTGTTCATAGTTGGTTACATGCCATTAGCATTCCAGAAATCGGCAATTGGCAATCGGCAATTGGCAATTTTCCGTGTTGTAACCGTCCCGGCCCACCGGGTGTCTTACTCGTCGGGACACTCCCCTGGAATTAACAAGGAAGATTAGGAGTTAGGAAAAATAGTGATGAACAAAGGACGGTTTAAGAAACTTGCAATAGCCTCTATCTCGGCAATTGCTTTGGCTGGCTCGATCGCTGTTGCACAGACGGTCACAACCGATCAGAACACGCAACAACAGGGTTCCCGCATGGAACACCGTGGTGGTCGGGGCAAACACGGTGGACGTGGTGGCTGGGGTGGAATGCGCCAGGGCGGATTCTTCAAACAGCTCAATTTAACCGAGGATCAGAAAGCTAAGATGAAGCAGATCCACGAGAGCTTCGCCGAAAGAAACAAACCCCTGCGCCAGGAGCTTCGAGCCAAGCGACAGGAGTTGCGTCAGGCGAGCGAAGGCGGTACGTTCAACGAAGCACTGGCTACTCAGAAACTGACGGGAATGGCGAGCCTTGAGGCAAAGCTGATGGGCGAGCGAGCCAAGCTACATCAGGAAACACTTTCCGTTTTGACAGCTGAGCAAAAAGCCCAGTTGGAACAGTCGAAAGCGCAGTTCAAAGGACGACGTGGACAGCGCAAAAGCGACGACAATCAGTAAGCGTTTCCCCCACGGTGTGGCGGATTCAGATTTGAAGAATCCGCCATCCGTTAAACCGATGAGGATCGCAACTGGCGAGTGGGCTGGAACAAGCCTTGGAACTCGACCTGGCGCGTCAAGCGCAGGGAGGCGACGAGTCTGCCTTTGCAGAGATAGTGAGACGTTACAGCCCGCGCGTGTTTAGTGTGGCGAGCCGGTTCTTCCGGCAGAGAAGTTTGGTTGAAGAAGCGGCGCAGGAAGTTTTTTTGAAAGCTTACACGCAGCTTGGAAGTTTTGAAGGTCGCGGATCGTTTGAAGGTTGGTTGACGCGAATCGCGACGAACACTTGTTTGAATATGGTGAGAAGCTCGAAGCGGCGACCTGAGTCTACCGTTTCTGATCTCACTGAAGATGAGGCGAGCTGGTTGGACCAGCAATCGGCGGGCGACGGTGAACAACCTTCCGTCGAGAATGATTTAGTGGCAACGGATCTCGCCGATCGTTTGCTGTCGGTTTTGTCGCCGGAAGATCAGCAGACGTTGTTGATGATTGATGGTGAAGACGCGTCGATCAAGGAAGTGGCTGAGGCGACGGGATGGTCGGAGTCGAAAGTTAAAGTGAGAGCATTTCGGGCGCGCAAAAAGGTTCGTGAGGCGATGGAGAAGTTGTTGGGTCATAACAAGCGACTGAATTCAGCGGCTGACTGAGCGGGTGATTACAATGAAACACAAGCACATCACTGAGATTCTGGACAATGCCTCGATTGCGACTCTTTCTGAGAATGAGCTCAACGAGGTGCGAACCCATGCACTCGAGTGTGGATCGTGTCGCAGTGCTTATGAAGCGGCTCGGCTTTCGGCGGTGGTTTTGAAGAGCCGCGCGCAGACTGTGATTGAGCCGTCGCCGTTTTTTCAGACGCGAGTGATGGCTGCGCTGAGAGAACAGCGTGAAGCCGAGAGCGTGCCGGCACTGTTTCGCTTGTGGAAATCGGCGAAGGTGCTCGTCTCCTCGATGGCGCTTACGACTGCTGCGCTCGGCGTAATGACTTTTGTGTTGCCAGGGACGGCAGTCTCTGACGATCCGACATTATCGGCCTATTCTGCAGAGTCAGTGATCATGGGCCACGACGCCGATGATCAAATGACCTACGACCAGGTGCTGAGCACGATTTACGAAGATGACGATGATGCGAGGTAATCATGAATAACGAAACCAGGAATCGGTGGCAGGTACGCGTTGCAGCCGTGGTCATCTTCGTGCTTGGCTTCACCGCCGGAATACTTGCACTCAATGTCTATCGAGGTGTAGTGCGCGGCGGTGGCGGGCCTGGAAACAGGTTCGACAACATGGCCGAACGGCTGAATCTGACGGCCGATCAGAAAACGAAGGTGCAGGAGATCTTCAGCGACACACGCGAGCAGCTACGCGCTGTGCGACAGGAGACAGAGCCGCGAATGGCGGAGATCCGACGCCAGGCCGATGGTCGTTTGCAGACCGTATTGACTCCTGAACAGTGGCAGCAGTTTCAAAAGCTGCGCGATGAGCGTGGCGGGCGACGCGGCCGTGGCCGCGGATAAACGCGGATTAGGGACGGATCAAGGCTTTGAGTACACGTCCCTCGGAGACATCTGCGAGCGCTTCGTTTGCTTGTTCCAATCCGTATGAAATCAGTTTCATCCGTGTCCATGCTTCGGGTCGTTGTGCAGTGATCTGAGCTGCGCGATAGAAGTGAGAAAACTCGGATCCCCAACAACCTCGCACGTCTAAGTGTTTCTTGTTGAGATCGAGGTGAGGGTTGAATGAAGTTTCTCCGTGGTCCGTGTACTGTCCCACAACTACCACAATGCCCGCATCGCGTGTGAAGCGCATTGCCTGGACCACAGCTTCGGGAGCACCCGTCGCTTCAATAGTCACATCCGCACCGCGTCCGTTAGTGTTTTCCAAAACCCAATCTAATCGTTGACTCTCATTGGTTGTTTCGATGTTGAGCGTGCTTGTGGCGCCGGCTTCGAGCGCAGCATCAAGTCGCGTTTGGGGCGCGCCGATGCATAGCACGCGCAACGCTCCACTCATCAGTGACAAAACAATCGAATTAATTCCAACTGGTCCCGAGCCAAGCACCAGCACCGTATCGCCGATCTTGATATCGCCGCGTTCAACCGCGTGGAGTGAAGTGGGTAGCGCACACCCGCCGGCCATGAATGTCTCCGGGTCTGCATCGAGCCGGATGCAACGAGTGCCCGGCTTGATGTAAATGTGACTGGCCCAGCCGCCGCAGAGTCCATCATCGAGACCGTACGTAATTCCGTAAACCTTGCGTTGCGGACAGCGCGTGCCGGCTTTGGCAACAAGACAATACCAACACGCATTGCACGTGCGATGAACGTCGAGGAAAGTCACGCGGTCGCCTTCGTTGAATCGCCTGCCTTCAACATCAAATAGCTCGCCGCGAATTTTCTGCAATCGTCCCATTGAAACATGACCGGGAACCAGCGGGTACGGAACACCTGCAAGCCGGCCTTGTTGTAAATAGACATCCGTGCCGCAAACCTCTGAGAGTTCGACTTCGAGTAACGCCGAGTCGGGCGCGAGATCCGGCTCGGCAACTTCGCGAACTTCAACCGGGGTATTCGGTTTAGGAATAACGGCGGCAATTGGCATGCGCGGAAGAATACTGTATAACCGACTCTCTCACACTAATAATCATTAGAAAGTAGGTTCCCCTTCGTGCCAGAAAGTCGACATCGAAAGAAAACCGTAGCCAGAAAAAGACCGCGAGTTCCACATTCGAACCCCGCTCCCAACGCGCCACAGATTCCTGGAAGCCGGAATGCGAGAATCGGCGTCCTTATTCTTGTCGCTGTCATCGCGATTGCCGGCGTGGTGTACGTCATCACGCGCCGCAACGCAGCGACGCAAACAACCTGGGATGTCACCACTCCTTCGGGCTTGAAGATCCACGATCTGAAGGTTGGAGATGGACCAAGCCCGAAGATGAGCCAGACGGTCAAAGTCCACTACATCGGCCGTTTCGAGAATGGCCAGGAGTTTAATAATTCCTACAAAGACGGCAACCCGGTGGAGTTTCGGCTCGGAGGAGTGATTGTCGGTTGGAACGAGGCTCTTCAAACTATGAAAGTAGGAGGGAAGCGGAAAATTTGGGTACCCAGCAAGCTTGGTTACGGCCCGCAGGGGAAACCACCCACAATTCCTCCCAACGCGAACCTCGAGTTTGATATCGAACTGTTAGCGGTAAAGTAACGGAATCTGCGCAATCTGTGGATGTGTTTTTGTGTCTGATAGTCTTTTGTGGGAGACTTTCAGCATGAGTAACGACAGTCTGACTATCACCGATAACCGCACCGGAAAACAGTACGAATTACCAATCCAGGACGGGACGATCAAGGCCATGGATCTGCGTCAGATCAAAGTTGCTGACGACGACTTCGGTTTGATGACGTATGACCCGGCGTTCATGAATACCGCATCGTGCAAGAGTCGCATTACCTTCATCGATGGCGACAAAGGCATTCTCGAATATCGCGGTTATCCGATCGATCAGCTTGCAGAGAAGAGCACCTATCTCGAAGTTGCTTACCTGTTGCTCTACGGCGAATTACCCAATGCCTCACAACTCGCCCAGTGGACCAAAAACATTACCTATCACACGTTCATTAATGAAAATATTAAGAAGGTAATGGACGGCTTTCATTACAACGCGCACCCGATGGGCATGTTTCAAGCAACGCTCGGCGCGCTTTCAACCTTTTATCCGGACGCAAAAGACATCTTCAACGTCGAGTGTCGTTGGAAACAGATCTATCGGCTGATTGCGAAAGTACCGACTATTGCGGCGTTCGCTTTTCGCCACCGGATCGGCATGCAGTATTCCTATCCCGATAACGATCTGAGTTACGAAGGCAACTTTCTCAACATGATGTTCAAGACGACGGAGTTGAAGTACAAACCGAATCCCGTACTTGAACGAGCGCTCACGGTGCTTTACATACTTCACGCCGATCACGAACAGAACTGCAGCACGAATGCGATGCGAAGTATCGGCAGCGCGCACACGGATCCCTTTTCGTCACTCGCCGGCGCGGCTGCGGCGCTCTATGGACCGCTGCATGGTGGGGCGAACGAGATGGTGTTGCGGATGTTGAAGGAGATCGGCTCAGTAGCGAACGTGCCGGACTACATCAAGCGCGTAAAAGCCGGTGAGTTTCGTTTGATGGGATTCGGGCATCGTGTTTACAAGAACTACGATCCACGGGCGCGGATTATCAAGCAGGTGGCTTACGAAGTTTTTGAAGTGACCGGCAAAGATCCTTTGCTCGACATCGCACTTGAACTCGAACGAATCGCGCTCGAAGACGAGTACTTCGTCAAACGTCGGCTCTATCCAAATGTCGACTTCTACTCCGGCATCATCTACCAGGCGATGCGTTTCCCCGTCGACATGTTTCCGGTGATGTTCGCAATTCCTAGAACGTCAGGGTGGTTGGCCCAGTGGGTAGAACTACTCGAAGACGAGGATCAAAAAATCGCGCGCCCGCGCCAGATCTATTTGGGGCACCGAACGCGCGACTACGTACCTATCAATCAAAGATCCGTGTAAATCCGCGGGTAAACCTACTCCAGCATCTTTGCCGCGATCTCTTTAAAGAGTTTCGCGCACACCGTACCAGTTATATGAAGCGGATCCATTCGTGGGTTGAACTCCACGATATCCGCTCCCACCACTTTCCCCTTCAGCCGCTGGATAATATCGATCGCTTGTCTTGTCGATAGACCACCTGGCTCGCGATGGGAAACACCCGGTGCAAACGCGGGATCGAGTGCGTCAACATCAAAAGAGATGTAGACGGGCGAATCAAACTCGAGTTGCAGATCTGACGTTACGTTGCGCATCTCGATCGACTCAACTCCAAACTTGTTTACCTGTTCGCGCTGGTGGGCAGTGAAAGTCCTGACGCCAACCTGCACTAATCGCTTCACCAGCTTCTGTTCCATGATTCGCGCGAACGGCGACGCATGCGAATTACGATTACCCTGGTAGCTGTCGTATATATCAGGATGTGCGTCGAAGTGAAGTATGCTCAGATCTTTATATTTTCGCGTGAAAGCTCTGACGATCGGGTGTGTGATCGAATGATCGCCTCCGAGCGAAATCGGAGTTAGACCATCGCCGATCAGCGTGTGGATCGAGTTCTCGATCAACATCAACATATCACTCCCGGCGACCGGCTCGATATCACCCGCATCGAAGAAGATCGAGTCATCCGAGAGATCGGTCCCGTTTTCACTGGTCAGATTCCAGGCGTCGGAACGAAGTGCGGCACGAATTTGTGGCGGCGCATCGGCGGCGCCCTTTGTGAACGACGAATTCTCGTCGTAACGAATTCCTATGATGGCAAGTTTTGCGCGTTGCTCTCCAGCATTAACTGAGCTTTCAGGCATTTTGGTTCCTTTATCTGGGCTTTCGGGAAACGGGGGCGATGAGGTCGGATTATACCGTAAGGAAATTATCTGAACGAGCGATAAGCAGTAAATCCGAAATAGATTGCGAGCCCGATGAGTCCCCAATATTGCATGGGGATGGAGTAGAGAGTATGTCGGGTTCGGTATGTAGTTACTCGGCCGGATTTTTCAAAAGTTACTTCTTCAATCTTTTTACGGTTGACCCACCAGCCAACTGCGAAGGTCAGTATTGCTCCCAACAGAATTAGTGTGTGAAGTGGCCAGGACGGACCGCTTCGGTCCAAAACATCGAACCCGGTAGTCTTGTTCCAGAACACACCTATCAGCATGAAGGGCGCAATAAACAGGAATGGGACTAGCCATCCGAGGCCGGTGTAGAAGATCACGGGAGTTCCTTATCCAGCTTCGATGGTTTGCGGGTTGGGTGCTGTGGAGCCGCAACCTTCATGAAGCTTTTGCCAGAGCGTTGCTTCGTCGATGTCCAGACCGTTGGTGCTGATAGCTATCGAACTCATGCCAAACACGCGTTGCACTTGGGAAATCAATTTGAACCAGAGCGGGCGGCGAGATTCGTAACGGTGCATGTCATGGAGCTCGAGTGAAATATACGCAGCACCCTGAAGATTGTAGGCTCTCATACGACGAATATCGCTCCACCGGATCGTGCCCACCTTGAGTCGTCGATCAAACACACCTTCGTCGTTGAGAATAATCACGGGCTCGTGGCTCTGCCCCTGGACCAAATTAACTACAAGAACAATAGCGACTACGATCAATAGAACCCAGAGGATTATAGGTAAGTAACCGAGGTAGAAATACAGCAGACCCGATCCTATAAGCGCGATAAGATACATGCGCCATTTATAACCAGGGACGACTCTGACTTCGATGTGCGACATGAGGATCTGCTGGCCCAAAAAGCTTTGTAGCCAACCACTAAGTCTATATACTAAGGCCCTATTAAGTCCACTTTTTCTCTGATACTTTGCAGTGGCCTTTATTCTCGCAAATGATTAACCCGCTCACGAAATATGAAGCTTGGAACCTTCGAAGAGAGCAGCGCTCACTGAAGTACTGGGAACGAATTAGAGCCGAGGGGAAGCCGCGCTTTGTCTTACTCTCGATCAGCAAGTAGCTTGGGCCTGAGCAGGCGCTCCGATCGCATGACGTGGAGTATCAAGACTCGACCAGAATCTTCGCGGTAGAAGATACGGCACGGCGGTTCAACAAGCTGACGATAACGCCAACCTTTCAGTTCTGGCGGTTTCGAGCCAAGTTTAGGGTGGCTTGCAAGATGCTGAACATGCTCGAAGATTTTCCGCACCAGCCGCCGGGCCGCCTCAGGATCGTCTAATGCAATGTAGTCCGCAATTGCGTCAAGATCGTTAAGTGCAGGTTCGGCCCATACTACTTCAGCCATCTGGACATCCGTTGCTTTGCCTGCTTGTTAGTAAGCGACCGACCTTCTTCAATTGCCTTTTCGCCGCGAGCAATGCCTTCGAGCAATGTCATACGACGCTGTAAGGTCTCGAAAGTTTCAACATCCACCAGATATGCAGAGGGAACGCCATGCTGCGTAATTAGGATCGGCTCTCGATCCTTCTCGAGTTGATTGAGGATCTCCGTGGCCTGGCGCTTCAATGTAGTAACGAGTTCAGTTCGCATAGTGTGATACTAAAGTGGCACTTGCAGAAAGGCAAGGGCTACCGGAAATGAGGATATAGCATGGTGCACCCAGCAGGGCTCGAACCTGCGACCTTCTGATCCGAAGTCAGACGCTCTATCCAACTGAGCTACGGGTGCACGGGGGAGATGGTGCCACAGATCTACGCTGATTGGAAGCGGATCGGTTTTGATAAATCCGTGCAGATCTGTGGCTTATTAACCTTGCTGCTTACTTGCCCTGGATTTCTTTGCGGACGTAGTGAACCATGTGCTGAATTTCCTGTGCGGACATTTTGTCTTTGAATGGCGGCATTGCTTCTTCGCCGTTCGTGATCATCTTTGTAAGCTGATCGTCGGTGTGCTTGATCGCGTGCTCGGACTTCATTGACGGCACTTTGATCTGTTTATTGTCGACTTTGACAAGTCCGCCGGTTGCGTCTGGACCGTGACAACCCTCGCAGTGCTTGCCGTAGTTGGCGCGCGCCGTCGCAAATTCATCGACTGAGGCGACAGGCGATGGTGCTGCGGGCGATGCGGCCGTGCGTGACGTGTTTGTGTTGGTTGGTGTCGCGGTTTCAGTACAGGCTGAAGCAACGAGGGCAATGGCGACACACATTAAAGCAAGCGCAATTAGTTTCATCAGACAGTTTCTCCGGTTGAGTTGTTCTATCAAAAAGACGTTAACGCTTCAACTTCACAATCCATTCACCAATTTCTTTCATCTGCTCGTCAGTCAGTTTGTCTTGAAACGATCTCATGGGTGGTGAGAGACCGTATGATGGTGGATCTTTCAGCAATTCGACGATATCGTTCACACTGCGACGCGGCTTGGTTGAGACATCAAGCAACGGCGGGAAATTCAGCTGTCCCTGGCGCGCACCCTCGCCGTTTGGTCCATGACAGTTCGCGCAAAACTTAGTGTACATCACAGGTGGACCGCTCGAAGCGGCCGCCGAGCTTGATGCTGCCGCCGCGAGAGTGATGGGTGCTGGTTTGAATGGCTCACGACGCCAAACGTCTTCATGCGCTGCCTGTATTGCGAGTTGTCTTGCAGTCTTTGGATCGTTAAGGTCACTGAGATATGAAGCGGTTGTCATCACGACAATTAGAACCAGGCCCAGACCGAGAAGCGATCCGCCGATCAGCCTTTGCTGTTTTAACCACGGCAGCAGAACAAGGACCACAAGAACAACGCCAGGCAGAGCCACACCGGCAAGCGATCCGAGCCCGCCGGGCAGATACTTTAGCGACTGATAAAGCCAGAGAAACTGCGCTCCGGGACGCGGCAGATAATCAGCCGTCATCTCAACAACAGATGGACCAAGCGGAGCGCTATACTTCAAAGACCAAATCGCGAGCAACAGAAACACAACACCACCGGCGATCGCATGACGAGGCCCGAGGATCTCTGCGAGGTTCGAACGAAACACTCGCCAAACAACAACTGCGATCAGCAAAGCGGGAATCACGAGGACATGCAACGCAAAGAAGCGGGAGAGGGTTATCGTTGAGATATCAGTTCCGCCGAGTAACCACAGTCGCGCCATCCCTCCAACAAACGGAAGTTCGGCCATCAATCCCTCAGCGATGCGCGTGCTGAAAAACGCGCGTGCGTCCCACGGCAGTGAATAGCCCGTACCGCCCGCAGCCATCACGAATCCAAGCAACAGGATCCCGACGATCCATTGAATCCTGTTTGACTCGTAAGCTCTACTGAGAAAGAGCCTGATCACGTGAAGGAAAACGAAGAGGCTGAGCCACTGAGATCCGTAGTGGTGTAAAGAGCGAATCCACGCACCAGAAGAAACAACCTTTTCGATGTAAGAGACGGTCGTATGTGCGTGGTCTACCGAGGGCACGTAATAGAAAGCCAGCAACACTCCGGTAATAAACTGGACAAGGAGAAGAACCCCGACAATTGCACCCGTCGTCTCTAACCAACCACGTGCTTTCTCAACCGGAAGAGTCATGCGCGAGTCGCTTGCTCCTTCGCGACGTATTGCACTTGCAGTTTCCCATCCTGAACGCGCATGGGTAGCGGATCGAGCCCACGAGGCGCTGGACCACTAATCCGCGCGCCGTCCGCCGCGAAGTAACTCTCATGACACGGACACGAAAAGCGATTCGCGTTTTGATCCCACGCGACCTCACAGCCCTCGTGCGGGCAGACCGCGGAGAGCACCTGATTGTTCTTTGCCGGCAACACAAAGACGTTGTGTTCTTCAGTGGTGATGGCCCAACCCGAGACGTGTTCGGCGACGATCTTGCGCGAGAGAGGTTGTGGGCCAGTTAGTTCAGAGATAGACGCCACGTCGAGCCAGCTATCAGTCGCGGCGGATAGTTTCGGACGCAGGAACCGAAACGCTGCGCCCCCAATTGATGCAAAAACACCGGCGAGGATTCCGAGCGGTACGAGCTTAAGAAAAGAGCGACGTGATCTTTCGTGGTCCATAGATGTAGTTTCACTCATCGTTACAGTTTTGACGCGCAAGCGAGAGATTTTATTCCGTAAGGGACAGGATTATAAAGATTTGCAGTATTTACAAGATTCCGCCGCAAATCTTGCCACGGGTTGCATTCCCACTGGAGACTGGGCAGAATAACTTCCGCATCGCTGAATCTCCAGGGTCAGTCATCTTATCCGGATCAGAGGTAAAAACAATGAGTAGCGATAAGGATCCAGGCAATGCCTCACGTGGTTCCCTTCGGCTTGCCCCGAATGTTGTGGAGGTGGAGGTAGAAAAGGCGAAGCTCCCTCGACAGTTCGTCAATTTCACTTTCTATCATGCGCGTCCCGAGTGGCGCCTGCTCTCGGCCGAAGACAAGCAGCGCTGCCGAGAAGCGTTTGTAAAGACTGTCGACGAGTTTCGCTCGTCATTATTGATTCATTCCTATTCGACTATTGGTCTTCGTACAAATGTAGATTTCATGATCTGGCGCATCGGTTACGAACTCGATCCGATCCAGGAGATGACGGCGCGTCTCAACAAGACGGAAATGGCCAAGTACATCGAGCCGTCGCAATCGTTTCTCTCGATGACCAAGCGCTCGATGTACATCGACAAGGACAATCCCGAGCACGTCGAAGATCGCCTGCACATCGTGCCCGGTAAATCACAGTATCTTTTTGTTTACCCATTTGTGAAAACGCGTGAATGGTATTCACGACCCGCAGAGCAGCGACAGGAGATGATGGATGAACACATCCGCATCGGCTCGAAATATCGCTCTGTGAAACTGCACACCACCTATTCCTTTGGTCTCGACGATCAGGAGTTTGTCGTCGCTTTTGAGACCGACTATCCATCGGACTTTCTCGATCTGGTCCAGGAGCTTCGCGAAACCAAAGCCAGCTCTTACACGTTGCGCGACACGCCGATGTTCACGTGCCGTCAGCGGACGATCGGCGAATGTCTCGAAGCCCTCGGGTAGTCCACAGATCACACAGATGGCACAGATTAAAAAGAATCTGCGTAATCTGTGGATTCTTCTGCTCTTAACCACACCACTTTATTCCCAAACGAGACCGCCCGGTGAGTACCTCTGGTACGAAGCGGAAAACATGCGCGGGTTTACGACCGGTAAACTTGGCGAACCGATGCTCAATCCGTCGTACCTGAACCTGCCGCGCGCGAAGGCACCGGGTTGGGGAATCAATGGACCAGGTGTATCAGCCGAGTGGACGCAGGGCGGTGAGAGTGAATGGAACTCCGCGGCTGCGAGTGCCGATGAAGTTCGCGCCACGTTGTATCAGGATCTTCAGATTCCGCGTGAGGGTCAATACACGTTCTGGGTGCGTTACGCTGATTGGGCGAAGCGAAATGAAAACTTCACCGTCACGATTGCTCAGAATGGCGCTGAAGTTTTCCGACACGAGTTTGGCGCGAAGGATGTTCTCGATCCTCATGACGAAGTCAGTTTGTACTGGAGTTGGGCCTTTGCGTGGGACAGCGCGAACGCAACGTTGAAACAAGGTCCGGCGCGCGTGTCGTTTGTGATCGAGAAAACTGCCGAAGCGCGCCGGCATGTCGATTGTTTTCTGCTCACCAGCGATCCCGGTTTCAAACCGTCAGGCAGACAGAAGCCTGATTTTTCCACTAACCGTTATTTGCGTGCCTGGTCCGTTACGCGCAAGCCGTTTACATCGTTGCTGAGTAGCGTAGACGCGGGGCGAATCCCGGAAGCATGGATGCGACCGAAAGTCGCCGGGCGTGATTTCCTGATGCCGTGGAATATCGCGAAGGAGTTTTGGCCGCTACTCGACAAGCCTGCTGGCCGAGCGACCGTTGTTTCCATTCAATGCTGAACCGATTGAAGAGTTCGTCGCGAAGTATAAAGGCGCTCCGGATGTGCCGTTGTTTCAATCGAAACTCGTGGTCCCGGTCGTTTATATCAACAACGTGCCGGAGTATTTGAAGGAAGGAAGTCCGTTTCTTCGTTACATTCGCGAGACCAAAGTTCCGTTCGCGATTCTGATCAACTATGGCGGTGCGACATTCAATGCCGCTGAAGGTCAGGCGGCATGGCACTTACTCAACGGTGAATTGAAAGATCAGTTTCTGGGTTGGATTTCGGGCGAGAGTGTCGGTTACGTGTGGGAATCCGCGCCGGCTGAGTTGAAAATTACACCGTCGATGACGAGGCGCGAATTGCTGGAAGCACACCGGCAGTTTTACTCAAATGCGATTGCGAGAAAATGGCGCGACACGTTTCACACTGAAACCGGGGCGATGTGGGACAAGTTGATTCCCGCGCAATCGACGTCGAGCATCTCGTTTGCGCATGCGTTGAGCCAGTGGGGCGTGAATCTACTCGGCATGGAGACTGCAGCCGTCATGCCGATGTGGGGCATGCGTATCGCTTTCACGCGCGGTGCGGCGCGACAGTTCGGCGGCTCGTTTCTTTACTATCACGCGCCAAATTTTGGCGACACGGCCACCACATTCACTAAACAACAAAACTTCGCTGGTCCGGATTTCTTTTATCATTCGCGTTATGGTCCAACGATGGGGCCGTCGCTCTCGTGGTATCGCAAGAGTTATTACCTCTATTACATGTCCGGTGCTTCTGCGATCTATCTCGAACAGGGTCAGGATCAGTTTTTCAAACCTGGTCCGGGCGATCATCCTTTTCAACTGAATCCGCTCGGCCGCATCACGGACGAGTTTGTTCGTTTTGCAGAAAAACATCCCGATCGTGGCACTCCCTACACGCCGGTGGCTTTCCTATTGGATCCTGCGCACGGATTCGAGATGACGGATTATCCGCAGTGGCCTTTTGAAGTCTCGCAGATCGATCGTGGTGATCGTGCGCTGCGTGAACTGTTTGGTGTTACATACTATCCGGGGCTCGTGGTTGAAGGTGAACCTGCGATCGCGGATCGGCAGTCGTTCGTTAACGGTGTTTTTGGCGACATCTTCGACGTTGTGACTGCGGCCGATGTGCAGCAATCGAAGTCGAAGATTCAAACACTCTTGCCGTCGTATCGCGCGGTTGTTGTTGGCGGGCGGATCGAGTGGTCCGATGAGTGGATTAAGCGGATACAAGATTATGTTCGCAACGGTGGCACGGTCGTGCTTAATGCGGCGCAAATTAAAAAGCTGCCCGAAGAGTTTCTGGGTGTGCGACTGTTGAATGAAATAGGTTGGGCGCATAACGCTCGTTGTCTTGCACCCGGTGAAGAGCCGCAGGATTTGAAGAGTCAGATCTTCCGGCTTGAAAAAATTGAGCTCAAAGGCGCAACGCCGTTGATTTCCATTCCGGATAGCGCGCCGTTAGTGACTGTTAATAAGTTCGGTAAAGGGAAGTGTCATTTTCGTCGCGGTTCCGGATATGTTGGGCGAAGATGATCGAATGGTTCCTCTTGCTGCGCACCTGCTGACTCATATCTTTGCTGATGCACTGCCGTTGAAGATCACCGGCGATGTCGAATATCTGATCAATCGCACGGCGAATAGTTGGGTGGTGACGTTGCTGAATAACAACGGCGTGTTCAAGACGCAGCAGGGAATGGCGCAGGTCGATCGCAGTGCTTACGTTAACGTGACGATTTCAGGTAAACAAATCCAACGCGCAACCGAATGGACCAGTGACACTCCCGTGAAGGTAGAAAACAACCAGCTCACCGTAAAGATTGCTCCTGGTGGGGTTGCTATCGTCGAGATTTTTTAGCCGCGGATCTACGCGGATGAATTCGGATCAGACTGTTATTGTTGTACCGTCGAATTTGGTCAGACTGAAACCGTTGAAGACCTCGTTATAACAAGCGCGCTGCTCTTTCAGGATTCCGATTGCAATCTCCTCGCCGAGTTTCAGCGACTCGTTAGCATCGGAGCGCCAGTGCACGCCGGCGATGTTTCTACCCAGTGCCACGTTCGCGGCGATCTTGTTGAGTTCACCACCAACCATTAGATCTCCAGCGTCAGAACCCAGATAAGACACGAGGGTCAAACCGTCGTCAGTTGGCTGGACTGGGGTGAGTCCGATGTCTACCAGTCGCGTAGTCTCGTTGAACCATGCTTTGAGAATCGTGACACATGCGCCCGCGACGGTTGCGTGTCCGGCGCCGTAAGCGGGATGCGTCGGCGAGCCTTCGGGAAACGCCATCGGTAACAAGGCGTTGCCTGCGGGCATGAAACCCTTGAGTCGATTTGAATCGTTGAACGAGTCGAGTATCTCGGGATGGACCGGATAACCCGCGCCCGCATTGAGTGTCCGATCGACTCGCTCCGCCATGACTTCGGGACGCAGCCGGCGATGCACAAACCACTTCTGAAACCAAACTGCTTTCAAGGCCCTCGTTGATACTTCACACAAGATCGTTGCGATGTGTGGACCACCAAACGTGCCGAATCCGATTTGGCTGGGATTGTTGTTGTAGGGATTGCCGTCGTCGAAAGGTGCACCGGCGCCGGCGAGAATCAGAAACGCATGGAAGTAGGCTTGAAATAAAACGTCGATGTGAACCCACTGTCCAATGTCACGACCGTTACGCATGTATCGTGGCACCGGATCGAAAGCATTTGGTCCCTGGGCGATTCCTCTTTGCACTGCGAGCCACGTGTTGAAGTCAGTCATGTAATCGACGCCGGGCAAAGTCGTCGTAATCTTCTGTTCCAGCTTGTTGGCGCCGAAGTTACAGTCCCGATAAAAGAACTGCGACAAGTATGGTCCAACTCTGTCGCCGGGTGTCAAACCGCGAAAGAGAGTTGCTGTCGTAACGGCGCCGCCGGTTTTTGGACCGGGAAAATCTGCCCCGTACAACGTCAAATCCGCAGCGGCTGCGTTCGCGATTGGATTCGCGGCGTACTGCGTGTAAGGCACATCTCGTAGAAGTGCCATCCAGTAATTTTCTGAGATCTCAGCGGCTTGCTGGCGGCTTGCGAGTGCGGGTGCCGGAGGTTGGATGAGGGCATGTGCGTCGGGTCCCTCGAGATCAAAGGCCAGACCTGCCTGTGGGTTAGTCAGGCCGGTAGTGCCACCGAGAGGGATCGCATCGAAGTCTGCCGGGCTGCCACTGTTTATTGCCTGGAGCATCGCGTTGTAGGCGCTCAAGACCACAGTGCCGTCGTTGTTGTGTGGCAGGCCTTTCGAGTAATTGCCGATCTTGTTTGGATAGAGGTCTTCATCCTGGTTGTTTGGGTGTTGCAGGTTTTGCGGCGTCGACTGAAGTCCTGCAGTAGCGGTGTCGCGACGGAGCTTCGCGCACGCATTCGCGCGCTGGTTCGATCCATTGGCGGCATGAGCTTGAGAGCGCTCCGTTCCGAGCAATGGCTCGACGCTGATTACCCCTGCGGCGATGGTTGCGGCTCCGACTTGATTTAAAAATGTACGTCTGTTGGGTTGTAATTTCATGAGAGGGCTCCTTACCTGGGTAGTTCGTACGGATGTGAACGGCTTGAGACCGGGGGAGTAGGAGTCAAGGAGGCGTATTCTTATCACAGGTGAGTTGTCGGAAGGAAGAAAAAAGCCACGGATCTCAGGATTGAATCCATGAAATTCCGTTTAGTTAATCAGCGCAAAACTCTTCAGATTCGGAGAAGGCGAGTTGGTTCTTTATTAGTCCGATCATTAGTGCGATTATTAGGGTGATCAACTCACCATATCCAACTGTCTCGGAGCCATTTTGCCTAGCAAAGCCAGAACCCTACGCCGGATCAATTCCGCTTACGTTTTGAGCGCGGCGAGCATCATGCTCGTCATCGTCGCAGCGCTTTTAGTCGTTTATCAATTGAATCCTCCCCGACCAGCGGCAGCCAGCGCACCCCTTACAGAGTTTTCCGCCGAACGGGCCTTAAAGCATCTGACAGTCATCGCGCAGAGACCGCACCCAGTCGGTACGGCTGAGCACGAGGCGGTTCGCAATTACATCCAGAACGAACTGACTGCCTTAGGGCTCAGCCCCGAACTCCAACAGACGTCGACCGCCACGAATATCCTTGTTCGATTAAAAGGAACGACTGATGAGAAAGCCGTTGCGCTTGTAGGCCATTACGACACTGTGCCGCCAAGCCCCGGCGCCAGTGATGACGGTTCGGCAGTGGTATCAATACTGGAAACTTTGCGGGCCTTAAAATCAAGTCAGCCGTTGAGAAATAATGTCATCGCTCTCTTCTCGGATGGTGAAGAATTCGGACTCCTCGGAGCCAGAGCTTTTGTTTACCAGCATCCCTGGGCCAAAGACGTTGGAGTTGTTTTCAACTTTGATGCGCGCGGCAGTAGCGGTCCGGTCATCATGTTTGAAACCAGCCCCAGGAATGGCTGGCTCATCAAAGAGTTTGGCAAAGCTGCTCCACACCCGTCGGCGAATTCGCTCTCGCAGGCTATCTACGAGCTGATGCCAAACAAGACCGACTTTACTGTTTTCAAGGAAGGGGGTTTAGTCGGACTTAATTTCGCTCACATTGTAGGCCGCAATCATTATCACAACCCGTCCGATAATCTGACGAACATAGACCACAGTACCCTTCAGCATCAAGGCTCAACCGCGCTCGCTTTGACGCGCCATTTCGGCAATCTGGATTTGACAAGCCCGGCCCAGCAGAATGAAGTTTATTTTGACGTCTTGAACTCCGCGGTCGTCTCTTACTCCGAGTGGTGGGTCGTGCCTTTGGCGGTTCTGGTCTTTCTGGGCTTTGTCGCACTGGTAGTGTTCGGTTTCAAGAACAAGCATCTCACCGGTAGCGGGCTAACTGTAGGCTTCATCGCCGTTCCGCTGTGCGTCATCAGCGCCGCCCTGATTCTGATTCCGATGAAGTGGCTGCTGACGAAGGCCGGCTCGCCAGAAGAAAACAACTTAGACCTGATGCTCTTTATTGCCATCACGATCTGTGTGCTGCTGCTGGTAAACGCTAAGGTTGGTCATAAGCTGGGCGTTTCGAATGTAATGGTCGGCGGTTATCTCTGGTCGTTGATTTTGCTGGCGTTGACCAGCATCTTCTTGAAGGGCGGCAGTTACCTGTTTACCTGGCCAATATTATTTAATCTGGGCGCGCTCGGATTTGTGCTGGCACAGAAGCGGCGCGAGGTCTTCTCCATCAAACACCTGATACTGCAGGTGGCTGGTGCCGTGCCCGGAATTATTCTATTCAGTCCTGTCGTTTACTTATTATGGGTTGCACTCGGCTTAGGTTCATTCGGAGCTTCGATCGCGATCGCGGGAATAATGGTGCTGCTGCTCGGCCCACTCACTCCACACTTCGCCGTTGTAGCTGCATTACCGAAGGCTTTCCCCGCCGTGTTGGAAGGAAGAGAAAAAGCCACGGATTTCAACGACCGTGAAATCCGTGGCTAAGAAAGGTTAAGGGAAAGGTTAAGGCTTTTTAGGTCCTTTACCTTTACCGCCGCCCTGAGCCGGTTGGCTTGCCGCGGGACGTGCAGGCCTCTCCTGCTTTTGCTGTTGTTGAGGCTGTGCACGCGGCGGTGCAGCCGGTTGCGGTTGCGGTTGAGCGCGTGGTGCCGGCGGCGCTTGTCGCTGCGGCCTCGCCCGTTGCGGTGCCGGCTGTGAACGCACCGGCGGACCCTGCTCACGTCGCATCTGTGGTTGCGGCTGCGGTCGATTTACACGCGGCGCTGGTTGGCTCCGCACCGGTGCTGATTCACGACGCATTTGTGGTTGTGGCCGCTGTTGCGGAACAACTACACGTCGCTGTTGTTGCTGTTGCGGGCGTGCTGGTGCTGCGACGCGTTCGCCCTGAGGCTGTTGCTGTCGCACTGGTCTTGCAGCACGTTCACCTTGCGCCGCACCCCGATCAACTCGACGCTGCTCGTTCTGCTGGCGTCGCTGCTCCTGTTCGATGCGCCGCTGTTCGCGTTGCGCAGTGGCAGCGTCACGCTGCGGTTGAGCAGGTTGAGCCTGCTGTGGAGCAACCGGTTGTTGCGCTGCTTGTGGCGCACCGCGTCCACCACGCTCATCTCGCACCTGGAACTTCTGTCCCTTCGCCCGATCCGGCGCAGTATTCACGCGGAGATCCTTAGCCAAATTCGGACGGAATCGCGGTGCCACTGGTGCACTGCTCGTGATCACAGTGGTGTCGTTGAGCTTGCGAGCGATTCCCGGAGGAATGTCGATCTTGCCACGACCCCACGCTGATCTCACCGCGGCATTTCGCAAAGGTGTCAACAGCAATGGATCCAGCACAGGATTCGCCGAGGCGAGCATGTTTCGATCAGCCTTCCGCACGCGTCTCCAGTCGACGTCGCGATTGAAGTCATCGACACTCACCACTGTCACTGCACCAGGCACGTTGAGATTCACGCCGCGCTGATACAGATTGTCACGCGTTAAGTAATAAGGTTCCCAACTCGTGTTGTAATAATGCGGCACGTAGACGTCGCCTGGACCAAGTGGCACCCAGCCAATGTCATTTCCGCCGAATGGCACAAAAGCCACCAGTGCCGGCGAGTAGAGTGGAGTTGTGTTTACCGAGTCAGGCACCCAGTACCAGCGATCACCAGCAAACGCCCACCGACCGTAGTGATAAGGCGCATAGCCCCACGGTTCAGACGAGACCCACGTTGGACCATACGGGTAATCGTTGTACCAGTAACCGGTCTGATATGGTGACCAGCCGGCATCAACTCTTGGCGCCCAACTGTAGCCGTATCCATCAACGTTCTGCCAGTCGCCGTAATAGTCGAGATCGTACAGGCCGGGGATATACGAGTTTGCGTATTGGTAACTGACATTCCGCCGATAAGGATCAAAATAATATGGATCGTTCAGATAAGCGTTGTAGTCGCGGTAACGGCCATCGTAGTAACGTGGATACTGGTAGGCGTAGTAATCGTCCACGGCATACCCAGCGTCACGTCCATCGAGTTGCGATAGAACAACATCGGCTGCGGTCGAACCGAGCAGCGTTAGCAGTTCACCTTTGTTGATTTGGCCACTGCCGCCGAGACCAACAACCTGTGCGAGCCCGCTCAAGACGGAAACCAGCACTTGTCCGTTGTCGATGCCGACGTTATACAGACCCGGCTGTTGAAAATCGACTGCGCCGTAAGGCGTCGCCACTTCGAACAAGTCACCGGAATCCAGGTAACCGACATCAAACATCGCCGAGCCATCACGCAAAGCTAGTTGTGTGCGCTCATCGTTTAATGCAATCACGTCGAGTGAAGTATTGGGATTGAGCCGGGCAAAATTTCGTCCCGTAAATGCCAAACTCGCGCGCGAGTTGTCACGTGTGTAAACGCGGTCACCCACTGAGACCGGTTGGTTCTCGGTTGCCGCGATCCACTGATCGCTTTGAGCGTTGGCAGCATCGCTATTGTCGAGTGCTACCTGGCCCTCGACCCGCTGAATACGAGCAGCATTCGGTATTGCTTCGGCTGACGCGGTTTGCTCGTGTCTCATCCACAGGCCAACGCCGACGCCCGCCGCGATGGCAATGACCACGGCAATAATCACGAGGTGTGGCCACACTTTCAGATTGTTCATAACATGCCCCCTCAATTTAGTTTCCCGTGGAATTTGGCAAGCACCATGCCCACGTGGGTGGTGTGACGGAATGATCATTCGATCGCAATACAAGCCACAGATAAACGCGGATTGGGGACCGATTTGTATTTATCTGTGTTGATCCGTGGTGGGCCGAGTAAACGATATGGTCAATCCGTGGCTGATATCGTCTCAGAAAGCTACATCGATGAGGCTCATTTCCGCCGTATTTCACGTGGAATGACAGTTGCCAAATGCCAAAACGTCGACCTCTCTCCGCTTGCCAGTACTGAAAGGAACATTGAGAAGTGAAACACTTAAAGGGAATCGGATTGTCTTTGGCGATAAGCGCGACGCTGTTGGGCGCGAGCGATATCGCCAATGCCCAGGGGCGCCGCGGTCGTGGCGAAGAGCGGAGGCAGGAAAATCAGGCCGAGCGCGAGCAACGCCAGCAGCAACGCGAGGCGGCGCAGCAACAGCGGCAGGCTGAACAACAGCAACGTTCGGAACAACGTCGCCAGGAACAACAGCAAAACAGCCAGGAACGGCAACAGCGTTGGGAGCAGCAACGCCAGCAGCAACAGCAAAACAGCCAGGAGCGGCAGCAGCGTTGGGAACAGCAACGTCAGCAGCAGCCCAACGGTCAACAGCAGCAGGAACGGATCCGGCAGTCACGCGAACGTGAAGAACGTTGGCAGCAGCAACGACAGGATCAAATCCGTCAGTCGCAGGAACGCGACCAGCGTTGGCAGCAACAGCGCCAGCAGCAGCAGCAACAACAGCAGCAGCAGTTGGAGCAGCAACGTCGCCAGCAGTCGGAACGCGACCGCGATCGCAATCGCGACTGGGATGGCCGCCGCGACAACAACAACCGCGACTGGGATGGTCGCCGCGACAACAACAACCGCGATTGGGACCGCGGGCGCGACAACAACAACAACGGGCGCTCGAACCGTAACTGGCAGTGGGAACAGCAACAGCGCGCAGAACGCTATCGTCAGGATTGGCAGCGACGCCAGAATTTCCTGAACCAGCGACAGCGCTTGCTCGAGCAGCAACGACGTCTGAACCAGTTGCGTTATCAGCAACGTTATCTCGAACGAGTACGTCGCGATCAGTTAAGACTGCAGCAGTGGCGTTATAACGACTATGGTCCGTACAACTATCGCTATAACAGAGGCGGAAGTTACTACGAGACCAACAGGTATGGCGCCGAGATGTTGCAGCGCGCAGTTCGTGATGGTTACGAGGAAGGCTTCCATGCCGGACAGGCCGACCGTCAGGATGGTTGGGGTTTTAATCCCAATGAGGCTTACGGCTACCAGGATGCGAGCTACGGTTACGATGGTTATTACGTCGAGCTGAGCGAGTATCAGTATTACTTCCGTGAAGGTTTCCGACGTGGCTACGAGGATGGTTACTACAGCCGCTCACGCTACGGAAGCTACTCGAACGGCAGTTACAGTATTCTCGGTGCGATCCTCGAAGGAATTCTTGGGTTGCAGTTGCTGAACTAAAATTTAGCCGCGGATGAACGCGGATGAACGCAGATCAGCGTTTATCCGCGCAAATCCGCGGCTTATTTTCTTGTGAACGACCACTGGTAGGTTATTCCGAGGGATTCGCCGAGTGGATCTTTTCCGGTGCCGCTGATTTTCTTTCCATCGGGTGATAGCTGTCCAACGTCTTCACCAAGACCCCAACCTTCACCGCTCAATACTTCAGTCTGATTCATCGTCAGCGTTCGTAATTGCGAATCGTAGGTGCCTTTGAATGCGACGCGAATTGCGCCCTGTTCCAACACTCCATCAAAACTATTGCCACTCTGATTCTTGATCGTGAGTTTCGTGGCCGAGCCCATTGGGCCATATGTGCCCGCCCAGTTTCCCCGAAGATCGTCAGACACAGTTGCTATTTGATTCACATTCTCTACAACGTCGCGGTTCGCCTGCATTCGATTAACTCCGAACTGAATCGCGATGCCGACTCCAACAATCGCAACCAGGGCGACGAAAACACCTGCTGCCGCAATGATCCATCGCAGCGGCGAACGTCGTGTCGTAACCGAAGCCGCCGGCTGAAAACCAGCAGGTGCAGTCAAAGCTCTCTGCAAATCGCGACCAAATGCGATCGCATCCGGTTGCCGTTGCTCGCGATCCTTCGCGAGCGCGCGTAAACAGACCGACTCAATAGTCGTCGATACACCGAGGGACGGCGGAAAATGTGGCGGCGGTTCGTGCAGGTGTTTCGAGATCAGGCCCGCAAAGTTGTTTGCGCGGAACGGCGGCGCACCAGTCACCATTTCGTAGAGCATCGCGCCGAGACTGTAAACATCCGCACGCGCATCAAGCTCTTCACCACTGCACTGTTCCGGCGACATGTAATACAACGTGCCGAGCACCGCGCCCGTTTGCGTCAACGCCGTCTGTGCCGTGACGTCGCGAACCTTTGCAAGTCCAAAATCAACGACTTTCGCCGTCTCTTCATCACCTTCATGAATGGGCGGCACCACGATCACATTGTCGGGTTTGAGATCACGATGCAGCAGTCCCTGGCGATGGGCCACCCCGACGCCCGCACAAATGTCCTGCATCAGTCGCACAGCGCGCTCCGGCGCCATCCGCCCACCACGACGAAGCAGGTTTCCGAGAGACACACCCTGGACCAACTCCATCACGATGTATGCTTCGCTCGTCTCGCCCGTCCCGTCGTTGAAATCATGAATAGTCACGACGTTTGGGTGACGGATCATCGCAGCCGTGCGCGCTTCACGACGAAACCGCTCGAGCGCCTGTTTCTCACGCACGAGATCGCGATGCAGTAGTTTGACAGCTACTTCATCGCCGATGTGTAGACGCTCGGCACGAAACACCGACCCCATTCCGCCCTGGCCGAGACTCTCGATTAGTTTATATTTAGCGTCGAGGATGACACCGACGCGCGGATCGGGCGCGTGACGATCGTCTGTGTCTCTTGGTTCGTGGGCGTTTGTTTCCTTTACGTAGATCTGCGTAGAGGCGTCACTCGGATGACGTGAAGTAGGCAGACCGCAAGTGCCGCAGAATTGTGCGTCGTCAGCCAATAAACTCTGGCAACTCTGACACCTCATTGGAATTTCAGCGCAAATGGTCGTCGCCGAATGGTCTTCACGCAGGCAGTATCAATGCCGTTTGTAGTTCCGCGTTCGACAAATTCTGTCGTGATGCGGAGTATGCAGTCGACATTCTCGAGTCCGCCGATTCCGTGAGCGCCCTGCGGTACTACGATGTGCAGACTGTTCTTGAGACCCTTTGCCGTCGCATCCCCATTTGCTGGCGGAGTGACCGGATCCCATTGACCTGTCAAAATCAAAACAGGCACGTCTGACTGAACCGGATCTCCGTAATCCTTCGCGATATTCGCACGCGGCCAGAGCGCGCATGCTTCACGTTGCTGGCGCAGTCGATAATCACCGAGGAAGGTGTTCTCCGCCATTCGTTCACCTTCACCCGGTTTGATCCACGGTAAATCCTCGGCACAGGTGACGGACAAATACATTCCATTGCTACCGGTTCCGACAAGGAACTTGCGATATCCGATCGCAGCCTCAGTTAAAGGAGCAAAATTGCCTTGCGCGGCGGTATGTATGATTAACGGAACGCGCGTAGCGGCGACAGGGTTATACATCATGTAACGGATCGCTTCCGCCGCCAGATCGCGAGAGAGTTTTACTTTGACGCGATCCTTTGAGCCCTGTTTTGGCACCTCAACTTCGACTGGTCGCTTGATAAGTTGGGCCAGCAGCGACTTCGTTTCTTCTTTCAGATTCGGAAAGGCGGTGTTGCAGGCTTGATCCGCCGCACATTCGGCGAGAATCCCCTGGAGTGCTCGTTCATTCCCCTGCGGGAAATCGCTGGGAAGATAAGAATTCGCCGGCGAAACACCCTGAAGCGTCGCGGTTCGCACGCGCTGTGGATAGCGTTTGAGATAAGTCAGCGCCGCGCGCGTTCCGTAAGAGCCACCGAAGAGATTGAGGCGTTCGTAGCCGAGCGCGGCGCGCACTTCATCCATGTCGGCGGCGGCGATATCGGTAGTGTAGAGCGTTAGATCAGCTTTGGCTTCGAGCTGCGGGCGGCATTTGCGAACGTCTTCAAGCGGGAAAAAATAACCAAGATAGCTCTGTGGATCGTCCGGGTTATAGAACGAGCAGTCGAGCGGGTGCGATTTTCCAGTACCGCGCTGATCGACAAACAACAGATCGCGATGCTCACGGACTTTCTTGAACGCCTCGACGATGCCCGGAGCATCTTCCGTGGCGGCCGAACCTGGACCACCGGCGAAATAGACCAACGGATCGGGCTCACGTTTGTCGCCGGTCGCAGGCAGGACGACCACATTGATGCCTATCTTTCGGCCTTTCGTAGCGCGGTTTTCGTAGACCTCGAGAGTGCCGCACTTCGCTTGCCCTTCCACACCTTCGAGCTTGCAGTCGTTTAAGACGAGACGTTTAGTCTCGTTCTTTTGCACCGTGCTCGCGCATTGAAGACTGATGACGAGCGCCGCCACTACCAGAATCGTTTTATTCATACTTATGCCTCTTTGTCAGCTTATCCACAGATTACACAGATTTTAATCCAATCTGTGTAATCTGTGGATGGCCTTTTTGTGGCCGGTTTTACGCGTTAGTTTCAGATGAGTTCTGTGGAGCCAGAACGTCAGCTGCTGCATTACCGCCTTATCAACAAAGTTGGTGAGGGTGGCATGGGCCAGGTCTACCGTGCTGAAGACACGAAACTCGGACGCTACGTCGCCCTGAAGTTGCTCGCACCGGACGCCACTCGCGACCAGATTGCGAAGCGCAGGCTACTCGCCGAAGCACAGTCGGCCTCAGTTCTAAATCATCCAAACGTCGTCACGATTCACGCGATCGAAGAAGTCGATGGCGTCGACTTCATCGTCATGGAGTTTGTCGAAGGCGAAACATTGACGTCTTATCTCGCCTCCAACGGCGCGTTGCCGCTCACGTCGCTGCTGGATATCGGGATTCAGGTAGCCGATGCGCTCGAGGCTGCACATTCTGTCGGACTCATACACCGCGATATCAAGCCCGCGAATATTTTGATCACTCCGAAAGGCGTGGCGAAAGTTGCTGACTTCGGACTCGCGAAAATGGTTCGTCTCAGCACTGAAGAGATCGATCGAGAAGCATTGACTCTCGCGGCGAATCTAACCGGACCGGGCATCGTTCTCGGCACCGCCGCATACATGTCGCCCGAGCAGACTCGCGGCGAGACTCTCGACGTTCGTTCCGAGATCTTTTCACTCGGCAGTCTGCTTTACGAAGCCGCCACGAGAACACGAGCCTTCAGTGGCCCAAGCGCACTCTCGATCATGCACGCGATCGCGGCTGTCGACCCCCCACCGCCGAGCAGAGTGCGGCCCGAATTACCTCGTGAATTCGATTTGATCATCGAGCGTGCTCTCGCGAAAGACAAGACTCGACGTTACCACTCATGCCGCGAAATGGCTGACGCACTGCGCAATCTTCGAAGCTCGATAACCGGCACCTGGACAGGCATTCCGATTGTCTACGATCCGGATTTGATCGATCGCTCGGCGCCTTCATTTGTCGGTCGTGAGCTGGAAATGCGGAAGCTCGAAGGTCTTCTGCAACAAGTGATCGAGGGAACAGGGCGAATCGTTTTTATCACTGGCGAGCCGGGCATCGGAAAGACGTCACTCTCCGACGAATTTCTTCGCCACGCGCGCAAGCTGCAAATCGCTCCGCTGATTTCGCGTGGTCGCTGTGTCGAACAATACGGCACGGGCGAAGCTTACCTCCCGTTTCTCGATGCGATGGGCGAACTGCTCCAAGCCCCCGGTCGCGAGCGTATCGCTGCGATCATGCGCACTTACGCGCCGACATGGTGCATGGAGCTGCCAACAGCATTTGCTTCCAGTGGTTCTTTGGAAAAGTTACAACAGGAAACCATCGGCGCAACCAAGGAACGGATGATGCGCGAGATGGGCGACGCGCTCGGCATGCTCGCGACTGCCTCGCCGGTTGTTTTGTTGCTGGAAGATTTGCATTGGGCCGATCCGTCGAGTGTGGATTTGTTGCGACATCTTTCACAGCGAATAAGCACTCAGCGTCTACTGATCGCCGCCACCTACCGTCCCGAAGACATCGAGCGCAGCGGTCATCCATTGAAGAGTTACAAGGCGGAGATGCAGGCGCACAATCTCTGCGAAGAGGTCGCTTTGGGATTGTGGACGCGCGAGCACGTTGCGGAGTATGTCGATGTGACGTTCTCGCCGAACGATTTTCCCGGTGAGCTCACGGCGCTGATTCACGAAAAGACTGAAGGTCATCCACTGTTCGCCGCAAATCTTCTCCAGTACCTTGGCGAGTGTGGGGATCTGGCGAAAGAGAATGGACGCTGGTCGCTGGTCCGAAAGCTGTCGGAGATGGACCTCGCCGCGCCCGAGAGTGTGCGCGCGATGATCAGTAAAAAAATCGACGCACTCGAAGAAGAGGAACGACGCACGCTCCAGTACGCGAGTGTCGAGGGCACCGAGTTTCTATCTTCTGTGACTGCGAAACTGCTCGGTGTGGACGAGATTGATCTCGAGGAATCGCTGGCACGTATCGGCAAGAGTCATCGCCTGATCGAAACGCGTGGCGAGGAAGAACTACCCGATGGAACGCTCGCGACGCGTTATCGTTTCTCGCACGCGCTCTATCAGAATTTTCTTTACGGCGATCTGGTTAACAAGCGACGAGTGTTGCTCCATCAGCAGGCCGGCGAGCAATTACTGAAGCACTATGGGAAACGTGCGCCACAGATTGCGACTCAACTCGCCCTGCACTTCGAACAGGGACGCGCCTTCCCGCGCGCCGTTGAATATCTAATACATGCCGGTGATCACGCTGCGAAGCTCTACGGTTACGCCGAAGCTGAACGCCACTACACGCGGGCCCTGACTTTGGTCGAGAAGCTTCCTGAAGAAGCGCAGCCTGATCAGCTCGCGACGCTCTATCACAAACGCGGCACTGTCAATCATGCCTTGAGCAACTTCTCGCAGGCTGCGAAAGACTTCACAAACATGCTCGACCAGGCACGTGCGCTCGACTCACTCGAACTTCAGTCAACCGCACTCAACGCGTTGACGATGTCGCTGTTCTTCTCGCATCGACTCGACGAGACTGTTGCCCGTGCAACTGAAGCTCTCGAGGTTGCCGAACGCGCCGGCAATGAGAAGCTGCGCGTCGAGACGATGTTCCTGATCGGACTCAAACATTGTTGCTACGGCGAATTGAAAGAAGCGACAGTTTTGCTGGACGAAGCGGTAGCGACATCCAGACGGCTCAATCACAAACCGACTTTGTGCAGTGCGTTGACCTGGCGTGCTTGTGTGCACTTTTTTCAGTCTGAATACGCGCTTGCAGTCGAGCTGGCTAATGAAGCGCTACGACTCGCTTCGGAGCTGCGTGACGGTTTTCTGCTGTTGACGTCGCTCTTCTTTCTCGGGCTCTCGCAGGGTAACCAGGGCAAGATGTCCGCCGCACTCGCAACATTGAATGATGCTCTGGATAAGGCGCGTCGGAATGGCGATCTCTTCTGGCACCCGCGGTTCCCAAACTGTATCGGCTGGATTTATCGCGAGCTTTACGATTTCGAGTCGGCGCATAAGTACAACGAAGAGGGAATTGACGTCTCGCGTTTGCATCATGTCATGGAGGCTGAGGCGAATTCGTTGATCAATAGAGGCATTGACTGCACTCACGCGGGAAATCACGAGCAGACAGCCGTCGCGTTTCATGAAGTGAGAGATATTTTTGACCGGGATGCGTGGTTCCGCTGGCGGTACAACATCCGGCTCGAGGCGGCGATGGCGGAGCACTGGTTGAAGAAAGGCGATCTCGACAAAGCATCCGAGTTTGTCGAACGACTTTATGCAACTGCGACTGAGCACGAGGTTCACAAGTACATCGCCGTTGCACATCACCTCAGGGCGAAGGTTTCACTCGCGGCTAATAGTTTGACGGAAGCCGAGAAGAACTTCGACGCTGCGTTGGCAGAGCTCGAGAGATATCCGGTGCCGTTGGTTGCATGGAAAGTTCACGCAGGCAGGTCGCGACTAACAATGCAGCTAGGCCAGGAAGCCGAAGCACAGGAATCATCCACGCGCGCTTCAGAGATCGTCAACTACATCGCCTCAAACGTGAACGACGAAACCCTGCGCGCCAAATTCCTTAAAGCCACTCAGAACGTACTGTAGGGGCGGCCCTCCGTGGCCGCCCCTGCGTGGAATTCTTTTGCGATAAGACAGGGGCGGCCACGGAGGGCCGCCCCTACAGTACGTTCCGCAGGACTCGATTGTCTGCGGGGTTGTGCGCGGGGTGAGATATTTAAAACTCGCGGATGCCGGTGCCGTTCGTAGCGGATCCGAGGGCGTTGCTCAGTGCCAGCGAATCGTACTGAATCGTCGAGTTACCGCCACCGTTTGTTTCGAACGACGGCGCCGTAAAGTTGCCACTCGTACGGTCGAACGCAGCGATCGTGACCCCGCCGTAAATCTCGCCGTCACCACCACCATTACGAACCAACTTGCCCTTACCGAGCACGAGGATGATGCCGTTGAAGTTAGTGTTGCCTCGCATCGTCAACGTTCCCGTCACGACCAACACTCCCGATCCGTTCCTCAATGTGCAATCGCCATCGACGAAGGTGAACATCGGAGCATCAATCGCGTCGTCCACTGTTGTGTCACCACTGAAATGACGATTTGTATCCAGTGCCTTGTTTTGCAATGCGCTGAGATAAGCGCGGGCGTTGTCCGCAGTGTCGAGATACGACGGCGTCTCGACTGTACCAGGGGTCGTGTCGTCGTCCCCAAGCACACCGATTTCCGGATCGATAACCGTATCAGGTTTCTTGATTCCACTACTCACATCTCCTTCATTACACGCCGAGACTGCAAAAGCAGGACGCTGTGGCTCGACCTTGCCATTGTCGACACCTGAATAGATCTTGGAGCCGCTGCTTCCGCTGTCGAACGGTATAGTCGAGCAGTCGTCGGGACCACGCAGCGTAAAGCCTGCCGGAGTTTCATATTCAAAGTTGGCATGGGTCACCAGCATCTCCAAACGCTTTTCTGATCCTTGTGGTCCAAACCCGTAGGATTTGAGCAGCAAACGTTTCGGATCAGGAGACGTGACTTTTGCCGGTAAGTTCGTCGTCGTCGGTGATCCCGTATAAGTGAGATCAAGCACTTGTGTGCCGCTCGCAAGGTTGAGCGCGTACTTCGTGCCATCAGCCTTCACGTAAGCTTTGTCGAAAGTTACTTTGACAGCCGCGCTCGTACTATCCACTTCACCTTCAAATATGCCTTCGAGGGTAGTGGTAGCTGCCCACGGCAGAGTTTGGGTAATCGTAATTTCGAAACCGGTTTTCTCAATCACGACGTTATCAGCAGTGCTGGCAACCGGTCGTTCGATGACGAAACTTCCGAGCGCTGAATCGAGCGTAAGAGGGAAGGTATTGGGATCAGGACTCAAGTTCGTTACCGGCTGTCCTGAATAGCGAATCGTCACTTCATCAGTGCCACCAACGGTGCCGAAAGTTCTTTGATAAGTTTTGCCTGTATCGCCTTTCAGGATCTTTGCGGAGGTTTGAAACTGAACGATATGACTATTGGGATCCATGTTCTCGACGGTCACTCGATAACCACCGGTGATTGTTCCGACCGCCACCGGAACGAGACTGTTTGGATCGGAGGGATCGTTGTAAGCAAGCCAACCGGCAAATCTTGGTGAACCCGCATTGCCACCATTCGAGATACTCGGAATGATCGCAGTTCGAAAACTCATACGATCGCTCGTGTTAATTAAAGGCCTGGTGTTTCCGCGAAGCGCATTCAGTGCTGACTGCATTCCCGATTCGGCCACGTAGAAAGCCTGCATTTCTGCAGTAGAGGCAAGAGCGTTGTTGGCCGACATCATCGTCGTCATGATCAATGCGCCACCGGCTCCGAGAAGCAGCACGGAGACCAGCAACATCGTTACGAGCGCTGCGCCTCGTTCACCGGTGCGGTTGTTCAGGTTTAATTTCGATTCGCGTTTCATTGCTGGTAACTGGGCTCCTTAATAAACGATTGAGTTGCGCAAAACGACGTCCGAGGTCAGTTGTACATGAGACTCGGGTTGATAACCTTCCTGACCTCGAGTGCCAACGGCGGGAAGTGTTACGCCGACGGCGATCACGATAAACTTCGCTTCCGCGGGAGAGACCGGGTTCTTCGCCACTCCAGATGCATTAACCACATCCGTAATGTCGCAAACACCGTCGGAGTCGACAGTCGTGCTGTAAGTAACTTTCTCGTCGTAGTAACGAAAGATGAGTGAATCGATCCGATTGGCGAGCACCGTGGTCTCGTTCGAACCGTTCCGTTCATAACGAACGATGTAGCGCTGTCCGAGATCGTTATCGATGTACATCAGGAACTTCAGGTCTTCGTCCGTATCTTCCACGTCGGGGTCTTCGAAATAACCGTTGGCGGAATCCGGCATGCCGTTGAGGTTCGAGACGATGCGAATCGACTGAGTGTCACTATCGTTGGTTACGATGCCATTTTTGGCAACGGCGCCGAGTCCGCTGGGCAGCCTCAAACCGGCGTTGCTGATTTCGCGCGTCATGATATTTAGCGCTCGTTGAACGTCTGCAATACCGTCTGACTTTCGATCTTCGCGCGATCGAGAGTGAAAGCCGGCAGCAAGTAGGGTGCTCGACAAGCCGAGAACGGTTAGCGTGATACCCATCGCCAGGATTAGTTCAACGAGGGAGAAACCAGCTTGATTATTTGAACGTCGCATCTTCATTTTCTTTACCTATCAGTTACTAACTAAGTAGCTGCCGCTGGAGATGGTGGAACGGAAAGTGACGAGCACAACAGAGGAGCGCATCCATGTTTGACCAGTTTCCGGCGTGACTGTGATGGTGATTCTCTTCAGATTCTTCGCGCTGCCGTCGCTGTTTGTATCGAGGGCGACTGTTCGTTGGACCGTGTAAGGTCGTTCACCGTTTCTCACGGACGAGGTTGTCGTGCCGACGTTCAACGTCGGATCCGCATATTTTACGCTTCTGATCTGTTCTAGCTGTTGCTGGGCCACTGCCATCGCCAGGGCGCGTTCGCTACCGCCGACGTTGTTCTGCAGCGAGAAGACAAACAGCGAGGCGCATCCAAGAGCGCCAACTAACATCACGAGCGAGGCGATGGTTGTTTCAATCAACGTAAAACCGCGTTCGCCGTTGGTTGATTTATGTTTGGGAGTCTGGGTCTTCATAACGTTTGTGTTCGCGTCGATTTGTTCTGTGTTTACAGGAGCACGGTCACTGGCACCGTTTTCGAACCACAGCTTGTGCTGAAGGTTACTGAGTAGATGCCGAGCGATCCTTTCGCTTTCACAGTGAAACTAGTCGTACTTCCAGCAGCTACGGTTTGGGCGCCACCCGGCGTGACCTGAAGTGCAGACGACTTGCTCGACGTGGCAGTAATAGAAAGGCTCACTGAAGCGTCGTGGCTAACCTTTATGGTGGTGGTTCCGTTCGAGCCCAGGATCACCGCAATCTTGTCCACAGTGATCGAGCACACGGTCGGAGTCGGCGTTGGAGTTGGTGTCGGAGTTGGTGTTGGTGTCGGCGTCGGAGTTGGCGTCGGCGTCGGCGTCGGAGTGGGCGTCGGGAGTGCGTCAATAGGCTCCAACGTTGGCGTCGGAGTCGGAGTTGGAGCGATGCTGATGTCGGGTGTTGCTTCTGCTTCGGGAGTAGGTGTTGCAGTTGCCACTGCCACAGGAGTGGGAGTTGGAGTGGCACCTGAAACAAGATCGGCAACCTGGAGATTGATGCTGGGTACGTTGTCATCAAAAACTTTGCTATCGACTGTGACGTCGCCAGAACCGGTAACACCAACTGAAACTATCCCGGAGCTATTCTTCAATGTGATCGAAACCTGGGCGTTGGACATGGTAATCGCACCGACGGTGTTCAACGTGCGACCACGCCAATCGAAAGCAATCGTTTCCGCTGTCTCGAAAGTAACGCCATCCGGGAGGGGGACAGTCCTGGTGTCCATGTCGCCATCACCATCTAGATCCATCGTCACGTTGTAGCTGGTTTTATCGTCATTTATCGTGATGGTTGCTCTTTCACTGGCATCGTCCGCGTGATTGCGAATAGAAAAGACGCGTGCTTTCTCGACGTAGGAAGCATATTCGCGCGCCGCACCTGAAAGACGAATGCTTGCTTTGGCCCGGACGATTCCCATCACGCCGAATGCAGTGAGGATCGTCAGGATCGTTACGGTGATCAGCAGTTGGACGGTTGAGAAACCGTTGCGCTTGCGCGGTGTCTGCTTGTTAGCTTTTCTCTTTTGCATGTCCATCTTCGTGGTCCAGTTTAAGTTTTGGTCCAAGTCGAAGGACCACGGTGGCCCATTGAGCAATCGTGGTGCCACGAAAGTCTCTAGACAAAATTCCACATTGTGAGAATGAAGAGATCAATTGAGTTGACAGAACTTCAATCAGTTTGGTCCAAATTCGGTTAACGGAAAGTCAAATTGATTTCCCGCAAAGGCGCAAAGGCGCAAAGACAGTGATGGCCTATGTTTTTGCTTTGGGCCTTTGCGTCTTTGCGGGAGAAAGACTCAAACAACAATCAATTTGCTTAGTGAATAGCAGATTGACGGGTTTTAGACGGGTTGCTAAATAACCGCATTCTGTAGCTAAGTGATTCAGGGACAAGAGGTTTGGGATTTTTCTCCGGTGTTCTGTAAGGGCGGCATATCGGTTGCTGAAGTTAGCTGTCCCCTCGCAACTCTCCCCGAGCGAGGCTAACCATGAAGAAGAATGAATTCTCAGAACTCGGCTCCAACCTGCTGATCATTGGATCAGTGACACTCGCGTTCGCGCCCTTTGTGCTGGGCGACCGGCTGTTCATGATCGTGACGGGATTGATGAAAGAAGGCGGAGTGATGATCGATCAGGTGGGGAATTACTTGACCTGGCTGGTGTCTTAGGAAAGCATCCACAGATTACGCAGATTTTGTTTGTAACTCTGCGTAATCTGTGGATTGTATTTACTTGGTTATGACATTGCCTTCCGCGTCGTACATCGTCACATCCCCGAAGGGTGTGACCTGGTCCTTAACCTTTTCCCAGTCTCCAACAATCACAATCGCCGCGCGATAGGTGTCAAAGTATTTCGCCGCCACTCGCTGAATGTCTGCCGTACTCAGGCCTTCAATCTTTGGACGAAAGTCATTGATGAAGTTCTTGTCGAGATCGTATGTGTAGACCGTGTTGATGCGACCTGCCAGGCCAAACTGGCTGGCGAGTTCGACAGAGAAGTTCCCGGTGCTGTATTCCTTCGCCGCGTTCAGTTCCTCGTCCGTCACCGGCAAGACACGCATGCGATCGAGCTCGTAGAAAATCTCGAGCAACGTTGGACCAGTAACTTCATTGCGGACGAACGCGCCGGCCTGAAACGACCCGGTCTTAGCTTGCGTGTTTGAGGAGCTGAAAGGCGAGTAGGTATAGCCCTTCGACTCACGTATGTTGCGCGTGAGTCGGGAGTAGAACGAACCGCCGTAGATCGTGTTGGCGGTTCGGATCGCGAAGTAGTCTTTGTCTTTACGTGGAATGCTGACGTTGCCGATGTAGATCGCCGATTGAATCGAACCGGGGCGATTCACAAAGTAGATCTGTCGCTTATCTCTCGTTGGGACCGGCGGATTCTCTTCCGGCGGCACAGTCCCACTTTTCCAACTTCCAAACGCCTTCTCGATTTCAGCGAATGTCTTGTCGACGTCGATGTCGCCGACGACGATTAGGTGCGATGCATTCGGAATGTAGTACTTGGTGACAAACGCGCGCAGGTCGTTTCGCTTCAGCGCACTGATCGATTTCTCATCCGGCACGACGAAACTATACGGATGATTTCCGAAGACTGCCTTCTGAAAACGCTCGTTAACGAGGAAACCCGGGTCGGCACGTCCCGCGCGAATCTGCTGGATCCTGTTTTCCTGGGCCAGCTTTACTTCGGTTTCCGGAAATGATGGGTGCTGGGCCACGTCGCTCATCAGGTCGAAGAGGCGTGCAGAAAACTCGGAAAGTGACGACGCACTCATCGTCGTGGAATCGGCATCACTGCCGAGCCCGAGTGTGCCGCCTATCGAGCGCAGCTCTTCCTTAATCTGTTTGCTTGTGCGCGTGTCTGTGCCTTCGTTAGCTACTGACGCCACGATCTGCGCGATGCCTGGATGAGCGGCACGGTCGCTCGCAGTGGTTGCCGAACGGAACGTCAGTATCGATGAAACTTTCGGCACGTTAGGCAACGGAGCAAGGACCACGGTGAGACCATTCGCGAGTTTCTTTTCCGTGATCTTTGGGAGATTGAGTGGCCGCGCGGCACCTGGCGCTGGCGGAGTCTTTTGTTGTGCAAATGCGGTCGCGGTTAACAGGATAATTGCTAGAAGCGTTTTCATCGTATGTATGCCTTTCATTTTCTGGCGCACTCCAAATTACTGGCCCGACTTTGGTTGCGGCTTGGCTTCCGGAACGCGATCGATCACGGTGCGATTGGTTGCCACCAGATACTTTGCCGCCGCTGCTTTAACTTGCGCTGCGGTGACGTTCTCGAACGGCGTCAGCAACGAATTAATCTGCTGTGGATCGTCGCGGAAGAGTGCGAGCGCCGAAAGCAGGTGCGTCTTCCCAAAACTCGATTCGAGTTGGCTGTAGAAGTTGGACCGATAACGCACCTTCGCGTCCGCTAGTTCTTTGTCAGTCACGCCCTTCGACGTTACCTCCGCAATCACCGCGTCCATCTCCTTCACGATTTCGTCGGCTGTGTGGCCAGGCTTGTAAGTCGTACGCGTGGTCATGATCATCGGACCGGTGTAGTCAAACTCGTTTCCGAAGTAGTTCAGTCCGCCACTGAGATCGAGCGTCAACTCTTTTTCTTTCACGAGCCGCTGATACCAGCGTGAGCTGTCGTCACCTTGCATGATCTGGACGAGCAGTGCCATCGCAGGGAAGTCGGGTGAATTCTGTGGCGGCAGATGGTAACCGGTTGCAAGTGCCGGCAGATTTGCGAGCTTGTCAGTCTGTGAAACTCGTTTCTCTTTCGTCTGCGGCGGCTCTGTTAGATCCGCGCGTGCCGGCATCGGCTGCGATGGAATTCCCGCGAAGTGCTTTTCAACCATCTTCTTCACTTCGGCCGTGTCGACGTCGCCGACGATCGTTAGCACCGCGTTGTTTGGTGCGTAGTAAGTCTTGAAGAAGCTGCGAACATCTTCGATAGTCGCGGCGTTGATTTCCGACAACTCGCCGTAACCATTGTGCGAGTTGTTCCAGTTTGTAAACGCGTTCTCCCAGAGACTGATCCACTCGAAGAATTGATAAGGCTGGTTCAGCACGTTCACGCGAACCTCTTCGCTCACGACTGCCTGCTGGTTCTTGAGGTTCTCTTCGCTGATGTCGAGCGAACGCATGCGATCGGATTCCAACCATAATCCGAGTTCGACACGATTGCTGGGCATCGTTTGGTAGTAGTTGGTGTAATCAAAATCCGTATGGCCGTTCAAACTACCACCGTTTGCCTCGATGAACTTCGCATGTTCAAACTTCTTCACGTTCGCCGATCCCTGGAACATCATGTGTTCGAAGAGATGTGCGAAACCGGTGCGGCCCTTGGGCTCGAGCCGGAAGCCGACGTTGTAATAAACGGCGACCGTGACGACCGGCGCCATGTGATCCTCAGAGATCACGACCTTCAAGCCGTTCGGAAGTTTGTAGTAAACAACAGGAATGTTGAGCGGTTTAGCCTCGGAGTAGGAGACGTTGGCTAGCAGCACTAGCAGCGATAGGCAGGTCACTAAAAAACGTCGCATAGTTTTGGGCGTCCTCACTTTGAGCAATGGTGAATCAAATAAAGATCCGGGCTTGATCCAGGAATCAAGCCCGGTCTCGTCGAGAGAAGGAGACTGAATCAAAAATTACCCGAAAAATCAGTTTGAGCTACGCAGATTTGGATGAAAGGTCGTTCTCACCCGCAGTGTGCGTATTACGTGTGTGTTTGCAAGAAAGTTTCTTTGCTTCTTTGCGCCTTTGCGTTGCTTCTTTGCGCCTTTGCGTGAAACTTTCTTGCCGCCTACAATGCCGTATGTTTTGCTTAAAGGCGACTTGTGTTCTCTTCGTAAGTTTGCTGCTGGTATCATTGACGGGGATGAAACAGCAACGTATTGCCACCGGTGTGTGGGGTGGACAGCACATTAATATTAAGGTCGGCGCTAACTCGGCGACGATAGAATACGATTGTGCAAGTGGCGTGATCAACGGTCCGTTGGTTGTCGATAGTAATGGAAATTTCAAACTGCGTGGCACTCACCGCATGGAACGTGGCGGTCCCGTGAGATCAGACGAAGAGCCGAGACAGATTCCAGCCACCTACACCGGTTCTGTAAAAGGCAACACGATGACCTTGACTCTGAAGCTCTCCGACTCAGACGAAGAGACATTTACGCTCGAGAGAGGAAAACAGGGCGACCTTTTCAAGTGCAAATGAACATGCAGGGTGTAGCGCGAAAGTTTTTAATTCGAGGTGAGGTTCAGGGCGTCGGTTATCGTTACTTTGCACAACGAGCAGCAGCGAGGCATCAGGTGGTGGGCTATGTGCGAAACTGTCCTGATGGAAGTGTTGAAGCGTTTGCGGAGGGACCGGCGAACAGCGTTGAAGCGTTCAAAAACGATCTTGTAACTGGACCACAGTGGGCGATTGTAGATCATGTGGAAGAGTTGGTTTTGGAACCGACGGGTTCCTATTCTGCGTTTAGGATTGAGAGATAAACTGAGACGATGGACGAGCTAAAATCTTTGATTCGCGAAGTGCCGGACTTTCCCAAGCCCGGCATCAATTTTTATGACATCACCACTCTGCTCAAACATCCTAAGGGTTTGCGCAACACGGTTGACGCGCTCGCGTCACAGTTTGAGGGAGAGAAAGTTGATTCGGTGATCGGAATCGAGGCGCGTGGTTTCATCTTTGCGCCGGCGTTGGCGTATCACCTCGGGGCAGGGTTTGTGCCGGTACGCAAACCACGCAAACTGCCGGCTGAGTGTGCTTCTATTTCTTACGACCTTGAATACGGCCAGGACACGTTACAGATCCATCGCGACGCAATCGGCGACGGCCATCGCGTCATCATCGCCGACGATCTCCTCGCCACCGGCGGCACCGCCCGCGCGGTTGTGGATCTTGTCGAACAACTTGGTGGTGTCGTAGTCGGGCTCGTGTTCGTCGTCGAACTTGAATTTCTTCCGGGTCGTGAAAAACTGACAGGGTACGACGTGCGCTCGTTGATCAAGTACCAATCTTAATCTTGATTTACACGACACTCAATTCCTATTACGATTCCCTCACTTGTGCTCCCGTAGCTCAGCTGCATAGAGCGTCCGCCTCCTAAGCGGAAGGTCGCGCGTTGGAATCGCGCCGGGGGCACCAGTTTTCCTGAGGAATTAGCACCTCGCCTTCTCATCGCAGGCTTTGCCCCGCAATTTGCCTCGCAATTTTTTCTGGAGTCTGTGGCACGAGCCGTGAATACGTGCCGGAGGCAACATGAAAAATTTCTCGACCAGCTTCCGTGGCAGCATTTAGAAAACTAAGAACCGGCGAGACAGCAGATAGCACCTTAGTCTTTGGCGTCGTAGATAGCGTAAAGAAATCATTTGACGTATCGAAGCTGGTCTCCCCCACATACCGCTTCCATCTTAGCCCCATCTTCCGTTTGCGGAAAAGAGATTGACTGTTATTACCGACTCGCTCTCACTTCATTTGGGCCTTTCCTCTATCTTTTATTGTTTATTAAACCTTGATCTGCTAGAGTCCCGGTCACTGCGAAGAGTACCGTTCCTCGAGTCGTTCCTTTGGATAATTACCAGCCGGAAAGGGAGGCCTTTTGATCGGCCAGACCATCTCCCACTATCAAATCGACGAGAAAATCGGCGAAGGAGCTATGGGCGAGGTCTACCGCGCACGCGACCTCAAACTCAATCGCGCGGTGGCGCTCAAGTTCATACCGGCGGCGCTGGTTAACGAAGCTCAGCGGCTGGCGCGTTTCGAACGAGAAGCGCAGTTGTTGGCGGCGCTAAACCATCCCAATATTGCGGCCATCCATGGTGTCGAAGAACATCAGGGCAAGCCGTTTCTGGTGATGGAACTTGTCGAAGGCGAAACGCTTGCGGATCATTTGCTGGCCGGAGAACTACCGATTGCAGATGCGTTGCGCCTGGCGTTACAGATTGCCGAGGCCCTCAAAGCCGCTCACAAACGGGGAATCATTCATAGAGATCTCAAACCGGCAAATATCAAAATCACGCCGGACGGCCTAATCAAAGTACTGGACTTCGGATTGGCCAAACAGTTTCAGGATACAAGTGAAGAAATTGATACTGAGGCTGCGACCCTTCATGCTTTAACGATGGCCGGGGGCGTCGTCGGCACTCCCGCTTACATGTCACCGGAACAAGCACTGGGCCAAGTCGCAGACAAACGGGCTGACCTCTTTTCTTTCGGCGCCATTCTCTATGAAATGTTGACGGCGCAAAGAGCCTTCTCCGGTCCGACACTGGCGGCCATCGCACACGATGTTCTCTCAACCAATCCTGCTTCACCGCGACGACTGCGACCGGCTATTCCTGTCGAACTGGACGCGGCAGTGATGAAGTCGTTGAATAAGAAAAAGGAACTTCGCCAGCAAGATGCCGATGAGCTCTGCCGGGATCTCGGCCAGATGTATACGACTCTGACTTCGCAAACAGTAGCTCTCACGAACTCGCCAGGTCGAGCCTTTCGCAATCTTGCCTGGCGTTTCAAAACCTGGAAGACGGAGCACCAGCGAACAGCTTTAATCGCCGCGGCGTTAGCGGTCGTGGTCATAGTCGGCGCCGTTGCCACAGTCGCTCTCAAACGGCGCGCAGTGGCGGTCGCTGGGCCAAGTGCGGCCGTCAGTTTAAAGCCGCTTGATGCCAACGCCAGCACCTACGAATTGTTCCAGCAAGGATCGGCTTTTTTGGAACGCTACGACAAAGAGGAAAACCTGAACGGTGCGATGCAGGACTTTCAAAACGCACTCGCCAAAGATCCGAACTATTCGCCCGCGTACGCCGGACTCGGCCTGGCCTACCTGCTGAAGTACCAGGGAAACCGCGATAAGCAGTTGGTGGATACTGCTTTCTCAAATGCGAAGCAGGCCGTGGACCTTAATGGCCAGCTCGCCGATAACCGAGTGATCCTCGGACGGGTGTTGGTCGAAAAGGGCGAGTATGACAAGGCGGAAGTTGAGTTGAAGCAGGCGTTGAATCTCGACCCTCTCAATGCCGGTGCGCATCGCGGGCTCGGGGATCTTGAGCGAGGTAAAAAGAAGTGGGTAGAGGCGGAGGCTCTTTACAAGAAAGCAATAGAACTCCGCCCGAACGATTGGGACCTGCGTCTTGCGCTGGGCAACTTCTATTTCCGCCAATCGCGCTACGCTGAAGCAGAACAGGCGTTTGCAGAGGTGACCCGGTTGGCGCCGGACTGCTACTTGGGTTACCGCAATCTCGGCGGCGCTTATCACATGCAAGCCCGCTTTGCCGAGGCCTCGGCTGAATATCAAAAAGCGTTGAAGATCAAACCCTCAGCCATCACTTATTCGAATCTTGGGACGAGCCTCTTTGTTCAAGGTCTTTACACACAGTCGGTTGTTGCAATGGAGAAGGCCGTCGAGTTGGGAGCGAATAACACACAGAACTGGATTAACCTGGGCGACGCTTACCGGTGGACACCTGGCAAAGATGACAAAGCTAAAGATGCCTATCGAACAGCCATGGATATGATTCGAGGCGAGCTGGCAGCCAAACCAAACGATGCCGATCTAAGAAGCCGGCTCGCTCTCTGCATGGCGAAGATTGGCGAGAAGAAGGAGGCTTTGGCGGAGGCCGCGGCTGCAGAAGCGCTGGACAGGACCGCCTCGGTTTTGTCGCGGCTGGTGACAGTTTACGAAATCTGCAGGCAAAGAAAGCAAGCGCTCGATACTATGGCTGCAGCTTTGAAAGCAGGATATTCAATCGATGAATTTCGCCGTGATCCGGAGTTGTTGGAACTCAGAAAAGATCCCGGCTTTCTCAAGCTCGTTGCAACGCTTCCAGACCAACCTCATAAATAGAGAGGTGGCGTCCGCAACGGTTTACCACCAAGGTGGTTTTCGGCTCTCACCGAGAAACCGCCACAACAGAAAGGATGCTCCCATGCCTACAAATTATTCCCTGGACGTCGCTTTTTCCTCTACCACACAATCGATACCAAATAACTCCGCGCAGCCGATCCTGGCCATGGGTTATGGGTTTTCAGAACTGGAGCCGGGAGGTACCTGGCAAGAGGAGGGCCAGGGCGTTCTGGCTGTGATTGCCGGCTCCCCGTTTTTTTTCACTGCGTTTGATACAGCACCCGGCAATGCTCAGAAGGTTACGACTTTCGAGGTCGATTTTCCCAATAACAATAATCCCTTCGTGGATGGAAATGGCAATCAGATAGGGACTTCGGCTTCGATAAAGGTCACTGGCGACAATATAAATAGCCAGCCCGGTCAAAGCGCGGGTTGCAACGTGGTCGGCTTGTATTCGATGATCGGTCCTTACTACATCGACCCTTTGGCTATCGACTCAACGATCACATGCACGGTCAAAATCACCCTGCGCAATGGACAAGTATTTCAAGTTGATCCCGAGATACAGGTAGAAGGCGGCGACGTTGGGGTTGGTAAATCGACTTCCGCCACTTAAGTTACGACACCAGGTTCATCATGCGAAACCACTGGATGCGTTTCGGAAGGTCGCGAGAATTGGCGTCCTGGTTAGACGCGGCGGTCCGCGTTTCCAGCAGGAGCGCGAGAGAAGAGCGCTTTCAGGCCAGCTTGGCGACGCATCCGAGAGCATCATCTCGATGGCCCGTCAAACATCTCTGAGAAGTCACTGCTTCTAGTATTCACGAAGGCCGACTTGTTGTTTATTCCTGGGTCGCGTGATGACTACAAGGGGTTGGTTGCCGCCTACACATTTCCTCAACGGTGGCGGCTTACGGCCGATGAGTTAACAGGCGAGTTTGAAAAGGTCAGAGAGCGGTTTTCGGACCTATTGATTACTTTGAACGGGAGTCCGAAGGTTTTCAGTTCCTTTTTACCAGCGCATTTGTTGAGGTTCAGAATGAGTGACTAGGCATTCCTGAACTCGCAAAAACCATCGTGCCGCGTATGCGCTTTGGCTTACGATCATTAATGCTGGGTGTCCTGACTGCTGTTAAGAGACGTTAATCTGCTGACCTCCACTTGCAGCGATATGGAACTGCAAAGATGGCGTGTTACGTGAGAGTTTGCGAACTCGAGCGAGAGTCTCTCAAGCTCGTGTGAAACGTCGTCGCCACTCCGTCTGCCGCCAGATAGATCGGCTTCGCAGTTCCCATAGGCCAGCGTTGCGACACGTTCCACTGATTCACACCGGTCGCATAAGTGCGCACCGGCGGTGTCCTGGGATCAGGGCCGCCCTTCAGCCAATGATCGAAGAACGGTTTCGCGTACTTCACGCGCCATTCGAGCGCCGTGTCGCCCGTGAAAGTGATCGCGCCGAGGTCGTAGCCATAGTGATTAAGCCCGAGTGTCGCCACGGGCCGATCACGAGCGACACCCGGTCGTTGTTCTTGTCCTTTGGTTCGAGCGCACGATAGACGGCGGGTACACCGTAGCTGTCTTCCTGGTCCCATGCCCGACCACGAGCATCGTCGGCACTGTATGCGGCCGCGCGGCGAGCCATTTGTCGACGGCCTGCAGTGACCAGAAATCGGTGTAGGCAGGATTCTCGAGATAAGGCTGCGGCCTCATTCCACTTCGTTCCATTCCGGGCCGAGCATTTAATTAGTTCCCCTCGTATGGACGATTGTGCCACGAGAGCCCGTCCGCACAACTCTCCGCTTCGCTCCGAGTGCTGCGCTGCGCTTCGCCCCATCGGGTGTGCGTTCGTTATGGGGAGAGAAGAAGGACATAGTTTGAAAGGTAAGCAAGGTGAATGCTTTTTAGGACACTCTGAACTTCGCGGGCTTCTTAATGGAAAGATCACATTCGCTTTCCGCAAAGTTAACAACGTATCTGTATGGTGGGCCTCTCAGCGAAGGATCGATGTAGCTGTTCCTGAACGCGTTGTCTCGTTACCGCCCCAGCCATAGCACACCGGCGGCGAGGACGAGCGAAGCGAGTCCGAGCTGCCGGTGTGCTACGGCTGGAGGCGGTAACGAAAGCAGGCATCGATGTTGCGAACGGTTTGGGCCAGGTTCGCGGAGCGCAGGCGACTTTATCTGATCGACGAGCGATGTGAGTTCGTTGAACCAGTCAAGTTGTACCTCGACCATCTGGCAGCCTTGGAGAAGTCTCCGCATACCCTGGAAAACTATTGCCGGCATCTGGCGCTCTATTTCCGCTTTCTCGATCGTGAGCAAGTCGACTGGCGCAGCGTCCGACCTGACGACCTGGTCCACTTCATCCAGTGGCTACGAGATCGCACCAGGAAGAATGAAAGCTACTTGAGTGAACGCACCGTCAACACGATCGTGGCCGCTGTCAGCAGCTTCTATCGATATCACATCCAGCGCGGCACGCAACTCGAGAACCCGGTTCTCTACGAACAGATCTGCGATCGCTTCAGCAAGTTCAAGCGTTTCCTGGTTCACTTGGGACACGGTAAGACCATCAAACGCAGTCTCAAACTCAAAGAACCAAAGCGACGATTCAAGACAGTGAAGGACGACGATTTCACGCAGTTTTTCTCATCAACGGAGAACTTGCAGTTCAGATGCATCTTGTTGCTGATGCGTGAGGGCGGACTGCGCATCGGGGAAGTGCTGGGACTCTGGTTACAAGACATCGAGTTTCATCGCAATGGAGTTTGGGTACGGCGCCGTCACGATCTGGACAATGAAGCCTTGGCTAAGGGTATGCGTGAAAGCGAGCAGCGCTTCGTGGATTTATCGCCTGGGCTGATGGCTCTCTTGGATCATCTCGTCTTGAAGCACAACTTTGATACGGACCACCTTTTCGTCGTCCTCAAGAAAACGGCGCGAGACAAGCGCGGCAGGATTACTTACGGTCGCCCGCTGAACCGCCATGCCGTTAAAGCGATGTTCCAGCATTACAGCCGCAAGAACCAACTTCCACTCCATGCCCACATGCTACGCCACACTCATGCGACGGAGTTGATTCGCGCCGACTGGGACGTCAGTTATGTGCAAAAGCGCCTCGGCCACGCGCAGGTCCAGAGCACTATGATCTACGTCCATCTCGACGACGAAGACATGGGAAAGAAGTGGCACGACTTTCAGGAGCAGCGCCGTGATTACTCGATTCACTCGGGAAGAGCTGCAGTTTCTACAGAAACGCACAAAGGCACAGTGGCGATTTTGGATCTTTCTGCAAGATGAGCAGAACCGATCTCTTTCAATCGTTGAGTTGTGTCGTCGTGCTGGGTACACCGGAACCAAACAATGGTTCACGGCTCTGAGAGATGAAGGCTTTCGCGCAGAGATAGAGAGGCTCGGAGTGCGAGCACCGCGGCGTCAAGTCGAGATCTTCATACCTGGTCCAGTTGCATTAGAAGACCCCGATAAAGTCTGGAGCAGAGATCGTGTGGATCTCCGTCGCTTATATACGGACTATCCCAAGCACATGAACCAGAGCACCTTCAAGCTGGTTTTTACTTTCATTGTGAACCCAGGCTTGCGTGCTCTGATCAAACGGTACTTCCGCGCGCGCGTTCCTTTTTGGCAGCCGTCAACCTTCAGGCCCTATCTGAAGCATGCCAAACCCTTCTTGGTCCGACTCGGCGAGTCGTACCCTGACTTAGATTCTTTCAGCCGACTAACCAGAGAGATGATCGAGCCCGCTTTGAACCATCCTTACTGGATTGATCAAACCGGAGCGCAGCGACCGATTACCGGCTACCGTCGAGCAAAGATGGCCAGCTTTCTTGATGGTATGTTTACCTACATGCGGTTGCATGACTGGCCGGAAGCACCCGTGCGACCGTTGATCTTTCCCGAGGATAAGTTCGGACGTGGGCTCCGACGCCCACGCCCGATACCAGAGAGCGTGCTGACGCAATTGGATGCGCACCTTCATCTGCTTCATCCCTACGCGCGTAACCTCGTTGAGATCCTTCGCGTGGTCGGCCTGCGCGGGCAGGACGCTCTCCATCTACGGGAAGACTGTCTCGAATGGGATGCTGCGGGTGACCCCCGGTTGCATTGGTATAACCACAAGATGAAACGCGACGGACGACCGCTGCCGGTTACTCATGAGGTTGCTCAAGCCGTCGAGAGGCAACGTGAGTTAGTTAAAGCTGTACCCGATCACTTCAGCGCTCGTTATCTCTTTCGCACTGAATACGGATTGTATAAGTTCGAGAGCCTTTGTTATCAGCTCACCGCCCTTGCGAAGAAGGTGCCGATACTCGGCCCCGATGGTGAGATCTATCGTCTCACGCCACACTCCTTTCGACACACGGTTGGTACTCAGATGCTCAACAACGGCATGAGCATTATCGACGTAATGACCTACTTGGATCACAGGAGTCCAATGATGACACTCAACTACACCCAGATCTTCGACGAGACACTGAAAAGCAAGTTCAAGGAACTGGTCCAATCGGGCCATGCGACTGGCAGCGTCGCGCTTGCGACCCTTAAAGAACAATTGGATCGCGGCGATGAGAGTGAGTTGGATTGGGTGGTCTCTAACCTGCGCCGGCTCTCGCTGCCTTGGGGTTATTGCCTTCATCACGCCAAAGCGCCGAAGTGTCCTTACGGACAGAATGCCTGCTTCACCAAAGACAATGGACCGTGCCACAAGCTCGTCACGACACCAGAGCACGGACCGGTGATTGTGGCTACACTCGACGACCTAAAGAAGAGCCGTGGCATCGCACGGGAAAAAGGCTGGGAGATGTATGCCAACGATCTCGGTGATCAGATTGATGGCATGGAGAAGGTTCTCTCTGAGTTGGAGCTACCGGCTAGTGAGCGACAAAAGAATCGGGGCGGTCAGCCATCGCAGTGAAAAGAAACACTCAGGCCATTGTTCGGTTGGCTGCAGAGAAGAGTCGTCAGGCGCGTCTCCGTGTGGTGGCAGCCATCACAGCCATGCAAAGAGAAGGCGCGGCCGTTAACTTCAACACGATCTGCCGGGCCGCTCGTGTTTCAAAGACGTTCCTTTACGATCCCAAACATTCAGATCTCGCGGTGCAGATTCGCTCACTCCGACAATCCTCTCACAGCCAGCACCTTCTGTCCGGACGAACTTGAACAAAAGCGACTCAGGTAAAGATGCTCAGATCGCCCGCTTCAAAGAACGCATCAGAGCGCTTGAACTGCAAGTTCGATTACTTAAAGAAGAGAATGAACTGCTTTATGGAAAGTTAAGTACTCACAACCCCTAGTTGAGGGAAACGTTCAAAGCGGCGCGCCGCTTTTGACTGTCAGCTCCATCCCTTCGTTAGGCGGCATCGCGTTCCACTCCCGTTGCGATCGTGAATAGCGTGCGGGCTAGTCTCGTGCCATGAACATCCATCGATGTCCTTCTAGATCCTCAACTCGATATCGTCGCGCGGGTGGCCCATCCTCGGGTTCAGACAAGATAACGGCTCCTGCAGCCTTAGCCCGAGCATAGTGCTCATCGACGTCCTCAACATAGACGAGAACACCATCAATGATCCATGGCAGAGCGGACCATGAGGCGGCAATCTCGCAGTTGCCACGATGTCGCTGGGGGCCTTCATAGTCCGCCGACGGACTGGCCAACATGATTAGTCCATCCCCGATCGACATTTCTCCGTGAGAAAGCCTCCCATCGGAAGACGTGAAGCGAGCTGTCTCCGTGAATCCAAACACTTCCGCCAGCCATTCTAGGGCTGCAATGCCGTCCTCATAGGTCAAAAACGGAACCACGTCTGGCATCTTGTTCTCCTTTCGCCATGCCACGAAGGTTTCGAACACCAAACACGCACGATGGCACTACCGACCCGGCCGTGCCGCCTAACATTGTATATCTGGTTCCGTATAAACCCGGCGCCCTATAGGCCTCGGCTTCCATTCGATCATTCCAGCCGAGACTCTCTTCCTGATTTCCCCTCTTCCTTCGTTCCCATCTTCGCACGGGAGCCCAGCGACGCAACCTCCATTACGCAGGCTCCATTCCGGTTCTCCACTTCGTTCCGATCTTCCAGGTGCATCGCTGTGCGCCACCCGTGCTTCGACTTCACTACGGAAGGGGGAAAACGCATTTTCAACACCAATGAAAGCAAACACCCAACACGACTAGGAACCGGGAGCACGTCGCTTACTTTGCGAACCGCAAACAACCGCGATTCATCGAGCCACGACGTTGCGAACTGCCCATAACGTTCGGGCACCCACTCGTGGTCCAATGTCTCTACGAGGGGGAAACATTGTTTCAAAACCAAAGACTCACAGACTGAGGAATCCCGCGCGAGCCTCGATACTACGTCCGCGGAACCGAACACAATATGCTTGATAGCGCAAAACCCGGATCCCGAGGAAAGGAGAAATAGATATGAAGGATTTTTATTAACGTTGGTAACGTTGCGCTTGGTCCAAGTTTGTCCCGCAGTTGTCCCGCAGTTCTTTACACCTTGAGCACTTCAAGCACAATATGCAACGTATGCACACGCGTTTTTGTTAACCTTTTTCGTAACTGTTGAAAACAAAAGGCTCGTAAATCCGACTCCTAAGCGGAAGGTCGCGCGTTGGAATCGCGCCGGGGGCACCACTTTTCCTGAGGAAACCAGCACCTCGCCTCCCTCAAATGCGGCTTTTCTAAGGCGGTACTCGCGGCGCGGTCAATCAAACCAAAAGTATTTCCAGTGCGGCTTTGGGGTGTCGTGGACCGAGTGCCATCCTTGCCTTACTTCCAAGTTCTCCGGTGGACCTGCAACGACCCACGCGGCATGACTTACCATGATGTGCTCGTCAAGTCTGTTATAAACGACAAACTCCCTTACACCGAAATCGAAGAGGGCTGCGGGCTGCTCAAAGTACAAGTTGTACGCCTCACCGTTCGGTGCGTAATGAAATTGTTCAATGCCTGCAACAGACGTATGGTAGTCCTTGTTCACGGCTCCCATAAAACTTGGATAATGCCCGTACGCCGCACGATACTGCTCGATGTCATTGATCATTTCTTCGCTCCGTGTGATTGCGCGATTTCTGCTGAACTCCTTTGCGGCAGTGGCAAGTGTTACTTGGAAGATGAATACGGCACTAAATATTAAAACGAGGTACAGCGGCGCAGGATTGAAACTATCGCCTTCCGCCTTTTTCATTAATTTCACTTTTGGGGTGAGTCTTAAGACAATGAGAATCCATACAGCGAGTGCAAGAAGAGCGAGGGAAGGGCCAGTGCTCATCAACGCGCCGAAAAAAACACAAATGGCGACAAACGAAGACGCGACTAATGAAGCGAGTGCGAAGTAATATCCGCGCGCTTTCGTTGGTAGATTTCTCTTACTGCGCGTTCGCTTCCGCGCTTCATATGCCAACCACGAGATACCTATCGGAACAAGCAGCAGACCGACAGATCCGAAGGTTTGGGCTATTGTTGATAACGGCACGGCAAAGCGGTCGTACTCTCCGGGGAGAAATGGATAAAACGTACATAAGACCACTAACATAATTAACCCGGCCATTCCGACGAGATGTAAAGTCATCACGTAATCACCTACTCCGTAGTTATACCTAAAGAAATTTCCAGCGAAACAACTCGGGTGTGCGTGAAAAACCATCCACAGATTGCACAGATTTTCTTTTAGTGTCCTATCCGAATCAATACCTTGTTGCTTGGCTGACCTCGTAAACTTACGCTCAACCATACGTCGCCGGCATTTATTAATGCATCAGGCAACTTGATATTTATCTGTGTTAGCCAATCTAAACCCGGAACTTTCGCGGCATACTCGATCGTCAGAGGAAACACTCTTTGTTGCGAGTCTTCAGCCTGGGCTGTGAACACCGAGGAGTTTTCTCCGGGTAATAACTCAGCGTTAACGGCAAGAAGCATTATTCGAGTTCGTCCATCTAAACTAAAATTATTTACTGTTGAGATAGAGAAGGGATCGCGTATCAACGTCACCGTATCTAAAGCGATTGCCCGGTTTGAGTCTTCCTCCGTGAGGAGTATCGGGCCCTGCGTAAGAGTCGCCGTTTCTGTAATCGGCGCATTCATTATTATCGCTGCGGGATTGTCCGCTCCGGTGTAGGAACCGCTTCCACTACCGGTCCATCCCGCGAAAGCACAACCATTGGCTGGTGTAGCTGTGATCTGGACCAGTTGACCGCTGTTGTACCAATTGCTGGAAGGGCTGACACTACCGCAAGTTCCACTCATCATCGTCAAGAAATGCTGTGTCGCAAAGTTTGCCGTAAACGTCGTATTCGTTACCGGCGAAACCGTATGTGACATTGCCCCGCCGTCGCTCCAATTGCTCCAAACATATTGAGTTCCTGCGGTTCCGCTTTGAGGAGATGTGGTGCTGATCGTGTGACTTGACCCGGCGGCCCATGTAAACGTTTGCGTTGCCGTGTAAGTGGTTTGGTCAACTGTGAACGAACGATTAGAAGGATTCGTCTGAACAGTTACCTGGACGTTGTTGGTCGTTGCCACGAAGCTGAGAATTGAACCCTTAGTGACGCCCGTAGCATTGGTTGCGGCGAGCCGGTAGTAATACACAGTGTCACTCGCCAGTCCACTGAGATTTGCACTCACGCTCACGTTCGTATTTGCCGAGCCTGCAGACTGTTGAGGAGTTGAATTGAAAGTAGAAAGACTGCTGTTCGTGCCCCACTCAAACCAGGCGTTTGTGGCCGAGCCATTGGCGTTAACATTACCGTTTAATTGTGCGCCGTTGGTTGAAACGTTGGATGCCGCTGCCGTAACCACGGTCGGAGTCGATACTGAGTCCAAACTAAACGCACCGGTGACGCGATCAGACCAGGATGTAGCTTCAAGGGTATACAGACCGGTTGTGGGAAGAGTCAGCAGGGAACTGCTGTTGGGAAGATATGCATTATTGGGGCCGCCATTGTTGTTAGAGGAGGCCACTAAAGCTCCGCCAGGCGCCATGATATTCAAGTAAGGAACAAAACCTGGTGCATTCATTGAAAGTCGAAGCTGTTGCCCGGCAGATCCGTTGAATGAGTAAACGTCGGTATATGTCAAAAGGAATATCCATGAGGAGCCACAATCAGTTTCGGACAATGAGCCATTCACCGTTTGTCCGAGACCAATGGGCGTGACAATGCAATCGGGGAATGCTCCTGCCTGTGTCACAGTGAAGTCTTGCCCCGCAATTTTTATCGTTCCCCGGCGTGTGTAGCCTGAGTTCTCCTCTACCGTGTAGTCGATCGCGGCGCTGCCGTTGCCGTTAAAATAACCGGGGCTGTTGGGATTTCCAGCGCCGGCAATGCTAATCCAGCCAACGTTACTGGTGGCGAGCCAATTACAAGCGCTTTCTGCGGTAACGTTAACTGTGCCTCCTCCGGCGTCTTTAGTAAAAGTCTGAGTGGTGGCCGACAACACGTAATCACAATTTGATGGTGTGCTCGTGAGGCAGCCGGAATTATTGGCAGTGTGATTTCTGATTTGGTTACGTGAAAACTCGCAGAAGGTTGTTGCATGACCAACGCCTGACTGCATGATTGAAAGTTCGCACGACGAAGTATTATCAATGTGCGTGGCTCCGAAGTTATGCCCAAACTCGTGCGCCACGAGTGTAGCGAACCGGTATATTCGCCGGCGCGATAGGGCATAAGATGTTGACGGACTATTGCAAACAACGCTGATCCAGGCGAATCCGATGAAGTCATTCGTGTCGCGGAAGGTAAAGAGGTGGGCCAGGTCACGCGTTACGCCTTGCATATTAGCGTTCCAATAGTTCGTAAACTCACTGAGAGTTCCCGATGCTGAAATTGAGGTATAGGGATCGTTAGGCGTAGCCCAGGTGTGTTGGTAGACAATCGTAAATCCGATTGCCACGTCCGTATTAAAGATTCCGTCAACCTGATTCATGATGCTCAGAATTTCTTCATTAGCCTGCGCGGAACCTCCTAACTCGGTGACGTATTCGAAGTCGGCTTCAGTTGCCAGTTCTACTAGCCTGAACGTCGAGTCACCCAGTGACTGGTCACGTTTCGGAAGGGCTACCTCTGATTCAATCGTTTCAAGTCGCTCACTGACGGCTTGGGATAGCGTTGCTCCACATCCTAATTCTGATGGTTCAACATCAAGCGAGTTATAGAGTAAGTAGTCAGATGAATCTGCGGCGGATGAGTATTTACGTGCAGGCTCCAGGAACAACCGCGCGTTTGGCTTGAGGATTAAGCCTTCAACGCGTTTCTGGCTGACAGTAAACCGCGCCTGAGCGCCTTCCATTCCACGAACGGTCCCCTTAAATGTATGAATGGGTGAAGACTTCACCGCACGAAGCTTACCGTCAATCCCCACTTCTTCGGCACGGTAGTTAGAGGCACGCATATCATGTGGGGCCAGATTGAGATCGTAGCGTTCACTTCTCGTTTGCAGTGATAGCTTTCCGGTACGACGGACCTGAGCGGCAATTTCAGCCGTATCCAGCTTTAACAGTTCATAGCGTTTGATCGATTTTTCGATATCGTGTTTCAGACGTTTTTCCTGAACTTCGTCAGACTTAAAAGAGTCGGAGTCTTGCAGGCTGCTTACTACGTTTGAGGGAATTTCCGGCGGTCTGTAATGGTCATTTGTCGGACCAGCCGATATCAAAAGAACAATATTCAAAGAACAAATGACGGTAGTTCCAGGAATTAGAAGGCGTTTCCAGAAGTTGGGAAATGTGGGAGGCATGTAGGTATTCCGGGAGTCAGTGGCAAGGCTTCGTCAGTAGTGGGTCAGTTTAGATTTTGTCTCACGCAAGGACGCAAAGACAGCAAAGAGAAACGTCCGATTTTCTTTGCGTTTTCGTGGTGCTTAGCGCCTTTGCGTGAGACATGCTTCAAATTGACCTGCCGCTGTGGGCCAAGCGAATCCCCATCATTGTATCAGCCGCAACTACAGCCGACGAAATGTTTCGGTACCGATGCAGCATTACCATTGAGGCGTAACGCAGCCGCCTCGAGGAGCAAATCGCACCGTGAAGCTGTGGAGCGCGGCTGCGAAAGAAGAAGTCGCTTCGAGATCATCGCCCACGCCATAGTTGCGCGAGGGAACTCGATATTCTGATCACCCGGCTGCCTTGCCACGCTCTCTGAGCAGCAACAACACATGCAGCAATAGCATCACCCCTGACGCAATGATTACTGCAGTCAATCCTGTACGTACATTTCCCTCAGAGCCACCAACTGCGCTCGAGATATAGCCTACTGCGGGTGGAATAACGAGTAGCCCCGCGAAGCCCACGCCCATCACCCAGCTCATCGCAGTGCCTGCAATCCTAGGGTTCATTACTGACGCCAGGCCCACCGAAGTAGGAAAGATGGGCCCCATGCCAAAGCCTGCTGCGATGAGACCTAGTCTTACCGTTCCCGATGAACTCGCGGTAAACGCAATTAGAAGCGACACCGTTGTGAGTAGTGAACCGGCTGTCATCAACAAGACGCTGTTGACATGCAAAACGCCCAAAAGAAGACTCGATACAAGCCGCCCTATTAACAACGCAATCGCAAATAATGAGAGCGTACGTAATGCATAGCTAGCAATCCCGACGCCGATGGGATCAGCTTCAAAGAATTTGTTGAGTACGTCGGGAGACATCCGGCTCATTGCTTCCAAATGGGCAGCACTAACACCCTGGCTGGCAAGTATGCTCGCATCGCGCTGCATAAAAGTGACGACCCATTTGCCGACCGATACCTCAGCGCCGACGTACATGAACAGTGCCAGTGCCAGAAGCACAAACCCTGGATTGCTAAATAATGAACCTGCTTCACGCGTCTCCGATGAATGTGATTGGGTGGCAACGGGAAAGCGTGAGGTCACAATTAGAAGTAACAGGGCCAATGTTAAAATACCTAACGACAAGAATATCAGTTCAAGTCCACCTTGCCTTTGGAGTGCTTGCACGACGAGTGGAAGGGAGGCAAGGCCAAGACCAAAGCAGATGTCCAGAAGATTCAAGGCTGAGTTTCGCCAGGTGTCGGCAACTTCAGCGACGAGAGCGTGGCCCGAAGCAACGATCGCGTTAGCCCCGAACCCCAGCACCAGAGAGCAACCGAAGATCAAAATCAGCGCTGAATTCGCCTGCACTTTCGTCACTATCAACGCGAATCCGATCATCGAACCTATTACACAAACTGAACCAACCAGTAGCGCCACTTTTGTTCCAATTCGATCGATGATTGGTCCACTTACAGCGTATGCCAGAACCGCACCGACAGCATTAATAAGAAGAAACGTGCCGACGGCGCTGTCGCTCGGGAGAAACTGATTGCGTTCCAGCGTCGGTAGCACTGAGCCAGGGAGGGCTGCGAGTAATCCGTATACAAAGATGCCGAGGAAAGCGATGATCATTAGTATCAGTGTGCGGTTATTGGGGGTTGTATTTTGGTCTTCGGTCATCTACAAGCATATGAACACGGATAAACGCAGATCGCAAAGCACGGATTTTGCTTTATCCGTATGAATCGGTTTTAAAGAATCCGTCAAATCCGTGGCTATCTTTCCTTTGTCTTTCACTGCGTCGATCGGCGTTCATCTGGGGCCGACTCTCCTGCTGCTTTTGTGTGTCTTGCCGGTCTCAGCTCAAAAGGTCAACTCCGAGTGGCGATATTACGGTGGCGATGAAGGTGGTTCCAGGTTTTCTCCTCTAGCTCAAGTCAATACCTCAAACGTTCAATCTCTTAAGCGCGCCTGGACCTATCACACCGGTGAATTGGATCTAGGACTGCGCAACGCGTCGTTCCAGGCCTCCTTCTCGTGTACTCCTCTCGTGGTCGATGGCGTTATGTATCTATCAACACCATCGAGCCGGGTGATTGCACTCGACGCAGAGACTGGCAGAGAACGCTGGAAGTTTGATCCACAAGAAAATAAGTCTCAGCGCGAGTTCAATTCACATCGAGGCGTAGCCTATTGGGAAGATAAGAAGACGCCGGCGCGTCGTATTTTATTCGGTACGGTGGATGGGCGACTGATCGAATTAGACGCTGATACAGGCAAACCTGTATCGCAGTTTGGCGTTGATGGCATTGTCGATCTTCGTGCCGGTGGCGCAGACAAATTCAAGCAGGATCCTTCGTGGGGAGCGCGTGTCACTTCTGCTCCTGTTGTATTCAAGGACCTCGTCATTATTGGTTGGGGACTTCCCGAATTTCCAGCCAAAGGTCCAAGTGGTGACGTCCGCGCATATAGTGTTCGCACGGGTAAATTAGTTTGGACTTTCCACACTGTACCGCATCCCGGTGAGTTTGGTAGCGACACATGGAGCACCGGTGCCTGGAAGGATCGAATGGGGGCCAATGTCTGGTCGACAATGAGCGTGGACCAGGGCCGCGGAATCGTCTACCTGCCTGTCGGTTCACCTGCTTACGATTTCTACGGAGGGGATCGAAAGGGGAAGAACTTGTTTGGCAACTCGTTGGTCGCGCTCGATGCAGCTACTGGCAAACTGAAATGGTACTTCCAGTTGGTGCATCACGATCTCTGGGACTACGACCTACCAGCTCAACCATCGTTGATCACAGTTCGACGCGGAAGAAGTTCGGTTCCAGCAGTCGCCGTAGTTACGAAGATGGGGTTTGTATTTGTCTTCAACCGCGTAACAGGAAAGCCTTTGTTCCCGATCGAGGAGCGGCCTGTACCACAGAGCAATGTTCCCGGTGAAGAGACCTGGCCCACACAGCCATTTCCCGTCAAACCTCCTGCTATAGCTCGGCAAACTATGACACGTGACGAAATCGGTAAAGTTTCGGCTGAATCGCAAAAGTATTGCACTGAACTATTCGACAAACTTGTGAACAAAGGCATGTACACACCCGCAGGACTCGAACCGACGTTGATGTTTCCCGGTTATCACGGCGGCGGAAACTGGTCCAGCGCCTCGTTTGATCCGGCGTCGGGTTATCTCTTCGTGAACATGAATGAAGATGGTGCGATTGGACAGATGAATCCGCAGCCTCCGGGCTCACCAATTCCTTATGTGCGTCGCGGAAGATTTGAGGAGTATGCGTGGTTTCGCGATCAGAATAATCGTCCGTGCCAGCAACCCCCATGGGGAACTTTGACGGCGGTGGATTTACAGAAGGGTGAAATCGCATGGAGAGTTCCGCTTGGTATTGTTGAAGAACTCGAAGCCAAAGGCGTTCGTAACACGGGGACACAAAACCTCGGCGGCTCAATCGTCACGGCTGGTGGATTGGTCTTTATAGCTGGCACTACGGACCATCGCTTTCGTGCGTTTGAAGCGAAAACGGGAAAGCAACTATGGGAAGCGCAGCTCGAGGCAAATGGTCACGCGACACCGATGACGTTTCGGGGAAGGAATAGCGGGAAGCAGTTTGTAGTAGTTGCCTCAGGCGGTGGCGGATTTCTGAGATCGCTGAGTACGGTGCTGTCGGATGCAGTTGTGGCTTATGCGCTGCCGTAAGACGCTGTCGAAATCGCGGTGCGTCGTCCGTCATACTAACGAGCGGGTTCAACCACCAGAGGAGAACGAGATGCTCTATGTTTTATTGATTTATGAGAAACCAGAGGACTTTGCGCGCCGGGAGTCGTCCGTCGAGTCGGAAGCATACACCGGCGCCTGGCGAGCGTATCACCGCGCAATGCTCGACGCCGGGATCTTCGTCGGCGGCAAACCACTGGACGCGCCCGAAACCGCGACGACAGTGCGGTTGCGCGAGCGCAAGCGCGAGATCCAGGATGGGCCGTATTCAAACACCAAGGAGCAATTGGGTGGGTTTACCCTCCTCGAGCTGCCTTCGCTCGATGCCGCATTGGAATGGGCGGCGAGATGTCCGGCCGCTTCCTACGGTACCGTGGAAGTGCGGCCAATAGCCGTCGACTTGGAGCCACGCGTCACCGTTGCAAACTCCAACTGATGAGCCGGCGCACCGCGCAGTCGAGGCGGTAGCGCGCGAATCTTACGGACGCCTCGTGGCGCTGCTCGCAACGCGCACGCGCGATGTCGCCGCTGCTGAAGACGCGTTAGCCGACGCGCTGGTAGCCGCATTGACGACGTGGCCTCGCGACGGCATTCCGAAGAATCCGCAAGGTTGGCTCTTAACGGCTGCGCGCAACCGCCTCCTGGATCAGGCGCGACATCAACAGGTACACGAACACAGCACTCCGACTTTAAAACTCATGACGCGCGAGTTTGATGAGACGGCAGATCCTGATAGGTGGCCCGACGAGCGTCTCAAGCTCTTGTTCGTGTGTGCGCATCCTGCTATCGATCCGAACATACACACGCCGCTCATGTTGCAAACAGTCCTCGGGCTCGATGCGGTGGCGATAGGACGGGCCTTGCTGGTCGCACCGAAAACGATTGGACAACGACTGGTGCGTGCCAAGACCAAGATCCGGCAAGCGCGGATCGCGTTTGAGATTCCTACGGCGGATCAGATTCCCGAGCGCCTGGAAGCAGTGCTCGACGCGATCTACGCTGCGTACGGCAACAGTTGGGAGGATGCGAGTGGCGCCGATCAACGCATCACGGAACTCGGTCAGGAGGCAATCTGGCTCGCGCGCGTGCTGCGTGAGCAGATTCCGGCCGATCCGGAAGTCCGCGGCCTGCTGGCGTTGATGCTTTATTGTGAGGCGCGACGGCCGGCGCGCCGCAGTGCCGATGGAAGGTTCGTGCCGCTCTCCGAGCAGGATCCAAAAGACTGGCTCATGCCGATGATCAAAGAAGCGGAAGGTGAACTCAGCGAAGCCTTCCAAATGAGGCGACCAGGACGATATCAGATCGAAGCCGCCATCCAATCAGTCCACGCTGAACGTGCTCACACAAGTCGCATTGACGCTGCTGCCATTGCTGCGTTTTACGATCAACTCATGCAACTCGCGCCGTCGATCGGAGGGGCAGTCGCGCGCGCCGCGGCGCACGCCGAAGTTCGTGGACCAGAAGCAGGGTTGACTCTCCTTGATCAGGTCGACTCGCAATCAGTGATTTCCTACCAACCGTATTGGGCAGTTCGCGCGCACTTCCTGCGACAACTCGGCCGTCCCCAGGCCGCCGCCGAGGCGTACGACCGCGCTATTGGACTCAGCGACGACCCCGCCATCCGTGCTTTCCTGACCGAACGTCGCAATCGTATGACGCCCCAGTAAATGATCGTTAGTCCCGCCTGTAGAAATCAGCCCGCCTCGACCGTCACTACTATGAGAAATCAAGAAGGAGTCTAAAAGCATGTGTCCTTTTTGCATGACAAACGCAGCGCTTGTTGTTGCAGGCGCTACTTCGGGTGCCGGCGTGCTCGGTTTCGTGGCGGTGAAGGTTCGCGCTTTGCGGCGGCAACGTCGCGAGCCACGCACAGCGCAGCTGAATTCGAAGAAGTCTAAAAAATGAGTAATGGGTCAGTTTGAAGTATGTCACGCAAAGGCGCAAAGGCGCCTCGAAAACGCAAAGAAATCACACGTTCCTCTTTGCTGTCTTTGCGTCCTTGCGTGAAACAAAATCTAAACTGACCCGATCCAAGTACGATTAAGAACAACAGTGAACAAGGAGATAAACGTGAAGCAGGACAATGAGAAAAACACGGCAGAGGATGTCGTAATGAAGACGCCGCCTATCGTATCGACGGAAGAGTGGGAGGCTGCTCGTCAGCAGCTTCTCGTCAAGGAAAAGGATCTGACCCAGGCGCGGGACGCGCTCGCCGCTGAGCGCCGGCGAATGCCGTGGCTGGCGGTGCCGAACAAGTACCAGTTCGAAGGGCTGAGCGGCAAAGTGAGCCTGCTCGATCTGTTCGAAGGCAGACGTCAGCTGATCGTCTATCGCGCATTCTTCGAGCCGGGCGTGTTTGGCTGGCCCGAGCATGCCTGCCGCGGCTGTTCCTTCGTAGCCGATCAGGTTGCACACCTGGCGCATCTGAACGCCCGCAACACTACGCTTGCGTTCGCTTCGCGTGCGCCGCAGCCTGACATCGAGCGCGTGAAGGCGAGGATGGGTTGGCAGATGCCGTGGTATACGATCACGGATAGTTTCGACAAAGACTTTGGCGTGGACGAGTGGCACGGCACGAATGCATTCATCCGCGACGGCGACAAAATTTTCCGAACCTACTTCATCAACAATCGCGGCGATGAGCAAATGGGGAACACCTGGAACTATCTCGACATAACCGCGCTCGGGCGCCAGGAGGAGTGGGAAGACTCGCCGGAGGGTTATCCGCAGACGCCGCCGTACAAATGGTGGAACTGGCACGACAACTACGACGCCGAGGCTTCGCCTGATCCGAAGTGGGTCCAGATTTCCGATGCTGGAGAAGCTGCGTTCCGAAAGCAGGATGCGGATTGAGCTCGAGTTTCTCAAAACAATGAGTTACCGGATCACGGTAGTGGGTCAGTTTGAAGTATGTCTCACGCACAGGCGCAAAGGCGCGACGAAAACGCAAAGAAAATCAGACGTTTCTCTTTGCTGTCTTTGCGTCCTTGCGTGAAACAAAATCTAAACTAACCCACTACCCCGGATCACGGTCTGTTCTAACTCTGCAAGTAACGACTGCGCAAGACGCCCATGTGATGCAGTTCGTGTCCGGCAATTATGTAAGCCAACGCGCGAACGCTGACATCATTCTCGTTTGCCTTTCCGTGTCGCAACCACTCCGTTTCATTTAAGGGTCGAAAGAGTTGAATCGTTGCTCGCCGAACAGTCGCGAACTCCTCCACCATGTCGGCAAGGTCGCGACTGTCGAAGTTTCCCTCGCGCACGTAATCGTCTTGTTCATACCCGGGCAGCGGAGTTTGGTCGTTTCGTGCAAAACTTAAGGCGCGATAACTGAAGATTCTCTCCGAGTCGATCATATGGCCCAACAGTTCCTTCACGCTCCACTTGCCTTCGGCGTAGCGGAAGTTGCCCCTGCCGGAGGGAATAGTTCGCAGCAACGACAAGCTGTTTTCGATCTGTCGTTCCAGGGTTTGGATTATGTCGCCTTCCGCCACCAGCGTGACGTACTTTGAAAACTCGGGCGCGTGTTCGGTTGGGGCTGGTTTGGTGGCTGCCTGACTCACGTTAAGACTCCTTTGAAAATAGATTTTGAAAATTGCGCAACAAACAACTTGGCTCGTATGGTTTAGACGCGAACATCTTTATGAAGTTACAGCAGCACAACCCGACACATTCCGCTCAATGACTAACGGAACTCTCATTGAAGAGTGGGCCTGGACGCATCATCCAGGCTGGTATGCGAAAGTTACAGGTCGAGCCCGCGCGAAATATTACAAACGAGCAACTGCCTCGCACGCGATAAGACGTTCTCGTAGAATTCCGTTTTACCGCGCGACGACGGATGCCGTAGCCACACCCCCCAGACTACTTCGAACTGTGATGTTCTGCGGATTTGTAGCCACGCTGAGCTCTGCTCTGTACTGACCACCTCCGTTATTACTCAGTGTACCCAGAAGTTGGCCGGTGGAAGTGACAAACACTTGAAGTGTTGCGTTGCTGCTGGTGCTGGTTGCTTCCACACGCAAAACGCGTTTTGAGCTTTCGTATTCAGCGCGGGTAATTCTGACTGTGTCAGTTGCCGGAGGAGCAACCGGATTGATACTGAGCGTTGCGGTCCGCGTTATGCCATTCAAAGTACCGGTAATTGTTGCGCTTACTGTTGCACTCACAGTCGTCGTGTTGACAGTGAAGTTAGTTGAAGATGCGCCCACCGGCACCGTCACAGTCGGCGGAACAGACGCCGCGGCGTTACTGCTTGCAAGGTTAACTACCGTCGCAGCCGTAGCGGCTGCGCTCAACCTCACCGTTCCCTGGACCGAGTTTCCACCTACGACTGAGGTGGACGCCAACGTTACTGATGACAACGAGATTGGCGTCGGAGCAGCGACAGGATTGATGGTCAGAGTCGCAGTGCGCGTTACACCATTAAACATCCCACTGATTGTCGCGCTTACCGTTGCACTAACCGTTGTCGTATTGACAGTGAAGCTCGCGGAGGATGCGCCGGCAGCCACGGTCACACTTGCTGGAACAGAAGCTGCCGCATTGCTGCTCGCGAGGTTGATAACCGTCGCGGAAGGAGCAACAGCACTTAAACTGACGGTACCTTGAACCGAGTTCCCACCAGTCACTGAAGTCGACGACAAAGTTAGCGATGATAAGGAGAGCGGGGCTGGCGTCGGTGGAGCGGGAGTAACCGTAACGTTCAGTTCACGTCGCCCAAGTCGATTGTTGCGAATCCTTATGTTGATGTTTTGAGCCAACGTTACGTTTCTCGTTGTCGCAGTGAATTTCACGCTCGAACTTCCCGCCGGCATCAATACACTTGAAGGCACTTGCAGCACGTTTGAATTGCTGCTGGAAACCGAAAACGTAAAGCCACCTGAAGGCGCCACTGATCCAGGGACAAGACTAATGGTTATCTGGGTCGGAGCTCCTCCAATAACTGTCGATGGCGACGCGGTTACGCTACCGTAAGCTGGAGCAACAGAAACTGCCCCCGTCGAGTTGACCAATCCAATCAAACCGGAACTCGCTCCTATGATTGGCAACGCAATGTCAGGTCTGCCATCGCGGTTGAAATCCCCGGTGACAAGCGTGCCGCCCCCGATGCTCGAGAGCGGAGGTGGCATTAGGTAGAGAATCGGCGGATCAAACGTGCCATCGCCGTTTCCATTTAGAATCTCCATCAAGCCTTCGGTGCCATTCGCTAAAGCAAGCGCGATATCCTGGAAGCCATCGCGGTTGAAGTCGGCGACCACCTGATACTGGGGAACGCGTAACCTCGGTTCCGTGATGATACGCGCCGGCTGAAACGTTCCATCGCCATTTCCAATGAGAATTGCGGTGCGGCTTCCGTTGGTGGCTACTGCTACTACTAGATCCTCAACCGTATCGCCGTTGAGATCCGCGACGTCGACGTCGCTTCCATCCACAAACAATTGGTCGGCCGTCATCACGATCGTCGGCTGCTGGAGGAACGTTCCGTTCCCGACACCCAGTAGGGTGTAAAGTCGCGAGTTGTCGCCGGCGATCGCCAAGTCTTTAATTCCATCACGGTTGAAGTCGCCGACGCCGATGCGCGACATTCCCGTTCCCACTTCAATCTCGATTGGAACCTGAAACGTACCGTCACCAAACCCAAGCATCACGGTTATTGTCCTTGCTGCAACGCAGGGCGCAACAAAGCAAGAGATTGCATGGGCCAATACGACATCGAGACGACCATCGTTGTCGAGATCGGTGGCGACCACGGCGGGTGAATCCTCCTGTAAACCGGTGTTTTCGAAATTCACGGGAGCATTGAAAGTTCCGTCGCCGTTACCGGTGAGCAAAGAGAGACTGAATCCAGGGTCGACGAGTGACACGACTAAATCCACTCTTCCGTCGCCGTTGAAGTCACCAGCAGCCAAGTCTTGTGTTTGCCCTCCAACGGGGAAGTTAACCTTCGGGCGAAACGTTCCGTCGCCGTTACCCAACATAACGGACGCCACGTTTACACCCGTCCCGGCAAGATCCGGAATGCCGTCACCATTCAAGTCGGCGACGATGTTATTGTTTCCGAGAGCGGGGTAGTCGGTCCTCGTGAAACTTGCAGTTTGAGCTGACGCGCTGGCTTGAGAAAGGATAAGTGCGGTTAAAAACAAAACAACTGAACATGAAATGCGGCTTGATGTCATGACAAGTCCTCCCAAGGTACGTTCACACTTAGTATAAAGACACTGAAACTATCAAAGGAATAATCGGTGCGTCGGGATGTGGGGGAGAAGTTTTCGCGCTAACCTTCGAGGTGAGCGCCTTTACGCCTAAACACCCAGTGAGAGCGTAAAAAGATCGTATCAACTGCGCTTCAGTAGGTAACCAATAAGTGGCACCTCGTTCGTTTACGCCGGGTAAATATACGAGAAGAGAGGTGCAGAGGCAACAGGAGGCTCCTCGGCTTTAAGTCATATTCTCTTGCGACATTTTTCCACACTTCTTCACTTGACTTTCGCTTGCCAGGAATAATACATTGCGCGCGCTTCGAAATCGCATTTGCCCAGAGGTGCACTGGTACTCCCCCCAGCCCCCAACCCTCGGACAGTATGCTTCCACTCACAGAGTGCTGTGCCTTGAAGGCTATTCGAGTTGGTGGTCGTTCCTTACGTAACTTCCGCTGACCTCCTATAAGTAAGCAAGTTTTTAGTTATCGGCTTACTTTCTTCCGAAGTATCTGAGACCGCTTTGCGAGACTGCGTAAACGATGGTTAGCAGAGCTGTGTCGAATATCTACTAAAACACAAGCGAGTCTTTCCGGCCGGGGATACGTGTCGGAAATTCTCAATCTATCAACGGAGCGATCGAGACCTGGCCCGCCATTTAACCCCAGGATCTCAATAGGAGGAGTTTTACCGATGGCGTACATCTCCAAACGCAATCTAAGAAAAGAAAAGGAAAAGCAGACAGCGGCGGATAATCGTCGCGAGCTTATTGCTGCCGGGTTTAAACGGCGCGATCTGCTCAAGATGGGACTGCTTACCAGTGCCGGTATGCTGATCCCGAAAAAAGGTTTGAGCGCACGTCCGCTTAATACGATGGGTTCGTTCGACGACGATGAACCGAACAGCCCCGCAACCACTCCCTTCCAGGAACTCATGCCGAGGCTGCCAGTGCTGGCGCCCGTTGCTTCGCTAACTCCCGCGCCCACTATCGAACCGAACCGGCTGGCGGGCGAAGCGCGACCTGAGCGCCACCAGGCATTTACACAGTTCCCGCCACAACGGTTCTATGAAATGTCGCAACAAGAGGGCACGGTATTAATGGCCCCTGTAGGCGAGCTTCCGCCGCAAACAATCTGGGGCTTCAACGGTACGACGCCTGGTCCACTAATCGTCGAGCGATACGGCGTTCAGGGGAGACCTCAGGATGGTTCGGTCTTGTTGAGACTGCGCAACAACCTACCGGAACAGAATGGAGGCTTTGGTCTTCCATCCGTCACCGCCCACTTACATAACGGCCACACTCCACTCGAGAGTGATGGATTTCCTTGTTTCTTCATGGAACGAGGACAGTTCTACGATCACCATTATCCAAATGTGTACGCAGGCGTCCTGTCGACGCACGAGGCCCAAGGCGGCGACATCAGGGAAGCAATGCACACGCTGTGGTACCACGACCACCGCATCGATCACACCGCGGAGAACACTTACAAAGGTCTCGCAGGCGCCTATATTCTGTTCAATGAACGCGATAGTGGTAACGAAAACACTGGCTTCAAACTGCCAAGCTTTGGCGACGGACAAAACCCCCTTACGAGTTTCGATATTTACATGGTCTTCAACGACAAGGTTTTCGACAGTCGGACAGGACTTCTGAAATTTGATCTGTTCAATACAGATGGAATTCTGGGCGACAAGTTCCTCGTCAACGGCAAGATTAATCCTGTCTTGCACGTAAGCCCCCGCCGGTATCGCTTCCGTTGGCTGAATACGGGACCGTCGCGCTTCTACCAGATGTTTGTGCTAGGACCAAATAACAGCACCAAATCATTCTGGCAAATTTCCACTGACGGCAACCTTTTAGAGAGGCCCGTGCAGGTAAACAGTTCTCGTTTCTCAGTAGCAGAGCGCGTCGATGTAATAGTCGATTTCACCAACGATGCGGGCAAGACCTTCTTCCTCGAGAACCGTTTGGAACAGCAAGACGGACGCGGTCCTACTGGAAATATTTTAGGCGCTGGGCAGGGAGACAAGATCCTCAAGATCATCGTTGATGGCCCACCCGTAACGGACAACAGCGTGAACCCGGCATTGATTCCTGCGGGAACATACTTCTACGGATTCCCGGACACGAATGACGCGCCTCGCATCACTCGCACGTTCCGGTTCGAACGTGGCAACGGGGAATGGCAGGTTAACGGTCAGCTTGTCGGCGGTTGCGATCGGCCGCCGCGCTTCCAGATCAAACGAAACTCGGTAGAGAAGTGGATCTTCCAGAACAACTCGGGCGGGTGGCAGCATCCGATCCACATGCACTTCGAAGAGTTCCAAACTCTGTCGATTAACGGTAATGCTCCGTCCGCTACTGGATTGATTACCAAAGGCCGAAAAGATGTTTTCAGGTTAGAGCACAACATGGAAGCAGTCGTCTATTTCCGCTTCCGCGACTTCAGGGGAAGGATCCCCTTGCACTGTCATAACGTGGTTCACGAAGACCACGCGATGATGGTGCTCGGAGAAATAAACGATGTTGGCGACAACAGGACGAACCCTTAACAGTCGTTGTGTGGTGATCCCGCGCAACGTGCTGAGCGCGTGGCGGGGAAAACCTGGACCCAGTAACCTGAAGAAAGGAATTCTTATGACGGACTTAAAACGTAGAAGTTTGGTAGCAGCGCTTGGTGCGGCCCCGTTTGCACTCCCACTGCTAACGCATGCGCAGGCTCTCGAAACAAAACCAAGGAAGTTCGAACAGATATCTTCGCGAGAAAGGATCAGGCAGCGATACTTTCCAAATCTCGTGTTAACGGCGCATGACGGACGTCAGTTGAAGTTCTATGACGACCTCGTCAAAGATAAAATCGTGATCTTCAACATGTTCTACGCGCAATGCGAAGGCATTTGTTCACCAATCACCAGGAATCTGGTGAGGTTGCAGAAGATACTCGGCAACCGCGTTGGGCAGGACATCTTCATGTACTCGTTTACGCTGAAACCGAAAGAGGATACCGTGGCTGCTCTGAAACACTATGCACACATGCATAAAGTGAAACCAGGGTGGTTGTTCCTCACTGGATCGGTAGAGGACATGGAAACCATTCGGCGCAAACTCGGATTTGTCGATCCGGACCCCGAAGTCGATAAAGTTGTTAGCAATCACATCGGCGTTATCAAGTATGGCAACGAACCATTAGAACGATGGGGTGGTTGCCCGGGAAGATCCGCACCGGACTGGATCGCAGAAACACTCAGCTGGGTTGATTGGCCAAAGAACTCAGCCAAGGCGAAAGAGATTTCGGCGAAAATGAAAGCGAATGGAGGTGGCAAATGAGCTTTCTTAAAACAAGAGTTTTGAGTGCGGCGTTATTACTGGCCGTTGCAGCGGCAATAACTAACGCACAAACCCAGATGAATGAAATCCCACTCGGCAGTGGCGGTGGTGGTATCCAAGGCATGAGTTTAGGCGGCGCCCCGCTCGACGGCGAGACCATCACTACCACATCGGCGACGAGCACAACAGGTCCCGAGGCCGTTGCTTTTGACGGCACGTATGTGTGGGTTGCGACTCAATTCAACGATTCGATCACCAGAGTGAGGGTGAGCGATGGCGTGGTGGCCGGAAGTTTCAAAGTTGGTAAGCGACCGGTTGCTTTGCTTTACGCCGGCGGTTCTATTTGGGTGGCGAATTTGCTAAGTAACAACGTGATGAAAGTCACACCATCGACAGGAGCTGTCGCGGCAACTTACAACATTGCAGATGGTCCAGGCGGTTTGGCGTTTGATGGCTCCAGTATTTGGGTCGCAAACCGGCACAGCAACAACGTCACCAAGCTGAGTACGAAAGGACAAAATCAAGGGACTTTCGCGGTCGGTAATCGCCCGATCGGTTTGGCGTTTGCTGCAAACAGCATCTGGGTGGCAAACAGCTTCAGCAATTCGGTTACGCGCTTGAGCACTGCTGGCGCCGTGTTGGGTACGTATGCGGTAGGCAGAGGTCCATTCGGAGTCGCTGCTGAAGGCGAAAACGTTTGGGTAACAAACTATTTCGGTAAAAGCGTAACTAAGCTTCGTGCTAGTGACGGGCTGAACCTCGGTACATTCACCGTTGGTGATGGAGCCTCAGGAATAGCTTTTGACGGAACCAATCTCTGGGTGGTGAACAATGGCGACAGTACCGTTGTCAAAGTGAGCCCCTCAAGCGGGACTATCATCACTACTTACGTAACTGGTAAGGGTCCGTTTTCCATAGCGTTTGGCGGATCGAAAGCCTGGGTGCCGAACTTCGCAAGCAATTCGGTCTCGACGACGGCAGCCAATTAGAACTCGTTAAAATTTTTCGATAAAGGGCGCAAAGACCCAAAGACTATGAACACTGGTTCTGTCCTTGGCTTTGCGCCCTTTTGTGTTACGAATTCAATGAGTCACTGCGCGCTGCATCAGACTCCGCTCCAACAATGCTCCCATCGCTGAGAAGCAGGAACGAAGAATGATAGGTGCGCACATATTTCATCGCTGGTCCAGCAACCCCGCCTGCGCCGGGATTTTTTCGGATCGAAGATTTCACACACACCACCATCGCCGCCTCCGCTAACACCACCGGCAATGAACACGCACGAGAAAAACTGAAGAAAAACTTCTATCCGCTCGTCCAAGACTTACGATGAAGATCATGCGCGTGATGGTGTTATGTTGTGTGGCCCTCCTGGGTGCGGTTGCGGTGTCTGCTAAAGACGCGCCTATTCAATACAAAATTCGCATTGATCCAACAGATCTCACAGGCTTTGCTGTCGAGATGAAGATCCAGAGGCAGCGGCCCGGTTTGCTGCGGGTGGCGATGGCGGTCCACCCTGAATACGACGATCGGTACTTCCGCTATATCGAAAATTTCTCCGCATCCGACGCGCGCGGCCGTCAACTCACCGTTGATCGTGAAGAAGACACGGTCTGGCGTATCGACAAAGCACCACAGCAGACACACATCCGATATCGTCTTCGCCTGCCGGCCCAACAGGGGGCTCTTCGTCAATCGTGGAAACCGTTCCTCACACGTGATGGCGGTATGGTCGGTGATCTTCATTCACTCATGTATGTCGTGGGCGAAGAAAAACGTCGTGCTCGGCTCGACCTCGAAATGCCAGCCGAGTGGACCGCTGCGTCGGGTCTCGAGCCGACATCAAATCAGCGAAGCTTTACCGGTTCTACAGAGCTGTTACTCGACTCGCCGATCATGATCGGTAAGCTGAAGCAATGGAAGTTTGTTGCTGCCGGCGTGCCGCACAGTGTCGTGATCTGGTCGGCTTCGGGCCAGCCGGCAACCGATCCGAAGCCCATTCTCGATGGCATTAAGCAGCTGGTGACTCAGTCGATCCGTGCGTTCGGTAGGCCGCCCTATCCGCGCTATGCTTTTCTGTTACAGGAAGGTGGGCAGTCAGCACTCGAACATCACACGTCGGTGAATGTTGGTCTCTCACTCCGTCTCGAAGATCTCTTCGAAGAGATTGCGCATGAGTACATTCACGTTTGGAACCTGATGGATGTGCGTCCCAAACAGCGGGTTGGTATTCGCTATCGTTTTGCCGATCCGACCGGCGTCCTTTGGTGGAGCGAAGGGGCAACGATAATGTTTTCCGATCTACTCATCCGGCGCGGTCGGATCTCCAGTGAGAGTCTCTCGCGTATCGAACGTCTCGAATCACTGATGGCACGATACTTTTCATCGCCCGGCTATTCGAACCAGTCTGCCGAGAAGGTCAGCAAGGGAGACTCCCATCCGGAGATCCTCGGCGACAACTCTGCCAGTACTCATCTCCAGGGCGAACTGCTTGTCACGATGCTTGACCTCGAGATTCGAAGTGAAACGGAAAACCGCAGGAACGCGACCGACGTGATGCGCCGGCTGGCCGAACGGTTCGACTCCGAGCACGGCATGGACAACACTGATATAGAACGAGCGATAGAAGAAGTGTGCCAATGCGACAAGAAGCAGTTTTTCCGCGACTACATCTACGGTGCGCGGGTGATCGACTTCAATCGCTACCTCCAACTGATCGGACTTCGATCCGAGGTTCAAACCATTCCCGCAGTGGACGACAATGGACAGCCGGTCGTCGATCTTCGAATCGTTCCTTTTGCGTTTGAGAGTGACGGTGACTTCAAGGTGAGGATCGTGAACCCCGAGAGCATCTGGGCCAAAGCAGGCATTCACACAGGTGACACAATCATTTCGGCAGACGAAGGAAAAATTTCCACCTGGCAGGATTTTCGTGTCTGGCTGGTACGGTTGAAGATAGGTGACACTGCGCGGCTCATAATCAGCCGGAAAGGAAAAACGCAAACTGTCGAAGTGCCGATCAAAGGGTTCTCACGGGCGGTCGTGCGTATCAGTGAGTTGAAGGAGGCGACGGCCAGGCAGCTGATGCTTCGCAAGTCATGGCTAAATGCGAATTAGTGCCGCGAGACGCACCATTCTGAGCAAAACCAGAACCCGTTATCGAAAACGAAGAAAGTATTCCAAATTGGCTGGCCGCATCCAGATACTCTTTACCGCATGCCAGAAAAACTTGCCGATGCGTCTGGAATGCAAATACGACCCTGCCATAATTCGATGAAAGTTTCCGTACGCTCGACGTCGTAGCTTCAGGATCTCGGGATCGTCGGTCGCGAAAGCTTTTTCGTAGAACATCAACATCCCGCGCTCCATGTTCTCAAGGTTGCGATGAGCGGAAGCATTGTGGCTTCGATAATTAAGCAGAGGTTCGGGAACAAATCCGACCTTGAATAATCGAGCTACGCGATAACAAAAATCCCAATCTTCACTAACCTTCATGCGCGTATCAAATCCGCCAACGCGATCGAATGCCTTGCGACTGACTATAACGGCGCCAGGTGCGACAATAAGCGGGCCGTCCCACAAGAGCAAATTGTCAGCCACGTGGGCTTCGCCGCCTTTCATATGCAGACGAATCGTTTCTCCAGTCTCATGGTCGAACTCACGCATTGCGCAATGGACCAGGCCGATCTCGTCGTCACTCTCGAATCTCGCAACTTGTTTTTCAAGATTTGATGGTTCGATTGTATCGTCCGCATCCAGGAAGGCGATCAGCTCCCCGGTAGATTCAGTTACGCCGCGATTGCGTGCCGCACAAACACCCGCGTTGTCCTGACGGATGTATCTCACTGCCTTTCCGAATGCCGCGACGACTGCGGCCGTTTCATCTGTCGAGCCGTCGTCCACGACGATGATCTCCGCTGGTGGACGCGTTTGATCAAGCACACTGCTGATCGCCTCTTTGATGAACCGTCCGTAGTTATAAGTGGGAATAACGACGGAGACTGATTTCGGCATTTCGTCAGAACCGGTCTAGTTTTTCTTTATTAAAAAGCCTGCGATATGTCTCATAAATAAAACCGAGCCTTCGCTCGTCGTTCGGATAATCCCAGTACCACTTGGGCGGCAAGCGCATTATCCGTTCAAGTTCATCCCTGCCAATACTCAGCTTCTTGGCGATGTAGGTCTTCGCCTCGTCAATTTCTTCAGGGTCGTAGGCGTTGGACCGCAGTTGTTCGATCGCGCGGCAGCGATTGATCTCGCCGACACAGATCTGGGTTGATAAAGTAGCTCGACGATAATCGATCTTAAACTTCTCGTAGAGATAGTAGGATTGGATAAACTTGGTGTACGTCGATTCATGATGTTTTCCACCGTACGGCCTCCATTCGAGCTTTTCGCGCAACAGCCGTACAGCCTCATCTCTATTAAAAGGCACGAAATTTAATGGATAGATCATCCGCATACCTTTGACGATCTTGTAATAGATTTCTTTTTTGTAACCGAACGTGGGAAAGCTCTTTAAAGGTCGAGTGCCGAACGTATTGTGAATGTAATTGAAGTACTTTAGATCTTTGACATCGTAATGCCAAGCCCTGGGTAGTATTCCTTCCGTGGCTAAATTTCCGCCGCTGAGTATGTACTTGATCCCATGCTTTGCGGCGACCGAATGTAATGCGGCCGGTATTGCGACATCAGTGGGTGTTTCAGCTTCCGGCACTGATGCTTTCAAGAACGAGAGCTGCAGGTCTTTGAACTCTTCCCAATCCAGAACGTAGCTTTCGTAATCTATGCCTAGTCTGCGGGTAACATTCTTTATGTTGACCACGGCCTTGTCGGAATTCCAGCCGTTGTCCATGTGAACAGCCAGGGGCCGAAGTCCGCGCTGTGTGATGATGTAGGCGAGATAACTGCTGTCGATACCACCGCTCACGCCTAAAACACAGTCGTATTTGCTGCGTCTACCCTTGCGCTGTATGTTTTCGAAAATTTTATTGAGGGCGGCATCGCTTTCCTTGCCGCGATAGTTGTGCCTCATCCTCTTTTCGAGGAATTCGGTGCAGTGGCAACAATGACCGTTGTCATCGAAAGTTATCAGTGGGTCGGTGGTGTCCATCACGCACCGGCTGCACTCTTGATAACTTTTCACTTGCGAAGAATTGTTCACTGAATGGCGATCCTGGGTTGGCTGCACGAAAGGCACTTAGTCAAAAGAGAGGTCCGCTTTTTCCGGATAGTTGATCAGCACCCCTCTTCGTTTGTCCTGGTAAACAAAGAGGCTTCCGGCAGCAAGCCCGTTTACAAAACCGTTCCAATAGGCATCCACTAAATCTTCAATTCGTCCGGCGCCACCTAACGCAACCACAGGAATGCTGACCGCCTGCGAGATCGACCTGATTAAATTGATGTCGTAGCCTTGCATCGTCCCATCTCTCTCGATGGACTGAACTATCAGCTCGCCGGCGCCTTTATCTTCCATCAGCTTCGCGAACTCCAAAGGCGAGAAGCGAGTGGCGCGACTCCCTCCAAGAATCCACGCTCGCTCGGTGCCGAAGAAAGTTCTTTTTGCATCGACGCAGACGACGATCGTCGATGATCCGAACTCATCTGACGCCGTTTTTACAAAGTCCGGGTCACGACCTGCACTCGTGTTCAGCACTACCTTTTCCGCGCCGGCAGCAATTAGCGCTTTTATGTTCTCCAGCGTCTTGATTCCCCCACCAACGCAGAAAGGCATCTGGCACTCTTCCCCGATGGCCTTTACAAAGTCGGGCGAGATCAGTCGGTTCGTTCTTGATGCTGTAATGTCCAGAAATACCAGTTCATCGGCGTCCAGGTCGTTGAAGATCCTCACCGCGTTGATGGGATCGCCGATATATTTGTAATTCTTGAACTGGACCGACTTTACAATGGCAAGGTCTTTCAGCAGGAGAACCGGAATTATCCTTGGACGAAACATTACATATCGATAAAGTTCTTCAAGACTTGCACGCCGGCATGGTGACTCTTTTCAGGATGATATTGAACGCCGAATATATTGTTCCGCTCGATTGCAGATGGGAATGCAATACCGTACTCAGTTTCATTCAGTAGGTCTGACCGATCATTGATTGCGAGATGATACGAATGAGCGAAATAGAATTCAGCTTGATCCTCCACGCGTTTCATCAGGGGGCTAGACTTTGTGATTTGGATTCTATTCCAGCCCATGTGAGGAACCTTATGACGGGCTGACGCTCCGTTTTTAAAGCGAACAGCTCCGGCATCAAGCCATTGCAGTCCGGATGTATTACCCTCTTCGCTAGTCTTAGCCATCAATTCCATTCCGAGACAAATTCCGAGAACGGCTTTTCGTTTAGTGAGTACGGCTTCATTGAGTGCCTCCAACAAGTCGAGTTCCTTCAAGTTAGCCATCGCTTTCGCGAAATGCCCGACTCCTGGAAGTATGATCTTATCGGCCGCCGAAATCTCTTTGAGCCGAGAGGAAATAATCGACCGGCCACCAATTCGATCAAGGGTTTTCTTGATCGAATTCAGGTTTCCCGTACGGTAATCGACGATAACGATTTTGGCCGGCGAACTAGTCTTAACGTACAAATTGAAACCCCGCCTTGTCGTGGGTTCACTAGCATGACGCATTATTCCCGCAGCAATTTCGGCTGATGTATTTCGTCGCCTGGGTCGCTAGTGAAGCTAATTGAATGGCTTCATATTGTAACCGCAAGTCATGGCTTTTCGGAAACGCAAACGTCGGTTCCGTTGGTGTGGCGGAGGAGCGCGTAAGCCGTAAAGCTTTAAGGGAGTGCGGGTGTGTATTGTCGCTTTGATTTATCGCTTGAGTTACGTCTCGTCTCGAATCTGCTCAAGCTTGGCAATGACTTCCAGATCTTTCGGACGCCCGGCGGCAAGTGTTAGCCGAGCTGACCCGTGAGCAGTGGCGGCGCCGCCGACGATAATGAACTCGACTTGATTCTCAGCGAGCAAACGGAGCAGTGCGTTGAAGTCGGTCACTTTTGCGAGCGGGCCTTTCTTCCGGCGCGGCGCAGGTCTTCGGCAAATTGCTGCAGCTTCATTAACTGCTGAAAGCGTTGGTCCACAGTGAGGCGCAGGTTCTCTCGGATCAATGTGACATCAACGTGCTTCTTGTACGCTTCAATGACGGGATCGAGGGTCGCGACCTGGATGAACCTCTTCGTTTGAGTCTTTCATCGCGGGCATTATACCGCAGCCTACTCGAGGACCATGATGCGGAGCCCGAAGGACGAGGGCGGATCAAGATTCCATATTTCTGGATTTTCTCGAAGTCTTTGGATTAATTCCGTTTACCAAATTTCCCCAAAGCACGAAAAAATAGCGACTTACAACGGATTCATTCGAAAAATCGCCCGTGTTGTTTTAATACAACCCTTAGGGAATAGCAGTTGCGAACTGGAACTCCGGCTCCCCCAAGGAACTTCACATTTTGGAGATTTCATAATGAAAAACATAAGACTGCACCGATTTTTATGGGTGTTAATTTTCGCGGTTAGCTGCGTTTTCTCAGCGCATGGCCAGGCGACCACTGGTGGCGTCCGCGGAGTAGTTACCGATCAAAACGGAGCGGTAGTCTCCGGCGCTAAGGTAACCCTCACCAGAAAATCAACCGGCGGAACTCAAACAGCCCAAACAAACACTTCGGGACAGTTTGAGTTTACCAACATACAGCCTGGCGACGATTACGGTGTTTCCGTCGAAGCATCGAATTTCAAAAATGTTTCGCTCACCGATGTCAGGGTGAGCACGAATCAGATCACCGACCTACCCGTGGAGCTTTCTCCAGGCCAGGTAACTGAAACCGTTACCGTAACTGCCGGTGGTGTCGAGTTGGTTGATACTACTTCAGCAAACTTGTCGAAAGCCTTCAGCAGCAGACAGGTAGTCGAGCTTGCTCAGACGACTGCCGGTCCCGCGGGAAGTCCTGCCGGCGTGAATAATCTCGCGCTGCTTGCTCCGGGTGTTACCAGTTCTGGCGGCGTTGGCGTAGGTACAGGAGGCTCGGTAGGTGGACAGCGCCCGCGCAATAATAACTTCGTGGTTGACGGCGTTGATAACAATGATAAGTCTGTAACCGGTCCACAGTCATACATCTCTCCGGAAGAAGTGGGAGAGTTTACTTTGCTGCAAAATCAGTTCTCGGCGGAATTTGCTCGCTCAAACGGCGGCAATTTTCTTACCGTAACGAAGAGCGGCACCAATGACTTCCACGGCACTGCTTACGGCTTCTTCCGCAACCGCTACTTGAATGCGCTCGATACCATTCAGAAGAATGCCGGTATCACCAGAGATAAATCTGACGGCGATCTGTTTATGCCGCGCACCGACTACTTTCGAGGCGGCTTCAACATCGGTGGACCATTTCCGCTCCCTCAATTCGGCGAGGGTATGCCGCCGGCATTTAAACTTGGCAAGGACAAACTATTCTTCTTTACGTCCTACGAGAGAATCCAAACCGGAAGCGCTGCTGGTGCGGGAGGTTTAGTCACCCCGACGGCGGCTGGCTTTGCGACGTTAGCGACAATTCCAGGATTGTCTGCAACTAACCTCGGTGTTTTTAGAAACTTCGTCCCGGTAGCTCCCGCTAACAATCAGGGAACGATCGAAGTGCTGGGCCGCGATATAGCTGTGGGTGACGTTTCCATTTTAGCTCCGAACTTCTTCAAACAGAATCACGCGGTGATCAACCTCGATTACTTGCAGAGTTCCTCAACGCAGCATCACACCCGTTTCACGTTTACGAACGGCGCGGATATCGACAACACTGCAAACTTGCCAGTGTTCTTCGTCGCCTTGCCAAGCAAGCAGCGACTGTTTTCGTACACACTGATTCACAATTTCTCCGAACGAGTGATCAATGAGACCCGCGGTGCTTTTCGTCGTTCGTCTGCAAACTTCCCGGTCCCGAATATCACTTTTCCGGGACTCACGGTGTTTCCAAACATTATTCTCGACGACCTGGGGTTAAACATTGGTCCCGATCCGAATGCACCACAATTCGGAATCGAGAATAACTATCAAATCGTCAATAACCTGACGTGGTTGAGAGGCAATCACACACTTAAGTTCGGTGGTGACCTCCGCTGGATCATTTCTCCACAGAGCTTTTCGCAACGTGTTCGTGGTGACTATGAATATCTGACGACGGAGACATTCCTGTTAGACCTATCACCAGATGCCTTTGGTGAGCGCAATGCAGGCAACAACATCTATTACGGAAACCAAAAGGTGCTGTATGCATTTGCTCAAGACGACTGGCGCGTTCGTCCAAACTTTACGTTGAATCTCGGCCTCAGCTATTCCTATCAGCAAGTGCCGCTAGGTGCGAGAACAAGTCAGGCTCTGAATTCCATCTCGACCGTTCCGGGCGTGCTGGAATTCCGCGAGCCGAAGGCGCAAACGAAAAACTTTGCACCAAAGTTTGGCTTTGCATGGTCGCCCGACTATAACAGCGGATTGCTGGGCCGTATCTTTGGCTCGGGTGGAAAGAGTTCGATCCGCGCAGGATTCTCGATGGGTTACGATTATATTTTTGATAATCTGTACATCCTGTCCAATCCTCCGCAACTGCAGCAGACCAATGGCGTCGACACGAGTGAACCATCAACTCCTAACTTCCTGGCAAATGGTGGTCTTCCGGACACACCAGTGTTCATAACCGATCCGGTTGTTGCTCGACAGAACACCGCATCCTTTATTACAGATCAGGAAGTACCTTACTCGATAACCTGGACCGGCAGCTTCCAGCGACAGTTTGGTAATGACTGGTCAACGGAACTGCGCTATGTCGGTACGCGTGGCATCCACTTGCTGACGCAGAACCGCCTTAATATCCAGGCGAAAGTGGCGCCGGAAGACGGTCGCCGCGGTTTGCCAACGTTCCTGAGTGCACCATCTCAGGCAACGCTCAACGCGTTGACCTTGGATTTACCAACGATCCAGGCTCGTCCGAATCTCGTGCCTCGATTTGCAAATGCTGGTTTTGATGGGGCCGCCGTCGTTGCGTTTCTTTCGAACGGAAATTCGTCGTATCACGGAGCTTCCGCTCAGCTTACGAAACGCTTCTCTCGCGGTTTACAAATGACCAGTGCGTACACCTGGAGTCATCTAATCGATGACACAACAGCAGAAGTGTTTTCCACTGTGCTGTCGCCACGACGCGTAGAGGATTTCCAGAACTTACGCAGAGAACGGGCTGATTCTGCGCTCGATCACCGGCATCGATTTGTCACTTCGTGGATTTATGAAGTGCCGTGGTTTTCGAAGCGCACGGGTCTGACAAGGACACTTCTCGGCGGCATTAACCTCGCCGGAACTTACACCTATGAAACGGGCGAGCGGATCACAATACGCAGCGGTAACGATGCGAATCTGAACGGCGACAATGCCGGCGATCGCGCGATCCTGAATCCAAGTGGAACCGAGGGCGTCGGCAGTACGGTGAGACCACTGTGCCGCGTCACCGGTGATTGCACTCTAGCCGGAGCAGGATCTGTTGTTGCGTATCTCGCAAACAATCCGAATGCTCGTTACATTCAAACTGGTGCGGGCGCGGAATCCACCATTGGACGGAACACGTTCCTGTTGGATCCGATTAACAACTTCGATTTCTCGATCTTCAAGAACTTCCGAATCGGAGAAACGAAGTTCTTCCAGATTCGCGCTGACTTCTTCAACGCGTTAAATCATCCGCAGTATGTACCGGGCTCAGTCAATAGTGTGGATCCGGTTGGTACCACGGGTTTGACGACGCTAAATCAGGTAAACCCACTCACGCTGGATTTCCTCAATCCATCTAAGGTATTGAGCAGCAATCCTCGCGTGATTCAACTTGCGGCGCGGTTTAATTTCTAAGCGCCATTTCGAGACACTTCATTTGTCAGGGTGGCGAAGTAATCCTTCGCCACCTTTTTGTTTGCAAAAACATCGCTTAGGAGGATAATCCCCGTTCGAAGGAGCCCGCCTATGTCACGTCGAATAAAGCTCCAGTTGATGCTAATTGCTCTGACCCTCGTAGCCTCAAGCTCTGTTCAGGGCCAACGCTCCCGCAACCGGGATCAGGCCCGCCGCATTGAGCGAGCTGAGATGGAAAGGCTTCTGCTCTGGGCTGTACCGAAAGATGAATCGGAATCCGTGCGAGTAAATCGTTTCAAAAAGATCAAAGACGACTTCAGAGACTTGCAAGCATTGCATAACAAGATGATGGCGGACGCCTGGTTGAAAGACACGCTTGACTATTCTTCGATAGCGGATACGGTTTCTAAAATTCGAGGCAAGGCCAACGATCTCAAAGAAGGCCTGTCTTTGCCCGCGTCGGAAAATCCTCAGGCGGATTTGAAGGTGCCTGCAGTCGCTTCAGTTCGACAGTTCCGTGAGGAACTTCTTCTGCTTGATAAGAAAATAATGAGTTTCGTCAACAATCCTGTTTTTCAAGCGGCTAACACTGTGGATGTTAACCTGGCGAAACAGGCGAGCGCTGATCTTGAACACGTAATGCTCCTAACCGTCGATCTCAAACAGAACGCACAAAAGCTTCGCAAGACTCAGTAAACCAGAGTTGAAAGCCCCACTACCCTGGCTATCAAAAACCTTGACACTCTTTCAGCACCCGTGATACCTGAATGGCACTTTGGTCCGTTACACGGTCATTCTGCTTCTGCTATTAACTGCCACGACTCTGAGTGTTCCAGAGAACGCTCGTGAGGGTTTTTCACTCGCTAACACGGACAGGCTTAAACCTCTTCAGGCTCGACTGCTCGAGACCATCCGTCCCGAAAACTGCCGGCGCGAACATCGCATCTTCACCGAGAAGCCACACATGGCAGGCTCGGTTCGCAACTACGAACTCGCGCAGCATGTGGCGAAGCAATGGAAAGAGTACGGACTTGAAGATGTGGAACTCATCGAGCACCCCGTTTACCTCCCATGGCCCATTCGTTATGAAGCGACACTCGTCGGCTCAATGGAAAAGCTCTCTCTAAAGGAAGAGCCAATCCCGCAGGACAAGGACTCTTATAACGAAGACGTCGGCATTCCTTATTGCGCTTACTCTGCGGACGTCGACGTGACCGCGCCAGTGGTCTATGTCAATAGTGGTAATCCAGAAGACTACGACTTGCTCGCACAGCGAGGCGTTGATGTGCGCGGCAAAATCGCCCTCGCGCGCTACTCGGTGCCTTACAGTTACCGTGGGTTCAAGGCTCTGACGGCCCAGCGACGTGGAGTTGCTGCGTTACTCCTCTATTCCGATCCCGCTGACGATGGATACAAGAAAGGTGAAGTGTATCCATGGGGTCCGTGGGGTCCGGAAAGTCATCTGCAAAGAGGCGGGATTGTCTACGATTTCAATTTGCCCGGAGATCCTCGCACGCCGGGCTGGGCTTCGGTTCCCGGAGGTCGTTTTCTTCCTGCCGAGTCAGCCGTGTCGATGCCCACCGTTGCCGCAGCGCCGATGTCGTACAAAGACGCTCGACGTCTTTTGGAAAAAATGACCGGACCTGCCGTCCCGGCTGAGTGGCAAGGCGGACTGCCTTTCACTTATCGTCTTGGTCCAACATCGGACAAGCTTCATCTCGTAATTCAGAACGACAAAAAAGTGCGTTCGATCTGGAACGTCGTGGGTCGCTTACGTGGCGCCGAACGACCGAATGAGTGGGTGATTCTCGGAAACCATCGTGATGCATGGGTCTTCGGAGGTGTCGATCCGAGCAGTGGCAGCGCGACTCTGATGGAAACGGCGCGGGCATTTGGAGAACTCAAGCGAAGCGGCTGGAAGCCACGCCGCACACTCGTTTTTGCGTCGTGGGATGCGGAAGAATTTACCCTCACCGGAAGCACTGAATGGGGCGAGCTGGAGGCCGAACGACTCAAGGCGGGAGCGCTTGCCTATTTGAACGTTGACAGTTCGGCTTCAGGCAACAACTTTACAGCCGCTGCTGTACCGGCGCTTGCTAACTTCTTGCGTGAGGTTGCACGAGACGTTCCCGATCCCAGCGGCGGATCTATTTATGGCGCGTGGCTGCGTCAAAGCAAAGACACCAAACAGGCCATTGATGCCAAACAGCCCGAAGTAACAACACGACTCGGTTCGGGTTCGGATTACACAGTCTTTCTTAACTTCCTCGGCCTGCCGATTGCCGATCTTACATTTGATGGACCATACGGTGTCTATCACTCTATTTACGACAGCTTCACGTGGGTCGATCGCGTTGGTGATCCCGGCTACTACTATCACGCAGCAATGGGAAGATATTGGGCAGTCGCCGCGCTGCAGCTCTCCGAATGTGATTATGTGCCGTTGGACTACGCCGCTTATGCACAGGAAGTGCAAATGTATCTCGATGAAACCGAAACTGCGGCGCGACGACTGGGAGTTGATGTTGAGTTCAAACAGGTTCGCGACGCTGCTAAGGTTTGGGAGAAAAACGGTCGCACGGCGCTCGAAGTCGCGCGCAAAGCTGTCGAAGCAGGCGACATGGCCCGTGTTGAGCGCGTACACGGAGGATTGATGAAGGTTGAGCGCGCACTGCTGGATCCGGAAGGCCTCGTCGGGCGACCATGGTTCAAGCATTTGATCTACGCGCCGCGACCGACTTACAAACCGCTGGTCCTCCCTGCGCTCACAGAGGCAATCGAGGCCCGCGATCAATCACGCGCGAAACTGGAAGTTGAGCGTCTCACTCGCGCTCTCAACCGCGCAGCGTCGGCAATTGAACCTTAGTTCAACTCCAATATCACCTCATAAAGAAACTGTAGAGCGAAACCGAGATTTTCTACTGAGACCCGTTCATCGTCGCCGTGTGAGCGGTTCAGTTCTCCATCGTCCAACTTGAAAGGCTCAAAGCCGTAAGCAATGATGCCAACGCTGCGAAACTTGGCACTATCAGTCGAGCTTGTAAGCATCGTCGGGATAACCGGCACACCCGGATCACGTCGTGCTGCAACTTTGCGAATTGCATGCATCAGCGCCGTATCGGCGCTCGATCCCGTGGGCGTTGATCCTTCAAGCGTCTCAATTTCCAACTCCGGATCGTTGAGCACCCGGCGCAACGTCGCAATGAAGCCCGCAGGTGTTTCGCCAGGGAGAAGGCGAGCATCAATTTGAGCCCAGGCCACTCCGGGAATGACGTTGACTTTATCGCTACCTTGCAGACCCGTGATTGTAAAAGTGTTTCTCACCTCGGCATTGAGAGTGCTGTCAGTTAAGAGTCTCTTACGCAACGTTGGGTTCTTGAGTGCTCTCTCGAGGTTGGAGTAAGCATTTCTTAGAACTGGATCAGTTTGTTGTTGAGCCTTCATCCGGTAGCCTTCGGCAACCGCAGGTGGAACCTGAATCGGAGTCTCCCATCTTCTCAGACGCTCGAGCGCGCGGAGCAAACGTTCGACGGAGGAATTCGCCAACGGAATCGAGCCGTGCCCGGCCGGGCCTTTCGCTACGATTCTGAGCCAAAGCGCGGCCTTTTCCATCACATCGACGCCGTATTGCTGTACCTTGCCATTCTTTACATAAACAACATCGCCTTCGTTCAGAAGAAACTCAGCGCCGCGAATCAGCTCGAGATGCTCTTCGATGATCGAAGTGGCACCCGTGCCCCCTGCCTCTTCGTCCGCAACAGCGAGCAGAATAAGATCGCGTTTGAGTGGGACATTGAGCCGCTTTATTAGACGCATGAGAGTCACATGAACTGTCGCGGTGCCCTTCATATCAATTGCACCGCGCCCGTAGATGAAACCGTTGCGTAGTTCGCCACTGAAAGGAGGTATGGTCCAGCGTTGCGGTTCGACCATTACGACGTCAGTGTGACTGAGCAGGATTAGCGGCCGGCGACTGCCGTCGCCCTTGATGCGAGCGTAGAGATTCGCACGCCCCGGCGCTACGTCGAGCAATCGAGTCTCAATTCCATCCGACTCGAGAATCTTTTGCAGGTGCAAGGCTGCAGCACGCTCGTTACCCGGCGGGTTGGTAGTGTCGATTTTGATTAGGTCTTGCAGCAGCTGAACTGCTTCGGCGCGGGCTTTGGTCCAATCGATATCGGCGGCGCGACAGTAAGGAACCAAAAGTAGGAAAGCAACTAGAAACGAAATCCGAATGTACATGTGGCCTCGCAGCGTAACTTTATATAATCTGTGTAATCTGTGGATGAAGAACTTACCAAAATAATGGCAATGGATGAAGCCATACGCCGGTTTGTGCATGACGGCGATGTGGTCGTCATTGAGGGTTTCACACATCTCATCTGTTTTGCTGCCGCGCACGAAATCATCCGCCAACGACGACGCGACCTAACAGTTTGCCGCCTCACGCCCGATCTTATTTACGATCAGCTAATCGGAGCCGGTTGCGTACGACGACTGGTATTTAGTTGGGTGGGAAATCCGGGCGCTGGTCCACTTTATGCTCTTCGCAGAGCTGTCGAGCAGGGCATTCCGAATTCAATCGAACTGGAAGAATACTCGCACTACGGTATGGTCGCGCGTTTGACTGCAGGCGCCGCGAAGTTGCCTTTTTATCCCCTGCGAAACTACATGGGCAGCGATCTTCCTCGCGTCAATCCCTTGATTAAGACGGTCGCGTGTCCATTTACGGGCGAAGAACTGGCCGCAGTGCCGGCACTGAATCCTGACACCGCGATCATTCATGCTCAACGCGCCGACGAGAATGGCAACGCGCAAATTTGGGGACTAATCGGAGTGCAGAAGGAGGCTGCGTTTGCTTCACGAAATACGATCGTGGTCGCTGAAGAGATTGTTTCGGAGAGTGTCATTCGCTCCGATCCAAACCGAACCTTGATTCCGGGAATGATCGTCAGCGCCGTGGTCCATGAACCGTTTGGCTGTCACCCTTCCTTCGCGCAGGGATTTTACGATCGCGACAATGATTTTTATGTTCGGTGGCGCGAGATTTCGCAGAATGAAGCGTTGTTCAACAAGTACCTGGAAGAGTGGGTATACGGAGTGCGCGATCGCGGCGAGTACGTCAGGCGCATGGGCGCTGATTTAAATCGTCTGAAAGCACGACCGCATTACTGTGAGCCTGTCAACTATGGCTATTGATGGACCACATTTCAGTCCGCAGGAATTGATGGTCTGCCAGGCAGCACGTCAGCTCCGGGATGGCGAAGTAGTTTTTGTTGGCATTGGACTACCCAACCTTGCGTGTAACCTCGCTCGCCGCCTGCACGCGCCAAAACTCGTTCTCATCTACGAATCAGGCGCGGTTGGAGCTGACCCGAAACGGTTGCCGATTTCAATCGGTGATCCGGCGCTCGTTACCAATTCGCTTGGCGTGTTTTCAATGTTTGATGTGTTCAGCTTCTACCTGCAACGCGGACTCATCGATGTCGGGTTCTTGCAAGGCGTTCAGATCGACCGCTTCGGAAATCTGAACACAACTGTCATCGGAGACTATCAGCATCCGAAAGTACGTTTGCCGGGTAGTGGTGGCGCCTGTGAGATTGCGATCCTGGCAAAGCGAGTATTCGTTATCGCGCCGCAAAGCAAACGCTCTTTTCCCGAACGCGTGGACTTCATCACCTCTCCCGGATTTATCGATGGGCCCGAAGGCCGGCGCAAGCTGGGCATGCCTGGAGGTGGTCCAGTAATGGTCATCACGAATCTGGGATGCTATGAATTCTCTGAAGGTGAGATGGTGCTTACTTCACTCCATCCAGGATGCACGGTAGAACAAGTAAAAGAAAACACCGGTTGGGACATCCGCATTTCACTGCAACTGACGACAACCGCCGTCCCCAACGACGAAGAGTTGCGCATCATCCGCGAAGACTTGGACCCTTCGCACTTGTTTATCTAGATTTTTCCGCGGGTCCATCACGCTTTCTCGCGCAAAGGCGCAAAGGCGCAAAGAAAACCGCTTAGAAACGCGGCAGCGCTTTGCGCCTTTGCGCCTTTGCGCGAGAAATCTTCTTCAAATGACCGCCGTTGTGTGTTACAAGCGGCACATCGAGAAGCAGTGCGGCCGCACATTTGGTCATCAGAACATCTCTAGTAATTCTTAACTTCTAATGGATCTCCTGTCCTGTGTTCCTTGATTTGGAACCGCAGGAAATCGTGAATTGCTTCAATAGCTTTGGCATTGCTGGTCGAGATTTGAATCAGCGCGCCGCGATCGGTCTCCTTGTATTTGTAACTAATCTCTGACTTGAGCTTCGTCATGACCTCGCTTCCTGGCGGTGTTTTCTCATGAATGAGCATGGGAATCTCAAAGTTACCATCAGTGAACATCATCGTGATGTGCCGGAGATGACCGCGAATTTGATCGCGACTGTTCGTGTCCGTCGTATCGTTAGCTTCAACCTGTATCGCGCCACCATCTTGTGCCAGTAAAAAATGATGGGTAGTTTTCGTGTGATCGAAACCCATGTGTTTATCGCCGCGCCTGTTCATCTCGTCGATGTGTTTTTCCTGGTGCTGCGCGTGGAGGAGGAGTGCCGACACGAGACTAAAACTAATTGCACCAACTACCAGACAAGATCCTTTCCGATTACTCATGCTTTCTGACCTTTCTCTGTCTCGAAGGTTTGCGTAGGAGGAGACCAGTTGATGAATGCAAGCGATTCCGAGTAGTCAGAGTCTTTAGCAGGTTGGCTCGTTGACCGGAAGTGGTTTTTGCTAAACGCTTGTCCCAATCCTTCAAGGCATCTCTCAACTCGTCTCTCAGTGAGATCACTTCCTTTAAGTGAACCTCTATCTGGGAGAGCTTACTCGTCGCCAGACTCCGCACTTGTTGGCAGGGAACTCCGCCACGATCAAAAACATGAAGGATTTCTCTTAGCTCGTCCAACGTGAATCCAATCGCCAGGGCCTTTCTGATCATCTGTACTCGTTCAAGGGAGTTTGAGCCATACTCGCGATAACCATTTCCAGCTCGCTGCGAGCGCAACACTCCCTTTCGCTCGTAATGACGCAGCGTATCGGTGCTCACCCCACTTGCCTTTGCCAGGTCACCGATTCGCCAAGTGCCATTATTCGAACCGCTTTGTTTCATCATCGGCATCCTACACCTTCGAATTAGTTCCAAGGTCAAGCACAAAATTGAAGACAAGGAAAAAGACGTTCCATCACCCCAGCGGGATGGCGACGGCGTAGACGATGCGGCGGGCGAAGCCCAGGTTTTCGCGCGCGTCTTCGGGTTGAAAGTCGGCGCGGTACCATTCGTATTCTTTGATCAGAATGCGCCAGGTGTTCGAGGCGATCGCTTCGGCGAGATTCAGTTCACCTTTCCATTCGTTAGGGGTCGATTCTGGGGTGAGAGTAGTAGAGGCCAGGGTATCCCAACCGAGATCGGGATCGTTGCCCATCGTTGCGCTACGTTTTTGCAAGAGCGCTTCGAACTCGGCATGGCCGGTTTGCCGCCGCGCTGCGCCAACAGCAAAGCCCGTCGTCGCACTCGAAGCTACGTACGTTAAACCGTTGACGAAAATCTCGAACTTGGCACTGGACAATGTAGTCGTCGTGGTAATGCTCGCAGTTCGATCTGGAGCAAGCTGCGCGAACTCCGCACGCACGACACGCGACAAATGCGCATTCGTTACTGACTCAGGTTGAAAACGCGCCAGCCCCAGCCGGACAAACGGCGCGTACGAGTCGCCGATATCAATCTGAATGTCGGCAAACCAAAGCCGTCGTGTCTCGTCAAACTGCGGCTCGTATCCGGCCACCGAAACCGTTTGTGGATTCTCTGCGATGGTTAATCCGGCGCGATCTGTTTTCGTTCCGATGAAGCGCGACGCAGTGGCATTCAACCTGGTTGGGCCGGTCAACCAAATCGGATCGGCGCCCCACACAGTCACCAGTTTCTTCACCTTTTCCTCGAGGTCGGTAAAGTTCACGCCGTCGACGTAAACAACGCCAAGCAACTCGCCTGCGCCCGACGAGTACCACGGCCGGTCGAGATAAACTCGCAGCCCGCCTTTTCGTTTGCGCGTGACTTTGCCGCCGGCAGCTGGCTCGTCTTCCCATTCGTAGGTGGGAATCACATACAGCACTTTGGGCGCCTCTGGCCGCGCTGAATTCAAAATTGTGACATCGTTCGAGGGCGGGCCGGCCACCGTGATGTTCGCCGGAACGTCCGTGATACTTGGCGGAAAATATTCGCGGAAACGCGTCGTCGCGATTGGCGTGTAGGCGACTTTATGAAACTTTGTGTCGCCGAAATTGTGAATCGGATTTTTCTTATTCGCGCTGGACTTGATCGGCGTTGTGACGTCTTTTTCGTCAATCAGAACTTCGCAAAGATATGCCTGGCCCACTTGTTCGCCGGGTTTCGGCTGGGCCGGATCGTCGATTGGATCTTTCCAGTTACCGATCAGATCGACTTTGCCCGTGCTCGCAACGTGGGTCGTGAGGGTACCGGTGATCGTCGCGAACGTTTCGCCGAGATTTTTTCCGGCTGGCGTGTTAACAGCGGCTGCCGGCTGATCCAAAGGCTGCTGTACCGCATGGACGAGGGTGATGTCGCGCCACGGCAGATGTAACCAGCTTCGACCTGACTCAGTGTCGGTCTCGATCGCGGCGAGGTTTGGCGGCGCCTTTTCTCGCGTCCACTGCAACACACCCTGCCGGTCCATGTCCTCTGCTGCGAGATACGAACTGATGCGGACGACTTTCTTTTGTGATTCGGCCAGCTCAACCACGAGCACGCGCGGGTCGCCCGGGGAATCTTCCCAAGCGGGTTCCGCTGGAACCTGACCGTCCGGAATCGCCACCAGCCGCAGCCGGAATGGCAGACGATTGGGCCACGTTCCATCAAAAGGAATCTTGTTCACGCGCTTCGTCGCGGTGGGCTCAACAATCTCGTCGTCATCCGTCATGCCCGGCAGCCCCATCAGCAACGTACCGCGCGATGCCGGATCGGGAAGGTAACTGACCGTAAACTGATTAGCTGCGTTTACCCACACATCCTTCTTTACTTCGACAGCGGGCGGATCGTTCAACGCACCGGCTTCACGCGCGGCTTTGTCGTAGCCCGTCGTCGTCGAACTGTCCATTTTTTGACTGGCGAGATCAAATTTCCCATGCTGCTCAGCCAGTAGTTGGGAAACTTTCGGCGGCACGATGTGACGTTCGGTTGTTTGCGATTCGCCTGCGACGGCAGGTGAGCGTACGACGAGATGCTCGAGCGACTCGCCCTCGACGGGCTCCTCGCGCAGCATGATCGCAGGCGGGCTGATCGGCTCGAATCGCGCACAGTGAAAGTCGGGGGTTTGTTCGGTTACGTCGTTGGCAAAATCAGCATCGTCCGGATCAAAGACGCTGTTACCTGCAAGATCGCAAACACGCGCGCGCAAACGGTAAGTGTGATCGAAGCGCAAGCGCGGCAAAGACAACGGCTTGGCTTTGAAGCTCGTCTCCAGTTTAAAGTTGGTGATCGCTTCGTTCTTCGGCGTGTCGAGCGTAACTTTCTCGAGAGGATCGGTCGGCTTGTTCGGCATGATCGCAGCCATGGGCCGCGGCGCACAAAGACTCCAGCCTTCCCACACAAACAGCGAGTCGCGCGTTCGCAGTTTCTCGCGCGCCGGTGACCCGAGTGGTTCAGTTGCCGCAAATTGGACAAAGCCTTCGTCCTCGATATTGCTGAGAACGATGCTTCCTCCAGGCGCGTCGGGCGCATCGAGGAACGTATATGTACCGACGCGTTGACAAAGCGAATGCCAGCGATTTGATTTCGCGTCGAACACGTCGATGCGATAACCGTGGACCAAATCTTCAGCGAAGAGCTCATCCGTTGCGGGCAACGCCGGAGGGGCGCTTGGCGGATCAAGTCGCTGCGGCGCGCTGTCTCGCACCGTAACGAACTGTTGCAATGCGTGCGATCTCCTGAAACGTCCGATCAGGTCGGCAGCCATGTTTAGGCGAATGACAGAGATTCCGCCGCTGCGGAGCGCGGGCAATCCGCTATTGTCAAGCGAACGATTTGGATCCGCTGCAGCATCGACGATGCTGTTCGCCGCGCCTTGAGCTTTTGCGCCACCGCCGACGACATCAACCTGCACAACGTTAAAAACATTCGTGTCGTTGAAGCGCAACATGCCGTTGCTGATTTCCGGATCGACTGGACGCGGAAGCGCGCTAAACGTGTCAGCGTCGAGTTGGTAATTCGTTCGTGGGCTCACAGGCGTTGTGTCGGCCGCATCAGTCAAATTCAGAGTTGCCACGACACTTACTCTCGATTGGGCCGGTATTGCGACGCCATTCAGCTCCACGAGCAAATCGACGACGAGTCCAAACCTGCGGAGCAACATCGGATAATCGGCGAGCGCCGCGACCATTTGGTGAAAATCGTATTTCTGTTTGATCTCTTCGGCCGTTGGCAGCGGATGTGAAACCTCAGTCGCAGGAGTCAGGAAAGTTTGCAGATCGGCAAATGCAGAGCGATTCACTGACGGCGGCTTGGGTGGTTTCGGCGGTGGCGCAGGCGGCGGCACAACAGGTAACGGCGGCGCTGGTGGCTCAGGTACCGGCTTTGGCTCGGTGGAAAGCGCAGGCTCTTCCGGTGGCGGCTGATGTTGCGCGCAAAATTTTTTCAGCCGCGATCTGAGTCCTGGAAACGGCGCCGCCAACATCAACAGAATCCCGATCAAACATCCGCACAGACAGCAACCCTTGGAGGGCTCGGCCGTTGGGCGTTCTGGTTCGGGTGTTGGGACTCGTCCGCCTTCGTCGCGTGGTGCTGGAGGTGGACCAGGTAGCGGTACCTCCTGCGGCTTAACGTCGTCTGCAATGTCGCGAATATCCGGATCCGCGGCGAGAGCGCCGAGTGACGGCAGATGTTTGCCGGCGCCTAACGCGGGGTCACTTGCGGCGCGTGTATACACACCGACGAGAAAATCATGAATGACGTTTGACGGAAACGTCTCGATTACGGCACCGCGATAATCGTCAAAGCGATAGGGCAAAACGTCAGTGTTGTCTTTGAAGAGCGAGGTCCAGAATTCTCGAATTGCGACTGGGCCGCCCGGCACAGTCGCGTTCAGCGTTGGGCCACCTTCGAACACAACTTGCCAGGTCGCACCGTTAACTCGATCTGGCCAATCGCGAAAGTCGTCGAACTGCGACAGCTTCATTTTTTCAACCGAAGCGACAGTGTCCCACAGACGCGGTGAGATAAAGACGGAAAGTCTCAGCGAGCCATCCGCCTCGCGGCCGTTTGGAAGTGCTGTGAAGATGATGGTTTGTTTTTCCATCGTCGCTCAGCTTTGCCCTAAAAGTCACGATAGCGCTTTTCTCTGTGCAACCTCTGTGTTCTCTGTGTCTCTGTGGTTGATGAATTCTGAGCAAAAACACACCACAGAGACACAGAGAACACAGAGGTTGCACAGAGAAATCTCAGCACAATTTTGTGTAAAGTCCATCGTCTTTATCAAACGGGACAGTCAGCAAACGCGTTGCAGTACTCAATCCACTGCGACGGAGAAACGCTCTCGATGAACTTCGGATCGGAACCCGCAAACTCGCGTTCGATGCTGATGCTGACCGAGACACTGAAGAACGCGATCTTTACTTTGACTTTAACCGACGCCTGTCCCCACAAGTGTCCGCCGTGCGGCGTCACGCCCTTTGACGCGTAACCAAGACCGACGTACAGCTCGACTGAAACAGTGATGAACCCGAGCACCGTCAGCGAGCCTGCGGCGCGAAAATAACCGACGAGGACGAAACCTGTTGGCCCACCGCGATAATAAACGCCGCCCATGATGCACGCCTGTCCGGAGGCCACGCCAAGGTTCAGAGCGATCGACGCCCCAAATTCCAACGACGCCTCGATCGCTTTCACGCCATCCAGCCCGATTTCGATCGCGAAGAAACCGCCGCCGCCAAACAGCATAACTGTCAGCGTGAACGGTTGGTGACGCTCGCAAAATGCGAAACGCATCACCGCCGCGCCCGCGAGAAACGGCAGATAGAAACTCGCGCCGAAGCTGATGTTCTGTAACGTGAAGATACCGATACCGATGGTGGGAATACCCTGCGTAAATCCGACCTCGACTCCGGGTTGTGGTGGTGGCGTCAGTCGGAGAAAAGGCGGATCGTCGAAGCCGTCGAGCGGAATCACATCCAAAAGCTTGTTGACAAACGCAAGCACGCCGAGAAATTCGAACTTGTTGAAGATGATCGCAAAATCAGTCTTGGAGTTGGGCTGCGTCGTGAATTCAGCTCTCGTGAAATGCAGTGCGACCAGCGGTGTCGCGGGCATGAGTGTGATCGTGAAGTTCTCGATCAAACCATGGATTGTTGATGTTCCCGACGATCCATCCAGCGGAGTGTTCGTCACCGCTTCGATCAGAAAGCGTCCGTTCGATTGCGGCTTGAACATCCCTTTGGTTGCCAGGACCGATTGATCTACGAGACCGCCGGCATTGAGATCCCACCGGTAACTCGTTTGAAAAACTTCTTTCGAAACGGCGCCGATGAGTGCGGTGGTGCGTATGGTCCTGAGCTTCGGAATCGACGGACCGGTGGGAATCAGATTTACGATCTTCCTGACGATGCCGGCGAACTCTACTCCGTCTTTGATTCCTCCGCCAATGTCCACGCCGCCAAAAAGCTTGATGTTCTTGAAAATGTCGGCGGGATTAAAATTGCCGGCCGCAAACTTCCCCGGGTCTCCTCCGACTGGACCAGCGCCGCGCGAGAGTCCGCTGATCCCGAAGTTTGGCGCGACCATTCCGCCAGTTTGATCGGAAGAAAAATTAACGGGCGTCTGTGAGCCGATCAGTTCAGCGAAGACTTCGCCGATATTTCCGATGACATTATTTCCTGGCGTGATGAGGTAATCTTTCTGATACTGAATTTCAGAAAATGCTGTGCTCCCGGTGAGATGACGCACCGCCGGCACATCCACGCGCGCTTTGGTCATCGCCGGCAGAAAGAACGGAGACACCGTGGTGCCCGTCGCGCCAAAGATGATCTTTTCTGTTTCGTACGTCGTGTCTCCGGGAACGACTGAAGGCGCATAAGCGATCTTCTGTCCGCGCATCGGCCGATCACGCCTCACGTCGCCTGGCGCCAAACCATTCACGTGGCCGATGACCTGATTGATTTTGGTGTGACCGGGATCGACATCCGCCAGCGACTTCATCACAAAGGCTTGCGGCGTGTGATACTCGTGAACCTTTCCTTCCCAATCGGTTGCCACCACATGAAACAAAAAGTCCTGTCCATTCACGCGTGGCCAAAATGCATTTTCGCCAAACGACAGAATCTGGCTGTCCTTCGGCAGATCGAGATTCGGTGTTTTGTCAGTCTTGAAAGTAACTGTGCGAAACGGCGAATCACGATGCTGGTAGGTCTTGGTCAACTGTCGCAAAAAGATCAGCTTTCGTTGTCGTAGATAAGCAATCGGCTGACCTTCGGCATTGCCGGATGTGCCCATCTGGACTTTTCGTTCGGTGATCGTAACGAGCACGCACCGGTGACCAAGCGAGCACAGGTAACCGGCCTCGACAACTCGCGCGTATTGATCGCGGCCGCCCGTCATGACGTGCTTCCACTCGACCAGATCCATGCCGCCGATCGGCGGGTCCCACTGGCCATGCACGTTCAGCCATGCGCCCTGCGACGTGAGCATCATCTGCCTAACATCGACTGGACGCGAAGCGAACAACTCGGGATCCGAAGTTGAACGAACAATCTCATGCCGGTTTTTCCGCTTCAGTGACATGCGAAACGGCAAGTCGTCATTGTCCGGTGAGACGTTGGATTCGTTGTAGTCGGGAGACCAGACAGCGGCTGCCGTTGCGCCTGAGCTGAGTCGCGTATGCCAGAGCTCGGTTCGTTTCCCCGCCGGATCCAGCACGGGTGCAAACGCGTGCGTCCAACGGCTCTCAGCGTCGGGCGAAAGCACGACACGATAGGGAGCTTCAATCCTCGAGAACTGTGCTCGGAATCCGCCGAATCGCCCGCGTACGCCGACTGCCGGAACGGGACCTGGGCGTTCGATTGTGTCCTGCGTCGCCTGCTCGCATTTCGTTAGCACTTCCAGAATCGTGTCGAGATTAAATGCGAACGGCAGCAGCGCTGGCGCAACGCGGAAAACCAATTGACTTGATCCGGCGATTCGCGAAGCGACCGGCGGCGGTGAAAGTGGATCGGAAAGCACTGGAACGCCGGGCGAGGCTTCAAAAAACGCCTGCTCGCCGAAACTCTGTGGCTGGAAATGCGCGACGACGAAACCGTCTCCCGCCGCAACTCGATCGATTTGTAACGGCCCCGCGCCGCTTCCTTGTAGTCGGATGTTGTAAAAATCCAGCGTGAGGACCAGCAGGTCGTCCGGCCGCACGACCTCTACGGAAAACTCTTTGATGTGAGTTTGAGGGTGAAACAGGATCCGGATCGCACCACCGGTAAATACGGCGAGCACCGTATTAACAATTCCGGTAATCAGGGACCAGACGGCGTTCATACGCGTTACTAAACGGACAGCGGATCAGGGGGATGGTTTGAAAGATCGGACGGTTGGTACAGAAAAGCTAATTGAAAAGAATTCGTTGGGTTCGCGCCCCTTATACACGCGTTGCACTCACCGGTCAACGAAAATTCGACCGGAAAAATACACCGAGCTCCATGGAGCGTACTGTAGGGGCGGCCCTCCGTGGCCGCCCCTGTGTCGAATTCCTCGCAGGGGCGGCCACGAAGGGCCGCCCCTACAGTACGTTCTATCGTGTCTTGGTGGTCTCAAGTTTGCAGTTAACCAGACAAAATTGTTTGAGGGGATGGAATACAACTATGACAGACGGGAATAGTCAACAATCAACGAAGACTGCACGAACAGATAGCAGCGACGAAATGTCGAGTGACAACAGATCGTCCATGTCTCCAATCGAAAACGGAACAGCCCGAGTAACGCGAGGAGAGACAGAGCCGATTGACGACCAGGGGACTTCTCAAGAAGAAGCTGCGGAAATCTTACAAATACTTCGCGATGAGGCTTTTGGATCAAGTGATGAAGCGATTGCCCTTGCATTAGGACGCACGCCTGAGGAAGTAAAAGGCTGGTTCAGCGGAGATGAACCCATCGATGCCGATGTACTTCAAAAGGCGAGAGCACTCGCAATGGAGCGAGGTGTCGAACCTGATCTCGAGGGTCATCAGGAAGTGTGATCGACGCATCTGGCATTTTCTTTGCTAACGCTCAAACACGGTTGCGACTATGTCTTGAATAAGTGCAGCCGACTAAGATCGAACATAAGGGGGGAATATGGCAAACGATCGTAAAAGCAATCAAGGTGGTGGTGGCGGTAAACAAGGTGGCGGTCAGCAAGGAGGCGGCCAGGGAAATAAAGGCGGCGGCCAGGGTGGCCAAAAAGGTGGCAAGCAAGGTAAAGGCAACCGCTAAAGTTCCCAGTTAATAAAGAGCGTGTGATTAGCTCGCCGAGCTGATCACACGCTTTCATCTTTCCAACTCAAGTCAGCGGGCAGCGAAGTCGATCTCGGTGGAGGGTCTGATGTCTGCCTTTAGTACCTGGGCCATTTGCCGCAATGCGGTTTCATTGTCGGCTGGTCTGTTTGAAGCTGTGCAATCAGCGGGAATGATCAATTTGTAATCTCGCATATAGGCATCGTTTGCGGTGAAGAGGACGCAGTTGTTGCCGGCAAATCCGGCGACAATCAGCGTCCGCACGCCAAGGTACTCGAGTAGCAGATCGAGTGTCGTGCTGAAGAAGCCCGAGTGTTTCGGCTTCAACACAAAGTAGTCGTCTTCGTCAGGAACCAATAACTCCGCAATAGGTCGTCCACGCACGTCACCGTGTAGACAACGATCAACGATCTTCTTGAAGTCTGAACGCCAGCGACCGAAGTTGTCGTTGACGTAGATTATCGGGACCTTTGCTTCACGTGCTCGTTGTTTGAGACGTGCGATGTTTTTGGCTGCGGGTAGTGCAGTCTCCAGGAGTTGGTCGCCCTCGTCGAATTCAAGATCGTTGATGACATCAATCAGGACGATCGCGATGTCAGACTTATCAGGGGCGTTTCCGTCTAAGTCGTTAGACTGAGCCACTTAGTTAGTTCAATCCTTTCCGGTAGGGTCTTAATTTGAGATTCTTCTCTGTGCAACCTCAGTGTCCTCTGTGCCTCTGTGGTTGATTTTCCCACAGGTTTAGTTAACCACGGAGACACAGACGACACAGAGATTGCACAGAGAAGATTAGCAATCAGAATGCCAGCGGCAGAAATGCATCAGCGAGATGACGATTTTGTAGGCCCATCTGAGCGCTCGTGTATTAACATGTGCGCTCTGGGCTACACTTGATCGTTGTAATCTCAAACCGCTGAGATGGGAGCCTCATCAATGCGCCGAGAACTCGCCGATGTTCTGGAAACTGTCAAACGCGCCAAAAATCGAGATAAGGGTTGTACTTTACTGATCGGCGCGGGCTGCTCTGTTAAAGCCGGAATTCCTGCGGCAAATGGATTCATCGAAATCATCCGCAAAGAATATCCGCGAGCATACGAGCGAGCACCTAAGAAGACTTATCCGCATGTGATGGCGGAATTGCTGATGGCGGAACGGCACGACCTGATCAGCCAGTACATCAATAACGCCAAACTAAACTGGGCCTACCTTGCAATAGCGCAACTCTTAAAGCATGGGTATGTCGATCGCGTTCTGACAGTCAACTTCGATCCACTGGTGATGCGCGCCTGCGCGCTCGTAGGTATTTTCCCCGCTGTTTACGACTTTGCCGCATCGCAAAATTTCGATCCGGATTTTATTGCTCAACAATCAGTCTTTTATCTTCACGGGCAACATACGGGATTTGTGGTGCTGAACACGGAATCGGAAGTGGAACGATTGTCCCAACACCTGGGCCCTGTGTTTACTGACTCGGCGCGCGGTCGAGTGTGGATTGTAGCGGGTTACAGCGGCGAGAACGATCCCGTGTTTGATCATCTGGTGAATATGGGTCGATATGATAATGGCCTGTATTGGATTTGTTACAAGGACAATCCACCTCAAACACATGTTCAGGACGGATTATTAGTTGCCGGCAAGGATTGTTTCTGCGTTCAAGGATTCGATGCGGATGACTTCTTTGTTTCGCTGGCGCAGGGACTCGGCTGCTTCCCTCCCGCTTTCGTTCAAACTCCTTTCACGCACCTCGAAAATTTGTTGGAGCCAGTGCTGCCATACTCTGAACCGGGTAAAGATTCGAGCCTGGAGGCGATTCCGAAAAAACTGCTTCGGGATGCAATCGACAAAATAGAAAAGCCTGGCTCTCTGGCCTTGCGCGCCCGCGATCTGCTGATGTCTGGGAATTTCAATGCCGTCATAGAAATGGAAACCGAGCTCGCAACAACGCCGACTACCGAATTGGCTGATTTGATTGCCTGGGGGTACGTGTCGGCGGGAAATGCATTTGATTCCGAAGCACAAAGCAAAAGCGGCGAAGAAGCGGATCGGCTATGGGCGCTCGCGGGTGAGAAATATGAGGCGGCTCTTAAAATTCAACCTGATAAGTACGTGGCACTATACAACTGGGGGAATGCCATAGTCGCTCAGGCTCAAACCAAAAGTGGAGACGAAGCAGATCGGCTATGGGTGCTCGCGGGTGAGAAATATGCTGAGGCGTTAAAAATTACAGAGTTTTCTGAGGCGCTGTACAACTGGGGCAATGCGATAGCCGCACACGCTCAAATTAAGAGTGGAGGAGAAGGGGATCAGCTATTGGTATTGGCGGGTGACAAATATGCGGCGGCGTTAAAACTTCAGCCGGAGTTTCCTGAGGCACTTTACAACTGGGGCAATGTGCTCGCCAACCAGGCTCGGACTAAGAGTGGCGAAGAAGCGGATCAGTTATGGACGCGGGCTGCTGAGAAGTACGAAGAGGCGCTGAAAATTAAACCCGATAAAGAGGAGGCACTTCGCAACTGGGGCAATGTGCTAAGTGATCACGCTCGAACTAAAAGTGGGGAAGAAGCGGATCAGCTGTATGCGCAGGCGGGTGAGAAGTACGAAGCGGTACTAAGAATTAACGCGAACAATGTTGATGTGCGCTACAACTGGGGCGGTGCGCTAGCCTCGCAGGCTCTAACAAAGAACGGGGCAGAAGCTGATCGGTTATGGGTGCGGGCTGCTGAGAAGTATGAAGAAGCGCTGAAAATCAAACCCGATAACGAGGCTGGATTCTGCTACTACGGCAATGTGCTTTTCGATCAGGCTCGAACTAAAAGTGGGGAAGAAGCGGATGAGCTATGGACGAAGGCGGGTGAGAAGTACGAAGCGGCGCTAAGAATTAACCCGAACAATATCGATGCACTCTACAGGTGGGGCAGTGTTCTAGATTCGCAGGCTCGAACAAAGAGCGGGGCAGAAGCTGATAAGCTCTGGGCGCAGGCTATTGAGAAGTACGAAGCGGTGTTAAGAATTAATGCGAACGAGCACGTGGCGCTAAACAACTGGGCCACTGTTTTACATGCACAGGCTCTAACCAGGAGTGGCGAAGAAGCGGATCGCCTGTGGGCTCTAACTGTTGAGAAGTACGAAGAAGCGCTGAAAATCGAACCGAACTACCATCCAGCGCTTTACTATTGGAGCCTCGCATTAACAGCGCAAGCTGGAACGAAGAGTCAGAAAGAGGCCAAGCGACTGCTTGAACTCGCAAACCAGAAACTATCAGCGGCTCGAGCACTGGCGCCGGAACTGTACACGGCCAATGACGTAACTACAGCAGTTGAGTCGAGGAAACCAAAGAATGTTCCGCGCAAAAAACGGCAGAAAATAAATAAATAGACCATTGCCAAGAGGAATGGATTTTTCTGGAGGTCCTCTGTGTACGACCCGCGAATTAGACCCAACAAAGGTGGTGAAATCCTAACAATCCGTGTTAATCCGTGGCTAGTCTAACGATTGTTGCACCGAGCCCGCCGGCTTGTGGTGGTGCGTCGGTCCAATCGATGACGAAATCGGTGCGTGCGAGAATTGAGCGGACCATTTCACGTTGCACACCGATTCCTTTGCCGTGAATAATCCTGACAACCTTAAATCCTTTTTCATGCGTGAGGCGCAGGTACTCCTCGACCACCGCTTTGACGTCGCGCGGCGGAATAGTATGCAGATCGAAGACGTCGGTGATCTCGATTTCGACCGGCTCCGGAAACGGATTATCAAGGTCATCCTCGTTCATACCTAGATTTGACACCCCTCTGACGCACTTGTAAACTCACGCCTTTCCAAAACTACAATTAAATCAAAGGAATCAAACGAAATGGGTGCGCGAAAGAAGATTACGGTTGTGGGCGCAGGCAATGTCGGCGCGACTGCGGCACATTGGCTCGCCGCGAAGGAACTTGGCGATGTGGTGCTGGTTGATATCGTCGAGGGAGTGCCGCAGGGCAAGGCGTTGGATCTGGCTCAAGCCGCACCTGTCGAGGGTTTCGACGTGCGCATGATCGGTGCAAACACGTACGACGAAACAGATAATTCCGACGTTGTGATCATCACTGCCGGTCTCGCGCGTAAGCCCGGAATGAGTCGCGACGATCTGCTGAAGACGAATGCCGACATCGTTTCGAAAGTTGTTGACGAAGTTGTCCGGCGTTCACCAAATACGATCTTGATCATCGTTTCGAATCCGCTTGACGCGATGTGCCAGGTTGCGTTGCGACGCTCCGGATTTCCGAAGCATCGTGTGATCGGAATGGCAGGCGTGCTCGACTCAGCTCGCATGCGTTGTTTCCTTGCCGAAGCGTTGGACGTTTCAGTAGAGAATGTCACGGCGTTTGTTCTGGGAGGACACGGCGACACGATGGTGCCGCTGCCGCGTTTCTCGACCTGCGCCGGCATCCCGATCACGGAACTGTTGCCGAAGGACAAGATCGACGCGATTGTGAAACGTACGGCGGGAGGCGGTGCTGAGATCGTTAGCTTGTTGAAGACTGGATCGGCTTACTATGCGCCGTCGGCGGCGGCAGTCGAGATGACCGAATCGATTCTGAAAGATAAGAAGAAGATTCTTCCGTGTGCGGCGTATCTCGAAGGTGAGTATGGGATCAATGGGCTCTATGTTGGAGTGCCGTGCAAGCTTGGTGCTCGCGGGCTAGAGCAGATTATTGAGATTAACCTGACGGCGGAAGAGAGAATCGCATTGCAGAAGAGTGCGTCGGCGGTGCAGGAGTTGGTCGACGTTCTCGGAGTCTAAGCGCATAGTTTCACGCAAAGACGCAAAGAAAACGCAAAGGCGCAACGAGGAAACAGAAGTTCTTCTTTGCGCCTTTCGCGTTAACTTTGCGTCTTTGCGTGAAATCTTTGCTTAGCCCTTAAGCCAGCCGAGCAACCCATGAAGAACGGTTTCGCGGTTTTCCTCGTAGATGGCACGCGTGAGGGGGATGTTCATCGGGCAAGCCTTCACGCAGTTTTGTGCGTTGCCACAGTTGGTGATGCCGTCCTTGCCCATGATTCCTTCGAGCCGCTCATTGCGATTCATCTTGCCCGACGGGTGCATGTTGAATAGACGCACCTGCGCAATCGCCTGCGGTCCGATGTAGTTGTCGCCCTCATACTGCGGACACGCCTCCAAACAACAACCACAAGTCATACAACGCGAATATGCGTAACGCTCCTGTACGTCGTCCTGGTCCATGCGCGGACCTGGTCCGAGATCGTAAGTGCCGTCCAACTCGATCCACGCGTTCACACGCCGAAGATGATCGAACATCTGCGAGCGATCGACGATCAGGTCGCGAACGTTCGGAAACTTCGACATCGGTTCGAGCTTGATCGGTTGTTCGAGATTATCGACGAGTGCCGAACACGACTGCCGCGCGCGACCATTGATCACCATCGTGCAAATGCCGCACACCTGTTCCAGACAGTTCATGTGCCAGACCGGCGGCGTGGTGCGCTCGCCCGCCTTGTTCACGGGGTTCTTCTGAATCTCCATCAAGCACGAAATGATGTTGAGATTCGGTCGATATGGAATCTCAAACTGCTCCCAGTACTGTGGCGAGTCGGGATTGGCGCGGCGACGGATGTGAATTTCAACAGTCTTCGATGGATGTGATGACATAGCGCTGTTAAGCCTTCGCGGTCTCCTTCTTACCTTTGCTGTAGTCGCGCTTGCGCGGTGCAATCAGAGAGATGTCGACCGGATCGTAAGAAAAGACCGGGCCTTCGCCGGAATACTCGGCGATTGTAGTCTTCAAAAAGTTTTCATCGTCGCGATCAGGAAACTCCGGTTTGAAGTGTGCTCCACGCGACTCATTGCGATTCAGCGCGCCAAGTGTGATCACGCGCGCGAGCTCGAGCATGTTGGCGAGATGACGGGCGTGCGGCAGCGCCATCGTGGCCCATAGATTCGAGTCGTTGATTGAGATTCGTTTGTATCGATCCATCAACTCGAGCAACTTGTTGTCGGTTGCTTTGAGCTTGTCGTTGTAACGAACCACGGTGACGTTATCAGTCATCCACTTGCCCATTTCATCGTGCAGTCGATACTGATTCTCGTCACCACTCTGTTTGATCAGTTTGTCGTTGATCTCCTGCTGAAGTTTCAACTCCTGATCGTAAATTCGGGAGCCATCGGCACCGTTGCGTTCGACGTTCTTTGCGAATTCGATCGCAGCAGGCGCGGCAATGAAGCCGCCGAAGACGCAACTGACAAGCGAGTTTGCTCCCAAACGATTCGCGCCGTGAATTGAGTAGTCACATTCACCGGCCGCGAGCAATCCCGGAATATTTGTGCGCTGATTGAAATCGACCCAGAGACCGCCCATTGAATAGTGCACACCCGGAAAGATCCGCATCGGCACGTGTCGCGGATCGTCGCCCACAAACATCTCGTAAATCTCGAGAATCGCGCCGAGCTTTCGATCGAGAGTTTCGGCGGGAATGTGTGTCAGGTCGAGATAAACCTGGTTCTGGCCGCCAATTCCCATCCCGTCGATGCAAACCTGAAAGATCTCGCGCGTCGCGATGTCACGCGGCACCAGATTTCCGTAAGCAGGATACTTTTCTTCGAGGAAATACCAGCGCTCACCCTCCGGAATCGAAGAGGGGGTGCGAACATCACCCTTCTTACGTGGCACCCACACGCGCCCACCTTCGCCACGCGCCGACTCCGACATCAGTCGCAGCTTGTCTTCACCGGGAATCGACGTCGGATGAACCTGGATGAACTCGCCGTTCGCATACTTCGCGCCCTGCTGGTAACACGCAGAGACTGCGCTGCCGGTACACACCATCGAATTAGTCGACTTACCGAAGATGAGACCTGGACCACCAGTGGCGATGATTACGGCGTCAGCGGGGAATGCCTTGAGCTCGAGTGTCTGTAAGTCCATCGCGATCAATCCACGACACACCTGATGATCGTCGAGCACGAGCGACATCATTTCCCAATGTTCAAACTTCCTGACCTTTCCGCCTACTTCGTACCGTCTGACTTGTTCGTCGAGTGCGTAGAGAAGTTGCTGGCCTGTGGAGGCACCGGCAAACGCGGTGCGGTGATGTTTAGTGCCGCCAAAGCGACGAAAGTCGAGCAAGCCTTCAGGCGTACGCGAGAAGGGAACTCCCATGCGGTCGAACAGGTAAATGATCGACGGCGCCATTTCGCACATTGCTTTGGCAGGCGGTTGATTCGCGAGAAAGTCGCCGCCGTAAACAGTGTCGTCAAAATGTTCCGAGGTGGAATCGCCCTCGCCTTTGGTGTTGACGGCGCCGTTAATGCCGCCCTGCGCGCAAACCGAGTGCGAACGCTTTACGGGCACGACGGAAAACAGATCGACAGCATGGCCGCCTTCCGCGATCTTCATGGCGGCGGCAAGTCCAGCAAGCCCGCCTCCGACAATCGCGATTTTCATTCCGTTACTGGCCATTAATAGATGATTCCTCCTAACAGTCCGCCGGGACGGATGAAAGCGACGGCAGCGTTAATGCCGACCAAAAGCAACACTACGCCAAAACCGATACATGCATAACCAGTCAAACGCTGCGCGCGTTCGCCAATCGTGATGCCCCAGTCGACCATAAACAACCAGATGCCATTTGCGAAGTGCCAAACAGTCGCGGTGATTCCGATCATATAGATAATGAAGATTGGAACCATGCGAAACTCTGTGGCGACGATGTCGAAAGCCTTGTCAGGATGGTGGGCCACTGACATCGTATTGAGTCCCGGAATCATCCCAAATCGGAAGTTGAGTAAATGGAACGTAATAAAGAAGAACAGAACGACACCGGTGATGCGCTGAATCAGGTAGAACCAGTTTCGCGAATACGGATACGCAAGGTTGTTGGGTCGCGCTTCCATTGTAATCACCAGGCCGTACACAGCATGGTAGATTAGCGGAATGAAGATGCCGCCGATCTCGACAAAGAGAATGTAGGGAATCGACTGCAGGTCTGTGACGGCTTTATTGAAGTCGTGCGCGCCGGTCAGCGACTTTGAGTTCGTGTAAAAGTGTTCTAAAAGAAAGAGTCCGAGAGGAACGATACCGGAAAGCTGGTGCAGCTTGCGCAAGACAAAAGTCCTGCTCAAACGAATAGCCAAGAATTCACTCCTTTGCCGATAAGCTGGTCAGGCAGGTTGTTAATGAGTCTCAAGAGCAAGTTGAATTATGCCACAAAAGGGCACATAAGGCACAAAAGGCACAAACTATGGGTGAACTCGTAGAGCAGTCTCTAAGTGCGATTGGTAGAATGATTCGGCAGCGTGAGGTGTCGCCGGTTGAGGTTGCGAAGGCGCATTTGGAGAGGATTGCGCGTTTGAATCCGGCGTTGAATGCGATCGTTACGATTGCGCCTGATCTGGTTGAGCGTGCGAGGGCTGCGGAAGCGGCGTTACTGCAAGGTGATGACGTAGGGGCGTTGCATGGCGTGCCGGTTACAGTCAAAGACACGATTGATACGGCGGGATTACGAACCACGAGTGGTTCGAAGATCCGTTCTGACTATGTGCCGGAGGCGGATGCGCCTGCGGTGGCTCGTCTGAAAGCTGCGGGCGCGATTGTTCTTGGAAAGACCAACGCGGCCGAGATGGCGATGGACTACAATGCCGACAATCTCGTTTTTGGTCGCACCAATCATCCGCTTGATCCAGGTCTGACGCCCGGAGGCTCGAGTGGCGGAGAGGCTGTGGCGATCGCGACGTGTATGTCGGGCGGCGGCATTGGAAGCGATCTTGCGGGATCGGTTCGGATCCCGGCGCATTTCTGCGGAATCTGTGGATTGAAACCGACGACTGGTCGCATTCCTGGTGAGATGCAGTTTCCTCCGAGTATTGGCCCATACTCGCTCGGGGCCGTGATTGGTCCAATGGCGCGCACTGTGGGCGACCTGCGTTTGTTGTTTGGCGTGCTTAGTAAAGATGCTTTTGAGCGGAGTTCGTTTGATCTTCGTGGGACGCGCGTTGCATGGTACACGGATGACGGCGTTGCGCCTGTCACGCGAGAGACTGCGAAGGCTGTTGCCACGGCGGCCGCAGCGTTGAGCGATGCCGGATTGATAGTCGAGGAGCAAAGGCCGCCACATGTCGATCGAGGAAACGAGATGTGGCTGAACATATTTTCACGCGCGTCAGTTGTTCAGTTGAGGGCTGTCTATAAAGGCCGCGAGAGTGATGGAGGTTCTTTCGTACGCTGGCGTCTCGGCACCGCTGACGATACCCCGCCGCCAACGTTGGACGAATACATTGCCGGCTGGATGGAACGCGATCGTCTGCGTGAAGAGTTACTCCAGTGGATGGAGACGACGCCGATCATCGTCGCGCCGGTTGGCGCCACGCCTGCTTATGCACACGACACGTTGAAGGTCACCGTGCGTGGTTCAACTTTCGGCACGTTTCGAGCATTCAGCTACGCCCAAACTTTCAGCGTCTTTGATTTACCGGTTGTGACTGTTCCGGCAGGAAGATCGAACGAAGGTCTGCCGATTGGCGTACAAATCGCTGGAACCCCCTTCGCCGAGGAGAAAGTTCTTGCCGCAGCAGAGATCGTAGAAAAAGCTTTGGATATATAATCTGTGGAATCTGTGGATGGATGGGAGTCTCGACAATGGACCCACTCGCTACGCTTCTTGCCTTTCTGTTCTTCGGATTTATCGCGATCGTGTTGCTCGTGATTGCGGTAAAGACGATCCGGATCGTACCTCAGGCTGCGGCCATGATCGTTGAGCGTCTCGGCAAATTCGACAAAGTCGCCAACGGAGGACTCAACATCCTCGTGCCGTTTCTCGATAAACCACGTGCAGTCTATTGGACCAACATGCGTCCCGGGCTGACATTGATCGACAAACGCGAGCAGTACATCGACCTGCCGCCGCAACCGGTCATCACGCGCGACAACGTCACGATACACGTCGACTCAGTGGTCTACTGGCAGATCACCGATCCCATCAAGGCTGTTTACGAGATTAACGATCTGGTAGGCGGCATCGTCCAGTTGACGATCACTGGTATGCGCGCGGTGATGGGTGAGATGGACCTGGACCACACGCTTTCGAACCGCGATCAGATCAATGCGAAGCTGCGTGTGATTCTTGACGAGGCGACTGACAAGTGGGGGGTGAAGGTTACACGCGTTGATGTGAAGAACATCAATCCACCGGAAGATGTGCGGATCACGATGGAAAAGCAGATGACGGCGGAACGCAACCGTCGCGCGCTTGTCTTGCAGGCTGAGGGCGACCGACAGGCCGCAATCACGCGCGCTGAGGGTGAGAAGCAGGCGGCTGTGACGCGCGCTGAAGGTGAAAAGCAGTCGGCGATATTGGCGGCAGAAGGGGCCGCGCAGGCGCGCTTGAAAAACGCCGAAGCTGAGTCGGAGGCGTTGCAGCGAATTGCTCAGTCGATTCCCGGTGGCGATCCGGGCCAGTATCTGATCACTGTGCGTTACATCGAGAGCTTGCGAGATATGACGCGGACCAACAATTCGAAGGTGATCTTCATGCCGGTTGAGACGTCGGCGATGCTTTCGAGTATTGGGGCGATAAAGGAAGTGCTGTCGCAGACGGGCGAGAAGGACGACAAGGAGCAACTTCCGCCACCGCCACCACGCCCGCGCGAACTTCCGAGGTAGTTTATCCGTGTAATCCGTGTTTAGAGATTGCGGTGTACTTTGAACCTTTAGGGCTCAACTCACTACGGAAGACGACAACTTCTTTCACAGCGACTGCGACATTCTCAAACCGCATTTGGCGATGAGCGTCTGCGAGGCGTCGCGCTCCTTGAGGTCGTCTAATGCGCGCTATTGTTAAGTGAGGTCGGTAAGCTCGGTCCTCCTTCTCGAAACCCTCCGCAGCACATTCTTTCTCGATCTGCTTGTGTAAAGCCGACAGTTTTCCTGAAGGATCGCTTACCCCGATCCAAAGCACCTGCGTGCGAAACGTGCCCGTTTCCCCAACACCGATCTCGAACGGCGAAAACTCTTTCACTGCTCGATCGATAGCACGCGAGATCGTTTCGATTCGATCGATGGCGACGTTTCCAAAGAACTTCAACGTCAGATGAACGTTCTCCACCCGACTCCAACTCGCCGCCACATCCGGAATCTGCTTCCGCAACGTCGCGACATGATCCTCCAGTTGCGCGCGGACTTCAGACGGAAGTTCGACAGCGCAGAACATGCGCCACAATATTGGTGTTGGCTTCATGGAACGTACTGTAGGGGCGGCCCTCCGTGGCGGCCCTTGGTTGAGGGAACAGGGTTCAAGAAAGGACAGCCTCGAGTTTCGCGAACACGATTCCAAACCAAGGGCGGCCACGGAGGGCCGCCCCTACAGTACGTTCTATGGCTCAAGTACAAGCGTCTGTTTCGTTGCTTTCAATACTGCCGGTTGGGTAAACGGAAACTCTCGTGGTGTTACCGCGCGCCAGTCGGCAAGCTGATCGTTCCAGTGTGGATTCTTCGGCAATCCGGATTCGCCGAGGGCGATGCCTTGTTGCGTCTTGTCCCAATCACTCGGATCTGCAATCAATCGCATCGAAACGGCCTGTCCGACATTCACCGTAGCGCCTATGAAACCGCCGGTCCCGTTTTGCGGAAAAAGTGGAATGGCGAACTGTGCACCGATCAACGGCGCTCCGCTGAGTGGATGTGGAAAGCGTGCTTTGGTCATGTCGCCCCAGGTCCACTTGGTCTCATCGGGGCCAAGATTTTTCGTGAGTGTGCTAATCGCCTCGTCGTAACAAGCGCGTAGTAAATCGCCGTAGCTGCTAAATTCTTTAGGCAGCCAGGCCGCGGGTTGCTCTTTGATTATTCGATCGAGAGTCGTGTCGAAGTTGTTCCACTGATAGTTTCTCACCAACTCCTGGCCCAGCGCTGCAGTCAAAATCTTTGAGCGAAAGGCGAGACGCAGGTGTGCCATTAATGGCGCCACGGTAGATTCAGCGTTAACTCGTCCGTCCCATTTTTCGAATGCATCGAGATGGGCCTTTAGCTTCTCGTCTGCAGGCGTCAACTTTGGTCGCAATAACTTCACTGCCTCACGAGTAAATGACACGCCGGCAATCGAGTAAACGTCTCCCAGGATTCGACGAAAGTCTTCGGACGAAAGTTTTGGTTTCTCATTGAGCAGATCGAGTATCCGCCGAGCGCGGTAAGGCTGGGCCCACGAATGCGATAGGAAATAAGGATAGTCAGTCCCGACAATTCTCTGGTTGGCAGTGACAATTATTCCCGACGGCGGATCAAAGAGCGTCGGTAACTTGGCGACTGGAATATAACTGGTCCATTCACCAGCATCAGTCGATCCGTCATACGGAACACTACCGTCACCCGACTTCCTAATTGGAACAACGCCCGCCGCGTGATAACCGATGTGGCCTTCGACGTCGGCGTAAACGATGTTCTGCGTCGGCGCGGTAAACGTTTCGAGCGCGGTGTTGAATTCCTTCCAGTTGCGCGCGCGATTCAGTGCCATCGTCGATTCAGGATTATTCTTGCTCGGATCCAGTGCCGTCCACCGCAGTGCGTAACGTTTGCCATCGCCCTCGAAAATAATCGGACCATGACGAGTGACCGTGACGTCGTGATTTACGATGTCGTGTTCGGAACTACCAATACCTTTTCTGACTTTGATTGCTTCTTGGCGGATAACTGCATCCTGCCAGCCCGACGGGGTTTGATACTGTTTCGGATTGTCGGGATTGAATTTCTCAATATAGAGATCCTGAACGTCTGGTCCAACATTCGTGAAGCCCCAGGCAATGCTCTCGTTGTGACCGATAATGACGCCCGGTAGTCCTGCGGTGCCAACGCCCGCAACACGTGTTCCCGGTGCATTCAGGTGGACTAGGTGCCAAATCGACGGCGCTGTCGGTCGTAGATGTGGATCGTTTGCAAGCAGTGGTTTGCCCGTGACAGTGCGCTTGCCGCTCACGACCCAGTTGTTACTTGCAGCGAGTGCGTCTGTGTGAAAACCGATTCGATCCAACGCCGCGGCCGCGACCTCCTGATTGTGAGCAAGCTTCGCAAGCGCTTCCGGCGAAACACGTTCGGGCTTAATTCGCGCCGCGGATTTAACTTTCGATTGCGTGTCTTTGCCGACCACGAGGACGTCGATTGGTGAAATCTCAGGCAACAGTTCGGCGCGTTTTTCCGGCGGCAAAACAGACAAAGCCTGCCGCATGATGTCCAACCGCCACGTGTCTGAAAGCGCTTCGAAGAATATCTTTACGACGACGAGCGAATCAGCCGGTGTCCAGGGACGAAAACTGTATTGCAGGATCTGAAACTCGGGTGGCATCGACTTCGGATCGAGCGACGACGCGTAAGCATTAACACCGCGCGCGTAAGCTTCCAGCATCGTGCGCGTTCGTGGGGACGAATTGGCAAACTCTGCTTCGGCGGCTTGCGCAAAACCGTAGGTGCGATGGAGCTTGTCCTGTTCTATTGCGACGTTTCCTGGTCCGGCGCCAAGAACCTCCGCCAGCTCGCCACGCGCTGTGCGTCGGAACAGATCCATTTGCCACAAACGATCCTGAGCGGTGGCGTAGCCCTGACCAAAGAAAAGATCTTCGTCGTTCTGTGCCTCAACATAAGGAATGCCGCGTTCGTCACGCCGGATCGTAATGCGATCTTTTATGCCTTTGATTTGAACTGCGGTCTGTTGTGGAGCCGTTTGGCTCGAGTTCAGAGGAATCACGAGACAAACAAACGCCAGAAAGAGGACTGCAACGCGTCGCATAGATTTGGTTTCCTTTATCCACAGATTAGGCAGATTCTACTCTGTGGAAGTAAATCTTGAAAAATCTTGTATATCCTGTCTACAATGCCAACCGCGATGAAGCGCTTCCCGTTACTGTTGGTCCTGCTCATTTGCTGTGCGGTTTTTGTCGGCGCGCAGCAACGACCGTTGATCACTGAAGACGTCGACATCATTCCACCGGGAACGATCCGCATCGAAGCCGGCATCGACTTCATGCAGGGCGCCAAGTACACCGTCTCCGGCATTAGAGGCGACCTGACACGTGTCGGCGTGATCGGCATCAACTTTGGAATGGGACCAAACGTCGAGTTTCAAATCGAAGGAGTGGCCCAGAATTACGTCAGTATTAATTCACGTGGCGTTTCGGCGATTCCGTTAGAGCTAGCGCCGGGAGCAAATTCCACGAACGATACAGGCGACTTCACACTCGCCGCTAAATTCAAACTGCGCAACGAAACTCGTCGCGGTCCGTCGCTGGGATTTCGTTTTGGCGTTCAGCTTCCCAATTCAAACGAGGCGCGCGGCATCGGCGTCAATCAGACAAACGCCTTCGGTTCTATTCTGGTCGGTAAGAAATTTGGACCCGATGGACGCTTCAATACCTTCGGCAATCTCGGTATCGCCATTCTCACGGCACCGACCGAACTGTTTTCACAAAACGACGTCATTACCTACGGAGCTGCCGGAATCTTTCGCATCAACAAACAATTCAGTGTTGCGGGTGAAGTAAACGGCCGGGCAAACACGCGTCCCGGAAATGGCCCGCTCGGCACTGAATCGTACGGCGAAGCACGACTCGGTATGCAGATCAGAGCATCCGGGCTGCGATTTGATTTTGCCGGGATCAAAGGTCTCACGAGCTTCAGTCCAAATTCCGGATTTACAGTGGGCGTCACCTACGACACACCTTCCGTTTTCGCACCGGTTAAATAGCCACAGATAAACGCGGATTTTGATACGGATGCGCAGTTATGCTTTCATAACCGCCGCATGTACGACTGGTTACTGGCGATTGCAAAGTGGTTGGAAGTAAACGTTATTGGGTTGCCGCTATATTTGGCGGCGCCCGCGATGATCATTATCGGGGCGCTCGACTCGTCGCTCTTATCCCTGCCTGAAATCAACGATTATCTGGTAGTTGGCCGCTGTTACAAAGATCCAAGCGCTGCGTTTTATTTTCCACTTTTTGCAGCCGCCGGTAGTGTGATTGGATGCAATCTGCTTTACACGATTGTTCGTCGTGGCGGCCAGGCGGTGCTACGCAAGCGGTTCAAACTGGAACATATCAGGCGCGTTGAGAAAGCATACGAGCGTTTCGGCTTTCTGGCGATCGGAATTCCCGCGATTCTTCCTCCTCCGTTGCCCTTCAAGATCTTCGTCGCTACTGCGGGTGCCTTGGAATATCCGCGCTGGAAGTTTTTGATGACAGTAATGATTGCAAGGTCCTTCCGGTATTACGTCGAGGGCATTCTTGCTGTGTACTATGGCCGGCGAGTCCTGCTCTTCATGAAAGATAACGGGCTCATTGTAATCAGCATCGTCGCGTCTATCGTACTCATTGGCGTAATCATTTATATCCTTGTTAACCGGCGCATGAACACAAATGCAGCTTTGAATAAGAGCGCCAAAGAAGTTTTAGAGACCGAAAGGACCCCTGATTGAAATTTCTTACGAAGTGGCTGACGCGTCTATCTGAGTATCTGATCACATACGGTGCCTTTGGTCTATTTGCAGTCGCACTCCTTGATTCCACGTTTGTGCCCCTGCCCAGCAGCGCAGACGCGTTGATGATTCTTTTGTCGACGACGAACCCGAGCTGGATGTTGCTCTATGCGTTCATGGCGACGAGTGGTTCAGCACTCGGTTGCTGGATTCTTTATTTGATTTCTCGACGGGCTGGTTCGCGGGCGCTGAACAGATTCTCAGAGGCGAAGCAGCAGCGCGTGAAGAATTGGATCGAAAAGTACGACGCGTTTGCCGTGCTCGTGGCGACGTTACTGCCGCCACCTTTTCCGTTCAAGTTGTTTGTGGTAACTGCGGGCGTCTTTAGATTCAGTTTGCTGCGGTTCATGCTCGCGATCATCGTTGGACGCGCGTTTCGATTCCTGCTCGAAGGGTATTTCGCCGTCCGTTATGGCGCCCAGGCGAAAGAGATCTTGGCAAAGTATTATCCGATTATTGGACTCGGGCTGGTGGTGGTGATTGTGTTGTTTGTGGTGCTAAGACAGAAATTTAAGAGATCGGAAATCGTGCCTGATCATCCGTGAAGATCCGTGGCTACTTCCGGAAACTGGAAATTACGCGCTGCTGCGAGATCTTTGATACCGTGTGTCTCTTCGAGTTCCGTGAGTAACAAGAGGAAGATCTCTGCAGTCGCAAGTGCATCGCTACCCGCGCGGTGACGGCTGACGATCGGGATCGAAAAGTGATTCGCGATCGTGTCGAGACGATGATTAGAAAGATCGGGAAACGTACGTCGCGCGAGTCTGACTGTGCACAGGTGCGGATTCATCATGCGATGCCCCGGATAAACGCGCGAGATTTCGTGATTCAGAAAACTCGTATCGAACGGCGCGTTGTGGGCCACCAGCACTGAATCGTTCACGAAATCGAGCCATTGCGGCGCGACAATCGCGAAAACAGGTGCGTTCCTGACCATCTCGTTTGAAATGCCGGTTAGCGATGCGACAAAACGCGGAATCGGGATTTCCGGGTTGACGAGTGACAGAAACTGATCGACGATGCGTCCGCCACGTATTCGATATGCGCCCAGCTCGATCAAACGGTTGGGTGGCGTCTTCGCGCCGGTAGCTTCGACGTCAACAACCACGAAGTCGAGATCTTTCAGCCGCCGTGATTGAGTGTCGTCCTGTAGCAGTTCGACGGTGTTGTTCTCGATGAGCTTGAAGCGTCGATCGTTTCTGATGAGATCCGCTACGAGCAATCCGGCAAGTTCGTCGTCGATGTGTGAGAGTTTGAAAACCGCATCGACGATCTCCGAGGCAGCGGCGCGTCCGCCCGAACAAGTTAAAAGGTCGATTGTGTCCTGGACGAGAGTAGAATCAGAAACTAAATTGGAATAAGGCGGCATTCGAGCGGATTGTAGCATGGACCTATTCCACGAGGTAAGAAATTGAACGCTGAACAAGTGATCGATCAATTCAGAACTACCGGCGCGTTGCTGGAAGGTCATTTTCAACTTTCGAGCGGCCTGCACAGCACGGTTTATTTGCAGTGTGCGCTCGTGCTTCAGTTTCCTGAGAAAGCTGAGGCGTTCGGACGAGCGATCGCGGAGAAGTTTCAGGGGCAGGGAATTCAGCTCGTTGCGTCGCCTGCGATCGGTGGAATCGTGATTGGTCACGAAGTCGCGCGCGCGTTAGGTGCGAGGTTTGTGTGGACCGAACGCGAAGCAGGTCAGATGACACTGCGTCGAGGTTTCACTGTTACGCAGGGTGAAACGACATTGGTTGTTGAAGACGTTATCACGACCGGTGGTTCAACTCGCGACACAATCGAAGCGCTGCAAAGAGCGGGCGCAGATGTTGTCGCAGCAGCGTCGATTATCGATCGATCAGCGGGCAGTGCGGACGTCGGCGTGCCGCTCACGGCCCTCGCCTCGCTGAAAGTGTTGTCGGTTGAAACTGTTGTTTGTGATGCGTGTAAGCTTGGCGAACCGGTGGTGAAACCGGGCAGTCGCACCCAGAAAGTATAGGAATGGGCGCCTCTTTGGAGTGCGCCAACTTGTTGGCGCTTTAGTATGTTTACCAAAGCGGTGACAAGTCACCGCACTCCAAGGAGATCATGAATTACAAGCTTTTGCTTCAGTACGACGGCACGGACTTTCATGGCTGGCAGATTCAGGGAGATCTAAGGACTGTTCAGGGTGAGTTGACACAAGCTCTGTCGTTGATCGATGGCCGAAGCGTTAACGTTCATGGATCGGGTCGTACGGATGCAGGCGTTCACGCCGAAGGCCAGGTTGCCAACGTTGAAATTCAAAGAGAAATTTCGACTGAAAAGCTTCGTGCTGCGATCAATGCGAACACCGGTAAAGATGTCCGTGTGCTGACCGTCGACACTGTTCCGGACGATTTTCACGCGCGCTATTCCGCACTTGAGAAGACATACGTTTATAGAATCGTCAATGGACCTGTAATATCACCGTTCTGGTGGCGTTATGCACATCAGGAGGCGCGTCCGTTAGATCTCGAGAAAATGAGAAACTGTGCGGAGTTGTTTCCCGGCAAGCATGATTGGACGGCATTCTCGGCTGCACAATCGGATGTTGAGGATCGTGTTCGCACCGTTACTCAAGTCGAGATCAGCGAACATTCTGATAATCGCTCGTGCGGTTCATTGATCGAGATTCGAGTGAGTGCGGAAGGCTTCCTGCGCTACATGGTGCGAGCAATTGCCGGAACGCTGATGGCCGTTGGACGCGGCGAACTCGATCGCGACGCGATCATCGCGGCGGTCGAGACCGGCGCGCGGCCAACCGCGGCCGTCACGGCGCCCGCCTGCGGTCTCACCTTGCTTTCGGTTCGCTATCAATGATAGGTCTAGGTCCTATTCTTTTATGCTTTCTGATTTCTCCGGCGTAGTTCAAAAGGGATCACGAGAAGAGGCGCTGCTCGCTGCGGTGGCCTGGGACCGATTGCCGCGTCACGTGGCGATCATAATGGACGGCAACGGGCGTTGGGCCGCGCAACGCGGGCAGCCACGTATCGCCGGGCACAGGGCGGGCGTTGAAGCTGTGAGAGCCGCCGTCGATACAGGCGCGCGCCTTGGTCTAGGCGCTCTTACTCTATACGCGTTCTCAACCGAGAACTGGAAACGGCCGCGTTACGAAGTTGACGCATTGATGCGCATGTTGCGTCGTTACCTGCGACTCGAGCTCGACGAGATCGATCGTCAGAACATCAAGTTTCAGGCGATCGGAAGAATCGGCGCTCTCAATGAGAGCGTCCGCAAAGAAATTCAGCGCGCTACCGAACAGACCTCTCGAAATAAGGGAATGGTCCTGTCAGTTGCATTGAACTACGGTGGACGCGCCGAAGTCGTCGATGCCGCACGAGCGGCAGTGAGGCGATTAGTAGATGAAGGCAGCCGTCCCGATGAGTTGACTGAAGAGCGGATCGCGAACGAGCTTTACACGCGCAATCTTCCCGAACTCGATCTGCTCGTGCGGACCAGCGGCGAACTGAGGATCTCAAACTTTCTGCTCTGGCAGAGTGCCTACAGCGAGATTTACGTCACTGAAACCCTCTGGCCTGATTTCCGGCGCGTCCATCTGCTCGAAGCCGTGGTTGACTACCAGCGCCGCGACAGGCGCTTTGGCGGACTAAAGCTCGTGGTTGGCAAAAAATAAAGTGGTGTCCTGTTGGCTTTCTCTGTGCAACCTCTGTGTTCTCTGTGTCTCTGTGGTTAGTGGGACTTAAAAACGGACACCACAGAGACACAGAGAACACAGAGGTTGCACAGAGAATAGCGAATGCAAAGAATCCTGACCGCCGTCGTTGCTTTACCACTCCTTATCGTTTCAATTTTAATTCCCTGGTTATGGTGGCTGTTTGTGGCGCTTGCCGCAGCGGCAATGGTCATCGCACTGTGGGAGTTTTACCTGCTTGCCAAAAAACTAAAATTGAAACCAGACGCTGCGGCCGGCTACCTCGCTGGCGCCGCCATCATCACGATCGCAACACTCACGACGCAAAGCGATCCAGGCATCAGTGTTTTGCTTTTTCTGTTCGTGATCATTGTGTTGACAGCCGGCACTCTGATCGCGGCGACTCTTCGTGGCGCTCCCTTCGATACGATGATCGGTTCCACTGGCGCGACGATCCTCGGCGTACTTTACGTGCCACTTCTCGGCAGTCATCTCGTTTCACTGCGCACAGGATTCGATCAAACTCTTTCCGCGCACTTGCTGTCGTTCTTCTTCCTCGTTCTGATGGGAGCAGATGCGGGCGCTTACTACGTCGGGCGTGCGTTGGGAAAACACAAGCTCGCGCCGTCAATTAGCCCTGGTAAAACGTGGGAAGGTGCGATTGGTGGCGTCCTCGCGGCCCTGGCCATGGGCGCACTCGCACACTTTTGGTTCTTTCGTGAACTGCCACTGAAATATATCCTGCCACTAGCCGTTATCATGACGGTGGTTGGAATCTTCGGAGACCTCGCAGAAAGCGCACTCAAGCGAGGCGCCGGTGCAAAAGACGCCGCCAACATTCTCCCAGGCCATGGCGGTCTGCTCGATCGTCTCGATAGCTTGCTCTTCAATGCACCACTCATCTACTATTTTGCACGCTTCTACTTCCAAGGCTGAATCGCTAGCGAAGGAAAGCTCATGACCACGAAAAAAATCGTTCTGGTAGTTGGTGGAGTGGTCGTGGTGCTTGCTTTTCTCGTGATCTGTTTTGCGGGAGCAATCGTCGGGTTTGCTTTTTATCAGATCGGCAACAGTGAAGCGGCGGCGAAAGCAAAGGACTTTCTGCGAAGCAGTGAAAAACTAAAGGCCGAAACGGGCCCCGTAAAGGATTTCGGGAGGATAGTTACCGGAAGCGTTAATCTTCACAACGGCAATGGCGACGCAACGTTGCATTTGAAAGTGATCGGCGATCGCAAAACCGTTAACGCAACCGTCGAGCTCGTCCTCGTAAGAGGCGGCACGTGGCGGGTGAGTTCCGGTTCATACGTCAACGAGGCCGGTCAAACAGTCGAGCTTCTCGACCCCTACGACACAAAAACACTCATCCCCCTCTTGATTGCATGACCCAAAACACAACAAACACTACTGGCGTTGCGATTCTTGGTTCCACGGGGTCCATCGGATGTAACAGTCTTCGAGTTATTGAGTCTTTGGCGACGCGAGAGATGCGCGTCGTTGCGCTCGCTGCGGGAACCAACGTCGAGCGTCTCGCAGATCAAATTGCAACACACTTGCCTGAAGTCGTGTCAGTAGACACGGAAACTGCCGCTCACGACCTGCGCGGATTGCTATTCGCTCGAAATGTCGATTTACCGCGCATCGTCATCGGCGAAGCCGGACTTATTGAAGTCGCAACTCACCCACAGGCCGATTGCGTTATTTCTGCAACTGTCGGAGCTGTGGGTTTTGTTCCAACACTAAAAGCACTGGAAACAGGCAAGCGCGTCGCACTCGCCAACAAGGAAACTCTCGTGATGGCGGGCGAGTTGATGACTGAAGCCGCGCGGAAATCAGGCGCCGAGTTGTTGCCCGTGGATTCGGAACACAACGCTTTGCACCAGTGTTTGCGAGGCGAACGACACGAGGAAGTGCGTCGGATCATTCTCACTGCGTCAGGTGGACCATTCCGCACGAGAAATAAAGCGGAGATGAAACTCGCGACCGTCGCGGAGGCGATGCAGCACCCAACCTGGAACATGGGCGCAAAGATCACGATCGATTCAGCCACGTTGATGAATAAGGGACTCGAGGTCATCGAAGCACACTGGCTGTTTGGATTCGCACCGGAAGCGATTGACATTCTCGTTCATCCCGAATCGGTGGTGCATTCGATGATCGAGATGGTCGATGGTTCTGTGATTGCCCAGATGGGAGTCACGGACATGCGTCATGCGATCCAGTACGCACTCACTTATCCCGAGCGACATGAGTGTCAATTACCGCCCCTGGACTTAACGTCGGTTTCAGGGCTTCACTTCGAACCCCCCGATCTCGATCGTTTTCCGTGCATAGCTCTCGCTTACCGAGCGTTGAGTATCGGAGGTACGCTTCCGGCGGCGATGAATGCTGCGAATGAGGAGGCTGTCAGCGCGTTTCTCGACGAGCGAATCTGTCTGACTGAGATTCCGGAAGTGATTGAGACCGTGATGGATGGTCATTCAAATCAACCGGCAAAGGACATACAAACGATCCTCGAAGCCGATCACCAGGCGCGCCGGGCAGCAGTTGCTGCTATCGAAAAACTTGCCAACGCCACTGTATAAATGGACGCCGCTTTGGAGTGCGGCGGCCTGGCGCCGCTTTGGCCTCGATTTAGTGTCTTCGATAACAAAGCGGCGTCACGCCGCCGCACTCCGAAGTCGTTTTGTACTTCTTTGTGGCGCAAAGTTTAGGTACACTCGTTGCAACCCGACCGAAATTGGTCGAGTCTAAAGGTGGTTAGTTTACGTAAGAACTAAGAGAAGAAGGCGGCTGAATGGATTATTTCATCTACATATTGGCATTCATACTTATTTTGGGTTCTGCTGTTGTCCTTCACGAATTTGGTCACTTTATCGTCGCCAAACTCTTCAAAATCCGCGTTGAGACGTTTTCGGTCGGTTTTGGTCCTCGTATATTCGGCAAAAAATGGGGTCATACGGACTACCGGCTCTCGGCAATACCGCTTGGCGGCTACGTAAAACTGGGTGGCGATGAGTCAAACGCTCCGCTCGAAGGCGAAGGCGCGCAGGATATTCCGCCCGAGGAGATGTTCAACCTGCGACCGCGATGGCAGCGCATCATGGTCGCGCTTGCCGGGCCGGTAATGAATATCCTAACGGCCCTGGCGATCCCGTTTGCGGGAGCGTTTATGTACGGGGTTCCGGCAACTCCTGCGCCGGTTGTTTATTACGTTGAGCCCGGAGGTGCTGCAGAAAAGGCTGGTTTCCAGCGAGGCGATCGAATCATTTCGTTTAACGGCACAAAAGATCCATCGTGGGACGTTATCACTGGCGATGCGCTGCTCTCTCCAGATCAAGCGTTGCCGGTAGTGATAAATAGAAACGGTTCGGAAGTCACGCTAACAATTACGCCGACCAAACGTGTAGAAAATGGCGAGGCCGCCGGCACGCTCGATTTCATCCCTGACTACGGTGGATTGCCGGTAATTGTCGGCACTGTCGCGCCCGATTCACCTGCGGCTGCCACAGGTCTGAAGGAAGGTGATCGTTTCGTCACAATCGGTGGTCAGGACGTGAGGAGCTCCGGACAGGTTACTGAGTACGTTCGCACTCACGATAAAGAAAAAATCGCGATCACTGTTGAGCGCAACGGTCAAACCGTTCAGTTAACGACTGACGAACGTCGGATTAACGGCAACAGATTAGGATTTACTGTCTCGGAACGATTTCCATTGCACGACGCGACTGTTGCATCAGCAGGTAAGTACGCCTACAACCAAAATATTCAGATTCTACGTTTGACAGGCAAGGCACTCGGACAGGTGTTCACCGGTGAGCGATCGGTTCGTAATACGTTGTCGGGTCCGATTGGAATCTACCAGGCGACGCAAAAATCGATTGAGAGGCTAGGCTGGGACGGAGCCTTCGGAATGCTCGGTTTTCTCAGTCTGAATCTCGGTATCTTCAACCTCTTGCCAATCCCTGTTCTTGATGGCGGCGCCATCTTTCTTCTCCTGATCGAGGGACTTCTTGCTCTCATCGGTTTGTCGATCTCTACCGCGGTACGCGAGCGTATTCAGCAGGTCGGTTTTGTGATGGTGTTACTGTTGATGGTTTTCGTACTGAGTAACGACTTCCTGAAGTTGATTGGTGGTAGAAATCACGAGTCGGAGGAGAAACCCCCGGCTACTGCCCCGGCGAAATAGCCAATGCGTAATACGCGTCCAGTTCAAGTCAAGCATATTCAAATCGGTGGTGGTGCTCCCGTAGCGATTCAGTCGATGACAAAGACTGATACCGCTGACGTAGGCGCCACTGTGGCTCAAATCGAAGAGATGGTCCGCGCCGGCTGCGAAATCGTCAGGCTTGCTGTGCCTGATAACGATGCCGCGGTTGCGTTGAAAGAGATCCGGAAACGTGTGCCGGATGTTCCGATCGTCGCCGACATTCACTTCCACTACAAACTCGCGTTGATGGCGCTCGAGGCAGGCATCGACAAGTTACGACTGAATCCCGGTAACATCGGTTCTCACGAACGTGTTCGCGAAGTCGTGCGCGCCGCCCAAACGCAGAAAGTTCCGATTCGTATCGGTGTGAATGGCGGGTCGCTGGAAAAAGATCTGTTGAAGAAGTACGGCACTGCGACTCCCGAAGCGATGGTTGAGTCGGCAATGCGTCATATACAGATTCTCGAAGACCTCGATTTCACCGACATCATCGTCTCGCTCAAAGCTTCCGACGTGCACCGGACAGTTGAGGCGTATCGACTGCTCGCGCAGAAAGTCGACTATCCGTTTCACCTCGGTGTTACCGAGGCAGGCACGTCGTTCAGTGGCACGGTGAAGTCGTCAATTGGTCTCGGCATTCTGCTGTATGAGGGAATTGGAGACACGATTAGAGTGTCGCTGGCTGCGGAGCCGCACGAAGAAGTTCGTGTGGCGTGGGAGATTGTGAAGTCGCTTGGATTGCGAACACGTGGCGTGACGGTTGTTGCGTGTCCGACTTGTGGGCGACTAGATGTTGATAACTTCGTCGGCATTGTGACGGAGATTGAGCGCCGTCTCGCGCACATTGAAGAGCCGTTACATCTTTCGATTATGGGATGTGCGGTGAATGGTCCGGGAGAAGCTCACGATTCCCAACTCGGCATCACGTTTGGTCGTGGTGTCGGGATGATCTTCAAAGACGGCGTGCCGATGCGCAAGGTTGCTGGTGAGAATATCGTCGAAGCGTTCGTGATAGAGACCGAGAAGCTTCTCGCCGAGATCAAAAACAGCCGCGGATGAACGCGGATTAACGCAGATCTGCGTTTATCCGCGTAGATCCGCGGCTATTTAATCTTTATTCGCTTCGGAGCGGCTACGTCGCCCGCCATCACCAGGAACAACGCATCCGTGGTAATCTTCCGGTTCACGTTTACGATTAGCTGTTCCCGTAAGTATTCAATCTGCAGAATCCATTCGCCCGCGCGGCTTGAATCCATCTTTTGAGCCACTTCGCGCAGCTCAGATAACAGATCTTCATTCACAAGCTGAGACGGCTCAACGCCGAGTGACAACATCCACGCATCACGAATCAACGTCTCGAGCACGTCAAGTCGTTCTTCGAACTCTTCCCTGTACTGCGCTTCATTCAGTTGTTCCGCCGAACGCAACAATTGCGAACGATCCTCGCTGACCACAAGGGCGTTGAGCACCTTGAGCATCGCTTTTCGTTGCGAAGTGAATGTAACCAGATCGCCTGCGAGAGCTCGTCCCATGCTGCCGCCCGCTGCACGCGCCCGTAGCCGCGCTGTCTTCTTGTCTGCGAGATTGTTTTTGACTAAGTGGCCCTCAATTTCTTCTGGGAGCAAGGGCGAGAAACGAATCATCTGACAACGCGAGAGGATCGTTGGCAGAAGCATTGCCGGACGCGCAGTAATCAAGATCAGATACGATGTTCTCGGCGGTTCTTCAAGAACCTTGAGAAGGGCGTTGGCGGAGTTGTCGTTGAGCTTGTCAGCCTCGTCGATCAGAAAAACCCGTGCTTTACCTTCGAAGGGACGGAAGTTGGCCTCTTTCTCGATCTGTCGCATCTGCTCGACACGCAATACACGTTTCGGAGCGACGACGAGTCCAACGTCCGGATGATCCGTCCAGATAATCTGTGTCCATTCGTCAGCGTCTTCACGTTGCGGATAGTTCAACTTCGCGATCCGAACGCACGATGAGCAGACGCCACACCCTTCTTGATCTTTCGGTGTGCGGCAATTCAACGCGCGCGCGACTTCGAGTGCAAAGCGCTTCTTGCCGATGCCTTCTTCACCCGTGAACAGCATGGCGCCGGGAAGCCGGTCAGCAGCCAGCATTCGTTTCAGCGCCGCTTTGACTCGAGCGTTTCCGGTGAGTTCGTCAAACATAAGTCATTTCCAATTGGCGATTTCCAATTGCCAATTGATTCTTTCAATCGGCAATCGGCAATCGGCAATCGGCAATCGAAAAATGTCCTCTAGCCTGCAAAAAGGGAACAATAATCTCTTTCACTCGCTCCTGCGTTCTTTCCACTGGTCCGCTGGTGTCGATCAACTTCACGCGCTCGGGTTCCCTGAGTGCGATCTGCAAGTAAGCATCACGTACGCGAGTGTGAAAGTCGGCAGCCTCGATATCCAGACGATCGCGTGACAGCTTGCCCGAATTTTTTCCGCCAGTGCGTCGTGCTGTTCGGTTAGTCGACTCTTCAATCGAGAGGTCAAAGAGCAGCGTTAGATCGGGTTTGAGTCCATCGGTAGCCAGTTGCACGATCTGCGAGATCAGTTCCGGCGAGAACCCTCTTCCGGCACCCTGGTAGGCGATTGTCGCATCGGCGTATCGATCCGAGATGACCACTTGTCCGGCTTCCAAAGCCGGAAGCAGTTTGCGTCGCACGTGTTGGGCGCGATCTGCCGCATACAGGAGTAATTCGGTTAGTGGATCGACTTCCTCAGTTGCGTCGAGCACGGCAGCTCGCAGTCGCAGCCCGAGCGTCGTTCCGCCCGGTTCGCGTGTTAGAAGCGGGTCACAACCGTTGGCACGCAGGAAATTGCCCAGTAGTCGTAACTGAGTCGATTTCCCGCTGCCGTCAATACCCTCAAAAGTAATGAAAGTTCCAGGCACAGTTCTCGGATGCCTCCTTGGAGACGGAGTTTCACGCAAAGACGCAAAGAAAAACGTTAAGTCGCAAAGAATTACTTAGCGTCTTGGCGGCTCCTTTGCGCCTTTGCGTGAAACTCCACACTCCAAGGAGGCGCCCACAGTTTAGCGGAATCTTACGCCTCAGGCGAATGGGTGTCAGAATTGCGGACTTCTCGCGGGTTGGTTTCAGCGTTAGCCTGCGAATGCAGCTCGCCGGTCGCGCGCCGCGCTTGTGAGATGGTGGAGATGGCGTGCTTGAAGATCAGTTGTTCCTGGGACCCGGATTCCAGCAGCACCGAGAACTTATCAAAGCTGCGGATTCGGCCCGTCAGTTTGGCGCCATTCAAGAGGTACACGACCACAGAAGTTTTCTCACGCCGAACCGTGTTGAGAAAAGCGTCCTGGATGTTTTGTGGTGCCTGTTTGCCGTCCGACATGTTGAAACCTGGGGGTGGAATTGTAGATCGCGCGGTTGCAATGAGATTACAACAGGGATCTTCGCATTACAAGAGATTGCGGGAGATGTGAGAGAAAGGTGATTATTTGGACCGCGGACCAGCGGCGAGGGTTTCAAGAACCGATTGCAAAGTGCGGTTTTCCTCACCAAAACCCTCAAACCATTCGACATCTGCTTCATGGCGAAACCATGTCAATTGGCGTTTGGCGTAGTGACGCACGTCGAGTTTGGTCTGTTCGATCGCACTTTCAAGGTCGCGTTTGCCCTGCAAATATTCGACTACCCGGCGGTATCCGTGTGCTCCAAGCGCGTTTGAGCTGGGTGAGAAACCATGGTCCAGCAGCGCGCGAACTTCGTCAACCAGACCGGCGCGGAAGTGTTCTTCGGTTCGTTCGTTGATTCGTTTGTACAGTTCCGCACGCGGGGGATTGAGGGCGAGGATGCGCAGCCGGCGCGAACTTTCGTGTGGTTCCGGTCGCACTGGCTGCTGGTCCACGATCGATTGGCCGGTTTGGAAATAGACCTCAATCGCTCTTTGCACTCGTGGCCAGTCGCGCGGGAAAAGCTGTGCGGCGGCGTCCGGATCGATACGGTTCAGGAGCCGATGAAGGTGTTCGGCGCCGTGTTTCTCGCGCAGGCGATTAAGACGTTGGCGCAGTGATTCGTCTGTTGGTGGAGAGACGAAGAACGGTTGTCGTAGTGCGCGTAAGTAGAAACCGGTGCCGCCGACGAGGAGGGGAACGCGGCCGCGAGTCTCGACCTCTTCGATCTTCTTTGCGGCTTCACGGGCCCATTCGCCGGCGGTGTAGTTTATGTCAGGCGAAACAAAATCGATTAGGTGATGAGGAACGCCTTTGCGTTCGTCGAGTGGTACCTTGGCTGTGGCTATTTGGATCTCTCTGTAGACCTGGACCGAATCGCAGTTAATGATCTCGCCGTTGATGTGCAGGGCGACTTCGATTCCGAGTGTGCTTTTGCCGGATGCGGTCGGACCAACGATGGCGATGACTGGATTCACATGCGGAAAAGTATCACGGCCCAGATGAGGGCGAGTAGCAGAAGACCACCGACGAGTTGATTGCGAGAGAAATTCATGGACAGGATGAACAAGATGTTTACATGATTTACAAGATTATCTTGTTCATCCTGAACAATCTTGTAAATCATGTCTAATACATGCGCGTAATCTCAATACCCGAATAGTACGCTTTGAGTATCTGTTCCGACGACCAGCCTTGTTTCGCGAGGCCGTAGGCGCCGACCTGGCACATTCCCACACCGTGGCCCCACCCGCGCCCGACAAATGTAAACTCAGTCACGCGGCCCGCATCGTCATATTCGCGATCGATGACGAAGAGTTGTTCGCGCAACCCCAGCGCTGAACGAATTCGACCACCACGAACATGAGCGGTGCCGTTTGTGCCGACAATCTCGAGATCCGTCACTCGGTGTGACGCACCGCGCGACACGACACGCAGATCGACAATTGATCCAATCCCTCTCGCCGCGCGCGCCAAACGCGCCTGAACCTGCGCGGGACTCAACCCTTTGGTCCAATTGGCGAATGGCGACATCCGATCAGCCGCAGCACCGTTTGGGGCAGGTTTAACTTCGAGAAAATCTATCTGCCCGTTGGGCGCGAGGTGATAACTAACCGGTTCACCACCGACGAGTGTTACTGAGGACACCGCGTAAGGTCGCTCGCCGAGGTATCGAAACAGAAATGCGTCGGCGTTGACTCTGATCGGCTGGTCCTTACCTTTGGAGCGAAGAATCAGTTGTCCATCAGTCGTCGGACGCGCATTAGCTTTTTGAAGTTGAAGCAGATTGCGCGCTTTGAGAAGCCGGGCGATCGCATGTAACACACGCGCGCGCGACAAAGGCATTCGGGGCCGCAGTGTCGCATCCGGATAGACTGACAGATGCCCGTCACGCAGCAGCATCGCGAGATCCGCGCGATTCGCTGCGGGCACATCGTGAGCATCTTTCACGGCCAGCAGGTAATCGGCGTCAGTGTCATTCAGCAGAGTTCCGGCGCGACTCTCGCCAAATACAGCCGCAGAAAGTGCAGTCGCAAAAGCAGGTGGTCGATTCACGTCTGAAGCGGTGACCGGCAACGTCTGTCGCGCAACACGCGCCACATTCGCGAGCCAGTTCTGCACTTCAGCCACGGTCGCATCACCTGAAAGCCACGCATCCGAAACACGCTCACGCAAAGTGCCGAAATTCTGTGTCAGTAAAAGACTGACATCACGCGCGAGCAAAACGTTCGCATCATCCTGCAAATCGGCAGGCTCGCGCGAGGTCTTGATCACAAAGCGATCGAACGTCGCACCTTCCGCCGCGCACTCGCGCGCACGAAGATAAGGGACCGCTTCGTTGAAAATCTTTTCCGAGTCTTCTGTGCGACCACCGCAAGTTGACGTGTAGAGCGCGTTGATCGGTTCGCCGTTGTAAGTGGCGATCATCCCACGCGTCTCATCGACAGCACGCGTCGAGAGTGGGTTTTCAGAAGTGAGTCCTCGGTACACCTGCGAGCGAGTAGTCGGCAGGATGTCGAAACCCTGCGACATGAATTGCCCGCGATTCTTGAGCGCGTAAGTTCGAGCGGCGATGGCCTGTGCCTTCAAAGCCTCAATCGCTGGATAACCGCCTGGCGAAAGCTCGTTCGCGACGACGCCGCGCACGTAGTCTTCAAGTCCGAGTTCGTTCACGACTGTCAGATTGCCGCGCAGGTTTGTGAACACTTCAATGCGTCCACGATACGGTTTGTCGTTGAAACGTACCGGCGCGTTCTTCTCGTCGTCGGAAGCAAAAGAGACTGGCGCACTGGAACTAAAGGTTGTTCCCGTTGCAGATGAAGTGACAACTTCACGAGAAGGCAATGCAGGACGCGATGTCAATCGCACCGGGCTGTTGTTGTTTGCGGGCGCTTGTGTTTGTGCGACTGTTTCCTTTCCCTCGATCGTCGCATCGAAACCCGCAGCTTCAAGCCGCGCTCGGATCTCTTCAGCTGCTTCACGCGGGTGCGTGGTTCCGATCACCATCCCCCACGTTTTTGTTTCGGTGTCGTAAATTGTGTGTGCGTCTTCGCCGGCCGCTTTCTGGATCTCTTTCTCGTTTTCTTCCGCCTCTTCACGCGTCGCTGCGCCACCGACAATCACTCGAAATGTCGCGTCGTCTGTAACGCTTTGTCGTGGAGACAGGAGTCGTGGATCGACACGAACTCGGGAAGTGTCCATCGCCATCAGAGTCGAGCCACCACCACTCGCGTTCATCAGATGACCCGTTGTCGAGATAACCGCAGACCGCGCATCGGTAGTGAGCGCCACACGGATCCTCGGCTCCGGACCAGTTGTAGTCGTCAATGCCGGTGAAGCAATGCTCGGAGTAGTCGCAGACGGAGGTGTCCAAACCGGCTGCGTGCGCCGCGGCCGTGTATCTTGTTGTTGAGCAGATGCGATGGGGAGAAAAAGCGACTGCGCAAGCAGTAATGTGATGACTCGCCGGACGAGGGAACTACACATCATGCGGATACTACTACAAAAACCCATCCACAGATTACACAGATTTCGCAGAAACCCAATTTATGAATCATCTTTCTAATCTGTGTAATCTGTGGTATAGACGGTCTAACCCCCGGTAGCAAAGAGTAAGCGGCAGCGACTTTTAGGTTGTCCAGATAAATCAGGAGGCCCAAGGGTCCTCATGAGGAAGACTACTTCCCAAAGCGTTCCGTTTCTTGCGACCGCGGCGTTGGTCTCGGCGTTGCTGGTCGTCTCGTGTCTGCCAAAGCCACCCGCAGAAAGCGGCGATATCACCATCACGCTCTACGGTTTCTCGGTGATGAAAGAATCGCTCGAGAAGTCGATCTTTCCGGGATTTACCGCGAGATGGAAACAGTTACACGGCCAGGTGGTGCAGTTTCAGTCGTCATTCGCCGGTTCCGAAACTGTTACTAACCAGATCCTGCAAGGGGCGCCCGCAGAAGTTGCGATTCTCTCAATTGAACGCGACGCGCAACGACTTAAAAACAGCGGATTTGTCACTTCGGACTGGCATTCATTACCGGGCCATGGAATCGTCAACAAAACCCCCTTCGTGATCATCGTGCGCAAGGGAAATCCGAAGGGTATACGCGATTTTTCGGATCTCGCGAAGCCGGGAATTCGGTTGATCCATCCTGATCCGATCAGTTCCGGCGGTGCGCAGTGGTCCATACTCGCGATTTACGGATCAGAGTTGAACAAGTCAACAAAGGAATCGGGCGAGCCTGATAAAGGCCGCGCGCTGCAAACGCTGCGAGCAATCTGGAAAAACGTGTTTTCGACGCCCGGATCCGCGCGCGAGGCCCGAACGACCTTCGAGCTCGGCAATGGAGATGCCCTGGTAACTTACGAACTCGAAGGATTGCTGATGAAAGAAGCGAATGCTCCGATCGAAGTGGTGACGCCGCAATCAACGATCTTCAGCGAGCATCCGGCTGTAGTAATCGATAAGAATGTGACGGCGGCAAAGCGCGCGGTGATCGATGCTTTCATGCTGTATCTCTGGAGTGACGAATCGCAGCAGGCGTTCGTAAAGTTTCATTTTTATTCAAGCACGAACGACAGCTTCAATCAGGCTAACGCGGGCTTTGGAAATATCGAGATGCCGTTCACGATTGAATATTTTGGTGGTTGGGAGAAGGCGTACCCGGAAGTGATTGAACAAGTGTTTAGGGATCAGGTGCAGAAGAAATAAGCGCATTGCCGATTGCCAATTGCCGAATGCCGATTGAAAGCGGCTTTCGACTACAGACAAATTGGCAATCGGCAATTGGCAATTGGCAATGAGTACAGTAGTTCCAGCAATGCGTCACGTCCGCGGGTTCGATGTTGTTCGCCCGCTCAGTATCGGCATGCTCATTTTCATGATGCTGCCGCTCGTTTTCCTGCCGCTCGCATCAATCTTCATCTTCGGCACCAGCAACGGGCTCGACAAATTCTGGGCCGCACTGATGCAACCGGAAGCAATCTTCGCGCTCAAGCTGTCAATGGCGACAAGCTTCTGGGCCACCGTCTTCAACGTGATCTTTGGTCTCTTTGCCTCCTACGTCCTCTCGCGTTACAACTTCCTGGGCCGCAACGCGCTCATCGTCACGATTTCGCTGCCGACCGCGATTCCCACCGCGGTGGCAGGGTTCGCATTGCTTTTGCTCTGGGGACCTTACGGGACGCTTGGACGACTGTTAGAACCACATGGTGTTCAAGTCATGTTCACCGCGGGCGCCATCATCCTCGCAAATATCTTTGTGACTTTCCCGCTCGCTTTCGGTGTTATCAAACCTGTGTTCGACACGATGAGCCGTTCGCTCGAAGAAGCTTCTGCGACTATCGGCGCCACTCGCTGGCAGACTTTCTGGTATGTGACACTCCCGTCGCTGCGCGGCGCAATTGTCTCCGGCGCACTCCTGACATTTGCACGTGCGGTCGGCGAATTTGGCTCGACGATCCTGGTGTCGGGAAATCTTGCGGGACGAACACAAACTGCGCCGCTCTACATCTTTGCAAAGTTCAACGAGGGCCAGATCGAAGCGGCAAACGCGATCGCGATTGTGCTCGCACTCTTTTCGTTTCTGATTTTCAGCGTGCTCTTTCTGGCACGCGATTGGCTGGATGTAGATTAATTTTATCTGTGTAATCTGTGGATGGTGAAGGCTAAAGAGACACTGATTCCAAGAGTTGTCGAACCGGCGTCGGACACACCGTCGTCACCGGTTGCCGCGAGTGTGATCGGAATCAGTAAACGCTTCGGCAAAGCCAGCGTGCTCGAAAACATCAGTTTCGATGTCGCTGAAGGTGAAGTGCTCGTGTTGCTCGGCGCCTCGGGCAGTGGCAAGACGACAATCCTGCGCATCATCGCCGGTTTGGAAATGCCTTACACGGGCAAAGTTATTCTTCACGGTAAAGAAGTCACTGAGCTTCCGGCGCGCGAACGTGGTGTCGGCGTCATCTTTCAGTCGTACGCGTTGTTTCCCAAGATGACGGTGGAAAAGAACATCGGTTATGGGTTGCGAATTAGGAAACGAAAGCGCAAAGAGATTCGCGAGACGGTGAACGAGTTGCTCCAGTTGGTCCAACTCGAAGAACACCGCAAGAAGTATCCTTCACAACTTTCCGGCGGACAGCAACAGCGCGTCGCGATAGCGCGCACGCTCGCTTACAAACCCGAAGTGCTGCTCTTTGACGAGCCGTTCGGCGCGCTCGACACGCAGACCCGCGTTCACCTGCGTCGTGAAATCCGTGCGCTGCTAAAGAAGGTGAACGTGCCGTCGATCTTCATCACGCACGATCAGGAAGAAGCTCTCGAACTCGGCGATCGTGTTGCAGTACTCAACGTGGGCCATGTCGAACAGATCGGAACCCCGTTTGAGATCTATAACCACCCCGCGACTGAGTATGTCGCGACATTTCTTGGCGCCGCGAACGTGCTCGATGCGGTCGTAAGAAAAGATTATCTGGAAGTCGGTTCGGCTCAGATTTCCGGAACGTTCGATCGAGAGAAATTCAAAAATGGCGACTGCGTGAAGATAGTGTTTCGACCGGAGGACGTTTCGTTGACTCGTGATCGTGGCGACCTTGAGCGCGGCCAATCGCGTCTTGGGAAGGCCCTCATCGAGGAGGTCGCTTTTGTCGGTGCTTATGAGCGATTGCGTTTACGAATGGAATTCGGTGGAGCAGAGGAATGTAATACTGACGAGACTCCATATTATTTAACGACCCAGCCGCCCGAGAGACAGTCGACCAAATCGATTATTGCTACGCGACCCAAGCCGGAGGCGAGCACCACGCGTTTGCAGGTGGGCGAGCGTGTTGTGGTTGCACTGACATCATTCACAGTCTTGCCGTCAAAGGGCGCGAGTTGAAACAAATCCTCTACCTTTGGTTTTTGCTTTGTGCGCTGAGTAGCCTCACCTCAGCGCAAGCTATTCAGTCTGACAATCAACAATGGACCGACGTTCAACTGGCGGTGCCCGTGACGAAGAATTTTGATTTCAACATTCTCGGCACGTTGCGTTTGGGGCGAGATATCAGCCACCCGGTCGACGAACGCGTTGGGGTTGGATTCACTTTTCGGTGGGGACAGTATTTCACCGTGTCACCAAACTATCTGCACATCGGCATGCAGCCCTTTCGCGGGCGCAAGATTTGGGAGAATCGGGTGACGGTACCTGTGACGCTGAGGTTTACAGCAGAAAAGTGGAGGTTTAGTGATCGGAATCAGTTTGAGCGGCGCTTCCGAAATTCCGGATTGAAGTCGTGGCGATATCGCCACCGGTTTCAGGTCGAGCATCCGATTGGTCCGGCAAAGTGGGCGTTGTCGTTGTTTGCATCGGATGAGGTGTTCTATGACTGGTTCGTCGAGCGCTGGGTGCGAAATCGCTTCTCAGTAGGTGGGATTAAAGTCTTCAATAAACACTTCACCCAAGATTTTTATTATCTCCGCCAGAACGATGGGGTCAGCCAACCCGGCGATCTGAACGTGATCGGGACCACGTTGAGGTTCAGATTATAATCCGCGTTTATCCGCGTGAATCCGCGGCTAAAATTGCCTTGCTATTAAACTCGCGCCGCACGGCATTAATGTTCGCGAAGGGCAGCGCATGCCCGTGGGTGCGATTCGTTAGAAGAATAAAAACGCGCTGGTGGTTAGGATCGATCCAGACGCACGTGCCGGTGAAGCCGTTGTGACCAAAACTGTCCGGCGGAAGATCGACTCCACCGCTCGAATCTTTCGTGGCCGCCAGTTGCCAACCGATTGAACGCGCCTCTTCCAACTCCCCCGTCATATTCTCTCGAAACATCCTGCACGTCTCAGGCTTAAGCAACTTTGTTGACTCGCTCAGAAACTGCTGCGCCAACAGAAACGTCTCGCTTGCAGTTGAAAAAAGTCCCGCGTGACCCGCGGCGCCGCCGAGGAAAAACGCATTTCCATCGTGCACCTCACCCCAGATCAGACGTTGCCGCGAATTAGCATAGGCGCCGGCATCCATCTGCTTGCACATGTCGGCTTCATACGCGTTGCCCGTTTCACACGCAGCAATCCCTGTTTGCAAAGCGACCTCGGGGTTGAAGTAAGTCTGTTTCAGGTTTAGTGCCTCGAAGATTTCCTTCTTTGCCAACTCCGCGAGTTGGTGTCCGGTCATGCGCTCCAGCAAAATGCCGAGCGCGATAAATCCAAGATCGCTGTAGACCACACGTGTGCCGGGTTTGTACTCGAGATCGAGATTCGCGATCACACCTGCTGCTCGTTCCGGTTCATCTTCAGTCAAAATATAAAGCGGACGCCAGGCGGGCAGACCCGACGTGTGCGTCAGCAGCTCGCGGACCGTGATCATCTGCTTGTCAGTGCGTTCGAATTCCGGCAGGTAGTGTGAAACTGAACTGTCGAGAGTTAGCTCACCAAGTTCAATTCTGCGCGCACAGAGCAGAGCGGTGATCAGCGGTTTCGTGAGTGAGGCGAGATCGTAGATGGTGTCCAGCTTGTTTGCGACTCGATAAGGTTCGACAACCGAATAGCCGAGCGCGTCCGTGTAAAGGATCTCATCGCGTTCGGCGACGAGATAGACCGCAGAGGGAAACTCGCCCGTCTGGATATGTTGCTCCAGTAACGCCGACAGTTGATCGTTCGCCGTTGGCATTGCAGCAACAGTCTAGCGAACATTCGCGCTGAGTTCACTCACGCCCGGATGCTCGGCGTGCTCGCGGATCCTGTCCAGCGTGCGCAGCGCCAGGCCGAGAGCATTTCGGCCCTCGAGTCCGGAGACCGCCGGCGCTATTCCATCACGCGCCGAATCGAGAAACGAAACTATCTCCGCGCGCAAAGGTTCCACATCGACAATATCAAGATGTTTGATGTGAACACCGGGCCACGAGCCACCCGCAGCGGGCGGTGAAAGACTGCTGACCGACGCGCGTTTGGTTGTGTAGTCGATGGCGATGTAGTCGTGCGGCTGGAAGAATCGCATCTTGCGAATCTTCTCGGTTCCGACGCGCGATGCAGTTATGTTCGCCACCGCTCCGGTGGAAAACTCGAGCCGCGCGTTTGCGGCGTCGACCTTGTTTGTGAGGATGGCGATGCCGACTGCGTGAATGTTAGTGACTTCAACGTCTTCGCCGACGAGCCATTGCACGATATCGAGATCGTGAATCATCAAATCGAGCACGACGTCGATGTCGAGCGAACGCGCGGTAAACTGGCCCACGCGATGGATCTCGAAATACACGGGCTTGCGAACGTGTGGTCGCAGGGCGACCATTGCCGGATTGAAGCGTTCGAGATGTCCGACCTGAAGAATCGCGTTGCCGCGTTCTGCGGCTTCGATCATGCGGTCGGCTTCTTCAAGTGTTCGCGAGATCGGTTTCTCGACGAGGACGTGAATGCCCGATTCGAGCAAGCCACATGCAATTTCGCAGTGTGCCTCGGTGGGCACGGCGATGCTTGCGGCATCGATGCGGCCGATGAGTTCGCGCCAGTCGGTGGTCCACTCAGTCTTTCTTTCGCTGCTGATGGAGCGTGCTGTGTCTTCGTTCAGGTCGCAAACCGCGACAAATTCCGCCAAACCTTCGGTTGCAAGGTCCGCATGAATGCGAGCGTGTTGGCTTCCGAGGCTACCAACGCCGATGACTGCTGTGCGTAACATAATGTGTTAGTCTGAGTCCTTAAACGGAGCCGAATATACTTGCATCCTTCGACGCTTGCCAAGCGAGTCTACCTTTTACTCTTCGCTCTCATCATCGTCTTTTACTTTTATGGACTTGGCAAATTGCCGCTGCTTGGGCCAGACGAGCCGCGTTACGCACAAGTGGCGCGCGAGATGTTTCTCAATCGCGATCTGATCACGCCGACGCTCGGCGGTCACACGTGGTTTGAAAAACCGGCGTTGCTTTACTGGATGATCGTCGGTGCGTTCAAAGTGTTTGGCGTCAGCGAATGGTCGGCACGTCTTGGTCCGGCGATTTGCGGATTGCTGACGATTATGGCCGTCTGGTGTATTGGGCGTGCAGTGGAAGGGGCGCCCGGCCTCGCGTTCTGTGGAGTCTTGGTGAGTGCTACGTGCCTGGGTCTGATCGTGTTCTCACGTGCGACGAGCTTTGATGTCGTGATCACGATGACCACCACCTGGTCGCTCGCGTTTTTTCTTTTACACGAACTGCCGACGACAAAAAACAAGCGTCTGCTTTTGGCGGGCTTTTACGTGTTCGTCGGCTTGTCGCTTTTGGCGAAAGGCCTGGTTGGAGTCGTCATTCCGTTTGGTGTTGTTGGTCTTTACTATTTGCTCAGACGCGCATGGCCGCGGCGTTCAGTGTGGCTGAGTTTGATCTGGGGCATACCGCTGGCGCTGCTCGTGTCGGCAACATGGTATGGACCAGTCATCGCACGACACGGCTGGACGTTTATCGACGAATTTTTTGTACAGCATCACTTTGCACGCTTTGTCTCGAACAAGTATCACCATCCACAGCCGTTTTACTTCTATCCCGTAATTATCCTGATGCTGGTGCTACCGTGGACCGTGCACTTGATCATCGCGCTACTGAAGGCACGGAGCTGGCAGTGGCGAGGAACCGATAGCGCGAGCATCATTCGGGTTTTCTCGCTCGCATGGTTGATGTTGCCGATTGTCTTTTTTTCATTTTCCGGATCGAAACTGCCGGGCTACATCCTGCCTGCGGTTCCGGCGGCTGCATTACTCGTTGCTGATCGTTTGACTGTGGTCCAAAAAGCCAGATGGCCGTTGGTGATTGCGGGCGCGACGATAGCGCTTGTCGTAATCGTCTTAAATTTTTTTGCACTGCCTTTCGCGCAGCGTGAATCAGTTAAAGATTTACTCGCGCTCGCTGATGCGCGTGGTTATGCGAACGCGCCAGTGATTGCGCAGCGAGGTGATGATCGTTCAGCGGAGTTCTATGCGTACGGCAGGGTTATCTATCGTGCTGATGGTGAAGTGCTGACGTTTGATGAGATCTCTGTCGATGCGGCGCGAGAACGTGGTGGAAAGTTCGTGGTGTTTATCCCGGTGCAGTATGTCGAGAACTACAGAAACACGCCGCGGATCGAGATTATTGGGGATAATGGTCACACTGCGGTGCTTGGATGGCAACCGTAAAAACCGTAGACAGGATTTACAAGATTTTGCAAGATAAGCCTGTCAATCCTGAAAAATCTTGTTCATCCTGTCTAATGACTTACCTCAGATTGCGCGCGAAGAATTCAATCACGATGCGATCGTATGCTTCGCTTTGTTCCCCAGTCGCCGAAGGTAGGCTAAATCCACTCAACGGCAGATCCGTTCTCAACTCCACATTTTCCGGAACCGGAAAACACTTCTGCAGGGCAGCCGTCGCGTCGCGCAAGGCGCCCGCATCATTCCCCGAAAGAAGCAGCACACGTTGTTCGCGCATCCCAACCGTAAATTCGCATGCACTCTCATCGGCGTAGCTTCCCATCAGATAAAGCTTCATTCCCTGAACTGCCAACATCCGGACGAACCTATTGTCCAAGCCAACGCAATTCGCGACAGCACTCTTCAACAGATCTCCCGACGTGCCCGAGACGGAATCAAGGACCAATACCTTTACCTGCGGTTCGGTGCGTGCGGCGTTGAGCGCGGTTAGAGCACCAAGCTCCACGCCGTAGACCCCAAAACTCTCTCCAACCAGCGTCTTCTGATTCTCCGACTTGAGACTGCGCAGAAAGTTGAGTGCAGCCTTCAGGTCGTCACCATCACGGGCACCCAGCGAACTCCACTTGATTGACGGGTTCTCGCCGTGTCCACGCAAGTCGGGCCAGAGAATCGTGAAGTTCGTCGTCTCGTTGATCTTGACTCCGAGATTGAAGAGCCACGAGCGGTCGCCGGTGTAACGATGAAGCAGGACGACGGCGGGTGCACCTTCCGCTCCTTTGAGCAACCAACCACGCGCGCGACGGTTGTCGAGCGTGGTCCACGTTTCATCAGTAACCTTGATCGCCCGGCCACTAATCCTTGAAAACGATTCCGGTGTGACTACGTAAGGACGTTTCGTGGGATGTGAAACGCAGTAGACAATGTACGAGGTTGCGCCCACCACGGCCAGCACGATCACCAGTGCTATTGGCAGGAAAGACTTAACGAGTCTTTTACCAAATCGTCTTCGTGGTGGCATTAGCGTGAGTAGCCTCGGGTAGCTTCATAATAGTCTGACGGCGTATTGATGTTAACAAAAAACTTTTGCGCCTGTTCGAGATTCCTTAGCTCGTCGAATGGAACCCAGCGAGTATTGACCGCTTCAAGTAGGTCCAACGGGCGGCGCCGACCCGCTTCGATTAGGTCTGTGGCACGTTGCCGGCAAGGATCGACACGATAAAGCGCGGCCAATGGTTGGGGACGGCCATCCGGCTGAATCGGCACCACGGCTTCATGGTCCAACTTTAATGAAACGAGTGATCGAAACAGTTCTGCGGTAACAAAAGGGAGGTCACAGGCAACGACGATTGCCCAGTCGCGCTTGCATGCGGTCAGAGCAGCGTGAAGACCACCCAGAGCACCCCACTGCGGGTAGACGTCCGGCACGCACGGAAGCGTGGATTCATGCGACTGCCTGCCGACGATAGTCACTGAGTCAGTTATCTTTAGTAACGTCTCTGAAATTCGTTCGGCGAACGTTTGGCGGTCAATTGGCAACTGAGACTTATCGGTCCCCATTCTTCTAGAGGCACCGCCAGCGAGTATGAAAGCTTCCGTGTCTTTCATAAGCACAGATTACACAGAATCTGTATATTCTGCGTAATCTGTGGAAAACCTTGACCGCTTTCTTAACCGAAGATTATAGTCCTAACGATGAACAGATTTACCCTTATTCTCAGCGCCATACTCGTCGCCCTGGCTGCCACAATGGCCGTGGCTCAACCCGGGGACATCGCTCCACCAAAGGCTCCCGAACTTTTTCCACTCGAAGATCTTCGACCGGGAATGAAAGGAACGGCGAGGACAGTCTTTAGCGGCTCCGGAACTGAGGAATTCGGCGTCGAGGTCCTGGGCATCCTGCCAGGATTTCCTGGTCCACGCCAGTCTGCGATTATCGCGAGACTCAGTGGCGCCAACGTTGAGAAGACGGGGGTGTTTGCGGGCATGTCAGGCTCGCCGGTTTACATCGACGGGAAGATTGTCGGCGCCATCGCTTTCAGTTTTCCTTTTTCAAAAGAACCGATTGCCGGGATCACTCCGATCAAGCAGATGGTCGAGCTTTTCAACAAAGGGTCGGAGAACGTCAGGCCGAAAGAGCCGCGCGTAGTTTCGTTTTCACAACTAGCAGGCACTGACTGGAAGCCGAATCTGCCGAAGCCGGCTGTGTCGCCATTGTCACTTTTGGCGCCGGTTTCAGTTGGTTCGCCGTTGCTGCCACTCATCGGTCAGCAGATGACGCCGATTGCGACCCCGCTGGTATTTAGTGGAATCAGTCAGGAGTCATTGGCTGCGTATGCGCCACAGCTGGTGGCGAGCGGACTGTTGCCGGTTTCAGGCGTTGGTGGATCGGCTGCGATCACGCCCCTTGCCGAAGTCAACGGAAATACTTTTCCGGCCGGGAGCTCGATCAGTGTACAACTTGTGCGCGGCGATTATTCGCTTGCTGCCGCAGGCACTGTAACGATGCGTGACGGCGATCGCATTTATGCGTTTGGTCATCCTTTTCTGAGCCTTGGCGCTTCGGATATGCCGATGTCTGAGTCGTCGGTCGTTACCGTCATCTCCAATATGAACAATTCGTTCAAGCTTGCAGTGCCGGGCCGGATGGTTGGGGCTATCTCGCAGGACCGGGCTTCGGGAATTTACGGATTGCTCCGTCAGGCGCCGAAGATGATTCCGGTGAAGGTGAATCTGCACACGAGCCGGGATAAGACTGAAACCTATAATTATGAGCTCGCAAACGATTCGTTCCTGACGCCTTTGCTGCTCAACATCACGCTTTTCAACACGATTACCTCCAGCGAACGCGCCTTGGGTGATTCGACGATTAGCGTGAAGGGCCAAATAAAAATAAAAGGCCAGGAGCCGATCCAAATCGACCGCAGGTTCTCGGCAAATAACTCGGCGATCATGGCGGCAGGTTCAATCGCAGCGCCGGTTAGTTCGCTGTTGACCAGTGGTTTCGAAGACGTTCAGCTCGACGGCATTACCCTCGATATTTCGTCAACTGAGACGAAGTACGCGGGCACGCTGGAGCGAATTACGCTCGATCGCACGGAAGTCCGACGCGGTGAAAAAGTCGAAGTGCAGGCTTACGTCAGGACTGAATCCGGCAAGCAATTTGTGCAACGAATCCCGGTTCAGATTCCGAACGATGCGACCGAGGGCCAGTTGCTTGTGTTTGTCGGCGATGGCGGTGCTTTGCAGGAAGGCTCATCGGCGAAGGCTTTTGTGCCGCAGGATCTAAGCCAGCTGGTGAAAGCCATCAACACGGTGAAGAAGAGCGATCGACTTTACGTTAAGCTATTTCGCATCACGAATGGTGCGGTTATTGGAACGAGTGAGCTTCCGAGTCTGCCGCCGTCAATGGTTGCAACGCTGAACAGTGATCGCACTTCAGGCGGGTATACACCTACCGTTCTTTCGCCGCTCTATGAAATGGAATTACCGCCGGCGGAGTTCGTGATCTCTGGTCAACAACTGATCGGGATTGATGTCGTGAAATAGTATTAGCCGCGGATAAACGCGGATGGACGCGGATCATTTCTTTTCTGACCCGCGTCCATCCGCGTTTATCCGCGGCTAAATATTTCTTAGCCAAGCTTGGCTAACGCATCGATCCTTGCTTTGAACGCACCCGCCAGCTGATCGACCTCCTCGGCCGAAAAGTTCGCAGACCTGAAAGCATCCTTGATCTGATCGTCACTCAAACGCTTCAGCAGATTAGTCAACCAGCGCGCATCAGCGACGGAAATTCCCGCGAACAGTTTTTGATTCTTGCCACTGTAACTGAAATCGATCAGGTCGCCGTTCACCTTCTTGATGAACTCTGCCTTTACGTAATCAGGAATGTCGTTGCGGCTGCGTGAAAAGAAGCCACCAGTCTTCCCGAACGACGCTCCAAGGTCGCTGATGATGTAGCGCAACTCCCCGGTGGTATCGCCTTTATGGGCGAGGATCTCATTGTTATCGTCTTTCATGTCCCAGTTATTGATCATCACCATGAAGATCTTAAGACCCTTGAACTCTGGTTTATCCATGAAAGGATTGTTTTCCCACATCCAGTTTCCTGTTCGTTTGACGTCTTCAGGTCGGGCTTCAAGCCGGACGTTTTCGAAATCGCCTTTGCCTTCGATCTTCAATTTCGGAATGAGGTAGGCGATTTCAGTTTCATAACCCAACGCCCATAGTAAGCGGTTCGCCGCCGTATCAGGCTGAGCTTCCTTGCCAATCTTTGCGATCCACTCATTGCCTTTAGCATCACGCACGCGATATTTCTTCGAATAACCACCCGTTTTATCTTCGATATAAGTTATTTTGCTGATGTCGGGCTTCATCTCTTCGCCGCCCGCGCCGAGAAGCAGATTCCGGCTGGAGATGTCGGCGGGTTCACGCCACATGACCGGAGTGCCGGTGTAGACTTTTTTCTCTTTCTCGCCTTTATCTTTCTTCTCTTTGTCCTGGGCTGCAGCTGCAAAGGGCAGTGCCAGCATTAAAACCATCAGCCAAACGGACCAAAAAGCGGATTTAGTACGGAACATGGATTGAGTTTCTCCTACCTGTAGGTTTCTGGTACAAGATTCGTCGGGTCATCTATCATAAAGCAACGCGAATACCGGGCGGAAAAAGGAACACAGATAGGCGCAGATCGGAAAATCCGATCTACGCCGATCCGCGTTATCTGTGTTTGTTTAGGGATTCGGTGGTGTTGCGCCCTGGGGTGTAACCCAGAGTTCGACGAAGAGGTTGTCTCTTACTGGTCCAACAAGGGTCACGATGCGACTCTTATCGAGACCACGTGAGTGAACGAGGTACTCGACGATGCGGTTGGCGTGGTGCTGAACTTCACCGCGCTTGCCCGAACGTCCGGGATAGACGACCACATAAGCCGTTGATGTCGGATCGTTCTGTAGCGCGATCCCGTAGTTATCGAGACGAGCTTTTTCGTCGTTGCGAGAGATGTCTGGAAACTCGTCAAACCGGGTGCTAACTAGTTTGGGCAGCGGCACTGCTACGCCGCAGTCGGCAGCGCACTCGAGGTTATATCCACCTACCGAAAGCGATGCTCGGACGGTTTGACCACCTGCACCAGTTGTGTCGACCTTGATCGTGTCCGTTCCTTGACCCTGAATAATCGTTCCCGCCGAGACGGTCCAGTTGTAGGTCACATTGGTGTTCGCAGGTACTCCGCCTGTCAAACGTGAACTAAAGGTGACCGGTTGACCGATTTCAACGCTCGACGGACAAACAATCTCGATCGCCGGGCAAACCGGTTGCACGGCCACACACGGATTCACCAGCACATTCACGGAAGAAAACGCCTGGCACGAACCATCGCTGCCGACGCTTTGAATATCGAGTGACGCCTTGTGATAACCCGGCTTCAAACCGGCGAGGTTCCATTCGACGACCGGACCTTCGCCGATGATCGTGCCAGCACTGGTCGTCCAGCGATACTTGATCGGATAACCGCCGGGTGAAACAGCGTTCGCCGCTAGTTTGACGTGCGGCGCGCCGCCGTCTGCGCAAGCGGTGACGATATTTGAGTCGGCCTTGAGGCTTAGTGAAAGCGGGGCATTTACCGCAGAAACAACAGTAGTTTTCTGGGCAAAAACTTGCGGGGCGGATAAGGCGACCAGGGCAATTGGTGCCAGATATCCTAATAGCCGGGATTTATTACTTAACATTTGCACTCCTTCGACTTCGTGAATGAAGCTGTTGCCGGAAGAAAGTCTTAATTACGCTTAACTTCCATTGCCTTACCAGGTAGGGGACGGCGCTGGTTTGACTCCGCTACCGAATTTGCGTTAGATACGTTCTCTGCATCCCCAAACTTCGTGCTTTCAACAGTGGCAGAGCGTCCTACAGGATGAGATCGATTCTCTTAATCTGCGCCGTTTGGCTCGTTGTTTTTGCCATCGGTTGCAAGCGCAGCAGTCAGCAGAGCACGAATAATAGTGCCGGAAGCCCGCCAGTGTCCAACAGTTTAGCGGAGGACCGGACCCGCGCCCGCGAGCATTTGGAGAAGGGCAAGGAACTTTACCGCGACGACCACGACGCCGAAGCTGTTTTGGCCTTTCAGGAGGCCGTTCGACTCGATCCGGACCTCGCTGAAGCTCATTTCCGGCTGGGACTGGGGTACGAGTCGCTTGGAAAGCGCGAAGAGGCGGAGGCGGAATACAAGAAGGCAGTTGACGGGTACAAGAAGTATTTCGGGGAAAACCGCGACGACGCCGAGGCTCATTACGCCCTCGGACAAACATATGCCAATCTTGGTCAATATAGTGAGGCGATACGCGAGTATAGGGAGGCGACGAAACTAAAGACCGACGACCCGGATATCTATTACGATCTTGGCGTCGCCTATACGAAGTTGGCTCAGTATGATGCCGCGGCGGCCGCGTTTTCGAAGTCTTTGGAGATTGACCCGGACTATTACCGGGCCCAGGACGGTTTGGACGAGGCAAAAGAAGGGATCAAACGTATTCGCGCGGGCAAGAAACATCAGGCAGATCTTTTGAAGAAACAGAAGGCAGAAGAGTTGAAGAAGGCGGGTGCAGCCGCAGCCTCGCCAACTCCGGAGGATTAGTATGGCTACTTACACACCGCCCCCGTATTTCCCGCAGAACACCCTCGCGCCACCGGATAAGGGTCGATATCGGAAGTTCAAGCTCGTGATGATAGGCCTGGCTTTGTTGTTGATATTGTTGATTGGCGCCGCGGGATATGGGATCTGGTATTTAATCAAGTCGGTTGTTTAGACAGGATTTACAAGATTTCTCAGGATTAACATGTAAATCCAGGGTAATCGTGTAAATCCTGTCCAACTCTTATTCGGCTCGGCGCTTGACACAGGTTATTCACCCCCGTATAGTCTCCCGTTTCGGACTAACTGTCTGAATCTAAGCAACGTCCGGTCGGTTCTGTAGGTGTGGAGGCGTTGCTCGACCATCAGCAATAAGGTCGTTGACAATTATTGTGGCGTAAATGGTTTGCGTCCAGCGCTTACCCGCGCGAAGGAAACTTCTCGCCCATAATGCGACGCCACAGAAAAGTTTCGGCTTAAGGGAAGCCACGATCCACACCGCCGCTTAGCGAAATCAGAACATCCCTATAACTAATCTTTAACAGGGCAGCCGCCTGCGCTGACTGCCGGACTGGTTCCGGAAAGAGGCAGGCAAGGGGCCTTTTTGCGCGTCTTACGCGCTCGACTTAAGAGGAAAACAGTGCCGACAATTAATCAGCTTGTTCGCAAAGGCCGCCAGCAGGTGAAGTACAAGACGGCCAGTCCCGCGCTGCAGAGTTCTCCGCAAAAGCGTGGTGTCTGCACCCGTGTTTACACGCAAACGCCGAAGAAACCGAACTCGGCGCTGCGTAAAGTCGCTCGCGTTCGCCTGACCAACGGCATCGAGGTGACGACCTACATCCCTGGCGTTGGCCACAACCTCCAGGAGCACTCGATTGTGCTTATCAGAGGCGGCCGCGTGAAGGATCTTCCGGGCGTCCGTTATCACGTGATTCGCGGCACGCTCGATTCAGTCGGCGTCGCCGACCGTAAGCAAGGTCGCTCGAAGTATGGAGCTAAACGGCCCAAGGCCAGTGCCGGAAAATAACGAGAGAGATATATGCCAAGACGACGAGTAGCCGAACGACGCGATGTACTCCCGGATCCGGTCTATAACAGCCCGCTGGTGACCAAGTTCATTAGTGGCGTGATGTGGGAAGGCAAGAAGAGCGTGGCCGAAAGCATCTTTTACGACGCGATGCGTCAGATCGGCGACAAGACAGGCGAAGAGCCTTTGAAAGTTTTCAAGCGGGCAATCGACAACGTGAAGCCGACGGTCGAAGTGAAGTCGAGACGCGTTGGCGGTTCAACTTATCAAGTACCAATCGAAGTACACCAGGAAAGGCGCGGTGCCCTGGCAATTCGCTGGATAGTCTCCTACGCCCGCGGCCGCGGTGAAAAGACGATGACGGATCGTCTGGCGGCCGAAATTCTCGACGCGGCAAACAACCGCGGTAACGCGGTGAAGAAGAAGGAAGACACGCACCGCATGGCGGACGCGAACAAAGCCTTCGCGCATTATAAGTGGTAAGAGGATTGCCGATTGCCAATTGCCAATTGCCAATTTGGGCGGCATCGATTTTTCAAATTGGCAATTGGCAATTGGCAATCGGCAATGATTGAAGAATGGCTAAGCACGATTTAAGCAAGTTCAGGAATATCGGCATCATGGCCCACATCGATGCCGGTAAGACCACCACCACGGAACGGATCCTCTATTACACGGGCATCACGCACAAAATCGGCGAGGTGCACGAGGGTACGGCGACCATGGACTGGATGGAGCAGGAACAGGAGCGCGGTATCACCATTACCAGCGCTGCGACAACCTGTTTCTGGGAAAAAGACGGCGTCGATCATCGCATCAATATCATTGACACTCCGGGTCACGTTGACTTCACGATGGAAGTGGAGCGCTCGCTGCGCGTGCTCGACGGTGCAGTAGCCGTTTTTGATGGCGTCGCCGGTGTCGAGCCACAGTCAGAAACTGTCTGGCGCCAGGCCGACAAATACGGCGTCCCCCGAATCTGCTTTATCAACAAACTCGATCGCGCCGGTGCGTCATTCGATCGTTCGTTTGAATCGATCATCACGCGTCTTGGTGCAAATCCAGTAGCACTGCAGATTCCGATTGGTCTCGAAGATCAGCTCAAAGGCGTTGTCGATTTGATCGCGATGAAGGGGTTGCTCTGGAAAGACGAAAGCAAGGGTTCTGAATACGAAGTCGTCGACATCCCTGAAGATTTGAAGGATGCCGCCACTGCTGCGCGCGAGAAGTTGATTGAAGCTGTTGCCAGCATCGACGACGACTTGATGCACAAGTACCTGGAAGGCGAAGAGATTTCAGAAGCTGAGATCCGCAAGGCTCTCCGCGTGGGAACGATTGGTCTGAAGCTCGTCCCGGTTGTTACCGGTTCGGCCTTCAAGAACAAGGGCGTGCAGACGCTGCTCGATGCAGTGGTTGATTATCTGCCGTCGCCGCTCGACGTGCCTCCGGTTGAGGGCATGAATCCAAAGACCGATGCGGTTGAAAGTCGTCCCGCGGAGGCATCTGCGCCATTCGCCGGTTTGGTCTTCAAGATCATGGCGGACAAGCACCTGGGCCAATTATCGTTTGTGCGCATTTACAGCGGCACAATCAAGGCCGGTTCCTATGCCTACAATCCGGTCAAGGGCAGCAAGGAACGTGTCGGCCGGTTGATGCGAATGCACGCCAACAAGCGTGAAGACATTGAAGACGCGAGCGCTGGTGAGATTATCGCCATCGGCGGCATGAAGCAGGTCACTACTGGCGATACTGTTTGTGACGAATCTAAGCCGATCATTCTCGAGAAGATGGAGTTCCCGGCTCCTGTTATTCGTGTTGCTGTGGAACCGAAAACGCGACAGGATCAGGACAAACTGGGCGTCGCGCTGAATCGTCTCGCACAGGAAGATCCTTCGTTCAACGTTTCAACAGACCCGGAAACCGGCCAAACGATTATTGCCGGTATGGGTGAGCTGCACCTGGAGATCATCGTCGACCGCATGAAGCGCGAGTTTAGCGTTGAGGCGAATGTCGGCAAACCGCAGGTGGCTTATCGCGAGACCATTACGGAAGCCTCGAAGGGTAAAGAGGTCTATAAGAAACAGACTGGTGGTCGCGGTCAGTTCGGACACGTGGAGCTCGAGATTGAGCCGGCTCCGGGTGAGGGCTTTGTCTTCGAGAACAAGATCACGGGCGGCGCAATTCCCAAGGAGTACATCAAGCCTGTCGAGAGTGGTGTTAGAGACGCGATGGAGCGTGGGTTTCTCGCCGGCTATGAGTTGGTGGACATCAGGGTGCGCCTGGTATTCGGTAGTTACCACGAGGTGGATTCAGATGAGCGATCGTTCCACATCGCAGGTTCACTTGCTTTTCAGGACGCGGTGCGAAAAGCAAAGCCCGTGTTGCTGGAGCCGATCATGCGCATCGAGGTAGTGACTCCTGATGACTACATGGGTGCGGTCAATGGTGACCTGATGCGCCGTCGTGGTCAGATTGAGGGAACCGAGCCTCGACCAGGTGGCGCGCAGGTGATCACTGCTTTCGTGCCGCTTTCAGAAATGTTTGGATACACGACCGACTTACGGTCGGCGACACAGGGCCGTGCAACCTCAACGATGCACTTCGAGCGCTACGATCAGGCGCCGAAGAATATTGCCGAAGAGGTCATTGCAAAAGTCCAGGGGGTCGCAAAATAACGGGGCAGGAGTGGCACAGGCTCAACACAGTCTGTGCCTTTTCTTTTCAAGCTTAAATGCAGCTGAGTCTGCTAACACGGGGACAAAAAGATGTCGAAGGAAAAATTTGACCGTTCCAAGCCGCACGTGAACATCGGGACGATTGGGCACGTGGATCACGGCAAGACGACGTTGACGGCAGCGATCACGAAGGTATTGGCGAAGAATAATCCGAAAGTGCAGTTTGTGGCCTTTGATCAGATCGACAAGGCGCCGGAAGAGAAAGCACGCGGAATCACGATCGCGACGGCGCACGTGGAGTATGAGACGAAAAACCGTCACTACGCGCACGTCGACTGTCCGGGCCACGCCGACTACGTGAAGAACATGATCACGGGCGCGGCGCAGATGGACGGCGCGATTCTGGTGGTAGCTGCCACTGACGGTCCGATGCCGCAAACACGCGAGCACATTCTGCTGGCGCGCCAGGTAGGTGTGCCGGCGATGGTGGTGTTCATGAACAAGGCTGACGCGGTTGACGATCCGGAACTGCTGGAGTTGGTCGAGTTGGAAGTGCGCGAGTTGTTGAGCTCGTATGAGTTTCCTGGCGACGACATTCCGGTGATTCGTGGCAGTGCGTTGAAAGCGCTGGAAGGCGATCCGGAATGGGAGAAGACAGTCGACGAGCTGATGGCGGCGGTGGACAGCTACATCCCGACGCCGGAGCGCGACATTGAGAAGCCATTCCTGATGCCGGTGGAAGACATCTTCACGATTCAGGGTCGCGGCACGGTGGCGACGGGTCGCGTGGAGCGCGGCAAAGTGAAGGTGAACGAGACGGTCGAGGTTGTCGGTATCCGGCCGACAATAAAGACCGTGGTGACGGGCGTCGAGATGTTCAAGAAGCTGCTGGACGAAGGTGTAGCGGGCGACAACGTTGGTTTGCTGCTGCGTGGCGTTGAGCGCAAGGACATCGAGCGCGGGCAGGTAATTTCGAAGCCGGGTTCGATCACGCCGCACACGAAGTTCAAGGCCGAAGCCTACGTGTTGACGAAGGAAGAAGGTGGACGGCACACGCCGTTCTTTACCGGTTACCGGCCGCAGTTCTACTTCCGTACGACGGACGTAACTGGCGTGGCGCACTTGCCGGAAGGCGTGGAGATGGTGATGCCGGGCGACAACGTGGCGATGGATATCGAGTTGATCGCGCCGATCGCGATGGAGAAGGGATTGCGGTTCGCAATTCGTGAAGGCGGCCGCACGGTTGGAGCCGGTACAGTGTCAGAGGTAGTTGAATAAAAGGATTGCCGATTGCCGATTGCCAATTGCCGATTTGAAAGGCAGGAGGCCAACGAATGGCAATTGGCAATTGGCAATCGGAAATTAATCAAAACTATGAATGAAAAGATTCGCATCCGCCTCAAAGCTTACGATCATCGCGTGCTCGATCAGTCGACCACGGAAATTGTCGAGACTGCAAAGCGCACCGGTGCTCGTGTTGCTGGTCCAATTCCTTTACCGACGGTAAAGAACAAGTGGACCGTGCTGCGCTCGCCGCACGTCGATAAGAAGTCGCGCGAGCAGTTTGAAATCCGCACGCATAAGCGGCTGATGGACATTCTCGACCCAACGCCGCAAACGGTTGATGCGTTGATGAAGCTGGACCTTCCGGCTGGTGTTGATGTGGAAATCAAGGCCTTCGGAAGACAGTGATGCTATTGCCAGTTTCCGATTGCCAATTGCCAATTTGAAAGACCTTCGCTCCAAACAATTGGCAATCGGAAATTGGAAATCGGCATACGATTATTGGCAATAAAGAGAATCGACAATGATTAACGGGATCATCGGAAGAAAAATCGGCATGACGCAGATCTTTGCGCCGGACGGCACGGTGACGCCAGTGACTGTAATCAAGGCTGGCCCATGTGTCGTCGTGCAAAAGAAATCTGCAGCCGGTCCTGACGGATACGATGCGGTGCAGCTCGGTTTGGTGGATGAGAAGCCACTTAAGTTGAAGAACGTTACCAAGCCGATGCGCGGGCATTTTGAGAAAACTGGTGGTGGCATTCCGCCGACACGAATCCTGAAAGAGTTTCGTCTGACGGAGTCGGGCGACGGTATGAACGTCGGCGACAAAGTGCTGGTCGATCAGTTTTCTGACGGCGAGATGGTGGACGTGATCGGGCGTTCGAAGGGGCGTGGTTTTGCCGGCACGATCAAACGACATCACTTCAATCGCGGACCCGAGTCGCACGGTTCGATGAACGTACGTGCGCCCGGTTCAATCGGCGCTTCGGCTTACCCCTCGCGAGTTATCAAGGGGAACCGTTCGTCGGGTCACATGGGCGATGTGCGCATCACCATCAAGGGGCTGACCGTGGCTCGCGTTGATGCTGAGAACAATCTTTTGATGATTCGTGGCGCGGTGCCCGGAGCGAATGGAACCGTGGTCGTGGTTCGGAAAGCGGTTAAGAAGTAAGTAATTGCCAATTGCCAATTGCCGATTGCCAATTTGAGGCCGGTGCAGCAGTGGTAACAATTGGCAATTTGGCAATTGGAAATCGGCAATTGGAAATGGAGAAAGTGATGCCGACAGTCAAGGTGCGCAACGTAAAAAATGAAGAGGTTGGCGAGGTCGAGCTGTCTGACGCTGTTTTTGGCGCGCCTCTAAATGAAGGGTTGATTCATGCGGCCGTGCGAAATTTCATGGCCAATGCGCGACGGGGCACTTCCGCGACTAAGACACGCGGCGATGTATCCGGAGCCGGACGAAAGCTCTGGAAACAGAAGGGCACTGGCCGCGCGCGTATCGCGTCGCTGCGCTCGCCACTTTGGAAAGGCGGCGGTAACGCGCATGGACCACAGCCACGCGACTGGTCCTACAACATGCCGAAGAAGATGCGCCAGGGTGCATTGCGTTCGGCGCTCTCGGAACGTGTGCGTGAAGGAAGTGTTTTCGTGCTCGATGGTTGGAATCTCGACAAGCCGAAGACCAAAGATTTCTCGCAGTCGTTGACGAAATTAGGGTTGGGTGGCAAGACGCTGATCGTCGATTCACTCGATAACGATAACCTGCTGTTGTCGGCGCGTAATCTGCGCGGGGCGAAAGTGGTCAACAGTTTTGGTCTGAATATCTACGATTTGCTCTATCACGACACGCTCGTGCTTTCGCGCGAAGCGGCGACCGAGCTCGATCAGTTGCTCGGTAACGGCACGGCGGAAGCATCGTCCGAGCCGGAAGGTACCGAGGAAGCGGCTCCCGCGAAGAAGAAGAGAACACGCAAGACTGAGCAGGAGGCGGCATGAGAACAGTTTGGGACATCATCAAGTCGCCCGTAATTACTGAAAAAGCGCTGGCTGCCAAGGAAGAAACACAGGATACGCACCAGTTGCTGACCTTCCGTGTCGATCGGCACGCAACCAAGCCCGAGATCAAGTCGGCCGTGGAAACCATCTTTCAGGTAAAGGTGGACCACGTGCGCACGATCAATTTCATGGGCAAGGAGGCGCGCCGCGGAAAATTCGTAGGTCGCAAACCTTCCTGGAAGAAGGCGTATGTAACTCTGAAGCAAGGCGAGAAGCCGGTTGATTACGGCGAAGCGATTTAAACCATTGCCGATTGCCAATTGCCGATTGCCAATTGATCGGCAGCTTGGATGGTCAAAATCGGCAATTGGCAATCGGCAATTGGCAATCGGAAAATGAAATCATGGGCATAAAGAAACTTACACCCACATCGGCAGCGCGACGTTATCAAACGTATCTGACGCGTGACGAGTTGACGGTCGGGGCCGTTCCCGAAAAGTCTCTGCTCGAGCCTAAGAAGCGAATTTCAGGTCGCAACAACGACGGTCGCATCACGGTGCGTCGTCGTGGCGGCGGTCACAAGCGTTTCTATCGCATCGTCGACTTCAAGCGTGATAAAGACGGCATACCCGGACGCGTCACTCAGATCGAATACGATCCGAATCGTTCCGCTCACATCGCTTTGATCACGTACCTGGACGGCGAGAAGCGTTACATCATCGCGCCGACGGGTTTGGAGGTTGGCAAGACGATCATGAGCGGTGCTGATGCCGACATTCTGCCGGGCAATACCTTGCCGCTGATCAATATCCCGCTCGGTACGCAGATTCACAACATCGAATTGCGACCCGGAAAAGGCGGGCAGATGGCACGCTCGGCCGGCACGTTTGCACAGCTCGTCGCGAAGGAAGGCGATTACGCGCAATTGCGTATGCCTTCGGGCGAAGTCCGAAGAGTCCCCCTCGTTTGCAAGGCGACGGTGGGCCAGGTCGGGAATATCGAGCACGAGAACGTCTCGCTCGGTAAGGCCGGCAGGTCGCGTTGGATGGGACTGCGTCCCAAAGTTCGTGGTGTGGCGATGAATCCGGTGGACCACCCGCACGGTGGTGGTGAAGGCAAGACCTCGGGCGGACGAAATCCCGTAACGCCATGGGGCCAACCGACACGTGGCTACAAAACGCGCAGCAACAAGCGAACGCAGAAGATGATCCTGAAGGATCGGAGAACTAAGTAATTGCCAATTTCCAATTGCCAATTGCCGATTTACGCACCTTCGGCACCTTTTCAATCGGCAATTGGCAATCGGCAATCGGAAATGGAGACATATGGCTCGTTCAGTTAAAAAGGGACCGTACATCGACAAAGGCATCACGAAGGCGGTTGAGAAAGCCCGGAGTGGCGGACAGCGTCCGCCCGTGATCAAGACCTGGTCGCGGCGCTCGACAATCACCCCCGACATGGTCGGGCTGACGTTCGGCGTCCACAACGGCAAACGTCACCTGCCTATCTACGTGACGGAGAATATGGTGGGCCACAAGCTCGGCGAGTTTGCGCCGACCCGCACGTTCAAGGGCCACTCAGGCACGAAAGTAGAAAAGGCGAGCAAGGTCGCGTCAGCGCCGCCGGCTAAGTAAGTAACGCGGATTAAACGGATTTTCGAACCGGATAAACGCGGATAAGAGTTGATAAGGAAAAGAGATGGAAGCAACAGCGAGTGCTAAGTATTTACGGGGGTCGGCGCAGAAGGCCCGCCTCGTCGTGGATATGATTCGCGGCAAAGACGTCAACCAGGCGCTGGCGATTCTGCGATTTTCGAAGAAGCGCGCCGCGGCCAAAATCGAGAAGTGCATGCGTTCCGCGATCGCGAATGCGAACGAAGCCGCCGAAAAGGCTAACGTCTCGATCGATCCCGATGATCTGTGGGTGCGAACGGCGTTTGTCGATATTGGACCAACGAAGAACATGCGCCGCGTGAGACCGGCGCCACAGGGTCGTGCCTATCGCGAGCAGCGACACTTCTGTCACGTGACGATTTCGTTGAGCAACGACGAGCGTCCGGCAAAGGGCGGCAAGCAGCAGGACAGCGCCGAAGCAAAGCCCGCGAAGCTGGCTGAAAGTAAGCGCAGGAAACGCGGTGGCGCCGCCGCAGCGCCGCGCGCAAAGCGAGCAGCGAAGAAGGAAGAGCCGGAGGCGACTGAAAAGCCTGCGACCAAGAAGGCTTCAAAGAAGAAAGCCAAAACTGAAGAGTAAAGAGATTACTGGAGAAGATTGTGGGCCAAAAAGTTCATCCATACGGTTTTCGACTCGGCTACAACAAAGACTGGCATTCGCACTGGTTTGCGAAGAAACAGTTCGGCGAGTTTCTGCTCGAGGATCTGAAGTTAAAGAAAGACCTCAAGCGGCGCTTCGCCGGCGCCGGTGTGTCGCACGTCGATATCGAACGAGCCGCTAATCGCCTCAAGATCATCATTTACACGTCGCGACCCGGGATCATCATCGGTCGCAAGGGCGCGGAGATCGATAAGCTCAAGAGTGATCTCTCGTCGAAGACCGGCCGCGAAGTGCTGGTGTCGATTCAGGAGATCCACAAGCCCGAGCTCAACGCGCAACTGCAAGCGGAGAAGATTGCGGCACAGCTCGAGAAGCGCATTGCGTTTCGTCGTGCGATGAGAAAGGCCGTGGAAGAGTCGCTACGGTTTGGGGCGCAGGGAATCAAGGTCAAGGTGAGTGGTCGTTTGAATGGCGCCGAAATCGCACGTAGTGAGTGGCACCTGCAGGGACAGCTTCCGCTGCACACACTCCGCGCGGATATCGATTACGGTCTGGCCGAAGCGCAGACGACTTTCGGACAGATCGGTGTCAAGGTTTGGATCTATCGCGGCGAGATCCTCGATCCAAAGGCTGCGATGGCACGTGGTACTGGTTCGGATCCGATCAACGAGACGCGTACCGGCGAACGCGAGCGTCGCCCGCGCACTCGACGGGAACGCGAAGGTGGATCGGACGGCCGCAGACCGAGAACAGAGAATCAATAGGAGATTGCCAATTGCCGATTTTAAGACCTTCACTTCAAATTGGAAATTGGCAATCGGCAATTGGAAATAAAACATTATGTTGATGCCGAAGAAAGTTAAGCACCGGAAGCAGATGCGTGGACGCATGACTGGCGTCGCGACTCGTGGCAGCGAGATCAGCTTCGGTGAGTATGGGCTGAAGTGCCTGGAGCCTGCGTGGATCACGGATCGTCAGATCGAGGCCGCTCGTATTGCGATGACTCGTCACATCAAGCGCGGCGGCAAGATCTGGATTCGGATGTTTCCTGACAAGCCCGTCACGAAGAAGCCTGCGGAAACGCGTATGGGCAAAGGCAAGGGCGCGCCGGAATACTGGGTGGCAGTCGTAAAGCCGGGCCGGATTCTTTACGAGATCGAAGGCGTAGATGAAAACACAGCACGTGATGCTATGCGTCTCGCGGCTCAGAAGCTTCCGATCAAGACCAAGTTTGTGACCCGCGCTGATCAGGAAGGGGGCGCGATTTAGTAATGAAGAGGCGAGAAGAACTCGACAAGTATCGCGGGATGGCCGAAGACGAGTTGCGTGCGGAAGCGGCGCGTTTGCGTGAATCGCTTTTCCGCTTGAACTTCAAACTAGCACTGGGCGAGCTCGATGCGATCAAGCGCATTCGCCAGGAGAAAAAAGCGCTGGCGCGGATTGAAACCGTCGCGGGCCAACGCCGGAGTTAAGCATGGCAGAGAATGAAGAAAACATAGGCGCCGCCGATGTTGCACCGGAAAAAGCGAGCCGTGCAAACCGGTCGCAAAAAGTTGGGACAGTCGCTTCCGACAAGATGACGAAGACCGTTGTGGTTCGTGTGGACCGCCTGGTCCGTCACCGCAAGTATCGCCGTTACGTGCGTCGCACGTCGAAGTTTATGGCCCACGACGAGCTCGGGGCGACAGTGGGCGACAAGGTGCGGATCGTCGAGACGCGTCCGCTTTCAGCGCGCAAACGCTGGCGTGTGATTGAGATCGTTCAGAAAGCTGCAAAGTAGGTCCACAGATTTCACAGATTCCGCAGATGATATGAAAACTCTGTGTAATCTGTGGATGGATTTTCGGAGGTAACGACAGTGATCCAGATGCAAACCTCTCTGGAGGTTGCTGACAATTCGGGGGCACGGCGAGTGGAGATGATCATGCCCATAGGCGGCTCCACCGGAAAAATTGCCAGCCTGGGCGACCGTATCAAGGTGACGGTTAAAGAGGCCTCTCCCGACGGAACTATTAAAAAGGGCACAGTTCAGGATGCGGTGATTGTGCGTACGCGAAAAGAAGTGCGCCGTGCTGACGGAACGTACGTGAGATTCGATCAGAACGCCGCCGTGCTGATCAAGGAAGATGGTACTCCCATCGGCACTCGCGTTTTTGGACCAGTAGCACGCGAACTGCGCGACAAGAATTTCATGAAGATTGTTTCGCTCGCGCCGGAGGTGATTTAGGAATGGCAGGAACAAAGCGCTCGAAAGTTAAGAAGAATGATCAAGTGGTGATTATCGCCGGGCGCGACAAGGGCAGGCGTGGACGCGTGCTGGAGGTTTTGCCGAAGAAGGGCAAAGTCAAAGTCGAAGGCGCGGGAATAATCAAACGCCACCAGAAGGCGAATCCGCAGCAGAATCGCGGCGGCGGTATTGTGGATAAAGAAGCGTTTATCGATATCTCGAATGTGCAGTTAATCGATCCGCAATCAGGCAAACCCACGCGTGCACGTTATCAGGTTGAGAGTGATGGCTCGAAAACGCGTATCGCGGCGGCCAGTGGTCACTCGTTGGAGAAGTAGCGTTTGAATTTGTTTCATATTGCCAATTGCCGATTGCCAATTGCCGATTGAAAGACCTTCGGCGCCGTATAAATTGACAATTGGCAATCGGAAATGGTTTGAGGATGAACATGTCTGCAAGGTTAAAAGAGCGATATCAAAAAGATGTAGCGCCGCAGATTGCGAAGGATTTTGGGATCGCCAATCCGATGGCCGTGCCCCGCGTTGAGAAGGTAGTCATCAATATGGGTATGGGTGAGGCCATTGCGAACGCGAAGATCCTGGACACTGCGGCTGATGAACTGCGTGCGATTACGGGTCAGAAGCCGGTGATCACGAAGGCGAAGAAGTCGATCGCGTCGTTCAAGTTGCGTCAGGGGATGCCGATCGGCGTGGTTGTCACTTTGCGTGGCGATCGTATGTACGAGTTTCTCGATCGGCTCGTCTCTGTGGCGCTGCCGCGTGTGAGAGACTTCCGCGGTGTTTCACCGAAGGCTTTCGACGGTCGCGGGAATTATACGATTGGAATTCGTGAGCAGTTGATCTTTCCGGAGATCGATTTCAACAAGGTCGACAAGCTACGTGGAATGAACATCTCGATTGTGACGACGGCTCGGAATGACGAACAGGCGAGAGCCCTTCTGAAGGGCTTGGGAATGCCGTTTAGAACTTAGCCACGGATTACACGGATAAAAGAACGATATGGCAAAGAAATCATTGATTGCGAAGGCGGCACGCAAACCGAAGTTTTCGGTGCGCGCTTACACACGATGCAAACGGTGCGGACGGCCGCGAGGTTACTTGCGGAAGTTTAATTTGTGTCGCATCTGTTTTCGTGAGTTAGCGCTGCAGGGGCAAATCCCCGGAGTGGTTAAGTCAAGTTGGTAATTACATTGCCAATTGCCAATTGCCAATTGCCGATTGAAAAATCGGAAACGGCAATCGGAAATCGGCAATTAACAATTGGAGTTAAGAATGACTGATCCTATTGCCGATATGTTGACGCGAATCCGCAATGCCATTGCGGCAAAGCATTCGCGGGTTGATATTCCGGCTTCAAAGCTCAAACTTGAGATTGCCCGCATTCTGAAAGAAGAGGGCTATATCAACAACTTCGTCATCAAGGGCGAAGGGTTGAAGCGCACCGTGCGAATCTTTCTGCGTTACGACGCGCGCGGTACGTCTTCGATCACGCACTTGCAGCGCGTCTCGACCCCGGGACGGCGTGTGTATGTCGGCTCGAGTGAGATTCCGAAGGTGCTTGGCGGCTACGGCATCAACATCGTCTCGACGTCGAGAGGGTTGATGAGCGGCAAGGCGGCAAAGCGCGAGAACATCGGTGGCGAACTGTTGGCCCAGATTTATTAACATTGCCAATTGCCGATTGCTAATTGCCGATTTGGCGTCGCGCGATTCGAGGTTGAAAAAATCGGCAATCGGCAATTGGAAATCGGAAATAACCTTATGTCACGAATTGGAAAAAAGGTAATCGCGGTGCCGAAGGGCGTGACCGTCACTGTCCACGAGCGTGAGCTCGAAGTGAAGGGTCCGAAAGGCACGTTGAAGACGCCGATTCCGCAGGGAATCAGTTTCAAACTCGAAGGTGAGGAACTGCGCGCTGAGCGTACTGCCGACGAGCAGGCTGCGCTGCATGGTTTGGCGCGTGCCCTCGCAAATAACGCCATCGTTGGCGTGACCGAAGGGTTCAGCAAGCAGATGGACGTTGTCGGTGTTGGTTACAAGGCCGACGTTCAGGGCAAGAAGATCGTCTTCTCGCTCGGCTACTCGCATCCGATCGAGTTTCCCCTTCCGCCCGAAGTTGAAGCTAAAGCGGAACGTCTAACGACGAAGGGCAGCATTCAGCAGTATCAGACGACCTTGACGTTGACGAGTATCGACAAGCAGAAGCTGGGACAGGTCGCGGCCGAGATGCACAAGCTTCGCAAGCCCGACGCTTACAAAGGCAAGGGCGTGCGTTACGCGAATGTCCCGATTAAGTTGAAGCCCGGCAAAACAGGCAAGTAATTTCCAATTTCCGATTGCCGATTGCCAATTGGTCTTGAGCAAAATCGGCAATCGGCAATCGGCAATCGGCAATGGTGAGAGATGGCAAATACAAATAGAGCAGAAATGCGAACCGCGATTCACTCGCGAATTCGCCGCAAGGTAAAAGGAAATACGGAGCGCCCGCGGCTCGCGATTTATCGCAGCCTGAACCACATCTACGCGCAAGTGATCGACGATCGACTCGGGCAGACACTCGTGTCGGCTTCGTCGACAGAGAAGGATCTGCGCACCGGCACCGGCGGCAACCTCGACGCAGCGCGTCGCATTGGACAGGCGATAGCTGAGCGTGCGATTGCCAAAGGCATCGAGCAGGTCGTGTTTGATCGCGGCGGCTATCTCTATCACGGACGCGTGAAGGCTTTGACCGATGCTGCGCGTGCAGCAGGCCTGAACAAGAACGAAGTGGTGGCGGAAGCTGAAGCTGAAGAGCCGGTCGCGGAACCCGAACAACCAACGGAAAAGAAGTCCAAGAAGAAGAAACAAAAATAAACTATGAGACAACCCAAGCAACGCATTCCTGCCCAGGGGCTCGACCTGAAAGACCAGGTGATTTCGATTAATCGCGTCACCAAGGTCGTAAAAGGTGGCAAGAACCTCTCCTTCGCCGCGCTCGTAGTAGTAGGCGACGAAGGTGGGCACGTCGGTTTTGGTACCGGCAAAGCGCGCGAAGTGCCTCTCGCAATCAAAAAAGGTGTTGAGGCGGCGAAGAAGAACTTGATTCGCGTGCCCTTGATCAACAACACGTTGCCGCATCAGTTGATTGGTGAATACGGTGCTGGTCGTGTGCTGGTCAAACCGGCTTCTGAAGGTACCGGTGTGATCGCGGGCGGCGCGGTGCGAGCGGTTATGCAGGCAGTCGGGGTTCGAGACGTGCGCACCAAAGTGCTCGGCTCGACGAATCCGCACAACGTTGTGCGTGCGACTTTTGATGCGTTGCTGCGTATGAAGGATCCGATGGAACTGGCTCGCTTGCGCGGCAAGCAGGTTGAGGAGATGTAAGCGTATGCCTCGTCGAGAAAATAGCAACGCAGAATCACAAGGTACAATTCGCATCGAGTACTATCGAAGCTTTATCGCTTCGCCGAAGACACACAAGACTATTGTGCGCAGTCTCGGGTTGACGAAGCTTCGTCAGATCGTTGAGCGTCCTGATAACGCCTCGATGAGAGGTGCTGTCGCAAAGGTGCCGCACCTGCTGCGGATTGTTGAATAATAGGTCCTATAGGACCTGTATGACCTATTTGGAGTTTCATAATGGCGATTAGTCTTAATAGTCTAAAGCCCGCGAAGGGTTCGACTCACAAGAAGAAGCGAGTCGGACGTGGACCAGGTTCAGGTCTGGGCAAGACCGCGGGCCGCGGTGAGAAGGGACAAAAGTCTCGCTCGGGTTACTCGCGCAAGATTGGTTTTGAAGGTGGTCAGATGCCTCTACACCGGCGTCTGCCCAAGCGTGGCTTCACTAACATTTTCAAGAAGCAATGGGTGGAGGTCAGTCTTGCCTCTCTCGATCAGCATTTTGAGGCGAACGAAGAAATCACGCCGGAATTGCTGCACGATCGCGGTTTGATTAAGAAAGCAAAGCACGACGTGGTGGTTCTTGGTAATGGCGACGTTTCCAAACCACTTCGTGTTTCAGCCCACCGGTTTACAAAGAGTGCTCGACAAAAAATCGAGCAGGCTGGCGGTGCGGTAGTCGAGATTGCCGGATAGCCTGGGATCGCCGGCAGGAGAATGTTATGGAAAAGTTTTTCGCCGCGGTTCGAAATATGTTCAATGTGCCGGACTTGCGCCGGCGCATTTTCTTTACCCTCGGATTATTAGCCGTCTACCGGTTCGGCGCACACGTCGGCACTCCCGGAATTAATAAAGTGCGCTTGGATGAAGTCTGGCGTGACGTCGCCGGAACTCTTCTCGGCGTACTCGACCTTTTCTCGGGTGGAAACTTTCGCACCATCTCCGTATTCGCCTTAGGTGTCACTCCTTACATCACCGCGTCCATTATTCTTCAGCTCATGACCGTCGTCTCGCCGCAGCTCAAGAAGCTGCAGGAAGAAGGCGAGATGGGCCGGCAGAAGATCAACCAGTGGACTCGTTATCTCACGGTTGTGCTCGCTGGTATTCAGACCACATTCGTGGCCCACTGGCTGCAAGTTAATGGTGTTGGCGCACCGGGATGGGGATTTCGTCTAAGCACTGTTTTGACTCTGACTACAGGGACGATGTTCGTGATGTGGCTCGGTGAGCAGATCACTGAACGCGGTGTCGGTAACGGTATTTCACTCCTGATCTTTGCAGGTATTGTGATTGGTTTGCCAAGCGGCGTGAAGCAGGTCGCGGATCGTCTCAGTGGCGGCGATACGATGGCCATCATCGGTGTGTTCGCGATGCTCGTGGCGATGGTCCTGATCATTGCTTTCATCGTTTTTGTCGAAGCTGCGCGACGGAAGATTCCAGTCAGTTACGCCAAGCGACATGTGGGTCGTCAGATAGTCAGTGGCCAGCAAACGACGATGCCGCTGAAGATAAATATGGGCGGCGTGATCCCCGTCATCTTTGCGTCGTCGGTTTTATCGATGCCGCAAAGTATCTTTGCTGCGTTTCCACCTGACCCAGCTAATCCGAATACGGTGTGGGCAAAGATCTACAACTTCTTTGCAGTGTTCCACCCGGGCGATCCGTATTACGAACTGATCTTTCTCTCGCTGATTCTCTTCTTCACGTTCTTCTACGTTTCGATCGTTTTCAACGTCGAAGAAGTGGCCGACAATCTTCGTAAGCACGGCGGCTTCATGCCCGGAATTCGTCCCGGCAGAGCCACTGCTGAATATCTCAATACAATCCTGACTCGCTTAACAACTGTCGGTGCCATCTATCTGGCACTCGTTGCGTTCGTGCCGCAGTTCATGTTGAGCGGATTCAAGCTGGCGCGCATACCGCTCATCGGCACCGCGCTTGACTCGTTTGTTAGTACTACTCCAGGGCTCTCGTGGATCCCGACCGGCATGGGCTACAACTTCTATTTCGGTGGTACGTCATTGCTGATTCTCGTGGGTGTGGCAATGGATACCGTGGCGCAGATTGAGGCTCAACTCGTCATGCGCAACTACGATGGTTTCCTCGGCGGTGGCGGTCGTCTGCGCGGACGTCGGGCCTGATCCGTATGGCGCAAATTATTGTACTCATGGGTGCGCCTGGTGCCGGCAAAGGCACGCAGGCGCGCTTGCTTCAAGAGCGTCTGCATCTGCCGCAGATCTCCACGGGAGATATTTTTCGCTCTTTAAAGACTGCGCAAACTCCTCTGGCGCAGGAAGTTAGAGAGATCATGGAGCGGGGACAGCTCGTTCCGGACGATTTGACAATTCAACTCGTCAAAGAGCGCACCGCGCAGGAAGATGCGCGCAACGGATACATCCTTGACGGGTTTCCGCGAACTCCGGCGCAAGCCATCAGTCTTGAAAAGCTGGCAGCAGAACAGAGCAACTGCATCATCGCGATCCTGATCGATGTGCCGCAGGACTTTCTCGAGAAGCGAATGACGGGCCGACGAAACTGTCCCATCTGCGGGGAGATTTACAACGTCTACTTCAAGCCGCCGAAGTACGACAATGTTTGCGACATTCACCCGGAGGCGCAACTCGTACACCGTGCCGACGACAACGTGGAAACCGTAAAGGCCCGGCTGGCAACTTATGAGCAGCAGACGCGCCCGCTTATCGATTACTACAAAGCCGCCGGTCTGTTGCGCACCGTTAATGGCGCTCGTGACCGCGAGGCGATCTACGAAGATGTCCGCGTGAATCTGCGCGAGTCTGCGGCTAAAATAAACTCGCAATGATTATCGGTAAGTCAAAACGAGAACTCGAGAAGATGCGCGCTGCCGGGCGCTTGGTCGGCCAGGTGCGCGAGCACCTTCGCAAAATGGTTAAGCCTGGGATTACGACGTTAGAGCTCGACCGCGCAGCGGAGAAGATGATTCGCGACGCCGGGGCACTTCCAACCTTCAAAGGGTATAACGGTTTCCCTTATTCAATCTGTGCTTCCGTCAACGAACAGATTGTTCATGGCTTTCCGTCTCAGTACGTTCTGAAGGACGGCGACATCTTTTCAATCGACTGTGGCGTGACGCTCGAAGGCTTTGTCGGCGACACGGCAACGACCGTCCCGGTCGGAAACGTCGATGAAGAAAAACTGCGATTAATTCGCGTCACAGAAGAGTGTCTGGAGCGGGCGATTCAGCAATGTCGTGCCGGGAACCATTTGGGCGATATTGGCTGGGCAGTTCAGCAGCACGCGGAAGCCAATGGATACTCTGTCGTTCGGGACTACGTGGGACACGGAATCGGTCGCCGGATGCACGAGGATCCGCAAATTCCGAACTATGGGCGGCCGGGACTGGGGTCCAAGATCAAGAATGGGTACGTCTTTGCGGTCGAACCGATGGTGAATCAGGGCTCACATTTCACCAAAGTCCTGTCTGACAACTGGACAGTGGTGACGGTCGACGGCAAACCAAGCGCTCACGTCGAACATACGATAGCCATAACCGAGGAGGGACCTGAGGTCCTAACCCTTGTACCCTCAACGGCGCCGCTGGAACCGGCAGTAGTTTAGCCACAGATTTGCGCGGATGGTGTACGGATTTGGCAAAGGGAATGCCGCGTGCTATTATTCGCAGTTTGTCGGCAGCGTCAAAATTCCAGTCTGAGAGGATATGGCGAAGGAAGAAGCGATAGAAGTCATGGCAAAAGTGCTGGAAACTTTGCCTAACGCTATGTTTCGGGTCGAGTTGGAAGACAGCCAGCATCAAGTGCTTGCGCACATATCAGGGAAAATGCGCAAGCATTTTATTCGCATACTTCCGGGGGACAGGGTTTTAGTAGAGCTTTCGCCATACGATCTCAATCGCGGCCGGATCACTTATCGCTATAAATAGGTAACGAGGTTACGTCATGAAAGTCCGTGCGTCAGTAAAGAAGATGTGCGACAAGTGCAAGGTCATCCATCGCAAGGGTGTGGTGCGAGTGATCTGCTCTAATCCCAAACACAAACAGAGACAAGGATAACGAGAAATACAATGGCACGTGTAGCAGGAGTCGATTTACCACCAAACAAGCGAGCCGAGATTGGTCTAACTTATATCTATGGCATTGGCCGCTCGCGCTCGAATTCTGTGCTCAAGGAAGCGGGCGTCAATCTCGACACTCGCGTCAGAGATCTTACTGAAGATGAGTTGAGCCGGATTCGTGCCATTCTGGAAGCGCAGGGAGAAATCGAAGGCGACCTTCGCAAGCGCGTTCAGATGGACATCAAGCGTTTGATGGATATCGGTTGCTACCGCGGCTTACGTCATCGCCGTGCTCTTCCGGTGCGTGGCCAGCGAACACACACGAACGCTCGCACGCGCAAGGGCCCACGTCGTGCAACCATTGCGAAGAAGAAGGCACCGGGCAAGAAGTAAACTATTGCCGATTGCCAATTGCCGATTGCCAATTTGCGGCGAGCCGGCACATTAAATTGGCAATTGGCAATCGGCAATTGGAAATGACTTATGGCTAAAGCAGGCGGAAAAAAGAAAGTCTTTCGTAAGAAAGAGAAGAAGAACGTTCCCAACGGCATCGTGCATATCGCAGCGTCGTTCAATAACACGATGATCTCGATTACCGATCTCGAAGGGAATTTGATCGCACAATCATCGGCAGGTGCGCGCGGTTTTCGTGGCTCTCGAAAGGGCACTCCATTCGCCGCGCAGCAGGCAGCTTACGAGGCGGCCAAGAAGGCGCACGAAGCCGGCATGCACCAGTGCGAAGTGCGCGTGAAGGGACCAGGCGGTGGTCGAGAGTCAGCGATCCGGGCGATCGCAAATGCCGGCATCCGCGTGATGACGATTCGCGACACGACGCCGATCCCGCACAACGGTTGCCGTCCGCCGAAGCGTCGAAGAGTTTAGTTGTCAGAGCTTTGTTGCTAGAGGTCGGTTTCACAGGATTTACAGGATTAGACAAGATTTACATAAATCCTGATACATCTTGTAAATCCTGTGAAGCTGATCGTTGAAACAAGGCCAGTTCAAATAACCCAAAGGATGAAGGATCCCACTACGGGATCTGTAAACTTTTCCGTCTAAGTAGTTAGACCGGAGGCAAATAATTGGCTAGGTATAGAGATGCTGTGTGTCGCCTTTGCCGTCGCGAAGGCGCAAAACTGTTTTTGAAGGGCGATCGTTGTTACAAACCGGCTTGCCCGATTGAAAAACGTGGTACGCAACCGCCAGGCCAGCACGGAAACTCGCTGCGTCGTGGCAAAGCACTGGTCGGCTACGGCCAGCAGCTCAGAGAAAAGCAGAAGGTCAAACGTATCTACTTCATTCTCGAAGGGCAGTTCCGAAACTACTTCGAACGTGCCGCTCGCATGAAGGGAATTACCGGTGAGAACCTTCTGTTCCTGCTTGAGCGCCGGCTGGATAATGCGGTTTACCGTGCGGGCTTTTCGACCTCACGCCGTCAGGCGCGGCAGTTGGTCAACCACGGTCACATTCAGGTAAACGATCGCAAAGTAGATATTCCCTCTTTTCAGGTAAAACCCGGTGACGTGATCAGTGTGAGAGATGCGAGTCGCAAGAACTCTCACATCGAAGGCGCATGGCAAACTGCGTCTGGTCGTGGACGTCCGTCGTGGATTAATGCTGACGGCGGCGAGATGACTGCACGTGTCGCCAGTTTGCCGGTGCGTGACGATATCGATCGCACCATCAACGAGCAGTTAATTGTTGAACTTTATAGTAAGTAGTTAACCCGATCAGGGATGACGCCGCCAGTCGTCATCACTGGTCCGACGCATTTTTCTTAGGATACAACCTATGGCTATGGATCAAAATAATCTTTGGACAGGATTTCAAATGCCGCGACGCCTTGCGGCTGACGCAGAGACCCTCACCGAGCGATATGGCCGCTTTTCAGCACAGCCATTCGAACGAGGTTTTGGGACGACTGTGGGTAACTCTCTTCGTCGCGCACTGCTGTCTTCAATCGAAGGCGCTGCCATTACGGCAGTCAAGATTGAAGGCGTCGAGCATGAGTTTTCATCGATAAAAGGGGTGGTGGAAGATGCCACCGACGTTATTCTTAATCTCAAGCAGGTACCTTTCAAACTACACAGCAGCGAGCCCAAGACGCTGAGAATCTCGAAGGAAGAAGCCGGTGAAGTCACGGCGGCTGATATCGAGGTCGACGCTGATGTGGAGATTCTTGACCCGACCGTACACATCGCAACCGTCAGCGACAACGGATCTTTGAAAGTCGAGATGCGGCTGAAGCGCGGCCGCGGCTATGTTTCTGCCGACAGAAACTTCGACGAAGATCTTTCGCTGGGCTACATCCCGATCGATTCGGTGCACACACCAGTCAAGAAAGTTAATTACAACGTCGAGGCAGCTCGTCTCGGACAGAACACCGAGTTTGACAAACTCACTATCGAAGTTTGGACCGATGGCTCTGTGAAGCCGGAAGATTCTATTGGTCTGGCGGCGAAGTTGATCAAGGATCACATGTCGATCTTCATCAACTTCGAAGAGGACACGGACGATTTCGCTTACGCGAAGATGGAGCGACCGCCGTTGCCGCGCAACGATCAGTTGGATCGTTCAGTTGATGAGCTCGAACTGTCAGTTCGTTCTTACAACTGTCTCAAGAACGCCGACATTCGCACAATTCGCGATCTGGTCCAACGTACCGAGCGCGAGATGCTGGCCACCAAGAACTTCGGTAAGAAGTCGCTCAATGAGATCAAAGAGATCTTGAACGGCATGGGGCTCGACTTCGGAATGGAATTTGACGAGCAGGGTAATCCGATTCCGGGAACGGGCGGCCGCGATACTGCCGATCTTTCGGATTATGACGGCGACGAGGAACAGTAGGTTAGAGTCATGCGACACCTGAAGGCACATCGAAAACTTGGTCGTACCAGTGAGCATCGTCACTCGATGCTGCGTAACCTGGCGACTTCTTTGATCAATTCTCGCGAGGAACGCATCGTCACGACTTTGCCGAAAGCAAAGGAGCTGCGACCGTTTGTCGAGCGGGCTATTACGTTGTCGCGCAAGGCTCGCAGTTTTGCCGACAATGGTTCGGACGCACGTGCGTTGCACTTGCGACGCCAGGCAGCCGGGTTTTTCCACGCCGGCAACACTACAGTCAGCGAGCTTACGGGTAAGCGCGGACAGCTAAGACCGTCGCGGACTGCCGGCGTGGCAGCGCTGCGCAGACTCTTTAGTGATCTTGGAGAGCGTTACAAGGATCGGCCCGGCGGTTATACGCGAATTTTGAAGCTTGGCCACCGCGAGGGCGATCGTGCCGAGCTCGCGATCATCGAGCTAGTCGACAATCCTCGTGAAGTTGAAGCGGCTGAAGCTGCAAAGAAGCGAGCTAAGTCAGCCGGCTCGAAGAAGAAAAAGCCAGGTCGCGGTAAAGAGACGAAGGAAGCGGCCGAGCCTGAAGCCGACGAGGAGTAAGGCAATCTCCCGCAGGGGCGCAAAGGCGCAAAGCTAATCCTTTGCGCCTTTGCGCCTTTGCGCGAAACTAAATGTCTACACCCAAAGAACAAAACGACGCTCGAAATCGGCGGGCACGAGCTCAGAAGCCGGGCGCCTCCGTCAACCTGGATGAGCTGCGCGAGCTGATCGACCTCCTGCGTGAGAACGGACTGGCTGAGCTCGAGCTCGAGAACGAAGGCTTTCGTGTTCGACTCCGTCGTGATTCAGTTGCGCCTGAGCCGGCGCACGCCGCGGCCCCGCCACCGCCTGCCCCTCCTCCGGTGTCCGCTCCAGCGCATCCCGGCACACAAGCGACTACAGCGGCGGCCCAGGATCAGGACTTACACATTATTCCGTCGCCAATTGTAGGCACGTTCTATCGTTCGCCTTCTCCGACTGCCGACCCGTTTGTGAAGATCGGTAGCAACGTTGAACCGGAGTCGGTTGTTTGCATTATCGAAGCCATGAAACTCATGAATGAGATTCAGGCAGAAGCAACTGGTGAGGTCGTTAAGATTTACGTAGAGAACGGGCAGCCTGTTGAGTACGGGCAGCCCTTGTTTGGTATTCGTAGTTAAGCCACAAAGCGCACAGAAAGCACAAAATCTAATTTTGTGCTTTCTGTGCTTTTTTGTGGGGAAGTTATATGGCTTTCAATCCGCGCAAATTTAAAAGATCCTGATCGCCAATCGTGGCGAGATTGCCTGTCGCATCATCTGGACCTGCAAGGAGATGGGCATCAAGACGGTCGCCGTTCATAGCGACGTCGATCGCGATTCACTGCACGTCCGTTTTGCCGACGAAGCAGCGTGTATTGGACCAGCACCTTCGGCGCAGAGCTATCTCAATATTCCTTCCATCATCAGCACCGCCGAAATCTTTAACGTCGATGCGATTCATCCGGGCTATGGATTTCTGGCTGAGTCGGCTTACTTCGCAGAGATCTGCGAGGCGTGCAATATCAAGTTTATTGGACCACCGGCGAGTGTGATTCGAATGATGGGCGACAAGATCGAAGCGCGTCGTGTGATGCACGAAGCGGGCTTGCCGATTGTTCCTGGAAGTCCTGCCGGCGTTACTTCAGAAGAAGAAGGCATCAAGCTCGCGCGTGAGATTGGTTATCCCGTTATCGTCAAAGCTTCAGCCGGCGGTGGCGGACGCGGTATGCGCATCGTTCGTTCCGAACAGGAGATGGGGAAAGCGCTCGAGACCGCGTCGACTGAAGCCGCCGCGGCTTTCAACGATGGCAGTGTCTACATCGAGAAGTATATCGAGCGGCCGCGACACATCGAGATTCAGGTTTTGGCCGACGAGTTTGGCGAATGCATTCATCTCGGCGAGCGCGAGTGCTCGATTCAACGACGTCATCAGAAGTTGATGGAAGAGGCGCCGTCGACTGTGCTCACGCCTGAGATGCGCAAAACGATGGGTGATGCCGCGGTGACTGCGTGCAAGAAACTGGGGTACTCGAGCGCAGGCACGTGCGAGTTTCTGCTGGATGCGCAAGGCAACTTCTATTTCATGGAGATGAACACGCGCATCCAGGTCGAGCATCCTGTGACGGAGATGGTCACGCTCGCTGACATCGTTCGCAACCAAATTCGGATTGCCGAAGGCGAGCCGCTCGGCTACTCGCAAGACGACCTGCTGATCGTCGGTCATGCGATCGAATGTCGAATCAACGCAGAGAATCCCGAGACGTTTGCGCCGTCGCCTGGAACCATTTCAGCGTTCAATCTGCCGGGCGGACCGGGTGTGCGCGTGGATACGTTTGTTTACTCGGGCTACCGGGTGACGCCGTTTTACGATTCGATGATCGCCAAGGTGATTGTCCACGCTCGGACTCGCGAACTTGCCATCGCGCGCATGAAGCGAGCCCTTGAAGCGATGGTGATCGAAGGGATCAAAACAACCATCCCGCTGCACCTGAAGATCATGGACGACCCGCGTTTCCGCGCCGGAGACATCGGGACGGATTTCATGGAGTATTTCCTGGCAAAAAACGGGAAGAAGGCTGCGGCGCAATAGATAGGACTTACAAGATTATTGAGAATTTACAAGAAGAATCCTGTCAATCCTGAAGAATCTTGTAAATCCTGTAAGCCGTTCCGCGGTTGCCGAGCGCGTCTGAATTACCCTATAATGTCCGACTTTTCTACGACGACTTGACTCGTCTGAGAGGTGAATGAAATGTCGCACGCAGTTATAAAAGCCGGTGGAAAACAGTTCGTTGTTGAAGAAGGCCAGACGATTCGTGTGCCTTCACTCCAGGCAGACGCCGGCAGCTCAGTTGAGCTCGAGGCCCTCCTCAGCACTGGCTCTGAAAACAAGATATCGGCGACGGTAGTCGCCCACGGCAAAGATCAAAAAATTGTTGTCTTCAAGAAAAAGCGTCGGAAACAATACAAACGCACGCGTGGTCACCGGCAGGGTTACACCACCTTGAAGATTGATTCGATTGGGTAAAGACAATGGCACACAAAAAAGGCGTTGGTTCATCTCGTAACGGTCGCGACTCGCAGTCGCAACGACTCGGACTCAAGAAGTTTGGCGGTGAGAAAGTTCTCGGCGGCAACATCATCGCGCGCCAGCGTGGCACCAAGTGGAAACCCGGCAACAATGTCGGCCGTGGCAAGGATGATACGTTGTTCGCATTGATCGATGGAGTCGTCAAGTTTGAAGACAAGGGACGCTCTGGAAAGTACGTCAGCGTTTATCCACTGGAGCAAACTGCTGCTTAGAAAAGTTTGTGTAAGAGTTCGCGACGCCTGAGCGGCAATACTGCGCGCCCAGGCGTCGTTTTCGATTTTTAGGATGTTTATTGATCGCGCCAAGATTCACGTGCAGGGGGGAGACGGAGGTAACGGTGTTACAGCTTTCCGGCGCGAAAAGTTTGTCCCGCGTGGTGGTCCATCAGGCGGCGATGGTGGCCGTGGCGGCGATGTGATCGTGCTGGCGGATTCGTCGCTCAACACGCTGCTGCACCTAAGATATAACCCGCAGCACATTGCGCAGCGCGGTTTGCATGGTGAAGGTTCAAACCGGTCCGGACGCAACGGCGAGGACCTGGTAATTCGAGTTCCGGTTGGAACACAGATCTTTGACGCTACAACAGGTGATCTGCTTCACGATCTGAATCACGACGGCGATCGTTGGCTGGCAGCGCGTGGAGGCCGCGGCGGTTTTGGAAACGCGCACTTCGCGACCTCAACCAATCGCGCACCTCGCTACCATCAAAGTGGAAGCAAGGGAGAAGAGTTGGACCTCCAGCTCGAACTCAAACTACTCGCCGATGTTGGTCTGGTTGGGTTTCCGAATGCAGGGAAGTCGACTTTCATCTCGACTGTTTCAGCGGCGCGTCCGAAGATTGCCGACTATCCGTTCACTACGCTTGAGCCGCATCTCGGTGTAGTCGACCTCGGTGACTTTCGTACCTTCGTGATCGCCGACATACCGGGACTGATCGAAGGCGCTCACGCCGGCGCGGGTTTAGGCGATCGGTTTTTACGGCATATCGAGCGCACGAAGTTGTTGTTACACCTCGTGGATGTTTCCTCAGTTTCGGGCAGGGATGCGGTCGGGGATTACGAAACAGTCAACCGCGAGCTGGCTTCGTACAATGAGGAGCTAAGTACGCGACCACAGTTTGTGGTTGCCACAAAGATTGACGCGCTCGATGAGCCGGAGCGATTAGAGTCGCTGAAGCAGAAGGCCATTGAAGATGAGAAGCCTTTCTTTGCGATCTCTTCCGCCACCGGGCAAGGCGTTCGTGAACTTGTAAACGCAATGGCAGCGAGGCTCGAAGAATTGAATGCCGAAAGCAACAGAGCTGATACGGTGGAGCTGACTTTGTAAGAGATGTGCACGCAGAAGCGGATAGCATTGTATGGCGGAACGTTCGATCCGGTTCATGTAGGGCATATCGAAATTGCACGACGAGTTTCACAGTTATTTGAGATTGAGAAAGTCGTTTTTATTCCGGCTCAGATGGCGCCCCACAAAGTCGGGCGCCCTGTAACCCCGGCCGTACATCGCTATGCGATGCTCGCGCTAGCGACGCAAAACGATCCGCAGTTGTCGATTTCGAGTTATGAGCTCGACGATCCTGATCGTCGCTATACAGTTGACACGATTGCACACTTTCAGCGCACTCTGGGTGACGAAACCGAGCTCTTTTTCATAATGGGTGCAGACTCGTGGTCGGAGATTACAACCTGGCGTGAGTGGGAACGCTTGTTGACGATGACTAATCATATCGTCGTCACCAGGCCGGGTTATGAGCCTTTGACGACACATGTCGGTGAGGTTGGCGAACGAATCGTCGACTTCCGCGGAATAGAGATCTCGCGCAAAGGCGCAAAGGCGCAAAGGAAGACGCAAAGTATTTTCTTCACCGATGTGGTGATGAAAGACGTTTCTGCGACGAGGATTCGACGATTGGCAAGTGAAGGTCGAACAAGTGAGTTAACCGATCTTTTACCGGGGCCAGTGCTTGAGTACATAAAGAAATACGGAATTTACCGAGAATTAAATGAAGGAAAACTCAACAGTTAAGGAACAGTCGTTAAACCCGCAGCCTAAGGTGCGGTCTACTCCTCAATCTGCGTCAGTTGAAGGACTCGACGAGCGCGTGCTCGCTGCACTTAACGCTGCAAGCGAGAAGAAGGCTATCGAACCCGTTCTCCTGGATTTGCGCGAGATCGCGAGCTTCACCGATTACTTCGTGATCGTGAGTGGTGCAAACGAACGTCAGGTGCAGGCAATTGCGGATGAGGTGTACGAAAGTCTGAAGAAGTCGGGCCATGCGGCGGCGCGAATGGAAGGATATAAAACCGCTGAATGGATTCTTTTGGACTACGGCGATTTTGTAGTGCACGTGTTTGAGCAAAAAGCGCGGAAGTTCTACGACCTTGAGCGTCTCTGGCGCGAGTCGAAGCGAGTCGAGTTGCCGGCGGAACTTACGGGCGGCAATGGCAGTTCTTTGAGAAGAGAATCGTGATCGAACTATTTGCGCGCTCTCAGGGAATGCGCGAGGCTGTCAGTCTCGCCGAGCGCGTAAGTTCAACCGATGCGAATGTTTTGATCACGGGTGAGTCGGGAGCGGGGAAGGATCTCCTCGCGTCGTTTATTCACTTGAAGTCAAAACGTTCGGCGCATCCGTTTGTGAAGATCGATTGTGCGACGCTCCCGGGCGAGTTACTTGAAGCAGAACTTTTTGGCTTCGAACGCGGCGCATTTACCGGTGCGGTTGAGGCGAAAGCGGGCCGCTTTGAGGCTGCGCACAGAGGCACGGTCGTACTCGACGAAATCGCGCACCTCTCAATTGACGCGCAGGCAAAATTGTTACGCGTGATTGAGCGGCGCGAATTTGAACGTCTCGGCGGACGTAAGACGATAAAGCTCGACACGCGTCTGATTGCCCTGACGAACGTGGATCTCGATGCGGCGGTGAAAGTCGGTCGCTTTAGAGAGGACCTTTTTTATCGGCTCAACGTAATAAACATTCGCGTTCCCCCACTGCGTGAGCGGAAGGAAGATCTTTCTCAACTGGTCGACCATTTTTTGAAGCTCTATTCCGCCAAGCACGGCCGGAATGTTCAGCGTGCCGCAGCAAATGCGCGTACGTTGCTAAGGGCTTACGACTATCCGGGAAACGCCCGCGAGCTGGCGAATATCATCGAGCGTGCCGTGATCGTCGCCGAGGGAAAGAAGCTTGAAGAGCACGACTTGCCGGCGGGCTTGAGTGCGGCGGTGAGTGCGCAACAGCTAAAGGAGAAACCGCGCAGTCTGGCGCAAGTGGAGGCGGCTTACATTTCAGAGATGCTGGCCGCGACCGGCGGTAACAAGACCGAGTGCGCGCGCATACTCGGAATCAGTCGCAAGAATCTTTACGAGAAGATTGCACGCTACAAGATTTAGCTAATCTGCGTAATCTGTGGACTGATGCGGCTGCGAATCATCTGGATCGGGAAGACTCGGGATGCGAGGCTGCGCGCGCTGATTGATGATTATGCTGAGCGTCTTGGTCATTTTGCTCGCTGCGAAGTGACTGAGCTGCGTGAGGTTGGACGTACAGATAAGGCGGGCATCGATAAGGAGACGAAACGCATCTCAGACGGACTCCGATCCGGGTCGGTAACGGTGCTTTTGGATCCGGATGGCGTTGAGTGGACTTCTCAACAGTTGGCTGCCCAGGTGCAGAACTGGGAGGGAAGTGGAATCAAAGAAGTTGCCTTCATCATTGGCGGACCTAACGGTGTTGCAGATGATTTCAAGGCACGCGTTGACAAACGTTGGTCTCTGTCACGTCTGACGCTGACGCATGAGATGGCGCGAGTGCTGTTGTTTGAGCAGTTATATCGAGCCTACACGATCATTCATGGTTTGCCATATCAGAAATGATCGCGACCGGCAGCTAATATCAAGTAGGGTGGAGGGTTGAGAGAAATAATGGATAAGAGGCGCACAAAAGTTTTCCGAGACAAATTATTGGACCGTCGTGAAGGTCTCGTCGGACAAGTGCAGGCGGCGGAGCTTTATAGTCGCGAACGCGATGCGGAAGCTACGCAGGATCCGGCAGACATGGCGGCAAATGCTTATACAAAAGAATTACTGGTATCGATGTCTGACAATGATCGTCAGTTATTGAACCTGATCGATGAAGCCCTCGAGCGAATCGAAACATCTGGTTACGGGAAGTGTGTTCACTGTGGTGAAGCACTGCCCGATAAGCGTCTCGACGCCGTTCCGTGGGCGCGACATTGCGTTCGTTGCCAGGATCTGCAGGAGCGCGGATTGCTCGGTGACGATGAAGATTAAGCTAGACTTACGTTTGAGATAATTTAAAGCGGCCTCCCTTCGATTGGGGAGGCCGCTTTGCTTAGGGGAACAACGTTGTAGTACGTACTGTAGGGGCGGCCCTCCGTGGCCGGCCCCTCCGTGGAATTCGACACAGGGGCGGCCACGGAGGGCCGCCCCTACAGTACGTACCGCAGTCGCAATTTAAATGTTTAGTGATGCTTTGTTGACACTGGCGTATCCGCAAGCTTGTGCGATTTGTGCGCGTAGTGTTGAAGAAAGAAAGTATGGGGTGGCGTGTGAGTCGTGTTGGAAGGAAACACGGATTTTCGCGGATGGTGACGAGATTTGTTGGAAGTGCGGATCGCCGGGACCTGCTTGCGGGCGGTGTGTAGCACTGGCGTTCACGGTGGCACGCGCGGTGGGGATGTACAAGGGTGCGTTGCGCGAATCGGTTTTGATGTTGAAACGACGGCCGTACGTGCCTAGATATGTCGAGAATCTACTGGTCGCGGCCGCGGCGCGCGAGCCGATAAATGCCAGCACGTCGATCATGCCCGTCCCGTTACATACGGAACGACTACGAGCGAGAGGTTTCAATCAGGCTTTAGTGCTGGCACAAACCCTCTCGAAGATCCTTCAATTGCCGCTGGACGAGGTAAGCCTGTCGCGGGTTTCGGGATCGGAAAAATACCGTGCTGGTCTGGACGTAAAAGGACGCCGGGACACCGTCGCGGGGGCGTTCAAAGTCAGCCATCCGAGGCTGGTTGCGGGCGAGGATATTCTCCTCGTTGACGACGTGTTTACCACCGGCGCGACCGTGTCTGCCTGTGCCGAGGTGTTGATCGCGGCCGGCGCCAAGAGCGTGTTTGTATTGACTTTAGCCAGGGCCTGAGCCCGCCCGTAACCACATAATTTTGACACCCTCTTCCGCGCTCGCGTAATATCAGCGCTAATGAATGGCAGGGTTTTAGTTCTTAATACTTCCTTTGAACCCATCAATGTGTGCACCGAAAGGCGCGCTGTCGTGATGATTTTTAAAGGAGTAGCGCGCGTGGAGGAGCACAACGGTCACGTCCTCCATTCGCAAAAGCTCACCATTCACGCACCTTCCGTTATTCGTTTGACTGAGTACATCCACATTCCTTTTGAACGTCGATCACTCTCGCGGAAAAACATTCTTCTGCGCGACCATTCGACCTGCCAGTATTGCGGCACGCACTATCCGCCTTCGGAGCTGACGCTCGATCATGTGCTTCCACGCTCGCGCGGAGGGGAGTCCGCGTGGGATAATCTGGTTGCCTGCTGCAAGCGTTGCAATCATCGAAAGGGAAACCGGACTCCGGAAGAATCCGGGATGCACCTATCGCGCAGGCCTCGTGGGTTCTCGCTACACGTAAACCGGCAAATCATGCGGTACCTGGGGAGAGCTGACGAGACGTGGAGGAAGTATCTGTTCTACGAATCAGACGGTCGGGAATAACTGGCTTCAACTCAGCGCGGCCCCCATAGAAAGAGGAAATCATGCATCAAACATTTTTAGCGATCGCGGGACTTGGTCCCACTGAGCTTATAGTCATTGTGCTTGTGATCTTTTTGCTTTTCGGCGCGACCAGGCTGCCTCAATTGGCGAAGGCCCTGGGCCAAAGTAAGAAGGCATTCCGAGAGGGAATCGAAGAAGGGGAACGCGAACCAGCACGTAAGGAAGTGAAGGAGTAGCGTTCGCCCGGACGGGTCAGCGCTGAACTCCCCCCGCCTAATGATTCAGTGGCTGTGAGTTTTCTGTCCGACGATCAGAGTCGCTTTCACGGAAAGCGCGAACTCCGCCTCATGCCTCTCTTCGTTTATTAATCGAGAGATCTCGCTAAACAAACCGGCCCTCTTATCTTCAGGTACGAGGGCCAACCAATCCTGCATTAAAAACTCTGCGACAAGCGGAGAGTTTAGAAACTGTTCGCCCGATTCGAAATCAAACTCTTCGATTCGAGTCCAGGATTTAACGTCTCTCAGTCCTTCATCCTCGGCGAGTTGTTCGACGTCCGAAACGGTAGGTAGTTCGGTGATCAACTGCTCCACATCGGATTCGTGATCGAGAAGACCGTTGTTGTGTAGTGCCTCCCAGTAGATCGAAAAGAACTCGCCAAAGCTTGACGCGGTCGGCAGTGTTAGAGCAACAGTTGCTCCGGGCGCAGCTACACGCACGAGTTCTGAAGACATTGTTCTCACTCTTTGCCGTGAAACCAATGAGGCATTCCCGATAACCAGATCGAAGCTGTTGTCATTCAAGTTGAGTTTATCGAGTGGCGCAGTATCGAAGGTGATCTGTTCGTTAGTAGCGGTCGCTTTTGCTCGTGCCAACTCAGTGCATTCCGGATTCTCGTCAACGCAAAGCAGTTCGAGTTTTTCCTCAGCACGCTCGTGCAACGCGAGGGCATGTCCGCCGGTTCCGGCTCCCACGTAAAGCGCTTTTCCTTCTTTCGGAAGCTCGACGTGTTCATCGATTAACTCGGCGAAACGTTCGCCCCAATCGGGCGCGATGAATAAGTCTTGAAGGAATGCGAGTTCCTTGTCCGACTTCCTGTTACTGCTCACTCTCAATATCCTCACCCCTCATTTGTTCTTGTTGCGGGTGTCCTTCGTCCGAAAAATATTTTCTGCCGTGTAGTTGTTCAGGCAAACACTCCATTTCTTCTTTGGCCGACGGGTCGCTGTGGACGTAGCGATAATCTTTGCCGTACCCGATCTGCTTCATCAACGGCGTCGCTGCATTTCTCAAATGAAGCGGCACGGGTATTCGTGCAGTTTCTTCCGCATCGATCAGCGCCGCATGATAAGCGTTCTTGACTGCATTCGACTTAGGTGCCCGCGCAAGATAAATCGTAGCTTGTGACAACGGAAACAGCGCTTCGGGGAGACCAATTAATTGCACGATATCGGCAGCAGCGGCCGCCTGGACCATTGCTTGTGGATCTGCAAGGCCGATGTCTTCTGACGCGAGGATACACAAACGACGTGCGATGAAAATCGGATCGGCTCCACCTTCGATCATTCGCGCGAGCCAGTAGAGCGCTGCGTCGGCGTCTGAGTTTCGCAGCGACTTAATCAGCGCGGAGATCAGGTTGTAATGTTCTTCGCCGCCTTTGTCGTACGCGTAATGAGCGCGGCCGAGAGCCTCGATCACTGTTTGCTCTGAAACTGTTCTTACACCGTTGGCATCAGGCGTTGTGGATTCGACGGAGGCATCGAGTGCGGTGAGTGCCACTCGCGCGTCGCCGCTGGCAGAGTGTGCAATGCGTTCCAGCAGTTCGTCTGAAACTGAAGGATTGAAATTCGCGAGACCACGTTCATCGTTCGTGAGCGCATTTTGGAGAACGGTTTTGATCTCGTCGTCAGAAAGTTGGTTGAGCACCAAAACTCTGGAGCGTGACAGGAGCGCCCCAGTGACTTCAAAAGAAGGGTTCTCGGTCGTGGCGCCGATTAGTGTGATAGTACCGTTTTCGACAGCGTGGAGGAGTGCGTCCTGCTGCGACTTATTGAAACGATGAATCTCGTCGATGAAGAGAACTGTGCGTTTGCCGTAACGCTTTTCAGCCTTCGCCCGGTCAATCGCTTCGCGCAGATCCTTCACGCCGGAGAAGACTGCGGATAAGGCTATGAAGTTCAGTCCGCTACTGTCAGCCAGCAAACGCGCGAGGGTCGTTTTTCCAGTGCCGGGTGCGCCCCAGAGAATCAACGACGGCAACGCTCCGCCGCCTGCGAGTAGCCGTCGCAGAATACGGCCTTCGCCCACGAGGTGCGTCTGGCCGACAAATTCCGCCAACGAACGCGGACGCATGCGCTCGGCCAGTGGCGTGCCTTCGAGGGGTAGGGCGACGTCCCGGGGGTCGTCGCTAAACAGACTTCTTGAATTCCATCGGTCCATGGCGCAAAAAGGGTGTATAATTATCGCCGAAAAGAATTAAACAAGCGACCAGCGGAATAGTCTGACGCGACTTTAACCCGAGAAAAAAAGCTTCCAAAAACGCAATTTTTTCGGGTAAAGTATCCAGAATCTTCATTGGAACGCCACTACGGGAATCTGCGTATAGTTGGCTGCGGGCGATAAACCCAAGGATTTAGGGACCGCGATGCGATTGGAGAGCAGACGATGAGAAACGGAAGAGACATTTTAAGAATTGCGGGCATGATTGTCCTGGGGGTTCTTGTTTTTGTAGTTGTACTCCCCCTTGTGTTGAAGGTAGTGGGAATCACATTGGGCATCATAATTGGACTCGCGGTGCTATTGATCAAGGTGGCAGTAACCCTGGCGATCGCGTACCTCGTTCTAGTCGGAATTCGTGCCCTGCTACGCTAACTGTTCACGGTCACGTAGCCACAAAAAAGCACAAAAGGCACAAAGAGCAGTAGTTTTTACTTTGTGCCTTTTGTGCTTTTTTGTGGCTAAACATTGAAGCGGAAGTGAACTACATCGCCTTCCTGCATGATGTAGTCTTTACCTTCAAGTCGTAGCAGTCCTTTTTCTCGCGCGGTGGCGTAGGAGCCCGCGGATATTAGTTCGTCATAACTGACGATCTCGGCGCGAATGAAACCACGCTCGATGTCGGAGTGAATCGTGCCGGCCGCGGTTTGTGCGCGAGTGCCCTGCGGGATAGTCCAGGCACGCACTTCTTTCTCACCCGCAGTCAAAAACGACATCAAACCCAACAGGTGATATGCACTTTTAATCAGTTGATCGACGCCACTCGTCGTCACATTGAGACTTTGCAAATAGTCGACACGTTCTTCAGGTGGCAGTGCTACCAGATCTGCTTCAAGCTGTGCACAAATGACAACGCACTCAGCTGCTTCCTTCGCCGCGACCTCACGAACTGAGTTCACCATTGCATTGCCATTCGAGATCGGCGAGCGCTGACTCCTCAACGTTCGCAGCATAGATAGTTGGCTTGGTTGTTAAGAGAAAGAAGTTGCGGGCGATTGCGCGCTCATCATCGGTGAGTGTAACAGTTCGTGCGGAGCGTCCTTCCTCCAGCGCCGGCTGAAGCTTATCGAGCACGTCCAACTCCTGACGCGCAACCTTGTCTCCACTCTTGAGATTCTTGTGTGCTTTCTCGCGTCGACGTTCGACAGTGGCAAGGTCAGCCAAAGCGAGCTCGATCTGAATAGTCTCGATGTCACGAAGAGGATCGACCGCGCCCTCAACGTGAACGATATTTTCGTCTTCGAAGCACCGCACCACCTGGACCACCGTATCGGTTTCTCTGATGTTTGCGAGAAACTGATTGCCGAGGCCTTCACCCTTGGAAGCGCCACGAACAAGCCCTGCGATGTCGAGAAACTCAACCGTCGCCGGCACGATCTTTTCGGTTTTCACTAACCGAGCGAGTGGCTCGAGTCGTTCATCGGGTACGGAAACCACACCGACATTTGGCTCGATAGTCGCGAAGGGATAATTGGCCGCGAGCGCGGAGGATTGCGCCGTAAGCGCATTGAATAAGGTCGATTTGCCCACGTTGGGCAGTCCAACAATACCTGCTCTTAACATTAATTTGCCTCGCGCAGAAAACTAACCGATTACAAACACGGATGCAAAAGCGGGTATAATCCCGGCCGATCGGCTACACAAAACAAGGGCGGCAACTCTCAGTCCGATTAGATGATCGCGTCTCTATTACTGGCCTTATTAGTCACACTTAGCGGCACGGTTGCGACTTACCTCTACGACGAAAACGCGTCGTTGGGAGCACGACTGTGCGCCGGTGGGGCGATGGGACTCGCGGCCCTTGGGCTGGTCGGGTTTGTAGTCGCTTCATTAATTGGTCTCACGGGAGCGGCAGTGCTGTTTAGCGCGGTAATCTGTTGCAGTCCACTTGCTCTACTGAGCGATAGCTCGATTGTCCGGCAATTGAGAAGAGATCTTGACGCCGCTTCGACCGGTGCTCGTAAGCTCGTCACAAGACCGGACGCAGCGTCGATTGGATACTTTCTTTTCTACGCTGTCGTCGCAGTCGTGCTGTGGAAGGTGTTTAGCCGCGCGGTGATTGAGGAAACCACCGGCCTCAGCACAGGTCTGCTGAATAACTTCGGCGATCTGCCATTTCACGTCAGCGTAATCACGAGTTTTGCATTCGGAAACAATTTCCCGCCAGAAGATCCGACCTACGCCGGAATCAGATTCACTTATCCATTCATCTCCGACTTCGTTTCAGCGATGTTCGTGCGTTGCGGCGCAGACCTGCGGCAATCGATGTTCATCGAAAACTACATTCTGGGGCTCTCTTTTGTCGGTCTCGTCCATCGCTGGGCTCTGGTGATGTTGCGCGACAAGTTCGCCGCAATCATCACTCCATTGCTGGTCCTCCTCAACGGCGGCTTTGGCTGGACACAACTGTTTACCAAAGCCGGAACACACGAAGGCGGACTATGGGGTGTCCTGATGGACCCGCCGCCGTCATTCACGGTAGTTCCAGAAACGACCTGGCGTTGGGGTAACGCCATCTCCGCACTTCTGATCCCGCAACGTGGATTTTTGATGGGACTGCCTTTGACCGTCATCGCTTTCACATACTGGTGGATCGTTAACGACAGGAAACGTCCGCCGGAAGTGACTGAAACCGGAAAAAAGACACGCGCAAGCGAAAAGCAGCGAACTGCCTGGCAACAGCAGGAAGCGACCCGTGTCTTGATGGCCAAACGCGGAATGATTGCCGCCGGCGTCGCCGCTGGACTGTTGCCCCTCGTCCATGCTCATAGTTTTGTCGTCGTCATGGCGATGGCGGGCTGCCTGGTGCTGATTCAACGGCGCTGGCGCGAGTGGATTACTTTCTTTGTCGTAGCGTCTGCGATCGCGATTCCGCAACTGCTCTGGTCGACTGTCCATAGCGCAGTGGATGCCAGTAGCTTCTTCGCGTGGGAAGTAGGTTGGGATCACGGACAAGAGAATCCGATTTTGTTCTGGTTTATGAATACCGGATTCTTTATCCCTTTGATACTCATTGCAGTCCTCATGAGAGGCGACGGATACCTCGTTCCCAAACGCGTTCTACTTTTTTACCTGCCGTTCACGCTCTGCTTCATCGTTCCCAACCTGATCAAGATGGCGCCGTGGATCTGGGACAACATCAAAGTACTCTATTACTGGTGGCTCGCATCAGCACCTATCGTTGCGTTACTGCTGGCGAGACTCTGGCATCAGGGTCGCTTGCGGCGAGTGATCGCGGTTGTCCTTTTTGTTTGCGTAACACTCGCAGGAGCGCTCGACGTCGCAGGCATTTCTCTGCGTTCTACAAAATACCAGGTCTTCGATGCCGCGGGACTTCGCTTTGCCGAACTGATAAAAGCTCAAACAGCGCCCCGTGCACTGATCGTTCATGCGCCGGTTCACAACACACCGGTGTTCCTGACTGGCCGCCGTTCGCTCATGGGCTACCCGGGCCACATCTGGACACACGGGCTTCAATTTGTGCAGCGTGAAGCCGAGATCAGGCGCATTTACCTTGGGATGCCCGACGCAGAGCAGTTAATCAGAAAGTACGGCATCGAGTATCTTGTAGTCGGACCTCAGGAGCGAGTTGTGACTCCCTTGAACCCGGTATTCTTTACTCGCTTTCAGAAAGTTGGAGAAGTTGGTGAGTACGCACTCTACAAAACCAGGTAGCAGTCAAAAGACGCGTGCCAAGAACCGGGCCCTGGAGACTGAGGTCACGGCCCCCGGTGTACAGGAACTTCCGGAGCAGGTGTGGCGCATCGGGGCGATCGTAATTTTTCTGATCGGGGCAGTTCTCCGATTCTATAACTTAAACCTGGTGCCGCTTCATCACGATGAGGGTGTAAACGGAAATTTCCTGGTGCGGCTCGTACGCGAAGGGTTCTATACGTACGATCCGGAAAACTATCACGGTCCAACTCTTTACTACTTCTCAGCCATCATCCCGTGGATCACAAAACTTTTATTCGGTAACGCGGTTCGCGACAATTACGGGCTTACGACGTTTAATATCAGACTGATAACAGTCCTCTTTGGTTTGGGCACGATCGTTTTGGTGTTTCTCTTGCGCCGTCGATTGGGTATGGTTGCAACACTCTCGGCTGCCCTCTTACTGGCCGTCTCGCCCGGCGCTGTTTATCTTTCGCGCTATTTCATCCACGAATCGCTGTTTGTCTTTTTTACGCTTGGAATCGTGGTGGCCTGCGTGTGGGCCTACGACACGCGGAGGCCAGGTTATTTGATTTACGTCGCTGCGTGCGCCGCGCTTCTCCTCGCAACAAAAGAGACGGCGATAATTTCTGTGGGAGTGCTAATCATCGCTTTCGCGCTGACAGTGGTTTACATGCGCTTCAATCGCCAACCGGCTGTTCAATACGGAAGTAAACGAAAACAACCGGCCGGTGGATTGAGTGGAATCATTGAGGAGATGGGTGGCATGGGCAACGTCATGCCAGCGGTCGCGACGGCGCTTTTTGTCTTCTTTGCGCTGTACCTTCTCTTTTACTCCTCGTTCTTCACCAACAGCAAAGGCATCGCGGATTCGTTGCAGACCTTTGCCATTTGGACCAAGACGGGTACTACGGCGCACGTGCATCCCGCGAACATGTACGTCACCTGGCTGCTCAGGCTCGAGTCGCCGTTATTGTTTCTCGGTGCAACGGGCGCGGCGATTGTCGTTTTGAAACCAAAGAACTCGTTCGCACTGTTTTGCGCGTTATGGTCTTTCGGGCTCATCGCCGCCTATTCGCTCATTCCGTACAAGACACCGTGGTTGATACTGAACTTCGTGATACCGCTAGCGCTGATTTCCGGTTACGCGATCCAGGCGATTTACGATATGGATCACGGCCAGCTGAGACTGGCCTCAGTGGTTTTGTTGGTAGCTATAGGCGTGGCGACTTACCAGTCGATCGATCTGAATTTCGTTAACTACGATAACGACAATCCGAAGTATGTTTACGTCTACGCACACACTCGACGAGGCATGCTCGAACTGGTCGATCAGGTGGAACAGATTGCGAGGGAACACTCGCAAGGACTTACTGGAATAACAATCGTGAGTCCCGACTACTGGCCGTTGCCCTGGTATTTCCGAAACTTCAGTCGGGTCGGATATTTCGGTCGCATGGCCGCCTCCAATGAGCCAATCGTCATCGCCAATGAGAATCAAAAGACGGAGCTTGAGACCACTTACGGTCAGTTTTACCGTCAGGTGCCCTCGAAGCAGGTGGGTGGAAGTTATGAATTGCGGCCCGGCGTGAAGTTGCTTCTATATGTGCGGCGACCGGAAGCTGGACCGTCGGCCCCTCCTCCGTCGATCCAAAACCCGTAGTTTTTAGCCACGGATCACAGGGATGCTTAACCGTGGTCCTCACTTAAGTTAAGGGGACCTCACTTTAAGTTGTGGTTGACATTCTAAGCACTCCCACTTATAGTGGCTCACCCGTAATGTTCAAACTCCAGCGCCTCGAAATCACTGGTTTCAAATCCTTCGCCGACTACACCGAAATAATCTTTACAGGAGACGGAATAACCGCCGTCGTCGGGCCTAACGGCTGCGGCAAGAGCAACGTCGCCGACGCGATCGCCTGGGTTTTGGGCGAGCAACGCGTCAAACACCTGCGCGGCGGTGAGATGAAGGACGTCATCTTTCAGGGCTCACGTAACCGGCAGCCCAGCGGCATGGCCGAAGTGGTCATGCACCTGGTCCGTGATGAAGTGCTGGAGTCTGAGCCGGACATCGAAGACATCGATTCAACACTCGAGAAGATCGACGATCAACTCGTGAACATCGATGAGATTCTGCCGCAGGAACAACGGCAGGTCGTCGAGGCTGCACCTGTCGAAGTAGTCGAAGGAACTGAAGCTGCTCCTTTAGAAGCCACCGCTTCAGAAGCTACTCCGGTTCACAAGGCGACATACAAGCGACACTGGCGTCGTCGCAATCTCGCACTCGAGTTTGCTCCTGGCGAAGCAGTTTCAGTCACACGCAGACTGTATCGATCCGGTGAGAGTGAATATTTACTGAACGGCAAGATTTGTCGACTGCGCGATATTCAGGATCTTTTTTCGGGAACGGGTTTGGCTGGTGGTCACTACGCCATTATCGAGCAGGGCCGCATCGGACAGATTCTGTCGGCGAAGCCGATGGACCGGCGCACGATCATCGAAGAGGCGGCCGGTATCACCAAGTTTCGCGTTAGACAACGAGCGACGGAAGCACGTCTTGAATCTGCGCGCAGTAACCTGTCGCGCATTTCCGATATCGTTTCTGAAATCGATCGACAGGTAAACAGTCTTCGACGGCAAGCCGCAAAGGCGCGTCGATATGGCGTGTTGCGCGAAGAGTTACGAGAACTGCTGCGGCAGGTTTATGTTGCAGAGGATCAAAAGCTCGCGACTGTCCTCGAAGAAACGAAAGCGAAGCTCACCGAAATTACCGAACTCGAACAGGCCATCGCGGACGATCTCAGCAAGCGAGAAGAAGCCGCCCGTACTGCAACTCACGAAGCGCGTAATCTCGAAGACGAATTGTCGGCTACTCGCGCTGCGGCTGCTGAGGCAGTGCTGCGACGAGACAGGCAGGCTCGTGAGTGCGTCTATCAGCAGGAGCAGCTGAATGAGATTGAAAAGCGCAAGGGTGAGGTAACTGCAGAAATCGAGGCGCTGACATCGCGTCTCGTGTTGATTGAAGCCGAGTGCCGTCGTTTGCAGGAAGAAGACGCAAGGCTGCGAGCGGAGTTTGATCAAAGTGCCCTGCTGTTACGCGCGGCGGAAGAGTCATACGCCGAGAAGCTCGCGGGCGCCAATGCAGCCGAAATTGAAATTGAAAGCTCACGCGCCGACTTGCTCGCACAAACAGCGATAGCAGAAAGAGTGCGGGAGATTGCGCGACAACTCGAAACCACGTTGGAACGCTTGTCACAACAAGCGGAAGGACTTGCGCGGGAAGGGGATCGTGCTGCAAGCCAACATGCTGAAAGAAAACTCGAAGCCGAGAAGTTTACGCGCGAACTAGCAGATGCGCGCGCACGCGTCGCGAAGCTTCAAGCCGAACGAGAAACGGCCGTCGATGCCGTGGTCCGTGGACATGAATCCGTCAGCGACACCGAAGCCGAATTGACGCGAGTGCGTGATGAGCATTCACGTGCGAGCCACCGTCTCGAAAGTCTCAAAGAACTTGATCAGCGCCGCGCCTATTACTCTCCAGCCGTGCAGCTCATCTTTTCGCCGGGTGAAACGCCACGTGATTTCCATTTCATCGGCACGCTGGCCGATGCTTTGAACGTCGACGCGAAATGGGAACGTGCTGTCGAAGGCGTGCTAGGATCGTCGCTACAGTCGATCGTGGTGCCGACTCCTGACGATGCTGTTCGTGCTGCACAATGGCTGCGCGAAAACAACGGCGGTCGCGCGAGTTTTCTTGTGGCCGGTTTGCATGGTGGCAGCAACGAAATCGAGACGAACACAATCACCGCACTCGCTTGCAGACTGGAAGAGCGACCGCTCCTTTCAAATGGCTCAGGCGAGGGCATTCGTGAAGACCTTCGCATCTGCGATTTGCTCGGTGCTCCACAACAACTCGTAACCGTTCTCCAACGCACACTGCCGCAGAAAGTAAACGCGCGTCTCGCCGCAAATCTCGAAGACGCTATGGTCAAGTCAATCGCGACTGGCGAGATGTATGTGACGTTGAACGGCGACTGGATCGCAAGCGGACAATTCGTTAACGCAGGCGACGCACGAGATCTGGAAGAAGGAGCCGGTCTCCTCGCATTCAAACGAGAGTTGCGTGAACTCGAGACGCGTGCTGAAGCCCTATCGCGTGAAGTCGACGTCGCTGCAAAAACATCTAAAGATGCTCGCGCTCGTCTCGTTGAACTGGAAGACGCTGTGCTCACTCTCAACGAAGTTATCGGTCGCGAAGAACGCGAAGCACTTGCGCGAGAACACACGACCACGTCGCTCGAACAGGAAGTTGAACGGACCGAACGTCACATGCGTGTCGTCGGACAGGATTCCATGCGCGTCGAGGAAGAGCGACTGGAAGTTGAGAGTCGCCGGGCGCAGGCATTGCTGGACGCTGAAGCTGCCGAGAAGGCAAGAGAAGCAGCCGCTGACAACGTGATAAAAGCCTCCGCTTTGTTGAATGACTTGCGACGGGAATTGGAAACAGAAAGCGAATCGCTCACGCAACAGCGAGCCGCTGCAGCTGCTGCTTCCGAACGTCGTCGCGCCACCTCTTCCGAAGTAAGACGAACTGAAAGCGAACTCGCCGACTTTGCTGCCCGAGTCGATCGCTACCGGATGGATCTCGCAGAGATGGGCGGCCGCAGTGACGAGCTAAAACTCTCGATCGCCGATCTGGAACTGGCCGCGAGCTCGGTTGAAAGTGATCGTGCTCGTGAAGAAGAACAGATTGCAGGTCTCTCGAACAGTTTGCAGGAAGCTCGCAGGCAGGCTGACGAGTATTCAGCAGAGTTGTCTGAGTTGAATCGTCGCGCGGCTGAAGTGCGCGATTCCCGTGGCGCTCTCGAAGTGCAGCGAGCTGAGGCACAGGCACGCCAAACTTTCGTTCATGAAAACTGCCAGACGGAATTAGGCCAGTCGCTTGAAGATCTTGCACGTGAGCTTACTTTCCCGGAAGACTTCGATCTCGATGCCAGCCATTCGCGTGTCGAAGAGCTGCGCAACCGTCTCGAAGGGTTTGGTGGCGTGAACATGATGGCGCTCGAGGAGCTTGCGGAAGCAGAACAGCGTTTACTCTTCCTGACTGTCCAGCGCCAGGATATCGTCGAAGGTATTTCGGCGACCGAAGAAGCGTTGCGAGAGATCAAGCGCCGCTCGCGCGAACGTTTCCGTCAGGCGTTTGAGCAGATCAACAAGAACTTCAGCGCGTTGTTCCAGGAGTTGTTTGGTGGCGGACGCGGCGAGATGAGTCTTATCGATGCCGACGATGTGCTCGAATCGGGTATCGACGTAGTTGCTCAACCGCCGGGTAAGCGTCTGCAGAATGTGTTGCTGTTGTCCGGTGGTGAAAAGGCGATGGCGGCGCTTGCACTCGTGCTGGGAATCTTCCATTATCGCCCCGCGCCGTTCTGTTTGCTGGACGAAGTCGACGCTCCACTTGACGAAGCCAACGTGGGACGCTTTACTGACAAGGTCGTCCAGATGTCCGTTGACACGCAGTTCATTGTTATCACTCATAACAAGAGGACGATGGAAATGGCGCGTGCGCTTTACGGCGTGACCATGGAGGAGGTCGGTGTCTCGAAGTTAGTGTCGGTAAAATTTGAGTGAGTAAGAAAAAGTCACTGTTGCATGGTCTCCCCGCCGCGCTGATAGTTTTGAGCGCGGCGATTTCCATTTGTGCTCAGGATCAGCCGGGCTCGAAGCATAATTCGCGTCCGCAGCAGGTGGCGGCCTCTTCCGCGGTCAGCGATGCGGCGAAGACTGATGCAGTCAAATACAGCTATGAGTTTTCGCAGCCTAAGTTTTACGTCAGACACATAGTTCTCGAACACGATGCAAATGGACGAGGCACGGTTACGTTTGAGCGGTTGAATGAAGATACCCCGATCAATGAGCCGATAGAGCTTTCGACAGAAGCTCTCGCTCGCATCACGTCTTCATGGCAAGCGCTGCAGTTTCTTGAGACTGACACAAACTACCAATCAGACAAACAGTTTCCTCATCTTGGCACGATGCGCATTGGCATGCAGCGTGGTGAACGCAAACGTGTCGCTGAATTCAATTGGACGAATAACTCAGTCGCTTCGAAGCTTGTCAACGAGTATCGCAAGGCGGCGGATCAAGCGATGCTTGTGTTCGATATCGCCCTTGCACGTGAGAACCAGCCGCTGAATGCGCCGAAGCTGATGGAACTTTTCGAAACGCTTTTAAAACGAGACGGGTTGTCTGATCCGCGCCAGCTCCTCAAACTGCTTCAGGACCTGAGCACGGACGAACACATCCCGCTCATCGCCCGCAACCACGCCCTGCGATTGATCAAAAAAATCGAGAAACCATAATTATCTTGTCAATCATGGAAATCATGTAAATCTTGTGACAGGATTTGCAAGATGTACAAGATTGACAAGATAAAATGCTGACCAAAGAGCAATTCATTGTTGAAGTGTGGGAAGGATTGAATAAGGAGGTTGTGGGCGCCTCCGAACTTGATCTGATTGAAGAAGCGGTTGTTGAGCGTTTTGGGTCAGCGATAAGTCCCGCATCGATTGCTCGGGTGCTCGCAGATTATGGAGCGCGACTCGGGCATCCTGAGATTCTTCAAGCCGATGCGCGCTGGCGTGAAAAACAGGCGCTCTTCACCGCGGGGGACTTCGAATTCACCAACCTTGATTCCGCCATCCAATTGATCAATAAAATTGAGCAACTGCGGCAGCACTCTGAAAACGTGGAGCGTCTGCGCCAAGCAGTTCGATCGCTAAAAGCTGAACTTGATTCATTCGCCGCCAGCAAACCACTTGCGGCTGAAGTCGCACAGTGGCTGACAGTCTGGCTGCAAAACCCGCAGATCTTCGCTGAATGGCTTACACTCCGGCAAAATACAGCCGAATTTCGTGAGCGCTTTCTTTCCTGAGCTCGCCCGCCAAGATTCTGGAACTTTCCCACGTTTCGGAACGAATACCAATGACCGGCGGCTCAAGCAGGCTTAATGAACCTAAAGAACGACCTTAGCGATACCGAACTTTTACGGTCGATGCTGGCAGGCGACGATGAAGCACTAACCCTCCTCTATCGTCGGCGGCAGGCCGGGGTATATCGATTTGCCCTGCAAATGAGCGGGTCGAAGTCGATTGCTGAGGACGTCACCCAGGAAGTTTTCCTCTTCCTGATGCGCGAGGGACATGTTTTCGATCCGGCTCGGGGGTCGGTGAGTGCATTTCTTTTCGGTGTGGCCCGGAATTATGTGCTCCGCCGTTTACGAGTCGAACAACTCCTGGCGCCGCTCAACGACGAATCGGACGACGATATCCCTATGCTGCAATCGGGTACGGATTTGTGTCCGCTTGAAGACCTGACGCGTGCCGAGACGATTGAATCGGTGCGGAAGGCAGTGTTGAGTTTGCCGGCGAAGTATCGTGAAGTGGTCGTGTTGTGCGAGCTTCAGGACGTCAGTTATGGCGAGACGGCAGAGATTTTGGATTGCGCGATCGGAACCGTCCGTTCGCGTTTGCACAGGGCGCGGGCGCTTCTACTTGCCAAGTTGCGACCAGTGGGGGAGCTTGAAGAAGCGAGTTCGGCGACTGTGAAGTCAGCGAGGTGTTTCGCATGAACTGTCAAAAATTTGAAAGTGTTGTTAGTGAGTTGGCTCGTGGTCAGATGATGGCTGCCGAGCAGCATGGCGAAGCACTGGCTCACAGTGACGCGTGCGAGGATTGCGCGATGCGGCTTCGCGATGAACAAATGTTGACCCGTGGATTGCACTCGCTCGCCGCAGAAATGGAATCGCTGGAGGCACCCGCGAATATCGAAGCGAACGTACTCATGGCTTTTCGTTCGCGTCAGACGGTTATGGCGACGCCGGTTCCACAAAGACGGTCACAGTCTGCGTATTGGCTGGCGGCGGTTGCTGCGATGTTCTTGATCGCGATCAGCGTGTTTGTGTTTCGTTGGACCAATCGACCGGTTGAAGAGCCTCAACAAGCCGGCCGTCAGGAAGAGCCGCAGAAGAAATCTCAACTCGTCGAGAACCCAACGCCACAGTTGGCTAATGACATTACCGCTCCGGATGATGAAATTTTGCCGGTACATCCGAAGCCAAGGCGAAATCGTCCGGCTAGTTATCGTCGACCTGCCAACGCGCAAGTCGCAAATCACGTGTCGAACGAAATTGCAACAGACTTCATTCCACTAAGTTACATGAGTGCGTCGAGTCTTCAGGATGGCGGGCAGATCGTTCGAGTTCAGTTACCGCGTTCGGCACTCGCGAACTTCGGACTTCCGGTCAACATGGATCGTTACAACGAGAAAGTTAAAGCTGATGTTTTATTTGGGGTCGATGGGACGGCCCGCGCCATACGTTTTGTTCAGTAGCTCGGAAAGGAAAGAGAAAATGAAAAGAATATCTGGAATTCTGGTTGCGACACTCGTGTCGCTAGCCTTCGCAAGTGTCGCATTTGCGCAGCAGGGAGCGGAAGGCAACGTCATAATCAGTCAGCGAGTAATGCAGGGACCGGCAGGTGGACCGCCGCCGCCGCCCGACGCGAACTTTGTGTTCATCGCGTCTGAGAGTTTTGGCGGCAAGGTTGTGAAAGGAGCTCCCTACTCCGCGGAGTCTGTTACAGAAACAATTCAGACACTTTCCGATGGCAATCGCATCATCAACCGCATGACGAGTTCGATCTATCGCGACAGCGAAGGACGCACGCGCCGCGAGCAGAGTTTGAAGGGGCTTGGCATTTTCGGCGCCGGTGAAGAGCCTTTCCAGACAATCTTCATCAACGATCCCGTCGCTGGCGTGACTTTCACACTCGATTCGCATTCAAAAACGGCGCACAAGAGCGTGCCGTTTACATTTGAGTTCAACAAGAAACTTGATAAAGCCGGAACTGTGATTTCGGGTGTCGAAGGTCAGCGATTTGAGTTCAGAGTTGAACGAGGAACACCCGGCAGCGAAAGGATGATCATGACCGCACCGCTTGGCGCTGGCACTCGCATGCCACATCCGGAGCTGGACCCGTTGCGAGCTGAAGCCGGAGCGGCATCGAGTTATGTTTTCAGAACCAAGCCGAATACAAACGCTAACGAAGTAAAAGAACAACTCGGCAAACAAAACATCGAAGGCGTTGAGGCTGAAGGCACGCGTACGAAGGTCACGATTCCTGCGGGTGAGATCGGCAACGAGCGACCGATAGAGATCGTAAGCGAGCGTTGGTATTCACCGGAGTTGCAACTCGTGGTGATGACTCGCCATAGTGATCCTCGTTTTGGCGAGACGACCTACAAGCTCACGAACATCAACCGTTCGGAACCGGCGAAGTTACTTTTCGAAGTGCCGTCCGATTACACGGTCAAGGAAGGTCCCGGCTTTGGACCAAAGATCGCACCCTTGCCACGTAAGAAATCAGACCCGGAATAGAGCCACAAAAGGCCACAAAAAGCACAAAAGGCACAAAAAAGAATTTCAATTCTTTTATGTGCCTTTTGTGCTTTATGTGCCTTTTGTGGCCTTATTCTTCTTCTTCGCCGCCCTTAATCCTGCCCTCAGCGCGTGACTGTTCGACAATCTTCTGGGCCAACTGACCCGGAACGGGATCGTAGTGTGAAAACTGCATGTGGAAAGAACCACGCGCGGCCGTGATCGAGTTAAGTGTCGACTGGTAGTTGAGCATTTCAGCCATCGGCACTTGCGCTTTGATTACCTGTTGCTTGCCGCTCGTCTCCATTCCCTGCACGCGACCTCTGCGTGAGTTGAGATCACCCATGATGTCGCCCGCGTACTCCTGCGGCGCAGCAATCTCGACGTCCATCACCGGCTCGAGTAACGATGGTTTAACTTTCTCCATCGCCGCGCGGAAAGCTTTGCGACCTGCGGCTCGGAACGAATGTTCGTCGGAGTCGACCGGGTGATAAGAACCGTCGACTAACTGCACCTTGAAATCGACTAGCGGATAACCAGCAATGGCGCCGGATTTCGCAGCTTCGACAATTCCTTTCTCGATCGCCGGCCGGAACTGTTGCGGCACCGACCCACCAAAGATCTTGTCTTCAAAAACGAATCCACCACCACGCGGCAATGGCTCAAACACACACTTACAATCGCCGAACTGTCCGCGGCCGCCAGTCTGTTTCTTGTGCCGTCCCTGGACCTCTGCGCGTTGCGTGATGGTTTCTTTGTACGGAACCTTGGGCGGATGAAGTGTTACTTCGACGCCGTAACGTTTCTTTAACTTTTCAACAACAGTCTCGACGTGCAATTGTCCCGAACCCGCAAGCAAAAACTCTTTGGTTTGTGCGTCGCGGCTGAAGTGAAGCGCCTGATCCTCTTCGAGAATCTTGTGCAGTGCCACACTGATCTTCTCTTCGTCCTGTCGCGACTTGGGTTCAATCGCAAAAGCGATTGCGGCTTCAGGATACTCGACCGCGTCGTAAACAATCGGCGACTGCTTGTCGCAAAGCGTGTCGCCGGTTTGTGTTTCTTTCAGTTTCACACACGCGATGATGTCGCCGGCGTGTGCTTCAGTAACTTTGTCGAGTTGTTTGCCCTGTATTGCGTGGAGGGCGCCGAGGCGTTCTGAGAGTCCGCGACTGGAATTAAAGCTGTTAGCGTCAGTCTGCAAATGACCACTGATGATCTTGAAGATGTTGATGCGACCTGCAAAAGGATCGGCGACTGTGCGGAAGCAGTAAGCTGAGAATGGTTCGCTGTCGTTGTATTTGCGACCGATTCGTTCAGCATCCGGAGGCGCATCGACTGGCTTGCCCCATTCACTCTCGTGGTGCGCAGGATCGGGAGCAAATTCTACGAGACCATTTAGCAGTGCACGCAGACCAACCTGCGTGATACTCGAAACGGCGAACACAGGACAAAGTTTGCTCTGCGCGATGGCGTTGTTGATGTTTGGAAGAATGTCTTCTTCATCGAGTGTTCCTTGTTCGAAGTACTTCTCCATCAACTGATCGTTTGACTCAGCGACGAGTTCAACTAATCGTTCACGAGTCTTGTCGACGATGTCGCGGCCTTCACTCGGAATATCGATCTCTTTCGCCTGGCCATCGGCGCCGAGTTCGTAAGCCTTCATGTGGACCACGTCCACCACACCACGAAAATCTTTTTCTTTTCCGATCGGCAATGTGAAAGGAATGATGGCTCTGCTGAATGTCTTTTGCGCGCTTTCGAGCGCGGAACCAAAATCTGAATGCTCCTTGTCGAGTTTAGTGATCACCATGACGCGCGGGACCATAAACTCGTTGGCGTAGGCCCAGGTCTTTTCTGTTTGCACTTCAACGCCCTTAACACCGTCGACCACGACGATGGCGCAATCTGCGACGCGGAGTGCGGGGCGTGCGTGCGCAACGAAGGCCGCGTATCCGGGAGTGTCTATAAAATTAAGTTTTATATCGCGGTGTTCGAGATGTGCGAGTGCGGTATTTAATGTGATTTTGCGGGCAATGGAATCTTCTTCAAAGTCGGTAACCGTGGTCCCTTCATCGACCTTTCCCCAACGCGGCGTGGCTCCGGCGACGTAGAGAAGCGAGCTGACGAGCTGCGTCTTCCCTGCGTCGCCGTGTCCAATGACAGAGAGGTTTCTGATGGCTTCGGTCGGATAGACTTTCATATGTTTGATTCCTTTCAGGCATGCGAATTTTTAGGCGAAGGTGTTGAGCCAGTAATTTATCTGACCGCCAGGGTTAAGGCAAGTTTGGGTTGTATCCACAGATTACACAGATCGTGTTCATTTATCTGCGTATTCTGTGGATAGCCATCTTTCGGCCTCACGATTGCATCTGAGAAGGCTGGAATAGGAGATAGTAAAAGAAAATGTATTACAGGAACATCCTCGCTTGGGCGGTAGCAGTTTTGATTGCACTTTCGTCGCTCGGGGTAGCGTCAGCCAAAGCGAGTGTTAGTAAAGAAAACGAGCAGAGAAGTTTACAGGGAATTGAGCCACTGAATATTGCGGTACTTATTCAGGATGATCTGATTCCCCAGGTGGCAAACGAGCTTGGTGTAACACGCGATTTCATTCGCTCTTTGCCGGAAGGTTCTCGAGTGATGGTTGGTTACATCACCGCGGGTACGTTACAGGTCAGGCAACCATTTACGACTGACTTGGAAAAGGCTGCGAAGTCGCTTCGTATTCCACGTGCAGCCACGGGAAGTGCTCCTTTCAATCCGTATGTTGAAGTTTTGGAAGCACTGAAGAAGTTCGACAGTAGTTGGACCAACGCCAATGCGGTGTTGTTGATTTCAGATGGATTGGACACGTCGCGTGGGTTTGATTCAAGCGCGGCTGGTCAGACGCTCGACATTGACCGCACGATTCGTGAAGCAAACAAACGTCGTGTGGCGATCTTCAGTTTCTACGCACCGACTGTTGGGCTGACGAGCCACAGTCGTTTGGCGTCGAGCTACGGACAGAGTTCACTCAATCGAGTAAGCAACGAAACTGGTGGCCGGGCGTTTTTCCAGGGCACGACTGGTTTTGTGACCTTCGACTCTTACTTTAAGCGGTTGAGCGATACGCTGAACCGGCAGTACGCACGGGCGCGGTAACTGAAATACGTCGGAAAGAAGGAATAGGTCCTATAGATCATATAGGACCTATTTTTCTTTTTGTGGTAAATTAGCGCCTGTCCGGACACCTGCCGGCGGCGCTCTTGGTCCTGAAAAACGATCTACTCAAAAGTCCACAGTAGTGCGCGAATATTGTCTCATCGTCGAAGGCGCGTATCTCTCCGAGTCTGAGGCCGAGCACGCTCTGCGCGATCCTTTCATCGAAGACTGGGTTGAACAAACCGGCCGCTTTCGAATCCACAACATGGACGAAATTTTGATCGCTCCGGGCGTGACATTGGGATCACTCGGAGTGGTGATGCTCGATGAGCGCGTGTTTGAGATCGCAAGCACAGATCCTGAACACCCTTTGACCGAGCACAAGGCGCAAGCGGTCGCAGAGGCGTTGCGACGCCAGGACATGTTCGACGAAATTACAACCGAGCCACGCAGTGAGCCCGAGTGAAGAGACTTTTCTTGCGGGTCGTGTTCTGGTGCTGTTGGGAGACATCACGCAGCAGGACGTGACCGCGATCGTCAACGCAGCAAACTCGACTCTGCTCGGAGGTGGGGGTGTCGATGGTGCGATTCACCGTGCCGGCGGACCGAAGATACTTGAAGAGTGCAAACAGATTCGTAAGACCACGCATCCTGATGGCTTACCGGCTGGCCAGGCAGTGCTCACAACCGGCGGAAACCTGCGCGCTAAATACGTGATTCACACAGTGGGACCAATCTACGGCCGCGAGCCGGAAATTGAGTCAGAGCTCCTCGCCGCGTGTTATCAAAACTCTTTAGAACTGGCACGCCAGCACGCGATGTCGTCGATCGCGTTTCCATCAATTTCGACGGGCGCATTTGGCTATCCGAAGGCTGAAGCGGCCAAAATTTCTTCCGTTGCCATCAGCCAATTCCTATCCGCGGATCAGCAAATCGAACAGGTGCGACTCGTCTTTTTCCAGGAAAGAGATGTTCGCGTATTTCTCCAGTACCAGGAATTCTAGTAGACTCTCCAGCTTTGCTGTCATGCAAAACAATAGACGATGATTGAAACCACAGAAATCGACAAACGTGTGGTGCGGAAGAATGAGTTACCCGCACCACTGATCCCCCTCGAGCGTTTGGCTTGGAACTACTGGTGGAGTTGGGCCGCTGATGGCGCTAGTGTTTTCCGCGACCTCGATTCCGAGATTTGGGAAGAATGCGAACATAACCCACGACAACTGCTTGCAAAGACTTCAGCCTACCGGCTCGCCGAAGCTGCTACGGATCCGGTTTACCTCGAACGAGTGCGCAAACTTGACGCGAGTTTCGAGGCGTACATGGGCTCGCTGTCTCATTTACAAAACATTGCGATCACGCCGGAACATCCTGTCGCCTACTTCTGCGCAGAGTTTGGTGTTCATACTTCGCTGCCCCTTTACTCAGGTGGACTCGGCATACTTGCCGGCGATCATCTGAAGTCAGCGAGCGATCTCGGGTTGCCGCTTGTCGCGGTCGGTTTGCTTTATCGTTATGGCTACTTTCGCCAGCGACTGCGCAAGGACGGTTGGCAGGAAGAGCATTACGGCGAGACGTTTCCAAATGATTTGCCGATTCATCTGATCAAAGATGGAGACAACACACCGCTTCGCATCGAAGTGTTGATTCGTGAACGCAAAGTGCTGGCCCAGGTGTGGCGAGCGGACGTTGGTCGTGTGCCGTTGTACCTGCTCGACACAAACATTCCTGAAAACGCCGAGACCGATCGTTGGGTCACCGGACATCTTTACGGCGGCGATCGCGAAACACGAATCGTACAGGAGGTGTTGCTCGGTATTGGCGGTGTTCGTCTGTTGCGCAAACTCGGCGTCTCGCCGCAGGTCTTTCATCTGAACGAGGGTCACTCTGCGTTTCTCACGCTGGAGCTTGCGCGTGAGCTTGTGCAATCGGAACAGCAACCATTCGAGGCTGCGATGGAAAGAGTGAAACAGCAGTGTGTTTTCACTACTCACACACCTGTCGCTGCCGGTAATGATGAGTTTGATGCGGTGCTTGTCACCCGCGCGTTTGGACCAGACTATTTCAAGGAGCTTGGTCTCACCGAAGACGAGTTTCTAGCACTGGGTCGTGTTGACCCTTCAAACAAGACCGAACGTTACGGACTAACACCGCTGGCTATTCGCATGTGCCGCTCGACAAACGGTGTGAGTCGCAAACACGGAGAAGTGTCGCGTGCGTTGTGGCAAAACCTTTGGGCCAATAAGAAGCTCGAAGATGTACCTATCAGTTACATCACCAACGGCGTTCATGCGCCGACGTGGATCTCGCCGCTGCTGCGTGACCTGTTTGAGAAGCATGTGGGCCAGGACTGGGAGACAAAGCTCCGTAATCAGGACGTTTGGTCGGAAGCGGTGTCACGCATTCCGGACGAGGAAATCTGGAATGCCCATCTGCGTTTGAAGGAGCGACTCGTTGCTTTCATTCGCCATCGCTCATTGCAAAGACGGATCGCTGCTGGGGAGCGTGCCGACTACATCGAAGCGGCCACCACGATGTTTGATCCAACGGCGTTGACGATCGGGTTCGCGCGTCGTGTTGCCGGCTATAAACGTTGGAATCTTATCGTGACCGATCCGCAGCGCCTCCTACGAATCATCGACAATGCGGAACGTCCGGTTCAGTTTGTCTTTGCCGGTAAAGCGCATCCGCAGGATGAAGGTTCGAAGCTCGTGCTGCAACAACTTGCGCAGTGGAAATACGATCCGGCCGTCAGACAGCGCGCAGTCTTTTTGGAAGACTATGATCAGGAGATCGCGCGACAGTTGGTCCAATCGGTTGACGTTTGGTTGAATGTTCCACGCCGCCCGCAGGAGGCTTCCGGTACGAGCGGTGAGAAGGTTGCCATCAACGGAGGATTGAATCTATCGATACTGGATGGCTGGTGGCTCGAGGGTTATGACGGAACTAATGGTTTCGCGATCGGAAACGGAAATGACAGCGCTGATGTTTCGAAGATCGACGCGCTCGATGCCGAGTCGCTTTATCGCACGCTCGAGTTGGAAGTCGTGCCGCTTTTCTACCATCGTGAGGGCGATGGTATCCCCCACCATTGGATCGCGATGATGAAGCGCGCCATCCAGACCCTCGCGCCGAAGTACAACAGCGACCGCATGGTCGAAGAGTACGCCCTTAAAATCTACTCAGAGGCATAGAACGTACTGTAGGCGGCCCTCCGTGGCTGCCCCTGCGTGGAATTTATCGATCAGATGCAAGCACAGGGGCGGCCACGGAGGGCCGCCTCTACAGTACGTTCTGTGGCGCCAAAGGGTCCTCAGTTTTGTATAGCCAGGCGTGTTAGACTAACGCGCCACTAGTTGTGTCACCCGAATGAAATACTGCACTGCCTGCAAAGCAAAATACGAGGACAGCGTCAGCTTCTGTTCGATTGACGGTGAGGTTCTGGAGGCCGATCCGGCTTCAATTGTCGATACCGTCCTCGACGGGCAGTACCAAATGGAAGCGCTGCTCGGCAAAGGCGGAATGGGAGCAGTCTACCGGGCCCGCCACATCCTGCTCGGCGACCGTGTGGCCATCAAAGTCCTCCCGCCGGAAGTCAGAACCAATGCCGAGTGGTTACGGCGATTTCGGCGAGAAGGTCAGGCAGCGCGTCGTTTTCGACATCCCAACTCAGTTACTGTTTACGATCTTCGCACGGCAGCAGACGGCACCATCTACATGGTGATGGAGTATGTTGAAGGTCATACTCTCGATCACGAGATCAAAACTCGCGGAAAGTTCACAGCCAAAGAAGCCTTCGAAGTTCTCACGCCGATCATGAGTGTTCTCGACACCGCTCACGCTATGGGTGTTGTGCATCGTGATTTGAAACCCGAAAACATCATGGTTGGAAACCCGGCCGAGAATGGCGAGCCGGTAGTGAAACTACTAGATCTCGGCATTGCGAAGATGCGTGAGATCGCAGGCGGCGACAACGGAGGCAACACGGCGCTGACGATGGCCGGCCAGGTGCTTGGCACTCCTTATTACATGTCGCCGGAACAATGGGGCGAGATTCCGCGCGATCAGAGTGTTGAGATCGATGGTCGTGCTGATATCTATAGTCTCGGTCTCGTCTTTTACGAAATGATCCTCGGCCGGCGGTGTTTCTCGGGCAACACGTTGCACGAGTTGAGACGCGAGCACGTAAACACAACACCTCGACCTTTGCACGAACTGGTGGCCGACATTCCGCGCGGTTTTAGTGATGCAATTGAGCGCGCCACTGCGAAGGATCGCGGCGACCGCCAGGCGACTGCGCGTGTGCTTGCTGATGAACTGCGGGCTGGCCTGGATACACCGAGTCGGTCTACTGCACCACTTGCCGATCAGGCTGGTGATCTGACCGAAACCATCGCGGTGAACAACCGTGTGGCAACAAATGCAGATGTTAACGCACCAACAATACTCACCGCCGATGCGACTCCGACGTCTGCGGTGGGGCGTGCTGTTCCAAAGGATGATGGGACCGTTTTTGAACCGGCGAAAGTGCAACAAGCTCCGCCACCGCGTCAGCCGAGTCATGATGCTTCTGCCACTGTCGTTGAGTCAGCCGCAATGGCGTCGAGCGTCACTGTGCCGCACGTTCCAAAACCTGCAGCGCCCGCAGTTTCGGTTGTCGCACCTGCTTCGAAGAGCAAAGCAGGGTTACTGATCGGTGTCGCTGCCTTATTTGTGGTCTTACTCGTTGCGGGTGTTGGCGGTTTTCTGCTTTGGAATAAATTGAAGTCGAATGGCGGTGCGACTACCAACACCAACACAAACACCACGACGGAAGTTGCGACTGTACCTAAAGAGGTTGGGCGTTACTGGCTCGAGTTCGGCTCGGCAGAGGCGGGTGCACCGAAAACCCAAGTTGCGGGATTAGTGCCGGTCGCTTCCGGTCAGCCCTTCAGTTTTCACTTTACCTTTGATGAGGACGGCTACCTCTACATCTTTGGCCCAGGCAAAAACAATCAGCCCACCGCTTTCTTGACAACAAAGCCCCAGCCTGACACCGGACTTACTACCAACAAAGTCAGCAAAGGAAAGGAATTCAGTTTTCCAAATGGCAACACTTTGACCCTCGACGAGAATCCCGGGACCGACAATTTCACGATCATCTTTTCGAAGTCACAGTTGTCGTCTCCGTCATTTTTAGATATGAAGGTTACCTTTGAACCCCTATCTGCCAGTGAGCAGGCCGATTTCAAGGCGTTCGTTTCGAAATATCAGGGAAAACCGCCTTTAATCGAGCTGGACGACTCAAACCCAAAGGCGCAGTTTGTGAAAGTTAAAACTGCTTCCGACCTAAGCAACAATCCTATTGTCTTCGACATCCGTATTCAGCACAATTAGCCCTTTGCCGGGCACACGCTATTTTGCCTCTGACCGAAAGTGCTTTTATTGCACGTGAACAACAAGGAGATTCCCGAATGCGATTGAGTGTGATGGTTTTTGGATTCGTTTGTGTTTGCGCTTTGGTGATTGGGGTTGCTGCGCCGATTGTGCAGGACGACGAAGATGTTCGTGGCGCATTTCTAACGTCACGGCCTAAGGAGAAGGTCGGGACTTCCAATGCGGCTACGAAGCCCAGCCGAAGACGCCCAAAATCGAGCGGAAGTTCGAATACTCCGAACAAACCCGACAAGACTCCCGTAAAGCCCGCAACCTCGGGCAACAAACCTGCGCAGCCATCCGATCCTGTGACGCCAGTCAACGCACGCCGCATCGGACTCGGAGTGACGTTGTTCATGCGTGACTCGAATGGTCTCGGAGTTCGCGTCGATCCGGAACACGTCTTCCGCAAAGGTGACCGGGTTCGAATTTTGTTGGAAACTAACAGCGATGGATATCTCTACATCTTCAACACGACGGACGACGGTCCGGCGACGTTAATCTATCCCGATGCCTCCCTTGACGAGGCGGGGAATTATCTTCAGGCACACGTGCCTTTTGAGATTCCGTCGAGCCTGTCTCCCGAGGAGCGACTGCGTTGGTTTGCTTTTGACGAGGTTGCGGGTACTGAACGATTGTTCTTCGTTTTTACGCGTGAACCTTTAGGCGGCATTCCTCTCGAGGACGAGCTGATTGCTTATTGCCGCGAAGCGAAAGAACGTTGCCCAATTAAACCGAATGGAGAAGTTTGGGCAGTCGTTCAGAAACAGATGCAGGAGCCGCTCAAAACCGACAAGGCAAAGCAATATGGTGTGACACAGACTTCCGGTGAACAGGAAGCAACTGCGCGCGGGTTTGGATTGGCTAAGGACGACCCGCCGCCTTCATTGGTAATGATGGCTTCATCAACGCGTTCGACACTCGTCGCAACTTTGGATCTGATTCATAAATAACGTTAGGTCGGACGCCTCCTTGGAGTGCGGTGACTTGTCACCGCTTTGGTAAAAATACTAAAGCGCCAACAAGTTGGCGCACTCCAAGGAGTCGCCGACTTCCGCAGTCTTCATGCATTTTGAAAGGGAAGTTGAAATGAGTTTTACAAAGAAAGTCACGAGTCTTTCGTTGGTCGCGGTGCTTTTGCTTGCGCCAGTTATTTCAGCGCGCGCGAACACTTCGTTGTCCCCGCAGCAGTCTGACCAGGCGGGAACGGCTTTGCATGAGGGACGACGTTTATTGAAGCGCGGCCAGGCTGATAAGGCCCTCATCCAGCTACGCAACGCGCTCAATCTCTACACAGCCGCGAAGAACAACAGCGGCATGGCAGCCGCACACAACGAACTTGGCAATCTCTATTTGCGACAGGGACAGTATCCGGTCGCCCTCGATCATTACCAAAAGGCATTCGACGGATTTATCGTCGGCGATCCGAAGAAGGATGCAGTGACTTCAGGAGTCGCATCAGCAGCAGCCCCTGCGGCCTTGACTACTGCCGCCTCAGCCGCTGCAGCGGTCGGTGACGACAGGTATAACGCAAACCTGATGCTTGCGAAGATGGGTGAAGTGAATTTTCGTCTCGGAAAGACCGCAGACTCGAAAGCGGCTTATGGCCGAATGGTCGTCAAAAAGCCTGAAGGCGCTGCCGCGAAGGCTGGGCGACGGTTCGGAGGCTTGAGCGCGATTACGGGCGCCATCTCAACCGGAAAGGTCAGTGTGTCAGCGCCGACTAGTGCGCTGACGGTAGCGCTCGAAGCGAAAAAGGAACTCGATGAGTACCGCGTGTCGATCGTGTATTCGAGCTATGAGTTGGGAATGGGTCGACTCGCTTATGCCGACGGCGATCTCGAAGCGGCCGGCAAACACTTTAATAACGCACTTGATGCCGCGGGTAGCTCAATCGCCGGCATCGCGAAGCTCGGACAGGTGCGACGTTTCCGCGCTGCGGCGCGAACCAGTCTTGGTGACGTTGCATTGAGACAAGGAAAGTTCAAGGACGCTACCAAGTTTTACAACGACGCTAAAAAAGGTGCTCAGGACGATAAGCGTCTCGATCTGATGTGGCCCGCGCAACGCGGTCTCGGTCGCAGTTTATGGCTCCAGGCGGCGCAGGAAAAGGATCAGAAGAAAGGGTTGGCGTTACGAGATCAGGCGGTCGCGAACTACCGCGAATCACTCGGCACGATCGAAACCTTGCGCGAGGGAAGTCTGCGTGCTGACGAATCGCGCACCACATTTCTCGCCTCAATTAAAGATGTTTTCGACGAAGCCGCTGCGGCCAATGCCGCACTCGCGCTGATGACAAACATGATACCGGGCGCTCCACTCAGCGGCAAATCACTCGAGTATGCGAGCGAAGCGTTTCGTATCAGCGAACAGTCAAAAGCTCGTTCGCTACTCGACCTGTTGAGCGAAACTGACGCTGCGATAACCGAAGGTGTTCCCGCCGAGTTGCTAAAACGCAAACAGGAAAACCTCGATCGCCAGCAGGACATCGCCGACGTCCTGACCGGAATCAACATCTCCACTGAAGAAGTCAAAAAGAAACCTTCCGAGCTCGATGCCGATCTCGAAAAGTTACAGCTTGAATATGAAGAGATCGAAAACCAGATTCGCACTGCGAGTCCGCGTTATGCATCGCTAACCGCAAACAAGCCGTTGACACTCGCAGAAGTGCAGCAGAATGTGCTCGACGATCAGACAGTGCTGGTCGAATACGCACTGCAACCTGATGATTCATATCTCTTCGTAGCGAGCAAAGGCGCAGTGAACCTGTTCAAGCTCCCGACGCGAATGAACATCGACAAGCTCGCGATGGATCTACGTGCGCAATTAATCCCATCGAAGCTGCAGCGCCGTATCGTTGGTATCGACGTCGCTGAAGCGAATCGTGGACTTGGAATCGCATCGAGTGCGCCTGAAGACGCCGCGCCATTCATCGCGGCATCGAATGCGCTGTACAAAGTCGTGCTTGAGCCGGCAGCTGCCATGATCGGAGAGAAGCGTCTGATGGTCGTCGCAGATGGCGCACTGAACTACATTCCCTTCGAAGTATTGCTCAAGACTTCTGACCCCGGAGACTTTTCGTCACTCAACTACCTCGTCAAGTCAAACGAAGTTGTTTATGCGCCGTCAGCGTCAGTTGTGGGCGCCATCAAACAGCAACGAACGAAGAACGCGAGCCGTGCGATGCTGATCATTGCCGACCCGGTGTTCAACTCAAACGACGCGCGAGCACAAAAGAGAACTGCTCCGCCCGCGAGTGATGCAGACGTCAGAGGGCTTGGCATTCAAAGCGCGCTAGCAGACGTGAGTGGCTCCGCTCCAGCGGCACCCAGCGGACATATGGAAGGACTTCCACTCGCACGCCTCAACGGCACACGTACCGAGGCGGACCAGATCTCCAAGTTCGCCAAAGCCTCAGGAGGCCAGGCTGACGTTTGGCTCGATCTCGACGCAAACGAAGAAAATCTCGGCACGCGTGACATCAGCAAGTACCGAATTATTCACGTCGCCACGCATGGCCTGCTGAACGCAGAACGCCCGCAGTTTACTGGCGTCGTGCTGTCGCTTGTCGGCAACAAAACACACGATGGCTTTGTACGCACGGATGAAGTCTTCAATCTTCACCTCGGGTCACCGCTCGTGATGCTTTCGGCCTGTGAAACAGGTCTCGGCAAAGAGAAGCGAGGCGAAGGCGTTATGGGACTCACACGAGCGTTCATGTACGCCGGTGCGCCTACTGTTGGCGTTAGTCTCTGGTCGGTGGCAGACAAATCCACCGCCGACCTGATGACTGATTTTTATAAACGACTCTTAACCTCGGGCGAAGGCACCACCTCCTCGAGCGCACTTCGTGGCGCGCAGCTAGCCATGATCTCCGGCAAGAAATACAGCGCTCCGTTCTTCTGGGCGCCGTTCGTCCTCGTCGGCGACTGGAATTAGCACAAGAAGTTTTTGGCCACAAAGAGGCACAAACGCACACTTAGCTTTTGTGCCTCTTCTTATATCGCTGCTTCATCCGGTAAGCGCCACCTAAACCAGTAATCAACAACAACGCGCTCGTCGGTTCGGGAATCGTCGCACTCGCGGTACTCGTTCCTTCAACCACAATGTTGTCGATGCGATTGTTTCCCGTCGACGACGAAGCACCATTGAACACAATCCTGAACACAGCGTTCGGATTGTTGTTCAGACCGGCAACTGCCGCGAGACTGAAAACAAACGGCACCGCCCCAAACGTCGTTGCAGGTGTGTACGGCGCACTAAAATCGACAAACGAGATGCCGTCGAGACTGTACTGGAACTGATTACTGTTGAATCCGGTGCTCGTCCCCTGAGTTGCAAAACTCACGACGATATTTGCAAAGCCAACAGTGCTGACAGCAAAGGTAATGTTTCTGCCGTTGTTAGCGTTTCCGGTTCCACCTTGTAATGAAAGCGCCTGCCCGGCCGTGTCTCCCTGGCGTGCGTTGGTTGTGGTTCCTGCCGCAAACAGGATGTTCGCGACGTTGATGTTGCTTGTAAGTGTACCGCTGCCGTGGTCCACGTTGAGGTCTGAGTCGTTGAAGTTCCAGATGGCGAGTTCGTCGGCGTTTATCGCTTTCGAAGCTGCGAGAAAAATCAACGCGGCACAGATGAGGTTGAAGGGAATTCGTCGGGTGAGACGCAAATTCGTTCTTAAAAACATACACGTTCTCCTTTGATGAGGTTTTTGGACGCAGATCGTCCTCATTGAGAAAGCAGGAGAATCTTTGTTAAGAGACTCGTGAGGCTCGTCGAAAAGTTAGGCCAGGCTCTGAGGACAGCCAAAGCTTTCTCTGTAAGCTCACGGCACAATATGACGATTCTGTTTGGTCGTCAATAGAAATGTGTTTGGAGTGCGGTGACTCGTCACCGCTTTGGTAAAAATACAAAAGCGCCAACAAGTTGGCGCACTCCAAGGAGGCGCATAATAAACTGACACCAGTTATAATGACTCCGCAGAGGAACAATCGAACTATGGGAAACAAATTCTTCAAAATCGACAACCACCTGGCGCTCGAGAATCTGTTAACAGACTCGACAAAGAAACCCGTGATCGTTTTTAAGCATAGCAACGCCTGCTCAATCAGTGCCCGAGCGTATCGCGAAATGGAAAAGGTCGATGGAGTGAATATCCTGGAGGTTCAATCCGCGCGTGCTATCTCGAACGAGTTCGCTACGTTGACGGGTGTCCGTCATGAAACTCCACAGGTAGTAATCCTGCGTGACGGTAAGGCGGTTTGGGATGCATCACACTTCGACGTCGTCGCTGCTGACGTCAAGAAAGCAGTCGAATCTCATAGTTGATAAGTTGCACCACTCCTAATTCGATAAATGGAACGACGCGGACCGGCGATTGAGCCAAGAGAAATCAAACACGAAGACGATTTCACGGTGAACATCGTCTGGGCCGACGACAAGCGGTGCAGCTATCGTGCTGCTGACCTGCGACGCGCGTGTCCGTGCGCGCAGTGTGTTAACGAGTGGACGGGTGAGCGAGTGTTGAAGGCCGAGAGCATTTCTGAGACTATTGAGATTCGAGACATCAGCATCGTCGGGCGTTATGCGCTCAACTTTCGCTGGAGCGACGGTCACGAAACCGGGATTTACAGTTTTCGATACCTGCGTGAATTGTGTGAAAGTCAGGGTGCAGAATCATGAATGAACGCGATTTTTTCAACGAGAAAGAAGAATTAAAGAAGGCGACTTATAGCTGTCCGCACTGTCGTGAGCGCGCCGAATACGACGTGCGCTGGCTAAAACGCACGAGGAAGCCACAGCCGCCACGCGGTGCCAACGAACAGGATCGCGCTCGTTTTGAAAAATCACGCGACTACCTGGTGCGAATCGACGATATGCTGGCTTGCCGAAACGCGCGCTGCCGGCGCCGGTTTGAAATTCCGAGTTCGCAGTCAGTCGTCTTTATCTGAGCTGCAGATTAGACGGATTTCTTTCGGATCCCTCACAGATCAAGCAAAAAACCGACACTCGTCGGATAAATCTCAAAACACCTCAATCAAAACCCCTTCAAAAAGCTCCAAAGTGGTTGGCTTGTCACTTGCACTCGCGGTAACTGCCATTAGCTCTCCCGTTTTCGAGAAACGACATGATTGAAACACAACAATTCGCAGGTGCGAACAAATCCAACACTTCTTTTCTGACACCATTCGAGCGCCGTCTCGCGCCAAGATTGCTGCCGCATTTCCCCTCCTGGCTGCAGACCTATCACTTGACGATGCTGACGCTCGTTTGGTCGTCGCTCATTCTGCTGTTTTCCTATTGGGCCGCCCGCGATTTGCGCTGGCTTTGGGGCGTGTCGGCGATGATCTTTATGCAATACGTCACCGACCACTACGACGGCAAGATTGGCAAGTATCGCGGCACGGGTCTGGTCAAGTGGGGTTATTACATGGATCACCTGCTCGACTACTTTTTCCTGTGTTCGGTGATCATAGGTTACGCCTTCATTCTTCCGGAACACACGCGACTTCAAGTTCTGATCCTACTGGCGATTTGTTCGGGTTATGAGGTGAGCACCTTTTTAATGTTTTCGACGACTGACCGTTTCAAGATCAGCTATCTGAAGTTTGGGCCGACTGAATTCCGTTTGGCGCTGATTATCATCAACGCCCTACTTGTGCACTACGGCACGCGCCCAATGATCAATGGGTTGAAATACGTGAACATTGGCGGTGCAATCGGCCTCGCTCTTATGATTTACAAGACTCATAAGGTTGTCTGGGCGCTCGACATGCAGCAAAAGAACGCCCAACTTGCCCGGGAAACCTAGCGTGTCCTCGTTACGGTGTGACTGTTCTGCTAGGTGTGTACGGTTTGCGACCGTCTGTACCCCTAATCCGTCCCCGAAAAATTTATTTTTGCGAGAAGTGGCCCTTTTTTCCTGCGACGTGCGCGTTAGCGGATGTGGCCTATTCTTTGCAAGCGTATTCGCCGTTCGACGTTCTAAGGTTATTAATTTTTGGGAACTGTGTGGCGAGAATTTCGTTTGGATAACTACAGATTCAAACGAACTCGAAATCAAAGCAATGTCTGAGAAGAAAACAATTCGTATCGTAAAAAAGGGCGAAAAAACCCGTCCAATCGTTAAGGTAAAAGCTGCTTCCGCTCGTGAAACGGCGCGTGATATGGTTGAAACCGTCACCAATTGGGTTAATGAGTTTCAGCAGAAACGACGCGTCGAAACGACAAATGCGCTGAGGATGCTTTCCAAAACGCCACGGGGCAGTGAGGCCTAATTACAGCTAAAAAGAACGCCGAACTCAAAAACTACGGCGCGAGACGGCTTCGGCCATCTCGCGCCATTTCCTTTTGTTGACATCCGATTTCCGCCGGGCGTAGCATCCGCAATTGAACCCAACAAAGAATTGAGTGGAGGCTGATCATGGTTAGAAGGAGTTCTCCACGAAAAGGGAAGCGTCAGCAGGCGCGGCCCGTTTTTGACAGTATCCGCAAGCCCGGGGCGCCACCAGGGCATCCGATAGAACGTGCCAAGCCGGACGAAGTCGCGCGCCCGGCAGGTCGGAAAGCGAAGCACAAGCGCCGTCCGGGAGCGACAGACGAAGATGTCTGAATCCGCAACAGTTCAAAAAGACGACCACGCCATCTCGCGCGCATTTATCTCCTGCGCCTCGAAATTTCTGGTAGACGAGTATTTGCCGAAGATTGAGCGCTGTCTCGAGAAGTTAACAGATGAACAGATTTGGTGGCGCGCAAACGAAGAGTCAAACAGCATCGGCAACCTCATCCTGCACCTCTGTGGCAACGCGCGCCAGTGGATCATCTCGGGAGTCGGCTCTCAACACGGACCATCGCAACCGGGATTCAGAATTTCAGCAACGTGATCCGATTCCTCGCGTCGAGCTCCTGACGTTGTTGCGTTCAACGCTCTCTGAAATCGAATCCACGCTGCAAACCCTCGATCCCGCGACGATCTTGGACGGCCGCAAAATCCAGGGCCACGACGTCGACATCCTCGAAGCCATATTTCACGTCACCGAACACTTCTCGATGCACACCGGTCAGATCATCATGCTGACGAAGATGCTGACGTCGTCGGATTTGCGTTTCTACGGTTTTGAAGGCGGCGCCCCGGTCGAGACTTGGCACTCCTCTGGGAAGATTTAGTATCAGTAACTGGACGCCTCTCTGGAGTGCGGCGGCCTGACGCCGCTTTGTTATAGATCTGGCACGACCAAAGCCAAAGCGGCGTCAGGCCGCCGCACTCCAAAGACGCGTCCCTCGAAAGTCTCTCATTGTCTCCGCGTGACGTTTGTGGTTAAGATTTGTAGACGTGACGTTTTCATAACCTTCTTGTTCAAGGAGTCGAAAGTTTATATGACCTACGTCGTCGCCGAGCCGTGCGTTAACTGTCGTTACACTGATTGCGCGCTTGTTTGTCCGGTGGAGGCTTTTCACCTCGATGATGACATGCTGGTGATTAATCCCGAGACTTGTATTGATTGCGACGCGTGTGTACCCGAGTGTCCGGTGGAGGCAGTGTTTGCCGAAGCGGCTGTGCCCGCGGAGTGGACGAGCTTTACACCACTTAACGCAGAACGAGCGTTGAGCGGATTGCCGACGATTACCGCCAGGCTGGATCCGCTTTGCGAATAGGCAATTCATAATGAAAGAGCGCACAAGGTGGCTTCTTGGCGGTTTGGCCCTGGGCGCAGGAGCCATCGGCGCTGTCAGTGCTTACTGGAAGAAAAAGAACGTGCTGACCGAAAAGAAAGCCGGCGATGTATGGGCAAGACCGGGAATGCAGGTCACGTTCCGTGCTGAACTGATGCCGGGACGAGACCGCAACCAGCGCTCGTTCGTGGTTAAGGAGTTGCTCTCAAGCGGGCGGGTATCGCTGCATGGGGTTGACGGGGAGCACGCGCAAAAAGAATTTGAGCCGATTCAGCTTGACCGGCCCGCGTATTAAGCGTAGTAGCCTTACCATTCATAAACCTTACCGGGGTCCATCACAGACAATTTCGGAATGTTCAGGGCGTTGAGTTGTTCGACTATCTCGTCGCGGTAGCTTGGCTTGAGATGGACTGCCATGATGTCCATGCCGTTGTGAGTGAGTTTTTTCAATTCCTGGTCCAACGTTGCCGGGGTAAAGTGACGCGAGACGTGCGCCAGCTTGGCCATTCGATCCGGAAACGAAGTCTCGATCAGTAACGCGTCGAGATCCTTCATCTGATTCACGATCTTCCAGAACTCTTCGGTCTCAGCGGTGTCTGAACTGAAGGCAACACTCTTTTTCCCATCCGAAACTATCAGACCAACAGTCGGCACGATGTGATTCACGGGAACTGCACACACCGTTAGATGGGCCACTGGAAATGGTTTTCCGATCGGGATCGGAACGTATTCCATCACTGGACCATAATCGTTTTTCAAATCGGAAAAACGCGGATAGACGTTCCAGTTAAAAACATCGCGCTCCAGCAGCGCGATAACTTCCTCGGTTGCGTGAACACGCATCGGCTGCTGCAAGTTCGGATACAGATCGTCGATGAATATCGGGAGGGTGGCGATGTGGTCCATGTGAGGGTGAGTGACGATAATGTCTTTTACGAGAAGCCGCCGGTCGCTGGGCAAAGCAAGCGCGATACTGCCGGCGTCAACCGCAACGCAGTCGTCGATCAGAAAACAAGTCAGACGTTGCTCCAGGGTCGCTACTCCCTGAGCATCAAAGGTGCTGGGTAGAAGTTGGATTCTCACGAGCTTTCAGCTCTGCTGAAATGCCTTGCGCAACCGCGCCCAAGTATAAGACAGAAAGAGGATAGCCAGCGAGCATTAATAAAGCGAGGAAGGCGCTAGCGATTCCGGAGTTCATTCAGAACGCCCTGCAACGCATGCAAGTAAGCGGCCTCGACCTCCAGAACATCCTGGCTCGCAGAATGCACGCCTCTCGCAACACGACTGCGATGAAAAGCCAGCTCACTTGCCAATTGATTGAAACGCCTGCGTGCGCGCCAACCCTTCACACCAGATTGTGAGAAAGAGTTGAACGATGAGCCCATCCTTCCCAGGATCGAACCGAGTTGTTTGTACTCATCGGCAGTTAAGAAACCACGCTCGAGGTCAATAACGAGATACTCACGAACTACTTGTCCTTCACGACGCAGCGCCACTCCGATCACGATCAGCATGATAAAGAACGCCGGCACCATCACCAGGATATACGTGAGCAGAAAAAGCCAACCACCGCCCAACACGGCGGACCCGTTCCAAATGCTGTGCATAAAGATCGCCATCAACAGGCCAATAACGGGTGTGAAGATTTTTACGGCAGTGTTGTTGGACTGTCTGGCGAGACCCAACCCTATTCCGGTCAAACTCGTAAACAATGGATGCGAGAAGGGCGCGAAGAAACCGCGAATGATAAAGATCGCTGTTAGCGTGCCGCCGCCGCCAAGTGCAGCCCGACCGTAGTAAAGAATGTTCTCGGTCATGGCGAATCCCAGCGCCGCCATTGAAGCGTAGATGATGCCGTCTACGACTCCATCGAACTCATCTTTCTTCCAGAAGAAGAAGATGAAAAGAATTAATGCCTTGCCGGTTTCTTCAACGATTGGCGCCGAGATGACCGCGGAGAATGCTTCGCCGGCTTGTTCACCTGCGAGCAGTCCAACTACGGTTCCGCTGCCGGTGTTTAGGAGGAACGCGAAGAATGTGGCGATGAGTGCGCCCCAGAAGAACGCCGTGGCCAGCATCCAGAGAGGCTCCGCTTCGTACCGATCGATCCACAAGACGAGGGCGATGTAGAGCGGAACCGGAATCATCGCCGTCACGAGTCCGAGTAACAGCGCGATGGGTCCAGTCTCGATGCCAATTAAGAGCAGGACGAGCAAACCTAGCAACAGCGCGATCATCCCGGCGACGATTGCCAGCACGAGACGGATGGCACTGATTTGCGGCGAGGTCCGAATAACGATTGTTGGCACTGGGGTGCTCATTGAGTCGCGCAGTATATCAGGTCATTTTTGAAATTGAGCGCTTCTTTGGAGTGCGGCGGCCTGGCGCCGCTATGGCCTCGGTCAAGCGCGATCGATAATAAAGCGGCCGCAGGCCGCCGCACTCCAAAGGCGCCCGACTAATCGATCACCGGGCACAGGTTTGAGAGCGCCCGCCATCAATCGAATAGGTTGCACCAGTGATCCACGAAGCTTGATCTGACGCCAGATACAAGACGAGCGATGCGATCTCTTCCGGTCGTCCTGTACGGCCTAATGGATGTGTCGTCTTTGAGTGTTCCAAAAATGCCGCGTACGCTTCGTCACTCATGCCACCGCGCTTGTGAATCTCCGTCACCACGACTCCCGGATTAACGGCATTTACTCTCACGCCTTTCGCCGCCAGTTCCAGCGACGCGCATCGTGTTAACTGATCCAACGCTGCCTTTGAGACGCAATAGGCAAGCACGCCCGGAAATGCACGCAGTCCGGTAACACTCGACACGTTGACGATGTTTCCGCGCCGTTCAATCAAACTCGGCAGAGCTTTCTGCATCAACTGAAACGTCGCGCGCACGTTGACATTCATCATTTTGTCCCACGCTTCAAGCGACGTGTTTTCAATCGTCCCGGTGCTGATGTGCCCGGCGGCGTTAACCAGCACATCGATACCGCCAAAACCTTCAATCGCACGCTGAATCGCAAGTTCCGCTTCCTGCTCATGAGACAGATCCGCCGCGATCGTTAATGCTTCCGTATCGAGTTCGCGAATCTTTTGTTCGACGTTTTTCAGTGCGTCTTCTTTTCGTCCCACACAAACAAGCTTTGCTCCCGCTGTTGCAAAAGCAATTGCGCAGGCCTGTCCGATTCCTGAGGTAGCGCCGGTCACGAAGGCGACCTTGCCGGTAAATTGTCTTTCGTTCATTTTGTTGGTTCCTTGCCCAAGAGGGTCATATATTGACAGCACAATCCCAAAAAGTTGACTATTATTACCCTGATAGCGTTGTCAGGTCATCCCCCCGGATTAATGCGGCGACACCGTTTGCATTTGGATGTTGAGGTAGTAGTTGGGAAACAACTCGGCGGATCAGTTCTTCCCTAGAAACCCGCGACCCCATTCGCGTGCTCCTGACGACCCGCGCGGTCGTGCGGCTCGCGGTCGCATGCCATCAAGTACGGGATACTTAATCACAGCAATTGTAATTTCGGTTGGATTATTCTTCGGACTCTGGTGGATTCTGGTTACTGGCGGCGACGAAGCTCCCTGGCTACCAGCGGGACTGGCGGCGAGTGTGGTGTTGTTGGTTTCGTTATCGGCGAGAGAAGTCGTGATGCGCCGGGCGTGGACGCGCTACCTGTTGGAAAACGGCATTCGGCAAAACTCCCCGAGTCGTTGTCGTGAAAGTGGGCGCAGTCAGAAGAAAGGGTTTTCTGCATCGCTGCACTCCGCTGCGTTGCGCGCAATTCAGAAACAATCAACAGCAGCCGACCGCCCCGGCTCAACTCCCGAAACGCATCTCGATGTGGCCCAACTCTGTCACGATTATCTGGCGAGCACTGATGAAGCAATTAGATCAGGAAGCTTTGGAAGCGAAAAGGGAATCGCACTTAGAGCCGGACAGGAACGGGTGCGCTCGCTCCACCGTCATCACCTGTTGACGTGGGCCAGAGCACAATCGCAACTCCTGACACACGAGGCCCAACAGCGTGCGCGAACGTTTGATAAAATCGAGACTGCGACACGCGCGATCGACTGTATCGACTCGGCGTTGAGAGTTTATCCGGACGAAACCGCGCTCAACGAATCGAGAGTTGCGATCGGAGAGTTTATCGCGTCAGTGAAAGTGGCTCACTGGGTTGAGCTCGCGGAGCGTTCGGCTTTCAAGGGACACTATCGCCGCGCAATCGATCGTTACCGCGACGCACTTTTTTATCTCAATCAGGATGTGGTAAAGGAAGAAGTGCGTGTTGCCGGAACTGAGAAAATCGAGCGCGAAATCGAGAAGTTGAAAGCGCGGCTACGGTCCAACAACGGCTCACTGCATAAAAGGGCGGAAGATCACGATTAATGTTTACTCAGAAATGCCCGAAATGTGGTAGTTCACACATTCGCAGGGGGTATAAAAAGACCCCATTGCCGATGCGTCTGGTTGGCATCTACCACCTTTTGTGCGATCATTGCAACTTACTTTTTACGGGTTTTGCGTTGCCCGGAAGCTTTCGCCGTCGCCGAAAGCATCGTCGTCACAAAGTTACGGAACGGCATCCTTAGTTGCCGGTCTTCCTCTCGACAAGCTGAGTTGCTATGAACATTCAACGACTGTTTGGTCTCCCAATCGTAGTAGCATGCTGCGCGTTTGGTGTCGTTTCTGCGCAGCAACCCGCAACTCCTAAAACAGAGCCAGCTGCCATAGAGACTCAAGCACCGCGGCCATATCTCCTTGGCCCAGGCGATGTGCTCGAAGTCACGATCGATCAAATGACACCGTCGACCCGACGGGTTCAGGTTGATGGCGATGGTTACGTGAGTTCTTTGCCGTTCATCGATCCAGTCAAGTCAAAGTGTCGCACTGAACGTCAGCTTCAACAGGACCTCACGACGGCTTACAAACAATTCATCAGAGAACCCTTCGTCAGTGTGCTTGTGTTAGAGCGCAACAGCCGGACACCCGCTTCGATTTTTGGTGCCGTGCGACAAAACGCAAAGGTTCCGACGCTTCGCAAGATGCGACTGAATGAGTTGATTGCAGCAGCGGGAGGTTTTAGCGAAAGAGCCGCAGGGACGATTCAAATACTTCACACAGAGCCGGTGCTGTGCCCCGAGCCCGGCCAGGAAGCCGAGGCCATGCCGGTCAACGGCACTGCCATACCACTACAAGTAGTCAAGATTTCTGATTTGCTGAAAGGCATGACCAATCCGGTCATCAGATCCGGCGATCTGGTTTTGGTTACTGAGGCCGAGCCCGTCTACATTACAGGCAGCGTTGTGTCACCTGGCAGCATCATGATGCGTGACAATCTCACGCTGAGTCGTGCCCTCGCACAGGTTGGTGGCACGAGAAAAGAAGCAAAGATTTCGGAAGTTAGAATTTTCAGGCAGATTCCCGGATCGACAGGTCAGGAAATCCTGAAAGTTGATTTTGGAGCAATCAAGAAGAACCAAACCGCTGATGTTCTTCTGAAGCCTTACGATGTGATTGATGTTTCGGAAAACGGGTTTACAGGTTCCAGTGTAATAGACATTCTCGCTGGCATATTCCTGGGTGGAGTGCGACACTCTGTACCGTTGCCGATACCGTGAACGTTGACCTGGCGATAGCCCCCGTGATGATTAAGTTAAGCTATTGAGGAACTGAGAATGAAAGTAAAGCAATCTTTGGTTTTGGTGCTTGGATTTTTAAGCATGTTTGGAGTTTCTGTCTATGCACAGGAGTCCCAACCTTCCGAACCAGTCACACAGCAATCTCCCGGTATCGATATCCAGGGAATCAAGGCTTACCTGCTTGGGCCAGGCGATGTACTCGATATTCGCGTGTTTGGCCAACCGGATTTGAGTAGCACCGTGCAGGTGGACGGTGACGGCAATCTTAGTTCGTTGCCGTTTCTTGAAGTCCCGATCAAAGCAAAGTGCCGCAGCGAGAAGGACGTGCAGAAAGACATTACTGCCGCATACGCGAAGTTCATCAACAATCCACAAGTCAGCGTGCGTATCACGGAACGAAACAGCAGGCAGCCGGCCACAGTTTTTGGAGCCGTGCGCCAGGCCACGCGCGTCGAGATGAAAAGAAAAGTGCGCCTCAATGAATTGATGGCTGTTTCGGGGGGATTTACTGAACGCGCCGCAGGCACCATTCAAATACTGCACACCGAACCGTTGATGTGTCCCGAGCCCGGTGAAGAAGCCCTGGCGGCGCCCATCGACGGCACCAAAATCCCGCTTCATATCGTCAAGATTGCCGATCTGCGTGCCGGTCTACCTGATGCCAATCCGGTTATTCGTCCCGGAGACTACGTGTTAGTAACAGAAGCCGAGCCTGTTTATATTACGGGCGCAGTAATGTCGCCGGGTGGTCTTTATCTTCGCGATCAGTTAATGCTGAGTCGCGCTTTGGCTATGGTGGGAGGACCTCGGAAAGAGGCGAAGCTGAACGACGTGAAGGTGTATCGACAGGTTCCTGGCAGCGCGAATCAGGAAGTCATACACGTCGACGTCGCAGCCATTAAGAAGAATCAAAAGCCTGACTTCTTGCTGCAGGCGTATGACGTTATCGAAGTGACTGAGGCAGGCATGTTTTCATCCAGTCGTATCGGTTCCACCCTCGTTGGTGCGTTGACCGGTGGCTTAACTGGCGCGATATCAACTACGGGAACGTATTTGCCGAGCCGAATAATCTATTAGGAAAGAGTTGGAGAATGAATCGTAGAACATTAGCCGGTGATCGCCGGCGTCGAAAAATGATCACCGTGCTTTGGGCGTTAGGTGTCGCAGCCCTTGTAATCGCCCTGATTTACCTCGAGCGGACGGCCATCCTTTACATTCTGTCGACGGTTAGTATCGCCGTCTTGCTTCTGATCGTCGCGTTTTCCGATCTGGCCCATGCTGACGCGTCGGGGCAGAATGTGGCCCAGGCGAGCGATGCAGCAGGTGTTGCAAATAAGGAACGTTAAAACGGCAAATCTCAATTGAGAGTAGGGTCACTCAGCCTCACTACTCTCGATTGAAGTTGCTTATATGGCCTATAAGTTTTTTCTGCACTGATACCTCAATGCAACGTCTGTTGCGTGTTACCATAAAAATAAATAACCGGGTTGAAACTTTAGTCGGACTATTGCATAATCCGCATGCGTTCACCTCCCCGGTGGACGAAGTGGTCGCGTGGGGTGAGGACACGTGGCCTTAGGGTGGGGGCTGTGGGAGGCCCCCGCCCGCTTTTTTTGTCATGACATATTTTTCAATGACAGGTACGATGCCTGTGATTGATTGAAATCAAATGGGATGGCTGCAGCGATCACGACGTAAGTTTCAGCTCTGGCTTTACGCGGGCAGAAGAAAAAGTGGCTCTTCAAATGAGTCCGCTGCGGCGCACAAGCAACATCCCTGGTGGCAGGTAATGTGCCTCACCGGAGTGGATTACTTTTCCACTCTTGGTTATCAACCTGGCATCGCATTCCTGGCCGCAGGCGCACTCTCACCGATAGCAACTCTGGTACTGATTCTGCTAACTCTTTTTGGCGCGCTTCCAATGTACCGGCGCGTTGCTGCGGAGAGTCCTCACGGCGACGGCTCAATCTCGATGCTCGAGAATTTGCTTTCGCGTTGGAAAGGAAAACTCTTCGTTCTTGCTTTACTCGGCTTCGCTACTACCAGTTTCATCATTACCATAACCCTATCTGCCGCAGACGCTACGGCGCATATTGTCGAGAATCCATTTGTCCTCGCACATCTTCATTTCCTGCATCACCGAACAATCGTTACGTTGGTATTGATCACGGGTCTCGGGGCTATCTTTCTGCGCGGCTTTAAGGAAGCCATCGGCATCGCTGTCTTTTTGGTCGCGATCTACCTTGCGCTAAACCTCACCGTGATCGCCGTCGGGTTCTACGAAATCGCGACGCATGCAACCGTTTTCTGGGATTGGAAACGTCTGCTGTTCCAAACGCATAGCAGTCCCTTTCTGATGATTGGAACTGCTCTCATCATCTTTCCCAAGTTAGCACTTGGCTTGTCAGGATTCGAAACCGGTGTGGTCGTGATGCCTCTTGTGAGAGGTGATGGCAACGGAGGTTTTCCGGAGCCAATTTCTTCTCATCGAGCACGTGCCGGTGAATCAGCGGCGCAGTTGAGTGGTCGCATACAGAACACTCGCAAACTGCTCACAGTTGCGGCATTGATAATGAGCTTCCTGCTGTTTGCGAGCAGTATTTGCACGACGATGCTTATACCTGCGGACGAATTCCGAGCGGAGACAGCCACGCAGGAAGCCGGAGCCGCCAACGGCCGTGCCTTGGCATATCTGGCGCACACATATCTCGGCGATATATTTGGCACTATCTACGATCTAAGCACTATCTCGATATTGTGGTTTGCTGGATCGTCAGCACTGGCCGGTTTGCTCAATATCGTTCCGCGTTACTTGCCGCGATACGGAATGGCGCCCGAGTGGGCCGGTGCGACACGCCCGCTGGTGGTCGTGTTCACCTTGATCTGTTTTATCGTGACGATTCTTTTCAAAGCCGATGTTGATGCACAGGGAGGTGCTTACGCCACTGGCGTGCTCGCACTCATGACTTCGGCCGCAATTGCGGTCACGTTGTCAGCGCGGAGACGAGGTCAAAGTGTGCAATGGTTGTTCATGCTGATCTCTCTGGTCTTTATCTATACGACCGTTGTCAATATTGTCGAACAACCGGAAGGAATTAAGATCGCAATGATCTTCATCGTTGCGATTGTTGTCAGCTCGCTCTTTTCTCGTGTGTGGCGCTCGACAGAGTTGCGAGTCGACCGAATAGAGCTTGACGACGCAGCGCGTGAGTTTATCCGCAAGGCGGCAAAAGGAACGGTTCGCATCATCACCAACCGGTGCGATCGTGGAGACGCGCTCGAGTACGAAGCTAAAGAGAAAGAAAAACGACTCGATAATCACATACCAGCCGGGGAACCGATTCTATTTTTCGAAGTTACTCCAGGAGATGCTTCCGAATTCTCGGGTGTGCTGAAGATTCGAGGGGAGCATGTGGACCGATTTCAGATCCTTGCGCACAGAATCGCCGGCCGTTCCGAATGCAATCGCCGCGTTCTTGTTGTTTCTCAGAAATGAGACTGGAAAACTGCCGCATGTGTATTTCGGTTGGAGTGAAGGGAATCCCGTTTCGTACCTGCTGAAGTACATCGCGTTTGGAGAAGGAGATACGGCTCCAGTGACACACGAAGTTCTGCGTCAGGCTGAAAAAGATCCGGATCAAAGGCCAGTTGTGCACGTCGGTGGTTGAGACTTGTATCCACAGATTACACAGATTTTTATAGAACAATCTGTGTAATCTGTAGATAAGTTCTGTGTGTTGCTTCCGACTGTCGCGGGGAGTAACATCAGAAACGTTGAAAACTTAATGTCTGCCGAAGTTGCTTGAGCCAAACTGGCTCTGCAACGCGGGGGAACCACTGTTTCGCATCGCGAAACGCGGGGCTAATCGTGAGCGTCATTGCCACGAAGAACACTTCCTGTTCGAGCCCGACAGCTAACCTCGTAGGCGTAAGGGAAGGGCAAGAATTGCTCAATAGGTTAATTGGAAGAACCGCAGGCCGACGTTTTAAACTCTGGTTATTCAAAGGGTCCGCTCAACAAGACGCCGAACACGCCAGCCCTCACAAACAACATCCATGGTGGCAGGTAATGTGCTTGACCGGAGTCGATTATTTTTCGACTCTCGGTTATCAACCAGGAATCGCATTCCTTGCGGCCCAGGCGCTGTCGCCCGTCGCGACATTCATCCTCGTGCTACTAACGCTCTTCGGTGCGTTGCCAATTTATAATCGCGTCGCTGAAGAAAGTCCGCACGGTGAAGGCTCGATCTCGATGTTGGAGCACCAGCTCTCACGCTGGAAGGGAAAGCTCTTCGTACTCGTGCTCCTCGGATTCGTCGCCACCGATTTCATCATCACCATTACACTCTCTGCTGCAGACGCGACGGCCCACGTCATCGAGAATCCATTCACACCGGAGATTCTTAAACATCAGGTCGGTGTGACTCTGGCGCTCATCGCGGTGCTGGGCGTGATTTTCTTACGCGGCTTCAAAGAGGCGATTGGAATTGCTGTAGCGCTTGTTGCCGTCTATCTCCTGCTAAACTCAGTTGTGATTACTTTCGGAGTGTTTGAACTCATCACGCATCCTTTTCATTTTCCGGAATGGAAGCAGGCACTTTTTACTCACCCGCAAGTTCACGGAAATCCTTGGCTGATCATTGGCGTCTCGCTGATGTTGTTTCCCAAGCTGGCGCTCGGACTCTCCGGTTTCGAGACCGGGGTTGCCGTTATGCCGCTGGTAAAAGGTGACACAGATTTGAGTGAGGCCGATTGGGCCAATATTCAATCCACTCGCACCGGCCACGCGGAAAGCAAAGCGCTGCCTCTACTGCGCGGACGTATTCGAAACACTAAAAAGTTACTTCGCACCGCCGCCGTAATCATGAGCGTGCTGCTCATCGGCAGCAGCTTCGTGACTTCAATCCTGATTCCGGCAGAGAAATTTGCCGAGGGTGGAGAAGCGAATGGACGCGCGATCTCTTATCTCGCGCATCATTTCTTTGGAGATATTTTCGGCACCGTCTACGACCTCAGCACGATCATGATCCTCTGGTTCGCAGGCGCATCGGCGATGGCTGGTTTATTGAGCATCGTGCCTCGATACCTGCCGCGTTACGGTATGGCGCCGGAATGGGCCAGAGCTGCACGTCCCCTAGTGATCGTCATCATCGCGATCGCTTTCGCTGTGACTCTCATCTTCAAAGCCGATGTAAACGATCAGGGCGGCGCCTATGCGACAGGCGTGTTGGTATTAATGACTTCTGCTGCGATTGCTGTAACTCTCACGGCACGGAGACAAAGACGAAACTGGTATCTCTACTTAGCCATCGCCCTGATCTTCGTATACACCACGATTCAGAATATTCACGAACGACCCGAAGGCATCAAGATCGCGTCGTTCTTTATTCTGACGATTATTCTCGCTTCGCTTTTCTCGCGGGTGTATCGCTCCACTGAACTGCGAGTCGAACGCATCGAGCTGGACGATAAGGCGCGTCAGTTTATCAAGGATGCAGCAAAGGGAACGATTCGCATCATCTCGAACCGCAGAGACAAAGGCGACGCGGACGAATACGCGCACAAAGAGCACGAGAAACGCACGAGCAATCACATTCCAACCGGGGAACCAATCCTGTTTTTCGAAGTCACTCCGGGTGATGCTTCTGAATTTTCCGGTACCTTGTCTATTCGAGGCGAGACCGTCGACGACTACCGCATCCTCCGCACAGAATCGCCGGCAGTGCCCAATGCGATAGCGGCGTTTCTACTTTACCTGCGCGACGAGATAGGCAAGCTCCCGCACGTTTATTTTGGTTGGAGTGAGGGAAATCCGATTTCGTATTTGCTGAAGTACGTTGCCTTTGGTGAAGGAGACACTGCCCCTGTCACGCATGAGGTGTTACGCAAGGCAGAAAAGGACTCTAATCGACGGCCGATTGTGCATGTGGGCGGGTGATGGATCGACCTATTGTCGGGTCACTGGGGCTGACAGTCAGCATCACCGCTGATGACTGTTTGAATTCCGGAATCCAGGCGTTTGTAGTTATGCGACTTCTGCGTTTGAAGTTTTTCCCGCCAGGAAGCACGACCGACAATAGACTGGACGCCCCTGCGATGGATAAAAGGGAACGGTGGTCTGCTGTCCGCATTGTGCGCACTGCACTGAAACCTCGATACGCTGTCGCACTCCCGACGACTGCGCGGCTGCGATAGCAGCTAAGCGTTCGTTCTTAGCCTGCTTGCAGGGTTTGCATCTTTTGGGTTCGTTTTTTAGCCCTTTGTCGTGGAAGAAAACTTGCTCGCCTGCAGTCCAAATGAAGTTCTCGTTGCAGTCAACGCACTTGATTGGCCGATCTTGATGCTCGCTTTCCTGTGTCCTCTCCATTACCTGAACGGCTTCCGTCTGTGCCATGATCTACTCCCCTCGGGTCCGTTAGCCTTAAAAAACAATGATACCGGCGGGCGATAAGAAAAATCCGTTGAACGAATACACTCTTCGGTTGTAACCAAGGAGGGTAAAGGTTCCAGCCTGTAAGGGCCGCGACTTGGACATCTGGTATATATCCTATGTCGAAACTGTGTCAAGGTAAATCCCGCTTAAAACAGGTTACCTTGACAGGTTTCTTGCTGGGTGGCAGCATCCAGCACCCTAACGATGAAAAGAATATTGATTATCGGGTCTGGTGGACGCGAGCACGCTATCGTCTGGTCGATAAAGAAAACTTCACAGGAGCCAGTGGAGATTTTCTGCGTGCCGGGTAATGCCGGCATCGAGCAGACAGCGCGTGTTCCAAATGTCCCCATTAGCGATCATAAGGCTCTCGCCGACTTTGTCGAGTCACAGAGTATCGATCTCACGTTTGTAGGTCCGGAGGCGCCGCTCGTGTCCGGAATCGTGGATGAATTTTCAAAACGTAGTCTACGGATCGTTGGACCCACTGCTGCAGCAGCGCGGCTCGAAGGCAGCAAGATTTTTGCGAAGGATTTCATGGCTCGCCACGGAATCCCGACGGCTACCTATCGAGTGGCGGAAGCGCCGGAAGACGCAATTGAGTGTCTAAGAAGTGGAGCTTTTGGCTCTGCTGAGAGTCCCGTCGTGATTAAGGCCGATGGATTAGCGGCGGGAAAGGGCGTAGTGGTCGCTGCGAACCGTGTCGAGGCTGAGAAAGCGATCGAGGATCTCATGGTTCATCACGTTGCCGGACGCGATGCCGCTGGGCGCGTGGTGATAGAAGAGGCTTTGAGTGGAACGGAAGCGTCGCTTCTTGTTTTTGCTGATGGACGTGACTACGGGCTGATGCCTGCGGCGCGCGATCACAAACGGATCGGTGAGGATGATACTGGTCCAAACACTGGTGGAATGGGAACTATTACGGATTCCTCGGTCCTGGACAAAAGTATTCAGGATCGAGTCATACGTGAAATTGTGGAACCCACACTGGCGGGTGCTCGTGAAGAGGGTTTTGCTTTCAAAGGCGTTCTGTTTCTGGGGCTAATGCTGACCTCGGATGGACCAAAGTTGCTCGAGTACAACGTGCGTTTTGGTGATCCAGAGACACAGGCAATTCTGGTTCGTCTAAAAACAGATTTACTTTCGATATTTGATTCGATGTACAGGGGGACACTGGGAAGTTTGGACGTGAGTTGGTCTGAGGGCTCGTCTGCGTGCGTGGTCGCGGCAAGCAAGGGCTATCCAGGAAAGTATGAGACGGGCGCCGTTATCGAAGGTCTGGAGCAGGTGGGGCAAGATTCCGTTCAGATATTTCATGCAGGTACGTCGAAGGACGCCGACGGCCGCTTTATTGCGACCGGCGGACGCGTTTTGGGCATTACAGCAAGGGCAGCGAGCTTAGCCGATGCTCTTGCCCTTTGTTATCAAGCACTCGGCGAAGTTCACTGGCCGGGCATGCAATTCCGCCGGGATATCGGTCGCTGAAGACGTACTGTAGGGGCGGCCCTCCGTGGCCGCCCCTGCGTTTGCATTCTACCCATTGACTCCACACAGGGGCGGCCACGGAGGGCCGCCCCTACAAAAAATACCCGTGAGCGCTTATACTCGAAACCTCAGTTTGCCGGAGTTGAAACCGCCTGAGCGTATGCGTCGTACATCAAATCGTCGCAAATGGTTATAAGGGCGATAATTGTGAAGCTGGAATTATAGTTTTTGGATTGCACACTTCGCTGTCGGAGGATGAGCGAAAATGGGAGTTTTGACAAGAATGAAGCGCTCAATGCGCGCCCTGTTCGGTGGGATAATCGAAAAGACTGAAGATCCCGAACTCATTCTTCAGCAGACTATACGCGACATGCGCGACCGTGTGCCGGAGTTGAATAATTCGGTGGCACAGGTCATGGCGACTGAGAAACTGCTCGCTAAAAACAAAGAGCGACTGGAGACTCAAGTCGTCGATCTCGATTCAAAAATTCGCGCTTCAGTAAAGATGGGTCGCGACGACATCGCCACCGCTTACATCGGCCAATTGCAGCAGGCACAGCTCGATCTTCAGAAAACCTCGCAGCAACTGGAACATGCGACCGGGGCATCGAAGCAGGCACTTAAAGCGCGCGACAATTACGTGCTTCAGATGCAGCGCCGTACTGCTGAGGCGATGCAGTTGATAAACCAGTCGAAGCAGGCAAAACTCCAGGAACAGCTTGCGCAGACAATGGAGTCGTTCCAGCTTGGCGACGACGCATCGACATTCAACGAGATGCGCGACAAGATCGACAGGCGGGCAGCGGCTGCAGAAGCCAAGATGCAACTGGGCTCTGCTAACGTCGACACGCAGATGCAGGATATCGAACGTGAAGCATTAGACATGCAGTTGCAGGATAAACTGCTCGCATACAAACGCGACATGGGATTAGTGGGCGCAGGTTCTTCGGCGCCACAAGCTCTTCCTGCTGAAGGCGAAACGACTGGCGGGCAAAACGGCACCGGCGGCGGTCGCGTCAATTGAAATAGTCATTTGTGTAATCGGCCATACTTGTCCTTATGGAATTACCTAAGATCGATCTCAAGTATCTGAAAGAAGCGTTTAAGGAACCCATAAACTTTTGGGGTATGGCTGGGTTTGCAGTGGCCGCTGCATATGTACAGGATGTAACTCCGCTCGTTGCCGCGCTAGCGACCGAGACGTTGTACCTGGCGACTGTACCGGCTAGTACTATTTATCGTCGTCTGGTTGATAGAAGAGAGAAGCAGCGCCTGCTGAAGCTGCGAGAGCAGCAACGTGAAGCGCAGATTAAATTGTTCGATCCACGCGAGCGCGAAGCGGTTGAGTACTTGCGCTGGATGAAGAATCAGATCTATTCGAACTACAAAAAATTCACCGGCACGAAGCAGATCCCTCACAACATTCAGAGTCTCGATCAGCGCTGGGAAGATTTCGTTGATCTGCTCGATGTGTATCGACGACGGAAACATCACCTGCGCTCGATCAATCGACAGGCAGTACAGAACCAGCTGGTCCAGGCGGAGCGATCGGTTGAAGCAGCGAAAGATGATCGCGAGAAAAGAATCCAGAAGGCTAACGTTGAAATACTTAAGCGCCGCGTTGCTGCTTTCAACGACATCGAGCGATCGGTAAAGCTCGTCGAAGGCCAGTTGCAGTCGATCGAAAACTTCTTCGGTCTCGTGAACGATCAGGTGGTCACATTACCCACGCCCGAACGTGTTTCGTCTCTCGATTTCGAGCAGCTCAGCGACTCGATCGCTATGACCAAACAGATGCTCGAAGAGACCTCCGACACCTTCGCCGCGCTCGACAGCCACAACCGCGATATCGGGAATTACGAGCTACTGCTTTCCAACACCGGGACCTCGGGAAAGTAATCCGTACTCAATCCGCGTTAATCCGCGTTCAAATACACTCTATAGCACCTAAAACCATGGCCACCACAATATATATTGACACCTCGCGTTCAAAGGAGTATATTGCCGCGCGCTGGTGGTGGTAAAAAGTTGGTTTCTTCAAGCAGGCATTTAGGGCTTCGAAAGAGCATACCAGAGTACCCAAACGACATCTAAAATAAGCCTCTGCGTAGTGATACGCCCGGCATAACCGTTTCTGAAAGGCAGAGATAATGAGCGCAGCTATCGGCAAAAAAGTCGGACAAAACAGTGTCGTTTCCCCCGCCGTTCCCCCCCGTCGAAAGTCGCAGCAGCTCGGGATTAATGCCAGAAAAGTAGTAAGCAAACGGTATTCGTTAAAGGATTCAAAAGGTCAGCCATTTGAGGAGTGGGCTGACATCGTTAAACGCGTCGTGGGCCACGTTTCCAAGGCTGAAACGGGCGAAAAGCGCGATAAGTTTTTTGCCGCGATGAGCGAAGTGATGCTCGCGCGTGAATTCATTCCCAACACCCCTTGCCTTGTTAACGCCGGCAAGACCAACGGACAGCTCGCAGCCTGTTTTGTGCTCGACGTTCCGGATTCACTCACTGGAATCATGGAACACGCAAAAGCCGCAGCGACGATTCACCAGACGGGCGGCGGCACAGGCATGACGTACGAATTCCTTCGGCCGCACGGAGCAATGGTGAGCTCTGCGACTGGTGTGGCGTCTGGTCCAGTGTCGTTCATGAACATCGTCAATCAGGTGACTGATGTCGTGAAGCAGGGCGGTGTGCGACGCGGCGCAAACATGGGAATGATGCGCGTCACGCATCCTGATGTGCTTCGCTTCATTCACGCCAAGAACGATCAGCATTCACTGACGAACTTCAACATCTCTGTAAACGTTACAGATAAGTTTTTGAAAGCGGTCGATAACAACGAGTGGTTTCAGTTGGAATTCAATGACCAGCCATGGACCGAACCGATCCACGATCCCGTACGCGACGGCGATTACGTCGTCTACCGAACTGAGGATGGATCAACTGTGACGTTCTGTGATCGACAGGCATTTCTCGCGGCTGATCTTTCGAACTGCACGATCGAAGAACCACCGCGAGCGGGAATGATCTTCGCGCCTGATATCTGGAACCGGATTGTTGCCAGTGCACATAAGTATGCCGAACCGGGCATCGCGTTTATCGACGAAGTGAATCGTCACAATCACATGATGAAATCGATGGGCCCGATCTTCTCGTGCAACCCGTGCGGCGAACAGTTTCTACACTTCTCAAACTCGTGCAATCTGGGTTCGATTGATCTCGCAAAGTTTTATGACCCCGAAAAACGGATCGACTGGGATCGTCTGCGTAATGTGACGCATCTCTGCACTCGTTTTCTCGATAACGTGATCGACACATGCGCCTGGCCGTTGCCCGAGATCAACGACGTAGTCCATCGTACGAGACCTGTGGGTCTGGGTATCATGGGTTTTGCAGATCTGTGTTTGAGCCTGAACGTAACTTACGGCTCTCCGGCGTCAATCGATTTGATGGACGAGGTGATGGGGTTCGTAAGACGCGAGTCGTGGATGGAGAGTAATCGTCTCGGCGCAGAGAAAGGCGCGTTTCCGGAGTTTGAGCCAAACCGCGAAGCCTATACCGAGTTTCTTTACAACCAGATTGGAATTCCGAAGGATACGCCGTTGACCCCGCGTAACTATGAAGTGACCACGATCGCGCCCACCGGAACTATCTCGCTGGTTGCCGAAACCTCTTCCGGTATCGAGCCAAATTTCTCCTGGGCCTATGTTCGTAAAGACACGCTCGGCACGCGGACTTACGTGCATACCCTGGCGGCGAATGCGCTTGGTATCGATGTGGACCAGCATGATCAGGAATCGATAGATGCGGCTGCAGCTTACGTCGTAGAACACGAGCAGGAACTGCCGTCGCATTTTATCTCGGCGATGAACATAAGCGCTGAGCAGCACGTTCATGTGCTCGCGGCTGCTCAGCGCAACGTCGATAACAGTGTGTCGAAGACCTGCAATGGTGCGATTAATGACACGGTGGAGTCGGTGGATGCGCTTTATCGTCTCGGACGTCAACTTGGTTGCAAGGCAGTCAGTTACTATCGTGATGGTTCACGCGATAATCAGGTGCTCACGTCGATGAAGGCTGAGGAACCAAAAGGTGAAGTTGGCTGCAATCCGGAAGCGCTGGTCGAACCGTTGGACGAAGGTGTGAGTGCTGCTGAAGCCACAGCGGCTGACGATGCCTCAGCTCGTCAGGAAGCAATTGCGCGCGAACACTCGGAGACAATCAAAGTTCCGGCTGTGACGGCGATCAGGATCGAGCGTCCGCGTGAGCTGCGTGGCGCAACCTGGCAGATACCATTCGATGGCCAAAATCTCTACGTCACGGTTAACCACGATGGCAAGATGATCCAGGAAGTTTTCGCAACTGGTCCAATCAGCGGCGGTGTGGGCTTACTGGCGTCGAAGATGCTGCGTGGCGGATTCGACGCTGCAGAAGTCGCGTACAGCTTGAACAAGGTTACCGGTACACACGCAGTGTGGTTCAACGAACGACTGCTCACTTCACCCGAGCAGGCGGTTGCCGAGTGCATCATGATCACGGTCCGTCGCGTCCAGGATCTTCCCGATTCCGCACGTGCCGTAGCGAGCAAACAACACTCCCAACATCACCTCCAGAAAGCCGTCACGGGCGCCATCATGTCCAACATGATCGGCATCTGCCCCGAATGCCACGGCCAACTCGAACACGCGAGCGGCTGTGATTTCTGCAGGGATTGCGGCTACAGCAAATGTAAATAAGCCGAGAATATTTATCTGTGATTAGTTTACCGGAGGAGATAGTCGCTAAGCCGTTTTAGCAGACGTCTATGCCTGCCTGCCGAAATTGTTCCGATCGAGCCGATGACAGCTCTTCGGGACAACACCGCCAGAAAGCCGAGTCGGATCAATGAGTCGGTCTTTAGACCTGAAGCGCGGAAGTCACGGTCAGTTGATCTGATTACTTCGTCGAAGCCTTTTACCTCACGATGTAACTGGGTACTAACACCACACACAAGCACATCTCGATATGGCGGCATTTCTCTGAGAAAAATGGCTGGACGATTCTTGATGTTCCCGTCGGCTTGAGGGACGAAAGTGAGGATTACATCACCTTGATTCATTACTCGGTGTTTGGTTCTTTAATCAGGTCTAAAGGGTATTCTTCTTCCTCTTCAGCATATGCATCTTCGAGACGTTTCGCGGAAAGAGCCCGCCAGGCTTCTAGATCCGCATCCTTCGGTAGCACTGTAACTAGCAACTTTGTATTTGGCTCAAGTTCCACCGCCTCATCTAGCAGGATGTGTTGACCATCAAAGTGTGCAGGTATTGTCTGGCTCATATGCAATCCATCGACATTCTACACGTTTGAGCCTCAGCAAAACTAGTCTGGAAATAAGGATCTCCAACACGAAAACTCCAAGGTTGACGTTCAATATACACCTCAATAATATATCGCTATGCCATATAAGCTTTCGCAGATGCTTGACCGTGAGCTGAAGAAGGGGAGTGCGGAGTTGCTGATACTCTCGCTGGTGGAAGACCAGCCGCGGCATGGGTATGACATTGGAAACCTGATTGAACAGCGCTCACGGGGGAGGCTGCGTTTTAATGTGGCGTCGCTCTATCCGCTGCTATATCGACTCGAACGGCGCGGTTGGATTCAGGGGCGCTGGGTCGAGAAGGCGGGCCAGCGTCGTCGTCGTTATTACCGATTAACTGCCGAAGGTCGAAAAGTGCTCGCTGCACAACGTCACAGTTGGCAGGAGTTTGTCGAAGCGATCAACCGCATTACCGGAATTGAGCATGCCTGACTGGAAAGAAGAAGTTCGGCGTCGCTTGTCGCGACTTAATCTGGGTCTAACTCATGAGGCCGAGATTGTCGAAGAGCTGGCCCAGCACCTCGACGACGTTTACGAACGATCACTCAAAGCCGGACTAACCGAAGCCGAAGCAAAACGAGCAGCACTCACGGAACTCGACGATGCCGATCTAATCCGAGAATTGCAGCGCTCGCAGAAGCCTGCGAAAGAGCCATCCGTTGCGGGAGGAGGGAGAACGAACTTGTTAGCAGATTTCTTGCACGACCTGCGTTACGCCATACGACTGCAGCGGAAGAACCCGGGCTTTACAATCGTTGCTGTCATCGCGTTGGCTTTGGGAATCGGCGCAAACACTGCCATCTTCAGCGTAGTGAATACAGTGTTGCTGCGGCCATTGCCTTATAAAGATCCCGAGCGACTGGTAATGGTCTGGGAAGAGGCGACGAAGGCCGGCTACCCACAAGACACACCAGCTGCCGCAAACTTCGTCGACTGGCGCGATCAGAACCAGGTCTTTGAAGGCATGGCGGCCATGGACGTAACCAGTTTCAACTTAACTGGCTCCGGTGATCCCGAACGACTGGAAGGCAGACGTGTCTCCACGAATTTCTTTCCATTGCTCGGAGTAGAGCCACAACTCGGGCGCGTCTTTACAGCGGCAGAAGATCAACCCGGTTCAGAACGCGTGGTCGTGTTGAGTTATGGATTGTGGCAACGAAGATTTGGCGGTGATGCCGGCATCGTGGGTAAGACATTGACGATGAACGGTGCAGGTTACACCGTCGTCGGCGTCATGCCGGCGCGCTTTCAGTTTCCAACGGCGGATGATGAAGCCTGGGTGCCGATTGCGTTTACGCAGGAGGAAGCGACCGATCGTGGTCGCAAGTATCTTAAAGTGGTGGCCCGACTCAAACCGGGCGTTTCGTTGGCCCAGGCTCAAGCCGATATGAGCACGATCGCCACGCGTCTACAGCAGCAGTACCCCGAGTGGAACACGGATCTGGGCGCGGTGATTACGCCTTTGCACGAACATCTCGTAGGAGATATCAAACCGGTGTTGCTGATTTTGTTAGGCGCCGTCGGACTCGTGTTGCTGATCGCATGCGCGAACGTTGCCAATCTCTTACTCGCACGAGCAGCAGTGAGACAAAAAGAGATCGCGGTACGCGTGGCACTCGGCGCGCGACGACAGAGACTGATCCGGCAGTTTCTAACTGAGAGTGTTTTTCTGTCGACTTTGGGTGGACTCGTAGGCCTTGTGATTGCTTACACCGGACTCATCGTCCTAAAAGCTTTTATCCCTGAAAATATCTCCCAGGCACGCGCAATCTCGATTGACTATAGAGTTCTCGGCTTCACTTTACTCGTCTCAGTCGCGACGGGTTTGATCTTTGGTCTAGCACCGGCGATTCAGTCAGTTCGTTTCAATCAAAGCGAAACACTGAAAGAAGGTGGACGCGACGCAGCAACCGGTGGCAGCGGTAAACGTTTGCGTGGCGTGCTCGTGATGGCGGAAGTTGCGATCTCGCTTGTGCTGCTGATCGGCGCGGGATTGCTAATCAATAGTTTTCTGCGCCTGCGTAATGTCGATCCGGGCTTTAATCCGGAGAATTTGTTGACAATGAAGATTGTCCTGCCGGATCTGAAGTACGAACTGCAGGCACAGCGTTCGGCGTTCTACACCGAGCTGACTCAGCGTCTGCAGTCAATTCCCGGCGTTAGATCGGCAGCCGTTACGACGAACCTGCCGCTTTATCGACAGGGAAACTCCATTTCTATCACCATCGAAGGCAGGCCCGAACCACCGCCGGGACAGGAACTGATCGTCGTTACCAGAATGATCAGTCCAGAATATTTCGACACGATGAGTATTCCGCTGTTGAAAGGAAGGCAACTTACTGATCAGGATACAGACAACAGTCCTAACGTAGTCGTGATTAGCGAGACCATGGCCCGTCGCTTTTGGCCGGGCGACGACGCGGTCGGCAAACGTATCGCGATAGGTAGAATCAGATCACCGGAAGATTGGATTCAGGTCATTGGCGTGGTGAAGGACGTGCGGCAGTTTGAATTGAACGCTGATCCGAAGCCGCAAATGTATCTGACCTACAGGCAGTTCGGCTTCTTTGACGCTCGAGATCTCGTCGTTAAGACTGATGTCGATCCGGCAAGCATGGCGAGCACTGTTCGTAAAGCTGTTTGGGAGATTGATAAGGACCAGCCCGTCTCGAACATTCGAACAATGGAAACGATCCTCGCCGACTCGATAGCGCGGCAACGTTTCAGCATGTTGCTGCTCGCGATCTTTGCGTCTGTGGCTCTCGTGCTTGCGGCTGTTGGCATTTACGGTGTGATGAGTTATTCAGTGGCTCAACGAACACATGAGATCGGCATTCGCATGGCTCTTGGGGCACAAACTACTGCTGTGCTTAAACTCGCTGTCGGTTACGGCGTGAAGCTCGTGGTTGCCGGCATCGCGATCGGTCTGGTTGCGGCTTTTGCATTGACACGAGTGATGTCGACATTGCTGTTTGGTGTTACGGCAACTGATCCAACAACGTTCACTTTGATATCGCTGTTGCTGGTTGCCGTCGCGGCAATAGCCAGCTACATACCGGCCAGACGTGCCACGAGGGTGAATCCGATCATTGCTCTACGGTATGAATAGAGCCACAAAAGGCACATAAAGCACAAAAGGCACAAGAAGAACTAACCTTTATCGAGTTTCAGGAGAGTGTGGAGTAGGACGTTCGCGCCGTTGGCAATGTCTTCCGGACGAGAGAACTCGCGTGGGGAGTGACTGATTCCACCGACACTCGGAACGAAGATCATTCCGACTGGACCGAGGCGGGCCATGTCCTGGGCGTCGTGACCGGCGCCCGAGGGCATCAATTTAGTTGTTAGACCAAGATCGCGAGCCGCTTCGGAGATCAATGAGCGGATTTGTGGATCGGTGGGTGCCGGGATGTTGACGTTGATTTCCTTGAAGTCGAATTTTGTTTTACTGTCAGCGGCGATCTTTTGTGCTTCAGCCTGAATCCTTTCGAAGAGCATATTGATCTTCGCGGCGTCGAGATCTCGTAACTCGAGACTCAAAACAACCTTCCCGGGAATCACGTTCGGTGCTCCGGGCAGCGCGTTGATCCTGCCAACTGTACCCACTTGTCTCCCGGGAACGCTCGTCACGACGCGATTCACGGCCTCGATAAACTTTGCCGCGGCCAGCAGCGCGTCCTGTCGATTGTTCATTGCAGTTGTGCCCGCATGATTTGCAAAGCCTTCAATCGTCACGTCCCACCAGTTGATGCCGACGATTCCTTCAACCACTCCGATGTTTATCTTTTCAGTGTCGAGAATTCCGCCTTGTTCGATGTGTAGCTCAAGATAAGCAGCAATGTCGCCTTTCTGACGTCGAACGTCAGCAAGTTTTGCGACGTCACCGCCGATGAACTTTATTCCTTCGCGAATTGTCTTGCCGCTGCGACTCACGAGATCGAGTTCTCTCTCAGTCAACTCACCATCCATCGCACGGCTACCGATGAGTCCACCCTCCTCGTTCTGAAAAATGACGACTTCAAGCGGATGGCGAGTAGTGACATTGTTTTCAGCGAGAGTTTGCGCAACCTCGATCGCGCCCATCGAACCGACCACACCGTCATAGTTTCCGCCTTCGGGAACCGTGTCGATATGTGAACCGATCAGCAGAGGTTTGAGGTTGTTGGCGCTTCCGCCGCGTCGGCCAATGAGATTGCCGGCGGCGTCGATCGTGACGTCGAGTTTTGCATCTCGGAGTAGTCCAAGCACATACTCGCGGCCCTTCTTATCGGCATCGCTGTACGCAACGCGACTCGCACCGCCTTGCGGATTCTTGCCGAACTCCGCCAACGCAAGTATGTGGTCCATGATCCGCTTGCCGTTGACGCGCATCGTTGACTGCGCAGGAAAGCGACGAAGCGCGAACGAGCCAACACTGATAACGAGTCCGTAATTGAATTCGCGACGATTAATGTTCATGGTTGTGAACGCGTCTTTTTGGAACAAACATTCCGGTTACGTGCTGAAGAAGATCAGACTTTAGCGCTCTTACGCTTCTGAATAAGGTTGAGCAGGTGATCGTGATCGACGGGCTTCACGAGATGATGATCGAAGCCCGACTCACGAGAAAGATCTTTGTCTTCAGTTTGCCCCCAGCCGGTAATGGCAACGAGTATCGGATTGATTACCCCACGGTTCCCTGCGGATCTCTCGCGCCACCTCATACCCATTCATCTTGGGAAGCCCGATGTCCAGTAACACGACGTCGGGCTTGGTCTCGTTTGCTATCGCCAGCGCTTGCTCACCGTCGTACGCAACACTGATCTCGTTGCCCATTAACTCGAGCAACATGCTCAGAGTTTCAGCGGAGTCTCTGTTGTCATCGACCACCAATACACGCAATGGCGTAGTAGCCGGCTCTTGACTAGTAGAATGAGAAGTTGATGATTCGTTTGATTCAGGAACTTTCATAAGCGGAAGTATCACTAGAAGTTCACTGCCTGCTCCGGCAGGATTGGCACCGGCTGACACTTCGCCCTCATGCATCTCAACTAGCCGCTTTACCAGCGCCAGTCCGATTCCGAGTCCTCCATGTTGCCGTTGTAAAGCGTTATCTGCCTGCGTAAACATATCGAAGATCTTTGGACTGAGTTCGGTGGGTATTCCCATGCCGTTGTCGCGTATCGACACGACGACGTGCCCGTCCTGATGAGCGGCTGTCAGGGAAATATGTCCGCCGGGATCGGTGTACTTACAGGCGTTATTGAGCAAATTTGAAAACGCCTGTGACAAGCGCACCGTGTCGGCATTCAACTTCAGTGGTTCGGAGGGCAAATCGATTGTTAACTCGTGACGCCCTTCAGAGATCAACGGCCTTACAGTTTTTTAGCGGTCCAGCGCCTTGACATTGTGCAGTGACTACTTAGCGCTCTTAGGTCCCGGAAAGTGGCTCGCGGATAGAAGTTGCCAAAGACTCGTGCGGCTGTCAATCAATGCGCCTCGTTCAGGAACGTTTCTTATCGATTAAATCTCTACTAAAATGCGTCGGCTCGAATCTCAATTTCCCGCTTAAAGGAAAAGTCATTGAAAAACCTAAGATCTGTCTTTCCGGCATTGTTGCTGATCTGTTCAATCTACCTGTCAGTCGTTTCACAAACTCCGGCTCCAAGGATCACGCCACAAGCTCCCGTAGGGAAGGGCACAGTCGTTCTGAAGGCAGCTCGATTGATTGATGGCACAGGCGCCGCTCCGATTAACAACGCCGTCGTAGTAGTGACGGACAACATGATCACTGCTGTGGGCGCCGCTGGATCAGTTAAGGTTCCAGCGAACGCTAAAATGATCGATCTCGGCGACGTAACGCTGATGCCCGGATTCATTGATGCCCACACTCATCTGGTCGGACGTGTGCTGGGTGATCCGGCCGGTGAAAACGCAGCGGTGAGAGACTTCGAATCGTTTGCGGCGATTCTCAGCGTGGAGAATGCGCGAGCAACGTTGATGTCGGGTTTCACTTCCGTGCGTAACGTCGGCGCATTCGGAAAATTCGATGACATGGCTTTGCGGAAAGCCGTCAATGAAGGTTGGACACCTGGACCGCGAATGATCACCGCCGGCCATTCGCTGGGCATTCGTGGTGGGCACTGCGATCACAACGGTTTTAGGCCGGGACTGTTTGACCGGGGAATCGAGGAAGGGATTGCCGATGGACCAGATCAGATTCGCGCGGCCGTTCGTTATCAGATCAAGTACGGTGCTGACGTAATCAAGACGTGCGCCACTGGCGGTGTGTTATCCGAGGGAGATGCAGTCGGTGCGACTCAGTATACGTTTGAAGAGTTGAAGGCGATGGTCGATGAAGCGCACAAGCTGGAGCGGAAAGTGGCTGCGCATGCGCATGGCACTGAAGGAATCAAGATCGCCGTGCGCGCGGGTGTCTCGTCGATTGAACACGGTTCGTTTCTCGACGAAGAAGGCGCGCGATTGATGAAAGAGCGCGGCACGTATCTGGTTCCGACATTATCGGCGGCAGAGGCGGTTGAGCGAGCTGCGAAGTCGGGAGTGTTAAAAGGGTTGCGTGCCGAAAAAGCATTGGTGGCGGCTGCCGCAGTACGTCACGCGATCAAACTTGCTGTTGTGAACAAAGTCCCGATCGCACTCGGAACTGATGCGGGCGTTGTGCCTCACGGAACAAACGCACACGAGTTTGAGTTAATGGTCCAATGGGGCGGCATGAGCCCAATGGACTCAATCGTCGCCGGCACCTCGAATGCCGCAAAACTGTTAGGCTGGGACAAGAACCTCGGTACATTAACGGTAGGCAAGTGGGCCGACATCGTCGCCGTCTCCGGCAACCCTCTACAAAATATCGAGAACATGCAGAAGGTCACCTTTGTGATGAAGAACGGAGTGGTCTACAGACAGCTACAATGATCCGAAATAAATCAGCGTTTATCCGTGGCTACTTCATCCCAAATCAGGGGGATAATATAGTTGACTGACCACGCCCCTTCCGGCATAGTGTAAACTACGAAAGAGGTGCCTCTCATTATGCCGGAACAGAAAGAACGACAAAATCAAGAATATGCTGTTTACCTACTAGGGGGGAAGGTCATACTAATCTACGCCCACCGGATAGTCATTAACCACGGCGAAAACAGAATCTACTTTATAACCGCTGATAATCAGTCCGTAGATGACTGGGTTATTTTCATAAGCGGCGTTGCCGCGATTCATAATGCAAACGGTAAAATTCAATTTGGCGGGATAAACGACTAAACCAAAGGCCGACACTAGATCGGCCTTTCTGATCCTTTGTATTGCTTCAAGCGGTGGGATCTAACTTAAGCTGTAATGTTTCTTTTGCAAGGCGGGCCGCTGACCTCACAACATCACGAACCAAGGGCATTTCAAGCCTCACGCCCTTTTCTACCATATCCTTGATCGTAACAATCTGAATTCTATTGTAGTTCCTTCCCATAGCTACGTGCGTATATGTTCCTGCCGCGTGAGCGGCGGTGTCCATCGATTTGGTTGATGGGCGTAGGGTAATGAAGATGCCCAAAGCAGCCCGCTCTTGCTCCATCGTCCCCCTTAAATCCCTAATATCTTTCGCGCCAACATTCCCTGACTTTACTTGGAAGATAATTCTCTCACTCTCGTTTTTGCCGGACACCAAATAGCCAATACCATCAACGCCTTGATCGGCCCCTTTCTTTTCGTTGATAGTCGCTCGGTTGTTTGAGTAACTGAGAACGGCCCATTTCTCAAATTCTTTACGGACTCTATCGTCCTTCTTGTTAGCTAACGCGGTTGCAGACGCCATATCCTTAGGGATGCCATCTAATGAAATAGTCGCTAGAGACTCTGGCCCAAATGTATCTTCTAATCTTTTCAGGATAAGTGATATTGATTGATAAGTAATATCTATCCCGATCCACTGGCGTTTAAGTTTGTGGGCCATAGCTACGGTAGTTCCGCATCCACAGTACGCGTCGAGAACCGTATCTCCGACGTTTGACGATGCGGTGATGATCCGCTCTAGCAAGGCGAGTGGCTTTTGGGTAGGATAGCCAAGCCTCTCGGTGGCTGCTGAATTAAGCCAAAGTTCCGGGCGTGCCCAAACATCTTGAAAAGGCACACCCTTTAAATCTGTTTCGTATATTTTCATTCGGGGCATTCCGGTGCGCGTATAAACGATTCGCCCTTCTGTCTGTAACGCTTCCATGTTCTCTTTCGTATAACTCCACATCCGATTCTTTGGCGGTCGTAATCCATTCCACTCGTACTGTCCTGACTTATTGCCATGACCGGGAGCGGTCAAATCTCGTTTTCGATATCGTTTGCCTTCTTCGTCAAGTTCAAAGTCGTGCGCTTTAAAAAACTGTTCGTCTGGCGGGTCGTACTGCTGATTCCAAATATAGTCTTCGGTCTTTGTGTAGAAGAGAATAAGGTCATGAATGCGTCCATAACGCGACGGGTCATTGTGTGCCGACGTTCTTTGCCAAATAATTTCATTCTTGAAGTCTCCACTTTGCGCGCAAAAGACGGCATCTAGTATCAACTTTAGGTAATGACTAGCGGTCGGATCGCAATGAAGATAAAAACTTCCTGTGGGCTTAAGGACGCGGTATATCTCGGTAACGCGCAACGTCATGCTGACGAGGTAGGCTAACAGGTTGCCTTCTTTCAGCACGTTGCGCAGGCCCTTAATCAGTTCAACGCTTTGAGGCGTAAAACGCCCTTCGTGATTCTCAAGAAGTTGCTGAAAACCATCGGTTGCAATCTCGTCCCACACCCACGTATCAGTAAACGCTTGGGCCTGCGCTCGATCTTCAATACCAAGATTGTTGTAAATTTGATTGTAGTTGCGCTTGGAGTTAAAGGGCGGGTCAATATAGGCCAAATCAACGCTCTCATCCTTGACGAGCTTTCGCAGAACGTGGAGATTGTCGCCGTAATAGAGACGGTTTGCAGGCGCGGGCATTGCCACACTCTTTCAATCACGGCACAGAAAGAGGTTGCTTGCCTGCTTCCGGCGGTTTAGGACATTGAGATCGGAGGAAGGGCCGGAGTATGACGGACTGAAACGCCTTGGTCTGTGCGCTAACACGCTTATAAGCATTGCGGGATTTCCTCACCATTCTGTAGAATTAGGTCCACGTCGTGGAAAGGCGTGGCACGGCGAGTCAAGGCTTGGCTTGGTAAGGCACGCTAGGGATTAGCGGCGATTAGGTTACAACCTTTCGCCGCTTTATTTTTTCCCTGATAAGCCAAAAGGCCGATACTCAGATCGGCCTTTGGTTCTGGTGAGCGTGAGATAGAGGGGATGGCCCACACCTTACATTCCCCCAGTCGCAGAAGTCCTTAAAGACTTCTCAAACAATTCTCAACTATTTATTTTCAGTAGGGCCGATCAAAGTCCACGCCGACCGGATTGTGTTTGTCTCCGTCATATCCAGGTATTTCCAGAAACCCGATAATCTCCAAACATCCGGCACAGTCGGTTTTCAATTCGTGATTCTTCTGCATTGCGTGCGCTAGTGCTCGCTTGGCGCAAAAGAACGCACGTTCGTAATCACGCCCCTTTTTCTGCGCGGCCTTTGGTAGCGGTTCACGTCTCGGATGCTTCTTTGTGGTCATGCTCAATTGACCCGATGGCCAAGCCATAGATCGCGGTCATCATGCAAAAGGTTTTCTACGGGCACTCCTGCCATCTCCGCATATCCAAACAAGACGCCGACAAGTAGATCGTCCTCGTCATTCTCATAGGCTTCGATCTCCGCTCCGGTCCTTGCGCCGACAAAGGGCGCGAGTTGATCCGGTGTCATAGCTAGCCGCTCGCGGATTGCTTTAAGCTTCTCAGGTAATCTCTTAGGGAATTGTACTGAGGACATTTGCCGCACCACAAATAAATCAGATTCACGTTTGAGATCCGGTTTTTGAAAGAGACATATAAGAGTATAACGGAGAAAGCCTCAAACTCATGATCGAAATAGACGACTCACGTCTCACGGATGCTGATCGCGAATTCCTGAAACAGTGGGCAGAGGCTCTACGGGTAAGCGTCCCGGTCTTGTTGGGCCGGATTCTGTCGGCAGCACTCGACGGGGACGGCAACTACACAGAGGGAATGCCGAAAACTAATTTCGCCCCTGAGACGCCCAGCTTATAGGGGCAAGGGCCGCTACTGTTTGCGAGAGGGCTTCGGTAGCGGCCCGCTTGTTTCTAAATCCAAGAACGTGGGATACGCACGACGCAGACCAGAACGATTGGCTGAAAAGCTACTTCAGATCCGAAAACATCTCGGAGTTTCTCAAGCTGAGTTAGTGCGAAGGTTAGGTATTGAGACGCCTTATAACAATGTGAGCAAGTGGGAATTGAATAAGAACGAACCGGACATGCCCACCTTGCTCGCTTATGCGAGATTAGTGGGCGTACCGATGGAACAGTTCGCAGATGATGATCTCGAATTGGACCTTTAAGCCGTGCGTCTTTTCTTCGCCGACTTCTTTTGCTTCTGATACTCGGCTTCGCGCTTGTCTATCTCACTCTTAGGAACGGAGATCAATTGCTTCGCTAGTTTCTCGAAGTTTGCGTATTCCTCAGACGGTTGTTTGCTTGTCTTTGCTTTCGTCATTACAATTCCCTCATGGGGCCGTGGTGTTTAATGGCAGCACGTCCGATTGTCATTTGAGAGCGGTTTAGATATTCGGTTAAGGTACGGGTTCAACTCCCGTCGGCTCCACGATAAAAGTTTAAGAACCGCTCTCGCTAGGGCCACCTTCATCGGTGGCCCTTGCTGCTTTCAGCCTAGAATTTCGCCTTTAGCCGATTTAACATTTCATGGATGCTAATCTTCTGAATGTCCAAGTGGTAACACACCGTTGGTATTTTTACGATGGAGTTCTGCTGGCGTTTGGATTCGTGCGACACAACGAAGCCATCCCTGCCCATCGACATGGCGTGAGCCAAAACCCAGACATCAGCACCTTTCAAAAATGGGCGTGTCATGCGGTCACCCCAACGATTCATAACGAAATCGGAAATCTTCGCTACACATTCCCACGCTTCCGGCGTTGGGTATTCGCAGAGTCCTCTATCTTCTCTTTCGCGAAACCACATCGCAAGCGGATCGTCCCAGCCTTTTGTTACTTCGTCGTAAACCTTCTTGGGACAACGCACAAAACCCAAATCGACTTGATGGGAGAGATAGGCCCAAAAGTTTTCCCAGCGACTAAAAGGGTAAGCACCCGTGCGCTCGTCCTTTGTCTGAATACAGGCATCAGCATCAAGCCAATATACTACCAAGCTGTTAATACTCTCCGATCTCTAACACCCTGCTGAACGACGCGGTCGGCATGTGAAGTAGTCGCGCCGCATCGCGGATCATAGTGCCGCCAACGCGCGCATCTTTTATGATTGAATCCATGAATGTCGGACTGTGACGCAATGCCACGGCCTCTTCATACAGTGGACCGCCGCCTTTACCACCGCGTTTTTTGCCGCGCCTAATTCCCTGCAATATAGTCAGGGTGCCAAAGAATTGATCGCGAGATATTTTCTTAAACTCAAAGGCGCGGCGAAGAACCACGATCCTGCTTACACGAAAGTATCTGGATAGATCATCTATCGAACCGTTGTAGGAATCATATGCAGTTAGAAACTCCGTTTTTGGAACTAAGCATTCTGCGGCGACGGCGTTGCAGAGGGATTCCAAATTACTGGCGGGTAAGGGAACATCGGCCTCGTCCGGATTTACGATGGCGCTCTTGCCGATCCAGATATGGGCCAGTTCGTGGGCTAATGTAAAAATCCTGGCAGCGATATAGTCGTTGCTATTGACGAAGATCACCGGAGCAAGGTCATCGACAGCCACGAAGCCCTCAAATTCTTCAACGTCTAGTTTTCTCGTTTTGCTATTACCAACTACTCCACTGTGCATCACCAATACGCCAGCACTTTCAGCGCGTTCTGTTAGTTTAGTGAGGTACTTGCTCCAAGTGTTGACGCTTGCTCGCGTTTGAGCGTCAATGCGAAGCGTTCGCGATATGCTGCTCGCGATCTCCTGTGGCTTACTATCAAGAGCAAAGCTTGCAACGAACGGCAGTTTCTCAGCTCCGAATTCCAAACGATACTCGCGATACCAATCCTGAATATCAAGCACGCTATAAAGAACCTCGCGAAGATCCACGCTAATCGCACCTAACGGTTTGTCGCTGAGGGTTCTGAGATCAGGTAATGGGTCTTCTAACTTTGGCGGAGTTGAGAGGAATAGATAGCCGTGGGGAATACGGAGTGCTCTCGCTAAATCTTCCGACTGCTTATATGTCGGCATCGTTTGGGCGCTTTCCCATTTTTCGATTACGTTCTCATGCACGTTTATCTTTTCTGCCAGTTGGGTGTGCGTAAGATTATTAAGTTCTCTCGCCCAAATCAGAATCTGCGGCTTTATCGGTGCAAGCGTAGCCATGCTCTACCTCCACGTGTTAGACTGCGTGAAGGTAGACTTCTCACGCTCTGCCAGTGGAAGCAGATGAGAAGCACCGAGGAATTGAATGAGGCTCGCCCGCCAGCGAGCCTTATTCGCGTTTAGGGCTATTCAGTTTTTCCTTTCGCTTACCGCGTTGTTGTCTAGCTTTCCCTCCATCACGCGCATGAGGGCTTTCCTATCAATTCTGCAAACTGCAAACGCTTGCCAGTAACCATAGTCAGCACTTCAAAAAACCGATCCGCGTCCGTCGCTTTGCGGCGATTGAATCTGAACGCCTGTTCGTCTAAGTAGCGAAACAGATGGAATGGCTCGACACTGATATACGTTCCGCCGATGGTCCGCTTTAAGAGACTCCAGAAATTCTCAACACCGTTTGTGTGGACATTGCCTTCGACATACTTCTCAGCATGGTTGATCACGTTGTGAATGTAATCGTTGTTCAGATCGTTGTAGGACTTGAGCGCGTCGCTATAGACCATCGATCCGGTTTCAACGTGCGTATTAATCTCGCGGCGCAACGACTTGCGTTTGACGTTCGGCACAACCATCGTGCGGACTTCGCCATGCCGTTCGAGTAGGCCCATCACAGCGACTTTGCCCGATCCGCCTGTGCCGTGGATCTTGCGAGCACGTTCCGAGCGATGCATGTTTCGCGCCTTGCCACCGATGAAAGTTTCATCGACCTCGACGTGACCGCTTAGCTTGTCTAAGGTGCCGTTCTGCATGGCGAGACGGATGCGATGAAGCATGAACCATGCACTCTTTTGCGTGACGCCTAGAGCGCGGTGTATCTCGTAATGGAGATACCATTCTTCGCGTTAGCTATCAGCCAGATCGCCGCTAACCACTTGTCGAGTCCTAGCGGGCTATCCTCGAAGATGGTTCCGACTTTGAGTGAGAATTTCTGCTTTGGGTGGATCGTGCGGCACTTGAACAGACGCGCCTTTTCGAGATAGATAACATTGTCCGATCCGCACTGTGGGCAGCGTGGCTTTCCGTCCTCAAAGCGGGCCGCTATCATGAAGGAGTTGCAGTTCTCAGGCTTCGAGAAATGTACGATTGCTTGTTGTAAGGTCTTTGGCGTTTCCATGCTGAGAGAATACAGGAAACGCTCTGGTCAGTCAAGTATATTATTCCCAAATCAGCGTATGCCGCGTCTCTTTCAGCAGCAATGAGCCCACGATAAACGTTATGCTCGCAACGATGATTGGGTAATAGAGACCGGCGTAGATATTACCGGTGTTTGCGACTACTGTGACGCCGATTACGGGGAGTAGGCCGCCAAATACACCGTTGCCGATGTGGTAGGGAAGCGAGAGCGACGTGTACCTGATCCTTGCCGGAAACGCCTCCACCAGGTACGCGGCGATAGGCCCATAGACCATCGTCACGAAGAAGACTTGAATGAACACGAGCAGGATGAGTTTCTGTGCCGCTGGTGAACTAATCAAAGTCCCGAAATCTACATAAGTCAGTACTTCATTCGCCGCCTGCAGTGAGCCATTAACTTCTGTTTGAGGGATCAGGCTTGTAGCACCCGTCACGGGATCTAGTTTCGATTGAGTTGTAACAACGTTGGAGCCCGCGGCACGTTGCATGGCTCCGTAGATGGGCATATATGAAATCGCCGCCAGCAAACACCCCGCCATCATGATCCACTTGCGCCCGATGCGATCAGAAAGCGCACCCATAAACACAAACAGCGGCATCGCTAATAGCAGCGCGATGGCGATGATGTACTGTGCCGAGCGATGGTTCACCTTCAATACAGTCTGCAAATAAAAGAGCGCGTAGAACTGACCTGTGTACCACACCACGCCCTGTCCGGCTGTCGCGCCAAACAACGAAATCAACACACGCTTCAGGTTCTCCCAACGCGTAAAAGCTTCAACAAGCGGTCTGGATGACGTCATACCCGCGCTTTTGATCTGTTGAAAGATCGGCGACTCTTTCATGCGCAAGCGAATGTAAAGCGAAATACCGACCAGAAAGATCGAGATAATGAATGGTATGCGCCAGCCCCATGCCTGGAATGCCTCACCGCTCATCGAGTTTTGCACAACAACACCTACGACGAGGGAGACAAGCAGTCCGAGCGTCGCCGTTATTTGAATAAAACTTGTGTAGAACCCGCGCTTACTATCAGGCACATGCTCAGCGACATAAACTGCCGCACCACCATACTCACCACCCAGCGCCAGTCCCTGAAGAACCCTTATCAACAATAGAATTATCGGAGCGGCAAGACCGATCGTCGCGTAGGTCGGCAGAAAACCGATAGCCGCAGTGGCGCCACCCATAATGATCAGCGTCATCAAAAACGCATACTTGCGTCCTACCAGATCGCCGATACGCCCAAAAAAGAGTGCACCAAAGGGTCGCACTACAAAGCCGACCGCAAACGTCGACAGATACGCGATGAGCGCGAGTGTGTTATTGCCTTTCGGATAGAAGAGCGGAGAGATAGTTACGGCGAGAATGCCAAAAATATAGAAATCGTACCATTCGATCATGGTACCGACGGCGGAGGCTGTGATTACTTGCCAGATGCGATAGTCGCGGACTTCGTTTTTAGGCTCGACCAATTAGGGACTTCTCCTGACAGGCGCCTCTCTGGAGTGCGGTGCCGTGGCACCGCTTTGGTAAATCGTAATTACCAAAGCGCCGTCAAGGCGGCGCACTCCAGGGAGGCGCCTGTTAGTTTGGAGATCGTAGATCTAATTTCGGTTCGCGGTGCCCGTCATGTTTTTCATGGGCATCTGGAGTTTGCCGTCGGCTCCACTCGTTAGTGCCAGGAATGCTGAATCCTGGCGCAGCGAATCAAATACCGCATCGACACGTGCCTCCATCATCTCTTTGGCACGAACAGCCTGATAACGCTCGTACTGGAAGAAATGCCGTTGCAACAACGCGAGCGCTTCACGCTTGTGACCAGTCTGCGCATAAATCGCCGCGAGGTTGTACGACGCCGGTAACAGATTTCGGTTTGCACGTGCAATCTTCAGAGCCTCGTCACCATGTCCTGAAGCAGCCATGAACACCGCTGCGAACACGAGGTTGTATGGATCTTTCGGATCGAGAGCAAGCGCCTTCTTCGTGTACGCATTGCCCTGCTCCAAATCACCTTCGGAGTTCCAGTAGACAGCGAGATTGCGATAGGCAAGCGCGAGCGGAAACTCAGCGACTGATTGCTCCATCAGCGACAGGCCTTTCTTAAACTCGCCGTCATGAATCGTCATCTTGCCGAGACCATGAAGCGCGACTGCACGCGCGATTGCATCGGCCGGCATGTTAAGAATGGTGTTGAATGTCTCTCTTGCTTTGTCCCACTCGCCGGTGTGATGACGATAGAGTTCGCCGAGGTACCGCAAAGGCGTCGGATCAGCAGGATCCATGCGATGAGCTTTCTGATAAAGCCTCAAAGCAGTGACATATCGTTCCTGGATTTCGGCAACCAAACCGCTGCGCAGCACGGCTTCCACTCGAGCACCCTGAACGCGATCGAGAATCGGAGCATCGGGAATACTGCCGATCTCTTCCACGCCGAGTTTCTTCAATTCTTTCCCCGCATCTTTCGCTTTTTTCGGGAACAGACATTTTTCTTCGGCGACAGGTTTAAGTAGTGCGACTGCGCCCTGGTTATCGCCGGCTTTGGCTTTTGCCTTTCCTTCTTTCAACTGCGTGTCGAGAGAAGTCTCGCGCTGCTTCATCTCCGCCTCGACGAGTTTCTCGACCTGATCGATCTTGAGTTTGCCGCCAGTGTTTTCGACTTTATTGATCGGAGTTCCATCAGCACTCGCCAACACCGCCACCGGCAACGTGGAGTTGCCAATGATTGATTGCAATTCCGGCGTTTGGGCACCGGCAATCGTCATCGAAACGCACTGCGCCGAGTAAAGCGTGAGAATTCGGGACGACATCAGATTCGATTTCTTGACGTTTTCTGTGGGCGTGGGAAACCAATAAAGGACCAGTCCTTTTTGTGGCGTGGTGCGCGCTTCCCAAATCTTCCAAGGCACGTTGTAAACAGTTGGCGCGGGCCCCGCACTGCTGCCGCCGCCGCCAACGCCGCCAGTTCCACCGCCGCCACCGCCACCGCAAGTGGCCCATGCCGGTGAGAGGGAAAAAGTAACAATCAGAATGGCGGCAAGTGCGCGTGAAAGCTGTGTTTTCATAATTCGGTATACCTTCTAGTAAAGATTCGGCGAGTTAAGACGATTTTATAGCACAACACTGATGTTTGCATCGAGCCTTGAGTTGCCGTAGTGTTACACAACTATTACTCGCTTGAATTGGTTTCGCAATCTAACATCGTTTATATCAAAGCTGGTCGCAATCTGTTCATTCAGAAAACTTCGCGGTAAAGGAAGAATAGTGCGCCCCAAATCTGGGAGGAGGACGCAATGAAGATCTTATTAGTCAATCCGGAGTTTCCTGAAACGTACTGGAGCTTTCGCTACGCGTTGCCGTTTGAAGGCAAACGCTCGGTGTTTCCACCGCTAGGATTGTTGACTGTTTCCGGATTGCTGCCACAGTCCTGTGAACGGCGACTCGTTGATCTGAATGTCGAGCGATTAAAAGACTCCCAAATTGAATGGGCCGACATGGTCTTCATCACCGGGATGCTGGCGCAGAAGGTATCACTTCACGAAACAGTGAAGCGCTGCAAAGAAAAGGGAAAACTGATCGTGCTGGGGGGCCCATACGTGACCAGCACCATCGAAGAACTTCCTTACGCTGACCACATCTTTCAGGGTGAAGCCGAGACCACGCTGCCTCAATTCTTTGTCGACCTCGAACGCGGTGAAGCGAAACGCACCTACAAAGCACCGGAGCGTCCTCCGTTGTCTCTGACGCCGATTGCTGACTTCGGACTCGTCAATCACAAGAAATACAGTTGCATGTCGGTGCAGTACTCGCGTGGCTGTCCCTTCTCGTGCGAGTTCTGCGACATCATCGAGATCTACGGACGTGTCCCACGAACCAAAAGTAACCAGCAGATGATCGCCGAGTTTGACGCGTTGAAACAACTCGGTTGGCGTGGTCCATTGTTTATCGTCGACGACAATTTCATCGGTAACAAGAAGAACGTCCGGTTACTTTTACCTGCATTGATCGAATGGCAGAAGAAAAACGGTTATCCGTTTTCGCTGTTGACTGAAGCCAGCGTGAACCTCGCGGACGATGAGGATCTATTAATCGCGATGAAGGAGGCCGGTTTCCGTCGCGTCTTCCTGGGTATTGAAACTCCTGTTGAAGAAAGTCTCAAGGAAGCACAGAAGCCGCAGAACCGCGGTAATCTGCTTAATTCAGTCAGGAAGATTCAGAGTCACGGGATGGAAGTGATGGCCGGGTTCATTGTGGGCTTTGATAATGATCCGGACGACATCTTCGAACGGCAAATCGACTTCATCCGCGAAAGCGCAATCCCGATGGCGATGGTTGGAATGTTGAATGCACTTCCAGACACGCAGTTGTGGAAACGTCTGGAAAGGGAAGGACGACTGCTCGGCGCCGACGCTACAGGTAACAACACCATCGCGACCGTAAACTTCATTCCGAAGATGGACGTCGATACGCTCATCCGTGGCTATCAGCGCATCATGCGGACTATTTATCAACCCGGCGAATACTATCGTCGCGCGCTCGACTCTCTGCAACGTACACCGCAGGACGTCCCAGAGGCGCACCAGTATCACGGACTCAAAGCTGTAAAGGCTTTTTTGCGGATTGCTTTTAAGCTGGGTGTGCTTGACGCTGAGCGGCGCGAGTTCTGGCGTTTCTTCCTACACGCCGCGCACAAACATCGCGACCGCATGGCTGAGTTGCTACGCCATGCCGCCATGGCCTACCATTTTCGTAAGTTGAACGAATCTTACGGCGATACGTGAAGTCTTCCAGCAATTCGGCATTTGCTGCTCTCCGGCACCGCGATTTCAGGCTTCTTTGGTTAGGCCAGATTGTCTCTGTGACCGGATCGCAAATGCAGTTTGTTGCGATCAACTGGCACGTCTACGTCCTCACAAAATCTGCTTTTGCCCTCGGCCTTGTCGGACTCTTCCGCGGCGTACCAATAATTATTTGCTCACTTGCAGGCGGTGTTCTAGCGGACGCGATCGACCGTAAGCGACTGATGTTCGTGACGCAGACCGTCATGCTTGCGACTGCGGCACTCCTCACTGCCGGCACAATTGCAGGCTTTGAGAGTGTTTGGCCCATCTACGTGCTCAGCGCTATCGCGTCCGCAGCAACAGCGTTCGACACTCCCGCGCGTCAGGCACTGATGCCCACACTTGTACCAATCGAAGATTTCCCGAATGCTGTCAGTCTCGCAGTCATTGTCTTCAACGTCGCAACGATTGCAGGACCCGCGATCGCAGGTTTCCTGCTTGCCGAAAGCGGGCCTGCAATTATCTACGGCATCAACGCGCTCTCGTTTCTGGCAGTGATTGCAGCACTCGTCGCGATGCGAGCAAGTGGCCAACCCGATTTACAGACCGGACGCAAAGACGCATTGAGTCTAGAGGCTTTGAAAGAGGGGCTGAGATTTGTCTGGCACACTCCGATCATTGTGCAAACAATGACGCTCGATTTCGTCGCGACCTTCTTCGCGTCAGCGACCTTGCTGCTGCCAATTTTTGCGCAGGAACGATTGCACGTCGGCGCTCGCGGATACGGTTTTCTCGCCGCCGCTCCTGTAATCGGATCAGTCTTCACTGCGCTTGTTATGGCGCGTTTGGGAACTCTGCGCCGCCAGGGACGATTGGTGGTTGCTTCAGTGGCAGTCTTTGGCGTCGCCACTGCAGCCTTCGGAGTCTCCACAGTGTATTGGGTCTCATTGCTAATGCTTGCGATTACGGGCGCGGCGGACACAGTGAGCACAGTCTTACGTCAGACCATTCGCCAACTCGTCACTCCGAATCATCTGCGCGGGCGCATGACATCAATCAATATGATGTTCTTTATGGGTGGCCCACAGCTCGGAGAACTGGAGGCCGGCGTTGTTGCCGGGTTTATCGGCGCTCCGCTTTCTGTTGTAATTGGCGGACTTGGTTCGTTGATCGCCGCGGCAATCGCGGCAGTGAAATCAAGAAGCCTGATGAAGTTTGAGATGTAGATGACCTGGACGGCAGCAGAAACAAACACGCATCAGGACCACGTCATTGCGCATGTGATTGGTGCGACCGTGCTGGGTCATTTCATTTGGGATGAAACGGCATACTTGCTGCTCGACATCGGATTCGTCTGGAACATCTATCTCGACATGGAAATGGGTTTGGTGCCGCAGACTGTTGCGATTAGAGAGGTGGAGGAACTGCGTTCTTTCGTCGATCAGTTGGAGACAGGAAGCTACGAAGCGAATCCCATCGAGTCGGTTGAATTGTTTGAAGATGCAGAAGAGAAGCGACTGGTATTGAATTGTGAGCTGAGAAACCTGGTAATTGAAACATCAATTAACCACAGATGGACGCGGATTGAAAACGGATAATCCGTAATCAATCCGCGTCTATCCGTGTTACTCGGCAATCACCGAGATTTGATTGTCGACTTCCTTCACGCCCTTGACCTGTTTCACCATTTTCTCGATCTGAGCCTTCAACGCCTCAGTCTTCACGGTTCCAATCAACATCACTTTTCCGCTCACTACTGAAGCGGTGATGCCGAGCGCAGAAATTTCAGGATCGTCCGACAGTTTCTTGTCGACAGCAGCCTGAATCGTCGAATCCATGTTCACGCTTTCAGTAACAGTCGAACCACCTGCAGGCGGCGTCACAACGATTGGCGCCGGCTGGGTTGCGGGTGCCGGTTGTTGAATGATCACCGGAGGCTGTTGCACTGGTGCCGGTTGTTGCACAACAGTTGTCGGCTGCTGTGGCGCGGCCGCTAGATTTGCGTTGTCAGTTGCTGGCTGACTGCTCATCCAAAAGAGCACCAGCATTGTTATCAATGCGATAGCTACCACAACAAGTACGCCGACCATCCCTGCGGAAATACCGCTGTTATCCCGCACCGACTGGGTATGGACCACCTCACGTCTTTCGTTTGGTGTCTCCACTACCACTCGGCTTCTTCTTGCTTGTTCTTCATCGTATGCCATCACTTGCCTCCGTATGTTCGAAACAGTTTGTCGAGATTAGTATTACAACTGCCAATACTGATTGTTAGTAACGTCGGTGATAACGTTTCTTGCGTGTGTAAATGTATGAACCGGCAGCACCCGCACCTGCTCCGATTGCTGCTGCGCGTTTTCCGCCTGCAGCCGCGCCAACACCGGCGCCTAAAGCCGTACCGCTAAGGACAGTACCGGCTGTTCGTGTTTTACCTCTGAAGTGTCTCCGTGCTGCGCGACGATTGAAGGCGTATAAGCCTGCGCCGCCCCCACCGATCGCAGCGCCTTTCTTGCCCGCCACTAAAGCACCCACCCCGGCTCCACCGGCGATGATTGCTGCGGTTCTGGCCTTGCGACCGAACTTCGATTTCTTGCGACGTGTTTGGCCGTCGGCTGACACGATGGTTCCTGTTACGACCAATAAAGTTAAGACTAGTATTAAGGCGAATAACCTCTTCATCGCTGATCTCCCGAACCCTTCCCGTATTTTCATTCTGACCTTGGCGCTTCTATGCTGGGCTTTGGCAAACATCATTCCTAAGCTATAAAGTGCTGATTTGTTTGAAGAACATACAGGAACACAGATCTCACGAGTTGCCTGGTCGTTTCGATTTCGTACGGAGGTCGAATTTGGATTGAGACAGTGTTTGAACTTTGTACTTGTGCGTAGTACTTGGTAATTTGTCGCTCATGACCACCGCAATCGTCCATCATCCCGTTTTTCGCGAACACGACACTGGACCCGGGCATCCTGAAAATCCTTCACGCTACACAGTCGTCATGGATGCTCTTCGCGCAGATACAGAACTGTGGTCTCAATTGCGTGAGGTCGAAGCGAGAGAAGCGCCGCGCGGTGACATTCAAGCTGCTCACTCGCCGCAGCTTTACAAACACGTCGAAAGAGTCGTGAGTGAAGGAATTGGCTATCTTGATGGGGACACGGTGGTGTCGATGCGTTCACTCGACGCGGCGAAACGCGCGGCCGGCGCGCCGTGCCAGGCTATCGATCTGATAATGAGCGGTGAAGTGAAGAATGCTTTTGTTCCTGTGCGGCCGCCGGGTCATCACGCGACGCAAGAACGGGCGATGGGCTTTTGTCTCTTCAATAACGTGGCAGTGGCAGCGCGTTATGCGCAGCAGAAGTATCCGGAGATCGACAGGGTCGCGATCGTCGATTGGGACGTGCACCACGGTAACGGCACGCAGGGAATCTTTTACGACGATCCCACAGTCTACTTTTTCTCGTCGCACCAGTATCCGTGGTATCCGGGGACAGGTTCGCGTGGCGAGAAGGGCACTGGCCGTGGTCTTGGGTTCACTTTAAATCTTCCTCTGCGTGCAGCGACACCTGCGCTCGAACAGAAACGCGGTTTTGAAGCTGCGTTGGAGGATATGTCAGCCAATTTCAGTCCTGATTTGATCATCATCTCCGCTGGTTTTGATTCCCACCGTGGCGATCCACTCGGCCAGCTACTTCTCTCGGACCAGGATTTTGTGGACATGACGCGCGCCTTGAAACAATGGGCCAACAGCAGTTGCAACGGACGACTTGTTTCCTGTCTCGAAGGCGGTTACAACCTCGAAACCCTCGGCGAAACCGTGCGCGCCCACGTGACTGAGCTATCCACAGATAAGGCTGATTGATCTGTGTAATCTGTGGAGATATGATCTCCTCACATGCCTGCCAAAGAATCTGTAGCAACTAATGATCGGCTTCAACGTGTCTTCTTAATCGACTCGATGTCGCACATCTTTCGCGCGTTTTTTGCGCCGATGCAGAATCGCGCGCAGCCGCTCGCGACATCGAAGGGGTTTGTCACGCAAGCCGTCTACATCTTCACCAACATGCTCATCAAGCTGTTGCGTGAAGAACAACCCGATTACATCGCTGCCATCTTCGAATCGCGCGAAAAGACGTTTCGACACGAAACTTTTGCCGACTACAAAGCAAACCGGGTCGAGATGCCGGACGATCTGTCGAAACAGATGCCCTACATCTTTCGACTTTGCGAAGCATTCAACATTCCGGTCATCAACTTTCCAGGTTACGAAGCCGACGACGTGATTGGCACACTCGCAAAGCAGGTCGAAGAAAAGAAGATGCAGGCCGTCATCGTTTCCAACGACAAGGATATGTGCCAGCTCGTGCACGATCCTTACGTCGTTTGCATGCGTCAGAATTCGCAGGTGGTAAAGCGTAAAGAACCTGTGCCTCCGATCGAGTGGTGTGACGAAGCATGGGTCGAGAACAAGTTTGGGGTTACTGCCGACAAGCTCGTCGATCTGTTGGGACTGATGGGCGACTCGATCGACAACATTCCCGGGGCACCGGGCATTGGTTCGAAAGGCGCGGTACAGATTATTCAGCAGTTCGGATCGATCGAGGCGGCACTGGCAGGCTGGGAGTCAGTCAAACACAAGACTTACCGCGAATCGTTGCGCAACAACGCCGACCTGATCCGCCAGTCAAGAGAACTGGCTCGCATTCGCTGCGATCTCGAGATGACTCTCGATTTCGACGAGATCAAAGCACGCCCGCCCGATCGAGCAGCCACTTATGAGCTGTTTCACGAGCTGGAATTTGCAAACCTGGCGAAAGATTACGCCGATGCGGCGGTGGAGCGACCAGCATCAGCGGAATCTGCCCGTAACTATAAGATCGTTCAGAAAAAGAGCGACCTCGACGATCTGGTGCAAACTCTTTTCGACGCGGAAAGTATAGGTGTTGCGATTGCCGACTCAACTCCCGCGGGCACAGGAGAACAGGAGTGTTTCACTGAGTTACAAGCAACACGCGGAATCGCTTTTTCCACGAAAGCGGGCGTGTCTGCGTATGTGGATCTCGAAAAGTTTTCCGGCGGAATGGACGGTGCAATCGGAATGCTGCGCGACGTGTTGTCGAATGGTTTGATCGAGAAATCAGTTCACGATGTGAAGCGCGCGGTTGGTTTGTTGGAGCGTTTCAACATCACACTTGAAGGAGTTAAGGACGACACGTATCTCGCCGCGTATCTTCTCGATCCAACACGCAGTAAATATGAGTTGAACGATCTGGCAGGAGAAGCACTCGGAATCGAAGTTAACAATACGCCCGCTGCAAATTGGCCTGATACCGCGTGGCAAACTGTTCTTGCAGCAGATTTGACCGCTCAGACTGCTCGTGTGCTTCGCAATCGAATTCTCGAGAAGAATCTCGAGACGATCTACTCGGAAGTTGAACTACCTCTGGCGCCGTTGCTCTATCGCATGGAACGTGCAGGACTCAAAGTCGATCAAAAAGTTCTCGCAGACTTATCGAGTTACATCGGTCAGGAGCTCCATAAGCGCACGCTTAAGATCTACGAACTTGCCGGACGCGAATTTAATATTGGGTCTCCGAAGCAAGTGGGTGAAGTGCTTTCGGATCTGAATATCGACATCGGCCGCAAGACTTCAACCGGGCGTATTTCAACGAGCAAGGCAGTGCTCGAAGAGTTGGCGCAGCAGTTTGAGTTGCCGCAATTAATTATCGAGTATCGCGAGCTCGACAAACTGAAAAGCGTCTACACCGACGCCTTGCCTCAACAGATCGCAACCGACGGACGCATTCACTGTCAGCTCAATCAAACTGTTGCTGCCACAGGGCGATTGTCGTCGAGTGATCCGAATCTCCAGAACATCCCGATTCGCAGCGAAATGGGACGGCGTATCCGGCGGGCATTTGTCGCGGAAAACGGAAACAAGATCATTTCGGCTGACTATTCTCAGCTTGAATTACGTTTGCTGGCCCACATCACCCAGGATCCTGTGATGCTGGAGGCATTTCAAAAGGGTGAAGACATTCATGCGCGCACGGCGCGACTCGTCTTCGGCGCCAGGACCGACGAAGAGCTCAAGGAGGCACGTCGCTTTGCAAAGATCGTCAACTTTGCGATCGCCTATGCCATCGAACCGTGGGGACTCTCGCAGCGCGTCGGAATTTCGCGTCAGGAAGCAAAGAAAGTTATCGAGGATTATTACAACACGTACAAAGGCGTGCGTCGTTACATGGAGGAAGTGCCGATTCGGGCGCGCGCGCACGGGTACGTGCGTTCGATCTACGGACGCATCAGACCACTGGCCGGCATCTCGGATCGCAACGCGAATATTCGTAAGGCGGCCGAGCGAGAAGCGATAAATATGCCGATCCAGGGGACGGCAAGTGATATCGTGAAGATCGCGATGCTCAGAGTGGACGAGGAGTTCAAGCGAGAGGGACTCAAATCGCGTTTGCTGATGCAGGTACACGATGAATTGCTGGTCGAAGTCCCGGAGAAAGAGGTGTCGAAGGTCACGGAGATACTGAAACACGAAATGGAAACTGCCGTTTCACTCGACGTGCCGCTTGTGGCTGATGTTGGTGTGGGCGACAATTGGATGGACGCGAAGCCTTAAGATTTCTGATGCAACCTGCTCCACAAAAACCCGAAGTCGTTTACCGTCGCCCGCCAGATCCTGGTTCCTCTACACCGGAATCAGGTCGAGGTTATGCGCCCGCGATCGTGCCCCTGGTGGTTGGATTTCTGCTGTTGCTGGCAGTAATTCTGACCTTGGGATTAATAAGCGCAAATATGATGAATGAGGTTGGAAATAATTCTCAGCGGCTGAATCTGGAGTACTCGACTCGCCTCAACCGGTTATTTGACCTTCGACTCACACTCATTTCGCTTGATAACGAGACCAGAGCACGAGCGGCCTCCGAATCTCGTCGTGAATTCAAGCCTCCGATTGATCTCCGGCTCGATAATGCGCGTGACGAAGTGCGACGGGCACTCAGCAACCTGGGACCTCCGCCGTCCAGTCCTGATCAAAAGACCAGAGAGACCTACGAGAACAATTGGAATGACCTCAAAAGCAACACTCAGTTGTACATCGACACAACTAACGAACTACGGGAGTATAGTCTTAAGGGTTACACACAATTTATTAAAACGGCGGGAATTCTGGATAAAGTTCTTGCCAGTGCGACCGAGCAGTACCAGAAGGTCGATACAGAAATGATGGCGCTTCAGAAAACGGCGAACAAATCGATTCTGCTTTGGAGCGTATTGGCGGTTCTTGTCGGTGCTTTGGTCGCGACCGGAACCATTTGGCAAGTGCAGCGACACTTCAGTGAAATGCGTCGCAGCGTCTTGGAAACTCGCCGCGAACGAACGTTTACCACTCAGCTATTACAGGGAATGGTGAGCGCGGTTGCCGCCATCGATAACGACGATCGAATTCGCAGTGCGAACGCAGCCTTCTTCAGAATCTTTCCCAACGCCACTATCGGTGCCTCAGTGCTGGAGAAACTCGGGGCCGACGATGCGATGAAGATGCTGGAGACCGTGACGTCGATTCGCGTTACCAAAAACACCTACCACGGACGTTTGATAGCTCGGGTTGACGACGAAGATAAGTCTTTCGACGTCTACTCATCGCCGCTCGCAATCAATGACGAGCGCGGACAGATCGTCACTCTCGTGGATGCTACCGAAGCAGCCGCGGCTGAAGTTACGCTGCGTCGCAGTGAATCGCTCGCCGCGGTGGGCCAGGCGACGACGCAGGTAGCACACGAGATTCGCAATCCGCTCGGCAGCATTCGTCTCGGTGTCTCAATGTTGCGCGACAGTGTTAACGATGCCGAAGCGCTCAATACGATCGAGCTCGTTGAGCGCGGCATCAAGCACCTCAACAAGCTTGTGGTTGACGTGACACAGTATTCCCGTCAAAAGGAACTGGAACGATCCTCAGTCGATCTGCATGAATCACTTGAACGCAGTATCGACCTCGTAAGTGACAAAATACGCGAGAAGAATGCGACGCTTGAAAAGCATTATGCGGGCCGGTCAATCGTGGGCCATTGGGATTCTTACCAGTTGCGTCAGGTTTTTGTGAACGTGATTGCGAACGCGGTCGATGCCAGCCAGGAAAACGCTGCGGTGCAGATCTCGACCGAGATGTTAACGCCGGAGAAAGATGGCGACGGACAGCCGCCGAAGCATTATGCGCGCATCACGATTGCAGACCATGGCAGAGGCATGGACAAGGCCACGCGCGATCGAGTGTTTGAGCCATTCTTCTCTACCAAAAAGCGCGGCACTGGTCTTGGTCTCGCGATTGTGAAGCAGATTGTGGAACAGCATGGCGGCCGGATCAGCGTCGCCAGTGAACCCGGTGAGGGATCCAAGTTCAGTATTGATTTACCCGTCTAAAAACCATCCACAGATTACGCAGATATGTTTATCTGTGTAATCTGTGGATGGCTTTGCGTGCAGCCTCTAATGTTTGTTCGATGATTTCGTCTGTATGGGCCAAACTCACGAAGGCCGCCTCGAACTGTGAAGGAGCGAGATACACCCCCTCATCAAGCATCGCGTGAAAAAACCTTCCGTACATCTGCCGATCGCATTTATTCGCAGTGTCCCAATCCACAACCGGCTCGTTTGTAAAGAAACTGGTCCACATAGATCCGACGCGGTTGGTTATCGTCGGAATGTCTAAACCAGCCAGTCCTTCGCACAGCTTCTTACTGGCCGCTTCCAATCGATCGTAAACAGTTTTATCTCGCAGCCGTCGCAAGGTGACCAGACCGGCAGTCATCGAGAGAGGATTTCCTGACAGTGTTCCTGCCTGATAAACCGGACCTGCCGGGGCGATGTGATTCATGATCTCACGACTGCCGCCGTAAGCGCCGACGGGCAGACCGCCACCGATAATTTTCCCCAACGTCGTGATATCAGGCGTGATGCCGTAGCGTTCCTGCGCTCCTCCGCGCGCGAGACGAAATCCGGTCATCACTTCATCGAATATCAAAAGCGCGCCGTGGTCGCGAGTGATTTTGCGGACTGCTTCGAGGTATCCATCGCGAGGCGGCACGCAGCCCATGTTTCCGACGACAGGTTCAATGATTACTGCGGCAATGTCGGCGTGTTGCGCGAAGACCTCTTCGAGCGCGGGAACATTATTGAAGGGAAGTGTAAGAGTGTTCTCAGCTAAAGGGGCGGGAACACCCGGACTATCCGGGAGTCCGAGTGTTGCAACACCCGAACCGGCTTTAACCAACAAACTGTCAGCGTGTCCGTGATAACAGCCTTCGAACTTTACGAGTTTTGTGCGACCGGTTACGCCGCGCGCGAGACGGATCGCCGACATCGTTGCTTCGGTGCCACTGCTCACCATGCGCACCATCTCAACTGACGGGACTGCGTCGATTACTTCCCGGGCCAGATCCACTTCGAGTTCGCTCGGCGCTCCAAAGCTCGTTCCTCTCGCTGCGACTTCCTGTACTGCAGCAACAACTTCTTCGTCAGCATGTCCGAGAATCATCGGTCCCCATGAGCCGACGTAGTCGATGTACGTTTTTCCGTCGACGTCTGTGATTGTGGCGCCGCGGGCGGAGCGGATGAATCGCGGTGTTCCACCCACGCCGCGAAACGCACGGACGGGCGAGTTAACACCACCCGGTATCAGATTTTGAGCTGTTTCAAATAGTTGTTCTGAACGCATGTTTACAATCTTTCTACTGCTTCTTTGGGCTCGACTGTAATCGATCGAAAGCGCGACAGCCGCACTAAGCCGGGCGCCGCTCCCTTTGGCTTCGACAGAAATTTGCGTTCAGTATAGTGCACCACCACTTTCGTATCATCACTCGCCTGGCTGAAGCGACCCGCCAGTTGGGCTGCTTCGATGATCGTGCGATGCGGGATTTCCTTTCGCGTGGGATTGCGGATGACGACGTGCGAACCGGGATAATCGCCGGTGTGCATCCAAAGATCGTTGGGCTGCGCCACGCGAAAGGTGAGATTGTCGTTATCGCGCGCTGCGCGGCAAGGCGGCGACGCAAGGCGTGCTCTTTCGCGACGCGGCCGCGATCGAGCACCTGCGCAAGGTGGACACGCTGATCGTCGACAAGACCGGCACGCTCACCGAGGGAAAGCCTGTGTTCGATCGCGCCGTCGGCGTGCCGGGCTTCAGCGACGACGAAGTGCTGCGGCTCGCCGCGAGTCTGGACCAGGGCAGCGAGCATCCGCTGGCCGAATGCGATCGTGGGCCGGGGCTGCACGCGAGAAAAGTTTGAAACTCGACAAGGCCGAGCACTTCGAGTCGAGCCAGCGGCATCGGCGTGCGCGGCCGTGTGGCAGGCAACGACGTTGCGCTCGGCAATACCTACGTTGATGGGGTCAACTCGGCATCGTCTCGTCGATGCGCTGGAGCCGCAGGCAGAAGCTCTTGCGTGCTCGAGGGCGCGAGCGTCATGCATCTCGCGGCCGACGGCAAGCTCGCGGGGCGGCTCTCGGTATCGGACCAATCAAGGCCAAGCACGCCGCCGGCGTTCGCGAACTGCAGCGCGCCGGCGTGCGGGTCGTGATGGCGACCGGCGACGGGGGGCGACCGCGAGGGCGGTCGCGGCGGGCTGCGCATCGATGAGGTGCAAGGCGGGGGGCAAGCCCGCCGAGAAGGCGGCGCTCGTCGAGCGGATGCAGCCCGAAGGGCGCATCGTCGCGATGGCCGGCGACGGCATCAACGACGCGCCCGCGCTTGCGAAGGCCGACGTCGGCATCGCGATGGGCACGGGCACCGACGTCGCGATGGAGAGCGCGCAGGTCACGCTCGCAAGGGCGACCTGCGCGGCATCGTGCGCGCGCGCTCGCTGTCGCAGCGCGACCATCGCCAACATGAAGCAGAACCTCGGCTTCGCGTTCGTCTACAACGCGCTCGGCGTGCCGCTCGCGGCCGGGTGCTGTACCCGTTCACCGGCTGGCTGCTGTCGCCGATGATCGCGGCGCGGCGATGAGCCTGAGCTCGGTCTCGGTGATCAGCAACGCGTTGCGGTTAAGAGAAACAAAGGCGTCGACGTCGAGCCGCTTTAGCGCGAGCGGACGTGCGCGCCCTGAATCGCGCCGCGCTGACAATTCCGGCCTACCGCAGCCGGCCAAAAAGAGTTGTTGCGAAACACGAAGGGGCCCTATGAAAGGCGCCGTCGTCTCGAAAACGGGCGTGCCGGGGAGTTGGTCGCTCCCTCTCGGCGGTGCTGGCTGGGCGCTGCAATCGCGTCCTCGCCGCAATGGGTCCACGGCCCCCCGGTCGCCACGATGTTCCTCGGCCACCGCGTTTTGACGACGACCCCCGCTTCGATGCTGTGATGGCGCGTCGCCTCGGCCTGGCCGGACCGGCTTCGTGGCTGGCGGCGCTGTCTCGGCGCCATGTGGTCGGCGTCAATTGCTCTGCGCTCGGCATCTGGTCTCGCTCATGATCGTTTTCTGGGTCTTGCTCTCTGCTCGGCACGTTGCTGGTCCCCGGGCTATGCGTTACCAGGCGTTTTTTCGGGCAGTTCTTATCGCTTTGCGGTCTTGCTAGCAGTCGGCGTCGTTGGCTGTTCGCTGCTGGGCTGGGTGAAGGATCAAAAAATATCGAGGGCCGACGACGCCCCTGTGACCCGAGGCGCCCCACTCAGGTCCATGAATCGATCGTTTGACTCAGGATGCGGCGAGCAACGTCGCGGCGCCCCATGACGACCAACAAAACCCCCGCGCCCTGACCGATCCTGCGGCCGGCGGGGGCCAGCTTTTCGACCAGCACGAACAGCGGCGATCCCCGCGATCCAGCGCGAAGTTCATGACGCCGCCGACGAACAGCAGCAGCATCAGCAGCCAGCAGCACCCCAGGCAGTAGGCGCCGTGCCGCAGCCCCATCGACGAAGGCGCCCGCCGTCCCTGGGCGCCAGTGCGTCATGATGAAGTCGAGCGGCGAGCGGCAGTGCCGAAGGCAGGCCTGCTTCAACGGCGTCCATTGGTAGACGCCGGCGGCGATGAGCACCGCGCCCGCCAGCGCGATGCTCGTCGTCTGCATCGTCGGCGACAGCAGGGCCGCCTTCTCCAGCGCGAACTGAAGCGGTCGCCGCGACGCTGAACGCCGCCCAGACGGCGAGGTAGCCGAACGCGAAGACGCGCTCGCTGAAACGTCGCCGTCCGGCCCTGCTCGCTGCGGCGCCGCGCGAGGGTCGCGTAGAGCAGGATCATCGGCGCGGCACTCGGCAGCATCATCGCCGCCATCATCACGGCCCACATGACAGCACGATGACCGCGTAGCCGGGCGTCCAGGTCCCGTGCCATCGGCATGAGCATGTCGCCCATGTCTTGCATGCCCATGCCGGCGCCGGCGAGCAGATAGGCCCAGCTCAGCACGACGACGAGCAGCAGGCACGAGACGACCAGGAGGCGGTCGCGCCGCAGCGCCTCCTCGACGAGACCGAACGGCCGGTCACTGCCTCACGCGTCAACCACGCCTTCCGGTGTCTGCACGACGTGAGCGAGCGTGCTGTGCGTGCCCTTCGTCTCGAACTTGATGGCCCCGGTGCTGCGGATGTTGGCAGAGGCAACCTCGCCCTCGTGTGTTCGAAACCCTCCGGCATCACAATCCGGATGCGGTGTGGGGGCGCCGGTGACCGGGTTCTTGATCGGTTCCACCTCGGTCTCGAGCACGCCGGGGATGCGCAGCTGTGCGGTCCGGGCCTCCTTATCGAACTGGAACGTGATCGGCGCGAAGATCGGATCGTGCATCTTGGTCACGATCACGCTCAAGATGTGGAAGAGCGTCCCTTCCGCCGAGTTCTGCCCGGACAAGATGCCGAATAACGCCTCGCGCTGCTCCGGGGTGGCGCGCTCATCGATGATCGGTTGCACCTGGCCGTTTCCTTCGTGCAGCGGGCCGGGCCAGGCGGCCGTCACAAGAAGCTCAGTCCGTCGAGCTTCGTGTCGTTGAAATGGCCCTTGGTGATTCGCAAACCCAAAAGCCTTGCACTCGCCGTTCGTCGGCCTCGCGTTGAAGTCACAGGGGCATCCGAACGCGCAGTTGCAGTTCTTCATCCATTCGCCTTCGAGACGCCAGTTTGCTTGTGCCATGGTCGAGTACTCCTTCAGAAGGTCGTCAACGCATTGCTCTCCGCTGGGAAAACTGACTATGCGCCGATCGTTGGCGGCATGCAAAACCTGGTTCGCCAGGGGGAAAAGGCGCGGTGGGAATCGCGCCGTAGTTTGAAGAAGGGTTTGTAGCTTCCGCCTGCGCCGAAGCGCAAACTGCAGGCCCGGCAACCGCCTGCCTCTACAGACCTGCGGTCGACGCACGGGCGCGCAAGTTGCCCCGATCGAGATGACCAGCCTGATAGCACAAACTTCAGGAGACCGACATGCCCCTCCAGCACTACAGCGCCTGCATCGAAGCCTGCCACCGCTGCGCCGCCGCGTGTGACTACTGCGCCACCGCGTGTCTCTCCGAGGCCGACCCGGAGCGCCTGGCGCACTGCATTGCGCTCGACATGGATTGCGCCGACATCTGCCGCACGGCGGTCGGCGACATGTCGCGCGGCAGCGTGCACGCGTATGCGCTGTGCCAACTGTGCGCCGACATCTGCGAAGCGTGCGCCGACGAGTGCAGCAAACACCCGCTGGACCATTGCCGCAAATGCGCCGACGCGTGCCACCGCTGCGCCGACGAGTGCCGGCGCATGCCGCAGCAGCGCGGCTCGAGCACGCAGCACGCGGCCGCCGTCAACCAGCGTACGCACTGAAGCGCACGTTGCGACGGGCGCGCGGCTCGTCGTTTCCTACAATGGGCGCCACCCGAGCCCGAGCCGCGTTGCGCCGTCATGAATTCAGCTCTTCCAAGCCCCGCCGAACATCGACTCGACCATTTGTCGCCGCGCGACAAGGCGGAGATCCTTCCGAGGCGCTGCCGTACATCCGCAAGTTCCACGGCAAGACGATCGTCATCAAGTACGGCGGCAACGCGATGACCGACCCGGGGCTGCAGCAGGCTTCGCGCAAGACGTGGTGATGCTCAAGCTCGTCGGCATGAATCCGGTGGTCGTGCACGGCGGGGGCCCGCAGATCGAGCAGGCGCTCGCGAAGATGGGCAAGAAGGGCGAGTTCGTCCAGGGCATGCGCGTCACCGACGAAGAGACGATGGAAGTCGTCGAGATGGTGCTCGCCGGCCAGGTGAACCAGGAGATCGTCGGGCTGATCAACCACGCCGGCGGCAAGGCGGTGGGCCTGACCGGCCAGGACGGCAACCTGATCCGCGCGAAGAAACTGCGATGCGCGACAGCAAGGACACGAACAAGGAGCACGACATCGGCATGGTCGGCCAGATCGAGTCGATCGACCCGAGCATCATCCAGACGCTGCAGGGCGATAGTTCATCCCGGTGATCTCGCCGATCGGCTTCGGCGGCAGCAACGAGAACTACAACATCAACGCCGACGTGGTGGCCGGCAAGCTGGCCGAGGTGCTGAAGGCCGAGAAGCTGATGCTGCTGACCAACACGCCCGGCGTGCTCGACAAGAACGGCAAGCTGCTGACCGAGCTGACGCGCGCGAGATCGACGAGCTGTTCGCCGACGGCACGATCTCGGGAGGCATGCTGCCGAAGATCGCGTCGGCGCTCGATGCGGCCAAGGGCGGCGTCAATTCGGTGCACATCATCGACGGCCGCGTGCCGCACGCGATGCTGCTCGAGATCCTGACCGAGCAGGCGTACGGGACGATGATCCGCTCGCATTGACCGCTGTCGATGCGCCGGCGCGCATCACAGCGAAGTCGTCAGGGCCTTTGCCCCATGCGGTGCACGCGCGGGCGCTGCGCAGCAGACTCGTGCTTCGCCTTCGCTGGTGATGGAAGGAGAAACGCCATGGCCCTATTTCTGATGCAGACCCGCGTGTCGCCCGACGCGCTGTCACAGCCGAAGTCTTTCGAAACGCTCGGCCGCGATGTCGCCGAACAGATCCGCGAGCAGTGTCCGCAGGTGCGCTGGATCGCCAGCTACGCGGTGCTCGGACCGTGTGATTACGTCGATGTTTTCGAGGCGCCCGGCATCGAGGACGCGACGCGTGTTTCGGTGCTCGTGCGCAGCCACGGTCGCGCCGACTCGCAGATCTGGCCGGCGCTGGCCTGGGCCGAGTTCAAGAGCCTGGTGCGCGCGTTGCCGGATCAGCGCTGAACACCGGGTCGCGCATAGCGTGAAGCGGACCGCGGCCCGCGCGCGCCGCAGTGAGCCGCGTCGCATCAGCAGGTAGGCCGCCGGAATCACGAACATCGACAGCAGCGGCGCGGTGATCATGCCGCCGACCATCGGCGCGGCGATGCGCTGCATGACCTCGGAGCCGGTGCCGCCGCCCCACATGATCGGCAACAGGCCGGCGAGGATGACCGCGACCGTCATCGCCTTCGGCCGCACGCGCAGCACCGCGCCTTCGCGGATCGCGTCGAGCAGGTCGTTCTTCGCTCGTTCGTGCCGGCGGCGAGCCGCGCGTCCCACGCCTGCTTCAGGTACAGCAGCATGATCACGCCGAACTCGGCGGCGACGCCGGCGAGCGCGATGAAGCCGACCGCGCCGGCGACCGACAGGTTGTGGCCGAGCAGGTACAGCAGCCAGATGCCGCCGACCAGCGCGAACGGCAGCGCCGCCATGATCAGCAGCGCCTCGTCGAAGCGCTGGAAGGTGAGGTACAGCAGCACGAAGATGATCAGCAGCGTGAACGGCACGACGACCTTCAGCCTCGCGGTGGCGCGCTCCAGGAACTCGAACTGGCCCGACCAGGAGATCGAGTAGCCCGGCGGCAGCTTCACCTCTCGCGCGACCGCGCGCTGCATGTCGCTGCACCGCCGAGCGCAGGTCGCGCCCGCGGATGTCGACATAGACCCAGCCCGACAGCCGCGCGTTCTCGCTGCGCAGCATCGGCGGGCCGTCGGCTGATGCGGATGTCGGCCACGTCGCGACAGCACGAGCCGCGCGCCGCGCTCGGTGACGATCGGCAGCGCTGCGCAGCTTCTCGAGCGAATCGCGGATCTCGCGCGGGTAGCGCACGTTGATCGGGAAGCGCTGCAGGCCTTCGACCGTCTCGCCGATGTTCTCGCCGCCGACCGCCGAGGCGATCACCGACTGCACGTCGGCGATGTTCATGCCGAAGCGCGCCGCTGCGTCGCGGTCGATGTTCACGTCGACGTAGCGGCCGCCGGTCAGGCGCTCGGCCAGCGCGCTGCGTCACGCCGGGCACGTCCTTCAGCGCGCGCTCGATCTCGCCGGTGATGCGGTCGATCTCGGCGAGATCGGTGCCGGCGACCTTCACGCCGACCGGGCTCTTGATGCCGGTGGCCAGCATGTCGATGCGGTTGCGGATCGGCGGCACCCAGATGTTGGACAGGCCCGGCACTTGCACGATGCGGTCGAGCTCCTCGACCAGCTTGTCCGGTCGTCATGCCGGCGCGCCATTGGTCGCGCGGCTTGAACTGGATCGTCGTCTCGAACATCTCCAGCGGCGCCGGGTCGGTGGCCGTCTCGGCGCGGCCGGCCTTGCCGTAGCACGCTGGCGACCTCGGGCACGGTCTTGATCAGCCGATCGGTCTGCTGCAGCAGCTCGGCCGCCTTGCCGGCCGAAAGGCCCGGCAGCGCCGACGGCATGTACAGCAGGTCGCCTTCGTCGAGCGGCGGCATGAACTCGCCGCCGATGTGCTGCAGCGGCCACAGGCTGCGGCGAGCACGACGCGCGGCGACGGCGAGCGTCAGCTTCGGCCACGCAGCACCGCGTCGAGCAGCGGCCGGTACAGCCGCGATCAGCGCGCGGTTCAGCGGATTGCGCTGCTCGTCGGGAATGCGGCCGCGGATCAGATAGCCCATCAGCACCGGGATCAGCGTCACCGCCAGCCCCGCCGCCGCCGCCATCGCATAGGTCTTCGTGTAGGCGAGCGGCGAGAACAGCCGCCCCTCCTGCGCTTCCAGCGTGAACACCGGAATGAAGCGACAGCGTGATGATCAGCAGCGAGAAGAACAGCGCCGGGCCGACCTCGGCCGCCGCATCGCCGATCACGCGCCAGCGCGCGTCGCCGTGCAGCGCCTCGTCCGGATGCGTCGTGCTGCCAGCGCTCGATGTGCTTGTGCGCGTTCTCGATCATCACCACCGCGGCATCGACCATCGCGCCGATGGCGATCGCGATGCCGCCGAGCGACATGATGTTCGCGTTGACGCCCTGGTAGTGCATCACGATGAACGCGGCGAGGATGCCGAGCGGCAGCGAGACGATCGCGACGAACGCCGAGCGCAGGTGGAACAGGAAGACGAAGCACACGAGCGCGACGACGATGAACTCCTCGACGCAGCTTGCTGGCTCAGGTTCTCGACCGCGCGCTCGATCAGGCCCGAGCGGTCGTAGGTCGGCACGATCTCCACGCCCTTCGGCAGGCTGGCCTGCAGCGACTTCGAGCTTCTCCTTCACCGCGGCGATGGTCTCGAGCGCGTTCTTGCCCGAGCGCATCACGATGACGCCGCCGGTCGCTTCGCCTTCGCCGTCGAGCTCGCCGATGCCGCGCCGCATCTCGGGGCCGATCTGAATGCGCGCGACATCGCCGAGCCGCACCGACACGCCGGCGTCGTTGGTCGTCAGCGGGATCTTGCGAAAGTCGTCGAG
>CAWKGP010000005.1:0-746664 GCA_963849205.1 uncultured Acidobacteriota bacterium
GCTCGCAGCGCGGTGTTTGGGATCCTTCCTGATGGGGCAACCGATACTGTTTGGAGCTCAACGACTGTTACCGCTTTCGCGATCGCGCCGGCACTGCAACCGGGCAGCGTGCTCATCGGCACGGCTGACAAGGGACGGATTTACTCAGTCACCAACGACGGTCGCGACACGCTTCTCCTGCAATCTCCCGAGGGGCAGATCTGTTCGTTATTCATAAGGACAACCAGATCTACGCCGCCTCGAGTAATCAGGGAAAACTCTTTCGTTTTGGCAGCGAGCTCGTCAGTGAAGGCACATTCGAATCACCCGTTAGGGATGCGAAGTTAACCACATCATGGGGACGCATCTGGTGGCGCGGCGCCGGTTCAGTGGGAGATCCAAATTACGGACCGGCAATGGTGAGCGTCCGGACGCAACCTGGAGTGATTGGAGTGCAGCTTATCGAGATCCTGAAGGCAATCAGATCTCAAGTAACGAGCACGTTTCATTCAATGGCGTGCGACGGTTCGGGCGTCCAATTCTACGGCAGCGCCGTCGTCGATTGAAGACGTGAGTGTTGCTTATCTTCCGCGTAATGTCGCGCCCAAAGTGCTTTCGATAACCACGTTACCCATCGGAGTCGGTTTGCAGCAGCTTGCACAGGTGACGGTGGATCCGAATGTTGAATCGTCAGGATTGGATCCATCGGTTTTTGGACCAGTGGCCCAGGTTCCGCCGCGACGTTTCTACCAGCGTGGTGCGCGTTGGTTTCAATGGCAGGCAGAGGACCGCAATTCCAGCACGCTCGAGTATGCGATCTATTACCGTGCGTTGAATGAGCAGACGTTCAGGCTCTTGAAAGACAAGCTGCGAGATAATTTCTATACAATTGATGGCGCGACGCTCGCAGACGGACGTTACATCATCAAAGTTATCGCTACGGACGCGCCTGACAACCCGCCCGGACAAAAGCTAACCGGGGAGAGGTTGAGTGAACCGGTGGACATCGACAACACTCCGCCGGTAGTGAAAACAGTGGGCCAGCCACAAGTAACAAGAGACTCAGTTAAGGTAGGTTTTTCTGTTGACGATGCCACGGGCAAGATTAAGAAGGCGGATGCAAGCGTCGACGGCGCAGCCTGGATACCCGTCTTTCCCGACGACGGAATTGCGGATAGCGGTCACGAGGTCTACACGCTGGACTTCGCGGCTCTTGGACCAGGCGAGCACACAATCTCGCTCCGGACCTTTGACACCAGCGGCAACATTGGCACCCTGAGCGTCACCGTTCGCCGCTAGTTCGCCACAAAAAGGCACAAAAAGCACAAAATAATTTACTCATCGGGACGTGCCGCAGAAACCGCAGAGAAGCTTGGACGCCTCTAATGAATTATGCATATGTGCCTTTTGTGCCTCTTTGTGGCTATTCCTCTTCGTGGCACTTGCGCACGATAAGGTGCGGCTGAATTCGAAACCGTGCGAATTTCCGCCCATTTTGCTAGACTCTTCAGTCAAAATTACGTGGCACCTGTCTTGCTGCCTCTTGGGTCAGCGCATCTCTTTCTCCCTCCTGCGCCGAACTTGGCAAGAGGAGAAAAGGTTGAAAATGAGAAGGCTAATAAGAGAATTACTGGTGATAGCGATGCTCGGCGTGGTGTCCGTCGGCGCGTTTGCCCAGAAGAAAGACGACAAGCGACCGCCCAAAGAGCCCGCTAAGGTCATTACAAATGACCAGAAAAATCAGCGGCCACCGAAGAACAACAATCAAAAACCTCCCAAGCAGGGCAACCGCAACCGTCCCGACTAAAGCCCACAAGGCATCAATTAATAAGACATCTTAAGCACACGAGAACCTAATCCCACGATTAGGTTCTTTGTCATTTGGGCATGCGACGTGCCAAGCGGTTTCCTGTTAATCTGTACATTTTCCAGATGCCGGCAACCAGACCATCTCGCTTACTAGTCGTCCTTGCTTTCGCCGCCGTCTATATTCTCTGGGGTTCAACTTACCTCGGCATTCGCCTCGCTATTGAAACTCTGCCGGGGTTTCTGATGGCAGGCGCACGTTTTACCCTCGCCGGTGTAATCCTTCTCACATGGTCTAGACTCAAAGGCGAACGGTTTGTGTCGTCGCCGAGTCAATGGCAGAAAGCACTGATCGTCGGTGGATTGCTGCTGTTATGTGGTAATGGCGGTGTGACGTGGTCGGAGAAATATGTCGCTACCGGACTGGTAGCACTGCTCGTTTCGACGGAACCACTTTGGGTAGTGATCCTGAATTGGATAATTACTCGTAAACGTCCTAACTCGAAAGTGTTGCTCGGCATCCTGATTGGGCTGGCCGGTGTATCGATGCTCGTGAGCGATGGATTGTCGCGAGGAAATGGTAACTCGTGGTTGAGTTTAGTTGGCGGTGGTGTGGTAATTCTCGCGGCGTTTGGATGGGCCGCTGGTTCGGTCTATTCGAACCGGCATCCGATTGATGCTTCGACGTCGATGGCGTCCGGCATGCAGATGTTTAGTGGTGGTAGTTTGCTTTTGATCTTCGCGCTGTTGTGGGGCGATGTCGGTCGTTTGAATCTCGCGAATGCCTCGTGGACTTCGATTGGCGCTTTCTTTTATCTGCTCGTGTTTGGCTCGCTCGTTGGTTTCACCGCTTATAGTTGGTTGCTGAACAACGTCACACCCGCGATGGCGACAACTTACGCGTACGTGAATCCGGTGGTAGCCGTGTTTCTAGGCTGGCTGATCGCCGGAGAACCACTCACCCGCCGAATGTTAATAGCCGCCGCCGTGATTGTTAGTTCAGTGATTCTGATCACGACGTTCAGTCAAGAACCCGGACCTGCAATCCACGACTCCAAATGCCCCACGCCCCCGTGTGCATGAAGCCACAAAAGGCACAAAAAGCACAAAAGGCACATAAAAGTGCGAGGAGACCTTTGTGCCTTTTGTGCTTTTTGTGCTTTTTTGTGGCATGACTAGATTGCAACAGCTTGAGCAGCAGATTGCGCGACTCGGACGCCGGGCCGTTCAGCTTAATGTGATCAGCGGTAAATATTGGACCGCGCGAAGAATTATCTTTATTGCCGGCGCATTGTTGGCGCTGGGGTTCTGCAACTTCGCAGGCACAAAGTCAGCATGGTTTGTTGCGGCTCTGATCGGGATCGTATTCACGATCGTCACCGTTTTTCATACAAAAGTGCGTGACAGTCTCACGCGCAACGCGTTGCTGATCAAGATCAAACAAGTCCAGATCGCTCGTATTCAGTTGCAGTGGGAACGCCTGCCCGGTACAGACCAATCCAGACTTGCCGACGCAAGTCATCCTTTTGAAACCGATCTCGACATCACCGGGGAGCGCTCCTTGCACCGTTTGCTCGATTGTGCCGTGACGAGAGAAGGTAGCGAGCGCTTGAGATCCTGGCTGCTGAGTCCTCGTCCCGACGCGCAGGTAATCGAGCACCGTCAAAAGCTGGTGCGAGAGTTAAAGGGCAATTCTCTGTTCCGCGACAAGCTTCAACTGCTCTCCGCCGTTGCGCGATTAAACACAACCGGACCGGTGCGATCGAAACCCGGTTCGAGCCATTGGAATTCAAAAGTACTCGTCGATTGGATTGAACGAAGTGGACCAAAGAGTTCTTTGTTGCCGACGGTTGTACTTCTATCGATTCTGTCGGCCCTCAACATAGCCAGCATCGTCCTCTGGGGCCTCGAACTCATTCCACGGATCTGGCCTTTTGTTTTGCTGGTCTACATAGGTGCTTCGTACACGCGGCAATCGCTGATCGCAGGCGCATGGGGCGAACTCCAGGAGCTGGAAAAAGCCCTGACGCATTTCCAAATCGTTTTTAGATACCTGGAATCGCGTAGCTATAAAAAGACGCCCGCGCTCGCGGAGGTTTGTGCTTCGTTTGCAGAAGAGGGCAAGAAACCTTCTATTGAGATAAGACGGTTGGGACGCCTCGCCGCGGCTTTGGGCGTTCGCACCAATCCGCTTCTACATCTGTTGTTTCATCTCGTCGTCCCATGGGATTTCATTTTTACTTACCGTCTCGAACAGGTTAAGAAAGAGATCGCACACCTTCTACCGCGCTGGCTCGACGCGTGGCACGAACTCGAAGCTCTAAACTCACTCGCAAACTTTGCCTACCTGAATCCGCATTACGTCTTTCCGGAATTGATTGCAGATACTGATCGCTTTGCTGCTCGCGATTTAGGGCATCCTTTGCTGAAACCTGATTCGAAAGTGTGTAACGATTTCGCGTTGGACCCTAAACACAGAATAGTGATACTCACAGGTTCAAACATGGCGGGTAAGAGCACTCTTCTTAGAACCATCGGCGTCAATCTTTCTCTCGCGTACGCCGGTGCGCCGGTGAATGCGTCGCACTTGCAAGCCTCACTGTTTCGCCTGTTCACGTGCATTAAGGTGAGCGATTCAGTGCAGGATGGACTTTCGTATTTCTACGCTGAAGTAAAACGGTTGCAGGCACTGCTGGCTGCGACGCAGGCGAACGACAGATTGCCGGTGCTGTTTCTGATCGATGAGATCTTCCGCGGCACAAACAGTCGTGAGCGATTAATCGGAAGTCGATCTTACATACGCGCCTTGTCGGAAGGTCCGTCGATGGGGCTGATTGCGACTCACGATCTCGAACTGATCAAATTGGCCGATGAAATCGACGGAGTAACAAACTATCACTTCCGTGAAGAAGTGCACGACGGTCGAATGGTTTTTGATTACCGCCTGCGATCAGGACCATGTCCGACAACCAACGCGCTGAAGATCATGAGTCTTGAAGGTTTGCCGGTGGAAGCGCCGTGAAGGGAAGTTCGGTGAGGAAGGCGACATATCGCTCGGCCACAATGATTAGATTTCTCTGTGCAACCTCAGTGTTCTCTGTGTCTCTGTGGTTATAGGAATCAAGGCTACAACAACCACAGAGACACAGAGAACACGGAGATTGCACAGAGAAGTCAGCCAGTTGGGACTTTCTTCATTATTTCCATGTGAGCTTCGAGGATGTCCGTGGCTTGTTCCGGATCGGGATTCAGTGACCAGTCGTCGTGGTCCCATGTGCCGCCGAGGACGATACCGTCTCGACGCGGGAACATGTAGCCTCTGCTCAAATAGCAGTAATCAATCTCTGGTTGGGGCAATAGTATTTCCAACTGTCCGCGCACTGGAGTCAGTTCTTCATCGCCAAAGAGGGCGCGTGAGCCGAGGCCGGTGCAGTTGAAAATAACCGGTTCACGCAATCGCGCTAGTTCCTGCTTATTACGAAACTCCTTCACGACAACTCTGCCGCCTGCGATGTAAAAGTCGCGCAGTAACGCGCTCAGATAGATTGACGGCTCGATCAGCATGGTCGAGTACTGTCGTACAAAGGGAAAGCCGAAGTAGTTCTGTGGATCTCGGTGTATCTCGATTTGCGGATACAGATCGTTGCCGCCAGCTAGTTCGCTCTGCAGAGACAGTTCGTGATTGCTGAGCTCAAACATTTCTACCCACCGAACGCCGTACTCGATGCCCACGAGCAATTGAAAGGCTCGATTCGAAATTAGACATGCCTGGCGAAACTGTTCATTGAATTTAGGAGTAGTCGTTTCGAAGACAGACGTTGGCCCCCACGACGCTCCGGCAATGTTTGATGTTGTGTCTGGCGGAAGATCCTTGGCGTAGATGGTTACGGTTCCCGGACCATTCTGAAATCGACGTTGTAATAGTCGTGCAGTGGAGAGCCCGCTGACGCCGCAACCAAGCACAGCGAAACGTCTTGGCCGTGCGCTCTCGCGCGCGATGAGGAAGTCTCGCGCCATGTCGACCGCGAGCGAAGCAGTGCCCCATGAAAGCGTGACGCCACCGCCGCCGTGTCCGTAGTTGTGAACGAGGAGCTTGTTTCCGAACCGCTGCGCATCAACCACGAAACCGCTCGGACGATACGGCCTTAATCCCACGACCTCGCGAATAACTCGATTGCGTGCGACCTTCACGGGCGCGAAGTGGCGCTTCGTGTCGAAAGCCAGCGTCGGACGCAGCGCCAGCAACGCCGCGGTCGTCGCAGCTCCACCCAGAAAACCACGTCGATTGATCAGTGTGCTCACAGTCAACGGCAGATTACGCAGATTTACTGTTCTGCGCAATCTGCGTAATCTTTGGACATGGATTCCTTCCCGGAATGGCTCGTGCCGATGGCAGCGACTCTGACTCAGGAACGCTTTAGTGGCTCGGAGTGGGTCTTCGAGCAGAAGTTTGATGGTATCCGCTTGCTCGCTTACAAGAAGGGAAGCGACGTCCAGTTGTTTTCGCGTAATCATCTGCCGCAGCACATCCCGCCGGTACAGCACGCAATCGAACGCTTGCCGCATCAGGAGTTGATTCTTGATGGCGAGATCACATGGCCCGGCGGCAAGGTCAAGTATCACGTGTTTGACGTCATGTGGATTGACGGCCGCAACGTCACAACGCTACCGCTCGAAGAACGTCGTGAGTTGTTGGCCCAACTACCATTTGAGGAGCCGCTTCATCGCGTGGTTCTCGTAGAAGATCCATCACCGTGGGAGCGTGCTCAGCGAGAAGGCTGGGAAGGCGTGATCGCAAAGCGACGCGGATCGACTTACGAGCATCGCCGGTCCAAAGAATGGCTGAAGATGAAATGCGAGTTGTCGGAGAAGTTTCTGGTAGGTGGTTTTACGGATCCACAGGGCAAACGCGTCGGACTCGGAGCACTGCTTGTCGGCTACAACAAAGATGACGAATTCGTTTATGCAGGAAGGATTGGCACTGGCTTCGACACAAAACTTTTACTGGACCTGCGCGCGCGATTGGACAAGCTCGAAATAGAAAAGTCTCCTTTTACACAGGCGGTTGGTCTACCGCGTGTCCGGGCGCATTGGGTGAAGCCGGAGATCGTGGTCCAAGTTGGTTTTATCGAATGGACAGTGCATGGCAAACTGCGCCATCCGCGTCTATTGGCCGTCGTTGAATGATCACACACCCTGAAAAGATTCTGTTTCCCGAGGACGGAATTACTAAAGGCGAGCTTGCCTCGTACTACGAGGCGATTGCGCCCGTAATGTTGCCGCACCTGCGGCGACGACCGATCACGATGGAACGTTTTCATCGTGGCATCGGATCGCCGGGATTCTTTCAGAAGGACGTCTCAAAAGGCTTTCCTGATTGGCTGGAACGTGTCGAAGTGCCGAAACACGGAGGGACGGTCCATCATCCGATTGCAAACGACACTCGCTCGCTTCTTTGGCTTGCGAACCAGAACAGCATCACGATTCACGTTTGGCCGTCGCGTACGCCGAATTTGTACAACCCGGACATTTGTATCTTCGATCTCGATCCGTCGAAAGAAGACGATCTCGACACGTTGCGCGCAGCAGCGCTGCGGGTGCGAGATTTTCTTGAAGAACTTGGCTTACCGAGCTGGATCAAGACTTCCGGCTCGAAAGGATTTCATATTGCTGTTCCGCTTGATGGTAAGCATGACTTTGGCGAAGTGGCCCGATTCGCTCACACGGTCGGGAGAGTTCTGGTGAGCCGCGATCCTGATAACTTGACACAGGAGTTCCACAAAGTTGATCGCGCGGGGCGCATTCTCGTGGATACTGGTCGCAATGGTTACAGCGCGACGTATGCCGCGACATACACTGTGCGCGCCAAACCCGGCGCGCCCGTGTCAGCTCCTTGCACATGGGAAGAAATTGAAAAAGGAGAAGTTGGGCCAAAGTCATTCACTTTACGAACGATGGCCCAACGCATTGCTGTGGCCGGCGATTTATGGACTGATCTTCTGAAGCGCAAGGCATCGTTGAAACGCGCCCTCAATCGTCTTGGCAAATCCGTAAAATCCGCGTCCTAATTCCCTTCGTAAGCGCGCTGTAACGGTTCGATGTCAATCCGGTCCATTTGCAGCATCGCTTGCGTCACTCGCTTTACCTTCTGCGGATCGCTGTCACTCATCAGCTTGCCCAGCACAGTCGGCACAACCTGCCACCACAAACCAAACTTATCTTGCAGCCAGCCGCAGCGGGACTGCTTGCCGCCCTCGGACAGTCGTTCCCAGAAGTATTCGACTTCGTCCTGCGTCTCACAGTTAACAACAAACGAAATCGCTTCGTCGAACTTGAATCTTGGACCACCGTTAAGCGCGACAAATCCCTGTCCTTCAATCTGAAACTCCGCGACCATGACCGTGCCCTTTGGACCAGGGCCGGCGTCGCCATATCTCGAAACACTCAGGACTTTTGAATTCTTGAAGATTGAAACATAAAAATTCGCGGCCTCTTCGCATTGTTATCGAACCAAAAAAACGACGTGATCTTTTGCATTAGTGTGCTCCTTAAAATGGTCTTTCAACTTTTAATCGAACGGCGAGACTTCAGATCGGCAAGCGAGGAAAAATTATTTTGCTGAGCGCTCGAGGTGGCCGCGTCCCCACAGTCGTACATCCTCAACCAGCGGCAACACGGACCGGCCATAATCCGTAAGTGAGTACTCTACGGGTGCGGGAACTGCGCCTTTTGGGTCGCGATTCACGATTCCATCGTTAATCAACTCACGTAATTGCTGTGTGAGAACCTTTTGCGAGATGCTCGGCATAGCTTTTCGCAGGGCTGCGAAGTGCTTCGGCGATTCGGCTAACCAGTAGAGAATTATTAACTTCCACTTGCCGCCGATGGCCGCGAGCGCGGCTGTGAGTGGGCAGCCTGCGACCGGGTTGGGCCGGACGCGTGGTTGATGGTTACCCGAAAGTGCCTTCTTGCTGGCGCTCATAAGTCGGTTTACAGTCCTTCTCGACAACAGAATTTGGAGGTTAAGGATGATAGTAGAAGTCCGCAGCTATCGGATCAAGCCCGGCAAGCGTGATGAGTTCATCAAGTTGTTTGAAACACGTGCTATACCCGGTCAGCGCACGTATGGAATGAAGGTTACTGGTCCATTTCTCGATGTCGAGAATCCGAACAAGTTTGTATTTCTGCGCAGCTTTCCTTCGTTGGAGGAACGCGAGCGCATGAGGGATGCGTTTTACGGTGGTGAGTTGTGGAAGAACGAACTGGAAGGACTTGCGATGCCGTTGTTGGAGAGTTACGACGTAATACTGTGCGAGGCGTCAGAGGGATGCGTGTTTGATATTCATTAAGATCGCGTTTTCAAGTGTACGCAGACGATGATCTGTTGGACCTTCTGCTTCGACGACGCTTGCAATCGTTGAACTCATGATCCCGAATTCGTCTTCTCTTAGTATTGAACTTAGTCTGCGGTCCACTGCTCGTTGCAGTTTCGGAAATTCATCCGTAGTTGCTTCGAGTGGTAGATACACAATCAGATCGAGATGCTGCATTGCTTCGGACACGGATTCCATCAAGGCCTCAGCGCTTTGCGGATCAAGTGCATGGATGTAAGCAAGAAAGTCGACCGGGCATCGCTCATAAATTACGTTCTCACTCGCAGCATGTTGAATGAGGCGTTCGATATTGAACTCTAATTGTCTTCGAAAATCCTCTACGCACGGTTCAGCCGCAAATTCCTCTCCCAAATCCTCCACCAGTACCGTGTACGGCTCCGGCTCGTGAACAAACTCCGGATGCTTTTGAAGAAACTCCTCGATCAGTGTCGACTTGCCAACGCTATGTGTGCCGGATACAGCGACTCTCATTTGTGGACAAAAACCCACGCATCAACACCAGATCTCAATTGAGCCCTCACACGTTCATAACCCTCAGGTTCATACGCATCCGCTTGTTCAAGTTCATTTCCGGTGACCCTGAGCACGACGCCTTCGACGACGTCTGAAGAGTTCCCGGTGAATTGCAGGTTGCGATGATCCGGGGTTCCGCTCTTGGCCACGAAGTCTTGGTCCGTGATCGTTATCGCTACGACTTTAAATCCCGGCAGAGCGTCGGGCGTGCTGTCCAATTTGCGGCCAAACGTGTCGAGTTGAACTTCCTCGAGTTGGAGAGTTCCATACGAGAACAGGTTTTCGGTTGCTTGTTCTGTTGAGCTCATGGACGTCTCTTTAGCGAGGCAGGGCAAAGTCGGAGCCGAGTCAAACACGAAACGGGCGACTCCTCATCGCCCGTTTAATTAATCCTGGTGCCCGCTAGTAGATTCGAACTACTGACCCCTCGCGTGTGAAGCGAGTGCTCTACCACTGAGCCAAGCGGGCGCATGTTTTTGTTAATCGTATGCTACACCGCGAGTTGCTTATTTTGCAACGGTTTAGCGGCTCGCTCTCGGCGCTCCTAACGCTCTCAACGTTCCCAGTGTCTTTCATCCAGTGAATGATAGCGGTCTGTCGGAAGCTGTGGCACGGAAGCCATGTGCTGGGCCGTAATTGAGCTTGGCAACCTTGCCAGCATTGCGACACCCGGCCGCTATAGCGTTACGTAAGTAGGCGTCGTGGCTCGTGCGAACAAGTAACGGTCGCTTGTGAGATTCGCGGATACGTGACTGCGAATACAGGCGCGGCTCTCTTCGCTCAAGACGCGAAAGATTCTCTGCATAGAGTTGACGTACGGCGCTCTTCTGCTCAACCTCGGCCAACTGCAACAGGCGTTGCGTGTCATGCTACGATACTGCACCGCGTCGGACGCGGTGAGGCAAACTCTGGCAAAAACTTGACACCCATAACGGCCTTGATACCCTGAGTGGACTTTGATCCGTTTCTGTCTTTGCCGCGATATCCAAGTAGCGAACAGAAGAGCTTTGAACGCACCGGATAACCTAAACTACGAGTTCGGCCCGTTCCTGCTCGAGCCTCAGGCTAGGCGCCTGTCGCGCTTCGGCGAACCGGTGCGTCTTTCTGCGCCGGAATTTGAGTTGCTCCTATTTTTGGTGCGTAAACGCGGTCTCGTAGTCGAAAAGAGCGAGATTATGGGGGCCGTCTGGCCGGACGTTGAGGTGGAAGAAAATAATCTCACCGTGCGCATGTCTGCTTTGCGTCGGGCTCTTGGAGAGACGAAGGGCAATCACCCATACATCCAGACGGTGTCAGGGCGCGGCTACTGCCTGATCGCTGAGGTGAAGGAACTTCCGTCACCACCCGTCACAGAAACTGTTCAGCCTCACACACACGGAGACAAGCCAAAATTTGATGAAGAGCCGCCGGGGCCTCAATCAGTCGACGCATCTTTTGTTAACGTGCCACGCCGAAAGTGGGAGCTCCGGCGCTTTACGCTCTATGCGGTTTTGGCGATGGTGGTCTTGACCACCCTCCTGCTCTATGTAGGGTTGCGGCCGCAGAAAGCCCGCGAGTCAGAAGCCCCGGCGCAATCGATGCACATAAGCCGGGTCACGCAGACTGGTCGTGTCCGCTCGGCGGCTGTTTCGCCAGACGGGCAGAGCATCGCTTATTCAGACCAGAACGGCGAGATGTCGAGCCTGTGGCTTCAACGAGCTGGGACGAACAACCCGCTCCAACTCTTTCCTCCAGCGAAACTCTTCTACAGAGAGCCCTCGTTCTCGCGTGACGGAAACACGCTTTATTACTCCAAGTGCCAACCAAGTTGCGAGCTTCATAAGATGCCCGTAATGGGTGGAGTTGAGACGGCACTCGGTATTCGCGCCGACAGCCGCGTCACCTTCTCGCCGGACGGCAAACGGATGGCCTACCTGCGGTCTGAAGTTGAACCATCCGGTCTGGTTACCGCCAGACTGTTCGCTGCCAACGTAGATGGCTCCGGCGAGGAGTTTCTCAACTGGGAGGCGGGCGACAGCGTCTATCAGCGCGGCGCGCCCGCGTGGTCGCCTGACGGTAAGGTGATAGCTTTTTCGCTCATCGCGAAAGAAAGTGGACAGAGAGGCATGAAGGTGATCGGTGTCGCGCTCGCCGATCGAACGGTATCCACGCTCATTTCCCCTTCCTGGACCAATATTAGAGACGTGGCCTGGCTTCCGGATGGACGCACTCTTATCATCAACGGCCGCGACGAGTCTGCGGGTTCCGAACCACGACTGCAGGTATGGCGCGTGCCGCTCGCAGGCGGCGAAGCGCGCAGAATCACTAACGACCTAAACAACTATTTCAGTATCAGTCTCTCGGCCGACGGCAGCACGCTGATTGCGCTCCAGTGGCAGACGACTTCCGGCTTGTGGATAGGGCCCGCCGAAAATCCATCCGCCACTGCTGCGGTCACGGCCGGGACACTGGATCGAAAAGACGGTCAGAACGGCCTCTCCGTGGCGCCCGATGGGCGGCTGATCTATGTTTCGGATCAGAGTGGCAAGAAGGATCTCTGGTCTGTTAACGCCGATGGTACGGGGCTCAAGCAACTAACCGACGCAACACATAAAGACCTCTCGCCAGTCGCCTCGCCAGACGGGCGTTACATCGTGTTCCAATCGTGCCGAACGACTAGCGATCGTGCGTATAACATCTGGCGTGTTGACGCCGACGGGAGCAATCCTATGCAGCTAACGCGCGGAACCTACGATAGTGAGCCGACATTCTCGCCGGATAGTGAGTCGGTCGTTTATGTCACTAATGACCAGCACGTTCCGAAACTCCGCAGGGTTCCGATCGGCGGTGGTCAGCCCGTTGCTCTGACAGAGGAGTTTTCGCAGCACCCGACCTTCTCGCCGGACGGTAAAGTGCTCGCCTATTACCGCATGAACCAGAAACAGCGGGATCAACGTCACCTCGTTTTCATCCCGGCAAAGGGCGGTGCGCCTATTAAGACGCTGCCGGCTCCGAAGAACTTCGGCTCTGTTATGCAGTGGGCGCCGAAGGGCGACTCACTGTGGTACCGAGACAACACTCTCACAAGTATTTGGGTGCTGCCACTCGATGGCACATCTCCCAGCCCACTTATCAAGCTGAGCAATCAAACCTTATCCACGTTCTCCTTCTCGCAAGATGGTCACCGGCTCGCTTACTCGAGCGGACCGCAGCTAAGTGATGTTGTGCTGATCAGGCGATTCAACTAAGCCTTGCCGCAGGCTTAGCAATCTTTAGCATTATTTAGCAATTCACCGCCCACTCCTTAAGGACTAGTTCGCTTTAGTCGGTCTAGCATCCGCGACCGACAAATGCGAATCGAGTACCTGAACCACGCGTCCGTAATAATAAAGAGCGACAAACGATCACTGTTATGTGACCCATGGTTTTCAGGTACGGCTTTCGCCGGTGGTTGGGGACTACAGTATGACAATCCTGAAGCTCTTCAGAAGGCGAAGTCATGCACCCACCTTTGGATTTCGCACTTTCATTCTGACCACCTGCACATGCCGACGCTGAAACAACTCGCCGCTCTTTCACCCGAGATCATTGTACTTGCCAACGACTCCGCGAATTTTCGCATCAGCGAAGCACTGCTACAGGCTGGTTTTCAAAACATCGTGCCGCTGTACGAGCGCATGAAACTACCGCTAACAAGCGATATGAAAGTAACGAGATATCCCACCGCCGGAATCGACAACATGCTTTTGATCGAGACACCCGAGGGCAGGATCCTGAATTACAACGATTGTCATCTTCCCATCGGCGCTTTGAAATTGCTCATACGCAAAATTGGCAACGTCGATATCGTGCTCAACAGTTTCAACCACGCGATCAAGTTCATCGACAATCCACGTAAGGGCGATGAGGAGATTCGAGCCGTACTTAAAACGAATTATAAGAAGGTGCTGGATGCTATCAACCCCAGGTGGGCTATTCCTTTTGCGTCCGCACATTACTACCGCACGCGGGACACACGATGGCAAAACGAGTCTTTGCTACAGAGCGAAGATTTAGTGGAGTTGGACCGGCGTATCTTGCCCGTGAAAATCGGAAGTGAAGTCACATTCGACGAGAGGCTACAACCGAACTTGTCACTGCCGTCAAGAAAAATCACCCTTCACACTAAAGACATCAAGTTAGAAGCTGAAAGCGTCCCTTTTGATGCAGTTGTAAACGCGGCAAGAGATTTTGGGAAACGTCTAAAGCAATCATTATTAGGATTGACATTTTGGATTCCCGAGTTGCGGATCAGAGTTGAGGAGTACCGGAGAGTTATCCGCTTTGATGTAAACAATCAGCTCTTTGCCGAAGATCATCGTGAAATCGAAGATGCCCATATCGAGGCCCATTCAAGCGCGTTACAACAGTGGTTCACGAAGCCTTACGGTGCAGACAGTTTCTTCATCGGCGGCCATTTTGCAGTACTGAGCAAATCAACAACTCCCATCAAGAGAGTCTTGTTGGCCTGTTCATTGATGGAAAAGCGCCTGAGTCCGCGAAGTCTAGCGCATTACCTGCTCCGTCCCGGCGGAATAAAGTTCCTGTTGAATAGACGGGAAGAGATCCTGGTTACGCTAAGTCAACGTCGACTCAGAGTGGGAGACCGAGTGAGTTGACGCCGGCTTTGCACAAAAAGCCTTATGAGAAATTTCTCGCGCAAAGGCGCAAAGGCGCAAAGCGCTGCCGCGTTTCTCAGGGTTTCCTTCGCGCTTTTGCGCGAGAAAGATCTCTTCCCATTGAGAGTCTTGGATCCTGAAATGCACGGATTGCTCATTAAGCTGAACCGTCGTCTACGCCATTCCGACTGCGCCGTCTGTGGCCAAACCTCAGAGCTAAACATAGGACCTGAGCTCTTCACTGCCGACGGCCGGCACGTATGTGCAGGTTGCGGCGCCAGGACTGCTCCCGAGTTGACAGCCCTGCTTGGAGTAGCCGCCGCGGCAGAGCGCTATATTGCTATCCTTTTTGAAATGGGCGATCAAGATGACGTCGAGGACCTGGATTGAGAATTCTGCAATTGTGTTCCTTGACGACGTTTGGTGGCGGCGAACGTCACCTCGTCGACCTCTCGCGCGCCCTGAATGATCTTGGCCATGACGTGTACGCAGCGGCCGTCTCTGGCTCCAAGTTGTGGACCGAATTGTCATTCCTGGACAAAACGAGGATCTTCGCACTGAGCCGGCTGAATTACGTGAAGAACGTGGCCGGCCTTGCCGGGTTTGTACGCGCGCACGACATCCAGATTGTCCACGCACACGCGGCCAGAGATTATCACCTGGCGTCAATGGTTGTCAGAACGGCGTTGCGTGGCCGCCTCGTACTCACCCGGCACGCGCTTTTCTCTTTGCGAGGAATAAACAAATACGTCCTGAGTAACGCGGTTCGCGTAATTGCGGTCTCTCGCGCTGTTGCAGAGAGCCTGGGACGAAACGACGTTATTGAGTCTTCAAAGATCATCGTTGTTCATAACGGAGTCGACCCTGACGCCTTTAAAGGTGTAAGCGCGCGCGGAGGAGATGTGCCTATCCTCGTGGGCACGGTGGGCCATCTGGCGCCAATCAAGGGTCAAGATATTTTTCTACGTGCCGCGGCACTGGTTTCTGCGCGCCGCCGCGACGTGCAATTTATGGTCATCGGCGAAGATAAGTCTCCCGAGAAGAAGCACCGGAGGTCTTTGGAGAAGCTCGTAGCAGAACTGGACCTCGACCGCGTCGTTACTTTCGCTGGCTGGCGTGACGACATGGCGGCAATGCTATCGTCCCTCGACGTTTTTGTTTCCGCGGCTCGCTCCGAACCTTTTGGCCTTGCGATTGTCGAAGCGATGGCCGCAGGGCTCCCAGTCGTGACTACGGCCTCGGCGGGGGCTCTTGAGATCATTGAAGACGGCCTAAACGGAAAACTCATATCGGCCTGGGACCACCAGTCCCTTGCAGCCGCCATCAACAACCTACTCAAAGATCCACTTGAACGTTCCCGACTCGGACACAACGCTAAAGCAACAGTGCGAGAACGCTTCTCACTGACACGCATGGCCAGAGAGACAGAGCGTGTTTATCGTGAAGTGCTGGCGGCTGATAAAAGGACGTGAAACGAACCCTGATTATGTCTCCTGTTCTGAAAGATCAACGGATTGCCGAAGCTTCTAATTTTGCGTATTCTGCTAACATCCGCTTAAGAAATCTACCGGCCAGCATGCTTCGCCTGGTTTCTGCATCTATCGCGGTCAGGAGGATGCCGGATTGGACGCTGTCGTAGGAGCGAAAGACCTGTGGCGCTTGATTTCCGCGGGCCTGACCGATGGCTCGCGCATCAAGGCGTGACACTGGTTGGAAAGGTTCGCCTATGTCCCGAACGACAATTATTCCATTCCCACGAGCACTGGCTCGAATCTACATTGCAACTGCGTTGATGTCGCTGATGCTGATAACTACCATCCATTCCTCCTACTCCCAAGACAAACGCCGAACCTTAATGGTCAAGCCGGGTCGATCGGTTGTGCGGAGCCAACACGCTATGGTTGCCAGCAGCCAACCGCTCGCCTCACAAGTGGGTCTTGAGGTTCTCAAACGAGGCGGCAATGCAGTAGATGCGGCGATTGCGATGGCGGCCATGCTCAACGTAACGGAACCGATGATGACCGGCATAGGCGGGGACGCTTTCATGCTCGTTTACTGGTCCAAGACAAAGGAATTGAAGGGCCTCAATGCGAGTGGGCGAGCACCAGGCGCTTTAAGTCTTGACTACTTCGCTAAGAGAAAGACTGCGAAGATGCCGGAGTTCGGCATGGAAAGCATCACTGTCCCTGGTGCATTTAATGGCTGGGTAACGTTATTGGAAAAGTACGGGACCTTGAAGCTTGTGGATCTGCTCGGCCCGGCTATCGAGTGTGCGGAGAACGGGTTTCCAGTCATGGAGAAGACTGCTGAAGACTGGAACGCAGAAGTGACGAAGTTGAAGAAGACTCCGGCGGCTGCAGCTAATTACCTGATTGACGGGAGAGCGCCACGTCCAGGCGAGATTTTCCGGCAACCTAATCTGGCTCGCACCCTTCGCACGCTCGCGCTCGGTGGTCGCGACGCTTTCTACAAAGGTGAAATAGCAAGAGCAATCGCTGACTACTGCGAGAAGAACGGTGGTTTCATTTCACTGGCAGACCTGGCAGCACAGAAATCAGATTGGGTAGAACCGATCTCGACCACTTATCGCGGTTATACGGTCTACGAAATTCCACCGAACGGACAGGGATTGACCGCCTTACTCACGCTTAACATTCTTGAGGGTTTCGATGTTGCAGCGTTGAGCAGAAAGCCTCTTCGCTATTATCACACGCTGATTGAAGCTACCAAGCTTGCCTTCGCCGATCGCAATCGCTACATTGCCGATCCAACATTCTCCAAAGTGCCTGTAGTCGAGTTGCTGTCGAAAGACTACGCGGCCAAGCGACGCGCCCTCATCAATCCGAACAAAGCACTTGATTCACCTCCGCCTGGCGACATCAACGTTGGCAGCGACACCACCTACTTTACAGTCGTCGATAAGGATGGCAACGCCGTGTCGTTCATTAACAGTCTTTTCGACTCGTTTGGATCAGGCATTGTCGCCGGCGATACGGGGATCGTACTTCAGAATCGCGGCAGTTCCTTTTCACTGGATCGAGTTCATCCTAACCATCTCGTGCCGGGCAAGCGTCCTTTTCACACGATCATTCCGGCGATGGTCTTCAAAGACAACGAGCTGTTTATGTCATTCGGCGTTATGGGTGGCGGCATTCAACCTCAGGGACATGTTCAGGTGTTGGTCAACATCATCGATCTTGGCATGGGTTTGCAGCAAGCGATTGATGCGCCGCGCTACCGTTATATGAGCGGAAGGGATGTTCTGCTCGAGGACGAAATTCCGGCAACAGTGATCCGTCAGCTAATGGCTATGGGACACCGGCGAGCTTCGCCTCCCGGCGTACTGAGATCATCTATGGGTGGCGGTCAGGCGATTATGATTGACCCTGTGAACAAGACTCTGATGGGCGCGTCGATCCACGCAAAGACGGACTGGCTATCGGTTATTGATGAAGTCGATGATACAATCCCACTGAACACCTCTCGAAAGAGTCCTCAAAAGACAGGGCGCCCATCAGAGCAGGTAAGCGCGAACGAATCAACGCTCGGGAGCATAATTCATTCGTGCTTCTTATGCCTTTATGGCTAATCGATGACGTGACACAGACGAGCCAGTCTGAGCTCTTCCGTGATTTGATGTTAGGCCGAACTGAATCAGTCAGATTTGGTATTGCCTTCGAAGAGGTCGTTTGCGAAGGCGGCGATCTGCAGTTCACCATGCCGCAGTGATTCAACTCACCACAGCGAGTGAAGGCCAAGTGTTTCGTGATGTTTGCGAGTGCTTTAGGGTGCGGCGTCTTCGAGCGTCACGAGGAGTATTGTCGTGTCTTTGATGGACCAGTTTATGCTGCGCTGGCAATCGCCTCGTGACCTCCTCAACCGATTGCCTGTGGTGAGAAATGGATCTATTAAAGGCTTTAGAAGCCGTCCGTAATAGGCGGGGTGAGGTTTAAAAGCCTGGGAATTCAGATATTCGGAGGAACAAAAATGAGTAAGGCTGACTTTTTCATCAGTTACACCAAGACTGATCAGGAATGGGCAAAATGGATCGCCTGGGAACTGAAAAAGCAGGGGTATACATTTATCATCCAGGCTTATGATTTCCACCCAGGCGGAAATTTTATTCAACAGATGCGAACAGCTATCAAAAATTCCAAGCAAACGATTGCTGTCTTGTCATCGGAATATTTAAAGTCCCAGTATGCGACCGCCGAACTGAATGAAGCTATTGCACGTGATCCGTTAGGCAAAAAGGGTAAGTTAATTCCGATCCGGGTCGGGCCATGTAGTCCTAAGGATTTAATGAGGGATAAAGTTTACATCGACCTGGTGAACAAGTCACAACAGGACGCAAGGCGCGACTTAATCGCAGGAATTAAAGCGAGCCAAATAACTATCAAACAGGTCGGCAGGGGTATTGAATTTAAAGTTAAGCCACGCTTCCCTACGTCGTTGAAGCCTGAAGCCACCCAAGCTGAACCGCTCTCAACAGCAAGAGGTGCGAACAATTCCTCACCGCTTCCTTTACGAGTGTTGTTTTTGGCATCAGAGGCGGGGACTGGCTTGGATTTGCGAGGACAGTTTAAGGAAATTAAAGCGGCAATCAACCGCTCCCCTTATGCTTCTGGTATACGAATGAAAGGAGTTTTCAACCTGACCGCCGAAAGTTTTTTCGAAGCGCTGAATTCGTTCTCTCCCCACGTCTTGCATTTTTCAGGCAAGCAGGATGGCGGAGACATTCTGATAAATTCCGAAAGTGGGGGCGTTACAACAATATCTGATGTCGCATTAGCCGGACTTCTAAAATCCCTGGATGATCAGATTCGGTTAGTTATCATAGACACATGTTTTTCATGGCGTTGCGCGAAAGCGGTCTCGAATGTCGTGGAGTGCGCTATCGGCGTCAAATCCGACATCTACGAAGAGGACGCTAACAGGTTTTATGTTGCATTCTACCGATCTCTGGTCTCTGGCCGTTCAATAAGAGACGCATGGGCACAAGCGAACGCCGCTCTTGAATTCAAGCGCGTTCCTGCGAAGGAAATACCACAAATGTGTGTGCGTCGGGGCATTGATCCCTCGAAAATAGTTTTAGTTACGAAAGAGGGACGCAACAAGCAGAAGGGTGACAAGTCCAGGATGAGAGCTTAACTCGAATAACATACCGGGCGACGCGCAAACCAAAAGAATAAAGGTGAAAATTATAGGAGCCTACTTCATGATTTGAGATACGGCTGGCGCATGTGAACAAGACTCTGATGGGCGCGTCCGATCCACGCAAAGACGGACTGGCTATCGGTTATTAAAGCGGTGAATTAATGAGTCAGATGAAATGTCCTAACTGCGGTCTTGTCAATCGATCGAGCAACGAGGTCTGCGAACGCTGCGGAGCGCCATGCAATGGCAACGACGCAAACGAGCGCGCAGTGGAATCGGCGCGGCCCGATTTCCCGATCCTCACTATCGCACGCGACGTGCCGACGGGTTCGAAAACATGGAAGCTGGTTCTGGTCGTCATTTTCGCGGTTGCCGTTGGCGGCGTAGCGTGGGCTCTCTACACGTGGCGCCCCGATTTGCTCCGGCGTAGCAATCTGGAGCGAAAGGCCCTGAGCCTGGATGAGCGCACACGCGACACGTTGCTGTCCTATCTCGCGCAACCCGGCTTCGCGGGTGAGAGATTAGCCGAGCAGGTTCTCGGTCCCGCGCGGCTGGAGTTGCTGCAAGTTTCTGATCGCGAGATCTACTTCTCGGTTCCCCAGGCGGATCAGACAGGGCAGACATTCGACGCGATAATCGCGCGCTTCATCGTCGACCCGAAGCAGATCGTGCTGGCGGAGGATGACGGCGCGGGTCGGCTCCGCCTCGGAAAGTATTCGCTGCGTCGCTCAATGAACAAGCACTATTTATTTAAGACGGCCATAAACAACGTCAAATTTGATCCGCAGTCGGTACTCGAATTTCATTTCGTGTCAGCGGTCTACAAGCTCAACATGAACGAGTTGAATGATTTTGTTCAGAACAAGAGTGTCTTCGGCGGACGAATGCGCGCACGCTCAGGCCAAAGCCGGGCGGGGTTGCCCGTCATCTTCGCCAATCACGGCGCGTTCGTTGCGCGGCCCGAAGAGAACTCGCTGCATCGCTTCGTGGGTGAATTGACCCGCGATATTCCGGTAGACGCGAAAGACGGGCGCGAGCTGCGCGTGCAACGCGTGCTTGATTTCGTCTCGCGCGAGATCGCATACGATTTTCGTGAGGCCACGTACAACTTCGAAATGTTAAAGCGGCCGAACGAAGTCTTAATGACAGGAACGTCAGACTGCAGCAACAAAGCTATCCTCCTCGGTTCTCTGTTAGAACAAATCAGCGAAGACTACCTATTCGTCTATACGCCCGACCACATCACGGTCGCCGTAAAGCAAGGTAGCTTCCCAGCGCGGAACGGCCTCTCGCTCGAATGGGAAGGCCAAACCTGGCTCATCGCCGAAGGGACCGTTCCTGGCTTTCGCATCGGCGTTGACCGAGTGCGTGAAGAGGAGCGCCTCAAGCAATTCCAGCACGTCCAGCGACCCAAGGACCGCGACGTGATTTTTGACCTCGCCACTGGTAGGCAGTTGTTATTTCAATAGAGCGAAGGTCCTAACCTGTCTTCCAAGTTGACGGGTCTTACCTGACGTAATATCTTTCGCCTGCCGGCGCAGGTCTCTAACCACTAAATAGTCTGATGTAGACGCCGGCACCTTACACTCTCTAAAACTCTTTTCACCAGGAGTCCTCTATGCAAAATCCATCACCCATTCACATTGAACCTGAAAACTCATCGCAAGTAACCGAGTCTCCACTCCGTCAAACTACAGTGCTGACAGCATTCGGAATCGGTAAGAGCTACGTTTTTTACGTGGAAAAGGACAGCCGCGGAGAAGGAATAATCGATGAATGCTGGAGAAAGATCTTTGCCGAAGAAGGCGGGATTTGGGAATTTGCCCGGTTGAAAGAATATAGCAAGCCCTTGGGCGAGACCGTCACGCTCACTTTAGAAGACTGCTCGGAAGCCAAAACCGCAATCGAGCAACTGAAAGCAGCGTTCCGCAATTCGTTTCCCACATTCACCTGTGACAAAGTCGAGGCATTTTTTTTCACGACTGGTGTTGGCGTACTGGTAATGCGTATCGCTACGCCAGCGGCAGATAGCGAAAAGCTGTATGACGAGCTGCCAAAAATTCGAGAGTGGGACGATATCAGCCAGAAGCGAATACCACTAATCCAGGTTTGCCAAACACGATACCAGCAAGTAATGAAGAAGGCTGTAGAACACAAATCTCAACCGGGCGAACCCCAGTGGTCACTGTACCACCTTGAACAAGTCGATCGCAGTGACGAGAAGTCGGTAAAAAGATACTCGTATCCTTTGTTCTTTGTTGACGCCGTCACCTATAAAAAACGGACCAGTGATATCTTGCAGCAGGTTGCAGGGTTCGGAAGACGTCATATCCAGTCGAACGAAGCTCGAGTCTCGTACAGAGGCTCAGAAGTTTACGTCGACTGGTCGGAAGCACTCGTCAGCGAGGGCGAGACTAATCGCGAGTTGATCGAGAAGAACTTTATCATCGGCTTTGCGTCGTGGTGTGCGTTGCTCTTGATGAATCATAACTCTTCGATTTTCCTGTTAGATGCATTTGCCGGTATGAACTCTGAAAGAGAGCAGGGGAATGCTCGGGCCGTTCATCATCGAACGATGGCTTACAAAGATGTGGCTGACGCAATTCTGCCCATACGATGGACCACTACGCGGAGGGACCTATTCCTTTTAGAAACAATTCACCACAACTGGAGCTCTGAACGAGTACGCCAAAACATTGACGAGAGAATGAAACTGCTGCGGTTGCACTACACACAACTTGAGGACGAACGCCGGGAGGCGTTCAATAAGAAACGCGAGGAGTACAATCAGAATCTCACGATTCTTGGAGTGATCCTGACGTTGGTTGCGCTTGCCAGCGCCATTGCCGACGTCACAAACCTTTCGGTGACCTATCGCGGGCTTCCTCCGGGATTATCGCTGACAAAGATTGGATTTCACTTATGTTGGGTACTGCTTGTCGGCATTGTGCTCACGGTCGCAGTTCGCGTCATCAAATGGAATGGCAAAGCGGGTTCGTGGAGTAGTGCTGAGAGACAAGAAACACCAAAGATCTAACCAATACCATTTTGTGGTTTTTGTGTGGTGCGGCTTTGCACAAAAAGTCCTAAATCCCGCCAACGGCAGTGGGCGGATTGTTCAAGTCCTTTCTATTTGAAACTAGTTGTGATGTCTGAATCCCGCCCACGGCAGTGGGCGGATCATTCAAGTTCGAACTATTCATCAACGCCATCAGTTTCCGATCAAATGTTTAGCAGAATTTTGGGATAAATAGACCCGGACCTGAAATATCCGCCAACTTCCGTTGGCGGGATTAATGGCGTGTTTTGGGGTGTGGATTGTAGAAGGGACTTGAACAATCCGCCCACTGCCGTGGGCGGGATTTAGGACTTTTAGTGCAAAGCCGCTTCAGAACGTGGGTGCTTCAGCGTTTTTCAAACTGCATCACCACAAAAATCGCCTTTGATATTGACTTTTTCGATCGTTGGCGTTACCCTCCGCGCCCTCGTGTGTTGATGTTGGGCGGCCTGTGCGGAACCTTTACCGCCGCCCATTAAACAGGCGCCCGGACATACGTCCCGCGGTTGGACTTGTTCGTTTTGAGGCTTAACCGGAGGTTCGCTTAGGCCAACTCCGAACAGAGTTCCTCGAAATTTTCTGCTGACAATTTACCCGGAAACTGCACGTGGAGGCTAAGAGGCTGTAAGCCTAGGTTCTTCCGTCCAAAGCCAGTTAACAATATGACTTTACCCGACTCCCACGTGGCGCAGCCATCTGCTGGCCGCCCCAGACCACACGTGTTAGGCAAGTTTATTTATGCGGGCGACGAAAAACTCTACATACGCGGTGTCACGTACGGCACCTTCCGCCCCGGCCCCGACGGATGCGAACTGCACAACCCGCAACGAGTCGCGCGCGACTTCGCGCAGATGCGCGAGGCAGGAATCAATGCCGTTCGTACCTACACGGTTCCACCACGCTGGTTCCTGGATCTCGCCCACGAACACGATCTCTACGTGATGGTTGGGCTGCCCTGGGAGCAGCACGTCACCTTCCTCGATGACGCAGAGAGACAGAAGGACATCCTTAGCCGCGTGCGCAGCTTCGTGCGCGAGTCGGCGAAGCACCCGGCGATTCTCTGCTACACGATCGGCAACGAAATTCCCGTGCCCATCGTGCGCTGGCACGGTGCGCGAAAAGTCGAACGCTTCCTGCGCCGCCTCTACGACGTCGTTAAGCAGGAAGACGCCGCAGCGCTGGTGACTTACGTCAACTATCCGTCGACTGAATACCTGCAACTGCCTTTCGTAGACTTCTACTGTTTCAACGTCTACCTCGAAAGTGAGACCACGCTGGACGACTACCTCGCGCGCCTGCAAAACATCGTCGGCGATCGTCCACTCGTTATGGCTGAGATCGGCTTGGACAGCCGCCGTAACGGCGAGATAACGCAGGCGGAAACGCTCAGGTGGCAAGTGCGCGCATGCTTCGCCGCAGGTTGCGCCGGGGCGTTCGTCTTCGCCTGGACTGACGAATGGTGGCGCGGCGGCTACGACATAGAGGACTGGGACTTCGGGCTTATCACCAGAGACGGTGTGCCGAAGCCGGCGTTGGCTGCTGTCAGTCGCGCGTTCGCGGAAGTGCCTTTTCCGCTCGACGTTGAATGGCCGCGTGTCTCAGTCGTCGTTTGCACCTACAACGGATCGCGCGTGATACGCGACTGCCTGGAAGGTCTGATGCGTTTAGATTATCCGGACTTCGAGGTCATCGTCGTCAACGACGGCTCGACCGATCAAACGGTGCAGATCGTAAACGAATATCCTTTCCGACTAATCAGCACTGAAAACCGTGGACTGAGTGCGGCGCGCAACACAGGGATGCTGGCGGCGACTGGCGAGATCGTGGCGTATACGGACGACGACGCACGGCCGGATCCACACTGGCTCCAGTACCTCGCGCATTCTTTCAAAAAATATGGTTTCGCGGGCGTTGGCGGTCCGAACCTCGCCCCTGCCAGTGACGGACTGATTGCTGACTGCGTTGCCAACGCACCCGGTGGCCCGGTCCATGTCCTTCTTTCCGACCGCATAGCCGAACACATCCCGGGCTGCAACATGGCTTTCCGACACGATGTCTTGCAGGAAATCAGAGGCTTCGATCCACTCTATCGCGTCGCGGGCGACGACGTTGATCTGTGCTGGCGTGTGCAACAGGCGGGCGGCGCGATTGGCTTTCACCCTGCGGCTCTGGTCTGGCACCACCGGCGCAACTTCGTAAAAACTTACTGGAAGCAACAGCAGGGTTATGCCAAGGCGGAAGCGTTGCTCGAAGGGAAATGGCCTGAGAAGTACAACGCGGCCGGACACCTGAAGTGGAGTGGCAGGCTCTACAGCAAGGGCATCACGCAGGCGCTTCGATTAGGCGGCGAACGCATCCATCACGGCACGTGGGGAGCGGGTCTCTTTCAATCGGTTTACGAACCGGCAGTCGGCACGCTCAGATCGTTGCCGCTAATGCCGGAGTGGTTCTTCGTCGTTTTCGTGCTGGGTGCGTTAACGGCGCTTGGTTTGGCGTGGACGCCACTCCTCATGGCTGCACCCCTTTTCGTGTTGGCTCTCGCCGCACCGATCGCGCAGGCTGTGGTTTCAGCGCGCCGTGCGCAGTTCACGAGCAATCCTGCCACCCGTAGCGCGTTGTTGAAACTTCAAACGATAACAGCCCTCTTGCACCTGATGCAGCCGGTTGCACGTCTTACGGGACGTTTGCGTTGGGGGCTGACTCCGTGGAGACGACGCGCGCGAGGATGGATGGTGCCGCTTACACGCTCGACGACACTGTGGAGTGAGACCTGGCGCTCGCGCGAAGATCGTTTGCGTGATTTTGAGACCCGGCTACGCGAGTCGCGCGCAGTTGTACTCCGTAGCGGAGACTTCGATCGATGGGACTTGGAAGTGCGCGGCGGGATGCTCGGCGCAGTGCGCGTGCTGACGACTGTTGAGGAGCACGGTGCGGGACGCCAGCTCTTACGCGCTCGCTCACAACCGTGCGTCTCTCGCCAAGGGCTGACTGTCACTCTCTTCATCGCAGTGATCGCAGTGATCGCGGCCTGGAATGGCGCATGGCTGCCCGCCATTGTAATCGGGACCGGCGCATTCCTGCTTGCGGCGCGCATTCTGCTCGAATGCGGAGCCGCGATGTCCTCGATGCTTAGTGCACTGAATGCTGAGGTCGTGTCTGTGCCCAAAGCGAAGGAAAACAACGACGAACCGTCGGCGCCTCGGACGCCGCGTGTTGTAGCGCGGCCGGAACCGCCGCCTGTGCCTGTAGCTGTCGCGCGGTTTGAGGTTGAAGGGTAAGACGGGTTTGCGTATTTTTTTCCGACTTCTGGCTTATACGACCCGTCACAAGACGGCACTCTGCCTGGCGGGGTTGCTTGGTCTGACTGGAGTGGTGGTAGAACTGGCGCGGCCCTGGCCCGTCAAGATCGTTGTCGATCATGCATTGGGTGGTCGACCTCTGCCGCCTTGGCTTGCGGCGCTGGTCGCACAACTTCCTGGTGCAGGAACTCCACGCGGTTTGCTCGTTTGGAGCGTCGGCGCAGCGCTCGCTATCGCGGTCGGTGGCGGTGCGCTTTCGCTGCTTTCGTTAAGCATCGGACTCCGCGTTTGCCAGCGGCTCGTCCTCGACCTGCTACTCGACCTCTTCGTCAAACTCCAAAAGCTGTCGCTGAGATTCCATAGCCGGCATAAGATCGGCGATCTGCTGCAACGTGTGAGCGGCGATGTGCTCGTCGTCTTCTTCGCCGTCACTCAGGTGGCGCTGCCGTTTGTCGTCTCGTCTCTGACGCTGGTCGGGATGTTCCTCATCATGCTACGGCTCGACGCCGGACTTTCACTCGTGGCGCTGAGCGTGATTCCGCTGCTCATCGTGTCGCTGCTCCTTTTCGCGCGGCCGCTCAAAGCTTCGTCTGGTCGGAACTGGAAGTCGCAGGGGGCACTGATGGCGCTGGTGGAGCAGAGTCTGTCGGGGATCAAGGTGATTCAAGGCTTCGCGCGCGAGAGCTACATGCGGCGCAAGGTTGAGGCTGAAGCCATCACGTTGGTTGAAGCCGGTCGCCGCGCGGCGCTTGTCACAGCAGGTAACAACCAGGCAGCGACCGCAATCACCGGCGCAGCCGCCGTACTTATGCTGTACCTCGGCGCGTTGCGCGTGATGGATGGACGGCTCTCGATCGGCGATCTGCTTGTCTTCATCGGTTACTTGACGGCGCTGTACGGACCCGTGAGCGCGCTCGGCACGGCTGTCGGCTACGGCATTGCCGTGGTGACGCGTAGCAGACGCGTCTTCCAGATTCTTGATAGCGACGAGGAGGTGCCCGAGCGCGCAGACGCTATCGTGCTCCAGCGCACGCGAGGCGAGGTGATCTTCGAAGACGTAAGTTTCGGGTACGGTGATAACGCTGAGAGGAGACTGATTTTGCGCAACGTCTCCTTTCAAAGCACAACCCGGACAAGTCACGGCCATTGTTGGAGCAACAGGCGCAGGTAAGACATCGCTCGTATCTTTGCTCTCGCGTTTCTACGACCCTCAAGGCGGGCGCATTCTGCTCGACGGTCATGACCTGCGCAATCTCTCGCTCACGAGTTTGCGCGAGAATATATCGCTCGTGCTGCAAGATCCTTTTTTGTTTCCCCTGAGCGTGGCTGACAACATCGCCTTCGGGCGGCCCGGTGCTACGCGCCGGGAGATAATCGAAGCGGCGTCTGCTGCGCACGCACACGATTTCATCGAGCAGTTACCCGACGGCTACGACACTGTGCTGAGCGAACGCGGTGCACAATTATCGGGCGGCGAGCGGCAGCGAATCGCCATCGCTCGAGCAGTGCTCAAGAACGCGCCGGTACTCGTTCTTGACGAACCGACCTCGGCACTCGATGCGCACACTGAAGGGAGAATCTTCGAAGCACTCTCGCGGCTGATGAAAGATCGCACGACGTTCATCATCTCGCATCGCCTTTCAACGATCCGGCGCGCCGATCAGATTCTCGCGCTCGCAGATGGCCGCGTCGTCGAGCGCGGAACGCATGAGAGCTTGCTTGCCGCCGGCCGTACCTACACGTACCTGTACGAGCGCCAGCACATCGCGGCCCTGTGAGGTTTGGATATTCGGGCACTGCCGCTTGCAATGAACGAACAACTGACATACAGGCTTTTCGAGGACGATGACCTGCCAGGCCTGCTGGGGTTGTGGGAAGAAGCGGGGTGGGGAACGCTGTCGCCAGAGCAATGGCGCGAATGGTTCGTGGATGGACCACAGGGTCCAAGCCTCGTGACGGTGGGCATCGACGTGCGCGGAGAGGTGGTGGCGCAGGAAATGTTCGCACCTTCGCGAGCGGTTGTTGGTGGGCGCGAGGTGCGTGCGCTTAGGGTGTCGGCGCCAATAGTGCGTGAGAGACTGCGCGGCGGATCTCTAAAAAACGGCGCACATCCGATCTATGGTCTTCTCAAAGCGGGAGAAGCTGCAGCCGCAGCGCGTGGCTTCTCAATAGTCTACTCACTGCCGGAATATGGGTGGCTTCCAGTCTTTCGGTTCCTGCCGCGTGTCGGCATACAGCCCTTCGCCGAGGCCGCTTATGCATGCGCCTCCATGCCAGTCGAGGCGGCGAGTGCGCCGGAGATCGAGCGCGCATCGCGTGGGTTTGAGGCGCGCGGTGTCACGAAGTTTGAAGAAGAGTACCAACAACTTTGGCGGCAAGCGAAAGAAAGTTTCCCGATTGACTGCGGCGTCGTGCGCGACACCGCATGGCTCCGTTTTCGCAATTCGGGTCGCATCGCGGTCGAGGTGCGCGAGTCGAAGAGCGGGCAATTGGTAGGTTATTCGGCGATAAAGAAACAGACGGGGCTGGTAGCTGATCTGCTGGCACGCGAGCCCGGTGAATTGAAGAACGTTCTGGCCGCCACGCTCCGTTGGCTCGATGCAAATCGATCAGTCTTGCCCGCGGGCCTGACGCACTTGAAGGTGATGAGAACGTCCGTACTCGCCCCCGCAATCGACGCGCTCGGCTTTGCGCCCAACGACTACAGGTTTGCGTTTACTTGCAAGGCGTTTGACTCCGCGCTCGACGACGTCGCGCCGGAGCGCTGGTACATACTGCCGGGAGACTAAGGAAGGAATACTGCGCAGCGTTGAAACTCGATTACAGACTCGTGCAGGAAGAAGACCTCCCAGGGGTCCAGCGTCTCTGGAAGGAGGAGGCTGGATGGGGCACACTCGCAGAGGAAATGTGGCGCCGCTACGTTCTCGATGCACCGATGGGTGGGATCTCCGGAACTGTTGCGACCGACACTGAAGCCGGACGTATTGTCGGGCAGTTCATCTTCGTTCCCTCACTCGTCTCGGTTGATGGGCGCGAGCTGCGCGCGTTCCGTCCGGGCGCACCGATCCTCGCAAAGTCGTTCCGCTTCCGCAGCCCGAATCCTCTGAGCCATCCCATAGTGGCGATGTACAGGTACGCGGTAAAGGCACTGCGCGCGCGTGGCGATGGTCTGATTTACATGGTGCCAGACCCGCGCTGGATGCGGCTCTTTAAAATGTTTCCCTTCTTGCAGACGGGTACTTTTCCGCTGTGGCGTTTGCCGTTGCCGCTTACTTCGCCGTTACCGTTGCAAGAGGGTTTTACGGCAGCGCCACTCATAGCATGGGACGAGCGCGTCGATCGTTTGTGGGAAACGGCACGGAAACTACACGGCTGCATGGTCGTACGCGATTCGCGCACGCTGCCCTGGAAACTCGGCGAGGTCCAGCACGAAGTGATCGCGATCGAGCGCGGCGGCGAGCTAGTCGGACTCACAGCGTCGCGCCAACGAAAAAACGAGGAGCAGTGGCTTGTTTGCGAACTACTCGCAGCGGACGACGGCGACGCATTGCGCGCGACCATCGCGTCGGTCGCGAACGTCGCACACGCGAAGGCGCTTGCATCGCTCTCATCCGCAAAGCCGATCCGCAAGGTGACTTTGCTCGTGACGCCCGTGATGGAACCCGTGGTCCGGTCACTCGGCTTTATGCGCGACGAATACGACTTTCCGCTCGTGGTCCATGTACTCGACGAGTCGCTGAAGGAATACGTGAACCCAAAACGTTGGTACGTCACTGCGAACGATTAGAAGAACATGAGCCTGAATCTCAAATTTCATGACGTGGCCGATTTGCCAGGCCTCGAACGGCTTTGGCAAGACGAGACGGATTGGGGTGAGCAGTCGGCGGAACTAAAGCGATGGTTTATGGAGGCGCCGTTCGGCAAGCCTTCGGTTGTAGTTGCCTCCGATGGCCAGACTGGGAAGCCGGTCGGGCAATTCCGTTTCATGCCGATGCGCATATCGGTGAACGGGCGAGACGTAAGTGCTGTCCGTCCTTTCGGCACGATCGTTACCAAAGAGGCACACGAGGCTGCCGGCGCGCGGGGCGTGCTCGACAACCCGATCGCGAGGATGTACCTGCGCGGAGCGGATGAGTTTCGAGCGCGCGGCGCTGGACTCATGTATATCGTGCCGGACGAACGCTGGGTTGGCCTCTTTAAACGCTGGGCGCTGGCGCTCAAGATGTTTAAGATCAAGTACGCGTCATTCCCGTTGTGGAGTTTGCCGCTGCCTCTCACGAGCGGATTGTTGCCACTGGGCGATGGCTTCACGGCGTCGGCGCTCACGAACTGGGACGAAGTGGATCAACTGTGGGAAACGTCGCGACAGCTGCACAGTTGCATGGCGGTGCGCGACGCCGGCGCCCTGCGTTGGAAACTGGCTCAGGCGATTTTCACAGTCACAGCGATTAAACGAGATGGACAACTTGTGGGGCTCGTGGCGTCGCGCGAAAAGGGTGATCGTCAGTGGTTGATCTGCGATTTGCTAGCGGCCGACGACGGAGCGGCACTGCGCGCAACACTCGCCGCCGCAGCCAACGTCGCGCACGATGAGTCCCTGGCGCGAAGTGGAGCAAATGAATTACGCAAAGTAGCCGTGCTGGCAACGCCGGTGATGGAACCAGCGGTTCGTTCCCTCGGCTTCGTGCGCGACGACTACGACTTTCCCCTCGTCGTGCATGTGCTGGATAAGTCGCTGCCTGCCGATGCTGTAAGACCCGAGCGCTGGTACGTCAGCGCGAACGACTAGAGGGGTAGTGGGTCAGTTTGAGGAGTATTTCACGCAAAGACACAAAGGTGCGAAGAAATCTCTTTGCACGCCTTCGCGCCTTTGCGTGAAACAAGGAACGAATGCCGAGATACAAGACTGAAGTGGCACACACACTCGGTCAGACAGAAGCGCTGGCTCGAATGCAGGTGCTGGCTGAGTACGCGCGCCGTACCTCCGGCTTGCAGGGCGTGTGGAGTAACAACATGTTCGAGTTTTCAATAACGATTCAGGGCGTGAACGTACGCGGCACGGTAAGCGTCGAGGCGGACGCACTCAAGTTCGACGGACATCTGCCGCTCATGGCCATGCCTTTCAAGAGTTGGCTTCCGCGCGCTTTAAAGAAAGGACTCGAACAGGCGCGACCAGGTGGTCCAATCAGCGCAACTTCGATCGACGTTAGCTCGAACAATACGGCAGATGTGCCTGTCGTTCTCTTTTTACACATTCCGAAAGCAGGCGGCAGCACGCTGGGCGAATACGTCTACAACCAGTGCTGCGCGTCGGACGCAAGCGACGATAATCCGCTCAACGCTGGCGTCGCTTATCTCGACTATGGATTCATTAAGGATCCCGCACTGACCATACCCGAACACGTCGTCAATCTGCTCGGGCGCCGCGACCTGCGCGCAGTTATCGGTCACTTCTGGTTCGGCTTGCACGAACACATCACGCAAGCATGTCGTTACATCACGCTCCTGCGTGATCCGGTTGAGCGCGTCGTCTCGCTCTACTATTTCACAAAAATGCACGAGACGATGAGCCTTGAAGAGTTCGCGCGCAATCCGCCGTTTAGAGAAGTTGACAACGACCAGACGCGTCGCATCGCGGGGGTCAACCCGCCCGTGGGTGAATGCACACGCGAGACGTTGGACCGCGCGCGCGAGAGCCTGCAGCGTCACTTTGATGTCGTCGGCACAACCGAGCGGATGGACGAGACGCTTGCCCTTCTTAATGTGAAACTCGGATGGAATCGAGATGTTGTCTCCTTCCCGCGCAACGTGAACGCAGCACGTCCGAAGTCGTCCGTGCTCACGCACGAAGCGGTCGAGGCCGTGCGCGCTCGAAACGAACTCGACTATGAGTTGTGGCACTACGCTTCGGAACTGCTGGACGCAGGCATAAACGCGGAGAGGCAAAAGTTTGATCGCGAACTGGGAAGGCTCAAAGCTCTGTCGCAGGTATGAAAGAGAAACTGCGCATCGTCGTCGGCGGTTACATCGGCCTACTCCCGGCGGGCGGCGTTACGTGGGACTATGTTCAGTATCCAGTGGGTCTGGCTTTGTTGGGCCACGACGTGTACTACATCGAAGACACACGCCTGTGGCCTATTTACCAGCCGGCAGGAAGTAACTGGGGCGACGCCGCATCGTCCGTCGCGCATCTGCAGCGTGTGATGGACGCTTTCGATCTTTCGTCGCGCTGGGCCTATCGCGACGAGGCTTCCGGGCAGACGTTCGGGCTCGGCGTCGACGTTCTGAACGAAATCTGCCGCACCGCGGACGTGTTCATCAACATCTCCTGCTCGACCTACATGCGCGACGAGTATCGTGCAATACCTGCGCGTCTGTTGATCGACACCGATCCGATGTTTACGCAGATTCAATACCTGTCGCAACAGATGTTCACGCCGGGCGAGCACGCCTTGCGCGACCTCGTGGATGCGCACAACTTTCATTTTACGTTCGGCGAGAACGTTTATGGTGATGACTGCCGCATGCCGGACTGCGGCATCAACTGGCGACCTACGCGGCAACCCGTCTGCCTTGCGCACTGGCGCGCGACGACCGCCGCCGAATAATGGGTCCGCCTACACGACTTTGATGAACTGGAGTGCGGCGCGCCGGCTTGAGTATAAGGGTGACACGTGGGGCCAGAAGGATCTCGAGTTCCAACGCTTTGTGAAGCTACCTGATCACGTGCCGGAAGTTTCACTAGCCGTGGCTGTTGGGCAGACTGGCGGCGCGGGACAACCGTTCCCTTCGGCGGAGGTGCGCGACGCCGGTTGGAGCGTGCTCGACCCGGAAACTTGTGCGCCCGACTGGTGTGCCTATCATTCGTTCATAGAAGGTTCGCGCGGCGAGTTCTCAGTTGCGAAGGAGACTTACGTAAAAGCGCGCACCGGCTGGTTCTCATGTCGCTCCGCCTGCTATCTAGCTGCCGGTCGGGCAGTCGTTACACAGGACACCGGCTGGTCCAGGTATCTGCCGGCAGGCGAGGGTCTAATGGCCTTCGACGATATCGACGGTGCGGCTGACGCGCTCAAGAGAGTTGAGTCTGATCCCGCGCGCCACTCACGCGCCGCACGCGACATCGCCGAAGAGTATTTCGATTCGGCGCGTGTGCTCGACTCGTTGCTCGCGTCGTTGGATTCCTGACTCGGTTTCTCGCGCAAAGGCGCAAAGAAACCCTTTAGAAACGCGGCAGCGCTTTGCGCCTTGCGTGAGAAAATTTTCGCCAGAGTAAGGAGTTGAAGAGGAGTGCAGGAAGCAATTGAAGAGAAGGTGATGCGGGTGATCGCGAAAACGACGCACACTCCCGTCGAACAACTCACGCCAGACTCGACCTTCGGAGAACTGGGCCTGACGTCGCTTGACGCGCTTGCGATCGTCGCTGAACTCGAAGAGGAGTTCGGGGTAGAAATTGCGAACGAGGACGCCATGGCATTACGGAATGTACGCGGGGCGGTGGAGTGCGTTCGCACATTGACCGGGTCAGGAGCGAAGCAATGAGCACTGCGCGCCGAGTTGTCATCACAGGACTCGGAGCGGTCACCGCTCTCGGGCTCGATGTGCCGCAGTTCTGCGAGTCTCTTCGCGCAGGACGTTGTGGCATCCGTCCGCTCGAAACAGTTGATCGCACGCGTCTGCGTTTCACGAACGGCGCGGAAGTCGCCAACTTCAGACCCACCGATCACTTCACGGAAAAGGAACTCGAACTGCTTGACCGCTTTGCTCAGCTAGGGCTCGTGGCCGCGCGCGAGGCCGTGCGTGACGCCGGAGTGGAGTGGACTTCCACGCTGCGTGAAAGCGCGGCGGTCGTCACGGGGTCGTGCCTCGGCGGAAAAATCTCGGAAGAGCAGACTTTCGCCGCGGTCTATGGAAATGAACGCCGCCGCGCTCACCCACTGGCCATTCCGCGCGCGATGTCGAACGCGGCCGCAAGTCAGATCTCGATGGAGTTCGGGATCGGAGGGCCGACCTACAACATCTCGACTGCCTGTGCCTCGGCGACGCACGCAATCGGTCAAGCGTTCGCGCTAGTTCGCTCGGGCACGGTGGAGATGGCCGTCACAGGAGGCAGCGAAGCGCCGTTCACACTTGGGCACCTGAAGAAGTGGGAGGGTCTGCGTGTGGTTTCCCCTGACACGTGCCGGCCGTTCTCGAAGGACAGGCGTGGAATGATACTCGGCGAAGCCGGGGCGATGCTGGTACTTGAGCCACTCGACGCGGCGCTCAATCGCGGCGCGCGTGTTTACGCTGAAGTAGTTGGGTTTGGTATGTCGGCAGATGCGCACCACATCACGCAGCCTTCGGCTGAGGGTGCCGCGCGTGCTATCGCCGCTGCTTTGCGCGATGCCGGGATCAGTCCCGAACAGATCGGCTACGTCAACGCTCATGGCACAGGAACCACGGCCAATGATCCTGTCGAGACTCAGGCGTTGCGACTAGTCTTTCGCGAGCACGCTGAACGCCTCGCGGTGAGTTCAACCAAGTCGATGCACGGGCACTCGCTGGGCGCGACTGGAGCGGTGGAGGCGGTGGCGACTGCGCTCGCTTTGCATGAAAAGTTCCTGCCGCCGACCGCGAATTTCACCGAGCCCGACCCGGCCTGCGATCTCGACTACGTTCCGAACGAGGCACGCCGGGCTGAAGTTGAATACGCCATCTCGAACTCGTTCGCCTTTGGCGGTCTCAACGCCGTTCTCGTTCTGCGCCATTGGGATGGATGCGACGGGTGAGGGAAGTCATGACCAATGAGACGCGACTCTTTTACAAGCTTGAGCCGGGAGCGCAACTGCCAGGCGACTGGTTCGCTGGGCGCATTCCGATCAATATCGTCGCGGGCGAGGGAACGGCTATAGATTCGTCGTTCTGCTTCAAACACTTCTACTCGAAGCAGGACGTGGGCTTGCGTGTCGGGAGTTGCACAACGATTTGGCGAGCTTCGCTCGCTGCGGACGAGAACGCCGTTATCGAAATCGGCGATTATTGCTACATCGCGAATGCCTCGCTTGTCTGCTCGGAGCGTATCCGAATCGGCTCACGGGTGATGGTCGCCGGCGGTGTAACGATCGCCGACTCGGACTTTCATCCGCTCGCGCCGGCGGCGCGGCTCGCCGACACCATCGCGCTCTCGCCTATCGGTGATCGTACGAGGCGTCCGCGCATTGAGACGCGTCCGGTCCACATAGAAGATGACGTGTGGATAGGTTACAACGCGACCATTCTAAAGGGAGTAACTGTCGGCGCGGGAGCGATCGTTGGTCCAGGCGCGCTCGTCGTGCGCGACGTGCCGCCAGGCGCTGAGGTGGCGGGCAATCCAGCCGTTGTCGTGAGTGAACATCGATGAACGTCAACATCGCAACAGATCTAATTTCGACGGGCGACAAACGTCGTCTCGAATACGACTGGTATGCGGGCGGCATTCCGAGCAACGTACAACTGGGCGAGCACGTTTATATCGACACAGCTTACGGTTTCGCACCGTTTCACTCCGAGCAGGATCCGGGACTCACGATGGGCAACGCGTCCGGAGCTTACGATCGCACGACCTTCGTCGTTGGACCACGAGGTCGCGTCAACGTTGGCGCTTACACGGTGCTCAACGGAGCTTACTTCGTGTGCAACGAACAAATTGAGGTCGGCAATAATTGTCTGCTCGCTTGGGGCTCAGTGCTCACGGATACATGGCCCGTAGATGTCGCGTTCGCTGCCGATTAGCACGCGCCGCGAAGTGATGCGAGCGATTGCGGACGATCCTGCGCGCCGTCTGCCCGCGTTTGTGGAGCCGCAGCCGATCGTGCTCGAAGACAATGTGTGGGTCGGGTTCGACGCGGTCGTCCTGCCAGGCGTGCGTCTGGGGCGCGGTTCAGTCGTGGGATGCAAGACCGATTGTCGCTGAGGACGTTCCGCCTTACGCGCGTTGTAGTCGGCTCGCCTTCGCGCATCGTTCGCTACCTCGACGCCGACGATACGGACGAGGAACGCGCGCGTGCGCTGCGCGAGTACGCGCGCTAAGTAGGAAGAGATATTTCGCGCAAAGGCGCAAAGGCGCAAAGAAAAACCGAGAAATCTTCTCCGCATAAACAGTGACATGAAACACCGCGTTTCCATCGACGTTGTCATTTGCACGTACAACAACGCCGCATTGCTCGATGCGACGCTCGATGCGGTCGCGCGTCAGCGTGTTGCTGAAGGTGTGGATTGGCAGGTGCTCGTTGTCAATAACAACTGCACGGACGAGACGCAGCAGGTGTTGGAGAGATATGTGCGCTCGCGTCGACTTCCTCTGCGCGCAGTCGTCGAGACCAGACAAGGTTTGACGCCGGCGCGCGTGCGCGGCGTCCGCGAGACGTCGCGCGAATGGATCGCGTTCGTTGACGACGACTGTCTTTTGGACGAGAACTGGGTCGAACAAGCGGCGCACTTTGCCACCCAGCACGCGGACTGCGGTGCGTTCGGCGGTCACGTCATCCCGCATTGGGAGATAACACCGCCGCCCTTCGTGCTCAGCCGCCGCTATGCCTTCGCATGCAAGTATCACGGCGAGACGCCGCACCGCCGCCCGTGGCTCGCAGGCGCAGGTTTGGTTGTGCGGCGCGAAGCGTTAGTGAGTTGCGGTTGGCTCGATAAGCAGTACCTCGAAGATCGGAAAGGCGGTCGACTCGTCTCAGGTGGAGACATGGAGATCGCTTTGCGCGTCGGGTCAATGTACGAACTTTGGTATAACCCCGCGTGCAAACTACAACACGTCATCCCCGCGCGCCGTATGTCGCGCGAGTATGTGCGAGGAGTTACACGCGGACTCGGTGCGAGTAGACACAACGCTGAAGCATTGAAGTGGTCCGGGTCGTACGCTGCGTGGGTGCCCTACTCGGCGGCACTCGCACTGGGCTTCGGTGCGCGCGGAGTATTCGAACTTGCGCGCGATGCAGCCAGGTCGGGGGTTGATGTCAAGACTGCGTTCAGTCCCGCGCTTGGTTGGTGCTCGGCGATGTGGGAGATGTTTCGGATGGGTGCTTCGGAGCGGCGTGAATTACTTGGTTGTGCCACGCGCCGCGAGCTACGCGAGAACGCGATTCATTTGAGAGAAGAAAAATGCAGTTGAGTGAGTCTCAATTGAGAACTACTTCCGCAGCAGCTCCTTTCGCGACTGCTTCGGCAGTGCCTGCTGCTTTGACTGTTGCACTCGTCGATTGGAGCGAGCTTCTCGAAGACTACCTGGACCACATCGGTCTTACTTTCGAGTCGTTTCGTGACGAGATGACGGGCGGCTGGATGTTCGGCTACATCGAGGCGCTGCGCCGAGCCGGTGTGCGCGTAACGCTCTTCTGCGTTTCTGCGCGCGTCACCGAGTCTACGCGTTTTACGCATGCGCCGACCGGTGCAACCCTGTGTGTGCTCCCCGCTTCGCGCGCGTACCGCACACTTCGTCGCCGCGTGCTCAACCCTTACGCTACGACGCTTGAAGAGGCGGTCGGCATAGTCCAGGGACGAGCTCGCCGCGCGTGGTGGTCGGCTGCGCGGGAACTCATGCCATATCTTTCGACGCCCGTCGTCGCGCTCGCGCGCGAGTTACGGCGTGAGCGTTGCGACGCGCTGCTCGTGCAGGACTACGAACACGCGCGGTTCGACATGTGTCTGTTGCTCGGACGTTTGACTGGTCGGCGGGTCTACGCCACGTTTCAGGGCGGCGATGTTTCGCATCGGCGACTCGAACGAGCGCTGCGGCCCTTCACCGTGCGAAATGCTGACGGATTGTTCGTTGCTGCTGGAGGCGAGTCAGCGCGCCTGCGCGAACGTTACGCGCTACCGAGTGACAAGATAGCGCACGTCTTCAACCCACTTGATGTGTCGGAGTGGCAGCCAGGCGATCGTGCCACAGCGCGACGCACGTTGGGTCTGCCTCAAGAGGCGCGCGTTGTTCTCTGGCATGGCCGCGTGGACTTTCGACGCAAAGGTCTCGACGTGCTACTCGACGCGTGGCAGCGCATCTGCCGCGAACGGCCAGACGACGATCTGCGCCTCGTACTCGTCGGCACGGGCCACGATGCGGCGGCGTTGCGCGCGGCGATCGAGGGCATCCGTGGAATTCTTTGGGTCGACGAATACGTTCGCGATCGCGGGCGGTTACAGGCTTACCTGCACGCGGCCGACGTGTACGCCTTCCCGTCGCGGCATGAAGGGTTCGCCGTCGCGCCGTTGGAAGCGATGGCGTCGGGGTTGCCAGTCGTCGCCGCAGCCGCGCCTGGCATCGGCGATTTACTCGAAGGTGGTGAAGCGTCGGGCGGGATAATTGTCCCGCGCGGCGACGCTACCACCTTCGCGACGGCGCTCGCGCGACTTATTGACGACGACGATTTATGCCGGGCGTTGGGCGCGCGTTCTCGCGCGCGGGTGGAGGAAAGTTTCGCGCTCGAAGCAGTGGGCGCACGCTTGAAAGAGTTTCTTACGAAGGGAGCGAAGACGGTTTGAGCGCTCTGCGTGCGCAACAGAGAGTTTTCGGGCTAGGCCTGAGCAAGACGGGTACGTCGAGCTTGACGGATGCGCTGAATTTGCTCGGCGTTCGCGCCATTCACTATCCTCACGACGACCAGACGTTGCGGGAACTGCGTGCGGGTCAATATCGCCTCTCGCTTCTCGAAGAGTTTCAGGCCATCACCGACATCCCGGTCGCCCCTTTTTATGCGCAGTTGGACCACGCGTTCCCCGAGAGCAAGTTCGTTCTCACGGTACGCGAGAAGGAAGCGTGGCTGCGCTCGTGTGAAGTTCACTGGCGATTGCTGATGCAGTGGTCGGAAAATTTTCCCGAGTTCAAGACCTTCCACGAATTCGCCGGCGCATGCACGTACGGTGTCGCTGAGTACAACCGCGAACGTTTTTCATTTGTCTATGACACGCACGTCGCGAACGTCTGCGCCTATTTTAGCGACCGGCCGGATGACCTGCTCGTCATGGACATCTGCGCGGGTGAAGGCTGGGAAAAGCTCTGCCCATTTCTCGGACTGGACCATCCAGGCGCACCCTTCCCGCACGCGAACGAGTGGATGCACCTGCTGCTTGAAGCGGCGGAAGACGTTTCACAGACGATTGCCGAAGGTGAGACCTTTCGTTCTCGTCGATGAACAAGGTTTCGGTCGCGACTTCGCACGTGGGCGGCGAGCACTTCCGTTCCTCGAACGCGACGGCGTCTACTGGGGCGCGCCGCCAGACGGTGTCGTCGCTGTCGGTGAGTTGGAACGAATGCGGCGCGATCACGCAGCGCGCTACATCGCTTTCGGTTGGCCCGCATTCTGGTGGTTGGACCACTATTCTGAACTGCGCGATCACCTGCGTTCGCAGTACGACTGCATTTTGGAGAACGGACGGCTCGTCATCTTTGACCTGAATAACGAAAGGAGTAGAGAAATGTCGCACCCCAAGCCTCTTTTTATTATGGGCAACAAGCGTTCCGGCAGTACGTTGATGACGGATCTGCTAAATTCTCACGCAAACGTTTTCGTGTCGCACGAGTCGGATATCGCGTGGATTCTGTACCAGGCGCGGAATGGCAGGCCGGCTCACTACGAGACACACCCTCTGGACAGCAGGCTCATGCTGGACTCCACCTTGAAGAGTTGCCGGCGAATCCTGAAGAGAACTTTGAGCGGGGAGCCGACACATGCAGAAATCGTCGAGGCCTTTTATCAATCGCAGACTCGACTCTTGAGTCAATACCTGACGCCGTCCGTCAAGCAGCGAGTCAAACGGTTCGCCAAGATAGTCGGTAAGAAGCCGACGATGGGAAAAGTGCTTCGCGCGCTTAAACAAAATCCCGAACTCCGTCAGAAAAAAGACCTGGCATGGATCGGAGACAAGAAGCACGCCCAACACCTCGACCCGAATGTGCGACAGTTTCTTCAGTCGCACTTTCCTGAAGCGCGGTATATCCACGTGATCAGACACCCCAAAAGCGTGGTGGCAAGCACGATGGAAGCGGCACGCCGTTGGAGCGAGAAGCCGGAGTATTTCAACGGATACGCCGAGCAGATTCTCGAGCAGTGGGCCGTGCACGAGGAGTGGGTCCTTCAAGCGAAGGAATGCGAGGCCAGCCCGATCCTGACGGTGCGACTCGAGGATCTGTGGTCGGATTCAGTTACAACCATGGCCGGAGTGCTAAGCTTCCTCGATCTAAAGATGACTGATGGGTTTGCGGATCTAATAACCCAGATCGTCTATCCTAAAGACCCGAACACCAAGTACGCCTCGTTCGCTCTTCCGGATGTGCCGAGGGCGCGACGAATTATGGAACGCTACAGTTACTAATGAACTGTGCAAACATCACGGCAAAGGAAATGACGATGAGTTTAAGCGAACAGAAGGACATCCTGATCAAGCCATACGGCGGAATGCTTGTGAACCTCCTCATACCCGAAGAGGAGCGCGAAGAAGTGCGCTTGCACGCTGCCTCGCTGCCACGCGTTCAACTAACTGCCCGTAACGTTTGCGATCTCGAACTGCTCGCCACGGGTGGCTTCTCGCCCCTGAACCGTTTCATGAATCGAGCAGATTACAACCGCGTGCTCGAAGAGCTGCGCCTGACTTCGGGCATGCTCTTTCCGCTGCCTGTCACGTTGACTGTAAAGAAGGACGCCGGCGTGAAGCTCGACGGTGAGTTGGCGCTTGCCGATCAGCACAACAACGTGCTCGCCGTAATGCGCGTCGAGGAAATTTTTGAGTGGGATCCGGAGCGCGAGGCTCGTCTCGCCTACGGCACAAACGATCTGCGTCACCCGCTCGTCGCAGAAATGAATTCGTGGGGTGAGTTGTGCCTGTCGGGAGAAATGCGCTTCGTGCAATTGCCGCACTACTCGGACTTTCGAGCACTACGGCTCTCGCCTGTCGAAGTGCGTGAACGACTCACAGCACTCGGCTTCGCGAACGTCGTCGCGTTCCAGACCCGCAACCCTTTGCACCGTGCGCATGAGGAACTCACCGTGCGTGCCGCGCGCGAAATAGAAGGCGCGCTTCTGCTACACCCAGTGGTCGGTCTAACGAAGCCGGGGGACATAGACCACTTCACTCGCGTCAGGTCGTACAGCGTCCTGGCCGAACGCTACTACGATTCGGACCGAATGCTGCTCGCGCTCCTGCCATTAGCGATGCGCATGGCCGGGCCGCGCGAGGCTCTCTGGCACGCGATCATCCGCCGCAATTTCGGCGCGAACCACCTCATCATCGGCCGCGATCATGCGAGCCCAGGGCGTGACTCAAACGATCGCCCGTTCTATGGTCCATATGACGCACAGGAACTCGTCGCCAGGCATAGCGCTGAGGTCGGCGTCAAGCCGATGCCCTTCTCTGAGTTGCTCTACATCCCCGACGAGGACCGCTACGAGGAGTCAACGCGCATTCCCGAAGGAAAGCGCACGGCTTCGATCTCCGGGACGGAAGTGCGCGAGAATTATTTGCAGCGTGGACGTCCGCTGCCGAGTTGGTTCACGCGGTCCGAGGTCGCGTCCATCCTCGCCGAGGCGCATCCGCCGCGTCACCAGCAGGGCTTCTGTCTCTGGTTCACTGGTCTTTCCGGCGCAGGCAAATCGACGACTGCAGAGATCCTGACGACGCGATTGCTCGAACACGGGCGTCAGGTGACGGTGCTTGATGGTGATGTCGTGCGCACGCATTTGTCGAAGGGACTCGGTTTCTCGAAGGACGACCGTGATACAAACATCCGGCGGATCGGTTTCGTTGCCGCTGAGATCGCGCGCCACGGTGGCGGTGTAATATGCGCCGCCGTCAGCCCCTATCGCGCCACCCGCAATGAATGCCGCACGATGGTTGGCTCTGATCGCTTTGTCGAAGTCTTCGTTGACGCGCCGCTCGACGTCTGCGAAGAACGCGACGTAAAGGGCATGTACCGCCTCGCGCGCGAGGGAAAGATAAAAAACTTCACCGGCATCGATGATCCATACGAGCCGCCCCTCAACCCGGAAATCGTTATTGACACGGTTGCGCATTCGGCCGAAAAGAACGCCGACCTTATCCTTGCCCACCTCGTTGCGCAGGGCTTTGTCCTTCCTTCGACCTGGGCCATTGATGAGACGAAGTTTGACTATCCAGTGACAGAGGGAAAAAGCAGTTAACCACCGTCCGAGTGTTACTCGGTTTTGACGCAACGCACGTGACGATATGATTTTCACTGACCGATTCGTCTACGTCCACGAACCGAAGACAGGCGGGACGTTTGTGACGTCGATGCTGTTCCGGCTCTACGGGCTGCGCTGGACGCGCTGGACACACGTGCGCAACGCCGTGGTCGGCGAGGTGCGGCGCAGTCACCCGCGCTACGGAACGCTCGTCCACAACAGCAACAAGCACGGCGGCTGCAACGAAATCCCCTCGTCGCAGCGCGGCAAGAAAATCCTCGCCACCGTGCGCAATCCTTTCGACCTTTACGTCTCGCAATACGTGTTCGGCTGGTGGAAGCGGAACGAGTTCCTTAAGTATTACGAGGCGGTTCCAAATTTCAGACGCGACTATCCGAACTTCCCCGACCTCGACTTCGCCGCATACCTGCGACTCTCGAACGCCGCCTTCCGCAGCCTTGCAAACGGCAATATGCACGACTTCAACTGCGGGCCAGGTCTGATCACTGAGCAGTTCCTCAAGTTCTACTTCCGCAACCCACGCGCCGCCTATACGAAGCTGAGTGGCGGGGCTAATTGCCCGAGCGGCACAGACGTCCCGGGTATGCACGACCTGCACTTCATCCGCACCGACGATCTCAACCGTGGCCTATTCGACTTCCTCGCGGGGAACGATTACGCGCAGGAGGATATCTCTTTCATCCTCGGTGAGGGAAAGATTCTTCCGCGCGGTAAGGGACGCGAGGCGAGCCAGAAATGGGAACAGTACTACACGCCGGAGTTAAAGGAGATGGTAAGGCGGAAGGAAGAGTTTTTATTCAAACTGTTTCCGGAGTTCGATGTCTGAGACTCAACCGTCTTCGCGCCTCCGCATCATCGTTCTCGGCTACATCGTTCGTGGTCCGCTCGGCGGGCTGGCGTGGCATCACCTGCAATATGTCATGGGTTTGCGCGCCCTCGGTCACGACGTTTACTTCATTGAGGACAGCGACGACTACCCATCGTGCTATGACCCAGAGCTCGACATAGTCGACACCGATCCTTCTTATGGACTCCGCTTCGCCGCTCAAACTTTTGACCGCGTAGGTCTCGGCGGACGATGGTGTTACCACGACGCATTCACAGACCGCTGGATGGGACCACTTGCGCCACTCGCCTACGACTTCTGCAAATCCGCGGAGTTGCTGCTGAACCTGTCAGGCGTTAACCCCTTACGTCCATGGTTCGCAAAAGTACCGCGCCGCGCCTTCGTTGATACTGATCCCGCCTTCACTCAGATACGTCACCTGACAGAACCACATAGACGCGAACTGGCCGCGGCGCACAACTCGTTCTTCACTTTTGCGGAAAATATCGGGCGCGACGATTGCCTCGTGCCGGTGGACGGCTTCGCGTGGCAGCCGACTAGACAGCCTATCCAGGTTGATGCGTGGCCCGTCACACCTGGCCCACGCGGAGGAAGTTGGACTACCGTGATGCAGTGGGAAAGTTATCGCACACTCGAATACGAAGAACGGTATTACGGAATGAAGTCGGATTCGTTCGAGTGGTTCGTCGATCTGCCTGCGCGCGCCGGCTCGGTATTTGAGATCGCATTAGGCAGTAAGAGTGCTCCGCGCGATTTCTTACGCGCGAAAGGTTGGCGTCTGCTCGATCCACTCGAGGTGACGCGCGACCCCTGGTCTTATCAGGAGTTTATTCGCGGTTCGAAAGCGGAATTCAGCGTCGCCAAACATGGCTACGTCTCATCACGCAGCGGCTGGTTTAGTGAACGCAGCGCCGCGTACCTCGCGTCAGGCCGCCCCGTGCTCACGCAGCAGACAGGTTTCTCCGACTGGCTTCCGACAGGCGCGGGCCTTTTGGCTTTTGAGACGATGGAGGAAGCGCTCGCGGGAATAGAAGAGATCGATGCCGGCTACGAACACCACTGCCGCGCCGCACGCCAATTAGCGGAATCGTTCTTCGACGCGCGAAAGGTCTTAACGCACCTGATTGAGCGTGCACTCCGCAGCTAGAGTGAGATAAGCGGCTCGTTATAAACCCATTCGTGAATAATATGAAGAACGCAGAAATACTGCCTAAGGAAAATATCGATCAAGTTCAGCGAACACGCCCGCTTCGCGCCACAGTTTTCTATTTTCGGTCGCTCACAATTTTGGGCTCCGCGATCTATAACAGCGGTAGCCTCGTGCTGAATGCCAAACACGCGCAGTGGACCCGGAACGCTAGCATATTTGGATGATGCTGAAGAACAAAGTTGGACTATGATATCCGCGCCGTGAAGCGTGTTGTCGCCATCCTCCTGCTCGTTTTGATCTCATGTGCGCAATACCGCGCCGAACAACTTCCCATTCGAACGTACACAACTGCTGACGGCCTCGCGCGCGACAGCATCCACGAAATCGTTTGCGATCCGCTTGGTTACCTGTGGTTCTGTACCTCTGATGGTTTGTCTCGTTTCGATGGTTATGAGTTTGTAAATTACACCGTCGCCCATGGCCTGCCGCATCGAATAGTTTATGACTTGCTGGTCACAAGTAGTGGAGACTATTGGGTGGCAACAGCGGCCGGTGTCGCACGCTTCAACCCTCACGCCACCACGCCAGAATCCAAATTCAAAACGTACGTTCCAACACAGCGACCAGGTTCTGAAACAATCAACAGCCTCTATCAGGACGGTTCGGGAATCATTTGGCTGGGCACCGACAATGGCCTGCACGCGTTGCGCCAAACAGGTGGTGAGTGGCAACTCGAGTATGTGAGTCTCGGTGAGAAACAAGACCAGCGATTTATTGTCACCAGGATTGTCGAAGGCGCGCCCGGAGTTCTGTGGATCGGCGCCGAGCACGGACTGTTCCGTCGTTCCAGCGATGGCAAAGTCGAGCATTTCACCGAGAAAGATGGACTGCCTCATCCACACGTCCGCGACATTTTAAAAGACGCAGACGGTACGATCTGGATAGGTACAGGGGTCGGACTTTGCCGTCTCGCTTCTGATGCCCGAGCGGGACAAGCAATCGTGGCTCGTGCTTACTCAAAAAAAGACGGACTTCTCGGCGAAGCGATCTTCGATCTGTTTCGTACCTCAACGGGACGGCTATGGCTCGGTACCGTGAAGGGCTTATCCGAGTTCTCTCCCGACCAACTACCAGATGGCACACACTTTCTGAATTACACTCGCGAGCACGGGCTCAATGAGGACGGCGTTAGAGCCATCATCGAAGATCGCGATGGCAATCTTTGGTGCGGAACCGAGAGTAGCGGCGCGATGAAAATAACGCGAAGCGGTTTCACTTCTTACTCCGAGGCGGATGGATTGGAACACTCGCGAATTGCGGCCCTGGGTGAAGATCGCGACGGTGAATTGTTTGTGGTTACGCGTTCACTTCGCGTTGATGCTTTTCACATCCATCGCTTCAACGGCCGGCGCTTCGAAAATGTTCGCGTCAATCTTCCGGCACCCGTGGTTCCTACCTGGGGTTGGAACCAACTCTTTGTTCAGGATCAATTGAAACAGTGGTGGGTGCCAACTACCAGCGGGCTGTTTCAGTTCCCACCAGTGCGCTCGCTGGCTGAGCTGGGCAGAACACAAGCAGTTAAAAACTACACGACGCAAAATGGCTTAGGCGGTAATGAACCGTTTCGTCTCTTCGAAGACTCACGTGGCGATATCTGGATCAGCATCATTAGCAGTCCAGCAACCGCCAGCCTGAACCGGTGGGAACGCGCAACCGGGAAGTTTCACTCGTATTCAAGCGAAGCAAACAGGCGCCCCGACAGCGCCGCGACTGCATTCCAGGAAGATCAGAAAGGAAATGTCTGGATTGGGTTTTACTGGGGTGATCTGGCGCGTTACCGGGAAGGCCGCTTCGACTTTTTCACAAAAGCGGATGGTGTGCCTGCCGGCATGATTCGCGCGCTATATCGCGATCATTTAGGAAGACTGTGGATCGCAAGCACCGACGGCGGATTGGCACGCGTCGATGACCCTACTGCGGAGCGTCCAAACTTTGTCCATTACACCGTCAAGGAAGGACTCTCCACCGATCAGATCACATGTATTACAGAAGATCAGTGGGGTCGAATCTATGTCGGCACTGGCATCGGTCTCGATCGTCTCGATCCTCAGACCGGTCGCGTCAAACGCTACACGATTGCCGATGGACTGCCGAACAGTTACGTAAACGTAGCCTACCGCGATCGTAACAACACGCTTTGGTTTGGAACATTGCAAGGCTTGTCGAAGCTTGTTCCCAGACTGGAGGAAGAGTCTGAGTCGCCGCCAATCTTAATTCAGGCGGTGCGCGTGGCGGGCAGTGATCTCCCGATCCCGGATTTGGGCGTACCTCATCTCAGCGGCCTCAACTTCGACGCGGGTAGCAATCAACTGGAGATCAAATTCGTCAGTCTGGGATTTCGATCGGGTGACGTGCTGCAATATCAATTCATGCTCGAAGGTGCAGATCGTGATTGGAATGCGCCGACAAGTCAACGTATCGTAAATTATGCGAACCTCAGACCAGGTAGTTATCGCTTCCTGGTTAGAGCAGTGAACGCGGACAGTGTTGTCAGTCAGCAGCCGGCTTCGATCGAATTCACGATCGTGCCGCCGGTCTGGCAGCGTTGGTGGTTCGTCGCCCTGATAATTATCGGTCTCATCGCGGCAACTCACCTCATCTATCGCTACCACACGCGCCGGTTAATCGAGCTCGAACGCGTCCGTATGCGCATCGCGACTGATCTGCACGACGACATCGGCGCGAGCTTGTCTAAGATCGCCATCCTCAGTGACGTCGCTGCACAGCAAATGGCGACGAGAAGTGACTCCCCGGCAGCCGGTCCTCTGGTCCAAATAGCTGACACTTCTCGCGACTGCGTCGACGCAATGAGCGACATAGTTTGGGCAGTCAATCCGCAGCGCGACCATCTGACTGATTTGACTTATCGCATGCGTCGTTTTGCCGAAGACTTTCTCGATGCGAAAGGTATAGAGTTTTCGATCCGGTCATCACTGGACGAGAGAGACATTCACCTGGGTGCGGATCTGCGTCGTGAGGTTTATCTGATATTCAAAGAGTGTGTCAGCAATCTTGTCAAACACTCGTCGTGTACGGAGGCGGCGTTGACGTTCAGCATCAGTGGTCCATGGTTGACGATCTCGATCGCTGATAATGGAAAAGGTTTTGAACCTGGATCAAATGGGACCGCGATTGGCATGGGTGGTCACGGGCTTACGAGCATGCAGCGACGCGCTCAGGCACTCGGCGGTAGTTTGACGATTGATTCGCATGCCGGCAGTGGGACGAAGATAACGCTGAAAGTACCCATCCAGCCGAGGTCGCGCTGGCGGATTTGGCCGCTGACCTACCCGAATGGGCGGTGACGCGTCGATGCTCGTGTCGTTAGTATACGCCGTTTATGACTGAAGCCCGGACGATCAAAGTGGCCATCGTTGAAGATCAACGGGAAATCCGCGAGGGATTGGCCCAGCTCCTCAGTGCTACGCCCGGCTATCGCTGCACCGGCGCGTACGCGTCGATGGAAGACGCGCTCGAGAAACTTCCGAAAAATCTTCCCGATCTGCTGCTCTCCGACATCGGTCTGCCGGGCATGGACGGCATTAAGGCGTCAGCATTCTGAAAGAGCGGCACCCCGAGTTGGTGATCTTGATGCTGACCGTGTACGACGATAACGAGCGAATCTTCGACGCGCTCTGTGCGGGTGCATCTGGTTATTTACTGAAGAAGACGCCCTGGGCAAAGCTCGTGGAGTCGTTGAAAGAAGCCGTCGAAGGTGGCTCGCCCATGTCGCCGGAAGTAGCGCGTCGCGTGATCAATCTGTTTCGCGAGATAAAGCCGCCGAAGGAAGCGGAATACGAACTCACGCCGCACGAGGTCCGCTTGCTGCGCATGCTCGTCGAGGGTCACAGCTACAAAACGGCCGCTGCGGAATTGCACGTCTCGGTCAACACGATCAAGTTTCACCTGCGCCACATCTACGACAAACTGCAGGTACACACGAAATCGGAAGCAGTGGCAAAAGCGCTGCGCCATGGTCTGACGCGATAGAACTCTCCATCTCTCCGCAAGAAAAACTCCTAACGCGTAATTCGAAGACGTTTTGGACCTTCTCTCGACTACCAAAACGGGTGGTGAAGTTATCACCCGTTGTCTCTACATTCACCGAGGCGCGTCGCCCCTGGATAGACAATGTTATGAACGTTGAGCTCTGAAAGAGCGAATAACTAGCGACGGTATTTCGCACTTTCAGTGCTCGTTCGATTTATTTTTGTTAACCAGGGGCGACGCGCTTCGCGCTTGCCCCTGGGTATCATATTTCGCGCCTTTGGCGCTGCGCATCCGCACTTTTCCTTGCTGAACTCACTTTTTAAAAACTTACTACCCAAACGGGTAGGTGCCTTTCCCTCCTCCCGGCGCGTTAGCCAACAAGAACGGTCGAATAAACGTCTTCGACCGATCGCGGCAACAACTTAAAAGTACTAGGAGGACAAAGCGGCATGTCATTCAAACGAGTTACAGTTATCGTTATTCTCATTCTTCTCGCAATCACAACCAACATTCATGCACAGGATCCGGTTGCACCTCAGCCGGTTTCCGTTTCATCAGTGACCGGATCGGTCGCTTCCGACGGCACCGTTCGCATGATCGCGCACGGTGAGGCACTCCAGATTCGGATGGAGATTTACTCCGCTACCGGTGAACTCGTTTCTGACTCCGGTTTGCGCAACGGCAATATCGTCGATTGGAAACAGACTGATGCACAGCAGGCAATGCCGGATGGCACTTACCTCGCGGTAGTCACAGTCAAGGACTTTAAAGGAAATCTTAAACAGCGAATGGCCTCGCTCCTGTTACAAGCCAGCCAACTTCAACTCCAGAATCAAAAGCAAACCGAAGTAACCAGTGGCCAGGTGCAGTCGATGGAAACGCGCCGCGCGGGTAAGAAGGTCAGCGAAAATGACGGCGACAATGCTGTTTCCATTCTGCGTGAAGGAAAAGAGCGTGCTGTCGTGGTTACCGCACACGACGGAACTGACGGTCAGGTGAGCAGCACCACCGGCGCGATAACTTTCCGCACCGGCAACGTGTTTGCCAATCAGGATACAGAACAGTTGCGCATCACGCCGGAAGGCCGCGTTGGTATCGGCACCAAAGCTCCCGAAACAACTCTCGACGTCGCGGGGACGATCAAAGCGCGTGGCGGCATTCAGTTCGAGGATGGCTCAGTTATCAACTCAGCGACAAATCTTTCACCAAATAAAGATGCGGCGGGGCAGGCCGGCGGCAACAATCTGTCAGGCACAAGCATCATCACCGCCGTCAACGATCCTGCGACTCTCGGCACGATCAACGACAATCGCGTTTCGTTGAATCTCGCGCGACTCGCCGCGGCCAACACGTGGACCAACTTCAATACCTTCAACGCGGGTCTTTCAGCGAACAACGCGCCGATAACCAACGTTGGTAACCCGGTGAATGGCGGCGACGCAGTGAATAGGAACTACGTCGACACAAACGCCGTGCGATTCATGCCGGCCGCGCCGCAGTTCACGGTGGGAGATGCCAACGGTACCGCGGCGATGATTAGTCTTCGTGGTCAAAGCACCTGCTGTGGTCCGACTACGGGTTTCGCCGACTTCAAAGTGTTTCAGAACGGCAGCTTCCTGGCGACAGGCAGTCTCGGTATCGGCACGATCCCTATGCAGGGCAGTGGTTACCGCACGATGTGGTACACCTACAAGGGCGCGTTTCGATCTGGTTTCGCTGACACTGAATGGGACGACGCCAATGTCGGTTTCTTCTCGTGGGCGGGCGGCAGTAACTCAACTGCGTCGGGTCTCTACTCGCTCGCTTTCGGCGACACCAACAAGGCGCTCAGCACGAGCAGCATCGCTTTTGGCAGCGGCAACGAAGTTAAAGGCGCGGCGGGTATCTCGGCCGGCGCAAGCAATCGCGTGTGCGATACATATGGCGTGGCCTTTGGTAACAACGCAAAATCCGGTGGTCCATTTGTGAACGGCGCCTGCGATCCCAACACTTTCAATATTCACGGGCTGGCGGCAGTCGCTCTTGGTTACAACGTCACCGCCGATCAGGATCACTCGTTTGCGTTAGGAAAGTTCGCCTCGACAAACGGATTCAGTGGCGCATTCGTTTGGGGTGACGGCTTAGCGACGAGTACCGCGCAAACCTTCAAGGCGGTTGCCAACAACGAGTTTGCGGCACGCGCGAGTGGTGGTTTCCGTTTCCGCACGAACCTGGCAGGCACGACGGGTTGTAACCTTCCGGCCGGCTCAGGTGTTTTCAACTGTACCTCAAGCCGCGCTACGAAAGAGAATTTCGTGATGGTCGATGGCGCCGAAGTTTTGTCTCGCTTGAGAGGTATCGAGGTGAGCACGTGGAATTACATTTCAGAGGGACGCAGCGTACGACACATGGGACCGATGGCTGAAGATTTCTTCAAAGCTTTTCAGCTGGGCACCGGTAATACATCGATCGGTATGCAGGATCTTACTGGTGTGAGTCTGGCGGCAATCAAGGCGTTGAACCAGCGCACGGATGAGCTTCAGCAGAAGACGGCGGAAGTCGAACAACTCCGTGGTGAGGTTAACCAGCTTCGCTACGCCAACAGTGAAATGGAACGACGGCTTGCAATGCTTGAACAATTATTGATGGGTCAGGTTCAAGTAACGCAAACTCCCAAACTTCACTAAGACTTAATTACCCGACAAGGATCAGCGTAGTCGCGATAATCACGCGGCTACGCTGATTTCTTTAGCAAGCCGGGCAGGAGTCTCCAAACCGTTATTGTTACCGACTACTAAGAACGTACTGTAGGGGCGGCCCTCCGTGGCCGCCCCTGCGTGGCGGATCATGAGCTGGCATTGATTTCCACACAGGGGCGGCCACGGAGGGCCGCCCCAGTACGTCGATGGTGCCCTATTTGAATATGTAGCGATGCCAACCACGTTGAAAAAAAACGTGTATGGATTTCGGCTGGTTTAATCGGCAATCGGTCACACAGATGCGAAGGGAGTCGATGGTTCGCAAGTTGCAGTGCAACTAGCGACTACCCCCGACGAGATCTGCGCGGTAAAGAACAAGGAGGAAACCACAATGGATGTTTTTGCTTTACTAAAGGCCGACCACGAAAGAGTGGCGGAGATGATGGAAAAGATTGACGAGAGTACCGAACGAGCGGTCAAGGGCAGAACCGAAACCTTCACCCGGCTCAAGACGGAACTGGATCTTCACGCAATGATAGAAGAAGAGATCGTTTACCCGGTTCTGGAGGATGCTGAAGAGACGCGCGATATAGCCCTTGAAGCCTATGAAGAACATCGGCTAGTCAAACAATTGCTTAGCGAGCTGGAGAGCGAACCTAACGACACCGAAGAGTGGACCGCAAAATTTACGGTGTTGAAAGAGAACGTTGAACATCACGTTGAAGAAGAAGAAGGTGAGATGTTCAAGAAGGCACGGCAGGCTCTAACCAAAGAACAGATTGAATCGCTTGGCCAGCAAGTTGAACAAGCAAAGCGACAAAATAAGGCTGCCGCCGGTTAATGAGCTGAAGTGGTTCATCACCACTCTCGCTCGAACGCATTGAAGTCTTGCTCGAGTTGCCACTGGAGCCTCGCCTTTTCGTTGCCGGCTAAAAACTGCCGGCAACTGTTTGAGGTGAGTTTCATTTCGGCAACGTCACGTGTGCACGGGTCTGCCGGACGGAATTTTCGGCCGTCGCTCCACAAGCTGTTTCCTGAAATAAATGCAAATTGAAGACTGTTGCGCGCCAGGGTTTTGAGTTGAATGTATCCAAGACCCTGGTCCTCAGCAGCCTTCAGGTATTCCAGCGAGATCTCCGAACGCGCAACACCTTCATCATCCGTTGCCAGCGCGACTGGTACGCCGTACTCGATGTAAGTAGCCAGCGGATGGCGCGAACCCGAAATCCCGAGAATAAGATCATTGCTCGACAGACAGATTTCCACCATCACATTGCGGCGGGCCATTTCTTTCAAAAGTTCGTAGGGCTCGGTCTCATGCATGATGTCCACGCCGTGTCCGATACGTTCCGCACGAGCAACCATGACTGACTCGCGAATGTGAAACATCAAACCGTCGGGTGGCACAAGTCCCGGAGCAAGTTCGCCCGCATGCAACGTGACTTTCGCTCGCGGATAAAGTGGTCGCAGAAATCTCAACATCTGCATGTGGAGCGAGAAATTCTGCATCGAGTTTAGACCATCCTCACCCTGGACCAGATTCGTCGCCACGACTTTTGACTGTGGATCGTTTGCGAGCGCAAGACCCGTCACCATTTGCGCATAGACCTGGCCGAGCGAGCTGTTTCTCGATACCTGAGAGACGTAGCGAATCGTAACTGAGCAACCCGCATCCGCCTGCTGCGTGCCACACTTTAACAACTGATTCTTTTGAGCCTCCATGTCCTGGATGTTTTTGATTCCGACGGTGGCGGCATTCGCGATCCCATTGCTTTCAGCTTGTTCAGCGTCGATTCGAAGTTTCCATCCCACCCGACCTTCTCTCCGATTTGACTGGAAACTACGCCCGTCGGAGTGCCATCAGGAGTAAACATCAGCTCTACATAAAGAGCTCTGCCGCGCGCAGCGCTCTTCACGGCCTCGGCGAGCATTCGGCCGCTGTTGTTATATGTGGCTGGTCCAAACTTGCCGAAAGCATCGAAGAAATGATCGTGACCGCTTTGCCCGGATAGTTGCCAGTTGCGCATGGACCATGCATCGATCATCTGGCGGTACAGTACTGAATTTGTCAGCGCGGTATTCGCCGGCGTTTGAGTTGAGTCGCACTTGGATGGCGATGCTGGGACGGCCAGTGCCATAGTGCTGTTGTTGACGCATAAACCGTTTTCTGCCGCCCACTCGATGTAACTCTCGGCGTAAATTGACCCGGAAAGATGGTTGTGTAGATCAGCGCCCTTTGGCATTTTCAGCAGAAAGGCCATTTGCTTCGGCGGCGATTTTCGAATCGATTCAAAGTAGCTTGCTGTCTTTTGTTCCGCGGTTCCTCGTTGAGCGGGTTGTGCTGACAATGTCAACACGCACGACAGGAGAACAACTAGAGTCCAGCTGATTTTGCGTCGAAGTAGCATTGGTGAGTTCCTTTAAGAGGTTTAGAGAACAACGAAAGCGCAAGACTTATACTACGGTGTGTTTGAACCCACCAAACAATCGAAGTGTCTTACTTGGTTTTCTCTGTGCAATCTCTGTGTCCTCTGTGTCTCCGTGGTTAACTAAACCTGTCGGAAAATCAACCACAGAGACACAGAGGACACAGAGGTTGCACAGAGAAGAATCTAAAATTAAGACAACACCAAGTTAAATCTCGGTGTGATCTAATCCCGCGCGCTGTAGTGGGGGCGGGATTTCTGATCCTTTGCAAAGCTCTAGGCTTCCTTGGCGTTCCAGACTAATATGCGGCCAAACATGAAACCGTCGCACCCTACTCAGCCTGCACCTTTACAAAACAACTTGTTGGGCTCGCGGGCGACGTTCTTGTTGTTTGCCACTACGATTTTCCTCAGCGCCCTGTTGCTGTTCTGGGTTCAACTGTTCATCGCGAAGATGCTTCTGCCCAGACTCGGTGGGACTCCGGCAGTATGGACCACCTGCATGCTCTTCTTTCAGGTGCTGCTCCTGGCGGGCTATTCCTACGTCCTTGTTACAATCACTTGGATCACGCCACGCAAGCAGGCAGTTCTACACATTGTCCTCATTCTTCTTTCAGCCCTTTACCTATCGCGTAGGCTTGGCGGAAATGTTGGCTCTGTATCCGACCAAAATAATCCTGCTCTCTGGCTCTTCGCTTACCTGCTAACCTCGATCGGGTTGCCGGTCTTTCTTATTTCAACGACGAGTCCCTTGCTGCAGGAGTGGTTTACGCGTACCGGTCACGCTTCGGCGAATGACCCGTACTTCCTGTTTGCGGTAAGTAATGCAGGGAGTCTCCTCGCGTTGATCAGCTATCCATTACTTCTCGAACCAAATCTCAAACTGTCCCGGCAGAGTCAACTCTGGGTTGTTGGGTATGTTGTATTCCTGGTATTGAGCGCCGGTTGTGTGTCGCTGTTGTGGAAGTCGTCACGATCCGAGAACATCGAAACTGCTCAAGTTCCGAAGTCCCCAATTCCGCTTAAGCGGCGTCTCTACTGGATACTTTTAGCCTTCATTCCGTCGAGCTTGCTGTTCGGTGTCACGAGCTACATCACCACTGAAATCGCGCCAACACCTCTGCTATGGACCATTCCATTAGCCCTTTACCTTATGACTTTCATTCTCGCCTTCGCGCGGAAGAACTTGTTGCCTGAACGACTCTTGAGTCACGCGCTCGGCGGGTTGGCATTACTAATAACCTTGATACTTGCGGCAAACGCTACTGAACCGACCACAGCCATAGTGCTGTTACATCTCTGCTTCTTCTTCGTCGCAGCGCTTGTCTGCCACGGTATGTTAGCCAGTGACAGACCAGACGCTACACGCCTCGCCGAATTCTACTTGTGTGTGGCAATTGGAGGAATGCTCGGGGGTCTCTTCAACACGCTGATAGCTCCGGTCATATTGGACACATTGATTGAGTATCCCCTGGCGATTGTCCTCGCATGCCTAATGCGGCCGAGTGAAGCCAAAGAGAACTCCTCACGTGATCGTCTGTTTGACCTGATACTGCCGGCAGGTGCCGGCCTGCTCACTATCGGACTCGTCTTCCTGGTTAATCAATACGACGTCAGAGAAGTCGTGGGATTAGCTATCATTTTTGGAATTCCGTTGGTAATCATCAACCACCATTTCCGAAGTCGCCCGGTTCGATTTGCCCTTGCTCTCGGCGCCGTCATGCTGGGAAGCGTCGTGTACTCCGAAACTCAAAACCGCACGTTGCACAATGAACGGAATTTCTTTGGGACCCTGAGCGTGAGACTCGATCAATCAGGCGCCACTCGTGTTCTTTTCCACGGCAATACCATCCACGGTCGCCAGTTTATCAATCCCAGTCTTCATCGCGAGCCGCTTTCATACTTTCATCGTGAAGGACCACTGGGACAGATCTTCGACGCCTTCAACTCTAATCCTGCCTCGGCGAATGTCGCGGTAGTCGGACTCGGAGCCGGATCGATGGCGTGCTACGCCCGTCCGGATCAGCATTGGACTTTCTACGAAATCAATCCGGCCGTTATCAGCATCGCGCAGAACACTGAGTATTTTACTTACTTGCAGAAATGTGCGGTTGGTCCAACCAACATAGTCGTGGGTGATGCGCGTCTCCAATTACAAAACGCGCCGAACAAGCATTACGGCCTCATCGTTCTCGATGCTTTCAATTCCGATGCGATTCCAGTTCACCTCATGACGAAGGAAGCAATCGAGCTTTACATGTCGAAACTGGCGACTGGAGGAATGCTGGCCTTTCACATCTCTAATCGGAGTGTCAAACTCGATACGGTTCTTGCAGAGTTGGCTAAACAGAATGGCGCAACGATTCTCAGTCTTGCAGACGGAGAGCATGATCCGGTCCGAGGCAAGGATCCGTCCGAGTGGGCAGTGATGGCACAGCACTCCCCAGCGTTAGACAACCTCGTCGCAAACCCTCAGTGGCGAGTGCTGCGACCACAAACCGAAACGGATGCGTGGACTGATGACTTCTCAAATATCCTCCGCGTCTTCCGCTGGTATTAAGAACGCGGATAAACGCAGTTCAGCGTTCATCCGCGCCCATCCACGGTTAAAACTACGGCGTTAGCTCTGACGTCAAAACCGCGCCATTCAAACTCAGCAGCACCGCCGAAATCTTCAACACCTTCCGGCTCGCCTTATCAATCCAAACCGTCTGCTTATCCGCATCATTGTCCGCCGCAACAATCTCCACCTTGTACGCGTCGAACGTGCCGGCCGGAACCGTAACGCTCTCCGTCCCAACAACCTTCAACTGTTTGATCTGCGGCTTCTGTTTCATCACATCGAAATTGCGGAAACTCAAACTGTATCCATCAGCCAACGGCAGCGACGCGAGCACCTCATACGTCCCAGCACCATCGGCAAACAACGCACCACCGGGATCGACATCAATCGCCTTCGACTGACCATTCATGACCGTCGTACCGCTCAGTTTATTCGGCGTAACGTTCATCTCAATCGCCAGTGGCCCTTGCTTAATCGAACGGCGCTTCAGCAGCAGACTTCCTTTCTCGATCGTGCTGATGTCGACGATCTCGCCTTGCGGAGTCTGAGCCGTTTCATTGACGGTCCATGCGCCATTTTCTTCTTTGATGTCTGTCTTAACGGTGAGCGGAATTTCCTGCCCGCCAAGCGCAATGGACGCCTTGTAGTTGCTTATACCTGGCCGCAGATCGACAGCCGGTTTCGGAAGCTCAGCAGATGCAGTCATCGCCTTCGGTAACGTCACCGTCTTAACATCGACGTTGATTTCGCCCAGACGTTGCGACACTTCAGGCGTCATACTCTCCTGGTAGCGCCCGCCGAGATACTTCGCGAGAAACTTCTCCGCACTCGCAAACATCGCCATGTTATTCACGGAACGAGCAAAGCCATGCCCTTCATCCGGCGCGACCATATACTCAACCGGAAACCCTCGATCCCTTAGTGCGATTACGATCTGGTCTGACTCGCGTTTGGTAACACGCGGATCGTTCGCTCCCTGGATCACGAGTAGTGGAGTTTTGATCTTCGCAGCCGCGGTTAAGGGCGACTGTCGCAGCAATTGCGCCTTGCCTTCGGGCGTGTTCGGATCACCCATGCGTTCATAAAAGAGCTTTCGAATCTGTTCCCAGTAAGGCGGAATCGATTCGAGGAGCGTGATGAGATTGGATGGTCCAACTATCGAAACGCCGGCGGCGTAAACATCAGGCGTAAACGCAACTCCCGCCAGCGTCGCATAACCACCATACGATCCACCCATGATGCCAATCTTCTTCGGATCGGCGATGCCCTGAGCGATGAGATACTTCGCACCCCAGGTTACATCGTCCTGCATCTTGTCGCCCCACTGCTTGTTTCCGGCGTCAATAAACTTCTTACCGTAACCGGTCGAACCACGGAAATTGGGTTGCAGAACAGCGTAGCCGCGGTTGGCGAGAAACTGCGCAAACGCGTTGTAGCCCCAACTGTCGCGATACCATGGACCACCGTGTGGAACGATCACCGCGGGCAGATTCCTGGCTTCAACGCCTTTGGGCAACGTCAGAAAAGCGGGGATTTGCAAACCATCAGACGATGGATACTTGACCGGCTTCATCGGTGCGAGATACGCGCGGTTTAACTTTTCGCGGACCTGATACTGAAGCGTCAACTTCTTGCTGGTGCGGTCATACAGATAAGTTGCGCCGGGATCGATGTCAGCATGGGCAGCGATGATCCACAGCTTTTCATCTTTAGTTGAAGACACTGCATTGATTTCTTTGCCGGGAAGTTGTTTCTGCAAGTTTTTGAAATCAGCTTCGAACTCCTTGTCCTTCCAGTAAACTCGTTCGCGTTCGTCTTCGTAGGTAGTTGCAACCAGTTCATCAGAAACTTCCGAGAACATCGCGGTGCCGAAGTCGACGCGTTTCAAAGGATCCGTTTCAACCAGTTCTTCTTTTCCGGTCGCGGGGTTGAACAGCACAAGACTGACTAGATCGTTGCCGCTTCCTTTGTTTGTTTGGAAGTAAACTCGTTCGCCGTCTTTGTGATAACGAATTGGTCCACACGCCTCAAACACATTACAACTGTAAACCTTAGTGAACTTGTTCGCGTCCACGCGCAACACTTCCGTGTCGCCGTTCTCTGCCGAACGAGTTGCGAGTCTGAGCTGGTCTTTGAGATCGAAGTAATAGGCAGTGATGCGTTCGGTGTTCTTGCGGATCAGCGTGCGCTCACCGGTGGAGATTTTTACTTTGTAGAGATCGTGCCATGCGGCGTCGCGATCGTTCAGGCCCACGTACATCGCGTCGGGCTCGCTGCGTGGCACCGCATAGATAACCGCGCGTATTCCTTTTACCTCGCTGAGATTGCGAGCTGCCGGCACATCCTGTCCCGCGGCAGGCGCCTCCGCCGGGTTGACTGCGTATACGTTGTAGTTCTCGTCGCCGGCTTTGTCCTGCACAAAGAGCACGTACTTACCGTCACGCGACCAGAAGTAAGTAAGGATTGGCCGCTTTGTATCAGCCGTGATTGGTTTCGCCTTGTCGAATGGATCGGCTGTTTTCTTCACCCAGACGTTGCGCGTGCCTTTGAAAGGCCGGATAAAGGTGATGAACGTCCCGTCAGGCGAAATCTGCGCGCCGGCAATATCCGGATCGCCGAAGAAAATTTCGCGATCAATCAGCGGCGGGCTCTGCGCCCAAACCGGCGCCGCAAGCGCGATTAGCAACAGGGTTGAAAGTATCAGCAGGCCGGTTGTGCGGCGTGAACGCATAAAACACCTCTTTCGTTTGTGTGGATGGTTGATGAGTCTATCCATGCGGATGAAGGGTTGTTTACGGAGGACGGCCGTGTAAGGTTTCAAACAAATTCGCCGGAATAAACCCTCGGCTCGGTTTTGAAAATGGAGTTTTATGTGGGTAACATCCTGGTTTGAGTTGCCATGGAAAAGGATTCCTATTCACGAGCTGAAGTTCTTGCCGCTAAGGACGAGTGGCCGGAGCGAGGTCCTCTGTGCCATGAATGTGGCGCGCGGATTCCCGTATTTGAGGACCTCCCGGAAGCTGATGAACAACGAATCCGGCAATGCATCCGCGAGAAGGGGCGCGTAATGGCGATGTTTGAACTGCGTGATGCGACGGGTTGTTTGATGGAGTGGGCGAAGTTATGGGTTAACCACAGTGACGGACCAAAGCCGGCGAAAGAACCAACGCCCTGTCCTTATTGTGGAATGGCGTTGAGAACTTCGTCGGCGAAGCAGTGTCGTTTTTGCCGAAAAGACTGGCACGACGAAGACAAGGTTGTGTTGCTGGACAACCCACAGTCCATCGATGTCTAATTTGCACATGAGTTCTCACGCGCAAAGATCTGGCCTTTTACGCTACTTGGTTGACGTAAGATCAATCCTGCTGGGTTGGGCCATCTTTAACTTCACCGCCGCATGCATGATGTATTCGAGGGTGAGTATTACCACCTGTGGTATGTGTCTTGGGTATGACGCATCGGCTTTTTTGCGCGAGCCGGCCATCTTGCTCGTGGCTGCTATCTTTTTGAGAACCAATCGATGGTGGGGCAACACGATCGCCCTGCTTGCCAGTGGTTACATCATCGGTTACTTCGCGCACCTTTTACTGCTCTCGGATAATCCCGCCCTGGCCCTGATGAACAATTGCGAATTCAGACGGCACGACTATTTCAACGTTCTCAACTCCCTGAAGAGTTATTATCCTTTCGCGCTGATTGTTTTGTCTTGTTCCGCGCTCTCCCTCCACAGAAACCTATTTAAAGCCGGCGTCACTTAATTGTAATTCTGTGTAATCTGTGGATAACCATGCCTCCCGCCTCTTACGATGACGTTCAAACTCTTACTTAGAGATTCGTTGCTGTGGACCATATTCTTCTTCGTCTTGGTCGTGCTTGCGATCTTGACTCAACACGCCATTACGAAATCAATACCTTATGTTGTTCGAGGACCAGTCAAAGCTGCGCCGGCATTTTTCCTGGCAGTGCTCTCGTGGTATTTGAATGGGCCATCGCTCCTCACACTAGGCTTTTTGTTGTGTGCCTGTGGAGACATTCTTTTAGACATTTCCAAAGCAACCTTTTTTTGGGTGTTTGGACTTGGTGCAGGGGTATTTGCTGTAGCTCTGATCTGTCTTTCGCTGGCATATCTCGACATGCCTCTTGATGGCCGACCATTAATCCTTCTGTCGTTGACGAACATTGTGATTGCGCTATTTGTTTGTCTTTGGATACTGCCAAAGATTAAACCGTCTCTACGTGTAGCGGCGGTGTGCTATTTGGCGATACTTGTTGTTTCGAACGTCATCGCATCGACGTCGCTTGTGCCGGTCTTCTTGGGGAGTACGTTGTGGCTGATGTCAGATTTATCGATCGGTATCAGCAGACACATCCCCGGCACTCCCGCAAATGGCTTAACCAACCTTGGGCTCTACGATCTTGGGCTCTATTTTATTGCGCTTGGGTTTTTGAATTCGTGATGCACAAGCTGTGGATTAACGTTCGCGCCGAAAATTCCATGGAGGTATTGGATTCGGATCTACCTCAGGCATCCTCATCCTCCTCGCCGATAAACAATGACACCCACGGGTAACGAAATTTATCCAGTCGATCTATTGACGCAACAATTCCTCCCAGGTCGGATTGGGTGTCTTTTCCGAAGTGCCAGTCTTTTTCCTGTTAGTCGTATACGATTTTGGTCAAACACATCATTGACATACTTGATTCCGATCGTCCCGATTAGAATTGTTTGGCAATCGTAGATATCTGAGGCAAAATACGCGCATCGCGATGGCCGTCGAACCCGGTTGGCTCCCACGAAGCCACCTCTACACGACTTCAAGGCTGTCGGCATGAATCACGAACATCGTTGAGCTTATTTTCTTGGTTGACTTCTGTTGTGCGCCCTCGGAGAACCGATGCCCGAAATAACTCGTCGCCGCACTGGCGAAATGCTTCGCAAACTTTTTGAAATCCTAATGCCAACGCCTGACGGCATGAGGGCACGTGATGCGCTCGCTGAACTGGAGAAGCATCTTACTCTTTCCGAATACGAGAAAGGGGTTTACTCAACCGGTGGCAGACGCTTTGACAAAATCGTTCGATTCGCGACCGTCGATCTCGTCAAGGCGGGCTGGCTTTATAAGGAAAATGGACGCTGGACTGTAACGAGTGAAGGTCAGAAAGCCTACAACTTTTACTCTGATCCTGAAGCCTTTTACAAAGAAGCAGTTCGACTCTACCACCAATGGAGAGTTGAGCAGCCCGTCGAGGATGTTGACGAAGAACCTGAAGAAGAAACGCCTGGCAAAGCGGCCAGCGTTACACTTGAACAGGCTGAAGAAGATGCGTGGAATGAAATAGAGCAATACCTTGGCACGATTAATCCGTATGAATTTCAGGACTTAGTTGCAGCATTACTTCGCTCAATGGGATATCACATTTTATGGATCGCCCCAGCTGGCAAGGATGGGGGCATCGACATCATGGCCGCGTCAGATCCACTCGCCACACGGCCTCCCCGGATCAAGGTGCAGGTCAAACGTCAACAACAGTCAGTTACCGTCGATGGGTTACGATCTTTCATGGCGCTCCTTGGCGACGACGATGTGGGCATCTTTGTATCCGTAGGTGGCTTCACAAAAGACGCCCGCGACGAGGCTCGAACTCAAGAAAAACGGAGAGTTACACTTATTGACAGCAAAGCGTTATTTCAGTTGTGGACGGAGTATTACAAGACGCTGATCGACGAAGATCGACGTCGTTTGCCTCTCAAGCCCGTTTATTTTCTTGCGCCAGAGATTTGACCTCCCGTCCCATGTCGGAATTAACATCATGCTCGATCCGGTGGGGCATTCTTGAAACGCGAAGCTTTTTGAAAGATGCAGATTTATGACTATTTCCGATCGCACAAAAGCAAGATTATGGGGATTGGCAGCTTTAAAGTGCGCCATCTGTCGTGAATCGCTAATTGAGAATGCACAGCGAGGAATAGAGGTCTCTCTAGTGGGGGAAATCTGTCATATTCGATCTAGAAAGCGGAATGGGCCGAGACACGACGCAAGCTTTAAGGTTGATGCGCTAGATGACTACGATAATTTGATTCTGTTGTGCCGAATTCATCATAAGCTCGTTGATGATCATCCAGAGGTCTATACAGTAGATGTGCTGCGGAATTTAAGAACTGTGCATGAAAAATGGGTTGAGTCCGAATTGAGTAAGCTAACGCCTTGGAAAAGTGATGTTTCTCAATTCTCGTATCTTAACGTTCCGAGATTGGCGATTTTAGCTGCCATGCAAGGTCGTAAGATCGAGGTACCGCTCCGTGAAGACCAAACTCTTCACTCCTTAGGATGGAAACTGAACCAAGTGTTACTTGAATTTTCGCAAGTAATAGAGGACATTAAAATTGATGCCGTTGATCTTCCCGCTGAATTTGTTAACCCTGACGAGGGTTTAGTCGGCATCACCTTCAGTTTCAATGGCCGTTTTAGAACTAAGAATCTGAGAAACTACAAGTTGGATCGAGTCTACGAACTCAGTGGTGATCTGAATAGGGATCCACATATTTACAAACAATTGGGTGCTTGGAAATTGGTGCTTCCAATTGATCCCAAATGGGTGACCACAAGTACAGCATGGGGTGAATTCATGCCTTCTTCAGGACAACGGAATTTTGCCGGGCTTTGCCTCGTGAAGAATGTGGATGGACAGCGGCAGCAGATCTTTGCAACGCCGCTCTTGATCGGTTTTCCCAAATCACAATGGGATGACATTTTAGCTGAACTTGAGAGGTGATAGTCACGGTTAAGGAAAGAATGGAGTGCCCCAGACACCGATTTCAGCCCGCTCAAATTCCTGCCTTCGTTCCGTGAGGCACTGACGCGGCAGAGGACCTCACTTTGAAAAACTCTAGTGTGGGTGTATAGCCGAAAGCTCGCCTGAACTTCGCTAATTGGAAGATTAAGAAAAGAGAAACGCGTGCTCAAAATTATGGTATATTCCACGCTCACCCACCAAAAGAAGCGGGCCGACTCGTGGTTGCGACACGAAGCCGACCCTAGACCATCAACCTTCCGAAGAAAGGATGACAATCATGGCTAATGATAGTAGCGCAACCGTGCGCGAAACACCTCACGTAAACCGAACATCAAGGACCAATACGATCGTCAATGCTCTTAAACAAAGAGCGCAGGCGGTCCTGAACGACAGATCAATCGATCCGCAGAGTCGGGCGATCATTCGTTACGCATTAGAAATAAACGATCCGTGGCTTGCCCGACTCGTCCGCCGTGCAGAACCGGCGAAGCTGTCGTTAATAACCAGGGTGTCATAGGGACATCGCAAACCGGCGAAGATTCAAGCGAAGAGAAGATCGAAGCCTTAGCGGCGATGATCTGTCGCGTTGGGGATGAGGCAGAGATGAAGTCGGCGGCGTTGCTGGTGTTGATGGCGACACTTGAGAATGCGACGCATCCGAAAGCACTTGCGAACATGGCGAAGCACGTTGCCTTTACTCGCTACGGTGAATTGAACGTCTACGGGATGGTGGATGTTCAGGTTGCTGCGATTGAGAGCGAGTTGTTTTGAGCTAATCGGGCTCTGTGCGAAGAGTCAGTTGGACAGGATTTACAAGATTGAACAAGATTTACATGAGAATTTGTTTTGTTCCTGCAGAAACTGACTTTTCGTGCGAGACTTTAATATTTGCGCTTACTCGAAATTAGAGTCGAAGGGCTCGGTATGCTCCTGAAGTAATCCAGCGCTGTGTGATAACATCCACGCCAGTGGCAATGAAGATTGAAGAACGTATTGAACGCAATCCCGAAGAACTGATACAGGAAGCTGCGTCGGACGAAGTATTTCTGGCAGACCTCAACGAGACCATGGAAGATTTTGGTCACGCTGACCAGGAAGTTCATGAAATTCTCACAATGGACCGTTTGGCTGGCTAACCTCGATCCGACCGTTGGCTCTGAGCAAGGCAAAACCAGACCTGTACTCATAATCAGCAAATCCTTACTCAACAGTATTCTTCCTGTTGTGAACGTAATTCCTCTCACCTCGCGCAAAGCGAATCGCCGTGTTTACCCCAACGAAGCTGTCCTGCCGGCAAACACGGGCGGGCTTACTCTTGAATCAATTGCGTTGTGTTATCAGATACGAACGCTGGATAAGCGCCGACTCACTCGAAAACTCGGAACGCTCGACGATCGTGGAGTTCATCGGAAGGTCGTCGATGCCTTGCGGTTTCAATTGGGAATCTAAAGTCGGAAACCATTTGATCATCCTGTAAATCCTATAAAAAGGTTGCAAAGGATTACATGACGAGCGAACTTTGAACCTCCGCGCGACGTACGTGTGGCTGACGCATAACGCGGTTGATTGCGACACCCAAAGGAGGACCATCATGAGTTTTCTTCGGCCGTACATTTGTCGCTGTCTCGTCTTAGTTGCCTTACTTTGCTTCGTCAGTGGAGCGTACGCGCAGAGCGATACGAAGGCAGATGCCGATCCAACTACTAAGGCTCTGCTGAATGAGGTGCGGCTGCTTCGTCAAACTCTCCAGAATACCGGTTTGAATGCATATCGCAGCCAGATCCTGCTGGAGCGTATCAAGATAAACAACGAGCAGACCGTTCGGCTCTCCGCCACACTCGACGCCACTAGAGAAATGCTCGATAAGACAGAGTCAACGATTCCACGCATGGGTGAGCAAATTAAGCTGCTAGAGACGGCGATTGCGAACGAAATGGATCTGGTAAAACGGGCGCAACTCGAATTCGAAGTAAAAGATAAAAAACGATCCATCGAAGTGTATAAAGGACAGGTGGTTCGGTTAAGAGAGCGAGAACAAGAGCAGGCCACGCAGTTGCGAGAACAGCAGGGTAAGCTGGCTGAGTTAGAGCGGCGTTTGGAAAACCTGGAAGACCAGATCGAGAACGAGATCCAGCACTTAAAGTCTGAACGCAAACAGCCATGAGTGTGCAGATTGCTTTTCTTGACTTCTCGCGCGCGCGACAACTATCCTGAGCACTCCTCCCAGTGCCTCCTCCCCTGACAAGGTGAATACCTTCACTCATCTAGCCCTGTGTTAAAGGAGATAACATGAAATACGCAGGTTTGCTTTTGGGATGCATCATTGTCATCACTGCTTCAGCGCTGCCGGCAATGCCGCAATCGCGCACCGTCACCGTCCCCCTCAAGATCACAACGCTGACCATCAATGCGCGCACTACTCGAACTGATCGAACTGCCCGAGCCTGGCTCAGTCAACCGCTCGTGCAAGTCGAAAATGTCCCAAACAAAACAATCGAATACCTGACGATCGAAGCCACGCTACCTGGTGTGACAGAGCCCTTCATGCTTGCTTTTGGTCGACAACCAGGGAAACCGGCGGATAACAACGTCCAGGCTCTGCAACCGGGCGAGAAGATCGAACTCAGCGTGGACCAACACGCCTGCGAGTTGATCCGAAAACGTCTATTCGAAATGGATGCCCGCTCCCTCAGCGGCAATCACGCAACGACCAAAATCAACGGTGTCATGTTCAATGATCGGACCGGATGGTTCGGTGGTCTGCCACACGTGATGGAGCCAAACAATCCGCTTCGTTGGCACGTGGTCCGAAGCACAAGTAGAGCGGCAGCCCTAAACGACTCGCCCATGTTTAGTTTTCTGAAGGTAGGTCTTCGAGAAACGAGCAATGCCGAATCCAATCAAATAATATGTTCAGACATTGTAGGATCGTACTACGTTGACTGCTGCGGCATTCAGCAAATCAGCCTTTTGATGATTAAGGGATCAGGAGAATGGATACCCCGCGACGTTGTAACGTCATGTTGTGAGTATCGTGATGCGGACCCGTGCTTCTGACTTCTGTGATAGACACGCGAACAGCCGGGAGGACGCGATTCAATGGCGTCCTCCTCGGCTCTTACGCAAACGATCAACGCTGTGGTGGAATGCTCGGCGGCGCCGCCATAATTGGAAGCTTTCTTTGGAGAAGTGTTGAGAGTTTTTTGCTTTATTGCATCGATAATGAGAGGGGCAACTTCATCAGGCCACGAAAACTCAAATTCGACCGCCATGACGGAACGTCGTCCAGCATCCTCAACCCTGATGTTCGCTCGAGCAACGTCGTGAATGCGATCTCGGCTTCGGTGTAGGCGAGGGAGGCGCCGATGCAGAAGTGTGTGCCGTGTCCGAATGAAAGCGGCATGCCTTCGTCGCGTGAGATGTCGAGTTTTTCCGGATCAGAGAATTTCTCCGGATCGTGATTAGCAGAACCTAAAAGCAGGATGACAGTTTGACCTTTCCTAATTTCCTGATCGTGCCAGGTGAAGTCTTCTGTCGCAGCGCGTCCGGAGAACTGCACCGGACTGTCGAACCTCGCAAACTCACGCACTGCAGAATTCATCAACGAAGGATTCTCTTTGAGTCTGGGCAAACTGATCGGGATGTTGCAACAGTGCCAGCAATCCATTGCCGATCAGATTGCGCGTGGTCTCATGCCCGGCGACGAGTAGCAACGTGCATTGGGCCAACAACTCTTCGCCTGTCAGCACTTCGCCTTCTTCCTCCACCCGAAGCAACAGACTTACTAAATCGTCACCCTTGTTCGCGCGTCGCTCAGGCAGCAGTGCGCGGAAATATTCCGTAAGACTTACGAGACTATCCTGCGCGCGCCGTGCCGCCTCTAGTGACGCAGACGCATTGCCGAAGAAATCAGCAAGCGCATCAGACCAGATCTGAAAGTCTCTTTGATCCTCGCTGGGTATGCCGAGCATCTCTGCGATCACTCTGACTGGCAGTGGGTTGGCAAACTCGGTCATGAATTCTATTTCCGACTTGCCGGCCACGTCATCCAGAAGCGAATTAACAACGCGCTCGATACGCGGTCGCATGCGCTGGATCATGTGCGGCGTAAACTCTTTATTGAGGAGTTGGCGGATGCGGCTGTGCTCCGGCGGATCGAGAAAGAGCATCCACCTGGAAAAGATCTGGTTGAACGTTGCGAACTCGCTTTGTACATCACGCGGGAGCGCGGCGGTGAGCGTATGACTTCGTTGACTGGAGAGACGCGTATCGTGCAACCCCGCCAACACGTCGGCATAACGAGTTACAAGCCACGCACCATTACGAAACTTTTCAAACCAGTGTAACGGCGCGGTTGTGCGCAAGTGGCTGTAAGCTCTGTAAGGATTGGTGATGAAATTGGAATCAAACATGAGGCGAACTAGTTTATCGGACTTGTCAATAAGTGACGTAACAAATTTGCCGCAAGTCTAGCGTGCTCGGCCAAATCCGATTAAGATAATCGCTCTATTTCGGCGGCGCAGAAGAAGTCCAAAACACAAACTCGCCTGGAATCTCGGCAGCGTTTCATAATGCCACTATCTGAAGGTGTAAAACTCGGCCGGTACGAAATCCGTGCGCACATTGCTGCGGGTGGGATGGGCCATGTGTATCTCGCGCAGGACACGAGCGAGTTGGATCGCACCGTGGCGATCAAGCTTTTGCCTGCCGAAGTCGCGGCTGATCCAAAATGGATGAAGCGCTTCATCCGCGAAGCAAGGACAGTCTCCGGTCTAAATCATCCGAACGTTCTCACCGTCTACGAGTTTGGAATGCATGACTCAACACGTTTCATGGCGATGGAATATGTTGAGGGCGCGACGCTGAGAGAGCACCTCGCCGGCAACCGTTTGAATCTTCACGAAGTGCTGGACATCGGCATTCAGATCGCCTCCGCCTTGAATGCGGCGCACGAGTCTCACGTTATCCATCGAGACATCAAGCCTGAAAACATCATGCTGCGTCGACGCGACGGCATCGTGAAGGTGCTCGACTTCGGTTTGGCGAAGCCCGTCAAGCAGGAGGGTGATGCCGGCGGTCCAATTCACACAGAGACAGGGATTGTGATGGGCACTGTGAGTTACATGTCGCCCGAGCAATCGCTGGCGTTGAAGACACTCGACTATCGCACCGACATTTGGAGTCTCGGTGTCGTGCTCTATGAAATGATTACGGGGCGCGTGCCTTTCGAAGGAAAGGATTTGTTGCAGCAGATAGTCGCGATTCAGGAGAAACCTCACGCCCAGTTATCAGCGCTGGTTAAGCACGTACCAGAAGAGTTGGAACACATCGTCGACAAGGCTCTCGCAAAAAATCCCAACGACCGCTACCAAACGACTTCCGAAATGTTGACCGACATGCGGAACGTCAAACGTCAATTGGAAAATCAGGCTGAAAGCGATCGCACCGCCATTTTCGATCAAAGCTTGCCGCGACGAATGTCGGGAGCGACTGCCACCACTGAACAAAGCGGTTCGTATCCGGTTTCGAGTGCAGAGTACATCGTCAATCAGGTTAAGCAGCACAAGCGCGGTGCGTTAGTGTTGCTGGGAGTGTTAGTGCTCGCTGCGTTCGTGCCGGTGTTCTTGTTCATCAAGGCCAAGCGAGTGGCGCCTCTGACTGACAAAGACACGATTCTTCTCACCGAGTTTGACAACAAGACCGGAGAGGACGTCTTTGATCGCACACTGCGCCAGGGTCTCGCAGTGCAGTTACAACAATCACCTTTTCTCGACATCTTTCCCGAAACGCGGACGCGGGCCACTTTGCAGCTCATGAGTCTTTCGCCGGATGAACGCGTCACTCGTGAGCGAGCGCGCGAGATCTGTCAGCGACAAGGGTTGAAGGCCTTCATCGCCGGCACGATCGTGAAGTTTGAGCGCAACTATTCGATCACGCTTGAAGCGCTCAATGGGCAGACTGGTGATCAACTGGCGCTGGTCCAGGTCGAAGCTGAAGGAAAGGACGATGTACTGAAAGCGCTTTCGCGCGCGGCGTCGGAGTTGCGGGAGAAACTGGGCGAGGAATTGAGCTCGATCCAGAAGTTCGACGCGAAGTTGGAAGTAACCACCGCCTCGCTCGAAGCGCTAAAAGAATATGCGCTCGGACGAAGTGAACAGGACCGAGGACAATCCTTCAAGGCGATCGAGTTTTATAAACGCGCCACCGAAATGGATCCTAACTTCGCGACAGCATGGTTGGGACTTGCGCTTCAATACGCCAACACAAGCCAGCCCGGACTCGCCGCGGAGTGTTTGTCAAAGGCGTTCGCTTTGACTAACCGCGTCAGCGAGGATGAACGCGCGCGCATCACGTATTTCTACTATCAGATCGTGACTGGTGAGTTGGAGAAGGCGATTGAGGCGCAGGAGGCGTACGTGCGAAATTATCCTCGTGAGTCTCGTGGGTCGGGTAATCTCGGAAACCTCTATTCGATCACTGGTCAATACGAGAAGGCTGTTGCAGCCACGAGTGAGGCGCAGCGACTTAATCCAAACACGACTATCTGGCCGGGAAATCTTGCGGAGGCGCTAATAGGGCTCAATCGCTTCGACGAAGCGCGAGACGTTTGCCAAAAGGCAATTGCGCAAAAGTTGGATAGCACGAGTATTCGCGAGAGACTCTATACCGTGGCGTTCGTCAAAGGTGATGCGCAAGGAATGCAGGAGCAGATCACGTGGGCGAATGGAAGAACTGACGAGTATCGAGCCGTGTACTGGCTGGCGCAATCGTCATCGTTTAGCGGTCGGTGGAACGAGGCCAATGAACATCTACGTCGTGCGACTGAGATCGCCGAGCGTGCTGAGGCGAAAGAGGTTGTAGCCAGTTATACCGCGGATCAGGCGCTTCGTGCTGCTTGGTTGGGCCAGTTCAAGCAATCCGTTGCGTTGGCCGAATCGGCGCTCAAGGTCGAACGCAATCGCAACGTTCTCACGCGTACGGCACTCGCGTTTGCGCTCGTAGGCGATGCAGGCAAGGCGCAGCCGCTGATTGAGGAACTCGAACAGAAGCATCCGAAAGACACGATGGTGAATCAGGTCTGGCTTCCGGAAATTAAAGCGGCGATTGAATTGCGGAAGAATAACGCGCAGGCGGCACTCGAACTGTTGGAAACAACGAAACGTTACGACGCAGCCGCCGCGTTTTTGCCACAAACACTGCGCAGCCTCGTTTACCTCAAACTCGGCCAGGGCGCGCAAGCCGCTGCAGAAGCACGCAAGATCCTGGACCATCGTGGTCACGGTTCGCTTTCGACGCTCTGGCCGCTTGCGCACCTGACACTCGCGCGTGCCTCAGTGATGCAGGGCGACACGGCCCGGGCGCGCACGTCGTACCAGGATTTCTTCACGCTCTGGAAGGACGCCGACCGGGACATCCCAATCTTGATCGAGGCGAAGCGGGAATTCGAGAGCTTGAAATAACTCCACGAAATCATTCACCGAAGTGTAGGGGCGGCCCTCCGTGGCCGCCCCTGCGTTGAACTCCACACAGGGGCGGCCACGGAGGGCCGCCCCTACAGTACGTTCCATGGCCGCAACATAACTCACGTGAAATGTAGCAATAGTTTTTGTTGACAGCTTTTGCAACACGTCTTACAGTGCTCATCCCGCACAAGCTATCAAATCCTTCCGGCGGACCCGACATTAGATCGACCGTATGAATTGAGGAAACCAACTCGGTCATTCCGATCAAGAACATAACAACTACGATCAATTCGGCATCGGTAAGTGAAGCCGAGGGTGAATGAAACTCAACGTACGTGAAATTGCCGCACTTTGTATCCTGCTGATTGTTCTTAGCCTTCAATTGTTCTTTTCCGTTCGACGAGAATCGCAGACATGGGATGAGGGGAATCACATCTTTACCGGATATCGTTCCTGGACTCATGGTGATTACGGACTGAATCCTGAACATCCGCCCCTCGTGAAACTCTTCGTGACCTTTCCCTTGCTATGGTCGCAGCCAAAGTCTCCCGCACTGGAAGAGCGCTTCTTTAAAAGAAGACGCATTTCTTCGCGGCAAGGAGTTCCTCTACCAGAATAATCCTGACAAAATTCTCGCGCGCACGCGCACGGCCGCAGCCATTCTGACATTGCTTACGGCGTTAGTCGTCTTCTTCGGAACACGTGAGATGTTTGGAGCCAGCGCGGCTTTCATTGCGCTCACTCTGCTGACTTTCGATCCAAACCTCCTGGCCCACGGCGCGCTAATCACGACAGACGTAGGACTTGCATGCTTCATGTTTCTAAGCGTGTACATGTTCTACCGGTTCGTGAAATCTCCTTCGGCTTTACGCCTAATCATGGCCGGAGTAGCGGTCGGACTCGTACTCGCAGCAAAACACACAGGTCTCCTCGTCCTGCCGATTCTTTTCTTGCTCACGGTATGCGAGATCATCGGCCATCGGACTTTCAAACTCTTAGGTTCGCTGGCCCTCATCGCGTTGATCGGTTGGGCCGTCCTCTGGTCCACTTACAGATTTCGTTACGACGCACGACCAAACGGTCTGCAACTGAATCCGCCACTAGCAGCGTATGTCGAGGGTTTGAAACCCTACGAAGCCCGGCCAATTTCAACCGCGGCGAGATTCCATCTCCTGCCCGAGTCGTATCTATACGGCCTGGTCGATGTGAAACTCACCGCGAATTACTACACGAGCTACGTGCTGGGCAAAGTGTATGCACACAACGTGTGGTTTTACTTTCCGGTTGCCTTTCTGATCAAATCCACTGTTGGCGTACTGGGGCTGTTTTTGTTGACTCTCGGTGTCGTAGCAACTCGTCGACTGAACTACTGGCGCGAAATTCTGTTTATGGTTGTTCCCGTGATCTTCTATCTCATAGTCGCGTTGACTGTGGGAATGAACATCGGCGTGCGACACATTCTCGTCGTTTACGTATTTTTGTACGTACTGATCGGCGGCGCTATGTGGGCGTTGATCGCGAAGAATCGAAAGTGGATTTACGCTGTTGGAGTGTTGCTGCTGGTCCACGCAGCTTCGTCGGTGATGGCGTTTCCAAACTACATCCCTTACTCAAACGAACTCTGGGGCGGACCGTCGCAAACCCACAAGTATCTAACCGACTCGAACTCTGATTGGGGTCAACAACTGAAGAGCGTAAAGCAGTATCTCGATCAGCGTGGAGTGAAAGAGTGTTGGTTTCTGTATTTCGCGGAAGGCGTCGCCGAGCCGAGCTACTACGGAATTCCTTGTAAACCGTTGCCCACCATTAGCACCTTGTGGCTGAACGTACCGATCGATGTACCAACCTCGATTAATGGACCGGTGCTGATTAGCGCCAGCAACTTATCGGGTGTCGAATTCGGACCGGGGTCGCTCGATCCGTACGGTCAATTCAAGCTGCTAAAACCTACGGCAGTTATCGATCAGGGCGTGTTTGTGTTTGACGGTAAGTTTGACATGCCTTTGGCCGCGGCCATTAGCAAGGTACAGAAAGTCCGAAACCTCGCCGCGGAAAAGCAATTGGACCAGGCACTCGCCGAAGCCCAGGCGGCCGTCGCCCTCGCGCCCGATTCAGTACAGACTCAACTCGCGGTGGGAGATATTCTTCGTGAGATGGGCCAAGTTGAACAAGCGCGCCCGATTTACGAAAAAGCGCTCGAGCTAGCGAAAACGATCGAACCCGAATTTCAGATCCGGTCCATTCCGTACATCGAAGAGCGCCTCCAGTCCCTCAACAAAATGTAAAACGTACTGTAGGGGCGGCCCTCCGTGGCCGCCCCTGCGTGGAACTCGACACAGGGGCGGCCATGGAGGGCCGCCCCTACAGTACGTTCTTTATGGATTTAATCAGCCTCAAGCGAGGCCATATCGATCGAAAAGCGGTACTTCACATCAGACTTCGAGAGCCGTTCGTAAGCTTCGTTGACTTTCTGAATCGGAATAACCTCGACGTCCGCAGTGAGGTTGTGTTCGCCGCAGAAGTCGAGCATCTCCTGAGTCTCGCGCAGACCTCCGATTGCGGACCCGGACAGACTGTGCCGCCCACCGATCAGAGAGAATGCCTTCACGTCCAGTGGCTGCGGTGGTGCACCGACGAGCGTGATGTTGCCGTCGCGAGCGAGCAGACTGAGATAACTATTGATGTCGTGCTGTGCAGATACAGTATCGATGATGAAGTCAAATGTGCCTTCATGCTTCTCCATCTCGGCTGTATTGCGAGACACAACGACTTCGTCCGCGCCGAGGCGAAGCGCGTCTTCTTTCTTGTCAGGCGAAGTAGTAAAGACGACGACGTGCGCTCCAAGAGCATGTGCGATCTTCACGCCCATGTGGCCCAGTCCGCCAAGACCAACGATGCCGGCCTTCTTGCCTTTCGTAACGCCCCAGTGACGAAGCGGCGAGTACGTTGTGATACCGGCACAGAGTAGCGGTGCGACACCGGCCAAATCGAGATTTGAAGGAACGCGCAACGCGAAGTGTTCATCAACGACGATACTTTCCGCGTAGCCGCCATACGTCACGCCGCCGAGATGCTTGTCCGGATCGTTGTACGTAAGAATCCTGTTCGGACAGAACTGCTCGAGGTCTGCCTTGCATTCATTGCACGTAAGATCAGCATCAACCAGACAACCGACACCCACCAGATCTCCCGCCTTGTGCTTCGTCACTGCCGATCCGACTGCCGTAACCTGGCCCACGATCTCATGTCCCGGAACAATCGGATAAACCGTCGGCATAAACTCGTTCCATTCGTCCCGCACCGCGTGGAGATCCGAATGACAGATACCGCAGAACAAAACCTTGATTTCTACGTCGCGTTCTGTTAGATCACGGCGCGGAATCGTACTCACGGCGAGCGGAGACGTTTTACTGGCCGCAGAATAAGCTTTCGACTTGTACATGAATCCCAAACTCCTTTATTAATGCGTTAACTGAATCATCCGTCGTTTATGTCCATTAGCAAGCGTCCGCACTCGAACAAAGATGAGAAAAATCGGCTGGTATCAATGTCGTTGTCCATTACTTTCTTGACTTTACCCTGCTCTCCGTCTTATTAAGTGCTTGATTTCTTTTCTCGATGGCGCCCGCCACGATGAGGTCCTTAACGTTCGTAGCAGGGCATGCCAATCGAATCTACAGGTGACCTGCACCTCGCTCATTCGTTGTTGAAATAGCGCCACTACCACAGCGAAGCGATGTCCAGAACTTCCACTGGGCGGTCTCATTTATTGAATCTACGAGCAGGGACTGATCATGTTTGAACCAGTCGAGATCTTACTATTCCTTTGCCGGCGAGGATCCCAATCTTGTCAAACGACTTGAGGTACATCTCGAGGGTCTGCGACAGGAAAGAGCCATCCGGGGATTCTGGAGTCGGAGCAAGGTTGACGCCGGGGAAGACACTGAGGCAACGGTAAGGGAATATTTTGAGCGTGCCAGGATCATACTGCTATTGATTAACGCCGATTTTCTGGCTTCCGATCTTTGCCAGGAAGGATTGGCGAGACGAGGGAAAAATAATGTTGCGAAGCTCGCGTAATTCCGATACTACTTAGAGCCTGCGGGATTTCGGAAGATTCGCCGCTCAATAGACTAGAAATGGTGCCGGCGCTAAAACTGAATCCGATTGGTTCATCGCGACAAAGAGAGAAGGCGTTCGGCGAGCTCATAAATTACATCCGCAGTACGGTTGATGAACGCCCAGGTAAACTACGACAACATTCTCAACATCGTTCGAGGCGGCCGGAAACACCGACTCCAAAATTCATCGCATCACTGTGCGATCGAAGAGAACAGAAAGAACAACTGAAGAAAGCTCTCGTCGTACAGAAAACTCAAATGGCTGAGAAAGGTTACCTTGTTCCCCTCGTCTGTTTTATTCATGGAGAACTCCAGGAGAGTCTGGAGAGCCTTAAACTGCGCCTTGCGGACCATGACATCTATGAGCTGCTGGAGCTTGACCGGAACAAATACTCAGTCAGGAAGCTGGACTTAACATGGCCTTATATGGACTGGGAATTGAGTAACCCTCAAACGCATTTCCAAAACGATTTGGTACTTAAAGGTCGGCCGCGAGATTCAAATCAGGAAGTACTGGAAATATTGGGGAAACACCCAGGCCCGGTGATGCTGTGTTATGACTTCATCGTCGATAACTGGAATGCTGACTCACCTGCAATAATCGAAGAGTTCCTATCTTTTTGGGGTAGTGTTGCTCAGATCAATTCGGCCACTCCGTTCATCGTGTGCTTGTTCTTTGAATACGGACAAGCAGACACAACGAGTCCGAATGTACACGCGCAACGAAACGCCGAAGCGCGGGATTATTTCCTTACGCTTCAAAGGAAACTGTCTGATGCTGCCTACCGTTATTTACCAAACTTATGTGGAGTTGTCCTAAAAGAGCTGGGACCTGTAAGTAAAACCGAAGTATACGAATGGATCCTTGATAGTCGAGCCTTCGCCGAATTCTGCATTAAACATCGACCGCGGTTTTGCCCCGATGAGACTCAGGAGATGAAAATCGCGATCACAGACCTCTATTCGAGTGGCTCTGACAGAGATGAGAATCGAAAAATACCGATGAACCAACTGGTGGATTCTCGGAAAGATTATTGAACAAGTATCGTTGCAGAACTTAGCAACTCCCAGAGGAATTCAAATATGCCCTTCCCCTACTACCGTAAAAAGAATCTCACTCCGCTCCCGGATGTTCCTCCCGATCTTGCGCTTCCAAAGTCCGACGAAATGACGCACCCAAGTAATTATTTGCCCGACGACGGGTTGGTCAATGCGGTCAACGTCGCGCTCTTACTTGATCAACCGCTGTTATTGACTGGTGATCCCGGAACAGGAAAAACCGAACTTGCACATAGCGTTAGTTGGCAACTTGGCTTTAAACCTCCTTCGCCCATCAAATTTGAAACCAAGTCGACCTCCGTAGCCCGAGACCTCTTCTATACCTACGACACCGTAGGTCGATTTCATGCAGCTCAAACCCATCAAGGTTCGCAGAATAGTCGTTCCTATATCACCTACAACGCGTTGGGAAAGGCGATCCTCCTTGCTAATGAAGAAGAGAAAATGAAGAAGTACTTTCCGCTTAGTCGCCGGCGAAATCCGGCAGAGTTACCTATGAACAGCACCAACGCCGAGGAATCGTCTGACGACAACCTGCCAGTGGCGTCTGGTTTTGTTCACGGCGGGAGACGCCGGAGTGTCGTCCTGATCGACGAGATCGATAAGGCGCCACGGGATTTTCCGAACGACATTCTCAACGAACTGGAACATATGTTCTTTAAGATTCCTGAGCTGGACAATGCAGAGATTCGTGCTGAACGCGAATGGCGTCCGGTTGTTATTCTCACCAGTAACTCAGAGAAGGGACTACCTGACGCATTCCTGCGACGTTGCGTTTACTATCACATTGAACCTCCCGACAAGACTAAATTGAAGGAGATCGTCGAAGCCCGGTTGGAATACCGGGGCAGCACTGTAGATGAAGCACTTGAACTCTTCTTTAAGCTATGCGCACCAAACAATTTAGTGAAGAAGCCGGCCACGGCAGAATTTCTGGGATGGCTCGCATCGATTCGTTCCCTGACCGAGAAGTACGATATTCCTAATGCAAGCGGCATGCTACGGAAGCATAAGGATAAACTCATTGAACCCACTCTTAGCGTTTTAGTTAAAAACGAAGTCGACCTAAAGCCAGCCAAAGATATCGTTGAGAAATGGTAGAAATAGATGTCGAAAAGCAAGACGACCGCATCGGCTACGAGCAGTTAAAGGAATTTCTCGACAGGCTGAACCAGAGCGGGTTTGATTTGAGTGTACACCAGTACACGGCTGCAAACAGATTGCTTCTGGGATTGCTTACAAATGAGTGGTTTTCGCGAAATCCTCGTTCACTTCGGACTTACCTCGCGCCCGTAGTTTGCTCATCACCATCCGAACAGCAGGAGTTTTATCGTTTATTTGATGAGTGGCTTACACGAATTCAACCCGACGCTGTTATTGACGCTGATGACGTTGATTCGACTTTGGCCTCTCGCTCCACGTCTGACCCCACGCCTAACCCCGACCTGGTTAAACGCAACCCAATAATCTATGCCTTGGCGGTGTTGTTGCTGATCGGTATATCGGTGTCTGTCTATCTTGTAAGAGGTGAGACGCCGCGCACGCTTAAAGTGCGAGTGGTTAGGGCTAACAATTCTGCCCCAATCGAGAATGCGGAAGTGAGCTTTGCAGGGATAAACGGTGTAACGGACAGTTCAGGCGTCTACAGCCTTACGTATCTTCCGCGAAATGCCACGCCAACGGTTCGCGTTTCATCACGAGGTTATTTGAGTGACACTGTTTCAGTCACTAAGGACGTCGAGTCACTGGAATTGGCTTTGAACGAGGAAACCATCACGCCAACTCCCGAGCCATCGCCGCCTAACGTTACCCATGCCGAGTTCAATGATCCGCAGTTGCATGCAAAGGAGGAGATTCTCGCAACGAACCAATGGCCCACCACTGATGTTTACCTGCGCCATTTCGTTCCGATCCTGATTGGAGTTGTGGCGCTGCCGTTTGTTATCTACTTACTCTGGCAAGTCTGGCGGATGTTCCGCCGGCGGCAATTAGAAAGATGGCGCACGCGTGAACAGCCGGAAACATTTAACCTTGCTGTAAAGGGGGTTGCAAATCATTTATATCGAAGACCGGCTTTTCGAAACTTTGCCCAGGAGTTAAGACGTCACCGGCGTTTGAAATCAAACTCGCTGGATGCATCGGCGAGTGTCGATGCAACGTCGAATGCAGGTGGCTTGTTCACCCCGGTTTTTGAATCTCATCAGTTGACTCCTGAATACCTGATTCTCATTGACTCTGAAAGCTTTCGGGATCAAAAAGCTCAACTGGATGAAGAGATCATCAAGCGATTGCAAAGGGAGGGCGTCTTTGTCGATCAATACTACTTCAACGGTGATCCGCGCGTTTGCCAGATGCGAAAGCCAGAAATCAGTTATCGAACGCTCGAGCAGATGGCCACACGCCATCCCGATCATCGTCTGGTTGTTTTCAGTAATGGTGCCGGTCTTATCGATCCATTGTCAGGCAGGCCACATAGTTGGGTGGAACAGTTTTCCTATTGGCCCATTCGGGCTCTGATCACAGCAGAACCGACTTGGGGTTACCGCGAATCGGCCTTGCAGCAAACGGGCCTAACCGTATTGCCTGCGGCCGAAGAAGGATTGGTAGCTCTCGGCAAACTCACGCGGAGTGCGGATGCCACGCCTGGCACACCAATGACTGACAATCAGAGCGAGGATTTTTACCCGCCGCGGTTGTTGGAAAACTCGAAGCGTTGGATTGCTCGGAAATCTCCCTCTCCCGAAGAGATCGAAGAGCTTGGTTATGAATTGCGTTACTACCTCGGGCATGAAGGATTTTACTTGCTCTGCGCATGCGCGGTTTATCCGGCACTAATCTGGGATCTCACTCTCTATTTCAGCTCTCATCTCGTAGAGTTGCGGAATGTTGAATCGACACTTGCGTCATTGGTGCGCTTGCCGTGGTTCCGCGCCGGTGAGATGCCTGACTGGTTGCGGAGTCATCTGATTGCGCGTTTGACGCCTCCGCGTGAAGCGGTAGTTCGCAAACTGCTCGAACGGTTATTAATCAGCTACGTCGAAAGTCCGAAGCAGGGGTTTGATCTCGAGATTGTTCGCGAACCCCCGCCGACAGATCGCTCGTGGCGTGAACGGCTTGCTAGCACCTGGCAAACATTTTGGGAATGGAAACGCAGGAAGTTTTTGGAGGATGTAATCCGAACTGCGCCGGACGATAGTCTGTTTCGTGACTATATATTTCTGAATGTTATGTCGCGCAGCAAACTCGCGGTGTTGTTACCGTGGCGTTTGCGACGTGTGCTCTATTCAAAGGGGCAGCCGATACTTGGATTGGATCCGGTACGAGCATTGGTGTTGCCCTTGGTGTTTGCGCTTGTTGGTGGGGTGAGCGTTGTTGCAATGGGTACTGGTCTAATTTCCAGTGGAGGATTCGGTCCAGTGTGGTTGCCACCACCGCCGCCAGCCCCGACTCCTTTCCAGGTAGATTTTGATCCAGAGGTATATAGAGTTCGTCTCACATCCAACCTTCCGGCTGAAATTCCAGCGTTAAAAGGTCTGTCTTATGCGAACGCTCTGACGCTTGCTGAATCCGAGGTTAGGTCAAAGTATGGTACCCAAATACGTTTGAGCGTCTCAAATGCGACAGTGGTTGACCCCTCCGATTGTACAAGAGACGTAGGTATTGCAACGTGCCTTGCCGTAGCTTTAACTAGAACCGACGAAAAAACAGATTCGAAGTCGTAGATGCTGACACGGGCGGTCCGTTGCCAGTTTCGATTGGACGACCAAACTACAGATTAAGAATTAATAATCTCGGCCTGAGCGCTCTAACGCTAACATTTACTTTAAGACCTTCTGGAAGTACAAACCCCACGTCTGTGAGAACCTCGATTTGGAGTATCCAGCAAGGTCAGGCTTTTATCATTGCCACCATTCAGTTGGACAAAGGGACGAGCGATTTACGTATCACTGGTGGGAATCAGGTTTTTGAAACACAGATTTCTTACGTCGATCCATTCGAGTCAGGAATAATTCGCGTCAATATCATTGGTGGGGTAACTGAGCGGCTGACCGAAGGAGCGATTACTATCGAACCAGCGGTAGCGCCCTTCGTTTATCCTCGGCCAGGCACAGCAGAAGTGAAGGTCCCTGTCGGCCGGTATATAGTCTCCGCAAATATCGCCGGTTACAAGCCTGAGGAAACGACTGTTGTTGTAGGGGGTGGGCTACTCGTTACGGTAGATTTCACACTCGAAAAAGATCCTCCGCCTGGAGATATAGCAACGCCGCCGCCGACACCACCCCCAACCCCACCTGCATCTCCTGATCAATCCCCAGGCCCACCCGTTACGATCGTTTCTGTTGGACTGACATTTACTATTCAACAGAACGACAAGGACGACGGTAGTGTGATCCTTGCAAATATAATTCTCGACGGAAAACCCCTCGTGTCTGGGTCTTATGGGGAAGATGTCACGTGGAAAGCCAGAACAAGCAAGGAATTCACTCTAGTCCTCCCACGGCCACTTCTCACGAGTGACTGTCATCGTATGGTGTTGGAGCTTCGAAACAAGCGAAACGAACCCGGTCAAGACACATGGCTGATGCAAGTTATCGCGACGCTAAAACTCTCAGACGGAGATTCCCGGTCTATTGTTTTCGACTCCCTACGTTTGTACCAGGATAAACCATTCCAAAATAATTTCCGTTGCCCCGCGTCGCGTCTGGGGCCGGGAATGTTTTAGCCCTTCGACCGGCCATTCAGATGTTCAACGAGCGACCGGATCCCGGTGGCAATATTCAGAAAAGCCTCATCCCTGTTGGACCACGTAGTCACCGGCTTTCCGTCTCTCGGCAATGCCTGTAGCTTCCCGAAAGGCAAAGTCTTCCATTCACACGGGCGCAATATGATCGGAATCACACTTGTTTCCCCTGCGGCGTGGCGCTCCATCGCACGTTTCATCTCCACATCGTAAATATAGTCAGAGGCGATGAAATTCTGACTGACGAGGAAGAGAATTAAATCAGCACGCTCCAGATACGTATTGATCTCTCCTTCCCAATTTTTCGAAGGCGTGATTTTCCGATCGTGCCATTCCGAGATGAGGTTCTCTCTTCTAAGAGTGGTCAAATGAACTTCCAAACGCACTGTTAGTTATTATCGTGATGCGAGTATGAATAAAAAACTTCAAGCGGGCCGCCGGCTTTGCTTCTTACTTTCGAGCCTGCGGATGCATTTGCCTTTGAAGCCACCTTCTTCGCCGGTGCCTTCCCGAGATTGCCTCGGTTAACATCAACGGCCTCAGCTTCTAACGGATTCTGGTTTAAGCAATGTTCGGCCAGTGAAACCGCGGCATACGCGGCAAAAGGTTGTGCTCGATCATTCTTATGCCCATCGGCCCAATCACAGATAGCCTTCACGAGAATCATTTCCGTACCGAATTTCTTGGCCGCCGCGTATGCTCCGTGACCTTCCATCTCACCGCCGATAGCGGACGGAAAATTGTCTGTCAGCCCGTCTCGAAACTTCTTATCGTCGACGAGCTTCTCGCCTGAAAGCACCTGGCCCAGTTGCACATTCAGTTGTCTTGGACCAGCCATCAGCTTCCAGTCAGGTTTGTAAACTCTGAATCTTTCAGACAGTATCTCGCCACAGTTCATCGATTGGCCGCGATAGACCAACTTTTTGCCTTTACGCTGTAGCTCATACGGAAAGATGGAGGTCGCAACGAGTACATCACCCATTCGCTGCTTCTTGCGATCGACACCAAACGCAATACCCAGTAAAAGAAAAGCCTTGGGATAGAAATCATCGATTGCCTGTTGAGCGGTTAACACGGCTCCCTGGCTGCCGCCGGAACCCTGTGTCGATTCAACTTGCGCCGTTTGTAGTTTCCGAAACGGCCGAAGCGGTACGTAGTTGCTCCGATAGATCCCATCAACACGGATTTAGTACCGGGCCAGGGACGCAACGCGCCGAGCAGTGCATCCCGTTCGACGTTGGTGACGGTCAGGATGACGAGATCAACCTCGTCTTTTTTGGAGAGCAACTCTTCTTCGCCAACATCCTTCACCTTTGCCGCAGATTTGAATTCGACTGCCGGAACGAAGTCGTATAGATGTTCGCCGTTTCCTTTGATGTTGGCGATCGCAACTCCTCCACTGTCTCTGACCGCCTTATCAAGAGCCCCAGATTCCGCTGCGCCCACTACTAAGGAACCGGTATCGCCTTTCAAGACAAAGCGATCTTTGTTCGCACCCTTGGGCTAATGAAGAAGTTCGGCACCGAACTTCTTTAGCAGGTATTTCCCAAAAGTATCGGCGTTAAACGCGTTCTTCTTTTTAGGCAGTAGGATTGAGATTTCGAGTTCCTGAGGAGGTTTGGGCATTTTGGGTCGTCCTTTACGAGGCGGTTTCAGTTTGCTGAAGGCACTGGAAATCTGTTGGTTATCAGCTCGCCAGCGTTCGTGAAGATCCTTGAAGAATGCGCCGAGTGACTGAGTTCCCGAATTGTTTGGAAAACACCTCGCCCATTCCTGATTGAAGTTCTCAATTGCAGTTGTGAGGTTGTTTGTCTTTTGAGTGATGGTATTCAGATCTGCGTCGCTAAACTTGTGTTTATTCTCGAATCGAAGGCGATCGCTGACACGAAGTTCCTCCACGTACCGGTTAGCTTTACCGTGAAACAACAAGAGACGAAACAGGTGCGGATTGTTGAAACACCATTCATACATCCAGTCGTTATCAGCGGGACTGACAATCAAATGCTCATTGTTCCCGGATAATTGCCACGTGAACTCACTTGAGCTCGCCAGTTGAGATTTAGTAAGCGCATTCTTGTCGATTGCCACTTTCGCGCTCGGTGCTGCTACTGGAAGCATCGCATCAGACTGATTCCAGGGAGCTACTCAACTCGATAAAATGGACGCAGGCTGTTTGATATGCCTCCAATGATTGGCCGGATCGCAGCAAACCTTTCCATTGTTTCTGACCCTTCTGAATCAACTTCCGAACGTCAATCTCAGCAGTTATATCGTTGGGGAGGAGCGATGCCGATTAGCAAAGCGGTATCGCTATAGCGCACGACAAGAATTGACGTGTTGCGATCTTCATCGGCCCAGAGTTGATACTTATCCTCATTAAAACTCTCCGGAATCGAACCTTCGAGTAGCTCTGATACAGGTGTGAGCGATGTCTTGCGAACGGGAGTTAGCTGCGCAAGCATTTTCGACGCATGATGGTCCAGCGTTGTCGCTTCGTCTGGAAAAAGATAGTAACTGACACTGACGAAGGTGTAGCTACTTACTGTCCTTTTCAGTCCTTTTGCTGTCATCCTTCGAATCGGGTTTGCGTGTTTTAAGAATTTGGAAAACGGGATCGTTTGAGTTGAAATTCGGAAGACCAAGGGCTGCCGTATTATGGAGATTTGTCGCTCCTAATGGTAAATCCGGAGTTTCACGAATCCTTGTGACTTGTAATCTCAAAGTTGCGTCGCCAACGGGAGCATTGTTTCGCGCGAGTATCTCCCAGTAGGTCAACTGAACTTCATCGGGCCACTTAAAACCACCGAACAACTCGCAGGTTGTTTTGACTGCCGGAAACTCGCTCAGACTTCGAAGTCCGTTAGTGCATGCTTCCGATAAACTGAAGCCATCAGTCGTGCTGAGTACATCATTCGATACTTCGCTAACTCGCTGGTGCAGGTCTTCATATGCAGACTCCGGCATTGTTGCCGCGAGTAATACAGCCTGTGAATGAAGGATCTCAAGGACCTTGCTCATGGTAGCCACGAGCGACATAGAGTCGTCAGGGTTTCGAGCTAGAAGTACAATCTCGGAGGTCTTCGCCTGAAAATGCGTCCAATAGCACGGCGCCCTGATATTCCCAGGAGCTGGAAGGATTCGAGCTATTCAGAACTTGTCATCAGGATCTGATTGCTCTTGGGCTGTGTGGTGAACCGTCGCGTTCGCGTGGCGCTTTTCTCGTGAAGTAAGAATGGAGACGCCTGATAATTCTCCCAGTTTTGGCGATCGCACGTCTGCGCCAGGATAATTTGTCCGTGCACGGCTTCGTGAATTTCTGCTATGCGCTGCAACTTCGATTCAACCTCCGCACTCTCATGAAACGCCTGCTTTCCGGTGAGGAGGCGAGCAGACGAATCATGCCGGTGTAGATTCGTGCGGTGCTGTCAGTAGGACGAAACTCACCAAGCAGCCCTTCCGGCTCGACTGTTGAAATTTCACTCCACGCTCCGCGAGCGGAAGCACGCTTTTTCCGATGCGTGGTCCAGTCTACTGAAGAGATCGCTGTGCAGTTCTTGTTCGAGCTTAGCCGCCGATGCGTCAACGTCGAAGTCTGGCGGTGGACGATTTGATTCGTCCTCCTGCTTTCCGGAAATCTCTCCTCATGCCGGCGTCTCTCAGCCTCGGCGCGAAGGAATGCCAGCTCATCCAGCAGCAGGTCGCGCTCTTTTTCGAGCTCGATCAATCTTCCGAGGTCTTCACCGGTGTTATTCACCGAGAAACTTGTCGAGCGGTTCTCCGTCAGTCGTGAGTCCGTATTCAGCCAGATATCGAAACCTTAAGGTGTCATCGTATTCGAATGACAATGGTTCCGGTAACGTCAACCCGGTGAGGGCATCGCAATTGACGTTACCACTTGGTCCAAAGAGCGCGAGCAACGGACGAAGACGGTTCATGTCTTCTTTCAGATAGGGCGGTAGATTGTGGGGTGAAATCATTGCCGGCAGATTCACTAGTTGTGCGAAAACTCGAGAACTGTCATTAAACGCCCGAGATATCGATAAAATGATCTTCGCGACGTAAGTGTCGAGAGCTCGGTCACGATATGGATCGCGTTCCAGAAGGTCGGTAGCCTCCCTAACGATCCGCTCCAGTGTTTGTCGAAACCACGCTTCAGCGCATTGCTTAAGGTAGTCGTATCGGTCCGTACTCAACTTTCTGAGCTCGGCTGCGAGATCTCGTTCTCTTCTTCAACCAATTCTACGATCGTTTCGCCTACTGCGCGGGAATCAGGATTGTCACTCAGAGCGTACAAGATATGATCCATCTGTAATCCGAAGTTAAAAGCGACCTCATCCGACGATAGAGATCGCCACCGGAGCAAGGCGAGTAACTTTGCAAAAAACTGATGCAGTCGGCACTGCTGCTATACCGAACGGAGGCAGATATGAGGTGATGCTTGAATCAGCGCCGAGTGAAAGGAGTTTTTGCAGGGCCGTTATGGCTTGGTCAGCAGATAGATTGGCTATGAGCCAATCGATCAGGGGGCGTCTTTCACTATCCCACGACTTGCAGAAGGGTGCTATCAGTTCGACGGCTTCAAGTTTCTCGTCGTCATTCCATTGTTGAGTGACCTCAAGAGTTGAGGACAATGGCAAGCGCCCAGACGTGGCCCCATCCGCCGTGTTCGTGCGGGATACAGTGCGATTTTACATAGGCCAGAAACCAAGCCGGATTCAGTCGCTTATTTTCTACAAGAACCTTAAGGGCAGCATCGCATTCGTGTGATTTCAGTTCTCTCTTCAGTATTTTTTCCGCCAGCCAGATCGCTGTTTCTGGGTTTTGCCATTGTCGTGCTTGCCACAGCAACCCACCTGCTACAGTGTTTGAGGGATTGAACTTCCACGTATCTTCATAGATGCTCCGGTGAACCTTCGTATCACTGACCTGATAACCGGACTCGTCTACTGAGCCACCCCGAAGTTTCAATAAGCTACTTTCGATCTCGCGACTCAGTTCGTAGGGAATATGCTCGGCAAAAACTCTGAGTAGTCTTTTCTCAACGTGAGCGCGGTCGTCGTCGCTATTGACCAGATCGCGGACCAACTGCAAACGTTTTTGGAGATCGGTTTCTTGAAGTATCGGTTCCCATGATGTTTTGTCTAGATCGTTCATGACTGACCCCTTAAGAAGCGGCGAGACTGCAACGTGACGGACGCAACCCCGCGGTATGTCGAAGGTTTTGGGTTGCGTGAAGATTACGAGGTTTTAGCCGGTAATCTCAGCTTGCAGAAGTGCGTCATTATAAATGAATGCGACCGTCTGTGGCGTAACATGAGTTTTAAGTCGAAATCAGAATCGTGTGAACCTGCCATCGGTTTTTAGCTGGGGTGAGGCTCAGTCGCATGGCGACTTTGACCAGATCCGCGACTGAGTCGACCTTCATCTTCAACATCATCTTTCCTCGATGCGCTTTTACTGTGATTTCGCTTATTCCGAGTTGAAGACCGATCTGTTTATTCAACATTCCCGAGACAACTAAACCCATGACCTCTTGTTCGCGCGGTGTGAGCGATGCGTAACACTCGCGTAGCGACTGTAGCTCAGCCTGATCATTCAGTGTTGCGGTGCTGCGCGTGATGGCCTGGCGAATCGCTGTCAGTAACACCTCATCATCAAATGGCTTCGTCAGAAATTCGACCGCACCGGCCTTCATTGCCTGAACCGTCATCGGAACGTCACCGTGACCGGTGATGAAGATGATTGGCATGTCGATGCGGTCAGACGCGATGAGTTTTTGCAGTTCGAGACCAGTGAGATCGGGAAGGGAAACGTCGAGCACAAGGCAACTCGGCGTGACTGATCTCGGACGAGCGAGGAATTCTTCCGCAGACGCGAACGTCTCCGGCTTCCAGCCCGCGAAATCTATTAGCAGCTCGAGCGATTCGCGCACCGATACATCGTCGTCTACAACAAAGACGATCGGTTTCTCCTGCGACTTCGGTGCAGGGCCAGCTGAAGTCATACGTAGAGCTTAACTCACTCGCAGCGCCGTGTTGAGTGCGTCAAGCAAATCTGTCTCAGTAAATGGCTTATACAAACATTCCACGGCGCCATGCGCAAGCAAACGAGGCCGTACATGTTCATCACGATGTGCAGTGATGAAAACGATTGGTATCTCCTGCCGGCGCATCGTTAATTCGCGTTGAAGATCTGGCCCAGTCATGCCGGGCATCGCGATGTCGAGAATCAGGCAACTAGTTTGGCCCACCCAGTCGGACGAAAGGAAGTCTTCTGCTGACGAAAACGCCTGAGCGTTATAGCCAAACTCCTTCAGCAAATCGGGCAACGACTCGCGCACCGACTCGTCATCGTCGACTACAGAAATGAGTGGACGCGTATCCATTAGCCTTGCCTCGCAGTTGCCGCGGCCTCTACAAAACGCGGAATTGAAAACGAAAAAGTCGCTCCCGGACCATCGTTCCGTGTCGCCCAAAGGCTGCCATTATGGTTTTCAATAATCGAGCGACTCACTGAAAGCCCGATTCCCATACCGTCACTCTTCGTTGTGTAGAAAGCGTTGAAGAGCTTGTTGATATTTTCAATTTCGAAACCCTCGCCTGTATCTTCCACACTCAAACGTACTCCACCGTCGCCGTCTTGCCTCGTTTTGATCAACAACTGTCTGGGACGATCGTCGACGCCCATCATGGCGTCCGCAGCATTGCGAAGTAAGTTTAAAATGACTTGCTGAAGCTGCACGCGATCGCCCGTGACGGCCGGAAGATCGTTGGCAAGTTCGACGCGCAGGATGACGCGGTTTGCCTGAAGTTCGCTCAAAGAAAGTGCGATCACTTCGCGAGTCGCATCGTTCAAATCCACCCGCTCCGTCAACGCTTCCTGACTGCCAAAGAGCGCGCGCAATCGCGTGATGACGTCGGCCGCGCGATGGCCGTCACGAATCGTGCGCCGCATGGTTTCGCGCGCGCCGTCGATGTTAGGCGGATCCGCTTCGAGCATTCGCATACACGTGCTGGCGTTGGTGATGATGCCCGACAATGGTTGGTTCACTTCGTGCGCGATCGACGCCGTCAATGCTCCCAGACTCATCGCTCGCGCGACGTGGGCCAGTTCAGAGCGCGCCTTGCCGAGTGCTTCTTCTGCCAGGCGACGATTTGTAACGTCCTGGACCGCGCCGATGTATTCCACCTCACCGTTCTCGTTTTGCATTCCGTGAGCAATCAAGATGCAGATACTTTACCGACTGATCCGGCATCAACAGACGATGTTCGTATTGAAAGTCGCTGGCAGCATTCCGTGCCCGATCGGTCATGTCGTGTAACAACGGAAGGTCTTCCGGATGTACGCGTGTTCCGATTAGCTCAAGCGTCACGGTTAGTTGCGGGTCAAACTCGAAGATGCGGTAGAGCTGTTCGGACCACGTGATTTCGTCTGTCACCGCATTCCAGGCGAAACTGCCAATGCGACTCAGATGCAGGGCTTCTTCGGCACGTTTGAGCCGGTCGCGGAGGGCCTGCTCGATCGCCGTATTTTCCCGTACGTCCTGCATGTCATGAGGATGCCCCGGTCCGGCAGAAAAGTCCATCATACTTTAGTATCTATGGGCCACTTACGATACCAAAGTATCGATCGATACTTTGGTCCAATAGATTCTTTTCAACACTCGTGGTCTACTGCGCCGTGAAACTAAAAGGAGGACTATCATGAAACGGATAACTCTGTTGCTGATTGCAGTCGCAATGACGATCAGCGTCATCGTCTTGATGCCCCAACAAACCGGCCAGGCCTATCAAGATGCCGCTCCGGTCTTCGTAACCAGGATTCCCGACGGATATCGCGATTGGAAGCTCGTCTCCGTCGCGCACGAAGAGGGAAATCTCAAGGATATTCGAGCCATTCTTGGCAACGAGATAGCTATCAAGGCATATCGGGAGGGGAAACTTCCGTTCCCGGACGGCGCGATTATTGGTCGAATCGCCTGGGCTCACACCGCTTCGGAGGAAAACAATAAAGCTTTTGGCCAGGCCCAATCTTTCGTTGCCGGTGCTCCCACGGAGTTCTACCTCCAATTCATGGTCAAGGATTCAAAAAAGTTTGCCGCAACTGGCGGCTGGGGGTTCGCGTCATTCGATCAGAATCTCAAACCCACAGATGACGCAGCGATGAAGAAATGTTTTCCATGTCACGAGGCTGTTCCGACTCGCGACCTGGTCTTCACACGTTACTCACCTTAATATTCCCCTGTACAGGGCCACGGATGACAGGGATTTAATCCGGATTAAATCAGTGTATATCCGTGGCCAAATTAATGTTGAGGAAGGTGCGATCTGGATGAACTATCATTGAAGTGGATGGATATTAATAGTAGGAGCATCATGGGGAACAAGATGAAAGCAGCACAGATAAGTAAGGCAGGTGGAGATTGGGAATTAGTGGAACGCGACCTTCCGGAGCCCGGTGTTGGGCAGGTGCGCGTCAAAGTCGAGGCGTGCGGGATTTGTCATAGCGATACACTCGTGAAAGATGGTATCTGGCCGGGACTTCAGTATCCCCGTGTGCCTGGTCATGAAGTTGCTGGACGCATTGATGCGCTGGGTGACAACGTGACCGCATGGACTGTGGGCCAACGCATCGGTGTCGGTTGGCACGGTGGACACTGCTTCGTGTGCGAACAATGTCGTCGCGGAGACTTCGCCATGTGTATCAATCGAAAAGTCACCGGCATCGACTTCGACGGTGGATATGCCGAGTACATGATCGCACCGGCAAATGCGATCGCGGCGATTCCGGATGAAGTTCCGGCAGAAGAAGCGGGACCATTCATGTGCGCCGGCGTTACGGTTTACAACGCGCTACGCAACTCCGGCGCTCGGGCAGGAGATGTCGTTGCGATTCACGGCATCGGTGGTTTGGGCCATCTCGGAGTTCAGTATGCACGACAGATGGGATTTAAGACCGTCGCAATTAACAGAGGTAACGACAAACAAACACTCGCGCAGAAGCTTGGCGCCCATCATTACATCGACGCGACTGCCACAGACGTTGTAGCCGAATTACAAAAGCTTGGTGGCGCACGCGTTATTCTCGCGACCGCTCCGAGCGCGCAAGCAATCTCTCCACTAGTCGACGGTCTATCGCCGAATGGATTGTTACTGGTTCCGGCAGCGCCGGCTGAACCGCTTTCGATCAACGTCTTCTCATTGATCACGCACCGCAGCTCAGTCGCTGGCTGGTACTCAGGCACCGCGCGCGATTCACAAGACACGATGGAGTTCAGCGCCTTGAGTGGTGTACACCCGATGATCGAAAAATACCCGCTCGATCGTGTTGCGGAAGCTTACGAACAAATGCACAGCGGGAAGGTGAGGTTCCGTGTTGTTCTGATTTTTTGATGAATGACGCTTTATTCAGTTTCGCCAGCCTGTTTAAGAACTTGCACCACGTCGTCGTGGTTGTTCTGAACAGCTAACATGAGCGCCGTTTTACCATCTTTGTCTTTTGCTTTCAGGTTCGCACCCGATGCAATCAACACGCGGCAGATGTCTTCATGGCCGTAACGAGCGGCTTCAAGCAGCGGCGTGCTACCACGCTCGTCTGTGGCGTTCACGTCAGCGCCCGGGCTGGAAAGTAACGACCTAACCATATCGGTATTTCCTTCCACGGTTGCGCGGAAAAGAGCGTCTGTCTGCGTGTTGCGAGCGCGCTGTTGAGCGCAGCTCGCAACGAACAGGCAGATCGAAAACAGAATCATAACCACCACAGACTTCTTCATCTTCCTTTACTCCTTAGGATCCACCTGAAGGCCTGCTTTAACCCATGCATCGAAGCCTCCGAAGAGCGGGTGTACATTCTTCCAACCATGTTCCAACAGTGTTTGCGCCACACTGGCGCTTGATGCTTCGTGTGGTCAAGTACAGTAGGTAATCGCCGTGCGATCTCGAGGAACTTGATCGAAATGTTGTTCAGCTTCGTCCGCGGGAATTCTGATCGCGGCCGGCAATTTTGTGTCAGCCTCAGCCCACGCCTTTGGGTTGCGTGTGTCGATGAATGTAAACGCCTCACCGCGATCCATTCGCTCCTTCACTTCATCAACAGTAACTCTGGTTGCTTCCATCGCTTCCTCCTCTCGCTAATGGGTAGGCAACTCTTGCGCCTCGGTGAAAAGCGCCCTGGCTCGATTGGGCATGGGTTTGACTGTACTTCAGGAATACACAGAAGCTTAGAAAAGGACGCCTCTTTGGAGTGCGCCAACTTGTTGGCGCTTTGGTAACAATGCCAGTACCAAAGCGGTGACAAGTCACCGCACTCCAAGGTGGTGCCCCTCTCAAGCGTCAAACCATCTTTGTGACGAGATGTTCGAGTGCTGCGGCGGGGTCGGCGCATCTGCCGGTGTGAACGGGAGAGGTTTGAATTATCGTACTGCGTGGGGCTACAAGCCAGTGAAAACGTTGACGCTGCGGTAGCTGCCCGATCGATCCCGCTTCATCGCCACCGCGACAGATCGTCGGAATAGCTGCCAGGTGTTTCTTAACCAGCTCGAGATCGACTGTCGGATCGAGTGCGAGCAGCCGCGACTCATTTAACTTGATGCGTGCTTCGAGGAAGGACAGATCGGGGCACGACAGTATAACGCCGGCGTTGATGAACTCTTCGCGGTCCACTTTAGGCACGACGCGAATAACGGCGTAGTCATACCTGAATTTATCGGGCACGAATCGCCTCCTCAACAAAGTTGCGAGGCGCATCGAGACGCCTCGTTAAGTAGTCGACGTATGCTTGCCTGTTTTCCGCCGTCGTACTAAATGGAGCGTTATCGTTCATCCAGTCTTCAGGCACAAGGTCCACAACGCGTTTTATTACATCTTCAGTGATCACTTGTGTCATCGCCTCGTCGGCTGCGTCGATCGCGGTGGCAAAGGGAAGCAGGATGTGGGCCTTGATCAAAGCGAACGGATCCTTGCTGCGTTGGTCCATATCCTTCCAGGCATGGTGAAAGTACAGCGACGCGCCGTGATCGATCAACCAGAGCTTGTGATGCCAAATCAACATATTTGCATTTCGCGGCGTGCGATCGATGTTCGTAACGTACGCGTCGAACCAGACTATACGCGAGGCGAGATCCGCATCGGGTTTCTCTGCAACCGGATCGAACATCACCGATCCCGGAAGGTAATCGAGCCCGAGATTCAACCCACCACTCGCGCGAATTAGATCTTGTATCTCCGGATCAGGCTCTGTCTTCGCAATCTCCGGATCGAGATTCACGAACACCAGCTCCGGCACGAGCAATCCCGCTGCCCTCGCAATCTCCCCCGCAATCACCTCTGCGATGAGTGCCTTCGTGCCCTGACCCGCGCCACGGAATTTCAGCACATACATTCCTTCATCGTCCGCCTCGATGATCGCAGGCAACGATCCACCTTCACGCAGAGGGGTGACATATCTTGTAGTGTTTACCGTTCTCATTCGCGCCGCGATAATATCGTAAGAATGACGGCATTGCTTTACAATTACGCCAATGAAGATCATGTTCCTCGCGCTTTTAATGTTCTTGGCGACAGGGGTGGCCTATGCACAGGCGCCATCGGCGGTCCAGATCTTCATGCCCAATGGTAGTCGTCCCGAACGTGAGCTTCGTTTTACGCTCACGCGTGACGATGGTCGCGTCGAAACTCTCTTTACTGACTCAAAAGGAAAGTTTCAACTTACCGGCGATCTCAACCGCGATCGGGAGTACACCTTCACGATTGAGAGCGACGGAAGGACTTTCGATACGACGACTGCGACCTTGCGACTGTTACGTGGCGGCGTAAGCTACCTGCCGATTTTTCTGCGGCCGTTCAAGGGAGATCCAAAGACAGTTAAGGGCGTCGTCAATGTCGCTGACGCAAGTGTTCCAGCCGAAGCGCGCACGCACTACGATCGAGCGCTCAAGCTGATTGATGAGCAACGGGCTGCCGACGCTATTTCCGAACTCAAAGCCGCGATCAAAATTCATCCGAGCTACGTGAAAGCGCTAAACGACCTCGGCGTGCTTTTTCTAAAGTTGAATCGACTCGGCGAGGCTGCGGACACACTGCAATCTGCGACGAAAATAGATGAACGTTTCCATGTAGCGCGTTTGAATCTGGGAATCGTGCTTAACCGTCAAAAAAAATACGAGCAGGCTGTTAGTGTTCTCAATACTCTCTATAAAGTGGCGCCTTCGTTAAAGGGACTTCGGTTAGCGTTGGTCGAGGCTTGGATCGGTACCGGACAGTTGCCACTCGCAGAGAAGGCACTGCGAGAGGCTGCGGTTGAGACGCAAGCCCCCGCAGTCGAGTTGGTTGAGATTCATTACAAACTTGGTGTGGTTCTCAGCAGGCAGGATCGATACGCTGACGCTGTTAAGGAATTAGAGACGGCGACGCAATTAGATCCGCAGGCCGCTAATGCACGCCTACTGCTTGGCGCGGGACTGTTGGAACTGAAACGTTATCGCGAAGCCGAACGTGAGCTGCTGGCTGCCTATCAATTGAATCGCGCCGAAATGGGAAACGCGCAACTTTTCCTGGGCCAACTGTATCTGGCCGAGCAGAAATACGACTCAGCACAAAAAGCCCTCGAGCAATACCTGCTCGACATTCCCAACGCTCCCAACGCACCGCAGATTAGGACGACGATTGATAAGCTGAAGTCGATGCGACCCTGAAAGAGTGTTTTTTCACGCAGAGTCGCAAAGGGGTGCAAAGACGCAAAGTAGGACCTCCGGTTACCGAAGGTCTTCCTTTGCGTCTTTGCACCCTTTGCGCCTCTGCGCGAAACCTTCTTCAGAAATTAAACCGCAACTGAAACTCAATCAACCGCCCACCCGGATCATTCGTGCCGGAAACCGTGACGTCACGATACGCAGAACGCGTTTGACCGAATTGCGATCCGATACCTCCATCCGCAAGAATCGGGCTATTCGTACTATTCACCGTTCCTGCGAAGAAGTTTTGATAGTTGAACGCATTAAGAAATTGCGCCCTGAATTCCATGTTGACTCGCTCTGTTAACCGAGTCTTCTTGAGAATGTTGAAATCAATCTTCTTCTGCCATGGACCATACAAAAAGATCCTGGCGCCGAGTTCACCGGGTGTAGTCGGCGGACCAATGTACGGCTTCGTCGGATCAAAGGCCGGTGCGCCTGCTACTTCAAATGCTGCCAGCGAGTTGTTGATAAGATCCTGGGGCAGGAAGTACACAACCCCACTCGGATCTTTACGAATCTGCATCATGCTTTGCAGCTGAGCAGTCGTCAGGTTGTGAAGAACAACGCCGTTATCCTTGCCGTCAATGTTGTTATTGAAAGTTGTTCGCCCGCCCGTGATTCGCAACGGTGTTCCGGATTGAATACGCGCGACGCCGCCGATCTGCCATCCTTCAAGCAGTTTGCTGACGACTGGCACTTGCCAATTCATCCAACGGCGACCTGGTCCAATCGGCAATTCGTAAATACCATTGATCTTGAATGCCTGACGGAGATCAAACGGCGATGGTCCTTTGTCGTAATCGAGATCGCGTAGAGTTGTCGGCTGGCTAAACACCGACGAACTGTTGGCAAACATGTTCGACAACGACTTCGCAAATGTGTAACTGCCATCAATCAGCAAGCCTTTCGACAAACGACGCCTGAGCTCGATCTGCAACGCGTTATAAGTCGAGTGACCATCGTTCGTGACTAAATACGATCCGCCTGCCGCAGCCAGCGGATTCACCACGAAAAAGTTCGACACTTTTGTGCCGTCAGACAAGGTGGTGAACGGCACGAGGTTGGCTGTTATCAGCCGTCCCATCCGCGTATTGTTGAGCGCAATGCTACTGGCCAAACTTCCTGCCAGACCGCGACGGATTGTCGTAGCGAATGCTTCGTCGTTGGATGTTGCGAGGGCTGTTGAAATAATCGGGATGGCGCGAGTGCCCGGCACGCCGGCCTGCAGTCCGAAGTTATTACTTGTAGGATTGATCAGCCGCGCCAGCCGTAAGTTCTCCTGTGCAATCTTGAACTCGTCAAGAAAACCGTTTTCAAAGATGTTCACTTCGTTGAGTTCATACTGCCGCCACAACTTGGTCCCGTGGTTGCCGACATAGCGAATTTCTATTGCCATGTTTCTGCTCAGCTCTCGTTGCAGGCCCAATGCCCACGACTGAACATAACCCATGCGTAAATTCGGACTCCACTCATTGAAGTCTTCGCCGGGTCCGGCAGTAATCGGAAATGTTGCTTGTGACGGTGGGAAACGTCTCGGCAGAGTGGCATCGCGGAACAACACACTGCCTGGTCCACTGAATCCGCCGCTAGTGAATTCGGTCGGGTTGTTTGCCGGAGTCACGCTCAACGAGAGGAACGGGCCGGGATTCAATCCCCACATGCTGTAGAAGGTATCGAAACCTTCGCGAACATAGGCGATGGAGTAGCCGCCGCGAATGACGAATTGACCCGCGGAGCCAAAAACTTTCTTCAGTAAATCGCCCTTCGAACCGAAATCAGGTGACCATGCGAAACCAAACGAAGGCGCGAAATCATTGTATCGGGTCTTGTATGGCTTAGTGTTTTCATCGGCCAACCTGAATTGAGGGAGCGTGCTGTTGGCAATCAGTTTCGGATTGAAAAGATTGCCGACGCCGGAGATTCCCCAAACTGATTCGTATCCGGCTGTGGTGTAGACGCCGTTTTTATTTCGTGGTGCGAAGTCGATTTCCCAACGCACACCATAGTTGAGCGTGAGATTCGGACGGGCCCGCCACGAATCCTGAAAGAAGAAACCGAGTTCGTTCTGATAGTTTTGTTCTTCAAACGGAGTGAAGGTGAACTGCTTGCTCTCGTCATCAAGCGTGGCGCGATAAGTCAAACTGCTCACGCGCGCGGTTAACAACGCATAGAGGTTGGCTGCATCGGTGCGTTGACCGGAACTGCTGTTGGGAAAATTAGCCGACGTGAAGAGTGCTGTTGCGCCGGTGTTGACTGGATCGCCGGCGGCGATTCCAAACGTCGCGCCGGGAATGGATTCACTTCCCGCACTTTGCTGATATCCCTTGACGTGAGTAAACGTCCCTCCAAAGTTGTAGCTGTGGGTACCTTTAATCCAGGTGACGTTATCGTAGATCGTCGTGACCGGAGTGTGTCGTCTCGACTGTGTGCTACGCGTTTGCGGATTGCTTCCAAACGGGAAGGTCAATGTGTAGCCTCGCCTGTTGCCAAACAAGCCCGGAGTTGCCTCGCTACCGAAGATCGAAATACCGCCATTACCGAGTGTGTAACGAGCTTCGTTGACGATGTTGTTCGTGAGCGTGGATCGCAATGCTCCGGCGAATGAAAATGCGTTTCGGATGATGCTGCCGGTCGCATTCGATTCAGCGCCTAACACGATACCGCTGCCGGGCACGACAGGAAGCTGTCCGTTTACGGCGTCTGGATCGGAAAAGTATTGTTGATAGTGATAGGTAAACTCGAAGTGGTGTTTCTTGGTGACGTCCCAATCGAACCTCGCCGTTGGGAACCGCCGGATGTTGGTGCCCGGCGCCTGGAAAGTCAGATCGAGCCGGTTGAAATCGTTGGCGCTACCGACGCGACTCTTCAGCGTGCCACCATCAGCGGCGCCTGCCGAGAATGCTCCGAGCAGGTTGCCGACAATTGGGTCGATCGTAGTCGCATATGGCCGAACCGTTGCGGGTAAAGTTGGATTTCGGGCAGCTGCGAGTGCGAGCAAGTTAATCTCGCGCGTAACACCCGTTGAGTCACGATAAGTGAAGATACCGGTTCGTGCTTTGTCAGTTACGATTGTGCGCGCAGCCGGATATGTTTGCGGCAGACGAAACTCCTCATAATTAAAGAAGAAGAAAGCGTGGTTCTTCCAGATAGGACCCCCAACATGCCCGCCGAATTGATTCAACAGCATCCGGTCGCGTGCGAGACCGTCGATGTTGTTGAAGTAATAGTTTGCGTTTAGAGCGGTGTTGCGGTGTTGCCAGAATGCGCCGCCGTGAAATTCGTTCGTTCCGGTTTTGGTGACGAAGCGGATCTGCGACGCACCGCCGGCAGAACTTTCGGCGCCTGGCGTTGCCGACGAGACGGTCATTTCATCAACTGCATCGGCTTTGGCCTGCGTTGACGTGAAGAAACCGTCCGACGACTTGAGCAGGTTGTCTTGAACGTTGATGCCGTCGAGCGTGATGTTCAAACTGCCTTTTGGCAAACCGTTGATGGTCGAAGCTCGCGGTACGGTGGCGGTCTGTGTGCCGGGTTGCACGAGTACGAGCTGCAACGCGTCGCGCGTGGCAAAAGGCAATTCGACGATCTGCCTTCCGGTAATGGTTGAGCTGACGCTTGTTTCAGTAGTGCGCAGCACTTCCGCACCGCTTGCGACCACTATCGATTCATTAATTTGCCCGACCTCGAGGGCGACTTCGAGGTTCGAGGTCTTTGCGACGTCAATCTTCACGTTTTGCGCGATCGTGGTTTTGAAACCTGTGGCAGAAACCGTGACGGTGTAAAGGCCTTGCGTAAGCGATGGAACAGTGAAGGTACCGTTGTCCGAGGTCTGGGTCGTGAACTCGGCATTGGTGCCGATGTTCTTCACCACGACAGTTGCGCTAGCAACGTAAGCTCCCGATGGATCCTTCACCGTACCGGCGAGTGAGCCGGTCGGGATGGATTGGGATAAGACAACGACGGCCGTACTAATTATCAAGCAAATCACAATCAATGAACGACTGACCATAGAGTCCTCCTGTGGAGAGCGAAGAGTTAACTTTTCTATCAGACTGATTAGTACGGAAAGAAGAAAGAAACTAAAACCGCGAACAGTTATTCAAAAATTTGGCAGAAGTATATACCTCGTTGTAATTCCGTCAAGAAGTTTGGCCGCGCAGGCGGGGTTAATTTCCGGGGTGATTGGTGTTTAAGGTGAGGGATGTGCAGATCCGTGGATTTAAAACTAATTTTTGAGATCTGAGTCGGGTAATGAGGTGCGTCGAATTCCGATTGTTTGCTATCGATTCACCTAACGAGTTACGCTCAGGCTAAGTTTCTTCTGACATATGGGAACTTGTTAAGTGGGACGCTGATAGTATTCCGCCGGGCTTAGGTTATAGGAGGAACTTCGGCCGCTTGTGAATTCCCCGATATGAACAAGACTTACCTAAATGAAGATTGTGGCAGTTCTTTGCTTTAGCATTCCGAGCACTTAAACGGCGAGAGGTTGCGCAATTCTTAGCTGCAGACATGTTGAGGAAACGATGCGGTTGCAGTGCCTGCTATTCGGCACTCACCATTACTAACCCGTTTGAGTTAGCTTCGCGTCATACTCCGGGTTGGAACTTGTCAACGGTTCCAGGGTTCCACGTAATAGCGGCTCAATCCTTGTTCTTTTTTCTTGTTTGCTTACGCGTCTTTGGCTTCACAAGAATTAATACATCTTGCTCAATCGGGTCGTCCTCGACGAAGCCAATAGTTTCCCAGATAGGTTCCTTCGGATCATAATTCGACAAGGTCAGCAACTCGTCATAGGAAGATCCCCAAGCCTCTGCGACGGCCTCCATAACTGCACCGGCAAGTGAGCCGCGCAGATTGTGCCCATCTTCCCCGTCATTCGGCCAACCAGAGAGTCGTCCTGCAGCTTGAACCACGCGTCCCGCCCATCGCTGGACGAGGATCACATCGTCTAAAATTGAAAATCCTTTGATGTCTTCGAAATAAGCTACATTATCTGGCTCAACCAGAAGTAGGCGGCTAGGTAGTTCTTGATTTTTCGCAAGGTCGTTGTAAGTGACCCATTGATTTCGGTAACGAGCGATCGGGAGCGAGTGGGTATTTCCGCCACACTCTCTCACAGTCACAGAACACCAATTCTGGTGATCTATGTTCTGGTAAACCTTCGGAATCAATTGGGCTTGTTCACTGGCCCAATTTGCTAGTTGTGATTTTGAGATCAGTGGACGGGCGACATCTCGAGCCGCCCGTTCAGATGTACCCGAAAGAACACCGGTAATCCCGGATAATCGACAAGCTAATAACCCGCCGACCGTGACTGCACCGGCGTGAGTTCCTACAGTTATGCACGCTCGGCCGACGACCTCTCCCGACTCAGTCGTAAGCTGGCGCAAATTGTTACTAACAAGGGTTAAGTAGTTCGAGCGGTGGATTATGTGTCGATATGTTCTTTCATTCCGTGGGAATCGTTCGAAGAAAGATTTGCCGGATACCGTTAACCAGTCACTCGCTTTTACAGCAACTCGTCCTCCGGATCCATCATCGGTGATGACGTCGACGTCAAGGGAGGGACATAGTTCCTTGGCGAATGTTTTTAAAGTGTAAGTGGCGGTCCAATCTGGGGCCTTTAAAACATCGTCTAGTCTGTGAGTGTTCTTCTCAAGCCAAACACGGATGGAAGTCCCACCCTCCCGGCTCCGCTCGCTTTTTTCAGCCTGCCTAAGTATGGGTCTCGAGCTAAGGCCCGTATTGAATTCGAGCACCAACGTCTGTGTTTGCGCTGCATCGAACCTTCTGGTCGCAATACGAACTGAGGGGCCGAGCATGAACGCTGAGAAAAAGCCGATGCCATACTTGCCCGTTAATTTGACATTCCCAGACAACAGTCCAGGGAACTCTTCTATCATTGAACTCGATCCCCAATAGCTCGTTCCAAAGTCAAGCAAATGTCTCGTCAGCACTTCCTCTGACATTCCAATTCCATTATCTTCAACTTCCAACCACTCGCCGAATGAATCACTTCCCATCCTGAGATGTATACTCCCCCATGTATCGTCTCGTCGTTCGATGAATCGACGGACTCTGATTGCATCTGCGGCATTTTGAATTAATTCTCTAACTGGCACTCTCAGATCGGAACCGTAGAGTTCTTGACCGCCGAGATTTTTGACGAGTCTTGGAACATCGCTTATTTGTATCGAAGCGTTTACGGGCAGCCATCCATCAGTTGGGACATAGGATACAAAACGTTCGGCGGACTCGACGCCACTTACTCTGTGAGCGGAAAATCGTTGCAGGCTCTTATCCGCCAATAGAGCATCCACTTGTCTTAACTCGCGGTCGATCATTCTCATCGTTTCCAGACATAACCACCAGGAGTTCGCTTCTGCCAGTGAAAAAGCATGTCCTGACGTATAAGCTAACGCATCCTCTGTGAGGTGAGGCTTCTGTAATTTCTCTTGAAACTGCCAGTGTTGATCTGAATAGAATCCAGGACGTCTTAAGACTCGTAAAAAGCTAGGGCTCTTCTCGCATCAACGTGACTAGCGTCCGAGACGCGAAGGAGGCACGCAATTTTGAGAGGATTAATCGTCCAGTCGGCCGGTGCCCAATGGGGTGCCCCGATTATTTGTATGAATTCATTTTCGAGCCTTGCCACGGGCCACCAATGACTGTGTGCAATACGACCAATAATGCGTCCGAACGTATTCCTCAGATCTGTGTCTTCAATTAAAAACTGTGATGGGTTTGATGGGTGTTGCTGCCAAGTTACAAATGCCAGATCTTCTGCGCGCTTGGCGTGGAGATTACGTAACAGGGCTGAAGTTGCTTCAGACTCTATGGCTTTTGGCGGATCGGCAATTTCGTTCGTCGTTGGTCGACGGTTAGACTGTCTCACGAAGATTGAGGTAACGATATCTGCCCAAGTCTCCTGCCTCTTGAGTTCTTCAAGTCCTTGCGGATAAGAAGCTAACGCCATGCCCAAATCGTGAAGGAGAATTGACCCGCCCAATGTATATGCTTCGCATGGCGTCAGCGGATATTCGTTTCCCGCAATGATATCTGCCATTTCCCACAAACTATCTAGGTGAGTAATGTCATGAACAGTGTAACCGGGCAGGTCACGATGAATTTCCCCGGCCAACAAGGCAACTCTTTCCCGAAAACTAAAGAAGGAAGATCTCAATCTCTCACGGGCCGTAGGAGTAGGATCAGTTTCTTGTGAAGCAAGAGAACTCTTCCAAAGAGATGTGTGTTCAAAAATATGAGTCAAGGAGTAGTCCTAGCAGAACATTGATGTAAGGATTGACAAACATAGTATGGCTTGACCGTAGAACTGCGAATTCGTTAGAACGACTTGCCTGCCGGAACGGTTAGCACTATCCAAATGGGTCTATAGCATAACATACACAAAGTCCGCAAAAACGTAGTCAGAAAACTTAAGTGGTCGGGGTGCTTCGCTGTGAGCTAGTATGTGATGAGACGGATAACTTTGCGCATAGTCACAATATTTTATTTGTCTCACCGGTAAGTATAAAAGAACGAAACAGCGAACTAAACATGATATAGTTAGCACATCCACCACCAAACAGAAGCGGGCCGGATTGTGCGAGCACACAAACCCGACCCTAGGACCTCAACCTTCACTCGAAAGGATGAAGCCATGGCAAATCATAGTAGCGCAACAACGCGCGAAACACCTCACGTAACTCGAAAATCAAGGACCAGCACTATCGTTAATGCTCTTAAACAAAGAGCGCAGGCAGTCTTGAACGACAGCTCAATCGATCCGCAGAGCCGGGCGATTATTCGTCACGCGTTGGAGATGAATGATCCGTGGCTTGCCCGACTCGTGCGGCAGGCCGATGCAGGTGAAGACATTGTCAATGCGATCGAATCTGAACCGCCGGACGGAACTGGCGAAGATGGTTCAAACAGAGAAAAGATCGAAGCACTGGCAGAGATGATCTGTCAGGGCGGGGAAGAATCTTCGGCGGCGCTGTTCGTCCTCATGGGAGCGCTGCAGAACTCTCATGAACCCAAAGCGCTTGCGCACGTTGCGAAGCATTTGGCCTTCACTCGCTGTGGTGAGTTTAACGTCTACGGCATGGTTGACTCACAGCTGGCAGTGCTCGAGCGCGAGTTGTTCGCGTAAACCATTTCACGCAAAGGCCGCAAAGACGGAAAGGAATTACAACTGATCTTTGCGGCTTTGCGTGAACGTTGAGATTGGAATTTTCAGGATCGCGCAGATAGCAATCAAAAACTGCGAAATAGTAATCAAGATCTTGAGATCGCAAACTGCGACTTCAAGTCACTTGATGCTGGTTTGATTAGCTTAGTTACAGGCGGTTAAAGAGGTCGACAGCAATGGTTGCGCAAATTTCCTTTACCCGGTTCCAGTCATGCCATTTCGGATGCAGTTTCCGGTATTCCCTCAGGTGTGTGCTCTCCAAGTCATAGGGCATTGGGTTTGCTAACTGAACTTGCAATTGCTGGAGAGCCGACTCACCGCTACTCTGTGGGTAAAGTTGATCCAGCGAGGCGAGTGCCGCTGTTACGCGCGCTGGTCCGATGCGTTCCGAAAGCGCGGCGAAATCCAGGTAATCACGGGTAGCATTACGCTTGAGAATTAAGACTCCCTTGATGCGAAGCAGTTCTTCTTCGGTTGGCACTATTAGTCGCACACCGCCGACTGCGACCTCGCGTGTCTCCAACGGTTGCTCGCGAATCATTTGACGCACGCCGGTTTCAATACCGTCGAGGCTACCCAATATCAACACCGGTCTTCTCACTCTCGCAGTACGCCAGCCTGATACCGCTTCGAGGTCCGCCAGCACTTCGTCGAATCTATTGCGAAGATCTGGTAGCACGTGATCGGCATCTCGCGAAAGGCGATGCTGTGCGAAGATCGCTACAGCGGTGCCTCCCACAAGCGTCGCGTTAGGCAGAATCTCCTGCAAGTGCGCCGCCGCAGAGAGCAGTTGCTCCCACTCAGGCAAGTTGCTTTCGGACATAAAAGTTCCAGAAGTGATATCGCTGCGCGTATGGATCAGCCAGGTGAGGTTTAGATACTCGAAGGATCTTTTCGCGGATGTCCATCTGGTTCGCAGCGGCATCGCGTAGTTGCTTCCAGTCATCAAGGCGACCGCGAGCTATTACGTCGTCTATTGCTGCCAACGTCCAACCTGAATGATTTAGATGACGGTGCAACATGCGCTGAATTATAACAGTTTGGATCTGGAAGCTAATGTGGAATCATTAATGACGAAAGGTTATCCGTGTTATCGGTGTCATCCGTGGCTAAAACCTACCTCGGAGGCGGAACCACGAACAACGTATCCTCGACCGCAACATTGCGTTTGATCTCGGTGAACGTGCGCACCCAACTATCGTATGTATCGATGGCGGAGTAACGAATAGTGAACGGCATTTTTACACCGTCGACCTCCCGATAATCCTCAAAATCCACTTGTTCGGGAAATGGCATGAGCACAGTCTTGTTGAGAGTGATTTTCCTCAGCAGCAGTCCTGTTTGACTGTCAAAGTAGAAACGTTCAGTTTTGGTATCCGTCGCGTTCTCGACAACGTAAGCTTCACGCTCACCAACCTTTTGTATTCCACTTAATCGCATGTTTTGCGACGGCTTTACTTTGACGACAGTAAAGAGTTCGTTCCCCCTGCGTGTAGCGTCGAGAGCTTCTGCTGGTGAGAGGGGTCTCACGTTAGCTCCGTTAACTGCCCAGCCCTTGTCGCCATTTACAATCTGACGGATGGTGCCACCAGGCGTAGTTGTAACGAGAAGAAACTTATCGGGAGACGCAACAGTAATGTCGTTGGGCCAACTGCGATTCTGCGTTGCCTCGCGCCTGCCCTTCAACACCAGTGTCCTCGTGTTAGTCGCCGCACTCCCGCCTACGGCTTCAACGTACTTACTGAAGATCTGATCGAGGGAGGGAAGACTTGTGCTTGCTGAAAGCGCCGCATCGGCCGGTCCTTCATGACCCGAACGGGCAAGCGGCATCGCAGGAAGTCCGATAGGTTTTCTTTGTCCACGATGACAGGTGTAGCAGGTGACTTCGTTTTCTCTAAAATCGACTTTGTTATTCGCTTTGATTGATAAAACCATTTGCATCATGCGACGAGCAGTTTGCTTCGGCGCCTTGTCGTCACTTTCCCAAAGCCACTTCGTAGTTCCCGTAGTTGGATCTTTGCCTTGCTGGACGTGACAGAAGCTGCACTGGACACCAAGCGAGGTAGCCACGAAATTCATCACCAGAAACAGTTGTGATTCGGGCAAGCCCTTGAGTACCTGAATGTTCTTACCCGTCTGATCCACTGTCCTTCCTGCCTGTGCTTGCCAGGAGTGGGAGAACTTTCTCGGACTTCGAATTTGTTGTTCGTCCCCCGACGCAGCAACACTCGAAGTGCGACTCGTGATTGCAAGACAAACCATCGCGCTTAGAAGCACTGTGAAGCAAGTGAAGCGGCTCAATCTTATTTTGGTTGGCATTGCTGATTGTCCTTTACCCAAGAACTTCACGCATCACCATCGCGAGATCGCGAATTGCACGCGCACCATCGCCGGAATAAGCTGAGCCGTGCATCGGCGCTAGCGTTCGTGGATTGAGCGCGGCGAGTCCTTGCAGAATGCCGTCGGTGTGTTTTGTGTACGGCATGTAGTTCGCGAACGGACCGGCCTGGTACTCGATCAGCGTCTTTCGCGCGCGCTCGATCACATCCGACTCCGTTGACGGCTCGACGTCGCCACCCTGGTGAAAGAGGTCTGAACAAAGCAAGGTACCAGTGGTTTCTTCGAAAAGTAGTCCAGCCTCCCAGCAATGCGGCACATGAGGCGTCTGCGAGAAACGGAACCGGCGCTCACCTGTCTTCAGAACTTCACCGTCGGTCATGCCCTTCGCGGGACGAAGCGCGAAATCGTTAACACTCACGAGTGCGCCAACCATGCTGCACACTGGCTGTGCGGCGGGAGCGATTTGCAGCCACTCGTTAAGGGAGCCACACTCGTCCGCTTCAAAATGACTGAAGCCGATCCAGCGTATCTTCGACGGATCAATGATCGTTTCCACCGCTTCACGCACGGCCGGGAAGAGCACTCTCATGCCGGTATGAAACAATAACGGCTCTTCATCTTTGATCAAGAACTGATTGAACTGTAGATCGATTTCCGGAATGTAGGTTGATATACGATAGCAGTCAGCGGCAATCTCTGTAACAGACACACGTTACTCCTTCTTGATTTGTAAGCAAACACCCAAACTCATGAATGAGGCGGAGTTTATTGATGTATCTAGCCGCATCGCGCGGAAAAGATTCAATACTTAAGCTTCGCCAACTTCAGTAAGCACCTCTTTAATATTGTGATTCATCCAGTAGCGAAAAAAGTTCTCTCCTGTCGTATAGGTGCGCGACTTCATTCGATCGATGTATAAGATCCCGTTCAAGTGGTCTATTTCGTGTTGAAGAATGCGCGCGTACCACCCGAGCGCTTTGAGCCTTACTTCTTCGGCGCGTTCATTCAAACACTCGACACGAACATGCAGCGCGCGATCGACGATCGCCTGGTAGCCTTCCACGCTGAGGCAGCCTTCGAAGAATACTGCTGACGAATTTCCCACGACCGTAAGCTTCGGGTTGATGATGACGTGAAAGGGAATTGCGGATCGCTGACGTTTTGCAAGTGCCTCGGCGGAGACATCCTTGATGTATGTTACGCGATCTTCGATTACTGCTAGTTGAATTGATTGGCCGATCTGAGGCGCGGCTAGTCCGACTCCTGGTGCCTCGCGCATCGTGTCTCGCATCAGTGAGATTAGTTCTTGTATTGAGGGGCTGAGGATCTCTTCCTTTGTTAGTGGGCGACTCTTTTTTCTCAAAACAGGATCACCAGTTTGGACAATCTCCAGTTTCATTACGTCTCCTCGATCTTGGTACAGAGATTACACTGATTAAGCAGATCTTGAGGTTGCAAATTGCAACCTCAAGTCTGCAAACGGATCGGTTTCTGCTATTCTGTTGTCCGTTATGCCTCACAAGAAAAACCTCACAGCCACTAGTCTATCTCTATCGGTTCAACTCATCGAGCGACGAATCTACTTGATTCGAGGTCAGAAAGTTATGATCGACTTCGATCTCGCGGAGCTTTATGGTGTTTCGACTAAACGACTAAATCAGCAGGTTACGCGTAACAAGAAGCGATTTCCTAATGACTTCATGTTCCGTCTAACAAAAAAAGAAACTGAATCTTTGAGGTTGCAAATTGCAACCTCAAACATCGGACGTGGTGGGCGCCGATATCTTCCTTACGCGTTCACGGAGCAAGGTCTAGCAATGCTGTCGAGTGTGCTGAACAGCGAACAAGCAATCGAAGTAAACATTGCCATCATGCGAGCTTTCGTGCGATTGAGACAGATGCTCGAAACAAACGAAGAACTCAATCGTAAGTTTGCCGCTGTTATCAGAAAACTCTCTACGCACGACAAATACTTTACAGTTGTGTTTGATGAATTAAAGAAGCTGACGGAAAAACCACTCTCGTCCGGCAGGCAAATCGGATTTAAAGGTAACCCCTGACTCCAAGGCGAATCTTTGAGGTCGCATTTTGCGACCTCAAACAGATGTAGTGCCCCATCCTAAAATTGGAACGCCGCCGATCCAAATCCAGCAAGATTCGAATTCGTAAATATCCAAATTGAGCAAGAGTGTGATCGCGGAGCCGTACGCGAACGGGGTTCAAGGAGGCGGGCGGTGCGGTGATCGAACACTCGTGTCCAAACCACGGGCGGCCACGGAGGGCCGCCCCTACAGTTACGCCGCAATACCAATCTGCAAAGGGAATAATGCTTGCCCTTCCTTGAGTGAAGCGACCCCAGGCGCTTCCTCGTGTTCCATAACTCGGACAATAAACTTCAAACTTTTGGAGGGGTATCCATGAAACGATCTCTAATCGCTGCTGCGCTGCTCCTGCTCTCGCTCAGTGGCCCACCCGCCTTGGCGCAAAGCGGTTCGGCCGGTTCAATTGCCGGTACGATCAGCGACCCGACAAGTGCGGTTGTTCCTGGCGCAACCATCACGGTCAAGAACAACGCTACTAATCAGGAGTTCAACGCAACCACCGCCGACAACGGCACCTTCAATGTTCCGGCACTGATCTCCGGAACTTACACCATCACTGTTAACGCGCCAGGATTTAAAACAACAATCCTGCCTAACGTGAAGGTTGACGTCGGCACACCTTCAAGCGTCAACGTCACACTTGAAGTCGGCGTGCCAACGGAAACGGTCCAGATAGTCGATGCAGCCGGTGAGTTAATACAAACGCAGAACGCCACCGTCGGTACGACAATCACGGGTCGTCAAATCGTCGAGCAGCCTCAGGCATCGCGCGATGCGCTCGACCTCGTGACTCTGCTTCCCGGCGTTCAAACAACCGGTCGTCCTCGTACGTCAACCGTAAACGGTTTGCCGAAAGGCGCACTCAACATCACGCTCGATGGTGTAGACGTGCAGGACAATCTGATCAGTTCAAACGATGGTTTCTTCACCTTTGTGCGACCGCGCATCGATTCTATTGGTGAAGTATCAGTTTCCACTGCGGCACCAGGTGCTGAAAGCGCGGGCGATGGCGCAGTACAAATCAAGTTTGTGACGCGCGGCGGATCAAACGATTTTGGTGGCAGTGTCTACTGGTATCGTCGTGAGCCATACCTCACGGCCAACTATTTTTTCAACAACCAAACATTGGCTCCAACTTACTTCGGTAAAGCTCCGAAGAACCGAATCCTGCTCAACCAGTATGGCGTTCGGGCCGGTGGTCCAATTACAATCCCGAAACTATTCAACGGCAAAGACAGGGCATTCTTCTTCGTTAACTACGAAGAGTTCCGCCTGCCCGAACAGCAACTGCGACAACGCACTATCCTTAGCCCACTCGCGCAATCGGGTGTATTTACGACGAGCTCCGGCGCGCAGGTTAATCTGCTCAATCTCGCCGGCGCTAACGGTTTCACATCAACTGTCGATCCAACCATCTCGGCTCTATTGGCCGATATTCGCTCTACGACGTCGCAAGGCAATGTATTGCCGATCGCCGGCGATTCAAATCGGCAGCAATTCAACTTCGTCGGCCAAGGCGGCCAGGATCGTTACTTCACGACCGTTCGTCTCGACTTCAATCTAACTTCCAATCATGCTTTATCGAATGTTTGGAATTATCAGGAATTCGGTGGCAAGCCTGTCGATTTTCTCAACCAAACAGATCCTTCATTTCCGGGATTTCCAAATTCAGCCGGTCAGAATTCACAGCGTTGGACCAACGTCACATCCCTGCGTTCAACTCTGACGCCCAATCTGATTAACGAAGCAAGATTCGGCATGCTCGGTGGTCAATCAAACTTTGGACCAATCGGTCCGGATCAGTTCGCCAACCAGGGCGGCTTTGACCTGAATCTGTTCGATTTGGGAATCACCGACGCCTCTGCGGTGCAAGCGATTCCACAGCGAGGCGCGAGAGCATTCGGCGTCAACTTCGGTTCCAGTAAACGAAATACGCCAAGCTTTGATTTCTCTGACTCGATGACGTGGGTGAAGGGTAAACACTCTTTCAACTTCGGCGGCAACTATAATCTGATCAAGACCTTTTCAAATGCAGTCAACAACGTAGTCGGCAATGTGAACTTTGGTATTGCCGAAGGCGATCCGGCTGAAGATCTTTTCGTCAGCGCTAACTTCCCGGGAGCTTCGGCAACCGACCTTGCAACAGCCGCCCAACTTTATGCGACGCTAACCGGACGCGTTACAGCCGTCGATCGAGCAGCATTCCTGAACGACGGCCGTTACGGGTTATTCGGTGGGCAGATTCTGCAGTTCCGTCAGCCACAGTTTGCGATCTTCGCGCAAGACTCGTGGCGCTTTCGTCCGAATGTAACGGTTAATTTCGGCGTTCGTTGGGAACCGCAACAGCCAATCACTTCTCGCAACGAGAACTTTGCGAAGGCGACGTTTGCAGGCTTGTTCGGTGAATCTGGTGAAGGGAATCTCTTCAAACCAGGCACTTTAACGGGTAGCACGACGCAGTTAACTCCTTTGGCAATCGGAGAGGAACTATACAAGGCTGACTGGAACAACTTCGCACCGAGTGCGAGCGTGGCCTGGAGCCCGAACTTCCAAAGCGGACTCCTTCATCGCTTACTCGGTGACGCGGGTAAGAGCGTAATACGCGGCGGTTACTCCGTCGCATTCGTTCGGGAAGGTCTGGGCAATATCACACAGGTCCTTCAGGGCAATCCTGGCGGCACGCTTGCGTTAACCAGCGACGTCGATGCAGGAACACTTCCGTTCGGTACCTTGTTCCGCAATCGCGCGGACCTCGCACCGCCGGCATTCGCGGACACCCCGACCTATCCGATCACTGCTCAACCTTTGGATACGATCGGTGGTTTCGACCCGAAACTAAAGACGGGCCTGGTCCATTCGTGGAACTTCGGCATCCAGCGCGAGATATTCAAAGACACTGTTGTCGAAGCACGGTACGTCGGCACTCGTGGTCGTAATCTGTGGAGACGTTACGGACTCAACGAAGTCAACGTTCTCGAGAATGGCTTCCTGAGTGAGTTTCGTCAGGCACAAGCAAACCTGGCAGCTAATCAAGCTGCGGGGCGCGGAGACACGTTTGCGTTTTTCGGCGCCGGCAGCGGAACGCAGCCGCTACCCATCATGCTTGGATTCTTTACGGGTGACAGGTCAAATGCGAACAGTGCTGCAGCCTATGCCGGTGTAGCGCAGTTCACGAATTCGACTCGGCTCACGCAATTGAATCCCAACTTCGCCAATCCGGTCGGTTTTGCAACCACTTTGCAGAATACATTTCTTGCAAACGGAATCGCGGCCGGATCGCCAGCCAACTTCTTTGTAGTTAACCCAACTGTCGGCCTGCTTGCTGCGGGAATACAGTCGGTGACATTAACGACTAATGACGTCGATACCTGGTATGACGCTCTGCAACTCGAGTTCCGTCGTCGCATGTCTGCCGGCTTGTTGCTGCAGATGAGTTACACGTGGTCCAAGTCGCTGAGCAACTTCTACGCGTCGAGCCAGAGTTCGGCTGGACAGCCGTTGACTCTCCGCAGCGATCTCAACAAGCCTTTGGAGCGTTATCGCGCGCCTCAGGACATACAACACGCCTTCAAGGCAAACTGGATTTATGAAATGCCTTTTGGTCGTGGACGTTGGATCATGAGCGGCGTGAATGGGCTGACCAATCATTTGGTTGGAGGGTGGGAATGGCACGGTACTGCTCGCGTTCAGAGTGGCAGACCTTTCGCACTCGGCAACGTTCAGTTAGTTGGAATGGACGTGAAAGAGTTGCAGCAGGCTGTCGATGCGCGCAAGCTGCCAAACCGCACTGTTACGTTCCTGCCTGACGACATCATTCTCAACACACGGCGCGCGTTCAGTGTGTCGGCAACTGGAGCTGGTTACGGTTCGCTCGGTGCACCGACGGGCCGATACATCGCCCCTGCAAACAGCAATGGTTGTATTCAGGCTTTTGTGGGTGGGTGTGGCTTTGCCAACCTGATTCTCGAAGGACCGCGCTTTGTTCGTATGGATATGAGTCTGGTCAAGAAGATCCGGTTCAACGAAACGAAGAATATCGAGTTTCGAGTTGAGTTGCTGAATGCGTTAAATAACATCAACTTCCTGGTTGGTGGTAGTTCGGCAATTGACGATCCGAAACTGACTGCGACCAATCTCGGTTTGCAAACGCCGAATTATTCGGCTGCAAACTTCGGATTGATCACGACGGCTTACCAGGATATTTCGACTACGAACGATCCGGGTGGCCGGCCAGTGCAGTTTGTTTTCAGATTCAACTTCTAACTCCTTACTCTCCCCGTCACTGAGAGGAGTGCGGTGTAACAGTTGCACTCCTCTTTTTTCTTTAAACCGAGGGCGGCCACGGAGGGCCGCCCCTACAGTACGTTCCGAGATGGCGAGCGAACTGTAGGGGCGGCCCTCCGTGGCCGCCCTCGATTTAATTAATACGAAGACTTGTAGATGATGAAATGCCTTATTGACCCTGGAATGCAATCACCTCAATTCGTCTCTCCTAAAAATCCAAATTCATGAACTGCCCTCTGGGACAAAGGGTCCGATACTAGTGACGAGCTGGCCTGTCGCTTTGCCGAGTGCGTGGGCACGTGTCTTGCGCTCGGATCAAACGGCAAGACCGTGGCACTTCAAAAATTCGGAGCGCCTGAATGAACGTACTCTCCCGAGAAGAGGAACGATATGGACGGCTTTGTTACCAGCTTGAATCGATCCCCACTTTTCGACTGTAGACTCAGTTATCTGAAAGTCCTGGCTTTGACACTGTTGCGCGGAATCGCGTCTGCCGAGAACATGGAAGAAGCGAATGACACGATTGACCTGCAGGCCGAAGTGCGACGATTCGAGACCGAATTGATTCGCAGCGCACTCATTCACACAGGCGGCCGCCAGCGACAAGCTGCGCGTCTGCTCGGCACCAAAGTCACCACCCTCAACACAAAGATCAAACGCTATAGGATCGAGATCTAAGCCGCGTCGAGGGCCTGCCATGTTCTTGGTCCAACTATGCCGTCAGGAGTAAGCGCATGATTGCGTTGAAAGACACGCACCGCGGCTTCCGTCTTTGGACCAAACTTCCCATCCGGCGTTATGCCAACTTTTGATTGGACGATCTTGACGAGATCGCTTTCTGCAGGGCGACGCAACGTCGGACGGGGCGGCTGACCTGGCTGCGGTTGTGGTTCGACTACCGGAATGATCGGCGCCGGTGGTCCAGTACCATCCAGAATGGCCTGAACCGACGCGCGGAACTGGACCATGTTTAAATCAGGATCCGGTTTCCGTCCCGGCGCGAATTCTTTATGACCACAGCAAAACGAAGCGTCTTTGTTGAGTTTCTTCAGGATCGCAGCCACACCGCGATGGTAAGCATCGAGTTGCACGGCGGGCCAGGGGAAGTCGCCCATGGTTCCCTCATTTTCCGCCTCGATCCCGATGAACCGTCGATTGCCACTGACGTTTCTAAAACTACCTTCACCCGCGTGGATGGCCCTGCCGGCAGCGACTACAAAGTACGTTCCATCGCGTGCAAGACCAAGCTGAGCTAATGGACCAGGCAGCGCTGACAAATTTGCGCTTGCCCTGCGACCGTCTCGAAGCGCACGAAGTGTTGGCATGTTTAGCCGTTGTGGATTACTACTGCCGGTGTGATGGCAGATAATTCCAAAAATATCTCCGACGTCGCCGCGTCCTCGGGTTTCCCATCCATCGACGCGAGAAACCTTCAAGCCCGCAGCCTCCAGAACGTCTGCCAGCCAAATAAGTTGGAATGCCATGTTACTTCACACCTCCTTCAGTTATCGGGAGATCTTCGTCGGGCGTGTCAGCTTTCATCTCAACATCACAGCCGTCTATAAAATCTTCATCGCCACCTTCACCGGATACAGGTTTTTCATTGGACGCAGCAGCATCACTGCTACCTGAAACAACAAAATCAACTGGTCCAATTTTGGTCGTATCAGGATTGACGACCGTTACTTTCAGTGTGCCTGCGGTGGCTATAATGTCTTTGGTAACTTGTGCGCTGAGTTTAGTTGCGCTCACGAAAGTTGTCGGCAGAGGTTTGTCGTTGACGTTAATGATTGCGCCGCTGACGAATCCAGTTCCGTTGACGTTGAGCGTGAAGGCTTCGCCTCCAGCGACAGTTGAAGGTGGATCAAGTTGGAAGGCGCTGGCAGCTCCTCCGTTGAGCGAATCTGCTCGTTGGGCATCTCCGCCTGATCGGAAGAGTGTTGAGAAGATTTCACTCAACTTATCCGTTGCCTGTTTTGAAAACATTCCGACCATGCCGGCGAGCGCGGCGATACCATACGGATTGATGTCTTTGGCACCTCCAGTTGTCGACAAAAACCCGCCACGAATCGCGAAGTAAAAAACCAGCGCCAATGACATTCCGATAGCCGGGCGGAGCAGGTAGAACCAGGTCCAGGTCCGGTTGAAAGCATTGTTCCCAAGGTAATCTGCGAGCGACGTGGCGCCATGAACGAAAGCGCCTAACATGCCCACGATAATCACAAGTAGCAACAGCCGTTCGTCGAACGTCGTTTGTATGCACCGTCCAAACAGCTTCATGGGTATAACTTCGAGCTCACCCGTCTGCGCAATAGGTGTGGGAGTAGTGGAAGGCATCGTCGCACCCGCTGGCAACGGAGTTTGAGTTGGCGTGGTTGCGGCTGGTTGAACTGTGGGCGGCACAGCAGGCTGCGTCCCCGTAGGAGCCGGTGTTGCCGCTTGAGTGCCAGTAGGCGTTGGATTTGGAGTTGAGGGTTGACCAGCCTTACCTACATCGGTGGGAGTCGCAGCCTGATTGGGAGCGGGTGTGGGAGTCGGCGATGCAGTGGGCTCCGGTGTACAAGCTACCTGAGCGATGATCGTAGCGAGGCGAGCTTTGTCCTTCTCAGAATCCGCAGGCCAGGGAATAGGCGGCCATATCTTGAAGAGCATTATGGCCAGCAAGATTATTAAGACGACGTAAATAGCGCCGACGATGTATGCACGATTTCTGTCTTCAGGGGTTGATTGATAAGGCATCATGATCCTCCATTGGGGATAGAAGGTCTTGCGAATGATTTTCAGTAAATCAGACGGTTTGACTTTCACTCGTACGGGCATAAGTTTATGGAAGCTTGCTTAACGCCAGCGCTTTGAGTAGCTTGTCGGTGTCGAAAGTGAAACCGAAATTGGCGCGAACTTTATCTTCCTTAATTAGCTCTGAGGAGTTTGCGTAAGTGATAGAAAAAGGAAACGACATCCCTGAAACCATCGGTATGTTGAACTTAAACTGTGCGACAGCGATGTCAGCTTTTCTACCGGCGAAGAAGCGGTTCTCGAAGAATCTTTCATAACGTCCGGTGAACGAATACGTAATTTGGCTTTCGTCTTTCGACTCCAGCATGAACGGGCTCCTTCCGGCGGTGCCTTCCAAAGAAAGTCCCACTGAAAAATCGCGCACTGTTTTCTGTCTCAACACAGGATTTTCCTGGTGGTAAAAAGAAACTCCGGCGTTGGCGATGAGGCTAATGGGATCGAATGCCTTTTTCTGGTAGAGCACCTTCAACTCGGAGTAGTTTGAGCCGATAGTTGGCTTGATGTTGTTGTAGGCAAGGCTGAAGATTGGTTTCAGACTGAGCGCTTCTATGCGGTCATCGAAATCCTTCAGCGCCTGTTGCTTCGCTGCAAGTGCTGCCGCGAAAGCGGGTAGTGTTACTCTAACGATTCTATCCTTGCTGTCCTGACTTATTCTGAATGTCCCGGTCTCATTTATGATCGGATCGACGAGATCTTGCTTGATACGACAAACAATCTTCTCGGCGATCTGATTGGCTTTTTGGTCTGGTTGCAGGTTCGGATCGTTGCGAATCGCGGTGGTAGATTGTTCAGCCAGTAAAGCCTGGAGTCTGTCACCCAGCTCCTTTCGTCGCGTTTCGAGCTCAGCATCAGTTTGAAACGTCGCCCGGAGCGCATCGGTAATGACGATACTCGGCCGCGCAAAATTCCCCTTGATGTCGTTCCAAATCTCCTCCACATCGTCGGAACGAGTTGATCGATCCTTCGAAAGTCGCAGACGAACGGACCAGTCAGTTAGTTGACGCCGGCGCGCGCTGAGGAGCGGATCATCCTCATCGTCAATGTTGAAGTTAGCCGACACGCCGAGACGTGTTAGATAGCCGTATTTCTTGTAGTTACTTTGGGTATCTTCACCATTCAAGGTCGTAAAGAGATAGGGGGTAGTGCTGAGGCTTAGCGTTGTTCCATTGACGGCTTGCTGGATCGCACCATGCTCTACGGCGAACCCGAGAATTTCTGCAAAGTTAGGTTTTTCGATAGCGCTGGTTGAACCCGCTGCGTTTGCACCGGCCCCGATTTGTTTGTCGGTTCGTCGCGTTTGTTCCTGTAGTTGCTTGACTTCGATTGCATCCAACAAGTCCTGGCGACCAGCTTGAATTGCGACCCCATGCGTCATGCCAAAGTACGTCAGGTCACCAAACTGAGAAGTTGCGTCGCGATTATTAACAAACCGTGTGGCGGCATCCAACGCGGCGTTATTGAGACCCTGAGGCGCGTCAGGGAAGCATGCCGCTACAAAGTTCTGAGGCGCGTTGGTTGGCGCTGGATGATTCGAAACAACTTGCGTATCCGAATTTGCGACTGCAGCTGGCGCGGTGGAACTAGAAGTGTTATTGGGCAGAACCGTCGGAGCGGCTGGCGCGATCGACGCAGTGGCTGGAGGGGGAGAACTCCGTAGTGCGTCCATCTCCTGCCGAAGGGCAGACATTCGACTCGCAATTTTCTGCTTATCGCTTTCAGAGAGTGAACTCTCCATTGTTTGAGAGTACGTCTGAAGACTGTCAATCTCCTTAGTCAGGCGTGTGGCAAGCTGACTTCGTTTTTCGGCCAGCAGTTCGCGATTCAAAACCCTTACTTCGTCACCCGTAGTCGTGTCTTTGTCGATCTTCTCCATCAATGCAATCTGTTCGCGCAGCTTTTGCGTTGTGACGCCATCCTGGGCAAGGGCGGCGATGGGAGACCACAGTGCCACGATACAAATGGTGACGAGTGCTTTAGATAATCGTTGGTGAGTAAATAGCATAATTTCTCCTGGGGTAAGGGACGTGTGTGATTGCCTTAACGCGTGCGGACTTACCGCCGAAACTCCAGTCCAACAGCCCTGGTCACGTCTGTTTTCAGAATATCCGGGCCAGTGAATCTTCCGCCGCCTTGATCACCTGTCAGAAAGAGTTGGTAACGGGCGTTGGCGGGAGCTGAGTCTGGAAAGTGCCCATCAACTCTGCCGAAATGTGTGAAACCAGGGCCCACAGTAACGGGGAACGGAGCAAAGGTTTGTGGGTCACTGCCAGGCACGCTCGGGATCAACTGCCCATCGACGACAAAGATCGTGAAATGGCCAACTCCGATCGCTTCGATCTCCAGCGTTACATTTTCCCCGGCACCGACCCGGTAAATAGAGGGGGTAATCTGTTGCATGCGGCCTCCTATTTTCGTTTTTTCGTTTGGCAGGAAGCGGATATTAAGTTTCCTACCCACTCCATATGTCAGAAGCAGAAAAAACGTTTCGCTGCAAAGAGGAATTCGCACAGAGGTCTATCAGGCTAGACCACCGATAAACAGGGAATAGATCCGGATTTCGATCCGCGTTTATCTGTGGCTAAATAGCGATGGGACTTTCACCAACCACGCCAGCAGTGCTAGCACCATAACGAACACGGCCAGCAGATAGAAGATCGACGCGTACGAACCCGTGCGGCTGACGGTTTCGGCGAGGACGAGGGGACCAAGTGCGGATGCGATCACTGTTAATGCCTGGGCGGCGCCCTGAATCTTGCCGAGATGTTTTCGTCCGTAGGCGGCACTCCAGAAACTAAAAAAGATAACGATCACGAACCCGCCGGCTAGTCCCATCACCGCCGCATAGATTGCGACGTGGACCTGAGTCGAGACGTGTGGCAGTGCGAGGAGCGATCCGGCGAGCATGATCATCGCAAGTGAGAGCAAACGATTCATCTTCCACTTTGAAGCGATCCAGCCACCGAGAAAGTTTCCGACGAGCGAAGTCAATGCAACGATAACGAGACTGCGGTAGTAGGTCGAAGCATCGAAATGGCGTTCAGCCAGAATAGATTCGTTGAAGAGAGCGATACCGGAAGCGATGAGGCCATAGATTGCGCTCGATATGCCAAAGACCCAGAAGCTCGGAGTTGATAAAGCTTCGGTGAGCGTGTAGTCATTGGTGAGCACGCCGTCTGGATCGATCGAACACGACTCTGGTGAGCGACGCACGAGTAATAGTCCGAGCGGCGCCAGTCCGAACAGAAGCGCGAGGCCTATGATCCACCAGGCCGTGCGCCATCCACTCGCTAACACGATCGCGCCGATTAACGGAAACGCCAGCATGAACCCGACGCTCAACGCAATCGTGTACACCGCCATCGCGAGATTGAGCCGGCGCACAAACCACTGCCCAACCATCGTAATGCTGACGACTGAGAGCGCGCTCTGGCCAAACCCACGCGTGAGAGTAATCAGGATCGCAATTCCCGTGACCTGTTGAGTCACGCTCGTCCCCAGGACAACAAACGCTAACAAGACGGCGACGACGGTCAGCACTATCCTGCTTCCAAAACGATCGATCAGCCGTCCAACGCCGACGGAGAACAGCGCGCCGATCAAGGTGGCCCAGAGATTTATACGCGCGAAGGAGACGCGATCGATTTGCAGATCTCGCAGTAGTGGTTCTGTAATTAGTCCGAGACCCTGCGTTCGCCCGGGTAGAGTTCCCACCATCGCGAGAGCCGCGATGAAGACGTGTACCCATCCGTAGTAAAACGGGAGCGCAAAGGGTGGTTGGCGTATTTCAGTAGCCACGATTACGAACGCCGGCGCTGGATGACAATCCAGCTCAAACACAGGACTAAACTAACAAAGATGCCGATCCAGCGCGTGAATGCGTGTCCAAAAACGACGGTGGCGTTGAAGATGATGAAGATCAAAAAGCCGTGCCAGATTAACGTCAACGACCACGGGCGACGACGATACGAACCCAATCCTGCAAACCACCACCAGGCGACATCGGCGCTCCACAACGCCGCAACCGCGTAATTTACGAGAACACCGCCGCCCCAGTTGATACCAAACACCTCTGCAGTTTGGCGAGCGGTGTCAGTGTAAGCGGAAGCATGACTCCACGCGTGAAAAAACTGGAACGCAACAGCAAAATGAGCCAGAAGAGCGCCGCAGCCAATCGTCCACAACAGTCGAGCCCATCGATCGAACTCGGCGCGCCGCGCGAACACAACAGACCCAACTGTGTAGGCGACAATCGAAATCCAGACCGTGCTGCGTGTTAGAAAGTCGTCCCAGTTCATCCTAATGTGCGTCTCCTTGGAGTGCGGTAACTTGTTACCGCTTTGGAAAAATACCAAAGCGCCAACAAGTTGGCGCACTCCAAGGATGTGCGCTGTTCGAAAGTGGGATCGTAAGTCCCGCAAGCGAAACCAAATCGGTCAAGTTTCATCGCCAATGCTTCGGAATACAAGCGATTCTAACTCAATTGCAACTTGGCACGGACTTTGAACTGCGCATGCCTGCCGTTCTCTCGAAAGCTGCCAACCTGGGAGTCGATTGATGCACGACCTAATCTACTGCTTCCGTATGCTGCGCAAGCGGCCCTCGTTTACCATCGTTGCAGTCTTGACGCTTGCCCTCGCTATCGGCGCGAGCACGGCGCTCTTCAGCATCGTCAACGTCGTGGTACTCAATCCGTTTCCTTACAAAGAACCTTCGCAGCTGTTTTTTGTGCGCCAGAGCCTGCCGAAGATCGGCGTGCAGGATCAATTTCGTGCTTCAGGACCCGAGTTTGTCGACTTTACGAAGAGCGGAATCTTCGAACGTGTTGCTGCTTTCGAACCTGTGAGTCGCAATCTTACGGGCAGTGACGAGCCGGAACGAATCGCAGCTGCCAAGGTGTCAACCGAGTTCTTCAACATGCTCGGCGTCGAACCATTGCTGGGTCGGACGATTGCTCCCGCGGAACAAGGCCCAAACGGCGAGCGAGTGTTGGTGATCAGCCACGGACTCTGGCAACGACGTTTCGGTGGCGACAAAGCAGTGCTGGGCCAGAAAGTCTCGCTCGATGACGAACCTTTCACAATCATCGGCGTAATGCCGCCGCATTTCAGATTTGAAGAAGGCCAAGCCTGGTTTCCGTTTCCATTCGATTTCAATCAGGGTCAACGAGGCGGCCGCCAATTCGCGATTCTCGGTCGCATGGGTTCTAACACAACAGTACAGCAGGTGAATGCCGGGCTCGCCAACCTTGCGCGACAAAACGAACAGGATTTCGTTGGTACAAACCAGGAATACGCGGGTCGTGCAATCTACGTGCAGCCGCTCGCCGAGTTCTATTTTGGACCAGTACGCAAAGCTCTCTTCATATTGCTAGGCGCCGTTGGGTTGGTCCTGCTCATCGCATGCGCCAACATCGCGAACCTGCTGCTCGCAAAGTCGATGAGTCGTTCGCATGAGATCGCAATCCGAACTGCGATGGGCGCAAATCGTGCACGAATCATTCGCCAGATGCTCATCGAGAGTTCTGTCTTAGGTCTACTAGGTGGTGCGTTTGGACTGTTGATCGCGTCGTGGGGCACACGTGCGCTCATGAATTTCATTCCTGCCGGTACCATTCCGACGGGCCTCGAGATAACGATGAACGTGCAGGTACTCCTATTCACGCTCGTCGTTTCCCTCGTCACTGCCTTTATTTTCGGACTCTGGCCCGCGATTCAGGGTTCGCGCACACAGACGCGCGACGCCCTGCAAAACGCAAGTCAACGAGCAACTGCCGGCATTGGATTTCGACGCGCGCAGAATGTTCTTGTCGTTGTTGAAGTGGGTCTCTCGGTGATTCTTCTGGTGATGGCGGGTTTGATGATTCGGAGTTTCGCGAAGCTGACGAACATCGATCCGGGGATGAGTACGGCGAACGTCATGACAATGCGAATCAATCGCTCGCCGGCAAAGTCGAAAGATGGTTCCCAGAATGCGATCTTTTTCCAAAGCGTGATCGATCGAGTGAAGACAGTGCCGGGCATTGAAGCAGTCGGGGTCGCTTCACACATGCCGTTTGTTTTCACGGAAGACTTTCCCATCACAGTCGAGGGCGTCGCGAATGCCGGGGCGCAAACACAGAGCATCGACAACCGTACCGTCAGTACTGATTACTTCAACACCATGAAGATTCCGTTGGCCGGCGGTCAGTTCTTTTCCGCTGAGGATGGGCCCCAGTCGCCGCCGGTGGTGATTGTGAATCAGGCAATGGTCAACCGCTATTGGTCCAATCAGGATCCGCTCGGAAAGAGAATCAAGATCGGCACACCAGACTCAAAGAGCCCGTGGTTTACCGTTAAAGGTGTTGTCCAGGACTCGGCTCAATCAGCGCTCGACCAGGGAATCAAACCGGAAGTCTATTTCGCCATGGGGCAGATGGCGGGACGCTATCGCCGTATGAATCTCGCAGTGCGCACGAACGTCGATCCAAAGAGCACATTGGCCGCAATTCAAGCCGCGATTCGTGAGGTGGACAAGGACCAGCCCGTATATCAGATTCAAACAATTGATGAGCTGATGCGGGACTCGATTGGTACGCGTCGCTTTGCGTTGACGATCCTGATTCTCTTTGCAGCGCTCGCTCTCGTGTTGGCTGTTTCGGGAATCTATGGAGTGATTTCGTATTCAGTTACTCAACGAACTCAGGAAATCGGAATCAGGATGGCACTAGGCGCGAAAGCCACAGACGTGCTTCGCCTGGTGTTGGTCCAATTCATGCGACTCACAGTCATCGGTGTGGCGCTTGGACTCGCCGGCGCGTACGCCGCGACCCGACTCATGACGAGCCTCTTGTTTGGAGTAACTGCGACTGACATCACCACATTTGTCTTAGTCGCACTTACGCTGTCGCTCGTGGCGCTCGTCGCGTGTCTTATTCCTGCAAGACGCGCGACGAAAGTCGATCCGCTCGTGGCTTTGCGATACGAGTGAGCCAAAGTGGTTTACATTATTCGTTTGACTTGGCTGTCTTTCGTTCGCCGAGGGCGTAGATGGCATTGTCTCCACGCACGATCAGCATGCCTTGCGTGAGGGCGGGGGTTGCCATCAGCGGTTGGCCCATCGTGTTCTTCGTTAGCAGTTCATATTGCCGTCCGGCTTTAACGACGAAGACATCGCCGTCTTCGCTCGACAGGTACAACTTGCCATCAGCGGCGACCGGTGATGCACTAAACGAACTCGGCAGTCGTTGCTGATAGATTAGCTCGCCGGTCTTCGCGTCATAGCTGCTGAGCACGCCGTTGTCGGCAAGAACGTAAAATTGATCTCCATAGATGATCGGCGTTGGTGTGTAAGGACTACCTTTGCTTGAAGTCCAGGCGAGAAATGCGTTCTTCTCTTCGCCCGGCTTGAGTGAAATGTCGCCAGAGGCGCCAGGACGAAATACGTACATCGCACGACCAGCAGGGTAACCGCCGGTGATGTAAATCAGATCGTGCGCGATGAGCGGCGCCTGCATCTTCACTTGTGTGTCGTTGTCTGAAAAGCGCCAAAGCTCCTTGCCGGTCAGCGGATCGTAACCGCGAATGTATCGACCACCGTTAGCTATCAGCTCCGTGCGATCCTTGCCTTGATAGATGCTGGGAGTGGTCCATGATGTGATCTCATTACGTTCGACACGCCAAGCTTGCTTGCCGTCTTTCAAATTCCATGCGGCGATGAACGACTGCTTGTGACCATCGGCCTGGACGATCACGAGGTCACGATAAATGATCGGACTACTCGAGTGGCCCCACGACGACTCTTTGTCGTCCCAAAGTCCCGGATTCAACACACCGAGATCTTGTTTCCATAACAACTTGCCTTTTGTGTCGTAACAAGCGAGCCCTTCCGAACCGAACAGTGCAACAACGTAACGGCCGTCGGTGACTGGAGTGGAGTTGGCTTGCGTCGCTTTGACGTGTCGCTTTGCACGCGGAACACCTTCGTACGCTTTCTGTGACCAGAGCACGCGGCCGTTGCGTTTGTCGAGAGCGAAGATCATCCAGGTGTGGCTGACGTCGTCATTTGCCAGACCGATGCCTCGATCCTTCGCTTTGAAACCAGCGTTTGCATCGCTGCTGACGGCAGTGATCACATAGATCTGGTCACCCCAAACAATCGGGCTCGCGTGCGAAAGACCTGGAATGTTGGTTTTCCAAAGTACGTTCTGAGACTTTTGCAGATCCCATGACGTAGGTGGATTTGTTCCTTCGGCAACACCTGACGCATTTGGACCTCGAAACGACGGCCAGTTTTGCGCGTTGATTGTTATTGATGAAAGTGCAAGAAAGAGAACTGAGATTGTTAATCGTTTCATGACCCTAATTCTAATACAACATTAGCCACGGATTACACAGATCGAGAGAGCGGATTTATCTGCTTTTCTATGTAACCCGTGGCTAAATATTAACTCTTCGATTTCATTGCGGCCAGCTCTTTCTCGAGGTTCTGAAGCTCCTCGCCCACGGCTGCCTTGCGATCCGGATTAGCTATCGTCGGGATCGATTTCTTAAGGGCCATGATGCGGGCCACGAGCAGAGCTTGATCCGCGGGCACGCTGACGTCAGGAGTTACGCCGGTGCCTTCCCAATTCGTTTTTGTGATCGGACTGATCGCGCGTCCGGTTGGAATGAACATTCCGAAATGCTCACTGATGCGGAAACCTCCGCCCGGATGAGCTCCGCCGCCCGTTGTCTCACCGATGATCGTGGCGCGCTTGAGATTCTTCAGGTTGTAAGTGAATTCCTCCGCGCCTGAGAACGTCCGCTTGCTGGTCAGCACGTAGACGTCTTTGTTCAGGTAACGTTTGCCGGCGACTTCTTTTCTGGTCCAGAACTCGTCAGTGCGATTGCCTTCGCGCCAGTAAAGATCGTTCAGGTGGACCGGCTCGGGACCAAACAAGTAAGAGCAAACAAGCGCTACCATCGCCGGATTCCCACCGCCATTGCTTCTCATGTCGATAATCAGGGCGTCAGTGTTGTTAACAAAGTTCATTGCAGCGGCGACCGTATCGGCGCCGAGCTCCTCGTCCATGAAGTTGAGGAACTCGAGATAACCGATGTTGCCTCGCAGGCGTTCAACCTTAGAGAAGCCGTGATTCGACCACGTGAGGTCGCGCTTTCTTTGTTCCCGTTCTTCGGCCGTCGGCTCGCGGCGCGGGCCGCGTTCGGGAATCGCCTGATGGGAATAACGCACGCGAAGATGTTTGTCCTTGCTGACAGCCTGGAGATCGGTCGTCAACGCTGTCGCAAACTGCTTCGCACTCGTGATTTGATCATATTCCTTCTTGGCGACTCGTTCGCGAATCGAATCTTCCATCTTCTTCGCGACGTCGGGAAACACGTACGATTCATTCAGTCGTTTTAGGATCGTATCGATCACTTGTGTTCGCGTTGCGGCGTCGATCGTGAGGTCAGGTTGTTCCGGCTGTGCGAAGCCGGCTGTCACACACGAAAGTGCTAATAAGCAAAAGACCGCCAGACGGAAGATGACCTTGGAGGCCGTGGTTGTAAACATTTTCTACTTCTCCTTCTTTGAGGGCTACGCTCAAAACTATTTGTGACTGAGCAGGCCACGCAGCATAAGGTTAGCGACATCGGTTGCGCGCTGCTCAACTTCCGCACGCTCGCCTAATTCGGTGGTGCTCAAACTGTGTGGCAGCAAACCATTAGTGGCTTGCAAGAGTGCGTGTGCTGTGGCGTGCTCATCTTCGAAACTAAGCTCGCCGGAGCGGACTCCGTCAGCCAAAACCTCTGCAAAAATTTGTGCCTCAGCTTCGAAATATTGTGCGCGACGTCGGAGTAATCCCGGGCGCAGAGCTGCCAGAAGATCATCAAGACTCTGCGTGTAATGCTGAATGCTATCGAAGCGAAACAACACGCGCGTCAGCAGCATCTGTCGGATTCGTTCCGCAGCGGGCGCATCGGAACGTGCAAGTTCCTTAAGTCGTTCCTTTAGCCGATCGACAATTCGGTCGATGTGGGAGAGCACAACCTCTTCTTTGCTGCTGAAGTGGAGGTAAATAGTGCCCTTGCCAATCCCAGCCTCCGCGGCAATATCTTCGACAGTCATTTTCCGGTAGCCAAACCGCGCCAGAAGGCGGTCTGTGGCATCCAGAATCGCGTCTTTTACTGCTTCTTTCGGTGCAATTGCGGCCATTTAGCGAAGGTTGACTGATGACCAAATTCGAATTTCAGTCATCTTAGACGCATATGAAGCGAAAAAGTTGCATAGAATTTTTGACCAATCTAACCTCGTCTTATCTTGAGGGGCTTTGCCTCAAGAGTCCTTGTTCTGGGATTTCTCTGTGCAACCTCTGTGTTCTCTGTGTCTCTGTGGTGTATTTTGCTCGGAATTCGTTAACCACAGAGGCACAGAGAACACAGAGGTTGCACAGAGAAGAGCGCCATTCCGACTTTTAGGGTAAGCCAATCTTGAGGCGTTGTTTCTGACGTTCTGCGGCCGCAGAGACATAGAACTTAAGAACCTCTACAAAGGGAGCTCACAATGAAACGTAAAGCTATCAGTTCGGTGCTAGTGATGGCTGCGCTCGCACCAAATACCGCCGCACTTTCTCCCCAGACGCCATCGAAGACAGCAAAACCAGCGGCGGAAGCTCAGACCACAAGTCAGAAAAAGCGTTTGGCAATAGAAAAGACGGCCAGATCGATTATAGCGAACGAGCTTGGTCTCGACCTGAAGGACGTGAAACCACAATCGAGCTTCATCCAGGATTTAGGGGCAGATTCGCTGGATACAGTAGAACTCGTTATGCGATTTGAGGAGGAATTTGACATTGAGATTCCTGATGAGGATTGTGAAAAAATATCGCGTGTTCAGCAGGCCTACGACTATTTAGTCGCGCGTGTGCCACGTTGGCCGAAGACACAGCGTGTCAATTCGCGGAAGAACTAGACGCGACGACTTTTGAATGTGCACAATGCCGGATAACTCAAAATAGTATCGATAGCAATGATTCCTGGCAGCGACTCACTTTTCAAGAATTTTTCTCTCCAAACTGTCGATTTCACAAATCGCCGTTCGACTTATGTTAAAAGGAGTCGAAATTCTGGTATCACGTTAATAAGAGGGGAACGAAAAGATGAGCCATGTAAGGGTACTCGTAGGCACCCGCAAAGGGGCGTTCATTCTGACTTCAGACGGAAAACGTGAAAAGTGGGATGTGAGTGGCCCACACTTCGCCGGATGGGAGATTTATCACATGAAGGGTTCGGACGTGGATCCGAACCGTATTTACGCGTCGCAAACAAGTGGCTGGTTCGGACAGATCATTCAGCGCTCTGATGATGGCGGCAAGACGTGGTTTCAACCCGGAACGCCCGCGGGCGAACCGACGACCACGCCCGACGGAATGCCGAAAGGTGAGAGCAATAAATTTGTATACGACACCTCTGATGAAACCGGTAAACCGCTCACAACGCATCAGTTTTATGACGGCACTCCACATCCATGGGAGTTCAAACGAGTCTGGCATCTTGAACCATCACTCGACAATCCGGATACCGTCTACGCGGGCATTGAAGATGCCGCCTTATTTCGCTCTACCGACGGCGGTAAAACCTGGCAGGAACTTCCGGGATTGCGCGGCCACGGCACTGGATCTCAGTGGCAACCCGGCGCCGGCGGCATGTGCCTGCACACCGTGATCCTGGATAAGGACAACCCGAACAGAATCTTTGTCGCGATATCCGCCGCGGGTGCGTTTCGCACTGATGACGGCGGCGCGACGTGGAAACCGATCAATAAAGGGTTGCACTCAGAATACATTCCTGATCCAACGGCCGAGGTGGGCCACTGTGTTCATCACATCGCGAAGCATCCTTCCAACGCAAACCTGCTGTTCATGCAGAAACACTGGGACGTGATGCGCAGCGACGACGCGGGTGATACCTGGCGCGAGATCAGCGGCAACTTGCCCACCGATTTCGGATTTGTGATCGACATTCACGCGCACGAGCCTGAGACAATCTACGTCGTTCCGATCAAGAGCGATAGCGAGCACTATCCGCCTGATGGAAAGCTGCGCGTTTATCGCAGTCGCACGGGTGGCGACGAGTGGGAGGCACTTACGAACGGTCTGCCTCAGGAAAATTGTTACGTCAACATATTGCGCGACGCGATGGCGGTCGACTCGCTTGATTCGTGTGGCGTCTACTTTGGTACCACCGGCGGGCAAGTGTATGCATCGCCTGATGCCGGTGATACATGGGCCCCCATTGTTCGAGATCTTCCGCCGGTACTTTCAGTGGAGGTACAAACACTCTCATGATCGTGGTGGTTCTGCCGGCCCATTTACGAGCACTTGCGGGCGTCTCGGGAGATGTTCAACTCGAGATTGATGGTCCAGTGACACGACACTCGATCCTTGATGCCGTCGAAGCGCGATATCCGATGCTTCGTGGGACCATTCGCGACCATGTCGCTGGCGAGCGTCGACCGCTGTTGAGATTTTTTGCCTGCGGCGAGGATGTCACCCACGAGCCGGCGGACGCACCGTTGCCCGACGCGATCGCGTCAGGAGCAGAACCTTTCTACATCATCGGCGCAATCGCCGGCGGTTAATTTATCAATAAGAGGAAAATTCATGACAACGAGCAACACAAACACTATCAGACTGCACCGAGTGCTTCAGGCACCACCGGAGCGAGTTTACAAAGCATTCATTGACGCAGGTGCAATGTGCAAATGGCTTCCCCCACATGGATTCACGGGCCAGGTTCATCACCTCGAGGCAAAAGTCGGCGGCACTTACAAGATGTCGTTCACGAATTTCAGCACCGGTAAGAGCCACTCGTTTGGTGGCGAGTATCTTGAGCTCCAGCCGAACGAACGCCTCGTCTACAGCGACCGGTTCGACGATCCGAATCTGCCTGGAGAAATGAAAACGACGATCACGTTGACTAAGGTTTCTGTCGGAACCGAACTGAACATCGTGCAGGAAGGAGTGCCGGCAGTCATTCCGGCTGAAGCATGCTATCTCGGTTGGCAGGAGTCACTATCGCTTTTGACGCTACTTGTCCAGGCTGAAATACCGGATACGATGTAAGTATCAGCCACGGATGATCCGTGTCATCCGTGGCTAATAACTTTCCCGATCCCGAACGCCATATTTCCTTTGACGCTCAAACTCACCTCACGCATTCCAGACTCGTTCATTATCTTTTCCAGTTCACTACGACTCCTCGGCCGAACGAATTCCTTCGCCTTATATAAGGTGCGAAGATAAGCATCGCCGATAAAACGATTATTCGAGACCAGACTCGTCAGGAACAAACGTCCCTCGTTAGTAAGGAGACCGTTCAGGCTTGAAATCAAACCCGCAGCATCTTGAAATAGATGCAGTACATTCATGCAAAGAACGGTACGGAAGCTGCCGGGACGAAAAGGTTGGTCGCTGAGATCTGCTTGCAGCAAGGTTACATTCGAGGGCATCGAACCGGCTGATTCCAGCAATCGCTTTCGAGCACGTTTCAGCATGGCTATTGATTGATCAACAGCCACGATTTGCCGGCGACTCTGCAGATAAGATGGCGCGGTAAACAGTAGCGACCCACAAGGAGCGTCCAGGAGTACTCCCTCGGAGAGAAGGTTGATAGCCTGGCTTGCAAAGCTTGCGTAATCCCGCGGCGAACTCCCCCACATGACGGAGTTATATAAATGTGTGCTCACCACCAAGTCATAAATACTGGCTCTTCGATCGTAGTGATGCTCAGATGAGTCGTCAGGAAGTACGGAGTAAATGTCTTCATCGACCAGTCTAACAGTGTCTGTGGAAAGTACTTCTTTTAACTGGTCTGGAGCATCCATATTTATTAGTGGTCCTATATTAACTATAGCCGTTTGCGTCCAGATAAGCACCGCTCGCGGATTTATTGTTGAAGCTCGTAGTGAGACTACTTAGGATGGAAACATGATCAATTTCCACGTGGCAACGCCGATTCTCAACGTGAAGAATCTTCGGGAGTCAATCGACTACTACGTACAAAAGCTGGGCTTTGAAAAGATGTGGGATTGGGGCGACCCGCCCGACTTCGGCTGTGTCGGACGCGGAAAGGTCGAGATCTTTTTGTGTCAGGGTTGTCAGGGGAAACCAGGGATGTGGATGTCGATCTTCATGGACGACGTTGATGCGCTTTATGAAGAGTACAAGAAAAGCGGCGCGATCATTCTGGACCCACCGACAGACTATCCCTGGCAAACCCGCGAGATGCTCGTCGAAGACCTCGACGGACATCGTTTTCGTATGAGTGGAAGTCCGACCGGCGCGGTGGATCAGCGCTGCACCGACGGCTGAACTTGCCCCACAGTATCCTGATAACTTTCCAGTAGCCGGTGTCTCGCCGTCCGCGTGGCATCGTCTAAGCGCCAATTTGGCACCTCAAAGGAATCGCCCAATGATCTTGACGTTGCTGATCCTTCAACCTTAATCTCCAAAGTATGGATTACCGCAACTACATAACAATCGACCCCAACAAGCGTGGCGGAAAGCCTTGTGTCCGTGGCTTGCGGATCACTGTCTATGAAGTATTGGAGTACCTTGCCTCTGACATGACTGAAGCTCAGATACTCGAAGATTTTCCTGATCTGACTCGTGAAGATCTGAAGGCCTGCATCGCGTTCGCGGCAGATCGTGAGCGCAGATTGCTTACAGTTCCAGCCGCATGAAGTTGCTCTTTGATCAGAATCTGTCTCACAAGTTGGTGAGTCTACTCGCAGATCTCTTTCCTGATTCAATTCACGTTCGTGACGTTAAATTAGAGGCAGCGGATGATTCAGAGATCTGGAAGTACGCGCAGGATAACTCATTCGTTATTTGCTCGAAGGATTCAGACCTGCACCAGCGAAGCTTTCTGTTGGGATTCCCTCCGAAGGTAGTATGGGTCCGATTAGGTAACTGCTCTACTTCAGATGTTGAGATGTTGCTTCGAGAACACGCTGCAACGATAGAACAGTTTGCAGACGATGATTACGCATCATTTCTCACTCTATCTTAGCAACCGGCTTCTTCTGGTCTAACGATATTCACTTCGAGAATCGGATATCGGTCCTTTTTCAATTACTGCTCTTTCTAGCGTGCTCATCACTTCTGTTTTTTGTTTCTATGCCAGGTTGGGTTGCCATCTCAACCGGCACTGCGTTTCTTCTGTACATTGTGATGCTTGGACTAATTTTTGTAGTTTGCGAACTCAAGACTCGAATTACTTTTTGAAGCTTTTCTTAAGTCCTAAATAATGCTCTCGCTGCTTTTTATCGAGGTGTTCCAGCGAGTAGCGTAGCGCTACGCGGGGCATGGTGGCGGCGTGCTGGTCCAGAAACTTTAATAAGCGTGGGCGGTCTTTGTCGCCGGCGAAGCGTAGCATCCAGCCGGTCGCTTTGTGGACCAGGTCTTCTTTCTCATCGAGCAGCATCTCGGCGATCTTGTAGGTGTCGTCTAATTCGCCTTTACGAATGAAGTACGCAGTGCTCACGATCGAGGTGCGGCGCTCCCACATGTTTTTGGAACGTGAGAGCTTGTAGAGAATTTTTCGAGGTTTATCGGAGAGATAACCACCGACGACGTGAATGGCACAGACGTCGACAAGATCCCAGTTGTTGATACGGTCGTGCCGCCTCAGATAAAGGTCGTAGAGTTCTTTTCTTCGCTCCGGTGTTGTTTTCTTACTGCGCGCCTGCTTGTCCATGATGCTGCATGCCCCGGCCCTGACTTCATGGATCTTGTTCTCGAGCAGCTTCTCGATTTCTTCCGGCGTCATGGCGATGAACTCTTTGGCAAGCATGAAGACCTGGCCCATACGCACGCCGATAAACTGATCGACTTCGCCGTCGCTCGGTGTTTTGAAGTAGCGCAGAGTCTTCTCGCGTTCGGCAGGTGACTGGTGGGTCTTGAGGCGTTCAATAAACCGTTTGGCGGTCGGGTTCGCATTGTTCGTCATTGCCGGATCTCTCTTTTCAATAAAGGCAGTCGTGCGAGAACTTGTACTGAACAAACAGTAAAACTAAACCGAGAGTCTACTTAAAACCATCCCGGACCCAGATGATGGCGTATGTTAAAGCCAGCGCGAAATGCTGTTGGACCATATCGATATCGTAACCGTACGAATCAAGACGCTCCGTCAAACCTCTCATTCCCTCCATACTGTGCTCCAGTTGCCGAATCGTGTGTAGCGGTACTGCGGCCACTTCGGGTTTGATCGCGTTCAGACTCTCCGTCGCCTGTTGGAGATCATCTGCCGCTTCCAACAGTTCCCGCTTTACATCCTCGGGTATCGACTGAGTATCGCGGAAGACTCTTCAACTGGGCCAGGACCTTGTCGTACTTGGCCCGTGAGCAGAGAATCAAGTTAACTTCCTGTGGCACTACTTTAGTGACACCCGCCTCAGCGAGAATTGCAGAGATATCCGGCAATCGCAGAGTGGAGTTTGCCGCAACCTGAGTTTCATCTTCGATATGGTTGTACAGCTTGATGACCCCGTGATAGTGCTGATGTCCGTATCGAAGCCTGGCAATGTTCGCGAGCGTTTCGCCTTCGCGCAATTTGTACTCTGAGGTTTGTAGATTTGCGAGCGGTTCGAAAGCGGACGCTGGCAGGTGTTCGTGCGGATAGCGTTGAGGTAGTTGGACCGTCGCACGATTCTGACGACATCCGGTTGCGCCGCCGAGCAGGCATAGTGCAAAGCCCGTGATTACGAGTGTCTTCAACGGTGAATGATTCATTGCGCTAACGCACGACGCTATCCCAAACAGCTTTGGCGATCTGTGCGATTACTCGTTCGCGTGTAACAAGATCAGTCGGAGAGTCTGACACGAAAACAGCGATAGCCAAATGTCGTCCGTCCGGCAGAGTGATGAGGCCTATATCATTGGTCGCGGCAGTGACGCCATCTCGAGAGCCAGACGTTCCGGTCTTGTGTGCGACAACCGTCGTTTTTGTTAACAATCCTTTCAGTCGCCTCGGACCGGTTGGCGTTTCCGTCATGAACTTCAACAAGAGTTGCTGACTTTGTTCGGAGAGTCCGCGCCGCTCTTGCAAAGCGCGCAGCAACTGAACCGCTCCATGCGGCGAAGCCCAGTTGCGATACTGCGTTTGCCAGTCCTGGCTGATTTCGTTTTCGGTATTGGCAACGACGATCTCAGTAACACCAAGCTCACTTAAATATTTGCCGACTGCTTCAACGCCGACGAGCTCGAGCAGAATGTCTGACGCCGTGCCGTCACTTTCCGAAACCGCAAAGCGCAATAGCTCGCTGAGACTTAATTCGACACCATTTGGATGTCGATCTCGAATTGGACTGTGTAGACCAGGACCCACAAGATCGCTCTTTTCGACGCGCACGCGTTGTTCGGCTTTTAGTTTCCCTTGATCAACCTGGGCCAGCACTGCCATCCCGATCGGCAGTTTGTACACGCTTTGCATCGGGTAATGCTCGTTTGGATTAAGAGAGACTGATTCGCCTGTTTCGAGAACCTCGGCTGCAACACCCACGCGTCCTTTAGCAACCGCAGCTATCCCGTCGATCTGCTTTTGCAATTCAGCGTTCTGTTTATCTGGCTGTTTTGTTTTTTGAGAATCTGTTGGACTGCTCGTCGCAGCGGGATTTTCCTTCTCAGTCGCAGCATTGCAGGAGAAAATTGTTACCAAAGGAAGAAACACTAACCCGAGACGCAGCAATAATCCCTTCAATTGAAGCACTCCTTTGTTCATTTAAGTTTCTTGCTGAAGTTGTATATTAAATCCGCGGATGAACACTGATTTTTTGTTCCAGCGTGGATTAAAATGATTATCCTACCTGAATTGGACGAAGACTTGTTACGTGAGTGCGAGGTCGAGACCTTCCGTTCCAGTGGACCGGGTGGGCAGCATGTCAACAAAACAGAAAGCGCGGTTCGCCTAAGGCACCTGCCTTCGGGTATCGTCGTCAGCTCACAACAGGAACGAAGTCAGTACCGAAACAAGGCGCTGTGTTTACAGAAGCTTCGGAACAAGGTCGCGCAGTTAAATCATCGGCCTCGGAAACGCGTGCCCACGCGAGTCCCGCGTAGCGCAAAAAATCGAACGCTCGAGGAAAAAGCACGCCGATCGCAAATCAAACGACTACGCTCAAAGCCCTCACGGGATGAATGAGCATGTCGAGGTGCTATCATCTGAGCATGCAAGCAAAGGGAGGGTACCGTGATAACTGTCGCCAATCGCATCTATGTAAAGCAGGAATACGCTGAGGCCTTCGAGCAGCGGTTTAGGGAACGCGCCGGGCTGGTGGACCAAATGCCAGGTTTTGTTTCAAACCAGGTTCTTCGTCCGGTAAACGAAGGTGATCCTTACGTGGTTTTCACTATTTGGAATAGTCGCCAGGATTTCCTTAACTGGGTACGCTCTGATGCGTTTGTGAAGGGACACGCGCAATCAGGATCGCTTCCGAAGGACGCGTTTTCACAGTCGAACGTGTTAGAGATGCATGAGGTGATTCAGGATTCCAGTCGTCGTGATTTAGAACCAGAGCCGCATGGCGGTCCATTCAAGATGCACTAGGGCTCTACTGCGTTAGCATCAATCGTTTTCCTTCTTGGAACTGATCGTCTTTTTCTTTTTGCTTTTGTCGAATCAGTTCGTTGAGCGAAGCAAACTTTTCGTTGTATGTCTTTGCATCGGTGATGGTTTGATCTGAGGCAAGTTGCACTTGCGCTTTGATCATCTGCTCAATTTCTGCGTCTTTTCGGAATGATGCAACAATGAGGACCATTCCTCTTCTGTCTTGATCCTTGCTCATCAGCCGACCCGCCTCTTCATATTTCTCTACCGCCAGGTTGCCCAGTCGCAAGCTTTCGTCGATGAGCGGTATTATTTTTTGTGCACGGCTATTCAACCAATCTCGGTTGGAAGGGAACTGTGCTCGGTTCTGCTCTGTGAACACCTGACCAAATTCACGAGCCCACTCGTTCATGACCGTCATTTGTCGGTCACTGATCTTCTTAGCTTCGCTGAACGCCGCGTCATATCGTTCCCTTGAACTTGAACCACAGCCGAGGAGGCTGACAATTAGTAGGAAGAGGAGTAAGAATCGAAGGTTGGATACGTTCAAGATCTACCTCTCTGCAATGCTACGAGTAGTTTGACTAATCTGATATAGACAGGTTTCTTGTCGACTAAAACGACCGCAAGACCTTCGGAGAAGGAGTCAGCTGCGTCGAACTGCGGTTCAATAACGAAGTTTCCATTTCTGTCGATGTAGCCAAACTTGCCGCGGACATTGACCGATGCAAGACCGTCAGAGAAACGGCTTGCCATCATGAAGCGCGGTTTCACTACAAGCTGCCCATCCCTACGGACGAAACCATAGTCGCCAGCCAATTTGACTACCGCCAATCCTTCCGAAAAGTCATCAGCTTCATCGAACGCAGGCCCGATGACCATCGTGCCAGTCTTATCGATATATCCCCATTTCCCATCCACGCGAGCTTTGACGAGGCCATCTGAAAACTTTTCGCCAACATCGTCATAGGACGGAGCAATGACAACCTGACCACTCCGATCGATGAATCCATAACCGCAAGTGGATTTTGGCTCAAAGTTAATCAAGACCTTGGCCAGTCCTTCAGAAAATTCTCTGGCGGCAGTGAACTTTGTTTTGATGACAGGCTTTCCCGTTTGGTCGATGTAGTCAAAGGGGCCTTCTCCTATTAGACCAGCACTAACTCCCGCAAGACCTTCTGAGAAGACCGTCACAGAATTCCATTTTCTTTTGAGCACAGCCTTTCCGGATTTGTCGATGTAGCTTAAGACTAGATTGGGGGCACTCACCAAAGCGAGCCCTTCTGAAAAGTCCCACGCATACTCAAACTGTGGTTTGACGACGATCTCCCCACTCTGGTTTATGAAGCCTTTTTTGTAGTCTATCGTTACGCACGCCATGCCTTCGGAAAAGCCCTCGGCGTCATCAAATTGTGGCTCGATAACCACTCTGCCGGTCTTGTCGATATATCCGTACTTATCACCCGATTTGATAACAGCCAATCCTTCAGAGAATTGACGCGCTTCTTCGAACGGATGTTCGAAAGCAATCTCCCATGACTTAGGTTTTGGCTGATTGTTCTTCGGGGTGCGTTGAGTGTAGTACGTATAGAGCAGCGTCAGAGCGAGACCAACAAATATGAGTTTCTGCTTGATTCGCATGACGTGTTTTGTGGTTCTTACGAACCCCAGCCGGCTATTTTACCCGTAATCGATTTATGAGTGTGAAAAGTTTAGAGTTCAGCTGCAGCCTTTTGTTCCCGCAAGCGGCGATCAGCGGATAAGCTGTTATCACACGCATTGCTCGAATGAGCTCCTCCAATCGTGAGGAAGTGGATTTTCATTATCTCTCATCGTCTGTACTTAGCCATTGCCTCTTCATAAGAAACTGTAGGGATCTGACCGGCTTTGTACGCGGCCCATCGCTTACGCGCTTCGTCAGCCCAGACACGAGTTATTTGAGGTTTGCTCGCACGCAGGTTCGTCAGGACTGCATCCACAAGGCGCAATTGCTCTTCATCGGACAACTGTCTGATTTTAGCAAGCAGCTCATCAGTGGCTGCTAACATGCATATCACCTCCGCAAAGAAGAAGCGTCTGTTGAAACTAAGGCAACTCAGCACTAGCAAGCGCTTGTCTGTTTGCTCATAATCAATTTCATTCTCATTCACCTCCGACGTAGGCACCTCTCACGTGGAGCACGTGAACTTTGTGTTTCGGATGGTGAACAATACACGATAACGGCCGACAACCATCTGACGAATTTCATCGGAAAACTCATCATCTTCGGGTGCAAGCGGGAAGCCTTTGGGAATAAGTGCGAGCTGGTTGAGAACATCTGTCCGTAATTCGCGAACCCATCGTCGGGCTTCCTTCTTGCCCCAAGTGCGGCAACCCCAATCGTAAGAGCCTCGCACATCCAGTTGAGCAGACTCCTCGAAGACAACTGCGTACCGCTTCATTCGCGCTCCGAGATGCCTTTCTCCGCAAAAAACTCTCTGAAGAACTTTTCTGCCGGCTTGCCCGCGTTTCGCTTCATACTTTCCAGTCCACGCTTTATGCCTTCGATCGTTTCAATCCTATCCTGTGCTTCCAGGAGCTTCTGATAGCTCGCCGCGTCCTGGACCACCAGCTCGGCTTTGCCGTTAACAGTTAAGACTACTGGCTGTCCCGTCTTCTTTAATTGACGGACGATCTTCGCAGTGTCGCGTTTGAAGGTGCTAAGGCTCTGAATATCGCGTGTGAGTTTCATCGACTCGGCTCCATTGCTAAATCTGCATTGAATTTTGCGCGCAGTGTAACACGATTTTGATTGACAGCCGAAAATCGCAGCGGTATAGATTCAGTACTCCACCAAAAAAGAAGCGGGCCGACGTTGTGATGTGAACACAACATCGACCCTTGACCCTCAACCTTCTCTAGAAAGGATCTTAGGAGTGCGCGACCGCGAAGAAACACCTCACCTCAGCGACGCTATCAAACGACGCGCTCAATCAATCATCAACGACGAATCAATCGACGCACAAACCTGTGCGCTAATCCGTCCGCAGCTCGGGCACGTATTGGAGTCGATACTGATCTCTTTAGCGCAGGAAGGGCAATTAAAGTGCGGGGGGTCATTTGCCCGCGCATTCTAGCGGGATCTATCCACAGATTGCGCATTCTAGCGGGATCTATCCACAGATTACGCCTATTACACAGATTCATGAAAGGACATAATCAAATCTGTGTAATCTGTGGATAGAACCTTACGTTGACTTAAGACTGCCCTTGCCGTAGGTTGTGGTCACCTTCCTACAGGCTCGATCCGCAAAGGCGCCTCCTGCCTAGTTTCGTTTCACCGCCCAGGAGATCTCTATGGTTCGCACATGTCCTTCAGCGAGCAACAATCTTCGGTTGCGACAGCTATCAGCACTGATACTCCTAATCTCACTCATAAGTACGCCCATCTGCGCCATCGCCCAAACTAAAGAGCAGCAGAAACGAGGAATCATCGTGCCGCCGGCACCCACGCCGTCACCAGGTTCTATGAAATCCGGCAATCCCGGCAATAGACCGGAATTGATTTTGCAAACTGGACACACCAGATCTATTAACGCTGTAGCTTTCAGTCCCGACAATCGCTGGCTGGCCTCGGGTGGCAAAGATAACGTCATTAAGATTTGGGACCTGGCAACCGGAAACCTCTTACGAACTTTGTACGGTCATACAAGCAACGTTAACGCCCTTGCCGTTAGCTTTGATGGAAAGCTGCTGGCCTCAGGAAGTGGCGATATCAATGACCAGCGAGATTTAGGAACCTTCACCCAGGGAGGGGTTGTCGGCGGCGCGGAAGATAATACGGTAAGGATCTGGAATGTTCAGACCGGGCAACTGTTGCAGGTGTTACGTGGACCAGAACTGCCAGTTGGCGCCGTCGCCTTTAGTAGTGACGGACGCACCTTAACAAGCGTGAGTGGGGATGCAATCAAAGTCTGGGACGTTTCGGCGGGTACTGAGTTGCGCTCGCAGAAAACACAATATGGCAAAAGCGGCATGGAAAAGCTCAATTCCTTAGACGCGTTGGGCTGTTTTTTAGGTTGTGGAAACAAGCAACGAAAACAAGAGGAGCAACGCTTAAAGGATTTCAAACTGTCGGCGTCGAAAATGGCTGTTAGTTCGAACGGGCAAATCGCCGCTGTGGGCCAGCCTGATAAAGCAGTACTAGTTTACGACGCAGCAAGTGGCCGCGAAGTCCGGGAGTTGCCATTCAAAGCACTCGCCGAAGCAGAAAACTCGACTCTCGCCTTTACCGCTGATGCGCGGCTCGTCGTCTTCAGCAGAACTAGCGAAACGGTAAGCATCCAGGAAGCAATTTCAGGCCGCGAGCTTTACAGTGTGAATACCGGTCTAAGCAAATCACCACAGCGTGTGCAGTTCAGTGAGAACGGGCGGCTCCTTGTGACTGCGACGGACACCCGCACGGATGCATCGATGAAGTTGTGGGACGTCACTACGGGCCAACTGGTCCGCGAGCTAAAAACGCCTGGAGACGTGCTCGCTGCTGCTCGCGTGATTAGCTTCAATCGCGACGGCAGTCTGATCGCTACAGTTGCGGCAGGAGGAAAATCGATCAGAATCGTTGAGTCGGGAACGGGGAACGAAGTTCGCACTCTGCAAACAGGACCGACGGACCAAGTGACGCGTGTCGAGCAAGCCGCATTCATTAAGACCATCGATCCTAAAACGATGGCGATGCTGCAGAAGCGAGATATCACGACGCCCGAACAAATCATAGAGGCCGTGGAAGCGATGGCTACTATCTCGAGCGAAAAGCTTCAGGCTGGCAGCGCAGTAAGTTTCAGTCCAGATGGTCGCTTCCTGATTTCGAGTCACATGCTTTTGAAAAATTTGACCACGGAAATGTGGGATACAGTTGCGGGAACGCTCGTGCGCGGTAACGACGTCGCATCGCTTCGCGACCGTAGTAAACCCTTCTTCAGTCCGGACGGACGCTTCAGGGCAGCCCCTTTCTTCCCGATGAAGAGTTTTTATACCACGGCCAACGCGGTAAATATATTTAGCAGTGTCTACAAAGACGTCTACAAACAAAGAATCGATCTCTACGAAGGCATTTCCGACAAACGTTCGAGAGAGTTGGACGGCGGGCAGGCAGTTGAGATTGGCATCGTCCCAGCAGCAGGTTTTAGTTTCGACGGCAGACTCATCGCGATGACCGGGTTCGAAAAGAAACAGCGTTCGGTACTGATCTACGAAACAGAGACCGGGCGCAAGGTCAATAGTTTTCAGATCAATGATGATGATCAGAGTGGAGCGGTAACAACGCTTTGCCTTAGCGCGGACAAACGTCTCGTGGCAGCAGGTTACGCTAGCAAGGTCGACATATTTGAAGCTGGTTCAGGCAAAACGATTCGCACGTTGCCACACGCGGGCCGCATAGTCTCTCTCAGCTTCAGCCCCGACGGCCGTTTTCTCGTAGCGCTCGGCGAAAACAACGATAAGTATATTTGGGACACTGCGACAGGTGAAAAGCTCGCCACACTCGTAAATCTCAGCGGCGCTCTCAACAGCCGCGGCAGTGATTGGTTAGTTGTGACTCCCGATGGTTTATTCGACGGCTCACCCACTGCATGGAAGCAAATCCTCTGGCAATTTGGTGGCAACACCTTTGACGTAACACCTGCCGAGACTTTCTTCAACGAATTTTACTATCCCGGATTGCTGGCTGATGTGATGGCTGGCAAGAAGCCGCACGCTCCGAAAAATATCTCGCTGCTTGACCGGCGCCAACCTGAACTAAGATTGATAGCTCAGAGCGGACAGATCGGAGAAGGACGTACGTCAGAACGCAACCTCGCTGTGAAGCTTGAAGTAACTGAGCAGCCGGTCGATAGAGATCACAACGCGGGCAGCGGAGCGCGCGATGTTCGGCTGTTTCGCAACGGCTCACTTGTCAAAGTTTGGCGCGGCGATGTACTGAACGGTCAAACTTCGGTAACTCTGGAAGCCAACATCACAGTCCTTGCCGGAGAGAATAGGCTTGCGGCGTACGCGTTCAATCGCGATAACGTCAAGAGCAAGGACGCTACGCTGAATCTCACCGGTGCGAGTAGTCTCAAGCGGCCGGGTACCGCGTATGTTCTGGCAGTTGGCATCAATTCTTATTCTAATCAGCAATACAATCTCAAGTACGCGGTGGCCGACGCGGCAGCATTTGGCGAAGAGGTGCAACGCGCACAGGTGCAGCTCGCGAACTACGAGCGCGTGGAAGTCACCTCACTGCTGGACGAGCAGGCCACGAAAGCAAACATTTTAAGAGCATTGAAACTGCTTGCCGGAACTCAGGAAGATCTCAGCGCTGATGTTCCCACGGCTTTGCGAAAGCTTAAGGCAGCGCAACCAGAAGACGCAGTCTTCATCTACTTTGCGGGACATGGAATCGCTCAAGAGCAGCGCTTTTATCTGTTGCCGCACGACCTGGGCTACGCTGGCCAGCGAAACGCGCTTGATACTGCGGGATTGAAACTGATCCTCGACCATGGCATCTCGGATGAGGAGTTGGAGCTCGCGGTTGAAGGAATCGATGTAGATAAACTGCTGATGGTCATCGATGCTTGTAATTCCGGTCAGGCACTCGAAGCCGAGGAGCAACGGCGCGGCCCGATGAACTCAAAGGGTTTGGCCCAACTGGCCTACGAGAAGGGAATGTACATTCTGACTGCAGCCCAGAGTTATCAGGCGGCACAGGAGGTTTCAGAACTTGGGCACGGTCTGTTGACCTACGCGCTGGTGGAGGAAGGACTGAAGCGTGTCTTAGCAGATGGTGAACCCAAAGACGGTGAAGTATGGGTACGTGAATGGTTCGACTACGCGACCGCGCGCGTGCCTAACATGCAAATGGAGAAAAGCAGAAAGGCGCGTGGTCTTGGTGTAACTCTTTCTTTCCGCGAGGGCGAAGAACGCGTTCCAGAGATGGAGCGGCGCGTCACGCAAACACCGCGAGTGTTTTACCGGCGCGAATCAGAGGGACGGCCACTGATTGTCGCCAAACATTGAAGTCGCTTACATTAAAATGCAGAGGGCCAGCGCCTATCGGTGCTGGCCCACGACAAACACCGCGAGCTTTCTACTCCTCCGGCGCGAGGTAACCGACGAGGTAAAGAGCGCCTAACGCTCCCGTCGGAGTAGTCAGGTGGGCAGTAATTTTCGCCGCGGAGGAAACGGCAATACCGGTCCCCAAACGCTCATTCGATCCATTTACTCCAGCACTGTTCAGCGTCAGCACAGAGTTGTGGACATTACGGATGAAGATCGGGTTCGCAAGATTTTCAATCCTGAGTAACAACCGCGCCACAGTTCCAGGGTTCCCAGCCTCAATCTGCCAGTTGACATCCGTGATGATGAACACCTTGCCAGCCGGAACGGCGAAAGACGTGGCGGTGCCGTCAGGAAGTGTTCTCATAAAAAAGATCTCGCCAGTGGCATTGAAGAGACCGCTAAGACTAACCATATCGCTGGCCTTTCGACCGAGATGCGTTGCCGACGCGGCGTTTACGTCGCGGACCAAAGCGGGCGCGGCTGCTGTATTGCCGACCAGAATAGTTCCGGCCACCTTGGTAGTTCCTTGTGCCACCGTGGGCACGGGCTCGGAGGTTGTGTTGGTTACCAGGACCTTCTCTTGGCTATAAGCTGGGGCGGAAGCAAAGAGTGCGAATGCGACGAGGCCAAGTAAGACAATTAGGGGATTCTTGAACTTAATGTGAAACATCATCAGTCTCCTTCTCAATCTGTTTTCAGTTTTAGGGACGCGGCGTAATCCGCGGGGTTTCGAGGTGCGCAAGATACTTGGAGCTGAACGGAAAGTCTTGAAACTGGCGTGAATTCTTTATGAAATGGTGTGAAGGAGTTCTGAGAGAGGGAATTTGAAGATAAAATCGCTTCATGAATTTACCTTACGATCGTGACGCATTAAGAGGGCGGGTAGCAGTGGTTGCCGGTGCGACGCGCGGCGCCGGCCGTGGTATCGCGGCGGCACTCGGCGAGGCAGGCGCGACCGTTATTTGCACCGGGCGAACCAGCAGTGTGCGAAAGCTTAAGTCTGACTACGATCGCAGTGAGACGATCGAGGAGACCGCGGAGTTGGTGACGCGGCTTGGCGGGAACGGGATCGCAATACCGATGGACCATCTCGTACCCGATGAAGTGCAGAAACTTTCGGAGCGTCTTAAAAACGAGTTCGGAAAAATTGACATTCTGGTGAACGACATCTGGGGCGCAGAGGTGCTGAAGGGCGGTCCTGCAGAGTGGAACACGCCCGTGTGGGAACTCGACCTTGCGAAGGGCCTGCGTATCCTGCGCCTGGCAATCGACACTCACATCATCACTTCGAAATATCTCTTACCGTTGCTCATCTCCCAACCTGGTGGATTGCTCGTCGAAGTCACTGACGGCACGACGAAGTACAACGCCTCACATTACAGAATTTCGGTCTATTACGATTTGGCCAAAGTCGCGGTGAACCGGCTCGCCTACTCACTGGGACACGAGCTGGCGCCTCACGGTGCGACGGCGGTGTCGATCACGCCGGGATGGCTACGCTCGGAAATGATGCTTGAAAACTTTGGCGTAACTGAGAACAACTGGCGTGAGGCGGTGGATGCGGGGCGCGCGCAGCGTGGACAACCTGTAGCGCCGCCAGACTTCGCACTTTCGGAGTCGCCTCGCTACGTCGGCCGCGCCATCGCTTCCCTCGCACTGGATCCGGATCGCGCGCGTTGGAATCAACAGTCGGTCAGTTCAGGTGAATTGGCGCGAGTGTATGGCTTCACCGACGTTGACGGCACCAGCCCGGATATTTGGCGACACATGGAAGAGAAGGCCGAGTAGAATTTAATTTGATTATTCGGAACGTACTGTAGGGGCGGCCCTCCGTGGCCGCCCCTGTGTCGAATTCATCGCAGGGGCGGCCACGGAGGGCCGCCCCTACAGTACGTTCCGAGTAGTTGCTTTTAGATCGGACCCGCGTCCCGAATTGGACCAGAAGATTAACCTGGTGGACCAATCACCAACACGCCCTGACCGCCGCTGAACATTCCCGCTATGCAGCCGGTCATGAGGGTCGCCAACGTCGCTGCCAGCAACGCTCGTAACCCAAGACTCGCGAGATCGTCGCGGCGCGAAGGAGCCAGGGCAGCGGTGCCGCCGACAAAGATGGCCATCGCGGCAACGTGTGCAAAACCGCAGAGCGCGTAGCTCAGGATTACGACCGTGCGTGGATCGGTTATTTGGCCGCTGGAGATTGACTGGGCCAGGTGGTTGTAGGAGAAGACTTCCGTCAGTATCACTCGTTCGCCCAACAAGCGCGCCGCAATCGGAACGTCACTCGACTGTATGCCAAGTAAATACGCAAATGGATAAAACAGCCAGCCAAGAATTCTCACGATCGAAAGTGGTTCGCCCATACCAAACCACGAACTTACGACGCCGAGTAACTTGTCGAGCAGAGCAACGATTCCGAGGATGGCGATGATGAGGGCACAGATTCCTGCTGCCAGTCGCAGCCCATCCATCGCTCCCTGAATAATCGCGCCGATCAGATTCTTCGATCGGTCCGATTCGTCTTCAGGGGGAACTGCGGCGAGTGTTTCCGGCGTTTCAGTTTCGGGAATGAGCAGCTTGGACACGACCACGCATCCGGGTATCGCAAGGATCGAAGCCGAGATCAAATGTCCTGCGATCTGTGGAAACACGCCCGTGAGAAACGCGACGTACACGCCAAGCACACTCGAGGCGACCGTAGCCATTCCCGTAGTCAATATTAATAGCAACTCAGAACGCGTCATCCGTTCCAGGTACGGACGGATGACGAGGGCCGATTCAATTCCGACAAAGATATTTGCGGCGCTCGAGAGTGACTCGGCCCCACTGATTCTCATCGTGCGGTGAAACAGCCACGCGAAGAGTCGTACAAAAACTTGCAGCACGCGCAGGTGATAGAGCATCCCGGTGAATGCCGCAAAGAAAATCACGACTGGAAGAACCTGGAAGATAAGAATGAATCCGACTGAGCCTGACTCTCCGGGACTTGCCGCGAGTGGTCCAAACAGGAACGTCGAACCGCTCTTTGACGCATTGAGTAGAGCCAGCACCGCATCGTTTAGCCAGAGCAGAATTCTGTGTGAACCAGGTAAACGGAAAATGATCAGACCGATGATGAGCTGCAGTGCCACACCCCAGGCAATCGTCTTCCACGCAATTCGGCGTCGATTACTAGACAGCAACCACGCTAAACCCGCGAAGATCACGAAGCCCAGGAGGGACACCGCGTGATGAATCATCTCGTTTCAATCCTCAGATTGGTCTCAATTGCAGGGCCGTAAGATATGAGATGGATGGACCGCGACGCAAATGTTAATTACTGTCCGAGTCTGACGTTAATCTTGTAATGAAACTACTCAAACTCCTTTTCAGCGCCGTAATAGCCTGGGTACTGGGTCTCGCGTTCATCTGTGCCACGCTTTACTTCAGTAATGGCGGTGCAGATTTCACGACTACGGATGTCATGGGGTTCGGTGTGATGGCCGTCGTGGCTTCCGGGCTGTTGATGCTGGTTTTGTATCTGCCGAGTCTTTACTGGTTGAGACGCCGCCGCGGTGGCGTGACGCCGAGGCTAAGTTTTGTGCTGCTTACGGGCCTCGTTTGTAATCTCCCGGTCTTCATCACCCTGATCGCGTTGGTTAATCGAAAGATGGTGTTGAGCGAAGCGTTGGGGTTTATCGCGACGTTCCTCATCATCGGCTCCGTGTTCGGCCTCGGCTTCACCCTGGCGCATCATCCATCCACAGATTACACAGATTCATGAGACAATCTGCGTAATCTGTGGATAGGGATCTTTTGCTAATTCCGCCCTTTCCCGTACAATGACCGTCCCCGTCATACCGTTCCCCTGATTTGCCTTTGCGCACCCCGCGGACTGGCAAAATCTGCCAGTGTGGTGTGTCTTCCTAAATGTCAGACGAACTCAAGACGAACAATATCTTAGTGGTTGATGATTCGCCCACCATGAGGCGCATGGTGGTTACGTCCCTGGGCTCGTTGCGGAGGGTTAAGTCTACACAGGCGGGCAGCGGTCTCGAGGCCATCGAACGACTCGCCATCGAACCCGTCGACCTGATGGTGCTCGACCTCAACATGCCGGACATGCACGGCATGGAGGTGATCGGTTTCGTACGTAGTCACCAGGCCTATCGAAACATTCCCATCGTCGTGCTAACCACTAAAGGCGAGGAGTCGAGCCGTTCAGAAGCTCTGGCCGCAGGCGCAAATCGTTACCTGACAAAGCCTTTTGATCCGCGGCAGTTGGCTGACGTCGTCGGCTCATTGTTGCAGGCGAGTTGATGGATAAACCAAATCCCGACAATCGTGGTGAGTTCTTCGATCAGTTCCTCGACGACTACTACGCCGAGTGTGACGAACACCTCGTCTCTATACGTCGGTCGCTCGTGACGCTGGAAGACGAAGTCGATACGCGCACAGTCGACCGCACGCTACTCGATAATCTCTTTCGCAGCTTCCACACTCTCAAAGGAATCTCAGGAATGGTGGGTCTGGGCGCCGCCGAGCAACTCGCCCATCATCTCGAAAGCTATCTGCGCGAGTTGCGTGAAGGAACAGTTGTTCTACGCGCATCGGGATTTGAAGTGCTCGTGACCGGCGTTTCGTTACTCGAAAACGTTATCAATGCGCGCCGTAACGATAAGCCCATTCCGTCAATCGATGAGATCGCACAGCGACTGCAAGCCATCTCCGCTGATTCAGTAAGTGTCGAATCACGGCCGCCGACTTCTTCAGAAGAATCAGCGACCGATGCTACAACGACGCGTTGGCAGGTGGAGTTTACGCCCACTGCTGAACTCGCCGAGCGGGGCGTCAACGTCAACAGCGTGCGATCGCGATTGCAGGAACTCGGCCAGCTCATCCAATCAAAGCCAGTTGTTAGAGGCGAAGGCGAAATTGCTTTCGAGTTTATTGTCGTGACCATCGCGGACAAGACCGCCCTGGCAAATTTTGAAGATGACGGTCTGACCTTCAAGCCCGCTGCAGACGAGCCCGCGCCGCGAACGAAAGAAACCCAACCAGTCCCAACCATAGCGCCGGCAAGCGTTGTGCGCGTCGATCTCGATCGCCTCGATGAATTGATGCGCATCATCGGTGAACTCGTAATCAGTCGCACAAGGCTCGAGGAACAACTGACTGACTTAAAACACTCTACGCCGCCCGCACTCTGGCGTTCGCTTCAGGAAACAAGTCTGGGCATGAGCCGGCAACTGCGAGACTTGCGCGACAGCGTAATGCGCGTGCGCATGGTCCAAATCGGCGAGATGTTTGAACGCATGACGTTCGTGGTACGCGACCTCGCGCGTGAAAGCGGCAAGAAAGTCATCGTGCAACTCAGTGGCGGCGAAACGGAGATCGATAAGTTCCTGGTTGAGCGGATGATGGATCCGCTCATGCACCTGGTGCGCAATGCTGTTAGTCACGGACTCGAAACCGCTGCCGAACGTGACGCACAAGGGAAGCGAAGTGAAGGTCTGTTATCGCTCAGCGCCATGACGGCCGGCGAGAAGATCGTTATCAAGATTGCCGACGACGGCCGGGGCATAGATCGCAGTCTCGTCGTCGCGAGGGCAAATGCCAGGGGTCTCAGCCAGGAAAACACTCAGCTTGATGACGACGCTTTATTGAATCTGCTCTGCACGCCCGGATTCTCTACACGCGATGAAGCTGATCGAGAGAGCGGTCGTGGCGTGGGAATGGATGTCGTCAGGAAGGCAACTGAAGAACTCGGTGGGCGAATATCGCTCGCGACGAAAGTTACCGAAGGCACGACTTTCACCATCGAATTACCTTTGACACTCGCGATTGCTGAAGCCCTCATCGTCAGCGTGAATGGCCAAAAGTTTGCGGTCCCCCAATCGGCGGTGAGAGAGGTTCTGGAAGTCGAGTCGTCAGCAACAAGGGTGTTGGAGAATAACGAAATCATTTCCTACCGCGGAAAAGTTTTGCCTTTGATTCGACTCGCACGCGTTTTTGCGATGAATCATCAGCGTGGTGACAACTTTCATGTCCTCGTGATTGGTGAAGAAACAAATGCGTTGGGTCTGGCGGTTGATCGAATACTCGGACAGCAGGAAATCGTGGTGCGCGCCCTGAAAGATCCGCTCGCACAAAGCAAAGGCATCGCCGGAGCGACCGAGTTGGGAGATCAGCGGGTTGTGCTCATTCTGGACATAGGTGCGCTGCGGCAGTTTGCTATGCAGCGCAAGCACTGATTTCTCTATGCAACCTCTGCGTGCTCTGTGTCTCTGTGGTTAGGAGCCAGAGATACAACAACCAGAGAGACACAGAGGACACAAAGGACGACAGAGAAGGTAGGAGATTACGTGAGTTTAGAACCATTCATCCTCTTCGAGTTGGAGGGCACGACGTACGGTGTGCGCAGTCGTTTTGTGCAACAGATCGAGATGATCGACGACGTTGCCTCTGTTCCCAATGCTCATCCCGCGGTTGAAGGAGTGGTCCTGGTGCGTGGTCAGGTGATTCCGGCCCTGAGTCTGCGAACACGTTTTGGATTTGAAAGAATCGAACGCGATCTGCGTTCTCGATTGGTTGTCATTAACACAGATAAGAGGGTGGTCGGGCTCGTTGTTGATACTGCGCGCGAGTTTATCAAAATTTCGCCGGACTCGATTGCACCGCCGCCCGAGGCGCTCACCGGATTGAGTGGTCACTATCTTGAAGGCATTGCCACGATCGGTGAACGCATGATTCTGATTTTGAATTTAGATGTGGTGCTTGACCTTGATTACGAAGTCGAGCCAGAGGTTTCACACGCGAATACAGAATTGATGATGGACGGGAGATAGAACTATGTCTCAGGCGATACAAAGCTCAAGCAACAACCTTGACAGAGACATCGGATCGGTTCGCCAGCAAGCGCTTCAAGTTGCCGAATCGGCCAGTCAAATCACTGCGACTGCAAATGAGGTGGCTGAAGGCGCCGAAGTACAGATACGTGTACTAGAAAGTACGGTCGCTGTCGCCGAAGAGATGACTGGTTCCATGGGCGAAATGACGACGCAGGTCGAATCGATTGCAACTTCCACGGAAGAACTCGCTTCATCGGTTAACGAGAGTGCCGCATCGATCGAAGAGGTCAGCAAGAATGCCGAATCTCTTTCCGCATCGATCACGGAAATCTCGGCTGCCGTTGAGGAGAACACACGATCGATCGAAGGTGTTAACAGCACGACCCAGAGCATGGCCACATCCGCCGAAGAGGTGACCGGCGCGATGACGGAGATTGCCAGTTCCATCAGATCCGTAAGCGGAGACACGGATGCTCTCACGGCATCAGTGAATGAAACTGCAGCAAGCATGGAAGAGGTGGCAGCCTCGGTCATAAGCCTCTCCGGAAACGCCGATGATATGACGGTAGCTGCGGAGCAAACGTCTTCTGCAATTAACGAAATGGCCGCGTCCATCGAAGAGGTCGCGGCAATGACGGAGAGTCTCGCGTCGTCAGTTGAAGAAGTGTCGACCTCGATCGAGCAGATGTCGCGTTCGGTGCAAGGGGTGGCTCAAAGCGCAGAGCGCATTACTGACGCCGCAAACAACGCGGCCGGCAGTGCTAATCAAATGGACCGTTCGTTACATTCGGTGGTCGCGTTGACAAAGCGTGCTGAGGAAGCCACGGGCCAGCTAACTAAACAAGCTGAAGAAGGTGGAGCAGCAGCGCAGAAGTCACTCCAGGGATTGTCGCGGGTGCGGTCTGCGATGGAGCAATCAGCCGGCGTGATTCGCGAGATGGGAAAACGTTCAGATGAGATCGGCGGCATCGTCAACACGATCAATATCATTGCCGAACGAACCAACATGCTTTCGCTTAACGCTTCGATTGAGGCAGCTCGCGCCGGAGATGCCGGTCGCGGTTTTGCAGTAGTCGCCGAAGAGATCAGAAATCTCGCCGATCGATCCGCTCAGGCTACCTCCGACATTGCAGTGATCATCAGGTCGCTTCAGGAAGTCGTCCGCGAAGCAGTAACTGCTGCAAGTGATGGAATGCGCGTAGCCGACGAAAGCGGGCAACTCGCAGAAGAGGGCGCGGCAGGTCTGAAGAAGATACTCGCCGGCATCAATCAAACGACCCAGCTTGTCGGACAAATTGCCGATGCAACCGAGGAACAATTGACCGCAGGTCAAACTGTAGTTACTGCGATAGAGACTACGGCTATACAAACAAAACAAGTTTCGAGTGCAGTGGTAGAGCAAGCCCAGGCCACGCAGCAGATCGTTAAAGCAGCAACGGAGATGCGCAAGACAGCAAAGGAAGTCAGCAAGGCAGTAAACGAGCAGGGTCGTGCGTCAAGGGAGATTATCAAGGCGGCGCAAAGCACGAGTAGTTCGGCAAAGCAGGTGCGCAAATCTGCCAACGAACAAGCAGCGGCCGCTCAACAGATCTCAGCAGCCGTCGAATCGATGCGCCGCGGAACGGTGTCTACAGCGCGCGCATTGAGCGAACAGGCCGTTGCCGGTGATCAGGTATCGAAAGAGGCAGTGCAACTCGCGCGGCAGATCAGTGAGGTCAGCAAAGCGATGAGTGAACAGACAAAGGCATCGTCGGAGATTGCTGTCGCCACTCAGAATATGCGTTTGCAAGCTGATCAGGTAACGAAAGCGATGCGTGAACAGGCTCGCACGTCGCACGAAATGAGTATCGGCGTTGCAAATGTTTCGAAGGAAGCGTTGCGTATTACCAATACCAATCGCAATCACCTCGACTCTGCCGACAGAATTCGTACGGCGGTTAAGGAGCTTCGCCAAATAACAAATCGCAACGTCGAGGGTGTGAAGGCAACGTTAACCAGCACATCCGGGCTCGCGGACCGCGCCCGCGAACTCGGCGAGATCATGAACGGCATGGTTGTCGGCAATGGCAAGCCTAGAACCAGACGTACGAAAAACCGTCCACAGATCGACGCAGATAAGAACGATTAGTGACTAATTCGCAGCCGACAGTCGGCGTTTTTACAACAGATACTAAGCTCGTCATTCGAGTTTGGGATGCCACACTGGCGCGACTCACCGATATCAGCGCGGAAACTGCTTCGGGCCGGGCGTTGACTGCCGTTGTGCCTGACATCGAGAGACGCGGGCTGTTGAAGCGCTTTCAGAAATCGCTTAGCGATGGCGTCGTGGAAGTGTTGGCTACAGCCTTTCATCAATACCTTATTCCTTGTGCTCCCACAACACCTTCGAAGCATTTCGACAAGATGCAGCAACTAGTCACGATTGCGCCGTTGCGTGACGACGATACGATTGCCGGACTCATTGTGACAGTCGAGGACGTTACGGATCGACTCGAACGCGAGCGTGAACTATCGGCCCATTTGACTGAAGGTGATGAAGCCACGCGGCTGAATGCGGCCGAGATTTTAAGCGACGACTCGTCTTTCGACACGACGCCATTGCTCGATGCGTTAAGTGATGAAAGTTGGCGTGTTCGTCGCGCTGCGATCAGGGGGGTGTCGCAACGTGCGGCGCCGGAAGCAATCGCCGCGCTCGTAAGCCTGGTCGTCAAGAATCATCATAATCCGTCGCTTTTGAACAGTGCGCTCCAGGTGCTGACTGCGAGTGAGGTCGACACTCTCTCGCCATTACTGGAATTGCTCAACGATCCCGATCCGGATCTGCGAATGCAGGCAGCATTGGCCCTGGGCGATCAGGGTAGCGATCGTGCAATCGACGGATTAGTGAAGGCACTGCATGACGAAGATACCAACGTGCGGTATCACGCGATCGAAGCGCTGGGCAAGGTGAGGGCAACGGAAGCCGTGGAGGCACTTGTTGAGATTGCTGAGTCGAGAGACTTCTTTCTTGGCTTTGCGGCACTCGAATCCCTCGAAAAGATCGGCGACGCGCGTATTGCCCCGGCGATGGTGGTACTACTGGATGAAGAATTCCTGCGCGAGCCTGCGATCACTCTGCTGGGCCAACTCGGTGATGATAGTGCAGTCGCACCTCTGATTGCGTTATTGAACACGCCGGCTGTACCAACGGCTGTGATCGCGCACGCGCTTGCTGCAATCCACGATCGCTATGAAGAGCAATATTCCGAAGGTGCTTACATCGCAGATCTAACCAGTCGTGAAATCTCACCAACAGGTATTCAGAACTTGCTGGACGCATTGGCAATGGAGCCCGGCAAAGAACCGCTTCGCTCGATTGCCGTCGTTCTTGGCTGGCTGAAGCGCTCCGGCGTGGACCGTGCACTCACGCGATTGATGGGACGTGTCGAGCTACGTGACGAAATTGTCGAAGCGCTCGTGCGGCATGGACCGGCAACTGTCGAGCTACTGATCTCACAGTTGGAATCGGAAGACCTCGAAGTAAGACGATCCGCGGTTATTGCGCTCGGACGCATAGGCGACTCAAAGGCAACACCGGCGCTCGTCGAGACACTGACTGAAGACTCTTTGGCTGTTGAAGGGGCAAATGCGCTTGGCCGGATCGGTGATCCGCAGGCGCTCGATGGACTAGTGAACCTGATCGGTAATACCGACGCTTCAATCAGGCAGGCGGCAGTCAGTGCGCTGAATTCGCTCACGCTGCCGTCAATGGCCAAACGTATCATTCCGCTTCTGCATGACCCAGATCCGAACGTTCGTGAATCGGCGGTGAAGATTGCCGGGTACTTTGGATATCCGGAATCGGCTGGTGCTTTGCTGGAACTGAGTCACGACTCGAACAAGCGCGTCCGGTGTGCGGCGCTCGAGCACCTGCCGTTTGTCGAAGACGAACGAGCTCTCGACGTCCTTATCCAGGCAATGAAAGAAGAAACGCCTGCCGTTCGCGCCGCTGCGGCACGCGCGTTGGGCAACATGTTTGGGCCGGAAGTTGAGCAGCCGTTAATTGAAGGGCTCACTGATGAGGATGTTTGGGTCCGCTATTTCAGCGCGCGCGCTTTGGGTCGGCTACGGTCCGCAAACAGCGTTGAGGCACTGAAAAAAGTAGTTGAGCAGGAAAAGTTCAACCATGTTCGCATTGCGGCCCTTGATTCGCTGGGAGAGATCGGCGGCGAGCGGATCGCCGGAATCGTTGCCGGGTTGGTTAAAGATGACGATCCGGACGTAGCGCATGCAGCGCAGGTGGCGTTGAGCAAGAGTCAGAGAACCACGGATTACGCAGATTAACTATGCTGTCTCGTTCACAGAATCTCGCATTGCCTGAGGGCACCACCGCGCTGATTCGAAGCTTGATCCATGAACGTACAGGAATGTTCTTTGATAACGGCAAAAGCGATCTACTGATCGACAAACTCTCGTCCCTCGTTATCGACCGAGGCTTCAGTTCATATCTCGATTATTACTACCTGCTGAAATACGACGCCTCAGCACGCGCTGAGTGGCAAAATGTGATGAACGCGCTTTCGGTCCAGGAGACATACTTCTGGCGCGAGTTTGATCAAATCCGTGCTTTGGTCCAAAAGCTGGTGCCACAATGGCTGGCAAAACCTACCGGCTCGACGTTGCGCATCTGGTGTGCAGCCTGCGCCACGGGCGAGGAGCCATTGACGATTGCCATCGCATTGAACGAAGCTGGGTTGTTTGAACGGGCTTCAATCGAGATTCTAGCCAGCGACGCGAGCTCAAATGCGATCGCGCGGGCTACCGCAGGCGTCTATCGAGAGCGCGCTTTCCGAAATCTGTCGCACGACTTGCGCGATCGCTATTTCGAGCCGGAGGGTTCAGCATGGCGCGTGAGAAGCGACATACACTCGCGAATCAAGTGGAGCATCGCAAATTTGATAGATGAGAGCCAGATCGCGCCCCTCGCATCGTCCGACTTTATCTTCTGTCGAAATGTTTTTATCTACTTTTCAGAAAGCGCCATCGGTCGGGTCGTTCGTTCTTTTGCCAGGTACATCCGGCCCCCTGGTTATCTGTTTGTCGGTGCTGCGGAATCGTTATTAAGGCTGACGACGGATTTCACCCTGAACGAAATCGACGACGCTTTCGTGTACGTGAAGCGTGAGAGAGTATTTGACTAACAAAATTAATAGGGCGGAGCATTAATGGATCGAGTTTTACGAGTACTGGTGGTCGACGATTCCGCTTACGTGCGGAAGGTGCTCAAAGAAATACTCTCGCGCAGTCCGTTCGTCGAAGTAGTCGGAACAGCGCGCGACGGACGAGAAGCATTGGATCTGGTGGCCGAACTCAATCCGGATGTGGTTACGTGCGATCTCATCATGCCCGAGCTCGATGGCGTCGGTTTTGTACGCGAACAGATGCTACGGCGGCCAGTGCCCATCATCATCATGAGTATCGCGAATGAGACTGCCGAAGCTGCGCTAACAGCCCTCGATGCCGGCGCGATCGATTTTGTCCAGAAGCCGACGGCGCTTGCGAGTGAAAAGATTTTCGAAGTCAGCACGGAGTTGATTGAAAAGGTCAAGGCGGCCGGCCAGATCACGTTGAACAGAATTGCGCCTGCACCGGCGCCGCAGATCACGACTATAAGCGACCCGCCAACAAAGATCGCAGGCAATCATTCGGTTGATCTGGTGGTGATCGGTATTTCGACTGGTGGACCACAGGCACTCAAACGATTAATTCCTCAGTTGCCGTCGGATTTTCCGGTTCCGGTTTTGATGGTGATGCACATGCCGGTCGGTTATACAGAGATGTATGCCGCGAAATTGAATGAACTATCTTCACTTGAAGTAAAAGAGGCAGCGGAGGGCGACGAGATCAAACCGGGTCGCGTATTCCTTGGGCCCGCGGGTCGTCATCTCTCAGTAACACGACAGGCAAACGGCAAGGTGGTGACACACCTCGATGCCAGGCCCTTCAATACGTTGCACCGGCCTGCTGTCGATGTGCTATTTCAATCCGTGGCGGAAGTCTACGGCAATCGAGTTCTGGGTGTTGTGATGACGGGAATGGGATCAGATGGCAAGCAGGGAGCGGCGTGGATCAAGTCTCAGGGCGGTCTTATCTTCACGGAAGCAGAGAGCAGTTGCGTCGTATATGGTATGCCATCAGTGATAGTGGAGGCCGGACTGAGCGATAAGAGCATCGCTCTCGAAGACATGGCCCGCGCCATCAGGGAGGTCGTATGAGACCGAAGATTCTCATCGTCGACGATTCATCCCTCTCGCGGAGGACTCTGCGACGAATCCTCGAATCCGCCGAATACGAAATCGTGGAAGCGGAGGATGGAATGGCGGCTCTTGAAGTTTACTTCCTTGAGAAACCACGTCTGGTATTGCTCGATCTCGTCATGAAAGGAATGTACGGGCTTGATGTGCTCGTAAAATTGCGTGAGATGGACCAGCATACGCGTGTTGTTGTTGCGAGTGCCGATATACAGAGTTCCACGCGCAAGATGGTTGATGAAGCGGGTGCACTCGGCTTTATAAACAAACCATTTGTTCCAGAACAAGTGATCGCCGCTGTCGAAGCAGCGCTCACGGAAGGAGCTATCGGTGAAACTAACTGAGCGGCAGAGTGATGCACTTGCCGAACTCATCAACATTGCGTTCGCGCGTACCGGCGCCGCGCTGTCGGAATTGAGTGGGCATCGTGTGTTGCTCAATCCACCCGAGGTTGCTATTTATCGGAGCGAAGAGTTGCGTGGAGTGCTGGCGAGATTTGTTCCCGGAGACGTCGCTTCAATTCATCAAGTCTTTGCCGGACCAGTCGCCGGCGATGCCTTGTTGATATTGAACTACGAAGGAGCAGTGCAACTTACTGACTTGCTCACCGGTGAGGAGCAGCCCTCCGTCTTTCTTGATGAATCGGCTCGAGAGGTATTAACGGAGGTCGGCAATATTCTTTTGAATGCCTGCCTGGGAATGTTTGGAAATCTGTTGAACGTTCACGTGACGTTTTCCGTCCCGCGGCTCCATCTCGAAACACTCGACGAGTTGATCGATTCCACGACGTCCAACAAAACTGAGATGCATTATGCTTTGGTGGTGTACACGGCGTTTCAAATCCGCGACAGCTCAGTTAAGGGATTCCTTGTGATCGTGTTGAGCGTCGCTTCTCTCGATCGTTTGATTCAGGAAGTCGATGCGTGGGAGGCACAGCAGAGTTAAGTGATCGGCGTGTGATGATGGCAGAGACGAGTTCAAAGAAAACATTGCTCAATGCCGCGGTCCTGCATTGGATGCACGACCTGGCGGCGCAGGGCATTGTCACAACTGATTGTGAATTGAATGTCGTCGAGTGGAACAACTGGATGGAGGAGCACACCGGAAAACCTGCTCAGGAAGTCATCGGCAAAAATCTGCTCGAGCTGTTTCCGGAATTGATTGAACGGCGTCTCGATCGACATTACAAATGGGCACTTGAAGGTCAAGTCAGAGTGTTGTCGCAAGCGCTGCACGGTTATCTGATCGCGATGCCTGTCGTCTCCGGCGAGCACAGTTACTCGGAGATGCAACAGGCAGTGCGAATTTCTCCACTCAGTCACGAAGGTCAAGTAATCGGTACGTTAACGATTATCGAAGACGTGACCGAACGTGTGACGCGTGAAGCTGAGCTACAAGCTCAAATTGAAGCTCGAACGCGACTCCTGGCGAGTGAAAAGTTAGCGCGCAGCGATGCAGAGCGAGCGAACCGTTTAAAGGACGAGTTTCTCGCCACGATCTCGCACGAGTTACGCAATCCGCTGAATGCAATCATGGGCTGGGCACACATGCTGCGCATCGGCAAACTCGATGCAGCCAACACAGAGCGGGCAGTGGAAACCATTTACCGGAACGCGAAATCTCAAAGTCAATTAGTTTCCGATTTGCTGGACGTGTCGCGCATTATTTCCGGAAAACTACGTCTTGACGTGCGAACAGTTGACTTGATTTACATCGTCAACGCGGCGATCGATTCCATTCGTCCAGCGGCTGACGCGAAAGGCATTCGCCTGCAAACAATCCTGGATCCTGCGGCTGGTCCAATCTCTGGAGACGCCGATCGGTTGCAACAGATCGTCTGGAACCTGTTGACGAACGCGGTCAAGTTCACTCCAAAAGGCGGCAACATACAAGTAAAGGTGCAGCGTAGCGACTCTCATGTCGAAGTCGTAGTGAGTGATTCGGGCGTCGGCATCAGCAAAGAGTTTTTGCCGTTTGTGTTCGATCGTTTTCGTCAGGCTGATGCAAGCACCACGCGAATACACGGCGGTCTCGGACTCGGACTTTCCATCGTCCGTCAACTCGTCGATCTTCATGGCGGCAGTGTAGGCGTGGAAAGCGAAGGAGAAGGGAAGGGCGCTACTTTCACTTTCGCGTTACCGTCCGTGGGCGTGACTAGTGATCCGCAGGAAGCTGAGCCGGTTAATCTGGCTCACAGTAATGAATTTGTTTCTTTCGAAGGCTTGCCTTCACTTCAAGGTCTCAAGGTACTGGTAGTTGATGATGAGGCCGACACACGCGAGTTGATCAGTGAAGTGTTGAAAGAGTGTGGGTCGGAAGTAGTGCTGAGCCGTTCCGCGGCCGAAGCTTTAGAGGCGCTCCACCAACACAAGCCCGACATTCTGATCAGCGATCTCGGAATGCCCGACGAGGATGGGTACTCCCTGATTTCGAAAATTCGGTCGCTTCCTCCGGAGCGTGGCGGACAGATTCCCGCAGCAGCGCTTACGGCGTATGCCCGAGCCGAAGATCGGATGCGCGTGCTCCGCTGCGGATTCCAGTTTCACCTCCCGAAACCTGTTGACTCCGCAGAGCTGGTGACAGTGGTCGCCAGCCTCGCCGGACGAGCCTACAAGAATTAGTTTACGATCCGTATGTCGTCCTGTGTGCGCGGATCGACTTCAAAACTACCCGCAAACTCACCACTGAATCCCGTCACCTCGATCGTTTGACCCGGACTCAAACCGCTGACGTCTATGCCAGTCGATGCGGCGACAAACGAGTGGACCTCGCCGGAACCATCATTTATGAAGATGATGAATCCAAATGGCAGGTCGTTGATGACTGGCTGAGTGTCGCCATTAATTCTGTTCAATATCTGGGATGCGGGAGAAAAGGCGTTTGCCGAATCATCGGGGTAACCCAAGCTTTTCACGGAGCATTCGCCTTTATCTGTGTAATCTGTGGTTAAGATAACGATCGAATTGCTTACCTTTGATGGTTTGGAGTCCGGTGAGTATCAACGATGCATTAAGTTCTGCGCCTGCAGGGTTGGTGTGAATGTGATCGGTTGCGAATAGCTCTTTAACTTTTGCTTCGCCCAATTCTTCGTACTTATCCGCAATCAACCTCGTAACGTCTAAGAACTGAACCTTCTGCGAGATCGCGACCTCATTGGCCCACTGACCAAACTTTCCCGAGCCGCGTTCCACACGACCATCCTTCCAGATATTTCGCACCGTCAGCGACATGACGATCGGAATCGCGCCTTTGGCTTTCGTGTCGGCGATCATCTTTCGCAGGTACCAGCCGAATGTATGTACAACCTCGTGTTCTTTCGTGAGCAGGTTGTCGATCTCCTGCGTTTCTTCGCCGGTGCCGGGCAGAGAACCGCGAGCGCGAGACGCGTCGTTGATCGGCCCACCGTCGTTATGACCAAATTGAATGAGCACAATGTCGCCGCGTTTCATCTCGCTCAGGACGTTGTCCCAAAGGCCCTGAGTGATAAATGTGCGACTACTGCGTCCCGCGCGAGCTCGATTTAACACGTTGACTTTTGTGGCGTCGAAGAGATTGATGAATGGATCTCCCCAACCAAGCCCGCCGTTGGCGTTGTTATTCGCGGTAGAGTCCCCGACGACAAATATCGTTGGCAGCTTTGGATTAATTGATGACGGTTGCGAGATTGACTGCGACGCATCATAGATTTCAATCTCGAAAATACCAATCGTGCCTTTATCATCCGTATCATCCGCGGCTCCCGTTGTCGGATGACCCATAAGTTCGATCTTCAGATTGCTACCTGTGACAGGCGGAAACGAGAGCGTCACATAGCCGAGGCTACGTGGCGTCTCGCCTTTGAAGACTTGCTTGTCGTCCACTGTGATACGCAGTGGATAAGACCGGTTGCGCCAGTTCGCCAGCTTTAGCGTCACTTCAGAGATACGCTCGGGCCGAGCAAACTCGTATTTGATCCAACTGTCAGCGAGTTTTCCTTCGCTTACCCATTCGGTCGTCTCGTTGTCGTCGAAGCTCAATCGAGCGCGCTCAGGGTTCGTACCCGCCGAGACGTTTGCGATCGGCGCTGGTTGCCGCGTCATCATCAGAGGTCGTGCAGCCGGAGTTGGACCACGCGACAGATAAGAAGGCAGGCCGGCTTCAGGTGTTAGTAACCCCAGGCCGCCTTTGACTATTACAGGACGCGACACGATCTGAGTTGTGGCAGGTCTAAGTCCGTCGGCTGTTGCGCGCAGAACAATCTTTCCCGCCTGCGACTTCGCACGAATGATGATGCGGTTCACACCGTTCTCAACCGGTAGACTTTTCGACAGCACGTAATTGTCCGGACCTTGCGCGATGCCGCCACGCCACTCTGCGGGACCTTCGATAGAAAAGTTGATCAGATTCAGAGCCGTCGGACATCGTTGACCCTTCGCATCAACTACTTCGACATCAACCAACGCCACGTCGCCGCCATTGGCGAGCAAACCATTTGGACTCGTGTGTGGAGTCAGACGGATTGCCACGGGTTCACCCACTGTCTTCTTTGTATCCTCGCTAATCTTGCGCGCCGCTGTGTCGTAGCCCACGGCTCTAATCGTTCCCGGTTGCCACGCAACATTTTTGAAAGTGAACAGAAAACGATTGCTCTGCGTGCCGAAGCCAACTGATACACCGTTGATGAATAGTTCTACTCTCTCCGCGCTCGAGACGACGTAGACGTCTTTCTTCGTACCCGGTGCATAGTTCCAGTGACCGATGATGTGCGTGCGCGGCCGCTCGACATCAACCCAACCGTCCCACATCACTTGATGCGCAAAGTAACCGTCCTTTGGCAGGCGCATGGCGTCAACTTCGCCGCTGCGACGATAGTTTTCAGCGCCACGATGATGTGTATTCGAATCTGAAAAGATGATGTTGACGCCACCGCTACTGACGCGCCTGCCCGTACCGGGACGTTCGCGCCAGTAATCGTACCAACGCACGATGTTCTCAATCGCATGTGAATCCTGATTCCGATTGTAAGCACTCGCGTTCTGCCCTTGATGCAATGGCCCGTCGCCGTTCTTGTGGTACGGTGGCGAATACTCGTCCCAGTATTTTCTGAGCGCCTCGTCGCGCGAGTACTCCATCGCCCACATCGGAAAGTGCGCACTCTTATTTATGTAGAGCATCTCGCCGCCATACTCGGCAACACTGCTGTCGAGCATCTCGCGTGAGCCAATTGCACGGCCGCCGCGCGGATCGTACAGGTCGCGCACGGCTTTCATCTCCTGCATGTGCTTTTCGCTGATGCCCTTGTTGCCCGATTCGTAGAAGACGATGCTCGGATTGTTGCGGTTGTAGATAATGGCGTCGCGCATTAGCTCTACACGCTGTTCCCAGCGGCGTCCGTCAACATCCCTTTCAGAGTCGCCTGCCGGCATCGCTTGCATCAGTCCGAGGCGATCGCACGATTCAACGTCTTGTTTCCAAGGCGTCACGTGCATCCAGCGCACGAGGTTCGCGTTCGACTCGAGCATCAGACGATTACTGAAATCGCTCAGCCACGCCGGCACTGCCGAGCCAAGTGCGGGCCACTCATTCGTGGTGCGCTGTGCGTAGCCCTTCAGTTGGACCACGCGATCGTTCAGCTTCATTACACCTTTAGCGAATTCAGTCTTGCGAAAGCCAGTACGCGTCCTGACGAGGTCAACGGCGCGGCCGTCAATCTTTAGTGTCGTATGGACGTTGTAAAGATAGCCGTAGCCCCAACTCCAAAAGTTGAGACCGTCAACGCGTGCCGAGGCGCTGACAAGTTTCGTCTCGCCGGGTGCGAGTCACGTGCGAGCCGCCGGTAATCGTCTTGATCGGGGTTCCGTTTGCGTCGACGATGGTGACTTCGTAGTTGAAAGTCTTTGGTGTTGTGTATTCGTTCTTCACTTGCGCTTCGGCGGTGATCTTTGCGCTTCGACGCTTGATGTCGAAATCCTGAGCGTAAACGTAAACGCCTGTTGTGCCGAGGTTTGAATAGAGTGGAAGTGTTTGATAGAGCCGATCGCTAATGTGCAGGTAGACGTTTTTATTGATGCCGCCGTAGTTGGCGTAAAAGTTTCGGTCACTCCACTGGTAAGTCGAGCCGCTCGCTTGCTCGCGATAATCCCAGGAATTATCGACGCGCACTGCGATTACGTTCGCTTGCCCGTTCCGCCGGACGAATTCTGTGATGTCGAAACCGAAGGCCATTACGCCGTTCTCGTGGCGGCCGATAAACTTCCCGTTTAGGTAAAACTCGCCACCGTGCCGTATACCTTCAAACTCAAGAAAGACCTTGCGTCCGGCGCTGTTTTCAGGGAGCGTAAAATGTTTGCGATACCAGGCCACGCCTGTACTCAGGTCCTTGATGTCTTTGCGAAAAGCGTCGTCTTCGTTCCAGGCGTGAGGTGTAGTGACAGTCTTCCAAGTTGAATCGTCAAACTTGGCTTCTTTCGCGCCCGCGGGATCGCCAACAAAAACTTTCCAACCGGAGTTGAAGGTATATTTTGTTCGCGCGCTAATCAGAGGGGCGCCAATTAGCACCACGACGCACATCATGAGATATTTAGCCACGGATAAACGCGGATACATATGGATCTCCGAGTCGATGAAGATTAAATACCTTGAAAAGCATTAGCAAACAACCGACCAACCTTATGTCGATACAAACATCACCCGTCGCGTTACGGTGTGCGGGGCTCGTGAAAAGGTTTACGGATGTTACGGCCGTCAATGGGCTCGACTTGGAGGTGTTCGTTGGGGAGTGTTTTGGATTGCTTGGGCCAAATGGGGCGGGGAAGACGACGACTGTTGAAATACTCGAGGGGCTGACGCCGTCAGATGAGGGTACGGTTGAGTTGTTGGGCCAACATTGGAATTCGCGTAACGATCAGGCGCTCCGGGAGCGGATTGGTGTCCAGTTGCAGGAGACACAACTGGCCGAGAAGGTGACGGTTGTTGAGACGTTGAGGTTGTTTCGCAGTTTCTATAAGCGTGGTCACGATGTTGACGAGGTTATTCACACAGTTGCGCTTGAGGAGAAACGAAATGCGCGTGTGGGCAAGCTCTCGGGTGGTCAGAAACAACGACTCGCCGTTGCTTGTGCACTTGTTAGCGACCCTGAGCTTTTGTTTCTCGACGAGCCGACGACGGGTCTCGATCCGCAAGCGCGTCTGTCGCTGTGGGACATCGTCGAGAAATTTCGTGCGGGCGGCGGCACGATCCTGCTAACGACACATTACATGGAAGAGGCGACACGTCTCTGCGACCGCGTCGCGATCATGGACCATGGAAAAGTGATCGCCCTCGGAACTCCGGCGGAGTTGATTGAATCACTCGGCGCCGATCAGATCATCGAATTCAGCGTCACGACGCCGCTCGAGGACGATGCGTTAACGCAGCTTCCGGCAGTCAATCATTTGCACAAACGAGGCGAGGTGTATGCATTGACGGTGGCGGAGATCGGTGTCGCATTGCCTGCCTTGCTTGCAGAAATCAAACGTCAGCAGTCTGAACTCGTCACGCTCACGACACACCAGGCAACACTCGAAGATGTATTTGTCAGTTTGACAGGGAGAATGCTGCGCGATGGCTGAGGCAAACGAAACTCTGGTCGGTCAACACGAAGCAAAAAGCGCAAAGTCTCTTCATCCACTCGTCGAACTGACCCTGACGCGTATGCGTGAGTTTCTGCGCGAGAAAGAAGCCGTGTTCTGGGTATTCGTGTTTCCGGTGTTGATGACGTTTGCACTCGGAATCGCTTTTCGTAACACGGCGCCCGACAAGACGCCTGTCGCAATCGAAGCAGATACGAAGGCGAGTGAGACTGCGAACCTCTTGTCTCGTTCGCCTGACATTACTGCGACGGTGTTAAGTCCCGATGAAGCCGCACAGGCATTGCGAAGCGGGAAGGTGGCCATCGTCGTCAAATCAACAAACGATGCTTTCGAATATCAATTCGATCCAACACGACCGGAGAGCCGTACGGCAAGGCTTTTGGTTGACGATGTTTTGCAAAGAGGCAAAGGAAGAGCAGATGTCGCGAAGGTCGGCGACGAGACGATTACCGAACCCGGCGCTCGTTATGTCGATTTCCTCGTGCCGGGTTTGATTGGAATGAACCTGATGGGCAGCGGGTTGTGGGGTCTCGGATTCACCGTCGTGATCGCTCGCTCGCGAAAGATTCTGAAGCGTTTTGCAGCGACGCCGATGCGGCGTTCGCATTATCTGCTTTCATTCATGCTCTCGCGTCTGGTGTTTCTGGTGCTCGAAGTCGCCGCCGTGCTTATTTTCGCGACAGTTGCTTTTGGTTTTACTGTGCGTGGCTCGTGGCTCAGCGTTGCTTTAATTACGGGTCTCGGCGGTTTTACGTTTTCGGGAATCGGACTGCTGGTAGCTGCGCGACCGACGACGATCGAAGGTGTGTCGGGACTGATGAACTTCATCATGCTTCCGATGTGGTTATTGTCGGGCACGTTCTTCTCGTCGGAACGATTTCCGCAAGTCCTGCAACCCTTCATCCAGGCTCTGCCACTGACAGCGCTCAACAACGTGCTTCGCGCGTTGATGAATGAAGGCGCGTCGCTATCGACCAATTGGATACCGATCGCGATACTGGTGGCGTGGTGTGTAGTGAGTTTCGTAATCGCCTTGAAGATCTTTAAGTGGCAATGAGTGAGCGTGAACCGATCTGGCCTCCACTCGTCGCCATGCTGGCGATTGGAGGTTTATACGCAGCGTTGCCTGCGAGTCTGTTGGCTGGCGCGCCGCGCTGGTTGCTCGTGGCAATCGTCGTATGCCTGTTAGTGCCAATGGTGATTCTCCATTACATTGGCAATCACGCGTTGCATCAAACGTTGGGTTATGTTCTCAACAGTGTAGTCACCGCAGCTCTGATCTTTTCACTCGCGTTGCTGCTTTGGGAGGTGATGCAGCATGAAGTGACGCCGCCGCAACTGTTACGTTCTGCTGCTTCACTTTGGTTGGCGAACATTCTGATCTTTGCTTCCTGGTATTGGCGCCTCGATGGAGGTGGACCACATGAACGAGCGCGAACAGTTGGGCACTCCGATGGAGCGTTCTTATTCCCGCAGATGACTATGCCCCCTGAAGCGAAAGCTGCTGCGGGCGAAAAGGAGTGGGAGCCGAACTTCGTGGATTACCTGTTTCTCGCGTTTAATACCAGCACAGCGTTCTCGCCCACGGACGTACCGGTTTTGACACGTTGGGCCAAGATCATAATGATGGTCCAGGCATTGATTTCGCTTCTGGTGATCGCATTATTAGCCGGTCGCGCAGTTAATATTCTTTAGAACGTACTGTAGGGGCGGCCCTCCGTGGCCGCCCCTGTGTCGAATTCCTCGCAGGGGCGGCCACGGAGGGCCGCCCCTACAGTACGTTCCGAGTGGACCAGGGGAGGTTACATGAGTGAAGCGAAGGTACGACTTGGCCAGGGGACGTGGCGGATCGGTGAGGATCGTTCGCGGCGACAATCTGAGATTGCTGCACTGCGTCTCGGTATGGATCTCGGCATGACACTCATCGACACCGCTGAGATGTATGGAGAAGGCGGAGCGGAAGAAGTCGTCGGCGAGGCGATCAGGGATCGCGCCCGCGAAGATGTATTTATCGTCAGCAAGGTTTATCCGCATAACGCCACGCGACGCGGAGTGATTGAAGCCTGCACACAAAGTCTCCGACGACTGCAGACTGAATACATCGATCTATATCTGCTGCACTGGCGTGGCAGCGTACCAGTCTCAGAAACGCTCGAAGGCTTTCAGTTTCTGAAAGAGACCGGCTCCATTCGAGACTTTGGTGTGAGCAACTTCGATGTGTCTGACATGGAAGAGGCTTTCGAATTGCCCGGCGGGGATCAGATCGCTACGAATCAAGTGCTGTACAACCTGATGCATCGTGGTATCGAATACGACCTTCTGCCGTGGTGTCGAAGGCGACAAATTCCGATCATGGCTTACTCGCCGATTGGCATTGATTCCGCCGAGCAAAAGCGAGTGTTTGGCAATGCGACGATCAAAAAGATCGCTTCCAAATACAACGCGACTCCGGCCCAGATTGCGCTTGCGTGGTTACTTCGCCATCAGGACGTGATCGTAATTCCAAAATCAAGCAAGCCGGAGCACATCCGCGACAACCGCGCCGCACTCGATATCACGTTAACTGATCAGGATCTAAAGGAACTGGACCAAGCCTTTCCGCCTCCCGATCGAAAGACACCACTCGAGACATCATGATTGAACCCTCGAACATGGACCGTTACGAAACACTAACATCTCGCGAACGCGAAGTGTTGCACCTCGCGGCCGAAGGTCTGACAAATGAGGAAATCGCGACGCGTTTGGGAATTAGTTCGGAAACAGTCGAGACTCACCGTTTCGACGTTATGAACAAACTGGATCTTCACACACACGCAGATTTGATCCGCTTCGCCTTGCGAAGAGGTATCAATCTCATGGAAGATTAGCCGCGGATTAACATGGATTGGGTGCGGATGATGTTAGAAAACGCTGGATCGCTCAATATGTTTGTGGTTTTGAGTATTGGGCTCGTCTTTGGATTAAAACACGCTACCGAAGTCGATCACGTCGTTGCAATATCGACGATTGTGAGTCGTCACCGGAACGTTTTTCGTTCAGCGATTGTCGGTGCGCTTTGGGGTGTTGGACATACTGTGTCGCTGCTGGTTATCGGAGCGATAGTGTTGTCGTTGCGGATCGCGATTCCGGAAGTCGTCAGCAACTGGCTGGAGTTCGCAGTCGCACTGATGATCATCGGGTTAGGCGTCAGCGCGCTTTGGCGCGCCTCGAGAAAGAGCAACGAAGTTCACATCCACCAGCATAATCACGACGGCGTGTCGCACACGCACGTTCACTTTCACGAAAAGGAAAACAAGCACCAGCCAGTTTCAGACGCTGTTCACTCACACAAAGTTTCGAGTTTGGGATGGAAGCCTGTTTTGATTGGAATGGTCCACGGCCTGGCAGGGTCCGGAGCGTTGACGTTGCTGGTGCTGACGCAGATTAGCTCGTCGTTGCTTGGTTTCTTTTATGTGTTGACCTTTGGTTTAGGATCGATCGTTGGAATGCTCTTGATGTCGGGATTGATCGGTCTTCCTTTCGCGTTCGCCTCAAGAAAACTCACTCATCTCCATAACAATCTTCAGACACTGGCCGCAGTGTTCAGCATCTGCTTTGGTATCTGGTACGCATACAAAGCCGGCGCGGGCGCCAGTTTGTTTTAAGGTGTCCACCAGAACACAAAGATTACTGCTCGTTGGTGTGGTCGTTGTGATTTTCCTTGCGAGTTGGCTGGTGCTCGCGCTGAATTGTCCAAGTATTGGGATCGCGCTCACGAGTCGTGCTCGGAATCTTCACCGGTTAAAGAACAGAACCGCATTTCCACAAGCTGCAGACTTTGATACGCGGGTCACGCTCGATGCGTTACTCCAGCGAGGTGACGACCGTAATCGTTGGTCCAACGATCGTGCTGCGAGAGTTCAGGGATACGTCATCGACGTCGAGAACGCGCGTCCCGAAGCGACAAACTGCTTCAATCCCTGCCGGCGGGACATCCACATCGTGATTTCAACCCGGAAGGATGCTCCAAAAACCGAGCACGTAATAGTGGAAGTCACACCAAATCTGAGTGACTGGGCTGCGGGGCAGGGAATCGACTGGTCGGAAAAAACTTTACAACGACAGTTAGTGAACCACTGGTGTGAATTCGAAGGTTGGATGTATTTCGATCTCGGTCATGCTGAGGAAGCCGAGAATACTGCACCCAATCGATCGGGTAATTGGCGCGCAACCGGGTGGGAGATTCATCCCATTACGAAGATCACGATTATTAAATGACGCTATTCGTTATCCAACAATCTTGTAGTGTTTTCAGTAACGCTCGGTGGTTGCGCGAGTTCGTTTGTTCTTACCTGGTGTCGACCCCCGGCAGCTATCGGAATGCTGGTTGCCGGAGGCAGTGAACTGCGGGCTGATGTAGATCCTAAGACTGACGTTTGGGCCGCGTGATTGATGGCTGGCGCAGTTTTGTCGCTGAACAGTCGCGCGTAAAGCATCATGACCAGTGATACAAAAAAGACTATGAACGGAATAGCCATGGGTCCGACCTCTTCGACCGCGAGACTGATTACGAGGAAGATCGGAAACAGAACACCACTGAAGAACATCAGCTTTGCTGCACGCCGAATTCCCTTGCGCCGCGGAGAATCCGTTGACACTTGTACCGCCGTCTCCTGGGGCTTCACCGGCAGGCTACCGCCGGCGAGCCACTCCATCAATCCGCTGAGTGCCAGGCCACAACGTGAACAGAACCTCATCTCATCCGAGATCTGTTGCTGACCACAATTAGGACAATACATAAAGCCTCAATCGGCAGGATTTTAACCGCAACGCACGAAAGTACGGTAACAGCACGGGTGATGTTCCGTGAAGCTCCTTCGCAGGACTTGCCTCAAGAGTTCTATGACGCGCCGAGGAACCGGTTGACGTGCTCGGTCGTGGCGAAGCCGTGAAACTCGTATAGGAAAACATTGGGTGATGATGCGCTAGGGCAACACGCCCTCTGGAATCATCCAGGGATGGATGTCCATCGCGAGTCGGCCGGCTTGTACTGCCGGATCGGTGGAAGTTAGATTCTTTGCCTCTTCCAACGAGTCAACGCGAAATACGAAGATGCCGCGCAGCCGTCCGTTGTCTCCGAATGGACCTGCCGCAATCAGTTTCTTCATTTCTGCCAGGCGGTTGATGTTGGCCATGTGGCCTTTTTGAATCTCTTCTGTCGCAGGTGTCTTCTCAGGAGTCCACTTTTCGCCGCGCGTGAGAAACGCGAGATACATCTTCGTCAACTTCAATGGCTTGGCCGGTTTGCTGAAGATGTCTTCGGACCACCAGGGATGCATCTCGGCGATGCGGAATCCGGCTGCGACTGATGGATCCGCTTCGGCCCACGCCTTTGCTTCCTCAGCGGAGTTGGCACGAAATACGAAGACTCCGTCGATCTCGCCACCGTCGGTTAGTGGGCCCGCAAGAATTGCCTTGCCGGAGTCGAGCAGAGATATCACATAGTTGACGTGGTCCTGGTGGAGACGTTTTGTTTCCTCGCTCTCGGTGGCAGTCCATTTCGGGCCGTGCTTCAACAGCGCCATGTGAAACTGGACGAGTTTGTGTGCTGGTTCCGCTTTCTGCTGTGAAGAAACTATTGCCGACGACACAACAAGAAGTACTACGCATGCTAAAAACTTTTTCATTCTAAACTCCTAGAAACCTTGTTTTGTAAACCCTGCGTTCATTACCGGTTCGCGTCGTGGAAACTGAAGCAACAATCCGAGGGCTGAGATGATGAGCAGTAGGTAATAGTGACGATGGCCAGTCATAAAGAAATCCAGTAACCCGAGCAGTCCCGCGACCTCGTTGATCGCCCAACCCGCCACGTATGCTTGTTGGACCATCATCGTTTGTTGTTGGTCGACAGCCCGGCTTAACAACTTGCTTCTTATGAGAAACGAAATCAGCGTTGCGGATATGCCGGCGAGGAGCAATATAAGCGACAGAGTAGGGTTGGGAGTAATGTCTTCCGATGGTTTGGCGAAGATCGTCACCACGAAGAAACCGGCAAGACTCAGAAACATGGCGGGCCACAGGGTGCGTAGGGTGCGGAGTGTGAGTTCGATGTTCGCGTGCGGATTGTTCTGATTCATTGGTTGTGTGTTCATTGTTGTCGCTCCGAATGGCTCTACTGCGTGGTTTGCCTCGGGTTAGGATCTCGCACTGCCTCAAAGGTTACGATCTCGACTTGGACACAGTCAGTACCGTCCGCGGTAGCGGATGGGTACGAAGTCAATGCGTCGGAGCCCAAAGGCTGCGCACCCATCCGCTACCGCGGACGGTACTGACTGTGTCCAAGCGCGACGTCCTGACTCCTACGCAAAGGCGTGACGTCCAAACTCTTCAGCAAAGCTCTGCTGAGTTAGTCCTGGTCAGTGTGCATGTCGCCGGGTTTCTTGGTAAAGCCGGAAACGTCCCAACGACTTTCGACGTTTTTGAATAGCTTGAGACTGTTGAAAAACGCACTCGAACCACCACCAGCAAGCTTCGAACCTTCCTGACCTGCGATCTTGGAGCCCTCTTGTCCAGCGATCTTGGAACCTTCTTGTCCTGCAATCTTGGAACCTTCTTGTCCAGCGATCTTGGAACCTTCTTGTCCTGCAATCTTGGAACCTTCTTGTCCTGCGATCTTGGAACCTTCTTGTCCTGCAATCTTGGAACCTTCTTGTCCTGCAATCTTGGAACCTTCTTGTCCTGCGATCTTCGAACCTTCTTGTCCTGCGATCTTTGAGCCCTCTTGACCCGCGATCTTTGAGCCTTCTTGCCCGGCGATCTTGGAACCTTCCTGTCCAGCGATCTTCGAACCTTCTTGCCCGGCTATCTTGGAGCCTTCCTGTCCGGCGATCTTGGTACGAGATGATCCGTTGCTGCCTGCCGCAGCTACGGCCGCCAGCGCGGGCCGCTCGTCGAGTGGTACGCCTGACTTATAACGGTATCTGGCTCCAACAGGAACTTCAGCGTTAACCGTCTCAGCTTTGCGTAGACTGACCTCGTACAAATACTTCTTCAGAAAACCAGTCCACGACAATTTCTTTGTCTTCGCCTGTTTTGTAAACCAAAGGCTCTCGTAATTCTTCTTCGATACTTCATACCCCTCGCGCGACCAGGGAAAGAACACCGAAACTCCATTCGAATACTGATAGCCACCGCCACTAAACCCACTCAGGATCACGGCGTTCTTCAACTCATCCAGCACGGATCCGCAGGCGATTTGTACGTCTTTCAGCAGCTTTATATCTTTGCCGCCACCAAGCTCTTCCATCACTCGACCGCATTCTCGATCGAGCAGTTCGCAAAAGTCGCCGAGATCGACATTCTGATCGTACATGTACGACTGGCACTTCCAGTGTACGTACAAAATCACTCTTTCCATCTGCCGGTAGATTCGGCTCTCCGGATCTTCAAAACACTCAAGCAGCGCTTTAGAGAGTTCCTCGAATGCGGAAGCAAGACCTTCAAACTTGGCCAGATCCCACGCAGCCATGTCGACTGAAACACCGCCAACAGTATATTCATCCTGAGTACGAATGAACTTTTTCACGAAGAGCTCCGCTACATCGCGAGTGTCTATATTGCGGTTTTGTTCCTGCGCCAGACAGCCGAGTATCTTCGCGTAAGTCCAACCAGCGCTCGGGACGCTGCCTTCAGATGCGATCATTGTGTGGGCAATCTTGTTAAACTGATAACCAACTTCGAGCATGCCCATCACGCAGCTATCAAACCCGAGGATGTCGAGTTTTTGACCAAGCAATTTTGTGGTCACGATCTTTTCTAATTCATCGTCAAAATCATATTCCTGAGCGATTTCGTCCAACGTCTCCTGATCCTGAACCGCTGCCAAAAGGAGAGTCCTGAAAAACTTTTTCATGTTCATCGACTTGCCTGACGTTTCATCTTTAAATAAGCCGATGTCCTGAAAACCGAGTGAGTGTCCCGAGAAGATCAACGCATACTTGTCTGCGCGACGTCCCTTCGTGACATGTCCGTTGTCTTCGACCTCCACCTTGTTTACGCACCAGTCAATGAAATTGAGGATAGACCGCATATCCGCGGCATTCTCATTGTGTTTAGGCGTAACCGGGTGGAGTTTGTCTTCAACTTTGTAAGAGCGCACGTACCGGGGTTTGCCCGGCTCTGAAAAGTCACAATAGAGCGTTGGAATTGCAGGCGAGTTGCCATCGTAGTAAACAAACAGGTTGGGAGTATTCTCGCCTGCGTCCGCTACGCTCTTGATTTGTTCCATGGCGTAGGCCATGTCAACGGCGAGATTATTGTCACCCGCCATGTAAATCATTATGGTCCATTCTTTTTGCTTCATTCTGGGCCTCCTTGAAAGATCGATCCACAGATTACACAGAAAAGAATTGTTATCTGTAGACGGGGGGTTCTATTTGAAATCCTTGATGAGCACGATGTCTCTCGTTGCTGACCAGCGGTATGTTGCGATCTTGCCGTCGCGCGAGATCGCAAAACTGGTTACGAATTCGGATTTGTAATTCGTTAGTTGTTTTGGCGTGCCGCCGTCAAGCGGTTGACTCCACACGTTCAGAATGCCGGAACTATTATCGAGGTAGGCGATCGACTGTCCATCCGGCATCCACGCAAACGCAATCGGTTGAACAAAACGCGGGAGATCGATCGTCTTTACTGGCGCGCCACCTTCGAACGCCATAATCGCCAGCTTCGGTTGGTTGTTTGCCTTTTCGTCCGTGTAGAAATAAGAGATCGATTTGCCATCCGGAGAAATCGACGGGAACTCGGAACTGCTATTCGTCAATTGCACTGGCGCGCCGCCATCGATTCCGACTTTCCAGATGGTCCATGTGCCGGAACGCAGTGACATGAAAACCACAAACTGCCCATCGGGAGAAACACGCGGATACCAGTCGAGCGAATTCCCCTGGGTTAATTGTTTAGGATTGCTGCCATCAGCATCGATTCGCCAGATGTTCCGCGCACCAGATCGATTGGACTGAAAAACTATGTACCGACCATCGGCGGAAACTGTCGGATGGTGATCGATGAAAGCGTCGGCAGTTAGTTGTTTGCTTCCTGAGCCGTCCTGATTAGCCATCCAGAGATCCCAATTCTCTCCGGTACGACTCGCATAGACAATTTTTCCATCAGGAGTCCATGCAACTGTCTCAGGAAGGTTAGTCTTAACAACTTGTCGCGCGCGACTTTGATCTTCGTTGGGAGAGGTGATCCAAATACTGCTCGTGTTTACTTGTTGGATCGTTGCGATCGTGCCTGAATCCGCCGTTAGCCCGAGGCTGACTTCGCCATAACCATTCAAGTCGTTTGTGATGCGATGTGCCGGACCGCCGCTGTAGGGAAGAAACCAAACCTGTGTGCCGATTGATGAAAACTCCGGCTGAGCAGTCATGATCAAGCCGCTGCCGTCATCAAGCCAGAGCAATCTGCCAACACTGGCCCATTTTTCAGAACCGATCTGCCGGGGCTCACCACCTTCCACCGGAACTTCAACGACGGATGAGTATCCTGAGCCGGATGCATTGAACATCCCATTGGCAATTCGTCTTCCGTCAGGTGACCACGACGGCCCGGAAGTGGAGAAGATGTTCGGCTGTTTGAGTACGGCAATATTTCTTGGTTCACCGCTGCCGTCAGTGTTCGCGACCATCAGTGCCATGTCGTCCTGATTCCTGCGAACAAACGCGAATTGCTTGCCGTCACGCGAGAACGCAATAGCACTGAAAACTCGATCGAGCACTTTTACCGGAGTGCCTCCCAGAACGGGAACGCGATAGAGCGTTGGTACGAACTTGTTTCGTTCAAGAGTAGCAACGTAATAGACCAGTTCGCCGTCAGGCGAGAACGTCGTTGCGATGTAACCGCCAGTCTCTGGTGGAACGATTCTCACAAGGCTGTTCGTTGATATCTGCCTGAGCCAGAGACTCGCTTGCTGTTTGGCATCATTCGCGGCGCAAACGACGTACTTACCGTCCGGTGAAATCGAAACCTGGCCGTTTATATCTTCGCCGTTGATCTTCCCACCGGTCGTGAGCGCAGTCATTCTTGCGGGACCAAATTCTTTTGGTCGAGTAAACAGTTTGTAGAGTCCAAACCCGCCGGCAGCGACGACGATCAAGCCGAGCACGAGAAACGCAAGGTGAATCTTCTGAGGGCTACGAGTGTGTGTTGTTACACCGCCCGCGAGTACTTCTGTGGCATTGAAGTCTCCCGCGGTCGATCTGCGGGTTTCATTCAGTGTTGTTGGACCTTCGGGCGATAGAGTTGCTGCCGGACCGACTGACGAGTGGGTCGGGATTGACCGATTGAATTCCGACGGTGATGTCGGTAGCGCGCCAGCTTCAGCTCGCTGTTTCAATCGTTTCAACTTACCGAGCATTTCCTTGGCCGTCTGACAGCGTTCGTCCGGATCTTTTGTGAGCGCTTCGGCAATGATCCATTCGAGCGCCTGAGGCACGTCGGGTGCAAACTGAGTTAGCGGTGTTGGATCGTGATCTATGATCGCGACGATGATGTGACTTTTGGACGCGCCCTCGAATGGCGGATGCGACGCGACCATTTCATAAAGCACAACGCCCAGACTCCAGATGTCCGAACGTGCGTCAACTTCGCGGCCGGCGGCTTGCTCCGGCGACATATAAGTAGTCGTTCCCAACACCGAGCCCGGTTCAGTATTGACGAGAGCCATCGTCGTTTCTTCGAGGCCACTTTGTCGTTCGGTGAGCTTCGCGAGGCCGAAGTCGAGCAACTTCACGATGCCGTCTTTGCGCACCATGATGTTCTCGGGCTTGATGTCGCGATGAACAATACCGGCGGCATGTGCGGCAACGAGTGCGGAAGCAATTTGTATCGCGATGTCGAGCACTTCGAGCAGTTTCAGGCGCTGGTAGCGCATGTGCTGCCGGAGTGTGACGCCTTCGACGAACTCGGTCGCGATGAAAGTATCTTCGCCTACACGTCCTATTTCATAGACGGTCAAAATGTTCGGATGATTGAGAGCGGACGCCGCTTTTGCTTCCTGAATGAAGCGTTTTAGACGACTTTGATGCTGGGAAACGTCGCTCGAGAGGAATTTCAAAGCCACCTGGCGGCCTAGTTCGGTGTCCTGCGCTCGGTACACCTCACCCATACCACCCGCACCGATCTTGTCGATGACGCGATAACGGGCAAGCGTAGCTCCGGGGGATAGTTCAGCCACTGGGGAATTTGTACGTCACTGCGGGTCAATGCGCAAGGGCATGGCACACCACTTTGGTATTAGAATGAGTCCCGGAGTCTATTAAGGAGAAACAATGAAAAGGCGCAAATTGGGAAATAGCGGGCTGGAGGTCTCAGCCCTGGGCCTGGGGTGTATGGGAATGAGCTACGGCTACGGTCCGGCCGGAGACAAACAGGAGATGATCTCGCTGCTGCGAAAGGCAGTCGAGCGCGGTGTGACGTTCTTCGACACGGCGGAAGTTTACGGACCATTCAAGAATGAAGAGCTCGTTGGCGAAGCGCTTGCTCCGTTGCGGGATCAAGTTGTGATCGCCACGAAGTTTGGTTTCAAGCTTAGTCCAAAAGGTGAGCAGATCGGTGTGGATAGCCGGCCGGAACATATTAGAGAAGTTACCGAGGCTTCTTTGAAGCGACTGCAGACCGACAGGATCGATCTACTGTATCAACATCGTGTTGACACTGAAGTGCCGATCGAAGACGTTGCGGGAGCGGTGAAGCAGTTGATTCAGGAAGGCAAGGTAAAGCACTTCGGACTTTCAGAAGCCGGTGTACAGACGATACGGCGTGCGCATGCGGTTCAGCCGGTGACGGCGCTGCAAAGTGAGTATTCGTTGTGGTGGCGACGATCGGAAGAAGATGTGTTGCCCGTAATCGAAGAACTCGGCATCGGGTTTGTTCCGTTTAGTCCTTTGGGCAGAGGATTTCTCACCGGGAAGATCGACGAGAACACGAGTTTCGACAAGAATGACTTTCGGAACACGGTGCCGCGTTTTACGGCGGATGCGCGAAAGGCGAATCAGGCGGTGGTTGATCTGTTGCGCGAGATTGCGGAGCGGAAGAAGGCGACCCCGGCGCAGATCGCGCTCGCGTGGTTGTTGGCCCAGAAGCCGTGGATCGTGCCGATACCGGGCACACGCAAGCTGGAGCGCTTGGACGAGAACCTTGGCGCAGTTGAGGTTGAGTTGACCGCCGGCGATCTCCGAAGCATCGACGACGCCGCCTCCAAGATCATAGTCCAGGGCGCCCGCTACTCCGAAGAAAACGAACGCCGAACCAATCTGTAATTGTGGAACGTACTGTAGGGGCGGCCCTCCGTGGCCGCCCCTGCGCGGAATTCTACACAGGGGCGGCCACGGAGGGCCGCCCCTACAGTTCGCTGGATGGCCTAACACGAAACTAGCTAGCGTGTGGTGGGCGTAAGTCGGGCGGCAAAGCCGCCGCCGCCGATGAGGTGGATTTTTACTTTCGAGTTCTTGTCGACGGTTTGAGCCGACTTCTTGTAGTCGTTGCCGGAACGATCTGCGTTGGGCCCGTCTGCAAATGAGGTCATCCTGAAACTCCCATCAGGCAAGAACGACAGATCGAGCTCGAAATCGCGCGGCGTCCAATCGGTCATTGCACCGATGTACCAATCACGCCCATTTCTCCTCGCGATGATCACGTAATCTCCGATCTCCGCGCCAAGCACCCTCGTCTCATCCCAAACAGTCGACACCGGCCCGAGAAACTCCATCATCTCAGGCTCTTTCAGATAGTGCGACGGACTGTCGGCGAGCATCTGCAAAGGAGCTTCGTAAACAACGTACATCGCCAGTTGATGACAACGCGTGCCCATACTCATCGGGCGTTCGAAGATCGACGCAAAGTTTCCCTCTTTGCCGCTGTTAACCATCGCGCCCGGCGTGTAGTCCAATGGCCCGAGAAACATTCTCGTAAACGGCAGCGTCACGTTATGTTCGGGCGTTGTACTCTTGCTCCACTTGTTCCACTCGAGCCCGCGCACACCTTCAGTGTTAATTAAGTTGGGCCAGGTGCGTACCATCGTCGCCGGCCTGATCGCGCCATGAAAGTCAACAATCATCTTTCGCTTCGCCGCTTCTCTGCAGAGCTTGTGATAGAAGTTGATCACTTTCTGATCGTCGCGTTGCATGAAGTCGACTTTCAGTCCCTTGACACCCCACTTCTCAAACTGTTCCATCGCCGGCAGAAACTGATCGTCAAGAGTCTTCCAAACCACCCACAGAATTATCCCCACGTTCCTCTGCTTTCCGTACGCGACAAGCTCTTCGACGTTCATCGCCGGCATGACATCAAGCACGTTGCCCAGTTTGTACCAGCCTTCGTCGATAATGATGTACTCAATCCCATACTTCGACGCGAAATCGATGTAGTACTTGTAAGTCTGTGTATTGATGCCTGACTTGAAATCGACTCCGTAAATGTTAAGTGCGTTGTACCAATCCCATGGGACCTTGCCCGGTTTGATCCAGGACGTGTCGCGCACTTCAGACGGTTTGGCGAGGAGATAGACGATCTGATTCGTAATCAGCTCGGCATCACTCGCGGCGACGCCAATGATGCGCCAGGGAAACGTGCGTGTGCCTTTCGTCACAGCGATGTAATCCGCCGCTTCCGTGACTCGGATATCGCGATCGCGGCTTGGATCAGTCGCTGTTTCTTTCAGCGCAACAGGTGGAAACGTTGCCGTGAGACTGTTGTTTGAATTGCCGCGCAGCCAGAGCCCGGGATAGTCGTCGACGTCAGAGTCGGCGACAACCAGCTTGACGCGATCGGGAGCAGCAACAACTGCGGGCAAACTCGCGATTGAGTCGGCCGGTATTTTATTCAGCGGCAGTGGAGCAAACTCGCGTTCGTTGTGTGAAAAGAAACTGTCTTCTTTCGGGTAGTAGACGTTGTAATTATCGGCGAAGTTGAAGGTCGCTTCTTCACCGTAGATTTTGACTTCGCTTTGCGGCAGAACTGTTTCGAAGCGGTAAGCAACGCCCTCGTTGTAAGCGCGAAACGTGACGGCAAAGTTTGTGAACGAGAGCCGCAGCTCATTGTAATTCTCTCGAATCTTCGCAGACTTAATCTTGACCGGCGGTTCAATCACGCGGTCGACGGCGTCATTCTTAACGGACTCAACCTTCGCATTAGTCCCAAGCTTTTGATGATCGACGTCGAGAGACAACGTTGAGTCTTTCATTACCGTGTTGCCGTTGACTCGAACGTCGTAACTGATTCGTTCGTTGACGCGAACCGTCACGACGATTCGATTGTCGGGCGAACGAAGTTCGTGCGAATTGTTCGCTAAAACTGAGCTGGAAACTGCAATCAACGCGGCGAGTGCGACTAAAATTTTCACACAGATGAATGCGGTTCAGTGTAGTTTGAATCACAAGAGCGTCAGAACACCCCCAGTATGCCAGAATAGTACTCGGTCAGTCTCTTTGAATCTTCGTTCGCGGGAATACGCAATCAAACCTGCTGCGGCCTTGCTGGTGTACACAGGATCCAGCAGTATGCCTTCCGTATCTGCAAAAAGCTTAGCCGCTTCTCGAGACGCTTCCGTCGGCACCGCATAACCCTCGCCAACAAAATCATCGTCGACGTGTAATTCGCCCCAGGTCGGTGCTTCGGACTTGCCTAACATCGAAAGCATTGGTCCGACAGCCTTGAAGATATTTTCCTTAATCACGTCGAACGGATCGTCGGCGCTGATTCCCAACAAACTCAAATCACGATAGTTGAACAAACGCTTGCCGACTTCGAGTCCTGCCTGCGTGCCGCCGGAAGAAGTTGCGAAGACGATCGCGTCAAATTGCAGCCCGAGTTCCAGTTGTTGAATACCGAGCTCTTCGAATGCGGCCACCATGCCAAAGGACCCGATCTCGTTCGACGCTCCCAGGGGAATCTGATAAACGTGCTCTCCGCGTTCCTCTAACTCGCGCGCGACTTCCTGCATTCTTGACGCGCGCCTGTCGCTTGACGCAACCCGATGCAGCTTCACGTTGAGTTGTTCCGCAACGCGCCAGTTTGCGCGCGCTGCTTCGGGATCTCCACCGCTCAGAATCAGTTCACACTTCAAGCCAAATCGTCGCGCAACAAGTGCCGTCGTCCGCGCCAGATTAGAAGTGATTGATCCGGTGGTCAGAATTGTGGTGGTTCCAAGTGAGAGGGCGTGGGCCATTACGTATTCGAGTTTACGCAGCTTGTTACCGCCGCCCAGATAGCCCGTCAAGTCGTCTCGCTTTATCCAGAGTTGTGGCGCCCCGGGAATCGACTCCCGCAAGCGGTCGAGTCGTTCGATTGGCGTGTTGAGGTTGATTAAACGCTGCCTTGAAATGTTGGTGAACAACTCAAGCGCCGCATCGTCTCTGTTTCTGTGAATGTGTGTTGGCCGGTCGATGTTCATGTTTTTCTCCTCGCCTGTTCGCCATTTCAGTCGCCAAAAGACAAAAAAAGGGCCGCTCGAAATGAGCGGCCCTGGTGAATGCTGATGATTGCTATGAATCTACGTCACATACACGTCAGTCCGCTCCATCGTCGGGATACAACAACAGAAACAAGCGCAGATGATTACTTGTGTAGACGTGGCGGACATCATTAAGTGCTTAACATACTCCGGCGCGCTGAGGCTGTCAACGCCTCTTTGGAGTGCGGCGGCCTGGCGCCGCTTTGTTATCGAAGAAACTTGATCGAGGCCAAAGCGGCGCCAGGCCGCCGCACTCCAAAGACAATTGACACTGACGGGTTTAAGCCACATATTGGCCGCGGATTTCACCTCAATCCTAAAAACAAAATGAGAATCAACTTTGCAATTACTACTTTGATCGTTAGCCTGGTTTTTTCGCAGCAGGCTTCTACTGTCTCGGGCAACTGGGAAAGCGTCTTGAAGCTTGGTGAAGTGAAACTTCGCCTCGTGCTGAAAATCAGCGAGGGTCCAAACGGCCAGCTTCAGGCCGTAATGGATAGTCCCGATCAGAACGCCAGCAATCTTCAGGTCGATTCCATTGCACTTCAAGGCAATGTGCTCCGCTTTGAGATGAAGAAGCTGTTCATCGCTTACGAAGGCACACTCAATCCAACCAGTTCAGAAATTGTCGGCACTTTTACTCAGGCAGGAACATCTGCTCCGCTTATCTTTCGCAAGCAGGGAGCGGCTCAGTCGACTGCAGTCGTAAAACGCGGCAACGTCCAACTAAAACCGTGTAATAACCCGTCACTCACAAGCGACGCACTCTGCGTGAAGTATGAAGTTTTCGAGAACCGTGCGACACGCACGGGCCGTCGCATTCCACTAAACATCATTCTTCTTCCCGCAAAGAGTTCGAAGCCTGCGCCTGACGCGCTCTTCTATTTGGCCGGTGGTCCCGGAGCAGCGGCTACTGGTTATGCGGAAGCTCCGTTCATGGACGGCTTGCGCCGGAATCGTGATGTCGTGCTCGTCGATCAAAGAGGTACGGGAGAGTCGAATCCGTTGAACTGTGCTCCATTCGGTAGTCGCGAGGATATGCGTGGCTACTTTGGCGAGCAGTTTCCAATTGAGACGATTCGCGCGTGCCGTGCATCGAAAACGTGATCGCGGATTTCATCGATAAAGGGACCACGGAGGGTTTGGATATTTCGTGTGTTGAGAAGATTCGTCGCCCGCCGTTTACTGTTCCTCAGAAATAAGTTTCACGCAAAGACGCAAAGAGGACGCAAAGAATACTCTCTGTGTCTTTGCGTCCTTTTGCGTCTTTGCGTGAAATAAGTTTTGTTTAAGCGGCGCGAGGAACACGCTCCGGCACGCTCTGGTGCGCTGCGGGCTTAGCCGGTGCTTGAACGTTGCGAAGCTCGCGCCAGTTAAGCGAGATATCCGCGAGCGGAACTGCAAGCGCCAAACAACTCCAGATGATAGCCTGCACGATTTCGACGCCAAGCGTTTCCCACCCAGTGATTCCCAAAACAAAGCGACCCGCGATAAAGACGAGCGCAATCGCATAGCTGCGCGTGGCCCACTGTCGATGTAGCGCAATCTTGCGTCTGTAGGCGAACACGAATGCGATTGCCGTGGCGCCCATCAACATCGCCGCATCAACAATCGCGAGAATCGTGAACGAACGCGGTGCGCCGGTGCGCTCCTGGTAATACTGAATGTAGGCGCCGAGTGGTGCGCACAGTAGCGCTCCGAACACGTATAGTCGACCCATGATGCGGTGTGCACGGGTAAAGCGTTTTCGCAGGGGATCAGAAAACTGTAACGGTGCGAAGAGCAGCACGATGGTGCCGAATATACCGTGGGGAAGTAGCCACCACTTAAACGACTCGTAGCGTTGCCAGGCTGGATGCTCTGAATCTACGAGAAAGCGTTCGTTGTGATAGAGAACATAAAGACTTGCGAGGGCGATAGCTGTAAAAACAACGTACTTGGAATTGACCTTCATCGGAACTCCTTGGGGTTAGCTCCTTGGGTTATCAAAATGTCATCAACTACTAACGCGATTTTCTGCAGTCTTTCGGTTCACCCATCTTGTTCATCCTGAGAAATCCTGTAAATTCCTGTGAAACCGGCTTTGTCCTTGACACGAACTTAAAATGTAAATAAAAATACGGACGTTCGTTTTTGTAGGCGGAAATGCCAAAACTCAGCCCAAGCGCGATCGAAAAGAACAAAGACCGGATCGAGGAAGCAGCGAAGAAACTCTTCATCAAGCAGGGCTTTCATGCCACCTCGATGCGCAACATTGCCGGCCGGGCCGGAACTTCGCTCGGCAATGTTTACAACTATTACCGGACCAAAGAGGAGATCCTCGGGTCGATCATCGGCAAATACCAGACGACCATCGACGGCCGTCTGCGTACGATCTTCGACGAGATCGACGAGCCACTGAAACCCGAGTCGCTTATCCGGTTCGGGCAGCAGATCAAGAGGATGGTGAACGATCACCACGACTTCTGGCTACTCATGTACATCGACGTACTCGAATTCGAGAATCGTCACTTCCGCAAGATGTTTGAAGGGCTGGTTAACAACCTGCGGCGACGATTCGCAACGCAATTTGACGACCTGAAAAGTTGCGGGGCAGTGCACGGCGATGTGGATCCGGCTGTCGGCTTTACCGCCGTATACATGCAATTCTTCAACTACTTTCTGGTTGAGAAGTTGTTCGGCGGCAATCAGCACTTTGGATTGACTGACGAGCAAGTCATCACGCAGTTGACCGGCATGTATTGTCGCGGGTTGTTGCAGAACCACGAAGGAGTTTCACGCAAAGGCGCAAAAAAGAAAACCCAGGGCGCAAAGTGATGAACTGCTTTGCGCCTTAGTTTCTTCTTTGCGACTTTGCGTGAAATATTTTTAGTTCAAAAAGAAAAACGAACGTTCGTTGTTTTTGTAGGAGGAAGATTATGTTTAGCTCGACTCGAGTTGTTCTCACATCCCTGTTTATTCTTTTGGCCTTGTCGAGTGCTCTTGCTCAGGGTGGCACCGGCCAGCTCAGTGGCAGTGTCGCAGACACCAATGGCGCTGTCGTTCCCGGAGCAAACGTTAAGTTGACGAGCCTGGTCACTGCACAAGAGCGCGTGGCGGTCACGAACGACGGTGGTGATTTCGTGTTTACGCTGCTGCCTGCGGGCGCCTACAAGCTCGAGCTAACCGCGGCCGGGTTTCGCACTGTCGTGGTAGACGAAGTGAAGATCAACGTCACGCAAACTACGACGCTCCCGATTCGTCTCGACGCAGCAACTGTCTCGGGAATGGTGACGATCAATGCCGAGCCGCCACTCGTTCAGCAGGAAACGTCGCAGGTGGGCCGCACGATCGAAGAAAACACTATTCGTCAATTACCGCTGCCGACAAGAAACTTCCAGCAGCTTCTGACACTCTCTCCTGGCACGTCTTCTTCAGTTGCCAATAACACTGAACTCGGTCGTGGCGATGCGATCATCTCGGTGAACGGTCAACGCACGACGAGTAACAACGTGCGTATTAACGGCATCGACGCAAATTCGATCGGCACCAACTCAACACCAAACATCGCCGTTCCAGCCACCGACACGATCCAGGAATTCATCGTGCAAACGAGTCTCTACGACGCATCGCAGGGACGTAACGCGGGTGGCAACGTTGAAGCAATTACCAAATCAGGCGAGAACGCTTTCCACGGAAACGCTTACTATTTCCTGCGTAACGATGCGCTTAATGCTAACGACTTCTTCTTGAACGCAGCAGGTCGTCCGCGACCAACGCTGACTCGCAACCAGTTTGGCGGAACGCTTGGTGGTCCAATCATCCAGGATCGTTTGTTCTTCTTTGGTTCGTATCAGGGCACGCGTGAACGCAACGGTGCCTCGTTAAATAATAGTTTGATGTCCCCGTTTATTCCGCCGCAGTTGCGCGACGACAATCGCACAGCCGCAGGCCTGGCTGCTGCTTTTAATTTGCCGGTCGCATCGATTAATGCCGTGATCGTCAACCTTCTGAATGCGAAGTTACCTAGCGGTGCTTTTGCGATTCCATCTGCTGTAACCCCGAGTGGGTTGACACCGATTTCCGGTTTGTCTCGGTTTCGTGAAAATCAGTTCAACGCAAACTTCGACTGGCGATTGAGCGACAACCACACCATCAGCTCGAAGAACTTCTTTGCCAGTAATCCAACTTTCCAGGCGAATTACAACTTCGCTGGTCTCGGAAACGGTGTGACACAGCTTCCCGGAACTGGTGGGTCGCTCGACATCATTCAGGATCTCAATTCGATCACCGACACATACGTATTCAGTCCGACTGTTGTTAACCAGGCACGTTTTGGGTTTAGTCGCTTGCGCGTGACTTCGGTTGCAGAAGAGCCTTTCACCGCCGCGCAGTTCGGCATCAACACGCCCTTGAAGAATCTCTTTCCCGGCATGCCGACATTTACGGTGACTGGGTTGTTCACGCTCGGTTCATCGCCTTTCGCCGATCAATCATCGCGCATCAATGCGTTTACCTACGGCGACACGTTGTCAGTCGTGAAGGGTAATCATCGTTTGCGCTTCGGGGGCGAATATCGCCGTTCGCAGGTCAACTTCTATTTCAACGCGTTCTCACGCGGACAGGTAATCTTTTCGAGCTTCAACAACTTCTTAGCCGGTAATGGCGTGTCGATTATCGGCTCGGGCGTGTTTGATCGGGCACTGCGTGTGAATGATTGGAGCGGATTTGCTCAGGACGACTGGAAGGTTAACTCGCGCCTGACGTTGAATCTCGGCTTGCGTTACGACTCTTACGGATACCCGGTCGATACACGCGGTCGTCTCGTCAATTTCCTGCCGGATCAGTTCCGTCAGGGAACCGTTGCGTCTCCCGCTGGTCCACCAAATGGCTTTGTGCAGGCAGGTAACGGAACACTCGCGGGCGTTCCAACAGTCGAAGACACACTGATTCCGACTGACAAGAACAACTTCGCGCCACGCATCGGCTTTGCTTATCGCTTAAACGATTCGGCGTCACTCGTCGCGCGTGGCGGTTACGGCATTTATTACGACCGTTTCTCGACGCGCTACGCGAACACGCAGTTGCTCAACTATCCGTATCTCGCGTTGGCGGTGGGATTGCCCGGCATTCTGCGAACGATGTCGGATCCGTTTATCCCCGTGCCACAACCGGGGCAGTTTCCAGTTAATCCAACAATACCTTCGCCACTCTCGCCACTGGCGCCGATTGTTGGCGTGCCGATCAGCGGCATCTTTATCGATCCGGAATTGCGAACTCCATACATTCACCAGTACAACGCGAACGTGCAGTGGGAGTTTGCGAAAGACTATCTGCTCGAAGTCGGCTACGTGGGTTCGAAGGGGACGAAGTTGCTTCAGGTAATCACACTCAATCAACCGGTTTACAATCGCGCCGCGAATCTGTTTGTAGCGCCGTTTGGCGCCGCGCTCTCGACGCAGAAGAACGTTGCGGGCGGTATTCAGCAGGTTCAGTCGAGCTCAAACTCGAACTACAACTCGCTGCAACTCAGCGTCACCAAGAGGTTTAGTCGTGGCCTCCAGTTTTTGAGTGCTTACACTTACGGGAAGTCGAACGATTACTATTCCGGCGGCACGATCAACGAGTTGTTTGCAGTTGCCGGCGATCAGTTCAACTGGAGGACCAACTATGGTCCATCAGATTTCGATCGCCGCCATCGCTTCGTCACCAGCTTTGTTTACGATCTGCCAAAACTCGTTTCTGAAACAAGCTCGGCTCGATGGGTTCTCAACAACTGGCAGATGAACGGGATCCTGACGTTGCAAACCGGAACTCCGTATTCAATTATCGACGTCGTCGGTAACACGATCATTCAGCGTGCAAACTTCGCATCCGGCTTTACCGGCAGTCCCGAAACTACGGGCAGCACGCAGGAACGTCTGAACGGCTTTTTCAACGTGAATGCGTTTGTTGCATCGAGACCGTTTGTCGCGTCGGGAACGAACGTGGGAACGCCGACGAATACAAACTTTGATCCGAACAACCCGTTTGGAAACACTCCGCGCAATTTCCTGTATGGTCCGGGACAGAAGAACATGGACTTCTCGTTGGTCAAGTTCGTGCCCGTAACGGAAAGTGTGCGAGCCGAATTCCGGACGGAGTTTTTCAATATCTTCAACTGGGCCAACTTCGCGAACCCGAACAACAACGTCGCCGTCCCGTTGACGTTTGGAAGGATCACGTCAACAAGTGCCGGACCGCGCGTGATCCAGTTTGCATTCAAAGTGAACTTTTAAAATCAATTGCCAATTGCCGATTGCCGATTTGCAGTGCGACAAAGCATCGGTCTGGAAATTGGCAATTGGCAATGGGAAATTGGCAATGATTCATGCCTAAAGTAGCAGTTAACGGTCTGGAGCTTTACTACGAGATCGAGGGTGATGGCGAGCCGGTTGTTTTGATTCCGGGGTTCGCGGCGGGTCGTTGGATCTGGTTTAAGCAGACTGCCGATCTATCGCGCGACTTTCGCGTCATCATCTTCGATCCGCGCGGTGTGGCTGCTTCCGACAAGCCCGAGGGTCCGCAGACGATCAGCTTGTTGGCTGACGACGTCGCGCACTTGTTACAAACAATCGGAGTTGCGAGCGCGCACATTGTTGGCGCTTCGTTTGGCGGGTTTGTCGCCCAGGAGTTTGCACTCAAATATCCGTCAATGACGCGGAAGCTGGTGCTCTGTTGTACGAGCTTTGGTGGGCCAAACCACATGATCCCGGCGCCCGAAACGCTCATGGCCCTCGCCTCGACGAAGGGTCTCAATACCGAAGAGCGTATGAGGGCGAATCTGTTGCTTGCATTCACGCCGGAATTCGTGAAGTCGAATGAGGCTGAAGTCGATCAGATCGTCCACCTGCGCGCGACGAATGATGTACCCGAGCACATTTATCTGAGCCAGTTGCACGCAGCAATGAATTTCAATGTTGAATCGCGACTATCAGAAATTAAGAGTCCGACCCTCGTATTGAGTGGCGACGCTGATGTGATCGTGCCCGTGCAAAACTCCCGCAATCTTGCAGCCAAAATACCAGGTGCCCAGCTTCAAATTATTGAGGGCGGCAGTCACACATTCTTTATCGAACAAGATCAGGATTTTAATCAGCGCATATCCGCGTTTCTAAAATGACGTTTGCAAACATCATCGGTACGGGTGTCTACGTTCCTGAGAAGATCGTCACGAATGACGATCTCAGCCGGATTCTTGGCGAGGACATTAACGAGTTTGTGACTCGGGTTCTTGGTATCGAGGAACGCCACTACGCTGCCAAGGACGAAAGCACCGCAGATCTTGCAACGAACGCAAGCCGCGCAGCTCTCGAAGCTGCCGGCCTCGATGCGCGCGACCTGGATTTAATTGTCCTCGCGACTGACACACCGGAACAACTTTCACCCGCCACATCCGTTGTCGTTCAGCATCGACTCGGTGCGTCGAACGCCGGCACCTTCGACATCAACAGCGCCTGCGCTGGTTTTGTAACAGCGCTAGATACCGGATCAAAGTACATCATCGCGGATCCGTCTTATCGCAACGTACTCGTCGTCGGTGCTTACGCGATGAGTAAATATCTCGATCTACACGATAAGAAAACCGCCACGATCTTTGCTGATGGAGCGGGAGCACTCGTGCTTCAGGCAAGAGACGATCGTCCGGGGTTTCTTGCGGGGAAACTCTATGCTGACGGCAGTTTTCACGACCACATGGGAATCTATGCCGGTGGAACACATTTGCCGATTACGAAAGAGGTGCTCGACGAAGGCGTGTGGACGAAGGTGCGCTTCGCGAAGAAGTACCCGGCAGAAGTAAATACGGAGGGCTGGCCGGCGATTGTGCAACAAGTGCTCGCAAAAGCGCGACTCAGTCTGAGTGATATCAAACTATTTCTTTTCACCCAGGTGAACCTGAGCACGATCAAGGAAGTAATGAGCAAACTCGAGCTGCCCATGGATCGCACACACACGATCATGCACAAGTGGGGCTATACCGGTTCAGCGTGCATACCGATGGTGCTTCATGATGCCGTCTCTGCCGGCAAACTGGAGCGTGGCGACAATGTGATCATGTGTGCTTCTGGTGGTGGCCTCAACATGGCTTGTGTCGCGTTCAAATGGTAGCCACAAAAAGGCACATAAAGCACAAAATGAATTATCCAACGGTCTACTCTTTATTTAAAGATCGCATTCAAAAGTATGCGGGCGGATCGGAAGATGTTTTTTACTTTCGTTCGCGTGATCGGTGGCAGGGGATTTCGTGGCGACGGTTTGAGGAGGAGGCATTTGATTTTGCCACGGCGCTGTTGTCGCTTGGTCTGAAGCGTGGCGGGCCGGTCTGTATTCTGATGGGGAATGTTCCCGAGTGGCCGATCAGTGACATCGGGACGATCATGGCTGGTGGGGTTGGCGTCGGTCTTTATCCAACGAGCTCGGCGGAGCAGGTTGCTTACATCATTAATCACTCGGATGCCGAGTTTGTCCTTGTCGATTCGCGTGAGCAGCTTCAAAAAGTGCTGAGCGTTCGCGATCAGCTAGCGAATCTCCGACACATCATTGCGCTCGACGCAGAGACAGACGGCGACGTAATAAGTTATCGAGATTTTATTGCGCGTGGGCAGTCGGAACGTTCCAGACTCGCTTCGCTGTTGCAAGAACGTGCCGAAGGCGCGAGTTCTGACGACATCGCCATCATGGTTTACACGTCGGGGACGACTGGACCACCAAAGGGCGCTTGTCTCAGTCATCGATACATCATCAACAGTGTCGAGTCGTTACGACAGACGATCCCGATTTACGATACCGACGTCTCGTTTTCTTACCTTCCGTTCTGTCATGTGGCTGAAAGGATTTCCGGCCTTTACAACCGTCTCTATGCGGGCGCCTCGGCTTACTTTGTCGACGATCTCACGCGTCTTGGTGAGTACATGCTCGACGTAAGGCCGACTGTCTTCGCCAGTCTGCCGCGTTTCTTTGAAAAGATTCACGCGCGTGCAGTTGCTGACAAGTCTACGCGCGTTAAGGATTACTTCGGCGGTCGAATTCGTCTTGCAACCTCAGGAGGCGCGCCCTTGCCTCTCGAGATTGCTGAGTTTTTCGCGGACGCAGGCCTGCCAATCCTGCAAGCTTACGGACTGACTGAAAACGTCTGCGTCGCGTTCAATCGTCCGGACAATTACAAATTCGGCACGGTTGGACCACCGATGCCCGGCTGCGAAGTTCGTCTCGCGTCCGACAAGGAAATACTCGTGCGCAGCGAAATGATGTTCAGCGGCTACTACAAGGCCCCGGAGGAAACTGCGAAAGTATTCTCTGATGGGTGGTTGCTGACCGGCGATCTCGGTGAATTTGATGACGACGGTTTTCTCAAGATCATCGGTCGAAAAAAGGAACTGATCGTCACTTCGACAGGGAAGAAAGTTTCACCCGCGTTGCTCGAGAACATGTTGAAGGAGCATCACTCGATCAGTCAGGCGATGGTCTATGGTGAGGGACGGAGCTACCTTGTAGCGCTGATCACTCTGAATACACCCGAGACGCGCGAAACGATTCAATCAGTAATCGAGAGGGTGAATCGACGCGTTTCGTCTACTGAGTCGATCAAGCGTTTTGCGATACTCGATCGTGATTTTGAAATAGCGCGAGATGAAATCACGCCGACAGGAAAACTGAAGCGCGATGTGATTACAAAGGAATTTCGGGACGTGATTGATGGACTCTATTTAGCCACGGATGAACACAGATGAGATTACGGATTACATTTCTGATAGCTATCACACTTTGTGTTGCAACTCTTGCGAGCGCGCAGACAGCCAAAGAGATCACCGTCTTTGGTCAGAAGATCCATTACGTCGAAGCTGGGACGGGGCCGACTGTGATCCTCTTGCACGGACTTGGCGGTTCGACGCAGGTGTGGCAGCTCAACATCGCCGCGCTCGCTGAAAACTATCGCGTCATTGTGCCGGATCAAATCGGCTTCGGAAAGTCTGATAAACCGCTCGTCAACTATCGTATTCGCACTTACGTCGACTTCCTCGATCAGTTTTGTAAACAACTGAAAATTGAGCGCGCGTCCCTCGTTGGCAATTCAATGGGCGGATGGATTGCAACCGCTTTCACAGCGGCGTTTCCGGATCGTGTCGACAAGCTTGTGTTGGTGGACGCCGCGGGCTACACGCCGCCGAAAGATCTTGATACGCGCACTTTCTACGGCCTGAACCCGACGACGAGAGAAGGTATGAAGGTTCTGGTGGCGAAGATTTTTTATAACAAGCTGTTTTTGACTGACGCCGCAATCGATCAGGCAATCACCGCACGTCTTGCAGCAGGCGATGGTTACACCATCAACAGCATCACCGAGTCGATCATTCGCGGCGAAGACTTTCTCGACGACACCGTCAAAACGATCAAGCGACCGACGCTGCTTATCTGGGGACGTCAGGACGGCCTCATTCCAGTCGCCGAAGGCGAACGTTTTAATAAAGACATTGCCGGCTCGAAACTCGTTGTCTTCGATCAGTGCGGCCACATGCCACAAGTCGAGAAGGCGGCGGAGTTCAATGCGACTGTGCTCAAATTCCTCGGCGAAGGCGCGCAATAAGATGAACTTCAGCGTTGGCGATAGCGCCGAAATAACGAAGACGATCGAGCAATCCGACATCCACGCTTTTGCCGACGTCACCGGCGATCACAATCCCGTTCACGTTGATGAATCGTTTGCGCAGACGACGCGTTTTGGACGCACGATTGCGCATGGAATGCTAAGCGCTTCGCTAATTTCCGCGGTGCTTGCCAACAAGCTACCTGGCGCGGGAAGCATTTACCTCGGCCAAACACTTCAATTCGTCGCGCCTGTGTTTCCGGGCGACGCGATCACAGCGCGAGTAACTGTGAAAGAGATTCGTGCAGACAAGCCGATCATCAAACTCGAAACAGTCTGTATCAACCAGCGCGATGAAATTGTGATCCGTGGAGAAGCGACTGTTTTGAGCCGCGGATAAACGCAGATGAAGACGGATGTGACACGGTATTCGTGGTATTCACTTGGCTTGCTGACGCTCGTCTACGTCTTCAACTATCTCGACCGCACAATCATCTACATTCTGCTGCCGCTGATCAAAAAGGAGATGGCGTTCACTGATCTTCAGCTCGCCATGCTGGGCAGCATGTCGTTTGTCATCTTCTTCACCGTACTCGGAATTCCGTTCGGCCGTCTCGCAGATCGCGTCGTCAGAAAAAATATGATTGCGGTGGGACTCGCCGTCTGGAGTCTCTTCTCAGGTTTGACCGGATTTGCAAACGGCTTCTGGTCGTTGTTGATCTGTCGCATGATGGTCGGTGTTGGCGAGGCGACTCTTGGACCAGCTGCATTGTCGTTGTTGAGCGACTACTTTCCGCCACGCGTGAGGGCGACAGTTCAGGCTGTCTATTCTTCCGGAATCGCGATTGGCGCGGGTCTCGCTTTCTTTCTCGGCGGCTGGCTGGGCCAGTACTACGGTTGGCGTGTCGCTTTTTATGCGTTGGGTTTTCCGGGACTCGCGATCGCCATTCTCGTTTATCTCCTGCGCGAGCCGCCACGCGGCACGACCGAAGTCGTTGCCACCAAATACACGGCGCGTGATTGGAAGATTTTATTTAACTCCGTTCCGTTGCGATATCACTATCTCGGTTATGGCGCTTTCGGTCTCGCGGCAAACAATCTTTCGTTTTGGGGCGCCACGTTTGTTACGCGCGTTTACAAACTCGATCTCTTGACGATCGGTTTTTACGGCGGCGTACTGACGTTGATTGCCGGTGTGCCGGGGACGATTCTCGGCGGCTATCTCGCAGACAAATTCAAGAGATTTGGACGTGGTGGCCGGATGTTGTTCGGTGCGGTAGCAGCATTGATCACGGTGCCGTTCTGGTTGTTGTTTATCTTCTCGGGAAATCTTTTGCTGCTGTTGATTGCGAATCTTGTTTTGCTTGCGCTCTCACTCGTATGGCTTGGTCCGGCCGCGGCGGATGTTCACGACATCGCCGGACCGGAATTGCGCGGTCTCGGAATTGGTGTTTACTTCTTTGCCGTCATCATTGCTTACGGCATCGGTTCACTCATCATCGGGCAGTTAAACGACTGGCTCGGAGCAACCACGACTCCTCTCAACATGCGCTATTCGATGTTGCTCTGCCCGCTTGCGTGCCTCGTCGCCGCTATCAGTCTCTGGCTGGGTTATCGAGCGAGAACACGATTGGAACAGTAACTCTTAGGCTGCTCGCCTTAGTGCCGACCTTTCGATAATGCGGCCGACGTTCTCGGGCGAGAAGAACTCCGTTAGAGAAACAGTACCTGCGACTGTCCCGAGAAAGCGTCCAATCTCAACCGGGTTACCTCGAAGAGCGTTCAAGAGCGTCACCATTTCCGGTGGTGGCGGTTCGAGCATCGCTAATTGGCAGTTATGCTCGAACATCGCATGCACTTCATCATTTCGGTTGTATTCGTAGTCGGCGAGTGCGTCCTCCATGTCGCGCAATCCTAAGAATGCTTCGTCCAGAGCCTGGGCCAGCATCTCAGCATGGCTGAAGCTATTGGTGATGCCCTGGGCCAGGATCGGATCTTTCACGTAGCCGGCGTCGCCGACGAGGGCCCAGCCATTGCCGTAAGGTTTGCGGAAGAAGTTGGGCAGGAAGCCGGTTCCTGCAAACCTCTCTTCGCGTTTGGCATTTCTCAGACGTTCAAAGAGTGTTGGTGCGTTTTCCTGGATCGTGCGCAGGTACTCACCTTCGACGTTTGACCTGACACGATCGAACTCTTCTTTCGGAAAGACGATGCAAATCATGCTCAAGCCGTCGTTTGTCTTATCAACTACGATGGTGCGGCCTTCGCGCGGGTAGAGCTCAACTCCCTCATGCTGCACCCCACTCCAGTAAGAGTAGTAGTTGCAGGTAAGCATGCCGCGATCGAAGTAGATTGGAGCGTTAACAGCGTCAGCTACCATCGAGCGCGCGCCGTCTGCGCCGACGACGATACGAGCGTATTCGGTAACTGTTGAGCCATTAGCGTCGCGTCCACGAATGCCGGTGATGGATCCACCATCCGTTGTCAGTTCTTCGACTGTAAATCGTTCGCGCAGTTCAGCGCCGGCTTCGACGGCTGCGTCGACGAGTATTTTGTCGAGCACACGACGTCGCGGTGCGTAAGCTTCGGCGTTACCGTTTGCGGGTGGTGGCGAGCCGACGAGTGCGAATGGGCCGACGTCGAATTTTATTGTCGTCGTTGATGGACAATTTGAGGCGCGCAGCTTTTCAAGCAAGCCCCAGCGCTTCAGGTGCGCCACACCAGGTTGATGAATGTGATGTGTTGAGATCGTGTCGCTTGGAAATGATGCCTTGTCCAGTAAAAGAACCCGATAACCCTTGCGGGCGAGCAGCATTGCCAATGGAGAACCCGCGCAACGTGCCCCAACAATGATCGCGTCGTACATTCAGAAGTAAGCCCCCCACAATCTAAACGCGTGAATCATTGGAGAAACGGTTCAACTTTTTCACGCAAACGCGCAAAGGGCCGACGAAGGCGCAAAGAAGACTTAATCATCCTTTGCGCCTTCGTCGCCACTTTGCGTCTTTGCGTGAAAACTCTTATTCGGCTTTCAACGTGATGAGGGGGTCGACTTTCGTGGCTCGGCGCGCTGGGAGGAAAGACGCGACGAGGGCGACGAACAACAGGATCAGGGGGACAGCGAGGAATGTTGTGAGATCGGTCGGTGTAACCTGGAACAACAACGTCGACATCACGCGCGTGATGGCAAACGCGCCCGCGAGTCCCACGAGCGTTCCTATCACAACCAACGACATCGCATACCGCAACACCATCTTCAACACATCCCCGATCTGCGCACCCAGCGCCATCCGAATCCCGATCTCGCGTGTTCGCTGCGTCACCGCATACGCCGTAACACCGTAAATACCCATCGCCGCGAGCAACAACGCAACCACACCGAACACTCCAAATATCACGAGACTAAACCGGCGTTGATCAAGCGACGACGAAAACACCTGGTCCAGCGTGCGGAACTTAAGCGGCAGTTGCGAATCGAGCGAACGAACAGTCTCGCGCATCACCGGCACTAATGACCCCGGCTCAACCTGAGCTCGTGCCACGACTGTCCAACTCGACGACGGCAACCGTTGCTGCGCGTTGGCATAAACTGTTGGGCCAACTGCGACATCGACGCCATAGTCGTGCACATCACCAACCACCCCGACGATGTGTAACAAACGCAGGTCCGTATCCATATTTCCAAACTGGATTGTTTGCCCAATCGGATCCTCGTCCGGCCAGTATTTCTTTACAAACGCCTGGCTCACAACCGCTGCATTTGGCGCATTAACTTGATCCGTTTGATCAAAGGTGCGGCCACGCAACACGGGAATTCCCATCGCCGCAAAATAGCCGCCGCTCGCGAGACGGTATTCTGCATTTCCCTTTCGCGAAGGATTGTTATTGATGAAAAAAGTTCCGTCAGGACCACCGCCGGCGAGTGGTAGGTGATTGATCGTACCGACTGCTACTACTCCCGGTGTGGTGCTGAGTCGCTCAATGAGTTGTTGTTGGAATAATCTCTGGCGTTCTTCATCTGCACTGAACTTTACGGTCGTATTAGGGATCTCGCCGCGTTCGACTAGACGCTTGTACGAGTCCATAAACTTCTTGTAGCGTTCCTCGTCTTCACCGGTACTCGGCAACGACACGTCCATCGCCACCGCGCTCTCCGTACTAAAACCGGGATCGATCTGTAATAATCGATAGAAACTCTTGGCCAGCAAACCGGCGCCGACGAGCAGGATCAACGTCAACGCCATTTGAGTCACGACGAGGAAGTTTCGTGAATTTTGACCTGCGAATCCAGGCAGGCCCGTCCCGGCTGCTCGCAAGTTGCTTTCGAGATCTCGTGGTGTGAAACGAAGCAACGGCACGATACCAAGCACTACAGCTATCAATATGGACAGACCCAACGTGAATGCGATCGCTCGGCCGTCTACTCCGATCTCCGTCGCCCGTGGCAGGTACCGTTGATTCAGACTCAGGATGAGATTCACTCCCCAATACGAAAGCAGCACACCCAGCCCGCCGGCGGCAAGAGCCAACAACAGGTTCTCAGTAATGAACTGTCTGCCAAGTCGCCAACGCGTGGCGCCGAGCGCGGATCGCACAGAGAACTCTCGTTGTCGTGCGGTTACCTGGGCCAACAACAGATTCACGACATTTGCGCAGGCGACGAGTAAGAGGAATCCGACTGCTGCAAAGATCATCAGCAGTGAACTGCGAATCCTGCCGACCATGTATTCCTGTTGCGGCACTACTGCGATATCGATCGCATCGATGTCTTTGCCGTGTTCCTGTCTGAGCTGTTTTCCAATCGCGCTCACGTCTGCGTAAGCCTGCTCCGTGCTGATGTTTGATTTAAGCCGCGCTACGACGCTCCAGTTGTGAGCGGTACGTGAAGTCTGTTGCGGGAACAATTCTCGCGGGACCCAGATCTCGGCGTTTTGCGGAAATGCAAACCCGGCCGGCATCACGCCTACCACGGTCAGGTTCTGGTCCATGATACGCAAGGTCGTTTGCGATAAATCCGTCTTTCCACTCAGAAGCCGTTGCCAAAAGCCATAACTGACAACCGCGACCGGTGTGCCGCCAGGCTTGCTTTCGTCGGCCGCAAAAGTCCGCCCGAGAACCGGCTTGATGGCTAATATGTTAAAGAAGTCAGCGGAGACGGCGAACGCTTGTGCACGAACCGGTTCACTGCCGCCAATCACCGTAGTCAACTGGCCGGAGTACTGCGCGATCCCCTGAAACGAGTGACTACGTGCCTGGAGGTCACGAAAGTTTGGCTCCGCAAACGGAATTTGCACACCACGTGCGTTGACCTCGCGCAGTTGCACGATCTGATCTGCGTTGGGGTAGGGAAGTGATCGCAGCAACACTCCATCAACGACACTGAAGATCGCTGTGGATGCTCCGATACCGAGTGCGAGCGTGATGATTGCAAGAGCGGTGAATCCCGGCCGCTTGATGAGACTGCGAACGCCGAAACGAATGTCCTTGATCAGTGTCTCCATAAACTCCTCCAAACACATCCACGGATTTCGCAGATTATCTGTGTAATCCGTGGATGGTTCAATGATTTTTTCTGGCGAGTTTATAGATGGAGTTCGGCGCGCGTTTGTATGAGTTGCAGGATATTTGAACGAGAGAGTAAACCGACGAGACCACCCTCACTAACTACCGGTAATTGATTGAGATCCTGGCTCGCCATCACTTCGAGAGCATCACTCACCGGCGTGTTTGGTCCAACAGTTCGGGTCGCGTCGAGCGGTCGCATCACGTCACTGATTGTCGTATACGGCCAACGATTTTTCGGAACTGGATTGATTTCGTTCGGCGTGATGATTCCTTCAGGATGGCCATTCAGTGTCACGACAAAGAATCGCCGGCCGGTGCGCATGAGCTGTTCCTCGGCGAAGTCCTGAAGATTTGTATGCCCATCCACAACCGGATAGTCGCGCGACATCACGTCTGCCACACGTAGTCCGCGCAATCCTTCGCTGACGACCATCTGCGAATAGCTCTCACGTGACGCGCTCAACAGGAACCACCCGATGAATATTATCCATAGACCGCTAAAACCGGCGCCTCTGAAAAACTGCATTACACCATAAAGAATCATTGCGAACGCGATAAACTGGCCGACGCGAGCGGCGATTGTCGTCGCACGCTTCGGATTGCCGGTGATCCACCAGATGATGCCTCGCAACACGCGTCCACCATCGAGTGGAAATCCCGGAATCATGTTAAAGACTGCAAGACCGATGTTGATAAGACCGAGCCACATCAACATCGCAGGGATTGGTGTTTGCGGAGGATCCGGCGGCGTCCATCCGAGCGCCACCGTGAGCAGGAGACAGATAACACCGATAATAAAACTCGTGATGGGACCAATGATTCCCATCCAGAATTCAGTCTTCGCGTCAGCCGGCTCTTTTTCGATCTGGGCCATGCCGCCGAGGGCGAAGAGTGTTATCGATCGCACTGGTAAACCGCGAGCCTTGGCGACAATCGCGTGTGAAAGCTCATGGACCACGATAGCGACGAAGAACAGTACGGCAGTCACTATCGCTACAACCCATCTCAGGCTGTCGCTCCAACTCGGATTATTCTCCTCAAAATGTCCAACGAGAGAGAACGTGATCAGCACCGCAATGATGAGCCAACTGTAATGCAGCCCAATTTCGACGCCGAAAATGCGACCCAGCTTGATTTGCGCCTTCATTTACAAGACAGTGTAGCCACAAAAAGGCACAAAAAGCACAAGAAAGAGTTAAGGAAAATTCTTTATGTGCTTCTCGTGGCTACAGGGAGACGGTTTGTTCGGCCCAGAATTGGAATTCGCGGTGTTTATGAACCTCGGCTTTGGCTTGAGTTCCGGTCGCCACCTCGACTATGTGATCGAAGACGCGTTTACCGACTTCATCGATGGTTTCAGTTCCGTCGATGACGCCTCCTGCCGAGAGATCGAGATCATTCGACATGCGCTCGAAGATCGGAGTGTTTGAAGCGAGTTTTATCACCGGTGTGATGGCGTTGCCGATTGTCGTGCCACGTCCGGTGGTGAAGACGACGACGGTCGCTCCCGCGGCGACGAGGCCCGGAGTCGACTCTTGATCGTAACCCGGTCCCTGCATCAGATTCAGACCGCGGCTGCTAGGTGTTTCGGCGTATTCGATGACGCCTTCGACGCGAGTGGTTCCAGCCTTTGCAATCGCACCCAGAGATTTGATCGTGATGTTGAGTAGTCCGCCGGTGACATTTCCCGGACTCGGATTGTTGTTGAGCACAGCGCCAAACTTCGACGCATAATCTTTATACCAGTCAACCATTCGATAAACGGCCCGGCCCGTTTCCACATCCTTCGCACGATAAGCCAGTAGATGTTCGGCGCCACAAAACTCAGGCACTTCAGTTATCAGAACAGTTCCACCTGAACGAACAAGCAGATCCGCAGCGCGTCCGAGCGATGGATTGGCAGAGATCCCGGAAAACCCGTCTGAACCACCGCACTTTACGCCGAGCACGAGCTCACTCACCGGACAAACTTCACGACTGGTTTCGTTAACCACCGGCAACATCTGCTCGACTTCTTTGAGCCCGCGCTGAATCGCAGCCTGTGTGCCGCCGACTTCCTGGATTCCAATCTTCGCGACCGGCTTGTTGAATGCCTTCTCACGCTTGAGCAGATACTTTTCAACCTGCGAAAGATTTGTTTTCTCGCAACCGAGATCGATCAAAATCACGCCGCCGACGTTCGGATGATCAGCGTAATTCGAAAGCGTGCGCAGCATGACGTCAATCGTTGATCCTTCCTGACAACCACAGCCTTTGTTGTGCGGAATGGCGACGACACCATCGACATTCGGATATTTCAGTCGATCGTAAAGTGTGAACTCAGCAATCGTCGAAATCTGCATGGCTTCGTGACTGGCGCACATGCTCGTCGGCACGATCAAGACGTAGTTGCGTGTTCCAACGCGCCCGTCAGGACGTCGATAACCCATGAATGTCGCGCGCTCGCTGACAGCGAGATAGTCGGGCGGGGCAGTATGAAGATTCTCGGGAAGCTCGCGCACGATTGGAACATCGTCAGTCATGTTGTCGTGCGTGATCTGTTCGCCCTGCTTGATTCCGAGTGATGTTCCGATTGGTTGACCAAACTGAAGTACAAACTCGTCCGCAGGAATATCACGCGTCGCAAAACGATGACCCGGAGGAATCTCGCCGAGGATCTCAATCACCGATTCATTTGGCAGCAGCAACTCGAGTCCCACGGAAGTGGCTTTCTTAACCACGGCCACGTTGTCTTTCGGATCGACAAGGATCGCGAACTCGCTGAGTATTGAAGCTGGAGGCGTTTGGACGCTCGACATATTTAGTTTTCTAAAACGTTCGAAAGTATTAATGAACGGACGTTTGGATGCACTCGCAACCAAAGTCCCGGGTTCTGATCGAATTGTGTTTGGCGCGTCTCAGCGTCGTTTGCGATCTTCGTCGTCAACAACTGCCGGTAACTCTCAACCTTCGCGGGAGCAGTGTCGGCATCGACGATCGACTGGACGATGCGACGCGCGCCGAGAATCGCTGCTGGTCCAAGTGTCAAAATCTGTTTCGCAGCGCGACACTCAGCCTCGTCTGCTTCTGTCACAACCGAGCCGCCGGCTTTGAACTTGTTGATGTGGTGCTCGAGAATCGATTCAGAGATCGGGATCAGTCCGGCAACATCGTTATAACGCGCACCCGAGCCGGGCTTGATGTAAGCGAGATGCGAAGCGCCACCGGCTTCCGGACCAAGACCGAGGAAGAACAGATCGATTCCGCCAAGGGATTCCAGTCGTTCGACGTAACCTGCGAGTTCGCTTTCGAGATCGGCGGCGTCAGTGCGAATCGACGTAAAGCTCTTCACCTTGCGGAAAAAATCTTCGCCCAGCAGTCGTTCGAAATCGCGCACGAAACTCAAACCGTTGTCCATCCGCAAAGGTGCGAGTGCATCCTGGGTGAATACGTGCAGGCGACCCAACAACGCGTCGTGGTCGGTAGTCTTTGCCAGTGAACCGAGCAACCGGTGCAACGCCTGTCCGCCGCGCCCGCCGAGAATCACGATTACGAGCGCCCCATCCTTGGCCGCCGCAGCGTCCACTATCTCATCGAACATGGCACGGCCGACCGCATCTTCGGAGGCCAGGACCTCATATCTGATATCGTTAACGGGCAGCTTTGCGAAATACTCGTGGTTCGTTACCGCGTGCCCGAGCCAAACGTTTCCCGCGGCCGAACGACGTCCAATAGTTTGCTTGCTGGTTGCGGACATTTTGGTAATACCAATTCCAAAAAGAATGCACGACTTTACCACGCAGTCAGCAACTATACAAGGAAGATTCTGCTTGACCGTGAGAGACTTACGGTGTTACACAGTATTCGCACTTTTCGAAGTGGTCAAACCTTTCCAATCAATCCGCAGATTACACAGAACTTGAGCTGGCGTAATCTGTCGATAGCCGTGGTATCAACTCTATGACTTATTCGCAATTGGAACTCAACGGCAAAGTCGCCGTCGTGGTCGGCGGCACCTCCGGAATCGGACGCGCCATCGCACACGGTTTTGCCCAGGCCGGCGCTGACGTAATTCCCACTTCACGGCGCCAGGAACAGGTGGAAACTACCGCGCGGGAGATCGAGGAGTTTGGGCGGCGTTCGCTCCGGCTGACTTCTGATGTCTCCGACCGCGCGTCATTAGAGCGCGTCTTGAATGAAGCCGTCCACGCTTTTGGAAAAGTCGACATCCTTGTCAATTCTGCTGGCCGAACGAAGCGAGCACCGACAGTCGACTTCTTAGAAGAGGACTGGAACGACATTATCGATACAAATCTGACGGGTACATTGCGCGCCTGTCAGGTGTTCGGCAAACACATGCTGGAGCGAGAGTCGGGCAGCATCATCAATATTGCTTCGCTTTCGACGTTTGTTGCGCTGTACGAAGTCGCAGCTTACTCAGCAAGCAAGGCTGCGGTCGGCTCGTTAACGAAGTCGCTAGCAATTGAGTGGTCCAGTCGTGGAGTTCGCGTGAATGCGATCGCTCCGGGCGTCTTTCGCACCGCGCTCAACACAAAGTTGCTCGATGAGACTGAACGTGGTCGCGAATTCCTCGTGCGCACACCCATGAAGCGTTTCGGCAACGTCGAAGAGCTCGCCGGCGCCGCAATCTTCCTTGCTTCAGACGCCGCGAGTTTTGTCAGTGGCGAAATCATCGCCGTTGATGGAGGTTTCCTGGCAAGTGGTGTGAATCAATAAAGGAGTGGACCCATGGACGATGCAGCCGCGGTTCCCAAAACGGCTCAAGTAGCGACGATGCCGACACTTGGAGAGAAGGTCGGTCGTTATCGTTGGGTTATCTGCGGCTTGCTGTTCTTTGCGACCACTGTCAATTACGTTGACCGTCAGGTTCTCGGCATCCTCTCAAAAGATTTGAAACTCGAGATCGGCTGGACCGAAGTTGATTACGGCAACATCGTCGCCGCCTTCAATGCCGCATATGCATTTGGATTGTTGTTAGCCGGACGGCTGATGGACCGCATCGGCACGAGGGTCGGATATGTCGTGGCGATCGTATGGTGGAGTTTGGCTGCCATGGGCCATGCGCTGGCTCGCACGCCGTTTGGTTTTGGTGTCGCTCGTGCAGCACTGGGTGTTGGAGAAGCAGGAAATTTTCCGGCAGCAATCAAGACTGTAGCTGAGTGGTTTCCAAAGAAAGAACGCGCGTTTGCTACCGGCATCTTTAACGCCGGGTCGAATGTCGGCGCGATTGTCGCACCACTAACAGTGCCGTGGATCGCGATGCATCTTGGTTGGCGCTGGGCGTTTTTATTGACAGGTGCGATTGGCTTTGCCTGGCTGCTATTTTGGCTGCCGCTGTACAGACGCCCTGAAGAGCATCCGAAAGTCTCAAAGGCGGAGCTGGACTACATTCACAGCGATCCTCCGGATCCGCCTGCGAAGAAGGTGCCGTGGCTGAGTTTGATCCCCCACCGGCAAACGTCTGCATTCGCGATCGGAAAGTATCTGACAGATCCGGTCTGGTGGTTCTATCTTTACTGGATCCCAAACTTCTTTCGTGACAAGCACGGACTCGATCTTACGACGATTGGTCCACCATTGATCGTGATCTACCTGATCGCCGACATCGGAAGCGTCGGCGGCGGCTGGCTTTCTTCGGCGTTCATTAAGCGCGGTTGGACCATCAATCGTTCGCGTAAGACCGCTATGTTGATCTGCGCGCTCGCCGTCACGCCGATCATCTTTGCCGCGAATGTCAAGAGTCTCTGGGCAGCAGTCGGCTTGATTGGTCTTGCGGCAGCAGCGCATCAGGGATGGTCGTGTAACCTCTTCACAACCACGTCTGACATGTTTCCACGCCAGGCAGTTGGTTCGGTTGTCGGTATTGGCGGAATGTCCGGCGCCCTCGGCGGCGCCACCATGGCCGTTGCCACGGGTTACATATTAGAGAGCACGGGTCAGAACTACTCGATCGTCTTCATGATCGCCGGCACGGCTTACCTGATCGCGCTGCTGGTGATTCATCTACTCGCGCCAAATCTGAAACCGGTCGACGATATCGAATACCGTCCCGCAGTTGGAGCGCTGATCGGCTTCGGATTTGTGGGTCTGGTGTTTGGAACGTTCGTAGGATGGTGTGTCGGTTTGATCTCGCGCGCCACCGGTCACGTCCTATTCAAAGACATGATGATCGGCGCGGCAGTGGGTATTGGCGTCGGAATAATCTTTAGCCTGATCCGATCTAATCGTTCTTATCAATCCGCGTAATCCGTGGCCCAAACCTGAACCAATCATCACCGACGCGAATCACATCCGGATCGGAGTAATCAGCTCGATAATCGGATTGTATAAGTATCATCAGCTAAGCCACAAAAAGGCACAAAAAGCACAAACAAGAAGAGATTTATGGCGCGCATTAAGATTTCTTTTTTGTGACTTTTGTGCCTTTTTGTGGCTAGTCTGCTTCTTCCTGTTCCTGAGCTTTTTGAGCGAGCATCAGGTGATCGCGCATTGCATCGCGTGCTGCTTCCGAGTTGCGATCGCGAATGGCGCGGTAGATCTTGCGGTGCATCTCGGCCGACTCTTTCAAGTCGCGCGCGCGCCGCACAGTCTTGCTGCGCACTTCGAAGAGGATCGTCGCTACCATGTTCATGAGCGCTGTGAGAATGCGATTGCCTGATGCGGCTGCAACGGTTTGATGGAACCGCATGTCGTGAACGAGGAACTGTTCCGGCTCGTCAAGCGACGCAAACATTCCGGTGACCTCTTCCGACATCTCCGCCATCTGGTCACCGGTTGCTCGCTCTGCCGCTAACCCCGCGATCGCCATCTCGAGCGAGCGTCGCGCTTCAAACATCTCCGCCGGTGTGAACCTTTGCAGCGACGCCATCAAACGCAGTGGGCTACTGTCCAGTGAAGGCGGACCTTCAGCTTCAACGACGAATGTTCCCGCGCCGCGACGAGGCTGCAACACTCCAACTGCCGCGAGTGAACTGATTCCGGCGCGTAACGTCGGCCTGCTGACACCGAGTAACTTCGCCAGATCTCTTTCCGGTGGCAGACGATCGCCGGGACGCAGCTCGCCGTTATGAATCATTTCGCGAAGCTGCGAAACGACTTCCTCGAACGTCGTTCCGCGGCGTTCCGAATCGATAGTCTTAAAGATGCTGGAGTTCGTCATTCACTCATTGTTGTGCTTATTGTGACCGACAAGATAAGATTTCCCGCAAAGGCGCAAAGGCGCAAAGAAAGGTGCAAAGCGATTTCTTGCGTCTTTCTTTGCGCCTTTGCGGGAAACTACGGCAGAGCCTCGATGACCTTTCCATTGATTTTCACATCATCCAAAGTCGCATCTTTTACATTCTTAACAATATTTCCTTCGACGACGTTATCGAACGTGCAGTTTGTAAGTCGCAGATTGATTATCGGCGCTGTTGGAAAACCCTGAACGTCGAGTGCGTGTTTGCTCCTGGAGCTGCGGAGATTATCGACCGTGTAGTTGCGCACTACGGGGGTGAACGAGCCCTTCGCGCCTTCTTCGTAATTAAAGTCGATGGTTATTACAGCGTGAGCCACTTGGCCCACTTCAATGTTGCGGAAGTGCAGGTCTTCAAGCAGTCCGCCGCGCATCGCGTTGTTCTTAACACGCAAGGCATGATCGAGATTCGGACTGTCGAGTCGGCAGTTCTCGGCGAAGAGGTTTCGGCAGCCGCCTGAGATCTCGCTGCCGACGGTGATTCCTCCGTGCCCGTCTTTCATTAAACAATCCTTCACGATGATGTTCTCAGTCGGAGTTTTAAGACGGCGTCCATCGGCATTGCGACCGGATTTGATCGCGATACAGTCGTCACCGGTGTCGAAGTAACAGCTTTTGATCAGGACATCAGAACACGACTCCGGATTGCAGCCGTCATTGTTTGGCCCATGACTATTGATATGCACGTTTTGGACGATAACGTTGCGACAAAGCACCGGATGAATCTCCCACATCGGCGAGTTCAGAATTTTTACACCGTCGATCAAAACGTTCTGACAGCGATAAGGCTGAATGAACTGCGGTCTCAGATAGTGTCCCTCGCCGAAGCGACGTTCGCGCACCGGCACACCTTTTTCCGCCATCGTAAGCAGTGCCGTTCGATCCGGCCGCTGGTTGCTCATGCCTTGTTTCCAGCCATACTGTGGGCGTCCATTCCACGGCCACCAGTGCTCATTGTTGCTCTGACCATCAAGCGTCCCTTTGCCGGTGATCGCGATGTTCTGTTGTTCAAACGCGTAGATGAATGGCGAGTAGTTGAATAGCTCGACACCTTCCCAGCGTGAGAAAACCACCGGTAGATAGTCTTTCGGATTCGTGCTGAACTTGATCGTCGCACCTTCGGAAACTTCGAGATTGACGTTGCTCTTCAGATGGATAGCGCCTGTGAGATATGTACCCGCGGGAACGACGACTTTACCGCCACCGGCTTTGGAGCATTGATCGATGGCTGCACGGAAAGCTGCGGTGCACTCGGTGCGCGCGTCGGGCTTTGCTCCGAAGCGATTGAGATAGAGAGTGCGCTTTGGGAAACGAGGTGGTTTGATGCGCTTGAGGATCGACGGCATGACTGTTTCCCAGGGATCCGTTGGTTGGGCCAACAGCAATCGTGGGGCAGCAGATAAAACAGCGCTGCTGATTAGAAGTTCTTTGATGAAGTCTCGGCGTGTTGTCATTTATCGTTAGCTTCATAAAGATTAACAAGATGAAACAGGATGAATCCTGTCAAGCCTGCTTGATCTTGTTAATCCTGTCCCTCCACTTCGGATATTCGTCATTCAAAAGTTTTGATGGTTCCTGTACGTACCACGCATAACCAACGCGTCGCTCGTGTTCGATCTCGGCGACGTTGTATTTCACCACTGCATCACGCCCAACAAACACCGGACGATTGCTGCCAAGCTCGTAAAAGCGCGCCCAGATCGGACCGGCCTTGGGATCTTGAACCACAACGCGATCGATGCCGTTTGGTTGAGACGGATCTATCTTCTCGACCCACTTGATGCCTTTCAATTGCGTCTGCTCAAACCACGCAATCGCTGACTCAATCGCGTCGATCACTTCGGGCGATGGATCCTTTATCGACATCAGGAAGCGCACAATCCCGACACTCTCACCACCACTCAACGAAACTACTTCAAACTTTCGCGCCGCCGCAGGCGCAAACGTGATCTCATCATGCTGCGCGCACCACACCGTCTTTCGACCATTCACAACCACCTGTGTCTTCAAGATGCACTCAATCCCTTTTTCCACCGCACTCGCGGCGTTCGCGCGCCGAGCGTCATCAACAAAAGCGTAATTCGGCTTTCCTGACGCGACGTCACGCAGCAGTTTCATCACGCCGATCATCGCATCGTCGTTGTAAGTGATGTGCTTGTAGTATCCGGAAAGATCGGGATAGAACTGCGGCCAACCACCGTTTGGGTACTGAGCCTTGAATAAATAGTCGAGCCCTTTCAGAAATGATTCTCGATGACGTTGCTTTTGTGTTTTGGTGTAGACGCGCGCGAGAAATGATAACTGCGTGTAGGTGGCGCCATTGTCGATCGTCGAGTCAATCTCTTTCTTCTGCGCGAGAAGAGTGGGCCGTTCCGCTTCATCGTACGGCTTTCCCATGTCAATGTTCTTGGGCCAGCCACCAGAGTCCCGTTGATAAAGAACGACGTTGTCTGCAATTCTCAGTGCCTCAGCGCTCGCATACCACTCATCAGCTTTATTCTGCGCGTCGGCCCACGCGATAGTTCCGACTGCCTGATTAGCTTTCCCGCTGAGACTGCGAACGGGAAGACTGAGAAACTTCGCGCGCGAGAACTGTGCAGCTTCTTCGGAAGTCAATTGCCTGGACCAGGCGACACGCGCTTTCGGATTCGCTCCCGGTCCTTTCGACTTGTACTCACCAAACCACGCAGTCTTTTCTCGAGCGGGATCTCGCCAGTTGTCCCAGCCTTCCGGTCTGATGTGCGACCCCAACCAGCAGTCGAGAAAAACTACACGCGCATACGGACGCCACGGCCTCCCGAGATAGACTCCGTTTCCGGTGTTCTCTCCGGTCAAACGGCAACGCAGAAAGACAAACCCGGTATTCTCCTCATTGCTCAAACGATAATGCGCAGTTACATAACCCTGACCTTTGCTATGAATCGTGCAGTCTTCAAAGACCGCAGACGCGGTTCCAAAGATGAAGTCGACGTGGCCTTCGATGTAACAGTTCTTGAAATAGTGACGACTGCCGTTGACAAACAACGTATCCTGCCAGCCGAGGAAGCGACAATTTTCAAACGACGAGCGCGCGGCATCGACAAACACCGCCACCGCCTGTGAACCAGTGCCGAATGTGTTTTCGAACGTCAGGTTCTCAGCTCGAAAGTCATCGGCGTTGACGAGAGTGCTGAAAGCGAGTCGTGTATTACCGGCTTGTTGTGCGCTGATCCGGAAAGTGAGGATTGTCTTCTGCGGATCCTCACCGCGAAGAGTGACGTGATTTTTTCCGGCGTTTACTCGTATCTGTTCGTTGTAAAGACCTGGCTTGATCTGGATCACGACAGGTTTATTGTTATTGTCAGGGACGTGGTCCAACGCCTGCTGAACAGTCCGGAAATCACCCGACCCATCCGCGACCACCACAATCTTTTGCGAAGCCCGAGCCTCGCTCACAAAAAAGCACACCAAGCACAACAAGATTAGCGATGGATTCAAACGCATTTTGTGCTTTATGTGCCTCTTTGTGGCCGGGCTAAAGGTCAATTGGTATGACCATTCGTAATTTGTTGGCGACTGATGAGGCGTGATCCTCGTCGCTAATTGGCTTTGCAGGGCGATGCATTCTCTCTTAGCGATATATGGCTGTCAATATAAATTTATACCAATCGCGCCAGGCTTTGCCATTAGGTAAGACCAATCACGAGCTGTCAACTCCCGGCGGTTATCCGCTTGTCAGATCACCGCGTCGACGTCATCTTCGGTGTCAATCCTTGTTGCCTTGTTTTCCTGTTAGGTTCGAGTGTGCTACTAAAGACGAAGTGATGCTCCGAAAGGGGTAAGAGTGAAATGCTGATAGGTGGCATCGGTGCAGCAGAGATCATGGTTATCTTGATTGTCCTTCTGCTCTTTGTCGGACTGCCGGTTGTGCTAATAGTTGCTTTGATTTTCTTTTTCAACAGACGCAAGGAGTCAAATGCAGGTATGAAGAATTGCCCCTTCTGTGCCTATTCGATCCCGATAGAAGCCACGGTCTGTCGATTCTGTAGTAGAGAAGTAGGACGATGAGCTGTTTCGTCGTGAAATCGCCAAACTAGTGAGGCGAGTTACCACCGACAAACCATAGGAGTCTGTATGAGAAAACTATCCGTTATCGTTACCCTCTTGGCGCTTTTTCCTACGACGATCATTGCACAAAACAAGATCAACTTAGCCAAAGAAAAAGAAGAACTATTAAAAGTGCATCACACTGACCGGAAAGCTCATTTCCAGACAGATACTAGTTTGATCTTGCGCCATGCAGCCGACGAATTCATTGCGGTCAGCAGAGGCAAGGTTAGTAGATCTACTCGTGAAGAGGTGAAGCAATTCTTTGAGGGCTATTTCAAGAACGCAAAATACCATGAGTGGGATGATCTGGAACCCCCAATAATAAAGATCTCAAACGATGCCAGCATGGCCTGGATGATAGTACGAATAAAAGTTTCGAGAACAGAGGGAACAGAGGGAGGGACCCAGAAAGAGAGGTCATTCGTGTACGCGGGCATAATGACTTACGAAAAGAAGAACGGAAAATGGGTACGAGTAGCGAATGTGTCTACATTTGAGTGAACCCGCAGGGCGTGGGACCATCAAGTCGTGGGATCAAGAGGTGAAGTCGGTTTAATCCTGATTGTATACCGCGAGAACTTGAGCGGCTAAAGGTTTTGAAGGAAGTTGTAGTAGAGAAGAGGCACACAAAGCACAAACTCAATTCGTGCTTTATGTGCCTCTTTGTGGCTACTTCTTTTTGTGGCTTACTTAGCCTTGACCTTCACGTTGCCACCACCGAGTGGTAGCAGCGCGAGGTTGGTGCCGACTCGACGCCAGATCAGTCCGTTGTTGTCGAGGATTGTGATCGCGTAGGCGTCGAATGAACGTGGCGTCAACAGGTCGCCGTCGCGCGTGTCGACGATGAAGCTGAAGTTGCCGAACGACTGCACGACCGCACCCGTTTGTGGATCGACCTTCTGAACCACGCACTTGCCACTGAACGAAGAGCGATTAGAGATGCTCGTGCCAGGCTCGTTCGAGAAGTTCAGGAATCCACCCGCCCAACTCGTGCTCTTGACGATGTAGTTGAAACCATCAAGACCACGGAAGATGTAGATCGAATTGCCCTTCGGATTGCCGCCGCCTTTAACGGTGAAGCCGAAGTTGCCCTTACCATTACTGCTTTCCGGATCGGGAATCCAGCCACCGCCGCTCGTCTGCTGATCGTCGGTTCCAACGGCAACGTTGAGCGTGCCGAGACCAACAGGATTTGCGGTCCAGTAGCCATTGCTGGCGACGATCTTGACCTTCACGACATACGTGTCAGCCACAACACCCGACAGGAACGAGATTGCGTCGCCGTTACTATCAACCGGCGCGTTTGTCACCGTCATGTCTGGTGTGCTGCCCATATTGCTCGACTTGAAGATCTCGAAAACAACCTTCGCCAGAGTGATGTCACCCGGTGCCCCATCGGGATCCTGCGTGAGATGCGCAGCGAGACGAACCGTTGCAGTGGTGACGGATGGACCAGCAGTGATCACGCCCATGTCGCCGGTGTAGGTTGTTTCCGCTGTCTCCTTGTCTACAGTAATCGTTACTGTCGCAAGTGACTGTGCACCATGCGGGTCAACCACCTTCAGGTCGATCGGATAGACACCAGCCACAACCAGCGGATTCCCGGAAATCGTCAATGTACCGACCCCCGGTGTAACAGTCAGTCCTGCCGGTACTGACGAGAGGACCGTCAAAGTGAGATCCGCTACCGGATCGTCCGGGTCAGAAACAGAAACATTCACTGTCGTGATCGGATCGCTGTACTGCACCGTCTGCGACAACAGATTAATTGTGAACACAGGCGAATCGTTTACAGCATTGACGGTTACGTTAACGGTCGCTGTTGCGGTTCCGCCGTGTCCGTCGTCGATCGTGTAAGTGAATGAGTCGGTACCGAAGAAGTTCAATGCCGGTGCGTAGCGGATGGTCTTGTCAGGATTGACCGAGACCGCGCCATTCGCGCCCTGCGTAACCGAGTTGATATTCAACGTGTCGCCGTCGGGCTCCGTGTCGTTCGCCAGCACGTTGATGTCGACTGGTGTGTCTTCATCAGTGGTAGCCGTATCGTTATTCGCGATCGGAGCTGCGTCTTGCGTGATGGTCACGTTGCGACCAGCGACGGTTAGTGAACCGCTACGGGCCGAGCCGGTAGTGTTTGGCGCGACCGTGAAATTCACAGTTCCGTTGTTGCTACCACTTGCTCCAGAGTCGATCGTGATGAATGAGCTGTTGCTCACGGCGTTCCAATCGCATGAAGCCGTGGCAGACAAATTCTTCGTCACCGTTACGCTGCCGCTATTACCGGGTGAGAAGAATGCCTGGTTAAGTGGCGACACTGTCGCGCACGATGTTGGAATCGCGACCTTGAAAGCGCCTCGACCGTGCGTGAAGGCGAACAAAGAAGTCACGCCGTTGTTGTTAATTGCCGTGAGCGACTCCACGACTGTATTCGAGAAGCCGGTAGTTTCACGCGCCCAGTTTGCTCCGCCGTCAAGCGAGACAAACACGCCGAGGTCCGTGCCGACGTAGATGCGTTGATTGTCATTTGGATCGATGGCAACGCTGTGCGCCGGAATGTCCGGAATCGCGTTCACGTTTCCGGGTGTTTGGGTACCGTCAGCAAGAGTCCAGGTTGCGCCACCGTCGGTGCTTCTGAAGACGTGCCCGGCGCTGGTGCCTTGAGCGTTCGGCGTGCCGTTGAAGTTTGAAATGGTGGCCCAAACGTTGTTTGCATTCGACGGATCGTATTCAACCCACGAGATGGTGCCGTTGCCGTTACCACGCGGCGTGAAAGTTTGCGCCCATGTGGTAGCCAACACGCTCGCGGCATTAGCAGTGAGACCAATCGTCGTGCGGCGGAATTGTCCTGACGCCGCGCCGTTGATCACGACGTTTGAATTACCCGGTGCTATTGCCATGGCGGTGATCGAGCCACCGGTCAGTTGCGCGTTGCTGGTTCTGGTCCAATTGGTGGCGTTGTTGTCAGTGCGCCACATGAAACGTCCACCAATCCACAAGCGCGTCGGCGTGTTCGGATCCATTCGGAAAACTGTGATGAATGGAAACACGTCGCCGGCGATGCCGCTTATGACGGACGCCGAGCTCGCGCCACCATTCGTCGATCGTCGTAACGAGAGACCGGTGGTCTCGAAGAATATGGTGTTGGTGTTTGCAGGATTGACGGCAACGTATCCGCCGTCACCGCCGTTGATGCGTGCCCATGCATTTGGACCAGCAGCGTCGGTGCCACGATTCGTACCGTTGTCCTGCGTGCCGCCGAAGTAAGTCTGTCCGTTGGGATAGGGCAGGCCGTGATAGAACTGCGTGACGGCGTAATTGTTATTCAATGGTCCCCAGATCACGGGATCTGGAACTGTGAATGGAGCGCCCGGTGCGAATGCCGCTCCGCAGATCGGGCTTGCAGGTGTGATCGCGCCGCCGCCAACTGTTGCGCCACCGGGATAGCCAACATTGCCTGCTTTGGCATTATCAGTTTTGTATACGCCACCGTCGTTTGCGGCAAACATTGTCTGGTTGGTGGTGCCGTTATAGTTTGGATGGAAAACGATGCCGTGATTGTCGGCGTGGACCAGTTGTGGATCTCCGTTGTTTGGCGGAGTGCCGTTGCCCTGGAACCACCAGTATGAGGCGACGCCCCAGTTAACACCGCCATTGTCGGAGCGGAAGAGATCAACACCACCTGCCCAAACCTTGTCTGAATCCGTCGGGTCGACGGCAATCACGTTGTCATACCAACCCTGATTCAGAAACTGGCTCGTGGCGCCGAGACCGCATTGTGCCAGCGCACCGTTGACCGGGTTGCTGAGCAGCAGTGTGTCCTGGAGGCTGGCGCTGTTATTACGCACCTGCGTGGTCCATGTTCCCGTTGCTCCTGCTGCGGTGGAACGAAATACGCCGAGCAGGCCATCGGTGTAATTCGCCGATGGGAAGTTCGGATTAATTCCCGCGGCGCACGAGTTGCACGTCGCAAGCGCGTAAATAACGTTCTGGTTAGAAGGTGCGATGGCCAGCGAGGTGCGGCCCTGGTTCGTTTCAGAGAAAACGTCTTCCCAGGTGCCGGAGCCCCCGGCATCTACGTTGCGGAAGATGTGTGCACGGGCGAACGTGCCGACAGCCGCGAAGATGTAATCCGTTGCCTGATCCGTGCGCATGACGAGGTCCATCGCGCCGTTTGCACCGTTCGCGGCGTTGGACGCGAGTTGCAGATCCCACGTCGTGCCACCGTCGAGACTGCGAAACACGCCAACGCGAGTGGCTGCATAAACATGCTGACCATTCGAAGGACTGACGACGATATCGTTCACAAAGAAGAAGTTTGAGTTGTTTACCGTAGCCGTTAAGCGCGTCCAGTTTGCGCCCGCGTCTGTAGTCTTGAAGACGCCCGCACCACGAACACCGTCTGCGTTAAAGAATCCCTCGCCGGTGCCGGCGTAGAGGATGTTTGGATTCGAAGGATCGATCGCCATTGTGGTCACGGCGATGTTTGCGAGAAAGTCGTTGAGTGGCGCCCACGTATTTCCGCCGTTAGTGGTTTTCCAGATTCCGCCGGCAACTGCTGCTGCGTACATGACGCTGGGGTTGACGGGATCGATGATCAACGAGCGCGTGCGACCGCCGACGTTGCCTGGTCCTAACGACTGCCAGGTGCCGAGTGCGCCGCTGGTTGAAGCACTACCGTCACCAGCTCCCGCGCCGCCGGTACCTCCTGGAAATTCGGGATCCTCAAATACCTCTTCCGCTTCATTGCTCTCGGTTTGTGAAGGAAGGTTCTTGTTGTTCCGGGTCGAGAAGCGCTTCATCTTTTTGATCTTCTCTTTTGCCTGGAAGTAGCGATCGACGGGCAGAATCTTTTCGCCTTTAGGGAGACGCTTTTGCAAATACCACTCGAGTGCTTCGCGTGGCTGGTCGGTGCGTTCACCGTCGAGATCCTCTTCACCGTTGAATAAGGCAACGAGACGTGGATTACGTTTGGTGAGCGCACGCTTCGCAGCTAGTTCTTTGCGGGATTCCCGTTTTGCACGAGCTTCTCGCTTACGCTCAGCGGCTTCTCTCTTTCGTTCCGAGGTTTCTTTCTTGCGCTCGGAAGCTACGATTTCCTTTTGTTCGACAGGTGGCTTTTGTCGCTTGAGATTATTCCGTTGCGCCATTGTAGTGGCGCCATTAAGAAAGACAATACAGATCAAGGTCAGGGATGTTACGAGGCGATTCATTCTGAAGTTATCCTTTCGGGAGCGTCGGAAGTTTTGTCGGTACTGCTGCTCTCCTACTTGACTTCGTAAATAGGAGCAAGACTCCTTCTTGGGAGGTGTCGGCTAACGCTGTTACTGTTAACTAAGTTTGTAAGGTAGGGCTCGGCCATTATGCCATAGAGAAGCACCAGCCGTGCAAGGCATTCTGCTCTGGAAATGAAACTAGTTTTTTCCTGAAACTGAATCGCTCACTTCCAGAAAATCACAGCCACAAAAGGCACATAAAGCACAAAACGTTTTTGTGCCTTATGTGCCTTTTTGTGGCCTAATATTTTAAGGCCGGGAGGCTGTGTCTGAGGTTCTTGAGCCGCTGGGTTCGTCGACGTACTTCTTGAACCAGGCATAGAGTTCCTGGTACCAGTAGCGACTGTTCTCGCCCTTCAAAATCCAATGGTTCTCGTCGGGCCAGACGATTAGGCGACTTGGAATTCGCATCCGTTGCAGGACGCTCCAGTTTTCGAGCGTCTGATTCAGCGGCACACGAAAGTCGTTTTCACCAACTGACAACAGAATCGGCGTGCGGAAATTTTTCGCAAACCTGATCGGGTTCTGCTCGCGCCACACTGGTCCTTGTTCCCACGGTGGCCCACCATTGTTGACCTCGCGCGAGTAGATGGTGTCGCTCGTGCCCCACTGCGACTCGAGATTGATCAAACCCGCGTGACTGATCAGCGCCTTGTAACGCGTGGTGGTTGCCTGCATCCAGTTTGCCATGTGCCCGCCGTAACTCGCGCCGGCCGCAACTTGTCGTGAACCATCAACAAACGGGTAGAGACGGATTGCCTCGTCAGCTCCTTCGTTGATCTCGTTTCCCGGTCCTTTAAATGGATCTCCCTGGATACTCTGCGCGAAGGCTTCGCCAAATCCGGTCGAACCGGAGTAGTTTGTCAGTAACACAACGTAGCCGGGTTTAGACAGCATGAAGTAATTCCAGCGCAGTCCCCAGTTGTCGCGCCACATGCTGTGTGGTCCACCGTGCATCACCACAAAGAGCGGATACTTCTTGCGTTCATCAAAATTCGGTGGCAACGCGATCATGTTGTGAATGCGTTTGCCGGCTTTGCTCGTGAACCAGAAGTGCCGCAGCGGCAACCAATCGATCTTTGCGACTTGATCGGCGTTGAAGGCCGTAAGCGGGACCTGCGTTTTCGAGTTCAGATCCAGGCGGAATATTTCAGGCGGATTAGTCGCGCTCTCCCAACTTGCAATCAGTATTGTTGACGACGCTCGCGTGGGAATTTTGAGATTCGTGTAGACGCCGCGTGTCATGTCCATGGCGAGTGTCACTTCGCCGCCGTTAGCAGGCATCGTGTAGAGCTTTTCGTTTCCTGCTTCTTCGGCTGTCAGGTAGATCGACTTGCTGTCGGGTGTGAATGCGAAACTGCCAACCGAACGATCCCATTTGGCCGTGATGATCTCAGGCTGGCCGACGTTGGGCCATGAAAACTTCGCCAGTCGATCCAGATGGTAGGTCTTGTTATCGGTTTCAACTTCGGTGCCGGCATAGAGTGCTTTTCCGTCTGGTCGAAATGCAGGACGGCTGAAGTTGTTGCCCCCGCTTGTTAGACGCACCGGCTCGCCACCAGTCGCGGATACTTTGAAGAGATCGGTATTTGTATTTGCATACGCAGCGGCGTCTCGGTTCGTTGACGCAACAAAGACGATTGCGCTGCCGTCCGGAGTCCAAACGCCGTCGAGCTCTTCGCCCGAATCGCTAACGCGACCTGCAAATCCGCGTTCACTCACGAGCTTTGAGCCGGCCATTAAGTCTTTGGCCTTCGCTCCGGGCTGTGCCGTTTGCACAAACAGGTGAGCCTGCGTGTCGTCGAGCCATCTGTCCCAGTTGCGAATCGGAAACTTCTCGTAAACACGCACGCGGTATTTTTGTGCTTTGCGTTCAGCGGCGATCTTTTTGTTTGCGTCGTCATCAGCCGCACCGGGATAAACCGAACTCACGAAGAGCAATGCCTGGCCATCAGGTCGCCACTGCGGCGAGCGTGCTCCAGTTGAAAGGGAAGTCACACGCACAGCCTCACCGCCATCCGCAACATCGAGCACGTAAATCTGGCTTGCCTCATCGCCTTCACGTCGTGCTGAAAATGCAATCCGGCGACTATCCGGACTCCACGCCACACCACCCTCGCCACCCTTGCTGGAGGTCAAACGCCGCGGTTTTGCATTCGCATCCGTCGGCACGATCCACAAATCCGAAACCTGGTCCTTGTCGTCATAAGCCGGCTCGACGAGTGAAAAGACGACCCATTTCCCATCCGGACTCGGTACGGGCGCTCCCACACGCTTCATCATCCACATCGATTCATGGGTGAGTGGAACTTTTGCCGTAACTGTTTGTGCGTTAACGAGCAGCCGCGGGGCTGCAAGCAGAGCAATTATGACGAGAGTCGCAAAACCTGTATGGGATCGCTTTGTAAACACGATTTTCCTCCTGCGAAACGAATGGTTGGCGGCGAAATCATACCGGAGTCACAAGAAAGCACAAAAGCTGAAAGATTCGATAATGCCATTTGTGCGTTTTGTGACTTTTTCGGTCTAAAGTCGCGGTTAGTACAAAGTCGCGCTGAGACAAGGGGGCCAGGCAAATGACTAGCGCGTTTGAACGCCGGGCGGTTTATCGTCGAACGGAAGATAACTATCGCAAGGCAATCGAAGACATCAGAGACTATGCCATCTTTATGATGGATCCCGAGGGCCGCGTAACAAACTGGAACGCCGGGGCGCAACACATCCTTGGCTACACCGAGCCGGAAATCGTCGGAAAAGATGCGAGCAAGTTCTTTACTGCCGAAGACAGGGCGAAAGGTGTTCCGGCGAAAGAGCTCAACACCGCAGCGAGCCAGGGACGCGCCGAGGATGAACGGTGGCATCTCCGCAGCGATGGCTCACGTTTTTGGGCCAGCGGCATCGTCACCGCTGTGCGCGACCATGCCGGTGCGCTGATCGGCTTTTGTAAGGTCATGCGAGACATGACCGAGCGTAACAAGTTAACCGAAGAGCGCGACCGCTTCTTCGCGCTCTCGATGGATATGCTGAGTATCGTTCATCTTGATGGCCGGTTTCAGCGAGTGAATCCAGCTTTTCAGAAGGTCCTGGGATTCTCAGAAGAAGAACTCCTGGCGATGTCAGTATTTGAGTTGGTCCATCCGGAAGATCGTGCTCGAACGCAACACGAATACAGACATCTCGCTGAGGGACGGCCAACGCGGTCCATGGAAAATCGCCTGCGGTGTAAAGACCGAAATTACAGATGGGTTGCATGGAGCTACTTCCCGGTGCCCGAAGATGGTCTGGCTTTTGGAGTCGGTCGAGACACGACCGAGCTACGACGGATACACGACGTCTTACGTCATCGTGCCCAGAACCTGGAAGATGCGAATCGGGTGAAGGATGAATTTCTCGCAACCATGTCACACGAACTGCGGACGCCTTTGACTTCCATACTCGGCTGGGCTCGCCTATTGGGTTCAAATCAATTGAATGAGAAGGAGAGGACGCGTGCTGTTCAGGTTATTCAACGAAACGCGGAGGCGCAGTCGAAGTTAATTGAAGATCTACTCGATGTGTCACGCATCATTACCGGGAAGCTCAAGATTGAATTTCAACCCGTTTCCTTCGCGACCGTAACGGAAAGTGTGCTTAACTCGTTGCGTCCCGCGGTTGACGCAAAACACTTACAACTTGAAAGCACAATCGATCCAAGTGCTGGTCCAATCCTCGGCGATCTGGCACGTTTGGAACAGATCGTGACAAACCTCGTGTCGAACGCAATAAAATTCACGCCCAGTGACGGAACAATTGAGGTTTATCTCCAACGAACCAACTCGCGCGTTCGACTGGAAGTGAAAGATACGGGCGTGGGCATTGCGCCCGAAGACATACCCCACCTTTTTGAGCGTTTCAAACAGGTCGATTCGTCGAACGTCCGTGCCCATGGTGGTCTTGGGTTGGGGCTCGCTATTGTCGACTACCTCGTTCGTCAACAAGCCGGATCCGTTTACGTTCATAGTGATGGAGTTGGAAAGGGCGCGACCTTTGCCGTCGAGTTTCCTCTGATAACCGAAGTTACAATGCCTGAGTTGCGTTCCGTTGAGTTGTTCACCAACGGAGCAAAGGCGCTCCTCGAGAGCGCGGATGCTTCCGTGGACACGAGACTACAAGGTTTGCGGATTCTCGTAGTTGAAGACGATCCTGATACTCAGGAATTGCTGCGAACGGTGCTTCGCAAATACGGTGCTGAAATAACAACAGTTGCGTCAGCCGAAGACGCGATTAAAGAGGTTGGCCGCAACGAGCTCGACCTGATAATCAGCGACATTGGCATGGCTGGCGAGAATGGATATGAACTGATCAGGAAGATACGAGCCCTCGATCCAGCCGCTGGCGGACGTATCCCCGCGATTGCGTTAACGGCATATGCCGGTGCTGCAGATCGCCGCCGGGCGCTCCTGGCGGGCTTTCAGACACATTTGTCAAAGCCTGTTGAACCAGCCGATTTGTTAGTCGCGGCCCTGAGTCTAACCTATCAAAAAGAGTGATTTAAGGAGCTTATCTAATTAATTTTCGGCAACTCTAATAATGGCTGGAACATCGTAACCGGCCACCTCGTTCGGGTGTCTAGCTTGTTATGGAGGATCGCCGTTTGACTTTTAGCGTTATTTTTAATCGTTTCTCAAAAGCCGTGCTTTTGCTCGGCTTTCTAGTGTTTGGGACATTTTCTGCGGTATCTGCGCAGACCCAGGTAGCTCCGAAAGATAACAAAGCGGAGCTGAAATCCAGTTTGACAGACCTTTCAACGCTCTACAAAACAGAGGTTGAGAGGCTCGAAAAACGGCAGCAACAGTCGAAAGAACTCTACAACGACGGACTGATTTCACGCGTTGAGTTTGAGAAAGGCGAGAAAGAACTCGCTGACGCGCGTGCGAAAGTCGAACAAGTCACTATCGAAATTGCGGTTGCAAGTAAGCCCGCGCCGGTCTCGGAGGTTGTTGCAGAATTGGTCGCGGCCGGTAGTCAGGTATGGTCGACTGGAAACAGCAGGGTCGACGGCCTGATTCGTCATTACGGAAAACAATACGGCGTCGATCCTTTCCTGATCTATTGCACGATGGCGCAGGAGTCGAGCTTCAACTCAGGTGCGACGAGCAACAAAGGAGCACAGGGCTTGATGCAGCTCATGCCGGGCACTGCGGCTCGCTACGGAGTTAAGAATCCGTACGATGCGGCGCAGAGCATCATGGGTGGGACACGCTACTTGAAAGACCTGCTCCAGATGTTCAATGGCCGCGTTGACCTGGCGCTGGCGGGATATAACGCAGGCGAGGGTGCGGTGATGAAGTACGGCAACAACATTCCGCCGTACAGCGAGACGCGCAACTACGTGAAGCTCATCCTCAAGCGGTACACGAAGAAACCGACCTCTTAGTAGCCACAAAAAGGCACAAAAGGCACATAAAGCACAAAGGTGATTGATTCACTTTTGTGCTTTATGTGTTTTTAGGGTTATGAGATAGACGTCGTTTTCGCGTAGAGGGACGTTGTGTGTAAGTGTTCCCGAAGATCCGACTGCGACCCGTGTGGTCGCGATCGCTCGGCCGTTGTTTTGTTCTGAAAGACTTTTGACCTGTTCGCGAGTTAGGGTGGTAGGCGAACCCATCTTGAAGTAATCGGTGTAGACGTCGTTTACGCCGTAGCCGATGCGATAAATGTTCAGGGTGTAACTTCCGGGTCGCAGTCCTGCCACTGAGACGCGCGCTTCACCGATCGCTTTCGATGGAAGATCGCGTTTGAAGTAAACCTGATTGCTTTCCTTTGTTGTCGGTGGTGTGTAGTTCCAGAAGAGTAGCTGTAGGCCACCTTCGCCACGCGTTATCCAACTGTCTTGATCCGTTGAGACGAGCTCTTCGGCGCCCAGTCGATTAAGAAACTGGTAAGCATAGAACGATGGCTTACGCAGTCCCTGAAAGTTGATTAGGCCGAAGCCACCGTGAAAGGGCGTGGGTACCGGACCGGGTTCCTCGAAGATGTCGGTGAAGGTCCAATACGACATTGATTCGATGTGGCCTTCCGAACGTTTGAGACGCGAGAGGATATACGCTGCGGAGATGTATGCATCGTGAACCGGATCGCGCGGTGAATACGACGTGCTCCATTCGGTGTAATGAAGCGGAAGATTCGGTAGCGCAGAAGTTTTGATCTGCTGTCTTACTTGTTTCACACCGCTGGAGATGGCGTCGAGTGATGGATCGAGGAAGAGTTGATTTGTGCCTTCCTCATCGAGCGCACCGCTAGTGACGCCGTAATCGTGCGTCGCGATGAAATCGAGTGGAATACGCGCTTTGATGGAGTGGTCGATCATCTCCGTGACCCAGGCACGTCCGGCGGTGGCTGGACCACCGACACGATACTCGGGCGCGACGCTTTTGACGGCGCGAACCGTGGCATCGTAGAGCTTGAAATATTCAGCCTGATCGCCCGTCCAGAAAGCGTCTTTCAGATTTGGTTCGTTCCAGACTTCGAAGTACCACTTTTGAACTTCGTTGCGACCATAGCGATTGGTCCAATGCTGCACGAGTGTCTGGATGAGGCGTTCCCACTTGGCGTAATCACGCGGCGGTGTGACATTGCCCTTCCACCAGAAGATCGTTTTCTCTCCGCTGGCGAGTCGTTGCGGCATGAAAGCCAAACTCGACAAAAGGGCCGCATGCCTGTGCTCAGAATTGCGTCGTAAATAGCGTCGATGTATTGGAAGTTGTAGACCGGACGCCCTTGCCTGTCTTCGGAGTACACGCCGAGTTCGTCTTCAAGCAGACCGTGCATGCGAAGATATTGAAAACCACACTCCCGATGGGCCACCGCGAGGTCGCGCTGCCAATCGGCACGCAAACCTTCCGCCGCGCGCCCGGCGCCGACGACGAGTTGCGGAAATCGATCGCGTGTTCCTTTAACGCGCCGGTAATCAGCCGAGATCACTCGTGTTGGCTGTGCGCTCGTGCTGCGTGGTTGAGCAAAGCTATGCTGATTCGGTATAAGCACGAGGGTAGAGAGTAGTAGCAGCGTGTGGACCGTACTCATACCTTAAGGAGCTAAAGATGAAGCGAATCTACGTCGTGATATTTGTTCTGCTCGTCACCGGATTTGTCCGCGGTGACGCGAGTGTAACACGTGAACAAGACCCGCTCACTGTAAATGCAAAGACGATTGCGTTGAAACTTGAAAACCCGCGCGTTCGTGTTCTCGAAGCCACCCTCAAGCCCGGTGATAAAGAGCAGACTCACTCGCATCCCGCGTACGTGATTTACGTCATCGCCGGCGGCAAATTCCGCAACCACGCCACTGACGGAACCGTGACCGACGGAGAGTTCAAAACCGGCGACGTAATCTATCGTGGTCCCGTCACACACTGGGCCGAAAACATCGGCGACACAACGATTCGTCTGGTGCTGGTGGAGCTAAAGAGCTGAAGTTTAATTTAAAAATGTCGTACGTACTGTAGGGGCGGCCCTCCGTGGCCGCCCGTGGTTTGAATCGTGTTCGCCAAAACCGAAGACGTCGCTCCTTGAATCCCTTTATAAACCACGGGCGGCCACGGAGGGCCGCCCCTACAGTACGTTCGACAATATTTAATTCTTCAGGCTTACTTTAATCGTGAGGGGCGTCACCTCTGCTGAGTTCGCTTGCCGTTCATTCCATTACCAACTTCTGCCAACAGTTTTTTCGCCTCTCGGGCCTGCCATTGAGCGTTGTTAAGACGCTCGCGTGCCTGTCCCATGTTTAATTGACTGAGACATGACTGAGCATCTTTGATAGCGCGGATGCTGAAGTTCAAGCGTTTGCAGGCTTCGCGCAGCTTCTCGAGCTCGTCATTTTCGGATGACCCGGGCGCAAACCCGATTGCGTTCATCTGCGCAACTTAATCGCCCGATTTTCGTTTGGCAATGGGTCTGTTAATACCCGATACTTCGTTCGACGTTTAGAAAGGGATCAGAGAATGAAGAAAAACCTGGTAATCGTGAGATCGCTGGTCTACACGGCAATTCTGCTATTTGTTTTCCAACATACGGCGTTGGCGCAGGACCACGCCGCGAAGATTCAGGAAGTGCTGGCACTCGCGCACAAATACCGGCAGTTCAACGGCTCGGCGCTGGTGGCGGAGAATGGGAAGGTGGTTTACAAGGGCGCGTTTGGGCTCGCGAACATGGAGTGGAATATTCCGAATACGCCCGACACGAAGTTTCGCCTCGGCTCGATCACAAAACAATTCACCGCAACGCTGACGATGCAACTCGTCGAGCAGGGAAAGATCAAGCTCGATGCAAAAATTTCTGATTACCTACCAGACTACCGCAAAGACATCGGGCAGAAGGTGACGATTCATCAACTGCTCACGCACACCTCGGGTATTCCGAGTTACACCGGCCAACCGGGATTTTTCGAAAACGTGAGTCGGAATCCTTACAAGGTTGACGACTTCGTTAAGAAGTACGCGAGCGGCGATCTCGAGTTTGAACCAGGTTCGAAGTATTCCTACAACAACTCCGGTTATTTTCTTCTCGGCGCCATCATCGAACGCGTCACCGGAAAGTCTTACCAGCAGGTGCTGAAGGAGAATATCTTCGATCCGCTTGGCATGAAGAACACCGGCTACGATCACCACGGCACGATCATTCCCAAACGCGCGACGGGTTACAACAAGACAGCCGATGGTTACACCAATTCTCCTTATCTCGACATGTCGATCCCGTACGCTGCCGGTTCGCTGTATTCGACAGTCGAAGATCTCTACCTCTGGGACCAGGCACTCTACATGGACAAAGTGCTGTCAGCGCAGTCGAAAGCGTTGATGTACAAACCATTTCTCGACAACTATGCGTACGGCTGGGTCGTGCGCAATGCTTCGTTCAAGCAGAACGACAAAGACGTGCAAATGATCCTGCACGGCGGCGGAATCAACGGCTTCACAACTCTGCTCGTGCGCTTTCCACAAGAGAAGAATCTAATCGTGTTGCTGGATAACACCGGCACCGGCTACCTCGATCGACTTAGCCAATCAATCGCGAAGATTCTCTACAACCAACCTTACGAACAGCCGAAGATGTCGATCGTGGCTGTCCTTGAAAAGACAATCGTCGAAAAGGGAATCGAAGCGGGGATCGCACAATACCGCGATTTGAAGGCGAAGCAAGCCGCGACATACGACTTCGCCGAACCGGAACTGAATCAACTCGGATACCAGTTATTGCGCTCCGGCAAATCCAAAGAAGCGATTGAGATCTTCAAGCTCAACGTCGAGGCATATTCGCAGGCCTTTAACACTTACGATAGTCTCGGCGAAGCCTATGCGGCCATCAACGAACGCGAACTGGCTAAACAGAACTACAAGAAGTCGCTCGAACTGAATCCAAACAACACCAGCGCTGTAGCGGCTCTTAAGACACTCGAGAGCCCGGCCGTCACGGTGGACCCGAAAGTGTTTGACGCTTATGTCGGAGAGTACGAAGTTGGACCAAACTTCGTAATGCGCGTCTACCGCGAGGGAGACAAGTTCATGACGCAAGCAACCGGTCAGCCGGCATTTGAAATCTTTCCGGAATCTGAGACGGTCTTCTCCCCCCGCGCTTTCCCGGCAAAGCTAACATTTATCAAAGACGCCGACGGCAAAGTCAACGCACTACGCATCGATCAGGGCGGGCGAGTAACAAACGGCAAGCGGATTAAATGAGATCTAGTCCACAGATTACGCAGATTACACAGAAAGAATCTGCGTAATCTGTGGATGGCCTTATTCGTAGCGAAGAGCGATCAGTGGGTCGACCTTCGCGGCGCGGCGGGCGGGGAGATAGCAGGCGAAGAAGGCCGCCAGTGAGAGCACGGCGGAGATCAAGATAAAGATAAATGGGTCGGTTGCGCTCGTGTTGAAGAGCAGACTGTGCATCAGTCGTGTTAAAGCGATCGCTCCGCCGACTCCAATCACGACGCCTACTGCCGTCAACTTCATTCCACGTCCGACAATCAGTTTGAAAACGTCACGCGTGCTGGCGCCGAGCGCCATGCGAATTCCGATCTCGTGAGTGCGCGTTTGCACGAGGAACGCCATCACGCCATAGATTCCGATCAATGCCAGCAGCAACGCCCCACCAGCGAAGACTGCAAACAGCATTGCGTATAGTCGCGGTTGCCAGATCGATTTGGCCACGACTTCTTCCATCGTGGCGACTTCGCTGACAGGCAGATCCGGATCAAGTTGGGCCACTTCGCGTCGCAACGCAGCGATGAAGTCGTTTGGCTTTGAAGACGTACGTGCCACGAGAGATAGACCACCCACCGGGACCTTCTGATGCGGCAAGTAAACGCTCGGATCGGTTTCTTCCTGCATGCGTTGATGTCTAACCGCACTGACGACGCCGACGATCGTGTGCCACGGTTCGTTGTCTTCCGGCGGTCCAAAGCGAACCCTTTTCCCGATGGGACTCTGGTTGGCCCAGTATTGTCGCGCGAGTCGCTCGTCAATGATCGTTACGTCCTGCGAGCCTTTCGTGTCTGAATCGTTGAAGTCGCGGCCGGCAAGCAGTGTGATACCCATCGTACTGAAGTAGCCGGGAGTGACAACCGTGTGTTGCACCACAGGTGTCTGACCGCCGCCAGCAACTGGATTTCCTTCGACAGTAAGGCCGCGCCCCCAGATGTTGCCGTTCAGCGGAAGCGTCGCGGTGGCGCTGGCCGACTCGACACCTGGAAGGTTCTGCACTCTTTCCACAACCTGCTTAATCAACGCGGCGCGCTGACTGTCCTCCTTGTATTTTGCACGTGGCGTGATCAACGTCGCGGTCAGGACGTTGGTTGGATTAAGTCCGATGTTGACGTGTCGGAGACGCAGGAAACTCTGGATCATCAATCCGGCGCCGACGAGTAACACAAGTGACATTGCAATCTCTGCAACCACGAGCAAACTGCGTGCATGGCTGCCACCACCACTACTGCCACGAGCGCCTTCTTTCAGTGTGTCGTTGAGATCGACACGCGAAGTCTGCAACGCAGGCACAATGCCGAAGATCAAGCCGGTAAGTAGTGTGATGCCAATAGTGAAGGCGAGAACTCGCAGATCGATGCTGAAGTTCATCCAGAACGGCAAATTGATTGGAATCGCCGTCAATAATAAGCGAAGAGCTCCGGCGGATAGGGCAAAGCCGAGCGTCCCACCAACGAGAGCGAGCAACAAACTCTCGAAGAGAAGTTGACGCACGATCCGCCAACGACTCGCACCCAGAGCTGTACGCAGGGCGAACTCTTTCTGCCGCGCCGTCGCGCGCGCCAGCATCAGGTTCGCGACGTTCACACACGCCACGAGCAGCACGCAACCAACAACACCGAGAAGTATTAAGAGCGCATCGCGGTAATCGCCCGACAGATTCTCGTGCAAGCTTGTGACCCTGACCTCAATCCCTGCATTCGTGACCGGATTCAGCTCTTCGATACGCGCTGCGACTCTGTGCATCTCCGACTGAGCCTGGGCAACGCTCACGCCGTCTTTAAGACGCCCAATGGCTTCGAGACCGTGATCATTGCGCGTGTAAATCTTTGTTGTGAAGGCGAGTGGTACCCAGAGTTCAGACACCTCCGGAAATCTGAAACCGCGCGGCATCACACCAATAACTATGCGCGGTCGACTGCTAACCACCACTGTTTTGCCAAGGATGTTCGGATCGCCTCCAAAATTTCTTTGCCAGAGATCGTATCCGAGAATCACAACTCCATCTTCTTCGGGCCGATCCTCGTTCATTGTGAAACTGCGCCCGAGTTGCGGCATTACATTAAGCACTTCGAATAGTCCGTAAGAAACACGCGAGCCACGAATCTCGCTAGCTTGCCCACCGAGCGACATCGAAAACCGGCTCGTGCCGAAGTGTGTTGCGAGACTTTCGAACACAGTGTTCTGATCGCGCCAATCAAGAAAGTTTGGGTACGCGACTCCCATGTTTCGGATACCTTGTTTCGGGGCGGTCTCTTCGAGTACAGCCAGACGATCCGATTGCGGGTAGGGAAGCGGTCGCAGCAGAATTCCGTTGGCAAAACTGAAGATTGCGGTGTTCGCTCCAATGCCGAGAGCCAAGGTTAAGATGACAACAATCGTGAAGGCATAACTCTTGAGCAACACTCGAAGACTATAAGTAACATCGCGCACGACGTTCTCGACGAGTCCCACACCACGAGCACTGCGACATTCTTCTTTTGACTGTTCGACACGATCGAACGACTTGAGCGCGGCGTAGCGTGCTTCTTCCAGGCTCATACCGCTTTTGACATTTCGCTCGACGTCGCGTTGCAGGTGAAACTGCATCTCTTCATCGAGTTCCTGGTCCATCTCGTTTTTATGAGTCAGAGCGCGCCAGCGGCGAAATAAATCACTTAAATTCATTACAGAAAACCTCACGCATCTCGTAAAACCAGGGCGACCGCATCCGAGAATTGCTCCCACTGTTTGCGTTGCGACTCGAGTTGTTTGCGGCCGCGCGCCGTGAGGCCATAGAACTTCGCTTTGCGGTTATTGTCTGACGGCCGCCAGACGGCGGAGATGAGACCGCGCGCTTCGAGACGATGCAGTGCGGGATAGAGCGCGCCGGGGGTGACGGTGAGCACTTCCGCGGACAAGAGTTCGATACGCTGCATGATGTCCCAGCCGTTCAGACTTCCGGAGTTCAGCAAGCGCAGAATTAAGAGTTCGAGTGTGCCCTGCTTGAACAGGTCACCTTGTTGCTTGTTCATCAGCTTCCTCTAGTCAGTCGATAGGAAGCCAAAGTCTAACTAGTCGACCTATCGGCTGTCAATAGGAGCCACGGATTAAGCGGATTCTGGATTTGATACGAACGATAAACCTTCACGGGCGACGTCGGCGGGGATTTCGTGATCGCCGTCGAATTCGCGGAAGGTGACGTCGTAGCCCTTACCCTTGAGTTCGCCGGCGATGCGCCGTCCGCAGCCGTCGATGGGAAGAATGCGGTCGTGAGTGCCGTGTGAGATGTAAATGCGTGGTTTGCCGTGAGCGCTGCCGTTAATTACAAAACCAGGTGAGAACGCGACGATGCTTGTAAAGAAGTCGCCGTTGATCAGCCCGAGCGACAGCGCGTAAGTGGCGCCATCGGAAAAGCCACCCACTGACACGCGTGCCGGATCGATAGCCGTAGTTTCGAAAACTCGCTCCAGCACCTGGTCCAGGGCATAAACGTCTTCACCGAAAGCACGGTTGCCGATTGCGTCCCATGTAGTTTCGACGGAGTTGGGTGCTAACACGACAACACCAGCTTCTTCGTGTGCAGAACCGAGATACCAGAACATGTCGTCTGCTCGTTGCGTCGCGCCGTGCAACATGATGAGCAGCGGCAGCGGTTTGTCGCCGGCGTTGTTCGGTATTTGAAGGACAGCATTATGCTCCAGTTTGATTTGTCCGGTGGCAGACGTTTTTACGCCGGAACGCGGACGAGCATTGAGGCGTCCATCGCTCGGCATCATTGCGCCACCGAAACGACGGCACGCACTGCCAAGCGCGAGCGATGCTGTCGTGATTCCCATAAGCGTGTTGAACTCACGTCTGCCGAGGATATTTTTTGAGTCTGATTTCTGCAATTCGGTCCAGGATTATGCTACCTTGCGGCTATATGAACAAATGTGGCTTTTGTGCTTCTGTGTGGCTAATTCTAATACTGTTCTTCGTGGCGCCGGTCGACGCGAAACAGTGGCGCGCGTTGCATCTGCTCGACTACAACACGGACAGTGAGCTCGACGCGCTCGGTCAAAATCTGGAGGCCTTAGCGAAGCAGGGAATCAACGTCATTGTTCTCGAGGTTGATTACAATTTCGCCTTCAAATCGCATCCGGAACTCAGACGCGGCACGAATCCGATCACACGCGATGGGGCACGACGATTCGCGGCATTGTGCCGAAAGTTCAATATTCGTCTTATTCCCGAGTTTCAATCGCTTGGTCACCAATCGTGGAAGGCTGAAACATTTCCCCTCTTGACGGTTTATCCAAAGTTCGACCTCACACCGGGCGCGTTTCCGAACAACGAGGGCATCTACTGCCGCGAATGGGATCTACTCAACAAGGACGTGTGGCGCATAGTCTTTGAGTTGATGGACGAGATCATCGACGCGTTCCGCGCCGATGCGATGCACGTCGGGATGGATGAAGTTTTTCTGCTCGGTTCCGAACAATCACCTTCTACGAAAGGCAAGGATCCGGGTGTGCTGTTTGCGAAAGCAGTGAACGACCTTCACGCGCATCTTGTGCGTAAACGCAAGGTTGAAATGTTGATGTGGGGCGATCGGCTGATCGATGGAAAGAAATACGACCTTGGCGAATGGGAAGCGTCGAAGAATGGTACGGCCACCGCGATCGACATGATCCCGAAAGACATCATCATCTGCCCCTGGCACTACGAACCACGAGACAGTTATCCATCGATCCCGATGTTTATCGAGAAGGGTTTTCGAGTGTTGCCGACCGGTTGGAAAAATGTCGATGCGACGAAGGCACTAATTCAGTTCAGCAAAGCGCAGACTGGTCCAAAGATGCTTGGTTATATGTTCACTACCTGGGGTGTTAAGAAGGATGCGCTGCTCGAATTTCCGCCACTCGTCGAGGGATTAAGACTTTTAGTTGGACAGGATTAAGAAGATTCATCCTGAAATCTTGTAAATCCTGTCTACTTTTTCTGTCGACCATTCGCGCTTCGAGTAGTTTTACTTCGTCGAATCGGCTCCTGATACCAGCGCGTACCGGTGCGGTATTCCTGCTCGGTTCGACTCAGCATTGCAAGGGCTCGCTTCGGTCGCAGGTGTGCACACGCGACGATGATCGTATTCAACAACGCCATCGGTGCAACATACGATCCGGTGAATGAAGGACTACTGGTCGACGCAACAAGATAATCATCACAGTGCAAAGCTATAGGCGAGGTGTCGCTGTCTGTAATCCCAAACGTCGGAACACCACGTCCATGTGCACGCTGCACCGCCTCAACCGTCTCTCGCAGACACCGACCAAAGCTGATCGCCACCAACAGATCTTTCTCCGTTAGTAAATCAATCTTGTGTTGCAGATTGCCTGTGCTCCCGACGGGCGCATGAGCATCGAAGCCGAGCGGCGTCAGCCCATAGGCAAGAAACCACGCGAGGGACGCAGCAAGATCGACACCAACGACTAGAATCCGCCGCGCGCTATGAATGCGCTTCGCAAGGTCGACCGCACGATTAGCCTGCAAACTCGATCTCAGTATGCTCAAACTCTCGACATCTCGTTCGAGACAATGCTGCACCTGATCGGTGACACTGCGTTTCTCCTGTGTCGCAGCTTTCAGAACTGTGTACGGCGTGATGTGGTTGACGAAATGCTGGCGCAGGTCAGCCGCAAAATCTGCAAAACGTTCGTAGCCCAAAGCCTGGACCGTGCGCACGATCGTCGCTGCGTCGACGTTGTAACGTTTCGCCATCTCGCGCGACGACAGGAAGAAAGTCTGTTCGTGGTTATCGAGAATCTCTCTGATCAGCCGCCGGCGGCTGCCGCTCAGTGGCGATTGAGCGAAGCGCACTTCAAGCGAGGTGAGTGAAGAGTCGGAGCCGTTACTGCCACGACTGTTGAGCGTGTTTCCCGCTCCCATATTTTGCTCCTTCGTATGTGGACCGAGCTAAGGTTTCATTCGTGAGATATATACCCGAGTTTCAGTCAGACGTTTAATAAAATCCAGATCGATGTCGAATCCTAAACCGGGCCGGTCGGGAACGGCCACAGTGCCATCGGGAGCCACAGTGACTGCCGGTGAGATGATATCGCGTTCAAAATAACGTGAACTCGCCGAAATATCACCCGGCAAAGTGAAACCTTTGAGACTTGCGAGTGCGATGTTGTGCGCGCGACCGATGCCAGATTCGAGCATGCCGCCGCACCAGACGGGAATCGTCCGCGCCGCGCATAGATCGTGTATTGCGAGAGCCTCTGAATAGCCGCCGACTCGCCCAACTTTGATGTTGATTATTCTACAACTATCCAATTCTAGTGCGAGCTTAGCGCAGCGATGATTGACAATACTCTCATCGAGACAGAGCCGAGTATTCATGATCTCCTGCAAACGCGCGTGGTCCATGAGATCGTCGTTCTGGAGCGGCTGTTCGATCATTAACAGATTGAAATCATCGAGTTTTTTCAGATGATCTCGATCGTTAATGGTGTAAGCGGAATTGGCGTCGACCGAGAGCAGTATCTCGGGATAGTTCCGGCGTACTTCAGCCACGACGTCGATATCCCACCCCGGTTTAATCTTCAACTTGATGCGTTGATAACCGAGACTGAGGTAACGTTCAACTCGTTCGAGAAGACGCTCGACTGTCGATTGAATCCCAAGACTCACGCCTACCGCCACCTTTTTTAGTTCACCACCGATAAGCGTCGATAGTGATTGTTCACTCGCCTGAGCCAGCAGATCCATGTATGCGAGCTCGAGTCCAGCTTTGGCCATGTTGTGCCCGCGGAAGGGTGAGAGACGTTTTGCGAGATCATCGAGACCGGTGATCGGCTCATCGACCACCACCGGAGCAAGAAAATCTCGAATCACGTGAAGAGCAGTGCCGGTAGTCTCGTAACTGTAAAGTGGCTCCTCTGCCGCGACGACTTCACCCCACCCTGTTAACCCGTTCGCTTCAAGACAAACGAGGAAGATAAGGCGTGAATCGACTTTGCCGAAGCTTGTTTCAAAGGGTTCGATGAGGGGCAAACGGATCAACCGAAGCTCGACGCCGTCGACTTTGATCGCGGTTGCCGTGTTCGTCTGTTGCTCGAAAATTCTGGCCTGCATGGCGCGCGAGAAAATAGCATACCGATCCGTTTCGTGCAACAAATGTTGTACAAGAATTGACATGATGCAACGCACGATGTTATATAGCGGACCACAGGCTACACGGCTTTACACGGATCAGAACTGAGGTTCCAACTACTCTCTTCTTAAGGAGCGGAATCATGAAAGGCTATCGAGGCGGCTCGTCGTTACTGGTCCTTTGTCTTTTGCTGGCGGCTTCAAACGCGCTGGCCCAGACGACAATTTCCACGATTGAGGGCACGATAAAAGACCCGCAGGGCAGCGTGGTTGCCGGCGCGCAGGTGGTGGTGAAGTCTGCCGCTCTTGGCATCGAACGCACTACAACCAGCGATGCAAGTGGCTTTTACCGCGTAACCGCCTTGCCGGCGGGAATCTACTCAATGTCCGTTTCGCACACCGGTTTTGCAACGCGAGACTTCGACAATATCGAGTTGACCGTCAATCGAACCTTATCGCTCGACATTCCGCTCGAAGTCGGAGCTGTGGCAGGCCAGGTCGATATTGTCGGTTATGCCCAGTTACTCAATCCGACGACAGCCGCGACCGGCGCCACAGTGACGCCGCAACAGATCAAAGAGATGCCCACCAACGGTCGTAACTATCTCGACTTGATGCAGCTCGTACCCGGGGTCGTGATTAATCGTCAGGTCAATCCGGGAAGCGACGAATCGACGCCGGTGCTTGGTGAACGAGCGGGTAACAACAACTTCATGATCGACGGTCAGCCGAACAAGGACGCCGTCAACGGCGGCGCCGCAGCGCAGTTTAATCAGGAAACGATCGCTGAGTTCCAGGTGCTGACCGCAGGTTTCAGGGCTGAGTTTGGTCAGGCCTCAGGCGCGATCGTCAACGTCATTACTCGCAGCGGCACCAACGATTATCACGGGCTCGCATCAATCTTCTTTCGCAACAACGTCTTCGATGCGTCCAACTCAGTTGACCCGGCCATTACTGAGGCTCCATTTCTGCAGCGCTGGGACGGCAGCGTCGCACTCGGTGGCCCGATTGTTAGAGACAAGGTTTTCTTCTTCGGGTCCGGCGAGCGCATTCGCGAAAATCGCGATCTCAACTTTGCCTTTCCCGCAGGCACACCCCAGATAGCCAGAGACTTCGAAAACCAGTTTGACAATCCATCCCGCACCTACGACACACGCGGCTTCTTCAAACTAGATGAGCAACTCGGACCACACAGTTTGAGCCAATCAGTCAATTACACTAACGGACACGTTCTGGAGTTTCTGCCGTTATCACAAGCTACAGATTTGCCATCCCGGCGAAATAACACGGGAGCAAGACACCTGCTGTTAGCATTCAGCGACACAATTCTGGCGGGAAACAAAAGTAATCCATGGGTCTTGACACTGCGCGGCGGTTATCGGGGCGACACTTCGGAAACCAGTCCCGCACACCCCGAGGCAGGTGTCGGAACGACGTTTCAGATGTTCAGCTCGAACAGCACTGGCGGGCTCTTCGGCAATCTCGGTTCATTCTCTTTTGGTAACAATACGACGCGCACTGCGTTGGAGCAGAAGTACGTTACGCTCTCGGCGCACGCCAACAAACTCTTCGGGGATCACAACGTAAAGTTTGGCTGGAATTTCTTGCGCACAAGAGTAGATGGAGTTGAGTCGCAGATTTTGAACCTGCAGCTCTTCGCCACCGTCGCTGACTTCGCTGCGTTTGGACCAATCAATGCAGGCTTCTTCACAGTGACTACCGCGGGCGGTCTAACGCCAGAGGCGAATGAAATTCACCTGCGTAACACCTACAACGCCCTCTTTATTCAGGACGACTGGAGATTCCATCCGAAACTGACGTTGAATCTCGGCATGCGTTGGGACTACGACTCGGAGTTTGTAACGAAGAGAAACCTCTCGCCGCGCATTGGCTTCGCGTGGGCAGCAACACCTCGGACAGTTATTCGCGGGCACTACGGAATCTTTTACGATCAGTTTCGACTTGGCCTCGTTCGCAATGTGCCGGCTTTTGGCGGCGCCGATCGGCGCGTGGTCCAACCGTTTTCATACCCGCGCGGATTCTTCGGGAATCCGAGTTTAGCTCCGGCGGTAATCAACTCAACGCTGTTTCCTGGCGGTCTTTGCGTTTCACCAAATTTGACTGACGCGGAAATCACGGCCGGCAATGTTGCGTGTCCGTTCTCGCCGGGGCTGTTCATCGGAATTGACAGACTCAACCGTGTAGTTTCTCCCGGTCACGCATTGATTCCAGCGAATGCAGTCATCAATGTCAGTAACATTCAATCGCTCTCAGGGCTAAGTCCGGATCAGTATCTGCTCCAGGCCGCGGCGGCAGTAGGAAAAGCGCCCGGCTTTTTCTTCTGGGGACCATTTGGTGCATTGTCACACGCAGCCATACCGGCTCAACTGTTTCCGACGGATATCGATCGAACGTTCAAGACGCCGTTTACAGAGAGCCTCAGCATCGGTATGCAGCAGGAGATCAAGAACGTGGTGATCGAGGTCGATTACTACCATCGGAACATAAAAAACCTGCTTGGTCTTCGCGAGACGAATATTTCGTTTGCTTCACGGGCGTCGAGCCGGCAATTTCTGCCGCCGTTCACAGCCGGACCGATCCGCACGTTTGGTCCATGGTATAGCGGTAAATATGATGGCTTAATAGTCAGCTTCACGCGGCGCTTTGCAAGACGTTTCACGTTGAGTGGTAACTACGCATTCGCGGACGAAACCGACAATCAACTTGGAATTAACACGCTGCCCTCGGATAGTTTTGTTGGGATTGCGCCGCTAGTTACCGAAACAGGAACCGGCAGAACAAATGAGCACAGTTCGTTTGTTCGCGCTAATGGACGATTTGTGGCGAAGGCAGGAACGTTTGTTAACGGTCCGGATCTCGATAAAGGTCCATCGGATTTATCCGTCGCCCATACTTTTCAATTGAACGGGTTGCTGGAACTGCCGTGGCAATTTCAGGTCAGCGGCATCTTTCGGACGCAGAGTGGATTTCACTTCAGTCGCACTGCGACGGCGGCTGAAGACCCTGACGGCGATGGGACTTTCAATCTCATCGATCATGGACCAGGCCGGAATGCATTTACGGCTCCGCCTTTCGTCAATCTCGATCTCCGCTTGACCAAGCGATTCAACATTACCGAACGCGTGAAGCTGCACGCGCTGTTTGAGTTCTTCAACGTGTTCAATCGACAGAATGCGGCAGCACTCGAGGCGCGCTCCAATATCGCTACACCGTTCCGCACCGTGATCCAGGTGCAGCCAGGGCGCGAGGGGCAGGTGGGATTCCGGCTTGAGTTCTAAAGAAATTTTTCTCACCCAACGGCGCAAAGGCGCAACGGAAGCCGCTAAGAAACTAACTTAGTCTTTGCGTCTTAACGTTGCGCCTTTGCGCCGTTGCGTGAGAATGCTTATCAACACTATGCACATCAAAAGAATTGCGATCCTATTTCTTCTATTGCTCTGCCTGTCGGCGTCGATCCAGGCTCAAGGCACGCTGCTGCTGCGTCATCCGACCGTTAGCCGCGACTCGGTTGCGTTCGAATATGCCGGCGATTTGTGGATAGTCCCGCGCAGTGGTGGCGCTGCTCGTCGCCTCACGTCAACGCCGTCGCTCGAGATCGATCCGTATTTTTCTCCAGACGGCTCGCAGCTCGCATTCACTGCGACGGTCGCCGGAAATACGGATGTCTATGTCGTGTCCGCGAGTGGCGGCGATCCAAAACGACTGACTTATCACCCTGCACTCGATCGCGTTCGCGGTTGGAAGCCTGACGGCAAGAGCATCGTTTTCGCTTCAGACCGCAACAGCGCGCCACAACAGTCGCACATGCAACTCTGGACCATCAGTACCGATGGCGGACTGCCCGAGATGCTGCCATTGCCGCGTGCATTTTTCGGCACGTATTCGCCTGACGGCTCGCGCCTCGCCTACGAAGAGTTTTCAACTGCCTTCATTCCGGCATGGCACGAAGCCAGCATGTGGCGGCACTATCGCGGCGGTCGCACGCATCCGATTTCAGTCATCAATCTCTCCGATCACTCGGTTCAAAAACTTCCCTGGACCAACAGCAACGACTCTTTCCCAATGTGGATCGGCAACACGATCTACTTCATTTCCGATCGCAATCACACTGCAAACCTGTTTGCTTACCGCACTGACACCAAGCAACTGACGCAGATCAGCAATCACGAAGATTTCGATGTTATGACTGCTTCAGCCGGCGGGGATGCGGTCGTCTACGAACAGGCCGGCTACATTCATCTCGTCGACGCAAAATCCGGTAAGCCCCAGAAGCTCAACATCGAAGTTACCGGAGATCTGCCGTGGGCTCGGCCGCAGTTCAAAAAAGTTGCGAGCATGATTCGCAACGCCACACTCTCTCCAACAGGAACTCGCGCTGCCTTCGAAGCTCGTGGTGAGATCTTCACCGTGCCTTCAGAAAAAGGCGACTTTCGTAATCTGACGCAAAGTGCGAGCGCACACGATCGCGATCCCGTTTGGGCTCCGGACGGCGGGCAGGTCGCATGGCTTTCCGATGCCAGTGGTGAATATCAACTGATGATCGGAGAACCAACTGGCGTCACTCCTCCGCGCGCGGTTGCGTTGCCTTCGACTGCATTCTTCAGTGGCACGAGATGGTCGCCCGATGGAAAGCAGATCCTGCTCGAAGACAATCACAATAATCTCTGGACCATTGAGGTTGCGAGTGGCGCGGCAACGAAGATCGACACTGACTCATATCCGGATCCGATCAGAGACTTCAACGCGTCGTGGTCTCCCGATTCAAAGTGGATCACGTATTCAAAGAGTCTCCCCAGCCATCTGCGCGCGATCTTTGTTTATTCATGGGCCGACAAGAAGACTTATCAAGTCACTGACGGACTCGCCGACTCCATCTCACCGACGTTCGACGCGGGCGGGAAGTATCTCTACTTCATGGCCAGCACGAACTATGGACCAAGCACCGGTTGGTTGGAGATGAGCTCGATCGATCGGCCTGTGCGTCGCGCGATCTATCTGGTCGTTCTTAGTGCGACTGACCCGTCGCCACTGCTACCGGAAACAGGTGACGAGCCAAAGCCACCGAGCCCTGATGCTCCGCCGCCGAAACCGCCCGATCCAAATGCGAAACCCGTAGTCCGCATCGATTTCGACGGCATCAGTCAACGAGTGCTGGCAGTGAACATTCCTGCCGGCGACTACAACAATCTCGCGGCGGGGGCAGCGGGAACATTCTTTTACACCGAACCCATCGTGGGCGGAGCGCCCGGAACACTTCGTCTGCAACGCTATCAATTGAAAGAGCGCGCGACGGCACCGTTTCTTGAAGGCAGCATCCGTTCGTATTCGATTTCAGCCGACAAGAAGAAGCTGCTCTATCAGGCCGGCGATGGCGCCAATCGTTGGGGAGTAGTTGCAACTGAACGTCCGGCGAAAGTGGGTGATGGACCACTAAACGTCGCGCAGTTGGAAATGCGTGTCGATCCGCGGGCCGAGTGGTCGCAGATCTATCGCGAAACGTGGCGCATCCAGCGTGAGTATTTCTACGACGCCAAAATGCATGGAGCGGATTGGCAGGCGATTTACGACAAGTACAAGCCGCTACTGGCTTCTGTCGGCCATCGCGCTGATCTCAGTTATGTGATCGCAATGGTAGGCGGTGAACTTACTGTGGGCCATTCTTATCTCCTCGGGACAGGCGATCTCCCGACTGATGAGCCGGTTGCAGTTGGTTTACTCGGCGCGGATTTCACGATCGAGAATGGACGCTATCGCATTAAGCGCATTTACACCGGCGAGAATTGGAATCCCGATCTGAGAGCGCCGCTGAGTGCTCCGGGCATTCAAGTCGCCGAAGGCGATTACCTGCTCGAAGTGAACGGCCGTCCGCTTGTGCCACCGACGAATCCATACAGTCTGTTTGAAGGAACCGCAAACCGCCAGACACTCATTCGCGTAAACAAGACACCAACTAGCGAGGGTTCACGTGTGATCACTGTCGTGCCGGTAGCAAGTGACGCCACGCTTCGCACAAGAGCATGGATCGAGAACAACCGTCGCCTCGTCGACAAACTCTCGAACGGAAAGCTCGCGTACGTGTGGCTACCCAACACCGCAAATCCCGGTTACACGTATTTCACCCGCTACTATTACGCGCAGCAGGACAAGGAGGGTGCGATAATTGACGAACGTTACAACCAGGGCGGCATGGTGGCTGATTACATCGTCAACGAGCTCGATCGAAAGCTCATGGGATATTTCGCGTTGCGCGACGGAAATCCGAGCACGTCGCCGATCGCTGGTATCTATGGTCCAAAAGTGATGATCATTAACGAGTCCGCCGGGTCTGGCGGCGACGCATTGCCCTACATGTTTCGACTCCGCAAGATGGGACCACTTGTCGGAACACGCACTTGGGGCGGACTGGTCGGCACCCTCGGTTTTCCAGCAACGATCGATGGTGGCGGCATCACCGCCCCAAATCTCGCTTTCTATAATCTGAAAGGCGAGTGGGACGTGGAGAACATCGGCGTGGCGCCGGATATTGAGGTTGAATACACGCCCGCCGAAGTGAATAAAGGGCGCGATCCGCAGCTCGAGAGAGCGGTGCAGGAAGCGTTGCGATTGCTCGAACAGAATCCGGTGCGGCGTGTTCCGCGGCCTGCGCCGATCAATCGCGTGTCGAAGGGACGTGAGAAATAAATGAGGATTACTCCCGCCACGGCGCCACGGCGCAGCGTTAAAATTTTTTCTTTGAGCTCTTCGTTGCGCCGTGGCGCCGTTGCGGGAGTCATTCTTCTTCTTGCACTCACCGCCGCCCACGCTCAGTACAAACCCGCTGACTACTCGCGCACCGAAGCAATGATTCCGATGCGCGATGGCGTTCGTCTGTACACAACGATCGACGCACCTGCGCAAGCAACGGAATCACTTCCAATCCTGTTGCTTCGCACCCCGTACGGCCTCGGCGCCACCACCGCCGAGCAACTCGCTACCGCCCTCTCGGAACTCTCATCCGAAGGCTTCATCCTCGTCCGGCAGGACATTCGTGGTCGCTTCAAGTCTGAAGGCGAATTCGTGATGCTTCGGCAACCACGCGATCCGAAAGACAAGAATGCGATCGACGAAAGCACCGACACTTACGACACGATCGCGTACCTCCTGACCAAGGTGCCGAAGAATAACGGTCGCGTCGGTATGGCGGGAACGAGTTACGGCGCATGGCTGTCGGTGATGGGTATGCTCGATCCACATCCGGCGCTGAAGGCAGTGGTTCAGCAAGCTTCACCCGCAGACATGTGGCTCGGCGACGACTTTCACCACAATGGCGCTTTCCGTTTGAGTTACGGCCTTGAATACTCCTACATGATGGAGTCGTCAAAAGAGATTACAGACCCAACTAAGATTATCGATAAGTTCGACGCGTACGAGTGGTATCTCAATCTGGGACCGCTTTCGAACGCCGACAAGAAGTATTTCAACGGCAAGCTTCCGACCTGGACTGCATTTGTTAACGAGCCTGACTACAGTGCGTTTTGGAAACGCCAGGGTTTTGCGCCGTGGCTGAACCGCGTCACTGTGCCGATCTTGAATGTTGCAGGCTGGTGGGACCAGGAAGACTTCTATGGTCCTATCAAGATCTACGAACTACTCGAACGCCACGATACGGCTAAACAAAATTTTCTGGTGGTTGGTCCATGGAACCATGGTGGCTGGTCGAGAGGTGATGGAAGCAAACTCGGTCGCATCGATTTTGGCAGCCCGACCGCCGCTCACTACCGCCGCACCATCCTCGCACCGTTCTTCGCTCATTATTTGAAGGGAAAAGGGACGGGCGAACGACCGGAAGCATTGACGTTTCGCACCGGCGTCAATCAGTGGGTCGAACATAACGAGTGGCCGCCAAAACGCAATGTCGCTGAACGCCGGCTCTACTTTCAAGCAAACCGGAAATTGTCATTCGAAACGCCCGCGGGTACAGCGGCCTTCGACAGTTATGTTTCTGACCCGGCGACTCCGGTTCCTTATCGTCCGCGACCGATTCAGGTCCGTTCGGGTTGGCCCATCTGGTTAGTTGAGGATCAGCGTTTTGTCGATCGTCGTCCGGACGTGCTTACGTTTGAGAGTGAGACGCTGACAGAAGATCTCACCGTTTCGGGGAAGATCATCGCGAATCTCTTCGCCTCAACTTCGGGAACAGACAGCGACTGGATCGTGAAGCTGATCGACGTGTATCCCGATAAGTTTGAGCCGGACCCGACGATGAGTGGGTACCAGCTCATGATTGCGGGAGACGTCTTTCGTGGTCGGTATTTAAAGAGTTTTGAGAAGCCGGAGCCGCTCATCGCGAACACGATTTATCACTACCAGATCGGATTTCCTGCCAACGATCATACTTTTAAAAAGGGCCACCGTATTATGGTGCAGGTGCAGAGCACCTGGTTTCCGGTTATCGATCGAAATCCGCAAAAGTTTGTAGCGAACATTTTCAAGGCGATTGAGTCGGACTTTCAGCCGGCAACGCAAAAAGTCTTTCGCTCCGGCAAGCACGCCTCCTACATCGCCCTGCCAGTCCAAAGTAATTAGGCGCCTCCTTTGAGTGCGGTGCCTTGGCACCGCTTTGGTATGTGATTGAATACTAAAGCGCCAACAAGTTGGCGCACTCCAAGGTGGCGCCAATATCCAAGTATGAAAAACAGGACTCTCATCAACCGGCGCGAGATGATTAGGAGCGCCGGTCTTGCTACGGCTGCCATCGTTGCTGCGCCGATGATCAATCGTGGGCGCTTTCGTCTGTTTGCGAGTTCAACGACCGAATACTCGCGGCAGGCGATAGATTTAGTTGGACGCGCGACTGTCATCGACATGCTGAGCGTGTTGACGCTCGACTTCAGCAAGTCAACGAGGTGGTTCAAGGATCCTGAAACATTCACCGCCGCTGATCTTCGACCATTCATCGATTCGGGCATCAACGTCATTCATCCCGCCATCGGCATGGGTGGTCCGAATGCCTACGACAGTGGACTCCAATTCTTCGCCTTGTGGAACGGTTTTATCGCCAACGACGGCGATCACTTCATGCGCATCGATAGCCCCGCCGATCTGAAGCGGATCAAAAAGTCGGGCAAGATCGGGATCATTCTCGGGCTGCAGAATTCAGAACACTTTCGCCGTCCTGACGACGTTGATTTCTTTCGCGGCCTGGGCCAGCGCGTTTCTCAACTCACCTACAACTCGCGCAATCTGATCGGCAACGGTTCAACCGAAAGACGTGACGAAGGTATCTCCGACTTCGGAGTCGCGATCATTGAACGGATGAACAAAGTCGGAATGGCTGTTGACGTGTCGCATTGCGGTGATCGCACGACACTCGACGCCTTCGAGATCTCGAAGAAGCCGGTTCTGATTACACACTCAAACTGTCGTGCGCTTGTGCCGAATCATCCACGTTTGAAGACTGACGAAGCGATCAAGAAGGTGGGTCAAGCCGGCAGTGTCATCGGCATCACTGGTGTGCGCATGTTTGTCAAAGGTGATGAACCGACAACCGTCGAGCACGTTCTGGACCACTTCGATCACGTTAGAAAACTGATCGGACCGGAGCATCTCGGCGTCGGCAGTGACATCGATCTCTACGGCTACGACGCGATGCCGCCGGAGCTGAATAAACAACTGCGCGCCGGCTATAAAGGTTCATACGCCTTCCGCGAGAAGATCGATATTGAAGGTCTCGATCATCCAAAGCGAATGTTTGATCTGACCGAAGGATTGATTCGACGCAAGTACAGCGATGCGGACATCGAAGGAATTTTAGGTGGAAACTTCGAACGCGTGCTCACCCAAATCTGGTAGACAGGATTTTTCAGGATTTACAGGAAGAATCCTGTCCATCCTGAAAAAATCCTGTTAATCCTGTCCCAAACAATAATAGGAGCCGAACGTGAACAGAATCATCTCGTTATTATTGATAGCTTTCCTTGTCGCGCTTAGTGTGGTGGGCCAGGCGCCGGATGAGGCGCTTAGGAAGAGAGAAGGATCGCAGCCCCCAGTTCCGGCTCCATCGCAAACCGGTACGCATGAAATGACTGCCGCCGACGTCGAAGCGTTTCTCGATGGTCTCGTCCCACTCCAAATCAAACAATCTGACATCGCCGGCGCCACGATCTCGGTGGTCAAAGACGGCAAACTACTTTTCGCAAAAGGCTATGGCTACGCGGATGTAAAAAACAATAAACCAGTCTCGCCACAAGACACTCTCTTCCGCCCAGGCTCGATTTCAAAACTGTTCACATGGACCGCGATCATGCAGCTCTACGAACAGGGAAAACTCGATCTCGACGCCGACATCAATCAGTATCTCGATTACAAAATCCCGGATGCGTTCGGCAAGCCGATCACTTTAAAGAACGTACTGACTCACACACCAGGCTTTGAAGAACAAGTCAAAGACTTAATCACACAAAATACCGGCGCTCCCAACCTGGGCCAGTATCTGAAGACGCATATCCCCACACGGATTTATCCACCGGGAACCGTTCCGGCTTACTCGAACTATGCTACTTCCGTCGCCGGTTACATCGTCGAGCGTGTATCGGGCCGGCCGTTCGATGAGTACGTGGCTGAAAATATCTTCAAGCCACTCAACATGACTCACTCGACGTTCACGCAGCCACTTCCCTCTAATCTCGCGCCGCTGATGTCCAATGGTTATCGTCTCGGCTCCGGTGATGCGCAGCCGTTTGAGATCGTCAACCCGTTTCCGGCCGGTAGTTTGAGTAGTAGTGCGACGGATATCGCGCAGTTCATGATCGCTCACTTGCAGGACGGACAGCTCGGCAACGCCCAGATTCTCAAACCCGAAACAGCGCGCCTGATGCATAGCCGTCTGTTCGCTCTCGACGACAACATGAACGCGATGTGTTACGGCTTCTACGAAGAGTCGCGTAACGGACACCGCATCATTGGCCATGGCGGCGACACGGTTTTCTTCCATAGCGATCTACATCTGGTGTTGGACCAGAAGCTCGGTTTCTTCGTCTCATATAACAGTGCCGGACGCGGCGACAGCCCCGGACGAGTAAATCTCTGGCAGGCATTTCTCGATCGTTACTATCCGTACACTGCAAATCCGGCAACTTCCGCGACCGCGAAGGACGATGCCAACGCCGCGGCCGGCACCTATGTTCTAAGCCGGCGCAGCGAGACGTCGTTCCTGAAAACAGCGACTCTGCTCGGGCAATTTCAAGTCGCCGCAGTTGGAGACGGCGACATCGAAACGCCCCAGTTAACGAGTACGAACGGCAAACCAAAACGCTGGCAGGCCATCGGCCCGATGACGTTTCTCGAGCGTGGTGGTCAGGATAAGCTCGTCTTCAAACCCGATCAAAATGGGGTCATGCAGATGGTTTTGCCGTACCCGTTTTTTGTGGGCCAACGAGTCGGCACGTTGCAAAACGGTAAGCTCCTCACGATCGTTCTTGTGGTTTCCCTGGTGCTGATGTTGCTCACGTTGATACTCTGGCCGGTGGGATGGTTTGTGAGAAGACACTACGGTCACAAGTTGGAATTGAGTCCGCGTGAACGGCTGCTGCGGATTCTGGTGCGCGTGGTTTTTGTGCTCAATTTGATCTTTGTTGCGGCTCTGTTTGGGCTTACAATGTATGGCCTCGAACACCTCGAAGTTTTCAGCGATCGTGGTACTCTCTGGTTTCGACTGATTCAGATTGTTGGTCTCATCGGAGCGATCGGAACGCTAGTAGTTCTCGCCAACGCCGCGCTCACATGGTTTGGAAGACGATGGAGTATCTGGATGAAAATACAAGCAACGATCTTTTTGCTTGCTTCTCTCGGCGTGCTTTGGTTCGCGTTCGCTGGTAATCTTTTGCGCTTTAGTTCTACCTACTGAATATCATGCAAGGAACCGCGCGAAGTGCAATGAACGTCAAAACCGCCAAACCGCAGCCAGAAATACGCACGATCACTCGACTGGTCCCACCCAGCGGCAATCTGGTCCAGGGCCAATCAGAGCTGGCAATCAATCCAAAACTCGCTGAAGCCGCTGATCGATTGATCAGCTCGAGCCGAAATCATTACAGTCCGGCCGAAGGTGTGGGCGAGTTACGCGAAGCTGTTGCCAAAAAGATCGCGCGCTTTAATAACATCGAGGTTGATCCAAAAGCCACACCGTTGCAGTTATTGATTACGCCGGGCGCAACGGCCGCACTCATCGCCATCGCGCACACACACTTAAAAGATTCCTCGGCGCTTGTTTTTGAACCTTACTATCCGTATCACCGTCGCATACTCGATGAACTTGGCGGCCACTCGAATGTGTTGCCTTTACATGGTGAGAGTTTAGATCTCGATGTGGACGAACTGCGTGCGCGTTGTCGTGAGTGGAAGGATCGGCAACAGTTTCCTCTGCGCGCAATTATTGCGTGCAGTCCTGCGAATCCCACTGGCAAAGTGTTTACGAGAGCGGAGCTCGAAGCGATCGCCGCGGTTTGTCAGGAACTCGATCTGCTATGTATCGCAGATGAGGTTTACGAGCACTACGTTGTAGGCGAGAGAACGCACATTTCGATGGCCACGTTCGACGGCATGTGGGATCGAACGATCACCGTTAACTCGTTTTCGAAGTCGTGGAATATTTCCGGCTGGCGATTGGGTTATGTCTATGGTGATCCAAAGCTGATTGCGCCGATGAACAATTCGAACAACGTCTTTTACGTTTGTTCACCGACACCGCTGCAATTGGCGCTCGCCGAAGTGTTGATGTCTGACCCGCACTACTACGGTGCGCTACGCGACAAATTCACGGCCAAGCGACAGACGGCTGTCGAAGCACTCACCGAGGCGGGATTCACGATCTACGACTCGAGTTCGGCGTTCTATGTTTGGGCGCGTATCCCGGAAGGATTTGGGGATGCGATCGATTTCAATGAAATGTTGATAAGCAAAGGCGTGGCGGGCGTGCCTGGCGGCGCTTTTGCTGATAGTGAGGCGCACGATAACTACATGCGACTCTGCATCGCGCGTGAGGATGATGTGTTGCATGGTGCGCTTGATAAGATACGGAAGGCCGTGTTGTCTTAAAGATCGTTTCACAGGATTTACATGATTTGCAAGATTAACAAGATAAATCATGTGAATCCTGCAAATCTTGTTAATCCTGTAATGAACTCGCGTCTAGCTTCTATAATTCTCGTCCTGTTGCTGGCCGCAGCAACAATCGCTCAAACAACAAAACCAAATCCGGCGCCGGTTGAGTGGCGACCCTTCATGGGAGAATACGTAGGTCAGAACGAGACCTTAATTATTCTCGAAAAGGATGGGAAACTTCTTGCACTCAAGCGGGGCGAACCCACGTCAGTCAAAGAAGTCTCACCTGATTTCTTTCTCCGTGATAAAAACAAAAGAGTCTCACATCTGAAGATTGGTGGATTCATTTATGAACGCCGCCCAATTGGACCGGAAGAAGGCGCGACGCAACTTAAAGTAAAGCCGCTGCGACCAGTCAAGGAGTTGATCAAAGAAGCACTTCAGGCCCAGCCGCCACAGGAGACCGGAGATTTTCTACCTTCAGAGCTCGTCGAGCTCCGCAAGCTCGATCCAACAATCAAACTCGACGTCCGTTACGCCAGCAGCAATAACTTGTTCGGCACTGTTTTCTATTCTGAGCCGCGCGCATTTCTGCAGCGTGCACCCGCCGAAGCGCTCGTCCGTGCCAATCGCAGGCTAAAACCGCGAGGCTACGGTCTACTCGTTCACGATGGTTATCGACCGTGGTATGTGACGAAGGTTTTCTGGGACGCCACGCCACAGGACAAGAAACTTTTTGTGGCCGATCCCGCTAAAGGCTCGCGTCACAATCGCGGCGCCGCGGTGGACATCACTCTTTACGATCTCAAATCAGGGAAGCCGGTCGAGATGGTCAGCACTTATGACGAGACCACCGATCGCGCATATCCAGACTATCCCGGCGGTACGTCGCTACAACGTTGGCACCGCGATCTTCTGCGGTCGGTGATGGAAGCCGAAGGCTTTACGGTCTATGAAGCGGAGTGGTGGCACTTCGACTACAAAGACTGGCAACGCTACCGCATCGGTAATCAAACCTTCGAAGACATCATCAAGTAGCCACAAAAAAAGCCCATCCACAGATTACGCAGATTCCTTTAATGTAACTGTTAGGTTAATCTGCGTAATCTGTGGATGGCCTTTTTGTGCCTTTTGTGGCTAAAGATTTGTGGCGTTGAAAGTGTCGCCCTGGCGGATGTCGCCGGTTTCGTAACCTTTTCTGAACCAGCGCAGGCGTTGTTCGGAGGTCCCGTGGGTGAAGGAGTCGGGCATGACGGTGCCGGTGGTACGACGCTGAATCTGATCGTCTCCAACGGCGCTCGCGGCTCGTAAGGCTTCTTCAATGTCGCCGGCGTCGAGCATATTTTGATTCTGCACGTACCGCGCAAACATACCCGCAAAGAAATCAGCTTGCAGCTCCAAACGCACTGAGAGTTGATTCGCTTCTGCCTGGTTCGTTCTTGCCGACATTGAATCCATGCGTTGCGTGATCCCGAGAAGCTTTTGCACGTGATGACCGACTTCATGTGCGACGACATAGGCCTGCGCGAAATCGCCAGGAGCTTGAATTGTCTTCGCAGCTCTTCGTAGAACGCGAGATCGATATAAAGCTTCTCATCTCCGGGACAATAGAATGGTCCAGTTGCCGAGCCGGCAATTCCACACGCTGAGCGCACTTGATCCGTAAACAGCACGAGTGTGGGTTCGCGATACTGACGACCGTTTTGTTGAAACACTCCGCTCCAAACGTCTTCGGTCTTCGCCAGCACCACCGCGACGAATTGTTTCAACTCTTCCTCTTGCGGCATTTTGTGGGCGGGAACTTTGCGTGGCAGGCGGTTGCTCGGAAGGGACCTGTTCGAGCAGTCGCTGAGGATCCACACCAAACAATAACGCGAGGACCATTATGACGATCGTGCCCAGACCACCGCCAACTGCTACTCGACCAACGCCGCCGATACCACGTCGATCCTCGATATTTGAACTCTGTCGCTCGCCTCTCCAACGCATAGTGTTCGCTCCTTCCGTTGCGTTGCATTGTCGGCGAGAAAGTCCCAACGCTTTGTGTCGTTAGAACGATACTTTAGTGGTTTTTTAGTCACGCACCTGTTTAGCGCGTTGGATTGGGTGCTCCGAGTAGTTTCTCGAGCTTCGCAAAACGCGCCAGCATGTTTTCGTAAATGCGGTCCGTCTTCTCATGCAGGTGCGTAACTTCGAGTTCGGCTTTGATGTTCACTTCGTATTCGATGTCGGATCGCACACGATCTTTCTCAGCTTGCCGGTTCTGACTGACGAGCACGAAGCATGAAAGAAAGATCGCTTCGAGGGAGACAATCATCGTGAGCAGTCCGAACGGATACGGATCGAATTGAGGAATGCCTGTATGAACTGTGTTGAGGATGATCCAGACAATAAACCATCCCGCATTGATCATCAGAAAAGGCATACTGCCGCTAAACCACGCGATCCAGTCTGCGACACGTTGCAAAGGAGTGCTGTGCTCTTCCATCTCTTCGTTGACGTTGCGGGAGACACGCGTACGGAGCAGTTCATCAGCCTTGCGCGTCATCGTGCTCATCGCCGCGAGCATGTTGAGTGCGGCGTCGGGACGCTTCTGAAAGAGCAGTAACAGATCGTCACGGTCGAGCACGAGCAGTTCCGAGTCAGTCAGCGCAATCGCGGTGGCGGTTCTTGGACCACTATCGAGCAGCGATAGTTCGCCAAAGAGATTTCCTGCTTCGGCGATAGTGAGCACGATCTTCTGACCGGCTGTGTCTTTAATGTAGAGCTCGATCGAGCCGGAGCGAACAACGAATAATGATTCTCCGGGGTCGCCGGTGTTGAAGAGTGTTGCGCCGGCGTTTAGTTTGATGGCATCGATAACATTGGCGAGTTCACATCGATCTTCTTCCTTTTAATAGTTCAAAGAATTCGATTCCTGACAGTAGCGAGACATCACATCCCATATAAATTCGGCTTCCTTGTATAAAAGTACGCCTAATACGGCGCCCGGCGGTTCAGAACACGAGGATGATAGGCCAGTGGCTTCAGTTACGAAAAGTTTTTAGGACCAGACTGAAGAATTACAGGAACAAGTTCTTTTTTCGGGCGTCTAAGAGACCAATCCCATGGAACGCTTTCTGCCGAGAATTTGGGTTTTCGTCCTGACCTTTGGTTTAGGTATTAGCATGTCGGCCATCTGGCGTATCTATACACTTCCCGCCTATGTACCTGCCCGTCCCGAAGCCGTTATTGAATTGCCGGATTACTCTATTAAAGCAGTCCTGGATCTGTCGTATAACGACGGGGAACCGCGATTAATTAGTGAAAATCATAGCTGCGGCGCCTCTGCAAATGGTCAGAGATACCATTACACAGATGGCGGCTGGGTTGGGACAAAATGTAGACGGTTTAAATCGTCAGCGGCCGCGGCTCGAGAGCTAGCGAACCGCAAACGTGACGCCACGATTGCGGAGCAATCGATTACGATCGACACTAGCGACAATTCTGTTGGCGAGGAGTTACTCATCAAGGCTCCTACCATCGTCAGGCTCCGGAAAACCGGCAGACTGCTTTGCGAAGTCGAAGCTTCCTCCCTAAAACATCTCCATCTCTTTGAGAAACGACTCAATTAACAAGATTTTTATGATTCCGTTGTAGAATTCAGCCGTTACACGATCAACGCGTCGCGGAGCGCCTGAATGAAGGTTATTTCGCTTGCTCTTCTGATTCTTGTCCTTGCAACTGTATGCACAGCTCAGCAAACACAACTGACAGTCACCGCTGTTAATAAACTCAACATCGCCCGCCAGAGCGAAACGATCGAGCTGACTACCCAATCACTTGCGCCGCTCGGCGAAAAGGATTTGATGAAGCTCCACGTGCGCGACAGTTCGGGCAAGGAAGTGCTATCTCAGGCCGTCGACACTGACTACGACGATTATCACAAACCGGACTTGCTGATTTTTCAGACAGACTTTCAACCCAACGAGACAAAAACCTTTACCGTCGTCGCAGGACCAAAGCGCGAATACTCTCGCGAAGACTTTCGTGCCTATGGCCGTTTCGTCCGCGAGCGTTTCGACGATTTTGCGTGGGAAAACGATCTGGTTGCTCATCGCACTTACGGCAAGGCACTGATCACCTGGAAAGGCGAACCGTTAACCAGCAGCGCCATCGATATCTGGTCCAAGCGAACTTCGAAGCTCGTAATTAACGACTGGTACATGGTTGATAACTATCACGCGGATCACGGTGATGGCGTCGATGCGTATTCTGCTGGTCCAACGCGTGGCTGTGGTGGGAATGGAATCTGGAGCAAGGGGCAACTGTACATTCCGACAAACTTTGTCGATTCGCGGGTGCTGACGAATGGGCCGATTCGCGTGATGTTTGAACTGGTCTATGAACCGTTTGATGTGAATGGAGTCAAGGTGTCGCAGGTGCTGCGCGTGTCGCTGGATGCAGGCAGGCAGTTGAATCACTTTCGTGCTTCGTACCAGGCGCCATCGGGTAGTGAGTCGCTGGCTTTGGCAGTCGGGTTAAAGAAAGTTAAGGATGCTCAGAAGCACCTCAACGCCGAGCGAGGTTGGTTCACGGTTTGGGAGCCGATGGAGAAGAATTTCGGCATGCAGGGCTTGGCGATCGTCGTCGACCCGCGCACGTTCGACGGTGTTACTGAAGACAGTCGGAATCATCTACTCGTGCTGAAGCCGGGAACTACCGCGCCTGTTTCTTACTGGGCGGGCTTTGCGTGGGATCGCGCCGGAAAAATCGCGTCAGCCGAGAGTTGGAACGCGTACGTGGAGCAGTTTAGTGAAAGATTGCGTTCGCCAGTAAATTTAAGCGTCAAATAGCGACAAAAGTTCTCTGGAATACGCGTTACTGCAATGAGGAGAAGACGATGATTTCAAAGACGCTCACCGCTATTGCTTGTGTTATCTGCCTTCTGGGCCTCGCCTCCGAGACCCGGGCGCAGGCGCATCACGATCAGCGCGAAAACAAGAAAGAGGTGCGCAGCAGGTTGTTCAAGCAGGTGCTCGCCGACTACGCGGACGTGCGTGAATGCGTCGAGAAAGAAGAGGGAGGCACTCGCGCCGCTGAAGAGAATATGTCGGTGGAAGAAGTCGACCTCAATCGCGACGGCGTTTCAGAGTTTGAAGTTCAGCTCTCAGGGCCGTGTGTTTGTGGAATGGTCAACTGTTCGATCTATCTCTATCGCCAGAATCCTGCTGGTTACGAGTTGATCCTCGAGGATGCTGCCGGACTCGGTATTGAATTACTAAAAACCTCTAGCAATGGTTACACCGACCTGCGCATTGATGCGCGCGAAAACGCAGCCACGCAATCACAATCGATCTACAAGTTTGACGGTAAGCGATATCGAGAAGCGAGCTCGCGGATCGTTAACATGGAAACGGGCGAGAGTAAACCTTCTTCGCGAAGGGTTCAATTCAGACGCGGTGCTTCGTCTGCGACGGTGCAAGGCAGAGTGTCACTGGCGCTGTCCGATACCTGGCTTATCGGTGCTCGCGCCGGTCAGGTGATGTCTGTGCAACTGACCTCGCCCGGCAAGGTCAGATTCATGTTGATGACTTCAAGCACGACAATGTCACTTGCGGACAACACGCAAAGCTGGACAGGCACGCTGCCCGAAACCGGCGACTATCTCATCCTCGTCGATACCGGCGCCAAAGCCGCGACGTATTCAATGACGATCAGTATTAAATAAATAATTCGTTCCTACTTGCCTGAATCCATGTGCCAGCCGACATTCACGAGGTCGTCGCCGCGTCGCACGAACATCTCTGTTGCGCGACCGCTTGCGGTTGAGCGTTGGCCGTTGATTTCAATCTCGTACAAATAGGTGGTGTAAACAATCACCGTGTTGCCGTAAACCTGGATCTCGGTTTTCGGAAACTCGAGCTTGAGAAGCTTCCCACCGCTATCCACAAACCTCTTCGCATTCGCGAGAATTGCTGCTCGATCGGACCAACCCTCTTCACCGGCATCAATCGCAATCGTCTCTTCCGGAATCAACTTCTCCAAACTGGTCCGATCGTTAGTGAACCACGCCTTCCAAACCGCCTCCCGCGCCGCGAGTATTCGTTGCCGAATCTCCGGATTCAACTTCATCGGACGCGACATCTGCTCAGCGCGCCATTCCGGATCGACAACCGTGTGCGAAGCGACCTGTATCCAGCTTCCTTTGCGTTTCGCATAAACGTCCATGATGCGGAAACGACGCAGCGTGATCGTCGTGTTGCCGTCCTTTCGCTGAAACTCGCCAAAGAAATTCGCAACAGCCAGCTCCGAACTGTAGAAATGCACGTCGAAGTCACTGACTTTGTACGTCGTGCCGGCTGGATAGTAAGGATGCGACTTTGGAGCGTTCGCGGGTCTGGGCCACTCGATCCCGTTCGCCCTCATGTACTCGTCGATTCCTTTGATCGGTGTACGTGAGCCCTCCAGAAGCCCGCGCCAATCTTCCGAGTGCGTCGCAAAGATCTTCTCTTCGTCTCCATCGATGAACGCCTGAAAGATACTTTCAATGTGAGCCCGAATAGCCGCAGCATCAGCCGCACGATCGTCGTTGGCCGCCACAGAATTCTTAGCCACAAAAAGGCACAAGAAGCACAAAACAAATATTCGAGCCGTTTTAGTTAGTGATTTCAGTGTCATGTGCAAAGTTCCTCCAAATCATCTTTGTGCTTTTTGTGCTTTATGTGCCTTTTTGTGGCCCGCTTCAAGAACAAATACGCAAGCGGTGTGTCTCTTGACGTGAACGGTATTGCGGCTGGCACTGGACCAGGGATACTGTGACAACGTGCGATTGCCACGCCTCCGCCCATGGATGATTGTCTCGGCTGCCTGGATTGGTCCTGCCATCTTCGCCGTGATCAATCGCATCGCTCAAGCACGCCTGCAGCGTTGGGGACCGGCGACACTTCGCGACCTTCTGTTCGAGTTTGGCGACTGGTTGCTTTATGCGTTTCTCACGCCCGGTGTCTTCGCCGTCTCAAGGAAATGGCCGCTGGCGCGCCCTCATCTTGTCAGTCGCGCCGTGTTGCACTTCTTCTTCTCACTCTTGTTCTGCGTGGCGTGGGCCACTTGCGGTCAGTTACTGCGCTTCATCCTGATCCGGATCTTTGCTCCCGACATCTATCACACCGCGATGCAGGAAGGAGCAGCGAAATTCTGGCTTCAGTTTGGCATTGAATGGTTGGGCTGGATCTTTACTACGTTGCCGTTCGGCGTGGCGGTGTACCTTTGCGTCGTGGGGATTGAACACGCCACTCGTTACTTCATCGACGCCCGTGAACGCGAAGTGCAGGTGGCTCGACTCTCCGAACAACTTTCGAGCGCGCGTTTCGCTGCGCTCCAGGCACAACTGAATCCACACTTTCTCTTCAATACACTAAACACGATTACCGTGCTTGTTCGTGATAACGATCGTCAGGGCGCGGTGAGCATCATTGAACATTTGAGCGAGTTGCTAAGACGGACGCTGAGCCGACATCAGGCGAATGAAGTTACGCTCGGTGAAGAGCTCGAACTGGTCCGCCAGTATGTCGCTATAGAACAGGCTCGCTTCTCGGATCGTCTGCGACCTGAATTCAGAATCCCGGAGTCGCTGATGTCTGCGACGATTCCGAGTTTTGCGTTGCAACATCTCGTTGAAAACGCGATTCGCCATGGCATCGCAAAAGATTCGGATGCTGGTCTTTTGCTTGTCACCGCGAATCGTTCGGGTGACGTCCTGGAGATTACGGTCATCAACGATGGTGTGAGCATCAATCCTGCTGTGCCGGCGCCACCGGGTCATGGCATCGAGAACACACGCGAGCGTCTGCGTGTGCTCCACGGCGAAAAGGCATCACTCGAGATCGTCCCACGTCCCGAAGGCGGTACAATCGCGACTCTGCGAATGCCTTATCGCGAAATGCGTCCGGAGCCAAACGGTGAAACAAACTAAGTGGAAAGCACTTATTGCCGACGACGAGCCCGTAGCGCGTCGCGGCGTGCGCCAGCTTCTGGCTGCTTTCCCGGAGTTTGTCGTGGCGGGCGAATGTCGCAACGGCGCGGAAGTGCTTGCGGCACTCGATAACTCTCCACCGGATGTCGTTTTCCTCGACATTCAGATGCCGGGTATCGACGGTTTTGAAGTGATCAAGCGACGAACTGTCGAGCGAATGCCGGCAGTTATCTTTCTTACGGCGTTCGATCAGTTTGCGATCAAAGCTTTCGAAACTGAAGCTCTCGACTATCTCGTAAAGCCAGTTAGCGAGGCGCGCTTTGCGACGACGATCAATCGTTTGCTGAAACGACTGGAGTCGAAGTCTGCGCGTGCAGAGACAATTGTGGTTACAACATCGCGCGGCGCGACAGTGCTGCATCTGAACGAGATCGACTGGATCGAAGCGGCAGGAAATTACTCTCAACTGTGGGTCGGCACGCGCAGTTACTTTCTCCGTGAATCACTTCAACTACTGGAAAAGCGTGTGCAAAAGAATGGTTTCATTCGCGCGCATCGACGTGCACTCGTGCGCCTCGACGGCGTTCGAGAACTGACGCGCACGCGCGCCGGTGCGTCGATTGCGGTGTTGGCGAGTGGTGTGCGGGTGCCGATATCACGCCGTCGCAGTGCATCGTTCATGGCAGCCTTCCGGCAGCAAAACCATCCACAGATTACGCAGATTGATCATTCTGCGAAATCTGCGTAATCTGTGGATGGTCAATTTAATCGCCACGCGCTTTCAGTCTTCACATTTCCCGTAAGAGGTTGTTCATGGCTGTTTCTTCCCGTGCTCTTGTTGAACTGGTCCTGCTTGGTCCGGCAAATGATCGCAGACAGCTACAAGACTCGCCAGTGTTGGGCGACGTCTGGATCGCATACGCGATGAAGCCTCACGACGCGATTGATTTGCTCATCACTCCGCACAAGTCGCGTCCTGCCGGTCCGGTTGCTGGTCTCATCTCGAGGCAGGTTGATGCCCTGGACATGAAACGTGCGAAGGGGCAGGAGGCTGAAGTCGCCTATCTTCAGGGACTCGTCGCGGCGCGTCTCTTTTTCGAGGAGTTGCTTCGGGTCATAGTACCGATGACGCAGTGGTGGAATGATCCAAAGATTCAAGACCTCCTCGACGATTACACCGAAGGCAGTCGCCTGCGAAAAAAGATTGACATTGTAGTGGCATGGGCCAAGGCCGAAGGTGAAGACGCACAGGCCACGGCATCGGAGAAGTTTGCTGACTTTACCGCTCTCGATCGCTACGTCAGCCTCGCCGGGGTAATCTTGTGGGCTGCGACACAGGACGATCGTTCAATCGGCGCCGGCGATGCTTTGGCGAAGATCGAACATGGCGGACCAGTGGTGACGCTACTGGGTAAAGTCTTCAATCCCATTCTGAAAAAACAACCGAAGAAGAAAACTCCCGAGCCACAAGTCTGGCAAGTCTCCTTGAATCGCAAAGCGATGCTGGCGTTGGAGCGATCTGTTCCGTCAGTCAAAGGAGACGCTGCGCGTACGCTGTTCAACGTTAAATGCGACAAGATCAGATGGGCGGTGCTCGACTCAGGCATTCATGGCAGCCATCCCGTCTTCAAAGGCAAAGACGGCAAAAGTCGAATCGAGAAGGCGTTTGATTTCAGTAACATCAGACAGATTGTGAGTCTTGACAATCTCGAGGAATCGACGCGCGAAGCGCGTCTTCCGGAACTGCTCGTCGGACACAAAGGATTCAAGAAAGCGACAGCGAGTAAAGATCTGTTGAAGTTAGCTGAAGACGCCGACAACGATCGGCCCATCAATTGGGAACTGGTCGAGAAGTTCATCATGATCGATCCGGCGACGAAACCGAAGAGCGGTCATGGCACACACGTCGCGGGGATCATCGGCGCCTATGCCGGTCGCGACACGCCCAAGGGCCCCGCGAACGAGAGTTACTACGATGGCATGTGCCCGGATATCAAGTTTTACGATTTCCGAGTCCTGGCCAAGTCGCTTCAGGACACGGAGTTCGCAATCATCGCTGCACTTCAGTATTTGCGCTATCTAAACGATCGTCACACTTACCTGACGATTCACGGCGCCAACATGAGTCTTTCGATCCCGCACGACGTACGAAACTTTGCCTGTGGACGCACGCCGATCTGCAACGAATCTGAACGGCTGGTGGAGAGTGGTGTGGTGGTTGTCGCAGCAGCCGGAAATCTTGGTTATCAACGGTTCGAAACAAAGGACGGCTCGTACGAGGGCTACACCGCTTTCAGTGTTACCGATCCCGGTAATGCTGACGGCGTTATCACAGTCGGCGCAACTCATCGTTATCGACCCCACACGTACGGCGTGAGTTTCTTCTCGAGCCGTGGTCCAACGGGTGACGGTCGCATGAAACCGGATTTGGTTGCACCCGGCGAACGCATCGAGTCGTGCCTGCCTGACGATTTATGGGGAGAACTAGACGGGACAAGCATGGCGGCTCCGCACGTCAGTGGAGCCGCGGCAATGTTGATGGCGCGCTACGACGAACTCGTCGGCGAACCGCGCCGGATCAAACGCATCCTCTGCGAGAGCGCTACAGATCTTGGGCGTGAACGCAGTTTCCAGGGGCACGGCATGCTTGACGTGCTTCGAGCGTTTCAAAGTATCTAAGGAGAAACTTATGTTCTTCACACTCGACGTTAGGCGTGCGCGCAAGGGCGACTGCCTCATTCTTCACTACGGTACCAAAAAGGAACCGGGCCTCGGATTGATCGACGGCGGACCAGGAAACGTTTACAAACCACATCTCAAACCGCGTCTGGAAGAGATCAGAAAGGCGCGTAAGCTCGAAGGTGATGCGTCGCTTCCGGTCGACTTCCTGATGGTGAGCCATATCGATGACGATCACATCAATGGCGTGCTTGAGTTGACGAAAGAATTGCTCGAGGCGAAGGAGTCGAAGCAACCGCTGGCTCTTAAGATCAGCGGCGTCTGGCATAACAGTTTCGACGACATCATCGGCAACAATCCGGCAGAGTTGACTGCTGCTGTCACTGCACAGTTCGGTGCTGCCTCACTTTCCGGCGATCCCGATCCGGATGATCTCAAGGGAATTGATCCCGAGGCTGCGAAAGTGCTGGCCAGTGTCGGCCAGGGATTTCAACTGCGCGACGACATACGCGGGCTCAAGCTGCGCATCAATCCGCCGTTTGCCGGCAAGCTTGTTCTGGCCAAGGCAAAAGCAAAGAAGATCGACATGGGAAAAGGCCTCAGCTTCACCGTGGTTGGGCCAATGAACCCTGAAGTTGTCAAGTTGCAAAAAGATCACGATGAGTTTCTCAAGAAAGCGGCGGCGAAGGGGAAGAAGACTGAGGCCGCGTTGGCGGCGTTTACTGACACGTCCGTTCCAAATCTTTCGAGTGTCGTTGTTTACGCCGAAGCCGGCAAAAAGACCATGCTGCTGACCGGTGATGCGCGTGGAGACAAGGTCCTGAAGGGACTGGAGCTCGTCGGTCTTTTAAAGGCGGATGGCAAGAGCACGATGCATGTCGATGTTCTTAAGTGTCCACATCACGGCAGTAAACGTAATAACGATCCGATTCTCTTCCGTCGTATTACTGCCGATCATTACGTCTTTTCGGGGAACGGCGAGCACGGCAATCCCGCACGCGAGACGTTGGAAATGTTGCTTGCCGAAAGAGGCGACGACGCAGATTACACTGTTCACCTGACCTATCCAGTGGATGAGATCGACGTCAACCGAAAGGCGGAAGCAAAGAAGCACGGGCAATCGTGGTCAGTGAAGAAAAACAGCATTGCGTCGTTCTTTGCCGATAATAAGAAGTTTGCAAAGAAAGTCGTGATCGTGGATGAAAAAGCGCCTCACCTGATCAACCTGCTGGACGAGATGTAGTTTTAAGCCGCGGATTGACGCAGATAAACGCCGATCTGATCCGCGTTCATCCGCGTCAATCCGCGGCTATTTACAAACTCTTAACAAATTTTCACCCCGACTTAACACAAGCCTCATCGACCTCGCTTAGAATTCTGGACTCAAAATGGCACAATGGAGGAGGACTAAGATTAAAGGATAGATGTCTATGAAATCCAAGCAGGGCTTTTCTTATCGTTTGGGAGTTCTCCTGGCAGTGTGTGGACTCTGCGCCACTCTCCTGGGCTGTGTTAACAAAGCGCAACCGAATTTTGAGCGTCCCCCGGCGCCCGTCGTCGTGAGCACCGCAGTGTCTCAGGACGTCTCGAATTACATGGACGCACTCGGAAAGATAGTTGCAAAAGAAACAGTCTCGATTCAGCCACAGGTTTCCGGTCGCATAGTCAAGATTCATTTCACTGACGGCGCGAACGTCAGAAAAGGCCAACTGCTTTTTACAATCGATCCCCGACCGTTTGAAGCTAACCTGAAGCAGGCGCAGGCAAATCTCGCGAAAGACGTTGCTGCGAAGAAACAGGCAGAGGCGAATCTGGCGCGCGAGGTCGCACGTGAGAATTGGGGGCTCGCCCAGGTGAAACGGTATCGCACGTTGGTTGAGCAGGGCGTCGTAGCGCGTGAGCAGTACGAACAAATACGTGTTGACTACGACACTCTCAAAGCCAACTCCGAAGCTGCGCGTGCAGCAGTGCGCAGCGCGGATGAAACGATCAAAGTTGACCAGGCGGCAATTGATAACGTGAAAGTGCAACTCAGTTATTGCTTCATCCATTCGCCCATCGATGGACGTGCCGGTCAACGTCTGGTTGATATCGGAAATGTTGTGAATCCCGGTGGGCCAATGAGCAATGCCGAATCTACTTCCGGTGTTTCAAGCAACGCGTTGCTCGTGATCGAGCGACTCGATCCGATCTACGCCGACTTCACGATTTCACAAAACAACTTAACGCACGTGCAGGAGCAGATGCGTGCGGGCACTTTGAGTGCTGAAGTCCGTCTGCCGGATTCGACCGATGATCCGATTTCAGGACACCTGACATTTGTCGACAACGCGGTGCAAACCGAAACCGGACAAGTGACGCTTCGCGCCACGCTTCCAAATCCCGGACATCGTTTCTGGCCCGGCCGCTTCGTCAGCGTGCGGCTTTTGCTCGGAAATGTGCCGAGCGCAGTACTGATACCGGCGACTGCGCCTCAGATGTCTGCAGCAGGATCGTATGTTTACGTGATCAAACCTGACTCGACCGCCGAGCAACGCACGGTGTCGTTGGGTCAGCGACAAGGTGATCTGGTCGTTGTTGAGAAAGGTGTCTCTGCTGGCGAGAAGGTGGTTGTCAACGGACAGCTCGGCGTGACACCTGGCGGCAAGGTAGTAATCGAACAACCGCAATCAAGCCCGGCGACAGCAGTAGCTCAGTAAACAGAAGTCATGAATCTCTCTGAACCATTCATCCGGCGGCCGGTAATGACCGCGGTGCTGACTCTCTCGGTGATCCTCTTCGGGGTAATGAGTTACTTTCAGCTCCCCGTAAACGATCTTCCTGCGGTCGACTATCCGGTGATTCAGGTGACTGTCGGCTATCCGGGCGCGAGTCCCGACACAGTCGCCGCTAACATTGCTACTCCGCTCGAACGCCAGTTCATGCAGATCAATGGACTGGAAGTCGTGACTTCGCAGAGCACCCAGGGTGTTGCGATCTTGACTCTCCAGTTTGCGCTCGACAAAAACATCGACGCTGCCGCGACTGACGTACAGACCGCGATCTCACAGGCGACAGGTAGTTTGCCCGCGGATCTTCCATCACCACCGACTTATTCAAAAACGAATCCTAACGATCAGCCGATCATGTACATCGCGATGGTTAGTGATTCGGTTACGTCCGGCCAGTTATACGATTACGCCAGCACTCGGGTGGGACAACGCCTCAGTATTCTGCCGGGCGTGTCGCAGGTTAACGTCTTCGGAACGAAGTCTGCGATTCGCATCAAGGCAAATCCCAAGGAGATGTGGGCGCGCGACATCTCGATTGACGATCTGAATAACGCGATCAAGAACGGCACCAGCTTCATAGGCGCGGGTCAGTTGGACAGCCCTTCACGAACTGCGATTTTGCGACCACAGGGTCAGCTTGAGACTGCCGAACAATACGGCAACTTGATTGTCGGCGGTACCAACAACGCGCCGATCTATCTTCGCGATGTCGCGACAATTAAAGACTCAGTCCAGGACGAGCGCGTCAATATGCGTTTCTGGTACCGCGGCGGCACGGTGCCTTCATCGACAGTGATTGTGGCGGTTAATCGCCGCGCCGGCGCGAATGCCGTTGAAGTCTCGAAATCGATTCATGAAATCCTGCCGATGATCCAGGCGGAGTTGCCGGGATCGATCACGATCAGGCCGATTTACGATCGCTCCGCAAACATCGTGCACTCGGTTGCGGACGTCCAGGCTACTTTGATCATCGCGTTCGTGCTGGTCGTGATCGTCATCTTTGCATTTCTTGGCCGTGTGACAGATACGTTGATTCCGGTAGTGGCGTTGCCGTTGTCGTTGCTGATTACGTTTATCGCGATGCGCGCGCTTGGTTACAGCCTCGACAACCTTTCCTTGATGGCGCTCACGCTCGCCATTGGATTTCTCGTTGACGACGCGATTGTGTTTCTGGAGAACACCGTACGCCGCATGGAGCGCGGTGAACCCGCGTTTGAAGCGGCCATTAACAGTGCGAAGGAAATCAGCTTCACGATCATGTCGATGACGATTTCTCTCGCCGCTGTGTTTATTCCGCTCCTGTTTATGACCGGCCTCGTGGGACGAATTTTCCGTGAGTTTGCCGTCACGATTGTCATCGCGATTCTCGCGTCGGGACTGGTATCGCTGACTCTCACGCCGTTGATGTGCGCGCGACTGTTGAAAGACCGTGGCGAGGGTTCTCGTAAGACGTGGATGGAGCGCGTTATTGGTGGCATCGAGAAACGAATTTTGTACTTGTATGGCGGATCACTCTGGTGGTTTCTTCGTCATCGTTGGATCTCGCCCGTGATCTGGGCCATCTGTTTGGCGGGCACGATTTGGCTGTTCATGCTCGTGCCGAAAACCTTTCTGCCGCCGGGAGACAGCAGCGTGATCTTTGGCGCGTTCATCGCTCAGGAAGGGTCGTCACCGAAGCAGATGCAGGAGTATCAGAGCCGCGTCGATAAGATATTGCAGGAAGATCCGAACGTTATCACTGAATTCACGATGACGGGGGCGACCGGATTTCTCGCCGCCAACCAGGGAATCACGTTTACATTCATCAGACCGCCCGAAGAGCGCAAGCCCATCCCTGAAGTAACTGCGGAGATGATGGGCAAGCTCAATACGATTCCCGGTGTGATGACGTTTCTGCGACCGTTTCCAGTGCTGGAGATCAGCACCGGCGTTACTAGTCAGCAACAGGGCCAGTACGCTTTCACTGTCTCGGGCGTCAATCCCGATCAGGTTTATGAAACGGGTCAGAAGCTGATGGGCAAGATGATGGAGTATCCGGGATTCCTGAGTGTGTCGTCGGATTACTACCACAACACGCCCAATCTCGACATCGAAATTCGTCGTGATGAGGCCAAAACATACGGTGTGTCTGAAGCACGCATTCTTAACCTCCTTCGTAATGCGTACTCGCAGAATTACACCTACCTGATCAAGAAGCCAGAGGATCAGTACCAGGTGATTCTCGAGATGGACGACACGGTGCGCGAGAAGCCTGAGGACTTGTCGCTGCTGTACATCAAATCCGATGACGGCAGCAAACTCGTGCCGCTCAGTGAATTAATCACGTGGAAATCGACGCTTGGACCACAAACGGTGAACCACTTGAACCAGTTCACGAGCATGACGCTCTTCTTCAACCTTAAGCCGGGTGTCGCGCTTGGCGATGCGACCAACTACATCACGCAATCGGCCTCTCAGATCGTCCCATCCGGAGTGCGCGCGGAGTTGCAGGGTGAGGCGCTGACGTTCAGTCGTACCGTGACCAGTTTGACGATCCTGATGGCGCTCGCGGTGTTTGTGATGTACGTGATCCTCGCGATTCTTTACGAGAGTTACGTGCATCCGTTGACAGTGCTTTCAACTCTGCCGACGGCCCTCGTTGGTGGACTTTTGACGCTGATTGTTTTTGGGCAGGAAGCATCGCTGTACGCGTTCGTCGGTATGTTTATGTTGATGGGTATTGTGAAGAAGAACGGCATCATGATCGTTGACTTCGCGCGCCATCGCGTTGAGAACGGTGAAGCTGCGGACAAGGCGATACACGACGCCAGTATGGATCGCTTCCGACCGATCTTGATGACGACCCTCGCGGCAGTTTTCGGCGCTATACCGATCGCGCTCGGTTACGGTGCGGATGGGTCATCACGCCGGCCGCTCGGTCTCGTGGTTGTGGGCGGTTTGATCGTGTCGCAATTCATCACGCTCTACATCACGCCGGTAATTTATCTCTACCTCGAGCAGTTTCAGGAGAACGTCCTGGATCGCACTTCGTTCTTCCGCTCACGCCGATCGCAGAAGCCGAGACTCGTGGAAGCGGGCGACTAGTTTTAGCCACAGATTCACACGGATAGAAAATCGGATTTTTATCCGCGTTCATCTGTGGCTAAAATGTCTCCATGTCAAATGAACCCGAAGAGAATTCCACCGGTATCGCCACGCTCATAGTTGGCCCACAGGACCTCGCGAGCTCGATTTCAAGTGAGACAGGAGATGATTTCCCGCCCGTGCTGGCTACGGCCCGCATGGTCGCGTTGATGGAGATTGCCGCATCTCGTGTGCTCCTGCCTTTGCTTGGTCCGGGAGAGTTGTCGGTTGGCGTCACGGTCGATATAACTCACACCGCGCCGACACCGATGGGCGCAGAAGTCACGGCGACCGCGCGTTATGCCGGTCGCGAAGGAAAGCTCTTTCTTTTTGAAGTCAGTGCCGCCGATCGCGGCGGGGAAGTTGGTCGAGGATGGCACAAGCGGGCGATTGTCTCGGTTGAACGGCTGCAAAGCGGCGCGGCAAAACGAGTTGGTTGAGGTGCCCCATGTCAGTTGCCAGACGAATGACGCGGCGTCTAAAGAAGACCTCCGCGATGGACCATGATTTATTCGAGAAGGAGTTCGCGCTCGAGAGTCTGAAGAGTGAAAGGCTGCGCGTTTCGATTCTGATTGGAGCGATCGCTAGTGCCCTCGTCTTCGTTCTGGTCCTTGCTCCGATCTTTTTAGATGACTTTCAGACTGCGTTTCATGGCAACTTTCGCGGGTTCCTTGGCGCCGTCTACCTGATCTTTGGCGCAAATCTCTGCTACCTGTTCGCCGAGCGTATTGTCCTTGGTCGTCTCATCAAGAAACAGCAGAAGCCGTTTTCGGCACTGAAGTATGTGAGTGCGTTTGTCGAAACGAGTATTCCCACTTTGGGCATGATGGTAGGTTCGACATTTCTTGGTCCAATCTACACCTTGTTCACCCCGGCGGCCTTTATCTATCCGTTGTTTATTTCACTCTCGGCTTTGCGTTTGAATGTCAGGCTCTGCATTTTTACCGGCGCCGTAGCCGGAGTCGAATACGCGCTACTGGCCATCTACTTTATTCAGACGACGCCGAGTGCTGGCATTGAACCGATCCTTGCTGGTGTGCCACATCACTTGTTCAAAGGTTTTCTGTTGTTCCTGACCGGTGTCGTAACCGGACTCGTTACACTGCAAATCAGAAAGCGGATCCTCAATTCGTTTTCTGTGGTGGAGGAACGAAACCGCATTTCCAGGACTTTCGGCGAGTATGTTTCACCTGAGGTGATGGGCAAGCTGATGGATCTGAAACCGGATCTCCGAAGTGAAAACAAAAATGTGTGCGTGATGTTTCTCGACATCAGAAACTTCACCGGCTTTGCAGAGAAGAGAAGTCCTGAAGAGGTCGTTGAATATCTCGAATCGTTGTTTGAGTTCATGATCGAAATCGTCAATCGCCATCACGGGATCATCAACAAGTTTCTGGGTGATGGATTCATGGCTGTGTTTGGCGCGCCCCTTTCGGATGGCAAGGATTGTGTGAATGCGTTGAAGGCGGCTCAGGAGATTCTCGCGCGTGTGCAGCAGGAGGTTGAGGCCGGCACCATCCTGCCGACGACCGTTGGTATTGGTCTGCATGCAGGCCAAGCCGTCACCGGCAGCATCGGTTCGGCGTTGCGACGCGAGTACACAGTGATTGGCGATGTGGTAAATCTCGCGGCAAGGATCGAGAAGCTGAACAAACGTTTTGACTCGCAGCTCTTGATATCGGAAATCGTTTGGCAGGCAGTCGATACAGACGCTGAAAAAGCGGTGCCGATGGGCCAGGTCGAGGTGCGTGGACGAGAGCAGGCGATCCAGATTTACCAGGTAGCTTGAAGGGTTTCACGCAAAGGCGCAAAGGTCACGCAAAGGCGCAAAGTATGCAAAGAAGATCGTGGATTCACTTCCGTCTTCTTTCTTTGCGCTTTTGCGTGACCTTTGCGCCTTTGCGTGAAACTAACTTTCACAACAATCTAAGCCGCTGTTCTAACTCGTTTGTAATCTTCGCAGCAGAGTCTTGGTGTGATACGTCGATTGGGTCTCCAAAGGTGATCGAGACCGTTCCGGGTCGAACGAAGTATTGCCGCCGCTTTTTTACCTCGAACAGACCGTCCAGTTTTATCGGAACAATCTGCACGTTGAGGTCTGAGGCGAGTAGGCCAATGCCGGTTTTGAATGGCTGCATATGGCCGTCTTTTGTTTCCTGACCTTCCGGGAAAATTAGAATACTCCAACCGCGATCAACTGCATCACCCGCATATGCGAAACTTTGTCGAAACCCGCTCTGCCGCGGAAGCGAGAAGACGTTGAAGAGCCCCGCTCCAAGCGCGTACGCCACTTTCGCTTTTGCACGAGCAAAGAATCCGAGATTCGCAGGCGGATAGCGCCAGTCGCGCAGATATTCGCCTGACATCGCAATCGCCAAGCGCAGCCGCCAGCGCCACGGCAACGCCGATAAGATCAGCGCCGCGTCGACGTCAGTAACGTGATTGGAAATAAATAGGATCGGTTTGGAAGCATTTAGTTTTGCCAGTCGCTCGTCGCCAATCACGCGAACGCGACACATGATCAGCGTCAACGGCAAAAGAAAGAGGTGATAGACCACTGGCCGGATCCACGTCATCGGAAAGCGCATGGCCCAGCGGGGATACGGATACGGAAGCGATTCAGACTTTCCACGACTAACGATCTGTTCGATATCACCTAAAGTCGTAGCTTCGGTGATCGCTGCTTCATCGAGCTCGATTTGATACTGATCCTCGAGAGCACTCAAAAGCTCGACTCTACCGAGCGAATCGAGTTTTAGATCGTCAGAAAGATTTGCCGAGAGACTAAGACTACCGGGTTGTACTTTTGCAATCCGGCTGAGCACTGGAACACTCAACGGCGCCATTATCTCCTCAGCCGTCGCCGTGGCTTTGGCCGATTGATTGAGCAGCGGTTTTACAGCCTCTGCAACCTGGCCTTTGATCACCTTTCGCGTACCCGTAGTCCGCGGGAAATCATTTTTGGGCCATACGACCCAGTGACGAATTCGCTGAAAATCCGCCAGTGAGTCGTTAGCATGTTGCACGGCCGCATTGAGGTCTGAATGTTCGTCGCGGGGGATGAGCACGGCAAGAGCCTCGGTACCATGTGGAATTACAGCACTCGCTTTTATCTCCGGCTGATGATCGAGAGCCGCTTCGAGATCCGAGGGATAGATCTTCAGACCCGCCGCAGTGACAATCGTCTCCTTGCTTCTGCCGCGGAAATAGATGTTGCCGTCTGGTCCGATTTCGCCGATATCGCCAGTGTGAATCCAACCCTGCTCGTCGGCGAGGGATTGACCGTTGCGATTCCAGTAACCAGGTGACACGTTGGCGCCACGCACCAGAATCTCACCCTCGTCGGTCAACTTCACCTCCTGACCGCGGACAGGTTTTCCGATCGAGCCCTGCCGTATGCGAAACGGATGCGAAAGACTCGTGAGCGACGCAGTCTCAGTCATGCCGTAACCCTGGATGATTGCGTAGCCAACGCGTCGCCAGAACGTTTCAGTTTCACTCTCGAGAGTTGCGCCGCCCGAGATGAACGCCCATAAGCGCCAGCCAAATTGACGATGTACTTTTCGGAAGGTCCACCAGTTGCGCAAGAAGTGTCGCCCTTTAGCGGCGCTGAGTTGCTGGTCTGAAATGTGAGCGTCATTCTTGACCTTTTCGCGCAGTGTTTCCAAAACGCGCGGCACCGTGACAACGACGTTGATGCGATCCTTCTTAACTGCTGCCACGATTTCCGACGGCTTGTACGACTCGCGGAAATAGACTTCAGCGGCAAGAAACTGTGGGATGAAGATTCCCATCAACTGTCCAAAGACGTGGCTCAACGGTAATAAGCAGAGGAAGCGGACGGGATGAACAACTCGTTCCCAACGTGCGTATATCGTGTGAACTCCTTTTCTATGGGAGCGAGATTGGCGAGGAGATTTCGATGCGTGAGACAGACGCCTTTGGGTTCGGCGGTCGTTCCCGATGTAAACACGATCTCGACCAGGTCGTTGGGCTTAACTTCGACACATGAATAACGCTGGTTTGAATGTCTCGCGATGTGATCTTCAAGAGTGTTGAGTGCGAGGCGAGGGAGCTGAAGTGGCGGCTGTTCATTGTTGGCGAGCAGAAGTTTCGCTGAAACTTGTTGCTGCACTCGCTCGACAAAGTCAGTTGCCGACTTCAAATCAAGAGGCACAACAACAGCGCCGCGCAGCAAGCAGCCATAAAACGCCGCAATCCACTCAGGGCTGTTCTCGCTCCAGAAGAGCACGCGGTCACCACGTCCAATTTCGCGTTCTTCGAGTTCGCGAGCAAATTGAAAAGCAACTGAAGCGAGGCGGGTATAGGACCAACTAATGGTTCTCAGTCCACGCCAGTGAGCGATCGCAGTCTCGTCGCCATGCGCGATACAGTCGTCCAGAAAGGTTAGCAAACTCTCACGCATACCGGTGGATTGTAGCCGCCGCTTTGGGGGGATATATTGTGAGGTATACACCTTATCAGGTGCCACAGCGAGAGGAGAGGCAGAAGGGGTTTTTTAGACAGGATTACAGGATTTACAGGATTTACAGGCTAGAAATCCTGTTCATCCTGAAAACATCTTGTGAATCCTGTCCAAATTATCTCGGCTCTTGCCCTTCAATAATCAGTTCATTCTTCACACTGAAAAGCCCCGGAACTCCGCGTGCGCGAATGTAGGCGAGCTGCGCATCGCCTTTATTCGCGACGACACCTTTGAGTGTTGCGTGTCCGCGATTAACGATCAAATGAATCGGCGGTACAGACTGCGTCGCGTAGCGAAATAGCGGAGAGTTGAAGTTGTAGATCGCTCGGTACAAGGCCCGGCGTAGCCGATCGTCATTTGGAGAAAGCGGCAACACCTCGATCTGGTTATTCACTCGCGATACACCCTCGACGTCTTTCACCCGGCCCTCCGCGTCTGATTTCGTTGTATCTCTAACGACCTGACCACGCAGGACGACGGTGTTATCGGGCTGTATCTCAAACTCGAGCCAATCAAACACACCGTAGTAAGGCAGCATTCTGAGTTCGTGCCTGACTTCACGAACAAGCTTAGGATTAACCTGGCTGCGAGCCACAAGCGGCTGCCCCAAAACCGCCAATAGGACCAAAATCGGAAACACTCTCATACTACACCTCCACAAACGCACAAAAAGCACAAGAAAGAAAACCTAAATCAGTCTCCTCCTTTTTTGTGCTTTTTGTGCTCTTTTGTGGCTAACTTTTTGTGACTAACTACTGGCCGATTGGTGGATCGGTGGCCGTAGCTTGTTGCGCCGGATTGACGTGAATGGTGTTTGAGTCAGAGTCGACGTAATAGAAATTCTTGCCAGTGGCGGAAACGCCTGTCGGTATCTGCGGATCGGCGGTGATCGTGTAGCCTGCCTGTGTGGTAGTTGACTTCGGAATTATCTTCATCGTGTAGACGTAGCCGTCCACGACTGGAGTGGCACCGTCGAACCGGCTGTCCAGCAGGTTCTCTTTCCGCATCTCTTCAAAGGTTCCAAACGAAGTGCGTTGATGGGCGTTGAAGTAGAGCATTTGTTGCTCGGCAATAGAGCGCAGGGTCTTAACCGCCGCCGCTTCGTTTGCGGCCCTGACGGCGGCGCGCCAGCCCGCGATTCCGACGCCGATCAGTATGCCTATGATGGCGATAACGATCATCAACTCGATCAGAGAAAAGCCCCGCTGGTTCTTTTTGGTTTTATTAAGGGGTTTCATATTCACTCTCCTCGGGCACTTACACGAAGCGATTAAATTTCCGTTCCGATTTCTGCTGCGCTTGCCCATCCTCCATACGGGCCTTAGTCTACTACAGGAGTATGCCAAGATCACATTGCACGGGCGGCCAACTTTTCCGTGCGGGGCGTGCTCTTAGCATGTAGAATGCAGGCCAATTCATGCGGAACCTCGAACCAATCAGCAGTGGACAGATAACCAGCGCCAGCGCCGTCGAACAGATCGAGCGGCTGCAGGGCGCTGTCGAAACTGTCATTAAAGGCAAGCCGGAGGCGATTCGGCTGGCCATTGTGACGCTGATTGCCGGTGGTCATTTGCTGGTCGAGGACGTTCCTGGTGTCGGCAAAACGACCCTGGCCCACGCGCTCGCGCGTGCACTCGACTGTAATTTCCAGCGGATCCAATTCACTTCCGACCTGCTGCCGTCAGACGTCATTGGTCTTTCCGTCTACAACCAGCATAGCGGTCTCTTTGAATGGAAGCCCGGACCTGTTTTTGCAAACGTGGTATTGGCTGACGAGATCAATCGTACCACTCCTAAAACTCAGTCAGCGTTGCTCGAAGCGATGGCTGAGCGGCATGTGACGGCTGAAGGTGTAACACACGATCTGCCGGCTCCGTTCATAGTGCTGGCGACCCAGAATCCCATCGAGCATCACGGCACTTATCCGTTGCCGGAGTCGCAACTCGATCGTTTCATGTTGCGGTTGCGGATCGGTTATCCCGCGCCGGTTGATGAACAGAGGATTCTGCGCGATCGCGAGTATTCGGATCCGCTCGACGAGCTTGTCCCGGTAATGACCGCTCCCGAAGTTGTCGAGCTGCAACAGGCAGTAATGTCCGTTGCGGTCGACGATGCACTTGTTCATTACCTGATGCGGATCGTTGCTGCGACGCGCAATTCAGAGATGCTGGACCTCGGCGTGAGTCCGAGAGGAACTTTGTCGCTGTTCCGTGCCGCACAGGCTATAGCGTTGGGAGAGGATCGAACGTACTGTATCCCCGACGACATCAAGCGACTGGTGGTGCCGGTGTTTGCACATCGAATTGTAGTCAGTTCGCGATTCTCATCGTCGCTCCGCCGCAGTGAAGAAGCCGAAGCCGTCCTCAACGAAATTCTAAAAACTGTCAGTGTCCCGCTGTGAAGTCAGAACTCAAGTTTGATCGTGCCGCTTTGGGTTCAAATAAGACGTCGTGGCTGCGCGTGATTCTGGGAACGTTGCTCGTTCTTGCGGGGTTGACGTCTGCACTCGTGACGGTCCTCGCTCGTCGCGCGGACGAGAGTGGGCTTGCGGGCGCGGCGGCGATCTTGTCGCTGTTGATTGCTTTGCTGTTGACGATCTTTATTGTTCCGCCTCTCGCGCGTTCCGCCCGGGCTGAAGTAGCCAATATTGATTTCCCATTTGAGCCGACGAGTGGTGGTGGCGTCTTTCTGGTGATCATTATCGTGGTCGGATTTGCGGCATGGAACACTGGAAACAATCTGCTGTTCCTCGTGTTCTCGCTGCTTTGTTCGACGATGTTCATCGGCTGGGTGGCAGCTCGCTCTTCGTTACGCGACCTGACTGTGTCGGCGCGTTTCCCGGATCATATCTTTGCGGCTGAGCCCGCGCCGGTTATCGTGACGCTGCGAAATACGAAGCACGTTCTGCCATCGTTTTCGATCCTCGTTGAGGCGCGTGGACCAGGGAATGAGGCAGATGCGAATCCAAAACGACGTCGCCGGCACATTAAACGTTTGCTCGCTTACTTCAGTTACGTGCCGCACAATGCTGCGGCCGAGCAGAGCGTTGAACAGCTCTTTCCGAATCGCGGGCATGTGCTGATTGATGGGTTTGAATTGTCGACGCGATATCCGTTTGGTTTCTTTCGGCGCCGGCGTCGTTTGCGCGCGCGCGATGTTGACATCATCGTGTATCCCAAACCTGAAGCGATCGGCGATGAGTTGCACTTGCTGCCGATGTACGCCGGGCGAGTGCCTGCGACGCGTCGTGGCGCGGGGCACGATCTGTTTTCGCTGCGTGACTATCAGTCGCAGGACGATCTGCGTCACATCGATTGGAAAGCAACTGCGCGATCGAGACGTCTCACTGTACGGGAGTTCACTTCGGAGGATGAGAGACGAATCACGATTGTGCTGGACACGCAACTTCCGCGTGGAGCGGAGCAGGAGTTGTTCGAGCGATTTGAACGTGGTGTAGTTCAAGCGGCATCATTGATTAAGCACTTCATTGATGAGCGCGCCGAAGTCAGACTCATGCTGGGTAACGACGTTGGGCCATTCGGCTCGGGCGTGGAGCATCTCTATCGGTGTTTGCGCCGGCTCGCTTTGGTCACCGCGGTTGATACTGATAAGCCGGAGATTGAGTCAGTGAATCTCAGCCGCGGCGTGATGGAGCATGACTACGCGATTCTGTTGACTGCGGCAGCGCCGGGGTCGATACCTGCGAGCGTCTGGCGCACAAGCCACGTGATTTATTTATAAGGGAAGGAGTTTCACGCAAAGGCGCAAAGTAAGACGCAAAGTCGCAAAGGCTGGCGGACATTCTAATGGTTTTTCTTTGCGTCTTTGCGTCTTCACTTTGCGCCTTTGCGTGAAACGCTCTTCTAAGTATCTCGCATGACTGAATCTTCTAAAGCCACATACTCATCGTCCACGATCTTTCTGATCGGTCTATGTTTCGTTCTATCCGGGGCGACGGGGCTTATTTATGAGGTGCTCTGGGTACGCATGCTGGGCCTTGTGTTTGGGGCCACGACGCTCGCGGTCAGCACTGTGCTTGCGGCATTTATGGGTGGGCTCGCACTTGGCAGTGCGTTGGCCGCAAGGCTTGCACAAAGGATCAGGAAACCGCTGAGTGTGTATGGGTTGATGGAAATTCTCATCGCCCTGTATGCGCTGTTGGTCCCGTTGTTATTTCGCTGGATCGATCACGTGTACGCGTTGATCTGGCAACAACTTCAGCCCGGATACTTCACGTTTAGTCTGTGGCGTTTCTTTCTTTCAGGCGTCGTACTGCTTGTGCCCACGACGTTGATGGGTGCTACGTTGCCGGTACTCGCAGCAGCTCTCATTCGATCGTCACGGCGCGATTCAAACTCGGTAACGAGGCTTTATGCGTGCAATCTCGTGGGTGCAATTCTGGGTACGCTTGCGGCCGGGTTTGTGTTGCTGCCGTGGCTTGGTGTTCGAACTACGATCGCAGTTGCCGCGGCGCTCAATATCATCGTGGGCGCGATTGCGATCTTTTTACAACGAAAAGCTGAGTCACATACTGAGGTTGCGGAGAAGATTGAGGTCGAAGAGTTGGTTGTGGCGGACGACAGTCGAGGATTCTGGTTCGTCGCCGCACTTGTTTCTGGTTTTGTCACTATCGGTACGCAGGTTTCATGGACGCGCGTCCTCACCATGATCATCGGATCGAGTACTTACGCGTTCAGCATTGTTGTCGCATTGTTTTTGATTGGACTCGCCATCGGCGCGTGGATAGTTGCGCGCAAGGATCGATCGCATAGATTGCGTTCGACGATTCTGGTAGTCGAAGTGCTAACTGCGCTCAGTTTGCTCTTCAGCCTGTTTGTCCTCAACCAGATACCGGCACTGTTGATTAATCTTGGTTTGCGTTTACAGGTGGCCTCATGGATTGGTCTGCTTGCTTTGCAGATCCTTTCTGCTACGTTGCTGATCCTTGTGCCTGCGGTGTTGATGGGGATGGTGATGCCGTTGGTGCTCATTTGGGCCAGTAGTGAAGGGAAGAAAGCCGTAGCGCGCGTAGGCCGAAGCTACGCGATCAATACCCTCGGCGCGATCGCGGGTGCGTTTCTCACCGGGTTTATTTTTATTCCGAAAGCAAGTACGAGATTCACATTGCTGTTTGCAGCGACGTGTTGTTTAGTCGTGGCAGGGCTCGCGTACCGTCCCACTACTGGCGACCCGGCCCTGAAACGCAGTCTTGCCATCGGGTTAAGTTTCGTATTCGTCATCGTACTCTTTGTTGTGGCGCCTCGGATGAATCTCGCCGACCTTTCCATCGGTGCTTATGACAGTCTCGTGCGCGTGATCGCACAAACGCGCGAGGGGGTGCAGGAAGGCGACACCACCGCTGGACCAAATATCCATGAGCTTTTGATGTATCAGGAAGGACCAACTGCGACCGTGTCTGTGCGTCGCGACGCGGATACCGTTTCAATGGCAATCAATGGACGCACAAACGCGTCCGACAGTATCTATGACATGCCGACGCAGGTGATGCTCGGGCAGTTGCCGCTGCTGATCGCGCCGAAGATCGAAAACGGTTTGATAATCGGTTATGCGACCGGCGTGACGGTCGGCGCGATGTTGCAGTCGCCGATTCAGTCTGTAACGTGTGTAGAGCTCGAGCCGGGAACTGTTGCCGGATCTGAGTTCTTCACTCACATCAACAACCGGCCGCTCGATGATCCGCGCACGAACTTGATCATAGACGATGCGAGAACCTTTCTGCGTGTGACACCGAATCGTTACGACATCATCGTGAGTGAGCCGAGTCACCCGTGGGTTCCCGGAGTCGCAAATTTGTTTACGCAGGAGTTCTTTGAATTGGGACGAGCGCGTTTGAACGACGATGGGATCTGGGTGCAGTGGGTGCAGATCTATCAACTCTCGACCGAGAGTTTGCGGTCAGTGTTGGCGACGTATCACAAAGTTTTTCAGCACGTGCTGGTGTTTCGTGTCGGTGGTTTGAATAAGGGGAAGGATCTGTTGTTGATTGGAAGCAACCGGCCGCTGAATCTCGATCGGTTGGCCGAGCGATTTGCAGATCAGCGAATCTCGACTGAACTGGCGCGAGTTGATTTGAAATCGGAAGCCGATGTGAGAGGGTGGTTTGTTTGTGACGAGTCAAGACTTGGGCCAGCCGTAGCGGGCGCGAAGATCAATACCGACGACAACATGCACATCGAGATGACTGTGCCGCGCGAGGCGTTTCGACCGTTGATGCAGAGCAATGCGGAGTGGGTGCAGGCTCTCGCGAAGTAAGCAAAGAATATCTCCCGCAAAGGCGCCACGGCGCAACGAATGAATCAGCTGCTCTGACGTAACTCCTTCGTTGCGCCGTGGCGCCGTTGCGGGAGAAATCCTATCAACGCCTCTGAGGCTGCTTCACCGCTACGAATACAATCGGGAATGCCCGCGCCGCGATAGGAGTTACCGGCGAGTGCCAGTCCGGGAAGTTCTGCGACAAGCCTTTCGATGTCGTTAACCCGATCGAGATGGCCGACTTCATATTGCGGCATCGATCGTTCCCACTTTGCCACTTCAATAAAACGAGGATCTTCGCGGATTTTTAATAATTCGCGCAGATCAGCTTCCACTCTCTTGGCAATTCCTGCTTCGTCGAGGGCAAAGATTTCCGGTTGCAACGCGCCACCCGCAAAGGCGCGAAGCAGGACGTGTTCATCCGGCGCTCGACGCGAAAACTTCACGCTGCTGAATGTGCAAGCAATCAAAGATCTCTTCTCGATGAATGGAACGACAAAGCCGAATCCGTTAAGTGGGTGAGCGATGGCTGAACGCCGGTAAGCGAAGTTGATTGTCGCTGTCGAAGCGTAATTGATCGCTTTCAGTTTCTGCGCGAGTTGACCATTGGTATCACTTAACAGCGACGCCGCGATGTGTGCGGGGACCGCAAGGCAAACCGCGTCCGTCTGAAGTTGCTCGCCGGTATGCATTGTGATCGTCCAGCCTTCGCTATCTCGTTTCAGTCTTGTCACACGCGTATTCAATCGAGTTTCGGCGTTGATCTCAGCGAGTGCGTCCACCAGCACTTGCATGCCGCGATCGAACGAGAGAAACAAACTGTAACGTGCGCCGCTCGTGCCGGTCTTTTGTGCGCGGCCCTGGCGCAACATCGCGAGGATCAGACTCCGGTGCTTTTGCTCCATGTCGAGGAACCGCGGCAGGGTTGCGCGCAAGCTGAGCGTTTCGGGATCTGCAGTGTAAATGCCGCCGACCATCGGTTGGGCCATACGCGCGAGTGCTTCTTCTCCGAGTCTGCGCCGCACAAAGCTCGCCAGACTCTCATCGCCTGCGCCGTTTGTGCTCTTTCGCGGCAGAAACAGATCAGCGGCCATACGCGCCTTGCCAGCGAGACTGAAGATGTCGCTCGTAATAAACGCCCACATGCGCGAGGGCGCCAGCAGTTGAAATCCTTCGGGCACGGCGCGCAAGCGTCCATTGCGCACGATGAAACTGCGCCGGTACGTTTCGTTTGTCTCGATTATTTGTGAATCGAGGCCGAGACGTTTTGCGAGTGCGAGCGCTTCTGGTTTTTCAGAGATGAAAGAATCCGGGCCACGTTCGAGGAGGAAACCGTCGCGCTGCGTGGTTTGAATCGTCCCACCAAGCCTCGCGCTAGCTTCGAGCAGAATGACTTCTACTGACGGATTAATTTCCTGAACACGATGTGCCGCAGCCAGTCCGGTAATCCCACCACCAACTACGACTATCCTGTTCATCTTGGAAAATCCTGTAATCCTCTCGAACTAACCAGACAACAATCCGGCGCGCAGATATTCTCCCGAACTCTGTCCTCAATCCGCTCTAATATCAACTCCCTAATCATCCTCACAAACGCCGGATGCGTCCCCGCAGTCGAAGCCCTAACCATCTTCATGCCTATCTCTTTCGCCACCTTCTGCGCCTCGAAATCCAGATCGTAAACCACTTCCATGTGATCCGAAACAAATCCGATCGGCGCTACCACCACACTCTTTGTACCTTCATTGTTAAGCGTTCGCAGATGCTCAGTGACGTCCGGGCCAAGCCACGGCTGGGTCGGCGAACCGCTGCGGCTTTGATAAACGAGTTGCCAGCTCTTAATCCCTACCGCTTTCGCGATCTGACTGCCAACGTCGGCCAGTTGCGCAGCGTAATCGCAATTCACGGCCATCGATTCGGGAATGCTGTGCGCAGTGAAAACGAGATTTACAGAAGCTGTATCATCGAATTGGTTCAACGCCGCCCGAATGCGATCGACATTCGCTTCGATAAACAGCGGGTGATTGTAGAACACGCGCAACTTCTCGATGCGCGGCGCGCTTGGTCCAACCGCTGCCTGCGCGTCACTGATATTCTGACGATACTGCCGGCAACTGGAATACGAACTGTAAGCGGAAGTGACAAAAGCCAGCGCATTCGTGACGCCATCCTGCGCCATTTGCGCAAGCGTGTCGGGGAGGAGCGGATGCCAGTTGCGATTGCCCCAGTAGATCGGCAATCGTGGTCCATTCCGGTCCAACTCTTTTTCGAGCGTGGCAATCAGATTTCGATTTTGTTGATTGATAGGACTGACACCGCCAAACATCTCGTAGTGTTGTGCGACCTGAAGCATGCGCTCCCGCGGGACATTCCTCCCTCGCAAAACATTTTCGAGGAAGGGAATTACATCATCCATCCCCTCCGGCCCACCAAACGACACCACCAGTAGCGCATCGTAATCCGTTTTCATCCGTGTAATCCGTGTACCATTTCAACCAACGCGATCACATTCTCCACCGGTGTCTCAGGTAATATTCCATGCCCCAGATTGAAAATATGCCCCGCACGACCACCCGCCTGATCCAGAATTCGCTTCGCCTGTTCGCGTAGAACATCCTGCTTCGCAAACAAAGCGATTGGATCGAGATTCCCCATTACGGCAACGTCGTGACCAACGCGCTGCCATGCTTCATCGAGTCGCACACGCCAATCGAGTCCAATCACATCGCCACCGGCTTCGCGCATCAGCTCCAACAGCGCGGCCGTTCCCGTACCGAAGTGAATTACCGGAACGCCCTTTTTCACGTTTCGGATTACGCTTTGAGTATGCGGTAGTACAAACTCGCCATAATCGTCCGGGCTCAAACATCCCACCCACGAGTCAAACAATTGCACTGCCTGCGCGCCCGCTGCGATCTGTGCGTTGAGATATTTCACTAGCGCTCTCGAGATCAACGACATCATCGCGTGCCAGGCGCCGGGGTCGTCGTACATTAAACGCTTCGTGTGTACGTAATTCTTCGACCCGCCACCTTCCGTCATATATGACGCGAGCGTGAATGGCGCACCACAGAAACCAATCAACGGAATATCCGGCTTGAGCGCCCCACGCGTTTTCCTAATTGCCTCATAAACAAATTCAAGCGCGTTCGCATCCTCCAGTTCCCGCAACCCCTCAACATCCGACGGCTTACGCACGGGATTGTGAATCACCGGCCCCTCACCCGCCGCAAACTCCAGTTGGATCCCCAGTGGTTCGAGTATCAACAAAATGTCGGCAAAAATGATCGCCGCATCAACACCCAACCGCTCAACCGCCGTCACCGTCACCTCCGCCGCGAGCTCCGGATTCTTACAAAGCTCCAAAAACGTCGTCCTCGCGCGCACCTCTCGATACTCGCGCATATACCTTCCCGCCTGCCTCATCAACCAGATCGGCGTATACGGCACCGCCTCCCCCCGGCATGCCCGCATGAATGGACTGTTTTCGAGTGATTGAGTCAAGTAAAAGATTATACGGATATTTAGAAGATCAGCGCAGATCTGATTTATTGTAACGAATGACAGCGCCCTTGTAGAATAACCCAGCATTTCTAGTTTCCTTCGAGGGTAAGCCTCCGTGCCCAACGTAAAACCCGCCCGCAAAGGCGTCTTCATCTCCTACGCACGCAGCGACGGCGAAGAGTTTGCCGATCGCCTGCGCCAGCGATTGCAGGCGGAAAATATCCCACTCTGGCAGGATCGCGTAGGCATGGAAGGTGGCCGCGACTGGTGGCTGCAAATCACCGAAGCCCTCGATCAAGTCGAGTTTATGGCACTGGTGATCACACCGAATGCTTTGAAGTCTGAGACGGTAAGGAAAGAATGGCGCTACGCTCGCCAGCAAGGTGTTTGCGTTTATCCCATCAAAGGCTTACCTGATCTCGACTTCGATAGTTTGCCACGCTGGATGCGGAGCGCGCATTTTTATGACTTAGATCATGAGTGGCAAAAGTTCGTCAACGATCTCAACACCCGCTGTCAGACCAAGCGTGTCCCCTTCATGGTCGAAGATCTACCTGAAGGCTTCGTGCCACGTCCCGGTGAATTCGATCAGCTTCTGAACCTACTGATTGATGAGCGGCGAGCAGAACCAGTAGCGATCACCGCGGCACTGAGAGGCGCTGGCGGGTATGGCAAGACAACATTGGCTAGGGCGCTGTGTCATGACGAACGTATTCAGGAGGCATTCGACGACGGCATTCTCTGGATCACGCTTGGAGAAAATCCTGGCGACTTAACAGGTCGAGTTGAAGATCTCATCGTTACACTCGGTGACGAGCGACCTGGATTTACAACACAGGATGCAGCGGTCAATCGCTTAAAAGAACTGTTGGCTGATCGAGACATTCTGATCGTGATTGACGACGTTTGGGACCGGGCTCATCTCAATCCGTTCATACAGGGTGGCCCGCGTTGCGCTCGCCTGATCACAACACGGAACTTCGACACGCTGCCGGCTGGCACAGCAAAGGTGCAAGTCGATGCAATGCAGCAGGACGAAGCGACGATGCTGCTTACTGCTGGTTTGGATGAAACTTCACTTCAGAATGCAGGACTGACCCCGTGAGTTGAAAAAGCTTGCATCACGTTTGGGTGAGTGGCCGCTGTTACTTCGTTTAGTCAATAGTGCTCTACGCAATCGCATCGAAAATGACAAGCAATCGCCACGCGATGCAGTTACGTGGATCAACACAGCACTTATTAAACGCGGGCTGACTTATTTTGATGCCAGCAATTCCGAAGCGCGTAATGACGCAGTGGCGAGGACGATTGGTGTCAGTCTTGATCTGTTGAGCGTGAGAGACCGAGAACGTTACGGCGAGCTTGCGATCTTTCCCGAGGATGTTGTGATTCCCCTCTCTACGTTGGAAAAGCTGTGGGCCAAGACTGGCGGCCTGGATGAATTCGATGCCGAAGATTTATGCAGTCGATTGAATCGTTTTTCTCTGTTGTGGAGTTACGACGCAAACCAGCGACGTATCCGCTTGCATGACGTGGTTCGAAATTTCTTAATTGAGCAACAACGAGGCAGGCTACCGTCAATCCACGCACAACTTCTCGACGTGCATTTTCCAATAGCTTCATCCGGTTGGGCTGCAATGCCCGCAGACGAGCCGTATTTTTGGGATCATCTCGCGCATCATCTTGTCGAGGCCGGTCGCGGCAATGAGTTGGTCGCCACCGTCAAGGACTGGCGTTATCTGGTTTCTAAAACACTCATCCGCAAGTCGCTTGCGGTTGAAGCCGACTTGTTGACTGGTGAGAAGGTTGCAGCAAACGATGACGGACTGCAGTTACTACGGCGCAACTTCGTGAATTCAGGTCATCTCTTGAACCGATGCGAAAGCAGAGACGACGTCGAAATCACTTTGTTTACGCGCCTGCGACACCTGGATGATTTGAAGCCGCTCACGAGAACTCTCGAACAGCATCTGAAACGTCCGTATATTCTACCGCTCCAAACACTGCCTGACTTACCCCATCCGGCGTTGGTGCGAACACTCAGCGGCCATGCCAGTACGGTACTGGGCTGTGCGGTGAGCGCAGATGGAGCGACGATCGTCTCGGCTTCTTATGATGGAACGCTAAAGATATGGGATAGGCGCAGTGGCGTGGAGCGCTTCACGCTAAGAGGTCATTTGGCTCGGGTGCTGAGCTGCGCGGTGAGTGCGGATGGGGCGACGATTGTCTCGGCCTCGGATGATGGAACGCTGAAGGTGTGGGATGGACGCAGTGGAACAGAGCGCTGCACGCTGAGCGGCCATTTGGGTGGGGTGCAGGGCTGCGCGGTGAGCGCTGATGGAGCGACGATCGTGTCGGCTTCTTTTGATAAGACGCTGAAGGTGTGGGATGGGCACAGTGGAACAGAGCGCTTTACGCTGAGCGGCCATTCTGGTTGGGTAAATGGCTGTGCGGTGAGCGCGGATGGAGCGACGATCGTGTCGGCTTCGGATGATGGGACGCTGAAGGTGTGGGATGGGCGCAGTGGAGGTAATCGCTTGACGCTTAGCCATTCGTTATCAGTGCGGGGCTGCGCGGTGAGCGCCGATGGGGCGACGATCGTGTCGGCTTCGGGGGATTCAACATTGAAGGTGTGGGATCGGTGCAGTGGAGTCGAGCGATTCACACTGAGGGGCCATGCGCGTGCAGTGCTGGGCTGCGCGTTGAGCGCGGATGGAGTAACGATCGTGTCGGCTTCGGATGATGGAACGCTGAAGGTGTGGGATGGACGCAGTGGAGCCGAGCGCTTCACGCTGAGTGGCCATGCTGGGGGCGTGGGTGGCTGCGCAGTAAGTGCGGATGGAGCAACGATTGCCTCGGCTTCGGGGGATAGTACATTGAAGGTGTGGGATGGGCGGAGTGGAGGGAACAGCTTTACGCTGAGCGGCCATTTGGGTGGGGCGCGTAACTGCGCGGTGAGCGCGGATGGAGCGACGGTCGTGTCGACTTCGGGGGATAGAACGCTGAAGGTGTGGGATGGGCGCAGTGGAGTGGAGCGCTTCACGCTAAGAGGTCATTTGGCTCGGGTGCTGAGCTGCGCGGTGAGTGCGGATGGGGCGACGATTGTCTCGGCCTCGGATGATGGAACGCTGAAGGTGTGGGATGGACGCAGTGGAACAGAGCGCTGCACGCTGAGCGGCCATTTGGGTGGGGTGCAGGGCTGCGCGGTGAGCGCTGATGGAGCGACGATCGTGTCGGCTTCTTTTGATAAGACGCTGAAGGTGTGGGATGGGCACAGTGGAACAGAGCGCTTTACGCTGAGCGGCCATTCTGGTTGGGTAAATGGCTGTGCGGTGAGCGCGGATGGAGCGACGATCGTGTCGGCTTCGGATGATGGGACGCTGAAGGTGTGGGACGGGCGCAATGGCGCGGAACGCTTTACGCTGAGCGGCCAATCTGGTTGGGTAAAGGGCTGTGCGGTGAGTGCGGACGGAGCGATGATCGTCTCGGCTTCGTCTGATGGAACGCTTAAGGTGTGGGATGGGCGCAATGGCACGGAGCGCTTCACGCTGAGCAACCCAACGGGTTGGGTGCAGGGCTGCGCGGTGAGTGCGGATGGAGCGACGATTGTCTCGGCTTCGGATGACGGAACGCTGAAGGTGTGGGGCGGGCACACGGGCGAGAGCCTGTCGACGCTGTATGTCGATGGACCCCTAAATGGCTGTGCTTGCTCTCCCGATGGTGAAATAATCGCGGCAGCTGGTCCTCGCGGAATCTACTTCCTCCGCCTCGTGCGCTAAATCGAAACAACCACGGATCAGGATCACGGACCGATCTGCGCAGATCGGTTCCCCAATCCGTAAAATCTGCGTCCGAACTTTCCCACCCGCCCACACGTTCAACGCAACGGATCGCCCCCGAACGACACTAACTACCAATAACCGCTCTCAGATCTGTTTTCAGATCTTGGTGTAAAACGGGGTTAACGACTACAATACACCCCAAATACCGCCACGTCCGGCTGCCTTGTAGAAACTTGTCACAAGTCAGTAACTTGCGGTGTTTGCACTGTTGAGAGAGCGGTGATTGATGAACGGACAAGCTAGAGCTTTGATCGAGTCCATGCCTAACGACATCGGGACTGAAGCGGTAGGTCCGCTCAGTTTCGACGAAGCGTTTACCCTCCATCACCGCGCCGTTTTTCGGACGGCTAGAGCTGTTGTTCGCGATTCGGCTATCGCCGAAGACGTGACGCAGGAAGTGTTTCTAAGACTTTATCGCAATCTCAACGCTACGCCAGGCGAGGAATTATTGCGGGCGTGGCTTTTGCGCGTGACTCTTAACGTCGCGCGAAACACCTTGCGGGGTCAAAGCCGCTCGATGGTTCGCGACAACGAGTATCACAAGACCACGGCAGACGGCTTTTTTGCCGACGCACCGGAAGAAGACTACGAACGCCGCATGGCTATCGAGGAAGCTCGCCGCGCGTTGGAGAAAATCAAAGAGCCGATGAGAAGTTGCCTGCTTTTGAAACAGCAGGGACTCTCCTACCGCGAAATCGCCACCACGCTGTCTCTAAAAGAGACAAACATTGGCAGCCTGGTAGCCCGCGGTCGCAAAGAGTTTGCGAGGGTTTACGGTAAGATCGGAGGCAAACGATGACACGGTGTTTGGATGAGGTAAAGCTGCAAAGCTATTTCGACGGTGAACTTCCCATCGACATGATGGAAAGCGTCACGTCGCATCTGGCTTCATGCGTAACTTGTGCGGCTGCTGCGCGCGAACTGGAAGAGGAATCGGCATTCGTAATGTCGGCTTTGGCCGCGGAATTTGAGACGAGTGTACCAACGGAACGTCTGCGCGAGCGCATCGATGCGGCAGTTTTGGGCGATCGGTTAGCAGTTGCCGAAGCAACACAGAAAACCTCCGGTGTCGCAGCATTCTTCTCCGGTCTACTTAACTTCGGAAAACAGCGAACTCTCGGTTATGCGAGTTTGGCAGTCGTAATGGCGTTTGCCGCGATTTTTGCAGTGGTGAACCTGAAGAGCACACCTGATACTACCGCTGTTAACAACACGCAACCACAGCAAGCTGTAGCAGTCGTAAGTCAACCTGCTGAAACAGGTAGCATCGCTCCCAGTACCGTGTCGACTAAGCCGACTGAGCTTCCCGCGCCGCAAAAAGCTACCAGTGGAAATGGAACCAAAGGAAAGTATCAGCAGGTTAAATATACGCAGGCCGCAGCACCGACGCCGGCACCGGTGAAATTGCTTCCTGGTGAACGTTCTTACCTGCAAACCATCGCCAAACTCGATTCCACCATTAAATCAAACCAAAAGGGTATGAGACCTTCTCTCGAGGTTGAATACCAGCGCAATCTCGCAGTAGTCGATCGCGCCATTGCTGCTACTCGTAGCGCGGCAAAGAGCAATCCAAATGATCCCGACGCGGCCGATTTCATGTTTGCTGCCTACCAAAGCAAAGTTGATCTCCTCAATACCATTGCCGACGCACGACTCGGCGGAGGTCGCGGACACTGAAAGGGCCGGGTTCTAAGTTGACAAAGAAGTTGTTCGTAGTCTGTGCAGTAGTCGCCCTCATACTCTCTCTGGCAGGTTCCACCCTAGCTCACGACGAGAAATCAGATACAAAACCGGGCGAAAAGGTGGAGCGCTCGCTCGTTGTAGACGCCGGGGCTACGGTCACTCTATGTGTTGCCTCCGGAACACTTCAGGTGCGTGGATGGGAAAAGAGTGAGATACGCGTTCGTTCCCTCGACGCCACGCAGATCGACTTTCGACGCATCGACAAAATCAAAGATAAGCCGCCCAGTCGAATCGACGTTGTGGTGCTCAATAAAAGTACCGGCGTCCGTCCGAAGTTTGATTGCCAGGCCATTGCCGACGTAGAGATGGAAGTTCCTGCGGGCGCAACCGTCCAGGTGCAGACTCGTGACGGTGATATCGTCATCGCGGGTGTGGCAGGCGCTTATGCGGGATCTCAAAACGGCGACATCGCGATCGAGCGTGCGACTAAACTCGTCGAAGCAGGCAGTGTTGGCGGCAGTATTGTATTGAAGGACTCGACTGGTCGAATAAATTTGAGCTCGGCGGGTGGGGGCGTTGAGGCCAGTAACATTCGCGCCGCGAGCGAGGATGACACTTTCGACGTGGGCACCGTGAGTGGTGACATTCAACTGGATCGCGTCAGTAATCCCAAAGTAACAGCAAAGACTGTTAACGGAACCATGATTATGACCGGGCCTCTGGCTAAATCAGGCTGGTACGGGTTTACCAACATGACGGGAAACATCATTTTGGCAATGCCACACGATGCGTCATTCCAGTTGAATGCTAAAGTTTCTGACAGGCACCACATTGTTTCTGAGTTCAATTTGAAGTATCTGAGTGATGCGACTCCGCCACCGCCACCCACCGTAATCAGGCCGAGGACTCCTGAAGCCAAAGGCAAGACTCCCGAAATCAAGGGAAAGACGCCCACTCCGCAGCCAATGCCAAAAGGGGGGCCCATAATCGCGCCGATCGTGGTTCAGAAGCCAACGCCGGCGCCTTACGTGCTCCGGCGTGTCAGTGCGGTCTGTGGATCCGGAGACGCCACGATATCCATCGCCTCTTTCGGCGGCACAGTCCGCCTCAAGAAAATTTAGCCACAAAAAGGCACAAAAACACAAAATCAGAAATGCCCATTTTTGTGCTTTTTGTGCCTTTTTGTGGCCAAATTATTTATGTCACAACGTGGCCAGGGTCGGTGTTCTGACTATAGAGCAACGCAGAAGGGCCGGGGGTGGTTGGAACTAGTAATTCAGAACTGATTGCTCTCGGTCCTAAAAAAAGAGGTCTTAGGGAAATGAACAGTACGGGACGAAATAAAACGGGATACCTGGTGGCGCTACTTTTAGTGGTCGGCCTGGCAGCGTTTTCGAACTCAATGAGAGAGCTGGCCGAAATTCAACGGTTTACGCTCGATACCAGCCGGCTGATTGCTCAGTACGTGGCTCCCGCTGAACTCCCGCAGATCCCACAAGCCCCACAAGTTATCGTCGCGAAGCTCGATAGTTGTGATAGTCGTCAGGCACCATCGGTTGAAGTCGAGTGGCTCGAAGATGTGGAAGGAATAACGGAGCCTGGGGTTCAAGCGAGGGTTCCTGCTCCGCCTGTTCGGATTGCCCCGCGTGTACGAGTTAAACCTACCGACATTCAATTAGCCAAGGTCGATAAGTTCAGACAGTTAGAGTTCCACGCGCCGCCGTTCGGGTTCAAGATCGATACCGATGGCGACGACGAAGCAGATGCACCTGTACCGGTGCAATTGCCGTTGACGATGTTCAAGGCGAAGAATCGTAAAAACAACAATGTAATCAGACTCAACACTCGCGAGCGTGAAATGATTTTGAGGACGTTGAACAGAAGTATTAATCTACGCACAGCCAGTTAATTATTCTTTAATACGGAAACGAGAGAAAAGATGTTAATGAAACCCCTCATCAGCGCAGTATTGTTGAGTGTTGCTTTGACCAGTAATGGTGCTGGTTCACTAGCCGCAAACAGCCCTCAGGATTTGCGGCCGGTTCCGCAAGTCCCATCAGATTCCACCTCCGCTGTCGGCGAATCCGGTGAGTCCGGTGAAGAGGTCCGCGAGGAGTTTCATCAAACTTATCCACTATCGCCAACGGGTCGCGTGAGTCTCGAAAACATCAATGGCGACGTTCAGATCAAGGTTTGGGATCGCGCGGCAGTGCAGGTCGACGCAGTTAAGAAAGCTTATCGAAAAGAGCGTTTAGCAGAAGCTACAATAGAAGTTAACGCGACTGAAGAAAACATCAGAATCAAAACCGAATATCCAGACGGGCCGCAAAACTTCCGCAGCGGCCAGGGCCGTTGGGACAATCCTGCCACTGTCGAATACACATTAACTGTTCCACGCAAAGCCATGCTCGAATCCATCGAGCTCATAAATGGCGCATGTGATATCGACGGCGTCGAAGGCAATGTCAAAGCGTCGTCGATCAATGGTCGTCTCAATGCACGTGGTCTTCAGGGTGAAGCGAGACTGTCAACCATCAATGGCCCGCTTAATGCGACTTTCAATCATCTCGATGAGTCGAAACCGATCTCGCTGGGGTCAGTCAACGGAAGCGTGACACTCGTGATTCCATCGAATGCAAATGCTTCAGTTCGCGCCGGCACGGTTCATGGCGGTATCTCGAGCGACTTCACTTTGAAGGTCAAACATGGTGAGTATGTCGGACACAGTATGGACGGTCAGATCGGTACTGGTGGTCCAAAGGTCAAACTCGGAAATGTCAACGGGAGTATCAGGGTATCACGGGCGCAGGATGGACTTCCGCTGAGCCCCGCAGTATCGCTTCAGGGTGATGCCGCACAGGACGCTGACCGAGATGTTGATGTGGATGTAAATGTTTCAGTAGGCGAGAGTGTCCGAGTTAAGGTTGACCATGCACGCATTGCTTTGGAAGCACAGCGGGACGCGCAACGTAAGGTTGATGCCGCGATGCGCCAGGCACAGCGCGAGATCGAGCGTGCGCAGCGTGAAATGATTCGCGAACAGGCGCGCGCGCAACGAATTGAGGTCATCAACAAAGCCCGTGGCGCCGTAGATTACAGTCGAAAGTTCACGGCAAAAGAATCGCGTACGTTTGCAGTTAGCGGATCTCCGCGCATCACGCTCAACACTTTCGACGGTCAGGTAACAGTGCGTGGGTGGGACAAACAAGAAGTCAGTTTCACCGCTACCAAGTTTGCGCACGATGAAGAAATTCTAAAAAACATTTCAATCCAGTCCCAACAACAAGGAGAGGCGGTCTCCATCACCGCTACCAACAACGAACACAGCGGCGAAAGCGGCAGCGTAAACTTCGACGTTTATGTGCCACGACAATCAACTCTTCACGTTTCATCCGGCGATGGTGCTTTGAACCTCGAAGGAGTCAAAGGCCAAATCACGCTTCGTTCGGGCGATGGTCCAATCGAAGTCGCGAACGGCGGCGGACAGCTTCAGGTCAATACCGGCGACGGTGTTATTCGCGTCATCAAGTTTGATGGTCAAGTCGACGCGCGCACTGGCGACGGTGAAATAGCTTTGGATGGAACCTTCAACGCAGTTACAGCAAGAACCGGCGACGGTCAGATTTCTTTGAGCGTACCAGCCGGCTCCAGCTTCACGATTGAAACCAACGCTCCGGATGAAATCAGCAATGAGGGTTTCATTGTTGCAGAGGACATAACTCCTTCTCCACGCGTCAAGCGCTGGAGAATCGGCAACGGCGGAAAGGTCTTCATTCTTAAAACCGGCGACGGGAAAATTCTTCTTCGCCCGCGGCAGTAAGTATTTCTCTGTGCAACCTCTGTGTTCTCTGTGTCTCTGTGGTTGATTGTTGTAAGAGGCTTTAACCACAGAGACACAGAGAACACAGAGTTGCACAGAGAAACTAATCATTAATTAGCCTGCGCTCTGGAAGATTCTTTGGACCGCGTGCGTCCAAATGAGCGGGAACCTTTCGAGCAGCTTTCGGAAACAACAAGACCGTATTAGTTTCTAAACTGCGACTAGGGAAACGTCTTCATGAAGGCCGCATTGCTCAGCACTGCTCTGATCTTACTCTGCTGTGCCGTGGTCCATTCACAGACTCCAACCCAAACACCAACTCCACAACCATCACCCGTCGCATTTACCAGCGAAAAAGTCACCGAAAAGACAACGCCAACGGAAACTGCACCACTCAAGACCGGCAAAGCTGCGCTTGTCTTGCCGCCTGAAAAGGCGAATCCCGTAAAAGCTGTTTTGTTTGCAAAGCCACCCGTAATCGACGGAAAGCTTGACGACGAAGTGTGGAAAACGGCGGTGGTGCTGAAAGACTTCTATCAGATCCAGCCCGGCGACAATCTGATTCCGGAAAATCGCACCGAAGTCATGCTCGGTTACGATTCGCGGTATCTCTATATCGCTTTCCACTGTTACGACGATCCCTCGAAGGTTCGCGCCAACATTCCCAAACGCGATCAAATCTGGGACGACGACTACGTCGGTATTCTCTTTGACACCTTCAACGATCAGCGACGTGCTTACGAGTTTGACTTCAATCCGCTCGGTGTTCAGGCAGATGGGATCTGGACAGAAGGACAAGGCGAAGACTTCAGTCTCGACCTGGTTATGGAGTCGAAGGGAATGGTCACGAGCGATGGCTACACGATCGAAGTCGCGATCCCGTTCAAGTCGCTGCGTTATGTTGCGGGTAAAGACAAGTTGTGGGGAATCCATTTCTGGCGCCGCACCAAGCGTCTGAATAATTCGCTCGACATGTGGATTCCGATGGACCGCGACAAAAACAGTTGGCTGGCCCAGGCGGGCCATCTGACCGGTCTCGAAGGTATATCGACCGAACGAACTCTCGAACTGATCCCGAGTTTGACTATCTCAGAAACCGGCAAGCGAAAGAGTGCGCTCCCATTCAATGCGAGAGCCGGCACTCCCGATCTCGGACGCTTTGTGAACGAGCCGATAGATCTCGATCCGGGCTTGACCGGCAAATACACGCTCACGCCGACAGTCACGCTCGACTTCACTCTGAATCCGGATTTCGCGCAGGTCGAGTCGGACCAGTTAGTAGTCACCGCGAACCAGCGCTTCCCAATCTTCTTTGAAGAGAAGCGACCGTTCTTCCTTGAAGGCAACGACATCTTTACCACGCAGATCGCCGCGGTTCACACACGCGCGATCGTCGATCCGGACTACGCCGTGAAACTCACTGGCAAACTGAATCGAAACACGTTTGGAGTGTTGCTGGCGTCCGACAATGCTCCCGGAAATTTCAATGAAGACGATCGAACCAATCCAAATGTGTTTCCCGGGATTCAGAGACTAGTCGATAAGAACGCCGCGGTTGGTATTCTGCGATTGAAGCGCGACATCGGAAAGTCTGACTCGTTCATTGGATTTCTGGCGACTTACCGTCGGTTTGTTGATGAGTACAACGAGCTGGGAGGATTTGACGGTCGCTTCCGCATCGACAAGCAAACCACCTTTAGTTGGCAAGTGCTCGGCACTCACAGTCGCCATCGATTCTTCTTTCCTGAAGAAGGCCAGGTTCGCGACGCCAAGCAGAACGGTTTTATCTACGCGATCGATTACAACCAAAGCGGCCGCCACTTTGGCCAGCAGTTTTCAATGGTCGGCCGCACGCGTTACTACACCGCGGATGTCGGTTTCAATCGACGGCCCAATACCAACAATCCCAACTGGTTCATCCGCTACAACTCGGAGCCCAACGCGAAAGCCAAACTGATCTCGTGGCGCGTTTACACAGACTTCAACGCTAACTTCGATTGGCAGGGCCGTTCCCAAAACTTCAATAACGAAACACAGCTCCAAATACAACTGCGCCGGCAGACTTATCTGGGCGTCGGCGTTGACAAAGGTTATGACCGCGTTTTCGAAAGCGAGTTTGGACCAAAGCGACAACCGGGTTCGAATTGTGTGGTCGAAAATACTTGTACGTTTGCAGGAGACGACAACGAACGATCGGCGCCGACGACGGGTCTCTATTTCTTCGGCGGTTCGACTCCCAGCAAGAAGTACAACTTCAATTTCTTCTTGAACCACGTTTGGGGCGCGATGGATTTCGATTTCGGCGCCGGACCGAAATTTCCGCGTGTGAGTCAGCCGGCGCTGGCTGCACGTCAGGCTGCTGATGCCGGACTTTGCAATACGATCCCGGAGCCCGCTGTTTGTCGTTCACCGCAGGATCCTGGACCAGGTGATTTCTGGCATTTTGATGGTGGCATCACCTATCAACCGACAAGCGCACTCAATGCGCGATTGAGTTATATCAAAGAGCGACTTACACGTTACGACACCGGCCGGCTCGCATTCGACCAGAACATTGTTTCGCTCCGCACTACGTACCAATTCACACGCTTCATGTTTGCGCGTGGTCGCGTCGATTACGACACGATAGCGTCGAATGTCAAAGGACAGTTTCTGTTGGGTTGGACTCCCAATCCGGGCACGGCGTTTTACGTTGGCTATAACGATGATCTGAATCGGAATGGATTCAGTCCATTTACGGGGCAACTTGAACCGGGCTTCCGTCGTAATGGAAGAACGTTCTTCATAAAGATGTCTTATTTATTCCGTCGCAGTTTTTAGTTCGAAGTCAGTTTTAGACAAGATTTACAAGATTAGACAAGATTCACAAGTTCATCCTGAAACATCTTGTAAATCCTGTCTAAGTTGACTTCGTGCACAACGCACTCTATGCGAATTAACAATTTCTCGCTGGTCATAACGCTGATCCTGTGCGCTATGGTGACTGCGACCGCGCAGACAGCATCGACACCCACGGCCGCTATCGTCGTTCCGGAAGAAAAATCAAAACCCGTCACTATCCCGAAATTCGATAAACCGCCAACGATCGATGGCAAGCTCGATGAAGAAGTCTGGCAGAACGCCGCAGTGCTGAAAGACTTCTATCAGATTCAACCCGGCGACAACACTCCTCCTTCAAAACCAACGGAAGTTCTCATCGGGTTCGATCCGAAGTTTCTCTACATCGCATTCAAAGCCACAGACGAACCCGACAAAGTCCGCGCCACAGTCGCGAAGCGCGACAATATTTTTCAGGACGACTACGTCGGCTTCATGCTCGATACCTTCAACGACAAACGTAAAGCCTTCGAAGTTTTCTTCAATCCCCTTGGGATTCAGGGCGACGGTATCATCACTGAGGGACGTGGTGAAGACTTCAGCGTCGACTTGTTGATGGAATCCAAAGGCATCATTCACGAAACCGGCTTCAATGTTGAGATCGCAATTCCGTTCAAGTCACTGCGATTCGAAGCAGGCAAAGGAAAAATGTGGGGCGCGCATTTCTTTCGACGCATCAAGCGCTTCGAGAACGAGCTCGATTCGTGGATGCCTGTTTCTCGTAGCATCGACAGCAATCTCAGCCAGGCAGGACATCTGACTGGACTCGAAGGAATCCCGGTGGAACGGACGATCGAACTGATTCCGAGTGTGACCGTTTCGCAGAACAGTCGCTTCGTTCCGTCTTTCGGTGGCGTTCCGCGCGTAAATGATCCGGGCCGCATTGTTAATGAGCCCGTCGGTCTTGATCTTGGATTGACTGCCAAATTCATTCCGAGTTCGGCTGTCACAGTAGATCTCGCAATCAATCCTGATTTTGCTCAGGTTGAAGCGGATCAGCTTGTCGTAACTGCGAACCAGCGTTTCCCGATCTTCTTCCCCGAGAAACGACCGTTCTTTCTCGAGGGCATCGATATCTTTCAAACACCGATCACCGCCGTTCACACGCGCGCGATCGTCGATCCCGACGTAGCTGTGAAGACGACCGGAAAGATAGGTCGCAACACGTTTGGATTAATGGTTGCAAGCGACAATGGACCAGGAAATCTCAACGCCGACGATCGAGGCAATTTGAGTGCGTGTATCGATCGTCGTGCACTCGATCCACGTGTTACCTGTAACAACGAACGTTTCATCGATAAGAACGCATACATCGGCGTCCTGCGACTCAAACGCGACATCGGTAAGGAAAACTCCCTCGGCATGATCGCCACGAGTTACAACTTTATCGACAAACACAATCAGGTTTTGGGAATCGACGGTCGCTTTCGGCTCGACAAACAGACCACGCTGAGTTTTCAGACTCTGGGAACATCGTCGCGCAACTTCTTCTTTGATCCGAACGACGGAGAAACCCGCTATCGGACAGGAAATGGCTTTGGCTACACCACCAGTTACAACGTCTCGGGTCGTAACTGGGGTTGGGAACTCTACGGCGAAGGTTTCACGCAGGATTTTCGTGCCGACGTTGGCTTCTTCCAGCGCACCAATTCAAACTTCAACTACGGCTTTCTTCGTTACAACTCGGATCCTAATCCAAAGAAGAAGATCATTTCCTATCACGTTCATACCCTTACTCATTTGGATTACGACTGGCAGGGCCGGATGTACACGTGGGAATCGGAGAACCTGGTCGAGTTGCAGTTGCCGCGCAATAGTTGGGTAGGCATGTGGTGGGAACCGGGATATGAGCGGCTATTTGATCATGAGTTTGGTGCGACGCGTGAAGCCAAGCCGTGCAATCCTTTCTCGGTCACAAACAAATGTACCTTCTACGGCGAGAGTAACGAGCGTTCTTCAAACAAGCAGCATTTATCGTTTTATGCGGGCTCGAGCTATAGCAAGAAGATTCAGTTCAATGGTCAGGTGACTCAACGTTGGGGGCACTTTGATCTCGACTTTGGCAACGGCGACAAGTATCCGCGAGTAAGCCCTGCGGCTTTGGCTCTTGGGTCAGTTGGCGCCTTTGGATCCGGGTCGTGGCAGTCTGCTTCAGTTCAACGGCAGTATCACTTATCAGCCAACGAATGAGCTGCGTACGTCGTTCAGTATCAACTCGCAACGTCTGCGACGTTACGACACCGGCCGCGTCGCCTATCGGATTAACATCCTGACTCTTCGCGGCACGTATCAGTTCACGAAAGCGACCTTCGCGCGACTGATCCTCGACTACAACACACTCAATTCTAGATTACGGTCGCAGGCGTTGTTGGGCTGGACGCCGAGTCCGGGCACCGCGTTCTACGCCGGTTACAACGACGATCTGAACTACGCCAGCCCGCATCCGTTCACAACCCAGCTCGTCCCCGGCTTCCGTCGCAACTCGCGCACCTTCTTTATCAAGGCGTCGTACCTGATCCGTAAGGGCTTTTAACGCTCTCGTAGTTGTAGGCTTGTTTCACGCAAAGACGCAAAGGTAGCAAAGAAGAGCGCCTTTGCGTCTCTTACCCCACTTTGCGCCTTTGCGTGAAACGTCTCGTGAAAGCACAAATGCTTTACGTATCTTTACATAACTTTACACAGATCGTTTGGGTCCTTGGTGTCCTCTATGTGTGGCGCGTGATAAACTGCACAGGATGTTTCAGAGTCGGATTCTTTTACTTGGAGTGTCGCTGTTACTGGCGGCGCTTTTTTTGACTTCGTGTAAGAGTGATTACCAGGCGTCGCAACGACAAGGCCGTCCCGACGCGAAAACTCCTCGGAAAGTCAAAACTACTGCTGTTGCAGAAACCCCTTTCGGCGAAACAGTAACCGCCAACGGCACACTCGCCGCATACGATCAAACAACAGTTAGCGTTAAGGTTCCCGGACGCGTGCGTACGATCTCCGTCGATCTCGGTAGCGTCGTTTCGCGTGGACAAACGATCGCTGTGGTTGACTCTGAAGATTATCGTTTGCGAGTGCAGCAAGCAGAAGCTTCACTGGCCCAGGCACGCGCACGTTTAGGCCTCGCGCCGGACGGAACCGATGATCGTGTCGATCCTGAAAAGACTGCGACTGTGCGACAGGCTCGCGCTGTTCTCGATGAAGCCCGTTACGCCCGCGACCGCGCGGCGCGGCTGGTTGAACAGGGAGTAATTGCGAAAGCGGAGTTCGATACTGCGACCGCAACTTTCAAAGTTGCCGAAGGACGGTATCAGGACGCATACGAAGAGATTCGCAACCGGCAGGGCATATTGGCGCAGCGACGATCTGAGGTGTCGCTTGCCCGCCAGCAATTGAAAGACACAGCAGTCGTAGCGCCGCTCGATGGGATTGTTCAGGAAAAGAAGGTAAGTGTCGGTGAATACCTCGCGGCTGGAGCGCCCGTTGTGGATATCGTCAAAATGGATCCGCTGCGATTACAAGCACAGATACCGGAGCGCGAATCGCACACCGTTCGCACTGGTCAGGATGTCCGTGTGACCGTTGAGGGTGATCAGACAGTCTATCTCGGCAAGATAATGCGACTCAGTCCCGTGATCGCGGAACAGAACCGCGTACTGATGGTTGAAGCTGACGTGCGAAATAATGGAAAGCTTCGTCCCGGTTCATTTGCACATGCGGAAATCGTCACGAACGACGCGAAGATGGCAGTGACTGTTCCAAACAATGCGATCGTGACTTTTGCCGGCATCGAAAAAGTGATTGTGGTTCAGAATGGAAAAGCGTTGGAGAAGCCGATCACTACTGGGCGTCGCAATGCTGAATTCACAGAGATTGTGTCCGGAATTAGTGTCGGTGAGAAAGTCGTGGTCGATCCGGGCAACCTGCAATCCGGACAGCCTGTCGAAGTAGAAGAATAGCGCCACAAGGCACAGAAGACACAAATGCAGAAGCTAGCCGAAATCTGTATCCGCCGACCTGTTTTCGCGACAATGATCGTCTTGTCGCTGGTCGTGGTGGGTGCGGCTGGTTTCTTTAGGCTTGGCGTCGATCGCTTTCCTTCAGTTGACCTGCCTACAGTTTCGGTTCGCGTTGGACTCCCGGGCGCAGCGCCTGAAGAAGTTGAATCGTTAGTCACACAACAACTCGAAGAAGTAATTAACACCGTCGATGGCATCAGCGAGTTGCGCTCCGTCTCGTCTCAGGGCAGCGCAATTGTAATTGCGACCTTCAAACTCGACCGCAATCTCGAATCAGCAGCACAGGACGTGCGCGATCGAGTAAACACGCTCGGGCGACGTCTTCCGGAAGACGCGACTCCTCCAGTCGTTCAGAAATTTGATAACGACAGCACACCCGTTCTAACTATCGCACTTTCTGCAGATCGCTCATTACGAGAGTTAACAGAACTGGCGGACAAGACCGTGCGCGTGCAGTTGGAGCGCATCGGCGGCGTTGGCGAAGTTCGTGTTGTGGGCGGTCTAGATCGCGCAATCAACGTTTGGATCGACGCGGAAAGACTCGCCGCTTACCAGATCTCGATCGCGCAGATCCGACAAGCTCTCGAACGTCAGAACGCAGACGTGCCGGGAGGAAATGTAACCACCGGCAAAGAAGAACTAACTCTTCGCACGCTCGGAAGATTTACCGATCCACGCCAGTTTGATGAACTCGTAATCGCGAATGTTAACGGCTCACCAGTCAAACTGCGCGACGTCGGACGCGTTGAAGACGGCACAAAGGAACAACGATCGTTCTCCAGGCTCAATGGCGTTCCGACGGTAACGCTCGATATCAGACGACAGTCGGGTGCGAACACTGTTGAAGTGATTAATGGTTTGAAAGGGGCTTTGCCGCGCGTCAGTGCGCAACTTCCTGAAGACGTGAAGGTCGAGATCATTCGCGACCAATCCAGATACATCGAAGCCGCACTTCACGAAATTCAGACGCACTTAGTGTTAGGCAGTATCCTCGCGAGTCTCGTGGTGCTGCTGTTTATGCGTTCGTGGCGCTCGACGCTGATTGCCGCGGTTGCGATCCCTTGTTCGGTGATCTCGACGTTCGGCATGATGAAGGCACTCAACTTCACACTCAACAGCGTCACAATGCTTGCGCTCGTGTTGATGGTGGGTGTGGTGATCGACGACGCGATCGTCGTGCTCGAAAACATCTTTCGCTTCATTGAAGAAAAGAGAATTGCGGCAAAAGAAGCGGCGCGTGAAGCGACGAAGGACATCGGTCTGGCTGTACTGGCTACAACTCTGTCTCTCGTCGTCATTTTTCTGCCGGTGTCGTTTATGTCGTCCATCTCCGGACGGTTTCTGTACCAGTTTGGTATCACGGCTGCCGTCGCGATCATGGTGAGCTTGCTGGTCTCCTTCACCCTCACGCCGATGATGAGTTCGCGACTGATTCGCGTGAGTGATGCGAAAGGCGGGCACGAGTCTCCCGCATCGCGACGCGGTTTCTATCGTTTTATCGACGGCGCTTACACACACATGCTCGCGTTCGCGATGCGACACCGAGTGGCAGTTGCGGTTGTTGCGCTGGCGACGGTGTTGACGAGTGTGCCCCTGTATCGCGCAGTGAAGCAGGAGTTTATTCCAACGAACGTTGACGAAGCGGAGTTTGAAGTCAGCGTCAACGGGCCTGAAGGCACGAACCTCGTTGTGATGAACGAGGTCATCAGTGCGATGGAGAAAGAAATTCTCGAGACGCCAGGTGTAAGGCTCGTGCTTTCATCGGCTGGTGGCGGCTTTATTGGCGGCGTCAACCAGGGCAATGCGTATGTGCGCATCGCACCGCATGAAGAGCGCACACTCTCGTTCGGCAAGTTCTGGACCGAGCTGAAGAAGGGCAATCCTTTCAACGCATTCAAAGGAAACTACACGCAACAGGACGTGATGTTGGAAGTGCGCCGGCGGCTGCAGAAGTACGCGCCGATGCGTATTGGTGTGCGAAATGCGCAGTCGTTTAACTTCGGCGCCGGCGGACGAACTGACATCGACTTCGTCTTTCGTGGTCCGGAACTCGAGACACTTGCTGGATATGCAGACGATCTGGTCGAGCGCTCGAAGACACTCGGCGGCATCGTCGACGCTGATACGACTTTGAAACTCAACAAACCGGAGCTGCGTGTCAAGATCGATCGCGATCGCGCTGCCGATCTCGGTGTCGACACGTCCGACATCGCTACCAGTTTGCGTTTGATGGTCGGCGGTGAAGAGGAGGCGTCGCGCTTTCGCGATGAATCGGTAAACGAAGATTACGATGTGCAGTTACGTTTGACTGAGGCGGATCGACGTGACGTTGGCACGATTAGCCGTCTGTATGTTCCATCTTCGCGAGGCGGGCTTATACGGCTCGATAACCTCGTGAAGATCGACCGCGACACGAGTCCGTCGCGAATCGATCGTCTCGATCGCGAGCGACAGGTGTCGGTGCGAGCGTCTGTGGCCCCTGGCTTTGCACTCGCAGATCGAATCGAAGCCTTGCGCGGAACAGTTCGTGAGATGAATCTGCCGAGCGCTTACACCACCACGGTTTCCGGTCGTGCACGCGAGCTCGAGAGAACGTTTACTGAGTTTATCTGGGCGTTCATTCTCTCGATCATCTTCATGTACATGATTCTGGCTTCACAGTTCGAGAGCACCGTGCACCCGCTCACGATTCTGTTGAGTTTGCCGCTTTCGGTTCCGTTTGCGTTGCTGTCGTTATGGGGCACTGGCGATACGCTGAATCTCTATTCGGCGCTCGGTATTCTGGTCTTGTTTGGCGTGGTCAAGAAGAACGCGATTTTGCAGATCGATCACATGAACAATCTGCGCGCTAAGGGCATGGAACGTTACGAGGCGATCATGCAGGGCAATCGCGATCGACTGCGTCCGATTCTGATGACGACGCTCGCGCTTGTCGCTGGTATGTTGCCGCTGGCGCTTGGGAGTGGTCCCGGTGCTGAGGAACGACGTTCGATCGCGATCGTGGTGATTGGTGGACAGAGCCTGTCGCTGCTGCTCACGCTGATCGCGACCCCGGTAGTTTATTCGTTACTCGATGATCTCAAAGCGACTGCTCGCTGGCGCCGCTTTGCGGAAGGCACAGCAGCCGTTACTCACGGAATCATCGGCCGCTTGAAACCACGCCGCAAACCTGCTCGCGAGGCCACGCCTGAACCGACCTCTGAAGTTAGTGGCGACTAGAATATTTTTAACCGCGGATTTTCGCGGATGAACGCAGATGTGCGTTTATCCGCGTAAATCCGCGGCTTATTCCTTGTAGTTCGCGCCCATTCGATCGAGCTTTCTCAACAGCCCCGGCCAAACCAATCGCCCACCACCACCCTGCGTGACCACCGCTTCCTGCGCTTTAATCTGCCCGAAGATCTTCGGATCAATCGGTACCAGTTTCACGCCGCCTGACTGCGCCATTATCTGAATACGGCACGCGCGCTGTAGCAGAAACATCGAGAGGAACGCGTCTGCGACCGTTCTCCCAACAGTCAACAATCCATGGTTTCTTAAAATCAAGAAAGTCTTCTTGCCAAGGTCTGCGACCAGGCGCGGTTTTTCTTCATCGTTCAACGCGAGACCTTCGTAGTCGTGATAACCAAGCGACGCCAAAACAAAGAGCGACTGTTGCGAAATCGGCAGCAAACCATCCTGTTGTGCTGACACAGCGATACCGTGCTCCGTGTGCAGGTGCATAACACAAAGCGCATCCTCGCGCGCCGCATGCACCGCGCTGTGAATCGTGAACCCGGCCGGATTGATGCTGTACTCGGAATCCATCACGATCTTCCCGTCGAGATCAACTTTCACCAGACTCGACGCAGTGATCTCTTCAAACATCATCCCGTAAGGATTGATCAGAAAGTGATGTTCCGGACCAGGCACGCGCGCGGAGATGTGCGTGAAGACGAGATCGTCCCAGCCGTAGTCCGCAACCAGACGATATGCAGCGGCAAGATCAACGCGGACTTGCCACTCTTCCGGAGAAACCAGCTCACGAACATTCGCTCGCTTTACTTGTTCAGGGGCGCTCATATTTATCCTTTCATCTCCTGCTGAAGGTCTGCCGGTTCCGGCATGCTCAGAACCTCTTCCCATCCAGACACATCGACGCGCATGCGTTGGACCAGATCGTCTCGAAGTGTCCGCAGCGACGCACTCAGTTGCCGTGGATAATTCTCGATGTCGGCGAAGCGCTGGCGTTGTTCTTCCACAAAAACCTTTTGCTTCTCGATCGACGGGATCGACGAGTGTTGTCCGTTTTCCCAGAAGGGAACCAGCAGTCGATCGACTTGAACAGCGCCCGGAATCTCGACTTTCATCAATGTCGAGCCCGATGACGTCGCCGACGTACATTCCACGTTCGTCCGTGCCGCGAAACAACTGCAGCATTCCCGGCAGCGTAATCTTATCTTCTGAGTTCGATGCTTTGAGTGTCGGCAGCCCCCTCATAACGCATTGTTTGAAGATCACTCCGGCAACTGCCGGAATCTCGCTCGACAATTTCGTTCCGATGCCAAAGCCGGCGACTTCAGGAAATTCGGCCACGATCTTTTTGACTTTCTCAACCGTGAGATCGCCGGTGAGATTCGCTCGCAGGCCCGTCAATCCGTTGGCGGCAAAGAACCGCAAACACCACTCGCCGAGTTCAGCGAGATTTCCGGAGTCCACGCGGAACCCTTTGAACGCGCGACGCCTCGCTGCAGTTGAAGTCGCCGCCATGGCCGCGTGAACCGCGCCCGTGTAAACGTCAATCGTGTCGAGCAGGAGCGTTGTGCCGTTCGGATTCGCGTCGAGCCAGCGCTCGAAAGCCACTTGTTCGAAGTGTTTTGGTTTGCCCGTGCGCGGCTCGATCTCCGGCTGGTCCATGTACTCGATGTAGGCCTGTTGCCAGTAGTGAGCTTCGGTGCCGACGGCGGGAATGTCGAGCCGGTGTGCCGCTTCGAGATTCGAAGTGTCGTTGAAGCCACCAATGAATGCGTAAACAGCAATATCGACGGCACGCTCGATGTCGCCATTGCGACGTAGAGAGAAATCGGACAGCCAGCGTTTCTCTCCGGCGGCCATGCGAAACTGCATTGCCGTACTCGCAGTCGTCATCGGCAGATCGAACGCGTGCTCAAACTTGATTTCCTGCGCCTGCGTCAGTCCGAATGCACCAGTGATGTCAGCAAATGGCTCGTGCGCAAAAACGATCGTTCCGGGGCGCACGGCTCTGATTTTGCCGACGAACTGAATGTCTTCAATTGCTTCCGCGAAGAGTTGCAGACCACCGCGATCCTGTTCGAGGAAACGAAGACGCGGACGGTCGATCTGGCTGTCGACAAGCAGGCGGACCAGTCGTTCATGGCCCAGACACGGGGCGAATGGGATCTTGCGTTGTGTTACGTAGAAGGTGGCTTCCGCATCGCTGAGTCGTTGATCGTGCAGGCGTGTGCAATCCTTGAACGACGCATCGCCCATCGCGGCGTGGTAGCGATCGATATTCAGCGTTCCCATTGTTTACGGTTTGTGTGACGCAGCTTTCGCAGACTTATCTGTGTAATCTGTGGTTACGATTTCGGCGCCGGCCTCGCGCATTTCTTCAATCGCGCGTTCGCCGTCGCCGGGTTGCACATCGACTGCTCGCATTGCGTTCGTTAACGCTTTCACTCTGAATCCATTCTTGATCGCATCGAGCACGGTTGACTTGACGCAGTAGTCAGTGGCAAGTCCACCGACGACGACCTCTTCGACGTTTTGTTGTCGAAGTTGGGCCAGGAGGTCCGTCTCGTCGAACGCAGAGTAACAGTCTGTGTCGCCCAGGCCTTTTGAAATCACGGTGATGCGCGGATCGTTGCGCAGGGCAGGATGAAACTCCGCGCCTTTTGTGTTTTGCACGCAGTGTACGGGCCAAACGCCGCCGTACGCTTTGAAATGTTTCGTTGTTGGCGGATGCCAGTCGCGACTCTTGTAGACAGGTTCGCCGCGCTCAAGAAACTCGTCGATGACGTGATTCAAAGGCTCGACAACTTCATCGCCGTGAGGCACCGCGAGTGTGCCGCCGGGACAGAAATCGTTCTGGACGTCAACAACGATCAGGGCTCGCTTTGGAGTGGTCATCGGTCTACAGGTCAATGTTACACTGCTTGCATCATGAATTCTATTGATCTCGCCAAACGCATCTGGCAGAAAGATGCGTCGTTGTGGAAGTCTGACGACGATAGCGTCAAAAACATCAAGAACTCGCTGGGTTGGTTAACTGTCGCTGACGAAATGATCGGCGTCGTTGACGATCTCGACGCCTTTGCCAAATCGGTTCGCGATCGCGGTTTTCAACACGTGATGGTTTGCGGCATGGGTGGTTCATCTCTCTGTCCGGAAGTGCTCGCAAGAACATTCGGTCGACAACCTGGATTCCCGGAGCTGCTCGTACTTGATTCGACCGATCCGGACGTTATCGCTGCGTTCATGGAACGGATTGACGTCGAGCGTTGTCTTTTCGTTATTGCTTCAAAATCCGGTAGCACGACTGAGCCGAACGTTTTCTACAAATTCTGGTACGAAGAGGTCAGCAAACGTAGAGATAACCCGGGCGACAACTTCGTCGCGATTACCGATCCGGGTTCGCCATTGATTGGTACCGCACAAGAACTCAAATTTTATCGCACGTTTCTTAACCAGGCTGACATCGGTGGACGCTATTCAGCACTCTCTTACTTCGGCATGGTCCCTGCAGCATTGATGGGGCTTGACGTTCGCGACCTTCTCGACGCCGCGCGTCTCGCCGCAAAGGCAGTTATTCCCGCCGTGGAATTAGGAACAGCGATTGGCGATTACGCGAATGAAGGACGCGACAAACTCACGCTCGTAATCGATCAAAAACTCGAGACACTCGGTTTGTGGATTGAACAACTGATCGCCGAGAGCACCGGAAAGGAAGGTAAGGGAATTCTTCCGGTGAATGGCGAGCCGCTCGGCACTCCGGACGTTTACGGTAACGACCGTGTTTTTGTTTCGATCTCGCTGGGTGCGGTTTCTGAAGACACACAGGCAAAACTCGACGCGCTTCGAGCCGCCGGGCATCCGGTCATCAATCGTAAACTTGATGACGTCTACGATCTCGGAGCGGAATTCTTTGCGTGGGAGTTTGCGACCGCATGTGCTGGCTGGCGCCTCGGGATCAATCCATTCGATCAACCAAATGTACAGGAAGCGAAAGACGCAACGAAGGAATTGCTGAGTTCATTTGTGCGGCGTGGTCACCTTGATGAGCGGAATAAGATTGCCGCGGATGATCTGATGACGATCTATGGTGCTGACGATGCAGCGGAAGCTGAGTCTGTTTCCGAAGTCCTGCGACGGCATCTTGCCGGTGTAAAGCCTGGTGATTACATCGCCTTCCTGAACTACATCGAAGAGACTGATGAAGTCGATCGAGAGTTTCAGAATCTTCGTGTGCAACTGCGCAATAAGACCAACTGCGCGGTAACGATCGGGTATGGTCCACGTTTTCTGCACTCGACCGGACAACTTCATAAAGGTGGTCCTGATACCGGTGTGTTCTTTCAGATCATCGCTAACGACCAGGTAGACTTCGCAATTCCAGGCGAGCCTTACACCTTCACGATTCTGAAACAAGCCCAAGCCCTCGGTGACTTCCGCGCGCTTGTGAAACGCGGCCGCCGCGTCATAGGTCTGGACCTCGGAAACAACACGCCAGGAGGGTTACAGCGGCTTCGGAACGTACTGTAGGGGCGGCCCTCCGTGGCCGCCCCTGCGCGGGAATTCAACACAGGACGGCCACGCAGGGCCGGCCCCTACAGTACGTCCCCTGACCTTACATCATACTGACCGCGTTGAAGTCGTACGGTTTGTGCCCTTACCGCACAGATGTCGTACGGCGCTGGAAATCTCCTGTTAATAGTTGTTTGTTGATTTCAAAGGACATCCCCCACGAGACAATCGCTCTAAGTTCAGGCATACGAGTTGCCGATTTGGAAGTGCTTACTCGCTTCCATGGAACCTGCCAATATGGAGGAGGACCGTCGCCGTGATGTTTATTGAGAAGTTTTTCAAAAATGAACTTGCTATCGATCTGGGCACCGTCAACACACTCATCTATCAACCTGGCAAAGGAATCCTCCTAAACGAACCTTCTGTCGTGGCGATCGATCGCTACGACGGTGAGGTTGTTTCTGTGGGTCACAAGGCACTCAAGCTTTTGGGCCGCGAGCCACGCGGGATCGAAGTGCACCGTCCAATTCATTCAGGCACCATCTTCAATTTTGAAGTTTCACGCAAGATGTTGCGGTCCTTCATCGCGAAAGTGACTGAGGGCCACGGTGGATACCGGCGGGGCCATTTTGTCGTCGGCATTCCCGGCTCTGCGACTGCAGTCGAGCAACGTTCAGTTCGCGATGCCGCGCACGATGCAGGTGGTCGTCGTATCGATCTGGTTGACGAAGGACTCGCTGCGGGAATCGGTTCCGGCCTCGCTTTTGACGATGAGCGCGCACATCTCGTGGTCGATATCGGTGGCGGAACTACAAACATCGCCATTGTCGCTTCTGGTGGTGTTGTTAACTCAATGAGTTTGACGGCAGCCGGAAATGCGATGGACGAAAGCATTCGCGATTACGTTCGTTCCAACTACTGCATACAGATCGGCGAATACACCGCGGAAGCTTTGAAGCGCGAACTAGGCGCGCTTAACGACGAAGACATTCCATCGGACGAGCGCAAACTGCAAGTTGTTGGTAAGCAGCTGAGCGATGGCTATATGTGCGCAGTTCATATCACTGCGGAAGAAGTGCGCGGCGCTTTGGAGCCTGTGATCAATGAGGTCGTTGCCGGCATCCGGCGAGTGATTGAAGATGCGCAACCCGAAGCAGTCGCCGACATCTATTACTCGGGAATGATTCTTACGGGTGGCGGTTCATTGTTGAAAGGATTGAAGAACCGTCTACAAAGTGAATTGAAACTGAGTGCGACGATGCCCGAAGATCCGATCAGCACGGTGGCGATCGGCGCCGGTCTCCTGCTCAGCGAGCCCGAGCAGTTGTATCGCTGCGCGATCCGGCAGAACCTTCCTGTTTGGGAAGAATCGGAAGAGCTCGTCGTCAGTTATTAGATTTTCCGGATTGCTAATACAGGATTTCAAACGGATCGATCCGCGCAAATCCTGTATTAAATGATCCGTAGAATCTGTGTTAACAGTTAACGTAACCCAACGCCCAAAACACAACAATAAAGATCAAAATGGTGGAGATGCATCCTCCGCCAAACTTCCACGCCGCAGCGCCTGCGAGTATTCCTCTTAATGGAACTTCCATTGATTACCTCCGCTTGATATCGAGACACTAAGATCAACCTCTCGTCCTTCGGCAAACTGAGTGCCAATGGGCCTATCCTCGGCCACCCTTCAGAAATCTGAGCAATGATCGTTCGGCATCGTGCAATCCTCGACCACGATATGAAATCAGATCCTCGAGCTTGCCCGAACAGTTATCGATCACTAGCCCTTTCTCAAACGAATTGATTATCTCCGGACAAACATACGAACTGCGGCAAACGGCGGGCGTATTTCCCAACACCTCGGCCGTCTCCTTGATTGCCGCGACGACTTTTTTCTTCCGTGCCGTCTTCTTGTCCAGAACTTCATCGCCGTTTCGTGCGAGGGCACACGCGCAAACAAGCGTGCCGGCCCACGTGCGAAAGTCTTTCGCACTGAAATTGGATCCCATCACTTCCTTTATGTACTCGTTAATATGGCGTCGTGTTATACGAGTCGGTTTGCCGTCACCATTTTGATACTTGAAGACATTGAAACCCGGCAGTTTCATCGTGTCGCGAATCACGCGAGCCACTTGTCGATCTCGTAACTGGCGCTGCTGTCGAACGCCGGATTTTCCCGGAAAGTCAAACTCGATTACCTCGCCCTTCACGTTCACGTGTTTTCGCCGGAGCGTAGCGATCCCGTAGCTTCCATTCTCATTCGCATAAACCTCGCTGCCCGGTCTCATGTAACAAGTCGACAGAATGCGCAGCACTGCAGCCAGCACTCGCTCACGAGTCAGCCCCGGCTGCTTTAAATGACGCGCTACTGTTTTCCGCATCTGCGGGATCGCCTGCGCAAATTTTGTGATTCGTTTGAATTTCCGCAGTTCCTGTGCGCGCGTGTGATTAGAGTGATAGAGATACTGCCAGCGTCCCGCTGCATCTTTACCGATAACCTGCACCCTCCCATTCGCCGCGGGATTGATCGCGACTTCAGTCCACGCCGGCGGAATCTTGAGATCCTGGATGCGATCCAGGTCGGCTTTTGTGAGCCGCCCGCTGACGGGTTTATAACGAAATCCTCTTTTCGGATTTCCGAGTCGACGTATGCCGATGTTCTGCAGACGTTCGATATTTGTCATCGCTGTTGGAAAGTATTCCTGGTTCGGAACGGAATTTGAATATGCATTAGGCGTCTAATTAAGGGTCGAATTAAGGTCAGTCAGGGAAGGTCGAATTGAATAAGCAGATCAATCCTCAAAATCGTAGTGTTGAGAACATTAGGTACGACATCGTTTGTTCGTGGTGTGGCGCCTTGATCAGGTCGGCTACCTGGAATTGCCGGAACAGATGTGTTTGATTTGTCATGCTCGAATGCTCAATGATTATTTTCAACGATTGAGAAAAACGAGCGGCGAAAGGCGAACCACTCGCCGCTCGTTTTGAAAAACAGGTCATATAGAACCTGGTCTCACTTTTCCTGGTCGCCACGATCACCCTGCCCCGGTGGAACTTTCGTCTTCGCCTCTTGCTGTCGATCGCGTGCGAGCGAACGTCCAACGTCCGCAACGTCTTCAAACTGTCCCTTCTCATCTCGTCTGACAAAACGCTTGTCTGTCCCGGTATCAATTAATTCACGATGACTCTTTGTCGACTTCTTCGCCATCTATCAACCTCCCGTTAAAGTGTAGGCTTCCTGTACAGCATAGCCCCGCAGTTGTTTAATTCCGGGGCACTTGAAACCTTAATTCCCAGCCAATTAAGTCACTGCGCAAGCACGATGCCAGCACAAAATCGACGCAGAATCGCGCCGATTTAAAGCAAACTCCGGCCTGGGATCGTGATTTGCACAATGACCCGGCATGGCTAGCAGGAATGGAACGAAGGCGCGGACGTCGGCTCGACGTACTGAAGTAAAGAAAATTGAACAGCCGAAATCGCCGATGCCGGCACAGCATCAACGCAAGCCGGGCGTCGAAGCGAAACTGGAACCGCGGCCACGTTACAAAGCGCCGCACTATACAGGTGCGGGGAAACTAAAAGAGAAGGTTGCGCTGATCACCGGCGGTGATTCCGGTATTGGTCGGGCCGTGGCAGTGCTTTTCGCTCGTGAAGGAGCAGACATCGCCTTCACTTATTTGAAGCCCGAAAAGCAAGACGCCGAAGAGACAAAGCGTGCGATTGAGGCTGAGGGCCAACGTGCTTATCCACTTACAGGTGATGTGCGTGATCCAAAAGTCTGCAAGAAGATGGTTGAGAAAACAGTTGAAGAGTTTGGAAAGCTCGACATCCTGGTCAACAACGCTGCTTTTCAACAGCATCAGGAAACTCTCGAAGACGTGACCGAAGAGCAGTGGGACCGAACATTCAAAACAAACATCTACGCTTACTTCTATATGACCAAAGCGGCCCTCCCACACCTCGAAGAGGGAAGCGCAATTGTAAATACAGGATCGATCACGGGTCTCGAAGGAAGCAAAGAATTACTCGACTACGCTTCGACGAAAGGCGCCATTCACGCGTTTACAAAATCGTTGGCGCAGAATCTGGTCGAACGTGGAATTAGAGTGAACTGTGTGGCGCCTGGACCAGTCTGGACGCCATTGAATCCCGCGGATAAGAAACCGGAAGACGTGGCCCAATTCGGCGCCGACACGCCGATGAAGCGTCCCGCTCAACCGGAAGAGATCGCGCCGGCTTATGTCTATTTCGCATCGGAAGCTGATTCTAGTTATGTAACTGGAGAAGTTCTAACTTTACTTGGAGGCGAAACAACCGCGGCTTAAGTGCGGTATGACCGCAGTGCGGTTATGGGCCGCTAATCATCAGGAGGAGAAAACATGGCAGACGATAGCAGCAGTGCAGCGAGCACCGGAATCATCGCAATTCTCGTGATCTTCGTGATCCTTGTGGTAGGCGCGTTGTTTGTGTTTGGAGGCCGGTGGTTTGGCGGCAATAAGAAGATCGACGTAAATATCGGAACGCCTGCGAAGTAGTTGTGTCATGCGAGACGATTCACAGGCAACAACATCCATTTGGATGGCGACGGCAAACACGCCATCTCAATCACCATTAAAGGAAAGCATCCGCACCGATATCTGCATTATCGGTGCGGGGATTGCCGGGTTGACGACGGCTTTCCTGCTGGGAAGAGAAGGACGTTCAGTCGTTGTGCTGGACGATGGAGGGATTGGCGGTGGTATGACTGGTCGCACCACCGCCCATCTAACTAATGCTTTTGACGATCGGTACGTGGAGATGGAGAGGCTGCATGGTGCAGAAGCGTCGCGCTTAACAGCCGAAAGTCACACGGCAGCGATCGATAAGATCGCTGAGATCGTTTCTTCAGAGAAGATCGATTGTGGTTTCGAGTGGGTTGATGGATTTTTATTCGGAGCAACACCCGACGAAGTTGAGTTGCTCAACGACGAGCTGGCTGCGGCGCATCGTGCGGGGCTGACTGAAGTTGAGAAAGTCACCCGCGCACCGATCGAATCTTTCGACACGGGCGTAGCGTTGCGTTTTCCGCGCCAGGCGCAGTTTCATCCGCTCGAGTATCTCAACGGTCTCACACGTGCGTTCGTGCGTGATGGTGGCCGTATTTTTGGACAAACACATGCGACGAAGATCGAAGGCGGAACCGAGGCTCGCATTGAAACCAGCCATGGTCCGGTTGTGACCAGCGAAGTTGTCGTTGTGGCCACGAATACGCCTGTAAACGATCTGGTTGCGATTCACACGAAGCAGGCACCTTACGTCACCTACGCGATCGGCGTGAGAGTTCCAAAAGGCTCTGTGACGCGCGCGCTTTACTGGGACTCCGGAGATCCGTATCACTACGTGCGACTTCAATCTGAGAATTCTTCAGACGTTCTCATCGTCGGCGGTGAAGATCACAAGACCGGACAAGCCAACGATGGCGATGAGCGATTCGCGAAGCTCGAGCAATGGACGCGTGAACGTTTCCCGCAAATGATCGAAGTTGAATATCGCTGGTCAGGACAAGTCATGGAACCGGTCGACGGTCTCGCCTTCATCGGGCGAAATCCGCTCGACGACGACAACGTTTACATTGCGACGGGTGATTCCGGACAAGGCATGACTCACGGCACTATCGCCGGAATGTTACTGACTGATTTGATTCAGGGACGCGAGAACAAGTGGGAAGATCTTTACAATCCTTCACGAATCCGGCTGAAGTCGCTTCCTGAATATGCGTCGGAGAATATCAACGTTGCTGGACAGTATGCTGATTACGTCACGGCGGGTGATATCAAATCGGAAGCAGAGTTGAAACCAGGCGAGGGAGCGATCATGCGCGAAGGCGTTTCGAAGATCGCCGTATACCGTGACGAAGCCGGCACAATACACAAACTCTCAGCGGCGTGCCCGCACCTTGGCTGCGTCGTGGCTTGGAACTCAACCGAGCAAACCTGGGATTGTCCTTGCCACGGTTCGCGGTTCGGCGCGAACGGCCACGTTTATCAGGGACCCGCTAATAGTAATTTGGCTGAAGTTGAAGAATAATCCGTTCATCCGTGTTACCTGTAGTTAGAAAGCCACAGATAACACGGATTTTTTGCGGATTAAACAGCTCGACGACCACTTACGAGGTTGATTACCAGAACCACCACTGCAACGACGAGCAGCAGGTGGATGAGACCTCCACCGACGTTTGACAGCAATCCAATCAGCCACAAGACCAACAGAATCACTAGAATTGTCCACAGCATGATCGAAATCTCCTTCTTGAAACTTCCTTAAAAACCGTTGACCGGAGTAACTCAAGTGCAACGGTCATGCCAACGTGGAACTCTGCATTATGGCCCGATCAACCCAGGTGCCTGCATTACAATCATCCGCTTTTTAAAGCTCCGGTTGAGTTATGTGTCGAATCCGTTCGCTAGGGCTTGAACAGATCCGGTTAAACTGATTATGATTCATAGCGTAGTCAATCCCATCACTCTGTAGCGCCCGAATCGAGCGGCAACGGGGCGCAAAATTCGGATAACAAAATGAATCGAGAAGCAGAACCAGCTCCTGTCGAACAAGTTTCTGAAGGCAAGTACGTCTACTGCATTATCGAGACCGCCGAACCTCGTTCGTTCGGTCCGATGGGCATCGGCGGCCGCGGCGACGACGTTTACACCGTTCATCACAAGGGACTCGCCGCCGTCGTTTCGCATACACCACTCGTGGTTTACGATCCGACACGCGAGAACGTGTTCGCACACGAACAGGTGAACGAAACGGTGATGCGCGAGTTTACGGTGTTGCCGATGGCGTTCGGCGCGTTGTTCCGGACGGAAGACGACATTGTCGAGTTAATTCGTGGCACCTACGACGCCTTGCGCGATGTGTTGGCAAAGATGGAAGGCAAGGTGGAGTTTGGTCTCAAGGTCAACTGGGATCGCGACAAGGTAACTGCCGAACTGGAAGAAAAAGACGACGAAATCCGGCACCTCAAAGAACAGATCGTTTCACGCACCACGGGTTCGACGTATTTTGCTCGTATGCAGCTGGGCCGGTTGATCGAGACGGCGTTGACCGATCAGGCTGATGCTTACATCCGTGAAGTTTATTCACAGTTACGCGACACCGCAGTTGCTTCGCGTGCGAATAAACCGATCGGCGACCGCATGATCATGAATGCGGCATTTCTGATCGAACGCGATCGAGAGGCGGAGTTTGACCAGAAAGTAAAAGAGATTGCGTCGAAGTACGAAGGCAAGCTCTCGTTCAAGTACACCGGACCCTGGCCGCCGTATAATTTCGTTCACATTCGTCTCAAGCTCGAACGAGGCGAGGGTGGTGCCGAGGCTGTAGCAAGCTAATCCACAGATTACGCAGATGTTTTTGATTGACGACTTATTACTGGCGCCCGTCAACGGGTTCAAGTTCATTCTTGGTCAGATCCAGAAGATGGCCGATCAGGAACTGAACGACGATACTGTCATCAAGGAACAGTTACTCGAACTGCAGATGCGTTACGAGTTGGAGGAGATCTCCGACGAAGAATTCAAGGAGCGCGAAGCAGAGTTGTTCGCGCGCTTGCGAGTGATCAAGATGCGGCAACTTGATCTGATGCACGAAGCGACGGCGCACACGGCCGACTCTTCGAGTTTCGTCATCGAAGTCGGCGGCGACGACCAGGGCGGGTTTGACGAACCGCGCGACAAAGGTTGAAAGCGCGTTATCTTTTCTTTGGCGGCAAGGGTGGCGTCGGCAAGACGACTGCCGCGTCTGCAACAGCTCTCTTTCTCCTCAATCAGCTCAAGCGAACCGAATCCATTCTCCTGTTCTCGACTGATCCCGCGCACTCTCTTTCTGACAGTCTCGACGTCAAAATCGGTAATCGACTGGTCGAGGTAAAACAACTTCGTGGTGCGCGACTGTTTGCTTACGAGATGGACGCGAGTCTTGCGCTCGAGAGGTTTCGTGCCGCGCATGGCAAGGTGCTGGCCGAGATTGCAGAGCGAGGAACCTTGCTCGACGAGGAAGACATAAACGAGTTGTTGAGTCTTTCTCTCCCCGGACTCGATGAAGTGATGTCGCTTTTCGAATTGAGCGAGTTGGATCGCGAGGGAAAGTACGCTCATATCGTCGTAGATACTGCGCCGTCTGGTCACACGACGCGCTTGCTGCGTTTACCGGAAGTTTTCGATCGTGCAGTGAGAGCGATGGATCTGATGGGTGAGAAGCATCGTTACATGGTCGCCCACTTTGCGCGGCGCCGTGTGGTTGCCGATGAGGTCGATATCTTTCTGCGCGATCTGAGTAAGAGAATCGAAGGCGTGCGCACATTGCTTCACGATCGAGAGCAGACGAGTTTTACGCTTGTATCGATTCCGGAGGCGATGAGTGTTCTTGAAACGCAGAGATATTTTGAGCTTCTTACTGAGCAGGGTGTGCCGGTCACGGATTTGATCGTCAATCGCGTCGAGCAGGAGCATGACGGTTGTGCGTACTGTCATGCGCGCGTCAGGACCCAGCGACCATGGATTAAGCAAATTGCCTCGACGTTTCACGATCTGAAAATTCATTATCTTCCGTTGCAGTCGAAGGAAGTGCGCGGTATTGACGATTTGAAAAAAATCGGCAAGCTGATTTGGACAGACGAATTTGGGCCACAGATGACACGGATAAAAAATCCGGATTTAAAATCCGTGTCATCCGTGCCCCAGTCTTCCTTCAGCTTGGACGCGCGTAAGATAGTGCTTTTTGGTGGGAAGGGAGGTGTTGGCAAGACGACTGCTGCGGCTGCATACGCGATCGCGTTGGCTCGCAAAAATCCTGAACAGAAGTTACTGGTATTCTCAACCGATCCGGCCCACTCGCTGTCAGACAGTTTTGACGAAGGAAGTCTGCCGAATCTCGATGTAATGGAGATCGATCCGGGAAAGTGGTTTGAGGAGTTGAAGGAGCGCTACAGATCCTGGACTGATGAGTTGTTTGCGTCGTTATCAGGTGGATCGCGGATGGAGATCAAGTTTGATCGCGAAGCGATGCGTGAGCTTGTGGAACTCACGCCGCCGGGTATTGATGAGATTGCGGCGCTCGGGACGATCAGCGATCTGCTGGATCTCGAACGTTACCAGACGCTCATTCTTGATACTGCGCCCACAGGCCACCTGGTACGGTTTCTGGAGTTGCCGCAGGTTGCGCTTTCCTGGATCAGGACGTTCATCAAGTTGCTGTTAAAGTACAAGGACGTAATGCGCGCCGATCAGGTGGCTGAAGAGCTGGTGGCATTATCGAAGAGTATAAAGAAAGTGATTGCGTTGTTGACTGACCCGGAGCGTTGCGAGTTTGTGGGTGTCGCGATTCCTGAGCGGATGAGTCTGGAAGAGACTGCGGATCTGGCGAAGTCACTTGAAAAGCTGAATGTGCCGTTGAAGAGACTATTAATTAACGGCCTCGTTCCCGAGAATGATTGTAAGTTTTGCGGGTCGAGACGAAAAATGCAAAACGAAGTCGTTGCGGAGTTTCAGAAAAAGTTTCGGCGGCGATCGGTGGAGATCTTTGTGGCCCCGCAGCAACCGCAAGAGATCAGAGGCGCAAAAGCTTTGCTAGAGCATTTTCAGGCCTGGGAGAAGGTTTCACGCAAAGACGCAAAGGCAGCGAAGGCGCAAAGGTAAGCGATTAACTTTGCTCCCTTTGCGTCTTTGCGTGAAAATAAGCCGAAGAGAATGAACGAGCATATCTACTACGTCTATTGTATCGCCGAGAGCGCGGCCGTTGCGCAACTACCTGCCGATTCACTTCCGGCCGCTATCGAGGAGGACGCAAAGCTCGAATGGATCTCGGTTAATACGCTTGCGGCGCTCACTAGCCGCGTTCCCGAGAGCAGTTACAGCGAAGAACAACTATCCGAGCATCTGACCGACGCCACCTGGACCGCTATTCGCGCAATGCGTCATGAGACCGTAGTCGAGCACGTCGCCAAACGCGTGACTGCCATTCCTTTGCGTTTCGGAACGATTTATCTGGAACGTGAAGGTATCGAACAAATGCTCACCGAGAAGGGCCGCGAGCTCGAATTGATCATCGAGCAGTTGCGTGGACGTGAAGAGTGGGGCGTCAACGTTTACTCCGATCGCGCGGTGTTGCTATCGAGCATCACGTCGGTTAGTCCTGTCCTGCGCGAGATGGTCGAACGTGCTGAGAAGGCGTCGCCAGGTCAGTCGTATCTCATGCAGAAGAAGATCGATGCGTTGAAGGTTGATGAAGCACGCGCGGCTGTCAATCGCATCGTCGATCAGATTGAAGAGAAGCTCAAAGAGCAAAGCGACGACGGTCTGCGTTTGCGAATTCTAAAAGTTGAAACCACCGAACACGGTGAGCTGAAAGCAAAGTTTGCCTTTCTCGTGAAGCGATCGGGCTTTGAAGAGTTTCGTGACGCAGCGGAGCGTCTCGCGCAGGAGCATCAAGCCGCTGGGATACGTTTGGAGCTAACTGGCCCCTGGCCGGTATACAACTTCGTGACAGGATTCACAGGATGAACGATGTCGATCAGCTAATCATTACTGAAGAGTTTGAGAGCACCGATGTATCGCTTCTCGAAACGCTGGATCACGTTCTCAATCGCGGAATGGTAATCGCGGGTGAGATAACGATCTCGGTTGCAGACATCGATCTAATCTTCGTCGGATTGAATGTTCTGGTTAGCTCGGTCGAGACGGCAAACGAAGTGGTGCGCAAGCGTGAAACGGAATGAAGCTCTACGCCTACTGTCTTTGTGCTGACCTCGACACATTTGACAACTCCGTCTCCGGCGTTTCTGAAGCAGCCGTGCGAGTGCTGAAGATCGGAGATGTTTCCGCGCTGGTCAGCGATTGCGAGTCGGTGCCAGTGACTCAGGAGAATATGCTCGCTCATGCTGCCGTGGTCCGTAGTGTTTTAACTCGAACAACGCCAATGCCATTTCGGTTCGGAACACTTGCCACGGAACAACAACTCCAAAGTTTCATAACGACTAACAAGCTCGCGATTGCGAACAAACTCGCACACCTGCGCGGTTGTGTAGAAATGGACCTGAAAACAACCTGGCAACCTTCGCACAAAGCTCCCGCAAAGCCGGAACCTGCTCCGGGTCCCGGAACCGCATTTCTCAGGGAAAAGCGACGGGAATTCCTGGGCGATGAACAAGCCGCCGCTCAGCGTAACGAATTATCGGAGTTCTTACGTACAGGGCTTGGTAGCCTGATAAAAGATGAAAAAATCGATGTCCTTCCGTCCGGAAAGCCGGTGTTGACCAAGGTATTTCACCTCGTCGAAAGCTCGAAAATAAAGGCGTATCGAGAAAGTGTGCAGAAACTGCGCGAGAAACGGCCTGAGCTGCAACTGGAAGTCAGCGGACCCTGGCCGCCGTATAGTTTTGCAAACATTGAGCTTGAGTTTCCATCTCAGTTCGGAGTAAGCTGATGACGTTTTCCCCCGAAAACCCCCAATCAGTTGAGCCGGAGACCGACACTGCGCACGTGGAGAAGGTCGTCGAAGAGTTGCGTTGTGTCACAGACACTTTGCCGTCGAGAATCAATATCGATGCGGAGAGTGTCGAGCAGGGCTTGGCGAAGCTGGTACTAACTCTGATCGAGTTCATCCGCCGTCTGTTGGAAAAACAGGCGGTCCGTCGCATGGAGGGCGGGGATCTCTCACCTGAACAGATCGAAGAGCTAGGCCTGGCGCTTATGAAGTTGGAGGCGAAACTCCAGGAATTGAAATCTCAGTTCGGATTAGCTGATGAAGATCTCAATCTCGATCTCGGTCCAATCGGTCGTCTGATTTAGCAGTACGCATTCGTGCTCGGCAAAGAGAGTCGTGTGATGGTGGCGGCCATCTAAGCTTTTTGAGTAAAGCCGCCCCCTGATATTGGAGGGCGAAAGTGTCCAGCGAGCGGTCTACCCTTATTACGGCCCGTCCCCCGGGCCTGGTTGATGTTCTCGACCGTATTCTTGACAAAGGACTGGTGATTGCCGGTGACATCAAAGTGTCGTTGGCAAACGTAGAGCTACTTACGTTACAGATACGGCTTCTGGTGTGCTCAATCGATAAGGCTGAGCAGATCGGCTTGAACTGGTGGCGCTACGATACAAATCTGACAACACGTGCCGAACGCGCAGAGGCTGAAAACGTAGAACTGCGTGAGCGGCTTTCGGAACTTGAACTGGAAATCAGAAAGCTCGCAACAGCCAATGTGGCTGCAGTTGTTCGCGAGCAGAATAGTCGCGTTGTACGCAAAGGCAAGGGAAAGCGTCGCAATACGAGTCTTGATATGAAGTAGAAAGGTTTTTAAGAAGAGCAGTAAGCGCCGTCAATCCTCGCGCAGTATGCTCGTTTTTTCGAAACTAATAAAAAGGAACCGAAGCAAATGGCTGTCGAAAGAGCACCAGGCGGAACCAGTTTAATTGACGTCCTCGATCGTGTGCTCGACAAGGGCATCGTAATCGACGCTTGGGTGAGAATCTCACTCGTTGGTATTGACTTGATTACGATCGAAGCCCGTGTTGTGGTTGCCTCAATCGATACTTATTTGAAATACGCTGAGGCGGTAGGGTTGACGCCTGCAGTATCCCGACCAGCACTGACACCCGGTGGGGAAGTAGTAGAAACCGAAACGCGGCGTCGAGTCAGTGTTGAAGTAGAGAAGAAGTAAAGACATTGCCGATTGCCGATTTCCAATTGCCGATTTTCTGAGCTGACAGCCGCTTATAAATCGGCAATTGGAAATTGGCAATCGGCAATCATAAACAAAGGGCTATGGGAGAGGTTCCCACAGAACTAGGTTATCGCAACGCCCCATCAATCTCGGATTCTGATCGGGCAAGCCCGCGCCTGCGGCAATTTGACGTCTTTATCGAGACGACGACGCAGATGCTGGCGACGCCCAAGCTGCACGAGCGTCTGCTTCTCGCGCTCGAAGCTATCGCCACCAACTTCGGTTACCGGCAGGCAGCGATCGCCATCATCAATGAACGTGACGCTGAATTGCGTATGCGTGCCGCAATCGGTTTCGACGGCGATACGCGCGTCGAGATGCCGCTCGACTCAAGCGCAGCGTGTGTCCGCGTAATCCACGATGCGCAACCGCTGTGGGTTTCAATCGAGGATGACGAGTCGTCGCGCAGTCTCTTCGCAAACATGCAGTGGCAGTCCGATGTCCTTGCCATACCGCTCTTTGGCATTTCGGAAATCGCTTCCAAGTCCGGAGAGTTGAGATCCTCAAGCCAGTACTGGACCTTTGAACCTGGCGCGCGGTTGGGTGTGCTGTACATCGGCGTTAACCAGGATGCCGCCGATTCCGAATCAGTAACACTCATCAAGCGTTTCGCCGAGCGCATTGGCATTGTTGCCTCTCTGGCAACACATCAGGAACGACTCGTCAGCACTGTTACCAAACTCCAGCGCGAACGACAGTGGATTGAGTCGATCATGAAGTCGGTCGCGGATCCGATCGTCCTTACGGATCTCGACAACGAAATACTTCTGCAAAACCGCCGCGCTGAAGAACTGTTCAGCGGTTCTGCCAACGCAGGCGAAGGAAAACGGCGCGCGTTGAAGATGAACGACCTGCTGTTTTCTGCGTACCTCTCGAGCGCCACGGTTTCGTCGTCGGAAGTCATACAGCGAGACATCACCCTGGTCGATCCAATTGAAGGATCTGACATTCACTTCGAAGTCATCTCAACACCTGCCGCGAATGCGCGCGGCGAACCACTCGGCCTTGTTTCGATCTTTCGCGACGTTACTGATTTGCGTGAAGCCAACGAGGAGCTGGCGCGTAACTTCGTCAAACTACAACAGGCTGAAGCAGAGTCGCGTCGCGAGCGCGATCGTCTCGACTTGATCATTGAGAACGTCGGTCATCCGATTGTGGTTTGTGATTCGGCGGGAAATTTCATCCTCTTCAACCGGCGCGCGGAGTTGTTGTTTCAGGAGAACGCATCGTTCAAGTCATCAGCCTCTGCGGCAGTGCGCACGAATGCAGTCAAACTCACTTCGTTTATTTCCACACTTGCATCAGCGTCGGAGACGGGTCGCCAGGCAGAAATCGAGCTGATCGATCCGGAAGATATTCGCTCATTGCCGATGGAGATAACGGCTCGTGAAGTTCTTGACGCGACTGGTCAGGTGACCGCCGTCGTCTCGATTCTTCACGACTTGACTGAGATTCGCGAACTCGAACGCCGGCGAGTCGAACAGCAGTTATTTGAATCAGAAAAACTTGCGGCGGTGGGACGTCTCGCAGCATCAATCGCGCATGAAGTGAACAACCCGCTTGAAGCGATCAAGAACGCGCTCTACTTGATGCAATCAAGCGGCGACGGTAAAAACTCGCGCTTTCTGGAGATCGCCAGAAAAGAGACCGAGAGAGTTTCACACATCATTCGCCAAATGCTTGGTTTTGCGCGCCGGCCGGGTGAAGTCGATTGGGTCGAGATAAACCAGTTGCTCGAAGAAACGCTCGTGTTGATGGAAAAGAAAATGCGCCAGTTGCGGATTCGCATCACGCGCGAATTCGACGAGCAACTGCCGCCTATCAGAGCTCGTGCCGATCAATTGCGGCAGGTTTTTCTCAACCTGATTATCAACGCGCAGCAGGCAATCGAGGGCGACGGTGAGATCGTGATTTCCACCTCGCGCTACGAGCAGGCGTTGCAACCATCGATTGTTGTTCAACTGAGCGATAGTGGCATCGGTATCGCAGAAGACGATCTCGCGCGCATCTTCGATCCGTTCTTTTCAACCGGAAAGAAAGGCACGGGGTTGGGATTGTGGGTAACACAAGACATCGTCAGACAGCACGGTGGCCGCATCGAAGTGAGTAGTGAAGTTGGTCGTGGAACCGTTTTCAGCATTGTGCTTCAGATTGAATCGCCCATCCTTGAAGAACGGATAAGCGAATCTAAGGTGGCGACATAATGAGTCAATCATTCGATCAATCAGGAAATGATGCTCCCATGGACGAGCCCGGGACTTTTGTTCCGCTTTTCCAGGAACCGAGACTGCTTGTCGTGGACGACGAAGAGAGTCTGCGTATCACTACTGCTGCGATCTTTGAGAATGAAGGCTACATTGTCGACACTGCCTCGAGCGGTGACGAAGCGATTGAGTTGCTCAATAAGAAAGACTACGACCTCGTGCTTACTGACCTTCACATGGAAGGAGGCGACGGTCTTTCAGTCCTCAACAGCATCCGGCGCCAGGCTCCACTCACGATTTCAGTTGTGCTGACAGGTTTTGCGTCAGTCGAATCTGCGATCGCTGCGTTGCAGGAAGGTGCATACGACTATCTCGTGAAGCCCTGCGACATCGAAAGCATGAAGCATACGATTCGCAGAGGCGTCGAACACCGGCGACTAATGCTGGCGGAGCAGAAAGCACGCGCGGATCTGCGACAGTTGAATGCGGATTTGGAACAAAGGATTGAAGAGCGCACTGCGGAACTCACACGCTTGAATGCGGAGCTTGCGGACGCAAACCGCGCAAAAGACGTCTTCCTCGCGACGCTCTCTCACGAGTTGCGAACCCCTCTGACGCCTGTGGTCGGCTGGATAAAACTCCTGCGCAGCGGAACACTCGATGAGAAGAGCGTGTTACAGGCACTCGATGCGATCGAGCGTAACGCCTGGCTGCAATCAAGGTTGATCGACGATCTGCTCGACACGTCTCGCATCGCCACTGGAAAGCTTCACTTCGAACCAAAGGCAATTGATTTCAATTCGGCTGTGAAAGCTGCAGTTGATACTGTGCGTACCTCGGCCGCCGCGCGAAACATCGAGTTGAACGTATCGTTGTGGCCGGCAAGTTTGATAGTGATGGGCGAACCGGTCCGGCTGCAGCAGATAGCCTGGAACCTCATTTCAAATGCGATCAAGTTCACTGATCCTGGTGGCAAGGTCAGCATTACCACCCGACTCGAGGGCGCGCAGGCAGAACTCGAGGTGATCGATACGGGTGTCGGAATTGAACCGGAGTTTCTGCCGCACGTGTTCGATCGTTTTCGTCAGGCAGACGGCTCGACGTCAAGACGGCATGGAGGTTTGGGGCTCGGGCTGGCGATTGCCGATGCGCTCGCGAAGCTGCACAGCGGACGACTGCAAGCGCAGTCTGACGGAGTCGGGTCTGGAGCAACCTTCATTTTCAAACTCGACCTAGCGCCGACCGGTAAAGTTGCAACAGAAACGGTGGACAATAAGCGTCATTCGCTACAGGGACTCGACGTTCTAATCGTCGAAGATTCACCGGATACACTAACGCTGCTGAGTACGATCTTCCGGCGTGAAGGTGCGAATGTAACGACCGCAGCCTCAGCCGGCGAAGCACTTACGCGTGCTGTCGATAAGCGCCCGCACATCATCGTCTCGGATATCGGTATGCCGGAGGTTGACGGCTATCAACTCCTCGAACAACTTCGTATCCTTCCCGGTCTCGCCGACGTCCCAGCGATCGCCATCTCAGGCTATGCGAGCGAAGAAGACCGCGAGCGCGCCCTCGCCGCCGGTTACCTCGCCCTCGTCCCCAAACCGATCGACGTCGAAGCCCTCTTCGCCCTCATCCACGACCTTAAAGCGCCGGCTGTTTGATCCCGAATCCGTGTTCATCCGTGGCTAAATACCGCTCTGTATTACAGTTGACAAAATCGCAATTGTAACTATAATGGTTACAAAAACGGCGGCCCGAGTTCCCCGAATAGATTTGATATGTCGACAAACAGCAGGTTTGCGGTGGCGGTTCATGTTTTGAGTTTGATGGCCTGGTCAGGCGAAGAACCCCTTAAATCAGAACAGGTTGCAGAAAGCGTCAACACAAATCCGGTCGTCATCCGGCGCATTTTGAAGGAATTGGCCGAAGCGGGCTTGGTTGTGTCTCAAACTGGTTCGCTCGGCGGTTCGAGGTTGGCAACTGACCCCGCCAAAACGACCTTGTTGGACGTGTACCAGGCACTCGAATACGGAGGTGTCTTTTCGTTGCACAGGCAACCTCCCAGCCGAGATTGTCCCGTTGGCGTGAATATCGAGACCGTTCTCGGAGATGTATTGTTGGAAGTTGATTCTGCGGTTGAGAGAGTGTTGCAAAACATAACCATTCACGATGTCGTACGCCGATTGAAACCCTGCAGCGGCGCGACGGCATCGAAGACGTTAGTAGAGAGGAATGGAAGGAAGAAGCACTACGACCAGAAGCAGATAAATTTGCCGCCATTGCGAGCAAAGAATCGGGGTAACGGGTCCTCGGAATTGCGTAAATAAACCGCGAGAAAGGAATATCAATTTGTCCAGGCTTGAAAAAGATCAAAGCGGTATCGAGCTCATGAATTCGGTAAAAGGCGAGTTCGTCAACCTCAGCGAGGAACTGACTGACGATGCCGTGTCGATTGAAGATATCGACGAAGTACTGCAGACGCTCGAACGAGCGACCAGTAGTGAAACCGAGATCGAGGAGCCTTTGATCGAGGAATCCTCGTCTGTCGTCGAGTCTGAGGAAGGTATGAACGAGGAGGTCGAGCTCGACCTCTCAGCCGGCGAGATGGATAAAACGTCGGACCCTATTCGCGTGTACATGCGCGAGATGGGTGTAGTGCCGTTGCTGACGCGCGAACAGGAAGTGTCGATCGCGAAACGCATCGAGCGCGGCCAGAAACGCGCGGAAAAGGCAATTGCACGCTCGCCCATCGCCGTAGTCGAACTCTTCAGGATTGGTGATGAGCTGGCTGCGGGCGCACTCAATATCCGCGACGTTGTCGCTTTCTCGGATCAAATGGAAACCGAGGAACACGAAGATCGCAGTGAAGAGTATTTGCAGTGGACTATCGAAGGACTTAACAACATTCGACAACTCTACAAGCGCGGCTTGAAGGAGTTTGAAAAATTTGCAGATGAAGTGAAAGTTTCGCGAGGCAAGCGTTCCAAGAAACTGCTGCGCTACCGGCGCAAGCTGGCGCGCACGCGTTTGGAGATTGCCACGGAGATTAGGTCTCTGCACCTGAAGGAAGCAGCGCGGCAGCGACTCATTTCCGCAATCGGCGTTGTTCATAAGGAAACACGCACTCTCGAACGTGAGATCGAGGCAAATAACGAGAAGCTGAAGCGCAAAGGTGTGAAGGCCGACAAGGCAAAGGAATACCGAAAGCACATCGCGACTGCCCGCAAGCGTTTGAAGGAGATCGAAGCTGAGCATCACCTGTCGCCGCTTGAAATCAAACGTTCGCATCAGATGATTGCGATCAGCGAAGCGCAGACAGCACAGGCGAAGCACGAGTTGACTGAAGCGAACCTGCGTCTGGTGGTGTCGATCGCGAAGAAGTATCAAAATCGTGGTTTGCAGTTCCTCGACTTGATTCAGGAAGGCAATCTCGGTCTGATGAAGGGCGTTGACAAGTTTGACTGGCGTCGTGGTTATAAGTTCTCAACTTACGCGACCTGGTGGATTCGCCAGGCCATCACGCGCGCGATTGCCGATCAGGCCCGCACCATTCGTATTCCGGTGCACATGATCGAAGTCATCAACAAGCTCAAGAACACTTCACGTGAACTTGTCCGCGAGCTTGGCCGCGAACCTACGACTGAAGAGATCGCGAAGAAGATGGATACTTCTGTAGACAAGGTTCGCAAGGCGCGCAAGTTGATGCAGGACCCGATTTCGCTGGAAACGCCGATTGGTGAGAACGGCGATTCGCAACTGGGCGACTTGATCGAAGACAAGTCGAGCGAGAGCCCGGCGGCGCGCGTCATCACTTCGAATCTGCGTGAGATCGCCGGCGACGTGTTGCAGACATTGAGTCCGCGTGAAGAGCGTGTGATTCGTCTGCGGTTCGGTCTCGATAACGGTGGTCACGAGCGGACGCTGGAAGAAGTTGGGCAAAACTTCAACGTTACGCGCGAGCGCATTCGACAAATCGAAGCGAAAGCGTTGCGTAAACTGCGTCATCCGTCGCGTGCGCGATTACTAAAGAATTTCCTCGAAGGCGAGGGGCAATAACTTTAAAGATTAGGAATCTAGGAGCGACTAATAATGAGTGAACATGTGAAGGAAGTGAGCGATAGCTCGTTTGAGAAAGACGTACTGACATCCGGCAAGCCGGTGCTGGTTGATTTCTGGGCGGAATGGTGTGCCCCTTGTCGTATGCTGGCGCCGACTGTTGCGGCTGTTGCGGAACACTATGGCGACAACGCGAGCGTGGTGAAATTGAATGTGGACGACAACCCTTCAACTGCACAACGTTACGGCATCAAAGGCATTCCCACTCTGATTCTTTTCCGCGACGGCAAGGAAGTCGAACGCGTGGTTGGTGCGACCAGTAAAGAATCGATCACGAGAATGATCGAGAAGTACGTGGCCATCAGAGCTTAAGAGTTCAGATTAGTGATTTAGAGGAGGCCGGATCCATCGGGTCCGGCCTTGTTGTTTGTCAGATGGCTTAGCCCAAACATCAAAATCCCGCCCACGGCAGTGGGCGGGATTTGTGCAAGGCTGCATTGACGGCCGATCCCTCCTAGTTGCCACGGAGCTAAATTCTTTCAATTCAACCCGCGAGCGAGTAAGTGCTTTTTGTGCCTCTTGTGGCTAAAATGAAGCGGCATGGAACAGACGAAGCCCGCACGTCTTATCGTCGGTATTACCGGTGCGACTGGAACCATCTTTGGTGTGCGACTACTGCAGATGCTGCATGGCTCCGGAGTTGAGACTCACCTTGTAGTAAGCAAGTGGGCCGCACGCACGCTTACTCATGAAACTCCGCATTCATTGCAATATGTACAGAGCCTCGCGACGCAGAGCTATGGCATCGGTGCGCAGGGAGCTCCGATCTCGAGCGGTTCGTTTGTGACGATGGGAATGGTGATCGCGCCTTGCAGCATGCGCACGCTTGCGGCGATCGCGCATGGTCTCGGCGACAATCTCATACATCGCGCTGCCGACGTGGTTTTGAAAGAGCGTCGTAAGCTGGTGCTGGTTGTACGCGAGTCGCCCTTCAGTGAGATCCATCTGGAAAACATGTTGAAATTGGCGCGCATGGGCGTCGTGATTCTTCCGCCAGTGCCGGCGTTCTACAACAACCCCCAAAACCTCGACGACATGATCAATCACATCACTATGCGCGTGATCGATCAGTTTGATATTCATCTCGACGTCATGAATCGTTGGGACGGCGTCCTGTTGGATCGAAACAGATCGACGGAAACAGAGTAGGAGCAGAGCAATGGCTGAAATGGTTGAATTCCCGTTTGATGGCGGAAACACTGGGGGATATCTCGCGACACCAAAGCAGGGAACTGGTCCGGGTGTGATCGTAATTCAGGAGTGGTGGGGACTGGTGGATCACATCAAAGACGTTTGCGACAGGTTTGCAGACGAAGGATTCGTTGCGCTTGCGCCGGATATGTATCACGGCAAAACCACGAAGTCGCCGGATGAAGCGGGAAAGCTCATGATGGCCCTCAACATCGATCAGGCTGAAAAAGATCTCCGCGCGGCTGTTCAATACTTAGTGACACAGGATTCGATGACCAGCAAGAAAATCGGTGTCGTAGGATTTTGCATGGGTGGTGCTCTGGCTCTGTTCGCGGCGACTAAGAATCAGAACATCGGCGCTTGCGTCGTGTTCTACGGGATACATCCGAAGGTCAAGCCGGACCTGCCGAACCTGAACGCGCCAGTGCTCGGTATCTTTGGAGAAAAGGACGGCTCTGTTCCGCCTGCTGCGGTTCACAATCTGGAACGTCAGATAAAAGATCTCGGCAAGCAAGTCGAAGTGAAGATATATCCCGGCGCGGATCATGCGTTCTTCAACGACACGCGGCCGGAAGTCTATAAAGCGGAAGCTTCGGCTGATGCCTGGCAGCTTACAATCAAGTTCTTTCGCGAACACTTACACTGACAGTTAGTTTTTACAGGATTTACAAGATTTTTCAGGATGAACATGTAAATCATGTCTAATCTTGTAAATCCTGTAAAAAACTGACTCCGGTGCCAGATCGCTAAGACTCGTGTTAATCTGAAAGTCCGTTCTCTACAAGCTCCATCTCTATTACATTCAAGAGGAATCAGTGTATGAAACTGTCTTCGTGCGCATTGACCGTGATCTCGCTGTTCGTGTTACTGCCGCTTCACGTAGTTGCTCAGGAACCACCACGACCACCGGCATCGCCGTCGCCAACACCGGCGGCAAGTCCGAGTCCAACGCCCACGCCCGAAGCATCACCGACGCCACGCGATCCGATGTCGACACCGACATTCAACGGGCTCCGAATGCGGTCGATTGGGCCAGCGTTTACGTCCGGACGTATCAGTGGCTTTGCTGTCGATCCGGCGAATCCGGCGCGTTACTACGTCGCAGTCGCGTCCGGTGGTGTGTGGAAGACGGTCAATGCGGGCATCACCTGGACGCCGATTTTTGACAACGAGGGCTCTTACTCGATCGGCGCCATCGCGCTCGATCCGAAGAATCCTCTTACGGTTTGGGTCGGCACCGGCGAGAACAACAGCCAGCGAAGTGTTTCGTACGGAAACGGCCTCTATAAATCCGAAGATGGCGGCAGGAGCTGGCGCAACGTTGGTCTCAGAACCTCCGAACATATCGGACGGATTGCGCTCGATCCGAAAGACTCAAACATCGTCTACGTCGCATCGCAGGGTCCGCTATGGGGGCCGGGCGGCGAGCGTGGTCTATTCAAAACAACCGACGGTGGCAAGACCTGGAAGAACATTCTCAACATCAGCGAGAACACAGGCGTGACCGATGTCGTGATCGATCCAAACGATCCAAACACGATTTACTGTGCCTCGTATCAACGCCGGCGTCACATGTGGACCCTTATCAACGGTGGTCCGGAGAGTGCGATCTACAAATCGACAGACGCTGGCGCCACGTGGAACAAGTTGCGGGCCGGTTTGCCGACCGTCGAACTCGGACGAGTCGGTCTCGCTATCTCTCCAGTTGATTCGAACGTGATCTACGCCACGGTGGAAGCTGCCGATCGCCGCGGTGGAATCTTCCGCTCTGGAGATCGCGGTGGCAGTTGGGAACGGCGCAATGAATTCGATACCACTGCGATGTACTACTCGCGCATCGTTGCCGATCCAAAAGACGTCGATCGCATTTACGTGATGAACGTCTTCCTGATGGTTTCAGACGATGGTGGTCGCACTCTCCGCCGGCTCGGCGAGAAGAACAAGCACGTTGACAATCACGATATCTGGATCGATCCGTCGAACACGGATCACTATCTCGTTGGCTGTGACGGTGGTATCTACGAGAGTTACGATCGTGGACAGAATTGGGACTTCAAACAGAACCTGCCGATTCCACAGTTCTACGACATCACGACTGACAACGCGAAACCTTTCTACAACATTTACGGCGGCACACAGGACAACTTCAGTTTTGGTGGTCCATCACGGACACGCAGCGCTTCGGGTATCGTCAATTCCGACTGGTTCGTCACGAACGGCGGCGACGGTTTTCGTTCCCAGGTCGATCCGGAAGATCCAAACACAATCTACGCGACGCTCCAACACGGTGTAATCGTTCGTTTTGACAAACGCACCGGCGAACGCATCGGCATTCAGCCACAACCCGGTCGCGATGAAGATCCGCCGCGTTGGAACTGGGACACACCATTCATCATCAGTCCTCATTTACGCACGCGACTCTACATCGCTTCCGATAAGCTTTATCGCAGTGACGATCGCGGCGACACGTGGCAGGTGATCAGTGGACAACTTTCGCGCGCTCTCGACCGGGATAAGCTGCCGGTGATGGGCAAAGTCTGGGGCATCGACGCCGTCGCGAAGAATGCATCGACCGCGTTCTTCGGCAATGCTTCCGCACTCGCTGAGTCGCAAAAGAAAGACGGTTTGATTTACGTCGGCACTGATGATGGTCTGCTGCAAATCACGGAAGACGGCGGCAAAAACTGGCGCAAGATTGAGAAGTTTCCGGGCGTTGCCGACATGCCGTATGTCAGCCGCATAATCACTTCGAATCACGATGCGAACACGGCCTATGTAGCTTTCGAGAATCACCAGAACAACGACTTCAAGCCGTATCTTTTGAAAACGACTGACGCGGGACGAACCTGGACTTCGTTGAGCTCGAACCTGCCGAAGAATGGACCGGTGTGGGCCATCGCGGAAGATCACGTGAATCCGAATCTGCTTTTTACGGGCACGGAGTTTGGCTTGTACTTCTCCGTCGATGGTGGCCAGAAGTGGGTCCAACTCAAAGGCGGCTTGCCAACGATCCAGGTGCGCGATCTGAACATCCAGAAACGCGAGAACGATCTGGTAGTCGCCACTTTTGGTCGGGGAATTTACATCCTTGATAACTATGCGCCGCTGCGTTTGATCAAACCTGAAATGCTACGTCAGGATGCAGCCGTGTTTCCAGTGAAGGACGCGCTGATGTACATTCAGTCGCAACCTCTGGGTGGACGCGGCAAGAGTTTTCAGGGCGAACGTTACTACACTGCGGACAATCCTCCATTCGGTGCAACTGTCACGTGGTATCTCAAGGAAGCACTCAAGACAAAGAAAGAGAAGCGTCAGGAAGCCGAGCGTGAGGCCGACAGAAAGGGTGCGCCGGTCGGCTGGCCCACTCGAGCTGAACTACGGGCTGAAGAGGAAGAAGAAGCGCCCGCAATTATCGTCACCATTACAGACTCTTCGGATAACGTCGTACGACGGCTGACTGGTCCAGTGAGTGGGGGAGTTCAGCGTCTCACCTGGGATCTGCGATATCCGGCGGCAAATCTCTCCGCGCCGCCACCGCCGGATGCTGATCCGGATTTCGAACCACCTTCAGGTCCGCTCGTCATGCCCGGCACGTACAAAGCCGTGGTTGCGAAAAGAGTTGATGGCGTCTTTACACAGCTTGGTCCACCACAGCAGTTTCAGATAACAGTGGAAGGCCAGGAGAACATGTCGAGTGCGGATCATGCGGCACTCGTCGAGTTCCAGACGAAAGCTGTGCGCCTTCAGCGTGCAGCAAGTGGTGCGACAGCGGCAGCTAATCAACTCAGGCCACGTCTCGCAGCGATCAAGCGCGCCATCTCTGAAACGCCTTCACTGCCACAAAAATTGCAGGAAGACGCAACGGCATTGGATCGACGAACAACTGAAATCCTGCGTGCCTTGAGTGGTGACAGCGCCGCGCGACAGCGAAACATTAACACGCCGCCCTCGATCAACGATCGCATCGGCTACGTTGTGGGCGCGCAACGAATGTCCATCTCGCGTCCCACGCAAACGCAGATCGCTCAGTACAACGCTGCTGCCCAGGACTTCGAAACTGTGCTCAGCCAGTTGCGCCAATTGATCGAAACAGATCTCGCGCGCCTCGAGAAACAACTCGAAGCCGCCGGCGCCCCATGGACACCAGGCCGCATTCCGGAGTGGCGAAACCAGTAAGAATTGTAGCCGCGGATTGACGCGGATAAACGCAGATCTGCGTTCATCTGCGTTCATCCGCGGCTAAATAGGAGATAAGCATGAAGCGTTGTGCGGTTTTGTTGTTGCTGTTTTGCTGTTTCACGATCCATGCCCAGAAACCACAAACACTCACTGAAAAGGTCGCGGGCATGGAAAAGTTCCCCGGCTTCTTCCCGTTCTACTGGGACGCGAAAGCAGGAAAGATTTGGCTCGAGATCGACAAGTGGAACACCGAGTTTCTCTACGTTGAATCTCTGCCCGCCGGAATCGGATCGAACGACATCGGTCTCGATCGAGGCCAACTCGGCAACAGCGACATCGTCCGCTTCGATCGCGTTGGACCACGAGTTTTGCTAGTGGCGCCAAACTATCGTTTCCGCGCCACCACCAACAATCCTGACGAGCGTTTGGCAGTCAAAGATGCGTTTGCGGAATCGACGCTGTGGGGATTCGAAGTTGCCGCGGAAGAAGGCAATCGTGTCCTCGTCGACGCGACGAACTTCTTCCTCCGCGACGTTCACCAGGTAACCAACACTCTGCAACGAGGACAGCAAGGCACATACCGACTCGATCCGACTCGTAGCGCTTTTTATCTTCCCAACACAAAAAACTTTCCGCAAAACACAGAAGTTGAAACCACTCTAACGTTCACGGGCGAGCCCACGGGCCAGTTTGTGCGACAAGTTGTGCCTGTGCCTGAAGCGATCACGGTTCGCGAGCGTCATTCTTTCGTGCAACTGCCGCCGGCCGGGTTCAAGCCACGCGTCTTCGATCCGCGTGCAAGTTATTTCGGAATCGACTACATGGACTTCGCCACGCCGATCGAAGAACCGATCACGAAGCGTTTCATCGCGCGTCATCGTTTGCAGAAGAAAGATCCGAGCGCAAGTGTCAGTGAGGCCGTAAAGCCAATCGTTTATTACGTGGATCGCGGCGCGCCTGAGCCTGTGCGATCTGCATTGCTCGACGGGGCGCGCTGGTGGAGCCAGGCGTTCGAGGCGATTGGTTACAAGGAGGCATTTCGCGTTGAAGTCATGCCCGTTGATGTCGATCCGATGGACGTGCGTTACAACGTCATCCAATGGGTTCATCGTTCGACACGCGGTTGGTCCTACGGTAGCTCGCTCACCGATCCGCGCACCGGTGAGATCATTCAGGGACGCGTTTCACTCGGCTCACTTCGCGATCGCCAGGACTTCTTGATCGCAGAAGGGTTGATGGCTCCATACGACAAGACAAACACCGCTTCACCAAAACTCCTCGAGATGGTCCTGGCGCGTTTGCGGCAACTCTCTGCACACGAGGTGGGCCACACGTTGGGACTGCAACACAACTACGCTGCGAGTCCCGTGGGCCGAGCATCGGTGATGGACTATCCGGCGCCACGAGCGAGGCTCGGCGCTGATGGTGTTCCCGATCTGTCTGACGCGTACGCGAAAGGAATTGGCGAGTGGGACAAAGTCGCGATTGCTTACGGTTATCAGGATTTCGCTCCGGGAACTAACGAAGCTGCGGCACTCGATCGCACGTTAAGCGACGCTTTCAAACGTGGACTGATGTACTTAACAGATCAGGACGCCAGGCCCCCGGGCAGTGCGAGCTCTGTGGCCCATCTTTGGGACAATGGTTCGAACGCGATCGACGAGCTTGGCAACGCGATGAAGGTGCGTGCTGCGGCCTTGCGACGCTTTGGCGAAAACAACATTCGCGAAGGCGCGCCGATGGCCACGATCGAAGACGTCCTGGTTCCGATTTACATGTACCACCGTTATCAAGTCGAAGCGGCTGCGAAAGTAATCGGTGGCCAGGACTATACGTTTAGTCTGAAAGGCAAAGGCGATCGCAATCCGCAAATCGTGCCGCCTGAAGAACAGCGTCGTGCGCTCGCGGTTGTGCTCGACACGATCAAACCCGACGCGCTCGCAGTCCCTGAGTCGCTGCTGCGTTTAATTCCACCGCGTCCGGCAGGATACCAGCGCACGCGTGAAGACTTCCGTATTCGCACGCAGCCCGTGTTTGATGCGCTCGCGCCGGCAGAAGCGATTGCGGATCATGTCAGTGGTTTCCTGCTGAACCCTGAGCGTGCTGCACGCCTGGTTCAGTTTCATGCCCTCGACCAGCGCAATCCCGGTCTTGCGGAAGTGATTGACAAGATCTTAGCCGCGACGTGGAAAGCGCCCGCTGGAACGGGTTATCCCGGCGAGATCCAACACACTGTTAACATAGTCGTGCTTTCAGATCTGATGGCACTCGCATCGTCTGAACGCGCGTCGAATCAGGCACGCGCGATCGCGTCGTGGAAACTGGAACAATTGAAGACGTGGCTCACGGCGCAAAGTCGTTTGCGAACCGACGAAAACCAGCGAGCTTTTTTGTACTACTCAGTCGAGCAAATCAAGCGTTTCCAGGACGATCCAAAGAAGATGAACCTCACACCTGCTCAGCAACCGCCCGACGGCCAGCCTATCGGAATGGATTGGTGGTCGCGTGCGGACGACGACTGCAGCTACAGATGGACAGATCGAAACTGATTTCGGCACGAATCCGTATTACAATCCGTTTTATCCGTGGTTACTTATGCCGGAAGCTGAAGAGTACGTAGGCGAGTTACTTGACGAGAAGTACCGTCTTGAACACCTGCTTGGAAAAGGCGGGATGGGCGCGGTGTACCTCGCAACTCACCTCGGCACAGAACGTTACGTGGCGCTGAAGCTGATTTCGCCTCAGTTTATGCGCAACAAAGAGTTTGTCGAGCGCTTCAAGCGCGAGGCGCGCGCGGCCGGTCGCTTGCGCCATCCGAATGTAGTTGACGTAACTGACTTTGGTTTCGCGCGAGTCAAAACAGGTCAGGTCGCTTACCTCGTGATGGAATATCTCGATGGCTGCACACTCGGCGACGTTCTCGCCGAAGAAAAGCAGCTACCGCTCGAATGGGTCGCCGATATTCTCGATCAGGTTTGTTCGGCAGTTCACGAAGCACACCAGCAGGGAATCGTCCATCGCGATCTGAAGCCTGACAACATTTGGCTCGAACCAAATCGCCTCGGCAGCTATCGAGTGAAGGTGCTCGATTTCGGGATTGCGAAACTCGGTGAAACAAGTGCGCCTTCGCTTGATGAGGATCCGGCAAGCACCATCATTGACGACGTCTCAGCGGCATCGGCAGTGACCGGTGGTCAAATCGAGAACCACAGCCCGTCGCAATCAACCGGCAACGAGTCGCAAACAAAACAATTCGCAGTGAAGGCGGCTGGCGAAGAAATTAGTACGCTACTCTACGATCCGCCGCTGACCAATCCGTTATTGAGCAAGCCCGGAGACAATCACACGTCTGACGACGATGGCACGTTGCTATTTGATCAGCCCACACACGCTGCCGGACGTCACACCGCGCACATAGCAACTTCGCCACAAGGCGCGGCACTAACGCGAGTCGGTGCGATCATGGGCACTCCGCTATATATGTCGCCTGAACAGTGCGGCGGTGGATACGTCGACACACGTTCAGATATTTACAGTTTGGGCGTAATCGCATATCAGATGCTCGCTGGAGAACCGCCATTTTCCGGAAACACCTCGGCAGTCATGCGTGCCCATCGAGAACACAAGCCGCAAGATCTGCGGGAGCGTGCAGCAAAGATCCCGAAACGCGCGGCCGGCGTGGTGATGTCGGCATTGTCAAAGAACCCTGCGGAGCGACCCCAAACCGCTTTTGCTTTTGGGAGTGCGCTGCGAGCACAGAGCGAAGGTATCGGGGCACTCTATCGACGCGCGTTCTCACTCTACAGCGAGTACTTCCCTAAATTTCTCAAGCTGAGTCTGATAGCACACGTACCGATGATCATCACCAGCATTCTGCTGGTAAGTGCGTTCGTTTGGTTTAAGTATTCGCCGCCCGTCGGAACCTTGAATAAGGTAGTGGTGTACGGCGCCATAGGCATCCTCAGTCTAATGAAGTTTGTAGCGACAACAGTTGCTGTCGGAGTTATTTCCGGTGTGACTGCGATAATTATCACGCAACTGACTGCGGCGCCTTTGCGACCAGTAAAGTTACGTGAGGCCTTCGCAGTCTTGCATAAACGCTGGCGTCCGTTTATCAAGACTCTCATCAACGTTACGCTGCGGATCTTTATCGGTCTGATCTTGTTTGTGATTCCAGGCATGGTCATGTGGATGCGTTACTCGCTTTATGCCCCCGTCGTTCTGATGGAAGGACTACAAGGTAAAGAGGCGATGAAGCGAGCGCGCTCATTAGCCTCGCGTTCCTGGAAAACGATCATCCTGGTAGCGATAATTCAGTTCACAATCCAGATGGCTGTAAGTTTCATCGTAGGATTTGTGGCAGGGAGAGCGAAGGTTCAAAAGAATTCGGTGTCAGCCCAGATTTATCAGCAGGTTCTCGACCTCGCAAATATCTTCGTCATTCCTCTAATCTCAATCGTGCCTGCGTTGCTCTACGTCAAGATGCGTCAACTCGGGGGCGAATCACTCTCCAGTGTCTGGGCGCAAATTGAAGAGGGCGAGGGAAAACAGAGCGCCTGGCAACAACGCATGCGCACCCGCCTCAGCCTGCACACTCCCACCAGCCAGAAGACCACCGGAAGTTAGACCACAATTAACAAAAAAATAATTTGACAAAGCTGCGCGCCATCGATTAGCGTTCGGCGTCTCCCTGGAACACAACTGCGCATCGTTCTGCTCACACAGGATCGCGCCGAAAAAAAGGAGTCCTCGCGCCCATGTCCTTCACTCGCTCACGCACCACCGTAGCTGTCTCATTCTTTCTCTCCTATCAACTAATTGTTTTGCTTTGCATGCCTTTCCCGGTTTCAAGGGCTTCATCGTTGCCAAGTAAACGCGCCCAAGCGAACGTGCTGGTCCGTCATCGTGAAGAAGAAATACTGGTACGGTTTCGCGAGGGCGTTTCTGAGAAAGAAAAGGAAACGATCATCACCACACACGGTGGGCGAAAGAAGAAACAACTCAAAGGAGATTCCGGCTTCGAGAAGCTTGAACTCACTCCGGGACGCGATGCAAAAACAGCAGTGCTGCAACTATTGCTCAATCCTCAGGTGCAATTCGCCGAGCCGAACTTCTTGATCGAGAAAGAAGATGTGAATCCAAACGATCCGAAGTTCGAGGAACAGTGGGCACTGCAAAACAGTGGGCAGGACGGTGGACAGTTTGGTTCTGATATCAGGGCCCGCAGCGCATGGGACAAAACCCAGGCAGCACCGTCATCCGTCATAGCTGTGATCGATAGCGGCATCGATTTCACCCATCCTGATCTGATGAACAATCAGTGGACCAATCCGCTGCCAAGCGCGGAAGGCGATCTGCACGGCTGGGATTTCGTGGCAAATAAAAGTGAAATCAAAGACGAGCAGGGACATGGAACTGCCGTGGCGGGAATCATTGCTGCCGAGGGCAACAACGGATTGGGTATAACGGGTGTGATGTGGCATGCGGGACTGATGAGCCTGCGAGTTTTGGATAATACCGGCACGGGCGATGTTGCGGATGCCGTTGAGGCAATCGATTATGCCATTGCGCACGGGGCACAGGTAATCAATCTTTCGTGGGGCACGACAGGCGAGTCGATCGCGTTGAAGGAAGCGATCGAGCGTGCGATCAAATATAACGTGGTGGTCGTTTGCTCGGCGGGTAACAGCGGCCAGGATCTGGATACGACGCCATATTACCCGGCTTCTTTTGGTTTGAAGGATCTGATCGCTGTTGGCGCATCAGACAACCGAGATCAGTTGGCTTCATGGTCCAACTGGGGCAGGCGCAAGGTTACCGTTGCGGCGCCCGGAACAAATATTCTGACCACGCAACAAGGGGGCGGTTACTGGAATGTGACTGGTACGTCCGCGGCAGCGCCGATTGTTAGCGGGATAGCAGGATTGCTGAAGACGGTTAGTCCCGCAGCCAATCCAGCAGTGATCTCTCGAGCGATCTCAAAGAGTGCACGCCAGAATGTGTCCCTGTCAGGTAAGGTGTCGAGTGGTGGTGTGGCAGACGCCGTAGGGGCACTCGAGAGGGTACATGGGAATCAATCGCCGCCGTTTGCGCCGCCAGGTATCGGCAGTGGTGGCAATGGCCCAGGAGGAGGATTCTCAACGACGTCCCCGCCGTTGTTGCGCAATGCGCCGTTTAATCTGCCGAATCTGGATGAGACGCGTAACGCACAGTATGCACAGCCAAAAGCCCACGCTCCGATTCAGGCTAACTTGCCATGCGCGGACTGCGATCCTTACGGAGGTGGCGGTGGAGGCGGCAATTATCCTACTGGCGACCCAAATTTTTCCGGTCCACGCGTCCATCCGAGGAATGAAACGGGGCAGCCAGGAGTTGACCTTGGTTCACAAAATGTCAATTGGAGTTTGCCGTTAGTTTCTCTGCCGGGCCGCGCCGGTTTGGATCTGAATCTTACGCTCACCTACAACTCACTGGTGTGGACCAAAGATGGTTCATTCATCAAGTTCAATTCGGATATGGGCAACCCGGCACCAGGTTTTCGGCTGGGTTTGCCGATTTTGCAGCAACGGTTCCTCAACTCGTCGACTGGTATCCATGCCTACATGATGGTTACATCGTCAGGTGGCCGCGTTGAGCTGCGACAAGTTGGTACTTCTAACATTTATGAGTCGCAGGACAGCGGTTACACACAGTTGGACGTTAGTGATCCCAATTCTTTGCTGCTGCGCACTAAGGATGGCACGCGATACAAATTCGTGCCTGTAACAATCAACAGTGAATACCGCTGCACCGAGGTCAAGGATCGAAACGGCAACTACATTTCCGCAAGCTACAACACCACTAACGGGCACGTTGCGTGGATTAAGGACACGCTGCAAAGAACTCTTAATTTTCTTTATGACGCGAATGGCAATCTGCAGACAATTAGACAGACATGGACCGGCAACGTTTCCCATGATTGGGCTACGTTCAGTTACGGACAGGTGTGGGTAGCGCCGGCTTTTGGCGGTGGTCTGCAGATTAATGGTCCAAACAATAATTATGTCACTGTACTTACACGGGTGAGTTTGCATGACGGCACTTATTTCACCTTCGACTACAACAATCTCTTTGGGCAGGTGAAACGGATCAATCGCTATGCTGCAGATGAGCATTTGCTCAACTACACCTCATACAACATGAATTCGAGTTCCGGGCAGACTGACTGTCCGAAATTCACAGAGCAGCGTCATTGGGCAGAAAACTGGAACGGCGGAAATGAAGCGGTAACCAGTTACAGTACCGCAGGAGATAACTCCTGGACGCAACTGACGACGCCCGATGGAACAATTTACAAAGAGTTCTTCCACACCTCGGGTTGGCAGTCAGGCCTGACTCACACTACTGAAGTATGGTCCGGAGGTGTGAAAAAGAAATGGACCACCGTTTCGTACACGCAGGATGACACGGGCTTAAGCTATAAAAAGAATCCGCGCGTTACCGAGACGAACGTTTACGATGAGTCAGGGAATCGGCGCCGGACCGTGATCGAATACACGGCGGCTTATGCACAGTGGGGTCTGCCTTACTGCATACATGAGTATGCGGCAGATGGTACGACCGAACTCAAGCGGACCTATTATGACTACAATCTCAGCCAGGCGTACCTGGACCGTCGCATTATAGGCCTGGTGGAGGCGATCCATCTCACCAACGTCAGTAGTTATCAGGCCAAGATCATTTACGCCTACGACGACCCGACCCGTCTGGTAGCAGTGCCTACACCGGCGACGCAGCACGACACTGCTTACGACGCATCCTTCACCGCGCGAGGAAATGTGACCAGCGTCTCGCGTTGGGACGTCAACGACATCAACAACAGCACAAAGAAGCTCACAACTTCGACGAACTACTACACAACTGGAACCCCGATTTCGATCACCGATCCGAGTGGACATACATCCGGTATGCTTTACGCTGATTCGTTCTCTAATGTCTCGAATCAAAATACTTTCGCTTATCCCACAACTCTTAAAGATGCGGACAACTTCGAGTCAACAATCAAGTACAACTACGATTTTGGCGCTGTTACACGTACGCAGGATCCCAAGGGTGCAGTGCAGGCAATCACCTACGACAGCGCAACACGCGTTAACCGCATCACTAACGAAACCAGTGGAGCCTACACTCAATACGTTTACGCACCCGTGGGTTCTGTCGCGACCTACTCGACGATTCAGGACGGTGCTGGTGAAGCCTACCAGATCACATATTTCGATGGAGCCGGCCGTGTCCGGGCAACGGCCAGCGATCACCCGGGAAGCTCAGGTGGTTATGCCGGGAGTTTTATCTATTATGACGTAATGGGACGCATATCGGAGCAGACAAATCCCGGCGAGTTAAACGATAGCTGGGTGGCCAGCGGCGACGATGCCGCAGGCTTGCCCTCCACGTTGCAGACTTACGATTGGAAGGGACGGCCTGTGCTGACAACCAGCCCCGGCGGCAGTACGCGGGAAAATACCTACGGAGGTTGTGGCTGCGCCGGCGGCGAGCAAATTACCAACCGAGATGAGCGCGGACGTCGCAGGCGCTTATACGCAAGATGTGTTCGGGCGGCTGAGCAAAGTTGAGGAGTTGAATTGGGATCAGAGCGTCTACGCCACCACGAATTACACTTACAATGTTCGCGATCAGATTACGGAGATCAATCAGGCAGGACAACTTCGAACTTTCGCTTATGACGGATATGGCCGGTTGCAAAGACGCACGACGCCAGAGCAAGGTGCCACCGACTACACCTACTTCGCCAACGGTATGACGCAGACGATAACCGATGCTCGTGGGGCCAGCACGACTTTCGCCTACAACAATCGCGATCTGGTTACCGGCATTGATTACGGTGTGCCGTCTGGAGTAGCGGCGACGCCGAATGTCACTTTTGGTTATGACTCCGCTGGCAATCGGACCACCATGAGCGATGGTTTGGGTTCGGTGACGTATGTCTACAACACTCTATCGCAGCTTACCTCAGAGACGCGTACCTTTACCGGCGTTGCGGGGACGTTTGCGCTGACGTACCGCTATAACTTGTCCGGACAATTAAAGTCCATCACCAACCCCTGGGGCGCAGAAGTCGGATATGGTTTCGACAAGATTGGACGGCCAACCAACGTTTCTGGTGCCGGGTACTCGGGACTAACGAGTTACGTCAACAGCCTTACTTACAGGGCGTTTGGTCTCAAGCAGATGGCGTACAACAACAGCCACACGTTGTCAGTTCAATATGACAATCGGATGAGACCGAGTCAGTGGAACATTCCGGGCGTGATGGGCTGGAACTACCAGTACGGCTACTTGAGTGAGAACACTGGCCGCCTGATGTATGCACAGAACGTTAATGACGGCTCGCTTGATCGCAGCTACGACTACGATCAGGTGGGTCGTCTGGTGGCTTCGTACAGCGGTGCTGAAGCACGCGCGCACATGGACCTTGGTCCAAGTGGTGTGGCGGATGGACCATATGCGCAACGTTACTACCACGATGTATGGGGCAACATTACGTCGCGAGAAGGTTGGGGTGGAGACAACGCCAACTTCACCGCGACCTACACGAACAATAAGCGTAACGGCCTAAACTATGGACCCGCTGGCCATCTGATCTTTGACGGCGGCCACACTCTCACTTACGACGCAACTGGCCAACAGGCAACTGCAAGCTTCCCCGGCTATTTGTTAGAGCAGTTCTACGATGGTGATGGACTGCGTGTAAAAAAGAACGACGCTGGAACCGTGAAGCTGTACCTGCGTAGCACGGTGTTGGGAGGGCAGGTAGTTGCGGAAATGAGTGGTACCGGCGTCTGGCAACGCGGGTACGTGTACCTGGGCTCGCAGTTGCTCGCGATCCAGCAGTCAGGCGTGTACTGGGTGCATCAGGATCCGCTGGTCAAGAGCAAGCGAATTACGAATAGCAGCGGCAACGTTGTGAGCACGCTGGAACTCGATCCGTGGGGTGGAAACACGAGTAGAAATGACAACGATGTATTCCAGACGCACCGGTTCACCAACTATGAACGTGATCTCAACGCTGCAGACGAAGCGATGTTCCGTCGCTACAACCGCTGGTGGTCGAGGTTTGATCAGCCTGATCCATACGGTGGCAGCTACAACTTGACCAATCCGCAGTCGTTCAACCGGTATGCTTACGTCAACAACGATCCAGTGAACTATGTCGATCCTTTAGGTCTCGACCCTGAAGGATCACTAGGAGCATTGGGTGGAGCGATGGGATTTGGACCGGGTACCGTGATTGTCAATGTACCTATCGACGGAGGATCTGGTGGCGGAATTGGTGGCGGTAGCGGCGGTGGCGGAGAGATGGTGGAGCCCCTCAAGCCCGTGAAACCACCAATACCAGACGGCTTTGTTCCTGCCGGGCCTAAAGAACCCAGGACCTCTGAGCCCCAAAAATCTCAGCCAACTGCTGAGGGGATTAGATTAGGAAAACTCCTTGATTGTTTGGAGTCAGCGAAAGCGGATTATTTCAAGGTAACTAAGAAAACCCGCCGTGAGTTTAACCAGTTATTTATAAGTACGCCAGCAATCGGTGTCAGTGCGGTTACCTTTCTCGTAAACGGAGTAAATAGTCTAATGATAGGCGTCGGCATCAGAGCAGCGGTCGGCGGTGCTTACCATATTGGTAGAGAATTCGGTAATGCTAAAGGCTATCGCAATGCAGTGGAGAGTTGCTACCGACAGTGGGGTGCGAAATGAAACTTAGGTTTGTATCAGTACTTCCTAATCGCTGGAATGATGAGTATGCAGATATTCGGGTAATCGTATTAACACTGATATTCATGGGCGGGATCCCTTTGTTAGGCGCTTATGGAGTGGGAGAGGCAAATGCATTTCTGATGTCCGGCCTCGTGGCGATCCTGGTAGTTTATTGGACGCCGCCGCTTAGAAAAGAGACTTACCTTCACTGGATACTTACTCATTGTGTAATCCTGTTCGGTCTTTACGTGTCTTTATTCAAGATACCACTCCTCGTTGCGGGACTGGTTGGCTATCGAGCAGCGCAGATTCTATGCGTCACTGTTTATGCCATCACCTGTTGGTTTCTTATCAGGCTAAAGGCACAGGCCCTCAACGAGGAGTAACTCTACTTTCACGAGAGCATTAGCGGACCGTCTTTTTCTCCCATGACAACTGATGGAGGTCTAGCCATGTTGATTTTGAGGACTCTGGAAATTTTGATCATCTTAATTTCAGCAGTACCGCTGAGAGAGGTCACACCTGACTACGGGATGCTCTACCAAGCTACTTCTCAAGAAGTTGTTCCCCATGATATTTCATTCGAACCAGGAGGTGCTGTGCACGGCATCACGGAGGATGACTGCGAGTTCTCAAAGACAGGTTGGGGGTCAAGTGACGGGAAAACAGTCTTTCTTGAGTTCAACTATTGCAAGTCATCTGCCGATGCTCAACGAGTATTAAATAAGCTCGTAGGGAAAGCTACGAAGATCTTCGAAAAGGGAACTCTCACTAGCAAAGATGGGAAGAAGAGCGGCGATAGAATCGTCGTCACATTTACCAAGACTTAATAAAACGTCCTGAGATGATTCTGTGGACTGACGGAAATAAAATTTACATGGTGGAATCGACATCTTTTGGGCACGCGTTGGTCTTTGAGAGGAAATTTCCAAATGTTTAGACCATTTCCCCAGACCTGAACACCGACGTAGACTTCACGGCCGTCGGAGCTGGTCAATCTCATCTCAAAAGTGGGATTGGAAGTCCCGCAAGCGAAACGGTTGTTTACGCTTTTTCGAACGGAGATCCGAATTTACACCGGTGGCCAGCACCAGAATTCCCGGTTTTCCTTGTTTTTCGAACGTTTCGGCTTCAAACTAGGGCACATTCCGCTGTTGGCACGGGCTTTGACATGCGCCAGAGCGGAGAACTGTATAGTTGTGCGTGAAGTTTTGAGCTAGCTAGGTTTAATTTCATTCTTCGCGCGCGCATCGCCGCTCTCTCAACTGGCTTTACAGCTCTCCAAAAATTTTGAAGTAAGAAGCACTATGGATATCAAGCGACCCCCTAAATCGAAACTCAAGAAGAAGATTCGCAATGCCGTCATGATCGTGGTCGGAGTGGCCGCGCTTGCCGGGATTACCTATGGCCTCACCAAGTTGAAGCCGGCCGCGCCGACACTCGATCCGTCTACGGCCGTCATCGAGACTGTCAAACGCGGTGAAATGGTCCGCGACGTCCGCGGTAACGGAACCCTCGTGCCTGAGATCACGCGCTGGGTTCCGGCGCCTGGTGACGGACGTGTTGAGCGGATTCTTCTGAAGGCGGGCGTTGAAGTTGATCCATCCACAGTCATCGCTGAACTGTCGAACCCCCAGCTCCAGCAGCAGGCAACGGACACTGATTTACAGGTCAAAGCCGCCGAGGCCGATCAAGAAAACCTGAAAGTTCGTCTCGAGAGTGACGCGATGACGCAGAAGTCCGCGATTGCGACCATTAACTCGCAGTATAGTCAGGCAAAGATACAGCTTGACGCAGACGAGATCCTGTACAAACAGCAATTGGTCGCCGAACTCACAGTGAAGATTTCGCGCGTGGCAGTTCAGGACCTCGCGAACCGGTTAAAGGTCGAGCAGGAAAGACTCGCGGTTATGTCGAGGTCGACTAAAGCGCAGTTGAATGCGGCAACTTCACGTCTGCAACAGTTACGTGCGTTGGCAACACTGCGACGACAGGATGTTGAGAATTTGAAAGTACGCGCGGGAACTGGTGGTGTTCTCCAGCAAGTGCTTGTAACCGAAGGGCAGCAGGTGACACCCGGAACCAACATCGCACGCGTTGCGGATCCGAATTCACTGAAAGCTGTTTTAAGAGTTGCTGAAACACAAATCGGCGGCGTACGCATCGGCCAGAAGGTTATCGTCGACACGCGCAACGGTTTGATAGATGGTCAGGTTTCCCGCATCGACCCGGCGGCTCGCGAAGGCACCTTCGAAATTGATGCTTCGTTGACTGGTCCGTTGCCGCCGAGTGCTCGTCCGGACTTGAGCGTGGACGGCACAATCGAACTCGAGAGATTGCAGGACGTTTTGAAAGTAGGCAGACCGGCGTTTGGACAGGCACAGCAAACCATCGGCATGTTTGTGCTGACGCCCGACGGGACGGAAGCGGAGCGGAGACAAGTTAAACTCGGCCGCAACTCCGTCAGTATGATCGAGATACTCGACGGCCTGAAGGAAGGCGATCGGGTCATCATCTCTGATACGTCGGCGTTGGATAGTTACAACCGCATCCGGCTGAGGTAGCAGGTTTCGCGCAAAGACGCAAAGGAAAGCCGGAAGGCGCAAACTTTCCTTTGCGTTCTTAAATTTTACCTTTGCGCCTTTGCGTGAAATGTTTTTTAGCCAGATAACCCCGGCCAGCGGTGTTCAATTAGCAAGATCGTGTACACAAATTCGTTAAGGAGCGCATGATGAGTTCTTCCGAGCCCCTAATCCACCTTTCTGATGTGAAGAAAGTCTTTTACACAGACGAGGTTGAGACACACGCACTCTCAGGTATTCATCTCGATATCAAACAAGGTGAGTACGTTTCAATCGCCGGACCTTCGGGCTGCGGCAAATCCACACTGCTTTCGATCCTCGGCCTGCTTGATACGCCGACCGATGGCAAGTACATCCTGAATCAACATCCGGTCGAGAATCTTTCGCTTTCAGAGCGCGCCAGAATCAGAAACCGCGAAGTGGGATTCATCTTTCAGAGCTTCAACCTGATCGGCGACCTGACGGTCTACGAAAACGTCGAGCTCCCGCTGACCTATCGCGGGATGAGCTCCGCCGAGCGGAAGAAACGCTCAACCGAGGCACTCGAACGAGTCGGTATGGCGCATCGCGCGAAACACCTTCCCAGCCAGTTGTCAGGCGGTCAGCAGCAGCGTGTCGCAGTTGCACGTGCAGTTGGCGGACAGCCGAGCATCCTGCTCGCAGACGAGCCGACTGGTAACCTCGACTCAACTAACGGTGAAGCGGTGATGGAGTTGATGCGCGAGTTGCACCGCGGCGGCGCCACCATCTGCATGGTTACACACGACCCGCGTTACGCTCAGCATGCGGATCGCATCATCCACTTGTTCGACGGACTGATCGTCGAGGAAGAAGCCGGTGCCGACCGTCGCGAGATTCAGGAAGCTAAGCGTGAATTGGCCGAGAGCGGTTTTGGAGCAATTTCATGATCAGCTTGCGCGGCGTCGAAAAATCTTTTCCCCATGGCCCAACGCGGACGTATGTGCTGCGGCGGATCGATCTGGACATCAAGCCCGGTGAGTTTGTTTCAATCATGGGACCGTCCGGAGCAGGGAAGTCGACGTTGTTACACATCCTGGGCATGCACGATCAGTCGTGGGGCGGCGAGTATTACTTCGACGATGTGGCGGTTCATAAGCTTGACGGAAAGAAGCGCGCGGCATTACGCAATCGGAATATCGGTTTTGTTTTTCAGAGCTATCACCTGCTTGACGATCAAACCGTGTTCGAAAACCTCGAGCTGCCTCTTTCTTATCGCGACGTGAGTAAGAAGGACCGGCAATCGATCGTCTGCGACACGCTCGATCGTTTTCAGATGGTAGGCAAAAAGGATCTCTTCCCGACTCAACTTTCAGGTGGTCAACAACAACTGGTGGGTATTGCTCGTGCAGTTGTTGCGAGTCCGCGCATCATCCTCGCCGACGAGCCGACTGGAAATCTTCATTCGGCCCAGGGCAAGGAGATCATGGACATGTTCAAGCGTTTGAACGACGAAGGCACCACCATTGTGCAGGTGACGCACTCAGAGACGAATGCGTCATATGGCAATCGAATCATTCAGCTAGAAGACGGTTGGATCGTGAATCCAATGCAGGAGCAGAAAACAGGAGTAGCGGTTTAAGTCCTGAAGCGTGCTCCTGCAACTGCAGCTGCTGCTGCAAATGTAGCCCGGCTTCGATTTTCAAGTTTCCCTGTAGTTGCTCAATTAAGTCGTTAGGTAACCGAACGTGGGCAAATAACCGCTCTACGTTGACGTCACCAGTGTGTTCAGAGCAATCGGACGGGCAAGAAAGCAGGTAGCCGTGAATACAGTAACAGCCCAGGCGCCCCGCACTCTAATCGCAGACGATCAGCCGGATGTTTTAGCGGCCCTGCGGTTGCTCCTCAAAGGCAATGGGTATCAAACCGAAGCAGCCGACTCGCCCGCGGCAGTCCTCAACGCAATCAAACAACAAAAGTTTGATCTTCTATTGATGGACCTCAACTACGCCCGCGACACAACGTCGGGAAAAGAAGGTCTCGATCTTATCTCGAGAGTTCATTCCCTCGATCGCAACTTACCAATCATAGTGATGACTGCCTGGGCCACCGTGGATCTTGCCGTCGAATCGATGCGACTTGGCGTGCGCGACTTTGTACAAAAGCCATGGGAGAACTCCCGGCTTTTACAAAAACTGAGAGTGCAGATTCAACAGGGACAAGAACTGCGCCGCCAGCAGGAACTTGACGCCAGAGATCGACTTGAGCTCGATGAAGCGCTCGAAATTCAGCGTGGTTTGATCTCGCGCCGGATGCCGCACCTTGAAGGGTTTAGTCTGGCGAGCGCTTGGCAGCCCGCGCGTGCAGTAAGTGGCGATTATCTTGCGGCATTTAAATTAGACGCCTCGCGCGCGGCGCTATGTGTGGCGGATGTTGCTGGTAAAGGTTTTCCGGCCGCGTTACTGATGTCGAACCTGCAGGCGGCGCTGAAATCGCTAACTTCGGAGCGTATTTCACCGAGCGAACTGTGCCTGAAGTTAAATGAGCTCATGTGTGGCAACACGCCGCTGCGCAAGTTCGTCACCTGTTTTTACGCCGAGCTCGAAGTTCCGACGAAAAGGCTGAAGTTCACCAACGCCGGACACAACCCGCCCATGCTGATGCGCGGCAGCGGCGAGTGCATCAGGCTGAATGATGGGGGATCAGTAATCGGCGCGTTTCAGAGATCAACATTCACCGAGCGCGAAATCCAGCTTTGCGAAGGCGACAAGTTGTTGGTGTTTACCGACGGCGTGACCGAAGCGCGTGATGCTTCAGGAGAAGAGTTTGGCGAGCACCGCCTCGAACAATGCCTGCGATCATATCGCGGTAGTAACGCTGCAGAGTTGCGCTCGCTGATTTTGAAAGAGGTCACAGAGTTTTGCGGTAATCAGTTTGACGACGACGCCACGTTGTTAGCGGTCCTCGTGGATTAAGTTTTCTCTGTGCAATCTCTGTGTTGTCTGTGGTTGATGAATTTCGAAGCAAAACCACACTACAGAGACACAGACAACACAGAGGTGGCACAGAGAAATCGAAGGCAAAAGGAGCCAATTATGGAGAACCTTCTGAGCGACACCCGGTACGCAATACGAAATCTCTTGAGGCGGCCTGGTTTTACGCTCATCGCCGTCGTCACTCTCGCCCTCGGCATCGGCGCCAACACTACAATCTTCAGCGTCATTAATTCACTAGTCCTTAAGCCGCTGCCAATCCCCGAACTCGATCGCATAGTTGCCGTGTGGGACAAACTCCCGAGTAAGGGCGTCATGCACAACGAAGTGACGTTCGCGAACTATCTCGACTTAAAAAATCAGAACCAAACGTTCGAACAACTCGCGCTTTATCGCTGGTGGAGTCCGAATCTCACGGGTGTCGAGACACCTGAACGCCTTCAGGGATTCCTCGTGACGGCGAACCTCTTTGACGCTCTTGGCGTGAAGCCAATCATGGGCCGCAACTTCACCGAAGAGGAAAACCAACCCGGCAAAGATGCAGTTGCGATCATCACTCACAGTCTCTGGCAGAGACGCTTCGGAGCCGACCCGGAGATCCTCAGCAAGACGGTCACCGTTAACACGGTGGCGCGAAGAGTCATCGGCGTCATGCCGGAGAATTTTACCTTTCCGAAAGGCGCAGAGATGTATGCGCCGATCGCAATGACTCCTGAGTTGATGAAGAGTCGGGGCAGTCATTCTTACTACATCATCGGCCGGCTCAAGCACGGCACTCCTATCGAGAGCGCGCAAGCAGAGATCGACAACATCATGGCGCGACTCGAGCAGCAGTATCCCGAAACCAACACGGGCTGGGGTGCCACGGTGTTTCCAATTGTCGCCGATACGGTACGGCATTACGCCACGGCGATGTGGGTGATGATGGGAGCGGTCGGTTTCGTGCTGTTGATCGCTTGCGCAAACGTCGCCAATCTGTTGCTTGCGCGCGCGACCGGGCGACAGAGAGAGATCGCCGTACGGACCGCGCTCGGTGCGAGTCGATGGCGTATCGTTCGGCAGTTGTTGACTGAGAGTGTCATCGTCGCGTTGGTAGGTGGCGCACTCGGCGTACTGGTTGGATTCTGGGGTATCGCTGCGTTGCGCGCGGCTAATCCAGGAGACGCCGCGAAATATATAGCCGGCTGGTATCAGCTCGGCATCAACACTCAGGTGCTTCTCTTCACTCTCGGGCTTTCCGTGATCAGTGGAATCTTGTTTGGTCTGGCTCCGGCCTGGCAGACGTCCAAGCCGAATCTCAATGATTCATTAAAAGAAGGAAGCCGTCAGACGAGTGGAAGCTCTCATCGACTGCGAAGTTCGCTCGTCGTATTTGAAGTAGCGCTCTCACTCATGCTGCTCGTTGGAGCCGGGCTTCTGACACGAAATTTTCTCTCACTCTTGAGAACGAATCCCGGTTTCAACTCTGACAACTTGATGACGATGACTCTCGTGTTGCCGACGCAGAAGTACAAGGAACGTCCGCAGCGCGAGGCGTTCTTTAACGATCTGGTCCAACGTGCAAAGGCATATCCCGGCGTCGAATCTGCAGCTGTCGTGAACTATCTGCCTTTGGGTCAGTCCAATTCATCCGACGCCTATTTAGTTGAAGGCGAAGCTGAGCCGCAGCCGGGTCAGGAGAACGACGGCCGTTATCGAGTTGCGTCTCCGGATTACTTTCGGACGATGGGCGTTTCCATAATTCGTGGTCGTGTTTTTACCGAGCAGGACAAAGCAGGCGCAACGCCGGTGGTCATTGTCAATGAAACGCTCGCGCGCCGGCACTGGCCCGGCCAGGACGCTATCGGCAAACGCATTCGTTTCTATGGACCACTGGACAGGGCGCCGTGGATGGAAGTTGTGGGCGTCATTGCCGATGTTAAGCACGACCTCACCATTCCGGTTGAGCCAGAGTACTACCTGCCGCATGCGCAGGATCCATGGAATGCGATGATCCTGGTGGCAAAGACGAGTGTCGATCCGACATCGCTTGCGGGCGCACTCAGACAACAGGTCTGGGCCATTGATAAGGACCAGCCCGTGTTTGACGTTCGCACGATGGAAGAAGTGAAATTCGCCTCGTTGGTGCTCTATTCGTTCTCGTCGGTGATGCTCGGGATCTTTGCCACAGTTGCGATGGTGCTTGCTGCAATCGGGATCTACGGCGTGATGGCATTCGCAGTCACGCAACGAACGCAGGAGATTGGCATCCGCATGGCACTCGGAGCGCGAACGGGAGACGTTCTGAAGCTCGTCGTGAAACACGGGATGAAGCTCGCGCTGCTCGGAATCGTGATTGGTTTGGCTGGTTCGTGGGCACTTACGCGTTTCATTGCGAAGTTGCTGGTTGGTGTGCAACCGACAGATTTTCTGACGTTCAGCGTCGTGTCTTTATGTTTGCTGGTGGCGGCGTTTATCGCTTGCTATCTGCCGGCAAGACGCGCGACGAAGGTCGATCCGCTGGTTGCGCTCAGATACGAATGAAAGGCAATCCACAGATTACACAGAAAACTAATCTGTGAAATCTGTGGATTGGGTTTTAGATCATGGAGATACTATTCAAAGATATTCGCTACGGAATCAGAGGGCTGCTGAAGCGTAAGGCGTTTGCTGCGATTGCAGTGCTCACGCTCGCGCTCGGAATTGGCGCCAACACCGCAATCTTCACGCTCGTCAACGCGGTGATGCTGAAATCGCTTCCGGTTCAAAAGCCCGAAGAGCTGGTGTTGTTCAGCGACGCTACGAACGAAGGCACGTCTCTCGAAGACAGTCCGCGAACGGGTCAATGGCATCGCTTTTCGTACGCCTCTTACGAATACTTTCGCGATCACAATCAATCTTTCCAGGAAATTGCAGCGCTCCGAAGCGGTGAAAGCCCTTTGAGTGTGCGCCGGACTGATGCGCAGGCCAATGCAGCCGCGCGCGCCCGAGGTCATCTGGTAACTGGCAACTACTTCTCGGTTCTCGGCGTGCACGCAAGGCTTGGTCGAGTTCTAACACCTGAAGACGATAAGCCGGACGCTACTCCAGCGGCAGTGATCAGTCACAGCTACTGGGAAAAAGAACTGAACAGTGATCCGTCGGTTGTCGGGAAGAGCTTCATTATCAACGGCACAAATTTCACCCTGGTCGGTGTCACACCGCCTGAGTTTTTTGGTGTGCGTGTTCGGCGTCCCCCCGACTTCTGGTTACCGCTGTCACTCCATCCGCAAGTCGAGTTGCGTCCATCGTTCCTGACCAACAAAGAAGCCTACTGGCTCACGTTGATGGGGCGGCTCAAAACCGGCGTGACGATGGACCAGGCGCAGGCCGCGGTGAATCTCGCGTTGCGCCAGCATTTAACTGAACAGGCGGGCAGTCAACTCACGGAGGAACGGCAAAAGGGAATTCATAATACTTACATCACACTCGCTGAAGGCCAGGGTGGTCTCTCGGGACTACGCAGGATCTATTCCAAACCTTTGCACATGCTGATGGCCATCGTCGGCATAGTGCTGCTGATTGCGTGTGCAAACGTCGGCAGTTTGCTGCTGTCGAGAGCAGCTTCACGCAAAGCCGAGATCTCTCTCCGCATGGCTCTCGGCGCAACGCGCAGGCGAATTATTCGACAACTGATCACCGAAAGCATGTTGCTCGCCGGAGTCGGCGGGCTATTGGGGGTGTTGCTGGCCCAATGGGGCGTGTTCGTGCTTGTTGGTTTGGTTGCAAAGACCTCTCCGCTCGATACACGCCCCGACGCGGGCGTGCTGGGGTTTACGTTGGGAATCTCGATTCTCGCCGGTCTCCTCTTTGGGCTGATTCCCGCAGTTCAAGCTAGTCGCACAAATCTTTCGGGGTCGATGAAAGAAAGGAATCGCACTAAAGGCAACATGCTGCGGTTCAGTTTGTCGTCACTGATGGTGGTGATGCAGGTGGGACTTTCGATGGTGCTGCTCACCGGCGCCGGATTGTTTGCGCGGAGTCTTGTCAAACTGCAAAACGAAGATGTGGGTTTCGATCGCAACAACGTGCTGCTGGTTGGAATCGATTCACGTTTGGCGGGATACAAGACTACCGAGCTTGCGGGACTCTACGGGCAAATCATCGAGCGTCTCAGTTCGCTTCCGACCGTGCGCAACGTATCGATCGCGACCTACGCTCCGATGAGCGGTTCGATGAGATCGAGCAGCGTCCAGGTCAGCGGTTACACTCCGCAGCCCGATGACGATCTGATCGTTCAGGATCTGTTGACGGGCCCGAAGTACGCAGAAACGCTGGGAGTGCCGCTCCTGCGAGGCCGCGAAATCGAGTTGCGCGACACTGCGTCGTCGCCGCGAGTCGCAGTCGTCAACTCAACCTTCGCGGAGAAGTTTTTCAAAGATCAGAATCCCATCGGGCGCAAGTTTGCGTTCGACGATGAGACTGATAGCGGCGCGCCGCTCGAGATCGTAGGTGTCGTCGGCGATATCAAGACGAATGATGCGCGCGATAAAACCGAGCCCGCGGTCTATCGCCCGATACTTCAGATTCAGGAGCAGGGTGCATACAGCGCCACGATTCACATTCGCACGACTTCCGATCCGACGCCGCTCACGCCGCAAGTGCGGCAGATGCTTAATCAGATCGACGACAAGCTGCCGGTCTATGGCATTACCACACTGGACGAACAATTGCGCGAGAACCTGGATCAGGAACGTTTGATCGCGCAACTCGTGAGCTTCTTCGGCGCGCTCGCATTGATCCTCGCGTGTATTGGTCTGTACGGCGTGATGGCCCACGGCGTAGCGCGTCGGACGAATGAGATCGGCATCCGCATGGCACTTGGCGCGCGTGGCAGCAACATCGCGTTGATGATACTGCGCGAAACGCTCTATCTCGTTTTAGCGGGACTGGTCATTGGAGTTCCCGCCGCATTGATTGGAGCGAAACTGATTTCTGCACAACTGTTTGGGTTGAAGCCGACAGATCCGTTGACATTGATTGGTGCGAGCCTCGTGCTCACCATCGTTGCTCTGCTCGCGGGCTATTTGCCCGCGCGCCGCGCATCGCGCGTGAATCCGCTAAACGCGCTTCGCTACGAATGAAAGGTCATCCACAGATTACACAGAAATAATCTGCGAAATCTGTGGATGGGTTGATCATATGGATTCGATAATCAAAGACATTCGCTATGGCGTGCGAGGGTTGTTGAAGCGGCCGGGATTTACCGTAATCGCGCTTATCGCGCTTGCACTCGGTATCGGCGCGAATACGGCGATCTTCAGCCTCGTGAATGCGGTGGTTCTGCGTCCACTCCCATTTCCTGAACCTGATCGACTTGTCTGGATGTGGGGAAACATTCGTAACGGCCCTAGTCGCGCCAGTGTTTCTCCTCCCGACTTTCTTGATTACCGCAGTCAAAACAAAACCTTCGAACAGTTTGCAGCTTCAGGCACTTTAACAGGCGGCGTAAATCTCTCCGGTTCCGGCGAGCCTGAACGTCTCATGGCATCCATAGTCAGTGGGAATTACTTCGATGCCTTCGGCGTAACTCCGGCATTGGGCCGCACCTTCACTCTTGAAAACGAAAAGTCGGGACAGGATCAGGTCACCATACTGAGTCACGCGTTCTGGCAAAAGCGTTTCGCCGGCGACACAGGCATCATTGGTAAGACGATTATTCTCGACAGCAAGTCGTATCAGGTACTGGGTGTGATGCCGGCCGGCGTGAGCTTTCCGCAGTCAGGAGAGTTGTGGATTCCAATCAGCTTCGACGGCCCACCGGAGATGAAGTGGCGCAAGGCAGCGTTCCTGCGGCCGGTCGGTCGATTGAAACCCGGCGTTACTCTGACACAGGCTCAGGCTGACACCGATACGATCGCTGCTCAGCTCGAGCAACAGTTTCCTGATTCAAACACTGGCCGGAGCCTGCGAATCGTTTCATTGCGAGAACAACTCTTAGGCGGAACGCGAACTACGGTTTTCGTTCTCTTCGGCGCGGTTGGATTTGTGCTGCTCATTGCCTGCGCGAACGTTGCCAATCTGCTGCTGGTGCGCGCCGCTGCAAGACAGAAAGAGATCGCGTTAAGAACTGCGCTCGGTGCAAGTCGACTGCGCATTATTCGTCAGATGCTCACGGAGAGTCTGTTGCTCTCAATTGCGGGTGGTGCCCTCGGTGCGTTGCTTGCGGTCTGGGGCGTCGAACTGCTTGTCAGTTTGAGCGCAAATACCTTGCCGCCGACGGCCGACGTGAAGATCGACGGCTATGTCCTTGCGTTTACGTTTGCGATCTCGATCTTAACTGGGTTGTTGTTTGGTCTCGCCCCCGCGTTCCGCACTGCGAAAGTGGGCCTTATCGACTCGTTGAAAGACGGAGCCCGCGGTACTGAAGGCACTTTGCGAAATCGAACGCGCAGTTTGCTCGTCGTCTTCGAGAGTGCAATCGCTGTTGTTCTATTGATCGGCGCTGGTCTATTGGTGCGAAGCCTGATCGCGCTGCAATCGGTCGATCCCGGCTTCGATGCGAATAACGTACTGACGTTCAGAATCGATTTAAATAATAAGAAATACGAAGGCGAAGGACGGCGGGCAAACTTTTTCGAACAACTCGAGTCGCGCGTCAGCTCCTTACCAGGCGTGCAGTCTGTTGGTCTGGTCACCGAGCTTCCCATGAGTGGCCAGCTTAGCGATTTGCCTTATACGGTTGAAGGCCGGCCACCGGTTACACCGGATCAAGCTTTGAATGCTGACTTCCGTTTAGTCAATACAAACTACTTCAGCGCCTTGCGTATTCCGCTTTTGCGTGGACGCAACTTTACGGAACAGGAAGTCAGAGAAGGCAAGCCGGTAACAATCGTCAGCAAGCAACTCGTCGACACGGTTTTCCCGAACGAAGATCCGTTGGGCAAACGTTTGGTCTCTGGGATGAGCGGCGTAGCTTTCGAGATCATCGGCGTTGTGGGCGATATCCTTCACAATTCCCTTGGAGCCCAGCCGTTCCCTGCGATGTATTTACCGACCCGGGACTTTGCCAGTCGAAGGAATCTTGTCGTCCGCACGCAAAACGATCCTCTGAGCATCGTTGGCGCTGTGCGGCAGGAAGTTCATGCGTTGGATCCCGATCAGCCGATTTCAGAAGTGAAAAGGATGACTGAGTGGGTTGATTCATCGGTGGCCGTGCCACGTTATCGCACGACGTTACTCGGAGCATTTGCGGCACTCGCGATGATCCTGGCGGCGACCGGAATCTACGGCGTGATGTCCTACACGGTCGCGCAACGAACACATGAGATCGGTGTGCGCATGGCCCTCGGCGCGCGACAGCTGGATGTCTTGAAGCTCGTCGTAAGGCAGGGAATGTTGCTCACCCTCGTCGGCGTGATTCTCGGTTTGGTTGGTGCGTTTGCTCTGACGCGAGTGATGCAGACGTTGTTGTTCGGAGTTACTGCGAAGGATCCTGTTACGTTCGCGGTGGTGGCGGGCTTGTTGAGTGGGGTGGCATTGATCGCTTGCCTCGTGCCGGCGCTGCGTGCGACGAAGGTCGATCCACTCGTGGCGCTCCGGTATGAGTGAAAGGCCATCCACAGATTACGCAGATGCTTTTAATGAATCTGCGTAATCTGTGGATGGATTGAATCAAATGGATTCGATAATCAAAGACATCCGCTATGGCGTGCGAGGGTTGTTGAAGCATCCGGGGTTCACGGCCCTCATCGTGATCACGCTCGCGCTCGGTATCGGTGCAAGCACTGCAATCTTCAGCGTCGTCGATAGCGTGCTCCTGCGCCGTCTGCCTTATCCGACCGCATCGCGCATCGTTGCCATTCAGGAATTGAATCCGGCGGGTAAACGTGTCCAGGTTACGTCGGCAAACTTCCTTGACTGGCGCGCGCAAAACACAGTCTTTGAACATCTCGCTGCAATCAAGCAAACCACTTCAAACCTCGCGCTCTCAGATTCCGCCGAACGCATCGAGCTCGCGCAAACCAACGCAAACTTCTTCGAGGTCTTCGGGATCAAACCGCAGTATGGACGATTGTTTATTCCTCAGGATGAACAGGCGGGGCATGAGCCGGTCGTTGTTGTTAGTAATGCGCTCTGGCAACGACGATTCGGCTCAGATCCGTCCCTGGTCGGAAAACCGATCACACTCGACGGCAAAAACTACACCGTCGTTGGTGTTGGTCCTGCTGGATTTCAGTATCCGGACAAAACGGAAGTCTGGGTTCCTCCTCTGAAACTGGTTCCGGAGTTGTGGCCCAACCAGGACGTAACACAAACACGCGGCATGGGCTATCTCGCTGCCGTCGCGACCATGAGACCTGGTGTGACGTTGCCGCAAGCCGTTGCCGAAATGGAAACGATTACGACGCGGCTGCGACAGCAGTATCCCGATACAAACAATCGACGTTTCAATCGAGTCGTTTCGCTTCACGAACACCTCGTCGGCGATACCAACAAATTGCTTTGGTTGCTGCTTGGTGCGGTGACGTTCGTGTTGTTGATCGGATGTGCGAATGTCGCGAATCTCCTTCTCGCGAGTGGCGCTTCACGACAAAAAGAGATGGCGATTCGCGCTGCGCTCGGCGCTTCTCGCGCGCGCGTCGTCCGCCAGTTGTTTACCGAAAGCGCAGTGCTTGCTCTTACGGGCGGGGTTGCCGGGCTACTCATTGCTTACTGGGGGGTGGCTGGAATAACGAAACTGCTGCCCGGCAATTTTCCGCGTCTGAACGAGATCAACCTGAACCTGCGTGTGTTGGGTTTCACGTTCGCAGCGTCAGTGCTCACCGGAATTCTTTTTGGCCTTGTTCCCGCACTTCAGATCTCGCGTCCCGATGTTCAGGAAGCAATTCGAGAAACAGGGCGAGGAGTGTCGGGCAATCGACGTCAGAGTCGTTTTCGTCAGGCGCTGATCGTGTTTGAAGTGGCGTTGTCGGTTGTGCTGTTGGTCGGCGCCGGTTTGCTATTCAGAAGTTTTCTGCGTCTCCAATCAGTGAACACCGGATTCGTTTCGGAACACGTGTGGACCGCGAAGTTAACGCCTTCAGGCCCCAACTACAAGAACCAGGCGGACTACGACAGGTTTTACAACCAGGTGATTCAAAAAGTCAGCGCTGTTCCCCGTGTGCAGGACGCGGGCGTCATCAATACGCTGCCCCTCGACAAAGGACCAACCGCGGGATTCCGGGTTGACGGGCGTCCGGTTACAACTCCCGACAAGTGGCCCAGTGCAAACTATCGCGCTGTCAGTCCGAATTACTTTCGCGCGATGGGAATTCCCGTGCTTCAAGGTCGTGGTTACACCGATCGTGACAATGAAAACTCTCCGCGCGTGATGATCGTCAATCAGAAACTGGCGGACGAAGAGTTTTCAGGCGAGAACCCGATTGGAAAAAGAATCACTTTCGGAGGTACAGACAATAACCGGCAGCCCGTGTGGTTTGAGATCGTCGGCGTGGTCGCGGATGTTCGCAGTCTGGAGCTTCGTGAGGAGCCGATTGCGGAGCTCTATTTTGCGGCGTTACAGGATTACTGGCCGGCGATGTCGCTCGTAGTGCGCTCAAATGCCGAGATGGCGAATTTGAGTGCGTCGGTGCGACAGATAGTTAACGAAATCGACAAATCCGTCCCGGTGTCGAACGTGCAGATGATGGACCACGTCGTCAGCGCGTCGATCACGCAGCCGCGGTTCAATCTCTTCCTGTTGGCACTCTTCAGTACAGTCGCGATGCTTTTGTCAGCAGCGGGGATTTACGGCATCACCGCTTACACGGTGACACAACGCACGCACGAACTCGGGATTCGCATCGCGTTGGGCGCACAGGTTGGCGATGTGTTGAAGATGATCCTGGGGCAGGGAATGGCCGTGATTGGTGTTGGACTGGTTATCGGTCTCGCTGCGGCGTTTGCGTTGGTGCGGCTGCTGAGAAGTTTCTTGTTTGGTGTTGGTGAGAAGGATCCATTCACGTTTGTGGCAATCACGGTGCTGTTGCTGCTGGTGGCGCTGCTGGCTTGCTACATCCCCGCGCGCCGCGCAACGAAAGTGGATCCCCTCGAGGCGCTTCGATACGAATGAAGTTATTGCCAATTTCCAATTGCCGATTGCCGATTTGAAGCGATAACGGTGAGAAAAATTGGCAATTGGCAATTGGCAATCGGCAATCGGCAATTGGAAATTTGATCATGGATTCCTTGATTAAAGACATTCGCTTTGGCTTGCGAGGTTTGTGGAAGCGGCCGGGGTTCACTGCGATCGCCGTGATCACTCTCGCGCTGGGCATTGGTGCGAATACCGCAATCTTCAGCGTCGTGAACGCCGTGTTGCTGCGGCCTTTGCCGTTCAAGGATCCGGATCGACTGATGGTGCTGTGGGAGCGCCGCGCGAATTCCGGCCGCGCGAACCTGCCGCTTTCGGGTCACGAATACGCCGCATTTAAAGAGCGCAGCAACTCTTTCGACGCCCTGACACTGATTCAACCAAACAGCTTCGCTCTCACTGGTCGTGGCGATCCTGTAATGGTAGACGTCGGCGAGGTTTCGACCGACTACTTCTCAGTTGTCGGCGTGCCGCCGCTGCTGGGCCGCACGTTTGCGCCGGACGAAGATAAGAACGGCGGCGCAAAAGTTGTTGTTCTCAGTCAAAAACTCTGGGCTCAGCGATTCGGATCAAATCCAAACGTCATCAATCAATCCGTTCTACTAAACGATCAGAGCTACAACGTAATCGGCGTGATGCCGTCGCTGGAGTTGGTGCCCGAGGTTCTCGTGCCGATCGATTTACGTGGTGAGTTGCGGAAAGTCGGGAAGCACAGTCATCAGGTGATTGGCCGGCTCAAGCAAGCTGTCTCCGTTGAACAAGCGCAGGCAGAGCTGGCCCATGTAGCCCAACAGGTCGAGAACGAGTTTGCCGACGCCAATCGCGGGCATGGTGTTCAAGTTGTCGGACTTCACGAACAAGTTACGGGCGAGGCTCAACTTCCTTTGCTGACGCTTTTCGGCGCGGTTGGATTCGTGTTGCTGATCGCGTGTGCGAACGTTGCCAATCTGCTTTTGAGTCGGGCGGCGGTGCGTCAGAAGGAGATGGCGATTAGAACGGCACTCGGCGCCGGTCGCTTGCGTTTGATTCGGCAAACTCTCACTGAAAGTTTGTTACTGGCGTTGCTTGGTGGTGGATTCGGCCTGTTGTCCGCGGTTTGGCTTGTTACTTTTCTGAGCAGGATAACGGCGGTCAACATTCCTCGTCTCGACACGATCAGCATCGACGGTCGCGTGTTATTGGCGACGTTTGGCTTTTCGATTCTCACCGGATTGCTAACTGGGATCGCACCTGCGTGGCGAAATTCAGAACCGCGGCTGTACGAGTGGATCAAAGACGGGCGCGGATCTTCGAATCCGGTTCGTCGTAGCGCCAGCAACCTTCTGGTCATCGCAGAAGTCGCACTGGCCGTCGTGCTTCTGGTCGGCGGCGGTTTGATGCTGAAGAGTTTTGTGCAACTGCTGCGAGTCGATCCCGGTTTTCAACCGAATCAGGTTCTGCGACTCGATCTCTCTTTGCCGGAAACGAAATACCGGGAACCGAGACAGCAGACTGCCTTTTACAACGAACTCATCGGACGCCTGCAGGGTTTGCCGGGCGTTGAATCAGTTGGCGGCACAACTCAAACGCCACTCGGCCACGCCGATAACTGGTCGGGATTCGCCATCGAGGGCCGACCTGATCCGCCGCAAGGGCAACAACAACAGGCTGCCACGAGGGCCGTCAGCGACGACTACTTCCGCACGATGCAGATTCCGCTGCGCAAAGGAAGATTCTTCAGCAATGCTGATGCCCGCGTGGCGCTGCCGTTGATTCGCTGGTTCGAACAACAGCCTTTCCCGGAGCACTTCAACGATCCGCAAGCTGCGCCGGCAGTGATCATCAACGAGACGATGGCTCGGCTCTATTTCCCTAATGAAGATCCTTTGGGCCAGCGTCTGCGCGTGATTCTCAGTCCGTGGATGACGGTCGTTGGTGTTGTGGGTGACGTCCACCATAACGGATTGAACGTGCCTCCTAATCCGGAGATCTACTTGTCGCAACTTCAGGAGCCGCAATCGTCGATGGCGGTGATGGCGCGCACGAGTGGCGACCCCCTTCAACTGGCAGCGGCAGCCCGCGAGCAAGTCAAAGCCATCGATAAGGATCTGCCGGTGACTGTCACGACGATGGACCAGATCTTTTCTGACTCGGTAGCAGGACAACGATTCAATACATCGTTGCTCGGCATCTTCGCGTCGGTTGCGCTCCTGCTCGCGATGATCGGTGTCTTCGGCGTCATCAACTATTCGGTGGCGCAACGCACGCATGAACTCGGAATCCGCATCGCGCTCGGTGCACAACGAGGCGATGTGTTCAGGTTGGTTGTCGGTCAGGGACTCGTTTTGGCATTGATTGGTGTTGGACTCGGTGCCGTGGCAGCTTTCGCGCTGACGCGCGTGATATCGGGATTGCTCTTCGGAGTCAGCCCAACCGATGGTCCAACGTTTGTGATGGTCTCATTGATTGTTACGGCGGTGGCATTTCTGGCGTGCTATCTCCCCGCGCGCCGCGCCACGCGTGTGGATCCGTTGGTAGCACTTCGCTGCGAATAAAAGGCCATCCACAGATTACGCAGAAAAGAATCTGCGAAATCTGTGGATGGATCGGTTGTTATGGATTCAATCATCAAAGACATCCGTTATGGCTTGCGATCGCTGTTGAAGCGACCGGCATTCACCGCTATCGCTGTGATCACGATCGGTCTGGGGATCGGCGTGAACACAGCGATCTTCAGTGTCATCAACGCCGTTCTGCTGCGTCCACTGCCTTACGACGATCCATCTCGATTGATCAGTTTCAGATCGAATCAGTCGGCACCTGATCTCGCCGATGTTGAAGCGCAAAGTAAGACGTTCAGCCGCCTCGGCGGCATGGTTATGCAGCCCTTGGCGTACACAGCCGGCAGCGAACCAATTCAATTTCAGATTGGACAAGTGACCGGCGGCTTCTTTGAAACGCTCGGCGTGAAACCCGAACGCGGACGTTTTATCACCGCAGAGGACGACAAAAACGGCGCGCCTTTTGTGGTAGTTCTTAGTCACGACTTATGGGTGAAACAGTTCAACAGCGACGAGCAGATTCTCGGTAAAACGATCCCGCTCAGCGGCGATACGTACACCGTCATCGGCGTCATGCCCCCCACGTTCGTCACCCCTCGTGACAACACCGAAGCGTGGACTCCGGTTCACATATCGAATCCAGTCGCGGCAAATTTTCGCGGCGTTCATTTTCTCCGCACGTACGGAAGGCTCGCGCCCGGAGTAAACATCGAACAGGCGCGCACCGAAATGAAGGTGATCGACGGGAACCTCGCTGCACAGTATCCCGCCGACAACAAGAATCGCAGCACTGTGCTGTTCCCGTTGCATGAACGCATAGTCGGTGAAACGCGCCGCTCGCTCTACATCCTGTTTGCCGCGGTGAGTTTTGTGCTTCTGATCGCGTGCGCGAACTTCGCGAACCTGCTGCTCGCGCGCGCCGCCGAACGCCAACGCGAGTTTGTCATTCGTGGTGCGCTTGGCGCGGGCCGCTGGCGCTTGATGCGGCAGTTGCTGATCGAGAGTTTGTTGTTGTCACTCGCCGGAGGTGCGGCGGCGGTTCTGCTTGCGTACTGGGGCACAAATCTTTTGGTGTCGTTTAAGCCAGCGAACCTGCCGCGACTAACTGAGATCGGAGTCGATGGCCGAGTTCTTGGTTTCACTCTTGGCATATCGGTATTGACCGGACTGATCTTCGGCCTCGTGCCTGCCTGGGCTGCTTCGCGAGGTCGAGTTGGTGACGCGCTGAAGGAAGGTGCACGAAGCGTTACAGCCGGAGGTACGCGACAACGACTACGCAGCACATTCGTGGTGGTTGAACTCGCCGTCGCACTCGTTCTTCTCGTCGGCGCCGGTCTATTAATCAAGACATTTTGGAACCTGCGCTCAGTCGAGCCGGGCTTCAATCCCGATCATCTGATCACGATGCGAGTCGAATTACCTGAGACTCGCTATAAAGAAGTCGCACCGCAAACTCGCTTCCGCAAACAAGTCCTGGCCGGGATGAACTCACTGCCCGGCGTGCAGGCCGCGATGATCAGTGAGCTTCCACTCAGCGGCGACTCACTCAATCACGATTTTCTAATCGAAAACCGGCCGCCAATCGCGCCCGGCGACGAACCGAGCCTGGAAACGCGCAGCATCATCGGCGACTACTTCAAAGTCATGCAGATTCCTCTGCAAAAGGGACGCGATTTTGGACCACAGGATTTCGATGAGAAGGCGCCGCTCGTGGGTATCGCAAATGAAGCGCTCGTGCGCCAGTATTTTCAAAACGAAGATCCGTTGGGCAAACGAGTGCGTTGGGCACGTAACCGCGAGGTTCAGTGGATCACGATTGTCGGCGTTGTCGGCGACGTAAAACATTTCGGTCTCGACTTGCCTGAGGAGCCGGCTCTCTATTCTCCGTACACACAAATCAATCCGTGGAAAAGATGGATGTCGTTCGCTGTCCGAACGCAGGGTGAGGCGGCGGGCACTGCACAGCAACTCAAACAGGAGATCTGGAAAGTCGATTCGCAGTTACCAGTAACCAAAGTCGAGACGATGAGCGACGTTGCGGCGAGTTCATTCGCGGCGCGCCGGTTCAACATGTCGCTGCTGTCACTGTTTGCGGGCCTCGCTTTGGTCCTCGCGGCGATCGGTATTTACGGCGTGATGTCGAATGCAGTGACGCAACGAACTCAGGAGATTGGTATTCGACTCGCCTTGGGTGCGAGCACAATCGATGTACTCAAACTGATTATTCGAAATGGACTTTCCCTCGTGATCGTCGGAGTGGCGATCGGGTTGGGCGGGGCTTTCGCACTCACGCGATTAATGGCGACGTTGTTGTTCGGAGTGACACCGACAGATGGATTGACGATCGGTGTTGTGTCGGCGGTTCTGATCGGCGTTGCCTTGCTGGCCTGTTTCATTCCAGCGCGCAGGGCAACGAAGGTCGATCCGCTTGTGGCGCTTAGATACGAATGAACTCAATCCACAGATTACGCAGAAATTTATCTGTGTAATCTGTGGATGGATTGGAGCGAGCTTTGAAAGAGATACTTATGAGTATTCGCAGCCTGCTACGCCATCCGGGTTTTACGGCTGTGGCGGTGATCACGCTGATGTTAGCGATCGGTGTGAACACTACGATATTCAGCGTGGTCAATGCTGTGCTCTTGAAAGCATTGCCGTTTCGCGATCCGGAACAACTCGTCTCGGTTGAGCGGACCAAAGGCGCCAGTGGATTGCCCGGCATCGCCGGCTATCAATATCTAGCCTGGAAAGAGAAGAGCGCGAACTTCGAGGATCTCGCAGCGTTCAGTGACGATAACATTAATCTCACCGGCAACGCCGAACCGGAGCGAATTCCCTACGCGAAAGTCACCGCAAGTCTTTTCACCACCCTCGGCGTTCAACCTGTGCGGGGGCGCTTTTTCCTTCCTGAAGAAGATAAACCCGGAGCGGTCAAAGTCGTCGTTGTCAGCGAGAATTTTTGGCAACGCCGTTACGGCCGCGATGAAAAAATTCTGGAACAGACACTCACACTCGACAACAAGCCGTACTCGATCGTCGGAGTGATGCCCAACAGTTTTCGTTTTCCGGGTGAGTTTGATATCTGGCTTCCATTCGGTCTCGATCCATATAAAGAGACGCACGGCGACTTTTTTGCTCTCGTCCAGGTCGTTGGCCGGCTTAAACCGAATACAACTCTCGACGGCGCTCAAACTGAATTGGGCGTGATTGCGAAACAAGCATCAGAATTCCAGCCGGGCAAAGACCCTTTACCACGCGCGCCAGTCGAAGTAGCGCCACTTCACAACCAGCTCGTCGCCGGTGTTCGCTCAACAGTCTATGCGTTATGGGGTGCAGTCGGGCTGGTGATGTTGTTGGCGTGTGTCAATGTCGCAAGCTTGATGATCGCGCGCACGTTAGCACGGCAACGCGAGATCACAGTGCGTGCCGCAGTTGGTGCGCGCCGGTGGCAACTGATCAGGCAACTACTGACCGAGAGTGTCATCGTTGGTCTCGCCGGCGGTGGTCTCGGCTTGTTGCTCGCAGTTTGGGGGACACGGGCTGTCGCGAACCTCGTACCGAGAGGGTTTGCCAGCTCCGTTTACGATCTGAACAACATTCAGCTCGACTGGCGCGTGTTTGCTTTCACTTTTGGTCTCTCAGTTCTGACTGGAATTGTATTTGGCTTAGCACCTGCGCTGACGGCTTCAAAACCTGATTTGGTCCAGGCACTGCGCAACAGCCGTTCGCAAGGACTGATGAGTTTTGGACTGCGCAGCTTTCGTGGGTGGCTGGTAGTTGCTGAACTTGCGCTCGCGGTCGTGTTACTGGTCGCCGCCGGATTGCTGGTGCGCAGCTTCAACAAACTTCTCGCGATAGATCTCGGCTTCAATAAAGAAAACGTACTCACGACGCGCATTAGTTTGCCACGCTCGAGTTACAAAGAGCCTGCTCAAACGCAAGCGTTCTACGACAATTTATCACAGCGTTTGCAGTCCATGCCGGGAGTCGAATCAGTCGGAATGATCACTCATACGCCGCTGTCCGGGTTTAGCATCATTGCGTTTACCGAAATCGAAACTCAGAAACCACTGGACAAAGAGAAAGATCCGCCAATCGGTATCGGCACGGTGTCGCCTGCGTATTTTCAGACGATGAAGATTCCGCTCTTGAGCGGCCGTTATTACGACACGCGTGATCGCGCCGATGGGCAAAAAGTCGCAATCGCCAACAAGGCGTTTACCGACCGTTTCTTTCCGAATGGCGACGTACTCGGTAAGCGAGTGTCTTTCGGTTGTGAAGAGAAGGAAGGACTTTGCCGGACTATCGTTGGCGTAGTTGGAAATATTCGGCAGGAAGGCATTACCGATGCCGTCACGCCCGAGCTCTACCTGCCATTCCCGCAGATGCCGTTGAACGGAATGACGTTGATGGTCCGGACGACGTCCGATCCGATCAATGTTGCGCGAGCCGTGCGCGGCGAAGTGCTGGCGATCGATAAGAATCAACCGATACACGATGTCAAAACACTCGGTCAACGTGTCGATGAGGCGGTCGCTGTTTCGCGTTCGCTGACGGTTTTGTTTACTGCGTTTGCTTTGCTGGCGCTCGTTCTCGGTGCCGTCGGGATTTACGGCATCGTCTCTTACTCGGTCACTCAGCGAACACACGAGATTGGGATTCGGATGGCGCTCGGTGCACGTGCCGGGAATGTCCTCGGGTTGATCATGAAGAGCGGATTTGCGCTCGTGTTGACCGGGATCGTGATCGGTGTCGGCGGCGCGCTGATGCTGACGAGGTTTTTGACCACGCTGTTGTTTGGTGTGACGCCGACTGATCGCGTCACGTTCGTGGTTGTGTCGTTGATCTTTTTTGTGATCGCGATGGTCGCGTCGTTGATTCCGGCTTTAAGAGCGACGCGTGTGGATCCGCTTGTCGCGCTCCGCTACGAGTGAGTTGGGGACAGAATTAAAAAGATTTTCACGATTAACAAGATGATGAATTCAGTTGTTAAAGATATTCGGTTTGCGGTACGTGGGTTGTTGAAGCATCCGGCGTTTACGGCGATTGCCGTGATCACTCTCGCCCTTGGTATTGGCGGGAGCACGTCGATCTTTACGGTCGTCGATGCGGCGCTGTTGCGCGGTCTGCCGTACAAGTCGCCCGACCGGCTCTATCACATCTGGGAAAACACGCCGAAGAAGGAATTTCCGAAGCGCGAGTTTTCCTATCCCGACTACCAGGACTACCAGCAGAACAATGTCTTTGAAGGCCTCGCGGCTTACGGCGGTGGCGGTGTGATTCTCAGTGGCTATGGCGATCCGGAAAGTCTCAACGCGCCGAGAGCCAGTGCCAATTTCTTTTCCGTGCTCGGTGTCGATCCGATTCTTGGTCGGACTTTTGAAGCGGGTGAAGACAAGCAAGGTGGTCCAAAGGTCACCATTCTGACTTACGGTCTGTGGCAACGCAGATTCGGCGGCGATCCGGGGATCGTCGGGCGTAGGCTCACGTTGAATGGTGATAGTTACACCGTTATTGGAGTGTTGCCGGCGACTTTTCAGTTTGCGCTCCGCCCGGCAGATCTGTGGATGCCTTATCAGCCGACGCAGAACCAGCTAACGCGTCGCTTCATGCACGGAACGAATCTGATCGGGCGGCTAAAGTCCGATAAGACCGTTAACGATGCGCAATCCGAGTTGAGTTTGATTGCGAGTCGAATTGAACAGCAGCACAACGATTCACATGCGGGTACGACGTCCCGAATCGTTCCGCTGCAGGAAGAGGTAGTCGGATCGGTTCGTCCGATTCTGATAGTACTGCTCGCGGCGGTCGGATTTGTTCTCTTGATCGCGTGTGCGAACGTCGCCAGTCTGTTGCTGACGCGATCGCTCTCGAGACAGAAAGAAGTCGCGATTCGTTCCGCACTCGGCGCGAGTCGTTGGCGCGTCATCAGGCAACTACTGACCGAATCGTTGTTGTTGTCGATCGTCGGCGGCGCTGCGGGGTTGGTGATTGCTTACTGGGGCGTGCCGGCGTTAGTGGCGGTGTTGCCGCAAAGCCAGTTGAATGCGATGCCGTTTCTGAAAGCATTGAATATCAATGCCGGGATCCTGACGTTCTCCTTCGCACTCTCATTGTTGACCGGTCTGATCTTTGGTCTCGCACCCGCGCTGCAGTCTTCCAAACTCGATCTCAACGAAGCACTCAAAGAAGGTGGACGCCAGACGTCTATCGGCGCTGGTCATCGGCTGCGAAGCGCCATGGTCGTGACGGAGATCGCGCTTGCGGTCGTGTTGCTCGTCGGCGCCGGATTGATGATGAAGAGTTTGTTTCGACTGTTGCAGACAAACGTCCTCTTCAAGACTGAGAACGTGCTGACGATGACTGTGATCCTGCCGCCGTCGAAATACACCGACTCAAACAAGCAGATCGCTTTCAACGATCAATTGCGTGAACGAGTGCAATCTTTGCCCGGTGTTAGTGGTGCGGGCACTGTCAATATCCTGCCCGTGAATGCTGGAAACACAACGCGCTTTTATGTCGATGGCGATCCTATTCCCGCGCCGGGGCAGGAGATTGAAGCCAACATCCGGACTGTCAGTGACGATTACTTCAAAGCGCTTGGTGTACCGGTGCTCGCTGGGCGCACGTTTGACGCGCGGGACAATAATGACGGCCAGTCTGTTGTCATTATCGGAAAGACGGTTGCCGATCGCGTGTTTGCCGGTCGCGATCCAATCGGTAAGAAGTTGCGCTATCCGTCAATTCAAAACAACGACGGCGTTGTGGTTGTTGGTGTGGTTGGAGACGTGAAGATCACCGGGCTCGATGAAGCAGTAAGACCGGTGCTCTACTATCCGTTCCGCCAGAGTTCTTCGACGTTTGCAAACCTTGTCGCGCGCACTGACAGCGATCCAAACGCGCTCGCCGGCGCGATTCGCAACGAAATCCGCAACCTTGAACCCGATGCGGCAATTCTCAACGTCCGCACAATGGACGACATGATCGCGCAGACGCCCGCGTCGTTTATGCGACGTTTTCCGGCGCTGCTGATCAGTATCTTTGCTGGCGTTGCGTTGTTGCTTGCGTCGATTGGGATATACGGCGTCGTGTCGTATTCCGTGAGCCAGCAGACGCATTACATCGGTGTGCGTATGGCGCTCGGTGCAAGTCCGGCTGACATTCTCAAGATGGTGTTGAAGCAGGGATTGTTGTTGGCGCTGTTGGGTGTGGGGATTGGAGTGCTGGCGGCGCTGGGTTTGATGCGGCTGTTGCGGACGCTGCTTTTCGAAGTGAGCACGAATGATGTCACCACGTTTGCAACGGTGACGGGTGTGTTGTTCCTCGTGGCGCTGCTGGCTTGTTATCTGCCGGCGCGACGCGCGACGAAAGTCGATCCGCTCGTGGCGCTGAGGTACGAGTGAGCGCCACTTTGGAGTGCGCCAACTTGTTGGCGCTTTGTTAATGCGCGGAGCGCACAGGTGTCTACCAAAGCGCCAACAAGTTGGCGCACTCCAAAGGTGACGCCCGACTTTAGGGTAGTGTGATGGACCAAACGTTAAAAGATATTCGGTTTGCGCTTCGAGGGTTGGCGAAGAAGCCCGCGTTTACTGCGATTGCTGTGCTCACGCTTGCGCTGGGTATCGGCGCGAACACTGCGATCTTCAGCGTAGTCAACGCAGTGTTGTTACGGCCGTTGGCGATCAAAGATCCGGATCGCGTAATGACGTTCTGGCACTCGGCGCCAGCCAAGGGCCTGCAACACATGGATCTCAACGATGCGATGTTCGCGTACTACCGCGCTCGAACGCGCACGTTTGAGAGTCTCGCTGCTTTCGAAACTGGCGAGTTTTCTCTGACCGGCGGTGGCGAGCCGGAATCTGTCCCCGGCGCTGTTGTTACTTTTGATTACTTCAACGTGCTCGGTCGTGAACCTTTGCACGGCCGCACTTTTACTCCGCAGGAAGACACGCCGGGAAACAACCACGTCGTTCTGCTCAGTTATGGTTTGTGGCAACGACGTTTTGGTGGCAATTCAAACATCGTCGGGCAATCGATCAGTGTCGATAATGAACCAACGACGGTTGTCGGAATCATGCCTCCGGATTTCGATTTTCCGGATCCGGCCGAACGTGCCAGTAGTTCCGGACACGTCCAGCTCTGGGTGCCGAAGGGGCTCGACCCGCAGAATTCAAATTCCTACAACTTATTAGCGGTTGGGCGGTTGAAATCCGGATCGAGTGCGGACGATGCGAAAAGAGAGATGGACGCCTTGAACCAGGCGTTCGTTGTAGAGTCGCGCGCCAAACTCGAACCGGGTGTGACGACTGTCCTCATGCCGCTGCAACAGCACATCGTCGGCGAAGTACGACGGCCGTTACTTGTGTTGCTTGGAAGTATTGCTCTCGTCCTGCTGATTGCCTGCGCCAACCTGACGAATCTCATGCTGGCACGTGCTGCGTCACGCACTCGAGAACTTGCCGTGCGACAGTGTCTCGGCGCGAGCGCAATACGAATCGCACGGCAAACACTCACCGAAAGTCTTTTACTCTCATTTCTCGGAACCCTTGTCGGCGTGTTGCTCGCAATCTGGATTGTTACCGCTCTCAAGAGCCTGGTGTCCTCGCAAATACCGCATGTGGAGACCGCGCGAATCGATGCAACTGTTTTGCTTTTCACGGTGGCAATCATGTTGCTCACGGGTGTGCTGTGCGGCCTGGCCCCTGCACTGCGCTCCGCCCGCATTAAGTTGCAGGACGCGATCAAGGAAGGCACACGCGGTTCCGCATCAGGCTCAAACAAACGTCTGAACAACATCTTCGTCGTTTCACAACTCGCGCTATCGCTCGTGCTTTTGATCGGCGCAGCGTTGTTCCTTCAGAGCTTCAGAAATCTTTTGTCAGTCAACCCCGGTTTTCGTGCCGACAACGTATTGATGGCACGACTCTCGTTACCCGAACAGAAGTACAAAGACAAAGCGCAGACCGTGAGTTTCTTCAACCAGGTCCGACAGAATGTTGCCACTTTGCCCGGTGTGCAAGCGGTGGAACTGTGTCAGGTGGTACCGTTCAGCGGTGATGGCCAGGGTGGACCATTCACGGTTGAAGGCTTCGAGCATGAGCAATCGAAAGTCGCATGGTTGCGAAGCTCGACGCCCGGTTACTTCAACGCGATGGGGATGCCGGTCCTCAAAGGCCGCGGTTTCGAATCGACTGACACGGCAACGTCTTTGCCAATCGCGATCGTCGATGAAAATCTCGCCCAGAGATACTCGTCGCAAGGCGATCTCGTCGGCAAGCGGCTTCGCATTGATGATGGTCCATGGCTAACGATCGTCGGCGTCGTTCCAAACGTAAAGAATCGCAAGCTCGACGAGGCTGCATGGCCCTACGTTTATCGTCCTTACAGTCAATGGGTGCGACGCGAAACAATGCTGGTGGTGCGTTCGGAAATGGATCCGACGACTATTGTAGGCAACATTCGTAATGAAGTCGCGAAACTTGATCCGGAACTTCCGCTCAGCCGAGTCAGCACGATCCGGCAGGCTATGGATCGTTCGCTTGTAACCACCAGATTAACCAATTGGCTCCTCGCCGGCTTTGCTGCGACAGCTCTGTTGTTAGCGCTGACCGGAATCTACGGGGTCATGTCGCTGAACGTCGCGAATCGAAGAAATGAATTCGGAATTCGTCTCGCACTTGGAGCTCAGGCGACGAATGTTTTGAGTCTGATTCTGGGCCAGGGACTGCGATTGGCGGTTGTTGGTGTCGCGCTTGGATTACTGGCTGCGATTGCTTTTACACGAATGCTGCAAGGTTTGTTGTTCGGCATCAGCGCGAGTGATCCGCTGACCTTTGCGGCGATTGCGGTGTTGCTCGTCGGCGTTGCCTTGCTTGCGTGTTGGATTCCTGCGCGAAGGGCTACGAAAGTCGATCCACTTGAAGCGCTGAGGTCGGAGTAAGTCTTAACCAAGGATGAGATGGATATGAAAATGATCTTCACGGATATTCGCTATGGACTGCGAGGCTTACTGAACCATCCCGCCTTCACGATGATTGCGGTTTTGACGCTTGCGCTCGGCGTTGGCGCAAACACGGCGCTGTTCAGCGTTGTCGATGCAGTGCTGTTGAAGAAGTTGCCGGTGAAGGATTCGGAGCAACTGGTGCTTTTGCAGGCGAGTTGGAACGGCCAGAAGTTTGGACCAGGCAGTTACGACGGAAGCAACATGATGGATCGCGCGACGGGCCTCACCGTCGGCACTTCGTTTCCATTGCAAACTCTGACGCGCCTGCGCCAGGAACAGGGAGCGCTTTCTGACGTATTTGCGTTTTCACCGATGGAGGTCAATTTCAACGCGGGCGGTCAGGCAGAGGTCGTCAGCGCCCAGGTTGTCTCCGGCAATTACTACAGCGCGCTCGGTGTGCCGGCACTGATCGGGCGCACGATTACAGACGCGGACGACAGCGCGGCTGCGACTCCCGTAGTTGTTCTCAGTCATCGCTTCTGGACCAGCCGTTTTAATGGGGATCCGGCGGCGGTGGGTAAGCAAGTCAATATTAATAATGTTGCTTTCACGATTGCGGGTGTTACCCCTCCAGGCTTCTCCGGAACTTCACAAGTAGGAAGCTCGCAAGACGTTTCGCTTCCGCTCGCATGGGAGCGGCAAATTAACGCTGAAAACAGCAACCTCGAGGGGGCGGGCATCTGGTGGTTGCGGTTGATGGGACGACTCAAACCCGGCGCCACAATCGCACAGGCGGAAGCAAGCCTGGCTGGTCCATTCCAGCAGTCGGTGCTCGAACACCGTGCACTGCGAAAGTCAGACTCAGGAACAGCACTGCGCACGCTTGACGCAGGCGATCTACCAAAGCTCGGTGTCGAATCCGGAAGTCAGGGCGAGATGAATTCGCGTCGCTGGCTCCAGTCGCCGCTGCGATTGTTAGCGGGAGTGGTTGGCGTCGTGCTGCTGATCGCGTGTGCAAATGTCGCGAACTTGTTGCTGGTGCGCGCGTCGTCGCGAAGGAAGGAGATCGCAGTTCGACTTGCTCTGGGCGCGAGTCGTTGGCGATTGGTCAGACAGTTATTGACGGAAAGCGTTTTACTCGCTGCGATAGGTGGAGCACTCGGAGTTCTTTTTGCGCTCTGGATCAAAGACGGCCTCCTGCTCGTGACGGAATGGGGCGGGCGCGAGATGAATGCGCTTAACCCGAGTCTCGACCTGCGTGTGCTTGGTTTCACGCTCGGTCTCTCATTTCTCACCGGAATCATCTTCGGGATTCTGCCTGCGTTGCGCGCGACTAATCTCGATTTGACGCCCGCGCTGAAAGATGCGGGGCGCAACTCGAGCGGAACTGGCCGCTCGTGGCTGAGCAAGTCGCTGGTTGTGGTCCAGGTATCGCTGTCGGTGTTGCTGCTGATTGGTGCGGGACTGCTTATTCGCACGCTCAGAAATCTCCAACACGTGGACATGGGATTCAACGCTAACAACCTGCTGCTCTTCAAAGTGGAGCCGAGCTTGCTCGGGTACCAGGAAGAGAAGCTTGCCGATCTATATCAGCGATCCTTCAGTCGCCTTGAGGCAGTACCCGGTGTCCAGGCCGTTACTTTTTCACGCAGTCCGTTGTTGAGTCAGAGCTCCTGGACCAGCTCGGTCTATCTACCGGGTGAGATGGGAGCGAACGGCCAGCCGCGTGACAGCGACGCGAAGATGCATTCTGTCCGTGAAAACTTTTTCAGCACGATGGAGATCCCGCTGCTCATGGGCCGTGGTCTAACTGAACAGGACGATGAGCGTGCCCCACGCGTCGCCATCGTCAACCAGGCATTCGTGAAAGCTCACTTTCCGAATGAAAACCCAATTGGAAAGCGATTCGGATTTGAAGCAGCCAAACCGAATGAGATCGAAATCGTTGGTGTGGCGCGTGACGCTAAATACACCAGCCAGCGGGACAGGATCCAGCCGACGGTCTATCAAGGATGGCGTCAGGTATTGCGAAGGATGAGTTTTGCCACGTTCGAAGTCCGAACGGCAGGCGATCCCACCGCAGTCATCCCGGGCATACGACAGGCGATGCAAGAGGTCGATAGCAACCTGCCACTGAGCAACATTCGCACGCAGGTGCAACAAGCAGATGAAACACTCGCGATGGAGCGGATGTTTGCGAAGCTGCTGACGCTTTTCGGGCTCATCGCGCAACAACTCGCGGCGATAGGGCTGTATGGCGTGATGGCGTATATGGTTTCGCAGCGCACGCATGAAATCGGTATTCGCATGGCGCTCGGCGCGGATCGACGCAACGTGCTGATGATGGTGGTGCGACAGGGAATGGTGTTGACGCTGGTTGGCATCGCGCTGGGATTAGCCGCTGCTTACGTGTTGACGAAGTATCTCGAGAGTCTGACGAGCATGCTGTTCGGTGTTGAACCGCGAGACCCGTGGACATTTGCGGTGATCGCGGTGGGGTTGGCCGTGGTAGCGCTGATCGCGTGTTTAGTTCCGGCGCGTCGTGCGACGAAAGTAGATCCGCTCAAGGCGCTTAGATATGAATGAATGGGCGACACTTTGGAGTGCGCCAGCTTGTTGGCGCTTTGTTAGTGCGCGGAGCGCACAGGTGGAATTACCAAAGCGCCAACAAGTTGGCGCACTCCAAAGTGTCGCCCAATAGGAGGTAGCGTGATGGACTTCATGTTGAAAGACATCAGGTATGGGTTGCGCGGTTTGGCGAAACGGCCGGGTGCGACGTTGATCGCACTCCTCACGCTTGCGCTCGGGATTGGTGTCAACACAGCAATTTTCAGTGCGGTCGATTCTGTTCTACTCCGACCGCTGCCGTTTAAAGATCCCGAACGACTGGTCTCCATTTGGGAGCAGACCCTGCAATTGGGCATCAGGCAAAACGAGGTAGCGCCCGCCAACTTTTTTGACCTGCGCACTCAGAGCGAGTCATTCGAAGCTATCGGTGCGACCGGGCCCCAGGATATTAATCTCACCGGTGATGGCGAGCCGGAACGAATCAGTGCGCAACTCGTCAGCGCAAATGTGTTTTCAATTTTGGGTGTCGATCCCGCATTGGGCAGGACCTTTCTGGGGAACGAAGATCAACCCGGACAAGAGCACGTTGTTGTGCTCAGCCATGCGCTGTGGCAACGACGGTTTAATAGCGATCCGTCACTGTTGAATCGAACCATCACTCTCAATGGCGAAACGTTTACGGTCGTCGGTGTTATGCCACGCGGTTTCTTCTTTCCTGAGCGTGAAGTCGAAATGTGGGTGCCGTGGGCCATGGAACCGGAACAGGCCAGCGGCCGTGGCGATCACTATCTCCGTCTGGTTGCTCGATTAAAGTCGGGCGTTACTGCCGAACGCGCGAATCACGAACTCGAAGCCATTGGTGGACGTCTCGCTGCCGAATATCCCAGAACAAACGAAGGTCTCAACTTCATTTCACATTCATTACACGAGGACTACGTCGGCGATCTTCGTTTGCCGATCTTGATTCTGTTTGGCGCCGTTGGACTCGTGCTGCTGATTGCCTGTGCGAACGTTGCGAACCTGCTCCTGGCCCAGGCGACAACGAGACGCAGGGAGATTGCGATCCGTATTGCCCTCGGCGCGCGACGTTGGACCATCGTGCGACAACTGCTGGTTGAGAGTTTATTACTGGCCGGCGCCGGTGGCCTCTTGGGAGTGCTTGTTGCGTTCTGGGGAGTTACGGGTCTCGCGAAGTTTCTTCCTGAGAGTCTTTCAAAACTACAAACAGTCACGGTCGACGCGCGAGTGTTCGTGTTTACGCTCGTAATGAGCGCACTCACAGCCATCATCTTTGGCGGCGTACCCGCCTTGCTTGCCTCGCGGACCAGGCCGGGAGAGACGTTGAGTGACGTTGCGAGAGATGTGTCAGGCGGAACGTCAGGGCGTTTTGTTCGTCGTGTACTCGTTGTATCTGAAGTTGCGCTTGCGGTGGTGCTGCTCGTCGGCGCGGGATTATTGATCCGCAGCTTTCAGCGTCTGCGTCAGGTCGACATCGGATTCACAACCGAGAATCGGTTGACGATGAAAATGGTTCTGCCAATGCCGAAGTATGTAAAGCCTGACGCTCGGCGCGCGTTTTACGACCAGATGTTACAGCGAGTGGAGGCACTACCCGGTGTCGAAGCTGCGGGAATGATCACCGTCCTGCCACTGTCGTTTAATGGCATGAACTTCAGTTTTTCGGTCGAAGGTCGTACGTCGCCCAGCGATATCCAACTGCCATTCGCGCTGTATCGTGTGGTTAGTCCGGGCTACTTCCGCGCGATGGGCATTACGCTTCAGCGCGGGCGATTGCTCGACGCACATGATTCTCCTGATTCGCAACCTGTAATTCTGATCAACCAGCGTCTCGCCGAACAGTACTGGCCGGGGGAAGAGCCAATCGGAAAACGACTCAAGATTGGACCAGCCGATTCTCCGAATCAGTGGCTCACGGTGGCTGGAATCGTTAATAACGTCCGCCAGACAGGACTCTACGAACAGAAACACGAAATCTACGTGCCTTACGCGCAGGAACGACGCGTCTTCATGGCGCCTCGCGATCTCGTAGTGAGCACGAAGGGAGACGCTGCATCGGTAGTTGGTGCAGTGCGCCAGGCAGTTTGGTCGGTAGACAAGGATCAGCCGGTCTCGAATGTGCGCACCATGGACCAGGTGGTTGCAGCTTCGAGCTCGAAAGAGCGTTTTCAATCGTTGTTGCTCGGCTTGTTTGCTGCCCTCGCGTTGTTGCTCGCGTGTGTAGGGCTTTACGGAGTGATCTCCTATGCCGTCGTCCAGCGAACGCATGAGATCGGGGTTCGAATGGCATTGGGTGCGAAACCTGTTGACGTGCTCCGGCTCGTCATTCGGCAGGGAATGGGATTAACGATTATCGGTTTGATCGTCGGCGTTGCAGTTGGAAGTGTAGTGACACGAGTTTTGGCAGACATGCTTTACGGCGTTGGCACGCGCGATCCGCTGACGTTTGTTGGCGCTCCCTTGTTGTTGCTGGTGGTTGCGTTTCTCGCTTGCTACATCCCGGCACGACGCGCCACGCGAATCGATCCCCTTGTGGCGCTTAGATACGAATGAAAGGCTATCCACAGATTTCGCAGAAAAATAATCTGCGAAATCTGTGGATTGATTGATCTTTATGAACACACTATTTCAAGACCTTCGGTACGGCGCACGAATCCTCCTGAAGCAACCCGGATTCACACTGGTTGCAGTCGTCACGCTTGCGCTCGGCATTGGCGCCAATACCGCGATCTTTAGTCTGGTGAACAGCATTCTGCTGCGACCACTGCCGTTTCGTGAACCGGACCGCGTGGTGCGACTCATTCAAGCGAGCCCAAAACTCGGACTCGACACGTGGGGAGTTTCGCAGGCGGACTTTGCTGCGTATCGCGATCAGAATCGTTCTTTCGAATCGATCGCTCTATTTACCAGCAGCGCGATCAATCTCACCGGCGAAGGCGAGCCTGAACGTTTACCCATGACGAGTGTCACGTCGGACTTCTTCAAAGTTCTCGGCGTCAATCCGGTGCTCGGTCGAACGTTTGTCGAAGGTGAAGACGCGGAAGGCAGGAACCTTGTTTGTGTGATCAGTCACCGGTTCTGGCAACGTCGTTTCGCCGGTGATCCGAACGTCGTAGGAAAAAAGCTGAACCTTAATAACGTTCCGACACAGGTTGTCGGGGTGATGTCGCCTGATTTCAAGTTCCCACGGCTCGAGATCGATCTTTGGGTTCCGATGCCGCTCGATATCAAGCGCACCGCGCCTTACTTCTATCAAGTTATCGGTCGCATGAAGCCGGGAGTCCAGGTTGCCCAGGTGCAGTCAGACACGACCGGTATCCTTCAGAACTTTGGCTGGCAACACCCAAATAATGCTGAGTATGTGGGATTAACCGAAGGCAATGGTCCAAGGACTATTGTTAAGCCGATCAAGGAAGTGCTGCTCGGTAAGACTGAGAAACCATTATTGGTTCTGCTGGCGGCGGTGGCGTTTGTGCTGCTGATTGCCTGTGCGAACGTTGCCAATCTTCTCCTCGCGAAGGCGACCTCACGAACGCGCGAGATCGCGGTGCGTGTTTCCCTTGGAGCTTCGCCACGACGCGTCGCGCGGCAACTATTAACGGAAAGTGTTCTGCTGTCTTTCGTCGGCGCGGTCTTCGGCCTAGGTCTCGCGGCGTTTGGCATTCGCATGCTCGACAAGTTGCCAATCACCGGCATCGTGCGGATGGAAGAAGTTAACTTGAGCTGGACCGTGCTCGGCTTCACCGCGGCACTGACCGTGTTTACCGGATTGCTATTCGGTTTCATGCCTGCGTTGCGCGCGTATGCGATGGGAATCGCAACGGGAATGCGCGAAGGTGCGCGCGGCACTGTCGCACACAGACGACTAAACAGCGCACTCGTGGCAGTGCAGTTCGCGCTTTCGCTCGTTCTTCTAATCGGCGCTGGTTTGTTGCTGAAGAGTTTCCAACGATTGGAGTCGGTGAATCTCGGGTTCAACGCTGAAAACACGCTCACGATGGTCGCCACTTTGCCGCGCACGAAGTACGACAACGAAGAGAAGGCGTTGAACTTCTACACCGCTGCGCTCGAGCAGCTGCGTAACTCGCCGGGCATTCGCGAAGTTGGGCTCACAACCAATCTGCCGTTCGGCGATGGAGGAGAAGTCGACGGATTCATCGTTGAGGGACAGGAACCACCAGAAGGCTCGAACGTTACGCAAGTAGAACAGGCTCAGTTGCAAGCCGTGACGCCGGGAACTCTTAAAGCGTTGCAGATACCGATTCTGCAGGGACGCGATTTTCAAAGCTCCGATCACGCTAAGTCACCTCCCGTTGTGCTTATTGATGAGGTTTTAGCACGTCGTTACTGGCCGGCGAATGACGCTATTGGTAAACGCATTCAGAGCACGGGCGGTCGCCAGTGGTTGACGATCGTGGGCGTTGTGGGTGGCATCAAGCACGCCAGTCTCGCGGAAGAGAATTGGCCGCACATCTATTTTGCGATGGCGCAGTTCCCGGAGCCGCGAGCGTCGTTTGTAGTCCGTACCGATGGTCCACCAAATGCCGCAACGGGCACGTTTAGAGCTGCGATCAGGCAAGTCGATCCTGATATGCCGCTTTATCTCGTCCGATCGATGACGGACCTTATTTCGGAAACACTCAGCACGCAGCGTTTGACCAACATCCTGCTGACGGCATTCGCGATCATTGCGTTGCTGCTCGCGGGGGTCGGTATCTACAGCACGATGTCGGTTTACGTTGGCAGTCGTACAAAAGAGTTTGGGATCAGACTTGCTTTGGGCGCGCAACCGAGCGCGTTGCGGCGAGCGGTGATTCGGCAGGGATTGGTGTTGACGGCCATAGGTGTCGTGGTTGGAGTCGCAGGGGCATTCGCGTTAACACGGACGATCAAGAGTCTGTTGTTTGAAGTGAGTACGACGGATCCGTTGGTGTTTACTGCCATTCCGGCGTTGCTGGTCGTGGTTTCGATATTTGCGTGTTACACGCCTGCACGAAGGGCGACGAAAGTTGATCCCCTCGTCGCGCTTCGAGACGAATGAGCGCCACTTTGGAGTGCGGCGACCTGGCGCCGCTTTGTTATCGAAGCGCGTGATCGAGGCCACAGCGGCGCCAGGCCGCCGCACTCCAAAGTGGGTTCAGTCGACCTGCCGCTGGCGGGTGTGCAAACGGCCTGGCGCGCAAGCCGCGTCGAGCCACTTGAGGCTTTGAGGTATGAATAAAGCTATTGCCGATTGCCGATTGCCGATTGCCGATTGCCGATTTTCTCAATTGGCAATTGGCAATCGGAAATTGGCAATGGAGTTGAACCTATGAACTCCCTACTACACGATCTGCGCTTTGGATTTCGAATGATGATCCGCAATCCGGTCTTTACTTTGATTGCAGTGCTCACGCTTGCGCTTGGCATTGGGGCGAACACGGCGATCTTTAGCGTGGTTGATGCGGTGTTGCTGCGGCCGCTGCCGTACCCGCAAGCGGATCGACTCGTGTTTCTATGGTCCACCATGAACTCGCAGGGAGTTCCGATGGCAGGCAGTGCATTGCCCGACTATCACGAGTGGCGCGATCGAAACAAAGTCTTCGACGGGCTGGGCGGTTTCTATTACGGCGACTTTAATCTGGCGACTGCGAATGAAGCACCGGAGCGAATTCAGGGCGCATACATCACTGCGAATCTATTTCAGGTCTTGCAGATCTCGCCGGCGCACGGCCGGTTGTTTGCCCCGGAAGAGGAACAGTTTGGCAGGCATCGCATTGTGCTGTTGAGTGACAAACTGTGGCAACGACGTTTTGGCGGTAACCCAGGAGTTCTCGGCAGCGAGGTTCGAATCGGAGGCGAGAGTTACACCGTTGCGGGTGTGATGCCGCGAGGCATGCCGTTCTTTGACAATCTTCCAGAGATCGATCTCTGGACGCCCCTGGCGTTCGCCAAAGACGATAACCTCGCGACGCGAAACAACCACTTCATCAATGCCGTCGGACGTCTTAAATCAGGTGTCACTCCGGCCCAGGCGCAGTCAGATGTGAGTGCTATCGCAAACTCGATAGCCGAGATTGATCCGAGTAATAAAGGTGTGGGCGCCTTGATCGTTCCACTTCAGGAACAACTTGCCGGTGATTCGCGAAGTGCGCTCCTGGTTCTGCTCGCAGCGGTGGGATTTGTTTTGCTCGTGGCGTGTGTGAACGTCGCAAATCTGCTGCTTGCGCGTGCGTCGGCACGAAGTAAGGAACTGGCGATTCGATCGAGTCTGGGAGCGAGTCGTGGTCGCATCGTGCGGCAAATCATTGTCGAGTGTCTGCCGCTCGCGGTAATTGGTGGCTTGTGTGGCGTGTTGCTGGCAACGTGGGGCATCGAACTGATCTCGTCGTTGTTACCTGATTCATTACCGCGTGGAAACGTGATCGGAGTGAACGGCAGAGTGCTCGGCTTCACGTTTGGACTCGGGTTGCTGACTATCGTGCTGTTTGGATTGTTACCCGCGCTTCAGGCCGCGCGTACAGATCTGCGCGACGCCATGAATGAAGGCGGTGGGCCAGGTTTTGGCACTCGCAAACAAGGTCGCGTGCGGCGCGTGCTGATCGTTGCTGAAGTAGCGTTAGCACTTGTGCTGCTGGTCGGATCGGGACTGATGTTGCGCACGTTCATTAAGCTGCGCCAGGTTGACGTGGGCTTTGACGCACACAATGTGGTGACGATGCGCGTGCCGCTGCCCGATGCGAAGTATCCCATTCCAGCAAATATTACCGATCCTCGTGAGCCGGCTGGTCTCGCGTTCTCGGATCAATTGCTCGCGCGTGTTTCGAGTCTGCCGGGTGTGCAGTCCGCAACAACCGCTACGGTCTTTCCGCTTGGTGCGGGTCAGGATTGGGGTAAGTTTCTGAGTGTTGAGGGGCAAGCTGCGCCAACTTCGCTCGATCAAGTGCCTCTCGTGCGTTTTGCGTTAGTAAGCAACGACTACTTCCGAACGTTTGGCATTGCAGTGCAGCAAGGCCGTCCTTTCAACAGCGACGACAAAGGCAATTCTCAACCGGTTGCGATCATCAACGAGACACTCGCCAAACGTTTCTTTGCTGGCCAGGATCCGGTTGGCAAGACGATCTGGATGGGACCACCGGAACACCTGCTTCCACCGGAAGCACAGTTACCAGAAAATCGATTCCTGCGCCGCACTATCGTCGGCGTTGTTTCCGACGTTAAAGGTCGGAGTCTAAACCAGGAACCACCGGCACTCGTTTATTCGCCATTGAATCAATATCGCCGCGAGGGTTGGTCCAACGCCTTGATGCTTGCGGTGCAAACCACGACGCCGCCTGAAACCCTCGTCTCTGCAATTCGGGAGCAGGTTCGTCTACTCGACGCCGACCAGCCAATCACGACTGTACGCACGATGGATGAACTGTTGAGTCGGGCGCTTTCGAGCGCGAAGTTTAGTTTGTGGTTGCTCGGACTCTTTGCCGTTTTGGGTCTGGTGCTGGCGGCGATCGGGATTTACGGCGTGATGGTCACGGCGGTGATGCAGCGCAGACACGAGATCGGGTTGCGCATGGCTCTTGGTGCACAGCGCCGCGATGTGTTGTGGCTCGTGATCCGGCAGGGAATGGTGCCGGTGCTGATTGGAGTCGGTGCAGGCCTCGCTGCAGCAGTGGGCCTGACGAGATTGATGTCGACGCTTTTGTTTGAAGTCAGCGCTACTGATCCGTTGACGTTGGCGCTGATCACGATGCTGCTGACGATCGTGGCGTTGATTGCGTGTTACATCCCGGCGCGACGAGCAACGAAAGTCGATCCACTTGTCGCGCTTAGGTATGAATGAACTAATTGCCAATTGCCAATTGCCGATTGAAGAATTCGTGAGCGGCTAACAAATTGGCAATCGGCAATTGGCAATCGGCAATTGGCAATCGGCAATCGGAAATTAATTGATTATGCACACTCTTCTACAAGATCTGCGTTATGGCTTCCGGATGATGCTCAAGCAAAAGGGCGTCACGGCGGTCGCTTTGCTTTCACTCGCCCTCGGCATCGGCGCGAACACCGCACTATTCAGCATCGTCGATGCGATGCTGCTGAAGACGCTGCCCGTCAAGGAGCCCGAGAGGCTGGTGCTATTTAAGTTCGTCTCGTCTGAAGCATTCAGTGTGGGCAGTTACAGCGGTAGTGGGATTACCGATGCCACAACAAAACTCAGACACAGGACGTCATTCCCCTACGTAACCTACCAGCGGTTGCGCGAACAGCCAGGCCCAATGTCCGACGTTTTCGCTTTTGGTAGCGTGGGAATGAACATCAGCGTCGATGGTCAGCCCGAGGTGTCACGAGGTCAGGCGGTAAGCGGGAACTACTACGCGGCGCTCAGTGTGCAGCCCGCGGCCGGCCGCTTGTTGACCGACGACGATGATAAAGCCGGTGCGACACCGGTAGCTGTCCTGAGTCACCGGTACTGGACAAAACGTTTCGGCAATGACCCTTCCGTCGTTGGCAAACAGATCAATATCAACAACGTAACCTTCACCGTTGTTGGCGTTTCCGCAAGAGGTTTCGACGGCACGATGGGCGTCGGTACAACGCAAGACGTAACGATACCGGTGACGATGGAACCACAACTATATGTGGATAAGGCACGCTCCTACATGAGTGGTCCAGGGGTTTGGTGGTTGCGCATTATGGGTCGTTTGAAACCCGGTGCCACGGCTGAACAGGCGCAGGGTCAGCTAGAGAATACATTTCTCCAATCCGTGTTCGAACATCGCGCAGCGCGGCAAGCCGCGGCAAAGGCCCGTGGTGGCAATGCGATTAACGATCTGGACCCGAAGCAGTATCCAAAGCTCCATGCAGATCCGGGCGGACAGGGTGAGATGTACCGGCGCAGGTCCTACGCGCCTGCACTGTATCTGTTGCTCGGCGTGGTTGGGTTGGTGTTGTTGATTGCATGTGCCAACGTTGCAAACCTGCTGTTGTCGCGCGCCGCTGGAAGGCAAAAAGAGATTGGTCTGCGGTTGGCGTTGGGAGCAAGTCGCGGAAGACTGATAAGACAACTGCTAACGGAGAGTGTGCTCCTCGCGCTGCTGGGAGGAGTGCTCGGGATCCTTTTTGCGGTTTGGATCAAGGATGGATTAATTGCCGTCAGTCTGTGGGGCGGCCGCGGAATGAGTGTCCTCGAGCCGCGACTTGACTGGCGCGTGCTTGCTTTCACGGTGGGACTCTCGTTGTTGACCGGTGTCATTTTCGGATTCGCGCCCGCATGGCGCACGACGCGAATTGATCTAACGCCCTCACTGAAGGACTCGGGACGAAGTTCGAGCGCTGTTCATCGCTCGCTTTTGAGCCGCGGGTTAGTGGTGGTCCAGGTAGCGCTATCGTTATTGCTACTGGTGGGCGCGGGTTTATTCGTCCGCACATTGCTTAATCTGCAACGCGTCGACGTAGGTTTCAACGCGCAGAACCTTTTGCTGTTTGAGGTTGAGCCGGCCCTGATTGGTTACAAAGATGAGAAGCTACGTCAGGTTTACAAGGATATAAGCGAGCGGCTGGAAAACGTCGCGGGAGTACAAGCGGTGACGTTCTCGCGCGACCCATTGTTATCGCAGAGTTCGAGTTCGAGCGATGTCTTCCTGCGTGCTGCGTTGTCCGCGCCACCTGACTCCGAAGGCCGCATCAGATCCAATGGTGAAGGGTATCGTCACAGGGTGCGCGAAAACTTTTTGGAGGCGATGGGAATTCCGTTGCTTTCCGGACGCACATTTGGACCACAGGATACGACCACCTCACCGAAAGTTGTAGTGGTCAATCAAGCGTTCGCGAACAAGTTTTTCCCGAATGAAAATGCCCTCGGCAAACACTTCACGTTTGATACTACGAAGCCCGACGAGCTCGAAATCATCGGCATCTCCAAAGACGCGAAATACACCAGCCAGCGAGACGAGATACCACCAACCGTCTACGGGTCATATCGACAAGAGTCGCCGATGTCCAGTGCGGTTTTCGAAGTGCGCACTGCTGGTGATCCGTCCGCGATCGTCGCGAGCGTGCGCAGCGTCGTGCGAGAAGTCGATCCGAACCTGCCGGTCTTGAATGTCAAAACGCAACTCGAACAGGCAGACGAAACCCTCCGTATGGAACGCCTCTTCGCCAAACTCGTGACGCTGTTTGCTGTGCTGGCCCAACAACTAGCAGCGATCGGTTTGTTTGGCGTGCTGGCGTATACCGTTTCGCAACGCACACACGAAATTGGCATTCGCATGGCCCTCGGAGCGAGTCGTGGCAATGTGCTTCGGATGATCGTGTGGCAGGGAATGGTGCTCGTAATTCTGGGAGTGATAGTGGGGCTCGTGGGCGCTTATGTGCTCACAAAATATCTCGAGAGCTGGGTCAGTCTTTCGAAGATGTTGTTTGGAGTGAAGGTTTCCGATCCGTTGACGTACAGCGTGATTGCGGTGCTGCTGACGGTGGTGGCGTTTATTGCGTGCTACATCCCGGCGCGACGTGCGACGAAGGTCGATCCGCTCGTGGCGCTTCGTTATGAATAGAAAGGCTATCCACAGATTACGCAGATGCCGTTAATGAATCTGCGTAATCTGTGGATAGATTGATCGAATGGATACAACTCTTAAGGACATCCGCTTTGCGGTGCGAAGCTTGTTGAAACGGCCGGGTTTCAGCGTGATCGTAGTGCTCACGCTGGCCCTCGGCATCGGTGCTAACGCTGCTGTATTCAGCGTGATCAATGCGGTGCTGCTGCGGCCACTGCCGTACCGTGATGTCGATCGCGTGGTTACTCTCTGGCAAAACAACACCAAAGCAAACAATGCGCTCAACGAAGTCTCACCCGCAAACTTCCTCGACTATAAAGAACAGACCAGCTCCTTCGAAGCGCTCGCAGGAATCGAACCGTCCGGCTTCACACTCGTCGGCGACGGCGAGCCTGAACGCTTCTCGGCGTGGCTGGTAACGTCTGGTTTCTTTCAAGTCGCGGGAACTGATGCGCTGCTGGGCCGGACATTCACTGAAGAAGACTACCAGCCAGGAAACAATCGTGTCATCGTGTTGGGCCATGGTTTATGGCAGCGACGGTTCGGTGGAGATCCAAACATTGTCGGACAAAAGCTGACCCTAAATGGGCAGCCATACCTTGTCGCCGGTGTTATGCCGCCGGAGTTCCAACTGCCTGCCGATCGTGAAGTCTGGGCGCCGCGTGTTGTTGGTGAGAACCTGCGACAGCTTCGAGCTGCAACTTACTGGAACGTTATCGGCAGATTGAAACAAGGAACCACCGTTGCTCAGGCCCAGGAAGAGATGAACGGGATTGCGGCGCGACTCGCTGCTCAATATCCCGACATTAACGGCGGCATGGGAGCGACGGTCGTGCCGTTGTTCGAACAACTCACCGGGCAGATCCGGTCTGCGCTTTGGGTGCTCTTTGCTGCCGTCGGCCTCGTGCTGCTCATCGCATGCGTCAACGTTGCCAACTTGCTGTTGGTACGTGGTGCTGAAAGGCAACGTGAGTTTGCGATCAGGCGCGCACTCGGCGCCGAACGAATAAGACTGTTGCGCCAAACACTCACAGAGAGTTTGTTGCTGGTGCTGGTTGGTGGCGTGACCGGGGTGTTGCTCGCCTCCTGGTTAGTGAAACTGATCACGGCCCTGAGTTCCTCAAAGATCCCGCGAGTTGAATACGTGAGCGTGGACCTGCGCGTTGTGTTGTTCGCGTGCGGCGTTTCACTTCTGACTGCCATCGTCTTTGGTCTGGTGCCCGCAATTCAGTTCTGGCGCAACGACATTCAAGCCACACTCAAGGAAAGTGGTCGCAGCTCCGCGACCTCGGTGCGGCAGCGTTTGCGAAAGACGCTCGTGATCAGCGAGGTGGCTGTCGCTGTTTTGCTGCTCGCCGGTGCGGGATTGCTCTTCCGAAGTTTCATGCGCCTGTTGCAGGTCGATCCGGGATTCACGAAAGAAAACGTGTTGGCCCTGCAAGTATTCCTGCCGCGAACTTACGACCAGCCGGAAAAAATGATTGGTTACTTCGATCAGTCGATCGAAAAGATTAAAAGTCAGCCAGGAATCGAAGCAGCCGCCGTTATCGCCACTCCACCTTTTGTCAACCTTGAAGTTGACGCGGTCTTCAATGTTGTAGGCCGTCCGGCGCCGCCGGCAGGCAGCGAACCGATCGCGTTTTATTCACCCGTGTCGAGTGAATACCTGAGCGCACTCAACATTCCACTTAAGAAAGGTCGTTTCTTTACGAACTTCGACAAAGCAGGTGCGCCGCTGGTGGTTGTGATCAACGAGACGATGGCGCGGCGCTACTTTCCGAACGAGGATCCAATCGGACAACGTATGACGGTGACGTTCGCTGCCACCGAGACACGAGAGATCGTGGGCGTGATTGGCGATGTGCTTCACAACGGATTGCATGCGGAGCCACGCCCCCAGATGTTTGTTCCACACCAGCAGGAACCGAGCGCGTACATGACGTTCCTGATCAAAACAAAGACGGAGCCGGGGGCACAACTCGCGTCGGTGAAGCGCGCAATTCGTGAGGTGAATCCGAATCAAACCTTTGCGCGCACGGCGACCATGGAAGAGCTTGTATCCGACTCTCTTAAACAGCGACGTTTTAATCTTTTACTGCTCGGCCTGTTTGCCGCGATCGCGTTGCTGCTGGCAACGATTGGGATCTACGGATCAATTAGTTACTCAACTCGGCAGCGCACGAATGAGATTGGGGTGCGGATCGCGTTGGGTGCGCAGCCACTTGATGTGCTGCGTTTGATCGTAGGACAGGGTGTTGGGCTGGCGCTCGTGGGGGTGGGGATTGGACTTGCGGCTGCGTTTCTACTAACGCGCACAATCAAGTCTTTCCTCTTTGGTGTCACTCCCACCGATCCACTGACTTTTGTGGCGATTTCAGTGTTGCTGGTAGTGACGGCATTTATTGCGTCGTTGATACCGGCGCGACGTGCGACGAAGGTGGATCCGCTCGTCGCTCTGCGAACTGAATAAAAGGCCATCCACAGATTACGCAGAAAACTAATCTGTGAAATCTGTGGATAGTTCTTGGAGAGTTCAATGGTTCAGGACCTAATTTACGCCCTGCGATGGTTGCGCAAGAATCCCGGCTTCACCGTGCTCGCCGTCTTGATGCTGGCGGTTGGGATTGGTGTGAACACGGCGATGTTCAGCGTGATCAATGCGGTGTTGCTGCGGCCGCTGCCGTACCCGGAAGCCGATCGCCTCGTTTGGATGAATGAATCAGGATTGGAAATCAAGAATCGACAGGTGTCGTATCCAACGTTCGTGGATTGGCGCGCGCGGAATCAGGTCTTCGAAGCGATGTCGATATTTCGTGGCTGGGGTGTGAACCTGACCGGTTCCGGCGAAGCGGAATTTCTCGACGCTCGCATGGTCACTGCCGACTATTTCAAGATCATGCGCGCGACGCCGTTCATGGGCCGCGATTTCACTGCCGAAGACGATAAGGTAGGTGCGACTCCGGTTCTCATCATTAGTTACGCGTTCTGGCAGCAACACTTCGGCGGCGATCCAAACGTCATCGGGAAAGAGATCCTTCTCGACGACACTCCCTACAAAGTGATTGGTGTGATACCGCAAAGCTTCGTGCACCAGGGGCCACCGCCTCTGTGGGGGCTTATCGGTCCGCTAGGCTGGAAAAATCGCGATGTGCGAAACGCCGGGAATGTAATCGCGCGTTTGAAGCCGGGAGTGACGATCGAGCAAGCCCGCGCGGAGATGAACCGCATCGGGCAACAGCTATTTCAAGAGCACCCGATCGCGAGTGGGGGAACGCACGTCGTCAACGTCGTGTCGCTGCAAGACAGCATTACCGGCAGAGTGAATCTTGGTTTGAAGATCCTGTTCGGCGCCGTTGGTCTGGTTTTGTTGATTGCGTGTGCGAATGTCGCAAATCTTCTCCTGGCTCGTGGTGCGTCGCGCCGGAAAGAGTTTGCAGTGCGAGCAGCTTTGGGCGCTTCGCGCCTCAGAATTATGCGCCAGATGCTGGTCGAGAGTTTGCTGCTGGCCCTCGCGGGCGGCGTACTCGGACTGATCTTCACGTCGTGGACGATGAAGTTGCTCACGATAGTGGCCCATGAAACCGTTCCCCGCATGAACAGCATCCGGTTGGACGGGGGGATACTCGCTTTCAATATGCTGATCTCGCTGCTCACGGCAATTGTCTTCGGCGTCTTACCAGCCCTTCGTTCGTCTAAAACTGATCTACAGGAAACACTCAAAGTCAGTGGCTCAACCACGACAGACGTGCAGGGCAAGCGACTGCGCAGCACCTTGGTTGTCGCGGAAGTTGCCTTTTCCGTGGCATTACTGGTTGGCGCGGGATTAATGGTGAAAAGTTTGATCCGACTGCTGAATTCGGATAACGGATTCGATGCAAATAACGTCCTCACAATGGAACTGAGAATTACACAGGGTCGCTTTAGCAAACAGGGCGAGCTCAGTCGATTTTTGCAACAGATTTTACAGTCAGTTCAGGCGCAGCCGGGTGTCGAGAAGGCGACGCTGACAGGAGGGCTCCCCGGGATCACTAATGGCTGGCAAACAGACATTGCAGTCGAAGGTTATCGCCGCCCCAACAAAAACGAATTGCTCAACGTCGATTGGTCAATCGTGACCGCCGATTACTTTCAGACGATGAAGATTCCGATCTTGCGAGGGCGCACATTTACGAAAGAAGAAGACGAGCAGGGTAAACCCGTGCTTCTGGTCGACGAGAATCTCGCGCGCCGTTTTTGGCCGAATGAAGACGCGGTCGGCAAGCGTATCTCGTACGACAGTCCCACCTGGCATGAAGTAATCGGCGTCGTTCCGGAAGTACGCACTTACGGCTCGGAAGATAAACCCCTAATCCGGATATACACGCCGTCGGGGCGAATGCCGCAACCCAATCCGATGCTTCTGATCCGATCTTCGACGAGCGACATGCAGGCCTTGATTGCGACAGTCAAACGCGCTGTACAGGCAGTTGATAAGGACGTTCCCATCGCAGAGGTTGCGACCTTCGAGGACGTACTGGCGCGCGAGAGTTCAACGCGGCGTTTCAATGCGATCCTGTTTTCAGTATTTGCCGTGCTCGCTCTCGCGCTTGCGGTGACGGGTGTGTATGGCGTGCTCTCGTACTCAGTTTCACAACGCACACAGGAAGTCGGCATTCGCATGGCGCTCGGGGCTGGCATGCGCGACGTGCTGCGGTTGTTTATGGGGCAGGGAATGAAGCTCGTGTTGTTGGGATTGGTGATTGGGTTGGGTGGTGCTCTGGCGCTCACGCGCTTGATGTCGAGTTTGCTGTTTGGAGTCTCGACGACTGATAGGTGGACGTTTGTTGCGGTTGGAGTGGGATTGACGATTGTGGGTGTGGCTGCGTGTTATCTGCCGGCGCGGCGGGCTACAAGAGTCGATCCGTTAGTAGCGCTGAGGTACGAGTAAACACAGATTGGACGGAAAAAAGAGAGATGTTCACGGATATTCGTTACGCCTTTCGGATGCTGGTTAAGAATCCTGCGTTCGCGGGTGTGGTGGTGCTTACGCTTGCGCTTGGTATAGGCGCCAATGCTGCGATCTTTTCGCTTCTCGATCAGGTGTTGATTCAGAGTCTGCCGGTGGCGAATCCCGATCAACTCGTGGTGCTGTCGGCCTACGATCCAAAAGATGCACCAGACATCGACGGCGCATTCTCCTACTCGATGTATCAGGATTTGCGAGATCGTAATTCCGTCTTTTCGGGAGTGATCGCGCGCGGCGGCACCCAGATGAACGTCACGTACGGCGATCAAACTGAGCGTGTTCATGGCGAACTGGTCAGTGGAAACTTTTTCGAAGTGCTCGGAGTTCGTCCATGGGCTGGAAGATTCTTTACTCAGGATGACGATCGCACACCCAGCGCACATCCCGTTGCGGTCTTGAGTTATTCGTTCTGGGAGAGAAGATTCAACAAAGATCCAAACATCATCGACAAAACGATTCTGGTTAATGAAACACCACTCACCGTGCTTGGTGTGACTCCGCCAGGATTTTACGGGTTGGATCTCTCAAACAATCCCGACGTGCGCGTGCCGTTGATGATGACGCCCGTCTTCAATCCGCTTCCGCCAACGCGCCTCACGAGCCGTCGTCATCAATGGCTGAGCGTGATGGCGCGACGAAAAGTTGATGTCACTCCCGAGCAGGCACAAGCATCACTCGCGGTGACTTATCAGCAGATTCGACAGATGGAAGCGGACCAGTTGTCTGCAAGTAATACCAGTTTTAATCGGGAACGATTTCTTACTGGTCGAATCGCAGCACTGCCCGGCGATCAGGGACTCAGACATTTGCAAACTGAATTGAAGACTTCGCTGTTGCTGCTCTTTGGCGCGACTTGCGCGGTGTTGCTGATCCTTTGCGCGAATCTCGCGAATCTGATGCTCGCGCGGGCGACTGTGCGCGTCCAGGAAACTGCCGTCCGACTGGCGCTGGGTGCTGGTCGCCTGCGTCTGTTGCGACAGTGGTTGACTGAGGGCGTGGTGCTCTCTGTGATTGGAGGAGCGCTCGGTGTTTTTATCGCGCTCTGGATCAAAGCAGGTCTGATTGCGTTCATCCCACCTGACTTCAAACAGAACCTTAACGCGTCATTTGATTGGCGTTTATATGCGTTCATTCTCCTCGTTTCGCTCGTCCTCGGACTCGCGTTTAGCCTCGCTCCGGCCATTCAGGCTGCCCGACAGGTGTTTGCACCGGGCCTGCGATCCGAATCTCGTAGTTTCACTTCCGCGGGCAGGCTCTTTAGTTTGCGCAGCGGTTTGATCCTGGTCCAGGTCGCACTCTCGTTGCCATTGTTAGTCAGTGCCGCTTTGTTGCTCAAGACACTCCAGAACCTTCGCTCGCTCGACACTGGTTTCGGAAAAGAGAATGTGCTGCTGGCGAGCGTGAATCCCGCACTCAACGGTTATACAAAAGAGCGCTCAACTACTTTCTACGATGAATTGCTCGCAAAGACGCGGGCGATGCCGGGCGTGAAGTTCGCGAGCGTCGCCACCGACTCGCCGATCTCAGGCGGTTGGGATCAAATACGTGTCGTCATCGAAGGATACACGCCGCGCGAGGGCGAACGAATGACGTGCGATGCCACATGGGTTTCCAATGATTATTTCAAAACGCTCGAGATTCCGTTTGTGACGGGCCGCGACTTTGACGATCGCGATCGCATTGGTGCTCCGAAAGTCATCATCATTAACGAGAAGATGGCGAAGCACTACTTCGGCACTACGGATGTGCTGGGAAAACACATCGGACTTGAAGATGTGCCGGATATGACGATTGTCGGCGTCGTCAAAGATGCGCAGTACATCAACTTGCGCGAGAACATGCGCCGTCATTTCTACGTGCCAACGATGCAGGAGAAGCAGCTCACAGGTCTGACGCTGCATGTAAAAACATCGACCTCGCCGGATGTGGTTGCGGAGCAGTTGCGCGCGCAACTTAAAGCGATCGATCCACACCTGCCGCTCTACAACATCAAGACTCTTTCAACTGAAATTGATGAGTCGCTAGTGCAGGAAAGATTGGTCACGTGGCTCACAGCAGCTTTCGGTGTGTTGGCCACCTTGCTCACAGCGCTCGGGCTTTACGGTGTGTTGACGTTCTCAGTCGCGCGTCGCACGCGGGAGATTGGAATTCGTGTCGCACTCGGTGCGCAACGACGCGATGTGTTCCGGTTGATCATGATCAGGGGCGTGATTCTGGTTGGTGTCGGCGTCGCGATCGGTCTCGGGGCGTCATTTGCTCTTTCACGTTTGATGAGCACGTTGCTGTTTGGTGTCGCTCCAAACAACGTGACGACGCTCGTCGGTGTTTCGGTGGGATTGATCGCTGTGGCGCTGCTGGCCTGCTACTTACCCGCGCGCCGTGCAACGAAAGTCGATCCAATGATTGCATTGCGCTACGAGTAAAACCATCCACAGATTACACAGATTTATCTGCGTAATCTGTGGATAGATCGGATTGGGGAAAAATGCTTCAGGATATTCGTTACGGACTACGCATCCTTCTTAAAAAACCGGGCTTCACGCTCGTCGCGGTGCTTTCACTCGCACTCGGTATCGGCGCGAACACGGCGATCTTCAGTCTGCTCGATGCGGTGTTGCTCAAGACCTTGCCAGTGAAAGAACCCAATCAGCTGGTCCTTTTCGGGAATGGCAAGAACGTGGGCGCCACTGACGGCTTCCCGGATTCAAGTACGGATCTGTTTTCGTATCCGTTTTATCGAAAGGTCCAGCAACGCACCGATCTGTTTTCGAGTGTAGGGAGTCTCTTGAGCATTCAGTGGGACGTCCATGGCTTCGTCAATGTAAACGGCACGAGCAGCGACATCGAATTGATGCAGGTGCAGCTTGTCTCGGGTAGTTATTTCCCGGTGTTGGGAGTCAATGCTGGTCTCGGTCGTGTCCTGAATGAATCTGACGATCAGAATGCAGGAGGGCACCCGGTTGCAGTTGTCAGTTACGCATGGTGGCAAAAGCGACTTGGCGGCGATCCATCCGTAGTCGGCAAAACAATAACCATCGACGACATTCCCTACACGATTGTCGGTGTTGCACCGAAGGAATTCTTCGGCACAACGGTTGGCTCGGCTCCGAATCTCTGGGTGCCGCTGGCGATGGAAAAGCAGATGCCGCCGGCACATTGGGGCGAACGAGAAAACAACGACTTTCAGTCACTCTACATAATCGGTCGCTTGCAAAACGGAGTGAGTGCGGCGCAAGCAAATGCTGCCATCAATCTCATGTTCCAACAACAATATCTACAGGTGCGCGCGGGTTCACAACCCAATCCCCTGCGATTGAAGGACATGGAAAACGCCAGCATTGAACTGACGTCTCTTAATCGCGGCTTATCGTCGCTGCGCGAGCAGTTCTCACTATCGCTGAAAGTCCTGATGGGTGTAGTGGGGCTCGTGTTGCTGATCGCAAGTGCGAATGTCGCGAATCTGCTGCTGGCCCATGGCGCCGCGCGCACGAAGGAGTTTGCATTACGCATGGCAGTGGGCGCGGGACGCTTGCGGCTCGTGCGGCAGTTATTCACTGAAAGCGCTCTCCTGGTGTTCCTCGGCGCAGTTGCCGGGCTCGCGTTTGCCTGGTGGGGAACTCGCTTGCTGTTAGTGATGGCTTCGGATGGACCAGAGGCTCTGCCGTTACATGTGACGCCAAGTTGGCGCGTCCTCGCATTCACTATCGGCGTGTCAGCGCTTTGTGCCCTCGTCTTCGGCATTGCTCCGGCGCTACGCGCTTCGCGTATTGAACCGAACACTTCGCTCAAAGGCGGTAAGAGCACAACACTCAGCCCGCTCAAGAATCCACTGGGTAAAGCCTTCGTCGTGGCGCAGGTGGCGCTCTCGCTGTTGCTGCTTGTCGGGGCTGGTCTTTTCGTGCGCACCTTAATCAATTTGCAAAGCATTCCTACCGGCTTCAACCAGGAAAACGCGATGCTGCTTCAGGTGGACACTTCAGCCACGGGTTACAAGTCTGAAGATCCCAAACTGCCGGCGCTATTGAACGAAGTCGAAGAGAAGGTCAGGGCAATTCCCAATGTGCAGGCCGCTTCGTTTGCATTCTTCGTATTCAACCAGGGGCAGTGGAGCAGTGAGGCCCACACTCGTGAAGACGGAATTCCCGAAGGACAAAACCGCAGCCTGCGCAACAACATCGTCGGCAAAGATTACTTTGCGGCGATGGGAATTCCGGTTTTGCAGGGAAGAATTTTCGGACCGCAGGACACGAAGGACTCGCAGAAAGTCGCCCTCGTAAATGAGGCCGCCGTTCGGAAATTTTTCCCCACCGGTAATCCCGTAGGTAAACGATTCGGACTCGATGGTCCTGATACCACCGAGGCGATCGAAGTTATCGGAGTGGTTAAGGACGCCAAATTTGGCGATCTGCAGGAGAAGTTTGCGCCGATGGCGTTCTACCCGCACCAACAGCGTCCGGATGCTGTCAGCAACTTCGTGGTGCGCTTCTCGGGACCGGCGAGCGCTGTCGTGCCGCAGATCAGGCAAACGATCAAGCAGGTCAATCGCAATCTGCCGGTCGACGACGTTGTAACTCTTTCAGATCACATCAATCGTTCTCTCGTGCAACAAACTCTCGTGGCACGGCTCGCGTCATTCTTTGGACTGCTCGCGTTGTTGCTGGCGTGTGTCGGGTTGTACGGCGTGTTGTCTTACGGCGTGGCGCGTCGCACGAACGAAATCGGAATTCGGATGGCGCTCGGCGCGCGTGGTCTCAGCGTGCTCTGGCTCGTGTTGCGTGAAGCATTGTTGCTGGTCGCGATTGGACTCGTGGTTGGCGTGGGCGCGTCGCTGGTGCTTACGAAGACGGCAGCGTCGTTGTTGTACGAGTTGAAGCCTAACGATCCACTGACGATCGCCGTTGCTACGTTGTTGCTCGCGGCGGTTGCGGGTGTTGCAGGTTATTTACCGGCTCGACGTGCATCTCGCGTCGATCCGATGACTGCACTAAGAGAAGAATGAATCTATTGCCGATTGCCAATTGCCGATTGCCGATTTGGTGATCCGTGTTTGCGGCAAATTGGCAATTGGCAATCGGCAATTGGCAATGGTGAGAACATTATGAACACGTTACTTCAAGACATCCGCTTCGGACTCCGCATGCTGCTCAAGTCGCCGAGCATCAGCATCGTCGCCACTATCGCACTCGCGCTCGGGATCGGAGCCAACACAGCGATCTTCAGTGTTGTGAATGCGGTGCTGCTGCGTCCTTTGCCGTTCCCCGATCCGGATTCCCTCGTCGCAGTGTTTGAGACTGACACACAGCGTGGTCTCATACGCGGTTCGCATTCGTATCCCAACTTTTTTGACCTGCGCACGCAGAACACGGTCTTCGAACATGTCGCTACGTATCGCAGCGGCGACTACATCATGACCGGCCGTGGCGAGCCGGCGCGTCTGCAGGGCGCCGTTGTCACTGCAGATCTATTTCCGCTGCTGCGCGTGCAACCAATGCTGGGCCGTGTTTTTCTTCCCGATGAAGATAAGCCGACAGAAACCGGTCGTGTCGTCATTCTCAGTCATGCCCTTTTTCAGAAACGATTCAATGGCGATGCGTCGATTTTGAATCAGGCGATCACGCTCGAGGGGATCAAGTTTACGGTGATCGGAGTTATGCCGCCGTCGTTTGAGTTTCCGATTCAGAACGACCCGGTTGAACTATGGACGACGATCGCAGGTGATTCAGCCGGAAAAGATCCAGTCACCAATCAGCGTGGAGCGCACTTCCTGAGAGTGATTGGGCGTCTTAAACCTGGGATCACCGAAGAACAAGCGCAGGCTGAACTTACTGCCATCGCGGCTCGTCTCGAGCAACAGTATCCAGACACAAACACACACAAGAGTTTGCGAGTTGACTCGGCTTTGAAGGCCCTCGTCGGCGACATCCGTCCCGCGTTGCTGATACTGCTGGGTGCTGTTGCGTGTGTGTTGCTGATCGCATGTGCGAACGTCGCAAATCTTTTGCTGGCGCGCGCGACCAGCCGTCACAAAGAGATGGCGATCCGCGCTGCCCTTGGTGCCAGTCGCACGCGCGTGGTGCGACAGTTGTTGACCGAGAGCGTGTTGCTTTCACTCGTTGGCGGCGGCGTTGGGTTGCTGCTCGCAGTGTGGTGGTCTGATCTTCTCGTCGCACTGGGGAAGACAGACATTCCGCGTGCGGTTCATGTTGGTATGGATTGGCGCGTGCTCGGTTTCACACTCGGGGTTTCGTTGTTAACCGGACTGATCTTCGGACTCGCGCCCGCGTTTCACTCTTCGAAGACGGAGCTGGTTGAGTCGTTGAAGGAAGGTGCACGCGGCACGAGTGCCGGGAGCTTCGCGAATGTGATGCGCAAGGCTCTGGTTGTAATTGAACTGGGATTTGCGGTGTTGTTGTTAACAGGCGCGGCACTTCTGATTCAGAGTCTTTGGCGTCTACAGAATGTTAACAGCGGTCTGCAACCTGAGAACCTACTCACGTTCAATGCCACCCTTCCTGAGATCAAATACAAGAGCGCCAACCAGAGCCAGTTTTTCATCGACCTGAAGCAGCGGCTCGAATCGACGCCGGGAGTTCAGTCGGCCAGCTCGATATATCCACTGCCTTTGAGTGGAGACCGCTTCAGCATCTCTTTTGAGATCGAAGGCCGGCCAATGCCGCCAAAGGATCATCCTTCTGCCGACTTCTTCACGACCGGCGTGGGTTATTTCAAGACGATGGGTATCCCGATAATCAAAGGTCGCGACTTCGACGACCGCGATAAGCACGGATCTACACCGGTGATCATCATCACCGAGACCTTTGTGCGACAGTATTTTCCGAACGAAGACCCCATCGGAAAACGTATTCATCCCGGCATTTCCAGTTACGAAAACGAAGATTCTGTAATGCGGGAGGTTGTGGGCGTTGTTGGCGACGTCCGAAACCGCAATTTAAGTACGGAATCGAGACCGGCGTATTACGTTCCGCAAACGCAGGTGCCATTCAGTCAGATGGTGACGGTTGTTAAGACGACCGGGGAACCGCGCAGCCTGATTTCAGCCGCGACGAAGGAAGTGGCGGCGATGGACCAGAACGTCCCGTTGTTTGGTGTGAAAACGATGCAGGAGTACCTGTCGGCATCGGTAGCGGCGCCACGTTTCAGCACCACGTTGCTTTCGATCTTCGCGGGCGTGGCGCTCGTGCTGACCGTCGTTGGGTTGTACGGCGTGATGAGTTATTCGGTTGCGCAACGTACGAATGAGATTGGCATTCGCATGGCGCTCGGTGCGCAGACACGCGACGTGATGTTGATGATCGTCAAGCAGGGATCCGTGCTGATTATGTTGGGCCTTGCGATTGGATTGGTCGGAGCTTATGCGTTGACGCGCGTGATCTCGAGTTTGTTGTTTGGAGTCACCGCGAAGGATCCATTTACGTTTGCGGCAGTGTCGGTGTTGTTGGCCATCGTCGCATTGTTGGCGTGCTACATCCCGGCATTGCGCGCCACAAAAGTCGATCCGATGGATGCACTTCGGTGTGAGTAAAATCATTGGCGATTGCCGATTTCCAATTGCCAATTTTAGAACTGAACCCAAATTGGCAATCGGCAATTGGCAATCGGCAATGAAAAAGGGAACCGCTTATGAACACTTTACTGGCTGACATTCGGTTTGGATTAAGAGTGCTGTTGAAGAGTCCGATGGTGACGGTTGTGGCCCTCGTGGCGCTCACCCTCGGTATCGGTGCCAACACAGCGATTTTTAGTGTCGTCAACGGTGTGTTGCTTCGTACCTTTCCCTACCACGATGCTGAACGCCTCGTACTTGTCTGGGAGAAGAGTCCTCGAAACAATCAGAACGTAATCAACCTCGGCAATTTCTTCGATTGGAAAGAACAGAATCAGGTTTTTACAGATATGGCGGTCTTCTTCGATCGCAGTTTCAATCTCACAGGGGATGGCGAACCGGAAGAAGTAACGGGACAGTTCGGCACGACAAATCTTTTCTCCGTCCTTGGAAGTAACCCTGTCCTGGGTCGAACTTTTGCTGACGATGACGGGCGCGATGCCCAGACGCGCGTGGTCGTGATCAGCTACGCGTTGTGGCAGCGACGATTCGGCGGGGACAAAAATATTGTGGGACGCCAGATCAGCGTCAACGAACGACCCTCTACCATCGTCGGCGTTATGCCGGCAACTTTTGGTTGGCACATTCAGAGGGGAACACAGGCGAGCAGACCGGCGGACATTTGGATACCTTTTCAAATCCCAAACGAACTGCGACAACGCCGCGGTAGATTCGCCTCAGCCGTCGCTCGTTTGAAGCCTGGCGTTTCAATGGACCAGGCACAGCAGGAAATGACGACGATCGGCGCGCGACTCTCGCAGCAGTATCCTGAATTCAATACCAACTGGAGCGTCAATGTCGTTCCATTACGCACACAAGTTACGGGCGCAATCAGACGTCCTTTGTTCATTCTGCTGGGCGCCGTCGGGTTCGTGCTTTTGATTGCCTGTGCCAACGTCGCAAATCTTTTGTTGGCGCGCGCAAGTTCAAGAAGAAAAGAGATCGCTGTGCGCGCGGGACTAGGTGCAACCCGGCGTCGCATCGCACGTCAGTTGTTGACGGAGAGCGTGATGCTGTCGGTAGCCGGTGGAGCGCTGGGCGTGCTGGTCGCGTGGTGGGGCACAAAGGCCCTCGTGGCGCTGAGCCCGCCGGCGCTCATCGATCTCAAAAACGTTACCGTGAGTTTGCCCGTACTCGCTTTCACACTCGGTCTGTCGTTACTGACAGGAATTGTCTTTGGACTTGTGCCGGCTCTGGAAGCGACTCGCTTCGATCTTCACGGCTCGCTCAAAGAGGGCGGCAAGAATATCGGTGGGAGCGCTGCCGGCCAGCGCATACGAAGTTTGTTTGTCGTAACTCAGGTTGCGCTGGCGCTGGTTTTACTCGTGGGTGCCGGTCTGTTGTTGAAAAGCTTCAATCGTTTGCAGTCAGTCGACACTGGTTTCGATCCCAATAATCTTTTAGCTGTTCGCCTCAATCTGCTCCCGGGGAAGTACGACACCGACCAAAAACGGATCGACTTCTACAAGCGGGCGGTCGAACAGATGAAAGCAATTCCGGGCGTGGAAGCGGCGGGCGCTATCAACACGCCTCCGTTTACTGGTCTATACAGTGGCACGAATATCGAAGTCGACGGTCAGAAGTTACCTCCGGGCCAGCATCTGGGAACCGGTGTCTGCGTCACTGACGTCAACTATTTTCAGACGATGCAAATCCCTTTGAAACTCGGACGTCTTTATACCGAGCAGGAAGCGACTGAGATGCGGCACGTGGTCGTCGTTAATGAGACGTTCGTGAAGAAAAACCTCGGCGGGCAGAATCCACTCGGACGGCGAGTCACGATCTACATGAAAGACGACAACGTGCCGAGTGAGATCATCGGCGTTGTTGCCGATCACAAACATCTCGGACTCGATGTTCCGGTCGAGCCGGTTGCGTACTGGCCGCATCCCGAGCTCGTTTATTCGGGGATGGCGCTGATGCTGCGGACGCGCGGTGATGCGGGGTCAGTGGCTGCCGCGGCGCGCAACGTGATTCGCAATCTCGATCCACAGCAGCCGATCGGCGAAGTGAGCACGATGGAAGCGTTGTTAGCGACTTCAGTCGCGCGAGCGCGATTCAGCGCTTCGTTGTTGGCTGTGTTCTCGTTTATCGCACTCGTGATGGCAGCGGTTGGGATTTACGGCGTGATGTCGTACACGGTGTTGCAGCGCACGCATGAGATCGGTGTGCGAATGGCGCTCGGCGCACAACGGTTTGACGTGCTGAAGCTCATGGTGAAGAAGGGGGTAGTGCTGGGAGCCGTGGGTGTCGCGGCGGGTCTCGCAGCGTCGTTTGGATTAACGAGATTGATTGCGACCCTCTTGTTTGATGTGACGGCGACTGATACGGCGACGTTTGTGATCGTCTCGGTTGGACTATTTCTGGTGACGTTGTTTGCGTGTTATGTGCCGGCGCGACGTGCGACGAAAGTGGATCCACTAAAGGCGCTCCGTTACGAGTAAAACCTTAGACAGGATTCTCTGTGCAACCTCTGTGTTCTCTGTGTCTCTGTGGTTATGGGAACTTGAGAAAAGGAAACCACCGAGACACAGAGAACACAGAGGTTGCACAGAGAAACCAAATCGATGATTGACGTCCAGACTCAACGTACTTGGGTTTTCGATCCGGGGTACACGACTGTCGAATTCGTGATCAGGAATCTGTGGTTCAAAGTGAAGGGAAGATTTCGTGATCTCGAAGGCCAGATCGTTTTGGATGAGAGTGATATTAGTCGCTCCTCTGTCAATGCAACGATCAAAGCCGGCAGTATCGATACCGGAAACAAACGTCGTGATGCACATCTACTGTTGAAGGATTTTTTCGATGTCGAAGTGTTTCCCGACATTGAGTTCAAGAGCACCAGCATTCGGCGCGGGAGAGATCGCGACTCGTTAGATCTCGCCGGTGATTTGAGTATCAAGGGCAAGACAGTGCCCGTTGCGCTGTCGGTCAACGAGATGGACCGCAGCCGTTCGCCGAACGGCGAAGAGTTTGTCTACTACAGCGCAACCACCGAGCTCGATCGTTCGGCTTTCGGCATTAACTATGGCCGCGGATTTATTGGCCGCCGCTTGCAGGTCACCATCAACGTGCAAGCCTGTGACAGATCAAAAGTGAGGAAATCAAAATGAAGTTGCTCAAACATTCACTCAAAGCGCGCGTCTTCTGGCTGCTCGCCTCTGCTCTGGCATTACTCATTTCGTCGCCATTGCCCGGACTTCACGCGCAAAAGAGCCGTGATGAAAGACAAAGCACCACGACCTGGATAATTCAGGACGATGGAGAGAAACGTCGTTTAGAAATTCGGGGTAAGGCTGAGTTCTCCGACGATTACACTGACATCACCTCCGTTTCGGAAGGCGGGTGGGTAATTGTCGAAGAGGTCCATCAGGGACAATCACGTCGCTACGAAGTCAGGCGCGACGGCGCCGGACAAATCACGCGAGCATTTTATCTAAACGGTACCGCGCAGCCGCTGGATGAGAACGCGAAGAACTGGCTCGCTAAGTTTGTACTCAACGCTGTGCGGCAGGGAGGCTTCGATGCAGAGAGGCGCGTGAGAACAATTTTGGCGCAGCGTGGTGTTGCGGGCGTGCTTGCCGAGATCAATCAGATCTCAAGCGACTATGCAAAACGTATCTATTTCGACCAGCTCATCAAACAGGGAAATCTTGACGCGCCGGCATTGCGTGATGTGTTGCGCCAGGCGGCCCGCGAAATCTCTTCCGATTACGAACAGGCGCAAATGTTGATAGCTGCTGCGCCTGTGCTTATGGGTAAAGATGTTGCCTTACAACCGTTCTTCGATGCGGTTGCAACGATCAGATCCGATTACGAACACAGCCGCGTGCTTAAGAAACTGTTGAAGCAGGAGATGCCGAGCAGTGCGGTGCTCGTGTTGGTTGCATCTTCAACCAAGACCATCTCCTCCGATTACGAGCGGCGCGGCGTGTTGAGTGCGCTCGCCAAAACAAAAATACAAAGCGAAGAAGTATTGCGACTGTTGCTCGAAGCGGCAACGGAGATGTCGTCGGACTATGAGAAGGCGACGCTTCTTGTTGAGGTTTCAAACGTTTATACCGGTGACTCGCGGTTGAAGGGTGCGTTCTTGAAGGCAGTTGAGACGATAAAGTCGGATTACGAACGCGGACGAGTTTTGTCGACGCTGCTGAAGAACAAGCAAATTGGGTAACACGGATTAAACGGATCTTCGAGCGGATCTACACGGATCAAACCATGGAAAATCTAATTAAAGACATTCGCTATGGCGTTCGGATGTTGGTGAAGAATCCGGGTGTCACGCTGGTTGCGGTGATCACTTTGGCGCTTGGGATTGGCGCCAACACGGCGATCTTTAGTGGCGTCAGTGCGTTTTTGATGCGGCCGCTTTCGGTGCCGAATCCGAGTAACCTGGTCCGTCCGATGGAAGTCGCCGAAGACCGCGGTGTGACCGATGAGTTTTCTTATCCTGACTTCGTCGACTACCGCGATCAGAGCACTTCATACACCGGCCTCGCGGCTGAAGACATGCTGCAGGTCGCGATCGATGCTGAGAACCAGAACGATGTGATCTGGGGTCAGGTTGTTTCGGCCAACTACTTCGACGTGGTGGAAGTCAAACCAATTCTCGGTCGAACGTTCCTGCCTGACGAGGACAAGAACGTTGGCGGGAATGCTGTCGTAGTGTTGAGTCACAGCTTCTGGCAACGTCGCCTCGCCGCCGATCCAAACATCGTTGGCAAAACGGTCCAACTCAACAATCGCGCGTATCAGGTGATTGGTATTACGCCCGAATATTTTGTCGGATCGAAGTTTGCGCTTGCGCTCGACTTTTGGACGCCGGTGTCGATGGCTGAAGATCTGCGGCGCAATCCCGGCATCCTCAAGGAACGTGGCTCACATTGGATGAACGTCATAGGACGTCTTAAGCCTGGCGTTTCAATCTCACAAGCATCCGCGGAGTTGTCAGCCATTGCCGCTCGTTTGAATCAGGCTTATCCGGACGATCGTGCCTCCAGCACACAGGCACAGGTGCTCACTGAGGTTGACGGTCGGTTTGAAGAGGAAAGTGGTGTCTTGAAGAGTGCCGGAGCGATCGCGATGGCTATCGTCGGCCTCGTGCTGCTGATCGCGTGCGCGAACGTTGCAAACCTGATGCTGGCCCGAGCCGCGGCACGTCGCAAAGAGATCGGTATTCGTCTTGCGCTCGGCGCCAATCGTGCACGTCTCATCCGCCAACTTCTTACCGAAAGCCTTCTGCTTTCGATACTCGGCGGCGGACTTGGTCTGTTACTCGCTTTCTGGGTGACAGATTTGATGCAGGCGTTCGTCCCGATCCTCGAATACAAGATCGTAGACAACTTCTTTGCACTTGATTCGCGCGCGCTCGTCTTCACACTCGTTATTTCGTTGACAACAGGCCTCGTGTTTGGTCTTGCGCCCGCGTGGCATTCCTCAAATCCTGATGTCGTACCAGTGCTCAAAGGCGATCCGGAAGTCGCGCGTCGCGGGAAGTTGAGAGCGTTTGGTTTGCGAAATGTGTTGGTGGTGGCCCAGGTCGCGTTATCGCTCGTGGTGCTGGTTTGCGGCGGCCTCTTCATCAAGAGTTTTCGCAAAGCGCAGACGATGGATCCGGGCTTCGGCAACAGCAAAGGGCTGATTGTTTCGCTCAGCCCGACTTTAGTTGGGTATGAAGAAGAGCAGAGTCGAAATTTCTACAAGCAGGTACTCGAGCGTGTGTCGCACGTGCCCGGAATCGAAGCAGCTTCTTTCGTACGAACGCTTCCACTCGGCGACAGTTCGAATTCGAGTGGCCCAATCCTCAAAGAAGGCGAGACTCTCCCACGCGGGAATGCCGGACGAAACATCATGAACACGGTAGTCAGTCCGGGCTACTTCGGGGCGATGCAGATCCCACTCGTTGCAGGTCGTGACTTTGACGATCGAGATAACACAAAAACGAAGCGCGTGATAGTCGTCAATGAACGAATGGCCGAGATGCTTTGGCCGGGCGAAAGCGCGGTCGGCAAACGCATCTTTATCGGCACTGATAGCAAGGACCCGTTGGAAGTAGTTGGCGTAGTTAAGACGGGTAAATACCGCACCTTAGCTGAGGATCCGAAACCCTTTTACTACTACTCGATGGATCAAAGGCGTCCCACAACCATGTTCCTCGTGATGCGTCCGAATGTCGATCCGCTTTCTCTTGTAGGCGCGATTCGCACTGAGGTTGCGGGCATAGATCGTCGCGTGCCGCTGTTTGCGGTAAAGACGATGGACCAGCACAAGACGTACGCGCTGTGGGCGCCGAACATGGCGGCGACTTTTTCACTCGCGTTCGGCGTGGTGGCGATCGTGTTGAGCGCCGTCGGGCTTTACAGCGTGATGGCATACGTTGTTTCGCAACGCACGCGTGAGGTTGGCATTCGAATGGCACTCGGTGCAAATCGCAGTGACGTGATGAAGATGATCACGCGACAGGGAATGCGGCTGGCGGCAGTTGGCGTCGTGATTGGATTGTTGCTGGCGCTCGCACTCGCGCAGGTTTTGTCGTCGCTGCTGATTGGGATCAGCGGTTATGACGTAACCACGTTTGTGCTCGTTCCCGCGCTGCTCGCGGCAGTTGCCTTGGTCGCGTGCTATCTACCCGCGCGACGTGCGACGAAAGTCGATCCGTTGGTCGCTCTGAAGTACGAATGAAAGGCCATCCACAGATTACACAGAAAAAATCTGCGTAATCTGTGGATGGATTTGCTGAGCTATGGATTCACTAATCAAAGACATTCGCTATGCAGTCAGAGGCTTAGCCAAGCGGCCCGGGTTCACGCTGATCGCCGTGTTGACGCTCGCTCTTGGAATCGGCGCGAATACCGCTATCTTCAGCGCGATCAACGCGACATTGATGCGGACGCCGCCGGTTTCTAACCCCGACGGCCTCGTCTTCGTCTTCAATGGACCATCCGGCAGTGTCTTTTCCTATCCCGACTACGCCGCGATGCGCGATCAAAACAACGTCTTTGACGGCTTGATTGCGTGGGGCGGCATCACCGCCAGTCTCAACAGCAACGATCAAACAGATCTGGTAACAGGCGCGATTGTCTCCGGAAATTTCTTCGAAGTGTTGGGAGTGCGAGCGCAACGAGGTCGCCTCATCTCAACTGACGACGACAAGACTCTCGGTGCGCATCCAGTTGCAGTGATCAGTCAGGGTCTTTGGCAAAAACGTTTTGCAGGAGACCCAAATGTCGTTGGGCGTCAGTTACTCCTCAACGGAAATGTCTTTACCGTCATCGGTGTGCTGCCCGCCGGCTTTGACGGTTTGCAGCTCGGCATCGCTCGCGATCTTTATGTACCGATGATGATGCAGGCGACGATGCGGCCGCCGCGCGCCGGTTATTCCGGCGAGATGAATCCTGATTTGCTTCAGGTGCGTGGCAACCGTTGGCTCTTCAGCGTCGGCAGGTTAAAACCCGGGATTACTGCGGCGCAGGCGCAGAGTTCGCTTTCCGTCATCGCAAAACAACTTGAAGAGGCGTATCCACAAACAAATCGCAATCGTGGGATCTCGATCTCCGATTTTCGTGAGAGCGACGACCCGCAGAGCAGGCAGCAACTGTCGTCAGTGGCCCGCCTGCTCATGGCGGTGGTCGGCATCGTTCTGTTGATCGCTTGCGCAAACGTCGCGAACCTTCTGCTCGCGCGCAGCTCGAGTCGGACCAAAGAGATCGCAGTGCGACTCGCGATCGGCGCAACACGCGGGCGCATCGTTCGTCAGCTACTGACTGAAGGAGTTTTGCTCGCGGCTTTAGGTGGCGCTGCGGGACTGTTGCTCGCCTGGTGGACCACACGATCGCTTGCTGCTGCACCACCACCAACGGGTGCACTGCCGATCAACCCGGAGTTCTCAATCGATCTGCGCGTGTTGCTGTTTACTTCAGGACTCTCCCTCCTTGCCGGGATCGTGTTTGGACTCGCGCCTGCATTGCGCGCTTCGAGACCGGCGTTGATTCCCGCTTTGAAAGACGACGCAGCTGCGTTTTTTGAACGGACGCGAATGTTTAGTCTAAAAAACCTGCTCGTAGTGACACAGGTCGCGCTCTCGGTCGTGTTGTTAATCGCCGCCGGACTTTTTCTCCGCAGTCTGAGACAAGTTCAGACGATCGATCCGGGCTTTGACTCAGAAAAGATCGTCACCCTCCCGCTCAACATCAATCTACTTCGTTACACGAGACCGCAGGGACGACAGTTTTATAACCAGGTTACCGAGCGAGTCGAGGCGATTCCCGGAGTGGAATCTGCGAGCGTCGCGCGCATCGCGGCAGTTAGCGGTAACACATCCGTTCGCAGCTTGTTGATTGAAGGGCGTGCCGGTTCCGACAATCAATTTCGCAGCGATGGCGCAGGTCCTGCTGCCGGAGACAATGCGTCTGTCAACGCGAATGTGATTGGTCCAGGGTACTTCCGGACGATGGGTATTCCGTTGTTGCAGGGTCGCGACTTCAATGCCCAGGACACTGAAGATCATCCTCGCGTTGTGATCGTGAACGAAGCTTTCGTGCGCCGTCATTTTCCACACGAGGATGCTGTCGGAAAACGATTGAGCTTCAGTGGTCCTGAAGGTCCATGGCGAGAGATCGTCGGAGTGGTGCGCACCAGCAAGTATTTCAGTCTGGGTGAGGCACCCACTTCGGTGGCGTATTCGCCGCTGTCGCAGAATCACGAGACTGGCATGACGCTGCACGTCCGCGCTAGTGTCGATCCAACGAGCGTCGCAGGCGCGATTCGCAACGAGGTACAGGCGCTCGAGAAGAACCTTCCGCTAGGCAATCCCGAACGAATGAGCGACCGCGTGGCCAACTCGCTTTATGCGCCGCGCATGGGCGCAATCCTTTTGGCTGTGTTTGGCGGTCTCGCGTTACTGCTCGCATCGATCGGGTTGTATGGCGTGATGTCGTTTTCAGTTTCACGACGCACACGTGAGCTTGGGATTCGTGTAGCTCTCGGCGCAAGTCCCGGCGAGGTTTTCCGGCTCGTGTTGCGACAGGGGATGACGCTCGTCATTGCGGGAGTCGTGATCGGATTAATAGCTGCGGTGATTGTGACACGACTGCTGGCAAGTTTTCTTTACGGTGTGAGCACTACGGATGCGTTTACGTTTACGGCGGTACCGGTGTTGTTGTGTTTGATCGCGCTGCTTGCGTGCTACTTGCCCGCGCGCAGGGCAACGAAGGTCGAACCGCTCGTGGCACTAAGATACGAGTAAAAGTTATTGCCGATTGCCAATTGCCGATTGCCGATTTTTCAAAGCGACAACGGGATTAAATTGGCAATTGGCAATCGGCAATTGGAAATCAAATTATGGACTCATTAATCAAAGACATTCGCTATGCAGTTCGTGGGTTGATCAAGCGGCCGGGTTTTGTCGCGATCGCGGTGATCACTCTGGCGCTCGGGATTGGTGCAAATACGGCGATCTTCAGCCTCGTCAACACCGTGCTGTTGCGTTCATTGCCGGTCGAACGTCCCGGAGAAATCGTTTCGGTTGCGGTGCGCGCGAAGGGCGATTCTATGTCGGCCTTCTCGTATCCGAATTACAAAGACTTTCGCGATCGCAACGAGGTGCTTTCGGGTTTGCTCGTCTACCGGTTTGCGCCTCTGAGTTTGAGTCGCGGCGGCGTTAACGAACGTATCTGGGGTTACGAGGTCTCGGGAAATTATTTCGATGTCCTCAACGTGAAGGCAATTCACGGCCGCACGTTTCTTCCCGAGGAAGACAAGACGAAGCTCTCGCATCCCGTCATCGTCGTCAGTTACGACTGCTGGCAGCGACGCTTCGGCGGCGATGCAAGTCTCGTCGGCAAAGATGTGCTGATCAACAATCACCAGTTCAAAGTGATCGGAATCGCGCCGGAAGGTTTCAAGGGCACCGAGTTCGTCTACTCGCCCGATCTCTGGCTGACGGCTTCGATGATGGAGTGGGCCGAGCCGGGAGCGACCTGGATCGACAACCGCAATGCAAAGAACTTCTTCGCCATCGGACGTCTCAAGAGTGGTGTCGATGCACGCCAGGCAGAAGCGTCACTCAATCTGCTGAGTCAGCAACTCGCCAGGGAATATCCCGACAGCAACGAAGGACAGACGATCAAGGTTGAGCCACCGGGATTTATCCTGCCCGATCTGCGTGGCGCAGTCGTCAGCTTTACGTGGGTCATGATGGCGGCCGTAGGTTTGGTGCTGCTCGTTACCTGCACAAACCTGGCAGGTTTAATGCTCGCGCGTGCCGCCGATCGACGTAAAGAGATAGCGATCCGTCTAGCGATGGGCGCAAATCGTTTGCGACTGATTCGTCAATTACTCACGGAAAGCATTTTGCTTTCGTTTATTGGTGGTGTTGCTGGATTGTTGCTGGCGCTCTGGATCGTTAGAGCACTACTGGCGCTGAAACCACCCATTGATTTTCCACTCGCTCTCGACGTCAGTATTGATTGGCGCGTACTTTTGTTCTCACTTAGCGTGTCTATCGCTGCGGGCGTGATCTTCGGCTTAGCGCCGGCATTGCAGTCCACGCGACCGGGTCTGTTGCGCGCGTTGAAAGACACTGCTGCACAAGGCGGCGCTGTGAAAACACGTCTGCGCAGCGTGCTCGTGGTTGCACAGATCTCAATCTCGCTCATGGTTCTGATCGCGGCGGGCCTCGTCGTGCGCACGCTGCAACAGTTGCAGGTCATGAACCCCGGTTTCGAAACTGCGAACGGACTCACGATGTCGTTCGATCTCGGTTTGCAGGGTTATGACGATGCACGCGGCCTGCAGTTCCAACGTCAACTGATCGAACGCGTGCAGTCGCTGCCAGGTGTCGAGTCGGCTGCGGTGACGAACTACATTCCTCTTAGTCTCAACTACAACAGCGGCAATATCTTTGTGGAAGGAAATCCGGCCGAGCGTGGTGAAAACGTGCCTACAGCAATGGTTAGCAGTGCGGGAGCAGGCTACTTCAAGACAATGGGCACACCGATTCTGCAAGGGCGGGAGTTTACCGACCAGGACAATGAGAAGACTGAAAAGGTTGCGGTCGTCAATGAGTTCTTTGTGCGACGTCTGATGCCCGAACTGCAAAACACGGGCGAAGCTGTCGGCAAACGCTTCAGTTGGCGAAGCGCTAGTGGGCCATTCATCCGCATCGTCGGTGTGGCAAAAGGCGGCAAGTATTTCAACATTGCTGAAGAGCCGCGCCCGTTCGTCTGGACGCCAATGATTCAGGATTACAGCTCGGGCGTCATTCTTGTGGTGCGTGCGAAAGGGAATCCGGAAGGACTCATCGCACCAGTTCGCGGTCAGGTGCAGTCGCTCGATCCGAATCTGCCGCTCTTTGACGTCAAGACATTTACGGAGCATATGAAGTTCGCGTTGTTCCCGGCGAAAGTCGCGGCAACGGTGCTCGGCGTGTTTGGACTCGTGGCTCTCATGCTTGCGGCGATCGGAGTTTATGGAATCACGTCGTATGCAGTCGCGCAACGCACACATGAAATCGGTATTCGACTCGCGCTCGGTGCGCAGTTAGGCGACGTACTGAAACTCGTGCTCGGTCACGGATTAAAGCTGACGATCATCGGCGCCGCACTCGGATTGTTTGGCGCTTTCCTCGCGACACGCGCGATCACGAGTGTGCTTTATGGCGTCAGTGCGACTGATCCACTCACGTTTGGGTTTGTGTCATTGCTGCTGATCGGCGTGGCGCTTCTTGCGTCTTACGTACCGGCTCGGCGGGCTACAAAAGTCGAGCCGTTAACCGCGTTGCGAAACGAATGAAAAGGCCATCCACGGATTACACAGATGTCTTTCTGCGTAATCTGTGGACGGATTGGCTCTTATGGAAACACTGATTAAAGACGTACGCTACGGCATTCGTAGTTTTCTCAAGCGCCCGGGATTTTTGTTCATCGCTATCTCGACTCTCGCGCTCGGCATCGGTGCGACGACGGCGATGTTCACGGTGGTGAATTCAGTGTTGTTGCGACCGCTGAATTTTCCCGAGCCGGAGAGAATCGTGCGCTTCGATGCGATCAATTCGCGGCACGGGTTCACCGAAGGACCGATGTCCGTACCTGACCTCGTGGACTGGGAAACGCAGAGCCAGTCGTTCGAACACATCGCGGGAGTTTCCAACCAGCAGTCGTTCCTCCGCCTGAACGACGAAACTGAACTTGTGAATACTGCGGGAGTGCAGGCCGATTTCTTTACGATATTTGGTATTAACGCCATCAGTGGCCGCACAATTCAAGCAGAGGACACGAAGGACGACGCCGATGGTGTCGTGATCAGTTATGCGTTGTGGCAACGACGTTTTGGCGGAGCATCAGATGTCGTAGGACGCAAGATCAAGATAAATGGCTGGTGGGGGACAATCATTGGAATCATGCCTGCCGGCTTCACTTATCCGAACGACAGGGAAATTTGGTGGGGGCGACAGTTCGACCCGGCCAAGGAAGCTCGTATGAATCGCTATATTTCAGCCGTGGCACGGTTGAAGCCGGGAGTCTCGCTGTCGCAAGCGCAAACTGAGCTGGACACAATCTCCCAACGTCTGGCCCAGACCTATGTTGATTCAAACGCTTACTGGGGCGTGCGACTCACAGAGTTGCGTGAGAGTCTGGTGAAAAATCTAAGAACGTCACTGCTCGTCCTGCTTGGAGCGGTCGCGTTTGTTTTGCTAATTGCTTGTGCGAACGTTGCAAATCTTCTCTTAGCTCGGGCTGCATCTCGTCAGAAGGAAATTGCCCTGCGCACAGCACTCGGTGCGAGTCGTTGGCGCGTGGTGCGACAACTCCTGACCGAGAGCGTGATGCTGTCGATCGTGAGTGGTTTGGCTGGACTCGGGCTGAGTATTTGGTTGATCAAACTGCTCGTTGCAATCACGCCACCGAACACACCACGGCTTGATGAGATCGGAATCGATTTGCGCGTCTTTGGCTTCACGTTCGCAATAACCGTTGCGGCCGGTCTTTTGTTTGGTCTTGTTCCGGCATTACAAACATCGCAGCCCGATCTCAATGCGACGCTTAAAGATAGTGGTCAACGCGGATCGGAAACCGGTGGACGCAATCGTATCGGTGGATTGTTGATTGTTTCCGAAATCGCGCTCTCGTTCATACTGCTCGCCGGATCGGGTCTATTGATCAAGAGTTTCAAGCACCTGCGAGAAACTAACCCTGGCTTCAATTCTGATAACGTTCTGGTAATGCGTCTTTCCATTATGGGTGGGAAGGCTGAACAAAACGCACAGCGCTACAAGCAGATAATCGATCAAGTGAAGGCAACACCGGGTGTGCAATCTGCCGGTGCGGTACTGAGTCTACCGTTGGGTGGCGACACATTTGATCTGGGGCGCTTCGCGATTCCTGAAGGTCTCCTGCTGACGCCCGCCAACGCAACGAATGCACGGCATCTTTCGATCGCTTCTGATTACTTCCAGACACTTCAGATTCCACTGAAAGCTGGTCGTGTTTTTACAGATCACGACAACCTGGAAAGCACGAAAGTCGCGATCATAAATGAAACACTGGCGCGGAAGTTGTGGCCGAGCGAGAGCGCGATCGGTAAGCGCTTCATAATCTGGCGTAATGAAGATTTTCTGCGTGAAGTGGTTGGCGTAGTGGGCGATACCAGACAATCGCTTGCCGAAAAGCCGTGGCAAGAAATGTATGTGCCTTACGCGCAAGATGGTGGAATGTGGAGCGATCTGTCATTGGTTGTGCGTACAAACGGTGATCCGGCTGCGATGGCAGGACCAGTCCGCGAAGTGGTTCGCTCATTCGATAAAGGCATGCCGACTTACAACGTCAAGACAATGAACGACATTGTCAATATTTCGGCGGCGCCACGACGAGTGCCGATGTTGTTGTTGAGCGCGTTTGCAGGCGTGGCGATGTTACTCGCGATGCTTGGGATTTACGGAGTCACGTCGTACTACGTCACGCAAAGGACGCATGAGATCGGCGTGCGCATGGCACTCGGCGCGCAGATTGTTGATGTGCTCAGGCTCGTTTTAAAACGTGCGATGCTGTTGGCGACTGTTGGCATTGTTATCGGGATAGCCGGTGCAGTTGCGGTGACACGTTATATGACGACGCTGCTGTTTGGGGTGAAGCCAATTGACGTAGTTACTTTCGTTGCAGTCGCGGTGGTGTTGGCACTCGTGGTGCTCGTCGCGTGTATCGTGCCGGCGCGAAGAGCAGCGAAGATCGATCCGCTCGAGGCGTTAAGGTGATTGCCAATTGCCAATTGCCAATTGCCAATTGCCAATTGCCAATTTCTGGAAGCCACTTAAACACTCGTGGTGTTAACTCACAAACCGCCAATCGGCAATTGGCAATTGGAAATCCGCAATCGGAAATGAATCTTATGGAAACACTACTCAAAGACATTCGTTACGGCGTTCGCAGTTTTCTCAAACGCCCGGGATTCTTGTTCATCGCTATCTCGACTCTCGCACTCGGCATTGGTGCGACGACGGCGATGTTCACGGTGGTGAATTCAGTGTTGTTGCGACCGCTGAATTTCCCGGACCCGGAGCGGATCGTGAAATTCCATGCAATAAACCCGCAGCTCGGAATTAGGGAAAGCAACATGTCTGTGCCTGACATCGTCGACTGGCAGACACAGAGCCAATCGTTTGAACACATCGCGGGCTTCACTTCCGGCGGCGTGTTCATCAACTTCGGTGACGAAACAGAACGCGTGCGCGCGAGCGGGGTGTCGACCGACTTCTTTCCGATTTTTAAAACCAACGCGATCAGCGGCCGCACTATACAAGCTGATGACATGAAGGAAGGTGCCGAGCCCGCTGTCGTCATCAGTCATGCGTTATGGCAAAGACGTTTTGGGGGAATGTCAGACGTCGTCAACCGAAAGGTCACGATGAATGGTAGGGCGGCAACGATTGTTGGGATCATGCCTGCCGGCTTTACGTATCCGAACGACGCCGAAGTTTGGGTAGCAATGCCCTTTAGACCGACCGAAGAGCCTCGTGATAATCGATATCTTTCAGTTGTATCTCGACTGAAGCCGGGCGCTTCGCTGTCGCAGGCGCAGGCTGAAATAGACACAATCAACCAACGTTTGGCGCAGAGTTACGAAACAAACAAGGGTTGGGGTGCCCGGCTCACGGAGTTGCGTGAAAGTCTGGTGGGAGAATTAAGGACCTCGCTGCTGATCCTGTTAAGTGCGGTAGCGTTTGTTTTGTTGATTGCGTGTGCGAACGTCGCCAATCTTCTCCTCGCTCGTGCCGCGTCTCGGCAAAAAGAAATTGCGCTTCGAACTGCGCTGGGCGCGAGTCGTTGGCGCGTCGTCCGGCAACTCCTTACGGAGAGTGTGTTTCTTTCAGTCGTGAGTGGTATCGCCGGCCTTGCGCTGAGTCTCTGGTTGATCAAATTACTTATTGCAATTACGCCACCGAATACGCCACGTATCGCCGAGATTGGAATCGATCTGCGCGTGTTTGGTTTCACTCTCGCCGTGACTGTTCTGGCAGGTATTTTGTTTGGCCTTGTGCCAGCATTACAGACGTCGCGGCCGAATGTAAACGAGGAGCTTAAAGACAGCGGTCAACGCGGATCGCAAACCGGTGGACGCAACACCATCGGCAGTTTCTTGATTGTTTCCGAAATTGCAATTTCGTTCATGCTGCTCGCAGGCGCGGGATTGCTGATCAAGAGCTTCATGCATCTCCGGGAAATTGATCCCGGCTTCAATCCGGATAACGTTCTGGTGATGCGCCTCACGTCACCGCCCGGCAAATATGCATCAGGCGAACCGCGCGCACAGCTCTACAAGCAGCTAATCGATTCGGTTAAAGCAACCCCGGGTGTGCAGTCTGCCGGAGCAATACTGAGCCTGCCTTTGGGGGGCGACACGTTTAATGTGTGGCGCGGCGTGGTTCGCGAAGGCCGGCCAATGACACACGAAGAGCAATCGAATGCACAGAATCTTGTGATCACCCCTGATTACTTCACCGCACTTCAGATTCCACTGAAAGAGGGGCGCTTTTTTACCGATCAGGACAACTCACAGAGCACCAAAGTCGTGATCATAAATGAAAAATTCGCGCGCAAGTTGTTTCCGGGCGAAAGTCCGATCGGCAAGCGCTTCTCGATTTGGCGTGATGAAAAGTTTCCACGCGAAGTCGTCGGCGTCGTGGGCGATACAAGACAATCGCTCGACAAAGAACCGGGAGAACAGATGTACGTGCCTTACGGGCAGGATCCGACCTGGGGCAGCATGTCGTTGGTTGTGCGTACGAGTGGTGAGCCGACTGCGCTCGCAGGATCAGTGCGCGAAGCAATTCGCTCAGTCGACAAAGCCGTGCCGAATTACAACCTCAAAACGATGAATGACGTTGTCATCACTTCGGCAGCGCCGCGACGCGTGCCGATGTTGTTGTTGAGTTGTCTTGCAGGTGCGGCGATGTTGCTTGCGATGCTCGGGATTTATGGCGTCACGTCGTACTACGTCACGCAGAGAACACATGAGATCGGTGTGCGCATGGCACTCGGTGCACAGATTGTTGACGTGCTCAAACTCATTTTGAAACGCGCGATGTTGCTGGCCGTCATTGGTATTGGTGTTGGAAGTGCCGGTGCGTTTCTCCTGACGCGTTATATGAAGACGCTGCTGTTTGGTGTGAAGCCGATTGACGTCGTCACTTTCGTGGCAGTCGCGATTGTGTTGGCGCTCGTGGTTCTCGTCGCGTGTATCGTGCCGGCACGAAGGGCCGCGCGGATCGATCCGCTCGAAGCGTTAAGGTGATTGCCAATTGCCAACTGCCAATTGCCAAGTTGTGAAGAGTCACATTTAGAACGGTCGTGGTGTTAACTAATCAAAATCGGCAATTGGCAATCGGCAATTGGAAATGAATCTCATGGAGACATTACTTAAAGATATTCGCTATGGTGTGCGTGGTCTGTTAAAGAGACCCGGATTTACAGTCATTGCTCTCATCACCCTCGCGTTGGGAATCGGCGCCAACACCGCAATCTTCAGCGTCGTTAATGCGGTGCTGTTGCGGCCGCTTCAATTTCGCGACCCCGAACAGTTAGTAGTCGTTTGGGAAGAGGCATCATTTGCCGGCTTTCCGACAAACACGCCTGCGCCGGCAAACTATGTCGATTGGAAAAACCAAAACCAGTCGTTCGCCGACATGGCCGCTGCTGCGTCGATAAGTTTCAATCTTACTGGCGACGGCGAGCCTGAGCGCATTCAGGCGAATGCAGTTAATGCAAACTTTTTCTCACTCTTCGGCGTGCAACCGTTGCTTGGTCGCGGATTTCTTCCCGAAGAAGATCGACCCGGCGGCAGCAAGGTTGCAGTGCTCGGCTACAGCCTCTGGCAGAGCCGTTACGGCGGCGACCGCGGCATTATCAATCGCGAGATTCTGCTTAATGGAGAAAAGCACACGGTTGTCGGTGTAATGCCCGCGGGATTTCACTTTCTCGAGAACGATGTGCGTTTGTGGGTGCCGCTCGCGATGGGCCAGGAGGAGCTAGCGAATCGTGGCGGACACTATTTGCAGGTTGTCGCGCGCTTGAAGCCAGGCGTGGTTCTGTCGCAGGCACAGGCCGACATGACTGCAGTGATGCGACGGATCGCTACGGACCATCCTGGAGAAACGTTTGACGGCAAACTCGGCGCGGTCGTAATGCCTTTGCGCGACCAGTTGGTTGGTGACGCGCGTGGTTCGTTGACAGTGTTGTTGGTTGCAGTTGCTTTTGTGTTGCTCATCGCGTGTGCGAATGTCGCTGGTCTCTTGCTGGCGCGCGCCGTTGCTCGTCGTCGTGAGATCGCTTTGCGGATGGCATTAGGTGCGCAGCGCATTCGTGTTGTTCGACAATTGCTGACTGAGAGTTTATTGCTGGCCACCGCCGCCGGCATTTTGGGATCGGTTTTGGCGTATGTGAGTTTTACGTTTCTTCAGGGACTCATTCCGGAGCAGATGGCTCTTTCAGCGAGTCTGAAACTCGACGTTCGCATACTTGTCTTTACCCTTGCGATCTCGATCGTCACGGGAATCATCTTTGGACTCGTGCCCGCACTTCAGGCTGCGAAGTTTGATCTGAACGACGCACTTAAGCAGAGCAGTACACGCGCAACGGCGAGCGGTCGTTTGCGCAGCACGCTGATCGTTTTTGAAGTCGCGCTTTCCATTGTGCTGCTGGTTGGCGCTGGTCTGCTGATTCAAACCCTCTTCCAACTCTTCCGTCAGTATTCGGTGCTCGATCCTGACAAGGTTCTGACTATGCGCACGATACTGCCGCGCGAGAAATACAAAGAGCCGCAAGTTCGCGACAACTTCTATCAACAGGTGCTGCAACGCGTCGCGCATCTGCCGGGTGTTGTGTCTGCGGGTTACAGCACTTCCGTTCCGCTTTCGTGGAAGGGTGGTACCAGCGGTTTCTATCCGGAAGGGATCAAAGCGCCGATTGCAGGGATGTCATACGACGCGAATCATCGTCAGGTTAGTGCTGACTATTTGAAGACGATGAAGATTCCGTTGCGTCAGGGTCGTTATTTCGACAATCGTGATAATGCGCAGTCGATGCCGGTTGCGATCATCAATGAAACGATGGCGCGGCAGTATTGGCCGGGCGAGAACGCGCTGGGGCGCCGGTTCAAGGTTGGCGATCCTGAGGATCCCGCAACTCCTTGGACGGAAATCGTCGGGATCGTCGGCGACGTGCGGCAGATGGGAATTGATGAGCCGGTGAAGGCTGAGATGTATCTGCCGTACCAGCAGATCAACCATAACCCGTGGTTCATACCGCGCGACCTCGCGATTCGTACGACTGGCGATACGTCGAATCTGGTTGGTTCAGTGCGTCAGATAATTCGTGAAGTTGATCCGGACCAGCCGATTTCGAATATCGCGACGATGGGTGAAGTGCTCGGTACTGAGGCTGCGCAGCGACGCATGGGGATGATCATGCTGGTTGGATTCGCTCTGTTGGCGCTGCTGCTGGCGTCGCTCGGAATTTATGGTGTGCTCGCTTATTTCGTCACACAACATACAAGCGAGATCGGTGTGCGGCAGGCGCTTGGTGCGACCCCGCGCGACATTCTGTTTATGGTGTTGAAGAAGGGAATGGGATTGACGTTACTTGGTGTGGCGATCGGGCTTGCGAGTGCGTTTGCGCTTACGCGTCTGATGAGCTCGTTGCTGTTCGGGGTGAAGGCGTCTGATCCGTTGACGTTTGTGGCAGTGCCGGTGTTGCTCACGTTCGTAGCACTGCTGGCTTGTTACATTCCCGCGCGTCGCGCAACGAAGGTCGATCCACTCGTGGCGCTGCGATATGAGTGAAAGGCCATCCACAGATTACGCAGACATTTATCTGCGTAATCTGTGGATGGATTGATGAGCATGAACACACTTATCCAGGATCTTCAATACGGCTTTCGAATGCTGGCGAAGCATAAGAGCGTCACCGCGATTGCAGTGTTAACTCTCGCGCTCGGTATCGGCGCAAACACCGCGATCTTCAGTGTCGTCAATGCAGTGTTGCTGAACCCGCTACCTTACAGAGAGCCCGATCGGCTCGTGGCTCTCTGGGAAAACGTACCGGGCCACGGTCGCTGGCGCGCTTCACCCGCAAACTTTTTCGACTGGAAGAAACAGAACACCGTCTTCGAAGACGTCTCGGCGTTCGGGCAGGGCTCAATGACCTTCACTGGAGTGGGCGAACCCGAGCAACTGGTGGGAACACGCGTGAGTTCCGGATACTTCGCAGTGGTTGGCGTCGAGCCGCTCGTGGGCCGTGCTTTCGCCAACGAAGAGTACGAGCCGGGAAAAGGACAAGTTGTCATCCTGGGCCATGCGTTTTGGCAACGACGCTTTGGCGGAGACAAGAGCATCGTCAATCGCGCGATTACCCTTAATGGCTCCAGTTATACGGTTGTCGGCGTGATGCCGCCAGGTATTTATCCTGTTTCGCCGACAACATCGGGACGCCTCATTTTCGAGGAGCAAAACCAGAACTTCTGGTTGCCGATGTCGTTCACTGCCCAGTGGGCCTCAGCGCGTTCGGCTCACGTGCTTGGCGTGGTGGCGCGTCTCAAGCAAGGCGTTACGATTCAGCAAGCCACCAACGAAATGAACGCGATAGGCGCTCGTCTCGAACAGGAATATACCGAGAATCGAGGCGAGGGAATCATTGTCAGTCAGTTTATGAGTGAGGTAGTCGGAAATGTCAGGCCGGCTCTGTTGACGTTGTTGGGCGCCGTTGCTCTCGTGTTGTTGATCGCGTGCGCCAACGTCGCTGGTCTGTTGTTGGCCCAACACGCCGGTCGCAGTAAAGAGATAGCGATTCGCGCGGCTTTGGGCGCAGGTCGGGCGCGACTCGCGCGGCAATTCTTTATCGAAGGGCTGTTGCTGTCATTTTTTAGCACTGTGATTGGTCTCGCGATCGCGGCATTAGGCACGAAGGTGCTGTTGCAGTTTGTTCCAGCGGGAGTTCCACGTCTTGCGCATGTGAATCTTGACTGGCAAGTGCTTGGCTTCACGATGTTGATTTCGTTCGGCACTTGTTTGATTTTTGGCCTGGCTCCGGCCTGGCAGTCTTCGAAGACTGACTTGCACAATGCGCTCGAACAAAGCGGACGAACGTCAGGACCGGGAGTGAGCAAATTAAGATTCCGCCAGGGGCTGGTTGTATTTCAGGCGAGCATCGCAGTGATGCTCGTGATTGGAGCGGGCCTGCTGATTAAGAGTTTTTGGTTACTGCAGCGAGTCGATCCCGGGTTTCGGTCAGAAGGAGTGTTATCGGCAGAGCTCACTTTACCTGCGTCCACGTATTCCCGGGACCAGATCAACAATTTTCATAAACAGTTACTGGAGCGAATCTCTGCCGTACCGGGAGTGAAGAGTGCGACTATGGCTTACGACCATCCGCTGGCTTCGAACTGGCTCGATTCGTTTGAGATCGAGGGCCGAGTTGCGCCTCCGGAAAGTCGATCGCAGTCCGCTAACTTTATTCCAGTTGGACCGGATTACTTCGATACTGTTGGCGTGCAACTCGTGAAGGGAAGAATATTTACGCCACAGGATGATCAGGATCATCCGGGTGTTGCGATTGTCAACGAGGCTTTCGTCAGGCATTACTTCAACGGCGAAAACGCACTTGGTCAACGGATGAAGCCTGGACCACCCGGAAGAATCTGGAGAGGCCAGAAGCTGACTTCGTTTGAGATCGTCGGTATTGTGCGCGACGTCAAGCTTGCCGGTCTCGAAGCGCCTTCAGAACCGGCGTATTACCTGCCGGCGTCACAGGCCCCGCTGGAAGACATGATGATCCTGGTCCGCACCACCACCGATCCGCTTTCGATTGTTGGTGCCGTGCGGGGCGCTGTTCTCTCGATCGATCCAAATCAACCGATATCGAATATCAGCACTCTTGATAAGGTTGTTGACGACAGCATTGCGCAGCGCCGTCTCAACATGTTGCTGATGGGATTGTTTGGTGGGCTTGCGATGCTGCTATCGGCAGTCGGGATTTATGGACTGTTGTCACACGCAGTGACGCAACGCACGCAGGAGATGGGAATCCGCATGGCGCTCGGCGCACAGGTCAGCGACGTGCTGAAGCTCGTGCTGCGACAGGGCATGATGCTCGCCATTGCCGGCGAAGTGATTGGCCTCGCGGGTGCGTTTGCGTTGACGCGTCTGATGCGCGGGTTGTTGTTTGGTGTGACGCCCAACGATGCGACGACGTTTGTTGTCGTCGCAGGTGTGCTCGCAGTTGTAGCTCTTTTGGCATGTTACGTTCCAGCGCGACGCGCGACGAAGGTCGATCCGCTCGTGGCGCTCCGGTATGAGTGACGTATCCACAGATTACACAGATTGATTTATAGAATCTGTGTAATCTGTGGATAAGATGAAGAAGCTAATGCAGACTATCTTGAGTGATCTGCGCTATGGCGCGAAGATGCTTTGGAAGAGTAAGGGGCTCACGCTCATTGCGGTGATTTCGCTCGCCGTTGGTATCGGCGCGAACTCCGCGATTTTCAGTCTCGTCAACTCAATCTTCCTGCGACCACGCGCGATATCGCGTCCGGACGAAGTGGTTGAACTCTACGTCGGTGAAGGTGAACAGCCTTACCAGAGCACTTCCTTTCCGAGCTATCTCGAACTGCGGGATCGTAACGACATCCTGTCGGGACTCGCGGCGTACAGCATGCGGCAATTTCGGTTCGGTAACGCCGGCGAAGTGGAACCGATTTGGGGCGAAGCGGTCTCAGGAAACTACTTTGATGTTTTAGGTGTCGCGGCGCAAAAGGGAAGGACCTTTGCAGCCGATGAAGATCTCGTGCCGCGTCAAAAGCCGGTCGCCGTTATCTCACACGGTTTGTGGCAGAGGCGATTCAACTCCGATCCTGAAGTCATAGGCAAGACCGTCAATCTTAACGACCAGCAATTAACAGTCATCGGAGTTGCGCCGCCGCAATACACCGGCATGATCCGCGGCCTCTCAGCCGAGATCTGGGTGCCGATGATGATGATGCCGGCATTAGATCTGAGCGGCGAGAGAATTCTCACACGCGACACCCGCGGCCTCATTCTTGTCGGCAGACTGAAACCGGAAACAACTCTCACACAAGCCCGAGCGCGTTTCGATCTCCTCACACGCGACATGCAAGCAGCTCATCCCGAAGAGTGGATGGAGAAGAACGACTCTTCAGGACTGGTGCGCGGCTCTGCAATCACAGTTTTGCCGGAGAGTGAGACGCGCATTCATCCGCAAGCACAATCAGCCGCTTATGCCGTGTTTGGCCTCGTGTTTGTGATCGTCAACCTGGTACTGCTCATCGCCTGTATCAATCTCGCGAGCATGTTACTTGCTCGCGCGGTGACGCGGCGCAGGGAAATCGCGGTGCGACTTGCAATCGGCGCCAGTCGCTTTCGCATCATTCGACAGTTACTTACAGAAAGCGTGTTGCTTTCGTTGATCGCGGGGGCTGCCGGAATACTGCTCGCAGTGTGGTTGCTCAATTTGCTGGTAACGTTCATGCCCACGTTACCCGAAGGCGTTCGTGTCGCGCTCGATCTTCGCCTCGACTGGCATGTCGTGCTTTACACGATCACATTTTCAACCATCACCGGAATAGTCTTTGGTCTTGCGCCCGCTTTATTCAGTTCCAAAGCTGATGTCTCAACTGTTTTGAAGGACGACTCGACTGTGTCCGGCGGTCTGTCTCGCAAATCGCGTGGGCGTCAGGCGTTGGTAGTGGCCCAGGTTGCTTTCTCGTTGTTACTTATGGTCGGCGCCGGTTTGGTTTTGCGAAGTCTGGAAAAGATTCGACCAACGCGCGTTGGTTTCAGTTCGGAGAACCTGCTGGTTGCGCCGGTGGCTCTGAACCCGGAGCAATACGATCGCGTGAAAGCTCACGAGTTTTACCGTCAAATGTCGGAACGAGTTAGTGCATTGCCGGGCGTGCAAGCGGTAACTCTGGTGGATGAAATACAGGGTGGATTTCTCGGACGCGCACGGACCACTACTGAAGTCGAAGGTTACCAGGCGCGACCTGGCGAGGATCTACAAATCGATGTCTTCACGGCTGGGCCGCGTTATTTCATCAACATGAAAGTTCCGGTCGTGCAAGGCAGGGAATTTGACGACCGGGATCGTGATGGCGCGCCTTGCGTGGCAGTGATCAATGAAGCCTTTGTACAAAAGTATTTCGCCGATAGAGCCGCGCTCGGAAAACACCTCACCAAGTTTGGCAGCACCGATACCGGTCAGCTGCGGAAGGAACCGTGCGAGATTGTCGGCGTCGTGCGCGACGATGCGTGGCAGTCGTTCCAGAAAGAGCTACGTCCTTTCTTTACCCTCGCGCTGCTGCAATCAAATCGAAAGCGCACCACGATGCTGGTCAGTACAACTGGCGATCCAGGAAATCTGCTGACACCCGTGCGCAATACGATCCGCGAGCTCGATCCGCGAATTCCACTCTCGGACGTGCAAACGTTGGGTGAATACTTCGCCGTCGGGCTCTATCCGTTTCGAATTCTCGCAGTGTTGATGGGCGCGTGTGGTGTGATGGCACTGTTGCTGGCGTCGCTCGGTATCTACGGACTCATTTCTTATTCCGTAGCGCAGCGCACACGCGAGCTCGGCATTCGCATGGCCCTGGGCGCGCTACGGAAAGACATTCTGAGGCTCGTGATTTGGCAGGGAATGGTTTTGGTCGTCACTGGACTGGCGTTGGGCTTGTTGTTGTCGATCGCACTGACACGTGTGTTGACCAGTTCATTACTTGAACTGGAACTACCATTCCCGGTTAGTGCAACCGATCCGCTGACGTTTGCGAGCGTGACGATATTGTTAGCGTTTGTAGCGCTGATTGCTTGTTTTATTCCAGCGCGAAAAGCGACGGAGATCGACCCGATAGAGGCATTGAGATACGAGTAAGGTTTATTGCCGATTGCCAATTGCCGATTGCCAATTTTTATGGAGGACTAAATAAATTGGCAATTGGCAATTGGCAATCGGCAATCACATAGGGAGACATCATGGCATCAACACTTTGGCAGGACATACGTTATGGCGCGAGAATGTTGCTCAAGAATCCCGGCATCACGATCATCGTGATCATTGCCCTTGCACTCGGCATCGGCGCGAACACCGCGATCTTCAGTGTCGTGAATGCAGTGCTGCTTCGCCCGCTGCCTTATCCGGAATCCGAGCGACTCGTCTTCCTCAACGAGAAGAGTCCTGTGCTCGACGAGATGTCGATCTCCTATCCAAACTTCCTCGACTGGCGCGCGCAAAATCAAACGTTTGAAAAAATGGGTGTCTACAATCGCGCTAGTTACAACCTCACCGGCACAGGCGAAGCTGAACGGATCGTCACCGGTCAGGTTTCAGCGGATCTGTTTTCCGTGCTGCGTGTTAATGCTGCTCATGGTCGCGTCTTCACAAACGAAGAAGACAAGCCAGGCGGCACGCCTGTTGTCGTTCTGAGTTATCCGTTGTGGCAACGACGCTTCGGTGGTCAGACGAGCATTCTCAACCAGGCCATCACACTCAACGGCAAGAGCTACACGGTAATTGGAATCATGCCGGAGTCGTACGCATATCCGAGCCGCGTTGAGATGTGGGTGCCCGTGGGCCAACTTTCCGATCAACCGAGCTGGCAGCAGCGCGGCAACCATCCGGGCTTGTACGGCGTTGCGCGTTTGAAGCCGGGAGCAACTTTCGAGCAGGCGGATGCTGATATGAACAACATCGCCGCGAACCTCGAAAAGCAGTATCCCGACAGCAATACGGCAAATCGCGTCAGGCTGCGACCACTGCTCGAAATCTTTGTAGTTGATGTGCGCCGTGCGTTGTGGGTGATCTTCGGCGCAGTTGGATTTGTACTTTTGATTGCCTGCGCGAATATCGCGAACCTCTTGCTTGCACGCGCAACTGCGCGCAAGAAGGAGATGGCGATTCGCACTGCGGTCGGTGCGAGTCGTTGGCGCATAGCGCGACAGTTGCTGACTGAGAGTGTTTTGTTGTCACTGATTGGGGGCTCGATTGGGCTGTTGCTGGCACGCTGGGGTATCAATCTGATTTTGTATGTAAGTCCGACTGCAATTCCGAGATCGCGCGAGATTGGTCTCGACTGGACGGTACTCGCCTTTACGTTAGGTATTTCCTTTCTGACAGGCATTCTCTTCGGCTTGATTCCAGCGATACAGGCGGGCGAAGTCGACGTGCATGAAACGCTGAAAGAGAGCGGACGTGGCACGAGTGGACGAGGCTGGTTGCGCAGCTCACTCGTGGTGGTTGAAGTGGCTACGACACTCGTGCTGCTCATCGGCGCCGGATTAATGATCCGGAGTTTTTATCTCCTGCAAAAAGTAAATCCCGGTTTTTCTCATGAACAGCTAACGAGCTTCAGCATTTCTCTGCCACAAAAGAAATATGCGACCGAAGAAACGCGTAGTTCTTTCTACAACCGTCTGCTTGAGAACATTCGCGCGCTACCCGGTGTGGAATCGACGGCAGCGGCTTCGGGACTGCCACTCGGAAACAACGGCTGGCAGACGTCGTTTGTAATCGATGGACAACCCGTTCCTCCGCGCGACCAAACGCCACTGATGGAAGCGTGCCTGGTGACGCCGGATTATTTCAAAGCCATGAACATTCCCGTGTTGCGCGGGCGCGTGTTCAACGACCGCGACGATCGGTCGCATCTCGCTGGACGCGATCTTAGTAAACTCAGCGAGGTTCAAAGAGGGGGCGCGGGACTGAATTCGATTGTGATCGATGAAGAGTTTGCAAGGCGTTATTGGCCCAACGAAGAGGCTGTCGGGAAACGCGTCAGAATGGGTACTGATCCGAATGCGCCGGTCCTAGAAGTGCTGGGCGTAGTTGGCCGGGTCAAGATGGAGAGTCTCAATCAGAACAGCGATCGCGTACAAGGTTATTTTGCGTTTAATCAGGTCCCGCAGGGTGGGATGACTGTGATCATTAAAGGCGCCTCCGATCCGAATCAGTTGATCTCGTCGGTTCGCGCTGCGGTAAAGGAGATCGATCCGGATCAGCCGATCTATAGCCCGCGCACGATGAACGAGATTCGCGCCGAATCCGTTCAGGGGGAACGGTTGAATCTGACGCTGCTAAGTTTGTTTGCAGGCATCGCGTTGGTGCTCGCGATTGTCGGCATTTACGGTGTGATGTCCTACTCGGTCACGCAACGCACGCACGAGATCGGGATACGCATGGCAATCGGTGCTCGGCCGCTGGATGTGTTCAAGATGATCCTGGGCCATGGAATGAAGCTCGCGCTGATCGGCGTTGGCGTCGGGCTGGTGTTTGCGTTTCTGTTGACGCGTCTGATGGCGACGATGCTCTTCGGAGTTAAGCCGACCGATGCAACGACGTATGGTGCGATCTCGCTTCTGCTGATCGGAATCGCGCTGCTTGCTTGTTATCTACCGGGGCGAAGAGCGACGAAAGTAGAACCTACGATTTCGTTGCGCTATGAATAGATCTGTGTAGATCTGTATTTAAAGATCCGTAAAATCTGTGTCTGATCTGCGTTACGCTCTTAGAACAATTCAAAAACAACCAGGCTTTGCGGCCGTGGTTGTACTCACTCTTGCGCTTGGCATCGGCGCGAGCACCGCGATCTTTAGTGTCGTTAACGCTGTTCTGCTGCGACCAGTCCCACTTCGCAATTCAGATCGTCTGCAAGTCATCTGGGGAAACTTCCGGGCGCTGAATATCGAACGACTACCTGCCAAAGCGGCCGAGTATCTTGATTACGCCGATCAAACACAGGTGTTTGACTCGGTGGCGGCGTACGAGAACCGCAGTTTCAACTTCTCGTCCGGAGGTGAAGCCGAACGCATTCGCGGGACGATCATCTCCGGCAATCTATTTCCGATGCTGGAAACGCAGCCGGCGGCCGGACGCTTGTTCACCGGTGATGAAGCGCACGCCGTTGTCCTAAGTGATGCGTTCTGGCAACGACGCTTTGGTGCGGATCGCAACATCATTAATCAAAGCATTGTGCTCGATGGCGAGAACTACACCGTCATCGGCGTGATGCCTGCCGGTTTTCAGTTTCCACATGCGAGTTTTTCCTGGGCAGAACCGGCGGATGTTTGGATGCCGCTGAACTCGAGAGACCTCGAGCAGGCAGGCCGTCGTGGTCCTTATTACCTGAACATTCTGGCGCGCCTAGCTCCCGGCGTCACACTCGAACAGGCGCGCACGCACATGAACGCGCTTGCACAACGGTTTGAGCGCGAGCAGCCCGGTTATCGTGGTCCAAAAGGCGAAGATGGCGGCTGGCATATAACTGTCACGCCTTTGCAGGAGGAAATCGTAGGTAGCAGCCGCCGTGCGTTGCTGGTCTTGTTGTTTTCAGTCGGGTTGTTACTACTGATTGCGTGTGCGAACGTCGCCAATCTTTTATTGATGCGTTCGGCGAAGCGTCACCGGGAGCTTGCCATTCGCGCGGCCCTCGGAGCGAGTCGTTGGCAGATCGCGCGGCAGTTGGTTGTTGAAGGTCTGTTGCTCTCAGTGCTCGCGGCCGCTTTTGGACTTGTCTTTGTAAACTGGGGAATCGAACTTCTCACCACGCTTGGACCATCGATTGTACCGCGTGCACAGGAAGTCAGCATCGATGCACGCGTGTTTGGGTTCATGGCGTTGGCCGTTACGGCGATCAGTGTCGGTTTTGGTTTAGTGGCGGCGTGGCCGGTTTCGAAACTCGATTTGCAGGAGGCGCTGCGGAATACTCGCCAGGCCGGTGGACCGCAGGGCCGACATTGGAGCAACGTTCTGGTTGTCGCGGAAGTTTCTCTCGCAGTGTTGTTGCTGGTCGGCTCCGGGTTGCTGGTGAAGAGTTTATTGCGTCTGCAACAGACTAATCCCGGGATCGTTGCCAATCAGTTAACGAGTGTCGAGATCGATCTGTCTGCCGCAACCTATACGGAGCCGGAGCGCGCGTCGGACTTTTACCGCCAACTCGTGGCCGGGGTTGGGTCGTTGCCGGGTGTGGAGTCGGCGACGTTCAGTACTCGACAACCTCTAAGCGGAAGTGCTGGCAGTGATCCGTTTGCAATCGAGGGCCGCCAATTCGATCCTTCAAATCTGACTTCCGCCGGCTGGCAGGTGGTTGGCCCTAACTATCTCAAGACACTCGGTATCTCAATAATCAAAGGACGCGATTTTACTCCTCAGGATAGCGAACCGGGCGCTCAGCCGGTTGCAGTCGTGAATGAAAGACTAGTGTCTCAGTATTTCCCGAATGAGGATCCGATTGGACATCGCATCACGCTCGGACTCCCGCGTCCGGGTAATCCGTGGATCACGATTATCGGGGTAGCGCAGAATGTGCCGCATCGTACTCTTGATTCGAGAGCTGAGCCAGACTGGTACACCTCCAGAGTAGTTTCAACGCAGCGACGTCGTTTCCTGTTTGTGCGCAGTGCGCTTCCGACGCCTATGTTGATGGCTGCTATTCGCAAAGAGATTGCGAACATCGATTTACAGCAGCCAGTGACGAGCGTCAAAACGATGGAGGAGGTGATAAGCACAACCACCGCACCTCGTCGCTTCAACGCTCTGTTGCTCGGCGTGTTTGCGGCGATCGCGCTGCTGTTGGCGACAGTCGGGATTTATAGCGTGATTTCTTATTCGATCACGTTACGAACGCAGGAGATCGGTATTCGCATGGCATTGGGCGCGCGCCGGCCTGCGATTCTGCTGATGGTGATGCGCAAGGGAGTGTGGCTCACGCTGATCGGGACAACTATCGGTTTGGCGGGAGCATTTGCCCTCACGCGTTGGATGTCGAGCATGTTGTTTGGTGTCACGGCTTCTGATCCTGCGACTTATGTATTTGTGCTTTTCGTGTCGCTCGGAGCGGCAGTGCTGGCGTGTTCGATTCCCGCGCGTCGTGCGACGCGTGTGGATCCGCTCGTAGCATTAAGGTATGAATAGCGTTTCGATCATTTCTCAGGCATTATCTCCAATCTTATGCCTCGCATTCTAATCGCTGACGATCAGGCTGACGTCCTTGCGGCGTTGAGTCTTCTGTTGAAGGGCGAGCGTTTTCAGATTGAAAGCGCATCGTCACCCGAAGGTGTGCTCAAAGCAATCGACGTGCATGAGCTCGACGTGGTTTTGATCGACTTGAACTATGCCCGCGATACGACGTCGGGTAGTGAAGGCCTGGACTTACTCTCGCGGATTCGCGCGGCAGATCCGACGTTGCCCGTTGTTGTCATGACTGCCTGGGGCAGCGTCGATCTCGCTGTTGAAGCGATGCGACGCGGTGCACGTGACTTTATTCAAAAGCCCTGGGACAACGCGCGGCTGTTAGCAGTTCTGCGAACGCAGGTCGAACTCGGAGAGGCGTTGCGACGCGGGCGCCGTTTGGAAGCCGAGAACATGGCGTTGCGCGACAGTGTGGCGGAGACGAACGACTTGCCGCAGGTTGTTGCGGATTCGCCGGCGATGAAGTCGGTGCTGAACCTCGTCGAACGTATCGGCCCGGCTGATGCGAACGTACTGATCACGGGTGAGAATGGCACTGGTAAAGAGGTGATTACGCGTCTGCTTCACTCGATCTCGTCCCGGCGATCCAAACCTTTGATCTCTCTGAACGCAGGTGCACTCGCCGAAGGAGTGTTTGAAAGCGAGTTGTTTGGGCATGTGCGTGGTGCATTCACTGACGCCAAAAGCGATCGTGTCGGTCGCTTCGAGCTTGCAGACGGCGGCACACTCTTTCTCGACGAGATTGGAAACGTGCCACTGAATCTACAGGCGAAGTTACTGCGTGTGTTGGAGACAGGCGAATTTGAACGCGTCGGATCTTCGAAGACGCAGAAAGTGAACGTGCGTCTGTTGTCGGCGACGAATGCCGATCTACATGCTGAGGTCGCACAGGGACGCTTTCGTCAGGACCTGCTATTCCGGCTCAACACCGTCGAGATTCGTTTACCGCCGCTTCGCGATCGTCTTGAAGACATTCCAGTGCTCGCCGAGCATTTTCTGAAACTACATCGCGAACGTTACCGGCGCCCGATCATGGGCTTCACGCCGGAAGCGCTCGATGCGCTACGTCATCATCTGTGGCCCGGCAACGTGCGCGAGCTGGATCACGTCATCGAGCGCGCAGTGTTGATGAGCCCGGGAAACATCGTCACGGCCTTCGACCTCGCCCTCGAAGCAACTCCTGACGCGCGTCTATCTGCGCGACTGGAAGAGATGAGCCTCGAAGACGCCGAGCGCCTGCTGATCAAAAAAGCCCTTGCCCGCTTCGAAGGAAACGCCAATCGAGCCGCCGAAGCCCTCGGTCTAAGTCGCAGCGCTCTTTATCGTCGTCTCCAAAAATACGGCCTTGGATCTTAGCCACAAAAGGCACAAAAAGGGCCACAAAAGGCACATAGAACACAAAAGGCACAAAAGATTTAGTGAGAGCGTTACTCATTTGTGCCTTTTGTGCTTTTTGTGCCTTTTGTGGCCCTTTTTGTGGCTGATATGATGTGGCTGTGAGTACGCCCGTTAAGCCGCCATCGTTCTCCTCGCTCGATCCGGAACTAAAACGCGGCCGTCTGAAATTCGAAAGACGCATCACCCTCCTCGCGCTCCTCGCCGGTTTTCCCGCTGTTGCTTTGAGTGCACTGCTGCTCTGGTACGACGGTTACTCGGCCCAGGTCCAATGGACCGTCGACTTACTGCTAGTCCTACTGTGGCTCGGCATCGCTTTCAATCTCAAGACGCGCATTGTTCGCCCGCTGCAAACGCTCTCAAACATTCTCGCCGCCATTCGTGAAGGTGACTACTCGATTCGCGGCCGCCGTGCGCTTACGGGTGATGCGCTGGGCGAAGTGATGTTGGAAGTGAACGACCTGGGCCAGACACTACGCGAGCAACGACTCGGGGCGATGGAAGCAACGGCACTGTTGCGCACGGTAATGGCGGAGATCGACGTCGCCGTCTTTGCCTTCGATGGTGAACAGCGACTGCAACTCGTGAATCGTTCTGGAGAAAAATTGTTGGCCCAACCGTCGGCACGTTTGTTAGGTCGCACCGCTGAAGAGCTGAGTCTTTCAGCTTGTCTCAACTCATCCGCGGGTGCTGCACCGCAAACGATGCAGATGGTTTTCCCGGGCGGCGTCGGACGTTGGGACGTTCGTCGCAGCACTTTTCGTGAAGGTGGACAGCAGCATCAATTGCTCGTGCTCACTGACCTGAGCCAGACACTTCGTGAAGAAGAGCGCACCGCGTGGCAACGTCTGTTGCGTGTGTTGGGCCATGAGCTCAACAATTCGCTCGCGCCTATCAAATCCGTGGCGGGAAGTCTGGCGGATTTGATGGGAAGGGAACCGGAGCCACCGGATTGGCGCGACGACATGCATCGTGGTCTCGCGGTGATTTCTTCACGCGCAGACTCGCTGGCGCGGTTCGTCGAGTCGTATTCAAAACTGGCGCGCCTGCCGCCACCGCGACTCGAGCCGTTGAAAATCGGTGCACTCGTATCGCGTGTGGCGAGTTTAGAAACGCGCTTGCCCGTCAATGTTGTTGCTGGTCCCGAGCTGGTGGTCAGGGGTGACGATGTTCAGCTTGAGCAACTGCTAATAAACCTCGTTCGCAACGCGGTTGATGCGTCGATGGAAACGCGTGGTGGCGTGGACGTTGGTTGGCAGCAAAAGAACGGGCAGGTCGAGGTGTGGGTGCGTGATGAAGGCCCTGGACTCGCGAGCACCGCGAATCTGTTCGTGCCGTTTTTTACGACGAAGGCGCAGGGATCTGGGATCGGGTTGGTGTTGTCACGGCAGATTGCCGAAGCGCATGGTGGGACGTTGACGCTCGAGAACAGGCAGCAACTTCATGGGTGTGAAGCGCGGCTAAGATTGCCTTTATAGCAGGGTACTATTTAGACAGGATGAACAAGATTTCAGGATGAACAAGATGAATCTTGTAAATCATGTTAAATCTTGTGAATCCTGTCTAACGTCTACTGCTGAATCTATAAATCGTCGTCGATTTGAACGTCGCACCCTTCTTCAACGTCGTCGTTGGAAACGAAGGTTGATTTGGTGAATCCGGATAGTGTTGTGTCTCGAAGCAGAAGCCTGAACGTCTCTGATAGAGTTTTCCAGCCTTACCGGTCAGTGTGCCATCAAGAAAGTTTCCCGTATAAAACTGCATTCCCGGTTCAGTGGTCCAGACCTGCATAACACGACCGCTCGTTGGTTCATAAGCCGTCGCCGCGAGTCGCAATACACCCTGCCGTCCATTTATCACCCACGTGTGGTCATACCCACTACCAAACTTGATCTGTTCATCATCCTGATTGATCCTCTCGCCAATCGAATGCGCGGTGAGAAAGTCGAAAGGTGTACCTGCAACTTTTCTCAACTCACCTAATGGAATCGAACCGGCATCAGTCGGCACGAACCGGTTGGCATTGATCGTGACCCTGGTGTTGAGAATGTCGCCATCGCCTTCGCCCGCGAGATTGAAATACGAGTGATGCGTCAGGTTTGTGACAGTGTCTTTATCGGTTGTGGCTGAGTATTCGATCTTCAGTTCGTTGTTGTTCGTGAGTGTATAGATCACTCGAGTCGTGAGATTTCCCGGATAACCTTCTTCGCCATCTTTACTCAGGTAAGTCAGTGCAAGCGCTGGCCCGGATCTGGTTTTCATTTCCTTTCCGGTCCAGACGACTTTGTCGAAGCCCTTGAGACCGCCATGGAGATGGTTCTCACCGTTATTGACGGCGAGCTTGTACTCGACGCCATTCAAGGTGAAACGTCCTTTGGCGATACGATTGCCGTAGCGGCCAATGAGTGCGCCGAAGTAGGGACCTGGTTTTAGATAGTTGTCGAGCTCGTTGAATCCGAGTACGACATCATCAAATTTTCCGTTGCGATCCGGGACTTTTAATGAGACTACGATGCCGCCGTAATTTGTGATCCTCGCTTCGACGCCGTGGGCGTTACGGAGGGTGTAAATATCGACGTTTTCGCCCGCGTCGGTTTTACCAAAGCTCTGTTTGGTAATACCGGCCTGGGCGTAGGCAACCAGCGCGATCGTCAACAACCACAATACGGCAACAAGAACTCTCGAAATCTTGCAGTGTTGTCTCATTCGTTTCTCCATTCAACGTGCCTGACTCTCGCGCATCTGCGCGATTTGTCGTCGATTGCGGCGTTCAGTGAAGATCTGATCCGCCATCACCCCGATCAAAATCACAGCTCCCATCACAGCAAAATCAAGCGAACTCGGGATACCGAGCAGGTTAACCAGATTGCGTAGGACCTGGAGCAGGGCAGTGCCGATCAGTACGCCGACGACCGAGCCCTCACCACCGCGCAACGAACAGCCACCGAGCACCGCCGCAGCGATTCCGTAAAGTTCATAAGCGTTTCCGTGATTAGCAGGCGAAACAGAGTTTGTGTAAAAGGCGAAGATCACACCCGAGATTGCTGTGAGCGCTCCGGCAATTACGTAGGTGAGTGTGATGATCCACTTCGTGTTTATACCGGCATAGCGAGCTGCTTCTGCGTTCCGGCCGGTTGCGAACAGATAACGGCCGTAGACCGAGCGATGCAGCACTACCCACGTAATCGCGGCAATGATCAGGAGCACCACAAAAGGCATCGGAATCATGAAGAGATTTCCATTCGCGAGAAAGCGAAGGAAATTGAGACCTTCAACCGTTCCGAATCCTTTAGTCTCGTCGTTGGTGACGAAGCGTGCAAGGCCACGATAAAAAAGGAGACCGCAAAGCGTGACAATGAACGGCTGCATGTTCAGTCGCGTGATGAGCAACCCGTGGCCCAGCGTCAGCGCCATCGCAATTCCGATGCAGGCCACCACTGCTAAAGCAACTCCGAAGTTCCACTCCGTCAGCATCATCGACAGGAGGACACCTAGCAGCGCCATCATCGACCCGACTGAGAGTTCGATGCCGCCGGTGATGATCACCAAACCTAGCCCGATGCTGAAAATGCCAAACGCACCGATCTGCCGCGCGAGATTCTGAAGATTAATCGCGAGCAGAAAGTTTGGGTTGATGACCGAGACGATAATGCAGAGAACGATTAGCAGGACAAAAATGCCAAGCTCTTTTTTCATAAGCCCTCACTTGCCACAAAAAGCAACAGAAAGACTTAGCCACAAAAAAGCACAAGAAGCACAAAAAGAGTTTTTCTTGAGCTGGAAGTTTTCATTTAGTTCCGTGGAATTCGTTAGAGTCTTAGTAACCGAGAATTCGTTCTACTGATTTTGTGCTTTTTGTGCCTTTTTGTGGCTAAAACTTTTGTGGCTATCCGTCGGTGCCGGTGGCGAGACGCATGACGGCTTCCTCGCTGAATTGTGCGCGATCGAGAATTCCCGTCAGCCGTCCTTCGTGCATTACTGCGATGCGATCGCTGATGCCGAGCACCTCTTCCATTTCACTGCTGATGACGATTACTGATACACCTTCGCTTGCTAGCTTGCGGATGAGTTCATAAATCTCTGACTTTGCACCGACATCGATCCCGCGTGTCGGTTCGTCAAAAATCAGCACTCGCGGAGAGAACGTCAGCCATTTCGCGAGCACCACCTTTTGCTGGTTGCCGCCGCTGAGATTTGCAGCGCGCATCTCGGGCGTAGGCGTTTTGATATTGATTGCTTTGACCGCTTCGCGAGCGGCATTTGCTTCTTTGGCCCGATTGATTACCTTCGCCGACGAATAGGCCTCCAGATTTGGTAGCGAGATATTTTCACGCACATTGAAATCGACGATCAGACCGGTCAGCCGGCGGTCTTCCGGTACCAGGTAGATACCATGTGTGATAGCGTCCTGAGGTCCCTGGATCTTCAATGTTTGACCCTTGAGCGCGACTTCAGTCTCAAGTGCTTCTTCGACGCCGAAGATTGCTCGCGCAACTTCCGAACGGCCTGCTCCGACTAGTCCGGCTAGCCCAAGCACCTCACCTTTCCCAACATTGAAAGAGATGGTGTGATTCGGATACCTGATCGTGCGTAACCGGCGCACTTCAAAACCGCCGTCGCGCTCTTTAGTTCCATTACCCGACGCACCTTTGAAAAATTCCTTGAGGTCGCGTCCGACCATCATCCGGACCATTCGCTCGTGAGTAATCTCCGTGCCTTTGAGCTCACCCGCATTCTTTCCGTCGCGAAGCACGACCGCACGATCGGCAGTTTCCTCAACTTCGTGCATGCGATGTGAGATGTAAATGATACTGACGTTATGCGCTTTGAGATCTCTGACGATCTCGAGCAAACGTCTCGTTTCAGTTAGTGTGAGACTCGACGTCGGCTCGTCCATGATGATGATGCGTGCGCCGGCGCTGAGCGCTTTTGCGATTTCGACCAGTTGTTGTTGGGCGATTGAAAGTTGGCCCAGCGGCGTTCGGCTCGACACATCCATGCCGAGTCTGCGCAGGATCTCGTCAGACTCTTTATAGATGCGTTTGCGATCGATTAACTTCAGCGGACCGCCGAAGGTTGGTTCGCGTCGCAGAAAAATGTTGGCGCCGACGTCGAGATTATCGAGGACGCTGAGCTCCTGGTGGATAAACTCGATGCCGAGCGCGCTGGCTTCACGTGGTGAGCGTATTTCAACCGGCTGTCCATTGATTTTGATCGTGCCGCTATCGCGTGAAATCGCGCCGCCGAGAATCTTCATCAGCGTCGATTTGCCCGCACCGTTTTCCCCTATCAGCGCAACGTTCTCGCCTGTACCGACTGAAAGGCTGACGTTGTCGAGCGCAACAACCCCCGGGAATCGTTTGCTGATTCCCTCCATCTCGAGGATTGGTGGATTAGCGGTCACTAGTTCTCTGGGCTCTCTGCGACACGAATTCTAGCGTCCACGGAGTGCGTTGATCTTCTTGGTGAATTCCTCGACGTCGGCTTTCTTAATCGCGAGCGTGGGAACGAAGATCTGTTTGCTTGCAGGAATCTGCGATTTGTCGCCGTTTAAGACTTTCGCCATCAGCTCCATCGAGCGATAACCAAACTCGAATGGTTGTTGCACGACCGTGGCATAAATCGCGCCGTCTTTAACGCCAGTCAAAGTTTCGTCTTCTTCGTCAAAGGCGATAATCTTTATCTTATCGACCTTGTTTGCTTCTCTGACCGCGGAAAGAATCGCCGGCCCGTTGTAGGACCACAAGCCGACCATTCCGGCAAGGTCAGGATTGTTCACGATGGAGTCGGAAGCGTTTGATTTTGCGCGCACACGATCGGTGTTGTCGGTGCGAACGTCGATAATCGTTATGTTTGATCCCTCGATTGCTTCCTTCAGACCCTGAAAACGTTGCTGTGCATTCGCGGCGTCGAGTACGCCGACGAAGACCATGATCTTACCGCCTTGTGGCAACGCTTCTTTGAGGAGTTGCCCAGCCTGACGGCCCGCGGCCACGTTGTCGGTACCGATATAACACATGCGGTTGCTGTCCGGCGCATCGCTGTCTTGCGTCACCACCAATGCCTGGTCCGCAACGCGATTAAGCATGCCGGTTTGGTTCTTTGGGTCAACAGGACTGATGGCAATGCCCTTCACGCCGTTTGCCAGCAGGTCATCGATGATGCTCTGTTGTTCCGCGGCCGTACCACCAGCAGGAATTCTGAACTCGACTTGGATATCCGGAATCTCTTTCGCGGCTTTCTCAGTTCCTTTACGTGCGATGGTCCAGAACTCTGACGGATTATTGGTCACGAAAGCGAGCTTGTGCTTTGTCCCGCCGCCTCCCTCCTTGTTTGTGCCGGAAGGCTGGCAGCTTGCAAACAGCAACGTAAGCAAGAATGTGCAAACACAGGCGGAGATCAGTCGAATGGATTTTTCAGGTCGCATTGGGTTCCTCGATACTTAGTTTGGGTTGTTCGCAAAAGATGTTTACCACAAAGGTCTCAAGACACAAAGCACTATTAAACCCTTACATATGCACTTTTTGTGACGTTACCAGAATAAGGTTGAGATTTAGCTCTGCGAGTGGTAAAAGATCAGTGTTCCCTCCTTGTTCTCTGCCCGAAACCCCTGGATATAAGTATAGAGAGCGCAGCCTGCCCACAGGTGCGCTGACCGAGCATTGGGGAGGAAAGAACCATGGTTAAAAAGATGTTGTTGTTGATAATGCTAAGTTTTTCGTTAGCACTCGGCAGCATTTGGGTACTGAGAGCCCAGGATCCCGCAACACCAAAACCCGAAACAACAAAGACACAGCCGCAGACACCGGCTAACACGACACAGGCTGTTGATCTTTCAGGTACCTACGCGGGTACTTTCAACTGTGAGGAGGCTGGTCTCGTCGGTGACACCACCCTCACGATAACTGGAAACGAATTTACCACCGCAGACGGCAGAAAGGGCCGGCTTATAGCCTCGAAGACGAGAGGCTATACCGCCGTTGCACTTCAAATTAACCCGACGGATCCAAACATGCCTGCGGCCGGCGCAAAAGTCATTTCGCTGCGCGCCAAGAAAAGCGGTAGTAAACTGACGCTGACGCCGGTATCAGGGTCGACAGTGAAGTGCAGTTTTAGTCCGACGAAGAATATGGCGAAGACACCATCGGCAACAGGAACGGACGTCGCTAACCCGGCTGCAGTGCCGGCTCAAACTCCTGCGCCGAGTCCAAGCCCAAGTCCGGAGGCGAGCCCGACTCCAAGTCCAACGCCGGGTGGAAGTCCAAGACCGAGTCCGACACCGGTACCGACTCCGTCGCCTGGTGAACCGGCACCCAGTCCGACGCCTACGCCGAGTCCGAGTCCCAGTCCAAGCCCTGGTCCCAGATTGGGCTAAGCTGGACTTCACGAAGTACGAAGTCACAAGGGTTGAGCCGCATGGCTCAGCTTTTGTGACTTTTGTCTTTTTGTGGCATCTTCAATCCAGATGAAACAAATGATACGCATTGCAGCCGGACAAGGCTTTTGGGGAGATCTTCCTGATGCACCGGTGCGCCAGGTTGAAGGTGGACCAATCGACTATCTGATGCTCGACTATCTCGCCGAAGTCACGATGTCGATCATGCAGAAACAGAAAGCGCGCGATCCGAATGCGGGTTATGCGAAAGACTTCGTGCCGTTGATGCGCAGGGTACTGCCGGCCTGTGTCGAGCGGGGAATCAAAGTCACTGCGAATGCCGGTGGCGTTAACGTTCGTGGCTGTGCGGATGCCGTAATCGAAGTCGCGCGTGAGCTCGATCTGGCGGGTAAGGTCCGCATCGGAATCGTGACCGGCGACGACATTATGTCGCGACTCGATGAACTACTCGAACGCGGAATCGAGTTGCGCAACATGGACACCGATGAGCCGTTGTCGACCGTGCGCGACAGAATTCAGAGTGCGAATGCATACCTCGGCGCCGCTCCGATTGTTGATGCGTTGAATCAAGGCGCGCACATCGTGATCACCGGTCGCGCAACAGATACCGGGTTGACGCTCGCACCGTTGATTCATGAATTCGGGTGGGCGAGCGACGACTGGAATCGTCTTGCGGCAGGAACAATTGCTGGTCACATCATCGAGTGCGGTGCGCAGGCATCGGGTGGAAACTGCCAGTACGAATGGCGCAGCATTCCGAATCTCGCCGATGTCGGATTCCCGATTGTTGAGGCTTCGCCGGACGGAAGTTTTGTTATCACTAAACATGAACGAACCGGCGGCTGGATAATCATTCCTTCTATTAAGGAGCAACTCGTCTACGAGATGGGTGATCCACACGAGTACATCACACCTGACTGCGTAGCCGATTTCACGACCATTCGACTCGAGTACGAAGGCCGCGATCGTGTTCGCGTCTTCGGGGTCCAGGGACGACCGGCGACTGAGTTTCTCAAAGTCTCGATCAGTTATTCAGCGGGCTTCAAAGCGGTTGGAACCTTGGTCTATTCATGGCCCGATGCTTACGACAAGGCACAGGCAGCAGATCGCATTCTGCGGACTCGACTCGATCGCCTAGGGCTCAAGTTCGAACAAGTATTGACGGAGTTTGTGGGTGTGAGTGCGACGCATGGTCCACTCGCGGGAAGACCGAGCCCCGACATTCCTGAAGTGCAACTGCGTGTCGGTGTACGTGGCCAGGACCGGAGCGCTGTGGAAAGATTTACGAAAGAGATTGCGCCGCTGATTCTCACTGGACCGCCTGCAGTCACAGGCTTCGCGGGAGGCCGGCCCAAAGTCGAGGAGATCGTGGCTTACTGGCCCGCCCTGATTCCGAAGGAAGAGATTACGCCCAAGGTTGAGGTGTTTGAAGCGTGAAAGTACAACTGACAAAACTCGCTCATGCTCGTTCGGGGGACAAAGGCGATACCGCGAACGTCGGATTGATTGCGCTGAAAGAGGAGTTGTATCCGATCCTCGTTCGCGAGGTGACGGCCGAGCGTGTGAAGCAACACTTTAAGGGCATTTGCCACGGCGACGTCGAACGGTTTGAGTTGCCGAATCTTGGTGCGCTGAATTTTCTACTCCACGAGAGTTTGGGTGGCGGTGGCACCTTGTCGCTGATGACTGATGCGCAGGGGAAGACTTTTTCGACAGCACTGCTGCGGATGGAGATCGAAGTCAGTGAAAAAGAAGCCGCGGATCTGAACGGATGAATATGGATATTGTCCTTTATTCAGTTGAGGGGTCTGTGGCTCGTGTCACGTTGAACCGGCCGGAAAAAAGGAATGCCCTCAACGACGCCGTTATTGTTGGACTCAAGCAGGCACTGAAGAGTGCAGCGTCGGACAAAGACGTGAGAGTCGTTGTGATTTCGGGAGCAGGGAAGGATTTCTGCTCTGGTGCAGATCTTTCAGCGCTCCAGAAGATTGCCGGAGCGTCGGTTGCCGAAAACGCCGAAGACGCGCGCTCGCTCTTGGAACTGTTTTTGTTGATTCGACAGGTTCCGGTTCCGATCGTTGCCGCGGTAACGGGAAGAGCGCTTGCGGGTGGGTGCGGTTTGGCGACGGCGTGTGATCTCGTCCTTGCATCTGCATCGGCGCGTTTTGGATATCCGGAAGTCAAGATTGGGTTTGTGCCGGCGATGGTCATGGCTATCTTGAGACGCAACGTCTCAGAAAAACGAGCCTTTGAACTGATCACACGGGGAGCTGAGATAAGTGCGGATCAAGCGAGAGAGTTTGGCCTCGTGAATCAAGTGTTTGCTGATGAAACCTTCGAGACCGATGTGAATACATACGTGAGTGAGTTTGAGAAGATGAGTACATCTGCCATAAGCCTCACGAAGACTTTGCTTTATCAGATGGATGGACTCGCTTTTCCCGAAGCATTGGAAACGGGCGCGGACGTGAACGTCATCGCCCGGCTTACGGACGATTGCCAGGCAAAAATTGCAAAATTCCTTGAGCGGTCCTGAGTCTTAACGCACTAGTTTAGACAGGATTTACAAGATGTTTCAGGATGGACAGGATTTATCTTGTTTATCCTGAGACATCCTGTAAATCCTGTCTAAAACTGTGCCGTAAATCCAAGCGCTTAAATAAGCAATACGAAAAATGAGACATGCTCCATAAATTCGTACGTCGATGATCGATCAAATGGCGGTAGAGGGTCAGGGCTCAGCTTTGCCTTTGTCCCGTTAGTTCCTTTAGTCGCGAGGCTTTACGTTGGCTTGAAGAAATTTGACGATGTCTTCTGTCGAGGTGCCGGGAAGAAAAATTTCGGCCACTCCTTGCTGCTTAAGCCTCGGCAGATCTTCTTGCGGGACGATGCCGCCGACGAGGACCAGAACGTTGTCCAGACCTTTTTCGCGGAGCAACTGCACGATGCGCGGGCACAGAGTGTTATGCGCGCCACTCAATATTGAAACGCCTACCGCGTCCACATCTTCCTGAAGCGCCGCAGCCGCGATCATTTCCGGCGTTTGTCGCAGCCCCGTATAGATTACTTCCATACCCGCATCGCGCAGGGCACGGGCGATGACTTTGGCGCCACGGTCATGGCCATCGAGTCCGGGCTTTGCAACAAGAACTCTAATCTTTCGACTGGACATAAGTGCGGGTTAGAAAGCGGGTTCTTCGTAAACTCCGTAGACGTCTCTCAGTGCTGAGCAGATCTCGCCAAGCGTAGCGTAAGCCCTTACTGCCTCAATCGTTGCGGGCATCGTGTTCTCATTCTTCCGCGCTGCACCTCTGAGTTTGTCGAGCGCGTTTGCGACTGCGCCGGCATCGCGGCGTGTGCGAGTTTGCTCGAGCCGCTCTAGCTGATGTGTGCGAACTGATTCGTCAATAATCAGGATTGGAAATTCGGAAGGCTCGTCGGTCATGGTGTATTTATTGACGCCGACGATTACCTGCTCGCCTCGTTCTACCGCCTTTTGATACTGGTAGGCGGAATCCTGGATCTCACGCTGCGGAAAACCTTTTTCAATTGCCGAAACCATTCCGCCCATCGCGTCGATCTTGCGGAAATACTCGAGGGCTTCCTGTTCCATCTTCTCAGTCAGTGACTCGAGAAAATATGAGCCGCCGAGCGGATCGACCGTGTTTACGACGCCGGTTTCTTCGGCGATGATCTGTTGAGTGCGAAGCGCAATGAGTGCGGCGCGATCGGTTGGGAGTGCCAACGCTTCATCGTAGGCATCAGTGTGCAAACTGTTGGTGCCGCCGAGAACACCGGCGAGAGCCTGGATTGCCACCCGCACGATGTTGTTGAGTGGCTGTTGCACCGTCAGGGAGACGCCGGCGGTTTGCGTGTGGAAACGCAGTTGCAATGTGCGCTCATGATTACTGCCAAAGCGTCGTTTCATCTCGCGAGCCCAGATGCGACGAGCGGCTCGGTACTTCGCGATCTCCTCGAAGAAATCGTTGTGCGCGTTAAAGAAGAAGGACATGCGCGGGACAAAGCGGTCGACATCCAACCCGGCTTCGACACCCCACGCCACATACTCGATGCCATCTCGCAAGGTAAACGCCAGCTCCTGTGCTGCAGTCGCGCCCGCTTCACGAATGTGATAACCGCTGACTGAAACCGGGTTATAGCGATGCACGTGCTCGGTGCAGAATTCGAAGGTGTCTATCACCAGCTTCATCGCCGGTTTGATCGGATAGATCCATTCCTTCTGTGCGATGTATTCCTTGAGAATGTCGTTTTGCAGCGTGCCTGAAATCTTGTCCCAACGCGCTCCCTGTTTTTCCGCTACCACGAGATACATCGCGAGCAACACCGACGCCGGGGCGTTAATAGTTTGCGAGATCGTGACCTGTTCGAGCGGGATACCGTCGAAGAGGACTTCCATGTCTGCCAGTGACGATACAGCAACACCGCATTTGCCAACTTCACCTTCGGAGAGTGGTGAATCGGCGTCGTAGCCCATCAGAGTGGGAAGGTCGTAGGCTACTGAGAGTCCCGTTTGACCCTGGTCCATCAAATACTTGAATCTGGCGTTTGTTTCTTCCGGAGTGCTGAAACCTGCGAACTGTCGCATCGTCCAGAGCTTGCCGCGATAGCCGGTGGGATGGATGCCGCGCGTATACGGAAACTCACCGGGGAAAGAAATGTCGCGTGCGAAGTCGAGATCTGCTGTGTCTGCAGGAGTGTAAAGCCGTTCAACTTCATCGAGTGAAACGCTCTGAAAACTCTTTTTTCGTTCGGGATGTTTGTTGACGGCAGGCTTGAGAGTTTCTTCCTCCCAGCGCTCGCGCTCAATCTCTGCAGGTGAGCTTTCCTTTACTTTAGACATCCTTCGGATATTAGCCGCAAGAAAGCACAAGTGCAAATTTAGCCACAAAAAAGCACATAAAGCACAAAAGGCACAAAATGCGGTTAATAAGGATCACCTAAACGACCAAACTTTCTTTTTGTAGAGGGGAGCGCGGCTGCGATGGCAGTCACAGCCGCGCCAACTCGGAAGGTTAACCCGGTTGCGTGGACGTCGAGCAGAAAAACACTACGGGCAGGTTTCGGCAGGCATAGAAATCAATATTTGCGTGATGAATCATGATCATTCCACGGGTACGACAAACTCGTTGCTGCGAACCATGTTCAAACGCGCGCGAGCTGCAAGTTCAATAGTTCGCGGATCCGTTCGCAGGCTTTCCACTTCCGATTTCAGCGATTGATTGACGTTACGCAGCGCCTCGACGTCCGTTTGCATCGAGGAAAGTTGCTGTGCGGCAACCTGAACTTTGGCGCGCGTTCGCATGTTCACCGTCACGCAGACGGCGAAAGTGGCCATCAAAATCATTCCGAAAATCACCCAGGACGGAATTATTCCGCCGCGGCGCCGCACCTCTGTGCGCGTGCCGATTAGGTCGGCCGAGATCTGTTGTACCGAGGCAAGGGAACTCGTGCGGGGGGTCACACGCTGCGCCCTTATTCGCTCATCAATCCAATATGTGTTTGCTACCCTGCTCACCTCACACCTCCCAAGTTCCTTTGCCGTTCAGATTTTGCTCAGATCGTTCTTTCCAGCTCATGCCAATGTGGCAAAGGTGAAGGCTTGCGCGTCGCTTTCCTGCCATCACTATCCCGAACAGATTGTCTGGGCTCAAAGTTAAGAGGCTGCTTAATCGAAAACTGTGGGTTTGGCCACAATATAGCGGGCACCTCGTGACCAGCAGCCCCAACTAAATGTACTTTACGGCTTGTCAATGTGTTGCCGCTCAACAACTTAGCGGCAATATCGCCGGACTGTAGCATCGGTGCTTAAGGGTGTAAAGACATTTCTGTTCAATGATTTAAGCCCGTAAGTTGAACATTTACTTGAACTAAGAGCGCTTAAGCACCAAAATTGGCGAACAGGCGGCGAACGAAAATCAAAGGCCAAATAGGCCGCAACCAAAGAAATACCTTGCGGTTAAAACATGTTGACAGTCTCGACTTGGCAAACTAGACTCGTACACCTGCGGGCTGTCTAAGGCCCATGGCTCTACAGTTTGAACTTCTTGTCCCTGCGGCGCCCTCACTGAACAAGTATTCCACGGTTTTTCGAGCACATTTCAAGGAACGGTGTTGATGTCTGACCTTTCGGTCCCAAGTCCGGATGCCCCTGCCTCCGAAGCACGTTTTCCAAAACTGCCTATCAGTTCAATCGTTAGAGCGGTCTGCGAAGCGGCCAATGGTGGTCCGGATCTGCTCTATGAAGTAATGATCAAGATGAGCTTGATGGTTGAGGCGACCGCGCCTACGTATGGCTTATCAATCTGGGCCACATCGGACTCCGGTAAACCGACGCTGCGCTGGGCTGAGGGACTCGAGGACACCGAAATCGCAATCGGCGAAACTGCAGTTGCTGAGATCTTTGCGAGCAAAGGCCGGCCACAGCCTGCCCAGGAAGGCGATCCAGCGATCTGTCTGTTACTGGGGTTACCGTCGGCTGTGCGTGAAGGCGCTGCGCTTTATGGTCGTTGTGTTCGGCCCCTAACAGCTCAACAGGCCAAGGAACTCAACGCACTGAGCGACGTCGCACACCTCGCTCACTCACATCAATCGACCAATGTCGCTCCTACTGCCGTTAAGCCGGCGACTGTCTCGTCAGTCAGCTCACTGCCAGGAATGGTTTTTAGTAGCCGGGCAATGGCTGATGTGGCTCGAAACGTCGAACGCATCAAAGATTCTCATTCCACGATCCTCGTGACGGGCGAGTCCGGAACGGGAAAAGAACTTATTGCCCGTGCTATCCATCGCCTCAGTCGTCGTTCTGAGAGTGAGTTTATTCCCTTCAATTGTTCGGCTGTTCCTTCGGAACTGATCGAGAGCATGTTGTTTGGACATCGCCGCGGAACGTTCACGGGTGCGATGTCAGACCAGGCGGGATTAATTCGTTCGGCGGAGAATGGAACGCTGTTTCTCGACGAGATTGGCGACCTGCCCCTCGCGTTGCAGCCAAAGCTGCTCAGGTTCCTGCAGGAAGGTGAGATTCACACTCTCGGTGAGCGTGCGCCGCGCAAAGTGAATGTGCGGGTGATAGCCGCCACGCACAAAGATCTCGAGACACTCGTACAAGAAAGACTCTTTCGCGAAGATCTCTACTATCGAATCGCTACGCTAACGTTGAAAGTTCCGCCACTCAGAGAGCGACGCGAAGACATCTCCACTTTGATTTCACATTTTGTGAGTCACTATGCGCGGAAGAACGAGCGCCCGATTTCTGGAATCACTGCCGACGCGATCCAGATTCTCGAGACCTACTCCTGGCCCGGCAATATTCGTGAGCTCGCGGCGGAGATCGAACGTCTCGTGCTTTATGCTGAAGACGACGGCTACATCCGGCCTGAGAACATCAGCCAGCGAATCCACCCGCTCAATATGCAAACCGAGGCCACTGGTGAGAAGCTGGATGATCTACTGGAAAGCTATGAGCGCCGCGTAATAACCGAGACGCTTAAGAGACACGACTGCAACGTCGCTAAAGCGAGCGAAGCACTCGGTTTGGGATCCAGACAAACTCTCTACAAGAAATTAAAGCGCCTGGCGATCGACATCGGCGACTTCCTCCAGGAAGATACTGAGCCTGGTATGCAGTATCGGGCGTAAAAAAGTTTTCCCGCAAAGGCGCTAAGGAAACGCAAAGGCCGCAAAGAGATTCTCTTTGCGGCTTAAGTTTTTTACTTTTTGCGCCTTCGCGTGAAAACACGACTAAATCTTGTAGCCTACGGGCGACATGGTCCAAGTCTAACGAAAGCATAAACTTCCGTCGCTAATCCCACTCACTCTCCCCCAACTGGACCACCTGGTCTTGTCAACTGCGGGCGACAAAAACTCCACGAATCACTGAAAAACCTCAACTGCACCACTGGCACACCGGTTGTAACGTGATGGTCGTCGCGAAGCAATCGCATCGCATCACTGGTCGAGCAGACAAACGCACATGAAAGCTAAAATCACTACAAACGTCGCCTCAATAGTAATGCTCGTCATCCTTGCTCCGTTTCTGGCGCTGGCCCTTCTGGTCAGCATACAGACCGCTGGAATCAGGGATAACGAGATTCTGCTATTGATGCTTACGTTGTTGAGTGCTGTTCTCAGTGGAATCAATGGCTTCGGGCGTCGCACGCCTACAGCTGTTCCACTTTCGACAGCGAAAACAACTAGTGACACCCGCCTTCATTTGTCCGCTCGTTCGAGCAACAACGCCTAATCGATACTAAAAGGAGCAACAAAATGATTAAGAGATTTTTCGCTGATGAAACCGGTCTTGAACTTTCTGAATACGCAGTTGCCGCAGCGCTCGTCGCGTTGGCAGCCGTCGTCGCTTTCCAGACGTTGGGAACCAACATCGGCACGAAGATCAACGAACTCGCCGGCAAGATCAAATAGTTCTTTGAATCATTTGCTCCGGCAGCGCCACGTCTTGTTGGTTGCTGCCGGTTGAAGGGGAAGGCACAAGCCTTACTTTTTCGAAAGGACGATCAATGTTGAAGAGTTTTTTGAAAGACGAAACCGGTCTTGAACTTTCAGAGTACGCCGTCGCCGCAGCGCTTGTCGCGCTAGCAGCCGTCGTCGCTTTCCAAACCCTCGGAACCAACATCTCGGTGAAGATCGACGAGTTGGCAGGCAAGCTCAAATAAGTTCTCTGAAGTTCAGTTGATCCGGCAGTGGCAATTTGCTGCCGGTTGAGGGAAGGCTCAAGTTTTCACATCCTTCGAAGGGAGGAGCGGATCATGTTCAAGAAATTTTTGAAAGACGAAACCGGGCTTGAGCTATCTGAGTACGCCGTCGCAGCTGCTCTAGTAGCGCTCGCGGCGGTCGTGGCGTTTCAAACACTTGGAACCCAGATCGGGGCGAGAATCAACACTCTGGCAGGTTACATCAAGTGACCTGCAGGTAGTGAACTGCCATTGTCGGTGGCGCGCCCTTGTGAAGTTTCACTCCACGGGTGCGCCGCCACTTTTCTGCTAAATCCCCCAGGGACCACTTGGAAATGCTTAGCCCAACCGCAATAGCTTTTGAGATTTTTCTAGTGCCGCTCGCCGTGATCATTATCTATCACGACGTGCGCTATCGCCGTATTCCCAATCCATTCGTGCTGGCAACACTCATAACCGGACTCATATTGAATTTATCTCTGGGTGGACTAAGCGGTGGTCTAAACAGCCTGAAGGGCTGTGTTTTCGCCTTTATCCTGATGTTTATCCTGCACGTCTTCGGAGCTATGGGCGCGGGCGACGTAAAGCTGTTCGCGGCTATCGGCTCCGTGATTGGTGCTCAACTTGTATTGCCGACGTTTGTAGTCGTGGTGCTGACGGGCGGTGTGCTGGCTCTCATATCGGTTGTGCGATCTGGAGCCTTCAAAACGACCATGCAGCGCGTACTGCAAATCCTGGTTGGCTTACTGCCGGGCTGGCCAATGCCCAAATTCAGCGTCCCTGCTGATTATCGTCTAACCATTCCCTACGGTGTGGCGATCACCATCGGCGCCATTATCGCAACCGCGATATTTCACCCTTAAAGCGGTCAACACCCAGGCTTGACCTGGCAGAACGGAGAGTTGATTCCCATGCGAAACAAACGTTTCTTCATAGTCCTGGTAGGAGCACTCATTTTTGGAGTGCTCGCTGCCGTTTCAGTCAGCAAGTATCTATCGAGCGCGCAGGCTTACTCGAAGAACCTCAACAAGGTTGCAGTGGCCAAGGTTGCCATTCCGATCGGGAGCAAGATCATTCCCGAGCAGATCATGGTGGTCCAGTTTCCAAAGGAATCTACTCCGGACGGAGCTTTCGAATCGCCGGAAAAACTGGCGGGCCGAGTTGCCGTGACGAACATCGCTGCTCGCGAGCCCATCACTGAAGCGAGACTAGCGCCGGAAGGAACAGCCGCAGGTCTTTCGGCGATCATTCCTGAAGGTTATCGCGCCATGACCGTGAAGGTCGACGATGCCGCCGGCATTTCTGGTTTTATCCAGCCAGGTACTCTCGTCGACGTGGTCGTCGTTATCGATCCACGCGAGGGTTCCGGTATGCAGGACCCGATTTCGAAGATCGTGCTGCAGAACATAAAGGTCCTTGCCAACGGACAGAACATCGACAAGCCCAAAGATGAGCGTGAAGCCAACAGCGTCAAAGCTGTAACGCTTCAGGTTACGCCAGAGCAGGCCGAAAAACTCGCACTCGCCTCCAGCGAAGGCAAACTGCAACTCGTCATGCGCAGCCAGATCGATCAGGGCGACGAGCAGACTAACGGCGTCAACAAGCGTCAATTGTTGTCGGGCGATAAAGCAGTACCGGCTCCCGAGCCCGGTTCACTGAAGAGTGAACAGCCTAAGACTGAGTCGAAGCCAAGTCGCCGAGTCTCAGTAGCACCGAAACCAGCAGCAACAGCCCCAGCTCCTCAGCCCACTCCGCGTGCGTCAGTGGAAATGATCGAAGGTGCGAAGAAGCGCAGCGTCGAGTTTCCATAGATCACTCAACCCTAATTTGAACCACTTGAAGTTGATCGCATTGACGATCGCTTGAAACAAAGGAGCATAAGATCATGCAGAGCCGTTCCCCAATTTCACGCCGACTGAGTTTAATACTGGCGTCCCTGATTACTATTTTTGCTACCTCCATCGCGCACGCGCAGGAAAACTCCTACAAGGCGTCGTTCAGCCAGAACAAAGAGGCGATTGCAGTCAACGTTCTGGTGGGACAGTCGCGCGTGATCAATTTCGATCGCCCGGTTGGACGTTTCTCGGTTTCGAACCCAGACATCGCTGAAGCCGTGCTCGTCACACCGGACCAGGTGCTCGTTAATGGAAAAGCTTTCGGTCAGGTCAACTTCATCGCATGGGAGCAGACCGGCGGTCAGTTTTTAGTATTCGATGTTTACGTTCGCGCAAATCTTTCACTGATCGACTCGCAGATCCGCGCGCTGTTTCCGAAGGAAGATATTCGTCTGAGCCAGGCGAATGGATCAGTTGTGATTTCGGGCAGCGTTAAAGATTCAAACACTGCTGCTCAGGTGCAGAGTGTTATTGAAGCTGCGAACTTCAAAACCGTGAACATGCTGACGTCGCCGACTTCGAATGCGTCGCAGATTCAACTCGAAGTTCGTGTTGCTGAAGTGAATCGCAACAAACTGCGTGACTACGGCACGTCGTTCCTGAGCACGCCGCAGGGTGGCACTACCGGTTATGTCAACAGTGGTGGTGGTCCAACCTCCATTGACAAGGCCACGATCGGACAGACTGCTGCGGCTCTCGAAGGCATTATCCAACCGGCGCTTAACCTGTTCCTTTTCAATCGTCAGATCAGCACTGCCGCGATGCTCAGAGTGTTGCGTCAGGAAGGCGCCTTCCGTGAGTTGGCCGAACCAAATTTGGTTGCCATGAACGGACAGCAGGCGAGCTTCCTCGCCGGCGGTGAGTTCCCGGTTCCAGTGCTTCAGTCCGGCAACGGCAACAACGGTATCACCATCGTTTGGAAAGAATATGGAATCCGTCTGAACTTCAAACCGACGATCATCGACGAAGATCACATCCGTCTCGAACTCGAACCGGAAGTTTCCACAATCGACTTCAACAACGGCGTGCGCTTCAACAATTTCGTCATTCCCGCGTTGCGCACTCGCCGCGCCAAGACTGGTGTTGAGCTGCGTGATGGTCAGTCGTTCGCGCTCGCCGGCTTGCTCGACAACACCGAAACCAAGACGCTGTCGAGAATTCCGATCGTGAGTGACATTCCCATTCTCGGCAATCTCTTCAAATCGAAGTCATTCGAAAAGAAAGAGACCGAACTGATGTTCTTTGTGACGGCGCGCATGGTTAAGCCAGTTAACAGCGACGACCTGCCGACGATGCGTGGTATGGATGGTCTCAAAGGCAACTCACCATTGGGTCTCGAGCCCAAAGGTGACGGCATCCAGGGTCAGAGTGGTTACAAAGTCTCCGGACAGACCGAGCAGACTCCAGCCGCCGCGCCGGCCAAGGTTGAAGAGCCCAAAACCAAGTCCAACAGCACAACTCAATCAAGCAGCACCGGCTCCGTCGGTAGCGTGCGCAATCAAACTGCCCTGCCAGTCGCCAAGGCCGTAATCATGGACTCCAATCCAAGTTCAGTTAAGCCCTGGTGACGTTGGTCAACTCTCTTTCTCGAGCCGATCTTCGTTTCGAAAATGATGAGGGGGAATCATGAATAAGAGACCAGTAGAACAAGCGGAGAAGAGAAGACAAGAGCGAGGTTCAGTACTGGCAACATCGGCAATCGCGATGTTGGCAGTACTGCTCGCCGTTGGTCTCGGCGTTGATATCAGCCGATTGTATTTAACGAAAACAGAACTACAGAACGCGGCCGATGCGGCAGCATTGGCCGGGGTATCTGGTCTGAACGGACACGAGGAAGGCATTAATGATGCGGTGTTTCGCGCAACAAATACCTTCAACAAGTACGAATTCAACAAAACGGGTGTGGCGATCGACCCTGCCAACGTCCTGTTTGCAGTCAATCTTAATGGTCCATACATGAGCTCGAGCGATGCTGCGCTGGCGCCGGACTACATTCGGTTCGTAAAAGTGACGACGCCTGCGGAGCCGGTCGGTATGTCCTTCGCCGCGATTGTTTTGGGCAACACCAGAAATCTGTCCGCCGAAGCGACCGCAGGTTTTTCTGTTACTGTCAACGTGCTCTGCCCGTGGCTGCCTGCGTTCGTGCTCGATGATCCTGCCAACCCGATAGCACCAGAACGTACCTACACATTTCGTCTCGCGCCCGGAGGTGGTCTTTCACCAGGAAACTATCAGTTGCTGGCGCCGATACAGTCAGGTGGTAGCGGCGATCGCGAAGGAATGGCAACCGGAGTTAACTGGTGCATTTCTGTGGGCACTAAGGTTAAGACAAAGCCCGGTGTGACCGCCGGTGCAATCCGGCAGGGAATCAATACGCGCTTTGACATTTATTCGGCTGGTATGGATCCGGCGAATTACCCACCGGACACGAATATCGCCGAAGGCATCACCTACGACCAATACGCCGACAACCTCGAATTCAAGGCACCGAGTCATCCAGGCACAGCTGGCCGTCGCGTCGTCTTTATTCCCATCGCTGCTGCACCACCCGAAGAAGGTCGCGACGAAGTTACCGTTACCAGATTCGGCGTCTTCTTTCTCAAATCTTCTGTCGGTGGCGGCAACGGTGGTGAACTGCAAGCTGAATACATTACCGATACGGCATTCGCCGGTAATAGTTATTACGACCCGGGCGCTGGTCCAGGCATCGATAACACGGCCGTTCCAGTGCTCTACAAGTAGGTGACATCATGCATGCAAGAATCCGAAGAATTCGTAACCGGCTCCGATTGGCTCGCCTGTCTCATTTGCAGCGTTTCACCCGAGACGAGCGGGGTGTCCAGTTGGTCGAGGTGACCATAGTTATACCGATCTTCTTAATGTTGTTTGCGGCGACTGCGGAATTTGGCCGCTACTATTACGAATACACCACCCTGGCTAAAGCATCTCGTGGGGGCGCCCGGTATTTGAGTTCCGCTTTGAGAGGAACCGGAGAAGTCGCTGCCGCCAACATTGTCGTGTACGGAAATCCGAGCGGCACCGGAACGCCAATCCTGCAGGGTCTGTCGACAACGCAGGTCAAAATCAATTACCAGGGCGGCAGTACCGCGGTACCTGAAACAGTAACCGTTTACATCGACGGCTACACGCATCAACCGATTTTCAATTTGGGCGCCTTGACCAAGATTGTCGGGCTGAATTTGAACATTGGAGTAAAGCCCAGCGTGACGATGCGTTATCTGAACACTCAACCGCCCCCATCCTAAAAAGAGGGGTAAATGAACATGAAGCAAGTCAAACAATTTGATTCAGGTGAACGTGGCGCCTCGCTGGTCGAATTCGCGATCGCGCTGACAGTTTTTTTGACATCAATGTTCGGAGTGATCGAATTCGGACGAGCGCTCTGGGCACATAACGCATTAACTGACGCCGCGCGACGTGGGGTTCGCTACGCGACGCTTCATACGCCTGCTGAAATTGGAAACGTCAAGAATGTCGTCGTTTACGGCGACGAAGCCGGAGGCACACAGCCGGTTGTTCCGAATCTTACGCCTGACAATGTCACGGTTACCTATTCGGAAATTGGAGTGAACAAAGGGACGGTCTCAGTAGGTATTACCAACTATCAATTCCAGTTTGTGATTCCACTGTTTGGCACGAGCATCACGATGCCCACCTACAGCACTACATTGACCGGCGAAAGCGTTGGGGTGATTCCGGCCAATAAATAGTGTGCCGTGCAATCAAACGACGAAGGGTTAGAGACATTCAGTGTCGCACGAATTAAAAACAGCCTGTCTCAAGTTTCGAATCCACTGCCGGATGGCGCCAGTAGTACGCCAGCCGATCAAACATCGCCGGCCTTGCAAGATTGCGATGGACCTACCGTAACCCCCAGGCACTCTGTCAATAAGTTTTTCAATTCAGACAGCCGCCGGCGGTGGGATTCGAATTTAACGAATCAAGAGGAACAGATGACCGAACCAATTTCAGTAGTAGTCCTCAGCACCGGACTCGAAAACTTCAAAGACATTCGCAAGGCGTTGTCAGCAGAATCACGCGTCAAGCTGCTCGCCGGCGGTAACGATGCGGAACAGCTTTACGAAGAGATCGTTCGTCTCAAACCTGCAGCAGCGATCATAGCCCTTGGCGCAAATGCAGAATATGCCGTCAAGTTCATCGAGAAGCTGAACGCCGAATGTCCCAACACCGCCCTCATCTCGGCTGCCCAGGATGCATCACCGGATCTGATCCTGCGAAGCTTGCGCGCTGGTGCGCGAGAGTTTTTGCGCATTCCGATCAGCGTTGAAGAACTACGCACGGTCCTCGATCGAGTTTCAGATTTTTCCAGCAAGCAGGTTGAGGCACCAAAAAAGAAAGGTCGCATGGTCGCCGTATTTTCCAGCAAAGGCGGCTGCGGCACTTCGTTCATCGCAACCAATCTCGCCGCTGCGACCAGCTCGAAAACAGTTCTCGTCGATCTCAACCTTCAAGCCGGCGACCTGCCACTATTTTTAGGACTCGAAGCGAAGTATTCGATCGCCGACATGTGCGAGAAGCGCCAGCGTCTCGACGAAACGCTCATCAACAGTCTTCTAACTCCACACTCGACGCACTTGTCTTTACTGGCCGCTCCACGCGAGGCCGACTCCGCTGACGAAATCGAACCGCAACACATCTTTGAGGTGCTCGAGAAACTGCGCGATCACTACGACTACGTTGTGCTCGACCCGCAGCACACTTTCGACTCGATCACTCTCGCCGCTCTCGATCAGTCAGACGAGATCGTTCTTGTCTTGACACTCGACATTCCCGCGATTCGCAGCACGCAACGAGCGCTCGAGATCTTCGACCGGTTGGGATATCCGCGAAATAAAGTGCGCATCGTCGTCAACCGCTGGAGCAAGCAGATCGATCTCGATCTCAGGCAAGTCGAAAAATTTCTGGGTGAACCGGTGGTTGCGTTTATTCCCAGTGACTATCAAACAGCCGTCGGTTCGATCAATCTCGGCACCCCGCTCGTGCAAGCCGAGCCCACCTCAAAAATCGCAATGGAGATTCGTCGCATAGCCGAGCAGATGTCGCTCGGTATTGCGCCAATCGATCACTCGAAACAACGCCGTCCTTTCTGGGCTTCGCTGCTAAAGAAGCAGTCGGCCCAACCAAACTTCAAACTTCAAGCCTCGATGGAGAAGGTCTAAGCGGCAGCCCCGCAGGTGAACAAACACTATGGCACTACGTGAAAGATTAATCGGCAACAATAACACCAGCGCACCGGGAGCCGTTGCGGACGGAACCGGCCAGCACTCGTTCCAGGAAATGAAGTCGCGTCTGCACCGGACGTTGATCAACCGGATGGATCTGACGAAGCTGCAAGCGCTGAGTCAGGAACAGGTCCATGATGAAGTTGCGCGACTGGCCGAGGCCGTCCTGGCGCAGGAAGCCATGCCGTTGTCCGTCTCCGAGCGCGAGCGACTCGTGAACGACGTTCAGCACGAGCTTTTCGGACTCGGACCACTAGAGCCGTTGCTCAAAGATCCAACCATCTCCGACATCCTGGTTAACTCCCACAAAACGATCTACATCGAGCGTCGCGGTAAGATCGAAAAAACAAATGTGCAATTCAAAGACGACGAGCACCTGATGCGGGTGATTGAACGAATTGTTTCGTCAGTTGGACGTCGCATTGATGAGTCGTCGCCGATGGTCGATGCCCGTTTGCAGGATGGTTCGCGTGTGAACGCGATCATTCCGCCGCTGTCCATCGATGGACCAGTTGTCTCGATCCGCCGTTTTGGTTCCGATCCACTGAAGATGTCTTCGTTGATCGAGTACAACGCACTGACCAAAGACATTGCAGACATGCTGCAGATGGTTGTCACTGCGCGTCTGAACATTCTGATCTCTGGTGGTACCGGCGCCGGCAAAACCACACTGCTCAACGCGCTCTCCGCTTACATTCCCGAAAACGAGCGCATCGTCACGATCGAAGACTCGGCAGAACTTCAGCTACAGCAGCCGCACACCGTCAGACTCGAAACCAGACCGCCCAACATTGAAGGTCGCGGTGAAGTTACCCAAAGAGATCTGGTCAAGAACGCACTGCGTATGCGTCCCGATCGCATCGTGATCGGTGAGGTTCGTGGTGGCGAAGCTATCGACATGCTTCAAGCCATGAACACTGGTCACGATGGCAGTTTGACTACCGTCCACGCCAACACGCCGCGCGATGCAATGGCCCGTCTCGAGACGATGATTCAGATGACCGGCATGCGTCTCTCCGATCGCGCGATGCGCCAACAGATCGCTTCGGCGCTCAATCTCGTCGTGCAGGTCGCGCGTATGTCGGACGGCTCGCGTCGCGTGACATCGATTTCGGAAGTCACCGGCATGGAAGGCGAGACGATCACGATGCAGGAAATCTTCCAGTACGAGCGAACGGGTGTCGACAAAGAGGGCACCGTGCTGGGTCGCTTCCGTCCAACTGGTATTCGTCCACGTTTCGCCGAACGGTTGAAGGCTTGCGGTCTGCAACTGCCACGCGTCTTCTTCGAGGAGATGTAAGCAAATGGTTATATCGTTTCTCGTATTCGTCTTCGCACTGTTCCTGGTCCTGGGCGCCTACCTGCTGGCCACTCACGGCACCGAACAGAAACGTGTACGTCTGCAAAAGCGACTGTCTGAAGCTCTGCTTCATTCGGCCCATACTGAGGATATCGACGTGGTGCTCGCTCGCAACGAGTTGATGAGCGAGATCCCCTGGATGAATCAGATGATGATCAACATCCAGGCGACGTTTCACTTGAAACGGATGTTGGACCAGGCCGATCTCCACATCACGCCCTCGCGGTTGCTGATGTTTTCATTCATGGCAGGCATGCTTGGTGGTTTGGCCGCATCAGTCCTGACGGTTTTCATTCCGCTCATGATTTTGGCCGGGCTAGCTTGTGCTTCGATACCGCTGATTCACGTTTATTACAAGCGCAAAAAACGTTTTGATAAGTTCCTCGAACAGCTTCCGGAAGCACTCGACCTGGTTAGCAGAGCACTCAGCGCCGGCCACGCTTTTTCTGAAGCTCTTCACATGATCTCAATCGAAATGCCGGAGCCGGTTGCTACCGAGTTTCGCAAGACTTACGAAGAGCAGAATCTTGGTCTCTCAGTGAAGCTGGCACTTGAAAACCTGACGCAGAGAATGCCGCTGCTCGATCTGAAGATCTGTGTGACTGCAATTCTGATCCAGCGAGAGACCGGCGGTAACCTCGCAGAGATTCTCGAGAAGGTCGCTTACACGATTCGTGAGCGCTTCCGTATTTTGGGCGACTTGAAAACACTGACCACGAGTTCGCGAATGTCAGCCTGGTTGCTTTGTGGACTGCCGATCGGTGTTGCGTTAGCGGTTACATTTCTGAACCCCGATTACATGAGCGTGTTATGGAAAGATCCGCGTGGTCACTATCTGATCGCGTTAGCACTGTTCATGCAGATCACGGGCATGTTGATTGTGAGAAAGATCCTGAGAATACAGATCTAAAGTCGTGTGCTTAGTACTTAGTACCTGGTCAAAGCACAAAGAACAAAGAACCTAACACCAAAGACAAGACAATGATACTTATAATCGGCATCTCAACTTTTGTCTGTATCTCACTCGCAATGCTGGGTGTCTACTGGTTGCTTTACAAGCCCCAGAGTGCGGCCACTGAAAGACTGCGTAACCTCGGTGGAACGAAGGAAGTCGGCGCACCTAACGTTCAATCAGTAGTAACGCCCGATGACCGTTCCGCTGAAATCGCGCAGCGACTGGCGGAGCCGTTGAACAAACTTCTACCGCCGTCGGCGACCGAAGCGAAGAAGCTGCAAAAGCAACTGATGCACGCGGGCTATCGTTCTGCCGAAGCACCGATCGTCTATCGCGCCATTCATTTGGGCTCAATGGCAGGTTTCCCGCTGCTGGTTGCCGGCGTATGTGCTTTGACTGCGCGACCGCTAACCAATGCTGTGATCTACATCATCGGCGCTTTTGTAGCAGGCTTCTTCCTGCCGCGTTATTTCCTGGGCCGCATGATTAAGAAGCGCCAACGACTCGTACGCTGGGGTCTCGCGGACGCGCTTGATTTGATGGTTGTTTCAGTCGAAGCAGGTCTCGGTCTGAATGCGGCGATGGTGAAAGTCTCGAGCGAGTTGAGGGACGTACATCCACCAGTCGCAGACGAATTCGAACTCGCGAACCTTGAAATCAGAGTCGGACGCGAGCGCGACGAAGCATTACGTAATCTTGCAGAGCGCACCGGCGTCGACGATCTGCACAGCCTTGTGGCGATGCTAATCCAGACCGATAAGTTTGGTACTTCGATCGCGAAGGGCCTGCGCGTGTTTTCAGATTCGCTGCGCACGAAACGGCGCCAGCGAGCTGAACAGGAAGCGCAGAAAGCTGCAGTCAAACTGCTGTTCCCGCTTGCGTGCTTCCTGTTCCCAACGCTTTTCATCGCCATACTTGGCCCGGCCGCCCTTAACCTCATTGATACTCTCGGGAAGATGTAGAGGAGTGGACCAATGAACAAACGAAGAATACTTGCTGTTTTAATAGCTTTTGTTTTGACGATTGCTGCAACAGCGATGTGGAGTGCTTCCACGATCCAGCGTGAGGGTGATCCCGACGCGATCGTTCTGGAAGATTCAGGTTCTGAAGCGGGCGTCGAGCAGCCAAAGAAAAAGCGAAACAAGGTAGTAAAAGTTCTGGCAGCACCGTTCAAGCTGTTCGGAAGAATGTTTGGTGGTGGTGACGACAAGAACAAGGTCTACCGCATGACCGAGAAGGACGCGGAAAAGTTTGAGACCGTTGGCATCACGAAGGTAGAAGACGCGCGTAACCAGGGCAAAAAGCGCGACACGTCGTCTGCGTCAGCACGAGAGCACCTCGAAGCCGGTCGTGAGTATCTTTTGGAAGAACGTTATGGCGAAGCCATCAGCGAGCTCTCGCTGGCTGCTTCGATCGATCCCAAATTGACTGAAGCTCACAATCTGCTTGGCGTGGCATACGACAAGAAAGGTTTCAGCGATCGCGCGCGCGATTCATTCGAACGCGCGGTAAAGATGGAGGAAGATGCCGACACGCTTAACAACCTCGGTTTCTCGCTCTATCAAAACGGTAACTATCGCGCCGCTATCGATCGTTTGAAGCGCGCCGCAAAACTTGCTCCAAACGACGAACGCATTTTGAACAATCTGGGTCTGGCGTACTGCCGTCTCGGGAAGATCGATGAAGCCTACAAAGCTTTCGCTCGTGCTACTGGTCCATTGAATGGCAATCTCAACACCGCGAAGATGCTCGAGCGCTTCGGCCGTGAAGACGATGCCATTCGTTACTACGAAGCAGCGCGTACGATCGATCCCAACAACACGCTCGCTCTTCGTCGCCTGGCCGATCTTTACCAGCGCGTAGGCCGAGCCTCGGAATCCGACGCTGCTCGATCAGCACTAGCATTGGCTTCTAACAACAGCTCCAATAACACAGGTAAATAGGTCCTATATGACCTATTCGGCCTATGAAGGAACAACTCACATGTCGCACACCGCAATTCTGACGCGCGCGGAAATCGAGAGCATGGGACCACCGCTTCCCGAGGAGGTCCGCGATACCGGCATCTCCGAGCAGTTCCTTTGCGATCTCGCATTGAAGCATGTCGCCATGCTGCCCGAGCCGACGACCATGGCGGTCGCCGAACGCATCAACCTTCCGCGGACACTTGCCGAGGATCTGCTCCAACAGCTCTACCGCGAAAAGTTGATCGAAGTAAAGATGCAGTCGGCGATTGGTTCCACACGCTATGCGATGCTGGATCATGGCTGGGATCGATTAGCCCGGTTGTTGTCCATAAGTGGTTACGTCGGACCGGCCCCAGTGTCGCTGCGCGACTACTCGCACATGATGAAACTGCAGTCGATTCCGTCAAACACGGCGGACATGGATACGGTACGTCAGGCTTTTCATGACCTCGTGCTTCCGGAGACACTGCTGCAGACACTTGGTTGTGTTATCAATTCGCGCCGTTCACTGTTTCTCACCGGCTTGCCTGGCACCGGTAAGACCGCGGTGGCGGAGCGCATCAATGGAGCATTAGCGGGGGGCATCTGGATTCCATACGCGGTCGAGATCGACGGGCAGATCATTCGCGTTTTCGACGGGCATTGTCACGAACCGATGCCGAAGGAGGACACGCCGATTGATTACGATCGCCGGTGGGTGTTCATTCATCGTCCGCTGGTAGTCGTGGGCGGTGAGTTAACGTTGGAGAACGCTGACCTGACGTGGAGTGAAGCGGCGAAGTTCTATGAAGCGCCGTTCCAGATGAAATCAAATGGCGGAACCCTTGTTATCGACGACTTCGGCCGTCAGCGTGTTGCGCCACAGGATCTTTTGAATCGTTGGATCGTGCCACTCGAACGACGTGTGGACTATCTCGCGTTGCACACCGGAAAGAAGATCGAGGTTCCGTTTGAACAGCTCGTCGTGTTTTCGACGAACCTGGAAGAAAAAGATCTCGCTGACCAGGCGTTCCTGCGACGCATGGGTTACCGCGCACGCGTGGAGCCGCCCACACCCGGAGCGTACACTGCAATTTTCAAACACCAGGCTGATCGGCGTGGAATCGCGGTCGAACAACCTGTGTTGGACCACATTCTGATGAAGTATCGTGTGGAGCACAGGCAGATGAAGGGTTGCGAACCGCGCGACATTCTCGACCGGGCTACAGACATTTGCAAGTTTGAAGGCAAGACCACACATCTGACGCCGCAGATCGTCGACATCGCCTGGCGTAACTACTTCGGTACATCACATTCGTTCGCGCCCGTGCAGACACAGGAAACAATGATCGAACGAACGCTCGCCGATCCATTAGAACTGTAATGAACAAATCCGTCAAAAATCTGCGTAATCTGTGGTTACTGATCGTGCTGGTGTGTTCTAGCCAGGCAGTTTCGCAAACCACCGAAATCAAACTGAAGCTCACCGACGGCTCGTACATAACTGTCGACGACGCCTGGGAATCGCCGCAGGGAGTTTGGTATCGCAAAGGCGGACTCAGTCACCTGCTGGCGAAAGAAAAAGTAAAGAAGATCGAACGAAACACCGCGACGCCTAAGCCTTCGCCGACCCCGAGCACGAACGACGACGATCATTTCGAAGTCTCGGAAGTCGTCGCGCGAACGCCATCGAACAATGGTGTGTATGACCAACAGGCGTGGATTTATCTGAAAGGCGGAGCACGTGTCGAAGCTGACAGTGCCAGCCAATCACCTGCTGGCGTTTGGTACAAACGCGGTTCGATGTCGATCTTTATCGACGCGGCTCGTGTCGATCGGATCGAGGTTGAAGATCCCGCGACCGTGGCGCAGTCAGGAAAGAAAGCAAGCGGTTGGAGCACTGGCAGGCCCGGACTCGACAGTCTGATCCGTCAGAACGGAAACAAGTATGGAGTTGATCCATACCTGATATTCCTGGTGATGGAGCAAGAGTCGCATTTCAACACGCACGCCGTTTCACCAAAAGGCGCGCGTGGCTTGATGCAACTGATGCCGGGAACCGCAGCGCGTTTTGGTGTGCGCCGATCGCACGACCCCGCGCAAAATATTTCGGGTGGCACGAGGTACCTGCGCGAGTTGTTAAATCGCTTCAATAACCGCGTGGATCTCGTTCTCGCGAGTTATAACGCCGGTGAGGGCGCGGTGGCGAAGTTTGGCAATCGAGTGCCGCCGTACAAAGAGACTCGCAACTACGTAAAGAAGATCGGCTATCGCTACAAGCGCAACATCGCGCGCACGAAGAAACCAGCCCCGACAACTGCCAAAGATTCCGGCGAAAGATAATCACGCATGAAGGGAATTCTGCTCACTTGTTTGTGTCTACTACTGACGGTTGGCGTTAATGCCCAACAGCAGGATGGACCACTGACGAATGTACAGGTGGTGAAGCTTGTTAAAGCGGGCTTCAAAGAAAAGACTATCATCACGATCATCAACAGCCGGCCTGCCAATTACAATCTTGATACTGAACATCTCATCGAACTGAAGCGCAACGGAGTTAATGAGAACATCATCCTCGCGATGATGTCGGCGCAGATGGGAACCGTTTTCTTCAACGAGGATGGGGAGTGGGCCGGTGATCCGTTCTTCAAAGACTCCAAAAAGGAGAAGGGCGGCGACTCGCAGGCGCAAAGCGCTGAGAACAATGTTTTCGGTTCTGGTTCCAGTTCGCAATCGTCGAGCCGAACGCGTGGCAGTTTAGATGGTAATCAGAACGACAACAACCTCAGTGGATCGGCTACAGTCCGCATCCTCAAGCCCCCGCCAGCTGGCGGTCAAGCGGCGGCATTAAAGCTCGAGAAGACTCAGACGCTGACCAATGAAGGCGTGATTCGTCTCGTTGAGGCCGGATTTTCAGAAGGCACCATCATCAAACGAATTGAAGAGTCGCCAGTCGACTTCGATCTCTCACCGGCAAAGCTCGACGAGCTCTTCAAGAAACGGGTCACAGACACAATCATCGCAGCAATGCGCGCGGCAATGGGTGATAAGTAAGACGTTTCACGCAAAGACGCAAAGTTAAAGAAAAGGCCGCCAAGAAGAATCCTTTGCGGTCTTTCGTTAACTTTGCGCCTTTGCGTGAAAGGCCGGCCAAAATGTCACAGGCATGCCCAGTCCTGAGCAGCGTGTAGCATCAAGACACAGCCCACAAAGCGGTCCACCTCTCTCGAAGTTGACCTAAGTTAGAGAATAGTTAAGGTTAGAGATACATTGCCATCGCGGCATGGTCATTGCTCTAAGGTCCGCGGCCTTGTCTGTATAGATCTGCCAAGGCACGCCATAAACTATTGAAAACGGACGGAGATACGATGCGACCTATCAAGCATGCGGAGAGAGGATTGACCTTCATTGCGGGAGGCCTTTTCAACGCAATTCAGTCAGTAAATAAGTACAAGCCCAATCCTTCTTTTACTCCAAAATGGTCAGACAAACCCCTTTTGAAATCGTGGCAGAAGAGTAAGCCAACACTTGGCTGGCCACGCACAACCGATTCCCTCTGTCCTAACTGCGTTATCGAAGCACGCGAAGAGATCATCAGCGGTAAGAAAGACGTCAGCGTTCTCATTAATGAAAAGGTCGGCGAAATCAAAGCGCAGATCATTGAACGCGACGGCGAGATTTGGATGATCAAGGATTGTCCGACCCACGGCCACTTCGAAGACATGATGGCCATCGATTCCAAGTTTCTCACGCACATTGAAAAGATGTTTCCCGGTCGCGATATCGACGCGCACAATGACGAGAAACTACACAATCACGGTTCGAGCACAGTTAAGTATGGTCGCGGCGCAGTGTTGACTGTCGACCTTACCAATCGTTGCAACATGATGTGCGACCCGTGCTTCATGGACGCCAACCAGGTTGGCTTTGTTCATGAATTGAGCATGGATGAGATCAAGGAAATTCTCGACAACGCGATCACCATCAAGCCGCGTCGCCAGATGTCGGTGCAGTTTTCAGGCGGCGAGCCGTCAATCTCTCCACACTTCATCGAAGCGATCAAGTATTCGCGCAAAGTTGGTTACAACAGCGTGCAGGCGGCGACGAACGGAATCGAGTTTGCCAAGAGCAAAGAGTTCTGTCGTGAGGCTGCTGAGGCGGGACTTCGTTACGTCTATCTACAGTTTGACGGTATCGGCAACGATGCCAACAGCCACCGTCAGGTAGGCAATCTGTTCGACGTGAAGATGAGAGCTATCAACAATCTTCACGCAGCCGGCGTCGAGATCGTTCTCGTGACGACACTCGTAAACGGAATCAACAACGATCAGGTCGGTTCGATCATCCGTTTCGCGCTCGATAATCCAAAGAAGATTGCGTTCCTTTCGTTCCAGCCGGTTTCGTTTACCGGTCGCGACGAAGAGATCACCGAGCAGCGACGTCTGCAACAGCGCTACACGCTTTCGCACCTTGCTCACGACGTGAAGAATCAGGTGGGAATCACTGAACCGACCCGCGACTGGTTCCCGCTGTCATTGATGGGAGCCTTCGCCGATTTCGCAGATCTCGTTCATGGTCCTCAGGCTGAGTGGGGACAGGTCTCCTGCGGTTGTCACCCGAATTGCGGCGTCGGTACCGCAGTGATGATCGATAAGGAACTTAAAGAGATGCGTCCGGTTCCGGAGTTTCTGAACATTCCGGGTCTCGTTAAGGACATGCAGAAGATCACGGACGCGGCGCGCGGCAAGTGGATGTCGAACCTGATGATGGGTTTGACTCTCTTGAAGCACTACAATCCATATAAGTCGCCATCGCAGTTCACGCTTTACGAGCTTTTCAAGAAGTTTGACAAGTCGTTTGGACTGACTGGTAAGGATTACGGCAAAGTAAGCGGCGATCGCAGCAAAGACGACATCGAGAAGCGCCGTTCGGATCGCTGGAACTTCCTGTTTATCGCGGGAATGTGGTTCCAGGATCTCTTCAACTACGACTTCCGCCGCACGGAAATGTGCATCATTCCGTACGGCACTCAGGAAGGCGAGATTTCGTTCTGTGCCTACAACACCGGTATCGGTTGGAGAAACATCATCGAGAACATGCACCAGAACGCGACCGTCGCGAAGTGGTACCAGGAGCATGGCCGTCACGAGATTTTCGCCGGTGGCAAGAATGTAGAAATGGCCGACAAGGCCCATGGCTTGATTTTGAATGAAGTTGATTTGATGCGGCCTAACAAACCGCAAATGGAGGGGCCGAAGACCGCGCACGAAGAGGCAGTGATGATGCGCAAGCTTTATCAGGAAATGGTGATGAAGAAGCAGTTGGACACCAAGGAATCTGATAAGCCGGTGCAGATCAAGGGCCTCAGCCGAAAGAAAGAAGAACCAGCCGAAGCCGTTTTGGTATAGGTTCCGAACCTGCAGGAGGAACAGTATAGGTCCTATATTTTGCTATAGGACCTATACTTTTGTGTGATTGCTGGCTTTTATGCTTAAATAGCTGGCCTGCATAGGATCTAAAGAAAAGGAAAGCAGAGAACGAATGGCAATTGTTACTGTTAATCAGGGTGAATCGATTGAAAGCGCGTTGCGTCGCTTCAAGCGCAAAGTGATGACTGAGGAGATCATCAAAGACGCGAAGAAACACGCGTTCTTCATTCCCCCCGGTCAAAAGGCGAAATTGAAGTCGGCGCTGGCTCGGAAACGCAATAAGAAGAAGGGCCGGATGCGCGTTCCCCGCGACTAAGTTATTCCCGCACAACTTCAGGCCGTCGTCTTATCTCACCAGTCAGATTGCCAATTGCCGATTGCCAATTGCCAATTTATGAAATGGCCTGAGTCGCTGTTGAAAAATTGGCAATCGGCAATTGGCAATTGGCATTTATATGATTCGCATCTTGCTTACCAACGACGACGGTATCCATTCCGACGGGCTGATCAAATTAGAAGAAGCCCTGTCGCCGATTGGTGACGTCTACGTGGTGGCGCCCGCGTCTGAAATGAGTGGCGCCTCGCATAGCTTGACCCTCGCTCGTCCACTGCGAATCAGGCAACTCGACTCACGTCACTGGTCAATCGACGGTACTCCCACTGACTGCGTCACGCTTGCTCTCAACAAAATTCTTCCCGACAACGAACGACCCCACATCTGCGTCTCCGGCATCAATCACGGCGGCAACCTGGGTGATGATGCGACATATTCAGGAACAGTCGCCGGCGCACTCGAAGCCACGATCCTGGGCGTTCCGGGTGTGGCACTTAGTCTCGTTGCGCGCGATAATTTCCAGTTTGAAGAAGCGGCAGCCTTTGCCGTCGTTGCGGTTCGAAAAGTGTTGGATGAGGGCTTACCTGAAGGCACGCTGTTGAATATCAATTTGCCTCCCGGAGAGATTAAAGGCGTCAAAGTAACGAGGCAGGGAATCAAGAACGCTCGACCCGTAATCACTGAACATATTGACCCTCGCGGCAAACCGTACTTCTGGATTGGTGAAGAGTACTTCGACGGGAACTCGGTTGAGGGTACTGATTATCACGCTGTTTCACAGGGCTATGTCTCTGTTACGCCACTGCGCAGCGATATGACGGACCATCAGGCGCTGACGGCTATCGAAACCTGGAATTACATTAAAGACTCTGAGCTACTCCATAAGAGCTAAGAGAAATTGCCGATTGCCAATTGCCGATTGCCAATTGAAAAATCGGAAATCGGCAATTGGCAATCGCCAATCGAGAGAACCGGTGCAGCCAGCAAATAAACATCGGCCTGCTTCACTACAGGAATACTCCATTCCAAGAGAGCGCATGGTTGCACGCCTGCGCGATCACTACGGCATCCGCGATCCGAAAGTGCTTGAGGCGATGCGGAATGTCCCGCGCCACTTTTTCGTGCCGGAAGCATTACAGAGTCGTGCGTACGGCGATCACGCTTTGCCGATCAGCGCCAACCAAACGATTTCACAACCATTCATCGTCGCAAAGATGACCGAGCTGCTTGAGCTCGACGCGAATAGTCGAGTGCTCGAAATCGGTGCCGGCTCCGGCTATCAGACTGCGGTGTTGGCCCAGGTCGCAGCACAAGTCTACTCGATTGAACGCATCGGCGATCTCGCGCGTGAAGCACAGGCCAGGATCCGGCAACTCGAAATTTACAACGCGACAGTGAAATGCTTTGATGGCACACTTGGCTGGGCGGCAAACGCGCCTTACGATGGAATTCTGGTAGCCGCAGGTGGTCCAACAATTCCGGGGCCGCTAATCGCGCAACTCAAGGTAGGTGGTCGTCTGGTTGTACCGGTCGGTGAATCACGTGAATGTCAGCGACTGATTCGAGTAATTAAAACCGATCAGGGTCGAAAGGAAGAAGATCATGGAGGATGTGCTTTCGTACCATTGATCGGCCAACACGGCTGGTCTGATCGGTAAATTGCTCGCTTATGATTGCAAAAATTATCGCCATACTTTCCGGGTTCATCGTCGCGGTCATTTCCAAGATGGGCTACATGGGCATTGTTCTTTTGATGGCCATCGAGTCTGCATGCATACCGTTGCCCTCCGAGATCATCATGCCGTTCGCAGGTTATTTGGTGAGTCGCGGCGAGATGAGTCTCTGGTGGGTCGGCGTCGCCGGCACAGTTGGATGTGTGTTGGGGTCGCTCGTGGCTTACTGGGCTGGGATGTACGGCGGCCGTCCTTTCGTCGAGAAGTACGGAAAATACATTCTGCTTTCGCGTCACGATCTCGACATCGCCGATCGCTGGTTTGCGAAGTATGGAGAAGCGATCGTTTTTGTCAGTCGTTTGTTGCCGGCGATTCGAACGTTCATCGCGTTTCCGGCGGGCGTCGCGCGAATGAATCTCACGCGTTTCGTGATCTACACGTTTGCGGGGTCACTGCCGTGGTGTCTGGGGCTGGCGTACATCGGGCAGAAGCTTGGCGAGCAATGGGATAAAGACCCGACGCTAAAGACCTGGTTTCACCGGTTCGATTTCCTGATCGGCATCGCGGGCGTTCTCTTCGTCGGTTGGTGGATCTGGCGCCACATCAAACACTCCCGTCCTACCGCGCATTCATAAACCGGTTTCACGCAAAAGGCGCAAAGGAAACGCAAAGGCGCAACGAAATCTTATTTGCCGGATCCACCACAGGCTCCAACGCGTAAGACGATCTACGAGATCGATCTAACCCGTATTCATTATCCCATCCGTCCAAAATCTGTGCAGATCTGTGGCTTTCTTAAGTCAACCCTTTGGTGGGTTTACACGCGTTGCTTCCAGCGTCGCTCCTGTCGTGCGGTATGTAGAACCGCAACCACCGTCACGCGCTGATCCAGGCTTTGATATACAACTTTGTAAGGAAAACGATCTGTGAGGCTCCAGCGAACGTTGCGCCGCCGATCACGCAATCGGTGAACGAGAGGATTTATTCAGCAGACTATCGATTGACTCGAGGACGGTCTTAACGAAGTCGGTTCCCAAACCAGCTTCATGTTCTTCGTACCAGGTAGCGGCCTCTTCGATATCTGTGAGAGCGTCAGGCCTGATTTCCAGACTGTAATTCACTTCATGAATCGCTCTTGAAGACGGCGCTTAGCTTCTGTCCATGGAATTGAGGTTTCGGGATACAGTTCCATGTCTCTGAGGCGAGCATCCAACAACGCTTTCTGTTCTTCTGATAACGGGTCGTCGTCGTCGAGCCAATTATCTCCATCCAATTCGGCCAGTTTCAAACGAATCTCAAATCGTTCTTCTTTGGTGAGTTTGGGTAATTCGTCGAGTATTTCTGTTTTGCTCATGGAAGAATATTAGCGACCTCTGATACTAGAATCAACGACTAAGATGAGGACGGGACTAACTGTGTGGATATACGAAGTTACTGCTCATTTTTACTCCAATGCTCGCCAGCGAGCAGCGCTTTTAACATTCGCAAGAGCAAAACCGCCGAAATCGAGGCGGCACGGGCGGTCCAAACACCAGGCAGTACTTGAATATGAAGTGTTCTGGAATTCGGTTTGTCAGAAGCATAAATCGTAAGATAGAAGACAACGAATTTGAGGACATTGGTTAAAGATCCTGCTGATTGAACAGGAATGCGGTGTGCCATTAGTAGAGGCAGGTTCGGACCGATGGAAGATCGATCATCTTTTCCTGGACCAGGAAGCAATTCCGACGATTGTTGAAGTCAAGCGTAGTACTGATACACATCCCAATAATCTATGACCGAACTCATACTAACAGCTATTTTTGAAGAGGCTGAGGAGGGGGGCTTTATTGGTTATGTCGCGGAACTCCCCGGCGCCAATACTCAAGGCGAGACTCTGGAAGAGGTGCGGGAGAACCTGAGCGAAGCGATTGAGTTAATCCTTAATTCAAACCGCGAAGAATTTGAAAAGAACTTTTCGAGCAATGGACGGGTTACTCGCGAAACTCTCATCTTACGAGCCGCCTGAAATTAAACATCAAAATAATGAAACGAGCCGACCTCATCCGGCATCTTGAATCTCACAAGTGTTCCCTTGTTCGCGAAGGGAAGCAAACATACGCTCTATCGTAATTCAGCCAATTATTCGTCCAGCACCATTCCTCGCCATCGAGAAATAAAGAAGCCAACTCGTAAGGAAGATTTGTGCTGATTTAGGCATACCTCTTCCGTAGTAAACGTGATGGGCCAGAAGAAAGGAATTTTGGCTGTGGATGCTCAACTGAATACGAGCCGGAACTTTACCTGCGCTCGTTTCCACTTGTCAGCGGGTCTTGGTGTGTATCTTGATCTGTTTGGCCGCGCGTTTAGCGCGGTTAGATTGGCGAATGTGTTTGAGTTGACGCTCAAAATCGCGAAGTCGAGCGACGGTTGCCATCTTTTCTGAAATCGGACGCTTAGCCTCGCTCTCACGCTGAGTTTCCTTTAAGCGGTAGAGTTCTGTCGGGTCAGGATATATTTTGTCTTCGCGATGGCTCATTGCAACCTTCCGCTTTGTAACTCGGCCCACTGTTTCTCGAGCATTTGACGCCTAAGTATATCGAGCAGCACGGCGGCTTAAAGGCGATTCTTCAATTTTGGTTTTCGCTGCATCTCTCGGTGGGAGTGCCCTCCCGATTGCGTTGATCGGGAGGGCGCCTATTGTCATCAGTGACGGAAACTACTTCGCCGCCGGCATCCTGAAGATTCTCGATTTCGTAACAATTGAACGTGCCTTGTCCGGCTCCGTCACACTCGCGAAGAGCTCGGCGATTGAGCCTCGCTCCTCCTCCGGGCGACGGTTGCGGTCGGCCGCAAATGCTGCGGCGATTTTGTCTAGACCCGCACTGTCGGCGGTCGCCATCCAAACGAAGTGTGTGAAGTCACCATCAGTTTTTACTTCCTCGACGGACAGGCCATACGCCAATAGCGCTCCGTCTGCAAGCAACTTGTCGAAAACGGGCTTGTTGTACTTTTCCCATGTACGTCGATACTCAGCACCCTTTCCAGGTTTGACCTTGATAAAGTTGTAACGCGTAACAGGCAGCGTACCTGCGGCTGGCGGCGGTCCATAGTTCGCAACTACATCACGAGCGAGCCAATCGCGCGTTTTACTCATGTCAAAGACTTCTCGCTGTCGTTCAGCCGTTGTCATGGGCGGTTTCTGTTTACTGGCGTGCGCTGATTCGACTCGCTTGGCATCCTCAGTGGCTAACTTCTGTAACTGCGCTTCCATTGCGCTGAGAACTTTTTCAACTCCGCTCCAGTTTGCGACCGAAAACCAGATCAGATGCGTGGTTCCACCTGGATAACGCAGAACAGGTGTCTCAATGCCCCAAGCCATGATGACGCCGTCTGCCATCAATTTGTCGCGCACTGGCGCGCCGACCGTCTTGACCAGTTCCATGAATCCTTCCTCTTGGCCAGGCTTGACGGTGTAGTCGTAAAAGAAGGTTAGAGGCTGCGGTGGTTGGGGTGTCTGTTGACCCACTACGGTCGAACAGACGAATAGGAACGCCAGGAAGAGTAAAAATATTTTTCGCATTTGTTTTCTCCATTGAGCCGCATTAGCAAGCGGCCCCGGTTAGGGGTTGGAAAACCGAGATGAAGTCTGGGCAATACTACAGTAGCCCGGTTTTAGATCATTATGAGGTGACGGTCAAGAAGATTTACAAAAAACTAACTACTATCCGTATGCATCCGTGTTAATCCGTGGCCTGGTTTTACTAGAAATTTGCTCATGACTGAGGCAGAATGCGCCAATGCTGCGAGCCATCCTCGGCCTTGTCTTAATTGCCCTTCTTTGCTGCACGTGTTTTGCTCAGCAAAGTATTGGACCAACCAGTCGCGAGATTGCCGACTTCGCTTTTGAACTCAGCATTCAGCCTGCCGATAAACGCGCCGAGCTGCTGGCTGCGCATCCCGAACGTCGCACCGTTGCGTTACGCAGAGAACTGATTGCCCTCGGCAACCTGCGTTTCACCGGCACTGAGTACGCCAAGGCACTGGACATTTACCAGCTTGCCGAAAAGATCTCGGAGCAGATTGACGACAAAGAAGGTGTCGCAACGGCGCGACTCAATATCGGCAGTGTTTATTACTTTCAAGGCAAATACGAACTCGCGATCGATCACTACCGCAAAGGTGAATCACTCTTTTTCAGCCTCAACAATCGTTTCGAAGCGGCGCGTTGTCACTTCGGACTTGCGCTCACCTATCAGGCACAACAAAAACCGGCAGATGCTCTAAAGACCTTCGAAGAAGCACTGAAGGAATTCCAGGCTCTCGACGACAGAACGGAGATTTTGAATACACTCGCAAGCATCGGCGGTCTGCAATACCAGTTGGGGCTTTATGAAGCCGCTACTAAGACGTTTCTTGCCGTTGCAGGTCTAGGTGAGAACGGTGAGATTTTTTCGCGTATTGCAGAGGCGTTCTACATGCAACACGATTATGCACAGGCATTGGTCTATTACCAGCGTGCGCTAGATCTCTTCACCGCTAACAACAGCCTCGCGGGAACCATCGGCGCACTCAGCGGCGCCGGAAACTGCTACTTCTATCAGCGTAATTACGATCGCGCTTTGGAGTTGTACAACCGCAGTCTGACGCTCGACCAAAAGCTAAACGATCCAACCGGCATCGCCACTCGTTTGCAGAATATTGGCCACGTGCATCGGGCTCGAGGTGATTATGCTTCGGCGCTGGAGGCATATTTCAAGAGTCTCTCCATTGCCGAGCAACAGCCTGGTAAACCAACTGTCGCGACGACGTTGGGCAGTTTGGGCCTCGTGAGAGCGATGCAGGGAGACAACACGCAGGCGGTCGATTATTTCACCCGGAGCCTGAACGCCTTTCAAACCAGCGGCGACGAAGTTGGTATGTCGCGGATGCTGAGTTACATCGGAAACGCGCGCTATGGACAAGGCCAATACGATCTGGCGCTGGAGGCCTATGAAAAAAGCCGCGAGTTACACGAGAAACGATCCGATCATGTCAATCGCGCTCACGTGCTGCTCGGGATCGGTTCTGTGTACAGAGCCCAACAAAAATATCCTTTGGCCATACAGAGCTTCCAGGACGCTCTCGCTTTCTACACAACCTTGGCACGTAAGGCCGACATGGCAGATGCATCGAGCCGTCTTGCTGCCGCATATCGCGAACAGGGTGATACCACTCGAGCGCTCGAATTCGCTCAAAGTGCCGCCCGAACCGCAAAAGATGCCGAGGTCTTCTCGATAGCCGTGTATGCGTTGACCGAGGTTGGCAAAACGCAACGCGCTCTTGGTCGCAAGAACGAAGCATTGAATGCGTTTGTAGAAGCGATACAGGTGCAACGATCGATTCGTCCGGAAACTGGACCAGACGGACTGGAGACTGAACGAAGCGGTGCTCTTCCATTTCTTGGCGCGATGGAAACACTAATCGATCTCGATAGGCCCAGGGAGGCCCTTGTTCGTGCGGAAGAGGCGAAATCGCAAACCCTGCGAGAGCTAATTCAACGTGGCAACTTCACCGTCACGAAAGGGATGACTGTCGCACAACGAAAGGAAGAGTTGAAACTGTTGGGTGAGTTGATTTCCCTCAAGATCCAGGTGTACGGAACTCAGGATTCGGGAAACACCAAGCAACCAAACATTGCGTTGCGAAACCGGTTGCAGTCTGCGCGTGCAGCGTACGAAGTATTTCGTAAACGACTCTACACGCTGCAGCCGCAGTTAGCAGTCAACAGGGGCGAACTCTCGGCGCTGAATCCCGCAGACCTGCGCTTATTGATTGGCGGTAACAGCGCGGTTGTTGAGTATGCAGTTACGGAAGATCAGGTCGTCCTGTTTGTGATCACCGCAAATGGTAAAGAGTTAGAAGTGAAGGCTTATCCATTGAGTGCGAGGCCCGCCGAAATCACACAGAAGATCACGGGTCTGCGCCAGTCAATCGATAACGTTGCTGCTGCTCGCGAGTTGTACGACCTCTTGTTGAAGCCTGCCGAAACGCAGATCGCAGGAAAGACGAAACTGATAATCGTTCCCGATGGACCATTGTGGGATGTTCCGTTCGAAGCATTACAGCCAACGGAAGCATCCGTTTCTTACGTTCCATCACTTTCGGCGCTAAGAGAGATGCGAAAGCGGAGGTCGACCAGAGCACCTAATCGCACACAACCGTCGACCCTCGTTGTCTTTTCCAATCCAACATTATCGAAGGAAACAGTCGAGCGCGTGCAGACCACATACAGTGGACTGCGCTTGCCTGAGTTTGGGAAAACAAGTGAGATCGAAACGCCTCACTCATACACTGGCGTCCGCGCAAACAAGGAACGCTTTAAAGCAGAGGTGAGCACTGTCGATACCTTGCGCGTGGCAACTCCAGTCGTCCTGGACAACGCTGTGCCGATGTATTCATTCCTTGCACTTTCGCCTGATCCCGATCTTGGCGATGATGGACTATTGAGGATGTCGGAGGTCACAAATCTCAACTCAAGAGCGCGGATTGTTTTCTTGCCGCATGTCTTCAGCGCCAATTCACAATCGGGTAATGCACTGATCGCCTTGAGCTGGTCGTGGTTTGTAGCGGGCACGCCTACGGTAGTGGTGAATCGTATGTATATCGGAAAATAGTGCCACAGATCTACACGATTGATTACGGATTGTTTTCCTTCTCGATGCTCTCCAAATCTTTCTGCCGGATGCGACCACCCGTTATGAACTCATCATACTCCGCCGCTTTCGCGGCCTTGTTGTTTTCGCGAAGCAGCGTTTGATACTTCTCGAGGTTGTCGAGGTAGTGTTTGAGTTTGGTCGAGTCGAGGAAATTTGTCGACAGGCGTATGGAGCCAAACACTTGCGCGTATGCTGCCTCGGCTGCCGCTTTGTTCTGTTGCTTCAAATGAAAATCTGCGACGTCGCCTGCCGCCACGATGTAGGCATACATGAAGTGCTGATAGTCAGGTGAACGGTACGCGTTGGCGAAATCATTGCGATCCCGAGTGAAGGCTTCCAACTTTTTCAATTTGATCGGCTGAGTATCCTTCTGTTGTTTCTGGTAGAGATTGATCAGGTCGTCGTAAACGCTCAGCTCCTCATCCCATGACAAACGCCCATTGATTGGAGCAAGAGCAGCGGTTGCTTCGTTCAAAAGCGCTTCCGCTTCCGTGGGCTTATTCATATTGTCTGCGTAAAGCGAGGAAAGCCTCCGTAACCCGAGAATGTATTGTGACAGCGGATCCCCGGCGCCCATCAAACTGCCTTTCAAGTTTTTTCGATTCTGGATGAGCTGCTTGTAAAACCCTTCGGCCTTGCCATTGTTCTTCAATTGTTCTCGATACAAGTCACCGAGCTTCAGATAGCTGGTGGCGATGGAGTTGTTCTCCGACTTAATCGCTTCCCTGATCGAGAGCGATGCTTCGTATGCGTGCGCTGCTTCCTGATATCGTCCCAACGTGATGTAACTGTCACCCATCACGTCGAGATCTTCGTCCAGAACAATGACGGCGAGCTTCTTGAGATCAGCGATCAGCTCACGTTGGTTGCGGAGCTTGAGTACGATCTGCTGAATTCTTTCCGCCAGGTGAAACGCAGCTTCGCTACGCACCTCGTCCTTTAGAACGTTATGAATCTGACTTAACTCGTTGTAGTTATCGGCCAGCGCCCGAATGCTTTCCGGATCACTCGTCGTATCGGTGATTTTTTCCTGAATATCGATGAGCTCGTTGTAGGTGCGCAAAGCATCTTCATAACGGCTTCGACCGCGATAGAACTCAGCGAGTTCCTTGAGCGCGCCGATTGTGCCGTCGCCCGGTTGCTGCTCGATTTTCCTGTAACTATCGACCACGCCCTTCAAACGCAGCTCAGCATCTTCGTACCTGCCGATATCCATGTAGAGCTGAACCAGATTTTTTTGACTGTTAACAGCGACGAGCGGGTTAGTAGATTTTAGACCTTCCTGATAGCTGGCGGCTTTTTTGTAATAGTCTTCAGCCTTGGCCAACTGTTGTTCGGGAGTCAGTGTTACGGTAGTTGGACTAGCATAAACAGCGACAGCTTGAAACTTCGCATTGTCGTGATAGGCATGTGCAAGGCCATGATAGGTCTCGAACAGGATCGCGGCGGGCTCATCTTTCAACACACCTTCGAGGATCACGCGCCCGCTTTCGTAGTGTTGGATTGCTTTCCCAAACTCACGCTGCTTGTGATACGTGTCGCCGAGCCGCGATAACGCCCAGCCATAATCCCGCGCAAATTGTCTCGATTGTTGCGCCGTGAAATTCTGGTCGGATGCGTGTGACTGAAGCTCTTTAAGTTTGACTTCAAGGCTTTCAAATGCGTCCTGGGCTTTCGGGTAGTCTTCGCGCCGGTAAGCTTCAAGACCACTGCGGATTAGCTCGCCACGCTCGAGTGCACCCGAGAGTCTTTGCGCGCTCTGCTGGGCGGCTGCGGTTGCCTCATTTGCTTTTTGCGTCGCAGCCTGTGCTGCCTGAAGGTTTTTTTCTGCGATTGCCTTCTGTTCGTTGGCTGCTTTTGCGGACTGGTCTGCTTTTTCTTTTAAGAGCTCAGCGGATTTTTTCGCTTTTTCCGCTGCGAACTGACTTACCTGAGCATTGACGGCCTCGGCCCGCGCTTCAAGTCTTAGTTTCTCCGCTTCCTGGGCTAACAGCAAAGCATTTTTTTGGTCCCGATGTGCAGCCTGACGACTTTGGATCGCTGATGTACGTTGAGTCCATGCAAAGCCTGCAGTCGCGAATGCGAGCAACAAGATCACACACAGTGCGGCGATCAGCCAACGCATGCGCCGCGCGGCGCGTGCCTGTAACGCGACGAACTGTTTTGTCTTTTCCAGTTCGCGTTTGTCTCGTTCGATTTCCTCATTACGTCGCTGTTCTTCAGCCGCGATCTTTTCTTCACGGGCGAGACGGCTCTGTTCGAGATACGTCATCGCGGTTTCGAACTCTGGGTGATAACGTTCTCCCCAGGCTGCATTCGGATGCGATTTGTCGCGCCAGTCGAGTGCGAACGAAAGCGCGGGCTCCTGCAGCAGTCCTTCACTGCCTTCACGGTGAAGTACCGCCGTCTCAGCCACACGCCGGTAAACTCTCACTGACTGAGCTTCTTGATTGACCCAGTCCTTCAATCGCTGCCAGTTACGAATCAAACTCTCGTGTGAAATGTCGATAACAGAATCGGCACGTAGTTCAGTGCCGGCAGGCGGCATGAGAAACGATCGACCACCACCGCGAAAAATGTCGATGACAGTAATCACTTCCTGCAAACTCGCACCAGTGATCTTGCAGATCGTGTCGAGTCGAGTAGGGCGCCGGGTCTCACGATTGTCAGCGCCACGATCGCTCAATGATTTGAAGAGTAGCTCTGCAATCTTGCGGCTCTTTTCGTCGGGTAATTCATTGAATGCTTCGTCGGCATGACGTGAGAGCGCGTCTGACATGGTTCCGATGGCTTCGTAGTGATCGAGTCCGATCGGTTCGCCGTTGCGACGATGTGACTGCCAGTATTCCCACGTGCGCATCAATGCGTGCTGAAGAATCGGCAGTTGGTCCGGATTGTCGCCGACGTCGTTCAGCAGACGATTGATCAGTGGTTCAGATATTTTTCCGCGCGTGACGCCCACTGGTCCCGTTACTGCGAATCGTCGCTCGTCCCGCGTCATTCGCGGGATCAGATACTGCCCGTCATTGATCGCTTCTGGGAGTCCCTGAAACTGAGCACAGTCGCCGAGAAAATCCGAACGCATTGTCAGCACGATATAGATCTGCAACTCGCGCTGTTGTGCTGCTTCAAGTAGTAGCTTTACAAAAGCAGATGCGACGTCGACACTGCTGCCTTCATGTGCAGCACGGAACCGAAATAACTCTTCGAATTGGTCCACCACCAGCAAAAGTTTTTCATGTTCACCGAGGCGAGCTTGCCGCGCCACATTCAAGATTCCCAGCGAACCGCTACTTAGAGTCGCTTCGATCACTGCTTCCGCTTCCGACTCCGGCAGTCCCGCGCCGGCTTCTGCCAGTACATCTTTCTTAACAAGCTCCGCTGCAAGATTACCCATCGGATCGCCACCCGGTCGCATCACCGCAATGCGCCAACCCGACCCAGCACCTTTCATCATTCCGCCACGCAACGCCGGCATCAAACCGGCTCGAATCAACGAAGATTTGCCACTGCCGGATGTTCCGACGACAGCCAGGAATCGCGTACGTTGAAGTCGAGTGAGCAATTCGTCTGCCTGGCCTTCGCGACCGAAGAACAGGCGATATTCGTCAGTCTCAAAAGGTCTTAGTCCGGGGAAGGGATTCTTAACGGGTTTTGATGAAATCATTGCTGGCTTCCTTGAGCGGAATGAACGGCCGTGACGAAATCCTGCAGGTCGTTAGGTTCGAACGACGTATAATTTCGAATGACATAAGGGACAAGGTGTGTGAGAAAGTCTTCCTTCTGATCGTTTTGCGGTGCGCCTACATAAACCGCGGCTGCACTCCAGTCTTCCTCACGACCATAACCGTAAGCTTTCTCGAGGTCTTCCAGATTTTTGCGAACCCATGGCTCATCGCCGTTGCCGAAATAGACGAGCGCCGCGTCGCACTCGCGCAGGTTCTTGTGGTGATAGTCCATGAGCGTGGCCGCGGTATCACCGTCGAGCCATGTGATGACTTCGAGATTCTGTTTGAAGAGATATTCTTTGATCGGTCGCACGAGACTGCGATCGCGGTTTTCACAAATTAGATAAACCTGTTTCAGTTTAGAGCGGCCGTTTTGCCTTGATGTTGCAACCACCGCAGGTGGATTGAGTTTTTCGACAATACGCGTTTTCAAATCCTCGATGCTGGTTTGGAGTAGTTCAGCACCGCTCCCGATGCGAGTTTGCACGGCTGTGATGAACGCTTTTTGACGTTCATCCGTCACTTCGAGTGCAGGCGTCATGAGTCCCTGCGGCATCCATAAAAGACGTGTGAACGAAGAGTCTTTCGCGGAGCGTTGTGAAGCCACGTCTTCCTGAATTGAAACGATCGAGCGCGGATCGTCTTCGGGTGCCGTGCCGTAACGTTTGCCGATCAAGTGAACGGAAAGGATCGAACGCCCGAGCGCTTTGTTTATCGCCGCTTCAGTTTCCTTCAGCTCTTCGGTGGGCAACTTCTCTTCAGGCAACACGCCATAACCGCGTTGTCGCAACTCATCGCGCACGACGTCGCGCTCCTGCGTCAGGTCAGAAGTTGTTTCAGCAAGATAGATGAATTTTTGTGGACCTGCTGACGGCAGCTCCTTTGTCGTATTGCGCTTGTCCGGATCTTTTACGACCGCCAGCAGCGTTGAGATGTCCCACGCGAGCCGTCGTAACACGGTCCAATATCTTGGATCCTTTGCTGGAATGACGTCGGGACTGAACTCGACCGGCATGTCGCCTTCCATTTCGTAAAACGCATGGCCGATGAGTTCGCGTAGTTGCGGCGGTTCCTTTTTAGCGAGATGAAAAAGCAAGGGCGACTTGATTACTTTGAAGATTCGGGTGCGATGTGCAGGCGCGTTCGGAAGAGGCGGGTTTTTGCTGAATGCTTCGAGTTCGCGGAGACACCAGTCTGACGTAACGTAGCGCGGAGTGACTATGGGAACAAACAATAACGAATTCGAAAGGCCTTCTTCGATCGCGGCGCTCAGCAGCGCATCGCCAGTGAGACTGCGCTGGTCGCGCCAGATTCGGGGTACGTAACCAAGACTGCTGCTGATGAGGCGCGGCAGCCGTTCGACGAGAAGATCGACCCAGCCTTTAACGTCACCTGCCGGATCTTCATCGTCGAGGTGCCCGTAACTAATAAAAATGTCGTATTTAGAAGGCATGCACTGTTCTCAGGAAACACGGGAAGAATGAAGCAAACCGAAGGCGTGTCGCGGGAAAATCATACACGAAATGGAAGGAATTAAAGAAATAAAAGCTAAGGGTCAATGGTTATTCGGAACGTACTGTAGGGGCGGCCCTCCGTGGCCGCCCCTGGTTTTGAAACGGATTCCAAAAAGTAACGGCCTCGGATTCGGCGAACACGAGTCCAAACCAAGGGCGGCCACGGAGGGCCGCCCCTACAGTACGTTCCGGGATGCCTGATTATTTTTAAGGTGAACAGATGCGGCAGGGTTTGAAGCCGTGCTGAACTGCATCCGCGGAGGTTGCAAAGCCGACGCGATTTTTGGTCGTGATCCGGTTTACCCAGTGACAATTTTCAAGATGATAGATTCCGAGCACGAGATTTCCGACAAACGGATCCGTGGTGGCGGGAGCGACAACACTTGGCGCTGGCGGCATGTTCACCTGCGGATTCCATGTTCGTGAGAAAAGTACCTGCGTATCCGGAGGCGGTCCAGCAGTGATTGCCTGTGGTTGCCAACTTGAACTCTGAATACCTCTCTTAGCCTTCATCGATTCATCGATTGCGCGAACCAACCCGAACGTGAGACAGCCGAGCGCGAGGCACGCCAAAGCAGCAAACACTGACAAGAAGAAGCCAAATCCCATGAACTTGAGCAGAATGTAAGCGCCCCAGTACCACACCAGAAAATACTTACGTACAAACTCCTTCGAGAACGTAATCGTGTTGCCAAAAACATCCAGCGGATCCTTGACAGTCGTTGCCAGCGGAGCAGGCGGCGCGCTGCTGAATAGTGACTGTACGGTGTCGGAGCCCGGAGTTGATGGAACTGACGCTCCCCGAGGCTTGTCTTGCCAGGGAATCCAGCGGATTGCCCGGCTTTCCGGAGGTGTTGCTGAAACAACTTCTCGAGTCTTGGGTGTCGTGTCGATATCAGCCGGAGCTGTCATCCACCCAGGCAATGTGGTTTTAGTCTTTACGAGATCGAGAATCGATGGTACTTCATTCGGCGATCCGGTCGCCGCACCGGCGAGCACGTCCGCCAGTCGAGAATGTTCTGGTCCAAGCTGGCGGATCTTGTTAAAGAGTTGCGACGAAGCAGGATCCGCAAAGTCTGCTTTCGTGAATAGCAGGTTCTCGTCATGATGTTCCTGCCAGAGACTCGGGCGCTCTGCGAGCGAAATCAACGACAGGTAGATCACGAGAGAAGAGAAGTTATCAAGGTTCTCGTCGAAGTGATTCGCAGTTCTGCGCGGGTGTTGATAGTGCTGATGACCGACCTCGCTCGCGGTCCAGCCGGCCATCCTGGTCACAAAAATTCCATCGTGATCGACGAGACGCAACTGCCCGTGTTCGACGATGATGTTGCCGTGCTGAAGATCGCCATGCGCCATCCCTGACGTTCGCAACGTCCCGAGCAGTCGTAGCCACTCTTCCGAAAGATGCAGCAATACATCGGGTCGGTTGATCATCTCACCGATGTAAAGATCCAGCGTCGGACCCTCGATCCATTGCATGAAGAGAATCGGGAATCTGTGACCACCGACGAGTATTCCTTCAGGTGCGTAGGTAAACTCAGACAGGTACGAGACAGGGGCGCTCCGGAGATGTTCCTGAATGGCGCGGTATCGCTGATCCCGATCTCCGAGATAGCCACGGAAGCAGCGCACTGCGAAGTCGCCAGTGCCATTCGGCGACTTCAATTTGTAGACATAAGCAAACTGACCAGAAGTCACGAGAGGCATTCCCAGACGATCGACGGCAGGCATCGTCCTACGCAGATGCGGATGCGCAAAACAGATCGAGGGACACTGGATCGCCTCAGTGAAATATCTGGCTGAGGGCCAGTTTCTCGAGAGAGTTCCGGTTTGTGAGGGTGAAAGTGCCACTAAGTCTTGCTCCGTAAAATTTCGATTCTGACGATCGCGAGATCGTCGTTCCTTATTCTGCCAGCCATTCGCTCGCTATCAAAGAATTCCCGCAACTCTTCATCGGTTTTGACGCTTAAGAACTGGTCGACGTCGAAATCGCCGTTCTCAAACCGTTGCAAACACCAGGAAGCTGCGGCGTCGGACATCAACAGGAGGACGTCGCCGTTTTGACACGTGCCTGAATCGGTGACTACTGATTGCATACTGCTTTCGTGCAGAGATGAATCCGAAGCTACCAGCACTGGCGCCGAGTTGAAACTTTCCGACCGCTCGAGTGGCAAACTCTTAACAAGCTTTGCCCTGCGACAGTGCAGCAGGCACGAATCACCTAGTGCTATCGCCCGCCAGGAAGGTGATTCGCTTTTGAAGTCCAACTCCACTCCGACCAGCGCGGCAAATGAACCTTTACGAGCTTTTTCTTCGGAATACCACGACAGAGTTAGACTATTCCATGAGTCCTGAAGTTCCCGTCCTTCAGCGGCAACCCATTCGCGAAACTCTTCAACTGTTAACGTGGATTTGCGTTGTACCCAGTGTTGAGCCAGTCTCTCGGCCCAATTGCGTGCGTCGAATGCTTCGGTGGCGCCATCAGCAACGGCGAAGCGGGAAGGCTGCGTGTCGGTGGCGATGGCGTCTTCACATTCAGAGGCTTCCTGGCCCAACTTAGGCAGCAGCAACTGCCGCAGTTGTAGATCCCAGGTAGTACTCTGTTTGGCAGAACTCAAGCCAGCTCCGTTCTATCATCCATCCATCTGTAAGGAGTCATGCCCGTAAGGCTGGTACCGATTTCGTAAAACTGAACGATGGACGATGGATCTCCATTGAACACAAAACCTCTGGAGCCTTCCAGTGCGTTGACTCCGAGTTGTGCTGCGGCCGCGAGGAAGTTGGTCGGCAGTCTACTCGAGATATCAAACAGTGTGCGTGCAAATCCGTCGGGAAGAGACTGCTCTTCAGTCGGATATTCGATCTTCGAAGATCGGCGCGTGGAAATATGGCAGTTGAATAAAAGGACTGCGCCATCGTCAGTGCCGAGTGACATGATCTGACGGCCAATCTCATTTGGATCGCCGTCACTCGATTCGCCGTCGGTGAGATGCAGGACGGTGGGCGGAAATCCGCGCGGGTGTTCCAGCAGCCATCCTCTCAGAATCTCCTGCACGCGTGTTAGTGCTTCGCACATCGGCGTCTTTCCGTCAGCACTTGGATGAATCCAAACCGGGTAACGCACGGGAATTTCCACCCAGCCGCCGGCACCGTCGGAAACTCTCTTGTAGCTGCTTTTCACTTGCAGCGGATAGTCGGCCACCTGGGAAATCGGGACGATGGGACGACCGGCCAGTTCACCGGAAAAACAGGTGCCGACGGTGCGTCCGTAACCGATCACAGACACGTGATAGTAATTCCTGACTTCTTCTGTCTTGGTGCAACGGATCACGAGGTCGTGCAGCGTGTGATTAACGACTTCGGCGACAAAGTCCGCCTTTTTGCGCGCCGAATCGCCGCTGAACGGATCGCCCATTGAACCTGATTGATCGATCAGAAGAATGATGCAGGTGGGGTTTGCGCGGGTGATCTGGGCCGAATACATCGCGCCTATTCTATTAAAGACTGCCGCGACTCCAAAGTGCGCAGGATGCCTAGATAGATAACGAGGGATAAAACGGTCGCTGCCTGGCTCAGAATATCGGAGATGATCGCGACCAGGGCTTGTACCGGCCAGAAGTCTATGCCACTTATTACAAGCCCAGCCGCCAACATAGTCCCGGGAGCATTGGCAAACGCGATGAGTATACTCATCACAAAAGTGGCGCCCAGAATATTCCATCGATGGCCTTTAGTGAGGTTGTAGCTACGTTTCAGTATTTCTGTGGCCGAGCCACCCTCGAGGACGGCTACCGGGTACACCACTTCATACGCCAGGAACAGGATGATTCCCGGAATGATAAGTAGGACAAGGCCGAACATAACGAGAACCCATACCATCAAAGTGCAAAGCAAAAGCTTGCCGAGCTTGCTCAAACCCCAACGATACGATTCGTTGACTCCGGGAGCGACACCGGTTTGCATCACTTTCATCAGGGCGTAGATCAGCGCGGGAGCAATTAGAATGCTGCAGAAGATCTGCAGTGCAATTGTGCCAAGGGTTAACTGCCAATTGCCTGCAGTCTCCCCGATGCTAAGTGCCTTGAAGATTTCAAAAGGAGTAACGATGACGAGGACGAGCTTCGTGATCAACCAGATGTTTTTCGAGAAGATCGTGACTGTTGATCCAACGGCCTCGATGACACCGTCAAAAGGCTTGATTGACGTAATTAGAAGAGGACTGCTTCTGTGAAACTCTCGGTAATACGCGCGCGGAGTTTCCGAGTAAGTAGCGGAAGGAGTCAATTCGAGACCGCAGGCCTTGCAGATCTCGTTCGAGAGAATGTTAACAACTCCGCAGCGAATACATTTAACGTTGGTCATGAGGCCCTTAGCGTGCGAGGGAAAGTATCCACAGATTACACAGATTAATCAATGGAATCTGTGTAATCTGTGGGTAAACTCACTGACTCGCCCGTATTTTCCTTGACTACTTGGCGGAATTGCATTTAAGTTCGCGATTGATTGCTCATTAGCTCATCTGAATGATCTGCCCAGGGTCATCGTGCTATGACCCGTCAAGTTGTTTCCGTTACCCGCAAAAGGAGTCCCCCATGTCTGAGAAAGAAACGACCGTCGCTGTAAATCTAACCTCCTCAAGCAATGGATCCCCAAAAACCTCCGGCAACGGATCCAAGCCCACCGCCTACAACACCGTGGTACCTCTGCGAAAGAGCCCAAACGTTGAACGGGCGAAAGTGATACTCCGCGGTGGTCAGGAAGATCCGCAAACCATCTTCGACCTCGCCAAAGAACTCAAGAATGAAAACAGATTCACCTACGCGCGCCGCCTGTTGCTGCGCGCCAGCAAGCACAAGGACGCCGCGAGCAATAAGAAGCTGCGCGTGACGATCTATCAGCAACTCGCTCTCTGCACTTACAAAGACGAGGACTTACCCGCCGACGAAAGACTCACTCGTGCTCTCGACATCCTTCAGGAGATTGCAGATTTTGAAACGACGACCGACCAGGAAACACTCGGCCTTATCGCAGCGATCTACAAGCGGAAATGGGAAGTTGACGATCAGCGCCAGAATCTTGAGCGGGCTCTCCAGTACTACCTGCGTGGTTATGAACAGGGATGCCCTGGCGATCAGGGTTACACCGGAATCAATGCTGCGTTCATTTTGGATCGACTGGCATATTTGGAAGAAGGTGAAGCCGGAAAGGCCGGTCGTGATTCTGCAGTTGCTGCCGGTCGCCGTAAGGCTGCACGCGAGATAAGAGAAACAATCGTTAAAAAAGTTGGGGCACTGATCGATGAGCCCGAGCACAAATGGGTCGCCGGCAAGTGGTGGTATTACGCCACGATGGCTGAAGCATGTTTTGGACTACAGTGCTATGACGACGCCGTTGCCTGGATAGAGAAGGGTCAGAAAGCAGCGGAACGAGTATACGAATGGGAATTGGAAACCCTCGCGCGCCAACTTGCCTCACTCGCTCGACTTCAATCTGCGGATAATCTAGCCCCAGCACGCGCAGCTCTTCTCCGAGCCTTCAAAGCTGAAGCCATAACACGCACCGCTTTCGCCGGTAAAGTTGGTCTGGCTTTATCGGGCGGCGGATTTCGTGCCGCGCTTTATCATCTGGGCGTTCTGGCGCAACTCGCCGAGCTCGACGTTCTACGAAACGTCGAAGTCCTGTCGTGTGTATCGGGCGGCGCGATCGTTGGTGCTTATTACTACCTGAAGGTTCGACATCTACTCCAGGAAAATCTCGATAAAGACATTACTCGCGAAGACTACATTCGCATCGTCCACGAAATGATCGATGAGTTTGTTTTCGGCGTACAAAAGAATATTCGCACTCGCGTTGCGATCAATCCTCTGAAAAATTTCCAAATGTTCTGGAGTCAAGGATATTCGCGAACTGTCAGAGCTGCGGAATTGTACGAACAGTATCTTTATTCACTGGTCAAGGACGGTCACCCATCGAGTAAGGAACGATTTCTGAACGACTTGACGATTTCCCCGCTAACAGAAACGCCAGATGGTCCTAAGAAGGACACAAGCTTTAACCCGAAGTATCAAAACTGGAGACGCAGCTCGAAGATCCCGATCATGGTGCTAAACGCCGCAACCCTCAACACCGGTCACACGTGGCAATTCACAGCTTCGTGGATGGGTGAAGCACCGGCGGGAATCGATACTGACATCGATGGTAACGATCGGCTGCGCCGCCTGTATTACTCAGAAGCGCCGGAAGGACACAAGAAAATCAGACTTGGTCAGGCAGTTGGTGCCTCAGCCGCGGTTCCCGGAGTCTTCGAACCGTTGACGATGGACAACCTCTATCCCGATCGCATCTTGCGTCTCGCAGACGGCGGCGTTTGTGACAATCAGGGAGTGGCGACGCTCTTGGAACAGGATTGCAAAGTAGTTCTGGTCAGTGACGCGAGTGGACAAATGGAATCGCAGGCTGCGTCCAGCCGGCAAATACTCGGTGTGTTGTTGCGCACGAATGACATCTTCCAGGCCCGAATCCGAATGGCTGAGTATCAGGATTTAAGCGGTCGACGTCGTTCGAATCTTCTGCGTGGCTTCATGTTTGTCCACTTAAAAGGTGATCTTGACGTGGATCCGGTCGACTGGATCGATTGCCTCGATCCGTACGATCCATGTGAAGATGTGCGACCGCTTTGGCGTCGCGATCGCTACACGCGTTATGGCATCGGCAAAGACGTGCAACAGCTCCTTTCCGCGCTTCGCACCGACCTTGATTCTTTCTCGGAGGCGGAAGCTTACGCGTTAATGACGAGCGGCTATCGCATGACTGAATATCAGTTCAAAGAAGGGAAGTGTGTCGAGGAGTTTTATCTCCCTGAGGAGAACGAACAATGGAAGTTTCTCGAAATCGAAGAGTTCATGCGAGGGTCAGGAAAAGGAAATGAATACTTGAAGACGTTGCTTCGTGCTGGTAACAGTCTCGCGTTCAAGGTCTGGCGTTTCGATCCGCTGCTAAAGACGCTTTTGCGTATTGTGTTGGTCGTAATCGCCATCGCCATCGCTGCGGCTCTTTACAATTGGTGGACCGCGCCGTTGCCGGTTGCAGAGCGCATCGCAGACTCTCTGCAAAAGCTGGCGGAGTCGTTCAGGAATGTCACCTTCAAGCAGATCGGGAATTACGTCGTTGCCTTTGTCAGTTCAGCAGTCGCATTGATGGTATTGGCGAAAGTGCTCACAACTTTGTTTGGTACATTTGTATCGGAGAACGCCTTACTACTGGTACGCTGGAAAGACACTTTGCGGCGACTTGCGATAGCGGTAATCATCAGCACTGTAGGTTGGTTTGCCGCTTTTATCCATCTCTACATTTTTGATAAGCGCTTCTTGAGTCTCAGTACACTTGAGAAGATAAAACAAAAGAACGGCTAGCAATTTAAACTTAACGGAGGATCTATGTCTCTTTGGGGCCACCTGGAAAATAGATACAGCACTGAGCGTCCACGAAAACTTCTCGCGCTCGACGGCGGTGGGATTCGCGGCGTCATGACGCTTCAAGTCCTGATCAAAATGGAAGATCTGCTCCGCGAGAAGAGCGGGCAGGGAGAAAACTTTCGTCTCTGTAACTACTTCGATTACATCGGCGGCACGAGTACGGGTGCAATCATTGCGGCCGGACTCGCGATCGGTAAATCCGCGCGCTTTCTTTCTGATTTTTATCAGGAGGTTGGACCGGCGATGTTCGAGAAGGCTTTCATCCTGAAGCGACTCAAGCATCTATACAAAAGTGAGCCGCTCACGGAAAAGCTCAAGGAAGTTTTTGGCGCAGACACCACGCTGAGTTCCGAAAAGCTCAAGTGTCTATTGTTAGTGGTCACACGCAATGTTACCACTGACTCTCCATGGCCCATCAGTAGCAATCCATACGCAAAGTACAACGCACCCGATAGACCTGATCGCAACACGCAGATTCCGCTTTGGCAACTGGTACGTGCCAGCACCGCAGCGCCGGTGTTCTTTCCGCCCGAGGTGGTGCAGTGGGATCCAAACGATCCGTCCAAGGCTTTTCTCTTTGAGGATGGTGGCCTAACGCCATATAACAACCCGGCCTTTCTGATTGCTCGCATGGCTACGCATCCTGCTTACAAACTCAGCTGGCCCACGGGCGAAAAGAACTTGCTAGTGATGTCTGTTGGAACCGGATCGGCGGCGACTATCGACGCCGATGTTAATAGTGGTGGCAAGAACGCGTTTTCGAATCTGGTTAGTTTCCCTGGCGCGCTCATGTACGGCTCGGCGGTCGATCAGGACATCAATTGCCGCGTCATTGGTCGTTGTATACACGGTGGTGAGTTTGACAGAGAACTGGGACGCTGCGAGACAGAGATCGATCGCGAGGTCGGCGACCTTGTTTATCGCGACGAACCGGCTCGTGACGATCTTGGCCGCCAGTTTATTTACGCGCGTTACAACGCCGAACTGTCGACAAAATGGCTTCAGAAGCGTGGCCTTGGCGACATCGATCCAGCAAACGTTGCCAAACTAGATTCAGTTGCTCACATTCCTGACTTGATCAGGGTGGGCGAGGCGCTGGCGAAAGAAGTCAAGCTCGAACATTTCGGCCTCGATCGCTTTGGGCAGTTTTACTAATTTACTCGGTACGTACTGTAGGGGCGGCCCTCCGTGGCCGCCCGTGGTTTTGACACTGGTTCAAGAAGCAAATGTCTCGGGTTTGGCGAACACGATTCCAAACCACGGGCGGCCACGGAGGGCCGCCCTACCGTACGTGCCGAGTAGCTCAATAAGGAGTCAGCATGAGGGCTTTCATCGTTCGTCCTTTCGGCGTGAAGAACGACATCGATTTCGATGCGGTTGAAAAAAACTTAATCGGTCCGGCATTGGACAAGCTCGGCGTGACTGGACGCACCACGGGCGAGATCGTTGGTCAGGGAAATATTCGGACCGACATGTTTCAGCTACTGCTAACCGCTGATCTGGTCGTCGCGGATCTCTCGATCCACAACGCAAACGTTTTTTACGAACTGGGCATTCGTCACGCGTTGCGGGATCGTCACACGTTTCTCCTGCGCAGCAATGTCGACAAGTATCCCTTCGACCTCCAAACCGATCGTTACTTCACCTACAATCAAAATGCGCCCGGAGACAGCGTCGATCAACTGACTGCTGCACTCCGCGCCACGATCGACGAAGGGAAAACAAACAGCCCGGTCTTTGCCTCGCTTCCCAACATGAAGGAGCAGAATCCGTCTGACTTTATGGCGGTTCCGCTCGGATTTGGTGAAGAGGTTGAGCGCGCTGCTGCCGAAAAACGGCTCGGCGATCTTGGTCTGCTCGCCGCGGAGGCAAGAGGCTTTTATTGGGAAACCGAAGGCTTGCGTGCCGTAGGGGATGCCCAATATAAAGCGAAAGACTTCAAAGGGGCGAAGAACACCTGGGAAGCAGTGCGGCGGAACAACAGAGAATTCGATCTCGACGCTAATATCTTGCTCGGGACAATTTACGAGCGCCTCGGAAAAATAACTGACTCGAACCAGGCACTCGAACGCGCGCTCGAGAATAAAGAAATTCCAAAGGATAAGAGAGCCGAGGCATACGCACTTCAGGGTCGTAATGCCAAAACTCTTTGGCGACGCGAATGGGAAGCTGCGGCCGACAAACCTACTGCGGCACTGAAGTCTGGTCTCTTAACAGATTCGTTTGAGAGTTACGAGCGCGCTTTTGAAGAAGATCTTAATCACTACTACTCCGGTGGCAATGCATTGGCGATGTTAAGGGTGATGATTGAACTCGCGACAGCGCAACCCAATGCGTGGGCGGGCCGTTTCAGGACTCGGAAGAAGGCTGACGATCAGTTGACCGAATGTACCGAGCATGCAGCGCAGCTTGCGGCGGCAGTGGAGGTTTCATGCAACGCCAGCCTTCACCAGTTAGAACGCGAAGGTAAGAAGAATGCGTGGGTGGATATCAGCCTTGCCGATCTGCGTTTGCTGACATCTGATAATCCCGACTGGGTTGTGAGCGGCTACCGTGATGCCCTCGATGGAGCCTCGGATCAAGCGTGGGAATCAGTTCGCAATCAACTCGCGATGTATCATGAGCTTGGTGTGTTCAAAGCCAACGTCGACGAAGTGCTCAAGTACACCGGGCTTCCTGAAGTCACAGCGGAGGGGAGCGGCCGCAAGCGTGTGCTTATTTTTACTGGTCACATGATCGACGCTCCGGACCGTCCGAAGCCGCGATTCCCCCCCGACAAGGAGAGCGTGGCACGTCAGAAAATTAAAGAAGCAGTTGAGGAGGAAATAAAACACGGCGAAGGAGTTTGTTTTGGCATTGCCGGCGGTGCCAGCGGTGGTGACATACTCTTTCACGAGGTTTGTGCCGAGCTTGGCATCCCAACACACCTTTATCTCGCGCTTCCGAGTGGTCTATACGTCAACGCTTCGGTTCGCAGAGGAGGACCAAATTGGGTGCAGCGCTTTCGAGATCTCAATACGCGTTTATCGAACCAGGGGAATGTGCGAGTCCTTAGTCAGATGGAAGACGAAGCGAAGGACGATAAGGAATATCTTCCGGCCTGGCTGCGTTCCAAACCGAATTACAACATCTGGCAGCGAAACAATCTCTGGATGCTACACAACGCACTCACAGCCGGCGGAGATGAATGCGTGACGCTGATCTCACTTTGGGACTGTGAGCCAACGGGTGATGGTCCAGGGGGCACGAGTGATCTGGTGCAGAAAGTCGAGCGCCGCGGAGCAAAAGCAATCGTCATCAACACGAAGAAAGAATTTGGAATTTAGGAACGTACTGTAGGGGCGGCCCTCCGTGGCCGCCCCTCTGTTGATTCCGCGCAGGGGCGGCCACGGAGGGCCGCCCCTACAGTACGTTCCCAGAAAAAGGGGGTAGTAATCGTGGATAAGAAAGAAGACTCGTTACGAAAGCAGTTACTCTACCTGCTGCGACGCGGTGATGCACATCTATCATTCGACGACTTCGTGCGGAGCTTTCCGCCAGATCTATGCAATCGAAAGATTGATGGGCTGCCTTATACACCGTGGCAGATTCTCGAGCACATGCGACTCGCACAATGGGACATACTCGAGTTTAGTCGCGATGCGAGCCATGTTTCGCCGGAGTTTCCGAAAGGGTATTGGCCCAACCCGGAAGAACCGGGAACGCCGGCGTTGTGGCAAAAAACAGTCGATGAGTTTCAGAGTGATCTTCAGCAGATGGAAGCATTAGTTGAGGACCCGTCAACGGACCTTTACGCGAGAATACCTCATGGCGATGGCCAGACAATCCTGCGTCAAGCACTCCTGACGGCAGACCACAACGCTTACCATCTCGGTGTGCTTACAGTGATGGCCCGAATCTTGAAGTCTGCGTAATCTGCGGTTAATTAAACCAAAACAGGCAGTGATTCCTCGATGGCGTCAAAGGCCGTTCCGAGCAGCTCCTCACCGGCCAGGTACACCATCCGGAAGTATCCCGCTCGTGGATCACTACCAAAACCAGAACCATGCACGACCAACACGTTCGATGCTTCAAGCAAGTCGAGAACAAACTGCTCGTCAGTCCGATCGCCCATATCGTCGGCCTTGATCATCAGGTAGAACGCAGCCTCGGGAAGAGTGCAACTCAGCCCATCGATACGAGCGACTCGTTTGGCGGCCAAATCACGACGTCTTCTGATCTCTTCTTTGAACTCGTTAATTGAGCGCCGGTTACCTTGCAGCGCCGGTTGAATCGCGTATTGCGCCGGCGTTGGCGAACAGAGCCGCCCGCCTGCAAGTTTTTTAACTGCATCCATCAACTCACGCGTTCGCGCTGCGGGAGTGAGACGCATCCAGCCAACACGCCAACCGGAAAGCATATGTGTTTTCGACAAGCTCTCGAGCACCGCCACAGTTGCACCTGTACCTGCTGCAAGCACTGAAGCAGACGTTGGTGCTGCCTCGAAGCAGAGATCTCGATAAACCTCGTCGCTGATCACGAGCAGATCATGTTCTGCCGCAAGCTCGAGAAGTTGTCTCGTCGTTTCGTCAGGCGTAATCGCACCGGTGGGATTACTCGGATTGATGAGAATGATCGTTCGTGTCCGCTCGTTGATGAATGACCTGATCTCTTCCAACGACGGCTGCCAATTTGTTTTCTGATCGAGATGGTAGTAACGAGTGTGAGCGCCAAGCTTGTTGATGATGGCAGAGTAGATTGGATAACCCGGGGCGGGGAGTAAGACTTCGTCACCGGGGTTCAGCAAAGCTGTCAGCAGCAGATCGGCGCCTTCAGACGCACCGGAGGTGATTACCACGTCAGCAGGAGAAGTCTCTGTTCCGAGCGCGGTGGCGTATTCGGCAACGACCTCACGCGCCGCGCGTAATCCGGCAGAGTGGGAGTAACCGGTAAAGTTGTTGCGAGTCGCGCGTTCAACCGCTTCGATAACTTCTGCCGGAGGCCGGAAGCCGAATGCCTGCGGGTCGCCGATATTCAAATGGATAATCCGGCGGCCTTGTCGCTCCAAAGCTTCGGCGGCGTTAACAACGTTGCGAATCGCATAGTGGAAATTGGCAGCACGTTCCGATGGCTGGATCATGCCCGTATTAAGCCACTAAAAGCACAAGAAAAGCCAGCCACAAAAAGGCACAAAAAGCACATAGAGAGGAGTCAATAAAATCTCTTTCTGCTTCATTATGTGCTTCTTGGGCCTTTTTGTGGCTCATCTATTTTGAACGCATGGTTGAGGTCGTCGATCAGGTCGGCGACGTCCTCGATTCCAACTGAGATCCGCACGAGATCCGAGGGTGGCCCAAGCTGCTCTTTTAACGCACCGGGGATACTTGCGTGCGACATCTTGCACGGCAAACTGATCGTTGAACCGACTGAGCCGAAGCTGATAGCGACTTTGAACAATCTTGTCGACTCAACGATTTCAGCGGACAAGTTCTCGTCGCCGGTCGTGAAACTCACCACCGCGCCATTGCCGTCAGCTTGTCGCCGGTGGATTTCATGCCCGGGATGATTCGCCAGTCCGGGATAAAATACTTGTGTGACTTCGGGATGAGTCTGCAGAAAACGCGCAATCTTCTCGGCAGAATTATTTTGTCGTTCAACTCGTAGTGCCAGCGTTTTCAAACCGCGTAACAGCAGCCACGACTCGAACGGACTCAGCCCGGCGCCTTCGGCGTTTTGTTGAAACGAGAACTGCTTGTGAAGTGCGGGATCGTTTGTGATCAAAGCACCGGCTGTCACATCGCTGTGACCGCATAGAAACTTTGTGGCTGAATGGACCACGACATCAGCGCCGAGGGTTAGTGGTCGCTGGAAGACCGGCGACAGCATCGAGTTGTCGACTGCTAAGTATGCGCCGGCTTCTTTTGCGATTGAACTGAGCGCGCGGATATCTGAGATGAGAAAGAGGGGATTGCTCGGCGTCTCAACCAGTATCAATCGTGTTCGATCAGTGACAGCTTCACGCACTTCGGTTTCGTTTGTCGTATCAACGTAGCGAACGGCGATGTTAAGATGCGACGTGATCCGGTCCAGCAGTCTGACTGTACCACCGTAAAGATCGTCACCGGCGATGATCTCTGCGCCCGGTCTAACAATGCGAGTTAACGAAGTCAGCGCGGCCATTCCGCTTGCGAATGCACACGCGTGAGCCGCATCTTCGAGGTCTGCGAGTTGTTGTTCGAGGAGGGCGCGCGTCGGGTTTCCGCTACGCGTGTAATCGTATTCGCCGAATTCCGTGGCGGTTGGTTGTTCAAAGGTTGCAGTCTGGTAAATTGGTGGAACGATCGCGCCGAAAGCGTCATTCCCTCGTCCGAGCTGAACGCAGCGCGTTGCGTGTTTCATGCTACACACTCCTGTTCTTCCTCAGCTGCGTTGATCAAATCGCGACGAAGATCAAACAAATCACTTAAGACTGCTTCCGTCGTGGGCCAACGTCCCGCGCCACGCCCGCTAACCTCCCACGTCTTTCCAGTTTGAGACTGAATTAGCAAACGATTCTCGACGCCAGTAGTGCACGCAAGTGGATGATCGAGTGGCAACTCGACCGGACAGACACGCGCTGTAAAGCTTTGAGATGTGCGCCGGCACTCGGCGACGAGACGCGTTACCCGCCCGTTATTCCTGATCTTATTTAAGCCCAGATTTTCAATGCCTTGTTTCTCGATTGATCTCAATGGCAGATCGATATCGAAAGCGGCACGAGCGAGTAGTACTAACTTCTGCGCCGCGTCTGTTCCGTCAAGATCGAGCTTCGGATCGCGTTCGGCGTAGCCGTTCTTTTGGGCAATACAAATGGCTTCTGACAAATCGCGTCCCTTAGCTAATTCATCAAGAATGAAATTCGTGGTGCCGTTCAGTACTCCCGAAATGGAATGCAACGACGAAGTGCGTCGAACACGATTGATAGTCTCGAGAGCAGGCACAGCACCACCCACTGCAGCGCTGTATCGGAGTGTCGCATTATTCGAGCCGAGTATTTGCAGTCTTGTGAGGTCGCCGGCGAGTAACGCTTTATTAGCTGTTATGACATTCCTTCCGAGGCGCAGTGCGTTTGAAATGAGTGTTCGAGCCGGCTCGATTCCTCCCAGTAATTCGACTACGACATCGACAGGTTCTTCAATCAACGCCTCAAGGTGCGGGGTTAACACTTTGACTGGCACACCATCCAATACAGCCTGCTCGACATTACGAGTGCCGACGGCGAGTACACTGAACAACTCCGGTAGCGCTGCCAGGCGCTGATAGACTCCACCGCCGACAGTCCCGCAACCGAGTAATGCAACACGCAGCGGTCTGATCGGCGGTTCAGAAAGCGCGACCGAATCGGCGTGTGGTCCAACTTCCGTTACTCGACACGAGCCGATGCTGGAAACACTGAATCTCAGGCGCTGACGTTCTGCAAACTCGATCGCTTTGCGTTGCACGACTGCGCCACCGACTCGCACAGCCGTCGCATAACTCACGCGCGAGAAACGTGCCGCCGATGGTCCGGATTCTGAATTGGGATCGCTCGTGTAGAGCCCGTCGACATCTTTTATGAGTCGACATGTTCCACCAAGCCTTTGAGCGAGAAAGAGTGCAGTCAAGTCCGAACCACCACGCCCCAATAACGTCGTACTGCCCGTCCGGCTCTTTCCGACAAAGCCAGGTAAAACTACAATGCCGTTCTTCAAGTGATTAAGAATGCAGCCTGTATTGACGGAGGTCAGATTTGCGTCGAATACCGGTCCGTCAGTGCTGAGTCCTGCTTGCTCGGCATCCAGCACTGTGGCCGGGATTCCCGAGCGATTGAGGGCGAGACCAAGTAGCACAGATGAAGTCGCTTCTCCTGTCGCCAACAGCGCCGCGACCAGCGCGTCGTCCGGCTGATCGCAGACTGCAAGCGCCCGCTGAGTTAGCTCGTCAGTCGTGTTACCGAATGCGGAAACAACTGTCACGACCTGAAAACCGTTTCGCCACCAGCGATAAATTTCATGAACGGCAGTTGGCAAATCATTTTCATTGCGCAGGACGGAGCTGCCGAACTTCAAAACGATAATGCGGTTATCGGTAGGCATTACGCGGCTCCTTTCGTTTGCGCGAGTGCCTGCGAGAGGTCGCGAATGATGTCGATCGGATCTTCAAGGCCGACTGACAGGCGCACTAGTCCATCCGTTATACCCGCGGCCTGACGTTGCGTACCCGGAACATCCGCGTGTGTCATCGAAGCCGGATGTGTGATCAGTGTCTCCGCAGAACCGAGGTTTTCGGCGAGCGCGCAAAGCTTTACGCTGTTCATGAGTCGAATGCCGGCATCAACTCCACCTTCAACTTCGAAAGCGATGAGCGCACCACCGGTAGTTTGCTGCTTGCGCGCCAGTTCGAACTGCGGAAACGAGTCGAGACCCGGATACAGCAGTTTCGTCACGCGCGGATGTGCCTCGAGGAAGCAGGCAATCCTTAACGCATTGTCAGAATGTTGGGCCATTCGCAGACCGACGGTTTTTACGCCTTGAAGTGTTAACCAGGCAGGGAAGGGAGACTGAATTGCGCCGATCGCGTTACGAGTGAAGGAGAAGCGTTCGTGCAATTCGCCGTCACTCGTGATCAAAGCGCCGCCGACGGTTGCGTTATGGCCTTCGATAAACTTCGTCGTTGAGTGAAGAACAACGTCCGCGTGTAGTTCGAATGGACGTTGCAGGGCGGGTGTGAGCAGCGTGTTATCGACAACCAGAAGCGCGTCTGCTTCGTGGGCGATTTGTGCGGCGAGTTCAATGTCTGTGAGTTTTAGTGTTGGATTTGCAGGGGATTCGATGAAGACGAAGCGAGGCGGTTTTGCTATCACTGCATTGCGTAAAGCCGACTCGTCCGAAGTGTCAACAAAGTCTGCTGTGACTCCAAAAGGAGCGAGTACCTGATTGAACAGCCGTACCGTCCCACCATAAACGGCTTGTGAAACGATTACATGATCGCCGGCGCGCAACAGCGCGAGGCAGAGTGCGGTGGTGGCAGCCAGTCCAGTGGCATAACACGTACAGTATTCGGCGCCTTCGAGCGCGGCGAGACGCCGTTCGAGTGCGGAAACGGTTGGATTCCCGGACCTGCTATAGGTAAAACCTTTGTCTTTGCCGACAGCTTCCTGGCGATAAGTTGTAGTTTGATAAATCGGAGTCAGTAGAGCGCCGGTCGTTGGATCGGCGACTGCTCCGGCGTGCAGAGCGAGCGTGTCAAAGCTTTGCGCTTCGATGTTTGAGAGGTGTTGTTGTACCTCAGTTAATTGTGCGACAGCAGTTCCCATAGTGCCCTCCTTCGGACAAGTGTTGTCGTGACGAAGCGAAGGCTGAACTGGACGAGGCGGGCGGGGAAAATGAAAAACCCCGCGCCTCAGAGTGCGCGGGGTTCCAAATGAAAGCGGAATCCTCACGGCTCTTTAGCAGTTTTTAACGTGGAGCAAGTTGCCTTAAATCGCCACGAACAATATTTTCAAAGATAACGTGGGCGACGTTATCTCATATCAGTTAAGTCGATGTCAACCTTATCCACAGATTACGCAGATTCCATAAATCTGTGTAATCTGTGGATAGAAAACGCTAACCACCTTCGGAAGACATTCGGAACGCGGCCATCTCGTGATCGTTGCGCACGAGCAGGATGTTGCCAACTAGCACGGGGTGATTCCACGTTTTGCCCTGGAGGGCAGGGATGTGTCCGAGTTCGGTGAACTGGTCGGGCGTGGCTTTTGCAAGCGCGAGTTCGCCCTGCTCGGAAAGCACTATCAACACGTCCTGTTCCGGCAACAAGACAAGTTGCCCGTATCCGTACCGCTTGCCTGTCCATTTGAGTTTGCCGTCATCGAGATTCACACAAACCAGCGAGCTGCCGTCAAAGCCAAACGCATGTCCCTTATGGACCACAAAATCGTTGAACCATGGATTTATATCTTCAGTGGTCCAACGTTCCTGTGCAGTCCAGCCACCGGATCCCTGTTCGACTGTTAACCGGCGCAAGCCACTGCTCTGACTCACACTGATAAGAAGATCGCCGTTCGAAGCGACGGCGGGCTGCACGATCGGTTCGCCACCCCAGGGGTGCTCCCAAAGTAATTTGCCGTCGGTAAGCGAGACACTCAGTACCCCAGTTGATCTCAGCAGGACGACTTGTTGAGTTCCATTAATAGTTAATAACTGTGGTGAGCTATAGCCCGATCCACCCGCTAGCCCGAGCCAGCGCGGCTTGCCAGTCGCGGTTTCATAAGCAACCAGATTTCCAGCGGCTGCGACAATCACGAGATCGTTCACGACGAGTGGTGAGCCGGCGATGCCCCAGCCCGGAACTTTCGCGCCGGTATCGTTAACCGCGTTACGTGTCCAGATAACGTTACCCGTAGAAGCATCGAGGGCGTTGACGATTCCAGTTGCGCCTTGCGAATAAACGCGGCCGTTGCTGATCGCGGGTGTGGCTCTTGGACCAGGACCGCCATTTGATTCATAGAACCTCGCTTTGTCTCTATGTCGCCAGACGGGCTTGCCTGTCTTTATGTCGTGGCATGAAACGATCTCATCGTCGACGCGCTGCTCCTGCGTATAAAAGCGCCCATCTTGCACTGCAAACGAAGACCATGCTGGTCCAACCGGTCGTCGCCAAAGCTCGACTGGTGGCGACGAAGACCAATCGGTGTTGATCGTTACACCGCGAGCTGTGCTATCGCGCTGAGCCCCACGAAAGCCGGTCCAGCCCATTTCAGTGTTGGCGCTTGCGGAACCCGGGGCCACCGGATTCGCAGTCTCTTCGGAAGCCTCGGCGGCCGCTAGCGCTTGCTCCCGAGTCTGGGACCAACGCCAGTGCAAGTCGTTATCAAACTCGGCAGTCAGTCCGTCAGTTCGTAGAAACATAAACACGCCGCAGCCGATTATTAGCATGGGAACGAACGCCAGACGCCGTTTTGCAGTAGAGAAATGACGAGAAACGACGGCCCACAAAACCAATCCCATACTGAACACTGGAATCGCGAGAATGTAGAGCAGCATGCCCATTCCGCCACCTGCAATCGACTCGTGCACGAGTTGTTTGGTCCCGACTAGTGCGAGCACGATCAGCACGAGAGCGGCGATGCGCTCGATCCATGGCGCACGACTGAAGAGCAGCCACCAGACAAGGATGACCAATCCACCTATGACGCCAGACAGCAGCCCGACGATTGGTACTTGAGGGAAAATCACAGGAACCACAAACCAACCCAGCCATTGCAACGTTACGGCGATGACACCGGGCCACACGCGAATTGGTTTGCGCGGAGTTGCTAACGCAGTTTCTATTGTCGACATATTAGTCTGACCTTACGCAGATAGTTGACAGTTTGTTCAAAACTAGATGACGCGATGTGCAAAACGGCCCGATAAATACCCGACGACCAATCCACAGAGAACGCCAATTATCAGCCCAAAAAAAGTGAGCCACAAGACTTCGCTAACGAATCCAGCTTCAGTAGCGCTCGTCGCGATTAAATCGTTTCCGTGAGGCGGGTAATGATAACCACTCAAAATGAAGATGACTCTGAACAGGACAAAGAAGAGCAGGGGGCAAGCAACCACCGGAATCGCAGTTACAAAAGGCGCAGGTGTTCTTCGAAACATTCTCAGTGCAAGCAATGAAAGCACTGGTACTACATATGCCAGGACCAGCCCAACCGATGAATAAAATCGACCTGGCGGCGACGTAAGAATCTTGAATGGATATTTTGAGAGAGTCTGTACGAGCAAATGACCCTGGCCAAATGCTCCGATGGCGCCTATCACATAGTTCGCAAGCATTTCAGAACGACGCATATTTAGAATTGAGAACCAACTTCGAAGGGAGCAACTACATTACCCTGCTATCTGACCGTTCTTATCAATTTAGCCCCATTTTCGACCCACGCGAACGGGAGCAATCTTGCCCGTAAAATCCATTGCGGAATCAAATGAGAAAGGAATGACCTCACCGCTCACGAAATGCTTATGCCGGATTGTACGTCATAAATTCTCAACGGTTCACAGAGTTTTGTATATAGTTAATTTCGTTTAGCCAGGCTGCAATCGACTTGCTAAAGATCAGTCTAGTCGAGTTGCTGATCTTTGGACCAATTCTGTTAGCTGTGATTTTAGGTGGACGAGTCGAAAACAAATTAAAACGGATGAACACAGATCAGAAATCCGTGTTCATCCGTGGCGAAAAGAGTTGAAGTGTTATTAGTTGTTGGTGGTAGCCGTGGTGACGTTGTTGCTTTGAAACTTGCGCCAGTAGTCCTTCACGAAATCCATCTGTTTCCCGTGGCCGTAACCCGAACCAAAGTCAAACTGATCCATCTCCGCAAGGACCTGGTCCAGGTTCCATTTGTCGTAGTTGAATCGATAAACCGCGCCCATCACGCCTGTCCGGTGACGTCCGCCTGCACAGTGAACGTAGAACTTGCCTGTTTCCGGATCGTCGACTACCTTCAGGAACGCGTTGATCTGGTCCATGCTCGGATAGCTCTTATCAACCATGGGAATGTTGACATAACGTAATCCGGCGGCCTCGACCTCGGGCTGCTCGTATTCCTTTGAATTGTCGGTCAGGTCGATAATTGTCTTCACACCGAGCGCAGCCAAAGCAGGATAGTCCTCATCTTTGGGACGCCCGCCACGGAAAAACCGCTCATTCATTTGGCCAAAGTTTTTGATCTTAACGTTGGGAAATTTTTCATTTTTGCTCTTTCCGTAGGTCAAACCGGAAAGGGCAAAAGTAAGGGCTAACAGCGCGATAACAGCAGGAGAAAACTTCTTAACCGATCTCATCCGATACTCCTTCAGTAAAATCAGGGTAGTTAATGATAACGGATTATGAGATTCAGTAGTTAGTCCCTTCGTTGCATCTTAATTTGAACGTACGATTTGCGCACTAAATCCCCTATTGGCTGAGTTTAGGCGGCGAGACCCAGACGCGCGTCAGCACGTTCTCTGGGCAACAAAGAGGGGGCAAGTTTCTGGCCTAAAACGTGGGAAAGGATAGCGTGGAGCTGTCGCAATCCTTCGGTGAGGGCAGCCGGACCGGGCTGAAGAATGTAGGTCGACTTGAGCTCGTACAGTTGATCGTCACGAACGGCGCTGATGGCGTTCCAGCCTTCGCGAGCGCGAATAAGATTCTTCTTAACCTGTCGCCCGCACCACGAGCCGATGATCACTTGCGGATCTCTGGCAATCACATCAGCGGGATTCACGATCCGATCTTTGGCGCCTTGCTGCTCGCGCAACTCCGGAAAGACGGAATCACCGCCGGCGACTTCGATCAACTCGTCAACCCAGCGAATACCGGAAATCAGCGGGTCGTACCACTCTTCAAACAGCACCCGCGGTCTAAAAGGAAAGCGCGACGCTGATGCGGCGATTGCGTCGATCTCTTCCTGCAACGTTGTGATCAGGCGCTCTGCTTTCTCCGCGCTGCCTACTATTCGTCCTATGGTCAAGATCATTTCCATGATCTCCGCGATGCTGCGTTGATTGAACGTGAACACAGTCACGCCACGTCGAATCAACTCGGCTGCGATGTCGGCTTGCAGATCCGAAAACGCGAAAACGAGGTCGGGTTCGAGCGCCAGGATCTTGTCGAACTTGGCGTTGATGAAAGCGGAAACGCGTGGCTTCTGTCGCGCTTCCGGTGGTCTTACCGTGTAGCCTGACACGCCGACAATGCGGTCCTGCTCACCGAGCAGATAGAGCGTCTCGGTAGTTTCTTCAGTGAGACAAATAATGCGACGCGGAAATGATCCGATGTCTTTACTCATTTATCTGTGTAATCTGTGGATCAGAAAAGCCGTACGGACAATGTCTGCATCCCTGCTCACAGCAATAACCACGACGCAGCAGATAGCGCGACGTGAGGACCATTAATCCATTCTCGAAATAATAGTCCTCGTTTTCGATCAGCACTTCACGGTCACTCTCGTCCACGATCAGAAAACGAAACTTGCTCCGGCGCGTCCAGTTCTCCCGGGCATTCGGAATCCGCTTTCAAAGTACTCTCGATCGAAAAGATTATCCACATAACCGAAAAAACGCAGTTGTCGTTTATCGTTGCCTAAGGGCAGGGAATAGCTCGCGCCCAGATCAGCCTTCGCAAGTCCTTTAAACTTAAACCCGCGACTTGTAAAAGTCGTTGCATCAATGACGGCTCCCAGATAATTACTCGAGGCGGAGAAGTCAAAATTGACGAGGACACGGCGACCAATCCGCTGAGTAGCAACAATCGAGAATTGATGATCGGGAATCACGAGCGAACGAATCGTGCCCGGCACTTGAGGCGTACGCTGCTGTGCTTTTGTGAAAGTGTAAGCCGCTGTGAGGCTCAAACTTCTCGCGGGAGTTGCTCGCAACTCGACTTCAGCTCCGCGTGCGATGCCGCCATTGGTGTTTAGATAGCCACCAAAGCGAACGAATGGATCGGTTGTAAAATCGATCAATCCGGAAAAATCGAAGATGATGATCCGTCGCAGTTGAGTGTAGAAGTAAGTTGCTGAGAGTCGCACTCGATTGTTGCTGAATGTCTGATCGATGCCGGCGTCGAATGCTATCGAACGCTCGGGCTCCAGACGCGGATCGCCGAAGACTGAGTAACCAAAGAAACTGTCAAAGGAGCTGCCGAAGCGTTCGAAGAGTGACGGCGCACGATAGCCGTTGCCGACGTGTCCGCGCAGTTTCGTTCCGGAAGATCGAAACACATAAGCAATTGAGCCGTCGCCTGTGTAAGCCGTCGGTGGCGATTGAAACGTGATTCCGGTGTAAGGGGCGGACGCGGCGGGCGTGAACACCGGTCGTTCCAGTCTGAAGAACTGCGCGCGAAAGGCACCGGAGATCTGTAGACGATCGTCAAGCAGTCGTAACTGATCCTGCGCGAAAATTGCGTGACTCTTCTGCGTTACATCAACATTGGAGTTGTCGGCAGGATTGACCTGGAAGGATGGGTTCTTGAAGTTTTCACTCTCAAACTCGTATCCCCCTGTGATGAAGTTGTAGTGACCAGCCGTGCAGATCGACACGTGCGTTAAGAGTATGAATGCGCGCGTCAAAGTCTGATCGCGTCGTGCCACCGAATGGTTGAAAGCCGACGCCGAGTGGTCCATTGATGCTGCTGCGGTTTGTCGCCAGTCCCTGATAACTGATGGTGTAGCCGAAAGTCTCTGTAGGACGTTGATTGAAAGTGATCGCACCATTGAAGAAGTTGCTTTCACGAAAGGCATCAGGATCGTTAACCCCCGCAACAAATGTGGCGCCACCAATGTTCAATTGTGAAGGTGGCACACCTGCTTCAAAGCGAAGTTGTTCGGCGAGCGGGAGGGGAATTGCTTCGATGATTCCGGTTGCCGGCAGCGTGCCGATAGCTTCCGGATTGTTGTTCAATTGCACGCGGGAATTGGTTGCGTAAATGCGCCCCGAGATTGTAGCCGTTGGAGTGACGCGGAACAGAATGCGTCCCTGGCCACTCGAGTTGCGAGCTTCGTCATCGTCGTCGATTCCGCGCGTGACGTTGAAGAATGAAAAGCCGCCGCTGTAAACGACGCGGTTGTGGTTTACACCACCTGCCACGTGAGCTCGCGTGCGAAAGAAACCCAAACCTCCGCCCTCGCCGAGTATGCTGCCATGAATTGGGCCACCGCCTTCATCAGTCACTATATTTACTACGCCACCAACGGCGTTTGAGCCATACAAAGACGAGCCAGAACCGCGCAAGACTTCAAGCCGGCTGACGTTCGTAACAAGCAGATCTTCCAGAAAACCGGACGCGTCTCCTTGAGGCGCAGCAGCGTCGCGGAATCGTATGCCGTCGATTAACACGGCTGTATCCTCACTTGGCAGACCCCGGGTTTTGATCGACGTGAGCGAGCCTGGACCACCGAGTTGCTGCACACGTAACCCGGGCACAATGCGCAGTGATTCAGGAATCGCCATTTCGTCGCGTTCGTCAATCTCCTGATTATCGACGACGGTCAGTGCCTTCGAGACTTCATCGACAGTTTGCGGAGTGTCAGAAGCAGTGATCACGACGGAGTTGCGTAAGCCTGACAACTGCAACGCGATGTCGAGTGTTGTCGATTGACCACGGGTAACAGTCACCAACTTTGCTTCGGCTAATGTAAAGCCACTCGCTTCAGCTTCGATGAGATATTCGCCGGCTGCGAGACGTTTGAAGCTGTAAGCGCCGCTGGAATCAGTGGAAGTGACGAGGCTCAGCGTGCGATCGCGTCCGAAGAGTTTCACAGTCGCTCCCGACAGATTTGCGCCCTGTGGATCTTTAACATGACCGCTGATCTGGGTATCGACAGTTTGTGATTGTGCGGCCGGAACAAACGCAAATCCGATCAGGATTGCGATAAATAGATTCTTCATGATCTCTCCCGCTAAGTGTTTTAGCCACGGATAAACGCGGATAACAAACACGAAAAAGCCCTCGATCTCCTTTGGAAGATCGAGGGCGTCTTAAACTCGATAGATTTATACTTGCGCGTGACGCCACCAGCTCTTTCCCGGAGCATTTGTGGTCGGTTCGTTGCAGCAGGCAAGGTTTCCTGACTTCCGGCTCGAACGCGTTGCTTCACGGCCTTCCCAGTCTCAACGAGACCAGTGACCATCATTTGGAAGCTACGCATTGCCGGTACACAGTGGCGGGAACCGTATGGGCTTTTCACCCAACTTCCCTTGTCGCCCTCTATGGGCACCTGCGAAACAGCGATTATTACTAATGCAAAGAACTGATCTTTGTGACGTGAGCGCAAACTCTATGTCGTGAACGCGCTGCTGTCAAGTCAATCCGTGTAATCTGTGGTTACTAAAACGAGCGGCGTATTAGATAACCAATATAGTAATAGGTTTCGTGTGCTAAGAGACCTAACTGGCTCTTCAGACCCTGATACCTTGTGCTGGGTGTCGGCGACGGTTCCGCAATCAGGCCAGCATCTCGGGCCATCAACACTGCTCGCTTCATGTGCAAGGGGTCGCTCACAATCAGGACTTTCTTGATGCCCTGGGCATCAGCGACTTGCTTCGCATACAGAATGTTCTCGTACGTGGTGTGTGACTTCTGTTCGATCCAAATGTCCTGCAAAGGAACTCCACTCTGTAGAGCGTAATCGCGTGCCGCTGCGGCCTCCGTCGGCTCGCCTGGATTTCCCTGGCCGCCTGTGAATATCAGTTTGCGAACCTTTCCCTGTCGATAGAGATCGATGCCGTGATTGATGCGTTCCCTGAAGACAGGCGAGACACCAGAACTCCATACTGCGGCACCGAGCACGATGGCTGCGTCGGCCGGCGCCTCGGACCGAGTATTTCCGAATGTGTAGATACGCGAGGCCAGCAGTCCAAACACCACTATCAGGATGGAGATTATTAGAAGGAATGCCTTCGCGATCTTCTTCATAATGGCGCTAAACTGTTCTCCTCGGTCCACAGCTTACACAGAGAACGAAATTCTGTAATCTGTGGAGGGCCACGGTTTGTATTGCAGATGTCCTCAGTTGACGCTTATTAACATGCGCATTTACCTACTGTTTCTATTAGCGATCTTTAGCATCAACTGTACTCGCACTGCCATCAAATCAAACACTGAACCGTCTCTCATTGTACGCACAACCCAATCGCCGGCTGATGGTGACAGCCGTGAACCTGAGCTCAACGTCAGCCAGGACGGTCGCGTAATTCTGAGTTGGGTCGAAAAGGTTGACGAAAAGCAATATGCATTGCGCACTGCTGCGCTCGATCGAAGTGGCTGGACTCGACCCCAAACCGTAGCTCAAGGCGACAATTGGTTTGTCAATTGGGCGGATTTCCCCTCAGTTATCGCTCTCAAAGACGGAATGCTTGCCGCACACTGGCTGGTGAAGAGTGGCTCCGCCACGTACGCCTACAACGTCAACATCGCGCAATCAAAAGACTCCGGTAAGACCTGGACCACGCCGCTCGTGCCGCATCGCGACAACACGTTGACGGAGCACGGGTTTGTCTCGTTAATCTCACTGCCGGATGGTCGACTAGGCGCGGTTTGGCTCGACGGCCGTAACATGAAAGACATGAAGGAGACTGACGAGCATGCGCCTTCTCCTGAGAGCATGACGTTGCGTTACGCCACCATTGACGCAGCAGGGAACTTGTCTGATGAGAGCGAATTGGACGAACGCGTTTGTGAATGTTGCCAAACTTCAGCCGCTGTGACGAGAGATGGTCCGATAGCGGTTTATCGCGATCGCTCCCAGACTGAAGTGCGTGATATCTACATTGTGCGCGAGGTGAATGGCGCCTGGACCAAACCTCAGGCAGTGTTTGCCGACAACTGGCAAATCAACGGTTGTCCTGTAAATGGACCGTCGGTTGTGGCAGATGGCGCGAGCGTTGTCGTCGCATGGTTCACTGGCGCCGCCGGCACAGCGCGTGTCAAGATCGCATTTTCCCGAGATGCGGGTGCGAGTTTCAGTCAGCCGATACAGGTGGACGACGGGGAATCGGTTGGCCGAGTTGATACTGTCGTCCTGCCAGATGGCTCAGCACTCGTTTGCTGGTTGTCAGGAAATACTGACGGTGGTGCAATCAAAGTCCGGCGTGTTCGCGCGGATGGTTCAGTTGGACCACCGGCCGTAATCGCGCAGACAGATATTTCACGGTCGAGCGGTTTTCCGCGAATGGCCCGCCTCGGCGATGAAGTTCATTTCGCGTGGACCGAATTCGGTAAACCGTCACACGTCCGCATGGCTGTCGTCGACGTGTCAAACTATAAATGACTATGAATGTGCTGGTCCTAAACTGCGGTAGCTCGTCGGTTAAATTTCAACTGATAGCGACTGACCTCGATCTGATCAAGCAAGACGCGGACAAGCGTCTGGCCCATGGACTGATTGAACGCATCGGCGGCGCGGGAATCGTGACTTTCACTGCCGAAGGAAAAGCGCCAAAACGTTTTGCGGAACCAATCAGGGACACGCGCGCGGCAGTCGAGATGATCCTGCGCTGGGCGATTGGAGACGAGTCGGGGCTCACTGGAATAGCAACTATCGGCGACATTCATGCTGTCGGACACCGCGTGGTCCATGGCGGCGAACGGTTCACGTCATCGGTCTTAATAACGGATGCAGTATTACGTGGCATTGAAGACTGCATCGAACTCGCGCCGCTACATAATCCGGCAAACATCCAAGGTATCCTCGCGGCGCGAGCAGCACTGGGGTCCGCCATTCCGCAAGTTGCTGTGTTCGATACTGCGTTCCATCAGACACTGCCCGAACACGCATTTCTCTACGCGTTGCCGTATCAACTCTATCGCCGTCATCGCATCCGCCGTTACGGCTTTCACGGAACTTCGCATCGTTACGTCGCTTATCGCTATCGCACGCTCCGAGGGATTGCGCGCGACGCAACCAATATCATTACTCTGCACCTCGGGAATGGTTGTTCGATAGCTGCAATCAAAGGTGGAAACAGCATCGACACGTCAATGGGATTCACGCCGTTGGAAGGACTGGTGATGGGCACGCGTTCTGGCGATCTCGATGCGTCGATCGTGGATCTGGTTTCCACCAAGGAAGGCTTGTCTGCACGTGAAGTCGAAACTTTGCTCAACAAGCAGTCGGGATTGCTGGGCATCTCCGGACTCACCGACGATATGCGTGAGTTGCTGGCGGAAGCACGCGAGCACGACGATCGTCGAGCGCGTTTAGCCATTGAAATCTTCTGCTACCGCGCGCGTAAATATATCGGTAGTTATCTGGCTGCGATGAACGGTGCGGAGGCAATTGTGTTTACCGGCGGCATCGGTGAGAACTCTGCGGAGATTCGGGCCAGGATCTGCTCGGAACTGATCTGGATGGGAGTCGAGCTCGACGGGGAACTCAATTCGAAGCACGGCGCTGATCAAGGTGGGCGCATCAGCACCGAGAACTCGCGCTTCGCAGTTTTCGTCATACCAACAAATGAAGAGTTATTAATCGCTCGCGACACTGTACGTGTCGTGACCGGCACGCCGCAGCGTTTCTAACGTCGAATTTATCAATTGGAGAATCTCATTAGCGACATCGTCTGGAAGATCGTCCTGTGTCAGACATTCGACCAGTCCGGTGAGATCGAGCCCTCCAAAGCCTTTGTCCACAGATTACACAGATTTTGATCATTGTTCTGTGTAATCTCTGTCATATCTTAAGCTACCGATCCCCTGACCAAATCCCACCGAGCCGGAGGTTAACTATCATGTTGGTAAGAGTTCTTTACGCAGTAATTGTAGTACTCGCTGCTACAGTTGTTGGTCTGGTTCTGGTTAATAGAGGTGAGGCGAAGGTACCGCCAACTCTTGCGCAGGGTCCACCCGCACAGAGCCATGCTCGAAGTGAAAAGCTCAGAAACTTCGACGCACAAATCGTAGCTAACGCCGCCGAGTTCCTCGCTGAAGGCAGAACCACATTTCGCTTCGACACCTTCGGCGACGAAGTCTTCTGGGGTGGCGCACTGCAACTTCATCAGGCGATCAAGGGCTCGGCTCTCGGTGGTGTAGGTCCCGGAATTAGTCCGGCCACTGCATTAGCTCTCGGTCTGAAAGTGGACGTTGATGCATTGCCGCAGTCGCTCATTAATCAGTTGAAGCAGGGCAAGGTCAACCTTAACGATCCGGCAACGACCGTTGCGCTGCTGAGACTCAACGCTGTCGTTGGTCTTCAGGGATTCTTTGCGGGCGACAACTTAAACTCGATCGGTATCACTTGCGCACTTTGTCACTCGACTGTTGACGATTCCCTCGCACCGAGTATTGGTCACAGACTCGATGGCTGGGCCAATCGTGATCTCGATGTCGGAAAGATTGCTGCTGCGGCTCCAAATCTAAGTCCGTTTGCCAATTTGCTGGGTGTTAGCCAGGACACAGTGCGGGCTGTCTTTAACAGTTGGGGACCTGGCAAGTTCGACGCTGAGTTATTACTCGACGGCAAAGCCTTCAATCCGCAGCAGGTGACTAACGGTGTCGTGACAGGCACTAACGTTTCGGGAGCAACTCTGATCCCTAATGCCTTCGGGCTTGCAGGGTTCAATCAGCACACATGGACCGGAGCGTGGGGAACTGTCAGTTACTGGAACGCGTTTGTCGCCGCGCTCGAGATGCGAGGCATAGGCCGGTTCTTCGATCCGCGATTGAACAATCCAGCCAAATTCCCGATCGCTGCCGCGAATGGCTTTGGCGACTTGCCGCATATACCTCCCGAGCAGGATCGGATAACGAAAAAATTGCCGTCGCTGCATTTCTATCAACTCGCGATTCCTGCGCCCGCGCCAGAACCGGGTGTGGACTTTGACGTCGCAGCAGCCGCACGCGGGGCTGATCTCTTTACCGGAAAAGCGAAATGTAACGATTGTCACGTTGTGCCACTATGGACTGAGCCCGGTTGGAATCTCCACACGCCTGCTGAAATGGGCATCGATAGTTTCCAGGCAGATCGCTCACCGGATGGTGTCTACAAGACGATGAATCTCGCAGGAATCTTCGTGCGTGAGAATGGTCTGTTCATGAATCCGGCAAACAAGGGAAGGTACTATCACGACGGGCGCTTCGCGACGTTGTTGGACGTCGTAAATCACTACAACACTCGTTTCAGTTTGGGTCTAACAGCCCAGGAGAAGACGGACGTGGTTGAGTATCTGAAATCCCTACCGAAATAAGAGTGAATCTGGCTGTTCCGCGCTCTCGATGTCTAGTTGTGAAGTGTTCATAACTGAAAACTCGAAGTAGACATGAAGAGAGCGCGGCGTCCACCCCTTTTCATGGACGACCACGCCCTCAACGCGCACGCAACTCCAACAACGGAGTCTGCCTCCCACATGCGCTAACGTTGATCGGCATACCACGCGCGAATCCGATCAACGATCGAATGGATCAATATAAGGGAGGGTATTTTTGTGCGGTATCAGATACGGGCTGATTGTGTTGTAAGTATTTGCCCTACAGAGATGGGTTATGGGATCTATAAGTTATTCGACGAGTCCGTTGCGGATCGCGTAATGAGTTAGTTCGGCGTTGGTCCTCATCTCCATCTTGTCGAGGATGCGACGGCGATAAGTGCTGATGGTCTTATTGCTGAGCGATAACTTCGATGCGATTTCATTTACGGTCTTGCCCGAAGCGATCGAGCACAACACTTCTAATTCACGATTCGAGAGGGTTTCATGCGGTACGCTACCAGGATGTGCCAATTGAAGAACGATTTTCTCAGCCAACGATGGCCCAACATACTGACCGCCCTTGATGATCTTAAGGATCGCTCGGCGCAACTCTTCTCCGGAACTGGCTTTGTTGATGTAGCCCGAAGCGCCGGCCTTGAAGGCTCGTACTGCATATTGCTCTTCGGCATGCATGCTGAGTATCAAGACAGGCATCCGTGGACGAAGTTGCTTTAACTCCGCCAGCACTTCTAATCCACTGCGGCCGCCCAGAGAAATGTCGAGTACGGCGATGTCCCACTGTTGTTTGCGAACCAGCGCTATGGCTTCTGCTCCGGAACGAGCTTCACCAAACGTCGCACTCTCCTCAACTTCATGATCGTCGATTGTTAGGTCGAAGTTCCGAAGCGATTCGCCTTCGTTATGGCTATTCAGTGTGTTATCGATTTTTTCGAGATCCCACTTTAGGCCTGTGAGGATGCCACCGAGTTCATCATGTATCTCACGCGCGATGCGTGTTCCTTCTTCTTCGCGCGCCGAGTGAAGTCTGGCCGAAAGTGCTCGCAGCGCTTCTTCAGCGTGCTTTTGTTCGGTGATGTCATTAGCGACCCAGAGATAGCAAGCTTCGCCGTCGAGATCGCACATCACCGCCGAAGTGTTTGCGATCACTTCGCGCCCATCCTTTGATGTAAAGCGAACCTCCAAATTTACGAGAGGCTCTGGAGACTTCAAAAGCTGGCGAATTCTGTGGGCCATGCCCGGACCCATCGATGATGAGAACTTGAAAAGAGATTCATTGATGACCTCGGCACGTGAGAATCCCGTGCCCCTGGCCCATGACTCGTTGACTTCCAGGACGACGCTGTCTCTGATCCGCAAGATGCCCATTCGAAATGGACTGAGGTGAAAGATCTTTGCAAACCGTTCTTCCGATGCGCGCAATGCTTCCTCGGCTCGCTTGCGCGCCGTTATGACCTGAGTGAAAAGAATCAGCCCACCGATTTCGCCATCAACCTTGCGCCAGGGAAGACTCTCCCACTGCAGCCATCCCGTGCTGCCGTCTGAAGTGATATAGGAGTCTTCTTCGCATCGTTCGACTGCGCCCGCCAGAATCCTGCGATGAGCTTCGCGCCAGCGCTCCGGTAGATCAGGGAAGACTTCATAGTGTGACCTGCCAGCGAGGTCCTGTCCTTCGAGATCGTAATCTGTCAGAAAACGATCGCTGACCTGGATGTATCGCATGTCAGTGTCGAACATCGCGATCGCAGCCGGTGTGTGTTTGATAAACAAGCGCAGCAGTGACTGCTCGTTGGTTAACAAGGTCTGTGCCGGAATCGAGGGAGTTCTCTTCATCTCTCTCCCCTTGGCAGATGAGGTTGAGGTCCAAGTTTGCTGTTATTGACCGCGACGAATTTTACTACTTTTCTGTGCCGCTTTGTGGCATTTTCTCTCCGATGAAGATTTTCTTCAATGCGATGACGTTGTTACTCATCATGGATCCGCTGGGTAACATCCCGCCATTCTTGTCTGCGCTAAAACACGTCCCGGCCGAACGGCGTCGAAAGGTTTTGGTCCGCGAGATACTGTTAGCGTACGTGGTCCTGCTGGTGTTCTTGTTCCTGGGTAAATATCTGTTGCAGTTGCTGAGTCTTCAGGAAGAGACGATAAGTATCGCCGGCGGTATAGTTCTGTTCCTCATTGCGTTGCGGATGGTGTTTCCGAGTGATCATCCCATCAGTGAAGCGGTCAGCGGCGAGCCATTCCTGGTGCCACTCGCAATTCCTTTCATCGCCGGTCCATCCACTCTGGCGTCACTGCTCTTATTGCAAACGAGCACAAGCAGCACATTCCAACTATGGGCTGCCCTCACACTCGCGTGGCTCGCCACTGCGATAATTCTGCTCTGCTCCACGCTCCTCTACCGCGTGTTGAAGGAAAGAGGACTGATCGCAGTTGAGCGATTAATGGGAATGCTACTCGTGATGCTCGCCGTGCAAATGTTCATCAACGGCATAGCAAAGTTTCTGAAGCCATAACTGAAACGACACACCAGATTGTCGAGCAGTTAAGGGCCCAAGGTTTTTGGCCGCCGCACTCCAAAGTGGCGCCAATCCGATCGCACTAGTTGGCGTTGGTGGTCATGATGCGTGGAAATCCCGTTACTCGCGCGGGAATTTTTTGATCTGAGCTGGTAGGGGGACGACGGGGAAGGTTGTAGCAGTTTCGTTGCCGGCCAAGACTTTGATTGTTTGTGAGCCAAGGAGGGAGCGGGTTTGTTCGGGGATGGTTTTCTCGTCAAGCAGGACGATGTGCTCGCCGGGGGGCAGGTCGCCGATGATGAAGTAACCTTTATCATTTGTCAGGGTGTCGCGACCGCTGCCGGTGACTACGCGAACATCGGGTAACGGTTGTTCGGATTCATCGAACTGTCCGTTCTCATTCAGATCAAGCCAGACCACGCCGCTGATACGTCCAGTGCGCACGACGCGAAAGTCCACGATAACGTCGCGATTCGACTCGATTACTATTAGCTGCTGTGTTTGGTCCAGGAGGGTCAGATCCGCACGTACCGAGAGCAGATCCAGATAGACTGAGTGCTCACCGCGCGAAACGCTGTCGATGCGGAAGTTCCCACTCGCATCTGAAACCACGTAACGACTTCCATCGACACGCACCTGCGCATTTGCCTGTGGTTGATCGACACCCGGATCAAACCGGCCGTTGAGATTTACGTCCTGGTAGACTCGACCATACACGGCTGCATACGATCCCAGGTCCGAAAGTGGACCATTGATCGCGCGTTCGGCACGCTTGGAAGAGAAAAGCAATCCGTGCAGACTGAGCAATGCAGTCGTGCCGGTTTGCGTCTTTAGGTAACTGAATTGCAGTGTGCCGTTGCGCGGCAACTTAATCGACGTCGATAGATACTGTGAAGTGTGAAACGGAGATGAATTGCTTCTGGTGTAACCCAGCCCGCCACTCAAGCCCACTCTATTGTTAAATAAATTCGATACTCGCCAGGTAGCCATGCCGTTGAGAACGCCTTGACTACCCACAGACTGGCTCACTTCGAGAGTATTCCATTCATTGATCCGAATGTTTCCGCCCACTTGCCCGTTGAGCGCCGTATTCCCGAATGTCTTAACGCGCGAAGCGTTGAGAAACATAGTCCAACGATGAAACTTCTTCGTCGCAGTGACCAATGTGAACGCCGACTTCCGCAGTTGTGTGGTACCGCTTTGCGTGTGAGAGATAAACAGAGACGGCAATCTATTGTCGGGTGCGAGAGTCACACTGCCGGTTATGTAGCGATTGAATTGACCTGCTCGACCAGGTGTAGTCGCAGTGCTCGCACTTAAAGCTGCTGTGAACCATCGTCGTGGTTGCCAATTCACGCCGCCTGCTACGAGGTTGTTTGGTTCGTGTAGTCCGGTTTGAGGGCTCAGGAAGTTTTTGCCCACGTACGCGTAGCGCGCTTGCATGACGATTTGATCCGTCAGTTGATACGAACCGGTGAGATTGATCGCCATGTCAGCTCCGCTTGTTTGAGTTCCGGTACGGTTAACTCCCGAGAACTGGCCCACTGCTACATCAGCCTGAAGACGATTGAGACCCGAGATGTACTTGACACCACCAGCGAGCAAATTCCCCGTGCGATTGGAACCACCGAAGTGCATGCCGCCGGCAGAGAGTGTGAAGTCTGATTGACGTGGCGCTTGTGTGGCGGTGGTTACTAATGCGCCGAAGACACGAGTGTCGTATTTGACTGAGTATGGCCTCAGTCTGAAGCTCTCAGGGTCGGAAACAGAAGGTATTTGCGAGATTCCTGAAGTAGTTTGCCCGCCAAAGAAATCAAGACGCACACGATGCAAAGGTAATTGGACTAGGCCACCGCGCACGGCTGCGCTTAGAAACTCTACATCGGTGCCTGTGCCAAACTCGCCAGCAACAAAACTCTGACCATTCGGACGATCGAGCCTGACAGTTCCACCCTCGAGTGTCGGCCGAGACGAATTGCGCGTCACTCCGACGGCGGTGTTCGCGATAAAACTCAACCGCGCATCGCCGACACGACCAAAGCCGCGCAGCACAAGACTGTGATCACCCTCCGTCGTGTAACGACTGTAGTTGTAATCGTACTCGATCTGAAAAATCTCCCACGGGGCATGCTTTGCTCCGGTGCGAATCGTGTCAGCCTGAATGCTCTTGCGACTGATGACGATCGCGTTGTTTTCATCTCGACGAACGATCACGTCGAGGAGAGCAGCCACGATCTCGGCGGGCAGCATTAACTCGTTCGGTGTTGGTGGGAAGACTAAGTCGGCGGTGCCGGAAACAGTGAGGACGAGGGCGCCGTTTTCACGCACCTCGTTTAGTGGAGCATTAAACACCGCTACTGTGCCATTTTGGCGGCGAATCGTGACTACGCGCAGTGTCGAGTCGGAATTGAATGTATCGCCGAGCGCCTGAGCAATTGTGGCAATGGGAAGAAACAGTCGCCCGCCGCGTAGTTGGACGGCAGTGTTTGGTCCAACAAGCGTGCGTTCATTAACAATAATTACCGAGGTTTCTTGTGGTGCCGGTTTCGGAGTCGCTGGTTTGACCTTTTCGCCCTCGAGGCCCAGCACACTCGATCGTCCCGTCGCGATACAAACGACAGTCAAGATCAGGATAACTCGGAACAAGGTGTACATAGATTCTTGAGGAAGGCTTTCGGAAGTGCGTCCCGTGATTGAGTGTGTTATAAACTCGCCAATCTAAAACTCAGGAGTTCTCACTTTATGCCTGCGAAACGGTTAAGGCCGAGGTCTTACGGCTTCACACTATTTGTAGTGTTGCTTCTTGTACCTGCCGGCGTGAAGGCGCAAACAGGCGGTGTGACAATGAAGAGCACCGTCAGCGAAACCGTCGCTCTTGGGGTTCTCCCGAATTCAATCCATGCCAATATTGAAAAGAGTGTCATGAGTACCGGTAACACTGTTCGAATAACCTTGTCGGGTGCCGAGACAGATGCTCCGCTTATTCGCGTGCCTTTGCTGGTGCGTTCAAATACCAGTTTCAAAATCTCGGCTGCCGTCGAGTCGAACACAGCCGAAGTGAGTCAACTCCTGGTAACAGACGTGCGTCCTACCGGGGCGTTGGTTTCACGCCAGGCGATCAGTGACATCAACGTGCTGCGACCGTTTAACCGCAGACTGGACGAAAGCACGTCGTCAGTACTAAACCCGCTGGATCTTTCTCGACCCGTACTCTTATTGAGCGGACCACGCGTTTCGAGCGGTGGCACTCTTACCTCTCCAAACAATGCTCTGCAGATCACGTTACTCATTCGTTTGAAGCCGCAGCCAGCCCGCGGCTGGTTGGTCCATTTGACGTTCGTTGGGACTGCGGGATCACTAATTCAGTGACGCCTTCAGTTGGTCTGCTGCCATCCTGAAAATCGACTCGATACTTCACGTTGTAAGTGCCCGGCGCCAGACGTGTCTCAAGCACGATCGGTTGAGCTAATTCAGCACCGCCAAGCAATGGTAACGATTCCTTTTGCGGCAACTCTGCGACAGCCACGCCCGAACCGTTCGTCACCTTCACCGAAGTCAGTGGACGAATCACGCTGTTGCCTGCATTCTTGAGTAGCGGTGTGACAACCACGCTGTCCTCAGTTGCCTCCGCGCGAAGACTTTCCAAAGAACCCTGCCGCCGCAGTTGCGGAACTTTGATATAGAACACTGCTCCCATTCGATATCGAATGACCATCTGCCGTCGATTCTCATTGAGCTTAATGTTGTCCGGTCGCTGTTCGATGATCAGAGCTGTCAGGTGATCGCCTGGAGTGGCGTCTTTCGGTACTGAGACTGTGACTCGGATCGCATGCAACTTTCCGGGTATCACAGTTGTTTCGGCCGGACTGTAGATTAGCCACGAACTCGCAGAGTTGGGCAAGGTGTTGGCTCTCTCAAACTTTACCTGTCCATCCCGATCGATGGTCCAATCGCTCAAGCTGGCAACGATGCGAACCGGTTGTGGGTTTTCCCCTACCGCGTGGTAGTCGAGATTCACTACCACTGTAGTTTCCGAACCCGGTTGCATTTCCAACTCAAGCCGTGCTGGAGCGAGGGAAATGCCATTACCCGCAGGAGTCGGTGTCGGTTCGGGACTCTGCGCGTTTACGCAGACCACGGTAAGCAAAGTCAAAATTAGAGCGGCGACAATATTGTTAGTCGGCAACATCGATCGTGAAACCTTTCAACAGGGTACGTTGGGGCCAGGTGAAATGCTGAAAGTGAGAGTTACAGAAGAAACTCCTGCGGCGAAGAATTGCGGTGTGAGAGTGAAGACGGCATCGAAAACCCATCCGTCACTTTGCTGGCGTTTGGAGCTGTTATTTTTTGAGAGCTCCGGACCGCTAAGAACCACAGTCGATCCAGACAAATTGGCAAGTGATGATTGGTAAGAGACGCGGCCGTTACTTCCGACGGTTGCGGTAAAGGCTGGATCGTTGTTGAAGGGTGAATGAATGATGTGAGTGCTCTGGGTGCAAATTTTGCCGGCGCCACCCAAAAGACGCGCATTCTGGATGCCGAAGCCGACATCCGACGCCTGCACCGCCTGTCCATTTGGATTGGTTAGACCCGACATCGACACCGCGACTTGATACGGTTGATTGCTGCGAAGCGCGAACGGGACCACTACCTTCACAATTGAATTCGTATTCAGTGGTGAGACTTCACCAAAATTGATCGTCACTACCAGATCGTCCTGGACGTTCGCACTTCCGGTGACAGAGCCACCTACCGCGCCCGTAATCGTTGGTTGACCGCCGCTACTGATATCGAGAGCTTGTGCGGAAGTCGTCTGAGCGAAAGCGAGGCAGATCAGAATGACGAGAAGTGAGAATGTGACCTTGCGTAATCGCATTATGGAGCGGTTACGGTGAATGTGACGGAGATGGTGGTGGTGCCGTTTTCGAAAAACTGAGGCTTCACTGCAAACAGCGCCGGCACCGTGAGTCCATTTGCGTTGCTACGCGGCACCGCATTCATGATGATTGGACCACTGAGTGCGGTGGTTGCGGACGAGAAGGCGCTGAGATTTGATCTCACTGCGGTGAACTCGTAGCGGCCCGTCGTTCCATTCACGGATCCGTTCGCGGGCAAAGTTGGATCACCGGAAGTCGCATTTGTGTCTGAACCACCTGTGTTCACACCGACACCTGTTCGCGAAATTGTTCCCAGGCCGAAACCCACATCAGCGGCGCCAATTCGGCTGCTCGAGCTGCCAGAGCTCGTTACGGTTGCCGTCATCGATAAGACATACGCTGCGTTACTTCGGACCTTGAGGGGTACGGATGCAGTGACGAAATTATTTGTGTTGCTTGGACCAAGCTCGCCAAGATTGATTGACACTGCGAGCGGAGTATTGACGACTCCATCCGTGGTCACACCGCCACCTGAGTTACCGGTAAGAGTGACAGCACCGCCGGAATTGATCTCGACAAATTTCGATACCGTTGCGCTCATGCTGACAGTGCCGGTCGTCGACTGTCCCAAACAGGTAACAGCAGCGAACATCAGCAACGTTGTGAGCAGTATTGTTGTGAAAAAGAATTTGCGGGGCATAGGCGTTTTCCTTTGAGGAGGAGTGAGATATGGTGGTGCGGCCGTCACCAAACAGGCTGACGGCCGCGGCCACACGAAATAGAGGAGGGGCGTTAAAAAGAATTACAGTGCGACGACTGTAAACTGAGCCGTGATCGTGATCGCCGGAGCTGGATCGAAGAACTGCGGTTTGATCGCAAAGATCGCCGGGAAAGTAAGGTTAGTAGCACTATTGGCCGAGACTGCCTGATTAATGCGTGGTCCACTCAAAACCGCACCTGATACAGCATAAGCACCGAGAGTGGAATTCGCTCCGGCATAAACCCAACGACCGTTAGCATCCGTGCTGCCGCCGACGGTCGGATCGCCTGGTGTGGCGTTGGTGTCAGTGCCCGCCGCGAGGTTTGCTGGTCGCGCGGCAGGAGTCAAACCAAAACCGACGTCGGTATCTTTAAGACTAAAGCTTGTTGCACCTGCGCCGGCAACGCTGCTCACCATGTTCAGTTGGTAGGCTACGTTGCTGCGAAGTCTGAGCGGCACGCTCAATTTCACAAAACTGTTGGTGTTGCTCGGGCCCAATTCGCCGAGGTTTACAACCACTGCCAACGGCGAGTTCGCGGTACCGTCCGTGATAACACTGCCGCCGGAATTGCCGGTCAGTGTGACGGCGCCGCCGGAAGTCAATTCCACGAAGTTTGAAACGGTCGCGTTCATGGTCACTGAGCCCGTGGTTTGAGCGAATGTGGCCGCAGCGCTCATTGCGAGCAAAGTCGAGATTGCCAGAGCAGACAGGATGCTCTTGGTAAATTTAAACATGTCGTTACTCCTCTAATGGTTGGGGATGAGTAGCTCAAGTCCGCTATGTAAGGCGACTGAGGAAAGAGTGTTATAGGGGAGAGCTGGTTCGGAAGGAATCCAAGCAGGTTCGGGCGCCCACTTTACCCTATGTCAGCGGCCGCTTAAGAATAATAGGGAGGCTAAACAACGTTTGTCAATGCTGTTTTTAGTTGAACTTCCTATTTGGTGAATGATTTGGTAATTATCCCTTTGATGCAAGACGCAAATCGGGTACACTTTCGGGCATGTCCCGATGGCCGTTTCTCACAGTCGAATTTTCACCAAAGCAGGGCCAAATTTTTCGCCAGGTATCGAAGAAGGGCGGCCCTTTTTGAATGGCTGAGCCTCCCGATATTCCAGAACCTACCCGCGAAGACTTGTTTAGACTTGCCGATGCGGACGAGCGTCAGCTTCTGGAACTCGGCGGAGGTCTACCCGCTAACGTTAATAGGCCGCTGTGGGCTACCCTGCGACGACGGTGGTACGAAGGCCATAGAGCCGCCCTTGCCAAAGCCTCCGCAGAGTCAGATACAACCGCAACCAAAGAAACCGTCTCCGAACCTGAAAAAGAAGCAGGCACCCGCGTTATCGGACAGCAAGCAGCACCAACAGAACAAGAGCAACGTGACGCTAAGCTCCTTGCTTTTATGGATGAGCAAGTGCGAGCCGCTTACGACGCAGCAGACTTCGAGAGAAAAGAGATCATCTGGGAAGCAAATAAGCGAGCGTTCGAGGAAGCAGAGATACGTAAAGAGCAGACGCGTTTGCGTGAGCAGGAACGCATGGGAAAGATTCTCGACACTCTTCAAAGGATCAAAGAAGATCCTGCTAAGGCGCATCTACTGCCGTCCGCTAATGCCGACCTTCACGAGTGGTACGAGGAAATATCTAAGCCCACTGACCGACCTGATTTCGGCAATCCCCCAGACGTGCACTCGCAGCAAAAAGCCCCCACCGCTCCACCTAATCTTTTCGCGATCATGGACGAGACCACACTGCATGTCAGCAAGGATATTGCGGACGAGATGCAGAAAGTTAACGACCGCGCCATCTTGGATCAATATCAATCTTACGAAGCAGAGAAGGCGGATCGGCAAAAGCCAGATCGCGATCAAGAGATCGGACTTCCTCTTGCCGATGGTGCCATACCGCCCGATGCTGATTCTGGGTTCTCGGGTACATTCAGAGATGTTAAGCAATCAGAGATGGATGTTCCCAAACCCGATCAATGGCTACCCGTTACTCCGGATCTTGCGCGGTGGAAGGAGCAGCAACGAAAGACCGAAGAACTTAAGAAGCAAACTCTTGGCGACGCTCTGGAACCGATGCAAGACAAGGCGACGATTAAAACTCAAAAGACCGTGGGCGTTAAGACCGTTGAGAGCACAGACCCTGCCGACCTTGCGCGTTCGCCAACAATGGTTAGATTCTTTAGCGATGTCGAGCGGTTTCGCGAGCATTTTGCTTGGATCGGAAATTGGCCAGTTGTTTCAGTCATTGCCACTGGAGCATGGGGCGGAGGTGTAGCCGCCATGCAGATGAATCAACTAATAATCGCCATCGGATTCTTTGTGTTTGCGTCTTTTCTTCTGACAGTCAAAGCAATTGCAAGCGAAAAGGATCGGGAACGGACTTATATCATTGCTACTTTGGCTGTATTGTTTTTGATTGTTAACATTGCTTGGGCCATTTATAGCCATATGCATTTTAGCAAGTAAGGTCCAGATCTAGATCGTCGTCGATAATGTTTGGAAGCGGGATGTTTGAAACGCGGGAGTAGGCAAGTAGGACCATCAAAGGCGGTTCATTTTTGTCGTGTTCGTACTTTGAAATGTCGTTGTAAGGAATTCCAGCATTAAGGCGCTTGGCTAATTGTGCTTGGGAGATTCCAAGCGCCTTACGGATGCGCAGGAGCTTCGCGGCGAGATACTTTGGTCGCGGTCGTTTGTAGCCCATTATTTGCTCTTTTCAATGGCGGCGATTTCGCGCAGGAGCGCATCACGAAACGCGGTTAGAATGTCGATTAGAAGATTGATCTTTTTCAGGCTAATACGTCGGTGCCACGCGCTACCGAGAAAGAATTCAAGCTGAATTACCCGCTTACAATCGGCCAGTGTGATGAGGTTCGTACCGATCTTATTCTCGCCATGTTCAGAGTCTTCGACGTGTGCGAGGATATAGGATGTTTGATTAGTGGCGACGGGATTTAAAAACGCTCGCTTGCGGAAAGTAAATTTCATGCTCGTAACCTCGGAGGATCTGATTACGTGATAGCCGCCCTGCACTGGGCGGAACGACAAAGCAATCAAACAAGCTTCGTGATGCTACCACTAGGTAGCGCATCGCACAAGTTTATATCGGGAGGGAACTCCCGATGAACAGGCGAGCGATGCCTAAGAAGTTAGGCAAGAAGTTGAGGCAGATCCGAGAGCGGTTAGGAATGAGTCAAAGGCAGATCGTGGAAGCTTTGAATTACAAAGACACGCCTTTGAGAGCGTCGCAAATTAGCCAGTATGAGAGCGGGCAACGTGAACCTACCATGATGCTTGTGCTTGCCTATGCCAGGTTAGCAAGGGTATCAGTGGAGAGTTTGATTGACGACAAAATGAAGCTATAAAAACAAGTAGGGCGACGAGTCCGGCCAAGAATCCGTCGCCCTAATCTTATGCAGTGTAGGCTGTCGATTTGATTCTACTACGAGAGGAATCTATCGGCAATGCCTATTTTTCTGTTCCCATTGCATCATGTCAGAAAAGGTGGTCTTGCCTCATGTCTGAGCCTTCAACCTCCCCTTGGGAAAAGTTCCTGCTGTTTTGTGGGCACGTTGGCTCTGTGATTGGATTCGTCGGACTAATGACCGCGGTCGTTCTATTTCTTCTTGCACTCCCGATCCCGCTTGTGGCGTTTGTGGCTGGCCTTTCGTTCGGGGTCTTAGGGTTAGGTATTTTTGCCCAACGCTTTGTGGACAATGAACAGTCCTTTGAAAGTATTGCCGGATGGAGACAGGGATACGTTTATTCTTTACCTACCAAGGCCGCGACTGTCATACAAAAAGATTCCGAAGGGGTCGAGCAGACAAGTAGACATGGAATGGCATGTGTTGGGACGTATACCGTTCCCTTTGAATTCCAATATGGCAACATCCCAACGCTCGCTGAGAAAGCAGGCGAAAAAACCTTTGATGGCACAATCGCAGAGTTTGTTAATAGCCCAAACGCTACGGGGTGGGTTCCAGGTATCGAGTTTCTGGAAGCTCAGATCACCTTTTTTGATCAGGATGGGGGCTTTGTCCATCGTGTTACAGAATGCTTATGGATCGGGAATGACGATTCATATATCAAGCAATTGCAGGCCGGGAGACGCGCTCGGCTCATCGTCTCAATTGTCGCTTTTGACGATATGTTCGCCGCACAGAGAGTCGGGGAAGGTCCAAGCGATGGTATCTATCCCTTGACCCACGATTTCTATCGCGTCGTAGTGAACCTCAACACTAACAAGGAGCCATTTACCTTTGATTTGATGCGCAAGCCAAACTTAATGCTTCAAGAACTAAAACAGGGCAAGAGATTATTGCCAGATTCGCCGAAGGCTAAATTACATGGCAAGCTGGAAATCGCCCGCCATCTTACGGAATTCATGGAAGAAGGGACTTTGCTGTTGCGAGAGGAAAAAGATTCGCAAGCGTGGGCGGCTGTAGTAAAAACGTATATTGAGGAATGTGTGGGTGAGTTTGAGGCCGTTGAATGGTTCAAACCTTATCCAGTTATTGCCTATCCACGGCTAGCGGTTAATCGCGACACTGTAGACCGCACGTTTACGCTCCTTCAACGGCTTGGCGAGATGATTACGCGTCTCAAGGGAAACTAGGCGGCTTCGTCATCTTCTGCAATGAGGTTTTTGTATTCGAGACTTGTAATCAGGCAACCCGTTCCGCCCGATTCTTTTTGCCGATCAGTTCCTTGTATTCAATGTTGGTTGTGGTCAACAGATTCAGCAACGTATCTCGAAACAGATAAGGATTCTTTCGATTGTTGAACCTGAACTCAAACTCGTCTAAGTAGCGGTCCAGATGTTTGACAGATAGTTGGTGATAGGAACCAATTACGGAGCGCTTAAACAGGCTCCAGACACTCTCCAGCGTGTTTGTATGCACGTTGCCGCGCACGTACTCGCGTTGCTGGTGAGCAACAGTTTCATGGCGCGTGTTGGCGTCTGCGATACCTTCATAGGCTCGGAGGGTATCAGTGCAAATCAATTCTGTTTCGTCTGCCACTTTGGAACGGATAAAGTCATGTAGCATTTCTCGGGTGATACGTTGTTCAGGGGCGACTCTCAAGCGTAAGTCTCCACCGCGCTCGATAGCGCCTAGAATGACCGTCTTATGATCGTAGTAAGGTGTGCCTTCAACCTTTTTGAGTTTGTCTTTGCGTGACTTGTGCATGTTTACAGGCTTGCCTCCGATAAACGCCTCGTCACACTCGACAATGCCGTTTAATAACTCTGAGTGGTCAATGTCTTTGACGGCTTCGCGGATGCGATGGCACAGGAACCATGCGGTCTTATACGTTACTTGGATAGTTCGTTTAAGCTGTAGCGCACTCATGCCTTTTTTGGCTTCGGAGATAAGGAATATAGCCATGAACCACTTGACTAACGATAGGTGTGAATCGTGAAAAATCGTGCCTGATTTGACTGAGAAGTTATAGTTACAGCCATCGCAATGATATTGGTCGCGTTTCTTAATGCGCGAGATTTTAGGTGACAAGCATCTAAGACAAGTGACGCCAAGCGGCCAGCGTAGTTTTTCGAGGTACAGACGGCACCGACTCTCGTCGCCAAACTTCTCGAATAGTTCTACAAGGTTATAAGCTGGGCGGTGATTAACTGAACGTGGCATTGGAGACTCCAAGCATGAAGGATGAAGAGAACAAAGAACCTGAGAAACAACCTATCGACATGAACACTGACGAGGCTCTTGAGTATGTCTTTGGTACTGAATTATCCGAAGCCTTAAAGCAAGAATCCGAGCGTCTTAACTGTCCCGAACCTGACGAGCCGCAACACTGAAAGATGCTTGTTTCCATGCCTGAAATACTACACTATAACCCCACCTTGCGTCAAGGGGATAATCACCAATGATTTCACGGATTTCTGTATCCACAGATTACCCAGATTGGGATGAATCTGTGTAATCTGTGGTTAGAAATCGTAAGCAAATCCCAGTTGGACGCCGAAACGGGGACTCGCTGAGTAGCGGCCGCCCAGCACTCCGAAGGTAAGCTCGAGGTTTTCTTTCAAGACGTACCCGCCGCCTATTTGTCCTTCCAACTGGCCGCGGCTCACGGCAAAGCTGCTGGTTACCGCGCCAAATACTTCAGCCCCAAGCCTTAGTCGGGGCGTAAAGTTGCGCACCAGCGATCCATTGCCGGTATAGACTTGACCACGTGCCGACTGAATTCCGACGAGACCCGTCGATTCGTTACCGGAGAAGAGAACTCCACCGTTCAGGCGTCCGGTGGTCCGCTTCGTGAAAGACTTTTGCAGCACTCCGTATAACCAGTAATCAACCACCCCTGATCCGATCTGCCTGCGGGTGCTTCCTGTCGGCGCTTCTATATAAAAGACCACTGACGCTGCTGGAAGCTTTGAACCTTCACGCTCGTCAACCAATCTAATCTTCACTCCAAACTGCGTATCTCCAATTCCACCTGGATTTCCAAGCATTGAAGATCGGTCGTTGAAGATCTTGATTAAGGGCGCGTTGATTCCGAGTTCGATGCGATCGGTGAGACCGTAGTTCAATGTGAACACAGAGGTGTTCTGTCGTATTCCAGGAAACGATGACTTCTGTAGCCAGTCGTGTTCGTTAGTGAATTCAATGTGAAACTTTCCTTTGGGTGTAGTGTCTGCATCGTCAGTATAAAACGGAAGCTGAGCATAAACAGTTGTTGATGACAGGAAGGCGATTGCAAGAACGAACCAAATGGTTCTGAATCGGCAACGCAGCATAGGGGTTCTAAAAGTGGTCCACCAACTCCACAATGCGTTCCAAATATAGATCGGGTTTCGCAGACGGCACGCGTGCGCTACTTGGATAGTCACTACGAACTCCGACCGTCATCACATTTCCTCTGCGACCCATTTCGATATCTTCAGGTGCGTCGCCCACGTAAGCGCATTCTGATGGATCGACATTCATTTCGCGCATGCCGAGAACGAGTCCTTCCGGATCGGGTTTCTTGTTCACGATGTCTTCATTGCAGATGATTACCGCGAACGCATCGCTCAACACTGATTGTTGAGCCTCGCGACAGACTCTGCTTCTGCTGCCGCTGGTAACAATACCGAGTTGATAACCTTTCGCACGTAACGCAAGCAGCGTTTCACCCACTCCTTCAATCAATGGCGCCGATTGTTCGCCGTAATGTTGAATCCATAAATCATCGGCCGTCTGCCAAAGCTCCTTTGGCAATCCCAAAGCTTCGTAGGTCAAATACCAATTAGGCGAATACTTCGCTTGATAAATGTCGTGTGCAAATACAACGCCGAGCTCGCTGAAACTTTTTTCAAATGCAGCCAATCCCAAGTGCGCTGAATCTACGAGTGTTCCGTCCCAATCGAAGAGCAGAGCTTTGATGGAGTCCATGCAGCTTCATGTACTCTCAATCGACCCCCTGCGTCAATGCACTTGGGAGTGCGGCGGCCTGGCGCCGCTTTGTTATCGATCGCACTTGTTCGAGGCCAGAGCGGCGCCAGGCCGCCGCACTCCAAAGCGGCGTCAGGCCATTCCATCACATTTCTTCTGTAAAGCTTCAGATAGATCCTGTAATATCAGCGGCTCCCCAAGACTGTCGTCACCATTTCGATGTAGATTTCTACAATTTTTCGGAGTTAAAGGCCATGAAGAAAAACACCTCAAACGCGATCCGTCTGCTGTTTGGCATTGCGGTTCTCTTAATGATTGCATCTGTCGCGATTGCACAACCGGCCACAGGCACGGTGAAAAGATTTGCGATGAAATCCGCAGTTCTGGGTGAAGAGCGAGTTATCCTGGTACGTACGCCGGCCGGATATGAAACTAATAAACTCAGCTACCCAGTGCTCTACATGACCGACGGCGACGGGCACATGGGCCACACGTCGAGCACGATTGAATTCCTTACACAAAACGGACGCATCCCGGAACTGATTGTCGTCGGCATCACGAACACTGATCGTACTCGTGACCTGACGCCGGCGAAGTCGACCCAAAAGAACGCTGCCGGGCAACTGCAATTTCCAACCGCTGGTGGTGCTGACAACTTTCTCAAGTTCATTGAGACTGAGCTCATCCCTGAGATTGAGAAGGAGTATCGAGTGCAGCCATATCGCATTCTCGCGGGGCATTCGTTCGGCGGGCTATTCGCCATCCACGCGATGATCAGCAAACCAAAAGTCTTCAATTCCTACATTGCTGTTAGTCCCTCGCTGCAATGGGAGAACAATGAAGCATTGAAACGCGCAACGGACTTTCTGAATAAGCAAAAAGAATTCAGAGCTACTCTGTTTGTGTCACTGGGTAACGAGCCCGGCGCGATTGGAGACAGCTATGAAAGTTTCAGAGAAGTTCTCTCGAAATCAAACATCAAGGATTTCGAATGGCAAGCCGAGCGCATGAATGATGAAGACCACGGGTCCGTGGTGCTTCGCAGTCACTATTTTGGATTGCGAAAGGTTTATGACGGTTGGCAAGGTGTCAGAGATTCAGAGAGCGGAGCGCTGGTAGGCGGCTTGAAGGGTGCCGACGCGCATTACAAGAAACTCAGCGAGAAATTCGGTTATTCCATTCCGGTGCCGGAGAACCTTATCAATCAGATGGGTTACCAGTTTATCTTCGCGGGTCAGCCGGACGAAGCGATTGCAGTATTCAAGGCGAACGTTGAACGTTATCCCGCGTCTGCGAATGTTTACGACAGTCTTGCCGAAGCATATGAGCGACAAGGGAAAATCGATCTCGCGGAACCGCTCTATGACAAAGCGCGCGTTCTTGGCGAGCAAAACAAGGATCCGAATACTGCGATCTATAAAACGAACTACGAACGCGTTCACGCGAAGCTGAAAGAGACTACTAAGAAGCAATAATGCTTTCGTCGGGTCTTTGACAGCAGGAGCAGACCGATTACACTCTCAATGCGGCTGGAAGTTGGGCCAAACTTCCAGCCATTTTTTTGCAGTGCATATACAAGGGAAGGTTGGAAACCCGATTGACTAACAAAGAGAAAACAAACCTTAGACTCATTCTATTAATCGCACTGCTCATCTCCTCACCTTCAGTTCTCGCGCAGAATTCGCCACCAGCATTATTCACTTACAGCGAACTGGTTACACTTTACGAGCAGGAGGTCCTTTCGGATGAGTTGCGTTTGAAACTCGAGCGCCTCACCACGACACCCTTCGTGAACAACGCAGCACGGGCGCGTGGCGTTCAGCCGATGAAGCCCAACGTTTCCAACCTCGGTCGAGTTCTACGAGTGGCGTCATGGAATATTGAACGTGGACTCAACTTCAACGCCGTCCGAGCAGCATTGCTCGGCGCCGATCGATTCGCAAGTTTTCTCGATTCCAAAAAGTATAAGCCAGGAAGCAAAGACCGTATTGAGATCCTCCAGCAGGCCTCTCTGTTACGACAGGCAGATGTGATCGTTCTCAACGAAGTCGACTGGGGAGTAAAGCGAACTGACTACCGCGACGTCGCGCGCGATTTGGCTGCCGCGCTCGGTATGAACTACGCCTACGGCGTCGAATTCGTTGAGATTGATCCGCTAAACCTCGGGACTGAAACATTCGAAGGCGTGAAAGATCCCAGCGAGAGAGCGGCGTTGGTGAAGGAGACCGCTGTTGATAAGAATCGGGCACAGAATCTTCACGGAACAGCGATCCTCAGTCGTTACCCGCTCAGCAATGTGCGACTCATACCTTTCAAAAATCAGGGCTACGACTGGTACACGAATGAGAAGAAAAAGATTTCAAAGCTGGAAGAGGCCAGGCGAAAAGGGGCGGAGTTTGTATTCGACGAAACGATTGCGAGAGAAGTGCGACGCGGCGGCCGGATGATGTTGCTGGCTGATATTGAAGACCCGGATTTTCCGAGCGGGCGCGTGACTATCGTCGCCACACATCTCGAAGGTAAAGTTAAACCTGAGGGTCGCGTTAAGCAGCTCCAGGAGGTGCTTTCACAAATCAAGGACATCCCAAACCCGGTCATATTTGCCGGTGACATGAACACGAGCGGAGGTGACGCCACCCCAGTCTCGTTCAAACGCGCAATCAAACATCGCCTGGGTAGCGGCGGTTTCTGGGTCAACAGAGGAATTAAGTATGCGACGGGTGTCGGTGTGCTGTACGACATATCGCTTGGCGCCCTCAAGACCCTCCGCACGTGGAATGATCCGACAGTGAAAAGCGTGAAATTTGTTTCGGAGAATCCGGAGGAGAAATTCTTTGATACGTTGAAGGACTTTCGGTTTGCAGACGGAAGTGCGTTTGATTTCCGCGGTTCCAAGATGTTTTCGACTGGCGAGAGTGAAGACACACTTTCAGATTCAAATGAGCGTGGGTCGAAAGGATTCGTCCCGACATTCTCCCTCGAAGGAAAGATCGATCTTGAGTTCAAGCTCGACTGGATCTTCGTTAAGCCCGTCGGGCTCACCGAACCCGACGATCGCGACCAACCGTTCAATTTCGCACCGGCTTTTGGACGAACCTTGAAAGCGCTGAATGAGTCAATTAAAGATCGGATTTCGGATCACAATCCGATAACTGCTGATCTGCCGCTGAGCAAACCAAAACAGGACACTTCGGTTAATTAAACGACCAGAAGCGTCTTTCATAAAAATTTCATAACAGCCTAAAGACCGGTGGAATGGTGCCGGTTTACCCTCCATTTGTCGCAAAGTCCCCGACTAATTCAATTTTTGCGATCCCAGATTCATATAGGATGTCCTCAACAAGTGAAGTCACAAGACTGCTCCGCGAATGGCGCAGCGGCAACCACGAAGCAATGGATCAGTTGATGCCATTGATCTACGACGACCTGCGACGGCTCGCGAACCACTACTTGCGTCGGGAGCGACCCGAGCACACGCTGCAACCCACGGCGCTGGTCAACGAAGCGTACATTCGTCTGACCGGCGTACAAGTGTCGTGGAAGGATCGCGGGCACTTCCTTGCCGTATTCGCGCGGCTGATGCGACGGTTGCTCGTAGATCATGCGAGAGCCCACCGTCGCGTCAAACGTCACAGCGTTAAGGTTTCGCTCGATGAGGCAGGTGAAGTCTCAGCGAAATCGGCGTTAGACCTCGTTGCACTCGACCATGCGTTGGCACAGTTTGCGACCTTCGATCCGAGGAAGGTCGAAATTATTGAACTGCATTTCTTCGGAGGGTTGAACAATGAAGAAGTGGCCGACGCGCTTGGAATTTCCCGCGCCACAGTTCAACGAGATCTGCGACTCGCCAAAGCATGGCTCAAACGTCAGTTGCAATAGATCGATCACTGGTTCATATCTCCGTGACCATGACGTCTGCCGCATACGGGGCAGTCGGTTGGAACTTCCGTGTTATCGACGCGATGCTTCACCGGTGGCAACGTGCGCAGGTACGCGAAGATCGCCTTCAGATCTTCGTCAGTCATGTTCCGAAAATAGCCCCACGGCATGATGGAACTAAGCGGTCGCGCGCCAACGTGGCCCGTGCGTATAGTCTTGATGAAGAGTTCTTCGTCGTAGTATCCGATTCCTGACGCGTCGGGCGTAATGTTGGCAGTGTTGACCTCACCCCATGGTCCCTTGAATGTCGTACCGCCGGCGAACGCTAATTGAGGGTTCGGCTTACCATCTTTCCAGGGCGTGTGACACGACGAACAACTCGCCAACCTAACCAGGTATTCGCCACGTGCAACGGAATTGGAGATGTCAGGGGCAGGAACTGGCGCATCGATCTTTGTATGCGCCGGCAGACCGTCTTTCATAAATTCTGGAATGTTCGTCCTGGGTAGTGCATTGCGCACTGGCTCGATCGAACGCAAGTAAACGATCACTGACGCTAGATCCTCGTCAGACATATGCCGAAAGTACTTGTAAGGCATCACGGGAAAGAGTCGGCGGCCGTCGTGACCGATGCCTTCTCGAATAGCACGCGCGAATTGTTCATCGGTCCATGTGCCGGCACCGGTCTCAATGTCGGGCGTGATGTTGGGTGCGACTAAAAATGGCATTCCATACTTCGCGAACTCTGTTCCAGAGCCTTTCCGGCCTTCCTTTGGCTGTCCGCCCGGTTTCTCCCAATCCACTTCAGAATGGCACTCGAAACAGTGAGCGACGCCCTCGACGAGATAGCCACCACGCTCCAAACGCGCCGCAGTAGGCTCAAATTTTCTTGTCCTAATTGCAGCCTTCTTCGAGCTAAAACCAACCCAAAGACTGAGGCCTACGAAGACGACAATGACAATTAACAGTTTGACGATCCGATTTTTCATATCAACCACGTTTATTTCGGCCTTTCAGGCCTTGCCTCGCTTTTTGAATATTTAACCAGGGGCGACGCGCCTCGCTTTGCTCGGCGCTTGCCCCTGGCTTTCATATTCCGCGCCGTTGGCGCTTCAAATTCTCTACTCCAGATAGCGACAGCCGTTGGCGCTGCAAATTCTCTACCCAGATAGCGACAGTCGTTGGCACTTCAAATTCGCTACTCCAGATAGCGACAGTTTGATCAGATTTGTGTCAGTGAAAATTTGCGGGTGAGACTGGTAAGCTTCGTGGCTAAATCTGGCTCTTAAGATCAGGACGTGAGAGAGATCGATACCATTGTCCTGCGGGCGGCGGACGTCAGTAGCTCGCCGGCGGCTCGACGCGAGGCGTTTGGCGAACTCGTGATTCGCTTTCAAGACATGGCCTTCGCCTGTGCGTTTGCCGTGTTGGGCGACGTCTACCTTGCTCAGGATACGGCGCAGGAAGCTTTCGTCGTGGCGTGGCAAAAGCTGTCACAGCTCCGCGAACCTGCAGCGTTTCCGGGATGGTTTAAGCGCATCGTCTTAACTCAGTGCAATCGACTCACGCGTTGCAAACGTTTGCAAATGGTGCCGCTCGAGTCTGATGTGAAGGCGCCGACACTCGATCCTGGACCACACGTTGCCGCTGAGAGAAACGATCTATTCGCGAAAGTACTTCAGGCAATCAGTGCACTACCGGAGAAAGAGCGTCTGGTGACTACTCTCTTCTACATCAATGGGTATACCCAGGCCGACATTGGCGATTTTCTGGAAGTACCGGTCTCGACCGTCAACAAACGACTCTATTCAGCACGCCAGCGACTTAAGAGCAATGTAGTCGAACGATTCAAATCGGATCTACAGCAACAGCGTCCGTCGCGGGATGCAAGCTTTTCAGACGAGGTATATACGAAACTACGTCCTTTTCACGATCTGGATTGGCCCACGGTGAGCGCGATCGCATTAGCTCGTGCGAGTGACGATGCGCCAGGACATGAATTCTGGCTGCGCGGTCGTCAGAAGTTTGACGACTCGCGTTATTTCCGCCGGCACTATGTAGTCGAGAACTCTGACGGCAACCGGATCATTGCTTATGGCGCAGTTGAGCAAACGGTTTATCTGCCGAAATACCGGCTGCTGCTCATCACCGATCCACAGTGGCTCAAGCGAGGCGTCGGAGACTTGTTACTCGATCGACTGATGGAAGACTTACGCGAAGCGCAGGCAGTTACCGTGTCGTGCCGGCAGTATGCATCCGAGACTGAGTTGGTAACTCTACTGGAGAGTCGCGGATTTGCAGTGACGTCGCGCTTTTTGGATTTGCGTCTCGACGTCACGACTGCAAACGGTTTCCCTCTATCAGCGCTGGTTCGACGACTCGCCAATGAGGGCATTTCGATTTCGACTTTCGCCGAAGAGCGTGTTCGAGATCCACGTTGCGTCGAAAAACTCTACGAACTCGAAACAGTTCTTCGTCAGGACGACCCTGCCAGGAGTCAACTTGCGCCGCCGGCGTACAACGCGCGTGAAGCGTTGATGTGGCTTGAAATGCCGTGGGTGATTCCTGATGCCTACGTCATCGCGAAGCAGGGCGATGAATACGTCGGAGTTTCGAATGTTAGTTTGTTTGAGGCGATGCCCGGTGGATTGACGCAAGGGTTCACTGGCGTGAAACGCGGGTATCGCCGCCGCGGGCTGGCGACAGCGCTGAAGTTGCATGGAATTGTCTATGCTCAATCACACGGTTATCAAATCATCCAAACCTTCAACAGGCCGCAGCAAAAAGCAATTCGTGCATTGAATGAGAAGCTCGGATTCCAACTCGGGTTTGAGACTTTAATGCTCGAGAACTGTCTGCGAAGTGTGGCCGCGGTTGATCGTCGCAAATACGACGAGTTCGTAGGGCAATACCGTGACGATGAGCGTCCGGATTTCGAGATCATCGTGCGCAACGAAGCAGGGCGGTTGACTGTTGAGTGTGTAGGACAGAAGGTTGAGTTATTCCCAACAACGGAAACAAGTTACTTCGTAAAGCAGTTCTACGGCGAAATCAATTTTCATCGAGATGAGGAGGGGAAGGTTGACTATCTCGATTTCGAAATGCGTGTTCCTAATTCAGCAGCGTCTGAGCGGGTTCGTGCATTAAAGACTGCTTGATTCGGGCGCACTCCAAAGTGGCGCTCATTACAACATGATGCGATTATTCATTCTCATCTTCCTTCTAACTCTCATCGGCGGCCTTTCAATTTCGCGCGCGCAGACTGCGGAGCAGAGATTCAAGAACATCCAAATCTTCAAAGGGCTTCCCGCGACGCAGTTGGATCCTACGATGGCGTTCATCTCCGGTTCACTCGGTGTCCGCTGTAATTACTGTCACGTCTCCAACGGCTTTGATAAGGATGAGAAGCCGACCAAACTGACCGCCCGACGCATGATCCAGATGGTGCTTGATTTGAACAAGGGAAGCTTCAACAACCAGGCTGCGATTAGTTGTTACACCTGTCATCGTGGCAAGCCGGCGCCAGTTTCAGTTCCAGCCGTGGGCCAGAACCTCTGGGCACCGAGTTCACCGTCACCAACCCCCGAAGCATTGCCATCAGTGAAACAGATCCTCGATCGGTACGTGCAGGCAGTTGGTGGCGAGGCGGCGCTGACGAAAATAACGAACCGCACCGCGAAGGGATCGCGCATTGGCGCTGACGGCGTACTCGTTCCCGAAGAGGTCTATCAGAAGGCGCCCGATAAACTGTTGACCGTGACGAGTTATCCAAACGTCGTCTTCAGCAATGGATACAACGGAACGGTGGGTTGGGCACACAGCAGTCGAGACGGCGCGACCCCACTGCCCGATCATCTCCTGGTCCAACTGAAGCGTGACGCGGTCTTCTACAAAGAGCTCAAAACGCACGAGCTTTATTCTCAGTTGACCGTGTTAGGGAGAGCTTTGGTGCGCGATGCTGATGCTTACGTGGTCCAGGCGACGCCGGTTGATGGCCCAGTCGAAAAACTTTTCTTCGACGTGCGCACGGGTTTGCTTGTCCGGCGTTACATGGAGTCAGACACGCTTCTGGGCAAGCTTCCGCTGCAAATCGATTATGAAGACTATCGGAAGGTTGATGGGATCCAGCAGCCGTTTCTAATTCACTGGTTGCTGCCCGGTCGAATCTGGGGCCGCAAGATCGACGAGATCAGGCAGAACATTTCGCTCGACGACGCAAAGTTCAACCCGATCGGGCCGCGTCCCTGAGACGCCAAGTCAGGCGGCCACAAGCACCTGTATCGGGTATACGAATTCGGGGAGGAATGGCACGTCGTGGTTAATCTGGAAAACAGTATTAAGTCTTGTAATTTCGAATAACCGAAACAGAGGTTTGCCCACATTCCTTAATTCGAAGTGAATTCCTCTTGCGTTCGTTTGTCCGCGTAGTTGTAACAATACGCCAAGCCCGTGAGCGTCCACGGTGTTGACGTTTGCTAAATCGAGAATGATTTCGCTGGTATCGTCGGATGCTAACTGCACGATGTCGCGAAGCATTTCCGTCTCACCATTTACAATGCACCCCTCAAGGCAAAGAACCTCAACGGTGTCCAGTTTTTTGGTGTGTACCTTCAACATAAAACCCCCAGTTTCCCTATTGCTCGCTGTCTGTGACGCAGCTAGAAGTAATTCCACTTTGTTAACGCTTAGGTTCCACTTTTCTTAACTGATTTAGTTTCAGTTTTTGTGTACCCGTTGAGATAACACCGCCGACCCGGGTCTTCGAAACATTTTTCTACACCCCCTAAAATCGGGCGCCATTTTGGAGTGCGGCGGCCTGGCGCAGCTTTGGTATCGATCACGCCCGATCAAGGCTAAAGTGGCGCCAGGTCGCCGCACTCCAAATTATCTGTCACAATCCTCATCCGTCACGGTGTTTTAATTACTGAGCACTTCTGCAAAACCAACCTCGGTAGGTCTGACAACTGGAGAACGTTATGACGAGCGTATCTCAGGATGTGCGCTACAGCCTGCGCATGCTGCTTAAGCACAAGGGTTTTACGATCGTTTCCGCGCTGACCCTCGCCCTCGGAATTGGCATCAACACAGCCATGTTCAGCGTGTTGAATACCTTTCTGTTTGGCGCGCTGCCATACCCGCAATCCGAGCGATTGATCAGGGTCTGGCGCACTTCGCCACACTCCCAAAGCTGGCCATTTTCAGCCGGGAATTTCTTTGACCAGGCTAACCAGAACACGGTCTTTGAGAAGATGGCTGCTTACACTTTCGCGAGCCGTAATCTCACCGAACAGGGCCAGACAGCCGAACGTCTGCTTAGTCTCACAGCTACCGCCGATTTCTTTCCCATTATGGGAGTGCAGCCGGCCCACGGCCGTGTATTCAAGTCCGAAGAATTCGAGCCCGGCACCGATAACGTCATCGTCTTGAGCGATCGTTTTTGGACACGACGTTTTGGAAGCGACCCAAACGTCGTCGGACGAAAGATTCAGCTCGACGGAAAAACGGTCGAGATAGTCGGCGTCATGCCACCCGGGTTCGAGCATCCGATCCTTTGGGGCCCGATAGACACATGGCAACCGCTGGCGTTTACACCGGAACGGAAAACTAATCGCGACACCAACTATCTCGCTTCATTCGGTCGACTGAAACCCGGCGTCACTCTTCAGCAGGCAGAGCAAAGTATGATTGCTTTGGCCGCGAACATCGCCAAGCAAACCTCGTTAAATGCAGGAGAGAGCATTCGTCTCGAGCCGCTCCAGCGGTCGATGTCTGACAGTATCGGCAGATCGGTCATGTGGTTCACATTTGGACTCGCGGGCTTTGTGTTGCTGATCGCGTGCGCAAACCTCGCGAACCTTCAGCTCGTGCGCACGGCGGCGCGAGCACGCGAACTGGCCGTTCGCGCGGCACTCGGTGCGGGCCGTTGGCGACTGCTGCGCCATTCGTTTACCGAGAGCATCATCGTTGCGCTAATTGGCGGAGTATTAAGCCTGGGAATTGCGCTTGCCGCCGTTCGCTTCATCAGCGTTCGCATGTTCAGTACCTTGCCGGGCGCGAGTGTGCAGCTCGATTACAAAGTGTTCGCCTTTGCACTGCTGTGCTCCCTCGTCACGGGAGTTTTGTTCGGGACAGTTCCTGCCTGGTTAGCATCACGCGCGGATGTGAATCTGGCATTGCGCGAGAACTCGCGTGGATCCACGGCAGGACGATCTCAGAACCGTCTGCGACATACGCTGATCATTGGTGAAGTAGCGTTTGCGATGGTGTTGCTCGCCGCCGCGGGATTGTTCCTGCGAGGTTTGCAGCGCTTCATCAACGCAGATCCGGGCTGGCAGGTTGATGGCCTCGTGACGGCGCAAATGACCCTTCGGGGAGAGAAGTACAAAGAGGATAAGCAACGTGTTGTTTTCCTGACAGAACTGGAAAATCGTTTGCGCGCATTGCCCGGTGTGGAGCACGCAGCGATTGGCAGTTCACAAGTGGTGTTCGGCTTCAATAGCAGCAGTTCATTTGTCGTTGAGGGTCGACCCGAACCTCCGCGGGATCAGCTTCCAGAGATGTTTTATGAGCCGGTGAGCAGTGGCTACTTCGCAACGTTGGGTGCTCGTTTAAAACAGGGGCGTACCTTTAACGCCGCAGATACGGCCGATCACCCGAATGTCATCGTTATCAATGAAACGACTGCGCGTACTTTCTGGCCCAACGAGAGTCCGATCGGAAAACGCGTTAGTAACGCTGGTAAAAACAAGACCTATTTCGAAATCGTCGGCGTAGTTAATGACATCGCGTTTCCGGGTGATTTGGGAGAGCCATATACGCGCTATGAAGCGTTCACACCCATGACGCAAGCTGCTCCTGATTATCTCACGCTCGTTTTGCGCACTTCGTCGAGTGCAGAAGCTCTTGGTAACAGTCTGCGTAGTGCGATCGCAGGATTAGATCCGGAGTTACCTGTCTACCGTATTCGGACGGCGCGAGCTGCGGTCGATTCTGGATTGGGGAGTATCTCGCTGCTCGGAAGTTTGCTGGGAGCGTTTGCGACGATTGGCGTAATTCTGGCGGCGATCGGAATCTACGGCGTTGTCTCGTACACCGTGGTCCAACGTACCGGCGAGCTCGGCATTCGCATGGCGCTCGGTGCGCAGTCTCGCGATGTATTGTGGTTAGTGCTTGGCAAAGGCGCAGTGCTGGTCGCAATCGGAGCGTTAATAGGTGGCGCCGGCGCTTACGGCATATCGAAACTATTGATCTCCCTCATTCCGTCACTACCGACCCGCGATCCAATGATCCTGCCACTCGCCGCCCTCGCGCTCGTCGCAGTGGCGCTAGTGGCCTGTTACATCCCAGCGCGTCGCGCAACCCGTGTCGATCCTTTGATCGCACTCAAGTCGGAGTAAAATTTAGCCACGGATTTGCACGGATGAAGATCGGATTTGTATCGGTATTCATCCGTGCAGATCCGTGGCTTTTAAATGAGGTTCAGAAAACGTTGCCATCGCCTCAACGTCGGGAAATGATCCACGACCGAAGAAGACGTGGCGGGCTAGTCGATTGAACAGTGGAAATCGCAGGATGGCGCAGCCCAACTCAACCAGTTGGCGCTGATCGAATGTGGAGGCAATGCGACGCGCCCACAAACGCGAGGCAAATCTGGCGCGGAACAACTCTCCTGAATACACACTTAACGCCTGCGGATTACCGGTCGACAGATAGTCGCCCACGACCTGCGCTGCAAGCGCGGACAGACGCATACACGGATCCAATCCGCCTGCGGTGAGCGGTGAAACTGCACCGGCGGCGTCGCCGAGCAGCAGTCCATTAGTGTTTGCGATATTTCGCAGTACGCCACCCACTGGAATGTATCCGGCGCGACGCTCGATCTGTTTTGCGTCCTTCAGGTCAACTATGTTCGCAACACGTGAGCGGAATGTTTCGAGAGCTGCGGTTGGATCGAAACGCGACGAGTAACCGCCAACGCCTACATGCGTTTCTTCGACGTCGTGTGCGACCCATGCGATGTAACCAGGCGCCAGTTCGGGATCGAGAAAACAAAGTAGACGTGGTGGACCATCCATACAGACGCCTTCATAAACACTTTCAACGCCGACGATCCATTCTTGATTCAGATCGAGTTTCAAATCGCGAGCGACGCGAGACCGCGCACCGTCAGCGCCGATCAGGTAGCGAGTAGTGACTGTTTCTGTGGAAAGGCGGACCGTCAGTTTGTCATTCGTCGAGACATGTCCGAGGTAACTTGTTTCCGGAAGCCAATGTACTCCGGCAAGCAGGCATTGCTGTAAATAACGCTGGTAGAGTTGGCCCATGCGGCCAATACGAAACTCATCGTGTTCGCTTACAAATTCCATCGAGCGTAGAGCAGGCGAGTAGAGCGTGACGTGTTTGATCGCTGGTCCTAGACAGTCGTCTGGAATGTCGAAATCGAGGAGGGTTCGGCGCACAAAGATTCCGGTGGTATGAATCTTCTGATCGAGCGAGTTCTTGCGGTCAACCAGCAGGACTCGCAAGCCTTTCCGTGCGAGGAGTCGAGCGCATTGAAGTCCTGCAAGTCCGGCCCCGATGATAGTTACGTCATAATTGCCCATAAAGCAGCCTCAAACCCCTTAACAAATCCGCCATGAGCAAAGGCTACGCCTGTAGCCGGACTTTGGTCAAGTACTTTATACGATAAAGAGAGAGGGCTCGCTAGCGCTTTACCGGTTGAACTGGATAGCTGTCTAACCAGACTCAGAAACATTTTTGGCGAAATGTTCATGATCTACAGAAGACAGTACGCAGCACACTGAGAGGAGTCAGCAAATGTCTACAGCCATATCATCAACTCAACCGATTGTTTATGTGCCAGCGCCTTCGTTGGTCGACGTGAAAGCCGGCAACGCCGTATTGCAAAAGGGGCACAAGGGAGACGCTGTGAGCTACGTTCAAGATTTACTGCGAATCCATGTTGACCGAAGGTTTGGCAACGATACCGAGGGGGCCGTTAAAGAATTTCAACGGCGCACGGAAGCTGCAGTGGAGCCCGGCATGGAAGGCAAAGTGGGGCGCGTGCTACTGGCAGCAATCGAGGCGGCGGCGGGCGTGCAACCAGAGGGACAATTTGATTACGATAAACGGCATAAACTCGACGACGTGCATCCCGCGTTACGTGAAAAAGTTATTCAACTAGCCGAACGCCTCTCCGCAAGGCAAATGAGCTTCTTGATCACCGATGGCCAGCGCACGTTCGAGGAGCAAAATGCACTCTATCGCAAGGGTAGAAAGCTTGTGGGCGGAACCTGGATCCCGATCGATCCCGTTCACCACACCGACATTGTCACATGGGCGAAGGGCGGGCGCAGTAATCACAATTACGGTTTAGCGATTGATTCGTATCCTGTAATTCAGGGCCGCGTTTACACTGACATACCAGACCACGCATCCTTTGAATTCCGCCAACGCTTCAAGGCAATTCAAAAAGCAATTGGAGAAGAAGGTGAAGCGGTGGGATTGACTTGGGGAGGTCGCTGGACCCACCCGTATGATCCACCACACCTACAACTGTTTCCGAAGACAGAAATGACACCCGACCAGTGTCTTGCGATCTACCAATCCGGCGGAAACAGCTTGCAGGCCGTATGGGCTGAAGTTGACAGCCAATTGAGTTGAGCAATTCTTCTCAACTTTCAGAATTCGATAGGAGCTTGAACGATGTCGAGAAATTTCGTCGCCTGTAAACAGAAAGTAGATAATCGGGGTAAGCCGCCCAACTCGTTCCTGGATGAGTTAGTGGACTGGGCAAACAATGCACCGGACGAGATCTTCAAACCAAATCAAATTCACGACATCTATTCGAGGGTCGTAGGAGATCTCGGTCCGTGGCAGGGTCTCAAACACAGGAAAGCTGCGATGCTCGAGGTCTTGCGCGTGCTGGGTGGATTTGAGAGTTCCTGGGACTGGAATGAGGGCGTCGACGTTACGAACCCGAACTCAAACACTTCGTGTACTGAAGAGGCAGGAATCTTTCAATGTTCCGGCGACTCCATGGACTTCGATCGAAGTTTGAAAGAGTTACTAAAAAAGGAAACGGGGCGAACCGACTGCGAAACGTTCAAGACTGAGACCAAGGCGAATCATCCTTTTGCCATGGAATATTGTGCGAGGCTACTCAGATTCACTGTAAAGCACCACGGTCCGATAAGAGACCGCGACATCAATCAGTGGTTGCGACGCGATGCAGTGGCGGAGTTCGAAAGTTTCTTAACGACCGGGAACGACGGGTGATTAGATCTTCGGCACTTTGATCCAGTCCATCGCACTACCGATGCGACTGCTCTTTAGATCGCGAACGCCGACTCTCACCTGATAGAGGCCGCCGGGTACAAGTGCGGTGAACCTGTATACTGGTCGCTTTTTTTGAGTCGCGCCAGCCGGAGCCGTCTCGTTCGAACTTCGCGGGAAAACCCGTAGACGTCCGACAACGCTGTTGATGGGTTTTCCTTTGTCGTCGTAAAAGATCCCGCCGATATCAACGTCGGCGGAGAGCTTTCCGTCAGTCATCTCAAACGTGAGCGCTGAATCATCGATCGAGAGAGTAGCGATCACACGAGTGCCGAAACCCGGCATCTGCACAAAGCCCAAGTCCACTTCTGCTGGTATCTCATGTTGCGAAACAGGCGCATCGATCACCAGACGCATATCGTCTTCGCGAGCTTTGGTGGGATCCTTGTCAGGCTTTTTCTTTGTCGTGAGTAACGGAAGAGCGGCTGTTTTGAAGTAGCTATTGCGGACGCGAACCTTGAGATCGGGACGGTCCGGGATACTGACCTCGATGCTTTTGAACTTACCTCGCTTTTGCTCGTCGTTGTCAGGTTTCCAGGCAAGCAGATAATAACTGGACGTTTCGTCGATTACTTGTTCAACCCACTCGTGCATGGGCCGATTCGTGTTACGGAATGCCTGGCCGCCAGTGTCCTTAGCGAGCGCATTCAGACCGTCCTGTGAAGCCGAGATCTCTCCGATCGAAGCGCCGGACATGAAACCTTTAGCGTCCATTGGCTTATTGTTGGTGACATCTATAAAGTCGCCAACGATGCCACGAGCATCAAGCGTGTAAATCACAACCCCCGCGCGCCCGGCGGCGTCAGTCACTTTCTTGATCCTGTCGAGCGCACCTGTTTTGCGATCGTTCAGATAGAAACCATCGGAAATTACAAACACCAGTTTGCGCCCGGGGAGTTGAGCCGCAGTGCGCATCAGTCCTTCAAGCAGTCGCAGCGTGTCGTCTGTCGCCGGCGCTGACTCCACCACGATTTGTTGTGCGCGCTGCCTGACCAATTGCCTGGCAGACTGAGGAGACACTGTGCAGATCATGCTATTGGCGGCTCGAAAACAGCTTTGCTTTTGAACCTCCTGGATGTAGCTGATAAGTGCTTGTTCATCGCCTTCACGGATCTTCAACGCGATGTACTCCGACATTGGAGGTTTTTCCATGTCGGTTTTTGTGTTGGAACGATAGTTCAAACGCGCGACGGCTGAACGCAATGCTTCCTTGTCTGAAGTGAACTGTTGCAGGAATCCGATCTGACCGCTGGGTGAAGTGATCGCGACTAAGTCTTTTTCACCAATACTGTGATTGATGAATTGAAGCAGAGCTTGTCGTGCCCGGACGAGACTGTCTGGAGCCAGATGCAGATCGTCAACGAAGAATATGACGGCTCGTTTCTGTAAATCGGATTTGACTTTGTCGACTGTAGTTGGCTGATCGGACTTCAGTTCTTGACGGTCTCTACTAAAACCGCCGGATGTTATTCTTTCGAAGAACGAAATTTCCCGCTGGGTTTTGTCGATCTTGAGCTGAAATTGCCCGGGTTTTAAGCCGTCGACGAAGCGGCCGTTTTTGTCGAAGACCATTACGTCGGTTTGTACGAGCGATGTGTCGAATTTGATGACGTCTTGCGTGTCGCCCGGCTCAGGTTTCGTTTGGCTGAAGACGATGGCAGGGATGAGAAAGAAACAAGTCGCTGCAGATAACACGAAAAGCTTAAAGCTCGACATGATTTGTCAGTTTACCCGACTCTGGGGTTTAAGGTATACCAGGACGTACTGTAGGGGCGGCCCTCCGTGGCCGCCCCTGCGTGGAATTCAACAGAGGGGCGGCCACGGAGGGCCGCCCCTACAGTACGTTCGGTGGTGCGTTATGGACCAATACGAAATTTTTCGCAAGGCGGTGCAGGCGCTCGACGGTGGGGACATCGAGAGACTGGAGACGTTGCTCGACCGGCACCCATGGCTTGTCAGTTATCGCTGTCGAACAGGCGAACTATACGAAGATGGCTATTTTGCCGGCGCAACTCTCCTGAATCACATCGCCGGAAATCCATCAAGATGCCCAATCCCGAGCAACATCATCGACATCACGCATCTGCTACTCAGCCGTGGCGCGCGCGACGAGCCACCGAGGCCGAAGTACACCATTGGTCTTCTGCTTACCAGCAAACAAGCCTCTGAGGCAGGTGTCGCCTTACCGCTGATCGATCTAATAACCTCGACCAACAGCGTAGAACTTGATCTGACAGATCCAACACTCCTCAATGGACCACTCAACAACCATGCGCAGGCGACGGCTTTGGAATTGATCCGCCGCGGTGCGAAGATGGACATTCGTCATGCTGCCGCGCTCGGTCGACTCGATCTAGTCCAAAGCTTCTACAATGAAGACGATCTGTCCGCGTCGCTCAAAGAACAAGCCTTCATCCGAGCCTGTCAGCACGGTCACAACAGCATCTGCGAGTTTCTGCTAGACCAGGGAGTGGATCCGGCCTCTCAGGCCGATATCGGACAGACGGGTTTCCATTACGCCGCCCACAGTGGGCAACTGGAAACCGTCAAAATGCTGATCGGACGAAAGGCTCCGCTTGAAGTGAAGAACATGTATGGTGGAACCGTGCTGGGCCAGGCACTCTGGTCAGCATTCAACGAACCACATAAAGACCATCTTCGGATTGTTGAGGTGTTGATCTCCGCTGGTGCGCAGATCGAACCTGATTGGAACCAATGGATTGATAAACTGCGACGTCGCGATGAAAAATATGAAACGTAAAATCGTGCTTGTATCTCTTTTACTCGTCTGCGTCGCACTCACAAGTGCGACCAGGGTCGAAACCGTCACAGCGATTTTCAAAGGGCCGGTAGGCCTTCAGCTTTACAGTCTGCGCGAGCAATTCAAAAAGGATGTCGCCGGCACGTTGGACCAGGTACGTGCTTTTGGCATCACTCATGTTGAGTTGGCGGGCGTTTACGGTGTTGCGCCTGAGAAGTTCAAGGAACAACTCGACGCGCGCGGGCTCAAAGCAATCAGCGCGCATTTCTCGTATGAACAGTGCCGCGACCACATCGAAGACGTTGCACGCGAGGCAAAGTTGTTCGGGCTCGAGTACGCCGGCTGTGCGTGGATTCCGCACAAAGATCCCTTTGACGAAAAGACTACGCGCGAAGCCGCCGCAGTTTTCAATCGCGCTGGTGAAGCACTCGCGAAACATGGAATCAAGTTTTTCTATCACACGCACGGTTACGAGTTTCTGCCGTATCGCGACGGAACGTTGTTCGACTTACTCATGGCCGAAACCAAACCGGAGTTTGTGCGCATCGAGATGGACGTCTTTTGGATTGTTCATCCAGGACAGGATCCGGTGAAGTTCATCGAGAAATATGGCAAGCGAATTGACCTGATGCACGTTAAAGACATGAAGCGCGGCACACCGGGCGGATTCACGGGACAGTCAGACGTAACAAACAACGTGGCCCTGGGTGAGGGAATCATCGACTGGCCGCGCGTGTTGCGTGCGGCGAAGAAAGCGGGAGTTAAGTGGTACTTCATCGAGGACGAATCGCCGACGTCAGTCGAGCAAATTCCGCAAAGTCTTCGTTATCTCGAGAAGATTAACTTCTAGCGACAGATTGCACGGATAAACGAGCCGATTATTACTGATCGGTATTGCTTACAAACGCTATGCGCTTTCCATCGGGCGACCACGACGGGACGTTGATTGTTCCCTGACCTCCGTAGACATACGCGATTACCTTCGGCTTCATCGTGTCGACGGGCATGAGTCGAATGTAGACGTGTTTGTAGAATGGGTGATCGGTCGGGTTCACGTCCTTTAAGAACGAGAGGAAAACGATCCAGCGGCCGTCCGGAGAAATGTGGGGAAACCAATTGTTGTATTCGTCATTTGTGATTTGTTCCGGGTTGCTACCGTCAGGCTTCATGCGCCAGATTTGCATCGTGCCCGAGCGGGTTGAGTTGAAGTAAATGTATCGACCGTCGGGTGAGAATTCTGGTCCATCATCTAATCCCTTTGTGTTCGTGAGATTCGTTTCCTCGCCTCCGGAGACTGAAATCTTGTAGATGTCGTACTCGTCATTTCGTCCGCCGGTGTACAGGCGTGAAGAGGATTGCCGACATCGCTTCGATCTGCGAATGTACCGATTGAAGTCTGCTGAAAAAGTATCGGCGCAAGTGCAATCAAAAATATAATCAGCTTGCTCATGGCTGTGCATCATGCAAAATCATGTAATCCTGTCTAGTTGGACAGGATTTACGTGATGTCTCAGGATTAACAAGATGAGGATGGTTAATACATGACAGAAAACAAGCTTGGTGTAGGCTTCATTGGCAGCGGATTCGTCGCGAAGTTTCATCTCGAGGCCTGGCGCGGAGTTCGTGATGCGGACGTGCTTGGTGTGTACAGTCCAAACACAGCACACGCTGAGGGGACAGCCGCGAGGGCTCGCGAGGTTCGTGTCGGTAACGCGCGGGCTTTCAAATCGATTGAGGAGATGGTTGCTGCTCCTGAGATCGATTGCATCTGGCTGTGTGGTCCAAATCACCAACGCGTGCAGAATATGAAGGCAATCTGCGATGCGATTCAATCCGGCAAAGGAAAATTGATCGGCGTTGCATGTGAGAAGCCGCTGGCGCGTAACGTGGCTGAAGCGCGACAAATGGTTCAACTCGTCGAGCAATCGGGATTGCTGCACGGCTACCTTGAAGACCAGATATTCGCGCCGAGTGTGACCCGTGGCAGAGACATCATGTGGAGCCGAGCGGCAGCCCTGACGGGTCGTCCGTATCTCGCACGCGCAGCAGAAGAACACAGTGGTCCACATTCCCCGTGGTTTTGGCAGGGCGAACTACAGGGTGGCGGTGTGCTCAACGACATGATGTGTCACAGCATCGAAGTCGGCCGTTTCATGCTGACCAAACCCGGCGCACCGCGCTCGAGTATTCGGCCTGTAAAGGTGTCGGCGCAGATTGCGAGTTTGAAATGGTCGCGACCTGATTACGTTGAGATTCTCAAAAAGAACATGGGCGCAGAAGTCGATTACAGCACTAAACCCGCCGAGGATTTTGCACGGGCCACAATCAACTACACAGACGAAAACAACAATCCGCTCATCGTCGAGGTGACAACTTCGTGGAGCTACGTCGGTGCAGGTCTGCGTTTAAGTCTTGAAGTGCTCGGTCCGGAATACTCTCTGACGATGAACTCGCTAGACAGTGGTTTGAAGTTATTCCTGAGTCGTGAGGTGAAGGGCGAGACCGGTGAAGATCTGGTTGAGAAACAGAACGCCGAACAGGGTTTAATGCCGGTATTGGGGAACGAAGCTGCGGAGTATGGATACGAATCGCAGGACCGCTATTTCGTCCAATGCTTTCTCGATGGAAAGCAGCCAGAGGAAAATTTTTACGATGGTCTTGAAATCACTGAACTGCTAATGACGGCTTACATGAGTGCCGAGCAGGAACGCACGATCCAGTTCAGACCTGACGGACTTGAAGCTTACGTGCCGCTAGTTGCGCAAGGGTTATGGAAGGGATGAAAAATTTCACGCAAAGGCGCAAAGCGTAAAAAGAACAAAGCCGCAAAAGAAATCTTCTTTGCGGCTTTGCATCTTTCTTTGCGTCTTTGCGTGAAACATTCTCAAACTGCAAGCGATAACCTGTTAACGACTCAGCTCTACTTCCGCTGCGATATGTCCAAAGCTGGCCCACTGGTTTCCGAGAATGATCTGTCGAAAGACTTTCTCGGCTTCGTCGCGTTGACCGTTGTAAAGAAACCAGTTGCCCAGTCCGTAACCGATTGATGCTTTACTGAGTGCACTGGCCTCGCCGCTAATCTCCTTTAACAATACCTCTGAACTTGTTGTGCCCTGGTACAGGCGAATTAGTTTGTAGTAGTCCGCATTTTCGATGACGTCTAAATCCGGTTTGATTACGGCGACGATCTTCTCCGCTTCTTTTTTGCGGTCCAGGCGGCGCAACGTCATATAAAGCCAATGTGTGGTTGCGACCAGCATGTCTGGGTTTTTGGAAACCTTACCGGCCTCACGGTACGCCTTTAACGCAGACTTAAAATCTCCTTTTAAATAATGAGCAAGACCCAGGTGATACCAGATATTTGATTGCAAAGTGCTCGTCGGAATGTTGCGCGCATTGGGTAGCCCATCTGGCTCCACCTCGTCGGGTTTACCTTTTGTGAGTTTCGCGGCGCGATTCAGATCTGTAATGGCCAGATCAAAACAACGCAACGTTATGAAGCGATGACCACGGTGACGGAGGAATCGCGCGTCATCGGGAAACTTTTCCGCCCCTTGCGTGAAGATCTTGATTGCGTCTTTGTAATGACCGAGGTAAGCGATTCGACGGCCGAGCCAGATTAGATTATCAGCACTCGGTTCTGACTCTACGTTCTTGCGTGCCTCGGCAAGTTTTGCTTCAAAATCGCGGCGTGTCTCTCGCGTGAGTGGCGGCGCGATCTCCTGGGCTCGTTGCAGGCACGGTTGCCCAAGTACTGATGAGCAGCAAAGCCAGAGGAATGTCAGGGAAACAATGAGCCGCGTCATAGGCCACAGATTAACACGGATTAAATCCAAGTTATCCGTGGCCAAGGTCTAATGCAAGGATGTTTTTCCGATCCCGCAGGTAGAGGCGCGTACCGGCAAGGGAAGGTACGGTCCAGGATTTACCGCTGAGCAGTTCCACTTTAGAAGTCACAGTCAAACCCTCAGCCGTCGGCGTCGCCAGTAATAATTGCCCATCTTCGTCGAGAATGATGAAACGGCCATCCGCAAACAGGAATGACGCCCTTGGGAAACCACGATGGCGCCACACCACATTTCCGGTTTTCACATCGACGGCGGTGAAAGGCGCTGGTCCAAAGTCGCCGCTCGACCCGTAGATCAAATCGCCGATGCGAATCGCGTTTGTAAAGTGAATTCGCATCAGTCGATTTGCCCATAACTCTTCGACACTTGTTTTGTCTCCGGCGCGGCTTAGCTTTAGCACACGACTGCCGCCGCCATATCCACTCGACACGAAGAGCAAATTGTCAGGTCCCCAAACAGGTGTACTGGTGTTCAAGCCGTACTCTGCTGGGTGAGACTGACTCCACAACAGATTACCGTTGTTGGGATCGACGCCGACAATTTCGCTGTACATGAAAGCAACAAGTTGATCCTGACCGTTGACGTTGATGATGATCGGAGACGAGGTGGAGTTTCTGAAGTCATGCTTCTTCCAGGCCACCGATCCATCTTTCCGATTAAAAGCAATCAGTGCGCTGGACGTTCCGCCCACCATCATCACGATCTTGTCTTTGTACTCAATCGGACTACAGGAGTAGCCATTCACACGCACGGTACCTTGAAACTCGGTGATTAGATCGTGTGACCACAAAACTTTGCCAGTCTTTTTGTCGAGACAGTGCAGCTTGCCAGTGGCGCCTGAAGTAAAAACAAAGTTGCCGCTAACCAAAGGTGTAGCGTGAGGGCCGGGCCCCATTGACATGTCATACTCCGCCGAGAAAGGTGCGGCATAACTGTACTCCCAGATCGTTTTGCCGGAGGCAGCATCGAGAGCCACGGCAACTTCGCTCTCGCCTTTCCGGTACATGGTGAAGAGCGTTCCGCGTTCGACTGCAATCGCGGAGTAGCCTTCGCCCAGCTCTCGTTGCCATAGTCGTTTTGGTCCGGTGGCGGGCCAACTCGTCGCCAGACCTTTTGTATCCGAGATAAAGTTGCGGTGTGGACCACCCCATTGTGCCCAGTCGGATGATTGCGCCAGAACTCGTGGTTCCGTCGTAAAAAGGAATAACGCCAACAAAACGATTACTCGCATCATGATCCTCACCATTAGTTTTCTTCTCTGTGCAATCTCTGTGTTCTCTGTGTCTCTGTGGTATTCGTTTTTCAAGCTTTATTAACCACAGAGACACAGAGAACACAGAGATTGCACAGAGAAGAATTCAAATTATTGCGGGGGTTGTGGTTTCTTAAAGCTGGACGGATCGATTTGGCCGTTGACTGTTAAGGCTTCAACTGTTGCTGAGAGTGCAGGGAAGGGCTGACCATCAAACGTTGCGGTTGTCTTGAATGGCAACGATAATCCCTCAACCGTTCGGAAATCGGAATAGTTGATCACAATCTGGCCCGACACACCGCCCGGGCCACGTCCGCGATAGCTTTGGCTAATCACGCGCCCTGTTCCGGGATCAATCTCTAACGTCGTCGTGAACCCTGCCAGTTCAACGTCCACCGTTTTTTCTTTTTCTGCCCAGACTTTGAAATCTGATCGCGTTCTGGCTCGAAGTAGGACCAGCAGCTCGTGATGTAGCTCCTTATTAATGAACGCGCGGTTGGCTTCCGACATCGGCCTGGCAACGTTGTTTACCAGGGTGAATGATTCGGGCGGTGTGACAACCGATGCGAGAGTAAAATTTGATCTGATGGTTTCCTGTCGTAGCGTATCAGGAAACGCGAGTACCAAAATACTCTTGACTTGATTTCCTCTTACATCCGTCCTTTGAAAACTCTGAAGCTGGTCGAGTTTTGATCCGGAACCCAGAGCTTCAACGGCTTTTGCAATGAGCTCTTGTCCTCGTTTGACCATCTCTGCGCTGGGCGACTTGGACGCTGCTGGAACCTCCAGATATTTCTCCGGCGCGGATTTGAAAAGCGTTTGGCATTCCTCGGAGCCAAACACGTAAATGCGGCCATTGTGAACCGAATAAAGATCCGGATCGCCGGTAGTGGGAGCCCCCATGCGGGCGCAATGACCGTCCAACTGGATCTCGTATCGCGACGGATCTTTTTCAAACGTCGCCTTGTTCTCCGCATTCGCGAAGAGGTAGTCGAACCGGCCCCGCTTAACCTTGAGTTTCAAATCCCCTTGAACCTCTTTGCCCTGCGAAAGCATCACCGGGTCAAGACCTTCAAGTGGGATCAGTGTTTCGGATGAGCCTTGCGCGATGACGGTCGCTGTAGCACAACCTACCAGGAAGATGACGACTAGAAGTCGAGTGAACATGGCTTTCTCCTCGTACAATTCTTCTTCAAGACCTTAGCAGAAAGTCTCAAGACGAGTTGTGAGAGAGGTATGTATGGTGGCAGTAGTGTGATGAATTGCAGAAATTTGGGATAAACCGGACTTGTCCACAGATTACACAGATTGTTTAATGAAGTCTGGCGTAATCTGTGGATAAATGATGAACGACCGACTCGTAGCCGTGATTCCTGCTCGCCTGCGTTCGTCACGGTTTCCCGGAAAACCGCTTGCGCCGTTGCTTGGGCGTCCGATGATTGAGCACGTGCTGCGACGCGCTGAAATGTGCCCGCAACTCGACGCGGTTTATGTCGCGACGTGTGATGAGGAGATCAAGAACGTCGTCGAAGGACTGGGTGGTCGCGTGATCATGACTTCCGCTGCTCACGAACGAGCGACTGATCGAGTTGCCGAGGCGTCGAGACAAATCGAAGCCGGCATTGTGGTGATGATCCAGGGCGACGAGCCGATGATAACTCCGGATATGGTGGCCGCTGCTATAAACCCGATGTGGGAGGATCGATCTGTCAATTGCGTTAACCTCGTCCGCCGCATCAGCAGTCACAAGGATTACCTTGATCCCAACACAATTAAGGTAGTGATGAATGACCATCACGATGCTCTCTATTTTTCACGCGCGCCGATCCCGGCATTTAATTTTACTGAGAGCACTGATGCTCCAGTTTTCAAGCAGGTTTGTGTCATTCCATTTCGGACGGAGTTTCTGAGAGAGTTTGCCCGCTGGCCACAAACGACGCTCGAACGTGCAGAGTCAATCGACATGCTCCGGATTCTTGAACATGGAGGTCGCATTCGTTTGGTAGAAACCACCGAAGAAACTCACGCGGTTGACACCCCCGAAGATCTGAGTCGCGTCGAGAGTCTCATGAAGCACGACCTGCTAATTCCTCTCTACAGTGTTCGTGCGGAGGTGATATGCCCTGGCGGGTCTTAGTCAGCGCGCCGAAATTTCTCTCGGTCGTTGAGGGATTTCGTTCACGCTTAGAGGCTGCCGGTTTCGAAATCGTTATCATTCCCGTTCGCGAACGTCTGAGCGAGGCTGAGTTACTCGGGGTCGTGAAAACGATCGACGGTGTAATTGCTGGCGACGATGAGTTCACCGAAAGGGTGTTACGCGCGACGCCGCGATTAAAGGTGATATCAAAATGGGGCACCGGTATCGATTCGATCGACACCGGCGCCGCAACCAAACTCGGAATTCGTGTTTGCAACACGCCCGATGCATTCACAGACGCAGTGGCCGACACCACACTCGGCTACATCCTCAGCTTCGCACGCGGCTTGCACGAGATGGATAGAGACGTTCGTCGCGGCTTGTGGACCAAACCAAATTTGCTCTCATTGAAAGAATGTACGCTTGGTGTGGTGGGTGTGGGAAATATTGGAACGTCATTGGTGCGCCGTGCGTGTGCATTCGGGATGACGGTGGTTGGCACCGATCCGGTGGCGCCAGATTCTTCATTCCTTTTAGAGACTGGTATCGTCATGATGCCGCTGCAGCAGTTGCTCGTCGAAGCGGATTTCGTTTCGCTTCACTGTGACCTGAACCCAACTTCGTTTCATTTAATAGGTCATGCCGAGTTGAACGCGATGAAATCGTCTGCATACTTGATCAACACGGCACGTGGTCCAGTTGTTGATGAAAGTGCTCTCGTCGATGCATTGCAAACCAAGCGGATCGCCGGTGCTGCCCTCGACGTCTTTGAAGTAGAGCCGTTGCCAATCGATAGTCCACTGCGCAAATTCTCAAATTGTTTATTGGCAACTCACAATGCCAACAGTAGCCGTGATGCTCACAGACGTGTTCATGAATCAACGATCGAGAACCTTCTGACAGGGTTGCGAGAGGCGCGATGAACAGCGCGACGATGCCCGCATTATCTCACGCGTTGAAGCCGAAGGGCGCGGATCGGCCACAGCCAGGCTGGGAGTTGTATCGCGGTATAAAGAACATCCTGCGTTGTGATGAAGCGGAAGTGGTTCAGAGTATTGCCCGCTATGTGATCTCACAACACCGCAGCCTGCGTTTGTTTTCTACCTTGATCGAGCGAACTCGTAACACCCCGGTGCCTGAAGTCTTTGCATTATTGGGTTGGTTACAACGTTTTCTTTCGGTTAAGCATGGTCCACCTGAGGATGGCGCCGTTTGGATAGCACGCTTAAGCAACGAGCGTCGTGCTATTGAGCCATTTCTTCCTTTCACTCAGGATCTACAATGGTCTGAACTCAGGTTTACATTACAGCCTGATTCAGCGGCGTTGCGTTCATTAGTCCGCCACTTTGAGCCGCGTCGAATCTTCAAACTTGTGCGACGACTAAAGCATCGTTATGAGTTTTTTAGAATTTTGCGAGTGGTCGAATTGATTGGTTATTACACGCGGTATCTCGACATTTTTCAGAGTAGCCGGTTCAACCTTGCTGTCACATCCAACCATAGCAATCCGCATGGCCTGGCATTCAATCTCGCCGCCCGCAAGTGCGGTATACCTGTCGTTCTGATCACGCATGGCATGCCGGTGCGTCCGGTCGCGCGACTCGTGTATGACTTGGCGGTGGTTCATTGCGAGGCCGCGCGACAAATCTACGAAGAAGACGGTTGCCGGATAACGCGTGTGCTGACTCACGGCCGGCGTCAGCACTACACACCGATGCCCACTGAGTTGCCGCTCACACCGCTGAATGTCGGAATTTTTCTCTGCAAGGATGTAAATGAAGAGACTTTGCATGCTCTGGTGCAACGTTTATTGTCTCGGCCAGACGTCTCTCTCATTCGGATTCGTCCTCATCCTAAAAATCTTTACGTCGAGCTAAACAACTGGGTCGCAGCGCAAAACAATTTGCGCCTTTGCATTAGTTCCGGCGAACCGGTTTTCAACGACATTCGATCAGTAGATATTGTGTTGGCTGGCAATTCGAGTGTACTAATTGATGCGGTTACTGCGGGATGTCCGGCCGGCCACATAGCTGAGTTGGACCACGGTCCTCACGATCTTCACCAGTTCGTGCAGCATGGTTTGATTTATCCGGTAAGCGATTTTGACTGGAATCCGGATTCGATGCTGAAATTCTACAACGCGCCCGGATGGCTCAACTTGCTCCGGAATTACGCCAACATTGACGACGACGAGACGACGATAGCTATGCGAACGGCAGACGCCATTCGCGATTTGTTATCTCAACCGGATGTCTCATCCACAGATTACACAGATTCTATTAATCAATCTGCGTAATCTGTGGATGATGGTTTGCACTTCAGGTCACTTCAAGACTCATTTTGGGGGAGCCTTAATGAGTACCGTTTTGCCGTCGACCATCAGCAGCAGCTCCCCTGAGAGTGCCAGTATTCCTTCTCTGCCTTCGTGCAAGAGTTGATCTACCAGCTTGTAGAATTCCGGTGTGCCAAACTCAACAACCCGATCCGGTTTAGCCGACTCATTCTTCAACGCATTCGAATCGACCCAACGGTTATTACGTTTGAAGAATGTGCGATCGGTGATTTGTTGCACAGTAGTTATTTCAACTCGCTGCATGTTCTGCGCGACGTAAGAATTGGACCGGTTCATATTTGACTGGGACATTTGAGTTGAATTGTTGGCGGCCTGGGTCACGCCGCCCATTCCACTGCGAACGTTCTGAGCGTTGTTTACGAGTGACTCACGCGCACGAACGTTCAGCGATTCGAGGTTGCTGAGATCCGTACCGTCAGTAGCAAGGAAAGCGGTATATTCGGTCAACACACCGTATTCCGTGGAGAGCCTGACTATCTCGTCAACCAATTCTTTTAGTTTTGGATCGTCTGCAGTGTGGGTTGGCGGCCGCATAGCAGCGCTGTTATAAGCAACAGAGGATGTGATACGAGTCGAATGTGAAGCTGTATTCTCAGCTCCGGCTTCCGTAATGATCTCGACCAGGCGTGCGATTTTTCTGCTGGCCCATAGGCGAGGCACAAAAGCATTTCGTGTCGTCGCTTTCGACAGATCGAACTTCAAGTCAAACGTACGCGGGGTTCCTAAATAGTTTCCGCTTAGACGAAAGTGCAGTGGCTCATCAGTTTGGTATTGGCCCAGTAGCACTAACTGGTCGCCTTCAAAAAGATCATTAAGTTCGATTGGCAGAAGGTCGCGCACGGCTCGCGTTGTAACTGCTCCGGTGCTATCTAAAGTGGCTAGCCGCGGCTCGGCCAAAACTGGTCCCGAGAGCCGCTTGAAAACCTGACTCACCTTTGCTTCAACGTTCTCATGTGGAAAAACAAATGTCGGTGTGGCGCGCGTTGCATTCGAGATCGACGTGAGCAGCGGTGCGTTTAGATCAAAGCCGACTCCAAAACTAAAAATACGACGCTTGTGCACATTCGTTTCAACGACAGCCTTTCGAATCCGGGCTTCCCCAGTTACACCTACTGTTGGCAGGCCATCGGTGAGAAAGATTGTCAGCGGCAACATCTTTTCGGTGGGAGGTTGACGCAATGCTTCGACGAGCGCGTCGTGAATGTTTGTGCCGCCATCGGATTTTATACGCTTAATATAGTTGCGTGCCTGCCCTAAAATTTTCTGATCTTTGATTACTGGTTGCTCAGAAAACTTTGCGACTGTGTCAGAGTAATCGATGATATTGAACGCTTCTCCCGGTTCGAGTCCTTCGAGAACTTGCAGTGCCGCTGCACGCGCCTGTTCTATCTTTTCTCCCTTCATGCTGCCGGAGCGATCGATCACTAAAGTGACTTCACGTTTTATCGCCGACTCCTGCTGCTGCAGGTCGGCTGGCACACCTGCGAGCAGCAGAAAATAACCGCCGCCGACACGTGCATCCGGATAGGCCAAGAGCGATGCAGTTACCGAACTTGAATTTGCAAGATACGAAAGACGAAACGGTCCCGGCTCGAGTTGTTGGTTACCAGCGGTTTTCACGAGCGCCTGCTGGTTACCGGTATGGTCGACAGTCACCTGATGGCTGGGGGAGTAGACTCCGGAAATAGGAGCGGAGGCACTGATCCGCAACGAGATGGTCCAGGGAATTGTGGAAGCCTCAAAAGATTCGCTGCGCGGCAAGACATAATCGATTCGATTTCCGTCAGCCTTCAAGACGTGTTCATACGTGATTCGTATTCGTTGCTTGCCGCCGGCTGCAACAGGGAACACACTTGAGCGGATGAGGCTGTAACCGGAGAACTCCAGCAGAGCGGGATCGCGGAGTTTGGCAACGATTGAACGGTAAATCGATTGGGCCTCTGCCTTTGGAAGCAGTTTCGCAGTTGGTTCCTTCGATGAACCCTCGAACGTGAAGGAGCGCACTACGGCGCCTTCAGGCACAGGGATCAGCATTTCAGCTTCCTGCATTCGATTTGTGGGATTAGCCAGCGCCACATCCATCGTCGTAGTGGCCACTTGTTGCAGAATCCGCACGTCGGCCGCAACGCCAGTGATTTGCACCGGTTGTTGTGAACCGGAAAGCGAGTAGCTGCGCGATTGAGGAACGATAAGATTTGCAGCACTGCTCTGGAACACCGGTGTTCCGGTCATCTCCTGGCTATGGGTTGTGATGGCGAGAGCAGTTAAACCGAGGACAGCGATTAGAGTCAGGGTTAGGTTTCGCATAAAGCACCTCAGGAAGCTGGACTGTAACTACTTGGAAGGATCAACCTGCGTTGGGTACGCGTGGCCTTAGGATGGAGTCCGGCGCCGGAAAGTTGCCACGGCCCTCCTTGGAGTGCGGTGCCTTGGCACCGCTTTGGTACGTACCAAAGCGCCAACAAGTTGGCGCACTCCACGGAGGCGTGTTATCCATTAGCGTATGCCTGGGCTTTGGAATGTAGACGATCAAGCAGCACGGTTAGCTGAACTCACCAGCCACGAATCCGATCTGAAAGAAGCTCCCTTGCGGCGCGATGTCCGTTCGCTCGGCCGTCTCCTTGGCGAAGTACTCAAGGAACAGGTCGGCGACAAGTTGTTTTCAGCAGTGGAAGAGTTGCGGCTGCTGTTGATTGAGCATCGCGAGTTGCACGCGCAACCAGGACACGACGATGAGAACGTGCGACGCTTGATCGAACGCGCCGAGACGATTGTCAGTCGCCTGGATATTGCCGAAGCACATCAGATGGCGAAGGCGTTTGCGATCTATTTCGAACTGACAAACCTCGCTGAAACGAATCATCGCAAACGTCGTCGTCGCGCGGCGCAGACGTCGCCCGAGCTGCTGGCCCAACCAGGATCGTTTCTGGGCACTCTGCGCCGCATGCGTGATGCCGGCATCAGTCGACAGCAAGCTCTCGAATGGCTGGCGAAGATCGAAGTCATACTCGTATTCACTGCTCATCCCACCGAAGTCGCCCGACGCACGGTGTTATTCAAACGACAACGTATTGCCGCTGAACTCGAACAACTCGATCGTCTGCCGTTGACCGAGCGAGAGTCAGAAAAACACGAGCAGGCGATCATTGCGGAAATAACCGCACTCTGGCAGACCGACGAAGTCCGGCGCCGTCAGCCAAGAGTACGCGACGAAATCAGGATGGGCCTCGATTACTATCCGAGTGTTTTGTTTGAAACGTTGCCGGGGTTATATGACGAGCTCGCAGACAATTTCCGCGAAGCTTATAGTGAAGAAATATCCGCGAACGCCTTGCCTCGCGTGTTGCGGTTCGGTTCCTGGATTGGTGGTGACCGCGATGGTAATCCTTTAGTTACACCCGCATGCACGCGAGATGCGTTGCAGATCGCGCGCGAGATAATTCTCGGCTATTACATCGATCGAGTAAACGATCTGATCTGGCAACTCAGTCCCTCGACGTATCAGGTCCAAGTCTCACTCGAACTACAGGACGCACTCAACTCGTATACGGCGACTGTGTCAGCGCCTGAGCTCAACCCGGAAAGACATCCGCCACAGGAACTCTATCGGCGATTTCTTGATTATGTGTTGGCGCGTCTGATCCTGGCGCGAGACGAACCGGGCAATACGAATGCGTACAAGAGCGCCGCTGAGTTTCGCGCGGATCTAAGCCTCGCACGTCAAAGTCTTTCGGCAAACGGCGGCGAACGTGTTGCGAGGTTTTTATTCGATCCACTGTTGCGACAGGTAGATACTTTCGGCTTTTACTTACACACGCTCGACGTTCGAGAGCATGCGAGTGTTCACAAGCGTGCTTTACTCGAGTTTTCGAACGTTGTCTCAACCACCGAAGCTTCTCTTCCAGCGGCGCCGTCGAAAGAAACGGTGAATCTGTTTGATTCTCTGCGGATGGTCAGTGACTTAAAGCGCGACTATCCAGCCGAGGCTATTCGTAGTTACGTCATCAGCGGAGCACAGTCCGCTTCGGACATCACCGCCCTCGTGTCGCTCGCCGAGTTAAGTGGTGTGCAAGTGGCGGCAACAGATGGAACAGATCCGGGCGTCATGCCAGTGCCGCTTTTTGAATCGATTGAGGATTTGCGTAACTGCCCGTCGGTCTGCCGGAATTTGTGGACCAGCGCCGACTACGCACGATTGCTTGACTCGTGGGAGCGACGGCAAGAGGTAATGCTTGGATACTCCGATTCAAACAAGGACGGCGGAATGCTCACCAGCACGTGGGAGATCTTCAAGGCCCATCGCGCGCTGCATCAGGTTGCCGCCGAGTGCAACGTGAAGCTCACGTTGTTTCATGGACGAGGCGGAACAGTCGGACGCGGTGGTGGTCCAACACATCATGCGATAATTGCGCAACCGCAGGGTGCGTTCACAGGTCAGATAAAAATCACCGAACAAGGCGAAGTGATGAATTGGAAGTATTCGGATCGGATACTCGCGGAAAGAAACCTCGAGCTTATGATTGCAGCGTCGCTGGAGGCGCTCGCGCGTCCGGGTGATTTCGCAGATTTGGACCGAGAGAGTGAGGCCGCGCTGGAGCAAATGTCGGAGGACGCTTTTCAGTTTTATCGAGAGAAGATCGCCGAGAACGAAGGGATATTGACGTACTTCGAAGAGGCGACACCGGTTAAGGAACTGGAACACATGCGGATCGGTTCTCGGCCTACGCGACGAAGTGGCCGTCGTGGACTCGGTGATCTCCGCGCGATTCCGTGGGTGTTTGGTTGGATGCAGAGTCGTCACGTCGTGCCGGCATGGTTTGGAGTCGGCTTTGCTCTCGAACGTTTCGCTGATCTGAAGCTGCTCGAGAGGCTGATGCGTTTTCCGTTCTTCATTGAGTTAATCGCGAATGTTGAAATGGGATTGGCTAAAGCTGACCTGGCGATCGCGCGTTTGTACGCGGGGCTTGTTTCGGATGCGGTGTTGCGGGAGCAAGTTTTTGGAATGCTGTTTGAAGAATTTGAGCGGACCAAAGATATGGTCCTGCGTTTGACTGGCCAGACGACGCTACTTGAGAAGAATCCAGTGTTGGCCCGTTCAATTCGATTACGCAATCCGTACGTCGATCCGTTGAGTTTGATTCAGGTTGAGTTGCTGCGACGAAAACGTCGCGGTGAAGACAACGACGACCTGAACTACGCCCTCGCCGCGACCATTAACGGGATCGCCGCAGGTCTTCGGAACACCGGGTGAATTCAATCGAGGGCGGCCACGGAGGGCCGCCCCTACAGTACGTTCGGTGATTTTTAGATATTCTCAGCGGCCATTAAGACAAGGGACAACAAGTCTTGCGGCACGTACTGTAGGGGCGGCCCTCCGTGGCCGCCCTCGATTGAACTCCACCTTCAGAATTCAATTGCCTGAAACAGTGACCGCTCCCTCCAGGAATAAAACCGCGCGCCACATCCTCGGGCGTTTCACGCTGCTGCGCTTTGAATGTTTACTGCGCGTAATAACCGGGACGAGTGCGCGCTACGAGGTCGTCGCGGTTGGCGATCAGGACTTGGACCCAGCGCCAGGTTTGGTCGCGCGTCGCGTTCGTCGGTTTGTATCCCAGGCTATAGACTTTCCCGAGATCGTTTATCACCTGCTCGTACACACCGTTGAGATCCGATAACCTACGGGCGCGGTAATATGTACCGCCACTCTCCTGGGCCAACAGGTTAAGCGTATTACGTGCATTCTGGTATTCAGCCTTTACCAACGGGTTCCCATAATTCTCCTCGGTATCCAGATAGATCGGCACGATAAGCGTATCAGTCTGCCGCACTTGTTCCAGCAAATCGGCAAAGGATGTTTTCGAGCCACGCGACGTTCCCTGATTCATCAAAGCGTTGTCGAGACCATCACTCATCAGGACTACGGCGCGACGTCGTTCCAACGACTTTGGTCCAACTACATTGTCGAGCGCGAATTTGACCGCATCCCACACGTTTGATGCACCTATCTCTTCCATCTTGCCGATACTCGCTGCAAGTTGTGTGCGGTCGAACGTCATCGGTGAGAGGACGTTTTGCGTATCAGAGAAGGTCACAATGGCGAGCCTGTCTTTCGGACGCGCTGCCTCGATAAACCGCAGCGTCGATTTCCTGATCAGGTCGCGCTTTTCCTTGGTCGATCCTGACAAGTCAATAAGTAACACCAGATCGAACGGCACGTCAGTCGAAGCAAAGTAAGTAACAGTTTGTTCCTGATTGTTTTCCAGGACGCGAAAATCATCTTTCGTTAGCGAACCGACAAACATCTTCAACTTGTTATTAAAGACGCTGACGTTGAGACTCACGAGATTCGTTTCCGTTTTGATGACGTCGTCCGGGTCAACTTCATTCGGCCCGAGTTGGGTCGCGTCAATCGCTTTTGTAAGTGAATCTGTTAATTCGTTTGAAAGTTGGCTGGTGGGCGGCTGCCGCGACTTGATGAGCGGTTTACCATAAGTGCGTTCGAGAATCTTCTTATATTGGTCCATCGGCGACAGGTCATACTCTGCACGGCGTGAGTCCACGTTTGCCTCGTCTTCAATCGGATATAGAACGAGGAAGCCGCCGATACTGACAGCCTGTGAACCGAAGAGTTGTTTCATCCCGGCGCTCACGCGAAGCCGGTCATATAGTCCGGCAAATTCCCGCTTCTGAATCGGGTCCTTTTTAACTGCGGCAACGATTACCGGCAGCAAGTCGCGTTGCAGTTCGAAAGAGCCCGCATCTTTGAGAGTCTGGAAAGTAGCGAAGACGCCTTCCCGATCGACCAGAGCCGTGGTGGGCCAACCATGAATCTTTAATATCTGATAGAGTTTAGCCGTGTGATCTGCGTAAACCTTGTGCAGCTTCTCTTTATCCGACTTCTTAGTCTGGTCCTTTTCGACAACTTGCAGCAGCAACTCGCGTTGCTTTATTGCCATTTTGACCAATTCTTCTTTGAGCTTTTTGTTTATGGCAGGCGGTGGCGGAGACTCGATGCGCGCGAGCATCTGCGTCACGTCGTCGTGTGTGAGGCACGATTGCGCATAGGTCGTGACCGGACAACAGACGAGCAAGACTGTTAGCAAAACAAACTTCATTTGCTTACAATTTATTACTAGAGAAGCCCGACCTGCTTGTGCAAACTCATGAAGTCGAAGTTATTCCACGCCTCAACGATCTTTCCATTCTCGATCCGGACAATCGCGATGCCGGTGAAGTCGACTGGAGATTGCGTCGCAGCTCTTCCGAGAAAATCTCCTTCGTGCTTCGCACGCACAGAGCAACGCGCGGCAACTTTGTCACCCTCAGCAATCATGTCCTCGACCACGATCATCATGTTTGGGAAAGCTTCGCGGAACACTGTGTGAAATGGTTTGAAATCCCGCGGACCCTTAATCGGATTCGAAGGATCATCCGATAGACCATGTGCGATGCCGTTCGCGTCGAACATCTCCTCGATCGCATCGGCGCGTCCGTTGTTCCAAACTTCCTCAAACCAGCGACGAAGTAATTGTTTATTTTCTTCTGACATGAGGTCTCCAGTAGTAAAAATTTATCTTGACTTGTAGAAATATAAAGCATAGATTTCGGCCAGTCCATTAGGGTTCGATTTAAACCTCTCCACACAAAATCTCCACACGACAACTGATTTCTTTTAGGGCTACAACTGCGGAATGTCAGCCTTCCGGATAAAGCAGTCCTGACGGACGTGTCTGTTTCCGTTTAGCCCTTTCCTTGCAACCTCATTGACAGATAGGAGTAGACAAATGCAAACGATCCCCCAAATACAGACGCAAGAAGCAACTGACACGTACAACAAGGAACCCAAACCTGCTTCGCAATACACCATCGACGCCTATAACCAGGTGTTGCAAGAGCTAAACTTCGACAACAAACTCGACTACGTTGACGCGTCGAAGAACTTCGTCGCCACCTACACCCATGATGGTCAGATATCTACCGTGCCAATAGATCAGGTCAAGATCGACCAATCCAATGGCCCAGTCGCGGTCTGGAACCTTGCCGATTATCATTTTCTTAAAAATGACACGGCGCCCTTCACGGTCAACCCGAGTTTATGGCGCCAGGCGCAACTCAATCTGAACAACGGATTGTTCCGGGTAACGACACGCACCTACGAAGTGGCAGGCAAGCCGGTGAAGAGAAGTATCTATCAGGTGCGTGCCTTCGACCTGTCGAACATGACGATTGTCGAGACGGATAACGGCATTATTGTCATCGATCCACTCATCTCAGAAGAGACAGCTCAAGCGGCGTTGAATCTCTATTACGAAACCCGGCCGGCAGGCCAGCCGAAATTTCCGGTTAAGGCGGTCATCTATACCCACAGCCACATTGACCACTACGGTGGCGTGAATGGGGTAATCAGCATTGACGATGTAAAGTCGAAAAAAGTCGACGTCTATGCGCCCAACGGATTCCTCGATCACGCGGTCAGCGAGAATGTTTATGCCGGCAGTGCGATGGGCCGGCGTGCCATTTACATGTACGGAGCGATACTGGATCCGGGCGACAGAGGTCAGGTGGATAGCGGGTTGGGAAAAACCACCTCGACCGGCCAGAGTGGGCTGATTCCACCCACGATTACGATTAATAATAATCTCGAGGAGTATGACATCGACGGTGTCAAGATCGTCTTCCAGTTAGCAGAGGATACCGAAGCGCCGTCGGAAATGCTGTTTCATTTTCCGCAGTTCAGGGCGTTGTGCGCGGCGGAAGATATGACGCATAACCTGCACAACCTGTATTCGTTACGTGGCGCGCAGGTTCGCAACGCGTTGGCCTGGTGGAAAGTCATCAACGACACCATCGAGCTTTTCGCCAAAGACCTTGACGTTATTTTTGCCCAACACCACTGGCCGATGTGGAATGACGTACCGGGTAAGATTGTGCACTACCTAAGAAAACAGCGCGACCTCTACAAATACCTTCATGACCAGTCGCTGCGCTTGCTGAACCACGGGCGCACTATGCTCGAGCTATCAGAGATGATCCAATTACCCGAGAGCCTTTCCCATGAATGGTATAACCGCGGATATTACGGCACTGTCAATCACGACTCGAAGGCAGTTTACCAGCGGTACATAGGATGGTATGACGCCAATCCTGCGACCCTCCATGCGTTGCCACCGGTGCAGGCATCGAAATTGTATGTAGATTACATGGGTGGCGCTCATCTTGTGCTCGACCGGGCAAAGGAGGCGTTTGATCGGGGTGAATATCGATGGGTGGTGGAAGTGGTCAACCACGTGATCTTTTCCGACCCTGACAGTTCCCAAATCAACCCGATTATTCCAACCACAGCCAAAGCCAAACTTCTTCAGGCGGATGCGTTGGAGCAGTTGGGTTACCAGGCCGAGTCTGGTCCATGGCGCAATTGTTATTTGATGGGAGCGCACGAACTGCGACACGGCGTATCGCCAGTGCTTCGATCGCATCCGCTCAGTATGGCTGTGATGAGTGCGATGACACTTGATCAATACTTCGACTACATGGGGTTGCGGTTCAATGCACCAAAGGCGGAGGCTGACCCATTCTTCGAGAAGCACGTCAGGATAAACTGGATCATTGACGATGCCGGAATTCCCCAGTTTTACTCGCTCGAGTCTGTTGACTACACGCTGCCGTATACCAGCTATGAACACGAGGTTGCGTTGCCCATGGCGGACGTTACTCTAATCATGGAGCGTAGTGTTCTTAATGAAATCTCGACCACTTCGCACATAAGTATGAGTAAAGCATTCAATTTCGCGATCGATGCTGGCAAAATCAAGGTAGTGGGGCCGGGTAATGCCACGATAGTGACGAAGATCCTGGATCACCTGGATATCTTTCCAGCGAATTTCAATATCGTCACACCCAGACAGGAAAAGGATTTGGTCTAAAACTGTCGATGTGGGTGCGTTTTATCCACAGATTACGCAGATTTCAAGACGAGTCTGTGTAATCTGTGGACTCTCGTTTCGAGCTTGATGAATTTAGACTGCTTTCGCGGCTGCGGCTGCAGTAGACCGTTGCAGCCAATCCTTAAAGTAAGTTGGGCCAAGCTGTACTTCACCAGCAGGAACGAGTGAGCCTTCTTGCAGCTCTGCGCCGAAGTAGCGAGCATGGGAGTCGACGACGATTTCGCGTTGATCGTTACGAGCGTTGAGGCACTGGCTGATGAATTCATCGAAACGAAACCGTTCGGGTCCCGCTATTTCACTCGTCCCATTGAAAGGGGATCCGGTCGCAACGCTGCCGACCGCACTAGCGACATCGTCTGCGGCTATAGGTTGGATGAGTGCCTGTGGCAAACTCACCGTACTGCCGACAGTGGCGGCGTCGGCGATGCTTTTACCGAACTCAAAGAATTGCGTGGCACGGACGATCGAGTACGGTATTGAAGATTCCTTGATGAGTTGCTCCTGGGCCAGCTTGGCACGAAGGTAGCCGCTTTGTGGCACGCGATTGGTGCCCACGATCGACAGTGCCACATGGTGGGTAACGCCCGCCGCCTTTTCGGCTTCGATCAGATTGCGAGTCGATGTTTGGAAGAAGTTCATGACTGCTGTTTCTTCGAATGAAGGTGAGTTTGATACGTCGATCACTACGTTGACGCCAACGAGTACTTCAGCCAATCCTTCGCCCGTGATTGTGTTGACACCTATACTAGGCGCAGCCGCTACCGCCTCGTGACCATCCGCAGTAAGACTAGCGATAAGCTTCGATCCGATCAGACCAGTCGCACCAATAACTACGATTTTCATTAACCATCTCCTTTCGATGTTGCAGCTATGATAGTGCGGGGGGTCTGATTTGTGATAGGCGAGCTGCCTTATTTTCAGACTCGCGGACCGGTTCGAACTCGACGTCAACTTTGATGTATTTGCAGTGACGGTAGACGTAAGGCCGCCACTTCACCACACTTCTAATTCCTAACTGTGACAGTCGAAAGACTGTCCACACGAGACCGTGGTTCTTACTGCTCCTTATCTAATCTGACATCTCACAAAGAAAATAAAGGAGCGAACACCCGTGAGAAAGATTACCTCATCCTCTTTAGTTCTCTTGTTGTTGTTTTCAATCGCCCAGGTAACGTCAGCGAAGCCTCAGAGCGACTGGGCAAGTTTGAAGAACTTTGTTGGCCAATCGATTGCGATAAAGACCAATGACGGGGTTACATCGTTTGGAATTCTAGGCTTTGCCGACGACTCTCTGATTAAGGTTCAGTTGGCGGATAAGGAGCAACTGTCATCACAGGAAACGTCCTTTACGCGGGGCGAAGTCACGAAGATTTGGCAGGCAAAATTCCGTTTTGGAGAAACAAATACAAAGAGAGGACTTTTGATCGGACTTGGCGTTGGATTCGGCGTCGGTTACGTGGCTGCGTACGCGACGCGTAATCAAGGCCCACCGCATGGTTTTGCTTTGTTCCCAATGGGCGGAGCTGGTGTCGGCGCATTAGTCGGCTCCACGAGGTCAAAGGATCATAAAAAGCAGAAGTTGATTTATAGCCGTTAGGGGTCTCTGGAGAAGTCATAAAAGACACGGAAGAGATTGCCGTCAAGGTCCGAGGCTGTGAACTCGTATAGCTTCCATGGCTTCGACTCCGGAGCGGAGAGGATTGTTGCTCCGGCGGTATTCCAGATCTCGTAAAGCTCATCAACCTCGTCTTTGCTCTCGAGGTTAAGCCAGATCATCACTGGCGTTGCGTTGCCATGCTGCGCGCGAAAGGCACGATCGGTGAGAAACATCCGGCATTGTCCGTTTGATATTCCGGCGATGCCGCCGTCGGCGCCACCCCAGTCCAGGCTGAAACCGAGTTTGCGTTGATAGTAATCAAGCGCCGCGTCCATATCGGTTACGGGTATCTCAGGCACTGGAGATGGAAGTTCACGCTTCATCTGATTACCTCAAGCGATCGAAAGTTCACGGCTCAACGCCTGGACCAGTTGATCAACTGCTTCTCGTGTTTGCACCGCCAGGCGCATGTATCGCTCGGACGAACCGATCTTGTTGCTGCATTCTCGCACCATCAACCCATACTGTTCCAGCAACCGGTCTCTCAGCTTGCGGCCTCGTACCTCGCGTGGCAACTCGACGTAGAGGAAATTCGCCTTTGACGGGAAAACTCTTAAGCCGGGAATACGTTCGAGTTGATTCAGCATGAACGTTCTGTCTTGTGCGACACGAGTAAGGCTTTGCCGGAATTCATCCTTAAACTCCGTCACGGTTTTCAGAATGTATGCGGCCAACCCATTGACGTTCCAGAACGGCAGTTGCGATCTCAGCTGATCGGCTGCGTGGGAATTCATGGCGGCGTAGCCGAGTCGAACACCGTGCCAACCTAATGACTTACCGAGGCTCTTAACCACCACCAGATTCTGAGCCTTCGGTATCAAGTTCACTGCGCTTTCGAGATCTGCGAAATCGAGGAACGACTCATCAATCACAATCAGTTCAACCTGGGGCAAACTAAGCACGAGCTCTTCAATCTCGCCGGCCTCGAACCATGCACCGGTCGGATTGTTAGGATTCGAAATCACCAACATCCTTACATCGAGCTCATTGACGCGCGAAACAAGTTCTCCAACCTCGAGACAAAAGTTTCTCTCGACGTCGTGTTTGATCGTATGGAGTGGAATGCCTAGTTCATTCGGTAAATCGGTCCAACGGCTAAACGTCGGAATCGGAGTGAGTATCGGACCACGAGTCAGGTGGCACAAACGCGTAATGATTTCTGTCGATCCATTTGCCGGAACGATCCACTCAGGCGGAACCCCGGCAATGTCGCCGATGTGTTTCGCATGGACCTCAGCATAGTCTGGATAGTATCTAAGAATTTCAGGCAGGCGCTCGGTGATGCGTTGGACCATCTGTGGTGGCGGAAAGTGCAAGTTGACAGGTATGCAAAAGTCCAGCAGTGGACCACTGAAAACTGTGCTTTCTTTGACCGAAAAAAAGGATGGGTTGTGCGAACGCACGTTGAAAAGATTCGCGGCAGTGTTACTCATATGAACTCTCCTCTAATTCGACGTGTAATCGGGCAATTTCTTCCGTTTATTTTTAGGCGAACGGAGGAGAGTGGTGATGCTGCTAATGAACGAGAGAAACTGCACTGACTTGCACGCAAAAAATGCTAGAATCCCGCAGGCCTATGATTGTCCGCTAAAAGAGTTGCTGCTGTTCTGTGAAGCGAAACGCGCATCGGGCGTGATATTTGCAGTGTCTTTACAGCCAACGCGGTAACTCATCCATCCCAACCTCAATTCAAAATACAACGTTCTAAATTGACGGCTGCAGTGTGGAGAGGACCATCATGGATCTGACAAGCTTTGGTTGGAGTGAGTTCTTTGAGAATAATTTTAAATCGTATGAAGGACGGGGCTATTTGGCCGGTCGTGTCGTGCTCGAACACAAGAATTTCTTCCGCGTCTACACCGAATACGGTGAGGTGCTCGCGGAGATTTCGGGCAAGCTGCGGCACGAAGCACTGAAGCGAAGTGACCTGCCGGCTGTGGGAGACTGGGTGGTGATTCGTGCTCGACCGGAAGGCGGCAGCGTGATGATTCATGCAGTGCTGCCGCGGAGGACCAGCTTTGCCCGCAAGATTGCCGGCTCGCGTACTGAAGAACAAATTGTCGGCGCGAACATTGATACCGTGTTTTTGCTTACGTCGCTGAATCAGGATTTCAGCGTGCGCAGGATCGAACGATATCTCATCATCGCGTTGGAGAGCGGCGCAAATCCGATCGTCATTTTGAGCAAGTCGGATCTATGCGACCGACTGAATGATGCGATCAATGAGGTGCAATCCGTTGCTCGTGGTGTGCCTGTACATGCGATCAGTGTTGTCACTGGGAATGGATTGCAGGAGATTGCACAGTATTTCAAGCGCGGGCAGACAGTTGCATTGCTCGGGTCATCAGGCGTTGGAAAGTCGAGTCTGATCAATCATTTGGCGGGTGGCGATCGCTTGCGAGTTCAAACAGTGCGCGAACATGACGATCGTGGAAAACATACGACAACTCATCGCGAGCTGGTTTTATTACCTGCCGGAGGACTCGTGCTCGACACACCAGGCATGCGTGAATTACAGCTATGGGATGGTGATGAGAGTTTGCAATTAGTCTTCGACGATATCGAGGCACTGGCCGGCCGTTGCTTCTTCAGTGACTGTCAGCATCAAGACGAGCCACAGTGTGTAGTCCGCGAAGCACTAGCTACGGGAACGATCGATGCCGGACGATATGAGAGTTATGAGAAGTTACAGAAAGAGTTGAAATATCAGGCTCGGAGAAAAGACAAACTTTCGGAGATTGTTGAGAAGAAGAAGTGGAAGAAGCTCTCGCGTCTCGCAAGTGAACGTGGGCGTATGAAGCGGAGATAGGTTTATGTTTGGGTGGTGGTATAGTTTTAAGACCCGATATGCAAACGTCTCCCACCCAATCTCGACGCTTGCGCGATTACACCAGCACTCTGTTTGAGATCTTTATCGCGGCCTTTACCATCATCCCGTTTTTGGTGCTGGCATATTTCTATCAGTCGCTGTCCGCGCAGGTGCCGCTATATCTGAACCTGAGCGGTGAGGTCGTGACGTGGGCGGAGAAGAGCGTGCTGTCGGTGTTCCAGGTGCCGTTGTTGGCCCTCATCACGCAGGTCGCGTTGCTGATCGTCAAGTACGGCACGGTTCAATCTAAAACAGTTGCGGCGCCGAAGGCGCGAAATATGGTAGCCAGGGGGCAAGCGCTGAGCGCAGCGAAGCGCGTCGCCCCTGGTTAGACGTAATCAATTAAGAGAGAGCACTGAAAGTGCGAAATATCATCGTCAGTTATTCCGCTCTTTCAGAGCTACACGCTCATTACGCTTTTACCCAGGGGCGACGCACCTCGCTGCGCTCGGTGCTTGCCCCTGGCTTTCATATTCCGCGCCTTCGGCGCTGCGCGGAGTGAAGGCCGAGATGCAAACTGTTCCATCGCAAGAAGTGCAGACTGCTGCGCCGATGGTTGTAGCTTCGAGCGGCGCTAAGGATAGTTTCTGGCGACGGGTGTGCGCGGCGCTGTTCAAGCCAGTCGATATCTCATTCCTCGTGTTCTTCCGCGTTCTCTTCGGCGGCATCATGCTGTGGGAGTCTTATCGCTACTTCACTCACGGTTGGATCGCGCGTTATTACGTTGAACCTGCTCTTACTTTTAGTTACTACGGATTCAGTTGGGTGAAGCCATGGCCGGGCAACGGCATGTACATTCACTTTGCCGTGCTCGGTTTGGCTGCTGCCTGTGTAATGGCCGGGTTCTTTTACCGGATTGCCGCGCCAGTATTCTTTCTTGCTTTCACATACTTTTTCCTGCTGGACCAAACGCGTTATTTGAATCACTTCTACCTGGTCTGCCTGATCAGTTTTCTAATGTGTTTCCTTCCCGCCGAGCGAACGTTTTCCGTTGATGCATTGCTGCGCCCGAAACTTCGTTCAGACGTTGTTCCAGCGTGGACGTTGTGGCTGCTGCGAGCGCAAGTCGGCATACCATTTTTCTATGGCGGCATAGCGAAACTTAATAGCGACTGGATACACGGCGGCGAGCCGATGCGTTCATGGTTACGTCCTTTGACTAAAATGTCAGGAGGTAGCCCTGTCTTCACGTCCGACGGAGTCGTTTATTTTTTTGTGATCGGCGGTTTGCTGCTCGACCTGCTGGTGGTGCCGTTGCTTCTGTGGAGACGCACGCGAATCTTCGCATTCATCGCGGCAGTCATGTTCAATCTCATGAATGCCGTGATATTCGACATTGGCATCTTCCCCTGGTTGATGCTGGGTGCGCTGTTAATTTTCTTTCCGCCTGACCTGATGCGTCACTTCGCGCGACGGTTCATGTCGCCCGGTGAGGAGTTTGTCGACGCGCCGCCGCCGCCAGCCAGAATTGCTGTAAGTTGCTCGTCGTTGTCCGCCTCGCAAAAATTAGTTCTTGGATTTTTGGCCATCTATCTTGGTTTCCACTTAATTTTTCCGCTGCGCCATTACCTCTATCCGGGCAACGTAAGTTGGACCGAGGAAGGACATAATTTTTCGTGGCATATGAAGTTGCGAACAAAGAGTGGTGAGGCAGTCTTTACTGTTACACATCCACAAAGTGGACAAACCTGGACCATCAAGCCGGAAGATTATTTAAAACCCCATCAACTGATGAAGGTGATCACGAAGCCGGACTTGATCCTCCTCTTCGGGCATCATCTGGCGGCAGAGAAGAGGCGTGAAGGTTACGAGAGTGTCGAAGTGCGTGCGCGCGTGATGGCTTCTCTTAACGGCCGCCAACCGCAGTTGCTAATCGACCCGGAAGTAGACCTGGCTAAAGAACAAATGAGTTTGTTACCCACACGCTGGATCGTACCGCTAACAACGCCGCTTGGCGCGGGAAGTTTTCATAAAGACAACGAAGATACAGACGAACCATAAAACTGGCCGCGGATTAACGCAGATCTGCGCTAATCCGCGGCCAATAAATCCAGCTAGAACGCTGACCGCTGCATGCCGCCTTTCAGCGCCTCATCGATGCGGGCGATCGATTCATTCAAATGCGCCCGAACCTCAAGAGACGTTGACAAACCAGGCTTTGCAACCGTTCGCTGCAACTGCCCACGAATCGTTACAAGACTTTGCCGCGCCAAAGTGCGTGCATCTTCGGGAACAGCAGCATCTCGCAACACCATGCCGATCATTTTGCGCAAGTGTTCGCGCTGCAACGAGCGGCGGTGACTATTAATATTGACCGACATACCCGGATTCTTTGTTTCGTCCCAAATCGAATCCTGGACTTCCGTAAACAGCAAGCCGAGGGTAAACGGCTGGGTCGGAGCCGAAACTCGCAACTCCGAATCCTGAATTCTCGCCAACACGGTCGGAAGGAAAATTCGATCCAGCACTTGCCGTTGCAGATTGAAGACAACCTGATGAATCGGCACATCCTGACGTGATGGCGTGAAGTTGTTGAAATCAATAAACCGCTCGTTCTCCAACTTGTTCAGCAGTTGCGGCTTGAATTGAAAAGCCGTAGGCGCAAACAAGTTGTCGCGTATCAATTGCAACGCTTGCTTTTGTCTCTCGGCCGCTACCGGTTCAAACGGTAAACGATTGCCCGGGTCGCCGACGTGGCTGCGGTAATGGTACATACCGCCGATGTACTTCGAAGCCAGGATCAGTGCCTGAGCCGTTTGGCCGAGAGCCGAATTAAAGCTGCGCCTTAATACCTGATAGCCTTCGCCTTGTCTCTCCAGCCGTTGCTCCATGTTGCTGAAGATTTCCCGCGCGAGTCCGACACGATGCGAGTAATACTTGAGCGGATCGGTGCCCAGATCGAAGCGGTTGACCACTGGATCCATATCGAGTCCAGGACCAAAACCGGCATCTTCGTCGGTGTCATAAGCGAGTTGTGGCTCGGCGGCTCGAGACGCAATCTTGCGCAATTCAGTTTGCTCGCCTTCAACGGTCGACGAGTCGATCGGTTTATAAGCGTATTCGATGGCCCAGTAATCATATGGACCGAGAGTAGATTGGTGGTATTCACCCTGTCTGCCGCCACGTGTCGCGATGTTCGTGGGAATGTAATCCATCACCGAGCCGGTGAGCCCATCGCGTGCAGTAATGGTCGGATCCTGCGCGTTTTCGAAAGTGTGAATCGTGCTGGCGCGGAAGTTGTGACGCAGTCCCAACGTGTGGCCCACTTCGTGAGCGGCGATTTCACGGAGGAAATCCTTGATGAACTTGTCAGCCTCGGCGCCGTTCGGGTCCATGCCGCGTCCCACTAAAAGATCGAAGCCAAACTCAGCATCTTTCACGGCACCATTCGCGAAGTCACATTGATGACGAGCATTGAGCACACTCCATGGTGCGACGAATGCTCGCGGGCTTGAATACTCCCACGGCATCGCGACCGGCGAAATTTGCTCGTGCACTTCGCGACGGAAGAATCGAGTCATCGCTTCCGAAAAACGAATGTCAGCGTCGTAGATCTGACCAGTCACGGGATCGGTTCGTGATGGGCCCTGTGCGAAGCCCGGATCCGGATAACCCGCAAACCAGCGAATCGTGCTGTAACGAGTGTCACCGGGATCCCAATCAGCGTCGTCCGGTTGCACCTTTACTTCAACTGCGTTTTGAAATCCGATCTTTTCGAATGCTTTGTTCCACATGAGTACGCCGTCGCGGATTGAATCGCGATACTTCACGGGGATCGTATTCTCCAGCCAGAAAACGATCGGCTGCTTCGGAGGCGACATCGCCGCCGAGGGATTTTGTTTCTCGAGATGCCAACGATTGACATAACGCTTCGTAGTGGTGTTGCGGTTGTCGTCGCTATAGTCCTCCATCGAGTTGACGAAGTGACCGACGCGGGCGTCCGCAAGTCGCGGCCGAAAACCTGTGTTCGGTCGCTCACTGATGCTGTAACGCAAATGGAAGAGCATGCTGCGCACGTCCGGAAGGTTACCCGGCCGCGGAGGCAGCGGTGGCGCCGGCTGGCCCGGTGCAAGCATTGGCGGCAGCGGCGGACGTTCCGTTGCGTAATGCGCGATCGTTTCGATTTCTACGTTTTGCGGGAACGACTTAACTGTACCGAACACACTGTTCTTCGCGTCGAAGCGATAGGGAATTCGGAACGTTGCTTCCAAATCGTAACTAAGCATCGGCAGGTCTGTGAGCACAAACGCGCCGAGGTCTATGAGAATACTCTTGCGCTCCGGATGCGGCAGACTCTCGATCTTGGTAATACCGAGAATCGAGTCGCTGAACGATCTCGCGACCGCACGGCTCATCGGGCCGTTTTCAGCCCAGAAGCGAGTATTCTTGACCATTAGCTGGACGTTTTTTCCCTGCTTGTGAAAAACAATTGGCGCCTCACCGGCCATTGCGGCGGCATAGAAGCCCCGCTCGCCAATGCCGGAGTCAATTGTCATCGACACCAGGTAAATCTTCTCGAGCTGCTCGGGGAGAATTTCTAGATAAACTTTTTCTTCCGTGCGATAGAGAGTAAAGAGCCCTTTAACAACCTGGGCATCTTTGACGATTTCCGCAAAGGCTTTTTCTTTCGGCGGCTCAGGTGGCTTTGCAGGCGTTGTGGGGTTCTTCGCATCAGCCGCCGGTGTTTGCGCAGCAGACGGAGCAGTCGGATTTGGCTGCTGCTGCGGCTGCTGAGCAAAAACAATTGGGGTGCAAAGAAGAAGTATTGAGATCAGGAAACCGGGTCGGTTTTTCATTTGGTCTACTCCTTTTGACCGGAAAATGGGGACTTGTGAAAAATCCGCGGACGGATCCCTGCCACCATTAGGTCGGAGGTTCCCCCCGGGAAGTGAAATTGATTAGAGCAGCGCAGTTGAAAACTAATAGCTAATGACTATAACGATATGAGGGTCCGAATTATTACTCGTTTAACCCTAAAGGTAAAGCCAATTTCAGGTTTAGCCGCAGATTTTACGCAGATGAACGCCCGTTTGTTCTGCGAAATCTGCGGCTAAACCAGCATTGTCAGTTGCCGAATGGCTTGAAGATATTCGAGAACGCCCAGTTGCTCTGCGAAATACCGCTACAAACTGTCCTTCTACAGCCCGACTGATTGCCAGTACGTAATCCCGCCCACGGCAGTGGGCGGATACTTCAAGTCCTTTCTACAAACTTACCCCTAAAAGAGGTCCCAAATTCCACCTACAGTAGTGGGTGGATTGTTCAAGTCCACACTATTCATCACAACCCTCGACTCCGGTGAACGGGGATTTACGATAAACAGTAATGACTTGAACTAAGGATAAGAGATATGGCCCGAGAAGCATCGAATGCACTCCTCGGGCACTGTTGGTAAAGCCAGTCTTTATAGCTGCGAAATTACAGCGTTGGCCGCAGTCACGAGCGATGCCGCCGCTGAGGCTGGCAATCCACCCTGACTCTCCAGCTTTTCGACCTCGACGACGAAAGCTTGCAGTTGCTGTTTCGCTGCCGGATTGTTCCCCTGCTTGAGAGCAAGAAGGGCGTCTTCCAGATATTTCACGATCGAGTCGAACTCCTGTGGTCCAAGTGTTCCCGCGTCGCTCAGCGTCTCGAGGCGTCCAACGATCAACTGGATCTTCCCTGACACGCTCGTCGGCTCCGCAGTGATCTTCATGACGAAGGCATCTCTGACTCCAATGAGTGTCTGGCTCGGATCGATCCTGCAGGCTGAATCGCCAAGAGCATAGACACTGTTGCCGACCGGCGCGAGATCGAGTGCGATGTCGAAGCGGCGACTGCCAAACTGGCGCGTCCAAATGACGTTGCCGTCGAAGTCGTACATCCTCACGTAGGCGTCGAGCTGATCGTAGAAACGACCGAACCGCGTCCGGCAGTCGTTAATGTCAGACTGTGAACCGACTGGAAGTTGTCCAGCAAACAAGCCCGACAAGTTTGAACTGACAAACACTCCGGCGTCGGCTACCCGAACCCTCTTGCCTCCAGTGAACGCAGTGCCTTGTCCTCCATCAGACTTTCCCTTGATCTTTCGCGTCCAGATCTCATTCCCCTCGATATCGTACTTTCGCAGCAGGCCCACAATGTGCCCTGAGCCATTTCCACCGCGCTCAGCCTCGCCAAAAATCCCTTCCTGAACCTGCCCCGTAATGTACATACCGCTGGCATGCACCGAGACCGACCAGAGAGCGAAAAAATATCCATTGGTGTTTGGAAGCGTGCGCGCCCAGACGATATTGCCGTCGAAGTCGTACCGGCGCAGGTGCGCCTGCGGAATGTTGACGTCACCTGTCGAATGCATTCCTGCAACGTAAACGCCAGTCGAATCAACATCGACACCTGCAATGTCCGTCAATGAACCACGAACTCCGAACTGTCGGACCCAGACCACGTTGCCGGTCTCAGAAGAGAGCTTCGTGACATAGACGTCGGCGCCATTGCCACTCGGTGCACCGGGAAAGGCTCCATTCGTGTAGCCCACCACGTACACGCCGCTGGAATGAACCGCGATCCCGCTGAGCAAATCGTCGGCTGTGGTTCCGAACTGGCGCGTCCACATCAGGTCGCCCGACGGACTATACTTGCGGACAAACGCGTCGCCGTTACCGGTGTTTGTTTGACCCGGAAGAGTACCGTCTGTGGTGCCTCCAACATAAACACCAGTCGCGTCGGCTGCTACAGTTCCTGACGGACCTACTGTGTCGTCGTCCGAAATGGTTCCGAATTGGCGGGTCCAGAGCACCGATCCGGTGAACGTGTACTTCCGAAGATAAACGTCGATGCCTCCCACGGCAGACTGGCCGGGAAAGACACCGATCGTGCTCCCAGCGACATACACACCACTTGAATCTGCCGCAACACCTCCGGCGATATCAGAGTCAGACGTTCCGAACTGATTGATCCAGTCGAAGTCCTGTGCTCTCACGACGTTCTGAAACATGAGACTCAACAGGAGTAAGACAACTAACTTTTGTACTTTGACAAACTTTCGTGCGTTCATGATTGCTCCATTCTTAATGAATAATATTTTCCGGATTGTGAGGATGGGCGTTATCCTTCACAGCAACGGCATTCAAAACTCAATGCCGATTTGAGAAGTTGCTGAACTTTCGGCGATATTACTGAGCCACAGATAAACTCGATAAAAAGCACGGATTGTCTATGAAGGTAATCGGTCTTCGAGTTGCGTCGATGTTGTTGGTAGCGATGGTGGGCTTTGCTGTAGTTTCAATTGGAAAGCGTCGAATTGTAAAAAGCTATGGGCTAAGAGGCGAATTGTATGGCCATGCGTTTGAAGCAAGCTCACTAACCCCGATTGCGATCGACGTCGGTAGACGACATGGATTACGAAAGAATATGTTGTTGAGGTTTGCGGGCGATCAATTCAATCTGCCTGGCCAATATATTCGAGTAACTTCTGTCGGCAGCCAAACTGCCACTGCCGTTTTGATCAGGCCCGTCGACGAGCGTAATAACGAAAGTTACGCCGTCAACCATTTGTATCCGATCAGCAAGTGAGCTTTCCTGCAATACGAACGGGCATGCGTGTTACCTCGAGTCCGATACTAAATAACTAAGGTCTCGTAATAATCCTCAGTCCAACTCGTTCGGATGTGAAAGATCCTCACTCAGCCGGGGATTCTAAATTCTACCGAGCAGCAAAAGAATCAGCACAATCAGAAGAATGGTACCGATACCGCCGCTGGGCCAATAGCCCCAGTTCCTGCTGTGTGGCCATGATGGTACTGCACCAATTAGCAAAATTATGAGAATCACTAAAAGGATAAGGCCCATGATCGTTGGTCCTCCTTCTGCTTAGCGGTCCGTGCTTCGATCCTTCTCACAAAGCCGGACTGTTTGGTCCTAATACAGCGAAGCGCAGCAAAATGTCATCAATCCAAACGAAACGGCAGTCATGCCAACTAAACAGTCTCACTTAGCGAAAAGAGCAAGGTCGATGCCACATCAGCGGGATTGGGCATGTTTTATCCGCAACTAAACTCTATTTCGCTCAGCTATTACTGGATCAATGCGAAAGTCTCGAAGCCCTTTCAGCATGCCACTGTCGCTGGATGAGAGACTGACGATATTAGAGAAACGGCCCAGCTCGCGTTTTCGATTGGGATCTTCGATTCGAAGCCGAGGATCGTCTTCAAAGTAAAACGACTCGACCCAATGATCGGGAAGACCGGGCGGTTGTAGATGTACGTGGATGTGGATCGCTGGCGGAGAAGTTACGTCGCCGTAATGGGCTGGTTTGATGGTGCGGAACGAGTACTGGCCCAAAGCATTGGACCACAGCGTTCCACGCAACCGTGCCTGCCGCGGATCGTTGACTGGCCGGCTGTAGTATCCAGTGGCATCGGTGTGATAGAGAAACATTTTCACGCCGGGTAAAGGTTTGCCATTCGAGTCGAAGATGGTCCCGCTTACGTGAATACGCGTGCCCGGCTCTTGCGGAGTCACGATGTCTATTGCGGATGGATGCTGCGATTGTGCTTCGGCTTGATTGCCAGAACAAGCCAAACTTACGGGCACTGCCGCACAACTAACAGCAAAAACACAAAGACTCTTGATAAAGCCTCTACGCTCTTCTACGTCATGGACTCGTCGCGGCATAACGATTTCCTCCGGCTGGAACTTAGTGTATCAGACGATTTGAGATGTGATTCTGTTCTAAATAATTTCGACTGGAGTCGGTTCTCCAATCAATTGCAGAACTGCACAAAAAATTGTAGGGAAGCTTTCATCGTGTTCGTTTAAGATGAGGACATGCCAGGAATCGGTTTACTAAATGAGAAGCCGCTGCACGCATCACTGAAACAGTGGTATGCGCGCCCGGGAGATCGACTTGAAGTGACGGTTGACGGGTTCGTGATTGATATTGTTCGAGATGATCTGTTGATCGAGATCCAGACCCGCAACTTCGCATCCATCAAATCAAAACTTACTAATTTAGTGCGTTACCATCGGGTAAGATTGGTCTATCCCATCGTCCAGGAAAAATGGATCATCCGATCGGTTACGACTAATGGCAAAGGAGCTATTCGCCGCAAGTCACCCAAGAGAGGCCGGATGGAGGATCTTTTTGGGGAACTGGTCAGTATTCCGCAGTTGCTATTGAACCCTAACTTTTCATTGGAAGTGTTGATGATAAGCGGGGAAGAAGTAAGACGATATAACGACGCAAAGCGAAGAGTGCGCAAAGGGTGGCTTATGGAAGGGAGTCGATTGCTGGACGTCCTGGACCAGCGTTCGTTTGGCCACTCAGCAGACTGGCTACGCTTTCTTCCGGACGGATTGGAGTTATTTACTACGAGCGATCTTGCTACTCGGATGAATACGCGCAGAGACTTGGCCCAGAAGATGGCTTATTGTCTACGGGAAGCGAGGATGATCGAGTTGATCGGCAAGCGCGGTCGGGCCAATTTGTATCGTGTTCCCTTGAGCAATCCAACGATTTCCTTGCACAATAACGCCTTTTGAAGTGAAAGCCATGAGCTCCGCGTTACCTCGATTTCAGTTCGCGTGTTGACATGCGCTCCCAATTACCGTAGTGTCGGTTTTGAATTGAGTCTGCTTAACTCCCTTCTCAGCTCTTCTGGATTTACCAGATCACCTGAATTAACAAGCCAATTGTCGCATGCGAGGTAACTCCATGCAGTCTGTGATCTCGTTAAATCTCTAATCTTGCTGGTTATAACCAAACTTTACAACTTGCATCAGAACTGATGCATCGTAGTAGCCAGTTAATCCTTCTCTCGCGCATCGACGGTGATGCGCCCCGCGCAACAAATATCAGCGCCGGACGTTTGGATAGTTCGAGAGCAGGCCTCTATCAAACTTTTGAAGCCGCTCCTTAGAGCATCCGAACCCGGTCCTTCGAACGCCAACCGTTTCGCCGAAGCCAATCCGATTCGCAGCTTCTTTTAACTCCCAAAAGGGAAAGGTATATCTATGTCAACGAAACTTTATGTTGGAAATCTCGCTTTCCAAACAACTAGCCAGGATCTGCAGGATCTATTCGCTCAGGCCGGCACCGTGCAATCAGCCAGCGTCGTGGAAGACCGCGACACTGGACGCTCGCGAGGATTCGCGTTCGTCGAGATGTCGTCAAACGCGGAGGCTGCGGCAGCTATCGACCAGTTTAATGGTAAAGAAGTCGGCGGCCGCGCATTGAAAGTCAATGAAGCCAAGCCACGCGAAAATCGCAATGGCTCTACCGGACGCAACTTTGGCAGTAACCGCAGTGGCGGTTACCGCGGTGGTAGCAACGGAAATAACAGTGGCGGGGGTTACCGCGAGCCGCGCTGGTAAACAATCACGTGTGGCAGACTCTCTTCCATTCTTGTGGTCAAACTTACGAGGATGGAAGAGACTGCCGTCACGGTATCACTCTCGCTGCATTCGATAGCGTGGTGAACTTAAGGAACATTATGAACTTTTCTGAATTGGGACTCGCGCCCGCACAAATGAATGCGTGCGAGTCTCTTGGCTACAAAATACCGACTCCGATTCAGCGTGAGGCGATACCCATCATTCTCACCGGTCGCGACGTCATCGGCTGTGCCGAAACCGGCACGGGTAAGACTGCTGCATTTCTACTCCCTTTGATTCAAAGGCTCAGCGGAAGTTTTCGACCTGGACTGCGCGTGCTCGTGCTTGCGCCAACGCGTGAGCTGGCGCTTCAGATTCACGAGAACTACACGGCATTAAATCAGGAGAAGACCAACCGCAGCGTCATTGCAATTGGCGGCGCAAATATTCGAACACAGATTGCTCAACTGCGACGTGGTGCTGCCGTCCTGATCGCTACTCCTGGACGCTTGCTCGATCTAACAGAACGCGGAGTGGTCGGGCTGTCTACGATTGAAGCCCTGGTCCTTGACGAAGCCGATCGCATGTTGGACATGGGATTCTTGCCAGCCATTCGCCGCGTGCTTTCGTTATTGCCTACCAAACGCCAAACACTCTTGTTTTCAGCCACGATGTCTTCAAGCATCGAGCAACTGGCCCGTTCTACGACAAAGGATCCGAAGTTTGTTGAAGTAAGCACTCGCGGTCGCGCAGCGACCCTCGTGGAGCAGATTGCATATCAGGTACCTCTGGAATCGAAAACGGCTCTCTTGCTGGAATTGCTTGAAAAAGAACCCGAACGCTTTGAACGAGTGCTGATTTTTACCCGTACACGTCGCGGAGCTGAGCGGTTGTCTCATGTTCTCCAGGCGCGCGATCACAGGGTCAAGCGGATTCACGCTGATCGTTCGCAGTCGCAACGTGAAGAAGCGTTACGTGCGTTCAGCGAAGGGCGGGCGCGTGTGCTAGTCGCAACTGACATAGCCGCACGTGGATTGGATATCGACGCCGTCTCACACGTCATCAATTACGACGTGCCGACAGCTCCTGAAGATTACGTACACCGAGTGGGCCGGACCGGTAGAGCAGGAAGTCATGGTCAGGCGATCTCGATGGTAGCGCCGGCTGATGAGCTATCGATGCGTGCAATCGAACGACTAACCGGACAAAGCATCAAGCGTATTGGGCCTGGAGGTAATGCCATACCGTCTTTGGCCCTAAGCCCTGGCAAATCACCGACTCGTGTGCCACCCCCACGTCGCTCGTTTCGATCGTTTCGACCACGACGCAGCGCAAGCTATGCGTGATAGCAACCGGTCGAAAGTACAAGGAGTACGAATGGATAAACGAACAGGGGCGAGGCCAACGGGAGTCGACAAAACCTCCATCCGATGGAGCAACGGAATTTTCCTGGTTGTAACTCATGCTGCTTCAATTGCAGCGCTTTTCTTTTTTAGCTGGCCTGCGCTCATTGTCTCCGTGATTCTTTACTGGATAGCCGGCAGTCTCGGGATCGGCATGGGATTTCATCGATTGCTTACCCACCGCGGTTATCGCGTGCCCAAGGTCGTGGAATACTTTCTTGTAACGTGCGGCACCCTTGCGATGGAAGGTGGACCAATTCAGTGGGTAACAACACATCGGATTCATCACGCGCATACGGACAAGGAGGGTGATCCGCACACGCCACGCGACGGAGGCTGGTGGGCCCACATCGGGTGGGTTGTTCGCGGTACCGCACAGAATCACAATCAGGCGACATATGAGCGCTACGCGCCGGATTTAACAAAGGATTCGTACTACGTTTGGCTGAACAAATCCTATTACTTGCCATCATTCGTATTACTCGTCGCCTTATTAGCATTCGGAGGCTGGGGAATGATGCTCTGGGGGATCTTCCTGCGAGCTGCAGTTGGACTTCATGCAACATGGCTGGTTAACTCTGCAACCCATTTGTGGGGCCGCCGGCGATTTCTCACGCAAGAGGATTCGCGTAACAGTTGGTGGGTCGCACTACTGACGTTCGGCGAGGGATGGCACAACAACCATCACGCATTTCCCACGTCTGCTCGACACGGCTTGAAGTGGTATGAATTCGACTTGAACTGGTGGGGCATTCGGACATTGCAACTTCTGGGTGTGGCTCGTGCGATCAAGCGCGCGCGATTCAACCGCAGTCTCACGAGTTGGCACGTTGTCACAGAATCGGACTAATGTGACTCATTGCTATTTGTTTTCTCGCGCTTCGATTTGTTCGATCAGTCTTTCGGGCTCCGTCTCCTCACTCAAAGCTGTCAGATGTGGATCTTGACTCAAGTCAGCGCCTACTTTTGCAGCGATGGCGTGCAGCATAACGATCATCTTTGTATTTTCCTGTTCGCTCAGCAGGTTCAGTTGAAGGTCCAGGTGGCTACGTCTTTCGCTAATGCGACTGTCTAGATTCTGACTGATCAGAATAAACGTAGAGAGAAAGATCGCTTCCAGCGAAACGACGAGCGTCAGGAAAGTAAATGGAAAAGGATCGATATGAGGTATGCCCGGAATTACATTCAACAGAATCCAACTGCCGAACCAGACAGCATTGACCCATACAAACGTCATGCTGCCGCAGAAACTCGCGATCTTCTCGGCCAGGCGATCTGCCGATGTCCGCTGTGCTTTGGCTGCTTGTTCAAGTCTCGTTATGGTCTCGACATTTTGCTCCGTCAACTGCTCGACAGATTGATCAGCCGGCCGATTTCCGTTAGGAGTCTCAGCCCTACTTGATAACGCCCCTTTCTTCATAAAGCAGGCTCACACTCCCCATGCCGGTATCGGGCAAAACTCTGAAAATAAGCATCTGTATTGTTTGTCATAGATCCCCCTTGTTGAGCCGCACTCAAATGAATCACTTCGAGCGTCGATTGCCATCATGACGGGACGAAGCAAGTTCGATGCCTGTCTTTGCGGTGCTGCATTCGCAACTACAATCCTGACAAAAACTGTTGACATTGTATTCTTAACGAAGTAGAAACCTATCGGTTACTCACCTCCCAACACCGAGGTCGTCCGCGACGGCCACTATTGTGATTGCTTCGTTTCCTTAACCAACAAGGAGCATGTCATGTCTCGTTTCATTAGTCCGATTAGACTTCGCCTCTTAATCTTGACTTCACTATTAGTCATTACGTTCTACACAGCTATGCCTCAACAAGCAGCTAGTGCCTGCATAAATTGTGTACCACTTTCCGGAGGCCTATGTGTTGGTTGTGATCCGAACGTAACTCAGGGTTTTAGTACGTGCTGGCCAGTTCAGGCGACGTGCAGCTGTAGCGTTCAGGGCAGTTGCTGGGAACAAAATGACTAGCCAGACATCGGAATTGAAGTAGGCATCCGACATCTGCGGATGCGCTGTGTTTTACGGTGGTCCAGTTATAAGTGTGCCGTCGTAATGGTGACGCGATCAATGCTACCCACTGCTAGAGAGGGGTTTATAATCCAACCGAGGGTTAAGCCACTGTTCTGCGGCTTAGTAGTTATTGTTGTTACTCTCTCACCAATCGTAAGAGCACAACAACCTCAGTCGCAACCTTCGACAGTGGACCAGAAACGAACTGCTGCGAAACTCTTTGACGAACAGCCACCCACTAACTCACTAACTGAACCGGTCTCAAGCCGCGATGCAAAACTCGCCGTCTATCAAGTACATCGAATAGCAGAGAAGATCCTGGCCCTTAACAGTGTTCGTGCGAAAGCCTTGGAAATGGCCCGGCTCGCGGGCATGTTGTGGAAACAGGATGAGCCGTACGCTAGATCCTTGTTTGAAAAAGCTCTTAACTTGACAACCACGAACGGAACCGACGCTGAGGCAAGGGCTTTATCAACGTTGCACCGTCGCATTTTGGGAGTGCTTGCACGTAGTGACGCCGAATGGGCCAAACAACTAATCGATTCTGCGGCGAAGCACGAGAGTGAAGCCCAGGGATCGAAAGCGTTTAGCACCGCAAATATCGCCACCGCTCTTGGTCTGCTGGAAGAAGATCCACCCGTTGCGGTTCAATTCGCTGAGCGGAGCTTGAAGGGTGGCGTCCCCTTGAGTTTTCTCGATTTCATTCAAAATCTACGAAAAAAGGATGAAGCCGAAGCTAACAGACTTTTCCTCGAGGCGCTTAACCATCTGTCACAACAACCTGCTGTGAATATACGGGAGTTCCATTCGCTGGGTCTTTATCTGTTTACCGCCCCGAATTTGATCGATTCGGACCACTACGCGATTACCCTGGTGGATCAAATACTAGTACCGAACATTACAATCAATCGTCCCGGCGTCTCGAACAGCATGGTTCGAGCCTATCTGACTACTGCTGCGGACGTCCTTTGGCGGATGACATCTGACTCTGAACAACGCAAGTACAGTTATGCGCTCTGCTATATGTTGTTGCCCAAATCAAGAAATGCAGCTCCCGATCTAACCCCAAGACTTGACGCTGTTATGGCCGCGCTTACGCCTCAGGTTCCGACGGGAATGACGAAAGACTCCGCATTCCGATATATGAACCTGCCGCCGACTACAACCGAAGAGAAATTAATCGACGCTGAGAATAAACCGGATCAGGAAAGTCGCGACATGGCCTACCTTGAAATAGCCCTTCAGGCTTGGCATAAGGGTGACTTTAAGACATGTCGCATTGCTCAAGGACGCATCTCGGAGTCGAAACCCAGTCAGCGTTTAGCAGCGATCGTTGATTTCGGTGATGGGGCGTGGACCATCAAGCAGAAAACTGCTGACATCGCAAAGGCTGAGGCGATGGCGAATCGATTGCCTCAGGGGATTGAACGCAGCATCTTGCTCCAGGCTATTGCGAAAACACGAGGCAAGGGGACAGATCGATATTTAACTGAAGAAACAATCGATAAGGCATTAAAAGCCGCTCACTCGATGTCCGACGGGCGGCGACCATTTCTGCTACTTGCTGCGACTGCTCTATTAGCCAACTTGAAGTCTGCGGCGGTCCATACCGCGATGGCGGAGACAATCAAGGATTTTAATTCATTCGAAGAGACCGCACTCGCGAGGTTAGACTGGGCTCAAACGGTTCAAATTGGACCACTGAACGCCAGGTTTCCTTTGGACGTTGCCCACGTCGATTTCACTTTCACTGAGGCCTTCCATGCCGTCGCCCTCGTTGACCCGGAAGCGGCCATGGCGCGCGCAGAGGAATTGCGACATGAAAACTTGCGCGCTCAAGCCTTGGTTGAAGTCGGAAGAGCATTTCTGGCAAGACTTCCAGCAAACCCTATTCAAAACGAACCCATTCGCGTTAATGAAGACGGTATGCGCAAATCAGCCGCAAAAACCGTCATGCCTTCATATCCGGAGGACGCGCTTAAGAAACGAGAACAGGGTGTGGCTGTTGTCGAAGTGCAATACGATCCGAAAGGCGATGTGGTCAATACTGCTGTTCTCGAAGCACCATCCAAAAGCATTGGCGAGGCGGTTGTTAGAGCTGTTAAAGAATGGAAATTTGTGCCCAGCAAAAAACTGGATGGCACAGCTGTAAGTGTTCGCGGGAAACTCACCTTTTATTTCGAGATCGATAGAGATGGTAAGGGCCTGGTCCAAAACCCTAAGCAATTCCGTTGACAAGTCGGCGAACGGTAACGTCCTCATTCGATCGATGACCATCCGAATCCTCAATATCGCGATTCTGCTTGTTGCCGTCGTACTTAGTGTTGTGCTGGTCAAGAAGTTTTACTTTCAGCCGGCTCAGAATTCAGACTACGCGATTGCACTTGATGCCAGCCTTACTATTGACGGGGTTAACTGGGCGGACTCAGAGCGAACAGTTTTGGTAGCGTTGGGGAAGGAATGCAAATTTTGCTCTGACAGTGCAAAGCTTTATCGTCGACTTGCTGCAGGTATTACGAGTCAGACCAACACCAGGTTGATGGCGGTGTTTTCAAAGAACGAGTCGGAGGCTGAAGCATATCTAAAACAACGTGATATTCCGATTCGAGAAGTTCGGTATGTATCACTCTCGTCGCTAGGCATAAAGAATGTACCTACCCTCGCAATTCTCGATCGAAACGGTGTCGTGACTGACATGTGGGTAGGAAAACTCTCCCCATTAAATGAAACAGCTCTAATGTCAAAGCTCAAACTGGACACCAGGTCTCCGGATGAGTGGTCGATTAAGGAAGCCAATCTCGAGCGCAAAGTTGCAAACAAAGAGCTAATCGTGTTGCTCGATGTACGCCAGCGCGCGGCCTTTTCGCTGCAACACAGAGACGGAGCGAGGAATATTCCGTTGGATGAGTTACCTGTTAGAGCGCAAAACGAGTTGCCATTGGATCATACGATTGTCATTTACGGCTCCGACCCATTCGAAACTGATTTAGCCTATTCAATTCTTGATACCCAGGGCTTTGCGCAGGTCTTCATTCTGGTCCAGAGCCCTGCACAGCCTACCAAACAGTCTCCTAAGTAACTAACATACAGTTCGAAACGAGGTTCGATCATATCTTGGCCCACGGCAGGCTAGTTTGCGAGGAGCATCGCCTGGTGGCTAACATTCCAGACTTTTTATATCCTCTGCGACTTCAGACAAATCATTATGCAGTTGATGCCCACGTCCGTTTAGCTCGCGTATGGTTGCGTGGGGAAATTTCTGAGCGTATAGCGCAAGGTGGGCAAAGGGCACTATTTCGTCGTCGCGGCTGTGATAGAAAAATACTCGTGCATTCGAGGGAATTTGGCTGGCATGACCTTCCGGTAGAGCAAGGGTTTCATAGCCCTCGTATTTCCAACCCTCATCGCCTCCCCAAAATGGCGCTGCAATAAGAAAGATTCCCGTAATCTGTTTTGTATCTTCTTCGGCAAGGCATTTGATTAGAATCGAGGCTCCCACCGAATGCCCCACGACAATGACCATCCCATCTAATCCCGCTAAGTGTTTTTCGATCTGGCGCTTCCATTTCCCATAGTCCGGGTCATCTTCGTTCTGCATTGCCGGATACTGGACTTCATATTCGTGGCCAAGCAACTGACGAAGGCTAGTTACTAACTTTTCATCTTCTTTATAGGCGCCTTTTCCCGCGCCTTGTATAAATAGCACGTGTTTGTTCATGGCAGTTTGATTCAAACCGCTCGACTTCTTCAGAAGCCCATCGAGATCGGAGCGACGTTTTAATTTAGATGTCGAATGCTTGCATAGTATGGATCGAGAGCGTACGATCCTCACACGAATCATTAATACTTCCCCAGCCCCCGGTTTCAGTTCCCCTACTGAATAATTGAGCTTCTCATTTCGCGACGACGAGCATTGAGCTCGCGGATGAGTTGGATGACCAGCGCATTCAGTCAAACCGCGCTGATACTTTCACATAAGGGAGAACTAAGATGAATGCAATAACACAAATTATTACGCAACAGTTAGGTGGGAGCGCAGCGCGCACGATCGCTCAACGCTTCGGTATTAGTGAAACAACTGCTAACACGGCTATCCAGATGGCCGTTCCGTTACTCGTGACGGCGTTAGCACGCAACGCTTCACAACCGCAAGAGGCTCAGAACCTGCATCAAGCTATCGCCAACGATCATGACGGCAGCATCTTCGATAACCTCTCGGGTTATCTCGGAAATCCGCAAAGCGCAAACGGCGCAGGAATTCTGGGACACGTTTTTGGAAGCCAACAACCAGCAATACAAAACAATCTGGCCCAGGCAACAGGAATGGACCAGGGTTCTGCCGGAGGCTTGCTCGAAACCTTAGCGCCGCTTGTGATGGGCTCGCTCGGACAGGCGCAACAGCAAAATGGACTTGATGCCTCCGGTCTCTCAAACTTTCTCAACGGTCAGGAGCAGGAAGCCCAGGCAACCGCGCCGGATGCCATGAGTATGCTTAGCTCGATGTTGGACCAGAACAAAGACGGCAGCTCGATGGATGATATTCAACGGATGGCAGCGAGGTTCTTCAAGTGAGACGCCATGCTGAGAGGGAGGTCTGAAGGAATCGAACTTTTCGACTGCACTCTTTCGATGTCAACAACCATCGCGATATTGAAACTCAGTAGAGATTCCTGCGCCTTCTTCGAGTGAGGATCTGCAAGTGTGAATTTGAGTTCTCCCTGGAGGATTTGTGACAGCGAGGCAGGACTCCTGGCCAATCTGGTTTTCGGGAGATAGTACTGTCGTAATGGCAAACCCAATTCGGCCCTCATCAAATTAAGGTATCGTTCGCACTGTCCCAGCCTGTCATCTGGTCCTTCCGGGTCACGCAATCCGAGGATTGCGTGACCTAACTCATGCATCAGGTTCATCCCGGGATTGAATGCTTTAAGCGCCCCGGCATCGCCTCTTAACTGCGCGAAGTCGGCAAAGTCGATTCTTATAACCCAATCGTTGTGGCGCCGGCCTGCTCCATCTGTGTAGGTCATCGTCGACTCGATCTGTGCGAATGCCACCTGCGTCGAATGGTCAGCTCTCTCTACAGAAAACGAATCGGAACTGGCGATCGCCTTCATTAACAATTCGCGAGCGATCGCTGAGCCACCTACTGGAGGCAATTTGCGGTCGTAACGAATTGCGCCATCTACATCAACCTTCAAATCCAATCCAGAGAGCCATGACAACTCGCGAATCAGACCAGTGAGTTCACGAGTTGTTAATGGTTTCGTCTGACTGATCCGAATTCCCGGATGAAAGTGATAAGGGAGATCCCATGTGAACGCTTGGGCCGAGGAACTCAACCAGCAAAGACCTGCCACGATACAAAGTAATCGACGCTTCACGGTTTTCTCCGCAGGCTAATGCGGGAACCGATCTAAAAAGCGGTAAAGTTTTTTCTTGAAGTAAAAAATTTTCGCGATCCTCTGAATCGCGGTTGGCTATAATCCTTTGTGAAGATCACCGCATCATGTCGATCGACGTCACCAATGAGATCACTGATCTGTTACTAGCGTGGAATGATGGTGAGCAAACTGCGCTCGAGAAGTTGGTCCCTTTGGTCGAGGTTGAACTTCGGCGACTGGCAAGGTCGTATATGCGACGCGAACGTGTCGGACACACGCTGCAGACGACTGCGCTGATCAATGAGGTGTACCTGCGATTGATAAACGCACGGCGAGTGAGTTGGCACAATCGGGCCCACTTCTTTGGCATCGCCGCTCGCGTGATGCGACGTATTCTCGTCGATTTCTCAAGAACACGAACTTATCAAAAGCGGGGTGGGGGAGCATTTCAAGTTACGTTTGAAGATGCCCTGGCAGTAGCGCCCACTGGCGATCCTGATCTACTCGCGCTGGATGAAGCTTTGACCGAACTGGCGCGAGTGGACGAACGTAAGGCCCAGGTTGTTGAGATGCGATTCTTCGGCGGATTAACCGAAAAGGAAACAGCAGTCGCGTTGAACGTATCGCCTGAGACGGTGCGGCGTGATTGGCGGCTCGCTAAATCCTGGTTGCTGCGACGCCTCAGTCAAAAGCCTCAATGATAGACCTTCAATGATAGAAAAGGACCGTTGGGCAAAAGTGGAACGCATCTATCATGCGGCACTGGAGCATGAGCCCGAAGAGCGTGCTGCATTCGTGGCCAATGAATGTGCAGGTGATCGAGAGTTGGAGAGCGAGGTGGAATCGCTTTTGAAATTCGACGGTCAAGTTGATGCGTTCATGCCAACGCCGGCACTCAATGTTGCCGCGAAGACATTGGCAGCCTCACACGTGACCTCTGGGGATGAACCAAAGATCGAAGACATCGGTCCCTATCGTCTATTAAAACTCATCGGTGAAGGCGGTAGCGGTAGCGTCTATCTTGCTGTGGATACGCGCCTTGATCGAAAGGTTGCGATCAAAATCCTCTCCGTGGACTTTACTGAAGACGTCGATCGCGTCTCCAGGTTCAAGCAGGAAGCGCGAGCAACTTCATCCTTAAATCACCCCAATATCGTCACGATATTTGAAGTCGGTGAGATTCAGGATCGTAACTACATCGTCACCGAATTCGTTGAAGGTGTAATACTGCGTGCACGTCTGGCAGCCGCTTTGCCAGGAACACTCGACGCACAAGAGACCGTGTCGATAATCACGCAAGTGCTTCAGGCGCTTGACGCCGCTCACCGCGCCGGAATAATCCATCGAGACATTAAACCCGAGAACATCATTGTCCGCGCTGACGGCCTGGTAAAGGTGCTCGATTTCGGAATTGCGAAGCTGGATGCGTCTCAGCCTGCGAGCGTGGACCATCTGACGACTCGAACCGGCGTTGTGATTGGCACTGCTGCCTATATGTCTCCGGAGCAGGCACGCGGTCAGAAAGTAGATCATCGCACTGACATCTTCTCAGTAGGGATCGTCCTGTACGAGATGCTGTGCGGGCGCAAGCCTTTTGAAGGTGATACGTGGAGCGACGTGATGGCGGCCGTGTTGGTTAAAGATCCGCCACCGATCGACTCATCAGTTGCACCTGTTGCCCTGAGGGGAATCGTCGAACGGTGTTTGGAGAAGGATCCAGATAAACGATTTCAATCGGCAAGCGATCTCGCGTTTGCGTTACGCCAGGCCACGATCACAGAACAAAGCGAACGTGGTCCATCAGCAGTCATTCCGAACCAGCCGGCTTCTACGGCGTCATGGCACAAGACTGGTTTTGTGATTGCCATAATCGTAATTGCCGTTCTAATCGCCGGCATCGTGTGGTCCAATTCCAGTACGAAAATAGATGAGCCAGCTCAAAAGGCGTCGAGAGTTCCGAGCACCCCGGCCCAAAAGGCGCTGAGCGCTGCGAGCGCCTCAGAGTCAATGACAAGGTTAACCTGGGTGGACCGCGCGGGAAGTACGCAGGGAACAATGGGAGAAGCCGCCGAATATTCCGGGCCGGCTTTGTCACCCAGCGAACAGCAGGTTGTAGTCGCGTTAAATGATCCCGAAGTTCAGACGCGCGATCTTTGGGTTTTGTCGCGGGCTAATGGGGAATCGCGCAGGCTGACTTCCGATCCTGCGGACGAGATGAATCCCATCTGGTCACCAGACGGCGGGTGGATTTACTTCACAGCAAATAAGAACGGAGTGCGAAATATTTATCGGATATCTTCGAGTGGGACGGGACCAACGGAGGCGGTCCTTGCGTCGAATGAGGATCTAAACCTTGAGGACATTTCAAGCAACGGTCGCTTTTTAGTATTTAACTTTCGGAAAGAGGGAGATGATCCGCCCGGGGTGGGTTTGTTGTCACTTCCGGAGAAAAGGCGGGTCCTCTTTGCCTCAGCGCCTGCTCGAGCCGCACGCCTGTCTCCCGATCAAAAGTGGATGGCTTATACCTCCAACGAGAATGGTTCGGCGATCGTTGTTCGCAGGGTAAGTGCAGACGGGACGCCGGTTGGCGACGAGCATTTAGTTTCCAGCTCGTCCAGGGGCGCGACTACGTCGATGTGGAGCGCGGATGGCAAAGAGTTGTTCTATCTTGAGGGCCACACGTTGATGTCAGTTCAGATTCAGACAACTGGCGACCGTTTCGTAGCTACAGAGCCGAAGCCGCTCTTTACTTTAAATGTAGAGGACCAGGAGCGGCGTAATCGTTATCTGGTCAGTAAAGATGGTCTGTTTTTGGTAATCCTCAAGAACTAACCGCATTTACGTCTTCGCTCTTCGCGTGCTTTGCACAAAAAGTCAAAATTGGTCCTACACAGCGCCTTGGCGCTGTCGAATTCCTTACAACTTGAGAGCTGAGCGTGCGCGAAGTTGAAGTGCAGTTATGGCTCTGCTTTGCCGGTGTTCCGGAGGGAGTGATTCGATCGCCACAATCGCGTCGCTGAAAGCTTTGCGTGCCTCCTCGTTCCTTCCGGCGGCTTTTAGAATCTCGCCACGTCGAACCAGCCATGTTTCTTTGCGTGCCGATTGCGCAGTTATCGCGTCCAGTCGAGCCAACGCAGCATCGTAATTATTTCCGCGCAAGTCCAGATCGATTGCTGCGAGTTCCAAGGTGACGAGGGGTCCAAGTTGCTTGATGCCTTCGTCGAGTCCGCGCAATGCTTCTTGAATATAACGTTTGTCTACAGCGAGAACTTGCGCCCGTTCCAGGTAAAGTTCGGGCTCGCGAGCCGGCGCTAATGCCAGAGCTTCTGTGAAATCCTTCGCGGCCTCGAGGCGAGCTCCAATTCTGGCAAGCACACGCCCACGAGTTACCAGTCCCTCGACGTGGCCAGGCTGCTGCCGTAGAAATCGGTCCAACACAGACTTTGCTTGCTGGAAACGCCGCGATTCAAACAACATCTTTCCACGCCCCAAGTCGACGATGGTAAGACTTGGTTGTAAGCGTGAGGCGTGGTCGTAGTCCGCAGCCGCGCGAGCCCAGTCGCGATGCAGACGATGCAGTTCGCCGCGTTGTAGATAAAGCGCTGCGTTTTTTGGATCGCGTTTGATCTTCGCCGTTATCGCTACTATCTGCTCGTGCAAACCCTCGTGGGCGCGCGCAAACGAAGGAATCAAGGTAAGGCAGATCGCAACGCCCAATAACAGGATCAACTTTCTGTGGAAGTGCTCAGTAGTCATCACTTGAATGTCTTAGCGCTCACAGCGTTCGAGTACCCGGAATTACCGCCTGCGTTGAACGCCCGCACACGATAGCGGTACGTCGTGTTTTTCGTTAGGCCAGTGTCAGCAAACGTAGTTACGTTGGCTCCTACCTGACCGACCTCCACGTAGTTTGTGCAGTTTGCACTCTTACAACGCTCAATCTTGAATCCCGTCTCATTACCTGAGTTGTCCACCCACGAGAGGTTGATCTGCGTGCGAGAAATGGCAGTCGCCGTCAAACCAGTCGGTGCAGCCGGTACAGCCGGTGGTGCGGGTGACGTAGTTGCGTTTGCGGTGTTTGAGTACTGTGAATTGCCGGCATCGTTGAAGCTCGCAACACGATAAAAGTACGTCGTGGAAGCCGACAGTCCGGTAGCAGAGTAGGACACAGCGTTACTGCCGAGCATAGCGACCTGTGTAAACGTGGTCCCATCCGTCGATTGTTCAACCTTAAAGCCATTCTCATTGTTGGCGTTGTCAGTCCACGTAAGGTTGATCTGGCTGCTCGATGATGTTGTTGCAACAAGATTACTGGGAGCCGCGGGGACAACAGGCGCGACACCTCCTTTAGCAATTCGGAAGTAATCAGCAATCGCGCCGTTCTCACGAAGGAACTTTGCGTCGAGAGCGTTCCCGTTCACGTCGAGCACCATCGATCCCAAGTTGTTGAGCGAGATAAACATTGCCGGGTGATTTAGTGACCCGCCTGATATCTGTCCTGAGCTACCCGCAACTGCGTATACGGCTCCTTCGTGTGTGCCGGCGCCAAGTGTCGGCTTGTTGTAAGCGCCGCTACCGTCGATTCGACCGCTGCCACCATCCTTCTTCATTGCTGCAGTGAAAGTAGACGACACCCCGTAGTGGCTGTCGATCAAATAAGAGCGTTCATACGAATGGCTGTGACCGGCAAGTACGAGATCCACCCCGGCATCTTCGAGGATCGGCAGGATGTTTTGTCGCATTTGCGCGAGAATCGGATCAGTGTCTGAATCATGTGAGCCTTTGCTGTAAGGCGGATGATGCCAGAAAGCGATGGTCCACTGCTGCGTGGTCGCGGCCAAATCGGCCCTGAGCCAGGTGGCCATTGGACCATTCGCGGACCGATCAGACGTCATTGAGTCGAGACAGATAAAATGTATATTGGCGTAATCAAACGAATAATATTTCTCAGTTCCTGACGCAATTCCACCCGCCTGCGCTGCTGTCGGCAAAGTAAACATCGCAAAGTACGGAAGACTTGCAGGTGGATTTGACGACTGAGCGGTGTCGTGATTACCCAATGCCGGCCAAAGCACGGACTGACGCAACATCGTTGGGTACATGTCGAAAACAGCGGCCTGATACTCGCTGTCAGTACCATTCTCATAAGCATTGTCACCCAGCATTAACCACAGATTCGTGTGTGTGGCGCCGGTGAAATTAAGATATGCGTTACGCACGGCTTGCGCGTTGGCGTTTGCAGTGCCGGAATCTCCGAGCACCCAGATGCGTGTCTGCGCAGTCGTGCCGGCGAGAGGCGCAGTGACAAAGTAGTGGTTTGCGTCATTACCGGCCAACGCCTGGGTTGTGGACCCGACGGAGTAAAAGTATTTCGTGGCCGCGGAAAGGTTCGAAACGATTACTTCATGTTCTGTCGTTAGCGACGCCTCATCGGTATTGGTAGTCAAACTGCCTTGCGTAGTTCCGATACTTACACGACTGTTCGTGGCAACGTTAGTGCGCCAGCGGACGATGGTACTGTTCGGAGTTCCCATTTGCAGATACGGACCACGGGTTACGGATGCAGATCCATCAGAACCGATTAATTGCAGATCAAAACTGATATCCGTGCTCGTGCCCCCGGACTGGTGCAACTCGATCGCAAGAACATTAGTCCCGTTTAAGAGCAGGGAAGGGCTGATCGTTGTTTGCACGAAGACCGATTCATCGGCGCCACCGATTGCAACCGAAGCGGGTGTGAGAAAACCAACGCCTCCAGCGGGCATGTTCGTGCGCCAGACCTCAACGCCGTTGAGGTAGACAACAGCGCCATCATCACGTAAGAGCCGCAGAGTCACACCATTGAAAAGGGAGGCGTTCGTGACATTGAACGCACGACGAAAGTAAGTGGTGATGAATTTGCTATTCGCGTTCGGGCCGAAGCCGACAGTAGTTGCCTCATCACCATCGCCATAACCCAACTGTGCAGGACCGGATGGCCACGTCGAATCATTAAATGATGTAGCTCGCCAAGCTGTACCTTGATCAGTGCCATTGTCTAGATACTTCCAGGTCGCGCCCGTGGGGACAAGAATGGTATCTGCGGCGCGGGCGGCCGGGACGGCGTAGCCTAAGAAGCCAGAGAGTGTGAGAGCCAATAAGAATGCCTTGACGCAAGCGTGTGTTTTGATGGTTTGGATGATTTGCATAGCTAAGTTTCCGGAACGGGTTCTGGCGTTGGAACAGATTGGCAGTTCGAAATTTTGGCAGTTGGAGACGATGAAGACTCCAAATCGGGCTGCATGTGACGCGTGTGAGGATAGGCTAACGGGGCTATCAAGTCTAGCGTGGGTACATTATTTGCTGGGTTATCTTCCTTAATGGAGCCAAGGGGGGTGCTGGATGGGCCAAGTCAACAAAGATATCCGAACGATTCTAGTTGTTGAAGACTACGAGGATGTTCGACAAATGTTAAGGATCCTTCTGGAATCCGAGAATTTCCGCGTGTTGGAAGCCTCCACCGGCGCCGAGGCGCTAAGAACTTTAAAGAGTGGTGACCGTCCTGACGTCATTCTGATGGATCTGGCTCTGCCGGGATTTGATGGATTTGAAACCATTCGCCGTATTCGCAAGATCGATGGCTTTCAGAACACTCCCATAGTCATGCTAACTGCATTTGGCGCACCATCAGTTTATGAAACCGCGAGTCGCGAGGGCATCGATTTCTTTATGACGAAGCCGATTGATTTTGACGAATTGGTAGAACTTCTGGAAGAAATTTTTGACGATCGAGCGGTTGGGAATTCGAAGTTTAGCCGCTCATCGGCTCAACGTGCCGTCGTCAACCGGAGGGCAGCGATGCCGCGTCCGGTGATACGCGAAACTCGTTTGACGATTTAAGTAACTGAGAGCGGAATTTCAAAAGTAAATTTAGATCCGTCACCTACCCGGCTTTCGACTACGATCGTGCCACCATGAAGTTCGACAATCTGTTTGACGATTGCCAATCCTAACCCCACTCCACGTTTGTCTGGCTCTTGATCTGTTTCCAGTTTTTCGAAAATCCTGTCCAGCCGTTGTGGATCAATACCCGCACCAGTGTCCTCAACCCAGCATTGCACAGTGGTGTCAGTGACTCGTCCTCCGACCACGATCTCTCCATTAGGAGTGAACTTGATTGCATTGGATAGCAAATTCTGGAAGACCTGGCCCAGCAGTCGTGCATCGGCAAAGATCGTCATGTCGGATGGAATATTATTAGTAAGAATTGTGCGTGAATCACTCGCAATCGGGTTGAGATCCTGAATTATGCTCTCAACCAGAGCCCACAAGTCGAAGTCGCGCCTTTCAACTCTCGGAGCGTCCGCGAGTTGAAGATTCGCCTCATCCTGAAGCACGCGTTTTATTAAAGCGTCGAGTCTGCCTATATTCCGTCTTAATGCGGCTACGGAAGTTGTGAAAAGGTCAGTCTTTACGTCGTCTGGCAGCGAACGCTCAACCGTTGTAGTTGCCAGCGACACCGCCTGTAATGGCGTACGCAAATCATGAACAACAAAGCTCCAATGCTCTTCGCGCCGCTTTTGAAGCTCTAGCGTCATGTGAGTCGCATACGCTTTTATGGCTTGGGCCACTGCATTATCAAATACAGTGTTGACGATTCGGCCAGCATGATTTGTGAGAGGAAGACTATGCTTCTCGGCGAGACGGTAGAGACAATTACGCAAAATGCCGTACTCGGCTACAACTTCAGTTATATCGAATCCTGCTCTCCACCGTTGAACGCCATGCTCTGAGGGGCTCAGAATGAGACTGGCTTCACTTCGATCAGATTTCAAATTCTCGCTTAGTTCCGTGAGCAGTTGCGGGATGTGATCGATAATAGTTGGCCCATCGAGCTCTTCTGCTCCAGGAAGTAGAGCGACTTCGCGTTGCCACTCCCATAACAATTCATCTCGGTGTTCGTCGATTAATTCGCTTAAATCAGCAAGAATCATGATTGGCATAATGTTCACAAGTGTGGAGGCTCTCAGGATGCAGTAAGTGATCGTATTGGTGGATCGCGAAACGGTGCGGCTTTTGTTGCGCAGTGCGAATAACGACAAAATACCATTGTCAGGTATCGCAGTCCGACAATGGGGAATGTGGCAATTTACATCAGGGAAACGGGTGCCAGCATTCACCCTTTTAGAACACTATGTGAGACAAGTCAATTGTGAATCGTTGTTAACCGAAACAAAGGGATGTTTTTTCACTTGGCCAAATCAGCGTACAGATTCTCATACTCCTCTTTGATAATCTGATAACATTCGCACGCTACTTCTTCCAAGCCTCCTCGAGCAGCCACTTGAATATGGCCGCGTCGATAGTCAATTACTCCGCTGGTCTTAAGACCGTTTGCCGCGACGGTAACACCAGCGCGACGCACACCGAGGGTAAGTGCCATTAGCTCATGCGTCAGGCGGAGTTCATCGCCTACATAATCGTTCATCGTCAATAGCCACCGGGCCAATTGCTGCTCCAGGCTGTGCAGCTTATTGCACGCGACTGCGCGGCCTGTCATAACCAGCAACATCTGTATATAGCGTGTCAGCTTCTGCGACAGGTCGGTCTGGCCAGCCGCCAGTTCCGCTTTCAGCACACTTGCTCTCAATCGTTGGGCGTTACCAGCAATATGTACCACCACGCGGTCCGGCGTTGTTTCCGCGCCCAGGGCTATCCGTATTCCCACCAGCCCTTCTTTTCCGACTGGGCCTACTTCCACGGTGCGACCATCTTCCATCGTGGCGAGCATAGAAAACACTGCCGTCTCAGGGAAATAAACGTAGTTAATAGAACTAACGGCCTCATAGATAACTTCTCCCTGATGGAATTGGACACGTTCTAACTGGGAAAACAAGTGTTGATGATCAGTTTTATCTAAAGCGGCAAGTATCCGATTTTCGTTCCATTGGGAAGGTTGCGTTGGGGAGATCATGAATTAACTCCCTTTCTCATTGGAGAAGGTTGCATGGACGATATGGAATTTTAACATGGGAGAGTTGTTGTATGTGCAAATACACGACATAAAGCTAACGCTTGGCAACGAGGCCTCAAATCGACTGCACAATATTTAAGGGAGTGGAGAATGGTTACCTTCGACCCAACCGGCGATGGTCCACCATGAGGCAGCGATCCTGAACGACTTTGATTCCGGCTCTCGCAAGTGTTTGGGCGACTGTATCGTTGCGAATTCCGGATTGCAGCCATACCGCCTTCGGCATCTTCGCCAAGATATCTTCAACGTGAGGAGGAACGTCCTGAGAACGGCGGAAGACGTTCACGAGATCAACATCAAATGGGATGTCAATGAGCTGGCGATAGACGTGTTGCCCGAGTATGCGCGTCGTGTTTGGATAGTAAACAGGCACTGGAATGATTTGAAAGCCGGCCGTCTGAAGATAATTTGGGACATAGAATGCTGGCTGGCCTGCTTGAGCTTCAGTCTTAATACCGAGCACTGCTATGGTCCGCGTCTCGTTCAGTAGGTTCGCGATCTCGCTACCGTTCGTGAGTATGTTTTGCTGCCAATTCATGCGGTAGTCAACTCACAATCAGATCTAACTTCACGTTCCCCCACCATCGATAGATGCACTGGATGTGCCAGTCCAACGCCATCATCTCGAATCCCCCGCGTTAGCTAATTGGTAAACCATTTTTAGCTCAAGTGTTGTATTTGGGATTGCGCTTGCGTCTTTCGGTGAGATACTTGCTGCTTTTGGAACCTGACCGCGATAAAAAGTCTTGACCCGAGACCAAATTGGTACTATAAGTTTCGCGCTCAGGCCCAGATTGTTATGACCAATTCTGCTGTTCCACAGTTGGAGATCGATCAACCCGTTCGTTCCACGCATACCACCGAGCAGGTCGTAGCTCGTGTGTTTGAGCTGATCAAGCGCCAGGACTTGAAGCCGGGAGATCGGTTGCCACCCGAGCGCGAGTTGTCAAAACAATTGGGCATTAGCCGTCCTTCTTTGCGGGCGGGACTGGGTTCCTTGATTTCCATGGGCGTGCTCCAGTCGCGACAGGGAGCGGGTACCTTCATCGTCGACGGGCCTCCAGCACTCGATAGCGAACCGCTGCGTTTACTCGCTCAACTCCACGGTTTCAGTTTCGAACACATGTTTGAAACTCGATCGGTGCTCGAGGTAGGTGCTGCCGGCCTGGCCGCGGAGCGCGCGACGGGAGAACAACTGGCCACGATGTCGGAACAGATTGCCGACATGTTCGCGTCGTTGAAGGATCCGCAGCAGTTCCTCGTACACGACGTTGCGTTTCATAGAGCGGTTGCTGCGGCTTCAGGTAATCCAACACTGGCGACACTGGTCGAAATGGTGTCAGCGATCCTTTACGAACGACGCCGCGAAACTATCGAACGAGCACACGACTTCAACGAGGCTCTCGAGCTGCACCGGCGAGTTTATCGCGCCATTCGTGCGCGCAAGCCTGACGAAGCTCGTGAAGCGATGCGCGAGCACATCGTTCGTGCACAGCGAGCCTTTGCTCTTGAAGAGAAACGGGCCACAGATAACACGGAAAACAAAGACGATTAGCACGGATTAGATCCAGTAAACAATCCGTGTTCATTCCCTTATTGAATTTGTCCCAAGCAGGGACAATTGAGCGAACAAACCAAAAACCTGGAGGACCGCGTCATGTTGCTACTAAGTCGCACAGTCGTGTTGATGGTGCTGGTCGCCGTCGCTGCTTCCGTTGCTCTTGCGCAGGCAAACGCAAAAGTCAGCGGTACCGTTACTGATCCGAATGGCGCGGCCGTACCCGGAGCAGTTGTAAAGCTCATCAATCAGGCAACTAAGATCGAAGTTGATGCTACGACCAACGGCGATGGTTACTTTAACTTCGTGAATGTGAACCCCGCGATGTACACGTTGCGGGTTGAAGTCACAGGGTTCAAAGGTGTGCAGAGTGCGCCTTTCGACGTGGGTGTCAGTGAAGCCGTGACTCAGAATGTTGCACTGACGCTGGGGGCGGTCTCGGAAACAGTGGAGATCATGGCCGGCGCTGAACTCATTCAACAAGCCTCGTCAGATCTCGGCACAGTCATTCCCGAAAAGGTGGTCCAGGACCTGCCACTCAACGGCAGAAATTTCACGCAGCTCTTGACGCTAACCCCTGGCGTAACACCTGTCTCGACATCTCAAAACCGGAATGTTGGTGGTGTGGAAGGAAACGTCGGGCATTCCTGGTTCTGGCTTTGCCGATCCGTCGTTCCACGGACAGGAAAACCGTTCGAAGCTCTATTTTTACGACGGCATCATCAACACTAACGTTCGTGGACCGACGTATATCGTCATTCCCAACATCGATCTGGTCCAGGAGTTCAAGGTTGTCGGCCACGACTCCCGCGCTGAATATGGCGGCGCTGCGGGCGGCGTCGTAAACATGGTTTCAAAATCGGGCGGCAACAAGTTTCATGGTTCCGCTTTTGAGTACGTGCGCAACGACGCGTTCGACGCGCGCAATCCATTTGACGTTTGCACCACAGCGCGCTGCAAAACAGGGCAGGGAGTTCCCGATCGACCTGTACCGTTTCGGCAAAACCAGTTTGGCGCAACTCTTACTGGTCCAATATTCCGGAATCGCACCTTCTTTTCAGTCGGCTATGACGGCTGGCGCTATAGCCAACCGACGCTCGCATTGACGTATGTGCCGACAGCCGCTGAAATAAATGGCGACTTCACTAACACTCCCTTTCGCCGGCGGATCTTCAATCCATATTCAACGAGACAAGTAGGCAATAACTTTGTCCGTGACGAGTTTCGTTGCGATGCGTCCGGCACTCCGTTACCGGTGAATTCACTAAAGCAACAGGACCAAACGATCGGTGCGCCCTGTTTCAAGATTCCGCAGGCATTGATCTTCGCGCCGATGCAGAATTTCTTTAAGACTTATGCCCCCGCGCCAAATCTCTCAGGCGATCCGACAAACAACTTCGCGCAGATCCGCCCATCGACAAACAACTCCAACAGTTTTCAAATCAGAATCGATCATCGCTTCAGCGATAACGACAGTATTTTCTTCCGCTACACGCAACAGAACGTCACAGTTTTCAACCCGATCGGAAATGAAGGATCCACTGCCGGCAGCGGCAAGGGACGGAACTACGGTGGCGCCTGGACGCACACGTTCTCGCCGAATCTCATTTTTGATATTCGCGCGGGCTATGCGGGCCGACCTGGTGTTGATTCCAGCCAGCAGAATCAACACGAAGCGGGATTGGATCCGCTTAACCAGTTTGGATTTCTCGACGTCGACAAGTACAGCGGGCTGCTCGTCACGCTGCAAAACTGGACTGCAGGTGGAAATAACAATTTCGGAATTCGCGGGACAGCGTTGCGCGAGAACCCAAACTGGAGCATGACGCCGAGCGTGACCTGGCTGAAGGGTAATCACAGCTTCAAAGCCGGCGGTTGGTACATCGAAGCAAAACGCGTCCAACTCAACACCTTTCAAACATATGTTTTCAACGACGAACAGACGCGCCTGCCAACCGCGGCGACAGGAACTTCAGGCTTATCGCTGGCCTCGGCTCTGCTCGGCTTCCCAAATAATTTCAACGCGCAGTTGCCTATGTTGCATGGTGGTCCAGTTCAATTCAAGTATGCATCGTGGGCCGCATTTATTCAGGATGAGTGGCGCGTGCGGCGTAACTTTTCTCTGACGCTCGGACTTCGTTACGACTATCTTACGCAGCCGAAGACCACGGACGGCCGTTTGTGGAACTCGCTCGATCTAGAAAATCAACGTTGGACCATCGGCGCTACCGAGATGCCGCAATTTTGCAGTGTAGCGAAGGCCGCGCCGTGCATACCGGATGCGTTCAAGACTGATCCGCACTTCAATAACGTGGTTCTGGCGGGCGCAAAGTTTTTTGCACCGCCACCTATCAAGGACAACATCGGACCGCGCATCGGTATCGCGTGGACACTGAATCCAAAAACCGTTTTGCGAGCCGGATACGGTTTGTATTGGGATCCATTGCCTGCCCGCAGCCAGTACGCGCAGAATGATCTCGAAGCGACTGTTTGGCCCGATGCCACAGCGTTTTCAGGTAATGCGAATGCCAGCGCCAATTTTACGAACGGTACTGCATTCAACATCGTCCAGCTTCAGGGTCAGGGATTCGCAACTCCTTTGCCGACGACTAATCCCTGGAGTCTCGGTGGTTTCCCAAACAATCCAAATTACAAAGATCCGTATTCACAGCAGTGGCACGTCGAAGTACAGCGCGAGCTAACGCCGACGTCGATGGTATCCGTGGCTTATGTCGGCAGCAAGAACGGCCGGTTGCCGTACGCCGGTTTTGCCAACGCAGCGCGACAGGCTTCACCCAACGGCACGCCCAATTCCGTAATCGATGCGTTGCGGTTGATGCCATGGGTCAGCGCCGGAATCACCTACACCACCAACATCGGTTACTCAAACTACAACGCACTCGAGTCGAAGTTTCAGCGCCGTTTCGCAAAAGGTCTGAGCACGTTGCTCTCTTACACGTGGAGCAAGTCGATCGACGTCAGCAGCGGATACTTCAACGTCGAGAATGGACCAGGCGGCGGATCGACGATTCAGAACTATTTCGATCCGAGTACCGCGCGCGGAGTGTCGTCCTACGACATACCGCACTTCCTTTCCTGGGCCACGGTTTACGAGTTGCCCACCGGAAAAGGCAAGCGCTGGTTCCGCAGTGGTCCAGCGTCGTGGATTTTGGGAAACTGGCAGACCAACTTCATCATGCAGGCACGCTCGGGCGCGCCTTTCAACCTGCAGGTCACGGGAGATCTTGCTAACCTGCGCGGCAGCGCGCCCACGGCGCCGGGAACGTACCTTCGTCCAAACCTGATCGCCGATCCGTTTGTAGCTGGGCCAGTGCCGGCGAATCCGGATCCGGCTTGTCAGAGAACGATCTCGCAAGGCGGCAAGGCAGCGGATGCCGTGCGCACGATTGCGAGTTGGTTCAACCCATGCGCGTTCGGCATTCCGTCAGGCTCATTCGGAAACCTCGGTCGCAACGTATTTCGCGGTAAGGCAGTTTTCAACACCGACCTGTCGCTGTTCAAGAGTTTCCCGATCCGGGAAGACTGGCAGTTGCAGTTCAGAGTGGAAGCCTTCAACGTTTTCAATATTCAGAACTGGGACACGCCGGCAAACGCGAACTTGACGTTGAATACAAATGCCACGACCCTGGCCACCAACGTCGGGCGTATCTCGTCTCTCGCGGCTGGAACCAACCCCCGGCAACTCCAGTTTGGCATAAGGCTGAATTTTTGATTTTGAACCACAAATCAGCTCTTCTGTGCCTTTTGTGCCTTCTTGCGGCTCCATCGGTTTTGGGCCAAACGTGGCCGCATCCGATTCCCGCGCGCATTCGTGACGGCGCCAATCGAGAGTTGATGGTGATGACGCTCGGCGACGTCAAGCCGTCGATCGCAGATGGCACTTTTGATCCCGTCAAAGACGAAGTGCGGCTGAAAGATGGCGCCGTTCTCAAGAACTATTATCGCGACACGCTCAAGATCAAATATTTCCAACCGATCGACAAATCGCGATTCCCGTTGCCGCCCTCCGGTTGGTGCTCCTGGTACTTCTTCTATCAGGAGATCAACGAAAACGAGATCAAGATCGCAGCAAAGTGGATCGCGGAAAACCTTAAAGATTTCGGAGCGGAGTACGTCCAGATCGACGATGGGTGGCAAGGCACCGGTCGCGGGCTCGGTGAAAACCGCGACTGGTCCACGATCAATAATCGCTTTCCCGGTGGCATGGATGGTCTGGCGGCATACATCAAGAGTCTTGGACTAAAGCCGGGCATCTGGCTGGCGCCGCACGGCCAGAGCAACGAAGCAGTCGTCAAAAACCACCCCCGCGTCTTTCTCATGAAACCCGACGGCACCACTGCTTCGAACACCTGGGAAGGAACTTTTCTCGTCGATCCATCGGCGCCCGAATCTCAAAAGTATCTAAAAGATTTGTTCGCGAAGCTCTCGAGCTGGGGTTACGTGTACTTCAAGATCGATGGACAGCCGGTCGTGGTGCGCGAGTACCGGAACAAGAAGAGCTTCATGAAGAACCCCGCCGACGATACCGATTGGCTTTACCGTGAGACGTTGAAGAGCATTCGCGCGGGTATTGGACCAGACAGTTATCTACTTGGGTGCTGGGTGGTGCCATTGGAAGGTGTCGGCCTGATGAATGGCTCCCGCATCGGTGCGGATGTGTTGCCAAACTGGGACGGTTTCAAATTCGCGATGCGTGCGACGATGCAGTATTACTTCCTGCACAACGTCATCTGGTATGCGGATCCGGATGTCTTTATCGTGCGCGCGCCGTTGTCGCTCGAGCAGGCACGTGCCTGGGCGACGTTGCAGGGACTCACCGGCCAGGCGGCGTTGATGAGCGATCGTCTCGTCGATCTCTCGGCTGAGCGCGTCGATGTCATCAAGCGTGTTTACCCGGCTGTTGATATTCGACCCCTGGATCTGTTTTCGTCCGATCGCAACAAACGAATCTGGGACTTAAAAGTGAATCACCTCGGGCGTGAGTATGACGTCGTTGGGATTTTCAATTTTGATGAGAGCAAGTCGACTTCGACTTACGTGCCCTGGAAGGATCTCGGTTTGGCGGAGGATCGGCCGGTTCACGTCTTTGATTTCTGGAACGAGGAATACCTGGGCGCCTGGGAAAATGGCATCTCAGTGGATCTTGGACCAACCAGCACGCGCGTGCTCACGCTCATGCCGGCCACGGATCAAATTCAGCTTGTCTCAACCAGCCGCCACATCACACAAGGCTGGGTCGACTTGATCTCGCACGGCCTCCGCGGAAATCGCTATTCGGGCAAAAGCAGGCTGATCAAAAACGATCCGTATAATCTGCGGTTCGCCTTTCCTCGCGGTAAGAACTTCGCTATCAAAAGCGCGACAACCGGCGGATTACCAGTCCGCATTATTAATCACCAGGGCTGGGCTGAGGTTGAGATAACTTCGCCAAAAACGACCGAAGTTAGTTGGGAAGTTCGTTTCGAAGCAGCGCCTTCATATCACTTTCCGGTGAAGGAACCGCAGCACCTTTGGGCGGAGCGCTCTGGAATTGATGGCGCTAACCTGCGTTGGACCATTGTGCATCAACCGGCGGCGGGTTATCAGGTCTCGCTGAATGGAAAGATGTTGGGGTTCACGCCTTCGCAGGTATTCGCATTGCGCGGGCTCGATCCAAATACGACTTACACAGCGGAAGTCAAAACTGTCTGGCAGGACGGGACGCTTAGTGAGAAGAAAGCGCAACTCTCGTTTACGCTGAAGAAGATACAACCACCGGAAATGTTTCTTTCCGAACTCGATCCGGTTCGTTTGACGCCTGGGTGGCGACAGCCGGAGCTCGATCGCAACTTCAACAGCGGCGGGTTATCGATTGGTGGACGGCTGTTTGAGAAGGGCATCGGGATGCCAACGAATTCGGAAATCGAGTTTGAATTGAATGGGGCTTACGACAGTTTTGTCGCGCTCGTAGGGATTGATGACGAGTTCAGCAACAACGAAGCGAAGGCGGAGTTTTTTGTGCTTGGTGATGGGAAGGAGTTGTGGAAGAGCGATGCGTTGAAGAAGGGCGATGGTGCGAAGGCTTTGAAGGTTGAAGTGAAGAATGTAAAGAGATTGATGCTGCGGGTGCGGCGTGTTGGTGAGGGTGGAAGAATACATGCGGATTTTGTCGATGCACGGTTGATTAATTAACCACGGATTAACACAGATTTTTTGACGGATGATCTCTCGAAGGCAAATTCTTCAGTTAGCCCTTATCGCTCCGTTCACGTCCGTGTTACCGCGGTTGGTGCAGGGGCAGGAGCTGCGCGGCTCGCTTTTCAGTGCGAAGAGTAGTGTGGTGCCGTTGATTGAAGGCACGGATGTTTCGCGGATAAAAGTCGAGCGACGCTGGAAGGGAGCTGTTTGTCAATCGTGGGTGGTGAATCAGGGATCGGAGCCGATCCGAATCAAAGAGGTCGTGCTGTTTGATCTCGTACTGTCGCTGCCTGCGACGACGCGTCTCTACGGCGAAGGCTTTCAGATGCTTTCGCAAACCGGTGGCACGTTGGGCCAACCTGCCGATCTCGGCAACTACACCGACGCTAAACACTACAAACTTCCTGCGCCCGCTGAGGCAAAAGCGGTCTACGGAATGATGATGCTGTCGTCGCAGACTCGCGACAATCATCTGCTGGCGTTTACTTCGTGTCGCCGCTTTATCGGACAGTTTTATCTGAGGTATCCGTCTTTGAAAGTTGTGGTCGATACGGAAGGTGGTGAATTGCGTCCGGGTGAAAGCTGGCAACTCGAGCCGTTTACCTATCAGTCCGGCAGCGATCGCGAGCAGTTGTTGGATAGTCTCGCGTCACAACTCGTCGCCAATCATCCGCCACTTCGTTTTCCATCGCCGCCGACGGGCTGGTGTTCGTGGTATTGCTTCGGCCCGCGCGTTACTGCCAAACAGGTTTTAGACAATCTCGACTTCATAGCCAAACACACGCCCGGTTTGCGTTACGTACAGATCGACGATGGCTATCAGCCTGCTATGGGCGACTGGCTCGAAACTGGCGCGGCGTTTGGTGGCGACGTGCAGGGCGTTCTCAAACAGATTCGTGAGCGTGGTTTTGAACCTGCGATTTGGGTGGCGCCTTTCGTAGCTGAGGAAAAGTCACACGTTTTCCAACAGTATCCTGACTGGTTCGTGAAAGACGCTGACGGAAAACCTCTGCGTTCAGACCGCGTCACGTTTGGCGGCTGGCGCCGTGGTCCATGGTACGTGCTCGACGGCACACACCCTGGAGTACAACAGCACTTCGAAAAATTCTTTCGCACAATGAAGCGCGACTGGGGCTGCACTTACTTCAAGCTCGACGCAAACTTCTGGGGTGCGATTCATGGCGGCCGCTTTTACGATCCCCGCGCCACGCGTGTTGAAGCTTACCGGCGGGGCATGCAGGCAATCCTGCGCGGCGTCGAAAACAGTTTCGTACTTGGTTGCAATCATCCGATCTGGCCTTCGCTCGGATTAATTCACGGCTCGCGAAGCTCGAATGACATCAAGCGTACCTGGGAACGAATCGAGACTACGGCGCGTCAGAATCTGAGTCGCAACTGGCAGAACGGAAGGCTCTGGTGGAACGATTCAGATGCGATAGTCTTGACGGGCGATCTGCCAGACAACGAGTTTCAGTTTCACGCTACCGCGATTTATGCGTCAGGCGGGATGCTTTTATCGGGTGACGATCTCACGAAGATCAGCGCGGAGAAGTTATCGATGCTGCGCAAGTTGCAGCCACCATCAGGTGTCGCAGCACGATTTGAAGACGATTCGTTCCGTGTTGGACGGATGCCGGTCGGAAAGCGTGAAGTCGTTTCGGTATTGAACTGGAACGACACGCCTCAAACCATTTCCGTTCAACTAAAGCGACGATGCCGCGTCACTGACTTTTGGACCGGTACTACTCTGGGCACGCACTCAGGTCACTTCGAAATCAAAGACATGCCGGGCCGCTCTGGCCGCTTATTGATTTGTGATTAATTTATTGGAACTGCAGGAGAAACGTGATGAACAGGCGAAACTACCTGGCCCTGATGGGCGCCGCCGCAATCGGTTCGGGGCTTGACCGTGTTTCAGCGCAACAGTCCGCGCCGGCGACGGATGGAGCGCCGACAACTTCCACCATCGAGGATCGCACGCGCCGAATGAAGTGGTGGCACGAAGCGAAGTTTGGCATGTTCATCCACTGGGGTTTGTACAGCACGCTCGGCCGCCATGAGTGGGTGATGGAAAACGAAGGCATTCCAGCCAAAGAGTATGAGCAATACGCCGACCGATTCCGACCCAAACCAAACTTCGCACGCGACTGGGCGCGGCTCGCGAAGCGCGCGGGCATGAAGTACATGGTGCTCACCAGCAAGCATCACGAAGGCTTCTGTAACTTCGACTCAAAGTTGACGCACTACTGCGCCACCAAAAAGGCGCCGGGCCGCGATCTGGTCCGTGAATATGTCGAAGCCGCGCGCGCTGAGGGATTGCGTTTCGGCTTCTACTATTCACTGATGGACTGGCACCATCCAGACGGCGCGCGTTGTTTGAAAGACGAAGCAGCGCGGCGGCGTTTTGTCGATTACATTCACGGTCAGGTCCGCGAGTTGATGACCAACTACGGCACAGTGGACGTACTTTGGTACGACGTGCCGTGGCCGCTGGATGCGAATGGCTGGGAGTCAGTGAAGATGAATACGATCGTGCGGAAGCTTCAGCCGGACATTATCATCAACAATCGGTCGCGCATTCCCGAAGACTTCGATACTCCTGAGCAACGCATCGAAGCGTCAGCTAATCGACCTTGGGAATCGTGCATGACCTTGAACGATAGTTGGGGTTATCACGTTTCTGATCGCAATTGGAAGACTCCGACTACGGTGATTCGGAATCTGATTACGTGCGCGCGCGATGGTGGCAATTATCTTTTGAATATCGGACCAACCGAAGACGGATCCATTCCGATCGAGTCAGTGCGTGTGCTGGAGACTGTGGGCGATTGGATGGCGAAGCACGGCGACACAATTCGTCTTTCGAACAACTGTCAGCCGCGTCGTGGTAATTATCTGAGTTACACGCGTCGTGGTAACACGTTGTACGCGCATGTTTACTACTGGCCGGGTGAGACAGTGGTGATTGCGAACCTGCTGAACAAGGTGAGCTCGGTGAAGATGCACGGCAGCAACGTGCCGGTGAAGTTCGTGCAGGACGATTATCGCATTCGTCTCACTGGTCTCCCGAAGCGTGCTCCTGAACTAGTCACGACATTTGAGCTGGAGTGCGACGGCGAACCGCGCCAAAATCATGAGGGAAAACGCGCGGAGAAGCCCCGAGAAGTAACCGCATAAAGTCAGACGGATTTCTCAAACATGAATGTCACTAGCCTGGGGGCCTTGTTTCGATCTTCTTCATGCCAACGTTCCCTTAGCTTCCTGAGGAAGAATCCATGCTGCTGAGCCACCTCCGTAAATTCGGAGATGTGATGTACAAACGCAGCAATTTTTACTTCTTCCCTGCTCGTCCGAAAGACTGCTTGCGTACCCTGGTACTGGCGAAATGGATGCAATTCGCTGACGAAGAATAGACCACCCGCCGTCAGTGCTTGAGATGCTTGCCGGAATACCGCGGCCAGATCCTCTATGTGTTCAAGAACCAGGTTACAAACGATGAGTTCGAATGAATCAATTTTGCAAGGCCATGCATTTTGTTAAATCGGCCGCGACAAACAGAACATTCTCAGAATCAATTTTTGCTTTCGCCTTCTGCAACATGCCCGGTGAGAAATCAATAGCCAGAATCCTCTGGCTGATTCGACTCAGGAGAGCAGTGTTCTTGCCGGTTCCGCAACCAATCTCTATGACATTCTGATACGTTCGACCGCTCAGAGCTTCTTCAGTCGCCTTCGCGGTCCAGATCTCTCGTCAAATTACGATCAGAATCGTAAGTAGCAGACCAGTCGGTATAGGCATCTTGAATCCTCATCGTCGATTACCCGGCCCGCGCAACCCTCAGGCTTCAAAACTACTGCGAAGACGAGCAACGTCGCGTTGAGGTGGTGCGCCGAATTGCTTCTTGTAATCGCGACTAAAGTAAGACGGATCCTCGTAGCCAACGCGGAATCCCGCGCTCGCGGCATCCATGTCTTCGCCTAACATCAAACGTCGTGCTTCCCTCCGCTCCCTTTGTGCGTTCTGATTTGAATCCATTCTTCTCATACTTCGCATGTTACCTCTTAACGCTCACAAGACAATTGCAGAATCGTCCAATAATACGCGAGCATCGTCTTATCGGTGATTGGGTAGCCGGCATCATAATGAAACTGGGATCATTTTGCGGTTCGGCGAAGCAAAACGAAAAATTTAAAACACGCCTCAGGGGCACAGGGATGAAGAATTACAAAGCAGACGATCAGGAAAGTAATGGAGTCAACCGGCACGCCCTTTGAAGTCTCAGAGTTGAACTCGGCAGTCAGGGCATTTGAAGTTAAGGGGCAGCGTTTGCCAGACGCCGTGCTTGCTTTCTCAGGCGTTGAAGCTCATGGTGACCGAAGTGGGCGCGGCACGTTCACCGACGCATTGCTGTTCTGCTCGCTAGTAAATCCCATAGATCGAACTAGAATTGAAATCTTGTCTCATTTCTGAAACAGCTTCGTGAAACTGAGTTGGCATCGTTGACACGAGGAGGCTGAAGATATGAGTCAAGCGGGGATAAGTAATAATGAAAATTCGAACCTTATCAGGGACCCTGATGATTGGAAGACGGGTGATGAAGAGATGACGGCCGCACAGCGGTCGTATCTCCAGACACTCGCCGACGAAGCTGGTGAAGAAGTCGATCCGAATCTCACAAAAGCGGAAGCGTCTAAACGCATAGAAGAGTTACAGCATAAAACTGGGCGGGGAATCGATCATGACAGCATAGCTCGAGACTGCGTTCAGGATATTGAATTCGCCGCCGGATATTTCCGGCGACGAACGACCTTGCACAAAATTCCTCAATCCCGCCCACGGTAGTGGGCGGATATTTCAAGTCCTTTCTACAAAAATCATTCTCAAGACTTCAATCCCGCCAACGGAAGTTGGCGGATTGTTCAAGTCCATACTATTCATCACAGCCTCGGACTCCGGTGCGAGGGTTTGGAATAAATAGTAAGAACTTGAATGATCCGCCAACTTCCGTTGGAGGGATTCAGACACAACTAGTTTCAAATAGAAAGGACTTGAACAATCCGCCCACTGCCGTGGGCGGGATTTAGGACTTTTAGTGCAAACCCTCTTGGCACTTGGCACTCATCTTGCCCAGAGAGTCCTCGCACGCGCAAAGGTGTTCCAAACGAATGCAGACCTCCCAGTATTGATATGAGCGCTCTTGTTCCAAAAGTCACACGCGAACTTACCAGGATGAGGCGAACGCTCCGAGAGACTTTCGGCCTCGACAAACTCCGCCCCGGCCAGGCAGAAGTCATGCGTTCTGTGCTCGAGGGCAACAATACGCTCGCCATCATGCCGACCGGAGCAGGGAAGTCGCTCTGCTATCAACTACCTTCTTTGCACCTGCCAGGCACGACTGTAATCGTGTCGCCGCTCATTTCGCTGATGAAAGATCAGGTGGATAAGTTGGAAGAGGCAGGGCTCGAAGCCTCGCAGTTGAATAGTTCACTGACAACCGAGGAGCATGAGGAGAACCTTGAACAGATAAAGACTGACAAAAGCGATTTTATCTTTGTGACGCCCGAGCGTTTCACAAATCAGGAATTTCTTGGTGAGTTGCGAAAGCGAGCTGTCAATTTTGTAGTGATTGACGAAGCACACTGCATCTCGGAATGGGGTCACGATTTTCGTCCTGCATATTTATCACTTGGCGCCGCGATTAAGACACTCAGCTCGCCACCTGTACTAGCTTTAACTGCCACCGCGACGTCTGAAGTCTCTGCCGACATCGAGAAGCAACTCGATCTCGGAAAACTTCAAGTAGTGAAGACGGGTATTTATCGACCCAACATTCATTTCGAAGTGAAGCGAGTTACAAACGAGCGTGAGAAGCACGAAGAGCTCATTCGAATTCTGAATACCCACGAAGGCGTCGGCATCATTTATGCTGCGACCGTCAAAACCGTCGATGAGTTGACGGATTGGCTAAAAGCGTTCGACTTCAAAATCGAGAAGTACCACGGACGCATGAAAGCAAGTGACCGCAAGCAGAATCAGGATGCATTCATGAACGACGATCTCAAAGCAATCGTGGCGACGAACGCCTTTGGCATGGGCATCGACAAACCGGATATTCGTTTCGTGGTTCATTATCAGATGCCGGGCTCGCTCGAAGCCTACTACCAGGAGGCGGGACGAGCGGGTCGTGATAGTAAGCCGGCAACGTGCAGTCTGTTTTATCAACTCTCGGATCGGCGCACTCACCAGTTTTTTCTCGGTGGTAAACATCCTAAGTTCGACGACGTTCTCTCCGTTTATCAAGCATTAGAAGCGCTACATGCGGTTGAGACCCCGATTGCACTCTCAGCCGTACAGGAACATGCAAACACAGTGAGCGACGGAAAGGTGCGCGTCGTTTTGTCGCTATTGAAGGAAATGAAAGTGGTCAAGGAACTGCGTGGCAGTCAGTTTCGGTTATTAACAGTTAACGTGGCGCAACGCGAACTTAAAGTTCTCGCGCGCTTGTCGGAGGAAAAAGTTAGTAAGGACAAAGAGAAATTAGAGCGCATGATGCAATACGGTCAGAGTGCGATGTGCCGGTGGCATCTCTTGCACAGATACTTTGGAGAAGAGATGCGAGATGAGCGCTGCGGAAACTGTGATAACTGTGTTCATCCGTTGGAGGAGCAAATCGCACAACCCGATCGGTCTCGCGCGGTCGCCGGATTTTAGAACTGATCACTGCACTTTTTTCAGCTCGGTTACGAGGCCCTGCGAAATGAAACGCACCATTTTCACACCGCGCCTGTCGAAGACGAATTCAATCTGACGATCGCTTTCGTCGTAAAGAGCTTGCTGCGCGACGCTAAGCGACGCGATGTTAAAAATGCTCTTGCTGGTCAAAGCTCGGCCTGAGTGTAAGTCCGCAAATCCGATCGATCGCTGATAGACAACGCTTCCGTTTCAGCGACGAGAATGTTGCCGTTGAACTTGTGATATTTGTGCTTCGCGTTTACAGAGACGTCGATGCGGGCGATGCGACGCGCTTTGAGAGTGCTGGGCAATGATTGTCCCCTGGATGATGAAGACCAGGACGCGGCGACGCTGCTTCCCGAGACCATAAAATCTTGTAGCATGCGCTGCGAAAGGCGTCTTGCACAAAAGTAACCCTGTTTACGACTGAGGGATCGAGATGTCGGCGCCGGCCCGATGGAAGCCCGCGCTCCTCGTTGGTTCTGCGACGTGACCGACTTGTTGCACGCACGCTTTTCTGAAACCGTGGGTCTGCGAAGCGTTGCCGCCGCCGTCGATGTTCACGCAGTCCACCTTGCACGCTGCTTCCGTAAGTTCAAGGGATGCACGATGGGTGAATACGTTCGCATGTTGCGCGTCGAGCATGCTGCCCGCCGCATTGCGGGGAGTAACGATGCACTAGTCGAAATCGCGCTGGAAACAGGCTTCGCGGATCAAAGTCACCTGTCGCGGGTTTTCAAGTTGCACACGGGACTGCTGCCCAGCGAATTCCGTTCGCTTCTGCGACGTGTCAATTGAGTATTCGCCTCATTTCTTATAGACGGCAATTCCCCAAAAATTAATGTCGGGCGGCAGACTGTTCCAGTGGTCGAACGCGTGCGAATCGTCAGATTTGTAACGCAACTTGTAGTTTCCCGCCGGTAGAGTGATTACCACATCAACTGTTCTGTTCTTACCCGCGCCGCCTGCATGTGCAGTCCTGGCCTCTTTCATCTCCCACACACGTGAGTTTTTGTCGACGTCTTCGATCCAGCCGTAGTCAAACATCTCACCGCCTTGACCTTCGCCAATGGCGAAGATACGAACGTCCTGACTACTCGCCAGATTAAACGCTACACTCTTATCTTCGTTGTCCAGTACTTGAACGATCTGCGCAATCACTGGCAGCTTCACCAGATCCTCGGGCATCGGCTTGGAATACAGCTCCCCATACATTTTCATTAACCGCGCGGCATCGGTTGCGCGGCCCACGCTTTGATAGATCCTATACTTTGTCACCATGTCTGTGCGGTAGACATCGGCATAAGGTTTAGCCGCGACAGCGTTAAGCTGATTTTTCAATTCGGCAACGGGATCGTTCCAACTAATCTCTTGAATGCTCCCGAACTTCTCCGGGAAGATGAACGTCTTCAAGAAAGCCATGGCTACCGCAGAGCTTAGCGCGTTACCCGAGCCGAGATCCGTTGGACGGCTTAGATTGTCAGAGTTCGCCATTATGATGAACGTAATGTTTTGCTCGGGCACTTTCAAAATAAAAGATGAGTTGCCGGTCCAGTAGCCGTAATGCCAGAACATCTTCGTGCCTTTGTAGTTCTGCGTAAACCAACCCAACCCGTAGGGGAGCGACTCACCCTTGGTTGAGACAGCCGGAGTGAAAGCGAGCTGTTGAGTTTCTTTCGTAAGAAACTTGTTCTGATCGATCGCAATGTCATACTTCGCCATGTCGAGAACTGTTGAGATCAATCCGGCGGAAGTGCTGAAGCCCTGCGGGTAAGTTATTTTCGTGAAATTAAATTCGCGATCAAGCGCATACGGTTGAGCCAGGATTTTTAGGACCGTATCGAATCTTTGCTGGCGCTTTTCCGTGATCATCGCTGCGCCCAATGGCGACGCGTGCGCATGAACCAGCTTCCATGCGCCGTCTTGTTTGTTCCAGAAGTATGAATTCCTATATGGACCCTGCGTGCGTGGTGGTTCATTGGCAGGCGTGACGATTGTGCGCGTAAAAAAGGTTGTGATGGCGCTGTCGCCGTAAACGGCCGCCTCGAGGTTGTTGACCTCCATCTTCACTTTGAAACCAGTCTGGAACGCTCCCCGCAGCTCCGCCACATTAATAAAAGGAGTTAGAAAACCACCCTCGCTGTAAAAGCGATTTTGTTGCGGCGCGAGACGCTGCTGAATCTGGTCAACGTTGCCGGAGTTGAAGCCCGCAACGATATCCATAACTGCAGCTTTTACTTCGGCCTCTGCCGCCTGGCCGGCGGCGTTTGGTGATTTGGTGCTGACAATCGTGGGTACGTTCGGGGCCGTCTCATTCATGCCGAGAGGATCGAGAATGTTTGCTATTAAGAGTTCGGAGAATGATTTGCCGGTCGCCCTTTCGACCACCTTATCAAGTTCTGCAAACCGATTACCGTTATAGCGATATTGCTCACCCGGATTTCCTTCGGATGTGTGAGAGAGCAAGTGTCGCACTCTAACGATACCCTCGCTCTCAAGTGTGACGCCGTACTTTGAAACAGGATCGTCCAGCTTGATCTTTCCCTCCTGGACCAGCTGCATCAGAATCGTAGACGCAAACGTTTTGGTCAGCGAAGCGAGGTGGTAGGCGGTATGTTCCGTGGCAGGGATCTTATTCTCAACATCTGCGTAACCGAAACCCTTCGCCCAGATCACTTTTTGATCTTTCACTATGGCAGCGGAGTAAGCGGGTATCTTCAGCTCTTGTCGCAGACTTTCGAGCAGCGTTTCCAGCCGGGCAATCCGCGACGACGGGTCAGTCGGATGCGCGTTTGTAGACCGTACAAATAATCCCTGTCCCAGAAGCGTCACTGTCAGAATGAGTGCGACTAAGCCCGGTGCTTTTAACTTCATAACGATCTCTTTTCCTTTGTTGAGTGACTGTTGCTTTGGCCTAAGAGTCCTGTTGCTTGGCCTAAAGTCGAATCCGTTTGGGCAGCGCCAAAGGCGCGAAATATGATAGCCCGGGGCAAGCGCGAAGCGCGTCGCCCCGGGTTACTGGTACACAATTGAAGAGAGCACTGAAAGTGCGAGATATCATCGCGATTATTCCGCTCTTTCAGAGCTTCACGGGTCGTTTACGCACAGATCCAGGGGCGACGCGCCTCGCTCTGCTCGACGCTTGCCCCTGGCTTTCTTATTTCGCGCCTTCGGCGCTGCTCAGCAGTGATTGTAATTTAGAAAACGACATTTCCGTCGCCAGCGATTTCATTCGCAGATACAAGCGAACGTAATGCGTCACGGCTTGCCGGCCTGATGCCGGTAGGGTTCAAAATCGCTCCAGACCTGTTGGACCATCCGCGGATCAACTGCTCTGATTTCGGGCTTCGTCGGACTCTGTTGTGAAACAACTTGCAGGTTCATCACCTTGCACTTGTCAGGCGCGAACGTCTCGGCTGAATAGGTATACACGCCCGCATAAGCCGTGCGCTGCTTGACCTTGAGGTAGCTTGATAAACTCTTAATGAATTCAATCTTTCCTCGCTGAATCGGCGTAATGTTTTTGCCGTCGCACGTCAGCGACATCTCTTCAAAGTCGGCTTTAAATTTAAAATCTGCCGGCAGCATCATTGGCCCACCACTCATAAGTCCAACTCCCAGCGTAAGCAGACTCAAGAAAGTGGATTTTCCAGTGGCGCTCACTTCCGGAACAACAAGCAGATGCACCACAGGCTTCATCTGGTTGACATAATCACCCCAATTACGAAGCTCGTAAAAGCTATTCGTCATCACCGGTGTAGTCATCACTCCGTCTTTTTCGATCTTCTTCCGCTGCTTCTCAAACGCAATTCGATTCTTCTCGATGAGGTAGTGCTTCAGCACGGGTGTAATCATCGTCAACTGATATTCCCCGAAGTCTGCTTCGTAAGCTTTTGTCCTGAACGTTTTGAGATCCACTTTGGTCTTTAAGACTTCTGCGGGATAAGAGTCTCCAGGCTCGGTTGGAAGTATCTCGGCTGACGGGAGGGCAGTAGCTTCTTTTATCATTTGTCTCGCCTTTGCGAGAAGGACTTGAGAATCTTGAATTCTGATTACTCCCGAAGTTCCAGATCTGGTCCCGTTCGGATCCACGAATTTGAGTACCCCAACCATTTCACCTACAGCATTGAAAACAGGAGCGCCCGAGTCGAAGCGCGCGATTTTAAAATCGGCCTTGATGCCGTCGCCTGTGTTTCTTAGCGTGCCTTTTGTGAGTGTCTTGTTTTGAGTTAGAGGACTGCTAATCGTGAATACTCGTGCGCCGTCAAGGACTGTATTGCTTTCACTCCTGGCCTCCGCCATCGCCAACCCTTTACAGGAAGAACAGGTGGACAGGTCTACCCACAAGACAGCAAGATCTAAATCGGAATCCTCTGCGATGAGCTTGGCCGCTACTTTTTTGCTGCCGTCAAATTGAACTCGCAGCTCCTTCGATCTTTCGATCACATGTTGACTGGTGAGAATTAACCCCGTGCTATCAACAATCGATCCAGTTCCCTGAGCCAGCTCACCCTGCACATTTACAACACCGTCGCTCAAGACCTGCAATAGATCGTCTTCGTCAACAATTCGTCCTCGCCTCAATGCATCATCAGCTCCTGTGATCGTAGTATTTTTATTGTCCAGCTCCACCAGGGCTGTGCTCCCTGATTCAACCTTCAGCTTGACGGACCATTCATAACTCTTCCCATTAACAATGAGTGGCTTTTCTGACTCGACAACATAATCGCCCGGTATCAGCGAGAGAGATACCGACCCATCAGCAGTTGTCTTGACTCGAATTGCGGAAATTGCGACGTCGGGCGAATCGTTATTTAGCTTCTTAACCACGAGGCCAAAATTTTGGACCAGATCCGCCGTCTTCTCATTGTCGTTCAGGGTAACTTTGATCGAGACCTTACCGAGCACCCGACTCTGCGAGTGAGCGGGCGGAGAGAAGGGGATCGTTAGCGCGGTCACTAAGCAGCCGAGTAGCAAGGCAAATCTTTTAGGCCGGTAGCGTACATTACGCGACATTCGTCAACTCCATTTGGACAATGTTCTTATGACGCTCCTGATTGTAGTCAAACTGTAACGACGCGCAGAGGTATTCTGTTAGGCATACACCGCAGCCCGGAGTTTTGTGTAAATAAATTCGCGTTTTTGGACGCCAGGTCTTTGGCCTTGCACAAAAAGGGGCTCAAAATTGATCCAAGCTCTCAAAGGCAAGAGATATTTATCGCGCAAAGGCGCAAAGGCGCAAAGAAAACCCCTTGGAAACGCGGCAGCGCTTTGCTCCTTTGCTCCTTTGCGCGAGAAATCTTCTCCGCATAAGACTTTTGTGCAAAGCCCTCTCTTTTCTACTTCCAGTAAGGGAAGCTCAAATTCGAGCAACCCATTCGCGCTGCTGTGGTGTGTCCGGTACCGCGCAGCCTCGAGCACTCCCAATCAGTTGAAAAGCTTCATCGACGCTCTTGCCACTCAGTTTCAACACAGAAGCTGCCATTAGAGAAGCTCTCCCAATTCCTGCGCGACAATGGATCACAACATTCATTCCGCTGCGAAGATTCGCAAGCACTGAGCCTGCCAGCTCGATGACCGCTTGCACAGATCCAGGTACACTTCTATCAACAATTGGAAATGATATGAAAGTAATTTGATTGGCCTTTCAAGCGTTCTCCTCTTCGCGAATTTCGAGCTCCTCGATCTCGTGGGCTTCAAGCAGCGATATCACGACGTCAACGCCCAACTCTCTTAGCGAGGCGACCTCATCAATAAGCCAATCGCCACCACGAGGCCGCGGCATTACACCCAATCGGCCATCTCCAACGTTGCAAATCCAGTAGAGTTCCGCTCGCATAAGATCATTATCTCTTAGTCTTATTACCGCTACGTAGGCGGGTACGGTACCGTCGAACTTTTGCCAGATTGCCGCAGTTCTGCATGTCGCACCACTGACGGCTCCTGTTCTTACTTGTATCTTCAAACAGCCAACCGCATTCTTCGCCGCAACACTCCCGCAGGCGCGATAAGTCCGCAGTAGTCAAAAGTTCAGCTCCCGAATGAGCTAACGACCATAGCATTCGATCTAACGCCGCTTCGCCGCCCATCAATTCCCACGTAAACCCGTGTGGCCCATGAGCAAGCCTTTCATGAGTCCGGGCTCTCAGTAATTCGTCATTCAGCGTTTCCACGTCAACCGTCTGCGGCCGGCGGCCCGTAATGATTGCCTTGCAGATGCGATAGAGTGCTTCCCGCAATGCAATAGCACGTTCAAATACCTTCCTTGCTTCGCCCGCGCTTCGCTTGCTTGCCTGAAGCAAGTGTTCAGCTTCTCGCGCTGTGACGATGCTTGCATGCCGGCTCCACGCCACGAGATCTGAATAGTCTACGAGCTTGTCGCGTACCACCCACTTGTCGACTGAGCGTGATTCCTTTCGCGGCGAACCGCTCGTTCGTCCGTCAACTGTGTTGATAAAGTCCAGGCATAACCTGCCTCCAACCAGCTTCATCTCCGCAGCGGATGTTTGGATTGCTTTCATAGTCTCAAACGGCACGCGCACCTGTAACCGGTCAAGCAACGTTGACAGGTTACAGCCTCAGATTTATCATGTAACCGCCATTAACTAAGTTAGCCAGTTACCGAGTTGTTTGTCAAATTTTGTGATCGATCGGAAAAGGGAGGGAATTACATGAAAGGGCGGAACCGTCTTCTAACCATTCTTGCCTTCGCCTGCATTTATCTTGTTTGGGGTTCAACTTATTTGGCGATCCGGTACGCCGTGGAAACTATTCCGCCACTCTTTGTGGCGAGCTTCCGGCATCTGATTGCCGGAGGATTGCTGTTTGGATGGTGCTGGTGGCGAGGATTGCGTCCTACGAGACAGCAATGGTTCGCGAGCATCGTGCTCGGAGGATTATTTTTCCTTGTCGGTCATGGCACCCTACACTGGGCCGAACAAACCCTTCCCTCTGGAATGGCTGCGCTCTTAATAGCTACCGAACCAATCTTCGTCGCGATCATCCTTACGTCGACGGGACGCACGCGCATTACTCCGAAGCTCTTAATAGGTTTGTTACTGGGATTATTTGGCGTCGCTCTCATTATGGGCGCCGATTTGCAAACCGGTCGCTCCCAATTGCTAAGTTCACTTGCTGTTCTGATCGGCACAGTCTCCTGGTCGATCGGAATGGTTTATTCACGCAGTGCAGCGCTACACCCTGATGACAGCATGGCGGCGGCAATGTCGTTGCTAGCGGGCGCAGTGATGCTATTTCTCGCCGGGGCGGTGACGGGGGAAGCAGCAGAGTTTGACATAGCCGTAGTTTCGGCAAGATCTCTCGCGGCCCTGGGATATCTCGCGATAGCAGGTTCGCTGGTCGCTTACTCGGCGTATTTCTGGTTATTGAATCGTTATCCTCCGACACTGATTGCAACCCATACCTACGTAAACCCGGTTGTCGCGTTAGTTCTAGGCTGGTCTATCGCCGGAGAAGTCCTAACAGCGCGATTCGTATTTGGAGGAGTTGTCGTTATCGCTGCAATTGCTCTCGTGGGCCGAGCGACATCTCGGGAGAACAAAGCCACGAAAATTCGCGAGGAGCCTACTCATCCGTCCGCCACGAAACAGGAGATTGCGCAAGTGTTATGAATTGAAAAATGATTTCCCAAGGGCCAGCAGTGCAGATGATTCGGGATCGAGGTACAACGTCACGCTCTCATGCTGTTGCAGAATTGATGCCGGATGCATCGGATCGACGGGCAACGAGACAGTAGCTCTTACAGCCGTTGCCTTCCTCTTGTCCGGAGCAATGCAGAGGATTTTGCGACTCTTGAGGATTTGTCGGATCGACATCGAAATTGCCTGAGCTGGAACTGCATCAATGTTCTCGAACCAACCTTCACCAACTTGTTGTTGGCGACAAGCTTCATCCAGGTAAACGACAACGTACGGTTCTTCGGTAGCGAAATCCGCCGGCGGGTCATTGAATGCGAGATGTCCGTTTTCACCGATACCGACGAAGGCGACATCAATTGTTTGTTGTGAGATCAACCCGCCAACACGACGACATTCCTCGTGAACGTCATCAGCCTCACCGTTGATGAGATAGAAGGCGATCGGATTCACGCGGCGATAATCCGCTCTTTCAGGTACCGGCGAAAACTGGCGGGATGGGACTCAGGTAATCCGACATACTCGTCCAAATGAAAGAACACGACTTTGCTCCAGTCGATCTCTTCAACAACGAGCGCGTCGAGAAACTCAAACTGCGATGCCCCCGTAGCTGCAATTACGTAAGCGGTGCCACGCTCAGCGATAGCGTACTGAATTATCTGCGCGGCGTTTCGAGCAGCGGCCTGGCCCAACTGAGCTTTAGTATCGAAAACTTCTATCTGCAACGCCAGCCTCTCCATTCACGGCGTTTGCCAGGCGCCCGTTGCCGCAGATCTTTCCACCGCGTCCAGCAGTCGTTGATTCTTAACTCCATCTTCGAAATTAGGAGATGGCGAACGCTTTTCTGCGAGAGCTTGTAGCAACTCTAAAACTGTGTGAGTAAAAGTATGCTCGTATCCGATAATGTGACCCGGAGGCCACCAGCCATTCAAGTATGGGTGCGTTTTATCGGTGGCTTGAATCGTTCTGAAGCCGCTGTTTGGTCCGGCATCTGAATAAAACTCCAGTTCATTCATTCGCTCCAGATTAAAAGCGACGCTGCCCTTGCTGCCGTTGATTTCGAATCGATTGAAATTCTTGCGACCCGTTGCATATCGGGTTGCCTCGATCGTTCCAATCGCTCCGCTCTGAAACTTCACAAGTGCTAGTGCTGCGTCATCCACGTCTACGTCAGACATCATGTCATTGTCACCAGTAGGCCGCTTGCTGACGAAAGTGTTCAGCATCGCTGACAATTCAGAAATCTCACCGACCAGATAACGCGCCAGATCTACAGAGTGGGAGAAGAGATCTCCTAACGCTCCCGACCCCGCCTCCGACTTATGCAATCTCCAACGTGTCGGGAACTCCGGATTTCGTAGCCAGTCCTGTAAGTAAGTCGCGCGGTAGTGATAGATCGTTCCTATCTCACCGTCATCGATTAATTGTCGCGCCAGCGTCACGGCTGGTGCGCGCCGGTAGTTGTGACAGATCATGTGAACACATCCATGATCCTCCGCTGCTTTGAGCATTTGCTCGGCTTCGGACAGGGAATTGGCGAGGGGCTTCTCGCAAAAAAGTATTTTGCCTGTCTTAGCTGCAGCAAGTGTGATAGGACCATGCGTGTAACCGGGTGAACATATATCAACAACGTCGATGTCGCTGCGGCTTACAACTTCTTTCCAATTGGTCGAGTACTCCTGCCATTGAAAATGTTTTGCGACACGCTTTACTTCGGTTTCATTGCGACCGCAGATTACTTTCAGCACCGGCTCGTAAGGCACCTCGAAAAAGCCGCGCACTTGTCGCCACGCATTGCTATGCGCGCGTCCCATAAAACCGTAACCAATCATCGCGATGTTTAGTTTATTCATTCAGTCATAAAACGGATTGCCGCAATATATTCCGCAGAACGAAAAGCCAGGGCCATGATGGTTAATACAGGATTAAAGCCACCGTTTGTGACATGAAGCGATCCGTCAACGACAAAGAGATTGTCATGACCGTGAACTCGTCCCCACTCGTCTGTCACCGAATTAGCCGGATCGCTGCCCATGCGACACGTGCCGGCCTGATGTTGCCGCCCGCTTAGAATCAAACCTGGTTGAGTGCTCCAAACTTTTTCGCAACCGCTTGCACGGAGCCATTGCTCGCCACGCTGCCGCATGAACTCGGCGGCTGCAACCGTAGCGGGATGCGTCGTACCGCTGAGGCGCGCAACCGGAATTCCCCACTTATCACGTACAGCATCGTCGACAGTGACACGTCCCTCAGGATTGGGAATATCCTGAACTGGTCCACGAACGTGTAAGACGCGAGTGTAGTTCTCACGCATGAATCGCTTGTTTTCGATTCCCCAACGCGGAAGATCTGGCGGCAACGAGTCGTACCAGAAATCGATCGGAGGTTTGATGAAGTCGTCTGCAAGCATGCCGCCGCCGATGATTTCAGGATTGTCGTGATTGAACTGAGTAGTTGCGATCGTCACACCTGGTCCAACGCCATTGAAAACTTTGTCGGAAGCTAATCCGTAAGCGCGCGGATAGAGATGTCCCTGGAGATTCCGCCCCACTTGGTCGTGTTCATTTCCGAGACCAGCCGGGTGAAATATTGATCGTGAATTCAGCAACAGTCGCGCCGACTCAATCGCACCGCCAGAAACAATGACAATCCTGGCGCGCGCGTTTTCACGTCGAGGGGCACCCGATGAAGCCACGAGATATGACACGCCTGTTACATTCCCGCGTGCATCGGTTTCGATCGATTCTACGATGGTAGAAGTCTTGAGCTCACAATTACCGGTCGCAAGTGCCCGCGGGATCACTGTATTTTGCGAGCCGCTTTTTGCATCAGTTGGACACGCAAAGCCGACGCAGTACTTGCAGCCGATACACGAAGCGCGTCCTCCGTAGGGCTCAGTGTTAATTAACAAAGGAACAGGGCTCGTTACCCAGCCAAGTTTTCGAGCCGCGTTCTGCAGTGCTAGCGTTTGTGGGCCCGGTGGTACTGGTGGCAATGGGTAATTCCGACGGCGGGGAATCTGATGCTGAATGGAGTTCCCATCACCAGCCGCGCCTAACTCCCATTCAGCGCGTTCATAAAAAGGCTCGAGCGTTTCGTACCCGATGGGCCAGTCAGCGAGCGAGCTACCTTCCGGAACGCCATACTTGCTCGCCATCCGGAAATCATCCGGATGAAAACGCCACGCTTGTGCGCCATACACACGCGTGCCGCCGCCGACGCACGCCGCATTGTTGTGATAATCAAGCTCATAAGGCTTAACGATCCGTGACCGTCCGTCCGGATCGACAAAGACGCGCGGATTACCAATCCGTTCAGGACCAGCGTTATGTCCATAAATCGCCAGCCGCTGGTTGCGCAGGTGATCGCGACCCACTTCAGCGAAGCTCAACTGCGGGCCTCGTTCCAATAACAGTACGTGTTTACCAGCCTCTGCGAGCACGCAAGCGACAATTCCACCCGCAGCACCTGATCCGATGACAATGGCGTCGTATTCGTTCATGAATCTGAAACGTCTTCAAACTCGGTCATTACCCATGAAACGGCGTTCCGGTTACCGCCTTGTTGCGGATCGCTGTAAAACCCTTCAGCGGTTGTGTTAACGAGCATTTCGAAAAATCGTGACGGTGGAATGGACCATGCGGTCTTCACGTCACCCGACTCGATTGCTGCGAGGGTTGAGATCTTCTGCTCGGGTGTGAGGTCGGCGAAGGGAACGTTGAACCGCGCCACTGCCTCAGCGTCTATTCCTTCAATACCGGTACGTAAGAAGCCGGATTGCGAAGCGAGATCGGTTCGAAATAGTCGTTTTAAGTAATTGCAGACTCCGGCATCGTAAGCACCTGGAAAATCGTCGGGAGGAATCAAACAATCAACAACCGCGCGAAGCGTTTCTGGATTCATGACCTACCTGAGCTCGATAGTTTTCTCGACCACTGTGCCGGTCACGACATCAGTAGCGCGAATGACGTACTTGCCTGCTTGATCATTTAAAGCAAACGGTAACGTGAACGTGGCGCGTCCGTTCTGGACCAAAACATTGCTGGAATAGACTGGCAGACGAGCGCCGTCGGGTGCATAGACGTGACAGCGGACGAGAGATGTGCCCGGAGCTGTCGAACTCAAATTGAATGAGACGTGATCGCCAGGCTTTGCTGAGACTGGCCCCTCAAACTTAAGTCCATTCTCCTGCGAACTTAAACCTAACACGAGCGCATCGCCGATTAGAATTGCGCTGTGAACCACGTCGGTGAAGCCGAGTTTTTTCCCTGAACGGACGTCGGTAACGTAGAATTTGCGCGGCAGTTTGATGTTTAATTCTTGCTTTGCAACCTGGCCCAGGTTTACGTCCGTGTACGTCGTCACTCCGTCCTGACCGACGACGCCGGCGACCGCAACATTGTCCTTCACAATCGCGACAATCTCTGCGTTACCGAATTTGTAACGCGCGATTTGTGCCTGTGACAGTGGTCGGCCATCGGGCGACGTTACCTGGATCCCCGCTCGTACACCTGCTTTATCAAAAATTGCATTTGCGAGTTGACGATAAGCCGCTCCGCCAAAATTTGCCGCACGTTGTTTCGGATACTGATCCCAGGCGAGGTTGAGATAGACGGTCCAACCGGCGCCATTCTTATTTACTATGGCTGCCTCGCTGTTACCAGATTTGAATAAAGCCGTACCTCCCGAAGCTTTTACGCCAGGTTCTGCAATGCGGAATCCTGATAGTTGCTGCGGCAAACCCCAGCCGGATGTTTGCAATGACAAATGAGCTTCACCGGAAGTGAGTTTTAAGTCGCGCTTATCTGCATCTGCACTATTAATGCCGAACAGCTTGTTGATGTGATCATTGGTCTGCCATGCGCAGTGTTGGTCCAACCATCCGGGCGCCGCGTCCGCAATGACTACACCGCCACGCGCGACAAACTCTGAAAGGCGCTGAATTTCTTCAGGCGAGAGAGCGAATGCGAGGGGAAGAATTACAATTTTGTATTTGTCGTTGGCGATTCCTTTCGTCGCCACATCCTCTGATGAAACGAAGTCAAACTGTAATCCCAAATCCTTGATGGTTTTGACCCAACCGTCACGGTTTGCGGTGAAGCTCAATCGAGCTTTATCTGCTACTTCATCATCGTCGTCGCTGCTGCGCTGGTGATAGCCGAGAATGCTCGCCGCATGAACCGAAGGCATTGAGTAGTAAAGTGCAATGCCATCTTGTTGCCGCGTTGATTCCATCAACAGCTTTCCAACGCCTTCTGATCTAAGGGAATTGAAAGCCTTTCCCATATCCCGCGCTGATGCGGAGTGAGTAAGGTCGGGATTGAGAAACGAATACATCCAAAAGATATTCGGATGCAGCACGTTATGAATTGCCGCAGTCCAGATTGCGTTTTGAACGGCGAGACCATGTGAGCCGTAGCCGGTCCAGAAGCCAATCATTGCGTCAGGCTTCGCAAAGGATCGATGCATGTCCCATTGATTGCCGCCGTCGTAGGAAAGAAAGTCGTCGATTACACGATCGAGACGCGACCAGTCGGTGCCGTTGTAGGCATTCGTAGCCTGTGTGCCTGACACTGCGATGTGTGCATCCGGATCGCCCTCGATCGCAGCCTCACGAGCAGTTTGATAGGCGCGCGCGAAGGTGATTTCCATGAAGGTTCGGTGGTCTGCCCAGGGCGCAAAGTTCCTGGACTTCCTTGCTTCGTCAGTCGTGAAAGGAACAACGGAACCCCAGTCAGTAAAATTCGCGCGCCACTTTTTGTTTAGTGCGTCAAGACTTCTGTATTCCTGTTGTAACCATTTGCGAAAACTTTCGAGTGCATGCGGATTCCAATCAAAGTCGACTGCATCGCCGTACGACGTCAACGAGCCTTCGTCACCGACAAAGTAGTAATCCATGTTGTAACGCGCCTTGTTGCGAGCCGAAGCACGCACGATGTCGGAGAGATTCTTCAGGACAGCCGGATCGTTGAATGACGGAGTTCGCTGGAGAAATTTCTTGTCGCCGGTTCGTTTGTACAGTTCTTTTTTGGTGAGGTAACCGAGCGCTTCGAAGTCACCTGTCCTTTGGTAGTCTGCAATTGCGCGCTCCATATCCTGAGGTGTAGTTGGACCACGATCGTACCAGTACACTCCAAAGGTACCACGTGGAATATTTAGAGAATTATCCACGTCGTTTGACCATGTGAATCCGGTATCGGCGGCAGCGTTGCGGACTATTCGCATCTGCGCATCTTGTAGATAGTGTTTTGTTCCGCCAAATGAGACGAGTGCGGTGTACTCTTTGGCGCGACGCTTGTCCTGGACCACCATCGCGGGTTTGGCTCTGATTTGATCGATGATAGCGCCACGCTCATTTACGAGTTCACCTTTAACAAGGGCGAACTTACCGAGAAAGTTTTCAAGCTGAAACGTGAAGGTCCGCTCACCACGGGCGGGCGCGGAAATGGTACCGAGCAAGCGGCCCCGATCGTCGGAAACCTGCATCCTCATTTGCAAACCGTCCAGGTTGCCGGTCGCACGTAACACCGCGCTCAACGTTTCGCCACGCTTGTAGACGTCGACTGCGGTTTTGGTGCTGGTCATCATGGCCCGTTTGGAAGTGGTGAATGTGGCAGCGCCCCAGTTCAGGGTTGCGTTGTTATTTGAATCGCGAATGATGACGTCGAATATTTGACGGCCTCCGGGCCAGCCAATTGCAGACGGTAATTTAGCTGTTTCTATTGCTAATGAATTTGGTCCGGGGTGGAGAGTTTTCTCTATCGTCGTTGAACCGAGGGCTTGTCCAAACTCGTTTCGCCCGTTCACTTCAATCCGAACCTTCTGTTGACTGGAAGCATTCAGCGACAGTTTTAACTCGTGATCGCTCGCGGTCAGTGACTCAACCTGGACGGGAATCTTGCGGCCCGCGGCCCACAACACAGCACGAGCGAGCAATGAGTACTGGTATTCCCAGTAGTTCCAATTAATCCTGTTTTCGATGGGATTGATGCTTTGAGGGGTAAAGCCTTCCTCGACGTAAGCCATCGCAACGACGCGTCCCTTGCCATAATCGCGTACGCTTAAAATCGGATGCGTTCCCGATTTGATCAGGACCGTGCCCGTCGACTTGTATTGATAAAACGATCCGCCGACCGTCCCTTCCGGCAGCAATTCGAGTGGGAGTCCTTCAGTGATGAAGTGAGGATCGCCAGATTCCCATTTTCCTTTTGTGACGGCATCGCGGTTTATTTCGGGATAGCCACGCTCATTCACGGTATCGTCCGGAACGCCGACGAGTGGAGAAATCTCCCAAATCCGGTCGTCACCAATGGCTTCGTCGCCTTTGAATGGATGGCCCTTCACATCGCCAACAAAAGGATGTAACAAGACGAGACCGGCGCCCGCTTGCACGCGGCGCAAGATCGCGTCGCGCGTTGCGCGTGTCATGCGTGACCAGCCGTTTAGGCCAGGAATGAACAGCACCTCGTACCGCGCATTTCCCGTCAGATCTTTTTCCACATAGCCGTAGACCGTTCGAAAGTCGTCACGATCGCCGCGGTACTCGTGACCGTAGAAGTCGCCGATGCCCCAGCAATTGATGTCCCAACTGCGATCGATCGAATCAGTGGTGGGATCGAGAGACAGGCGTTGCATCAACTCCACCATGTCTCTTCCGTATTGAATGGAAGGAATAAAGAAACCTTTGATTGGGCCTTGTGGGAGCTTTGTGGCCCAGGGCACGTGAGGAGTGACTACGGCGGTGGAGTAAGTGATGTCGTTTTTTGCAAAGGTGCTTCCGCCAACGCCTTTTTGGGTCTGTGGTGACGTATGAAACAGCAGGAGCGTGATCGCGAAGATCACAGGGTAGATACACTTGGTCATAGCGATGATGTTAAGAAGTTTTCTCCCGCAAAGGCGCAAAGCGCTGCCGCGTTTCATCAGATCTTCCTTTGCGCCTTTGCGGGAGAAAGAACTAAGAATTTGCTGACGCAGCAATCGCAAATCCAACTCGGACTGACGGCAGAATGTCTTCGATCGACGGTTGTGGTCGTTTGCCGGTTCGTAGAGAAAGAACAAACTCTTCCACTTCCTCATACGATCCATTGCGAAGATCCTCAGGTTCCTCTTCCGACGCTCTTGACTCGACTATGAGCTTGCCGTCCTGCCAACACTCAAGCGAACGCTGTGTCCCGGAACCAGCAGTTACGCGCGCACGACAACCTTCAGCAAACAGCTCATACGATTCTTCGACCATGCCGGCCGTCGGCAAGATCTCGACGTGACCAGTTGTTCCACTCGTGAACTTCAACGAGATCAAGTACCACGTTGCGGTCTTATCCTTTGATTCGGGGATGGTGACTTCAAACTTTTCGATCTCACCGGCGAGATGACGTAGAGCGTCAAGCACATGAATCGCAGTTGACCAAATGAAATCGGCTTCACTGCGCTGGTGACGTACTTGTGACGCGCGCACGTAGCGAAGTGGACCACGTTCCTGCATCCACGTACGAGCTTGACTTAGATAGGGCATGAATCGGCGGTTTACCGATACCATGTGTGGCGTCTGAGTCTCCCGCGCAACTTCGGCCAGTTTCTCGATCTCAGCGAGGGAGGTTCCGAGCGGTTTTTCAATTACACAGGGGATCTGGCGCCTAAGAAGTTTGATTCCCACTTCCACGATCTTGTCCATCGGCATCACGCACACGCAGGCGTCCGGCTTTTCAACCTGCAACATCTGGTCAAGATCGGTGTAGGGTCGAAGAAAACCGAACGAGCGGCAAAACTCGGTAGCTTTTTCCGTATAGAGGTCACACGCCGCCGTCAGTTCGATCTCATCCGGATGCGTTGCCGCGTATCTCGAGAGTGGAGCAGCGTGACTCGTTCTCGAGTGTTCGCCGCAACCTGCCAAGGCAATTCGAATCACTTCGCCTCCACACTTATTCGTCGAGCTGACTCCTCATGAACGAGGCGCAGTACAGATATTTCACTAGCCAGTCTCAAGACGGCTCGTTGATCAACGCGACCAGGTGCCTCGGCGAGACAGTTCGCGGCGCCGCAGGCCGTCGCTAACCGTAGGGTTTCTTCGTCGGACAGCCCACGTTCGTAAGCGACGGCGAATCCGGCTAAAGCTGCATCGCCACAACCGACTGATGAACAGTCGCGTAGAACTGGTGGTTTGGAAATAAAAGCATCGGAATCAGCATTCCGTTGCCACATCATTCCGTCAGCTCCGAGAGAGATGGCTACACTCTTAGCACCTGCGTCAAAAAATTGTTGTGTCGCTTCAATGGCCATCGTTGCGTCGTGGATTGTGTAGCGCGCAAAACTCGAGGCCTCATTCCGGTTTGGTTTCACGAAATCCGGTGCGGCGCGGAGCCCCTCTCGTAAAGCCTCTCCACTCGTATCAAACAGAACTCGACATCCATACAGGTGGGCCAAACGAATGATCTGCGCGTACAGATCCCCAGGTGACCCAGGTGGCAAGCTGCCTGATAAAGCCACTTGTGTGCCGCGATCGCTCTCGGCAAAAATGTCGCGACACGTTGCCAGCAGTCGCTCGACTTCACCTTCTGTCACGGCGCCGCCTGGTTCGAGAATCTCAGTGACTACGCCGTCCGCGGACACCAGTTCCAGGTTCGCACGAGTTTCTGCTTGTGTGCGGATTACAGTTAACGGAACGCCGAAGGCGGTTAAGCCTGATTCGCACTCTTCTCCAGCAGCACCACCGAGAAATCCGACCCACATCACGTCGGCGCCGAGTGACTTCGCAACCATTGCCACATGAGCCGCTTTCCCGCCCGGAAATGGTTGCGCAGACAAAGCGCGGTTTACCTCGCCGACTGCGATACTCTCGAGTCGCAATCTACGATCAATTGCAGGGTTGGCACTGATGCAGACGAGCATGAGAACTAGCCTCCAGCAGTTCGATCTACGTTACCGATCCTTAGCTTCTTCTTTTCTCGTGGCCTCGAGACGCGCAAGCATATTCTTAATGTCCTGGGCGCCCTTGATCGCGACATACACAGTGACGGTCGAGTACCAGATCACGCATGCAACAGTTAGAGCCCACCAAAACCAGTGACTTGGCATTATGCTGGTCTCCCTTCAAGTCGGTTTTGGGGTTTAAGTAGCGACCCGACGATCATTGCAGCTCCCGACAACAAATAAGTGGCAATACCCGAATAGTAGGGTCCGATGGACTTCGCAAGAGCAGCAGTGGAGGGTACCTGCTCCATCACCAGATAAGTCACGGGTATGATTGCGCTTACCAGAATGGAAGCGCCGGCTCCCCAACTGTTTGCCTTACGCCAGTAACAACACGCGATCAGAAGCACCGAGATACTCGCCAGATAAATCGTTCCGGTTACACCTAAATAGGTCCAAAGGTCTCCTTTAAGTGGATACCAGAGCCCGTATAGCAGGAGAAAGATTCCGATGATAGCGATGATGGTGCGATTCCAAAACAGTCCTTTGCGCTCTGACCATGGTCTCTTGCGAAACGGCGCCATGATGTCGTTGTAGATCACGCTGCACCACGTCAACATGTATGACGAGTCGGTTGACATATCAGCAGCTAACATCGCCGCGATCAAAATTCCCATCAATCCTGCCGGGACAGCCGTGCTCAGGTAGGTCGGCATTGCTTCGAGTGTGTTTGCGACTGGGCCAAGAGTGGCGAGTGCTGCGATACCCCAGATTCCCGGAATTAAAAAACGACAGACAAAAAAGAAGGCGGTTCCGGTGTAAACCCTGCGACCTGTACGCGTATCTTTTGCGGCTAGCACGCGAGCTATAACTGTTTGCCAGGTTAGCACCGCCGCCGTATTCAACATGAGATTGAACAGTACGTACTGCCATCCCATCGTTGGATTCACGAAAGGATTAAAGCCGCCCGCGCCGTAGTTTGTTTCTACGGTCGTTACCAGCTTTTCCCAGCCAACATTCATCAGGATCAGGACAGTCACAAGGATCAATCCGATGCTCATCACCACGAATTGTAGAAAGTCCGTGACAAGCACAGAGAGCATGCCGCCGAGAATCGTATAGACAGCCACACCTAGCAGGAGCACGGTCATCATGATCTCGAGATAGCGCACGTCGAGTCCGGCGACGAGTACCAGAAACTGACCGCCGGTTCTCAGGAAGACACCCATATTGAGCAATCCGCCAAGCACAATAACGACGCCGGCAGACCAACGAATGCGTTTGCCAAACTTTTGTTCAAACAACTCCGGAATCGTCATAACACCTGAATCGCGCAGCGGTTTGATCACAAAACCGGTCAGGCCCACTACTAACATAGCGATAGCATTGAGGATGCCAGGTGTCGCGCCTGCAAATCCCTTCTCATAACCATTCTGCGCGGTATACATACAGGTAACGATGCCGAACTCCGTCGCAGCAAGAGACGCTATGCCGAGATAGACATCCATCTCTCGACCGGCAACGAGGAAGTGTTCGACCTTACCGACGTATTTTCGAACCCATAATCCAGCGACCATCGTCGCGAGCAAGTACATACCAACGATGCTGCCGTCCAACAGCCAATTGAAGTTTGTCGTCATGTGCTACAAGTGTGCCTTTCGCCGAGCGGGCTGAGAGCAAATCTGTATTTTAGATCTCGAGATTTCTTCTACTGCCGAAATTGCAGGGGAGAAAGTTCGCCTAAGGTCTATGTCATCACTGGACGAAAGGGAAGTCTTAACTGCTTTGGTAAAGGCATTCTTTAACTCAGTTCCGAAGTTCACTTTTCGAATACCGGCTGCGATTGATTCGCGAAGGAGCTCTGCCGAGACGCCTGAGCCGCCGTGGAGGACGAGGGGAGTGTGCGGAACTGCCGCCGCGATTTCCTTTAATCGCGGGAAGTCGAGTCGAACCTCTCCTTTGTAAAAACCATGTGCTGTGCCGATCGCTACGGCAAGTGCATCGACGTCGGTTTCGCTAACGAATCGTGCTGCGTCGTCCGGTTCAGTGAACAAGTTGGCTGCGGCGCCAGTCGAGTCACTATTTTGTCCGACGTGTCCTAACTCACCCTCAACTGAAACGCCGGCTGAATGTGCGAGATCAACAACGCGACGCGTCAGCTCACAGTTATCGGCGAATGACATCTTCGAGCCATCAATCATTACAGATGTGTAGTCATGGTCGATGCAACGGGCAGCCAGGTCGTAGCTGCTGCCGTGGTCCAGATGCAGAGCAACGGATTGTTGGAGTTGATCTGCGGCTGCCGCCGCCATTCCTACAATCATTCGCAGACCCAGGTAGTTGATGGTTGCTTCAGTGGTTTGCAGAATTATCGATTCATTCAACGCGTTTGCTGCTCTAACGTGTGCGATTAACGTTTCCGCATTGTAAAAGTTTAGTGCCGCGATAGCTTTACCTGCGCGTTTGGCAGCATCGAGTAAAGCACGACTTGCACAGAGCTTCTTCATTGCTTATCAGTTTCCGTCCGGGGATGTGTTTGAGCGAAGAAACTTCTGCAACTGTGTCTGTGTTGGTTGCCCCGCTGTACCTCCAATGCTAATCGCCGACAGCGCGCCACAGGCGTTTCCGATTCGTAAACATTCCGGTAGCGGCGCCTTACGCAGGTATGCGGACAGGAATCCCGCATCGAAGGAATCACCGGCTCCAGTAGTATCAATGGCTTTCACTCTGAATCCAGCGTCGGTAAAGAGTTGTTTGCTCTGAATTGCCATCGCGCCGCTTGCACCGCGCTTGATCACGGCACACGGTAGCTTTTCGCCGAAAGCTCTTAAGGCCGCTTTCGCCGTGGTTGTGCGTGTTAATTTGGTCGCCTCACGTTCGTTGACGAAGAGAACATCGGTGTGACTGAGAACAGAATCAATTTTGCTGTTCCAACTGTCACTTGGATCGGAATTGGGATCGAAAGAGGTGGTTAATCCAAGAGCTTTGGCCCGACGCAAAATCGCAGGAAACGATGGCTGTAATCCTTGTTGCAGGTAGTAAGAGGTTAGGTGCAGATGATCGTGTCGCTGGAGCAAGGCGTCGTTTATGCGATCTGCTGTAAGGCTGGCGACAGCACCAGGATAAGTGACGAGTGCGCGATCGCGTTTGCCACTGAGCGCGATAGTGACGCCAGTCTTCTCATTCGTTCTGCGTAGCACGTTCTTTGTTGACACTCCCAGGTCTTTCAGAGCGGTGATGCAGAAATCTCCAAAACTGTCTCTGCCTACCTGACTGACAAACGTTACTTTGTGTCCGAGCTTCGCCATGCCAACCGCAAAGATCGCCGACGCGCTTCCGAGAGTTAACTCGCAATCTTCGACGAGGATCTCGGTGCCCATCTCCGGCAACCTGCGCAGACCCGTCGCCACGACGTCGACATTCAACTCACCGATAACGAGAACTTGAGGTCTAGCTAACCTGCTCATCTTGATCCGGCAAGCGGCTTTCAAATAATTTCGATTGCTTTCGAATGGTTTTGGATTCTAATATAATGTCGAAGCGAATTGCAAAAGGAATTTCGGCATTGTTAGCCGACCAGGAATCGGCACCTGATGACTGCGTCTACTAAACTTCTCGACCTCTCAACCGCCGAGCGCGAGTCACTCGGTGCGATTCATACGTTAGGCGAGATTCTGCAGCAGCCACAAACGTGGCGGCGCACTTACCAGAAGGTGCTGGATTCTGCTCAGCCGATCGAAGAGTTTCTCAACAGCGCCGGATTGGGGCGCTCGTCGCTTCAGGTGCTGCTCGTCGGCGCCGGCACTTCAGACTACATTGGAAAATCCGTCTGCGCTTTACTGCAGAAGGAATGGCAGTGTGATGTGCAGGCAGTTCCCAGTACCGATCTCCTGACCAACATGGATGATTATGTCCTGCCGGATCGCGAATATCTATGGATCTCTTTTTCAAGATCCGGCGACAGCTCGGAAGGCGTGGCAGTCTTGGAAGAAGCTCTGACGCGATATCTGCGAATCAAACATCTGATCGTTACTTGTAACGAGAATGGCAAGATGGCGCGAGCTTTCGGCGGAAGCCACGTATTCAGTTTTGTACTCGACGATGATGTGAACGATCGTGGTCTTGCGATGACCAGTTCATTTTCCAACATGGTTATCGTGGCCCAGGCATTGGCGCACTATCGCGCGCTTGGTTCATATGGTCCGACACTGAAGAGCCTTGCGGCGTGTGCATCGTTGTTACTGCCGCGCGCAATGAGCATCTGCGAGCGGTTGGTTGATGAAGGGTTTTCGAAAATATGTTTTCTTGGAACGGGACCATTGAAGGGTGCGGCGATCGAGTCGGCATTGAAGGTGCTCGAACTCACGAGTGGTCGCGTTATTGGACTGAGCGAATCGTTTTTGGGATTGAGGCATGGTCCATTGTCGGTTATTGATAGCGAGACACTTGTGGTTGGATTTCTATCGAGTGACGCGAGGCGTCGAGCGTTTGAGATAGATTTACTGAATGAGATTTATGAAAAAGAGTTGACCGGGAAGTGCCTGGTTGTGACGCCGTCCGATGATCTGCACAAATTCACAAACACGCTTTGCCTTGAGCTCTCGCAGCCGATTTCTGATTTATATTTGCCCCCGCTATTCGTACTCACCGGACAGTGTTTAGGTTTGTTCGCTTCGCTTCGCGAAGGACTGCGACCCGATGAGCCAAGCCCACATGGCGCCATCAGCCGCGTAGTCTCCCACGTCACAATCCACTAGAGGAAATCAATATTCGGAACGTACTGTAGGGGCGGCCCTCCGTGGCCGCCCCTGTGTAGAACCCAACGAGGGGCGGCCACGGAGGGCCGCCCCTACAGTACGTTCCGAAATACTATTAAACCAGTACCAGTTTTAGTTCACGGGCTTTCAGTTCGTTTTGAATCTCGGATGGGAGTCCCCGATCTGTGACGATCACATCCACCTCGGAAAGCGGAATGATTCGCGAAAGACTCCTTTTCCCAAACTTACTTGAGTCAGCAACAAGAATCTTTTCTCTTGCGATCTGCGCCATCGCCTGGTTGACCTGCGACTCTTCGAGATTCGGCGTGCTTAGACCGAAATCGAGATCGCAGGCATCAACAGCCAGAAAAACCTTGTCCGCCGACAACTGGGCCAGTATGTCCTGTGCAAAATGGCCGACCGCAGACAGTGAATTCTGGCGAATGACGCCACCCAAAAAGATCAATTGAATGTCCTTGGCGCCAAAGAGTTCGGTGGCGATATTCAGTCCATTCGTAATGACCTTGAGATCTTTCTTGTGCTTGATCTGCCGGGCGATTTGCTGCGTGGTGGTACCGGAGTCGAGAATGATTGAGTCGCCATCGTTAATCATCTCGGCAGCAGCAGCACCGATTCTGCGTTTTTCATCCGCATGAAGTTCCGCCTTGATCGTGAGAGACGGGTCCATACTTACCGTGCTGGCTTTAACCGCGCCGCCGTGTGCTCTCCGAATCAGGCCACGATCGTGCAATTCCTTCAAGTCGTTTCGTATCGTGACTTCCGATGTCTTGAAGCGCCTGCTCAGGTCCGGCACGGCAACTTGTCCGTGCCTCTCCAGCAGCTCGAGAATCTTTGTTCTACGTTCGAGATTCAGCATCGCACGGAGATTACGAACGAAAGTAAACGAAAGTCAACATCAGATTGTTGGCGCTTCGAGAATGGCGTGATATGCAGCGCCAATGGCGCCCGCATTTTCACCGAGGGCTGCGGATATGACGGGAACCTGATGGTCCATTGGGCGCCATTCAAAGCGATCGAGGTTTTCGCGAAGCGGGTCAAACAATGCCGAGCCTGCTTGAGCAATGCCCCCTCCGATGATGACGATCTCCGGATCGAAACTATTGATGAATGAAGCGACGGCTGCGGCAAGGTGAAAGATCGAGCGAAGCCAGATCTTTGTTGCGTCCATATCGCCGGCAAGATGGGCTTCGACGAGTTTGCGTGTAGACGTGAAACGGCCTTCAGAGCGCTCGGCCAGATTGTAGTTACCGATCATCTGCTCGAGACTCCCCGGAGTGTTCACAATGTCGGGAGCACCATCGGAGTAGACGGAGACGTGGCCGAGATGGCCAGCGCGTCCGATGTGACCCTTGAACAGACGACCTTCAACAAGTACCGCGCCTCCGACTCCGGTACCGAGAGTCAAAAGAATGACGTTGCGGTAACCCTTCGCCGCACCTTGCCAGACTTCACCTAACAGGGCTGCATGCGCATCGTTCAGCACAACTACCGGAGTTGGCAGGTCCAAAAAGTCCTCCCACAGAAAACCTTGAAGACCTTTCAGTCGTCCTTGCATATAACCAATCGATCGACCGTCCTTCGCTGCCAGCCCGGGAGCGGCAAGACCAATGTGCGCAGGTGCCTGCTCGCGTCGATTTTGAATCTCGTGCAGAGTGGATTTGATTGTCTGTGCCCACGAACCTTCGGAGTCGGCTGTATCGCAGGTCAGATATTCGAGCACAGTGCCGTCAGTAGAAACGGCGACGATCTTGATATTTGTTCCGCCGAGATCTACGCCGATTGAGTAGGTCATGTGATTGGATCAAACACCTTTCGCCATTTTGGCTCGTGGCGTTGTAGTAACTGAAAACTTATTGAACCATTCGCATTAACTTTCTGATTTACGCGGCCGAATCAATATAAGGACCAGTATCATCCCCAGCAAAGGAATGAAGCTCGCAGTGATCAATATCGGCTCAAACGAATAATGATCTGAAACATAGCCGATCAGAAACGTCGAGACAATCGTTCCCAGGCCTGCACCGGTGCCACTCATGCCACTGACAGTTGCGACTGACTCGCTGCGGTAAAGATCCGACGGAAGCACGAGTGCCATAGTCGAGAAAGACGCGTATGCAAATGTGGAAATTGCGAAGAGACCAGCGAGCGCCAGCAGGTTCGAAGTAAAAATAGTCGGGATCAGCATGGTCATTCCCAGTCCACCAAATACGACAACAGCCTTGCGCGCTTTGACGACTGGCCAGCCGCGTCGAATTAACCAACTCGACATTCCGCCGCCAAAAAAATTACCGAGGTCCGCTGCAACGAAAGGGATCCAGAATGCAAGCAATCCCTGCTCGGGGTTAATTCCTTTAGTCAGGAGGTAGATGGCAAACCAGTCGGTGATAAAAAACCAAACCGGATCGGTCATTGTACGTGCTGCTATTACGGCCCACGTTTGCGGTAGTTTGATCAGGTCTCGCCATTTTGACTGTCCCGCTGATTTCTGTTCCTGGTCCAATTCGACTCGATCGCGCAGAATCATTGCGCGTTCAGAGTCTCCAATTCGCGGATGAGACTCGGGAGGGTAATACAGTATGCGCCAGGCGATCAGCCACAAAAAGCCGAGGGTCCCGGTGATTACAAAAGCCGGTCGCCAGCCACCAAAGTATTTGTACAAGCCAATGACGAGGAGCGGGGCGATTGCTCCGCCGATCGAAGAACCACTGTCAAACAGCGCCACGGCCCAGCCGCGTTCCTTTTTGGGAAACCATTCTGCTACGGCCTTGGTTGCGGCCGGCCAGTTTGCTGATTCCCCTGCGCCGAGCAAGAAACGAAAGAACGCAAAACTGCGTAAACCACCGGCTAGCGCCGTCAACATCGCGGCGATCGAGTACCAGATCACCGAAATCGTCAGGCCTTTGCGGGTGCCGATTCGATCGATTAAACGACCCGAGACGGTTTGTCCAACCGAGTACGCAACGCGAAACGAGATCACAATCATTGCGAAGTTTTGATTGTTCCACCCGTATTGTTCTTTGAGATAAGGAGCCAGGACAGACAGTGTTTGGCGATCGATGTAGTTAATGACGGTGGAAGCAAACAGCAGCCCTCCGATCCACCAGCGCAGGTTGGAGATCGGTTTGGCCGAAGCGTTGGCGCTATTTACCGTCGTGGCCATTTTACAGTTCCAGTTCGGAAATGAATCGTTCGCACCGCGCCAGGTCTTCTAAGCGTTTGATGCCTTGCTCTTCGCGTTCGTCTGCAAAAGGACTTGCGAACACGCCCGTCCTCTGTTGAGCGAGAGCGCTGATAACTTCATTAGGAAAGCCCAACTCACCACGACTGCGGTCATAGCGACCGCTGGCTTCGTTCCAGTAACGACTCCGCAAATTGAGCAGGATCTCAAATAATTTTTGATTCTTGACTAAGAACACACCGATGTTTGTTTCACCGAACTCGACCGTCTGCGAACCTTCGAGATGTGTTTCCGTTGCCGACGCAATCTCGCCCGATGCGTCACGCACGATCGGCGCATAGGGACGTTGTACAAACGCTGTCGGCAGGACCATGTCGTAAGATTCACACAGTTTGGCGAGCTTCGCGGTGCGCGCAAAAGTTTTCTCACGTATGACGGGTTGCGTGCTCCAGACCACGAGAGTCAGGCCAGTGAAATCGTGCAGTAGTTTGTGAGCGTTGAGCACCGCATCGCCGGTTCCTAGCGCTTCAGGTTGAGTGACGAAGAGCACGTCTTCTTCCCGTAGTGTTTCACGAATTGCCGCTTCCGTGTCAGGCGAAACAATAACTACAGGCGGACGAGTTTTACCCAAACCGGCGCGAATGTTCCGCAAAACATAAACAATCGCTGGCGTGTCGCGAACGAGTGCGATCGGTTTCGGCGTCTTCAGACCAGTCTCTGCGGCACGAGTACCTTTTCCAGCGGCAACGATCACGGGCCAAATATCGCGTGGATCAACTGCGACTTGCGATGCGTCGATCAACCTGCGCAGATTCGTTGCGTGTGTGGCTGCGTTTGGTCCAAGGGAATTGATATGAGCGATGGAGTCACGCCAGATTTCGTTGAAATCAACCTGGGCCAACCCGGGACCCGGCGTGGACACCATCACCGAGCCCTCGCGAACGCCATCGCGATCGCGAGGCGCGTAATATTGTTCCTGCACTTTTTGAATAAGACTTTGTGCGTGATCTCGAGTAGTTAATGCGAGGACGTTTCCGCCAAAACCGCCGCCCATCAAACGAGAACCGAGCACGTGAGGGTCATTACGAATGATCCCTATCAACTCTTCGACTTCCGGAACGCTGACTTCATAGAGGTCACGTAAACTGGCGTGCGACGCGTCGAGGAGTTTTCCAATCGACTGCATCGCCGCGAACGTATCAAAAGAATTGTCTTCGTAGTGAAATGAATCCAGCGTTTGGGTGGCGAGTGCAACGCGTTTAACTTCCCTCAAATGATGCAGCGCACGAACTCGAAGCTTTAGGGGCCAGCGCGACTGATCGTCCACCAGGGCAGGGAAGGACCTCTGCAATTCAGCGAAAGCCGCCGGGTATGTCGTGTTGATAGTGTCGACCGAAATCGTTTCGGGCAGAGATCTTAAATGAGTTTCTGCCTTATCAAACGCGTCGAGCGAACCGGCATTTAGCAGGTCTAACGCGTCACGCCATTCCTCGTAACGGCGCGACGCTGTTGATTTCCAACTATCGATTACGGCTGGAATGAGCAGTCGTGAAACCGCCGCGCGCTCGTTGTACTCAATCATGACTTCGCGCCCTTTATCTGCCGGCTTCGAGAAGAATGTGAGCCACGCAAATGGTTCATCCGGAAGGGCGACGTTCCTCGTTTGCCCGGTGGCATAGTTAATCAATACTGCGCTGGCCGATCGGGCTAGACAAATAGTTATATGGTCCATGGATCCGCCACGGGTACCGATAAACCATTCGGCCAGGGCGGAGTCTTTGGCCAGTTCTTCTGGAGTCCAGGAAACGGCGTTAACGTTCCTGATTACTGCCCCACCGAGAACGACCAGGGCAGATGAGGATGAAGCGCCGCCTCCTGCCGGTATGTTCGAGTCGAGCGCAAAGTCGAATCCATTCTGTATTTGTTTGCCAAACTTTCCGCGAGCAAACGCAACTGCGCCCTCGACGTAATTTTGCCAATGAGCCCGGGGGGCGCCCTTCGCGAATAAGTAAGCAAGCCACTGAGCTTCAGCGTCAGTTCCTAACTCAGGAACGCTTGTATTAAGGGAAAATGAGGAGGCTTCGTATCGCGCCGTTGATGAGATACACCGAATTACTGGCTCCGGCGATCTTCGGTACAGCATCAGCGCGTCACGCTCTCGACTTCCGAAGGTCAGAGACGCAGTGGGCAGGTAGGAGACGTAGTCTATGTGTTCGCCGAGAACGCCGATGCGAGCAGGGGCGCGAAGTAGTGAAACGGGCCCGTCTCCAAATTGGTCAAAAAATAAATCGGCAAGCTTCGTCAAGCGCGCAGCTTTTTGCTCGAGTTCAAAATCCCCGAGAGTGGCCACACTGGACAGAGCAGATTTGATGTCAGACAAATTCATTCCGTTTGAATTCGCGTCACTACTCAAAAAATACTTTGCCAGGTTAGGATGCGGGTGCTATAAACCCGCATACCCTAAAGTTGATTGACTAATGACCCTGCCGGCGCACTGACGATAACGAAGGGTTTGTTCGGGTTGCTTACAAACAATACCCTAATCGGTTTAGTTTGCAAAACGTAAATTTCTGACCGCCACACCACACACAAATGGAGACGAGGCATGCCTCTACGAAGAAGAGAATGGCTTAAGACGATTGCGACCGCGGGGTTCGGTGTTGTTGGATCGCAACTGCTCGGCAGCGTTCACGCTCAGACAAAGAAACAGGACCAGCCACTCGCGCTGAAAGACTACCAGCCGAAGAGCATGCTTCACGTCCCGGAGACGCATGTGCCGCGTTCGCGATTTCCTAATATCGACTTTCATACACACCTGTCATGGATAGACCGCAAGGGCCAACGCGATGTTGTTAATCACCTGGCCACACCCGCCGAAATCCTAAAAGTGATGGACGCAAAGAACGTCCGTGTAATGGTTAATCTGACTGGTGGCTACGGCTCTTTGCTGGAAGAAACCGTGCGTCACTGGCAGCAACAGCATCCCGGTCGCTTTATCGTCTTCACCGAACCGTGGTACGCGAAGATTACAATGGCGAATTATTCCAGATTTCAGGCGGAACAACTGGAAGCAGCAAAGAAGACCGGCGCGCGTGGGTTAAAGATACTCAAGACTCTCGGGCTTTATCTTCGGGAAAACGTGAGGACTGGTCCGCTCGTTAAAGTTGACGACAAGAGATTCGACGAAATGTGGGAAACAGCCGGAGCGCTCAATATGCCGGTAGCGATACATGTGTCGGATCCGGATGCGTTTTTTCTGCCGACCGATCGTTTTAACGAGCGCTATGAAGAACTGAGTGCACATCCCGATTGGTCTTTTCATGGCAAAGACTATCCCAGTAATGCCGAACTGCAGGAAGCTCGCAACCGTGTGATGCGGCGACATCCACGCACGAAGTTTGTCGCACTTCACACCGCCAATTCAGAGAATCTGCCGTACGTTTCAGAGTGTCTCGATCGTTATCCGAACATGTACGTAGATATCGCGGCTCGCATCGGCGAACTCGGTCGACAGCCCCGTTTGTCTCGTAAATTCTTTGATAAATACCAGGACCGAATTTTGTTTGCCACAGATGCAACACCACACGGCGTCGAAACACCGCAGCAAATCTTCGGCAATGAACTGTATGAAATCTATTACCGTTTTCTTGAGACCGAAGATGAGTATTTCGACTACGCGCCGGCACCGATTCCGCCCCAGGGTCGTTGGCGCATCTACGGCATTGGATTACCTGAGCAGATTTTGAAGAAGGTTTATTACGAGAACGCGGCTCGCCTCTTGGGTTTGTAAGCTATGCCGGAGAACTTACGCAGAACTTTTTTGAAGAACAGCCTGATGGCGTTGATTGCTGTTCCCGTTTCACGTCATCTGAGTTGGACCACGACCGATCGCTTAACCGTGACGCTTGAAGGTCGCGCTCACGATCTTGCAGACGAGGTTGTAAGTTTTGGGTTGCCGTTACCGTATGGCTTTCTGAAAGATCCACGCAAGATAAGAATAGTCGATGAACGTGGAACTGAGTTGTCCAGTGCCGTTCGTGCTCTCGAACAGTGGCGTACAGGCGGACGCGACGGCTCGATCAGGTCATTGTTGATTCAGTTCAAAGCCGACTTCTCCAAACAAAAAACGCAGCGAGTCAACGTTAGCTTCAATGGAAGCCGGAGCCGTGTTGAGTCGAACTTTGTGCCCGTTTCTAAAACATTGATTGATGAGGACGGGTTGAAAGGTCCTCGCGTCGTAGCCGTTTTGCCTGCGGATTGGTTATGTGCCTCTGGCATTGTCGGCCCGCAGGTCCCTTCTGCCTCGTCGGGTGCATACTCGAGTTACGACAGGTTTGTCGAGAAGAACTTTCCCGGCTCACTCCGGTACCTCGATAGCACCGTCTATCACGAATGGCTGTTTGATCGAACGACGTGCTACTACAAGATGTACGTCCGCACAGGGGAGAGCAAGTATCTCGACGCGGCCTATCACGCGGCGAATTTCCTTCGGCAACACACGAAGCTGGGTGGTCCAGACGCGGGTATCTTCACCCTTAAAGGCGCCGATCTGAAGTACGTCTATCCGAGAGCAATGCACATTCACTACCTCTTAACGGGAGACGAACGTGCGCTTGAGTGCGGCAAGCTGATGGCTGAGTACTGCTTCAAACATCAAAATCCGGTCTATCGTCCCGACCTGATCAAGCCGGTTCCACTCGGCGTAGATCCTGAGCGCAACAGAAACTTCTGGACTCTGCGACATCAGGGTTATGGTCTACTGGGAATACTGCATGGCTGGGAAATGACTGGCGATAAAAAATATTGGACCAAAGCTCGTGAGTGTGTCGATGCTTACTACAAACATCAGCAACAACCTCCCGATGGACGTCCTCCAGACGGCTCGTTACGTCAAAACTGGGAACTGTATGATCCAAACGAAGCGAAATTTCCCGGTGCGACTTCGGCGTGGATGATGGCATTGTTGCTCGATCCGCTTTTCCATTACCGGACGCTTACGGGCGATGGTCGCGTCGCTGAAATGGTCGTGAAATGGTGTGACTTTCTCGATCGTCAAGGTATCGTTCCGGACGGCTCAAAGGCCTATTACGTGATCAATTGTTTTGCTGCTGATGATCCAAAAGCATCGCCAGGCGAGCTTGGACCAGACATGGAGATGCACAACACTGAGATGGCCTATACGTTTGCTTTGGGTCTGTTCTTCACTAAAGATCGCAGGCGCAAAGAGATTTATGAGAAACGCTTCAAACGTTTCCTCGACCTCGCTGTGCAACTGGACATGAATCGGCCTGCTCGCGCTTTTAACTGGGCATTTCAGTTCACAAGTCAGCTCGTTTATTTTGCACAGCACCATGGCGAAGGACTACGGCGCATAAAGGGTTAATTAAAGACTATGACTGCTCATCGCACGCGAACCATTCATGTATTAATCGCCGCGCTCTTCGTTCTCGGTCTGAATGCAGCTGCCACCCACGCTCAAACACTTTACAGAGTCGCGATTCAGCAGAATGTAAGTGTGAAGATGCGAGATGGAGTGTCGCTGTTTGCGGATATCTATCGTCCGGTAAGTGATGAAAAGTTTCCAATTCTTCTGCAACGCACGCCTTATAACCGGACTGGCAGTGCGGGAATGGCCAACGAGCTCGCTTCGCATGGATATATCGTTGTGCTACAGGACACGCGCGGTCGCTTCGCGTCTGGAGGAGAGTTTTATCCGTTTCGCAACGAGAGTGCTGACGGGTTCGACACAGTTGAATGGGCCGCAAGACTGAATGGGTCCAATGGAAAAGTTGGCATGTTTGGCGGCTCGTATGTCGGGGCGACGCAGATGCTGGCTGCAATGGCAGTGCCGCCACACCTTGTATCGATATTTCCGTATGTGACTTCGTCCGAGTACTACGACGGTTGGACTTATCAAAGTGGTGCGTTGATGCAGTGGTTCAGTAGTTCATGGACCTCCGGTCTCGCGATCGATACCCTGCGTCGTCAGGCAGACCGAGCCCAGGCACCAAAGGAATGGGTTAACAATCTGCCGCTTCAGGACTACACAATTCTAAAAACGCCTCAGAGTTCTGTTCTCGCGCCGTACTTTCGCGACTGGTTATCACATGAACGTGACGACACTTACTGGGCGCAATGGCGCGTGTCGGATCACTACTCGCGCATGACGGTGATGGGATTGCACGCCGGGGGCTGGCACGATCTGTTTCTTAAAGGTTCGATCAAGAACTACACCGGCTTGCGTGCTGAAGCTGCTACGCCAGAAGCTCGAGCCGGGCAACGTTTGATTGTTGGTCCATGGGCCCACGCGCCAACTTCCGCTGAGGGAAAGATTGGCGACGTAGTGTTTGGGAGAGCCGCCGTGTTGGATAACACCGCCGCGACGTTGAAGTGGTTTGACTACTCTCTGAAGGGAATAAAAAACGAGTATTCAAGTGGCGCACCCGTTCGTCTCTTCATTATGGGCAATAACGTTTGGCGCGACGAGCAAGAGTTTCCCCTCGCGCGTACTCGTTACACGAAGTACTACCTCCACTCAACCAAAGGCGCAAATAGCATCGCAGGCGACGGTACGTTGAGCCCCACGCCGCCGGCGGATGTGGAAAAGAAGGATGAATTCGATTACGACCCGCAAAATCCTGTGCCGACTATCGGCGGACGTTTATGTTGCGGGCAGGGAATTCCGCCTGGTCCGGCAGATCAAAGACCGAACGAAACACGCTCGGATGTCCTCGTGTTTTCAACGCCGCCTTTGACTGAAGACACTGAAGTTACAGGATTCATTTCGTTCGAGCTTTATGCATCGACGTCGGCAGTAGATACGGATTTCACAGCGTTGCTTGTAGACGTTGACGCGAATGGGTATGCGCGTTTTTTAACTGACGGCATTGTGCGAGCGCGGTATCGAGAGAGTACGAAACAGGCGTCGGCGATTACTCCAGGCAAGATATACAAGTACACGATTGATATGTGGGCGACGGCGAATGTGTTCAAGGCCGGCCACCGGATAAGGTTGTACGTTTCGAGCAGTAACTTTCCGCGGTTCGATCGAAATCTGAACACCGGCGAAGATATATTGGGTGCGAGCCGTTCGTTGAAGGCGCATCAAATCATTTATCACGATCGTGAACACAGTTCAGCACTAATCTTGCCGGTGATCAAATAATCATCAAACGTACTGTAGGGGCGGCCCTCCGTGGCCGCCCCTCTGTTGAATTCCGCGCAGGGGCGGCCACGGAGGGCCGCCCCTACAGTACGTTCCGTGGTGCACATCTGAATTTGCTCTGTTGTTAGCAAATTAAAATGTCCGATCTTTTTAGCAAGTGAAATGTCCGGTTTTGGTTTTACCACTTCAAATATCCATCCAGCAGTAGTGGCTGTGGGAATGTGGGAAAGTCAGGCTGCTTTTTGGCCTGACTTTTCCAAGCCGCTGCGGGAAGCGACGCTTTTTGTCGCTTTCCGTGGCGGCGTCATTTCCACAGCCTCGCCTGTTTGATAACGGCCTACTACATGTGGCCCAAAGGTGATTGAAAGAGTCTCGTCCAGATGTTCATGGACTGTCACTCTGCAACCCGCCAGCGTGCCGCGCAGTTTGGTACGTTCGATCTGCCAACTGCGATTGGCAAAGCTCACCGTGTTATCACGACCCACCACACGCTCGTGCTGCAGTGAAAAGACGAGATCCAAGTCCTTGCGTTTGAGCGGCACAAAAGCAGTGCCTCGTTCTGCTGCTTTGACCATGAAGCGCTGGTTGAACTCGGTGATGTACCGCTCGCGCAGAAACTGGTTGGCAGCGGCGAGCGTCTGGCTGCGGCGCAGCCGCAGCTCTTGTGGTAAGCGTCCTTGCCAAGTGCCGAAACCGCGCTCACTGCGACCGCGAGCTTGGGGTGAATAAGCCGGAATCATTTGGATGCCGAGCTCGCGCAACGCTCGGCCCACCTGTGTCAGACGGTTATGGTCCACTGGCTCGCCGGTCTTCGGCGTGACAAAGAAATGGCTCGCTCGGTCGCTGTAAAGCGCGCAAAAGAGGCCTTTCTGCTCGATCACCTCACGCAGTGCCGTCATCACTGTGCGAGTTGATTCTTCTTCCACTAATTGCGCGTAGTAGATCTCGCTGGTAGCGTCATCCATGATCACCAATAGGTCGTACCAACGATCATCACAGAACCAGCGATGCTGGCTGGCATCGATGTGTAACAGCATGCCTGGCAGTGGTCGCCGCGGCCGCCGCTTGCGATGTTTGCCGCGCTTGCGCCTGGTCTTTACCAGACCGGCGCCCTGCAGCGCTTGCTTCACCCAGGTATAACTCAAATGGATGTCGTGTTCGCTGCTCAGCTTCTCGTGAAAGTGAAGCACGTTAAAGTCGAAGTACTGTTCCTGGTACAACCGCAGCACCGTCTCAACTGTCTCCAGGGGCACGCGCTTCGGTGAAGGGATGCCGCGTCGGCGATCAAACAATCCTTCATAGCCTTCGTGCTCAAAGCGTGTCTTCCAACGCTGCATCTGCCGGCAACTAATGTTGAGGATCTCTGCGGCCTGGAACCAGGTGATCCGTTTGGCCATCGCCCGCAACATGACGTCCTGTAGTTTCATCGCCCGCTCCACTGCGGCTGCGCTCAGTTGCTTCATGACCGCATCGTGTCATGCCGCTCCTCAGCGCGCCGCTCAGACCGGACACTTCATTTGCTAATTTCACCGGACACATCATGTGCTAACGACACAGATCTGAATTTGCTCTTGCAAACTATCGAGAGTGGATGTTATAAGCGCGCCAGATTTTTTAACGTCGCGGACTAGTTCGAGTCCAACACAGCGAACAACCAAGGCAGGCAAAAAGAAAGAGCGGACGGTAATAGGTTAGTCCCGGTTTCGAACTAACCCGCTCGGATGACCTGGTTGGACGCGGTAGTAAAAGGTTCGTTTGAGACGTGAACAAACCTCCCAAATTTTGGAGTTTATCTTTACTGAACCGGATAGCGGTGCTCGTTCCCCCCGGAGTGTCTGCACATGCTAATGCGCTCAGTTTCATTAAGGAGTCAGACATGAAAATCCTACGCACAGTCATGACGAGTGTTTTAGTAACCGGAGTCCTCTTGTGTTGCATGAGCACTGCGCTCGCACAGGGCACCAACCTCGGAACCATTCGCGGGACCGTTACGGACGCAAATGGCGCCGTCATTCCGAACGCGTCAGTCAAGATCACAGATAAAGGCACCGGCCTCTCAAGAGACGTGACCACTAATGGCGAAGGAAATTACGAAGTCGCTGCATTGAAGCCCGGCAGTTATGAAGTGATGGTAGTTGCGACGGGCTTCAAAAAAACTATCGTGGAGACTGTGCTCAACGGCTCTGAGACTGTTCGCGCAGACATTAAGGCCGAAGTCGGCACCCAGAATGAGACGGTCACCGTTACTGGTAATGATGCGGGGCTGATTCAGCGCGATCAACCAGTCATCTCCAGCACGCTTAACAATCAACAGCTTCAGGAAGTGCCGCGCGACAGTCGTGAGATTCTGGAGTTTCTCTACTTGAATCCGGACATCACGCAGGGGCCGACCGGTGATGGCAGCTTCAAATTCCTTGGAGCCCAGAGCTACGGCGCAACCTTCTCGCTCGATGGTCAAAGGACCAATGGAGGAATCTTCGGCGAGCCCACGTCAAGTCAACCATCGCTCGAAACCGTCGGCGAGTTGATCGTGCTATCGAAGAATTTCACCGCTGAATACTCCGGTGTGGCAAATATTCGCATCGAGACAAAGCGTGGTGGATCTGAGTACCACGGATCACTCTTCTACAACAACAAGAACTCTTATCTCGCGGCGCGTTCGCTCCAGGAAAAGAACGATGAGGCTGCGTTCTTGCCGACCAGCGCCGTACCTACTTTTCCTAAGCCCTATTTCAACTTGAATGAACTCGGCGGATCATTCGGTGGTCCGCTTCCATTCAGCGGGAAGCGAACGTTCTTCCTCACCTCGTATGAGCGGCGTTGGGACTTTGCGCCGGTTCGAGTTAGATCCAACAATATACCCAGTTCATTAGTGCTGGCAGGCAACTTCACACAGATCGTCAACACGAGCAAACCCGCGGTTCCCGCTGCGGTTATTCCACTTCTCACGGCTGACGAACTCGCAAACAACACGATTCTGACGGGCACTACGCGTCGCTTCGTCACGATACCCCAACGTTTGCTGAATCCGATCGCTCTGAATCTTCTCAATGCGTATTATCCTCACGCAAATCCAGCGGCGCCGTTGCTGAACGCCAATGCTAGTGGTCAAAATACAACCGGACGTCTCTTCGATTTCGCACAGAGCTTTGGCGGATTACTCACCCGCGACCTCGCTACACTTCGTGTGGACCATGACTTTTCCGACCGGGACAAGTTTTATGCGGTTTACAACTTCCAGGTTCGCAATGGAAACCGCGGTTTAGTCGCAAGTCCGCTGCCGGCATTTGGCCTGCTCTCCCAGCACCAGAAAAATCACACGGTTTCGTTGTCGTACACGCGAATCTTTTCAAATACTGTGGTGAACGAGGCGCGCGGCGGCATCAATTACCAGTACCTCTATCGCCGGGCCAACATGACGACGGGTGAGTTTCTCTCGAGCGTCGGTTTCAACGAACAGGAAATTGCGGCGTACGGTTCAGTGGTCGGAGCGAGCCTGATCGATACTCCGGGACAGGTTGCATTTACTTTCGGGCCTTTTTCCGGCATTCCCAACGGTGGCAGAAACACAGATCGCCCGTTGGACCAGAAACTCGCGACGTTCGGTGACACGCTGACATGGTCCAAAGGTAAACACTCCATCAAGGCTGGCGGCGACTTTGTTCGAAACCAGGCTGTGGATGGTTTTGCTCTTAATCGAAACAATCCACGTGGAACGTTGACGTGGGGCGCGACTTTCAACGGCTTCGCTCAGTTTCTGCTGGGAATGCCTTCAACTGTAAACAACTCTGCGCTTTTCGTGCGCGATGTCAGACCAGCCCTCGATGTATCCAACACGGAGTCAGGCCTCTTCATACAGGATGACTTTAAGATTCATCCGCGGCTTACGCTCAACCTTGGTTTGCGTTACGAGCTGATCACTCCATTCGTCGACAAGAACGATTTGATGGTGAACTTCGATCCGGACGGAACCGGCAACGGAGGCAGGAAGGGAAGGTTCGTGGTTCCGACCGAAGCCGTCAAAGCAAGAATTCACCCATTCTTCATCACCTACGGAACAGTGACGGCAGACGAAGCAGGAGTCGGGCGCGGTTTAGTCAATACCGACACGAACAACTTCGCACCTCGACTCGGTGCAGCCTTCCGTCTAACCGACAAGAGCGTCATCAGAGGAGGTTACGGAATCGTCTATCCGACTTCGGCTGCTCAGGGCATGCGCGACGCCATAGCAACAAACACCTTCAATCAGACCGTACGAACCAACCAAAGAGTGGGTCTTCCGGGCGGCATCAATCCTGCAGGCGGCAATTTCGGTCGAGGTTTGACTCCCTTCAATAACGCAGTACTCGCGTCAGTTCAGGGTATTGCCGCTAACGCTATTCCATTTGATCTGCAAGCGCCGCGCATCGAACAGTTCAATGCGACGTTCGAACACGAGTTGATGAACGATCTCGGAGTTCGTGTGTCGTATATCGGTGCTCGTCAACATGGTCTAATTGCCGGGTTCGATCTGAATGAGTTGCCGCCGAGCAATACGCCTTTTGGTACTACGGACGGGGAGGGTAATTCATGTTTCAACGCGGAGGACCCGACCGACCTGGGACTCTGTGTTGAAACTGCAGAGGATGAAGCTCGACGACCGTTTCCTGACGGACTTGGCGCTTTCCTTGCGAGCTACGGAAATATCGGTCGAGGCCGTTCACATGCGTTTCAAGTCGAAGTAAACCGCAGGTTTGCCCGAGGATTGATGTTCAATGTCTCGTACACGCTTCTCGATCAGAAGTCGAGCGGTCTCGATATTGGAAATTCGAGTCTCGGCGGAGCCATATACAATCAGTTTAATCCGGATAACGACCTTTCCAGGGATTCCTTTGTTTCACGACATAGACTGGTGTCCTACGGTGCGTATGACATTCCGTTTGGTCGCGGCCGGCAGTATGGCAACACGATTTCCAAATGGGCCGATGCGGCTGTTGGTGGTTTCCAAATTTCGTGGAACATGTTTGCCAAGACTGGCACCGGGTTTACACCTTTCTGGACCTGTAGTAACTGCGACCCGGTTTTCCCGGGCAATATTGCCAGCGCATTTGTTGACGCGATTGGTGATTTTACTGGTCCAACTTTTCGTCCTCGTGTGGTCGGCGATCCATATGCAGGTGTATCCGGCGATCGGTTCTTCAATGCGGACGCTTTTACTGTACCGACAACGGGTGCCGACGTGTTCGATAACCCGGACGTTGCAAAACGGAATTTCCTTGTAGGACCAGGTACATGGGGTGTCAACATGGGACTTCGTAAGTTCTTTAGATTTAGTGAGACCACTAAGTTGGAGGTAGGTGTAGACTTCAACAATATCTTCAATCATCCACTGCGGTCACCGCTGGACACCCAGTTCGCAAACCTGGGAACCTTCAATATCGCCTTGACTCCGACGGGCCAGATTGTGATACCGACTGATTCTGGTAATTTGGTTAGAAACCCGAACTTCGGACGCAATAACAACAGTTTCACGCAGGAGGGAATTGATAATCGTCGATCGATCCGTGCGAAACTGCGGCTAACCTTCTAGTCGAAGGATTTTTTAGCCACAGATAACGCGGATTACACATGAGCAGTGCGTCGCGTCACAACTTTACACGCAAGCCCAATCTGGCCGATGTCACAGCGGCCGGACATGACATGCTGCGTTTGGTTAACCGGCGCATTCTGCTCAGTATTCTTTCGGATCGTCAGCCAATCTCACGCGCCGAAATTGCAAAGATAAGTGGTCTAAAGAAAGCGACCATTTCCACCATTACCGGAGAATTACTCAAGGACGCTTGCATCATCGAAGAGGGATCGGGAAGAACAACGCCGATTGGTGGTAAGCCTCCGACACCTTTGCGTCTTAACGCCAAACGTTTTGGTCTTTTCGGACTCGACATACGTGCGGATGAGACGATCCTCGCACTTAGCGATTTCAACAATCGCATTGTGTCGCGCGTTAGTTTCGAAACAGGGTCTGTGGCTTCATCATTTTTGACGAGGATCGGCAAAGAGATTCGCAAACTTCGTCTTAAACACGATTCGTTCATCGAATTTCCAGGTATCGGCGTCAGTTTGCCAGGTCTGGTGGATAATCAGAGCGGCAAGTTTCTTCTTTCAGTGGTCCTTCCGTGGCGTGATGTGCCGGTGGTGAATCTGCTGGAAAAAGCTACTGGTCTGCCGGTGATCATCGATAACTCAGCGCGCTGTTCGGCGCTGGCAGAGATCTGGCACGGCAAAGCTCAATACGCACACGTTCGCAATCTGCTTTACGTCAGTGTCAGCACCGGACTGGCGTGCGGCGTTGTTATCGATGGTGGGCTTTATCGTGGTGGAAATAATACCGCCGGTCAGTTCGGACATATTCCCATAGAGTTGAATGGTCCCGATTGTCGCTGCGGGCAAAGAGGTTGCTGGGATCTCTACGCGTCGGATAAGGCCACATTAAAAAGGTATGCAGATTTACGCGACGCGAGCGGCAAACGAGTTTCGACGATGCGCAAATTAATTGAGCTGGTTGACGCGGGAGATCCTGCGGCAACAGAAGCGGTTCGTGAGACGGCTAAATATCTCGGCATTGGAATCACTGGTTTGATCAATGGACTGGATCCGGAAGTTGTCGTTATCGGTGGTGAAATTACGAAGGTCTGGGGCCTGATTGAACCAATAATTGTGGAGGAGACAAGGCGAAACCTGTTGGCGCCTCGGTCGCATCGCGCAGCTATTAGACCATCTGCGTTTGAAGTTCGCCCGAGTCTAAAGGGCGCACTGACTTTGATTCAGAATAGCTTGTTGTCCGTGCCGCACATGGGCTGACGATTGCCGATTTCCAATTGCCAATTGCCAATTGGAGTCAACTATCGACTTAGGTTTAAACAAATCGGCAATTGGCAATCGGCAATTGGAAATAGCAAGATGAACTACTCTGCCGAAGAACTTAAGACGCAGCTCACCGGAGGCCTGATACCTGCGGCGCCGGTCATGTTCGATCGTGAACACCATTTTCACGAGCGTGCACATGAGGCCTATGTTGCGTTCATGAGCTCACAACCAATCGCCGGAATCGCGATCTGGGCGCATACGGGGAGAGGACTACTTCTCGATAACGAGACAGCTGAGCGTGTAATCAAGCAATGGCGTCGAGGCATCTCAGATAAACCTCTAATCGCCGGCGTAGGTGCGCGCAGCAATCACTCAGATCCGAACGAGGCAACGAATTCAACCTTGTCGATGGCGTCAAAAGCTGTCCGTTACGGTGCAGACGCTTTTCTCGTTTACCCGCCTTGCTGGTTGAGGCACCGCGAACAAAGAGACTCGCTAATCATCGAACACCACCGTCGCCTTTCAGATCTCGGTTTACCGCTCGTTTTGTTTTATCTCTACGAAGCCGCCGGCGGCATTTCGTACTCCCCAGACGTATTGGACCACATCCTGGAGTTGCCCAATGTCATTGGTATCAAAATGGCCACACTCGACAGCGTGATGACTTACCAGGACGTCGCGCGCCAAATCAAATCGCGACACCCGGACAAACTGCTGATCACGGGTGAAGACCGGTTCGTGGGCTATAGCTTAAGAAGGGGCGCGGACGCTGCTCTGGTGGGCATGGGCGCCGTCTGCTGTGATCTTCAGTCTGAACTGATCGATGCGCACTTCGCGGGTGATGCGGAACGATTTCTTGCTCTGTCTGACCTCGTGGACCAACTCGCCGAAGTGCTTTTTATTGATCCGATGGAAGGTTACATCGGTCGCGTTCTTTGTGCGCTTGCAAAGCTTGGCGTAATCCCAACGGAAGCAGCCAACGATCCGTGGGGGCCGGTCTTGTCTCCGCACGAAGTCGACAACATCACAAACGTCCTGAACAGCCTGAACGTGCAAGTTGAATAATGTTTTCTCTCAGCGGACATCCAGAACTCGACTCCAGACAACGCGCGGCGTTGGTTCGCGACTATGAACGTTTTCGAACCGGCCTGCCTGCCAGGCTCGAAGAGTACGTTCGCGAGGAATATCAGATCGACTTAAGCAGTGAATACGGCGACCACCCGATCAAGAACCCTTTCGGCAAGGCTTCCGGCCAACTCTCTTTAAATTTGTCGCAGGTGCGGCGTGATTGTGAAGAGCAGCTCGGTTTCGTCGTTCTCAAATCGATCATTGCTGAAGAGGCTTCGGGTGCGCAGTCGATGAGCGAATGGGCCATCGAAGAAACGAAGATGGTGGTCGAGCGAATTACCGGCAAGGACAACACGCAAGGTTGGACTGTCTCCTGGAAAGGACGAGGCTGGTACGACACGTTCGCCAAATACCTCGAGTTTTTCGACGAAGCATTGTCCCTTGCGCGTCCTGCCTCTGTGCTGGTTGTACCCTCGTGCAAGTATCACTTGCCGAGTGCTGCCGAAAGTGTCTGGAAAACTGGCGAATACGATTACACCACGAAGTGTTTAGTGGACGTATGGAAAAGACACGAGCCGACTGCGCCGATGGTAATCGAAAAAGACTTCAGTCCGACGTTGGCGGGTTCTGACCGGGCGGCTCAGGCGGAAATGATTATTGAATGGCTGACTCGTGTTACCGCGTTAATGAGAAGAGGTGCAGCTCCAGCGGCGGTAAAGATCGGCCTGAAGTTCTTCAATGCAATCCTTGACGATGCGTTTCAACTGGAGATGTTGCGAGCCGTCAACGAGAAGTGTTCCGGCGACGAAATACCTGACTTTCTTGTTTATGCGAATCGATTGTTCGATCCGGACCGTGTGTTCGACGGCGTTCGCGGTACCGCATACGGTGGACCAGAACTGAGCGCCCGCAATTTGAATGTGCTGGCACAGTTGCGTTTGCTTGAACGACAGGAAGCAATTCCAGTTTGCAAGTTGCCGATTAGTGCCACTGGTAACATCGTGTCAGGACGAATAACCGCTGAATACCTCTTGCGCGGCGCCAGCAGTTTTCAAATTCATACTTTCTTTCAGCTACCCAGTGGTGAATACACGATGAAAACCGGCGGGAAAACAGCCCGGGCTTTACTCGAGCTCTACTTTCATCCCGACGAAGGTTTGCTCGCCTGGTTGCTCAATTTGCGTCGCGTATTTGGTTGGCCGGTTGAATGGAACATAAAACGGATGGCTGAGTTCTGCATGGAACCGGCAAATAACATTTGGGCAGAGCAAGTTTCTGTAGTGAGTTGAATGATGCAGCCGTCGACTGCCGTACAGATTCGCTTGTTGTTTGAATCGGATATCGCTGCCGCGATGCAACTCAAAGAAGCGGCCGGTTGGAACCAGACTGAGGATGATTGGCGTCGTTTGTTAATGCTGGAACCCAATGGCTGTTTTGTCGCGATCAAGGATGGGCGTTTAGTTGGTACTACGACGACTACAACATACGGCAACGATCTGGCGTGGATCGGGATGGTGCTGGTTGAGCCTCAACATCGCCGTCAGGGAATCGCAGCGAAGTTAATGCAGGTTGCTCTTGATTATTTGCAGCCAAGGGTCGCGACGATAAAGCTGGATGCGACCGCCTTGGGCCAACCTGTTTATGAGAAGTTTGGATTCGAGGTGGAGTCCACAATTGAACGATGGAGTGGCGTTGCCGGTTCAGCAGCGCATAACTCTCAGGCGCTGCTCGGCGAAGATCGCGATACTTTGCTGGCGCTGGATCAACTTGCATTCAATGCAGATCGTTCAAAGTTGATCGAAAGTCTGATCGACAACGCTTCAGTTTCGCCTGTTTTAGTGAGAGATACGGACGATGCTCTTAACGGCTATGCGCTGGCGCGACGCGGCACGCGAGCGGATTACGTCGGACCCGTGGTTTCAAGAGATCCCCAACAGGCGGAGATGCTGCTGGATCGAGTGTTGAGTCAATTGAATCGACGGCGTGTTTATATCGACTTCAATACAGAATGTGGCATCAGCGCGAGCTTGTTATCCGAACGTGGATTTGCCAAAGAACGTGACCTGATACGAATGCGTGCTGGTGGTCCAGCCGCAAAAACATCGCCATTTGTTATCGCAATCGCGGGTCCGGAAGTCGGCTGACGTTTCTCTGTTGCACAGAGAAGAAAGATTCATTGGAGGCATATGGAATCAACGGCTGCAGTGCAGGACGGACTAAACAGAAACTTTCGCGCGGACGAGCTCAATGTTTACGTCTATGAGTCGCGACCGGCAATGGGCAAGGCTGCGGCGTCCGTGATTGCGGCCGAGATTAGGCGAGCAATCGAAGAGCGCGGTAGAGCTGTGTTGATACTCGCATCTGCGCCATCCCAGAACGAGTTTCTCGCGAATCTGGCCGAAGCACCGGATATCGATTGGTCACGCGTGACTGCTTTTCATCTCGACGAATACCTGGGCATGGATGATACGGCGCCACAGTCGTTTCGGCGGTTTTTAATTGATCGCCTGGTGAACAAAGTGCCGTTCGGTGCTTTTCATGGGTTGCGTGGCGATGCTTCGGATGGAGCGGTGGAGGCAAAGCGCTATGCCGACCTCTTGCAGCAGAATCCCCCTGACTTCGCCGTTCTCGGAATCGGAGAAAACGGTCATCTCGCCTTTATCGATCCACCGTTTTGTGATTTCAACGATCCGGAATCCGTAAAGGTGGTCCAACTCGATGAGATCTGCAGAAATCAACAGGTGAATGACGGCGCATTCGCGTCGCTGAACGAAGTCCCCAAGGACGCTCTGTCATTGACGATCCCCACGTTAATGGCTCGCCCAAAACTATTCGCCATCGCGCCTGGACCTGCCAAGCGCCCGGCGATCAAAAACACCGTCGAAGGGCCAATAAGCACTACCTGCCCGGCGTCGATATTGCGCACACATCCGGACGCGCATCTATTCATCGACGTTGTCGCGGCGGAGTACCTGGGCCGCGGATGAAACGGATCAGGAAAACAGATCGCCGCTGATAAGCATTTTCAGATTTCGACTCCCCCCGCGATCAATAAGTCTAAAGGAGAACAGCATGCACAGTTCAGTTCACGCGATCGATTACGTTGTGCTTGTCTGTTATCTCTTGCTGATGGCCGGCATCGGCGCCTACTTCATGCGTTTCATGCGCGTTGGAGCAGACTTTTTAAAAGGTGGTAATCGCGTCGAGTGGTGGGTGGCCGGAATGGCATCGTTCATGTCCGGCTTTTCAGTTTGGACTTTCACGGGCGGAGCAGGTTTCGCATACCGTCACGGCCTCATCGGTGTGTTTCTCATGTTCCTCGCGGTGCCGGCTTTTCTTTTCGGACACGTTTTCTTTGCTCAGGCGTGGCGCCGTTCCCGCGTAACCACAGTGGTTGAATACATTCGCAGTCGTTTTGGCGAGGGTACCCACAAAATGTTCTCGTGGTTGACTGGTCCGAGCCAGTTGATGTTCGGCTCGGTTCGTCTGTTTGCACTGTCGAGCTTTATGTCGATTGCGCTGGGTGTTCCCGTCGAATACCTCGTGATCATCTGTGGAATCGTTGTGCTGGCTTACACAGTACTCGGTGGTTACTGGGCTGTGTGCTTTACGGACATGTTCCAGTTCATGTTCCTTTTCCCGATCGCATGCGTGTTGATGGTTCTTTCGCTTGCGAACGTAGGAGGTCTGAGTAGTTTTATTGCCCAAGCACCGTCTGGTTACTTCAATCCGTTTGCCGGTGAATACGGTTGGTTGTTTTTGATTGTCTATACCGTCTCGCAAACTACTGGCTACAACAACTTCGGTAACGCGCAAAGATACTTCTGTGCCGATACCGAGCAGTCGGCAAAGAGAATTGCAGTTCTTTGCATGGTCCTATTCACTATCGGCAGTCTGATCTTTTATCTGCCGCCATTGATCGCACGCGTCGCGATACCTGATCTGGGGATAGTTCCAAACGGTCTGAAACAACCCTCGGAAGCCGCGTATATCGCTATGGGATTGCGAGTGTTGCCACCGGGCATGATCGGGGTGTTGCTGGCGGCGATGCTCGCGTCGTCGATGGCCTCGTTGTCGGCCCACAACCACATTATTACCGGTATTTTTGCGAAGGACCTCTACCAGGGTTACCTACGCAAAGACGCATCTGATCGTCACATGCTGACGGCGAGCCGTTTGACGTCGCTTGGTGTTGGTCTGGTGATGATTTGTGTCGCACTGCTCTTTGCACAGGGCGCGACGGGGATCTTCACCCTCTTGTTTATTCTCGAATCGATGTTTCTCATCCCGCTTGGACTACCTCTGCTCTACGGCTTTGTGGCGAAAGGTGGACCATGGTGGTCGGCGGTCTGCGCATATGTTGTGGGCGCGATCACGTCTCTCTTCGTCAACCTCTATTTAAATCGCTATCTCGGGATGGGACTCAACGAAACGTATTTGATCGGTATTCCCGCGATTACTACAACGATAGCGTTTTTTATTCCCGTGTTGTTGATCTCGCCCGAGGGAGAGTTTGCACGGAGAGTTGATGCATTCTTCACGAAACTGAAGACACCAATTGATCCGGCGACTGAATTGGGAGCGGCCGGTGTGTCCGGTCGAGGACAACTCGCACTCGTCGGAAAAGTGACGACGGGAATGGGTATCGCGTGCTTTCTACTTGTGGCTGCGAGTTCGCCGGGACGCGATCGTTGGATTGTTGGAATTTACGCCGTCGCAACTACGCTGATCGGTCTTGCATTTATCGCAGCCGGCCGAGTGCCGACTGAATCAGACAAAACTCGAGCTCAGACCATCGCCGCAGAACCGGTTTCAGACTAGGATATGGACGATTTCAAAAAACTTGAAGGTGCAGGATGGACGGTCTGTTCCGTCGTTCTGCTCGCTTGTTATCTGCTGGGCGCACAATTCGCGCGTGGTTCCGTTCGCACGATCTGGGCCGTAAACGATGGCGAGAAAGTGGAGAGAGATGATCTCAACAATCCTAACAAATCGTCGAACTCCGCCTGGGATGGTCGCAAGGTAAAGATCTTCGGAGCGCGCAACGAGATAATCGCATTTCAATTGATCGTCGAAGCAGATGACAACGGCATCAATCGTCTATCTGTCACGCTGCCTCACCTGACTCAAAAAGGCGGCAAGGCGAAAATCACATACACCGCACCAGGCTTGGACCCGACGAATTATACGGCCCGTCCAATCCAAATATTTTCCGTCAACTACATGAATGTTGAAGTGCCTTCGCATGCCGAATGGGTCTATAAGGTCGGTTCCCCAGCCGCGCCAAAGGATCCAACCGGATGGAAGCCAGTGCAACTGGTCCCGGAGAATGCGCGCCCTGGGCTCGGTGGTTTTCCACTTCGCGTCGCCGGCAAACAGAATCAATCCGTTTGGATCGAAGTTTACACTGATCGAAATCTTCCCTCCGGTCTTTATTCAGGAACGATCACTATTGAGGCTGATGGTTGGAAGCAAACAATACCTGTCGAACTAGAGCTGTTTGATTTCGCATTACCTGATCAAAACAGCATGCACGCGATGGTCTATTACGAGAGTTCGCAACCGAAGCAATATCAGGGTAGCGATCTCGATCCGCAGTATCATCGCTTTGCACACCGCCACCGCATCGAGCTGGTTCATGCTTATGACATAAGTTCGGTGTCGGCGGCACTGGGCCGTTTCGACGGCACTGACTTCACGAAAGCAAAGGGTTACGAAGGTCCAGGTGCGGGTGTTGGTAACAAGATTATTCCGCGCACGTTTTACGGTCCGGGAAAAACATTTGACGAACGCGCGAGCGCATGGCGTGAGGCAGATAGCTGGATCACCTTCCTGCGAGCAAAGTTTCCTGACGCAATCACTTTTCTATATCTGCCAGACGAACCGGGTCATTCCGAATACAACTACATTCGCCAGCTCGCGGAGAACCTCCATTCGAATCCCGGTCCTGGTAAGGCCTTGCCAACCTTCGTAACCAGGCACTACGTAAAAGATCTCGATGGAGCGATCGATATCTGGGACACAGGCCCGCTTGGATACGACATCAAGCGCGCGACTGAGGAACGCCAACGCGGACGCAAATACTGGATTTATAACGGCGGCCGTCCCGCAGCTGGCGCGATCGTGATCGATGCTCCGGCCACAGACCCACGCGCCACAATCTGGGCCTGCTTCAAACACGACATCGACAATTATTTTTACTGGCACGGTGTGCATTGGCAGCATAACCGCCAAAAGGCCGGCGAGCGCAGGCAGGACGTTTGGGCCAACCCGATTACATTCGACAATCGTGGCCAACCAAATAAACCGCTCGACGATCAGGGTTATATAAACGGCGACGGCGTTTTGATCTATCCAGGTGAAGACAAGCTTCATCCCGAACAGGACCGCGGGATCCGTGGGCCAATCTCAACCATACAGCTCGCAAATTTCCGACGTGGCCTGCAGGACCATCAATACTTAACCACAGCGCGAAAGTTGAAATTAGACGCAATAGTTAACGAAGTTCTCCAATCAGTGGTCCCCCGTGTTTTTTCCGACTCAGGTCCAGCCGTTGGGTTTTCTGAAGCTGGAAATGCTTACGAACGCGCTCGCTACAAACTCGCACAGGCGATTGCGAAGCAGCGCGTGAATTAGTTAACAAACCGAATAGGACACCGGAAACGAAGGGAGAATCGATGAAACACCTCATAGTCACACTGTTCCTGATTGCTGCTTGCGGTAGCACTGCATTCGCGGTGACGTATCAAGTTGGTCCAACTCGAACCTTTAAAAAATTGCAGGATGTCGCACCGCTGCTCAACCCTGGTGACATAGCAGAAGTAGACGGCAATGCGACCTATCCGGGAGATTTGATATTCACCCGGCCGGGCACTGCGGTAAACAAAATTACGATCAGAGGGATTCGCGTTAACGGGTTACGTCCGGTCATTTCCGGCGGCACTAACACGGTGGAATTTCGTTTGTCAGATCACTACGTCTTTGAAGGCTTTGACGTAACCGGCGGCAGCTTTCGAGGCATCTATCACCACGCTCACGACATAACTTTGCGCGACTGTGTGGTCCATGATTGTCCGGCCCATGGAATTCTTGGCGCCGACACGGGCTCCGGTTCGTTGTTGATGGAATACGTCGAGGTCTATCGCTGTGGTAATGGCACCGGACAGCATCCGGTGTACATGGCCACCGATGAAGCGATGCATCCGGGATCAGTGTTCCGCATGCAGTACTGCTACCTGCATGATCAAAATGGTGGCAACAACATCAAGAGCCGCGCGGAGCGCAACGAGATCTATTACAACTGGGTTTCCGGTGGCTTCTACGGCGAGATCGAATTGATTGGTCCTGATCCACACGGTAACAGGGACGTTGAAACTAATACCGCTCGAGAAGATTCAGACGTTGTCGGAAACGTGTTTCAACATATCGCGACACAGGGCACGCGCATGGCCCGCGTCGGTGGTGATGGCACCGGGCACACGAATGGACGTTATCGATTTGTGAACAACACGTTCATTCTGCGTCAGGGCCAGGTTAGTCCGGCTGTCGAGATCTTCGAGGGAATTGATAGTCTGGAAATGCACAACAACGTGTTCTTCCGCGTCGGTGGGGCCGCGATCGACAAGGTTGTGTTGGAGACTCGCGTGCGTTGGGTGGCGGGTCGAGTAAGCACCGGCAGCAACAATTGGGTGACTACCGGTTCGGCCATGATTCCAACCGCGTGGACCGGAACTCGACTCGGAGCTAATCCGGGATTCGTTAACATCGCGACTCTTGATTTGCGACCCGCGGCGGGTAGTCCGCTGGTAGACGCGGGCAATGGTGCGCCGCAGAGTCCTGCGGGACATCCATTCATTAGTCCTTTATTTCCACCCGCGTTTCTGCCGCCGTTCCACACTGCCCTCGCAGTTGGCACGGCGCAGGCTCGACCGGTATTTGGAGCGATTGATATAGGAGCGTTTGAGTTCACACCGTAAGGAGTTTCCTTTGGAGTGCGGCGGCCTGGCGCCGCTTTGGTTTCGATCTTCGCCCGATCAATGACAAAGCGGCGCCAGGCCGCCGCACTCCAAAAGTACGTATGAAGCTGGCTTTTTCAACGCTTGGTTGTCCCGACTGGGAACTTCCTAAAATCATCGCGGCCGCGCGCGAATGGGGTTACGACGCAGTTGAGTTGCGCGCGTTGGGTGGCAGTTTGGATTTACTCAGCCGTCATGAGTTTTCGACGCAGCAGATTGCGAGAACACGTTTCGATCTCGAAAGCTACGGTATTGCAATTTGTTGCGTCGACACTTCGTGCACATTTGATTCCCCAAATTCGAGTGAGCGAGCAGCCCACGTGCAGATTGCATTGGCCCATGCTGAACTTGCGGCGCAACTCGGTGCTCCAATCATTCGCGTTTTCCCCGATCGGATTCAACCTGGAGCACAGCGTGCGGAAACGCGCGACTGGATAGTTTCGTGCCTGCAGGAGATCGCGGAACGCATGTCGCGCGATGTCGATGTAGCACTTGAGACGCATGGTGACTTCGCTCGTGCTGAAGCTGCAGCGGAGATCGCGAGGCTCGCGAATCATCCAAAAGTAAAACTGATCTGGGATGTCGCAAACTCGGTTGCCGCAGGCGACCTGGTCCTAGACGCTGCCAGGACCGTTCAACCATATCTGGCTCATATTCACCTTCGCGACGCAAAACCCGTCCACGGTTCTGAGCACTGGCTACCAGTGTTAGCCGGTAGTGGTTGCGTTTCGTTTTCTGAATCACTGGCCGCGATTAGAGAATTGAATTACGAAGGCTATATCAGTTTCGAATGGGAAAAGTATTGGCATCCCGAAATCGAAGAACCGGACATTGCGCTGCCGGACTTTAGTAACGCAATTCGTAATCTACTTGAGGATCGAAGTGACGCGACCGAATGTTCTGGTGTTGGCAAGTGACATCTTGTTCCAGCACTTCTTTACTGAGAGATCGCTACAAAAGCTCGCCGAGGTGACGAGCTGGAGCAGAACTACGTTAAGCGAGGATTCGGAAGTGTTGCGAAGTGAGATTGCCAACGCCGATGTGCTCATGACGACGTGGCATTCTCCATTTCTGACTGCAGAGATGTTGGGCCAGAAACCGCGCGTAAAGCTGATTGCGCATTGCGGTGGGGAAGTTAAGTCGCGTGTTGCGGAAGAGATTTTCGAATTCGTGACGGTTACAAACGCTGCGGATCCGATGGCTCGAGGCGTAGCTGAGATGGCGTTGGCTTTGGCATTGACACTTGTACGGCGAATTCCTGACTACGCAACGGAGATGCGCAATGGAGTAATCAGGACAAACGCAGAGGTTAGCGAAGGCGAGTCGTTCTTTGGCCGCCGCGTTGGCATCGTTGGCTTTGGTCGAATCGGTCGTGCATTCGCAAGGCTGTTGCCGCCGCTCGGGGTCGATATCCTCGTGAGCGATCCGTACACAAGCCGCGAATCGATTGCGTCGCATGGTGCGACGTTTGTCGAACTTGATGAATTAGTGAGTTCGTGTTCGGTGGTCGTTCTGTGCGCGGCTTTAACGCCGGAGACTCGCGGCATGTTCGACAAGCGTCGTTTGTCGCTGCTGATGAATGGTGCGTGTCTGATCAACGTTGCGCGAGGTGGGTTGATCGATATGGATGCGTTTCTGGAAGAGTTACGGGAGGGTCGGATAACTGCGGCACTCGACGTGACAGATCCTTTGGAGCCGTTGCCCGCAGATCACGAGCTGCGCCGACTGCCGAACGTCATTCTTACTCCACACATTGCTGCCGGCGGTATTGAGATGCGTCGTGAGATGGGGGAAGTGGCGGTTGAAGAAGTGGTGCGATTTGCAAAAGGCGAACCACCGTTGAATCCAGTGACAACAGAGATGCTGGCGACGATGACATGATGCATTTACTGAGATTTCTCCCGCAAAGGCGCAAAGGCGCAAAGAAAATCCTTAGAAGCGCGGCAGCGCTTTGCGCCTTTGCGCCTTTGCGGGAGAAAAATCCTTGGACGGCGAATTGATCACGATTTCATCAGCAGTGCTGTATCGCGTGCGCGTGCCGTTCGTTGAGCCGTTTCGGATCAGCAATGGTGTGGTGGCAGAGAAGGATGCGATCCTGGTTGAACTTACAACGTCCGACGGAGTCGTTGGCTGGGGAGAAGCGTCGCCGATGTCCGGGTCGTTTTACTCGGCCGACACTCCTGACAGTTCATGGTCGGTCCTTAAAGAAATGGTTCCTGGCTTGTTATCACAGGGAGGTCTCGATCCGACCCGATTCTATGAAGTCCTGCGTGAACAACATGCCGATCCATTTTCGAAGGCGGGCATTGAAGGAGCGTTGTGGGATGCATACGCGAACACTAAACGAAAGCCTTTGTATGAGCTATTCGGCATTGAGCGACGCGCTGTGCCCTCAGGCGTCGCGATTGGCATCTTCGAAAGCATCGAGCAATTGATCGAGCGCGTAAGCCATTACGTCAAGGAAGGCTATCAACGCGTGAAGATCAAGATTCAACCGGGATGGGATATCGAACCGGTCGCAACCGTACGAGCCCAATTTCCAGAACTTCCATTGATGGTGGATGCAAATGCTGCGTACCAGCTTGATGATTTAGAGACTTTTCGTGAGTTGGATCGGTTTCAGTTGATGATGATTGAGCAACCGCTCGCTGCAGGGGTCGTCGCGCAAGCCGGCGAGCTGCAGTCGCATTTGAAAACTCCCTTGTGCGCCGACGAATCTGCCGAATCACTGGCTATGCTGGACCACTTAATCGCGAACAAGGCCGCACGAATTATAAACATCAAGGTGCAGCGTGTTGGTGGTCTGAGTGAAGCGCTACTGATGTTAAAAGCCGCTCGCGCCGCTGGTCTTCAATGCTGGGTTGGCACAATGCCGGAACTGGGAATTGCCTCGGCGCAAGGTCTGCATCTGGCAATGCACTCAGAGTTTTCATTTCCAACCGACATTGAAGCTTCGTCTCGTTGGTATGTTGACGACGTCATCGAGCCTACGATCACGATCAATAAGAGTGGATTTATCGAAGTGCCGCAAGGAGTTGGAACCGGGTTCACTGTATCAGGCGACAAGATTGACCGGTACACGACCGCCGTTGAAAGGTTTAGCTTATGAAACGTCTACTTATTCATCTATCGCTAATCCTCATAATAGCAAGCCAGGCGGCCGCGCAGTCTTCTAAAGACGCTCCACGCGTTTGGGAAGGACCACTCGTTATCCCGACTTATGAACTCAATCCACCAAACCCTTATCCGGCATTGCTCGATTCGCAGCGACGCAAGTGGAGACCAGTTTATCCTTACCCGTTTCTTGACTCGCTCGGCACGGAAAAGAAAGACAAGACCTGGAAGGCCGTCTATCTCGAGAACGAATATTTGAAAGTGACTGTACTCCCGGAACTCGGCGGCCACGTTTACAGCATCTTCGATAAGACTATCAACCGCGACATCCTCTACTCAAATCCGGTGATGAAATACGCGATGGTTGCGATACGCGGCGCGTGGGTCTCGGGCGGCATCGAGTGGAACTTTCCCGATGGCCACACCCTCACCACGGTCTCTCCAATTGATTATGTGATTCGCAATGAGTCTGACGGCAGCGCGTCTGTCGCCGTGGGCGATACCGAGCGTGTTCAGGGAATGCAGTGGCAAGTGATTCTTCGCTTGCGACCTGGGACACGAGTGCTCGAGTCAGAAGTCACGCTCAATAATCGGCGTGCCGTACCGGGACGTTACTGGTACTGGTCCACTGCCGGTGCACCTGCCGCTCCGGACTTGCGTTTTAACTATCCAATGCGTGAGACGTACCCGCACACCTTCTGGCCCGTGTTCAAATTTCCGGTTGAAAAAGGTGTTGATATTGGTCGTTTCAGTGAAGTGCCAAACTTCCTTTCGCTCTTTGCGCGTGATTCCAAGCGAGACTACTTCGGTATTTACTACGAGAAATCTGATTGGGGCGTGGTCCACGTTGCAGACCATCGCGAGTTGCCCGGCAAGAAGACGTGGACGTGGGGAACTGACGAGAACGGCGATGTCTGGATCGATAAGCTAACTGACGGTGGTGGACAGTATGTTGAGTTTCAAGGCGGTCGTTTTGAAACTCAGATGGAGCACCAGTTTATTGTTCCGCATCGCGTCGAACACTTTTTTGAATACTGGTATGGCGTCAATCAAATGGGTGGTGCGTGGAATGAGGCGACGCCTGACGCGGCGTTGAGAATTAGTCAGCAGGGAAGCCGAGCCACGCTGTCAATCGCCCCTAATCAACGGTTTATGCAGGCGGAGTTTGCATTAGCCAATGGCGGCAAACAAGTTCACACCACCCGGGTAGATCTGGATCCGGCAAAACCTTTTACAACGACGATCGAAGTTCCGGCACCGCGGCAACCTCTGGAGTTCACGCTTAAGAGTAAGGACGGTCGCGTGCTGCTGCGCTATCGAACGGATTCGCCAGTCGATAACAATCCTGATTTCAAACCGGCCACGCGTCCGATCGTAGACCCAAAGAATCCTACAAGCGCGGAACAAAGCTACGTTGAGGGACTCGCGTTCGACAAAAAGAGTAAGGAACGTGAAGCGCGCGTCGCGTATTTCGACGCACTGAAGCGTGATCCGGGTTTTACGCGGGCGCATATCGCGTTGGGCCTGTCCTTTTATAGAAGCGGTGAATACGCGACGGCGGCAAAACACCTTGAATCAGCGCTCGTGCGGAACAAAGACGCGGCCGACGCTCATTACTATCTTGCTCTCGTCCAACGCGCTTTGGGCCAGACTTCGGAAGCTGAAGATCATCTGCTCTGGCTTGTGCGCTCAGGTTATCGCGAGTCGTTGGCGCACTACGTTCTCGGAGAGATTTCCCTCGCGAAGGGCGACACAAGGCAAGCTCTCGAACATCTGCAACAGGCCGTCATGCTCGATCCACGTGATTTGAAAGCCCGCACCGTGTTAGCCGTCGCTGAACGACTGGATGGAAACGTCCAATCGGCGCGGACACGAATCAATCAGGTTGCCACCGAGTTGCCGATCGATTATTTCGCACTTCGCGAGCAGTATCTAATCAATAAGGCTGCCGGTGACTCTGCAAACGAAAAGTCAGCTTCGGAACAGTTGCGACACCTGTTATCTCGTGAACCGGATGCGGTGCTGGAGCTCGCCTTTGATTACGTTGCAATCGGACGGAATCAGGAAGCAATCGATGTTCTGGAGGATGCAATTCAAGCTGGACCATCTGGAAATCTTGCGGTCGACAAGCAGCGCATTCATCCGCTGCTTTACTACACGCTGGGCTACCTGTTTCAAAAAACCGGTGAGCGCGACCGCGCCCGTACTCAATTTGCCCTCGGCGCAAAGGGCGATCCCGCATTCGTATTTCCTCATCGAGTGGAAGAGATCGATGTGCTGCAGGTTGCAGTTGCTGCCAACAAAAACGATGGCCGCGCTGCCTATTACCTCGGCAACGTGCTCGCAGCAAAGTATCGCGATAAAGAAGCACTGGCTGCGTGGCGCGATGCAGTGAGACTAGATTCCGCCAATACGATCGCTCAGCGAAATTATGCCCGGGCTTTGTGGCTTGTAAGTCAAAGCCGGGAAGAAGCGGCCGCTCAATATCAACGGGCGATCAATGTTTCTCCGAACGACTTTCGCCTCTACATTGAGCTCGACAAGTTGTTTGCAGAGATGGGTGTGACTGAGCGCCGCGTGAAGTTATTGGAAGGTGCTCCGGCTCCCGTGTTAGCTCAGTCAGCCGCAGTGCAATCGCTGGCTGGCGCTTACATTGATGCGGGTCGTTTCGCTGAGGCCGCGACATTACTGTCAAAAACAACTTTCACATCCGGCGAAGGAGAGGACGCTGCACTCGGACTCTACCGGAAAGCACATCTTGGCATGGCTCGCAAACATCGAGAAGCCGGCGATCATTTAACAGCAGCTTCAGAGTTTGCCGCAGTCACGGAGTTCCCGCGGAACTTTGGAGTCGGACGGCCGGCGATGCAGTCACAGGCAAAGTACTACGTGGCGGCGGCGCGTGAGTATGAGGCTGCTGGAAAACGGGATGAAGCCGAGCGTTGGTGGCAGCGTGCTGCTACTGAAGAATTGAATCCCCCTTCGCAACCGGAAGAGCCCTGGTCGGAACACTACTACTACAAAGCGGTTGCACTCGAACACATTGGACGTGTGGCTGATGCGCGAAAACTGTATGAGCGTCTCGCTCGCTTTAACGACGAGCAAAAAATGCTTGATGCCGAACCTTGGCCTCCTTCGGGCGCTATTCGCTTCGTGCTCGCGGGTGCCGCGCTGAAAGCACTTGGTCGCAACGAGGAAGCGCGCGGAGCACTCGAACGTGCCTTGAAAATCGACCCACAAAACGAACTCGCGATATCCCAGCTTGCAGAATTGAAACGCGCTGCGAATTCAACCGTTGGGTCGGCGCTCGGTGGTCGTTCACGGAATTAGCAGTCTTCGGAAAATGCCAAACACGCTTCAACTCTTGCGTGACATGATCGCGATTCCAAGTGTGAACCCGATGCGGGCGAATAGCGGTGAGTATGTCGAGAAAGCGATGGCGAACTTCATCGAGACCGTGTTCGCCACGGCGCGCATTGACTGCGAACGTCAAACAGTTGCTGAAGGTCGCGACAACGTCATCGCTATCGTCCATTCAACCGCGAGTGATGTGAACGGTCTGATGCTCAATTCACATATGGACACAGTTCCGGTCGATAACATGTCAATCAAACCATTTGACCCGGTTATCGAGAATGGTCGTTTATTTGGGCGTGGCTCTTGTGATGCAAAGGCGTCTCTCGCTGCGATGATGTCGGCAGTGATCGACTATGCACAAAAACCCGAGCGCCCGCGACCAGTGGTGTTTGCTGCGATGGCGGATGAAGAATTTGCGTTCTCCGGATCATGGAAACTGATTGAAAAATCGTGGCCTGTTTCTGCTTGTGTGATTGGTGAACCAACACTGCTTCGTCGCGTCATCGCACACAAGGGAATCGTGCGCTGGCGCATCGAGGTTCGTGGTTTAAGTGCTCATGGTGCAACGCCCGAGTTAGGGAGAAATGCTATTTACGATGGTGCCCGTGTTGCGCTCGTACTTGAGGAATACGCGCAACGTCTTGCAGAAAACTCGTCTCACCCAGGATTAGGCTACCCAACATTGAATGTAGGCAAAGTTGCTGGTGGTCACTCGGTAAATATCGTTCCTGATAAATGCGTGATCGAACTGGAGCGACGATTGTTGCCGGGTGAAGACGGACAACAGGCCGTCGAGGACTGCGAACAGTTTGTGCGGAAACGGCTTGGTGAATCAGTTCAACTTACATTCGAAGAGCCCTACTTGATAGACCCGGCGATGGAGACCACGTCTGAGGCAGTGATTGTTGAATCACTGGCACGAGCGCAGGAGGACGAACTCGGATTTGTAGGCGAGTTGGCGGCAGTGAACTATGGAACCGACGGAAGCAAATTGTCGCGTGTCGGGATCGAAACCGTCGTCTGCGGGCCTGGTGACATTGCGCAGGCACATACGGCGAATGAGTTTATTGAAGTGGAGCAACTGGAACTCGCGACGCGAATGTACAGTCGCTTGCTAGCAAATTGGAGCTGACAAGAGTGACAGGCTTCATACAAAGAAGATGTCTCCCGCAACGGCGCAACGGCGCAACGGAAATCCGTCGAAACGCGGCAGCGCTTTGCGCCGTTGCGCCGTTGCGGGAGAAATCCTTTTTCACGATCACGATCCTCTTGATACTTGCGACTTCGCTTCAAGCACAAACTCCGGAAAAACGTCTCGCTAAACTCGTCGAGGCTAACGTAATCGCCGTTCACGCGTATCAAGTGCTGCTGGCGAAAAAGTCCGGCAAGGGTCAGGAATGTTTCTCTGCAAACACCGTTTCTGAAACTGAACTGAATGCACTCTCAGAACATCAGACAAAATTACTCAAGACCGATTTGAAGCAGTTACGTCAGTGGGTCGATGGTCGTGAAAGCACATTCAATCCCGAGCAGGATCTTCTGCGGATCCTCATTTCAGAACTGAAGATCCCTGTTAACGCTCCCGTGAACGTCTTCACGCGTTACCTGCGACAAAATACGAAAGCGAGCGACGTGCATGTTCGCGCGGTTGCGAATCTGTATCAAACCGTCCTCGAAGTTGAGCGTGATGGCGATCGACTTCAGGAAGAATTCGCTTTCTACATCGGGCTTGGTCTACCGGTCTACGTGGGCCAGTTCAAGTTACCGGGAACAGATGCGGACCTGCTCGCCGTGGGACGCAAACTCGAAGGCCAATCGTGTGCAGCACCCGTTGGCACGAGCGCCGCCGAGTGGCAGATCGCGGGACGAAAGATCTGGAATTGGGGTGAAAAGAACCTGCACATTCGCGACGAGCGTGTGCTTGCCGCGGAGTTGTTGAAGGAACCGGACGTGAAACGTCTCGCACCGCAACTACGCGCCTTGCCGGCTCAGAAGATCGCGGTTGTGGGCCATTCATTCACTATGGGCCTGCATTGGTCGTCGCCATCCAGTTTTGTGCCGATTGTTGTCGATGTGCTTCGCCGGGAGAATCCAAAGGTCGAATTCAAGCAGTTTGCCGCGGGAGGTCTAACAGCTTCGCGAGCGCAGAAACGTTTTTATAAAGACGTTCTCGCATGGAAGCCCGATAAGGTGTTGTTCGTGGTGATGACACGAACTGACGAAGACTACGAAGCACTGAAAGCGATGGGAGAAGGTCTGCGCGCCGCTGGCATCAGGACTTACATGTTTGACGAGGTGCACGATCCGGCGGCTGTCACACCGGGTACTGTCGAGCGCGCACGCGCAGCCGCTGAATCTGCTGGTATCGAAGTGATCGAAGTCGGCAGCATCCTTGCGAACGCTCCCGATCGATCGAAGTTCATCTGTCTTGACGGTATTCACATGACCGAGCCGTATCACCGGTTAATGGCGAAGGAGTGGTTGAAGTATCTGGCAAAAGGAACGCGTTAGCTTACTGCATGCAAAATCAACCTGTTAATCCTGAAAAAAATCCTGTTAATCCTGTGAAGTCAATACCCCTCGCTGGGGCGCTCAACATTTTAATTTTGACTTGTTGCCTCCTGCCATTTGCTTCAACAACCTTCGCTCAATCCACGATTACACGTCCTCGCATGTTGATTGGCGAGAACGATGCACTCACCGGCTTCAAGGTTCTGCGCGCGAGGTACGAAGCCGGTGCACGACCTTCTGATGACATCGATGGCTGGGCGTTAAGTTATCTGCTCACCGGCGACGAGACATTTGCAAAACGAGCTGTAGAAAAGATCCGGACCAGCCATACTCCGGAACAAGTCGGGTCTCGCACTTACCCCGAGTACGTCAAATGGTCACTCGCCTTCGATTGGCTCTACAACTATCCGGGCTTTGACAACGAACTGAAAGATCGCGTCGCCGCTGAACTTCTGCGTGCAGCAGAAAAGATGTTGCAGGACCAGTCGCTGAAAGAAGTGCAGCTCGCGATGTATCACAACTACCCCGTTCGCTACTTAACGCTCGCGCTTTTCGCGTTAACTGCGATCGAAGGACACGCTTCGGTTGAGTCGCGTGCGGCACCGCTTCGAAAACAATCACGCGCCGTTCTCGATCATATTCTCGACCTTACGAACTTCATCACCCCTGACGGTGGTTACCACGAGTCGATGGACTACCAGCGCATCACCTTTGCGCCCCTCGCAATGATGGCAGAGTTGTTACGCACAACGGCTAACAGCGATCCGGCATTGCGTTACACGCTTTTTCAACATTACACCGACACGTATCTCTACAAAGTTCTGCCTGATGGCACGACTGCCCGCGACGACGATAACGAGTTCCCGTACCTGCAGTGGGAAGACAACATCTGCTTCGGTTACGCGATTAATCGCTTCAAAGATCCGTATGCAGCATGGTTCCTGCGTAAGAGTGGCTGGCCCGCGCAACCAAGATGGCGCGTCGCCATCACGCAGTTTTTGTGGGATGACCCGAACGTAACGCCACGAAATCCGGCCGACAGTACGGCCGCAGAGATTCCGCGGGCGCATTTCTTTCGCGGGATCGGCCACTTGATCATGCGCGACGGGTTTGGTCCTGATTCTACCTGGATCCAGTTCAACTCCGGTCCATATCTAGCCAAACACGATCACCTCGATCAGAATCACTTCGTCATCTATCACAAAGGCTATTTAGCAACAGAGAGTGGCGCCGACTACACGGACACGGAAAGTCCTCATTATCTGAACTACTACCGCCGCACGATTGCGCATAATTCCATGCTCGTTTACCAGACGGGCGAAAAGTTTTTCTGGGCCGAGAATCTTTGGCCGGCAGCTAACGACGGCGGTCAGCGAATGGATTCGTCACGTTACTGGAATACGGTTCGGAGCAGGCAAGACTTCGAGCGAACACGTGACTTATGGGCCACTGGTAACATGGAAGTCACCGATATCGCGGATGGGTCGTATATCTATGCGCGTGGTAATGCGACGAACGCTTATCAACCGTCAAAGATGGAGCGTTTCACACGCGAGGTCGCTTACACGCAGGGTAATAACGTCCTCGTTGTTTTCGATCGGGTGCGAACTACGGACCCAAGCTTCAAAAAAGTGTGGTTGCTGCACGGTGTCGGCAAACCGTCGGTTGTGGCGAGCGACAGAGGAAAGGATGCAGGTCACGGTGGCACTGCATACTCGAACACCTCAACTTTCACGTATGAAGATGGTGGCGGACGTCTGCGAGTTCACACATTACTTCCACGCGAACGAGAGTTGATTACGCGTGGAGGACCAGGTTGGGAGTTCTGGACACCGGGAGACGAATTTGGTGGCGCGTGGGGTTCCGGCAAGAACTGGCCACTCGATCCACCAGCAGGTGGTCCACTACCGGAGGATCCATATTTGCGAAAGATGTGGAAGACCTTCTGGGGTCAGGATTTCGAGAAACTCTTGCCGTCGAACACGCGCGCAGTTGTTCCTGCTGCATGGCGTGTCGAAGTGTCACCGTCGAAGCCGGTTAAAGAAGACTTCTTTCTACACGTTCTTGAAATCGGAGACAAAGGCGACTCGCGGGCGCCGAAGGTCGAGTTGGTTGATGGATCCAATTTGATTGGTGCTCTCATCGAACGTGGCACGGTGACGTTGTTCGCCACCGGTGAAGCAGTCGTTACTGATGCTGAGGCCACGATCCCGAATTTAGAGACAGCCAACTTGCTCATCAGTGGACTAAAGCCACATGCAAAGTACGAACTGCAGATGACTGGTGGGCGAGCAAACTGGCGCGGCGGCCTTTTCAACGGTGTTCCCGGGGGAATGTTTATCGGGACGGCGAACGGTTCCGGTGTGTTGTACGCGCCATTCAAGGGACAAAAAGATGGACGACTTCGAGTAAGGATGCTTAGTCGATAGCAATCCACAGATTACACGGATTTTTATGAGAGTTTTGAGCGCAGTGTTTCTCTTTTTGGTCTGTGTACAAGTCTGTGCACAACAGTCTCCGCGTGAGGTCAATCAGGTTGCACAGCCGCAGGCGGCTTCGGTTATTGCGATCGTGGGTGCGAATTTGATTGATGGTCGCGGTGGCGCGGTTGTTTTGGATTCGGTTGTTGTGATTCGAGGTGATCGAATAATCGCTGCCGGCAACCGTAGTTCGGTGAAAATTCCGGATGGAGCAGGCGTAGTCGATGCTAAAGGTCTTACGCTCTTGCCGGGATTGATCGATGCTCACTTTCACATCGACGGCGACGATTCACTCCCGGCTCTGTTCCTTTCGCACGGAGTGACTTCGTTACGTGACCCGGGTCAGTGGATCGAGGCGTACGCCGCGTCGCGTAACGCCGCGGCGCCGATTCCCAGACTCTTTCTATGTGGACCACACCTGGATTCACCACCGCCGGCCTATCCGGCTGATTCTTTTATCGTACGCGACGTGGAAGAGACGCGAGTCGCCGTAAATCGTTTTGTCGATGACGGTGCTTCGGGGATCAAAGTTTACTTTCGCCTGCCGCTCGCGTTGGCGAAGGTTGCGATTGAAACAGCACACGCGCGAGGCGTTCCAGTCATGGGCCATCTCGAGATCGTCGATGCGCGTGACGCCATTCGTGCAGGGATCGATGGCATTGAGCATGCCACGTCTTTCGGTACGGCGTTGCTGCCACTCAGAGAGGCGGAAAAGTATCGACAAGCAATATTGGCCGACAACAATGCCAGACGTGACGGACGATACAAGCTCTGGAGCGCGGTAAAACTCGATACGCCACAAGCACGTTCGCTTTTCAAATTGATTGCTGACAGCGGCGTGGTTGTTTCGCCGACCCTTGCTGTTTTCGAAAGACAACGTGGAGATAAAGACACCAGCGCCTTTCATGAGATTGGCTTCAAGCAGATGGAGGCGTTTGTCGGACTCGCTCACAAAGCTGGAGCCAAAATTGTTGTTGGTTCACATTCTGATGTGCCGCATGCCAGGCGCGGCTGGGCTTATCAACGCGAATTGGAGCTACTCGTCGAGTCTGGTCTGACGCCTATGCAGGCGATCGTGGCGGGCACCATGGAGAACGCGCGTTACTTTCGTATCTCGGATCGGCTCGGTAGCGTCGAGGCAGGAAAACTTGCCGACCTTGTTTTAGTTGAAGGCGATCCTTCAAAGAACATCAGCGACATGCGACGCGTCAAGCGCGTGATGCTCAACGGGATCTGGCAGGATTAGCGATCAACGGCGGCCATCGAACGTACTGTAGGGACGGCCCTCCGTGGCCGCCCCTGCGCGGAATTCAACGGAGGGGCGTCCACGGAGGGCCGCCCCTACAGTACGTTCCGCGGTGATCTGTATTTCTTAACGAGCAAATGAATACGAAACTCAAATGTGTTCGCCACGCGTGCGTGCTGTTGTTTTTGATTTTCCCGGCGGCTTCGGCCAAGACTGTCTACGTCGACTTGCTTGATCGAGATACGCGCGCTGCGGACGGCACCTACGATCGTCCTTTTAAATCGTGGCGAGTTGCGCTTCAGCACGTGACGAGTGGCGATACGATCGTTGCCAAGAATGGCGACTATCGTAAAGCGGGCGCCCAGGCGAGATGGGGTGGGCTTACATTCACGCTGACACTCGCAGATCAATTACAACCAGATGATCCGCATCCATCTGTTTCCGGCCGTCCGGACACAACCGGCATTTATCGTTACGACCCGAAAAATCCGCTCACTATCCGGGCTGAATCGAAGCATGGCGTGATCATCGATCACGTACGTTTTCACCTTGCGCAGGGAATCATCATCGATGGCTTCGACATCTTCCCCAATCCGTATTATCGCGACGCAACAGGCAAGAAATTAAACTCACGCCGCAATGGAATTCACGGCGACAGCGTCTACGAGCCCGAAGATTCATACAATCGTGTGAAGACGAACGATCCGCCTGGTGGGTACACGCCGGCCTGGTATGACCGAAGCCTCTGGACCAGTTACATCACAATTCGCAATTGCAGAGTCCACTATGAGTGTCCATCTTCCGGCTGCACGCCAACATACGACCCGATGCAGGATGACGATCGACTGTATCTGATCAAGTTTAATCAATCGCATCACATCACAATTGAAGACAACGAGCTCTCCGACGGTAAGAACTATCAACGCAAACCAGCTATCGATCTGCCTTGCGTAGACGACGTAATCGTCCGCCGAAACTTCATACACAACTGTTATCGAGGTGTCGTGTCAAAAGGCGGGAGTAGTCGTGTACTGATCGAGGCAAATGTGTTTGTCGACAATTCAGGAAGCGCTTTTTCCGGCGGCTCAACGGATCCAAATCTTTTCATTGATGGACGTCATGGTGACCCGTGCTCATTTGTGAAGTACGAATCCTATGACATGACGGCGAAGAACAACCTCGTAGTGTCAACGCGTCCCGGTGAGCGACCGGTGGAGCCAATTTCAATCTGGGCGGCGAAGAACGCGACCATCGAAAACAACACTTTCGTCGGCATCGGTGAACGAGGCGTGTTGTTGATCCGACCGGGAAATGAGGTCGACAGTCCTGCCAAAGGTTGCGGACGGTCCGTGCGATTAACACAAACAGATAATCTGATTCTGCGCAAGAACATCTTCATCCTGTCGGGTGTCGTTGATGAAACGATGCTTTTCCAGGTGACTGGCGCAGGCGTGAAAGTCAATCATTTCGAGCATCACGAAAACACATTTTTCAACAGAGGAGCGGACGTTCCTGTTGGCGGGTTAGCCGATCCAAACCAGGAGCCAGGCTTCAGCAAAGCCGATCCAAAGCTCGCCGGCGGAACCGGAATAGACTACCAGACGTGGATGGCTACTGCGCGATCGCAGATAAAAGGAAGAGGCATTTCTCTCAACTCGACGAAGTCAGATGAGCGCTGATCATCAAAAGCAAGAACAACCGCACCTGTTGCGGCGCTTTGGACCGCTCGAAGCCACGGCGCTCAACATGACCAACATGATCGGCATCGGCCCGTTCATCACGATTCCGTTGCTCTTATCGGCGTTGGGTGGACCACAGGCAATGCTCGGGTGGCTGGTCGCGTTAGTAATAACAATTTCAGACGGGATGATCTGGAGTGAACTCGGCGCCGCGATGCCGGGCTCAGGCGGTTCCTACGTTTACCTGCGCGAGGGATTCGGTCGCAAGACGTTTGGCAGGCTGATGGGGTTTCTATTTATCTGGCAGTTCATTCTGAGTGGACCATTAGAGATTGCCTCCGGTTATATCGGTTTCACGCAGTATCTCGGTTACATCTGGAAAGACATCGGCCGGAGTCAATCGATAGCGGTAGTTATTGCGCTCGGAGTTTTGAATATCGCTTTGCTCTATCGACGCATTACCTTCGTCGGTAAGCTGACTGTTAGTTTGTGGATCGGAACAATCCTGACAACGCTAGCTGTAATCGTCACCGGTGCCTTTAACTTTAATCCCGCACTCGCGTTTGATTTTCCCCCGGGTGCATTCAATTTTTCACTCGGCTTCTTCCTCGGCTTAGGAGCTGCCACACGCATCGGCATCTTCGATTACCTCGGGTATTACGACATCTGTTACATCGGTGACGAGGTTAGGGAGCCCGGACGAACCATTCCGCGGTCGGTGATTATCAGCGTGATCGCAGTGGCGCTGATCTATATAGCCATAAACTTTTCTGTAATCGGAGTGGTACCGTGGCGCGAGTTTGTGCCGGCGGACCAGCATCCGCAGTCCAGCTTCATTGTTTCCATCTTTATGGAGCGCGTTTATGGTGGCGGCGTGGCCACCTTCTTCACCGCGATGGTGCTCTGGACGGCGTTCGGGTCAGTCTTTGCTCTCTTACTTGGGTACTCGCGTGTGCCTTATGCCGCAGCGATTGATGGTTATTTTTTCAAGGTTTTTGGCCGGCTTCATCCGCGAAAAAACTTTCCGTACGTCTCACTGGTCGTCCTCGGCGTCATCGCAATCATTTGTAGTTTCTTTTCACTTGGGATGGTAATCGACGCTCTCATCACGACCCGGATTCTCATTCAATTCATTGGACAGATTGTGGCGGTAACGTTATTGCGCCGGAATGAGCCGGAACTGAAGCGGCCTTATCGCATCTGGTTTTATCCCTTACCAAACCTGCTGGCGTTACTCGGCTGGATGTTTGTGTTTGCTACCACGAATTGGGCCATCATTGCTTTTGGCCTGGGTACATTGGTGTTGGGACTGCTGTGTTTTCTTATCTGGTCGCGTCAAACCAGGCAATGGCCATTCGCGACCGCGGAAGAACCTGTCTGAAGCTATGTCGAAATTAACCGAACAGGAACTCGATCAATTCAACCGCGACGGTTACCTGATGAAGCCGGCTCTCTTCGATACTGAAGAGATGGAGCTGCTGATCACCATTGCCAAAAACGATCAACGACTTGAGCACGAAGCCCTCGAGCGTCGTGACGCGGAGGCTGGGACGAGCAAACTCTGGTTGACGGATGCTCTCGAAGATGACATTTATAGCGCGTTCGTACGCTGCTTACGTATTGTTGATCCTCTCGAGCAACTACTTGGTGGTGAGGTTTATCATTATCACCACAAGATGATGTTGAAGGAACCGTTTGTGGGTGGCTCATGGGAGTGGCATCAGGATTATGGTTACTGGTATTCCAACAATTGTCTGTTCCCGTATATGGCGAGTTGTTTGATTGCAGTCGATCGGGCGACGCGTGAAAATGGCTGCCTGCAAGTCATTCGAGGCTCACATCTGATGGGGCGTATAGACCATAACAAAACCGGCGATCAGACGGGTGCGGACATGAATCGCGTCAACGAGGCGCTTAAACATCTCGAACTCGTCTATTGTGAGATGGAACCCGGCAGTGCGCTTTTCTTTCATGCGAACCTGTTGCATCGTTCCGATGCGAATCGGAGTCCGAATCCGCGCTGGTCGCTGATCTGTTGCTACAACGCAGCGCGCAACCCGTGCAAGGGCAGACCGAACCATCCTGAATACAGTTTTCTCGAGAAATGGCCCGACGTACGCATAAAAGAGATCGGCAAACGAACTCTTGGGGTTCAATTGTAGGGGCGGCCCTCCGTGGCCGCCCTCGGTTTAAATCGTGTTCGCCAAACTCGAGGCCGTCGTTTCTCGGCGTCGTGTTTAAACCGAGGGCGGCCACGGAGGGCCGCCCCTACAGGAGATTCAACATGGATGACGAAAAAAAATTAACTTTATCGCGGCGCGAACTATTAAAGGCCACTGGACTGGCAAGCATCGGAGTGGCGGCTGCCGGGATCAGTCGTGCACACACATCGGAGGCAGAGACACAAGCTCGTCGTGCGCAACAGCGAACGATGATCGGTGTGAAATTTGATCATCACGATACTGTTCGTCTGGGAATCATCGGCGTCGGTCTTCGCGGTACCGAAGTGCTACGCGAATTTCTCGCTGTCGAAAAGGTCGTCGTCAATGCCGTCTGTGACGTCGTAAAAGACAAGTGCACGCGTGCGGCTCAGATGATCGAGAAAGCCGGACAAAAAACTCCGGGCATTTACGCAAACGGAGAGCGAGATTTTGAAAGACTCGTCGCGCGCGATGACCTCGACCTCATCTACATCGCGACACCATGGGAATGGCACGTCCCTCAAGTGCTCGCAGCACTAAAAGCAGGCAAGCACGTCGGTACGGAAGTCCCGGCAGCGTACACACTTGACGACTGCTGGAAGATTGTAGACGCCTCCGAGACCTCGCGACGACACTGTTTGATTATGGAAAACTGTTGTTACGACGATGCGGAGACGACCGTCCTGAATATGGTGCGTGCTGGCCTGTTGGGAGAACTAATCCATGGTGAATGTGCCTACAACCATGATCTCCGTGGCATCTTGTTCGAGAACAAGGATGAGGGATTGTGGCGTCGGAGGCACCACACCCTGCGTGACAGCAATCTCTATCCAACTCACGGACTCGGTCCGATGGCGCAGTACATGGAGATCAATCGTGGCGACAGGTTCGATCACATCGTGTCGATGAGTTCCACACACCTTGGTCTTGAATCTTACCGAAAAGAGAATGTGCCGGCAGGAGATCCGAAATGGAAAGAGATCTACACGACGGGTGACTACAACACCAGCATCATCAAGACGGCGAAAGGCCGGACGATCATGCTGCAGCATAATGTCAGCACACCGCGTCCGTACGATCGCATCAACCTGATTCAGGGCACAAAAGGAATTTTCCGCGACTATCCACCGCGCATTTTCATCGACGGACAGGAAGGTGGTCACGGCTGGCAGACACTGGATAAATATAAGGACCAGTACGAATCGCCACTCTGGAAGAAACAGGGCGAAATGGCACGCAAGCTCGGTGGACACGGCGGCATGGATTACCTCATGTGTTACCGGTTGGTGGAGTGCATGCGCGAAGGTCTCGAACCGGACATGGACGTCTACGATGCCGCGGCGTGGAGCGTGCCCGGGCCGCTCAGTCAATTATCAGTTGCGCGAGGAAGCATGCCGGTCAAGTTCCCAGACTTCACGCGCGGGTTATGGCAGAGACGGTGAAACGTACGCACGTACCAGTTGCATCACGATCTTGTTTCGTGAGTTCCTCACTCTTGACCGATTGTTAGAAACGTTTCCCTCCGCTTTCCTCATAACTATATAAGGACACCATAGTGCCGATCATTTCTGGGCAAACCCCAGTGGTCCAAACACTGTCAACAGGAAGGTTGCGAAGATCGTGATAGCTAATCATCAGAAATGCATAGCGCTTGCGCTGACACTTGTGGCATTGCTGGCCTTAGTAGGCTGTAAGAAAAAAACTAACGTACAAATCGTTCTGAAAGAGGCGGCGGTGTCCGCCTGGGACGATAACGTTAACGTTGGCGCTCAACTGCAACTGGCCAATGAAGGCAATGGACCGGCCCGTCAATTACAGGTGACCAAACTGGAAGTAGAAGGTGGTAGTTATTCCGGCCCCGCTCCGCTACCCACGGGCTCGCTCGGCGACCTGGCTGCCGGCGCGGATCTTCAGTTCGATGCCGTGCTGAATCTGCCTGCGACCACCGGTACTCCGAGACAACTAGCGTTGGAAGGATATTACGTCGAGAAACATCGATTTCTGTTCTTCTTCGAAAGAGATCGGCAACAGTACTTTCGTGTGGAACGCTCGATCAGCCCTAATGCAACTCCACCGGGCCCAATAGTGAGTTCTCCAGGACAGACCTTCAAACAGAATCCGACTACAGCCGTTTATCCGGCAGCGCCGCCACCATCAGAATTTCACCCGAATGCGGAAACTCCGATGTTTGTGCCGATAGGTCCTGCGCGACAACTCTTTCCACCAACACCGACAGGTACAGCTTTGGGAACGAGTGCCGGTGCGGCCAGTGTACAAATCCCGCGGAACACGACGATGAGGAGCGCCGGTACTCCACCGGATCCAAACGCCGCCGCCGCTACAGCCGATGGCGTGGTATTGGCCACCTACAATACCGGTATTAGTTTCTCCGTGAATGGAGGTCAGAACTTCACGGATATCAGTTTGTTGAATCCCCAACCGGGAAATCCTTCGCGTACTTCGTTCTTTCCTCAAAACGATGGCGGTTTGTGCTGCGATCAGGTGGTGGTGTTCATACCAAACCAAAACATCTTTGTCTGGTTGCTCCAGTACAATCCGATCACAGTGTGTGCGACGAACTGTCCGCCCGCGCTACCGCCCGCACCTCAGGCAACGTTTACGATTACACAAGCTCCACGTCTTCGGGTCGCCTGGGCCACGCCCGCGGCAATAGCTGCCAACTTTTGGAATGCGTGGAGTTATGTCGATCTAACAGGAATCAATGTGCCAGGTGTTTCAAGCGGGCTGGGTATAAACAACAATGAGTGGTTGGACTATCCTGATCTGGCCTGGTCCAATGCCTTTCTGTACGTCGGAGTGGATCATGGCTCAACTACGCCGGGACAGGTGTGGCTGGGAAGGCGCATCGTTGCGCGGTTAAGTCTCGCCGACATGGTTAACACAGCGGCAACGCAAGTGGGTTACAACTTCGCTGAGCTCACGGGTTCCAACGGTCTCAACAAAACGCATTTCGTGCAGGGAGCTCCAGGGCGAATGGTAGTCGGCTCACTCGACAATTCCAGCACGCTGCGCATTTACACCTGGCCCGATAATGAGGGATCGATTCGCAATACTTCGGTTTCGATCAGCATAATCCCGCAGGGCACAACCTATACATCGATCGCTCCCGATAATTCTGACTGGGTTGCGGTCTCGTTTCCGGGCAACATCACCGGCGCTGTCTACCGGAACGTGCTAACGGGATTGGGAACACCATCGCGCGAGGAGTACCTGTTTGCATTCGACGCCGGAGTGAATGCGGGCGGTGGGCGGCCACGCGCGTATTTGCGTTTGGAAACTGTCACCCCAAGCGGCAGTAACTACACGGCCTTTAGTGAGTACGATGTTTGGAACAACGACTATGCCTTTGCCATGGGCGGATTAGGTACTGACGGTAGCCAGATCGGCATCACGCTTGCCGTCGGCGGCGGCACTGTCGGCTTTCCTCAGTTTGCTGTGGGTTACAAAGATGACTTCGTTGTGTATCAGGTAACGAACAGCAATGCCACTCAGATTTCCCGCTTTGGCGATTATGTTTGTAATCGGCCAATCGCCGGCGGATTATTTGCGACTGAAGTTTATGACGTGATTCTAAACCCACTACCGCCCGGCGTTACGAGCGGCACATGTGCGACAGTGGGTTGCACTGCCAACATGCGTTTTGTCGAGTACGGACGACCACCTGCGTCTCCGATCAGATAGGGTCACGATCGAAAAATAAAAGTCACGAATTGGAAAGATGCGTGCAGGTGTGCAGGAGTCCGGCTAAAATGCGTCCAGTCCTTTTTCGGAAATAATCCACACCGTTTGACCCGTCGACTACAACTTCCGCACTCATGGCGGTCCTGGCTTACTGCTGGGTATATGCGTCGTTCAATTTTCGAAAGTGATATCCCACTGCCGCCAATCGCAGCGTCTCGGCAAGCTTGTCGTGATGCTTTACAAGCGCTTTGGTAAAGAATCGCCAGAACTCTTTGCGCTCACCATCAACTATTCCAAGCTTGAGCATTATGCGCGTGAAGGCTGTGACAGCGCTAACAACACTGTAGCGTTGAGGTTCTACAAACTGCTGCGCCGTTCGTTTCATCGAGTCAAGCGCGCGCTGATAATATTCACGTGGAGAGTAAATCGTCTTCATGAGTGACTGATAGCCCTGAATTAGCACAGCCGGATCCATGCGAGTCTTGAAATTAAGGGAGCAGCTTGTATTGTTTCCTGAAGCTTCTCCCAGCAATCGTCCTTCCCGCTCGAGCCTTTTCCACAACTGGGTATCGGGAAGCGCGTTTAGCAGTCCGACCATCGCCAGAGGAATCGCGCTTTTTCTGATGAAGTCGATCTGTCGTTCAAAAATGTCCTCGGGATCGTTGTCGAAACCAACGATAAAGCCAGCCATCACTTCCATCCCATAGCTGTGGATCTTCTCTACTGATGCTAGTAAGTCACCTCGGTTTTGTGACTTCTGAGCTTCTTTCAAACTCTCTTCCACCGGAGTCTCGATGCCAAGGAATACGCGTCGAAAGCCGGCTTCTCGCATGTCTTCGAGCAGCGGCTCATCGTCTGCCAGATTCACGCTTGATTCAGTCAGCAGAGAGAAGGGATAACCATTTCGTTTCTGCCACTCTGCGAGCGCGGGAAGCAGCAGCCTGACATTCTTTTTGTTGCCGATAAAGTTATCGTCCACGATAAATACGGTTCCGCGCCAATTGAGATCCCGAAGCGCTTCAAACTCGCCCAGCATTTGTTGAATGCTCTTGGTTCGTGGCACGCGCCCGTAGATTTCAATGATGTCGCAGAACTCGCAGGAGAACGGACAACCGCGTGAATACTGGACACTCATTGCGCTATAGCGCTTCAAATTCGCGAGGTGAAAGTGGGCGACAGGAGTCACTGCAAGCGGTGGACGTTCGCCCGCCTCGTAGCGGCGTTTTGCAACTCCCGCCTCCAGGTCCTTAACGAATTGCGGCAACGTTGTTTCCGCTTCTCCCAGAAAAATGTGATCCACATCCGGCAAATCCTCGATCGTCGTCGTGACGTATGGCCCACCGAGCACCACGCGTTTCCCACGTGACTTGCACCGTTTCACGATTTCCTTGAGCGAATCTTTCTGCACCAGCATCGCCGTGGCAAATACCATGTCCGCCCATTCAATGTCGGCGGCCTTTAGCGGCTCCACATTTAAATCAATCAGTCGCCGTTCCCAATCCGGCGGTAGCAACGCAGAAACGGTCAACAACCCCAAGGGTGGAAATGCACATCGCTTACCCTCGAACGGCAGCGCGTGTCGAAAACTCCAATAGGTGTCCGGAAACTGCGGATTGATTAACAAAACCTTCATAACAACACGCTCCTGACGTCACTCTGCTGGTCCATGTTCAGGGGCAACGACTAACTGTCGGACGCCGGCCGTTCGCGCACCCATACGACGCAACCAGCGAAAATGAGACGAGAGTCCAGCACGAAAGGAGGCGTGCTCACCATATCGTACGCCAAAATCTCGACAGGTTTGTTCCACGAGGTTTGAGATGGCAGGGTAATGAACGTGACAGACGCGAGGGAAAAGGTGATGTTCGATCTGAAAATTCAGACCGCCTAACAGCCAACTCTGGACCCTGCTGCGTCGAGCGAAATCCACAGTGGTTTCGACCTGATGGATCGCCCACGCATTTTCCATCGAGCTGGAGTTCTCTTGCGGCAATGGGAATTCGGCCTCTTCAACGCAATGAGCAAGTTGAAACACAACACTGGTAACCACGCCCGCAAGACCGGCGATCAGAACGTAGAACAGGAGCACTACCCACAAAGGATGTACCAAAAGCGGCAAGACAAAGGCCAATGTGAGAAATAGCGCTTTGCCGCCGACAAATCCGGCGAGTTCCCACCTTTTTGGCCGCGGCATTCGGGTAGTTCCGATTCGGCCAAGGATCACGTCGCGGAAATCATCGTAAAGATTCCACTTGACGACATTCAATCCGTAAAGCGGCCACAAATAAAAATGCTGCCAGCGATGAAGTTTGTATCTCTTCTGATGTGGCGTTAACCGGCCGAAAAAAGCGATATCAATGTCGGCATCATGACCCGTGATGTTTACGTAGGTATGATGTACGACTACGTGTTTCCAGTGCCATACGTAAGAGCTGGCGCCTATTAGATCCATCGTCATGGCCGCCAACCGGTTGATCCAGGCGTGATTTGAATAGGAATGGTGACTGCCGTCGTGTTCGATATTGAAGCCAATCGCCGCCATTGCCAGGCCCAGTAGAACCGCCAAAGGCAAAGCTTGCCACCAGGATCCGGCCACGAACACCAGCAAAGAATAGAACCCACCAAAGGCAGCCAGAATAACTGCGGTTTTCAAATACATTGCGGGAGAATCGCGTGGACTGCGATCAGAACTGCGAAAATAGTCATCGACTCTTCGCCTCAACTCTTTATGAAAAGCGGTGTCTCTCCTGAAGGTTAATCGGCTTTGAGCGACATCGCGAATAGGATCAAATGACATTCTTTTAAAAAACTCCCTGAATCTACCACCGAGCACTTGGATGCTCTTACCGTCCTATGTTACGCATCACACACAGCAACTTCTTGTCAAAACGGTGGGGTAATGGTGAAGTGACAAAAGAATTACAGTAGTGAGTTGTTGGTGTGCGATAGAGCACAAAAAAGAAGGGACAGGTATGAGATTTCGAAGGTTAGACAGAACTCAATTCAGGTATGCATCCGATTCGGCTTTAATGATCGCGTAACATTCGCAAGATTTTGCTTCCAGGGCCCGGCGATTAAGAAGAGTGATAATTCCTCGGCTGTAACGAATGAGTTTGGCCGCTTGTAACGCCCCGGCAGCTTTGCTTACGCCTTCGCGCCGGACGCCCAACATGTTGGATAGGAATTCCTGGGTCAACGGAAACTCCTCAACGCCTAAACGATCAGTTGTCATCAATAACCATCGCGCCAATCGAGCATTAACCAAATGAAAGCGGTTGCAGGCAGCTGATTGGGAGACTTGATTCAGGAGTGAGTGGGAATAACGATGCAGGAGGTGATGTAAACTGCCGAGCTGGTTTGCTTCCATGCGTACTGCCGCTGAACTCATTTTCATTGCTGTGCCGGAGCCCTGAACCAGCGCGCGTGTTGACGAAGAGCCGACCCCCATAAAGACCGCAAGGCCGGCCATGCCTTCATTTCCTACCATCCCCACTTCCAGCCCCGATGTCCCTGACAGTTGCGAAATCAAAGAAATGATCGAATCGTTAGGAAAGTAGACATACTTAATTGTATCGCCCGGTTCGTACAACCCCTCGCCCAAAACTAAACTCACTGTCTTCAGTTTGGGCAATAAACGCTTGTATTCATTTTTCGGAAGTGTGGCGAGCAGCCGGTTAACGGGCGGGCCGCCATTACTATTGTTTTTCAAAACTGGCATCTTCTCGACTCCATACCAAAACCCCACGGAATAAAATGACAACTCTATGCCTTATAAGTAGCACTCGAGCGCCAACGAGTCTGTGCGCGAACACACATACCGAACCCGCTTTGGTTGCTAGGTTGGTAGCGTACAAAGCAGATGGAAGAAGCTGATCGGTAGGGTCTGAATTGCTTCTCTGAGCAACCTCCGTGTTCTCTGTGCCTCTGGGGTATGGGTTTTAAGCAACTTTACACCCAGAGACACACAGAATACGGAGGTTGCACAGAGCAGAAGCGCAAATTAAGACATTACCAGCTGGTCAGCGTTATGTGTGTTAGCACACATATATGTTATAGTGCAGCGCAAAGCAAACAGCCTGCTTTGCACTTGGATCGAGTCTTCCCCTCTTCCTCTGCCCTTTGCGTAAATTCAGCGCAGATGAAAAGGCTTTGGTAATTACCCCCGGAGATGGAAGATGAAAATACTGCTCTACAATCCAGACAATGGTGTCACTCGCAACTTTATGCCACACCTCTGGATGTTTCTCCTTCAGGCACTTACTCCACCGCAACACGAGATTGTGTTAATTGATGCCAATGCCCGTCCCATGAGTGACGACGAGATCGTGCAGTTTGTGCATGACCAGGGGATTGAACTAGTGGGCATCGGCGCAATGACGAGAATGGCCGAGAAAGCCTATCGAGTCGCCGATGCGATTCGACTTGCGGGCGTGCCGGTTGTGATGGGCGGTCCACACGTTACTGAAGTTCCTGACGAGGCGCTCGGGCGGGATGGAGGGCCTCGCCACGCTGACGCGATTGCGCTCGGTGAAGCTGATGAAACGTGGCCCCAGATAGTTGAAGATGCTGCGCGTGGTGAACTCAAAGATATCTACGCACCTGTTGACAATACGGGCAAAGAACGGAAGCCGAGTCTTCAGCCTTACCCGGCAATTCCCTGGGACACCTTAAATCTCGATCAATTTAATTTCTTCCCGCGCTATCCTGCGACCCTTGATGTCCCGCGTCGGCCCACATTGGCGCTCGCTGCACATCGTTCCACTCGAGTCAGGGCGAGGCTGTCCTTATGGTTGTGAGTTTTGCACTGTCACCGGATTCTTCGGTGACTCGATCCGCTTCCGCACTAATCAAAGCATCATTGACGAACTGCTGACGTTGAAGGCGCGTGCTAAAGCTGAAGGTGGCGTGATCTCAGTATTTTTTGTTGATGATAATTTTGCCATCAGTATCAAACGAACAAAATCACTGCTGCGCGACATCATCGCAGCCGGTGCGCAACTCCCCTGGATCGCGCAGATTAGCGCCAACCTTTTACGCGATCAGGAGCTTGTTGATCTGATTGCCCAATCCGGCGGGAAGGTCATTTTTATCGGGATGGAGTCGATTGACCCCGTTAATCTGGCCGACGTTAAGAAGGGATTTAATAAACCCGAAGAATACACGGGCGTGCTCAAACGTCTTGCCGATCGAAATATCTATGCGATCACATCCTTCATCATTGGCATGGATAACGACACACCCGGCGTGGCAGATCGGATACTGGAACAGATTCGCTCGTGGCCTCCGGGCTTGCCGGTCTTCGGCCAGCTCACACCGTTTCCGTCTACACCGCTGTACAAGCGGCTACAGGAAGATGGCCGTCTGGTGCGGCCAAAACACTGGCTAAAGTTTGAGAAGAACACGATGGCCCACGTGCCTCTCAAGATGACGATCGAGCAAACTCACAAGGAACTTCATTATGCGTGGGCCCGCTCCTACGACGCTGCACGTAATGCAGAGGCCGTTCAGGCGATGAGTTACGCACCAGTTGGTCCGCGAATTTTTCACCTCATCACGCGGTTTGCCTTCCGCGCCATCTATTTCCCACAAACAACCAGACGAGCATGGCTCAAAGTGTTTTTTGAGAACAGGCGCATCGTCTTCAGTCTTGCGAAAGAAGCGATTGGTAGTGCGCTAACGCCAAAGAAACGAAGAGAAGGGAAGGATGGCTCCGCTGTGATAACACCGCTGAGAGCAAATACTACGCGTTGATTATTGATGGAAGGCTGTGAGAATCGCGCGTCTGTTATCCAAGTAAACGATCGAACTCGTCTTTAACAACTCGATAACACTCGCATGCGGTTTCTTGCAATTTCTGGCGGTCCAGGATCTGAATACGGCCCCGTACATAACTAATCGCCCCGATGTCCTGTAAATGGCCCGCGGCCACCGTAACTCCTTCGCGGCGCACGCCCAACATATCCGCGATTAATTCCTGAGTCATTACCAACTCATCCGTATCTACACGGTCGTGGCTTAACAACAACCAACGGCAAAGTTGCTGTTCAACTGAGTGGAGGCGGTTGCAAACGGCCGTCTGCGATATCTGGGTAATCAGTGCCTGAGTATAGCGCAGCAACAAGCGTTGGAATTCACCACCCAGAGCGAATTCAGCCTGCAGCACCTTCGCCTTCATGCGAATAGCCTCACCTGCGCTTTGGACGACGGCCCGGTTGGGCATGGTTCCTCCCCCCATGAAGAGAGCAATCCCCACTACACCATCATTGCCCGTCAATCCCATTTCGGCCGAGGCGCCGTTTTCCATCGTGTAAAGCAGAGAGATAATCGCGGTGGTAGGAAAGTAGACGTAATCCAAATGTCCGCTGAATTCGTAAACGACATCCCCAAGTGAGAATGGGATTTGTTGAAAGTGTGGCTGCAAGCGTTCGACTTCGTCCGGTGGCAGAGCAGACAACAGCCGATTCTTACCGGGATCTACAATTCTAGAAGCAACTCGCACGCCCTAATCTCTACTTTCGCTTGCGCCAAGAGAAGGTCGTTGGTCGCAAGTTATGCAGAGCATATCACGCATGTGCGCTACAACACATATGACCCAATCGTGTTGTCAGAGATTACTCAGGGGCTTGAGCGTGAATTAGACGACGCAAGCGATCCTGGAAGAGCACTTCCATCTTCCTCGGCTCTATCAATCTTGTTACTTCTCCGACACCAAACATCTCATGCGTCATAGATTGTCCGGCACGGTATGTTAGGGTTCTGTCATAAGGCGAAGGGGTTTTGGTCGACGGCCGCGGCAACGTTCGCGAAGCAAGTTGGAAGGTGCTGATCGTTTCACACTTCGAACAACTCACACGTGAAATTTGCCCGCGTTTGCTTACAGACGTCACAATGTGCCCACGTTCCTCATTACATTTTGCGCAGAACTTATCGGTTCGGTCGCCTACTTTAAATACCTGCATCTCCATTGAGTTCTCCTTCGCCATCGTTTGTACCTCTTTAGGTGTACCGGTACTGACCAAGAACAAAAGCCTCCGACTAATATTTTACTCGGAGGCTTTGTCTTTAAAAGAAAGAGTCGCCGGGATGTCCAGCAACAGATTAGTAGCGCGAACGACCACCACCGCCACTGTTACGGCCTCCGCCGAAACCGCCACGACTACCGCCGCGTTCTTCGCGCGCCTTGGCTTCGTTAACGTTTAGTGTGCGTCCTCCAACGTCATGACCGTTGAACTGCTGAATGGCTGCATTGCCTTCTTCTGTCGACGACATTTCGACGAATGCAAAGCCGCGTGAACGACCTGTTTCGCGATCTTCAATAACGTTCACTGATTCGACTGTTCCCGCTTGCGAGAACAATTGCTGTAAATCTTCGCTCGAAGTTTGAAACGAGAGATTGCCGACATATAGTTTCATAGACATTTTTGTGCGTACCTTTTCCTGCTTTCAGGAGTAAAGAGAAGCTTTGAACCAGGTATGCTTCGACGAAACGGAACCGAGCGAAGAAACGAGCGTTCGAATGCTCAATTGAGCAACTTCTACGGGTTATAAGACCAACCTGCCCTCGAATCATCCAAACGCCGAGCTTTCGATAGCCAGGGCGCATCACCGTTGCTGCGCGAGAGAAGGAGTAGACAGTACGATGCCCTCTAAACGGAAGCGGTTGCAAGTCGCGGGGGATATCTCCATCAGCGACGTTGCTGTCAACTTGAATAATGGACATCTTAATGTGTGTTGCCGCACGGACACGATAACATCCAACCTGTATGTTTCACTAATAGCCAAACCCTCCAATCTCGTCCGGTGATGGAGAAACAGGTGGAGAATGACAGTAGTAGATATTAGAAAAGTTGAGAAGAGCAGGCTGATTTTAGTAGTGCACGATGTCTATGAAACGCGGGCAGGCATTAACACGTTACTGAAGGCCAACGGCTATCGTGTAGCCTTCGCAAGAGCCGATGGAGACCCAATAAACATCACTCGGCCTGAGCGACCCGACCTGATACTAGTGAGCGGGGCGGCGTTACCCAACAACGTTCTCGACAAAGTGAGTTGTATGCGACAGGAGGCCGCCGTTGGTGATGAGGTTCCAGTTGTAGTCTTTTGCGCTCAAGACATCCCTGAAGGTGAAGAAGTCGCCATCGGTGGAAATGTGTACCTAACGAACCCTGATAACTTCAATCAGTTGAGAAGTCTTGTCGCCCAGCTGCTGCCCGAAGCCTTGCACGGTGACATTACCGACGAAGAAGACACTGGAAATCTATGATGAGTAACAATAGCAGAGCGCCTTTGGTCATTAGGTTCATGGACACTAAACCGCGAGTCTTGATGGAAATCACCAACACGACCGAGAAAACCCTCAAGTCTCTCGAGATTTTGACTGTGTTTTTGAAGGACGAAGAAGCTGCCGCTGCTCCGTCGCGCGCGCATATTCGGTTTGACCCTATCAAGTCTGTTCAACCAAATGAAAAGGCGGTTGTTTCTCACCGCACGTGGATCAATGGCAGGCCGGCAAGTGATGCACAGGATCAAATCGGACGGCTTGAGGTTGTAGCCGGTGCCGTTAAGCCCTACGTCCTTGATATTTCATGGGAAGATGTGGATGGGAAGGTCCAGTTTCAGAGAATTCCGGTGGGTCATTAGTTACTAAGCGATTTCATGTCGATTTAGTTCCCGCTCGCGCCCAGGTAGCCTCTCAGTTGAAAGAACAGCAACACCGCCAACCAAATCAGGCATGCTGAGGAATAGCACGTTCGCTTTTGTACTGAACGATTTCTCTTCCGCTATCGCGTATGCCTGGAGCGCACCGGGTTTAAAAATTTGAAGGCAATTCGGACATGACGCTGCATCAGTAAAAGAACGACGATGACAATTCGGACATTGTGTAAGACTCATAAATTTTATTCCTGCCTCGATGCACCAATCGATGTCTTCATGGATTGCCGCAGTGCGTTAATCGTGCCTCGTTTGTGACCACTTTTTGAACATCGCCTGATGCGATCTCCGAGCGAAGGAGCGCTGCACGGATGGCGATTGGCCGCTGTCTTTGACCGAACCGTTCATCGGTGTCCTGTCGTCTGCCTGACCCTCTACGAGCCAATGGTTCAGTTGTGCCCAGCGCACTGAATCAAACTCTGTTTGAGCCCGCGACTGGTTTTCAACGTTCGGTTCTTGCATAAGATAGATATCCGTTTTCAACAGAGAGATTCTTCTAGTTAATTTTTAGCTGAAGTGAGTGTATGCGTCTGTGCGCTAGATCGCTTATGAAGCATCCTTCCACAACAATGCAGAAAGAAAACATATGTGGCCTAACGCACGGACAGCGGTCCCTTGATAGTCCATTCTGGAGTAGACAAAATTTGAAAACAGGAGAATATGATTTTATGTTGTGGACAATTCTTATAGTGTTGTTACTGCTCTGGTTGATTGGATTTTATGGAGGGTTTGTCACCACTAGCCTGATTCACCTATTGCTGGTGGCCGCGGCGGTGGTTCTTGCACTTAATCTCCTTAGGCGGAACCAAAACCCGGCGTAAGTCAAACAACAATGGCAAAGCAAATAACGCTTGGCGAACATTCCCGCGCAGCAATTTTGCGCGGTGTGAATAAACTCGCGGACACAGTAAAGATCACACTTGGTCCAAGAGGGCGCAACGTCGTACTGGACAAGAAATACGGTAGCCCGACGATAACCAAAGACGGCGTGACTGTCGCGAAAGAGATCGAACTAAAAGATGCGATGGAGAATATGGGCGCGCAAATGGTCCGGGAAGTGGCCTCGAAGACCAGCGATGTGGCCGGCGATGGCACGACTACGGCAACCGTGCTGGCCCAGGCCATATATCGTGAAGGCGTGAAGACGGTGGCGGCGGGTGCAAATCCGATGGCACTGAAGCGTGGCATTGATAAAGCCGTCGAGCGTGCGACTCGTGAGATTAAGAAAACGGCGAAGCCGGTCACAGAAGACATGATTGCCCAGGTTGGCGCTATCTCCGCAAATGGTGACCTGACGATCGGCAAGTTGATCGCCGAAGCCATGCAGAAGGTCGGCAAGGATGGCGTTATTACCGTAGAAGAATCAAAGACGATTGAGACCGGTTTGGAGGTAGTGGAAGGGATGCAGTTTGATCGCGGTTACCTCTCGCCTTACTTCGTCACCGATGCGGAAACTCTGGAAGCCGTACTGGAAAATCCAGTCGTTCTCCTGAGCGACAAAAAGATCTCCTCGATGAGAGATATGCTTCCCATTCTGGAGGAAGTTGCTAAGTTGGGAAGACCGATCTTGATAATTGCGGAAGATATCGAAGGCGAGGCATTAGCAACGCTTGTAGTAAATAAACTGCGCGGCACGCTCGGCGTCGTAGCAGTGAAAGCCCCTGGCTTTGGTGATCAGCGCAAGGCCATGCTCGAAGACATCGCGGTCCTTACGGGCGCAAAGGTTATTACCGACGATCTCGGTATCAAGCTGGAGAATGTCATGCTTGAGGAGTTGGGCAACGCCAGGAAAGTGACGATTGACAAGGACACTACAACGATCATTGATGGCGGCGGAAACGCCCAGGACTTGCAAGCTCGTGTGAACACACTGAAAGCTCAACTCGAAGACTCTGACTCCGACTATGACCGCGAGAAGCTGCAACAGCGTTTGGCGAAACTTGTGGGCGGCGTCGCGATAATTCGCGTCGGCGCGGCCACTGAAATGGAACTCAAAGAGAAGAAGGCACGCGTTGAAGACGCAATGCATGCGACTCGCGCGGCGGTTGAAGAGGGAATCGTGCCGGGTGGAGGGGTGGTCCTGATCCGAGCTGCGAAGGCATTGGACAAATTCAAACCGTTTAATGAAGACGAAGCTGCGGGCGACCCGGACGAGCAAATTGGCGTCAACATCGTCAAGCGCGCGCTTGAAGAGCCCCTCCGACAGATCGTCGCCAATGCGGGCAAAGAAGGCGCGGTGATTGTCGAGCGAGTTCGCTCTGAAAAGAACCCGAACGTCGGTTACAACGTTGTCACGGAAGAGTTTGAAGATCTCGTAGCTGCGGGTGTCGTTGATCCCGCGAAGGTCACGCGCAGTGCCTTACAAAACGCCGCGTCGATCGCGGGATTGATGCTGACGACTGAAGTACTGATTTCTGAGTTTCAGGAAGATAACAAACCTGGCGAGGCGTTCGGCTGAAAGGACGCCTAGGTAACCGCCGTGGAGATTTGAGCGCCCACCACCTTTCTCGCAAAGCTGGTTCTACGGCCTCTAACCCGTTACAAGCTTCCACTATTCCAGCCCCGCCTTCTAACAGCAGACAAAGCATTTTCGTGCGGGTCATCCGTGATCTTCGACCGGCTGCTCTGGTATATATGTCAAATATGCAATATAGTCTGCATAGGCGGTATGTTGCGCATATGGTAAACACCTTACACGACGGGAGAGGTTCGATGATTGAGGTTCGCATCGATCAACTACTTAAAGCGCGCGGACGAACATTTTATTGGCTGGCTAAGGAGACTGGCATTAGTCATACTACGTTGTGGCGCTTGAAAAAAGATAAGGCATTGGGAATCAACTTCACCACGCTGGAAAAGTTATGTGAGACACTCAATTGCCAGCCGGGTGATATGTTCACGTTTATAAATCACAAAAGGCAACGCGCGAGAAAGTCATTTTCGCAAGTTAAACGAGGCGTACGTTAGTAAAGTAGGAGAGTGATGAGAACCGCTTCGAGCATGTTCGAGCAATTCACGCTTGGAATTGAAGAAGAGTTCCAGATCGTGGATCCACATACGCGCGAGTTGCGCTCACACGTTTCCGAAATCCTTGAAGAAGGCAGGATGCTGTTAGGCGAGCACGTCAAGCCTGAAACGATTCAATCGATGATTGAGGTAGGTACCGGGGTTTGCGCCGACGTACAAGAAGCACGAGCCCATATCATCAAATTACGAGGGGTGCTCTCCACCCTGGTTCGCAAGCAAGGCTTAATGATTGTTGCTGCCGGCACTCATCCATTCTCGCAGTGGCAAGAGCAAAAGGTTGAGGACGCAGGATATGAGTCGATCGTTGAAGAGAAGCAGATTATTGCACGTTCGCTGCTGACTTTCGGTCTTCATGTACACGTCGGCATTCCGAATCCGGAACGCGCGATTCAAATCATGAACGCAATACGCTACCTGCTTCCGCACGTGCTGGCGCTCTCAACTTCATCGCCCTTTTGGCTTGGCGTAAATACAGGTTTGAAATCCCACCGCTCGGAGGTCTTCGCCAGGTTACCGCGCACGGGCATCCCTGATTACTTCGAGTCGCGCAGCGCATTCGAGCACTATGTAGAACTACTGGTCAAAACTGGTTGCATCGACGACGGTAAGAAGATCTACTGGGATGTTCGGCCGCATCCGCTTTTCCCCACTTTGGAGTTTCGCATCTGCGATATTCCCACGCGGGTTGATGACACGATAGCTATTGCCGCGCTCTTTCAGGCGATGGTCGCCAAAGTCAATAAGTTGCTGGATCAAAATCTCACTTTCCGTCTGCATCACAAAATGCTGATCGAAGAGAACAAATGGCGCGCTGTACGCTACGGTCTCGATGGTAAAATGATCGATTTCGGCAAAGGAACCGAGGTCCCCGTTCGGGAGCTCATTCGTGAACTGCTCGAGTTTGTTGACGATGTGATCGACGACCTCCGCTCGCGCAAGGAGATACGACACATCCGCACGATTCTCGATCGAGGGACATCTGCGGATGAGCAACTTCGAGTGTGGCGCGAGACGAAAGATATTAATGCGGTCGTGGATCGGTTGATTGAACTGACAATGGAGAATGTCCCGCGTGAAATAACTCCGGCTGCGTTAGCAAAGGTCGGCTAACGTTTCATAGCGTGGTACGACATATATCCTGTATTTGACATATAGTGTTAGCCAGCGTAAGGTCCTTGTGAATCGAGCTTGGCTTACTCCTTCTCAGCTTCTCTGGAATCGACCAGATCTCCTGACGTCAACAGCCTTAATCTCTACAATTGGTCTGCGACTGAGGGTTAGTGACTTGGCACGTTAACCGTTGATTCAACAGAGAGTTCATCCGCATATGAAAACAGGAGCAGCAACAGCAACAGGCGCAGGTCTTAGGGACAGCCAGGTGAGTACGTGAATGAAAGGTCTTAGAGTCTATTTCTCTAAGAGAGCTAATCCGCTGGGCGGAGGTCTCATCTTCTACAGTCACCTTGCAGGTGGTCCATATTATCGCTGGCGATACGAAGAGCTCCGCGGAGAATGGCTGTGTTCTCGTCTGCATGCCGGCGATTTAACCGTGACGGAACTTGTCTCGGCGCCGTGGAAAGAGATACCCGCAGCGCTGAGGACTACTCTCGACCAGCATTATGTAGAATAGCGCTGAACGGTTATTGCCTCACGCTTTATTCAATTTGTTACGCCGACTGCGATGCTGGGCTATCCCCGACCCGCTTATTGTTCTCTCCTCGGCCCGCAAGGGTTGCCACTACAAGTACAAATTCGGCAGGCTCCACTGGCTTTGCGAGATGTACCTGGTAGCCGCCTGCTAAGGCACGCACTCGATCTTCGGCTTTAGCATATGCCGTTAGCGCGAGGGCTGGAACCCTCGCCGCGTTATCCGCGTATTCCGTCTCCCTGACCTGCTTGATCAATTCGTACCCATCCTGTTCGGGCATCCCGAGGTCGCTGACCAGTACATCCGGTTTTCGTTGCCCAATTTCCTTGAGAGCTTCCGCAGCAGAGGCTGCTGTGATCACGTCAGCCTGGCACTCTGATAGTACCGCCTTCAACATCTGACGAGTATCAAAGTCGTCGTCGACGACGAGCACGCGCACACCGTCAAGCCGGGGCGGACATTCGATGCTTAGCCCTTCCGTGACTCCTGCTGTTGTCAGTGTTGCGTCGTTTAGAGCGGACTTGCTGCCCGGCACACGACTGAGGCTGAGGACAGGCAGTCGCAGTTTAAAGGTCGCGCCAAGTCCTGGCCCATCGCTATGCGCTTTAACAGTGCCGCCGTGCAACTCGACCAGTTGGCGAACAATAGCCAGTCCGAGGCCAAGGCCGCTATGAGATCTGGTTGTTTTGCCGTCGCCCTGACTAAACCGATCAAAAACGTAGGGCAAAAACTCATTGCTAATCCCTTCACCTGAATCTCCAACGGAGACCTGAACCTCAGAATTTACACGCTCTAGCGCGACTTCAATGCGGCCGTACTTGGGTGTGAACTTAACGGCGTTAGAAAGCAAATTCCACACGACCTGCTGAAGGCGGTTAGCATCGCCGAGAACTGGCTCGGCCTCGGCATCAAAGCTCGTCTCGATTGTGATGTTTTTAGCGTCCGCTGCCGGCCGAACAGTGTTTACCGCGTCGCTGACGACGTGAGCGACTTCAATAGGGCGCCTATCGAGAGTTAGTTTGCCCGTAATGATACGGGAGACGTCGAGGAGATCGTCAATCAGTTTGGATTGGAGAGTGGCATTTCGCTCAATCGCCTCCAAAGCGCGCGCACTATTCTCGGCATCCAGCTTTCCGGTGCGCAGCATGCGCGACCAACCAACCACGGCGGTCAGTGGCGTACGTAGTTCATGTGAAGCCGTGGCGAGAAACTCATCTTTAAGTCGATTTGCTTGTTCAGCTTCCTTTTGAGCAGCTTGAGCGGTCGCGAGCAAGCGCTCGCGCTCTAGTTCCATCCGCTTGCGTTCAGAAATGTCTCGAAATATCAGCACGGCGCCTACAACTTCGCCTTGTTCGTTCCGAATCGGTGCAGCGCTGTCGTCAATGGGCCATTCCGTTCCGTCTTTCGCAACGAGGATAGTGTGGTTTGCCAGTCCTACAATGTTGCCCGCAGCCAATGCTCGCAGCGCAGGATTCTCGACGGGAAGGCGGCTCTGTTCGTTAAGGATTTGGAAGATATCCGATAGGGAACGTCCCATTGCCTCGGCCTGGGTCCACCCGGTGAGGGATTCAGCTACCCGGTTCATAAAGGTCACACGACCTTCGACGTCGGTAGTGATAACTGCGTCGCCTATACTCGAAAGTGTGACTCGTAACCAGTCAGACTGTTTGCGCAAAGCCTCTTCGGCTCGCCGGCGGGCTTGGTGAATACTTTGGGCATTCTGTTGAACTACCGAGCGAAGTAGTTGCTCCTCATCGTCTTTTGTCGACATCAACGATTCCCGAGCAATTCAGAGGCCATGGCAGTTCCTGCCACGCGCGCCCGGATTTTTGCGAACGCCGTATCGCGAGTCCTGGTAGTGTCGTCGCTGAATGGCGAGAAGCCGCAATCGTCTGTTGTACCTAGTTGTGCTACCGGAATGTATTCGGCTGCCTCAAGCACGCGCTCGCAAACTTCTTCGGGCGTCTCAATCCGTGGATCCATCGGTGCGACGACGCCGACGAATACGCGATGGTCGGGCTTCATGTGAGCACGAATGGTCTTCAAGACCTCGAGACGATTCTTTTCGCCGGCCAGTGCGATGTAGAAGTTTCCGGCCATTAACTGAAACAGGTGGGGTAAGAGTTCTGCATAATCCACTTCTGCACTATGTGTCGAAACGCGATCACCTCCCGGACAAGTGTGTACGCCTATTCGCATTCGCTCTTCTGCGTTGAACCGGCACAAGGCAAGGTTGTTAAGGTCGATGAAGCTTTGCAACAGATTTCCCGAAGGGTCGATTTTGATGGCCAGTCGTCCCTCGGTGAAGTCGATTTGCACCTTGTGCGCGCCCTTGAGCAGACAGGCGCGAACCTCGGCTTCGTGCTCGCGCAATAAGTCGTCTATGAATTGCTCTCGTGAATAACCGGGGATCTCTTCATGCGGGTACATGAGACTAAGAGCGGAAGGGGAGATGACGGCTTGCTTAACCGGCACGTGGGCGTAGCTCATAGCGAGATCAAGGTAACTGTCAGCGGTTCGCTTGTAGCGGAAAGGCCCAGCGGTCAGCCGAAGCATGCGCCGCGTATGTCCCGCCGTGAAAGGAATCTTAAAACCGTCAGGGGCTGTGTTCTCCAGGCCATGCACGCCGTAAGTCCAGAAGTTGTGATACTTCCTCTGCTCCCCATCTGTCACCACCGGCGATCCGGTGGCCTCAAACCGCTGGATGGTGTCGCGAATAGCTGCCTCGTAAAGTGGAGTCAATGCCGGATCCATTCCATCTCGATCTCCGATTGCCTCGAGTAATGAAAGCGGGCGTGGAATACTTCCGATTGGCTCAGTTGGAATTTTCATGGCACCGAACTATTTGCGGTTGAAGATGAATGCCGACTGCAGGTTCGGCACTCGCGTTGATTCTCGACAAATATGGTTATCGCAGTAGATTTTGACGATTAAAGCGTATTTGTGACGACTTGTATGTGCACTGGCACACATATGAACCAGCAACAGTCTTACATATATGCGGTCTGGCGCACAGACTATCGAGCTTCTTTCGCTCATTGTTCGTGAAGAAAGGTTTTTATGAGCGATATATATGTCATGCAACGTGCCAACGGCGATGTGTTCGCCCTTGACGATCACGGACGTTTTCGTGTCCCACTATTCAACAGCACTAGCGACGCCAGGCAAGCCCGTTTACGTAACTTCGAAATGCTGCTTTTCAAACCGGTACAGCTTCATGCCGGCTTGCTCAAGCAACTCGTACCGGTAGGCGGCGTAGGCGAAGTCGACTTTTGGTTGGTGAACGATCCTCTAATCAATCTCAACCGTGGCCGGCTCGTACAGCGTGAGCAACTTGCCTTACTGATGCAGGATCACATCAACTAAAAAGCCTGCGATTGCAGACAATCGCAGGCCAGGGGCAGTGAGTCCTTTTGAGGTATGAAGATTAGTAGCCGGCGTAGCCATCCGCATAGCCGTGCTCGAACGCCTCTCGGAAGTAGCGCCGGTACAATTCGCGGTCGCCAAGTCCGGAACTATAGTCCTTCGTGGCTTTCTCATAGACACTGTGACGTCGGTAGTCGTTGTCCCTGCGCGTCCTGCGATCGTCGCGGCCCTGTTTGACACCCTCGCCGAAGCCAGCGTTCAGAGCGGTTTGACGCAATTGGAACGAGCCGCCGTAGTTGCCGTACCCATCCTCGTCGCGCTCGGAACGATCCCGATTACGATCGTCATTGCGATCCCGACGATTTCGGTTGCCCCTCGTATAACTTTCAGCGTTATATCCGTCTTCGAAGGCTTCACGGAAGTAGCGGCGGTAGAGTTCGCGATCGCCCAGACGTGGGTAGTAGCCTTTCGTGGCTCTCTGATAACTATTCAGATTGCGATGCTCGGTGCGGTTGCCACTGCCGCGATCTTTGCGGCCTTCGTTGACTCCCTCGTCATATCCGGCGTTCAGAGCCGTGCGACGCAGTTCCGAAGAACCGCCATAGTTACCGTAACGATCCCAGTCGCGACCACGTCTATTTTGGTTTCCGTTGTCACGATCTCGATTGTAACGATCGTCTTGATCCTGCGCTCGAGCAGTCGTGGTCAAAACGAATCCCATTCCAAACAGCACCGAAAACACCAGCAAGGCGCTCGCGATTCTGTTTTTCGATTGATCTCTTTTCATAAGTACTCCTTGTTCAAAGATGGCCATAACAGCGGCTTTACGGAAGACCATCTCCATGAACTTGCTGAAGCCGGCACTCCCGTCACTACTGTCTCACTGTCTCTTATCGCAGTGGATTATGGGGACGGATCACCATTAAACGTTATCTGGCACGACTTGTATGTGCAGTAGCACACATAGAACCAAAAGAGTGAGAAATCGTTTCAGACACGGCCACCTAAAGAGTTCTGAGTCGGAGTTAGATCTCTTTCGGCGTTGGTTTAGTAGGCGCAACTGTGAAGCCCATGGATTTGAACAGTCCGAAAAGCTGCAACATCGCACATCGAATCCGGCCTCAACTGCCGCGGGTGACTGTCCCAGTTCCTTTGCGATTTCAAAAATTGTTCATCCCCGAAAAGAATGCGAGTTCAATCATGCGGTGCTGCAGGGGCGGGATTGCATCCAGTGCTTCTCGAACAAGTCGCCGTTGTTGTGTGATGTTGATTGAGGTGACCGCATCCGATTCTTTTTGTGTTGGTTTATGAAGGCCGCCTTGTTTTCACTCAAGCAGCCTTGGGGATCCTGCGCAGCAGTCGAGCGAGGAGGCTTCTTAACTGATTGAAGTTGTCAGGACGAGTGACATGTACGTTTTCGCCGATCGCTATTTCATCACCTTGAGCGATCTCGTCGATGCAGAAGACAACAACCGGCACATCCTCACCTATCGCAGCGCTTTCTCGAATACGGCGGGCGGAAAGAACCACCTCGCGTGGTATGCCGGCCAGACTTACGAGAATCAGGTCGGGCCGTTGTCGTCGAGCGCTCTGTATTCCATCTTGTTCATCTTTGGCTAAGGTTACACGATAGCCATCTACAATCAGCAGTTTTTCAATGCCGTGACGAGTCTCGTCGATATCCTCCACAACCAAAATGATCAGGCCCGTGTTGTTGTTCTCGTTCATTCAAACCCCTGGCCGTTCTCTTTATTTCGCTCCGCGTAGCTCGATCATGTCAGGAAACGTTGAGCCGCACTGACTAATTTGATCGCCCTTGCCAGTCCCAGAAACTGCATGGCGCGGATGCCCCACCAGTTGATGTCGATCTCGTACCAGGCAAGCCCATGTCGTGCTGCGGTCGGGTGCGCATGATGATTGTTATGCCAGCCTTCGCCAAAGGTCAGCAGCGCGACCCACCAATTGTTTCTGGAATCATCTTCTGTCGAGAATCGCCTCGTGCCCCACATATGCGTCGCTGAGTTGACCAGCCAGGTCGCATGCAGGTTAAACGTGACGCGGAAAAAAACTGCCCACATCAGGTATGACCAGCCGCCAAGAGCCAGCAACGCTAGACTAAGGAGAGCCAGCGGCAGCCAATACAAGCGATTCAGCCAGACATGAAATCTATCTTTCATCAGATCAGGGGCATAATGCACCATAACCGATTTGTCATACTGCTGCGACGTACCGCTCAGCATCCAGCCGATGTGTGCCCACCACCCGCCATCGCGCGGAGTGTGTGGATCACCGGGCGCATCGGCATGCGCGTGATGGATGCGATGCGTTACAACCCAGTTGATTGGTCCACCTTCAAGCGCGAGTGTGCCGAAGACAGTCAGAAAGTATTCCACTAATTTTGGCGTCTTGTAGCCGCGATGAGTTAAGAGTCTGTGAAAACCCATGCCGACGCCCAGGCTAGCGGATATCCACCAAAGCACTATCGCAGCCAACAGTGCCTGCCAACTGAAGACAAAAAGCGCGGCCACTGCTCCAATATGCAAGAGTCCCATGAAAATTGCGGTATGCCAGTTAATGCCTGTCGGCCTGTTTTTATTCATCACTTCGTTGTGCATTTCTAATTCTCTAATCATCGTTCTTAATTGGAGCAAATGGGGCCCGTAGCTAGATATACAATTTGCAAGCCAATCGGTCTGTGCGCCAACACACTTATATGAGACCGGATCGATTTTGCCTTTGCTGCTTCCCGACACCATGTCGTTCTGATGTCTTTTCTCCAGCGATAAATAATGTATAAATGCAATATATCCTGTACTTGACATATACCCATCGTTCGCATAAGGTGACTTGCGAATCGAGTCGCTTACTCCCTTCTCAGCTCCTCTGGAATTTTCCAGATCACCTGAAGTCCACAGCTCAATACCAGAGGAGAAAGAAATGTTTGGACGACAAGTTACTTTAAAGTTAAAGGCGAATTCAGCGACAGAACTGAACCGCATCGCCGAGGACGAGATTCTGCCGATCTTGCGCAAGCAAAAAGGATTTCGCGATGAAACCACCTTTATCGCACCCGAACGCTCAGAAGCGATTGTCAACAGCCTCTGGGATACGAAAGCAGATGCGGAGGCCTACAGCCGCACGGCGTACCCGGAAGTGCTGAAGACCCTTTCGAGTGTGATCGACGGCACGCCGACTGTGAAGACCTTCGACGTCGCCAGGTCGACCTTGCAGCAGGTAGCTGCTTCGAGGTTGGTGTAAAGCAGATCGATGTTCCCCCCGCGGGAAGGGGCGGGCAATGTCCGCCCCGACCGCAAATGCCCGGTTATCATCCAAGCTTGGAATGAATCCAAATGATCAATCTTTATATCAATCAGCGCAGAGTCGAAGACGTGACGATCCTCGATCTAAAGGGCAGGGAGAGAATGCGCGGCGCCACTATAGCGTTGCACGAGTCGATTCGTTGCCTCGCTCGTGAAGGAAAGATTCAAGTTCTTTTGGACCTCGCCTGGGTCAAGCACATTGATTCGGGCGCGTTGGGCGAGCTTGTTTCAAGCCACGTAACTCTCGACGAAAAAGGTGGCGCGCTCAAGCTAATGCACGTGACCGAGAGTGTTCATGAACTGATGACAGTCACAAACCTTTTGACAGTGTTCGATGTTTATGACGACGAGCCCGAAGCCCTTGCGAGTTTTGTAGGTGAGACCTTAAGGGTTGTTGAGCGTCAGCCCTTCTTTATGTAAGCGAATCCACTGAACCACCAGACCGGCGAGATATCTCATGCCGTGCTTTCAGCCGCTTCAACTCCGAAAGGTTTGAACGGTATTAGACCTCTCTTCAATTCCTCAAGCGCGATGCTTGTATTCCTTCGTTTCAGTTTATCCGCTACGATCCGCGGCTGTGCACCCTGTAACAGTTGCTTGCTTCTGTGGGTTGCCAGGATGACCAACTGAAACCTGGACACGATACCCGGCCACTCTGTCCGTGTGGTGACATTACTGCTTACTTCTACTATTCCAGTCATATTTTTTATCCTGCCTTTTGCTGCTTTGTAATAGACACGTGCCGGCCACCAGGAACTAAGGCGCGTTTTCGTGACTGGCTACGTCTGTAGTGGAAATACATAATCGCCGACATTACAGCTAAACTTTCAATAACGGTGATTAGAATTAGTATTTTCATGTGCCGCAATCTCCTCAGTTGTTATGAACCTGTCGCCCTGTCTTATACAGTGAACCTCTTAAACTGCGCTGTCTGTGCGCTATCTCGCATACGCAATACACTTTCTTCCTCCGGACCAAAGTCCGAAGTTGAAAGACCTCTGCCACAATGCGTCGCGGCTACTGTGTTATTAGTCTCTTACTAGTGTTAAGGTGTTGAGATTACCGATTGGTCACTAATCATGCCTGAGTGCAAGTCAAATCAGTTTGAAATTAGGTTCATCGGTGGTCCTGGCGTCTTGTTGCCGTGAAGGGAAGGCGGGCGAAGCAGCAATTAAGATTAGGGACAATGTAGCGCTAACGAGCTTCATCTATGCTCTCCAACATGTTGGCATCAGGATAGGGGCATCAACCCATGCGATGCTGCTGAGCTTCGACGAGCGCGCGGATGTGCCGCGGAATATCTGAGACGGTCTCGGGCCAACGGAGATAGGCGGCGAGTTCGCCGTTCGAGCCCGCGAGAAGCCACTGCGACGTCGTACTTTGCCCCGATGGTGACGTGACGCGCAGTTCGACGAATCGGATCCGCTCAGGATCGGCGGGCGATGGCGCACAGCGCAGCATCACGCGGCGGTCGGCATGAACGAATGCCTGCTCGATCGCTTCGAACTCGCCGGTATCGGGCAGGCGTTCGATCCGCGCCGCGAGCTCGTGTACCACCGCCACGATCCCAGGATCCGCCGTGACCCCGAACACCGGATCGACCAGCGGGACGCGGAGTGAGATCGCGAGGTCGCGTCCGCAGTACGCGATCCAGCGCGCATCGGATTCAAGCAGCTCGTTGCGCCCGTACGTCGGATCCGCCTCCGCGATCGCGTCACGCTCGGAAACAAGCGTGAGGTGCGAGCCGTTGGCGCGCTCGATCCTGATACCGCGCACGAGGTAGTTGTCACTGACGAACGTGTGGACCGCCTTGAGGTCGCTGCGCGGCACGCGCGCGTCTTCAATCCGTATCTCGTCAGCATCCGCTGAGGCGACCACGCCCGCCTTCGCCGACCATACGCCGAATCCGCGATCGTCGATGAGCCACACGAAGTCGGCGCCGGCGTAGCTAGCCGCACTGAGGACGCCGCGGCGACGCATCGCCGCGAGCGTCGCCGGCCGATTGCGCTTGGACAGTGTCTTGTACTCGTAACGCGACACGCCATTAGCCCTCAGCACGCCGATCGCAAACGTCGTGTCGGGCCGGCTCGCGTAGTCCCACACCGCGACCACGTCGTCCGGCTCGTCGGGCGCGGGCTTTTGTCCAGTGCGCACGTAGAACTGTTCGAGCGCCTCGCGGTCCTCGCGCTCCTTCTGGACGAGGTACGCGAGCCAATCCGGATCGTACTCGCGGTCGAGCGCTTCGAAGATCTCCTTCGCGAGCTCTTTGGTGCGTGCGTCGAGGTCGTCGGTCATAACAACCTACAGCGTTAGCAGGCGTCGCGGTACACGCCGAACAGGTTGACGTTCATTCACTAGCCGGACGTATTCCGGTTCCGTTGCAAGAAGGACATACCCCGGTTCCGTTGCATCTTTCGCAGTCACCCTCGTACCCAGCCAGGACCGCTACGCCTACATCAACCCCTGATCCGCTACACCGAATACACTTACCATCGCCTTTGGTAAGGCGGTTACCCGAATCGCCACACTCATCGCAAGGTTCACGACTCATCATAGTGTCAGCCCTGTTCTTTAATTAGGGCAACTAGTTGACCGGGGTCTTGCTCCTGAGGAGCAAAATAGCCTCCCAATTCCGTTGATGTATTTGGATCTTACAGTGAGTGCGTTTGATGATGAAAGCTTCTATTCAGTGATGGTCACAACAAATTGGATCTGTTTTGGGCACGGCTTGCAGTGCACATTCGAGCAGAGCATCTGCAACTGTTCCCGGCGGTTTTAAGTAATTGCGCGATCGGCTAATTCTCAGGGGTTGGAGTAAGGAATTCCCGCTTGGACCACCATTATACTGTTGCGAGCTGCGGCTTGCTCGATGATGGCGTTAACTTCGCCACCGATAAGAATCGTCACGCCTGTTAAGTAGAACCACAGCATCAGAATGATGACCGCTCCCAGTGAGCCATAGACCACGCTGTAGTTGTTATAAAAGTTGAGATATGAGCCGAACAGGAAAGAAACTAGCAACCAGAGTACGAGGCCAGTCATTGCGCCAGGAGCGAGCCAGCGTAATTGTTTTATGTTCAGGTTCGGCGCAAAGTAATAGATCAACTCAAAGGCTAGAAAGACGAATACGAATACGAACACCCATCGCAAGACATTCCACACCGTTGTAAACGCTGCGCCGAAACCGTAGTAGTTCGCGATCGCTTCAGCAATCCCGCTGCCGTAAAACATCAGCGCCAGCGCGGTGATAATTAACATAGCCAGCGCAATGGTCAGCAAAATGGCGAGCAGAGTTCTTCGCCACCACGCGCGCGTCTCTTTCACGTCGTAGGCGACGTTCAACCCCTCGATGATCGCGCCCATACCGGAGGAAGCGAACCACAGTGAAGTGAGCAAACCGAACCACAGTTTACCGCCGCTGCTTTTTTGACTGATCTCATCAACTGTCGTGTTGATCAGGTCAAAAGCTGAGACGGGCACAATCGCGCTCAGATAAGTGAGTAGATTGCGGCGCAACTCCGTTCCAGGGTCCGCGAAGTAACCCAGGAGAGCCGTCAGGAAGAGCAGTAGCGGAAAGAGCGCAAGCAGGAAGTAGAAAGAAAGAATCGCGGCACGGTTAAGCACGTCGTCGGTGTTGACTTTCGTCCAGAGGTGCTTAGCGAACGTCTTCCATCGCCACCCGCTGATTCTCCAACCTCGTATCGTCCACATCATGCTTATTGCCGATTTGCGTTTGACGAAACGCTTTAGGTAATGTTCGGTTCAAGCTCGCCTCGTTGACATTCTTATCGCGGACTGCCTTTGCCCGATCATCGATCAACGCGCGGATCTGCGCTTCATCAGTTGTTTGGCTATTTGCAATTTCAGTCGTCATATCTTCATCTAAAGCGACTTGGGGATGTTGGCAGATTGCCAGATGACGAACATAAACTCGGCGAATCTGTTCGTCTGTGGCTTAACACACATAAAGACGGACATTCTCTTATGTCTATAGGTTTCGAGTATCTGTGTGTTATCGCACGGAATGGCTATTCTCGTCTGTGTTAAGAATTAAGTTGTCGACATACATAGCTAGTTGTGACGTAAAGGAGTCGTGATGAGAGAAATAAAACAACCTGTGGACACCAATTCCGCTGATTTCAAACAAGGGGTGGAAGCTGGACTAAATTCCGCAGAGGACACTAAGAACTGGCAAGCCGGTAATGAGTTGGGCCAGGAGCTGAAAAATGAAGTTGAGAATAAAGAGCCAGTGCCTGAAAGCCTTTTTAAGGAACCCTCGCCTCCGCTTTTTATGAGTGATCGTCCGGAAGGCAAAGAGGGAAACCCTCAAGATGAGAAGGATGAAACGGAAGAATAGGCTCCCCATGTATTGGCGGTCCATTCCGCAATTAAACTACGAAGGCTCTTATGAAATTAGTCATTCTTCAGACAAGGCGCATACCAAGCCGCTGTCGTTCGGTAAGAGAGATCGCAGCGCCGATTAGCTCGGCGGCAACGAATGGCTTCGGAATCTGAATTTCGTATCCAGCTGCCAGCGCGCGCTTTCGGTCGTCGATTCCAGCATAGGCCGTTAATGCCACAGCAGGAGTTCTTCCGCCATGATCTTCGCCGAGCTGACGTATTCTGCCGATCAGATCGTAACCGTTCATTTCCGGCATTCCGATGTCTGAGATCAGCAGATCGAATCGTTGTCGCTCCATTTGATCCAGAGCTTCCCTGGCAGAGCTTACTGAGTCCACTTCGGCTCCGCACGTCGTCAGCAGCGCGGCCACAAGCTCACGAGTGTCCCGTTCATCATCGACGACGAGGACGCGCAGGCCACTGAGCGAGTGTTGCGCGGTGATCGGACTATTCCGTTCATTCTTTGGTTCTGTTTTTTCTGCTGCGCTGGGGACTTCATGAAGACTCGGTAGCGGAAGCATGACTTTGAAGGTGGTACCCGCATTTTCACCGGAACTCTCCGCCGTTACCGTCCCTCGATGAAGTTCAACCAACTGACGCACAATTGAGAGCCCTAATCCAAGCCCACCATTGCTGCGTGTGTTCGAGGAATCGGCTTGGCGAAAGCGCTCGAAGACGTGCGGGAGCAGCTCGCTCGCGATGCCTTGCCCGCTATCCTTAACAGTGATCAGAGCGTGCAAGTCATTTCGCTCCAGGCGTACGTGGACGTCGCCCCCCTTAGGTGTGAACTTGATCGCGTTGGTTAACAGGTTCCAGACGATTTGCTGAAGACGGTCCGGGTCGCCCAAAATGGGGCCGACGTCTGCGTCGTATGCGAAATCCAAATTAATGCTTCTGGCATCTGCCGCGGGGCGCACGTCGTCAACGACAGCCTGAATCAACGGCGTCAGTTTGACCACGCGTAGGTCGAGACAGAGTTTGCCGGTCATGATGCGCGAGATGTCGAGCAATTCATCGATGAGTCGACCTTGAGCTCGAGCGTTGCGAGCGATGGTTTCGATCGCACGAGCAGTCTGCTGTTTATCGAGCTTACCGCCGGTGAGCAGGTGCGACCAGCCGAGGATCGAGGTAAGAGGAGTCCGCAATTCGTGTGACAAGTTGGCAAGAAACTCATCCTTGACTGTGTTAGCCGAATCAGCTTCCGCGCGTGCTAATTGTGCCGCTGCCAAGAGTAGCGTCCGTTCGTTCTCCGCTCGCTTTCGATCACTAATGTCGCGGATGTTGCACTGTATAACTTGATGACCATCTTCTTTATACACGTTGCTGACAAACTCCACATCCCTGAGCTTTCCGTTTGTGGTTTGAAGCGGCAAGTCTTCGTAACGGAGATAGCCTGTTCTCTGTAACTCTTTGAAGGCCTTCTGGCTCGCGTTCTTATCACTGAAGAGTCCTATTTCCCAAAGCTCCTTTCCTAAGAACTCGACGTTTGAGTAGCCCAACAACTCAGTCATGAATGGGTTCACGTCAGTGATTTTTAGAGTGACCGCATCGAGAATGAGTATTCCGTCGCGCGCCGCTTCAAAGAGACGCCGGTAGCGGAGTTCTGAAATGCGCAGTCGTGAATGCGTCAGGTCGCGGGCGGGTGACTCATCGTCGTTCACAACATTTGAGTCACTACTCTTAACCTGCAAGACTTTCGTTGATAATGACATCGGGAACTGTCGTCTCGTTGAATTCAGTTTTGTTCGACAAATTTGGTTTAGCGCCAGACCATGAATGTTTACATTGCCTGGGGAGATCCGTCTGTGTGCTACCCCACATAGAAGGTTTGCGTGTGCTGTCGGAGGGCGAATAGAAAAAGAGGGCGGATGGCCGCCCTCTTCTTATCAGAAAATCACGTCTGCTTACGCTGTTTTCGCAGCTGCGAGCTTGTGAAGCGTTGAAGTAGCAAGCTCCGCAACCCCGACTCTGGGCGTTCCCTCCACAAGACTTGTGAGGGTCTTCAATACCTCAGGGTATCCTGAGACATTGTAGGCTTCCGCCTCCTCTTTAGTGTCCCAGAAGCTGATAGCAATAGCTTCCGAGCGGTCTGGGGCGACGAAAGTCATCTCATCGCGGAATCCTTTTTGTTTACGCAGGAGTGGCAAAATCTTGCTCTCAACAACGTTGGGAAACTCGGTCGTGGCGTTCGGCTTCAGTTCCATTATGACATGGCGTGTAAACATAGTTAGCTCCTTTGAATTGTTTGGCTATGGACTTCAGGTGATCTGGATGATTCCAGAGGAGCTGAGAAGGGAGTAAGCTTGGAACTCGGTTCGCCGCGTACCTTAGCACGCACCTGCGCGTTTACCTAATCAGGTTTATCTTGAGGTGTGATGACATCGAATGCAGGGGAGTAGTTTGTAGACGAGGTTGGGGGCCCTACTCAAGCGATGATCCCCGATTCAAGAGACGTGCGAATTCGTTGCTCAATTCCTGTGCACGACTGCGAGCGTAGCGTAACTTCGAAAAGGTAAGAAGAGATACTTCTGCTGCAGTTGGTTGCTTGAAACTAACTTCAGGTGCGTGAGGCTCCACGAGGCTTAGCTGCGGCTGCGGGTCCTTTTCAGCGTATAGTGTATTAGCAAATTCCACTTTGACTCTCTCGCCTGCTTTCCTCTTTCCTTTTCAGATAGTTCAATCGTATAGCAATTGCGAGAAGAGACGTCTGTGCTCTAACGCACATAGTCATTGTTAGTGCCTCGGACAGTGTGTCATTTACAATGCTGACGAACAAAGGAGAGATTCGGGGAACCCTGGGGGCCAGCCCGTCTCGGAGTAAACAAGGACTATGCGATTAATAGAAATAGCCATAGGCATAATTTTGTTAGGTGGTGCAGCATGGACCACGGTTAGGACTTATAAAGGGCGTGGCATCTCGTCAATTCTCGTTCTCGCGTTCGCCGTATTCCTCGTCGCGCTGGGTTTGTCTTTTCTCTTTGGTGCCTTTGGCGAGTTTATGCGCAACTTGAGGTTCGGCAGCGAGTGGCTCAAATGAACCAACCAACCATCGCATCGCGGGCTAAGCAGGCATATTGCGTATGTAGTATATACTTCATTTGACATATAGCATTACGAAGCGTAAGGTTGGATCGAACCGAGACCAGCTAACTCCATTCTCAGCTCTTCTGGACCCGCCAGATTCGTCTGAAACTTACAGCTCAACTACCAAAAAGTTAAGGGTGTTTACCCGCGCTATTGATGTGTCAACTATTGGGCGTTTATTAACGCAGCGATAATGGCACCAATTCGCAGCCTCGCAGCCCAACTCCTGGTAGAAATCAAAAAGGAGATTGAAAGAAGTTATGACGACGAATATCCAACCACTACACGACCGCCTGATCGTGAAACGCATTGATGAAGGCGATCAGGTGCGCGGCGGCATCATCATTCCTGACTCGGCGAAAGAGAAATCCCAGGAAGGTGAGGTCATAGCAGCCGGGCTCGGTAAATATCGCGAAGATGGATCGCGCCAGACATTGGATGTCAATGCAGGCGACCGCGTGTTGTTCGGCAAGTACGGCGGCTCAGAGATCAAAGTTAACGGCGAGGAGCTGTTGATTATGCGCGAGGACGAGATTCTGGGAATCATCACCCGCGCTGGTGCAGCCGCCGGCGGCAAAAAGAGCAAGTAGGTCATAGAGTGCTGCAGACTGAGAGTTTGCATCACACCGTTGAATAGGAGAAGAGACAAAGATTATGGCAAAGCAAATAGTTCATGGCGAAGAATCACGAGCGGCAATTCTGCGCGGCGTGAATCAACTCGCCGACGCAGTGAAAATCACCCTTGGACCAAAGGGCCGCAACGTCGTTCTCGATAAGAAATACGGCAGTCCAACCATCACGAAAGATGGCGTGACAGTGGCGAAAGAAATCGAGCTGAAAGATGCAAAGGAGAATATGGGCGCGCAGATGGTGCGCGAGGTAGCGTCGAAGACCAGCGATGTTGCCGGAGACGGCACAACCACCGCAACCGTGCTGGCGCAGGCCATTTTCCGTGAGGGCGTGAAAACCGTTGCCGCGGGGGCGAACCCGATGGCTCTGAAGCGCGGCATTGATAAAGCCGTCGAGCGCGCAACGCGAGAGATCAAGAAAATGGCGAAACCGGTCACGGCAGACATGATCGCCCAGGTCGGCACGATTTCAGCAAATGGCGACCACAGTATCGGCGAATTAATCGCCGAAGCGATGGACAAGGTTGGTAAAGATGGCGTCATCACCGTCGAAGAATCGAAAACAATGGAGACGGCTTTGGAAGTTGTCGAAGGGATGCAGTTCGATCGCGGATATCTTTCGCCCTACTTTGTCACTGACGCAGAAACGATGAAAGCGGTGCTCGAGAATCCGTTCATTCTGCTCAGCGAAAAGAAGATTTCGGCGATGAGAGACATGCTGCCCATTCTTGAGCAGGTCGCTAAGTTGGGCAAACCGATCTTGATTATCGCCGAGGATGTAGAAGGCGAAGCATTGGCAACTCTCGTGGTCAACAGACTCCGTGGCACAATTAACGTCGCGGCGGTCAAGGCGCCGGGCTTCGGTGATCGTCGTAAGGCGATGCTCGAGGACATTGCGGTTCTTACTGGAGGCAAGGTCATCAGTGAAGACCTCGGGATCAAACTCGAGAACGTCAAGATCGAAGACCTGGGTACCGCAAGACGTGTGACGATCGACAAAGAGAACACGACTATTATCGATGGTGGTGGCGAAACGAGTGCGTTACAGGCTCGGATGAAAACACTGAAAACTCAGATTGAAGACTCTACCTCGGACTATGACCGTGAAAAACTGCAAGAGCGGTTGGCGAAACTCGTTGGCGGCGTCGCGGTAATTCGCGTCGGCGCGGCGACGGAAACCGAGCTCAAAGAGAAGAAGGCGCGGGTTGAAGATGCGATGCATGCGACGCGCGCAGCGGTAGAAGAAGGCATCGTGCCGGGCGGCGGTGTCGTATTCATTCGAGCCGCGAAAGTGCTCGACAAATTCAAACTCTTCGAGGACAACGAGAACGAACCCGCCGGCGACCCGGACGAGCAGATTGGCGTCAACATCGTCAAGCGCGCACTGGAAGAGCCGCTGCGTCAGATTGTTTCAAACGCCGGCAAAGAAGGTGCGGTCATTGTCGAGAAAGTTCGTGCAGAGAAGAACCCAAACATCGGCTATAACGCAGTAACCGAAAAGTTTGAAGATCTTGTGGCCGCGGGTGTAATCGATCCCGCCAAGGTGACACGTTGCGCGCTGCAAAACGCCGCTTCAATCGCAGGGCTGATGCTCACGACGGAAGCGCTTATTTCTGAGCTACCCGAAGATGACAAGCCGAGGGCATTGCCCGGCGGCATGGACATGTAATTCGGTGGCAAATTGGGAAGCCAACATGTTCACCACGAGGGCTTCTGTTAACTCGCAAAGGAGAGAAGTCTTCTGTAGTGAGAAACCCTATAGAGGGAAAAAGGTAAGAACTTATGTCTATGAAACTTTATGTCGGTAATCTCTCGTTTGACACGTCGAAAAATGAACTACAAACATTATTCGCGCAAACGGGCACAGTCGAAAGCGTATCGTTGATCGAAGATCGTGAAACAGGCCGCTCGCGTGGTTTTGGCTTCATCGAGATGTCAACGAAGGAGGAGGGCGCAGCGGCGATTGAGAAATTCAATGGCCAGGAACTAGGTGGTCGGGCGTTGAAAGTCAACGAAGCCAAGCAGCGTGAAAATCGTGTCGGCTTTTAGTTAAGAGAACCGCGACGGGTGAAGGGATCTTGGGCTTTCAAGGCGCGAGATCTTTTTCATTACGAATGCTGGTTCGTGTCGTTTGGAAAGTAAAAGGGCGCTACCCTGATTCAGCAACAGCAGCGCCCTCGCCCTCATATCTGGGCAATGAGGAGAATTCGTTGAATTTAGGAAATCGTAGCATTCTTGTATGTGCGCTAACACACATATAAGGTCAAATGTGCCAGGGAGTGAATAACGAATTTCAAATTAGGCCTGCGGTAAGTGTCTCAGGTCGGAAGAAATAATTTGCGAAATTGTCGAGTTTGCTGGGTCTCGGAACCCGGATTCAGCGTTAGCTCAGGAGACAATACCGTAAATCCTCGGCTACATGAGAGGAAGTATCGAAGAGCGGGGTCAGATATTTACGGAGCCGATCGAAATCAAGTGGTTTCTTAATACTATCGTCACATCCCGCGGCCAAAGCAGCCGCATGATAGCTTGGAGTGCCCCAGCCATCGAGCGCCAGAATCTTGACTTGATCCCGGAGTCCGTTTTCACGAATGCGGCGAGTGGCTTCCAGTCCATCGAGAAAAGGCAGGCTACCGTCCATCAGAATCATCTCAGGCCTTTCTCGCGAGGCCGCCTCGACGGCCTCCAGACCGTCACAGGCTTCTACAACTCGAAAGCCCCACGCCTCTAATAGCGTGTGCAGCATTTCGCGCGTGTCGTCATGATCTTCGACGACGAGAATCGTAGGCTGTCGAGCAGTTCGCGTTGTATGTAAGAAGTGACGGCTTGCAGGTTCGGTTGTTTTGGCTTTGCAGGGACTAGCAGACATGGGGTTTGTCCTTTCAATACCGTTGAACTCTCTCTGAATGGAGAGTTGGTGGACCCCTTGTTTAGACGCCTGGACTGTTATTTGATCGTCAGTTCGTCAGTTTGCTCGAAGCTTTATATACCGTCTGTGCGCTTCCACACACAGCGCATATAGTCTGAACGATTGCCTGGATGGACCATCTGCAGAACCTCATCCGCATTAGGTATGTGTGTTAGCGCACAGACCTTCCTTGTTCGGAGTGTTATAAGTCGTTAGCTTCCTTTCGAAATTACGTTTCGACATCCGGGATCGGGCCAGCAACCTTCTTCTTGAGCCGCCTTGTAATTCTCCAGAGAGGCCGACGAAGTTGTTATCTCAGCGTCTGCAGCCGATCTATCAGACTATAGGATTCTCAGGTGCAATTTATGTATTCCGACGTGTGTTGGAAAACCTTGGTACAGCTCTAGAAACTGAAGGAAGAAAATGTCGATCTTAAAAAGCATTGTTTTCGTGTTTATCCTGTTAGCGTTTCCAATCGTCATTGGCCTGAGCATACAGGCGCAGCAACCAAATAACCGCAATAACACCCGTCAGGTGAGCAACATACTTCAGCGACTTGAGCGAAACTCGAGCAGGTTCCGCAACAGTCTCAATGTCGGACTGATCCAGGTGAGCGTCGACCAAACGCGGCCTCAAAATGACATCAGCACGTTCGAATCGGGATTTCAGCTCGCTATTAAGCAGTTCCGGGATCAGTTTACTCGCCGGCTTGCAGTTGCGGCCGACGTTGAGAACATCCTGCAAAAGGCGTCGCCCATCAATAGTTTCATAACTCAAAATACCCTGAACCCTCGGATCAAGAACGACTGGTCATCGGTTCGCATAGATCTGAACACGCTGGCGAGTGCCTATGGCGTTACCTGGCAGTGGAACCAACTAACTCCGATGAAAGTTGACGCCAACGGATCGTTCCGATTGTCCGAGACCGAACTCAATCAGTTAATTCAGCGGGTCGAGAACAGCGGCGACACATTTCGTGTGAGTATTACCGATGCCTTTTCCCGGCGACCTTACGATCGCAGCAGAAGCGAGGGCAACATGAATGATGCTCTTCGAGGCTTCAAAAAGGCGACTGATCAATTGCGCATTCACTTCGATGCCAGGCACTTGGTGGCGGACGACGTCCGACGCCTGCTCGACCAGGCCACTCCGCTCGCCAATTTCATGCGCGACAACCCGCTTACTGAACGCGCCAAGAGCGATTGGTTGACATTGCGTGAGGACCTAAGCGTCCTGGCCAAATTGTACGACGTAGCCCCGAGTTGGGGAAACAACCCAATTTCATCATCTGGAAACAAGAGCACCAATCGCCTAACCGGAACTTTTAGATTGGATTCGTCTCGCAGTGACAACCCGCGCGACAAAGCGCGTCGCGCAACTCAGAATTTACGTACCGACGAACGGCAGGCTGTCGCCGACCAAATTCTCGCGCGACTTGAATCTCCTGAGACGCTGCTGATCGAGCGCCGCGGTACAACGATGACTATGGCTTCTTCGCTGGCGCCACAATCAACCTTTGAGGCAGACGGTCGCGAGCGTCAGGAACAACTTCCCAACCGCAGATGGACCAAGGTAATAGCGACGCTTCGTGGGGAGCAGTTAGTAGTGAGTTCGAACGGCTACAAAGAGAATGATTTTAATGTCACTTTCGATGCAAGTGAAAACGACCGCAGTCTACGAGTGCGGCGGCAGATTTATTCCGACCGACTGACCCAACCGGTAGTCGTCGATAGTGTTTATGACCGGACCGCCGATGTAGCGCAGTGGGGTGTCTATAACGATTCGCGGCCGGTTCTGGGTAACGCCAGTGCGACCAGCGGTGAATTCATCGTGCGAGATGGTGAGACTTTAGTGGCCACCTTGAACAATGATCTGACCACCAAGCTGTCGCAGCAGGGTGACCTGTTCACCATGACCGTGCGCGACCCCAGTCAATTCGAGGGGGCAATTATCGAAGGTGCGGTGGGCAGTGTTGACCAGGGAGGACGTTTGGCTGGCCGATCAGGGATGTCGCTCAACTTCGAGAGGATTCGGTTAAGAAACGGTCAGACCTATAAATTCTCCGGCGTGCTCGGGAATGTGCGATTGCTGAATGGCGACACCGTTAAGGTTGACAACGAAGGAAGCGCGCAAGGCCGCAACCAGACCACGCAAACGATCCAACGCACGGGTATTGGGACGGCTGTCGGCGCTGTCATCGGCGCCATTGCGGGCGGTGGGAAAGGTGCAGCGATCGGTGGAATCATTGGCGCTGCAGGCGGAGCCGGTACAGTTTTTATTCAGGGTAAAGACAACCTCGAGCTGCCAGTCGGCACAGAAATGACAATTCGTGCGAGTGGTCCAAGGTAGGACTGTAGTTCCGGTCTCGGAGATCGCGACATAGCGAACACGAACACAATGCAAGCAATCAAGCTCATCAAAAACGCAGAACGTAAGGTTCCAGAGACTCGATCCAGGATCAAAGCTGCAACCGCGCGAGACAGATCGTCCAAAGAGGTTCAGTCCTGGGTAGTTGAGTTTAAGAAAACCCGTCAAGACGAATCTCGCATCGCCTTCGACAGTCTGTTCAAGGACGCACTCCCTGACATCTAATCCACGGTAAGTAATGACGACAGTAAACTCGGAAAGATTCGCAGAGATTTGCAGCAAGGTCTGGCTGGATCGGTCCGCAGTGCTGTCTGGGCGCGGCTTATTAAGTGGAGAGGCAGCTCTGGTGCGAGCCGTATATTGGCGACTCCGTAACTTGGCAGCTTTGCCGGCAAATAGCACCGAGAATCACAGCTCGCCGCAAACAGTTTCGGCTTACCGGAAGGGAGTGGGTCGTCTTCTTGAGATAAATGGACCTCCTAACTTTGATGGCTCTCAGTTTATCGACGAAATGCTCCATCGTTATGAGTATGAGTCAGCTCGGGTGGGCTTGAGCGAAAAAGACGGACGATGAGCGTCGCACTAGTGAGGAAGTTGTCCATGTTGTTTCCGCAATTGGAAGAAAAGCTGCAAGCATCAAAGCAGGCACTGAACACAGCAACCAGTGAAAACATCATCGAGCAGTGCAAACAGCATCTTGCAATTCTCGCCGAATACAGAATCCAACTCTACAAACTGCAGGACCTCCCAGGAGTACGTCAACACTCAACACCTTCTCTGGCTGGGGCAGTCCCAGATCGGGAAGCCATTCGAGCAGCAATAGAAACAACGACGCACGAGCGCAATAGAACTCAGGTACTTCTGCTCTCGTTCACTACAGTTAGTGGTTATGAGGCTGTGGAAATATTAAACCAGCGGAGTTACGAAGGACATGCCGACTGGGAACTTCGCGCCGGTGGAGTTAAGTTCCACGACGGAGACGACAGCGATCTGATGACGATCCAGGAAGCCGTCGACCTTGCCAGCCTGCTTCGCCGGAAAGACTATGTCGCACAAAACGACGCGTGACCTTCCGGAGAGCGTTCGTCCAGCATCAATTAGCATACGAGTAGTCTTAGCGAGCGCGTCACGAAACGCGTGAGAATGGCGAGCAAATTGATCTTAGCCAGTGATCGCCGGCGCCTTGCTTAGTGCCAAGAGAATTTAATCTGGACTCTGGGTAATTGAGGGAAGTTAAGGTATTGGTCGGGCGAGAGGACTCGAACCCCCACCTCACGGTCCCGAATGAAGAGAAGTAGGAAAAGTTCACTATTGATTTTGAATCGAGTTGCGGCCACAAGCAAAATCCAGGTTTTTGAATCCTCTTACATCCGTTCCCATCCACTCACTTTCCATTTTTTCCTGCCACAATTCTGCCACAACGAATTTTGGCTATCCCGTGGCGCCAGAAGTGAGGAAGTCACTTGGACCAGCGTGTCATTCCGCGAACAACGCTTAAGCACATTGGCGACCGCCGCTCACGTTCGACCCGTGAAGGGCGGACCAAATTCCACTATGAGAACTGCAAGCGAGCCAATCGAAATGGTAAACTGACGTGTCAGTGGCTTGATGAAATTAGCCAGCAGTAACATTGGATCAATATCAGAGCTGGACATAGAAGCAGCTTGGTCTGCAGAGATCGAGCGACGCTTAATCGAGATCGACGCAGGCACGGTCGATTTGATCCCAGGGGATGATGTTCGATTAGAATTGTTCGTCGAGTCTGAATGGAGAGAATAATGGCATTAGAATCTGAAACCGTCGAAACGCTTGAAGCCGCAGCCTTACAGTTAACGGCTGCGGATAGAGCAAGACTTGTAGATCGATTGATTGCTACCCTTGATGCTGATCCCGAAGTCGAAGAAGCTTGGGCGGCGGAAGTGGAACGCCGTCAAAACGAAATCGAAAATGGAACTGTTTCTCTACTACCTGGGCCGGAAACACTCGCTAAGCTGAGAGCTGAATTTGAATGAACTACTCTCTGCACCCGGAGGCTTCGGAAGACCTCCGGGACGCTGCCTCATTCTATCGCGAGCAAGCTGGCACCAGTCTTTCTCAATCCTTTTTCGGAGAGTTCGAACAATCGATCAATAGGCTGCTGCAACATCCTGCACTTGGTGCACCATGGCGCGGACGAGGACGACGGAGGTACGTAATGAAACACTTTCCCTACTCGCTAATCTATTCCGTGAACCGTGATGAAATTCGAATATTAGCGATTGCTCATCATAGTCGTCGCCCCGATTACTGGGTGCGGAGAAGATAGCTGCGTTGTAGATCACTGGTTGTTTTTGAGGAGGCTTACAATAAGCTAACACACTGTTAGATGATTGCGATAAAATCATCCTCGTATCGGATGGCCCAAGTGATAAATGTTTGAATGACTCCAAATGCCTCTGAAGGAGAACTAAAGTGCAAACATTTGAAGACCTCATCGATCAAAACCCAAATCGTCGGAACTCAGTAAATTAATTGCTCGCTCCTGGCGTGATGCCGGTTCTTCGAAAGCCTCAGCGAATCGCTGAAGCGTACCATTCCAGATTCACCAGTTGGCCATATCGACTTCGAGGTGATCTATCGAGAAGGTCAGATCAATAAGCTTTGGGCGGGGACTGTCGCGGCCTCATGCAGCAGTACTAGCGCGCTTGTGTCCGCACATCTGTCGCCAGTGGCTGATAAATACTACTGAATTCTTTTATCGGAGTTGCACTGATCGCGCACTAAAGCTGGAGTGTTCGAGCTCATAAGAGATTGCCGCTTGATTTTGGCAACGTCTTTGATTTGCCACCAGGTGCGGTCGTGAATATCATCGGGAATGCAGTGGGACTGAGAAACACTGGGTGAAGTTTCGCCACAAAGAGGCACAAAAACACAAAAGAAAACGTAGCGCAAAATTAGAGGAAAACTATGTCTCTCCTCCGCGTAAGTCTTTGTTTGTTCACACTCGTGCTGTTGTTGATCGGCACCGGTTCTTTTGCAACGACTCAGGAAACCAAGCCTGATCCTGGCGCGGCGTATCTCAATCCTAAGCTTCCGCTGGAAGATCGAGTTAATGAACTGATCTCTCGCATGACACTCGAGGAAAAAGTGTCGCAGATGATGAACGCTGCGCCGGCTATTCCGCGGCTCGGCATTCCTCAGTACGACTGGTGGAACGAAGCCTTGCACGGCGTTGCGTTCTCAGGTGTCGCCACAGTTTTCCCGCAGGCGATCGGGCTCGGAGCAACCTTTGATCCGCCACTCGTGAATCGCGTCGCCACTGTGATCTCCGACGAGGGGCGGGCCAAGTACCACGAAGCACAACGACAGGGTAACTACAACCGGTTTTACGGTCTGACGTTTTGGTCGCCAAACATCAACATCTTTCGTGACCCGCGCTGGGGACGTGGGCAAGAGACTTACGGCGAAGACCCGTACCTAACAAGTCGCCTCGGCGTTGCATTCGTTAAAGGATTACAGGGTAACGATCCGAAGTATCTGAAACTTGTTGCCACTCCGAAGCATTACGCCGTTCATTCTGGTCCAGAACCCGAGCGCCATCGCTTTGATGCGGCTTCCACTGAACGTGACCTGCGCGAAACATACTTACCAGCTTTCCGCGCAACTGTTATGGAAGCTCGTGCCGCGTCGGTGATGTGCGCTTACAACCGCACAAACGGTGAGCCTTGCTGCGCACATACACATCTGCTCGGCGACACGTTACGCGGCGATTGGGGGTTTAAGGGATACGTCGTTTCCGATTGTGGTGCGATCGACGACATCTACAAACGGCACAACTTCCTGAAGACTGCTGAGGAGGCTTCGGCCCTCGCGGTGAAGAGGGGAACCGATCTGGAATGTGGCGATAGCTACAAAGCACTCGTGAATGCTGTGAAGCAGGGTTTGATTTCGGAAGCCGAGATCGATCGCGCGGTGAAGCGATTGTTCGAGGCTCGGTTTCGGCTTGGGATGTTCGATCCACCGGAGATGGTCCCTTATTCAAAAATCCCGTTCTCGGCAAACGATTCACCCGAACATCGTCAACTCGCACTTGAAGCTGCACGCAAATCAATAGTTCTCCTGAAGAACGAAAATAACACCCTCCCGCTACGGAAGAATCTGAAGTCGATCGCCGTGATCGGGCCCAACGCCGATGAAGTTCAGGTGTTGCTCGGTAACTACAACGGTCAACCGTCGCGTGCAACTACGCCGCTGGCAGGCATTCGTCAACGCGTCTCGCCGCAGACGAAAGTGTTGTATGCAGCAGGCACGACGCTCACAGAAGTTTCCGCAGCTCCCGTGCCGGCTTCTTTTTTGCGTGGACCTGAAGGCGAAAGCGGTCTCAAAGCTGAGTATTTTTCAAACAAAGAACTCAAGGGTGAGCCAGCGTTTACGCGCGTCGATCGCGAAGTGGACTTCGACTGGGGAATGATGAACCCGGTACCTGGTGTTCCGGCCGATGATTTTTCCGCACGCTGGACCGGCAAACTCGTTCCGGCGACAACTGGTAAATATCGCTTTGGCGCAGTCGCCGATGACGGAGTGCGCGTGTATCTCGATGGAAAGTTGATCGCTGAAGACTGGACCGAACACGCGCCGGCAACTGTGACCGCCGAAGTCACACTTGAGGCCGGCAAAAGCTATGACATCAAGATGGAGTATTTCGAAAGTAAGATTGGCGCGGTTGCAAAACTCGTGTGGCAGCCTCCCGTAGTCAAGATCGAATTTCCCTATGCCGAGGCGATTAGAGTTGCGAAACAAGCAGACACCGTGGTCCTGGTCCTGGGTCTTTCTCCACGTCTTGAAGGCGAAGAGATGAATGTACGTGAACCGGGTTTTTTAGGTGGGGATCGTACAGACATCAAACTGCCTGCGCGTCAACAGGGATTACTTGAAGCAGTTGCGGCAACCGGCAAGCCGGTAGTGCTGGTTTTGATGTCCGGAAGTGCGCTCGCTGTGAACTGGGCCAACGAGCACATTCCGGCTATCGTGCAGGCCTGGTATCCGGGTGAGGAAGGAGGAACTGCGATTGCAGAGGCGCTCTTCGGTGATTACAACCCGGCAGGACGACTGCCGGTCACGTTTTACAAATCGGTCGATCAGTTGCCTGCGTTTGACAACTATCAGATGGAGGGAAGGACATATCGGTTCTTCAAAGGTGAGCCTTTGTATCCGTTTGGCCATGGTCTTAGTTACACGCGTTTTAAGTACTCCGGCTTGACTGTCTCAGCGCCGCGGGTAGCGCCCGGAGAGAAGGTGCTGGTAAGTGCGGAGGTTGAGAACTCAGGCACTAGAGCGGGCGACGAAGTGGTCCAGCTTTACCTGGCTGACAGCGACGCTTCTGTTCGAGTTCCGATTCGATCTCTCGCGGGAGTGGAGCGAATACATCTGAAGCCGGGTGAGCGCCGCGTTATCAAGTTCACAATTGAGCCACGTCAACTCGCAGTAATTACAAATGACGGCCGAACAGTGGTTGAGCCAGGTGATTTCAAAATTACTATTGGCGGGAAACAACCAGGCTTCAAAGGTACTGCCGACGCCGGCACGACGAGTTTTATCGAAGGCCATTTTTCTGTCACGGGTTCGGCAACGGAACTAAGGGTTAGTCGGCGAAGCTTGAGGCGAGTCGCGCTCGACAGAATTTTGTCTAAGGTTAAAGACCGCGATGATAAATCGAAAAACATTTAGTGTCTTAACGCTGGCTATATGTAGTTCCTTTTGGCTCACAGTCGCAGCCCAGGTGCAGACCGAAGTGCCTCCGGTTGTTCCCGGTGCAAAGGCCGTTAAGGTAGAACATATAAAGATTCACGGGCCATCCCTTGTAGGAAATTTGGAAGGGAACGCTGCCGACCGCGATGTGCTCGTCTTTTTGCCGGCTAGTTATAGCAAGATGAAGTCCCGGCGTTATCCGGTAGTGTATGCGTTACACGGTTATTCGATAGGCGCTGAGCAATGGAGCCGCGAAATACATGTACCACAAACCATAGAAGGCGCTTTTGCTCAAGGTGCTCGAGAGATGATCGTTGTGTTGCCCGATACGAAGACTCTGCACAATGGCTCCATGTATTCGAATTCCGTTACGACTGGAGACTTCGAATCGTTTATTTCGCGCGACGTCGTCGCATACATCGATGCTCACTACCGGACGATTCGAGATCGAATGAGCCGCGGACTGGCTGGACACTCCATGGGTGGCTATGGTGCGACTCGCATTGGCATGAAGCATTCCGCTGTATTCGGCAGTCTATACATCATGAGCCCGTGTTGCTTGTCTCCGCGCGCCGGTTCCCTGAATCCAGAAGTAGCAAAAGCGCTCGATGCGGTGAAGGCACCCTCAGATTCGGCAAGTCTACCATTCTTCGCGCGGGCTCAACTTGCCAGCGCAGCGGCATGGTCACCCAATCCAAAAAATCCTCCCCTATATCTTGACCTACCGGTGAAGAACGGCTCGCTTCAGCCCGATGTCCTTGCAAGATGGACGGCGAATGCGCCTCTCGCTTTTGTGGATCAATACATCAGCAATCTACGCCAGTATCGTGCAATCGCGATCGATGTGGGTGATCAGGACGGCTTAAGAAACGATGCAGCCAAGCTCCATGAGGTTCTTAATAAATACGAGATCGCCAACAGCTTCGAAGTATATAAGGGCACCCACACAAGTAAGGTGGCTGATCGTTTCCAGAATCATGTGATGAAATTTTTTAGCCGGAACCTTTGTTTTCAGCTTGGTTGCCGCTAGCGCATAGACCGTCAGTCGGCGTCGAGCACTGGGGGCAGGTCCCGGCCTTCGGGGATGAACCGGATAGACAGGGAGTTCACGCAATGGCGGGTGTTCTTCCTGGTGAAGCCTTCCCCTTCAAAGACGTGGCCCAGGTGACCGCCGCAGTGGGCGCAGACTATTTCCGTACGACGACCGTCCGCGTCCGTATGTCGCTTCACGCCTCCTGGGTATTCGTCATCGAAGCTGGGCCAGCCGCAGCCCGATTTAAATTTAGCTTCTGCCGAATAGAGGGGGTTGTTGCAGCGCCGGCAAACAAAAGTGCCGGGCGAAAACAGCGTCTCGTACTCGCCGCTGAACGGCCGTTCCGTTCCCTTGTCAACGATGACTCGCTCTTCGTCAGGTGACAACTGGTTGTATGGCATTGAAATGTCCTTCTTTCACTGTCAGCATAGTTTAACGTGACGAACGATCGCATTCATAACGTCCGTTACAGTTGCATCCAGCGAAGATAGACCAAGGTATCAACTAACCTCGGCTCAACTTTAATATCTCTTCAACGAGTGCATCGGGAGTACACGGCTTTGCCAGGTACCCCTGTGCGCCGGACGCGAGCGCCGCGGTGACGTCAGACGGAAACACCGCACCAGAATAGAAGAGTATCGGAGTATGTGGATCGATAGAACGCAAACCGCGACATAATGCGTTTTCGCTGTCGCCCTCAATCCAGTTGTCGATCAGATAAAGATCGAACCCTCCCGCCGCGGCGTGCGTGAACGCTGAAGCTGGGTTTTCTACGGAGACAACCTGCCACCCTTTACTATGCAATATGCACTCGACGAGTTTTCGCGTGTCCTCGTCATCTTCAACGTGCAAGATTCTCATAATAATTGCTCCTCAACTAAACCGCGGTTGACACAAAGGAACCATTGGGAGCGGAGCGCTTAAGCTTTGCAAACCCCGCCCCCACCGGAGCAACGCATACGAACACCTACTTCGAAGCGTGCGGCGCTAGTAGGTCAAATCGCACACGTCACCACTCAAAAGAGATCTCACGCTAGATTGTGTTGGGGAAAGTTTGCCGGTCGGTCGGCAGCAATTCAGAAAAGAACCGGGCGTTAGAGATTAGTAGGGTGAGATTGGTTGTACTGTAAAGTGGAAGAGGCCAACATTTTTTCGAACGCCACGGTTACGGAAATCTGTGAATTGAACTGCTGTGATCACCCTGGCCCAATCCTATCTTCCTCGGCCGCAGAAGAAGTCAGACTATTTTGAGTTATTGCTCTACGAGCGTATTGAGCGAGGTTGCGAGTTCGAGCCGCGTGAGGCTGCGCGACGGGTTGAACGCGTTCCCGTCCAGGGAAATAAAGCCTCGCTGTAGAGCGACGGCGACGTAGCCTCGCCACGCGACGGGTATCGATGAGGCGTCGGAGACTGTCAGGGGAAGCAAAGCGGAGGTGGCCTGAGAATTCAGGCCGGCAGCTTTAACGAACGCGATCGCTGCCGCAAGTTTCGTGGCTCCGTTGTAAGGATAGAACCTCTTGCCGATGGTCGCATCGTAAAACAGTGAACCGGACGGGAACGCCTGTGTGCTCTCCACCGCGTTCCGCGAATCTGCATCGCGAACATCAGTGAACATCGCAACTGACGCCATGTACTGCGGAACCAGGCCCGCTCGGAGCAGCGCCTCAGCAAGTTCAAGGCGGCTGACTGCGTCGTTCGGACGGAATTTTTTGCCTTCCGGCAGCATCAGATTTGCAAGCAGACTCTTCTCAACTTGTGCAGCCTGATCAGGCGAGAGGGTCGACTGATCGAGCATGACCGGATACTCAACCTGAGTTACATCAACCGCGCCGAAGACCTGCTGGCTGGTCCCCACATAACCTGAATGCGATATCGACGCACGCAGCGTTTGGCTCACCGGATTGCGTAGCACTACTTTCTCCCGGCGTCCAGTGATGCCAGGCAGGTTGATGTCGTTCGACTCACCCACTAATGAGTTCGACTGATCATAAAGTCTCAGTCCAAAATCGTTTGCACTAAGGTCCCAATAGATATTGACGCCGACTTGAATTGTGTTCTGCGGGATCGCGACGTTAGCTGAGCTTGTCAGGTTGGGAAACACGGTCTGCTCAAACGTCTGCGATGTGCGCGTGACGAACCGGATGGCGTTGCCCGAGAGCGTTGCGCGAAATCCGCCCATGTAGCGTTCCGGAAATGCGGCCTCGAGCACCGCTGCGTACGTGTTGAGCATGCCGGCACCGGCTTCGTGGAAAAAGTATCGAGGCATCGGCGTTGCCGTGCGGCTTAGGATGTCCTTGACGTCCGCCGGAGTCAGGTTCGGATTCACTTCCAGCATTAAGGCGATGGCTCCGGCAACTTGTGGGGCCGAGAACGATGTGCCTGTCGCCGTCGTGTAGTACGGCATTTCGGTTAGGGACAGACGGTGAGCGTCCGCACCCGCGATCCCCGAGACACCTGTAACGGTCGGCGCACTTCGAAGGCTGATTATGTTCGTTCCAGGAGCGACGAGCGACGGGTGCTGCAAAGCGTCACCGAAGTTACCGCGTGACGAATAGCCCGCGAGCTTGCCTGCCGCATCGGTCGCGCCGACGCCAATCACCCACGGCGCTATCGCATACGGGTTCATCGTTCCGTTTCCAGAACCGCTGTTGCCGGCTGAGAACACAACGTTTACCCCTGCGTCGGTCAGAATCTTGGTCGCTACGTTTACCGGATCGTTAAGATCGAAGACGGTGTTTGCCGAGAAGCTGCAGTTCACTACCCGTACGTTGTACTTGACTCTTTTCTCGAGAAGATAATCAAATCCGGAAAGGACGTACATCAGGTTTAGATCGCCGGCACTAAGCCCGAGAAGTCGCGCGCCCGAAGCAACACCGGCGAATCGTCCCGACGAGCTCACTCCACTTGCAGCGATCACGCCGCTGACGAAAGTTCCGTGGCCACTCACGAGATCCGTGTTCGCTGAGATTCTCGAGCGGAACCGGATAAGCGAACAAGCCGGGAAGGCTTTGCGTGTCGACCAATCGAACATTCTGAACTACTTTGCCTGCAAGATCGGCGTGCTGGCTATTGATGCCCGTGTCAAGGACTGCGACTGTCACATTGCGGCCGGTCACGGGCAAAGCGCCGTTCTCCTGACGAAGGTCCTGGTCTGGTCCAACGCGCTGTACGCCGGTGGTGTTGAAGTACGGATCGGAGTTGAGCGTCAGCGTGCGGTTACCGTAGAGCGAGCGGACTCTAGGAAACTGTGAAACCGCGAGAAGCTGCGCTTTGGTTGCGCTGACGTAAACCATCGGCAGCATACGTAAACGCGTTCCACCCGTAATACCGAGCTGCTGAAGCTGTGCGATGTCAGCGTCTGTCACCGACGCGTGATAGACGATCACCGCGTTTATGTTGCTGTCGTCCGTCGCGTTATTAAGAGCAATGGCAAGCTCAGGATCGACACTCTGAAGTCCCGTACTGTCGTCCGCGCCGGTGAGCGTAATGCCATCGGCTCCCGTGAGCGTGATGCCGTCCGCACCGGTGAGCGTGATGCCGTCGGCTCCGGTTAGCGTAATGCCGTCAGCTCCGGTGAGCGTTATGCCCGTTGGATTTGTGTGATCGAAAATTACGCCCGTCGTCCCAAGGCCCGTGATCGAATCGGCGCCGGTAAGAGTGATGCCGTCAGCACCCGTGAGTGTTATGCCGTCGGCTCCGGTTAACGTGATCCCGTCGGCGCCGGTAAGTGTGATGCCGTTTGGCCCAACCCGCGCAGCGCCGTCGGCTCCTGTCAAAGTGATGCCGTCGGCTCCGGTGAGCGTGATGCCGTCAGCCCCGGTTAAAGTTATTCCGTTCGGTCGGCGAATGATGATCGAGTCAGCGGTGTACTGCTTACCATCGGCGCCAGTTAACGTTATTCCGTCGGCTCCAGTCAGCGTGATGCCATCAGCTCCCGTTAGGGTAATGCCGTCGGCTCCCGTCAATGTGATCCCGTTTGGTCCCGTGTAGGTCGCGCCGTTGGCACCTGTTGACGTGACGCCGTCTGCTCCCGTCAGCGTGATACCGTCCGCGCCCGTGAGTGTGATGCCGTTCGAATTGTAATTGAAGATCCCGTCTGCTCCGGTTAGCGTAATGCCGTTGATTCCAACGTAATTGATACCGTCCGCGCCGGTTAGGGTGATGCCGGTTGACTTAACGACAGAGAGGCCGGCCAAGGCGGGTTGCGCCGTGAGCAGCAATAGTAATAAGAGTGCTAAGAATCTATTCATCCGATCCAGCCGGGATCCCGCATCAGCAGGCAATTCAGATAGAAGTCAAACTCCGAATTCTTGCGCGGGGTTGCATCGAATCAATACAAAATATCCGAAGACTCATCATATATCGTCCCCGCTTGCGGTTCAGTTGCATGCATCTTGTATTTGTCGGCCGAGCCCGCTTTAACCAGGACCTTAATTGGAGAGGATACTAAATAGAGTTGGTTGAGAAAAACTTGAGTGGGTTCAAGTTTTTCTCAAGGATGGGATCGTATGCTCTGAGCGATGACTATGAGCTTCCTCCTTCAAGACCATTTCGATTTGACGGAAAGATATTCGCCGGCGATCGACTACCACCCCAGCGACGCCTGCAAAAGGCGAACGCGACAGTGTGCATATATTGAATGAGAAGCTTGAGATTCCAGACTGCGTGGGACTCGTCGAACGGCCAAGACTCATTGAAAAACTTGAAAGATCGCTTTGTCACTTCGCCACAACACTGGTTTCCGGTCGTGCTGGGACGGGTAAAACGTCGATCGCCGCGGCATATGCGCGAACGCGAAAGAGCGCCGCGTGGTTTACGGTGGAATCGTCAGACATCAATTGGAATGTTTTCGCAAGTTACCTGACAGAGAGTGTGTTCCGAGTGGTTGGAAGCAAGAAAGCTGTCGGTGACTCGCTGCCCGCCGTCAGCTATCCTTCGCCCGCCGCGATGGCGATATTTTTCCTTAACATCGTTTCCGAGTTGGAAACCGCTGAAAAGGATCATCGGCCATTGCTTGTCCTTGACGGAATACACCATTTGTTCGACGCCGATTGGTTTGGTGGGTTCTTCAATATTCTGCAGCCGTCGCTTTCCGAAACTGCGGACCTGCTTCTTCTGTGCCGGAGTAAGCCGCCGTACCCGTTATGGCGTTTGCGTTCGAAACAGCAGCTTGACGTTATCGACGAGAAAACGCTTGCCTTTGACCGAGATGAGACGATATTGCTCCTCAAGCAGGCCGGGCGTTCGCAAGCCGAAGCCGTGCGCATTCACGCAGAAACGTTCGGGCGAGTTTCGAAACTCCTTCCATTCATCAGCGGCGAGAAACCGATCTAAGCCCCAGCTATAACCGAGACCTTCGATTGCATCCGAGCGACGTGGCATATAATACAGCGTTACCAGTGGTCCCGTCGAAACGATGCACGACAGAAACTTTTTTCTCCGGACAAAACTGCTTCCCCCGCGCGCTGTTACCGAATTACTGCAGCGCCCGCGGCTTACGAAAAAGCTGCAAGCCAACCTGGGCTCTCCCATAACAATGGTTGCGGCGGACGCCGGATGCGGCAAAACCACTCTGATCGCTGACTTTGTTCGCAACCAGACACGGCCCACGGTTTGGTACCAGCTCGACCATACTGACGCGGATCCGGTCGTCTTTCTCGGTTATATAGCGCGCGGCATTAAGAATTTCTATCCGGCGTTCGGCGAAGCTATCTTTCCATACTTGAGCGAAGCTAACGAGGAGGTGCTTCGCTTTCCTGAACGATCTGCCGACCTGCTGATAAACGAGATACTTCAATCGGTCGAGCAGCCATTCATTCTTGTTCTGGATGACTATCACCATATCGGCCGCGATACCATCGTTCACAAGCTGGTCGATCGGCTCCTGCAATATTCGTCCGACCTTATCCATCTGATCATAACGACCCGCGACCTTCCGCCGCTCGCGACCATGCGGCGAAAGACGCAGTCGGCTGCGTTGGTGATAACGCGCGACGATCTTCTTTTCACCGACGACGAAGTGAAAGAGCTGTTCAAACAAACGCTCAACGTCGAGCTGAAAGACGAAGAGATAGCCGAGTATCGCGGGCGAACCCAGGGATGGATAACTGCGCTTCAGCTTGTACGTCAAGTTGCCGAGCAGGAGATGCATTCAGCAAACGGACCGGCGGCGTTGGACCTGCATGACATTCTGCAGCAATCGGAACGCGACATCTTCGATTATTTCGCGGAAGAGGTTTTTTCGCGTGAGCCGGCTGACACGCAGAGGCTGCTGATGGATCTTTCCCTGCTCGAATCGCTGCAGCTCGATCTCTGCAGCGCGCTGTTTCCGGAGCTGCGCTGCTCGGCGGCACTCCCCGAGCTCGCGCAGAAGAACGTGTTTCTTACCGTTGCCGGTGATCGTCAGACCGGCGAAGAATATAGATTCCATCCTCTCTTCCGCGAGTTTCTAGTCCGTCGCCTTCGATCCGATGTCGGCCAGGCACGCGTCGCCGAAGAACGGAACCGGATCGCCGACCACTTTCTCAAAAGCAGAAAGTGGGAGGTGGCCCTGTCCTACCTGCTTGACGCGCGAAACTTCGATCGCGCAGCGTCCGTGATCGCAGAAACGGGGAACGAGTGGATCGCCGCCGGTGCGTTCACTTCACTTGGATTGTTCGCGGAACAGATACCCGACCGATCGCTGGAGGAACATCCTCGCTCGCTGCTGCATAAGGCTGAGGTCGCACGGCTTCACGGCGAGCTTGAAAAGTCGTCGAAACTTCTGAACCGCGCCGTCGAGCTTCTAAACAAAACTGAGGATTCGACCGGAGAAGGCGAAGCTCTCCACTCTCTTGCCAGTCTCGCGCGTCGCCGCGGTCGATACGTCGAGGCGTTCTCACTTATCGAGCGTGCCGAAACTCTCGTGTCGCATACTTCGGAAACATTCATGAAGTGCGCGAACACGCGCGGCTTGTGCCTGATCGTGCAAGGGAAATGGACCGAGGCGGAACAGCAGTTCAGGATCGCCCTCGAACTCGCTGACAAACTTGGAAACGACCAATACGTTCGCCTCGTGACACACAATCTTGCGCTTGCGCCGGGCTTTCGCGGAGATTTTGGCGAGGCTTTGCGCTGGTTCAGACGCATTTTTCGCGAGGGCCAGCCCGACAAGCAACTGCCGCAGGAAGCGATCGGTCACTTGAACGTGGCACGCCTGCATCTTTACCGCGGCGAATTCGAGGACACCGAAAAACACCTTAGCCGCTCGCTCGAGCTGTGCCAGCTCTATAATCTTCGGTTTTTGCGGGGCGAAATATTCGAAGCCTACGCGAATTTCTATCGCGAGAAAGGCGACTTCGCTCACGCTGAGGAATTCTACGAGCGGGCCGCGAATGCATATGATGAGGCCGAGATCGACATCACGTCGAAGGAGTTGAACGAAGAACGCGCGGCTTTCTTCCGCATGCGTGGTGAACTCCCGAAGGCGCGCGCGTTGCTGGAGGCTTTGATCGCGGGACGTGAACGGCAGGGAAACGAACACGGGGTCCGCACCGCGCGTCTGCGTCTGCTATCAACTTGATCTTGCGGAAGGCACTTCGGAAGGCCTTGACGTGCACCTCCGTGAACTGCTCGATTATTTCAACCGCCACAATCACTACTACGACGAAGCGTTGACAGCGATGCTCCTGGCCGAAACGTACTTCGTTCAGGGAAACACGAAAGCGATGATCGAGTCCGTAAGGCGGGCCCTGGATCTTTCGAATCGTTTCGATTACGAGTACTGGCTGCGGCGAGAGATCCGGCGAAATCCGGCGATATTCGGACATGAAGACATCGCGGACCGCCTGCCCGTAGATCTTCGCGAGGAACTGAGTGCGGAACGCTCGGTGCGGCCAGCGCGCGTCCAATCTCAGTTAGAACCGCCTGCCCCTATCACGGATCTGACGATACGGGTGCTCGGCCCAGTGGAGATCTTCCGCGATCCTTCCATTCAGTTTGCCGCCGACGCCTGGACGACGCGGCGGGCACGAGACATTTTCTGCTACATAGCAACCAGCAAAAATCGACGCGTTCTGAAGGAGGTGCTGATCGAGGCATTCTGGCCCGATGAGGACCTTGAAACCGTTGAGAAGAATTTTCATCCGACGATCTCGCATATCCGAAAAGCGCTCAACAGTCGTCAGCCCTTCAAGCAGAACTTTCTTATCTTTCGCGACGGCGCGTATCAGCTCAATCCCGAGCTTTCATATTCCATCGACGCAGAAGAATTCGAGCAGTGGATCGTCGAAGCGGAAAAAGCAAAACGCGAGCAAAGACGCAGCGCATCAACGGGCGAGTCTCGAATCCGCTCACAAGATCTACCGAGGGGAATTCATGTCCGGCGTTTATGAGGATTGGGCCGATGAAAGACGCCAGTTCTACTCAGAGCAGTCCGCACGTGTCGTTGCCGCTCTCGCAAAACTCTCCCTTTCCGAAAAACACTGGGCCGATGCGTTGAAGTACGCGGGCGAAGCCCTGGCAGGCGATCCGTTTCGCGAGGACATGCATCGGCTAACGATGAAAGCGTTCGCCGCCCAGGGCAAGCCGGCCTCCGTTAAGAAGCATTTCGAAAGAATGAAAAAAAACCTGCACACCGAACTCGGCATCGAGCCGGCCGAAGAAACAAAGCGTTTGTTTGCAGAACTTATAAAATAAAGCCACAGATTTTACGGATTGCGAACCGATCTGCGCAGATCGGTCCTCAATCCGTCTGATCCGTGGCTCAAGTTCGCCTCAACTCTTGAAATCCCCGCTCAAGTATTTCTCAAAGCCCTTCCTTTATCTTCGCTGACAGTTGATTTCCCGAATTGATCGTCAAGGAGACAAGGACAGTGAACTTTCAGAAGAGGAACCTGTTAAGAAGGACGCTCACCCTTCTGTTGTTGTTTGCTTTGAGTGGCGGATTATGGCTAATGCCAAATTCGCCCCTCGCTCCTGCTGTATGGGCGCAAGGTGGAAGCGCGTACGCTTAGCCCAGCGCTGAGCGCCCGTCTAGCAGGACTCGCGAACAACGCCGACGCCGGAATGGTGATCGTTGCATTCAAGTCGTCGAACGGATTGCGGGACGAGCATCTTAACGTACTGCGTGCAGTCGGCGTGACCGGCGGCCAAACGTTCCCGACGCTTGGGATGGTCGCGCAGCCGATGACCGTGGGCCAGGTCCGCGCGCTTGCCGCGAACTCCGCAGTAAGATCGCTGTGGTCGAACGACCGCCTGATGTACTACATGCATCAGGCACGCGTCCTGGGCGGTGTCCAGAAAGTGCAGACCGACTCTGCAATGACGCTGCGGAACGGCGGGATGCCGGTTTCGGGCGCGGGTAATTTTTCGGTGTTAGTGATCGACTCCGGCGTCGACGCAACACACGCCGACCTCCAATTCGGAACCAAAGTTATTCAGAATGTTCAGACGCCCGTCGCGGCAGGAACACTGCCGGGTTTTACTCCTCATGTCTCGATCGAGAACGTGCCGAACACCGACCAAACCGTCGGCCACGGCACTCACTGCGCCGGGATCATCGGCGGAACGGGATTGCGATCCGGAGGTCTTTATACAGGCGTTGCCCCGGGGGCGAAGATCATCGGTGCGGGGCTTGGCGCGGGAATTTTCGTAATAAACGGCCTCGCTGCGTGGGAATGGGGCCTGGCAAATCAATACCGCTACAACATCCGCGTTGTTTCGAACAGCTACGGCAGCTCGGGTGCATTCGACCCCGACAACCCGATCACGATCGCCTCAAAAATGGCGCATGACCGGAACATCGCCGTCATCTTCGCAGCCGGAAACGACGGGCCCACGAAGGACACGTACAACACTTATGCGAAAGCTCCGTGGGTGATCGGCGTTGCGGCAGGTTCGAAAGAAGGCGATCTCGCTGACTTCTCTTCAAGGGGAGTTCGCCGTGATATTCGGCTGAGCAACGAAGACCCGAACGATGACTTCAATGCTCCGACGATCACCGCTCCAGGCACCGGCCGCATATACGAAACCAACGCGGGTAAATTCACGTCCGCGGTTGTATCTACACGCTCGACCGTCAATCTGACGGCGAACGGGCTCGACGCCGACGCCGAACTTCCGCCCGCACACATCCCGTTCTACACGCAGATCTCCGGCACATCGATGGCGACGCCTTACATCTCCGGTGTTGTCGCTCTGATGCTCGATGCCGATCCAACACTTTCGCCGGATGAGATCCGCGAGATCCTTACTTCGACTGCCACCAAAATGCCGGGCCGCGAGGAATGGGAAGTCGGGGCCGGTTTCGTCAACGCACACGCGGCGGTTGATAAGGTTTTCAACCGCTCCAAACCATATAGGAACATTCAGGACGCCATGTACAACGCAGTTTTCGACCTGGAACATCCGCCCGTGCAAAACTTCCACATCGATTTCAGTCCAGAGGTATCGGGGCCGGCATCTGCGAACGCGAGAACGTTCACCGTCGATCCTGGCATCAATGTCCTTGACGTCTTTGCGACGGTCGACACGATTGCCGGAGAAGGAACCGGAAACCTCGTCGGGATGCGCATCACCAGCCCGAGCGGAGTGAGCTATTCAACCGCGATCGAGTTTCCGGTAATCGGTACTGATAAGCGACAGATCGTGGTCCAGAATCCCGAGCCGGGAACATGGACGCTCGAGATACGCGGAGCACGCGGTTTAACGGCGGCGCAACAGGTATCGTCGCCGATTCAGCTCGCGGCTCCGGGGCCGGTTGACGGAAACATTACGCAAACGCGATTCATTCTCCCGGTGATAGCCGACATCCAGGGACATCCGGAGCAGGCAGTGATCGAAGCCGCGTTAAAGAGCCGGCTGATCGACACTTTCGCGGACGGAACCTTCCGTCCAAATTCGACGGTCACTCGCGAGGACCTGGCGCGTTCACTCGCCTTGAACACGAGTCTTCGTCAGACGCTCGGCTCGACGCCGAAGTTCACCGACGTAAGCGGCGACCTCCGGTTGTTCGCCGAATACGCGACTGCCCGCGGATCAACGAACCGCGACTTCGATTTCACTCCGACAGGAATGATCGCCGCTTCAGGCACATCGTTCAATCCGGCAGGCTCAGTAAACCGGCTTGACCTTGCGGTCGCGTTGGTGAAAGCACTCGGCCACGACGCTGCGGCACGCGCTCTTGCAAACACGACCGTCACATCAAACGGTACGGCACTAAGCGACAACGCTCAGATACCAGGTTCACTCCGTGGCTACGTTCAGATCGCAATCAATAAAGGCCTGTTCGAAGTCTTTCCGGCTGAAGTTCGTGAAATAGCGCCCGGCCAATTCATTGCGATCCCGGGACCGCGATTCGAGCCGGCGACAACAGTCTCCCGAGCGGTGCTTGCAGGGAAACTCAACACTTATCGCACGTTGTTTACGACGGGGGGCTAGAAGTTCTCGTTCCCGAAACTCCGCTCGCCGAATTTCATCCCGGCGGCTTCTCGTTCCTCCACGGGGGCTGGAACGAGTTCTTTTAAGCGGCCCGGCGATCCGCGGCCGCTTTTTTTCAAGTCTGGCTCAACCGTTTTCACTTTAGCGTCAAGAGTTTCTCAAGCAGTCGTTAGTACGCTCATGAGCAAGTTATTTACAACCATATTCAAAGGCCTTGGGGAAGGATGGAGGAAGAATGAGAGACACGGGGAAAACACTTAGGAGGAAGAGCATTTTTCGTTTCGCGATCTTGTTTATCGCGGCTGCCGGGATCCTCGGAGCGATGGTTTCGCTACCGTTCGACACAGGCAAGGCGGCGCCCGGAGCGCCGGCAATCGTGAAGGAACTGTACCGGCGTCCGGCTCCGAACTTCGATCTGAACGCCTCGCTGCATTTGCCGAATGTCCGACAGGCAACATCCGCGCAACTCGCCGCTCTCAACGACCTTAAGACATCGATCAACTCTCCAAATATGACCACGCGCTGGAACGATTTCGGCGGATCGCCCGACGTGATGTACGACTTCGCATCGCAGCCATATTCGGGGACGCCGGAGGAAGCGGCACGCGCATTCGTCATGCAGAACGCGGCCCTCTTCGGTGTAACCGAGTTGAATAACTTCCGCGTCTTCAGCTCGCGCAATGCGCTAGGTGGACATCTTGTTAGGTTTCAGCAAACGTTCAACGGCGTCGCGGTTGAAAACGGCGGCATCGGTATTGTGATGAACGCGAACAAGCAGGTGATCATGGCGTCAGGTCCGTTCTTTCGCGACGTTGCCGTCAACACTCAGCCTTCGCTGAGCGCAGAACAGGCAAGAACGGCAGCTAACAACGATCTAAATCAATTCTCCGTTGAGCTGCCTGCCGCCGCGACGAATCTTCTGAAGAACGGTTTATCGATCCTCTCACAACAGTTGACTGCAGTAGAGAATATTTCTCCTACTCTCTCCATCTATCCAACTGCGAATGGCTATCGTCTCGCCTGGAAGGTCGCAAAATTTTCGACGAATCCGTTCGGCTTGTATATGGTCACGGTCGATGCAAACACCGGTGAGATCCTTGGACGCAAAGACTTCTTAGCATTTCAAACTACTCCCGGAGCGGAAACCGCGGACATTTATCCGAAGTATCCGCAGATCGATGCGAACCTGAAGGACAACAGCATAATCAGTTCGTGCACAACAAACGGCATTGTCGCGCCGTGCGGACAGGAGCGTGTCAACTTACGCTCTTTCGACCCGACGAACCGAGTGACCGGCCTAAATGGTACTCTGACCGGAACGCACACGATCGTCAACAATGCGCTTGCGACAAAGCTGCCGTTCGGACAGGCTGCCCTCGGCACCTGGCACTTCCGCAAGGACGATCCGGCAGCACTGGAAGCTCGCACGAACGAACAAGATCAACTTGCTGAGCCCGCCGAACATCAGGACGAGATCAATGCGTTCTTCTTCGTCACCTATCTCGTCGAGTATGTCGACTATCTTCATATTGGCGGCGATAACACGGCCATCGGCGGCGGCGCTTTCCCGGACGATTATCCAAATAAGACGACACCGCTTCCGGCGACGGTCCACTTTCCCAATTTCTATCTCGCGCTAGATGCCGCCAACGGTGAATTGCCTGATCCAACGCATCCTGACTTCGTCAAGATCGTTTTGGGTCTCGACAATGCCGTTGCAGTTAATTTGACAGCGCTGATCGAAGGCGTGACAGCCACCAAATCGCCCGTCGTCGTGAATCCGACGGTTTACGGCCATGGCTACTACTTTAACGACCTCGCTCTCGAGGGAACCGTTCCGTATCACGAAGGGATGCACGCGATCACATCGCCCATCGCCGGACTCGAAGGTGAGGAAGGAAGCGCGATGAACGAGGGCCAGGCAGACATGTGGGCCTTCACCATCACGGACAATGCCAGCCTTGGCGACTATGTCGTCAACGCAAAAGGCTTCCGCCAGCTCTTTCGCGACAACGGACGCGATCCGGATTCGATCGCGTACATCCGCAGCGCACGTTCGACTCTGAAATATTCCGACTACGGAACTTACGGTGCGACTGCCCAGGTTGAAGAGCATCGCGATGGCGAGATCTATATGTCGACGATGTGGGACATTCGCGAGATGATGAATCGTGTTTATCCGCAGGATACTACCTACAAGCGTCCGCGCGCCAAGGACGGTTTGCCGCAGAAGGCGATCACCCGCGGGACCAACATCTTCGAACGCGATTTCCTCGGTTCGATGTACATTCTCGGCACTACGTCGCCGGATACGATGGTCAAGGCCCGCGATGCTTTCATCGTCGCGGACCAGATGCTGTATCCGTCGGATTCGACCGATCCGGACGCGCCCGGAAAGCATCGTGCGATGATCGAACAGATCTTCGCCGCGAAAGAGCTCGGCATCAATGCCCGCGAAGTTACTGGCGGACAGGCGACGATCTCGACGCAGGTTTCGCATTTTGCCGGTGGTCAAGCGGCTCCGGCAGTTCCGCAAAACGTGAAAGCCGCTCCCGCTTCGGCAAAAAGCGTGACCATTACATGGGATCCTGTGCCTGGCGCGGTTGCATACGAAGTTCTCAAGCGAAAGATCGCATTTGCCGGCCAGCGGGAACCGAACGGCAAGCGCGTGTATGCCGACGGCGATGCCTCGACGACGGGCTACCGTCACGCATTCTTCACTGCAGGAGATCAAACCTCGTGGGAAGACAAAGGGCCGATCTTTGAAATCTTTATGCCGACCGGCCTGAAAGACGTGTTCGACAGCGAATATGTTGTTCGGGCGATAAGCGTAAACTCGACCGGCCAGCTCGGATGGTCCAATTTCTCGGGTTCATCTCGAGCATTACAGACACGTCAGGACGTTACCGCTCAAGTCGATTCAGCCATCTCCAACATCTCGTTCGCGAATGGCGTGATGGCTTTTGACAATCGTCTGACAAATGCACGCGGTGCATTCTCTACAGACAAGACTCTCTACAAAGCGCTTGAATTCCAGATCGTCAGCATCTCGAATCCGTCCGTAACAGTTCGCAACGCGGACGCTAACGGCAACACGTTCATCTACAACGAGACGCTGACGCTCGGGCAAACATCCACTGCGAAACGAATTGAATTCAACGACCCGATGGCGCAGCTGTTCAGCTTCGACGCGAAAATCTATGCAAACGCTTTTGCAGGTTCGCCGGTCGGTACGGGTTCGCAGAATCCAGATGGTACTTCGAGCCCGCCGGCACCAGTCACGTATTCGATCTTTACGGAAACGAAGACAGGTACATTGATCGCAGGCGAGCCGACCGCCACAGGCGGCACAAGCGCCACGTGGGGCAAACCTGAGTTCAAAGGCATCACGTGGGATGACGTGCTCGTTACCACCAAGTCCGATGCGTTGGCTCTTGAGGGACGACTCACATCAGCGACGGCGGTCGACCTGGACTTTGAGCTGCGAACTATGGACGGTCAGGTTCTGATGCGTTCGGCCGGGGCAACGGCGACCGAGTTCGTCTCTTCCACTGTTCAGCCAAACACAACGTACGTCTTCCGAGTACTTGGATTTGCGAACGGCCCGAGCACGTTCCAGATCGTCTCGAATCAGCTGCTTCCGCAGGGCTCGCCCAACGAGAACGGAGGCACGCGAACCGTCGGCGGAAGTTCGACTGTCTCGGCGACGACGAATGTACTCATGCGTTTGGTCCGGTTCACAGTGAATCCACTGACCAGAACCGTTTCGGTCCGAATACTGTAACGCAGATAAACGCGGATGAATGCAGATCGAACCCCGATCTGCGTTCATCCGCGTTCCTCAAGTCGAACTCAAGTTAATCTCAAGCCTCCATAGCTAATATCGGGCTAGATGGAACGAGGAGGAAACCCGATGAGAATGCTCGTAAAAGCCCTGGTCGTTGTAATCGTCACGATTGCAGCGTCTATTTCTGCCCTTGCGGTACCGTCAGTCGATGGCCTTTTGGCAGCCAGGATTAATGCATCGCCTTTGTCGCTAACACCGGTTGTAATCACGTTCGATCACAAGGTGACAAGTAACGACTTCCTGATGCTGAAATCTCTCGGCATTCTCGGTGGACGCTACACACAGGCGTTGCCAATCGTGCTGACGTCGATCAATCGAACACAGTTCAATGCGTTGAAGGCAAAACCCGGCGTTCGATCGCTTTATGCCAATCGCATGTTTCGCCTACTGGATCTGGAAGGGCGGACGATAACTGGCGTCGAGAATCTCATCCGCGACAGTCAGGTGACAGCGCTTAACAACGGGCTGCCGGTGACGGGCAGGAACATCGGCGTTTCGTACATCGATACGGGCATTGATGCGACCCATCCCGATCTGCAGCTCGGGCAGAACGTAGTCCAGAACGTCTATTACGCGACCGCTGATCTGCCGGTCGAGCCGCCTGCCGGATTTCTTCCCGTTGTGCCCGTCGAGAACGTGCCAATAACCGATATCGAAGGCGGACACGGAACTTTCGGAGCAGGCGTAACGGCAGGGACTGGTGCTGCATCGGCCGGTCTCTACACGGGAATGGCACCGGGTGCGAAATTGATCGGTATACGTGCAGGTAATGATGTCGGACTCACGACCTATGCGATCGTTCAAGCCATGGACTACACGCTTGTAAATCAATATCGATACAACATTCGCGTCTGCAATAACTCGTGGGGGACGACGCTTGCGGATAATCCTTATGATCCGAACGACCCGATCAATACAGCCACGCGTATGATGCACGACCGAAATATCACGGTCGTCTTCGCCGCGGGCAACGACGGTGACGCTCCGGACATGATCAATCCGTTCTCGGTTGCTCCGTGGGTGATCTCGGTCGCAGCCGCTGAGAAGCAGGGCACCGGTACGCCGGCCGGATTTTCGTCACGTGGCAACGACAACGGCACGGGCAGCGATACGGCGGGCCAGCCTGCTGATTCTGCAGTTGCTCCGAATCTGCGGCCGGACATCACCGGCTCCGGAGTCGATATCAAGAGCACACGTTCGAAGGCTCCGGGGGTAACGAATATCGCCGGCACCCTTCCGATCTTTGTCGGTGCGAACGACCTCTCGACGATCCCGCCCGCGTTCCTGCCGTACTACACGACGTCGCAAGGAACAAGTTTCTCAACGCCGCAGGTCTCAGGCATCGTCGCACTGATGCTCGAGGCAAATCCGCTTCTGACGCCCGACCAGGTAGTAACGCTGCTTCGGCAAACGGCAACGCCGATGCCCTACGAGGAACGTGTTGTCGGCGCTGGCTATGTCGATGCACACAACGCAGTGCGTGCCGCGCTGTCGTTAACGGCGGTGCCGCACCCGGCAAACCTGTTTCCGTCCGATGACCCGAACGCGCCGCAGATTGTCGACGGTCCGGACGATCAGATCGGTACCACCGCGCAGGATATTCGTGCTGCCTTTTTCAAATACGACCACAACGCGAACCAGATCGTCTACCGGCTGAGAGTCACCGACGCATCGGTCCGCACGCCGAACATGCGGTGGACACTGACGTCGGCATTTGGCGCGGTCGAGGTCTTCGTCACCGCATCGGTTGACGAGACCGCTGTGACATACGAATACGGAAAGATCACGACTCTCGCGACCGGTACTCAAAATCAGGAGACGATCGGCGCGGCGGACTTTGGCGCAATCGATGGCAATGAGATCACGATCAAGCTCGGTCTTGAAAAGGTAAACGCCGCGGTCGGGAGCAACGTCCTCGGAACGACCTCGACGAACACCCAGGCCGAAGCTCAAATACTTATCGGTTCATCGCTGTCCGGCGGCCTTCTTCTGAACGCCGATTCGGGCACCGGCTCGAGCTTTGACGTCGCTCCGGCCGCGCCCGACCCGACACCGACACCGACACCAACACCTAACCCCACGCCTACTCCCATACCAACTCCCACACCCGCTTCAGACGACTTCAAGGAGCGCTACTCGGGTACGATTCAGCCAGGGCAATCGTCGGTAGCGATTCCTTTTTCGGTTCGACGTAGCGGACTCAATGCGCAGATTAACCAGAACCAGGGAAACCAGCGGATCTATTTAGAGCTGTTGGATTCGAATGGGAACCTGATCGCGATCGCCGAGAACGATAAGATCGAATCACGTAACCTTGCGCCCGGAAACTACGTCTACCGTATTCGCGGCACCGTCACGAAGGCGGTCGATTTCACCATCAAATCCGAACAGGATTTTTAATCCGCGTAATCTGCGTTTAAACCAGTCCTATTGTTTGATGAAAAGCTCCTCCGCATTCCACAGTGAGTAAGGGAACATCGGGCTCGGCGAAAAGTTTCCGACGCGTGAGTTCGCCGCCGAAACAACATGGCGAGTGACGATCGGGATGACAGGCGACGCATCTGCCACGATTCGCTGAATCTCTTGAAATTTCGACTTCCGTTTTTCAGGATCAGACTCGCGGGCCTGCTCGGCGAAAAGCTGATCAACCTTTGTTTCCCATTCAGTCGCAGGCGACTTTTGCTTCGGCCTCCATTGATGCGCATCGCCGCTGCTCAGCATCAGCGTGGCGTAGGTTGATGGCTCAAGATCCGTAACGGACAGACCGAGCAGTATCGCATCGTAATCATAGGACTTGGTCCAGGCGTTCGTAACAGCGGCGAACTCGATCGGTACGACTTGCATTCTTATACCGAGCTTCGCCAGGTCCTCCTGGATCACTGCCGCCATCAGCTTGCGAGGTTCGCTCTCAGCGGGGACCAGCAACGAGAACTCGACGCGATTGCCTTGCGCGTCAAACAGTTCCGGAGCCCCCGCGCCCCCGCCCCTGGTGAAACCGGCTTCTTGCAGCAGGGAAGCTGCTTGAACAAGGTCGTACCCAACCTTCGGTAGATTTGGATTGGTCCATATTCGGTTCGCCGGCGATACAACGCCGTAGAGTGGCGTTGCCAAACCCTGAAGAGTCGACTTGGCGATCGAGTCGCGGTCAACCGCCATTGAAACCGCCCTTCTAAACCTCACATCCGAGAACCATGCGAGCTTGGACGGATTCATCTGCGTGCCGTCCGGCTTGGCGGGATTCAGATTGAACCAAATATAATCGACCCCAAGACCGGGACCCAGATCGAAGGCTCTCACGGCTCCCCCGGCATCCAGCAGCGAAGCGTAATCCGTCGGGCGTAAACGGTCCACGATATCTATTGCGGCCTGGTCCAACCCGACTCGTGTCTGATTCGCGTCGGGGACTACTGCGAGAGTCAGTTCATCAAGATACGGGAGTTGAGTTCCCTGGGCGTCCCGTTTCCAATAATAAGGATTGCGTTTGAGGACGATCCGTTCGGCGGCCGCTGCCGACGCAACAACGAACGGACCGCTCGAGACCACGGATGTTGGCGGCGTAGTTATCTTCCACGTTTCGGAAAGCCGGCCCGCTTTCTGATCGGCTTCGAGAGCACTTTTGGGCAGCACGGCAATGTTATAGAGGTAATTCTCAGGGGCCGCTATCGTTTCAGGAAGGACAAACTGAAGATTTCGGTCGTCGATCACCTTTACAGAAATCGGCTTGCCGTTGATAAGGAGCGCGTCACGGAATACGTGTGCCTTGTTTCGCTCATCGTATGTGGCCTCCAGCGTGAACGCCACGTCACTACTCGTCAGAGGTTGCCCGTCCGAAAACTTCAGGCCATCCCGAAGCTTGATGTCGACCGAACGGTGATCGGAGCCCGTGGTCCAGCTTTCCGCGAGTCCAGGCACGTAAGTTTGCGTCGAATGATCGAACTCCACCAGCCGGCTGTTGAGCAGGAAGAATGCGGTTAAGATCGACGGCTCGTCGTTTGCGAGAAGATAGTTGAATGTTTTGGGCGGTGAAGATACACGATAGACCAACGTCCCGCCCCGCGTGCCGATTCTTCGTTGTTCGGGCTTTGCGGTGTCCGTCTTAGTGTTTGACGCGGGTGGTTGGCGGCACGAAAACAGAAGGGGAAGCAGAAGAAAAACAGCGAGTCGAGAGTATCTAGGCCGCATGATGCTATTCTCCGGGCAAAGTTAGGGAAGCCGAAACGCGAAGGAATTAACTGTTGCGAGTGTAAGAATTTTCGTTTTGCAGATCAAAGCCATCCACAGATTACACAGATAATGATCAAGTTGCTGCTGAGAAAATGTCTGCAAGGGCTCATGATGATACTGATCGTCTCGGCAGTAACGTTCGCCTTACTCGGCTTTGCGGGGGGCGACGCCCTCACGCAGTTGCGAGATAACCCGCAGATTTCTGCGGAGACGATCGAGCGTCTTCGCAGCGTTTACGGCCTCGATCAACCACTTCCGATACGGTACTTTCGGTGGCTTTCCGGCGCGGTCAGCGGGGACCTGGGCGAGTCGACATACTTTCGTGTGCCGGTAAGCAGCCTCGTATGGGCCCGTTCCGTAAGTACATTTCTGCTCGGGACCGCCGCCTTTGCAATCGCACTCACATTAAGCGTGCCGCTAAGTCTGATCGGCGTGCGATACAAGTCAAGAACGATTGCTGCATTCATCGACTTGTTGATCCTTGTGACAGCCTCGACACCGCGGATCGTCCTTGCCCTCTTCGCACTAGCGATATCCGTCCGATTGACTGCGTCCGCCATGGACAGCTCTTCGGCGGTTCTGTTCTGGTTGGCGGCGTTGGCCCTTTCGGCGCCGCTGATTTCGATTTTTCTGGCGCAGTTTCATAGCGAATTACAGCGGACGATGCGGGAGGATTTCATCAAGCTTGCACGGGCGAAAGGCTTGAGCGAGAGTGCCGTGATCTTTCGCCACGCGGTCAGGCCTGCCCTCAATCCCGTCCTGACGATCGCCGGCCTCTCGCTTGGCGGTGTGTTGGGAGGCTCCGTTATCGTCGAATCCGTGCTCGGACGCCAGGGACTGGGAACATTGATGGTTTCAGCCGTGCGCGCGCGCGATCTGCCCCTGGTAATGGGAATCGTCTTATTTACCAGCACAGCGGTCTGGCTCGGAAATGCCCTTGGCGAGTTACTGCAGGCGGTCAACGATAAGCGAATTCGCGAGCTCGGCTTTTGAACGAACATCTATTAAGAGATTATTTCACGAGGCGGCGGCGAACCGATCGCGTTGCGATCTTTGGTTGGTTCGTTATCGGGCTCTTCGTGGTGTCCGCGGTTTTCGCCGGCTTTCTTGCACCGTACGATCACAACGCTCAGTCACGATTTGAGCCATCCGCGCCGGCGACGAGGATCCACTTCAACGGTATGACGCCGGTTATTCATCAACGGCGTGTCGAAGATCCGCTTCGCCGCACGTACACGGAAGATACGTCAGTCGCTTTTCCGGTGGGATTCTTCGTCCGCGGGTATTCATATAAGTTGCTCGGGATCGGAGAAACCGACCTACATCTGTTCGGGGTTAGAAGCACTTCGGGCGAGGCTCCCAGGATCAATCTTCTGGGAACTGACCAATTGGGCCGCGACCGCTTCTCCCGCTTGCTCTACGCGGTGCGGTTCTCACTCATCGTTGCGTTGATCGGCGTTCTCGTCGCTTGCGTCGTTGGTATCTCAATAGGAGGAGTGAGCGGCTATGCGGGCCGGCTCGTGGACACGTTTCTGATGGGTGCGACGGACGCCATGCTTGCGCTGCCGACACTGATCCTGATACTCGGAGTGCGTGCGGCTTTTCCGCTGGAGCTGCCCATGACCCGGGCGGCTTTGCTTCTCCTACTCATCTTCGCCCTGACCGGCTGGGCCGAAATGGCCCGGCTGACACGCGGACTCGTGCTGTCATTGCGAAAACGCGAATTCGTTGTCGCGGCAGTCGCTTTGGGCATAAGTCAACGGAGAGTTTTGTTTCGCCACATTCTCCCAAATATTTTGCCATCGCTGCGAACGCGGGCGTTTCTGCTGCTGCCAACGTTCCTGCTTGCGGAGGTTGCTCTGTCATACCTTGGCGTCGGGCTGCAGGAACCGGAACCGAGTCTTGGAAATATGCTCACTGCCGCAAGCGATCTCGATCAGCTTCGTTCGCAACCCTTTAGCGTACTGTCGCCGGCACTCGCCGTGTTGTTGTTCACACTCGGGGTACGACTGATCGGCAGAGGGAAGAGAACCTGATAAGAAGGTGGCCACTCCGGTCACCCTTTGCGTCGTGCTGCGTCTCTCATCTAAATCTTTACGGTGCGATTCTGAACGTGCCGGTGTTACTTATGCGTGTGTGCGCTCTGATAGTGAACGTACACGTACCGGGCGACACATTGTCCGGCAGCCTTATGATCACTTGCGTGAACTCGGTACCAGGTATCGGGCGCACGTCTTGAGCCGGCAAGTCGAAAAGTTGGAAAGTGCTACTTTGTAGCCTCACAACCACCGCTGACGCCGCCTCGCCAGGATTCAATTGCAGGTTCCGCGCAAACAGCACCACACGCGTGTTTCGATCCGGTCCTGTGGCAAACCATTCCGGAATACTTACGATGGGGAACGGATCTCTGAGCCCGAGAAGCTGATCCAGAGCAGCAGCTTGAGTGGGGCTCGGGCCAGACTCTTCGAGGATCAATCCAAGTACGTCGTCATTGACAATCGTACCGAGTCCCTGAGCAGAGGGGAGAAGCGTCGCCCCGGAAACGTTTGAAAGAATGACCCGGAACGTCTCATTCGCTTCGGCACTGGTGTCGCCGCAGATTTTCACCGGGATACTAATTTGAGTTGAACCAGTTTCGAATGAGAACGTGCCGGCCCGGGTTTCGTAATCAACACCCTGCTCATTACAACTAGGACCGCCGAATGCGCTGAGGTTAGAGGTGGCGAAGTTACCACCGACGGCGCGGCCAGTCGCCGCTGAGATCTCGACCCTGAATAATACGTCCGTAGTGGTACCAGGATTACCTTCAGCTACAAACAGATCGAGTATGGACATCGTGGGAATTGTTGAATGATCCTGCACCGTGACAGTCGCGGTGCTGGGTGCTCCGAGAGATTCGAGAGTCGGAGTGTTGCGCAATGACACTGTGAACGTTTCATCCGGTTCCGTTGGCTCGTTATCGAGAATCGGGATCTGAATTGTCTTGGTTGTCTCACCAGCACTGAAATTCAACGTGCCGGCAGTCGACGTGTAATCCTGACCAGCGACAGCGGTGCCATCGGCGGTTGAATAGTCAACCGTAAGGTTACCCGCCGTGCCGCCCGTGCGCTGAACGGTCAGCGTTATCATGCCAATGTCTTCGATTACCTTCAGAATGCCCATGGTGAACTGCACACTGCCGGTTGCCGAGGCGGGATCAGCCGCCGAAAACTCCGACGTATTTCCGTTTGGATCAGTCGCCGTTGCAGTAATCACGCGGCCAATCGGCAAACCAATCGGGAACGTCGCATTGATAGTCGCGTTGCCGTTTCCATCCGTGTTTGCCGGCGCCGTGCCGACGAACTGAGCCCCTGGTCCATTACCTGAAGGACTCACAGCCGCATTCGAATAGAAATCAATTTGGAAAGTGGAGTTGGGTAGCGAATTCAGAGTTCCCTGAATCGTTGTGCTATTGGCTGAAGAAAGCACTGACGTTATTACAGGGAAGTTTTGGCGTTGGTTTGGACCAATGTCAGGATCGTTAACGTCGTTAGCAGTGACACCATCCGCGCCGAGATCTATTCCGTTGTTTGAAAAGATGGAATTTCGACGAATAACATTGCCGTTGCCGGACTGGATCGAAATTGCACGCGCAGCGTTGAAAGCGATCGTGTTGCCGGCGTTGTTCTCAGTTCCGCCGATCGTGTTATTGCTGCCATTCGAAATCGCAATGCCCTCCTGCATATTCGGCAGCGGACCTGTTCCAGGTGCATTCAATCCGATGATGTTTGACTGGATAACATTTCCCACCCCTGCGCCAGAAAAGGACCCAACCTGTATACCGATCCCATTTCCTGAAATTACATTTCCAGCCCCTGCAACTGTGCCGCCAATCAGGTTGCCGTTGCTGATAACGTTGATTCCCGCGAGTGAGCCTCCAAGTGAGCGTGTACCGCTTACATCAGTGCCTATGTAGTTACCCTGCACAGTGGCTGATGCGCCGGAGTTATTGTGACCGAGCGCGACGTTGCCACTAAAGCTGCCATTCGCAGAGATGATGTTTCGTTCTTCCGGCGCAGTGCCGCCGATCAGCGCATTCTGACCAGCAACGACACCATTGCCAGTGTTACCCAAAGCCAAAGTGCCGGTGATATCTGTGCCGACATAATTTCCCTGTAGCTTATTACCGGCGCCGCGGAGGTAAACACCGTCGCCACTATTGCCGGAGACGACGTTCCGGGCGCCCGGAGCAGGGCCGCCGATGAGTATGTTCAGTCCGATAGCCACAATGCCGTTCGTGTTGGGAAGCTTACTTGTGCCGGCGACGTCTGTTCCGATCAAGTTACCCTGAATGGTAGTGCTATTGCCGTTCACCGATATCCCCGTTTGATTTCCGGAAATGAGATCGGCTGCACCGGCAGCAGTGCCACCGATGATGTTTTCGGTAGAGATCACAGGTGAAAGATTGAAGATCGATACCCCGGCACCCTGAGGAACCGCTGCCGTTCCGGTTGCATTCGTTCCGATCAAGTTTCCCTGAACAAGATTGGCGCTGCCGACGATATCAATACCACCTCCATTTCCGGAGATCACGTTGCGGGTGGCCTGAGAGGTGCCTCCGATCACGTTGTTGGATGAGTTGTGAAGGACAATTCCGTGCATGTTTCGCCGCGCAGTGGCTCCGTCTGCTGCGATGCCGAGATAGTTTGCTTGAATGAGATTATTGTTGCAGTCCTGGAACCAGATGGCCGCAGTACCAAGGAAGTTTCCAATGGCTAAACCACGTACTGTGCTGCCGCCTGCTTTGATGACGAGGCCACTAGCAGAACCGCCGGCTCCCGTTCCGTCAAGTTCAATAAGCGGTGTGCCCGCATATCCGGGTTGAGTCGTCGCGTCGATAACCACCTGCTCCGTTATGTCAGGCAGGGCGGTCAACAGACTAATCACCTTCACGCCTGGTCCAGGAATGTTAAAGGTGATGGTGTCTGCGCCAAGGTTAGCGTTGGCATTGATAATCGCTTCGCGCAACGAGCCGGCGCCGTGATTGTTATTGTTCGTGACCACGAAAGATAGGCGGGTGGCAGCGAAGTTCGCCACTTGCGGACCGCTCAAAGGATTGAAGGTCTGGCTTGTTGGACCAAAGTTGAAACCAACCTTCGAGGGCGTTACGGTGTAGTTGCCGCCGACGATGAGTTGAAATGAATAGTTTCCGTTACTGTCTGTAGTTCTGAGCCCGGATTGAGATCCGCTGAGTGTGAGCGTGACGCCTGCTAACTGGACACCGTTCTCCGTTACCTGGCCGCTAATCAGGTAAAAGTCCGAATCGCTTGTGAGGGCGTTGAAATTCAAAACCTGATCGCTGTTGAGATTGTTGAAAGTCTGGCTCGCGGGCGTCATGGTGAAGTGAGGCGTGGCTGCGCTGACTGTGTAGTTTCCTCCTTCGCGCAATCGCGAGAATTGGTACGAGCCGTCGCTTTCCGTCAACACGCTGGTCAGGGACGTTCGATCATTCAACACAACTTCCACCCCGCCCAAAGGCGTGATGCCGCCATTCAGCACCTGACCACTGATGATGTACGACGTTCCGAGCTTCGAAATGAAAGCGTCAGTCCCACCACGTATGAAAGGTTGATAAGAACCAGAACTTACGGGAAAACCCGGCGACGACGACAATCCAGTAACATAAGCATTCCCGGCGGTATCGACCGCTATGCCCGACGCTTGAGCGCCGGCGATGGCGAGATTATCCGCAAGGGGGCCGCCGATAAACGTCGAGTAAACCAAACTGCTACCGGCTAGATTGATTTTCGTGACAAACGCATCGATACCGCCGGGAGGCTTTACGGCGAGATGCAACGTTGCCGGTCTGAAAGGATGAATGACAAGGGCCGTTGCAACAGATGATTCGATCCCCTTGTTCATCTGAATCCACGTCTGCCCGTTATCGGTGGTTTTGAAAACGCCCAGAGGCCTTTGAATGAATGATGGGTTTGGCTTGAACTCGGCTGACAACAAATACGCTGTTGATGAACTTACCGGATCGAAAACAACCTTCCCTGAGACCGAAGGTATAAGCAACCAGTTACTGCCGCCATCGACACTTTTGAATAAACCCTGGTCCGTCCCTGCATACACCAGTCCGGATGTGAATGGACTGACGGCGACAGAGCGTGCGCCTGAACCTGACAACCCAAGAGATTGCCATGTCGTCCCAGCGTCGATACTCTTGTAAACTCCTCCTCCACTTACTGTGTCTGCCACGTAAAGCGTCGTGTGGTTCTGTGGGTCGATAGCGATTGATCCAGGAATGATAGGCGGCGCGGTTCCCACCAAATTCCAATTATCTGCTCCATCCGTGGTCTTGTAGAGGTGACTCCCGGGGCCACCGGTAGAGAATGCTGTATAAAGCGTATTCGGCGTAACCGGATCGATAACGAGATTGACCAGATTCGGGCTGCTTATTCCGTTGCTGCGGAGATTCCAACTATTCCCACCATCAGTGCTCTTGTAGACACCGGTGTTGCCAATTGCGGATCCAGAGGTTGCCACATACAGCGTAGCAGGCGTTGATGGATTAATAACCAGCGCCACTACGTTCCGGTTCAGCAGACCATTGTTAATTGCGGACCACGTTCGGCCTCCATTCGTGCTTTTAAAAACGCCGTTCCCAGTTCCAGCGTAAATCGTTGAAAGCTGCGTGGGATCAAGTACCAGATCAGTGACCACGGAGCCTGCGAAGAGGGGCGAAGCGCCTGTGAAACCATAGTTGTCGTTGTTCCAGTGCGCGGCGCTATCGGTGCTTTTGTATATTGCGCTCTTGGTGCGCACAGCGCCCGCAACCAAGGGAAAGTCAACAGAGTCGCTACCGCCAGTTACATAGGCATTGTTTGCCGAGTCAACAGCAATGGCGCGGCCGCCCTCGAATCCTGATCCCCCAAGGTAGGTAGAGTAAACAAGTGCTGACCCCTGGGTGTTGAGCTTGGTGACGAAGGCGTCTTGCTGAAAACCGGACTGAGGTGGGCCTATCGTGGCTTGAATCGGATTCATCAAGGGGAAATTCGATGAACTGGTGGAGCCGGTAATGTAAGCGCTTCCCAACGAATCCGCCGCAATTCCGAAACCAGTATCGGCGTCGGCGCCGCCAAGATAGGTGGAATAGACCACTGAGCCATCAGCCATGAATTTAGTAACGAAAGCATCGAAGATGAGAGGTGGCCCAGCGAGTCCAGACTGAAATGCGTTTGCAGTTGGAAAGCCGGCGCCTGCTCTGCCCGTTACGTAAACGTTGCCGGAGTCATCTGTAGCGATGCTATTAGCGGTATCGCATTGGCCACCGCCTAGATACGTCGAAAAAACGTACGACGAAACCGAGGGATTCAACTTCGTGACGAAACCAGTCGCGCAGTTGCCATTGAAAGTCACTGTCGAACGAAAGGCGTTCACAGTAGGAAAGTTTGGAGAGTTAGTCTGGCCTGCGATGGAGATGTTTCCGCTTCCGTCGACGGCAATACTGTTGCCAGTATCCTCACCGCTTCCTCCGAGCAGAGTTGAAAACAGCAAGCCGGATCCCGACGAATTCAGTTTAGTAACAAAGACATCCGGCAGCCCCGACCCACTTGTTCCGGCATAAAGAATCGCTGCATCCGTGGGGTGGGTGACGAGACTGTCAACAAACGTACTCCCCAGACCGGCATTGGCGTTGGTCCATGTACTTCCGCCGTTTGTAGTTTTGATAATGCCGCCGCCAGTTGCTGCGTAAACGGCTGAAGAGGTTGCAGCCATCGCAAAGATCAACGTATTCGGCGGCACCCCGTTGGTGAGAGGAGTCCACGAAGATCCACCATTAGAACTCTTATTGATGCCGCCGCCGCTGTTTCCAGAACTGTGGCCGGTGTAGATCGTCGCAGGATTTGTGGGGTCGACGACAACCGCACTAATGAATGTCGGGTTACTACCGCCCATCCCGTTGTTCATTGCCGTCCAGACTTCACCGCCATTTGTCGACTTGAAGAAACCATTGCCGGATGTGCCGGCATAAATCGTCGACGGTGCCGTTGGATCGATGGCGAGGGCACGAACGTTTGGCTCGCCGGGTAAGCCAAAGTTATTTTGTGCGATCCAGGAGGCTCCGCTGTTTGTACTTTTGAACACACCAGTGTTCGCGCCAACGTACATCGTCGCAGGCGTTGCCGGATCGAAAACGATCGACAAGACTTGTGCGGAGTTCAGCGGCGCGGTGTTATGACGGTTCCAGTTATTGCCGCCATCAGTCGACTTATAGAGACCGAAAAAATGGCCCGCGTAAACAACGGAAGAGTTGGTGGGATCTACCGCCAACGCATTCGTAAAGCCAAAGCTTCCAAATCCGGTAGCAGCTGTCTTGGACCACGTCGCTCCGGCATCCGAGCTGCGATATATTCCGCTGGAGGTCTCTGCGTAGATCGTGTTTGGCGCACTCGGAGCAATCGCAATCACGTTTACGCTATCAACTATCCCCGAATTCAGATTGTTCCAATTGGTGGCCGAATCAGTAGACTTAAAGAAGTTGCTGCTTGTCTTTAAAGGGTTGACGAGAGGAAAGTCGATCGAGTTCGTGATTCCGGTGACATGAGCATTCCCGGCTGAATCCACTGCAATCCCAAGTGCACTCGTGCCGAAGCTACCGGTGAGATAGGTCGAGTAGACGAGTGTGCTTCCGGTCGGATCGATTTTTGAAACGAATGCTCCGCCGCCAAAAGTGGATGTGGTTTTGAACGCTCCTGAAGTGGTGGGGAAGGTCGCATCGGCGGCCGTGCCCGTGACGTATGCACTTCCCTGAGAATCGACCGCGATCCCGGCAGAATTGTCGTTGCCCAGCGATCCAAGCAAAGTTGAATATATGAGCACGGGGTCGATTATCAAGGGCTTGCTCGAGTCGAAGCGCTCGAGATTGAATCTGACTTCGTTGCCATTGAGGACGTAGGTGCTTTTTACTTCGCGTCGATTGCCGTTCTCATCGAGCTGGTAGCTCACCGGCTTGTTCAAAGAGACTTCCCCGTGTTTCAAACCGAGAAGTAATCTTCCGGTCTTATCGATACGAATTTGATCCGCACCTTCGACAGCGAATCTGATCAGTTTAGGATTGGCGCCCGGAGCCACGACCAGGTCATATTCGAGCTGGCGTTGTTTGCCGTAGTACACCAGATCGATGCCAGGATAGACATCCTTGAGATACACCCTTCGATAAGTCGGAATGTTGCGACGCCACTTCGATTGATCGTTGCCGATGAAATAATTCACTCTGCCCGGCAGTTCCTCCTGTCCTCCCGCCTGAGGCGTGACGTTGGCGCCGAGCATCTTTAATCGCACCACCGTACCCTCGCGCACATCAGTGCCGGCAATGGCTTTTGCGAGAGCCTGATCTTTCAACTTTTCTATTTGCAGAGTACGCGGCTTTTGCAATCTCAGAACAGCCTCAGTCGCAGTCAGAAAAAGGTCGTAACCAGGACCATGCGACAGAAATTTCACCGATTGATCGACCTGGCCTTTATTGATCTCGAAGCTGAGTGGTAACGCCCCAAATTGTTCGGCAATTCTGGTTTTGTCGGGCGCGCCGAGTGTGGTGATGGGAGAGGAGGATGAAACGACCGTAGGAAGGTTGACGTCGTTGTCCGCAGCGACAAAAACCACGCCTGAGAGAGTCGCAAGCAGGCATACAACTCCGACGAGCACAACACGACGGAAGTGTAATGAAGGTAGGGGAAGGAAAATCATAGATATGTATCCACCTAAAGGTCTCGTATAGTTGGTTGGAACCGCAATCGAGTCAGAGATGGGCTAGGCTGACCTTGGGGGTCATTTTCATGGCAGCCCGGAGAGAAAGTCAATGTAGAAGGTAGAAAGGTTGACCTTATCTTAGAGGAGCTACACATGGCATGGTACGACGGTACGTTAACCGAGATGGGGAAGTGGTTCCGCCCCCACAAAATGTTGATGGCTGGGTTCGCGCTGCTCACGTTATCGGCTCTCGCGCTTGCGCAGCCGCGGGGCAACGTTGTGCTGTTCGACGACGATTGGCGCTTCGAGCGTGGCGGCGCGCAGGGCGCAGAGGCCACGGACTTCGACGACTCGCGCTGGCGCCGCCTCGATCTGCCGCACGACTGGAGCATCGAAGACCAGCAGGGGAAGAAAACGCCCTTCGACCCTGCGGCAATCAGTCAGGTGAGCGGCGGCTTCACCGCGGGCGGCACGGGTTGGTATCGTAAGACCTTCGACATCACTCAAGGGCTCAAAGGTAAGCGAATCGTCATACAGTTCGACGGCATATACATGAACGCGGCCGTGTGGCTCAACGGCCGGCTCGTTGGCGAGCACCCTTACGGCTACACGAGCTTCTGGTTCGACCTGACAGACAAGATCAACTTCGGTGGCCGGAACGTGCTCGCCGTCAAAGTGCGGAACGAGGGCGAGAACAGCCGTTGGTACTCCGGCTCCGGAATCTACCGTCACGTCTGGCTGAAGACGCTCGACCCGGTCCACGTTGCGCAGTGGGGGACGTACATCACAACGCCCGAGGTCAGTGCGTCGTCGGCCAAAGCGAGATTGAAGACGAGTGTGCAGAACGAGTCGGACGCCGGCACGAGCGTACGGCTGGTGACGCGCATCCTCGATTCTGCGGGCGCGGAGGTGGCGCGAGTTGAGGATGAGAAGCACGTCGAAGCGAAAGGCTCTTACGAGTTCGAGCAGAACGCGGGGCTCAAGTCGCCCGCGCTCTGGTCGCCCGACAGCCCCGCGCTCTACACGGCCGTCGCTGACGTCTACCGCAAAGGGCAGTTGACCGACCGCGTCGAGACGAAGTTCGGTGTGCGCTCCATCTCCTTCGACGTGGCGCACGGCTTCCGCCTGAACGGCAAGGCGGTCAAGCTCAAGGGCGGCTGTCTGCATCACGACAACGGCCCGCTCGGCGCGCGCGCCTATGATCGAGCGGAGGAGCGGCGGGTCGAGCTGCTGAAGGCCGCCGGCTATAACGCCCTGCGGATGTCGCACAACCCACCATCGCCGGCGTTACTCGACGCCTGCGATCGCCTCGGCATGCTCGTCATCGACGAAGCCTTCGACATGTGGGGCGAGGGGAAGAATCCGAACGACTACCACCTCTTCTTCGACGAGTGGTGGCAGCGCGACATCCGAAGCATGATCGAGCGCGACCGCAACCACCCTTCAATCATCATGTGGAGCACAGGGAACGAAATCCCCAACCGCGAGCGGCCCGGGGTCGTCAAGATCTCGAAGGAACTCGCTGACTACGTGCGGAGGCTGGAGCCGACGCGGCCCGTCACGTCGGCCGTTAACGACCTGCGCGAGGACAAAGACCCATACTTCGCCACGCTCGACATCGCCGGCTACAACTACGCGGCGGGCGGCGACCACCTGAAGAAGAGTCTGTATGAGTTAGACCACGCGCGCGTGCCCAGACGCATCATGTACGGCTCGGAGTCCTACCCGCTCGAAGCGTTCGACGCGTGGATGAACGTCCTGGATCACAGCTACGTCATCGGCGACTTCGTCTGGACGGCCTTCGACTACATCGGCGAGGCGAGCATCGGCTGGCGCGGCTACTGGCAGGAGTCGAACTTCTACCCCTGGAACCTCGCCTACTGCGGCGACATAGACATCTGCGGGTGGAAGCGCCCGCAGTCCTACTACCGCGACGCGCTCTGGAAGGACGACCAGCTCTCGCTCTTCGTCACCGCGCCGCGCCCTTCGTTTGACCCGAACCCGAAGCGGCAGCCGTGGTCCAAGTGGCACTGGCACGACGTAGTCTCCGACTGGAACTGGAAGGGTGAGGAAGGCAAGCCGTTGGAGGTGAACGTTTACTCTTCGTGCGAGGAGGTTGAACTGTTCCTCAACGGGAAGTCTCTGGGTCGTAAGCCGACGAACCGCTCAACGGAGTTCGCCGCCGTCTGGCGCGTGCCTTATCAACCGGGCGCGCTCAGGGCTTTCGGCTACCGCGGCGGGCGCGAGGTGAACAAGGCCGAGCTGCGTACGGCCGGGGTGCCCGCGCGTCTAAAGCTCTCGGCCGACCGGACACGCATCAGGGCGGATGGGCAGGACCTAAGCTACGTCACCGTCGAGTTGGTTGACGCGCGCGGCGTGCGCCACCCGAAGGCAGAGAGCCTCGTGAGCTTCGCGCTCGAAGGGGCGGGCACCATCGTCGGCGTCGGCAACGCCAACCCCGTAAGCACCGAGAGCTACCAGCAGCCGCAGCGGAGAGCTTGGCAGGGAAAGGCGCTGGTCGTCGTCAAGGCGGCCAGACGGCCCGGCCGGATAACCCTCCGCGTGACGGCGCAAGGTCTGCCGCCGGCGTCGATCATGATCGACGCCGGCGGACAATAATGAAGATGATGTATCTATAGAGACACCCTCACCCTAGCTTTCAAAGTGTTGCGCGGTGTGGTGCCGCAAAGCATCCAGGTATGGTCTAGTTCGTGTTCTTAAAAATTGTGTTCGTAAAATCTCTCAGGGATTTAGCGTCTTGCCGCTCACGTAAACCCACTCCAATGGAGGGTTGATTGCGACTGCGTGTAGGTATAGAGTCCGCGTCACAAACCATCATTTTGTTCTGAGGGGCCGGAGAACGTGGAGCCTGTCGCTGCGTTGCGTGCCCCGATCTTCCTGCTTGTGCCCGGCCCACCTTTTCATCCGCGCCGCATGGCGCCTGCCAAGGAGGCAGCATGCAAATCAAAAGGACCAGTCTTTCGAGTGGTCCAGATGTTTATTCTCGAATGAACACTCTTTTCAGGACTTGCGCTGTACATCACGTATCTGCCCAGCGGCGACGCCAAGTGGTCTGTGTATATCGCCGGCGCTTTCTGTCTTTGCATCGCAGGTTGGCAAGCTTCGAGCTTCTTTGCAACTCTGCGCTTGAGACAGAGACTCAAGAACAGTCGGGAGGGTTTCGTCAAGCAATCGGAAGTGAGGGAAGGGAAACTGCTCCCGCGATGAATGCGGGGTGACATGAGTTCATTTGTAGGCGTGACAAGTGTAACGGAAAACAGCACTGAGCTGCTGGAGCGCGCACAATCGCGTAAGCGTGACACGCAGCGATAAATCAAAACGAATTCATGTATTGCATTGCGTGTGAAACAGCTTGGCTCAAAAGTCCATCATCGATGGAAGAGATAGCCACAAAGAGGCACAAAATGCACAAAGACTCAGGAAAATCATTTGTGCTTCTTGTGCCTTTTTGTGGCGAGAATACTCACTTTAAAGCCTTCTTAACTTGACCCGGTGGATAGAGCGGTCCCGGGCGCACCTGCTCTTGAAGGTTTAACAGTGAAGGGTCAATCGCGAACGCATATATTTGCGTTCCCAGAACTGGGTTGAGATCGTTATCGCTGATTACGTAAAGCACATGTCTTCCGTCAGGTAGATCAGGTCCCCACGCCAGTCCCTCGATCTTCTCAGGAATCGTCGCGGCCAGGTTCAGGTCAGAATCCAGAAGGTTGATGAACAACTGTTTGCTCACAGGCGTGACACCGATGGGCAACTGGAGTGTTGGTCCAACCCACAATCGACGATGCGTTAGCCACATTCCTCCAATCCGCATTCCTGATGAAACAGAGACGCGTGCAAAGTTGCGCCGTGATGAGGAAGAACTGAAGACAGAGATTCAACTGAAGCCCTGTCAGGATCTCGGCGAGTTTAAGATAACGGTGAAGAGTCAATAGGACGCTCTCTCCCTGGAGCGCACCGGACTGGGCGGACTTCACTGTGCGTCCCAATAAGGGTCCATAACGATTCCTTAAAGTACCTTTGATACCATACGGTGCTATCGGTGGATTGGCGTTGGTCTATGCGGCTCTCGGCGAGACTGATATCGCTTTCAAATACTGAAGAAAGCTACGAGCTGCGCGAAGAGGCATTTATTGAGCCTGAAGGTCGATTCGAAAATAGCCGCACTTCGCTCAGAGCCGTGGCTCACGGCGCTGTTGAGGAAGATACGCACTAGAGAGGTGTATGCCGCCCGCATTGACATGCGTCGCACGCTTGACCGCCATGTATGAAGCGTTACATATCAGCAGAATGCCGCTGAAAGTTCCTCAAAGGAGACAACAATGCGTGTTCATTCACCGCGGAACCTTTGTTCGCCACGAAACGTCTTTCGCTTCCGTTGCTCGCAATTGCTCGTCATCGCGATGCTTTTGTCGGCGTTTATTTTCAGTGCGGCCCAAACTGCCAACGCTTGCTCTTGCGGTCCACGGCCAACTGTACTCGATTCATTTGAACAGGCTGAGGAAGTTGTCATCGTCAAAGTCCTTTCGGTCGAAAAGGTAGAAGACACTGAAGAGCGTTCATACGTCGATGGGGTAAGGTCGGCAACCCTGATCGTCGATAAAGTGTTTAAAGGCAAGCTAAAAGTGAGAGATGAAATTGTGTTTGGACAAGGTGGGGGCGCGGATTGCATATGGACGTTCAACGAGAGATCGGTTGGTCGTCAATACCTCTTTTATCTAACCAGGCCTACTACGTTTACTAAATCTGATCGTGTTTATCTGCCTTCAGAAGAACCCGGGTTATGGTTCGCATTTGGATGCGGCCGCTCAACTGGTCTAGCTGGCGCGACTGAGGACTTGCTCTATCTCGAGAATATGAGCAAACGGCGCGGCCAGACCCGAATATCAGGAAGCATCGGCGGTGGGTTTGAATATCCTGATATCGACGTCGAAGGGAAGAAGATCAAGATTATCGGTGAAAAGAAAACCTACGAGACAAAGACGGGCAAAAATGGAGTTTTCGAGATTTATGATTTGGCCCCCGGAAAGTATTTCATCGAACCTGAAGTGCCGGTCGGATGGAAGATAAATCCTTATTGGCTCAGATATTCAGCGAGCCTTGTGGGCGGTGAATTTGAGCAACCAGAAAAGAAATCATTAAAGCAAGTAGCGATTATGCTCGAGCCGAAGAAGCACACGAGTGTGGATATTGTTTTGGATGTCGATAACTTTGTTCGCGGCAGAGTTCTTGGCCCAAAGGGTAGACCCATGGGCGGAGTTTGCGTGTACTTGTGGCCGCCGGGTGCGGAGCCGTGGGGGTCTTTTGACTGTACGGATGAACAAGGTCGATTCGAGATCATGTCGGTCCCAAAAGGTGAGTATGTCCTGGTTGCGAATCGTGATGGAAAGCTGAGTAGTCAGGAGCCATTCAGACAAATCTTTTATCCAAATGTATTGGAACGGGCGCGTGCGGCTGTGATCACGATTGGGCCGGGTGAAACTATTGAGAATCTTGATATTGTCATTCCCGCACTCGAAGAAATGATCACCATCGAAGGTTCACTGCACTACTTGGATGGAAAACCCGTGGCTGAAGAATGGGTGAAGTTCAAAGCAAAGAAGGATGAGAAGGTTGATGGGGACGTTAGAGAGAAAACAGACAGTAACGGAAAATTTAGGTTGCAGGTATTGAAAGGACTAACGGGCGAGGTCTTTGCTGAAGATTGGTTAACTGCCGGACTGTATAGGAATTGTCCGAAAGTCGATGAGTTAATCGCGAAGAGCGGGAAAAACAATGTCACGGTTTTGAGTAATGTCGTGACACTAACGACGGAGCAGGATACATATGAAGTGGAGTTGACTTTGCCCTTTCCGCGGTGTGAGAGAGCGAAAGAATGAAGTGTTAATGGGTTTGTACTGGCTCTTAATGTCGAATTTATTCGCCAGTTTGCTTTGATGGCTAACAATTCGCGAAGATTAGTTGAATGTTATCAGCGTCGAGAATGTGAGTCGCCAGGGGTTCCAGCTGTGACGAAGGAGCCGTTATGCGTCACTTAATCTTTTTGCTTTCGATACGAATCAAACGGCCGAGGCCTGCACCTGTGGTGGCGGCGGCTCACCGTGCGACAGTTACGGTTCGGCCTCGGCAGTCTTTGTTGGAACAGTAACCATGCAACTAAAGGGACCACCAAAAGAACAAATAACACCAAACCTATTAATACAGTTTTGTTCTTTCCTTTGGGACTGCGAGGAATAGAGCCACAACGCGGCCGCGAAGCGAATGTGCTTCTGAAACAATAACCGATAAGTCTGAAAGTCTCTTGAGTACTGCTGGTGCGCCGACCTCGTTGAGGGAGTTCTGGAGATCAGTCTTAAGAGGTTCGTTTTCAGATAGAAGGGTGGCGAGATCGGAAAAGCGTAAGTCAGCCAGTTTTACTTCCGCTTCCTGACGCTTCAACTGAAGCTCTTGTAATACAGCCGGCCGATCGTTAATGACTGCTTGTGCCCCTGCCTTTTCCGCCTCGGCTTCAGCCACAATCGTCTTCGCCGTACTGAGTTGCGCCAGCAGCGCTGCTTGTTGTTCGTCTTCAGATTTTTCAGGAGCTACATAGGCCGCCAACTGCTCGAGAATATAACTTACTAAACTGGTCCAAAGGTTTGCGTCGATGTAATGCCAGCGCCTAATCGCCGAATGCCTCCGGTTGCGCGACAGAAAGGCTATCGAAAAATTGTTCTGTCGACTAATGACGTCTTGCGGGTGGCGCGACATCTTTATCAAGCCGCCGGCTTCACGCTGGTCAAAGTAGAACCGCACCACAGCTACGGTCACGATCTTGTTGGACACTATGGGGAGTTGGATCTCGCTCGTCCCACGCCTTGATCATATTCGTGAATGGCGATGTGCTCAGTGCCGGTTCTTCGCTGCTGTGACAGTCAATCCTAAGGTCATGCTGGAATTTTTAAGGGCGGACTTCAATGATCTTTGTGCCATGAGTCGATTCAGCTACTTTGATGTCGACATCAAGAAAGTTTTTAATGACCTCAATATTCGTTTGCGTATGCAGAGAAACTCTCGTTGTGGCGAAAGTACCGCCGGAACAGAGCGCCAGTGGAATTAGCAGTTGATCTGCTAAATGCTCTCCCACGGGTGCTTGTGCTCTAAGATAATCGAGTGCTTCGTCTGCCGCTTGCCCGGCAATTACCTCAGCCCTTACACCTCGCTCGCCGATGCTGGTGAACACTTCCGTGAGATGTTCGCTTTGGATCTCTATCATCACAGCGGTTCCGCGGCTTATGGCATTGTCCGAAATTTCAGGCTGAAGTTGTTCATCGCTTAACCCCATTTTCTCTTTCACAACTTTGAGCTCTCTTTCAGCCATGCTGGCAGGAAGATTGACGACCAACGCACGAGCACGTTTCGCAAGTATTCTTCCACGATCAGTGAGTTCCAATTGACCTCGGTGCGTGGCGGGTTCAATGAAGACGTCAAAGCGTCCACCACCCGGAGGATAAAAACCGTAGCGCCCGAGCTCGATCAGAATCTGCGGACCCATTCGGCTAACGAGAGGCAGAAACGTGCGTTCGAGAAAATCATAAGGAGGTGCATGCACGTTATGAGTACCACCCTCGAACCGCAGCACACTCGGAGCTGAAGTTATCATGAGAGGAGGCAACACAGTTTGAAGTACAAGAGTGGTGCTGCCGGCTGTGCCCACATCAAATGTATAGTCGCCCGGTGTGACAGTGCCGGGATGAAACGTAAATTCCGTTGAGCCTACGGCCGCTCCTTCAACCTGAGCATTCCCGATTGCTGCCGCTGCTCTCACTGCCGTGAGATGTTGCTGGCGCAGACCAGGCGTTGCTCGATTGGCGCGAGCATGTTTGACATGAAACGGTTTGCCGGTAACGAGCGAGAGCGCCAGTGACGTGCGAATGATTTGGCCGCCGCCTTCGCCACGTGAACCATCGATCGCTAGCAAGTGATTTTGTCCTCACAGGGATGTTGCAGGTTGTTTACTTGTCTCTCGACCTCTTTGTTGTCCGGGCGGTCACTTTCTTCGGACTGGGCGTACTTGATTTCGCGGACCCCTGGCCCTTCCGACCCTGGTCGGGTTTCGCTGGCTGCTGGAACGTCTGTTCATTGCCTCGTTTAGGTTGAGTGCCGGTTGTGTTCGGGCCTTTACCTCTGTCGCCTCCCTGGTTCATATTTGCTCTCCTTTGCTCCGGACTTTTTTCACTTTCAATGTCAAGAATCTAGCAACTGGAAGGCCAATATTTCAGGGCTGGGGAAGCCAAGGATGGTCCACGTTTTGTTCAACTGCGGCTCATCGTTCGGCATTAGTATTGCCCGCTGATCATCACGTAATTTTCTGTCGAGCATCTTGCGACTCCCAAGTGGGTTATCGTCAGGTGGACTTTGAGCACCTGTATGTTATGTGTACGCGAGGTGGAGGATACTGAACCACTTTTATTTAGTTATAGGAGGGCTGTGATGGCGAACAAGAATCGTAATCGACTCAACCAACCGCCCACGGGAGAGGGCAAGAAACAAAGTCCACGCTCCGGCGAGGCGAATAAACTGCAGAAGCGCGCCGAGGTGCTGCAAGCCCGTCAGGACAAACAAAACATTGGCACTGCGGAAGAAGAGGAGGCCTTAGGATCTCAATCCGTAAATCCGAAGCGACCTAAAGCAGGAAGATAGCTCGAGATGCTTGGCAGCAAATCTTTTCGGTGTTCAATACTGTACTGGGATGGAGGCAATCACAGTCGGAGCAAATAGAATCCATTAGATTCAACATATGGCGGTCTTATTTTTTCTTTACTGCCTCGATGATCTGTTCGATCTCGCCGGCCGCGATCATTTGCTTTAGACATCTTTCCTCGATGCCGGCAATTCGGCCGAGGATGGTTCTCGCACTCGCGGCGTGTCCTCCGGATCGCCAATGAGCCATTTCAATCAAAGCTTCCAAAGCTTCAGCGCGCAACAATCGAAGTAGTTTCGCATTCCGACTCTTGCTGATCTGTTCAACTAGGTAGCCACCCTTATTGCGGTCCGTCCAAACTCCCGATTTCAGCATTTGGATGAATGGCTCAGGCGGTATTTGTCCGGCTATTTTCGAGTTTGATTCTGCGAGCACCCCCAGCGCTCTGATTGCGTTATTGCGCACACCGTCGTGAGCATCACGCGACGCCCACACCAGGTCAGCAATTTGCGAGCGAGATTGACGAGCATATCCCATGAAGTGTGCGGCTACGGTGCGCTGTTCGGGATCTGCTGCTGAATGAAGAACTTTACTTAACAACTGCTGATGTCCTGTCGCAAAGTTACGCACCTCCAATTGCTTTGTCCTAAGATTCTCGTCAGTTGAGAGCGCATAACCTTTCGAACGATCCTCGGTGGCCCTACCCTGACTGACCAGTGAACTGCTAAGGTCCATCAACTGCCTGTAAAGACTCACGGTGGTGGGAGGAAGACGCACGGTTCCCGTGGGCACAGCATTGTAGGATGTGTTTACGGTCGAATTACCAGGGAGGCCGATGAAGATCATGTAATTCCCGTGAGTGTCGCAGCAGACTGGCGCGACATCTGTCGGTAGCTTGCCACTAGATGTCTTTACTGACTCTCTTATTCGATCGATTGTTTCAATGGCCTTAACATCCACTGCGTCAAAAGAATCGCCTTCGCGAATTGGAAGTGACGCTTGTATTTTATTGAGATCGAAGCCGGAGTAACCAAAGAATTCTATGGCCCCAATTCGCTTAGCCGTGTCCTGCGCACTGATGATTGAGGCGAACAGTAGTAATGGGAAAAGTCTAAATGTGATATCTGAAATGGTCATGAATTTTTAACTTTGAACATGGCTCGGTAGCAATCACTTCCTTCGTTCGCGAAAATCTGTTAAAGGATAATTCATCCTGAATAGACTGAAGAACATAAGCGTTGTGGTCATTATTATAGGTGCGATTTCGACCTTGGGAATACTGTTATTTCTGACTTCCTACGCAGCAGGTGTTGATGCCACCACAATTGTCCTCTATGTATGGGCACTGACCCCATACATCATCTTGTTTCTGTGGACACTTCGAGTTCACCGCGCCAGTTCCTCCTCCACTTCATGCATCGCCATTTTCGTTTCTGCGTTAGTGGTGGTTATTGCGTCTGCTTTCGTTTATTACCGTGCAATCTTCGCTTCTTTGAGTTCGACTTCGGTGTTAGTCTTCGTCTTCGTGCCGGGATACTCATTAGTTGCGATTCCCGCAATCTATCTCATAACTAAGTGTTTGCTTCACCTACGCCGCAGTCGCCTTAACCAATAAACACCGCCGCGCTATTACAAAGTGGTCCAATGTCTCAATAAGACTTCAAAAGAATATCCTGCGAGCGATATGGAAGAACTTGTGTGGGCGGATTTACGAGGTGAAGATTCTATGCACAACCTCGGGCTCAATCATGAGGATTTCCCAGCTTCTAAATCCGGTTGATCCAAGCGCGAATTCGTACGAGGCTGTCGAACATCATCATAGTCCTCAACAACTAGAATTGTACCCATGTCTTTGACTCGCCTTAGAACTTGGCCGACTGCGCTAATCATTGAGCACAATCCTGACGTGCGATTATTGCCTACTCATTGAACGGGGTGGCGAGGTACGCTTGATGTCGGACCGGCCAAGCTTGACTTGATACTTCACATCGTCAAAAAAAAGGCACGCTGACCGCGACGCTTGATAGCCCGGATCAGGGAGCAACCGGTCTTGCGGTTGACTCGATCACTGTTAGCGGCAAGTCTCTACGGTTGAAATGCAGTCGTTGGGTGCGGATTACGAGGGTGTGTTCCGCAGCGATGGCTAGCAAATCGAGGGGTGAATTTCGTCAACAGGGACAGAAGTTACCGCTTACCTTCAAACGTGCCGGCGGGAACGATGCGGAAGGTAGTTTGACATTGCCACTGCGAGGCCCGTCCACTAGTTGACCCAAGAGATTGATGTCAGAGCCACCCCCGGCGATGTTGATAAGAAGCATGCGAAGAATCCACTCGGCGACGCTGGTCTTAGCGATTCGCGATCTTCATTGCACGTTTGGCCCAGGATGCCGGATCTATGTCCCACATTTTAAAACCACCTGAGGTACTCGTGATCAGTTTTTTACCAGTTGGGCTGAAAACCATCGAATAGGGTTGGTCGGTCTGAAATAGGTCTGGTTCAAGCGCTCCAATCAATGCTCCGCTGCGACTATCCCATAGAGTAAGGGGGCTTAAAAAACTACTCGCGGCAACAGTCCTTCCATCCGGACTAACGGCGACCGAAATTACCGATGTTTTTGACTTGATGTCAGTTGGTTTGGTGGTTAATAACGACGACAGTTCTGGTAATATTTTCCCACTCGAGACGTCCCACAAAATAACCCGCCCACTGTCATAACCGACCGCTACCATCCTCTTATCACGGCTAAAAGCAGCGCACTTCGCATCCTCGCGATACTCAAGTGTCCTCAGCCGTCTAGGTTTTTCTTTGTTTCTAAAATCCAACAAAACCACTCCATGAACAGTATCTTTTGTGCCAGTTCTATCGCGTTCTTTTTTGACTACCGCAAGCATGTGTCCGTCCGCAGTTATTGCAGCGGCTTCTACACCCTCGCCTTCTATCGGTATTTCTTCCGGTTTCGCACCCGGTTTCATCGGATCAACAAGAAAGACTCCACGTTCGCTTTCTGCGTAAACCCAAGGGGAAAACCGTGTCGCTTTGGCACCCTTGTGTGCCGAGGGATTCTGAATCTCGATGAGATCGGGAGGTGAGAATTCAAAAAACGTTTTATAACTATCTCTAGAATCAATCAGGAGAATTCTCCCGCTCATATCAAACATCAGGTGATCGTTATCGCGTGTCTGAGCGTCGTTGATACTATCAAGCAGGGGTTCCGCACTCATGTCCCAGAAGGAGAGCGCACCGTCACCGCCGCCGATTACTAAAGTGCTGTTTTGGTTGGGAAGGGCTGTAAGACTAAAGATCCCCGGTCGATAGTCGTGTGATTGCTCTTGTTCGATCCGAAAGACTCCTGAGGATGCTCTGATCCTCCAGGTTGTTATCCGTCCCTGGTCGTTACCTGTCACTAAGAGAGTTTCGAACTTCCGTGGGAGGAAGCTGACCTCAGAGCCTGAGTCTCTGAGTGTCTCCCCCAAAATTTTGTGTTTTGAGACCTCAATTACCACTGCCGTGTTGTCAGTGTTGCCGGCGGCGAGAAACCGGCCGTCCGGAGTGAACGTCAGGTTTTTGGGCGCATCATCCCCCTCGATTGCTCCGTCAGGGAAACTGACGAAAGTGCGCGGATTAGACGGGTTGATCAAATCCACAAACTCGACGCCGCTAGCAAGGCCCAACGCCATCGTTCTGTTGTCAGGGCTAACAGCTAAACATTCGACGGTGTAGCCGGAGCCGGTCAAATCAATCTCTCTCGGAGCGTCGTTCGGTTTGGTGAGGTCCCAGACCAAAACTTTCCGTTGCTCAAATTGGTAGGCCAGGAGGTGTTCGTCTGCCGTCAAGGCGAAAGAATTCTCTCGGCCAAGGGAGGAAAACTCAAACTGCTGGACCAGTCTTTCGCCTTTAATGCTCTCATCATCGTGAACGGTCAATCGCCATACCAGGATTTTGGTTTCACTGTTGGCAACAGTCGAAGCGGCGCACCAGTTGCCGGTTGGAGTGCACACAAGTCGACCTAAGGCGAACGGGCTCGATGTCTCCTTCACTGCAGAACGACGGTTCCTTTTGGTGTCATATAAATTGAGCGTGACGTTCCAGGTCCTGCCGTTATCGTAGGTGTTTTTCACAGTTGCGATAACTCTTCCATTCAGCGCGGAACTGATGCTTGTGAGTGCCATCGATTGGCTTGGTACTATCGATTTTAACTTTCGATAACGCTGTAGACTTCTAAGTAACCCTGTGCGTGTTGCGACCGCCTCCGGCGCGGACCGGTAAGCAGCAGCGCTCAGAACCAGAGCATCACTGGGACGTTCAGTTTCAAGTTGTGCGGCTTCGGTTACATGGGCCAGTGAGCGTGCAACTCGTTCTTGGCGTTGAGCGTTTAATAACGCCTGCTCTTCTCGCTTCTCGGCGTCTTTTCTTTTTAAGTCGGCAACCGCCTGGTTCATATCGGCAGCAATTTGACTTAGACCAGCCATAATCTCCTTGTCGCGTGCAACTGCCGCTTGCTCGTTTGCTCGATCCGTTTCTCCACGTGCGTCTTCGGCGGCTTTTACGGCCGTGTCTCTGGCGGCTCTCGCCTCATTCGCAACGTAGAGGAAAACAACAGCCAGGCTGACCGAGACTAAAAGGAATGTAGACCCGAGCCAAAGCATGCGCCGTTGCAATTGAGTGCGTTTCGTATAGCTGAGAGTGCTCTTGATGCGATCAACAACTCTGGGAGAAGGAGTTGGCTTGGATAAAGCATGCACTATACTGTCAATCTGATCGACAACTTCAGATGAGGGGTTATCGTTACGCAGATTGATTTCGGTTTCGGGCAAACACTCTGCTATTTCGGCCGTTCCCGTTGCAGGCGGATGAAATGGGGCCGTCGGGTGTGGGTCTCCGGCAAGCGGCAAGCCTCTAATAACCCTATAAAGTTCGGTATCTCTAAACGCACCATCTACGTCTATGGGAATAATTGCACGTTGTGTTTTTTTGAAAAGTTCGACTTCCTGTCTGATAGCACCAGAGTTTATTGCTAATCTTGAGCCGATGAGAACCAGCACTCGGCTGCGTTTTAGCTTCCCTATCACGCGTTCGTCCAACTTATCATTGATACCCGTACCGTACTGATCGAGATAGCATATGAATTCCTTCCGGCCGAGACGGTTAGCAAGTGCCAAGGCGTATCCGGTCGAATCGGCACGAGCGTAGGAAATAAAAATATCGTCACCAAGAAAGAAGCTCTTTACTTCATCAAGGAAGGTTCTCATAGGAGGACCGTCACTAGTTCGCGCGATATTGTTAGAGTCTGGAAGTGACGTGCTGATGGGGTGATTGCTTTCCAGAGTGGTTGGCCCAGTGTTTGTATCTGTCATTATGGTACCTCAAACCGTTAGTACCTTATGGCTGAGGTAGTCAGGCCTTAAAGAGTTGATGGACGGCGTGATATTGAGCAGTCCTCGCCAATATTGGTTTGTGTTATTTAGAGAATGACACAATTACCCCTACAGTGTATATGGCAGGACATGGTCTTTCATTTCATGTCAGTGCTGTGGCCCAAACCGAAAGCTGACATAGCTGCTTTAAGCCCGATCTTTAACCTCGCAACGTAGGAAAACTGTGTGATATAAATCCCGCGTCTTCACATTTGCAAGCGGCGGCGACGATCCCACCCCGAGCCTCTGGGATGTTCCTTCACGTAGAGCCAAGCGAACGCTCAAAAGGACACGACCTTACAGTTACGTCCCGGGCCTTCTCGCCCGACGGACCCACGCTTGCAACCGGGAGCGGCAATGCCTCGGTCATGCTCTGGAACGTCACGACCGGAAAACTCGACCGCGTGCTTCGTAATTTTTGCCGCAAGGTAAGAGCTCCCAATGGAACGGAGTCATCCTTTGTGACGTCGATATTTGGCAGCACCACGCGCAGCGGCACTTTAGGTTCTTGTTACTGACAATACCGCGACAAGCTGTTTTGTGTCGTTTTTGCTACGCGAGTGCTCGATTAATTCGTTAGCAAGACCCCCCGAACTGTAGCGATTGGGCGCTCCATCAAATTGATGCACATTAACAATCTTATGGTCGACCGCGGAGGTGCTGATGAAACGAACTTTCTTTGCGAGCTTGTGTGCTTTACTGATTTTGATATTGGTTGTGCCGGCGGAGAATTCAGCCGGCACAGATCGTTGACGATCAATTGGATCTCGAATTCCATTAAGCGCCGGAACTTGCTCCCGTACAGAAAGTGAGACTTTGCGGGCAAGCTCTCATATCTCCTAAAGCCAAGTCTGGACAAGATACAGCAGCAAGGCGATGGGGGGTGGGCCACTCGTTTCACCGGGTATTGGTGGGGTAAGCGTGTCACCAAGTGCGCCGGAAGATGCCCCGTCTCCACCTACCGTTATAGGAGTACCGGTCTGATTGGACGCAGCGGGTGGAGTGTGGGTTTCGCCGGGCGGTGTTTGAGTCTCACCACCGAGTGCGGGCGCGACAACCACCGTGAGTAGTACAATTGAAAAACAGAATTGACGAAGGGTTTTCATCTAGAACCTCCTAGGAGTGAATGTGAGTAACGGAATGTCAGCGCAGCGAGGTTATTCCTCAGCACTGGGAAGTGTCAAGTCAATCTGAATCTTGCACTAAATGTTCAGACGCTGCACTAAAAGTCGCTAAAAACTCTGACTTTTAGTGCAGCATCTGAGGGATGAGTTTTTGGCCCACTATCATAAACGCAGCAACGTCGAAACGGCCTTTAGTATGATCAAGGCGAAGTTTGGCGAGCGACTGAGAAGCAAGACCGCGACTGCGCAAGTCAACGAAGCACTCTGCAAGGTGCTTTGTCATAACATTTGCTGCATCATTCAGAGCATGTATGAATTGAACATCACGCCGGAATTCATGAGTGAGGTTGCCTAGCAATGACTGACAAATCTATAAAACTCCTCGCCTTGGCAGTGATCTGCGGGTGTTCCTTAATCGGTCTGGCGCTGGCTCCCGGTGTCGCAGATATCCGCCCGCTCGTCATGTTGGGAGTCTTTGTGGTGTGTGGTATCTGGTTCGTTCTCTACTGGATTTCGGGGAGCGGTGGTGATGGGCGGAGTTAGACTTTTAGTGCAGGGGCGTTACTTTTAGTGCAAACGCCCCTTTTAGTGCAAAGCCGGTCTATGGAGACATTTCTATTAGGTGTAGAGCTTGAATAGTTGGTGCCGATTAGGGCCATTGCAGGAGCAATTCGTCAAAGTGGGCTTAAAGAATTCAGTGTCAGATTTCGTTTTAGACAAATGAAAAGCCGTCGACTTCAGTTACTCACACGCTTGCCGTAAAGCGACTTCATGACTGGTTGAATGGAGCCTGTACCTCACCCAATGACAGGGCGCGCGTTACAGTATCCGCCGTGCCAAAGCAATCAAAGTTCCATTTATTGTGGCGCGATTTCTCTGATCGACCACCTCTTATAACGAACATCGCTTACTGAATCATTTCTGATAAAAACCGACAGATTGGGACCCGTCATTATTTGCGCTGGATCAACACCTGATTCGCACGGAGTTTGACCTGTTCCCCATCCACCTACCGGTGGGTCGACATACTCGTGCAGCTTCTCCCAAGTCCCGCCATTAGCGCCGTCTGACAGATCCCGCCAAAGCTCCAGCTTTACATGAGTGCCACTATCAACGTCTCTAACGATGTACTTGTAGCCTATCCAAACGTTGCTGGGCAGCACGGACCACGGCTTTGTATCTCTGGCCTTCGGTACTGAAGTCGGATGGCGGATCTCCTTATCAAAATCTATCCCACCATCATGTCGGAACCTGCCGTAGTAGCCCCGAGTGCCGCAGAGATCGGAGTCTGGAACATGCCTAATCTTCGCCCCCGCGACCATGCCAGCGTAGGCTACTCCAGTATCAATAACACGCATGTAGTAGACAGTCACTTCCACGTTATTCCAAGTCTTGAAGAGATTCGGATCGTAACCGACGTCGTGATAATCTTCATCGTAGACATACATGCGAACACCACCTTCGCCGGTGCTAGCGGCTTTTAGAACGCCCTGGCCGTCGACCGCGTATAAGCCATCACCTCTTCCATGGAATTCTGGATCGTATGGGTCCTGTCCCCACGTGAACGTCCGTGCCTGTCCGTTATCCCATTTGGAGAACCACTCGCGGCCTCCGCTGATAGTTGGGTTTAACTTAGTGATACCCCATTTGTCTGTAGGACTGATTCTAAAGTTGCACAAGCGCGCAGAGCCTGCCGCGGTATCAACGATCAAGCCCTGATTGTTTAAAGAGCCAACCGTTGACTGCTCCGTGCGAAATGCATAGTTGAGTCCAACCACCTGCTCGCTTCCGCCTGCGGGCGTTACGTAAATTGAGTAGGTATGACTCGGCACGTTTACCACTAAGCGAAAATGATAAGTTGTGTTAGCGGTATAGGAAATCGGAGATGCTGAATTGTAGTTGGCGCCGTCACGAGCCTCGATCATTCCAGTTGTATAGAATCGTGTCAGGCAAGCGAATTGTTCGAAAGCGGTCTGCGATCCATTTGAGAGCGCCATGACGGCGGAAATGTTAGCTGCGGATGGCGTTGCGTCCCATTCAGCCGTGAAGGCGGTGCTTTGAGACGTGAACGAATTGTTGATCCAGCCTCCTCCAGCCGTTGCGGTATAACAAGGTGCGCCGAATCCACACGCCCGCATGGAACCAACGTCACTAAACAGGGACCAGTTATTCAAACTACTTACGGTGGCTTGTTCCGGGCGGAATGCGTAGTTCAGTCCAACGATCTGTTCATTTCCGCCCGCAGGAGTAACGTAAACAGAGTAGGTATGTGCAGGCACATTAACAACAAATCGGAAGTGATAGGTCGTATTTGGGGAATATAGTATCGTATTTGCGGCTGCATAGCCGCCGCCGTTTCGAGCCTCGATCTTTCCGTTGAAGAAGCGAGCAGCACAAGCCAGACCGCCAAAGGTAGTTTGTGAGCCATTGGATAGTCCAACTCCAGCAGACATGTTCGCAGCGAGCGGAGTAGCGTCGATCTCCGCTGTAAAGATGCCAGCTTGTGGCGAGACAAACGGAAGATTTTGCCAGACGGATCCCGTCGCTGAGACTGTTATGCAAGGTGGCGGTCCGGCCGCATTAGTAAAAAGCGATTCGTGGAAGAACACCATTAGCAGCGTAGCACTTAGTGAGAAGAGCAATGACAAACGAAGATAGTTAGACTTCGACCCGCATTGCGAGGATCCTTGATAATGCATCGGAACTCCTTTTAGCGCACATATTGGTGCTGTAATGAAATGAGGAAACTTCAGGGGTACAACTTTGCTGTCACTACTGGTAGACGGAGGTATTGCTAGTGAGAAGTTACTGGTTTTAATTCACGCAGAAGTTACGGTTCAAATACTATTCTTTTACAAAAAATCTTGCTTCTATTGTGTTGTTATGACAACCCCACTACAGGAAAAGCTAAAGAAGACCTTACTTGCGATAGGTAATGAAATTTCTCATCTCTCGTCACATCACGATTTGTTTTGGCGAGGCAAGATCATCGACCTAGACCAGGTCTGGAGTTATCGCCATGAGAATGAGCCGACGAGTCTTTAGGGTTCGGATTATGCTTCTAACTGCCTTTTGCGTTCCCGTCACCTCTTTTGCACAGAGTATGCCCACTGGCGCCGCCATCGATACAGAAGTCGGCCAGCTCATGACCAGAACTCATGCAAAGGGCATGGCCGTTGCGGTGATTGATCGCGGCAAGGTCGTCTATGTTCAGGCGTACGGCATCCGCAACGCCAAGAGAGATCCGCTGACTACGGACACCGTCATGTACGGTGCTTCTCTCACCAAGACGGTTTTCGCATACACGGTCATGCAACTGGTTGATCAGCGCAAGCTAACCCTCGACACACCCCTCAAGGATCTGCTGGACAAGCCGCTGCCGAACTATGGTCCCGATCCGGTTTTCCCAGACAAGTACGGGCCCTATAAGGATTTAGCAGATGACTCGCGTTGGGAAAAAATCACGCCTCGTATGTGCCTGACCCATTCAACGGGCTTCGCGAACTTCTGGTTCATCGAACCCGATCAGAAGCTGCGTATCCATTTCGAGCCCGGCAGGCGCTACGCCTATTCGGGCGAAGGTTTGATTCTCCTTCAATTCGTTATCGAACATGGCCGCAAGGCACAAGGCTTGGGACTCGATGTCGGCGATCTGACCAAAGCCAATTTTGACCGGTTGCACATGACCCGCACGAGCCTGGTCTGGCGTGACGATTTTGCTGCCAATCTAGCGATGGCTGGAATGATCAAGGCCAACCGCAGGAGCACGACCAGCGCAGCAAGGTGCGAGCTGCGGGATCGATGGACACCACGATTTCCGATCTGGCGAAATTCACTGCCGCTCTGGTACGCGGCGAGGGCCTCAGCAGGGCGTCGCGTGCCGCGATGACGAAGCCGCAGCTGCATATCGGAACTGCCCACCAGTTTCCAACCTTTGGTCCCGATCTGCCGCTTAACGAACAGCGCAAAGATTTGTACGCCGGGCTGGGCGTAATCGTCTTTGACGGCCCGCAGGGTCATGGCTTCTACAAAGGCGGCCACGACGGTCAAACCGCCAACACCATGGTCTGCGTTGAGGCCAGTCAGCGTTGTGTTGTTATCCTTTCGAATGATGTTCGCTCCGAGGCCGGTTTCAAGGACCTGGTCAGGTTTATTCTGGGTGATACCGGCGTGCCCTATGACTGGGAGTATGGCGACCGCGCAGGAAAATCGTGATCCGGAATAGATCTGCCGTTTGTGTGGCGATTAACACGTGACGTAACGCAACAGGACGAGCGATATCCAAAACTACGGACGAGCAAGACAAAATCTTCAGGCTAGGCGCGCCCGTTGCGAGAGACTACCTTACGACGCTCAAGATTTCTGAGGGCAACGGGCAGTGCCGCGAGGAAACTGCACCAAAGCTCAAACTCGACGAACCACTGGAATGGTCGAACGTCGCGTCGGCAGTCCGGATGTGTTTTCCCCAGATAATCGGCGGCAGCGCTTGACTGAAATCGCGCCGCCGCGTCAACCATGAGGAGAACCATGCTAAAGCTTTATCGCTTTGGAAACGATTGTAAGGAGTACTGGGAAACCTGGGACGACGGCGAAGGAACACACACAGTGCATTGGGGCATACTCGGCACGCCGGGGAACACGAAAACATTTAAGACCACCTTGTTCCAAAAGGCAGAGGCAGCAATTCAGAAAGAGATTGAGCGCGTAACATCTGAGGGGTTTAAATCGATCAATTCAGCAGCTCACGCCAATTTGATGATCGAATATGCGATCGACGGCATGGGCACTGCCGCAGACCTCGAGAAGCGTCACCGTCTTGAAGAACGAATGAACGAAACGCTGGGTTGGACTGGCCTGGGCGCGTGCGACGGCGGCAGCATCGGCAGCGGAACGATGGAAGTGTGTAACTTCGTCGTCGATTTTCAGCTGGCCAAAACTGTAATCGAGAAAGACCTTGCGGGCTCAGAGTTCGCGAACTTCACACGGATTTACGACGAAAATTCGACTGATGGCTAAACACGGCGGTCTACCGCAGGTGTTACCCCTTTGCCTTCGAATGACTCCAAACCGAGTTTGCTGAGCCTGCTCTTGTACGCTACATGGTCGAGCTTACACACGCGCTAGTTGTCGAAAAAGTAAATCGAAATGCCAAATGATGTAGATGAGTTGAAAGCGTATTCGGAAGCGTGTAACACGCTGCATCATTATTCAAATGCAAGTCTTACAGTCCGCTTGGCATCGGTTGTTCAAGGGATTGCTATTCTTGTAGCTTGGGCGATTTTCTCTGACGCAAAAAAATTTCTCGCTTATGATTGGTCTACCTATTGCGGGTCTCTTATTCACAACTCTTTTATATCGTTTTCACTTAGGGTATTTCCGAGCAACTGTTTTCTTCTATGATATGGCCTCACAGATAGAAGAAAAATTCTTCAGCGAAGATTGCAGACCTATCGGCGCTTACCACAAGAAGCATGCTGTAATGTATGCAAATATTTGTTGAGTTGCTGTCGCGGGTTTATTAACCTGGCTATCGAAGTTGGTAAGGCTGATACCAATCCTTGTCAGCGCGTGAAGAAGTTCAAGTTAGACAATGAACGGTATCGTTTTCTGACACCAACTGAAGAAGCTGACTTAATGAGCTGGTTGGTAAAGCCGAGGGAGCATTTGGAACCGCTGGTGATCGTTGCGTTAGGCTTGGGATTAAGAAAACAGGAACAATTAAAACCGCGGCGCGACCAAGTGGATTTTTTCCGGAATGTCGTCGTTGCAAGTCGAACAAAAGGGAAGAGAAATCGAGAAATTCCAATGGATGTCTTAGACGAGCGCGTGACCGCAAATCGAAAAACTTTTGTCCACAAATTGGCCACACATTTTTGGTCTACACTCCCTAACTAAAATCCCATCTCATACCGCCTTTTAGGGCCGTCGACGCGATGTTAACACCCAACGTTTTTTAGGCGCGCTCCAGCAGGGGTAGTCCTTTCAGCCCAATTATTACTTCAACTTTAGAAGGTAATTAAGTTTATTTTCCATCTCTGTTTGCCTGCGATTTGAAAGCGC